>JAFAFE010000003.1 GCA_023423655.1 Pseudomonadota bacterium
TGCTCGGGGAGGGGGACCGTCCGGCGTAGCCGGATGGTGGAGGGGTAAAAGCGATTGCTTATGCAATCGCGCGCGCCGCTGGCGCGCATAACCCCTCCGTCACGCGCTTCGCGCGCGCCACCTCCCCAAGACAAGCTTGGGGAGGAGCTTAGGTATGCGGCCCAAGACAAGCTTGGGGAGGAGCTTAGGTATGCGACCCAAGACAAGCTCGGGGGGATCATAAGAAACCCCTCAAAACCAACCTCCCCCATACCCCCTACCCTTAATCGGATTTTTCGATTAAACCCTCCCCCATGCACCCTTATCTCCCCACCCTGAAGCAGCTTCAATATCTGACCGCGCTTAAGGAACATGGCCATTTTGGCCGTGCGGCGGAGGCTTGTTTTGTGACGCAATCGACATTGTCCGCCGGGATTCGCGAGTTGGAATCGCTGTTGGGGCTGATGCTGGTCGAGCGCACGCGACGGGTGGTGCGGTTCACGCCTTTGGGTGACCGTATTGTCGAACAAGCCCATAAGGTGCTGCGTGAGGCCGAGCAGTTGGCCGACCTTGCGATGAGCGCGGCCAAGCCGCTCGCGGGCGAATTGCGCATGGCGGTGATCCCGACCATTGCGCCCTTTCTGTTGCCCGCCTTGCTGCCGCGCCTGCGCAAGGAGCGGCCCGAACTCAAATTATATCTGCGCGAAGAAACCAGCGCGGCGGCGTGCGATTCGCTCCATCATGGCCGCGTCGATTGCGTGTTGCTCGCGCTGCCTTATGCGTGCGGCGACATTGACCAGGTGCCTTTGTTCGGGGACAAATTGCTCGTCGCTTACCCCGGCGATTATCCCTCGGTCATTCCCGACGCGATTACCGCCGATATGCTGGAGCCGTCCGAATTGCTGCTGCTCGAAGACGGCCATTGCCTCAAGGACCATGCGCTCGCCGCGTGCAACCGTCCCGAATTGCGCGCGGGCGCGACGATGATGGGCACATCGCTGCATACGCTGGTGCAGATGGTCGCGAACGGGTTGGGCGTTACCATGTTGCCGCAAATGGCGGTCGATTCCGGCATTCTGGGGGGCACCGGCATTATCGCCCGCCCGCTCCTGTCCGACCATGACAGCCGCACTATCGCGCTCGTGTGGCGCAAAAACAGCCCGCGCGAGGAAGAATTTAAAATGCTCGCAGACATTATGAAGGCGGATCGCCCGTAAGCGGGAGCAGGAGCGGAAGCGGAGCGGCCTTCCCGCTCAATCCATATGCTTCAAACCGACGCGCAGATAATCCCAACCGGTGATGACCGTGAGGATCGCCGCTCCCCACAAGGTGACAATCCCGGTCTGCTTGATGAACGCATAATGCGGGAAAGCGCCCGCCAGAATGAGCGCGCCCAGCGCCACAATTTGCAGCGTGGTTTTCCATTTGGCGAGCTTTGACACCGGAATAGACACGGTTTCCTTCAAGCCCGCCAAAAATTCGCGCAGCCCCGACACCGCAATTTCGCGCAGCAAAATGACCAGCGCGGGGATGATGTGCAAGCCTTGGATAGAGGCGGGCTCGTGGCGCGTGCCGACCAGCATCAAAATGACCGCAGCGACCATGATCTTGTCCGCAATCGGATCAAGAAACACGCCAAGCCGCGACACCGTCCCCTTGGCGCGCGCCAGATAGCCGTCGAAATAATCGGTGATGCCCATCAGGCAATAGAGCGCAAAGCCTAAGCCGTAACCCAGTTCCCACCCCGGAAACCACAGCAGCGCCACCAGCAACGGCACTGCAAAGATACGCGACAGGGTCAATAGGTTGGGGAGCGTCAACATGGTGCTTCCAGCCATAGTGTGTCCTTGCGCATTAGAAAAGAATTTTGACCAAGCCTATCGAACCCGATAGACGCTAAAAACTGTAGCAATAAGGGGCTGATGCCAAATCGCTTATGACACCAACGCTCAACCTGCTCGGCAAGCGCCGGTTTCTGCCGCTTTTTATTACCCAGTTCCTGAACGCTTTTAATGACAATGTGTTCAAAATGGCGATGGTCATGCTGGCGACCTACACCATTTATAAAGACCCCGAGCAGGACGCTTTTTTCAATGCGTTGGCGGGCGGGGTGTTCATCCTCCCCTTCTTCCTGTTTTCCGCGCTAGCTGGGCAATTGGCCGACAGTAGCGACAAGGCCCGTATCGCGCGGCTCGTAAAAACCGCCGAAATCTTCATCATGATGGTCGGCGCGTTCGGCATTTATATCCACTCCATCCCGCTCATGCTCGCCGCTTTGTTCGCGATGGGCGTCCATTCCAGCTTTTTCGGGCCGATCAAATATGCGATTTTGCCGCAGCATTTGGGGAAAGATGAAGTGCTGGCCGGCACCGGCCTAGTTGAAGCGGGCACCTATATCGCGATTTTGGCCGGAACGATTTTGGGCGGCTTGCTGCCTTATCAGGATGCAGCGATTGCCGTGTTGGTCTTTGCCGTGCTGGGGCGGATTGCAGGGCAATTCATCCCCGCAGCGCCGCCCGAACCCGACGCGCCGCCGCTCAAGATTGACTGGAACATCCTGCGCTCCTCATGGCAGCAAGTGTCCGCGACCATGCATATCCCGCGCCTGTTCCTCGCCATTTGTTCGATCAGTTTTTTCTGGGCGATTGGCGCGATGCTCGCCGCGCAATTCCCGCCCTTGGTCGAAAATGTGCTGGGGTCGGACAATACGGTCGCGACCATGTTTACCGCGCTCTTTTCCATCGGCGTTGCCATCGGTTCGATCATCATTAACCTGTTGTTGAAAGGCAAAGTTTCGGCCCGTTTTTCTCCCATTGCTGTGATCATCATGGGATTGTTCGTGCTGCACCTGTGGTGGATCGTAAGCGGCTGGGTGCCGACGCCCGGCAGCGGCGAAGAAGGCTTGCTGACATGGCGCGAATTTCTCGCCATCGGGCGCGGTGATTGGGTGCTAATCGATCTTTTGGGCATTGCGGTGTTTGGCGGGATTTTCGTGGTGCCGCTCTATGCGTTCCTCACAACGACCGTGTCCAAATCCGAAACCGCACGCACAGTCGCGGCCAATAATATCGTCAATTCCGGATTCATGGTGGTAGCAGCCGCCTTGCTTGCAGGGCTAACGAAACTGGGCTTTTCGGTGGAAAATACGCTGCTTTCGGTCGCCTGTGCCTGTGTCATTGCCGCCGCGCTTGCGTGGAAATTGCATAAGGCGTGTGATTGACGGCGCATCGGTTGGTCAGGAACCAACCCCTTCTTTCCCTGTTCTTTTAGCGTAAGGGGGCGACAAGAAGAGGAGGCGATGATGCCTGTATGCGCCCAATGCGGCAATGCCTATGACAAAGCGTTCCAACTCACCAATGCGGACGGCAGTTTCTGGTTCGACAGTTTCGAATGTGCAATCGAAGCCGTCGCCCCGCGCTGCGCCCATTGCCAATGCCGCATCATCGGTCATGGCATGGAAGCGGACGGCCGCTTTTTCTGCTGCGACCATTGTGCCGAGCATATGGGGGTCGAGGGGCTGAACGACAGGGTTTGAGAGGGTGGCGTTCACGCCATTTCCGTTACCGCCATTTCCCTCCTCCGTTCGCCCTGAGTAGCCTCCTTAAGGAGGCGTATCGAAGGGCCTATGCTTGCCGAAATGTCCTTCGATACGGCGTCATTGCGGGCACCACTCAGCACGAACGGATATGGTGGGGCTTTTGATTGCCCTTCCCCTTCCCCGCAACCCTGCCCGCTGCTAACAGGCGGCAATGACCCAGTCTTTCCGTTTCGATAATTTCGATATTGACCATTTTCTTAAGCATTATTGGCAGAAAAAGCCTTTGCTTATCCGCAATCCGTGGGCGGCTTGGCATAATCCGCTGGAGCCGGACGAGCTGGCGGGCTTGGCGGTGGAACCTGACATTGAATCGCGCCTGATCGAACAGGGCAGCCCCACCCCTTCCCCGCGCTGGACGGTGGAAAATGGCCCTGTTCAGGAAACCCGTTTTTCCGAACTCGGTAAGCATCCTTGGACGCTACTTGTCCAAGCCGTTGACCATTATGTGCCGGACGTGGCCGCGCTGATCGCACCGTTCCGCTTCCTTCCCGATTGGCGCATCGACGATGTGATGGTGAGCTATGCGAGCGATGGCGGCGGCGTGGGTGCGCATTTTGACCAATATGATGTGTTTCTCATCCAGGGACTGGGTAAAAGGCGCTGGCAGGTCGGACCCAAATGTTCCGACCAAAGCCCGCTCATCCCGCATGACAGCCTGCGTCTCTTGGCCGCATTTGAAGCGACCGACGAATGGGTACTGGAGCCCGGCGATATGCTCTATATTCCGCCCGGTTTCGCGCATAATGGCGTTGCAGTCGGCGATGATTGCATGACCTATTCGGTGGGTTTCCGTGCGCCGTCTCGGGCCGAACTGATCGGCTATTTTGTCGACGATATTCTCGACACGCTGGACGAGGATGACCGCTATACCGACCCCGATTTGCGCGCGGCCAGCCACCCTGCCGAAATCGCGCCTGAAGCGATTGACCGGCTCCACGCGTTGATATTGGACAAGGTCGGCGACCGCGCCGCCTTCACCCGCTGGCTCGGAAAATATCTGACCGAACCCAAATATCCCGACAGGGAGCCGGAACAGGTCGATGTGGAGGCGTTACGTGCGGCGATTGCGGACGGCACGCCACTCCCCAAAGAGGCAAGCAACCGCGTGAGTTTTGTGCGGGGGGAGGATGGAAAAGTGACGTTGTTTGTCGATGGGGGCATTGTGGAATAGCCCACCAATTAACATTGCTAGACCCCTAGTCGAAATATCAGACCAAAAGTGCTCGGAGTGAGTCTGTTATTTACAGACCGATTGCCGTGTATCTCCAAGGATCTATAGCTCCTTCACAACACTCAGCGCCGTTGCCCTCATACCAAAAAGGTCGCACGCCACTCCGAGCGCTTCCTCATTGCCATTCATATCGAAACGCGTCAATTATTTTTTTGTTCGGTTTATGGTTTTGCGTATTTTATCAAAAAATTTTGTCTGGAGCTTATGGAGATATGAATATATGTATGAAACGTATATATTCATATGTATATATTGATATGTATGTTTTGATATGTATATATAGTAGGACAGTTTGTCCTTATGAAAATGGCATTAGGAGTGATGTGAACATGGTAGAAATGACATCAAAGTGGGGAGCGAAAGTTGCAGGAAGAGGCTTTGCTCAGATACCCAATTACCTGCTCTTAATTAATCAATTTTTAGATGACGACCAAAGGCTGAGTCCCACGGAGCTACTGATTTTATTGCAGTTGGTGGGCGCTTGGTGGAAAAAGGACGAATTACCATTTCCAGCTCTCAAAACATTGGCAACACGTACCGGCGTTTCAGATAGGCAAGCGCAGAGAGCCGTCACTCAGTTGGAGCGAATTCAGCTAATAAAGAGGGTGAAACGTAAGCAAGGTAACATGATAGCATCAAACGCATACGATCTCTCTCCCCTTGTTTTATTTCTAGAAGAGATCGCCAAAGCGTTTCCGAATGAATTTCCTAGAAAAATTAAAGACGCTGATAAATTAACATTCCCTGCATCACAATAAATTTACTACATTAAATTGAATATTCACATTGGTTCCTTTTATTATATTTCTTCGGAGCGCCATTCGCCTGGCGCTAATCCTTCCGCTGTCCAATGACCAATCTGCCAGCGCACCAGCCTTAAGGTGGGGAAGCCCACTGCCGCCGTCATGCGCCGCACTTGCCGGTTGCGCCCTTCGCTTATGGTGAGGGAGAGCCAGCTATCGGGCACGGTTTTGCGGTAGCGCACCGGCGGGTCGCGGTCCCATAAAAACGGGGGCGTTATAGCTTCAGCGCGCGCGGGGCGGGTCGGGCCGTCTTTCAAAATCACCCCGCGCCGCAACTGCGCAAGCGCCGCCTCATCCACTTGGCCTTCGACCTGCACCAGATAGGTTTTGGCAAGCTTATGTTTGGGATCGGCTATGCGCGCCTGCAAGCGCCCGTCATCGGTGAGTAACATCAGCCCCTCGCTATCAAGGTCCAGCCGCCCCGCCGGATAGACGCCCGGCACCGCGATATAATCCGACAAGGTTTGCCGCGCGCTACCCGCATTACCATTGGCCGCATTACCCTTATCGGTAAACTGGCTCAGCACATTGAACGGTTTGTTGAACAGAATGAGGCGGGACATACAATGAAACCGGAAAGCCCGCGCTCTACCAGATACGCCGTACGCCGAAACCGTCGAACATCGCCTCGTTCGACAGGAGCGGCATATCCTCGACCCGCGCCTGCGCTATCAGGAGCCGGTCAAACGGATCCTTATGCACAATCGGCATCGAACCTGCGAGGACGGCATGGTCGAGGGTAATCGGCAGCGTTGCGAACCCTTCAATAGCGACTTCGCCAGAAAAATTGGTTGCCAGACGTTCGGCATCGGGAAGCTTGCCAATCCGGTATTTGGTCGTGATTTCCATCGCCGAAACCGCGCTGACGGTAATGATATTTTCTCGGTCTTCCAATGCCGCCAACGCCTGTTTGCCAAGGCGGGACAGATCAAAAAACCACCACAGGAGCGCATGGGTGTCGAGCAATATTCTCAATCGCCTTCACCATTCCATAACGCAAGTTCATCGTCCGGCAACGGCTCGAAAAAGCGGTCATCTATACTGATAAGCCCTTTGAGGCGTCCGCCCTTACGCTTGGTTTGGGAAGTGGGCTTCACCGGTTCCACCGGCACCATTTTGACCGCCGGTTCCTTGCCGCGCGCGATAATAACCTCCTCGCCTGCCAACACTTTGGCGATGAGTTTGGACAGATGCGTCTTGGCCTCATGGACGGTGAATGTGGTCATGGCGCCAACTTAGCTAATCACTTAGCTAAGTTCAACAGCTTCTTAGTCCGTCACCCATTGGCCGCGCGGGATGCCTTGGGCATAGAGCAAAGCGGTCAAATCACCTGTATTGATCGCCACATCGGCGGCGGCGCGCGCTTTCGGTTTGGCGTGATAGGCATAGCCGGTGCCGGAGGCTTCGATCATCGGAATGTCGTTTGCGCCGTCGCCCACGGCAAGGCTGGCTTCGCGGGGGAGGCCCAGCCGTACGAGCGCCTCTTCCAAGGTGCGATATTTATAATGGCTGTCGACAATCGGATGCTCGACCGCGCCGGTGAGCGCGCCGTCGGCGATGCCGAGCCGGTTGGCAAAGCCGTAGTCAAAGCCGATTTGCGCGGCCACAGGATCGACAAAATGGGTGAAGCCGCCGGACACCAGCACCGCTTCCGCCCCCCAGCCTTTCATCGTCCGGATGAGCGTTTTTGCGCCCGGCATCAACGTCACGCGCTCGGCAAGGCAGGCGGCGATGACATCTTCGGACAGGCCTTTCAACAGCGCGACCCGCGCCTCCAACGCTTCGGCAAAATCGAGTTCGCCCTGCATCGCGCGTTCGGTAATTTCGGCGATTTGCGGCTTCAACCCTGCATAGTCGGCAAGTTCGTCGATGCACTCCACCTCGATCATGGTCGAATCCATGTCGGCAACGAGCAGCATTTTCTTGCGCGTTGCGGCGGCTTGCACGGCGATGTCGAGCCCGTCCTGTCCGTCTTTCAACAGCGCGCGCGCTTCATCGAAATTGGCCGCGAACGGAATATCGAGCGCATAGCCTTCATCAATCCACCGTGCTTCGCCGGGGGCGCAGCGCATTTCGTGCAGCCGGTCCGCCACCGCGAAGAAAGCGGAGGTTGAGGCTTGGTGACTTGCTGCTATCACAGTGGCGATGAACATGGATATTGCTCTTTCTTATGATCCTTCGTGCGACCGGTTTGTTAATCCGTTCGCGCTGCATGCCGGAACGCGCGAGCGGCCCGGTGTATCGAAGCCCCCCGCATCGCACGCGCCCTTCGATACGCCCTGCGGGCTACTCAGGACGAACGGACGTGGGTGAGTTGCCCCGCGTCGCGCTTATTGCGGGTCCGACCGCGAGCGGCAAGAGCGGATTGGCGGTGGCGCTCGCGAAAAGTCTGGAAGCGAAGGCGGTGCGCGCGGTGGTCATCAATGCCGATGCCAGCCAGGTCTATCGCGATCTGGAGATATTGTCCGCGCGGCCCTCGGTCGAGGAAATGGAGGGCGTGCCCCATCGCCTGTTCGGCCATGTCGATGGCGCGGACGAGTATAACGCCGCGCGCTGGGCGGAGGAAGCCAAGCGCGCAATAGCGGCGGCCCATGAAGAGGGCGCAATCCCCATCCTTGTCGGCGGGACGGGCATGTATATCCGCACGTTGTTGAACGGGATTGCGCCGGTGCCGGAGATTGACCCGGAGGTGCGCGAACGGGTGCGGGGCTTGGGCGTTGCCGACGCTTATGCCGAATTGCAGACCGCCGATCCTCACGCGGCTGCACGGCTGAAACCCGCCGATACGACAAGGGTTGCGCGCGCGCTGGAGGTCGTGCTGGCAACCGGCACGCCCATCGGGGAATGGCAGCGGCAAACGCGCGGCGGGATAGCGGACAGCATCGCGCTCACCGCACAAATTCTGCTCCCGCCAAGGGATTGGCTGGCCGAGCGGTGTGACAAACGGTTCGAAGAGATGGTGGTGGAGCGCCGGGCAGCGGCGGAAGTCGCGCGGTTGTTGGGGCGCGCGCTGCCGCTTTCCCCCCCCGTCATGCGCGCCATCGGCGTGCCGGACCTTGCCGCTATGCTCGACGGTAAAATCACGGAAAGTGAAGCAATTTCAAGGGGACAGCTTGCCACGCGCCAATATGCCAAGCGGCAATATACCTGGTTCCGCAACCAGCCGCCGCCCGAATGGCCGCGCCTGACCGAGTCACTTAATTCCGATAATATTTCTAAATTCGCAATATTATTACGCGACAGAGTGTTGACAGGATAGATTATGCTGACTAGGCACAGCAGTCCCGAACATGCTGCACTGCGGCATTATTCGCGGATAACAATATCATCCGCGCACCCTTTGGCCGCTTGGCCGCATAAGGGGCGCATCCCTCCCCGAACAGGAGACGTGACGTGACCGAGCGCAGCGGCGCAGATATTTTGGTTCAGGCCCTGATCGACCTCGGCGTCGATACGGTGTTCGGCTATCCCGGCGGCGCGGTGCTTCCCATTTATGACGTGCTGTTCGAACATCCGCAGATCAAGCATATCCTTGTGCGCCACGAACAGGCCGCGACCCATGCGGCGGAAGGCTATGCGCGCTCGACCGGCAAGCCCGGCGTGGTGCTTGTGACCTCCGGCCCCGGCGCGACCAATGCCGTCACCGGCATCACCGATGCGCTGCTCGATTCGATCCCGATGGTCGTGATTACCGGACAGGTTCCGACGACGCTGATCGGCACCGATGCGTTTCAGGAATGCGACACGGTCGGCATCACGCGCCACTGCACCAAGCATAATTATCTGGTCAAAGACCCGAACCGCTTGGGCGCTATCGTGCATGAAGCCTTCTATATCGCGACCCACGGACGCCCCGGCCCGGTCGTCATCGACATTCCCAAAAATGTTCAGGTCGCCACCGGCACCTATGAAATCCCGAACGATATCGAACATAAAAGCTATCGCCCGCAAATCGAGCCCGATGCGGCGGCGATTGCGCAGGCGGTAGACTATCTGTCGAAGGCCGAGCGCCCGATTCTTTATACCGGCGGCGGCATCATCAATTCGGGGCCGGAAGCGAGCGAAGCTTTGCGCGAACTGGCCGCGCTCACCGGCGCGCCGGTGACGTCCACACTGATGGGCTTGGGCGCCTTCCCTGCCTCGTCCGGCCAATGGCTGGGGATGCTGGGGATGCACGGCACCTATGAAGCCAATATGGCGATGAACAAGGCCGACCTTGTTGTGTGCTTGGGCGCGCGGTTCGATGATCGCGTCACCGGACGTCTTGATGCTTTCTCGCCCGACAGTATCAAAATCCATGTCGATATTGACCGCAGCTCGATCAATAAAAATGTCGCGGTCGATCTGCCGATTACGGCGGATGCGGGGAGCGCCATCGCGGCGATTATCGCTGAATGGAAAGCCAAGGGGCATAAGGCGACCGATCAGGGCGAATGGTGGCGGCGCATCGACGGCTGGCGGGCCACCCGCTGCCTCGATTATCCGCAAGACGCCGCGCCCAAGGCCGAAATCATGCCGCAAGAGGCGATCCGCCAGCTCTTCGAAGCGACCAAGGCGTCGGAGCGTGATGTCATCATCACCACCGAAGTCGGCCAGCATCAAATGTGGGCGGCCCAACATTTCCATTTCGATGAGCCCAACAAATGGCTGACGAGCGGCGGGCTTGGCACGATGGGCTATGGCTTTCCGGCGGCCAATGGCGCGCAGGTCGCCAATCCTGACAGCCTTGTCGTGTGCATCGCGGGCGAAGCCTCGATCCAGATGAACATCCAGGAAATGGCGACGGTCAGCCAATATCGCCTGCCGGTCAAAATCTTCATCCTCAATAATGAATATATGGGCATGGTGCGCCAGTGGCAGGAACTCACTTATTCGAGCCGCTATTCGAACAGCTATTCGGACAGTCTCCCCGATTTCGTGAAACTCGCCGAAGCTTATGGTTGGACCGGCATCCGCATCGAGGACATGAGCCAGCTCGCGGACGGCATCCACGAGATGATCGACACTGACGGCCCCGTCATCGTCGATTGCCGCGTCGCCAAACTCGCCAACTGCTTCCCGATGATCCCGTCCGGCGCGGCGCACACCGAAATGTTGCTCCAAGCGGCGGAAGTTTCCGGCGAAATGGACGATGAAGCAAAGGCGCTGGTGTGATGGGGGTTTTACTTCTCCCCTCCCGCTTGCGGGAGGGGTCGGGGGTGGGTCTGTTTAATACAGCTCAATTCCCGACTTCAATAATCCCACCCCTAACCCCTCCCGCAAGCGGGAGGGGGACAGCGCAGCGCAAACGGATAATATTATGAAAATCCAGCAAGAACAGACCGAACGCCATGTCCTCACCATCACGGTGGACAATGAAGCGGGCATCCTTGCGCGCATTGCGGGGATGTTTTCGGCGCGGGGCTATAATATCGAAAGCCTGACGGTGGCCGATATTAGCGATGACCATGCGCTCTCCCGCATCACTATCGTGACCAATGGTCCGCCCGCAGTGATCGACCAGATTATCGCGCAGCTTGACCGCACCGTGCCGGTTCATCGCGTGACCGACCTCACCGAAGTCGGCGCGCATGTCGAACGCGAACTCGCGCTCGTTAAAGTGGCAGGCACCGGCGACAAGCGCATCGAGGCGCTGCGCATGGCGGACGTTTTCCGCGCCAAGGTGGTCGACACCACGACCGAAAGCTTTGTTTTCGAAATCACCGGCAACAGCGAAAAAGTCGACAGTTTCGTCTCGCTCATGCGCGAATGTGGCCTTGTCGAAGTCGCGCGCACCGGCGTCGTCGCCATCGCCCGCGGGCCGGAGGAGGCGTGATTTAAAGTTTCTAACCTCGTTATTTTTAACACCTCGTCATTCCCGCGAAAGCGGGAATCCATCCCCTAACCCTGCGGTCTAAACCGTGCGGTCAGGAGATGGATCCCGGATCAAGTCCGGGATGACGATTGCTCTAAAAGGGAAAGTCTGATGCAAGTTTATTATGACCGCGACGCCGACCAAGGCCTCATCAAAGACAAGAAAATCGCGATTGTCGGCTATGGCAGCCAGGGCCATGCCCATGCGCAAAATCTGCGTGACAGCGGCGTCAAGGATGTGGCGATTGCGCTGCGCTCCGGCTCGGCGACCGCCAAGAAGGCCGAAGGCGCGGGCTTCAAGGTCATGACCAACAAAGAGGCCGCCGAATGGGCCGACATCATCATGGTGCTTGCGCCCGATGAACATCAGGCGAAAATCTATGCCGATGATATTGCGCCGCATATGAAGCCCGGCGCGGCGCTTGCCTTCGCGCATGGCCTCAACGTCCATTTCGGCCTCATTGAGCCGCGCGCCGACATTGACGTGTTCATGGTCGCGCCCAAAGGCCCCGGCCACACTGTCCGCTCCGAATATCAAAAGGGCGGCGGCGTCCCCTGCCTGTTCGCGGTAGCCCAAGAAGCCGAAGGCGGCTCGGCCGAGCGCGGCAATGGCTATGCCAAGGCGCTCGCATTGAGCTATGCCTCGGCAGTCGGCGGTGGCCGGTCGGGCATCATCGAAACGACGTTCAAAGAAGAGTGTGAAACCGACCTGTTCGGCGAACAAGCCGTACTGTGCGGCGGCATCACCCATTTGATCCAAGCTGGTTTTGAAACCTTGGTCGAAGCGGGTTACGCGCCGGAAATGGCCTATTTTGAGTGCCTTCACGAAACCAAGCTGATCGTCGATTTGCTCTATGAAGGCGGCATCGCCAATATGCGCTATTCGGTGTCGAACACCGCAGAATATGGCGACATTCACACCGGCCCGCGCATCATCACGAGCGAAACCAAGGCCGAAATGAAGCGCGTGCTTGAAGACATTCAATCGGGCCGCTTTGTGCAGCGTTTCATGACCGACAACGCCGTCGGCAACCCCGAACTCAAAGCCAGCCGCAAACGCGCCGCCGAACATCAAATCGAAAAAGTCGGCAGCGACCTGCGCGCGATGATGCCGTGGATCGGCAAGAATAAGCTGGTCGACAAGGCCGTGAATTAAGCGGGATTTAGACGAGCGCGCCAGCCCCTCCCTCTTCAGGGGAGGGGCCTACGAAGACTTAGGAATTTTACGCGCAAGCGAAAATTCTTAGTCGTAGTGGGGTGGGGTTCACGGTTTACACTGCACTAGTCTGACAGCCCCCACCCCTACCCAGTGGACGCGAAACTGCCCCCGGCAGTTTCGGATTATGCCGGGGGCATAATCCAGTCCACTCCTGAAGGAGGAGGGGCTTTTTATGTCCACTCCTAAAGGGGAGGGGCTAAACCATCCGATTTTCCAAAGCTTCGTCATTCCCGCGAAAGCGGGAATCCATCTCCGGCACTGTCGTGCAAACCAAAAGGTCAGGAGTTGGATCCCCGATCAAGCCGGGGATGACGAGGTTTAGAGGATCAGAGGGTTTGGGAGGATGCGGGGTTTCGGGAAAATAAGGAGCGGTATTTATGCCGACCCCGGCTTACCGTCACACCGCAAAGGCCTCCCCCTCCACGCAACCGCTGCCCCTTTACCCCCCTCACCCCGTCCAGCGCATCGCAACGTCACAGCGGCCATAGCCTGCGCCATAGTCCGCCATAATTTCCGCATCATGCGCAAAACCGTTCTTTTGATAAAGATGGATGGCGGCTTCGCATTTCCGGCTGGTGAGCAGATATAATTTGGTCGCGCCCAGCGCCTGTGCGCGGGCGATCAGGGCTTGCAGCAAAAATTCTCCGGCCTTTAATCCGCGGGCCGGGGCGGTGACACCCATCTTGGTCAGCTCATAAACCCCGCCGCCGCTATGTTTGAGCGCGCCGGTGCCGACAATCCCGCGCCCCTCGGCTTCGACGAATAATATATCGCCGCCCGGCGCGATAATCCGCGCTTCCGGATTTTCCAGCACATCGCGGTCCACATCTTCCAGCACGAACATATCTTCGATCCACGCTTTGTTGATCGCGTGGAACAAAGGCGCGCGCGCGGGCGTAAAGGGGAGGATGCGAAGGGCGGGCATTTTCTCTGTCATAAAGCCGCTTTACAGCAGCACACTGGCCGAACAAAGTCCCGTTATCAATGAAAGCCCTACGTTAAAACCAATAGGTTAAAACTGACCCGTAAAATCGACCCGAAAAATTATCCCAAGGAGATAGTCATGCGTATATCCGTTCTTGCCGCCCTTTTTGCCCTCCCCGTGCTAGCCATTGGCGGAGCCGTTGCGGGGCCCGGTATCGCCCCGCAAACCCCGGCTTTGCCCGGCAGCGACAATCCGCGCATCGTGACCGCAGGCACTTATAAGGTCGACCCCGCGCACACGCTAGTCAAATGGGAAGTCGACCATTTCGGCTTTTCCGATTATTTCGGCATTTTCGGCAGTTCCACCGGCACGCTGGTGATTGATCCGGCCAATCTCGCCGCCGCCAAGATCGACATCACCATCCCGGTTGCCAAAGTGACGACAGCCAATGAAGGCCTCACCGCCCATCTGCTGAAACCCGCCGAGGCTGGTAAAAAGGCCGACTTTTTCGGTGCCAATCCGGCCGATGCGCGCTTTGTATCGACGGCAGTGGCGCTTGATGATGATGGCGATGAAGCCAAAGTCACCGGCAATCTCACATTGAACGGCGTCACCCGTCCGGTTGTCCTCGACGTCGATTTCAAGGGCGCGGGCGTCAATCCGATGAACAAGAAAACCACCATCGGCTTTAGCGCGGAAGGCAAAATCCGCCGCAGCGATTTCGGCATCAACTTCGCCCTGCCGCTGGTGTCGGACGAAGTCGAACTCGACATTGCGGCCGCGTTCGAGAAGTAAAAATCGGGACATTTCACGTGCTTCATCCTCCCCTGATAAGGGGAGGTGGCGCGCCCGTAAGGGCGTGACGGAGGGGTGATACCCTGTCGATAGCGTGACACCCCTCCGTCTTGCGCTACGCGCAATCCACCTCCCCTTGCAGGGGAGGCGTTAACGAGGAGGTATTGTGGACAAGGGGGTGAAGGGGCCGAAACCCCACCCCCTCTCCCACTCCTCCCCCTATTCCCCGCGCTCCTCACGCATCATATTGGCAGGGGTGGATATTGAGCGGTTTGCCGATTTTATAGGCAAGCTGTTCGGCCAAGGCGGTGAGGTCGTCGGGCTTTTGTCCTTGAGCGAGCGGGACGGTTTTGCCGGAGCGTTCACCATCATGGGCGCGGCAACGCAGTTCAAGCCAACTCCCGCCCCCGCCTTTTGCGGGGAGCAGGCGGACCAGTTCGATTTCGGACACCTGCGCCACCGGCACGATCTGCAACAGATGATGGTTGACGATCATTACCGCGCCATCATCGGACACACCGAAATGGCCGGCGGGAATGGCAAGGTCGGGCGGCGCAATGCGGATAAATTCCAGCGCACCACCGGTCATATGCCGCGCAATGCCCGTCATGTCGCGCGGAGGATCGCCCGGCACCTCGTCCATCGGCCCGTGATAAACCCGTGCAATGGGCGTTGCATGGCTCATCCAATATTTTTCATAAGGGCTCAGCGGCACGCGCCAACCGCTCAATATTTCGACCGAACAGGCGGCTTTGAGCCGCGGCTCGCGCTCATGCGCTTCATTTTTCAAAGGCCCGCCCGGCTGCAATCCCGGCGGCCAGACGGTCAGGCTGATCTCGGACAGTCCATGCACCCACACCGCTTTCAGCGTATTAAACTGTCGCCGGACCGGCGCCGCCCCTAAGACAGCGGCGAATTGGGCGGCGGCATTGTGGATATTGGCGGCGCAATTATTCCCGACATAAATCTTAGCGGTAAAGCGCACCGGCGGCAGATGGAGCGGCTCCACCCCGGCTTCCTCATAGCCCAAGGGCATGAGCAAATGGTCAAGCGGCGGGGGGGCGAGATCGAACGCCACCCGGTTCCACCGGTAAGGATTGGCCTTGCTGACACCATAGCGGGCCGCAAGGTCCGCGCGCGGCGCGCGCCAGCCAATCCCTGCATCATCGAGCCAAAACTGGATCGGGTTCGTGATTGTCCCTCCGTGCATCGCCCATCCTTAGCGCAGCCTATCCGTCCCCAAGATGAACGGGATTTGAGGGGTATTACGCACCCTAACCCTGCGCCCGCGAGAGTCGTGCGCGCTCGTGATTGCCATTCCCGTTGAAAGCCATGCCCCTGCGAGAGCGGAACCCCAAGATAAGCCTGCTCCCAGCGAGAGCCGTGCCCCCGCGCAGGCGGGGGTCTAGGGCGATGTTGCGCGCGCCCGCACTGGATCCCCGCCTGCGCGGGGACACAGTGAAGGGTCGGGCACGCATAATGGGGCAAACCGATAGCGGGGCTGTTGGATAGCGGGGCTGTTGGATGGAGGGGCAAGCGGTTAGCGGGGCAGACGGATAGTGGAGGAAAAGATAGCGGAGGGAAAATGATAGTGGACCAAGCTCAGCCCCCACCCACTTTCTCAAAAATCCTCCCCTGCAAGGGGAGGTGGCGCGCCCATAAGGGTGTGACGGAGGGGTGATGCCCATGCGATAGGCCACACCCACGCGAGAGCCGCGCCCCCAAGATAAGCCTGCCCTCCTCGAGAGCCGTGCCCCAACATAACCGTGCCCCCGCGCAGGCGGGGGTCCAGAGAGACGTTGCGTGCCCCCGCACACTGGATCCCCGCCTACGCGGGGACACATAACGGTCGATTACAAAAGATTTAGCCTCCCCCCTCCCCCATCCGGTTACATCGGTAACAATTTAATCGACAAAGCCGCTGGACAGCGCGCGTGAATGGCGGCACATGGTGGCGCATGACTGCTGCAACCGGAATTCTTCCCGGCCTCCTTCTACGTCGACTTACGCGCCCTTGGGCGTGACATTTCTCCTGCGCTCTGCCCAAGCGGATCGCAGGCACGGCCCAAGGGTGATTTCCCGCTAAAAGCCTTTCAAAACCCGACGACAAGAAGCAGACATTTTCATGACCATGCGCGCCGACCCTTCGCAAAAATATCGTGCCTTTCCGCCTATTAACCTGCCCGACCGGCAATGGCCCGCCCGCACCATCACCCACGCGCCGCGCTGGCTGTCGACCGATATGCGCGACGGCAATCAGGCGCTCATCGACCCGATGGACGCGGAAAAAAAACAGCGTTTCTTCGACCTGCTGGTGAAGGTGGGTTTGAAGGAAATCGAAGTCGGTTTCCCCAGCGCGGGCGCGACCGAGTTCGACTTTATTTCCGGCCTCGTGCGGGGCGATAAAATCCCCGACGATGTGATCGTCCAAGTGCTGACCCAATCGCGCCGCGACCTCATCGAAACCAGCTTTGCGAGTCTGGAAGGCGCACAGCGCGCGATTGTCCATCTCTATAATGCGGTCAGCCCCGCATGGCGCAATATCGTGTTCAATATGAGCCGTGACGAGGTGCGCGCGATTGCGGTCGAGGGCGCGAAAATCATGCGCGACCAGGCGGCCAAATATTCCGGCACCGACTGGATGTTCCAATATTCGCCCGAAACCTTCTCGACCGCCGAACTGGATTTCAGTCTGGAGGTGTGTTCGGCAGTGATGGACGTGTTGCAACCCACGCCCGACCATCCTATCATCTTCAACCTGCCCGCGACGGTCGAATGTTCCTCGCCCAATGTCTATGCCGACCAGATCGAATATTTCGGGCGGCATATCCCAAACCGTGATGCGGTGGTGATTTCGCTCCACACCCATAATGATCGCGGCACCGGCGTGGCAGCGGCGGAACTCGGCATGATGGCGGGCGCGGACCGGGTCGAAGGCTGTCTGTTCGGCAATGGCGAGCGCACCGGCAATTGCGATCTCGTGACGGTCGCGCTCAATATGTACACCCAAGGCGTCAATCCGGGCCTCGATTTTTCCGATATTGACGAGGTGATTTCGACGGTCGAATATTGCAACCAATTGCCCGTCCATCCGCGCCATCCTTATGGCGGCGAGCTGGTGTTCACCGCTTTTTCGGGGAGCCATCAGGACGCGATCAAGAAAGGCTTTGCCGCCCAATCCGCGCGCAATGACGATGTGTGGGAAGTCCCCTACCTCCCCATCGACCCCGCCGATTTGGGCCGCAGCTATGAAGCTGTCATCCGCGTCAATTCCCAATCCGGCAAGGGCGGGGTTGCGTGGGTGTTGGAGCAGGACAAGGGCCTCAAACTCCCCAAGCGGATGCAGGCAAGCTTCAGCCATGTGGTGCAAAAGCTCGCCGACGACAGCAGCCGGGAACTGGGCGCAGACGATATTTGGCAGGCGTTCGAGCGCAGCTATATCGACCAGCAAAATGGCCGCTTCATCCTCGACGAATGGCAGGAAAGCAAGAGCGGCAATGACCGTATTTTCGTCGGCAAAATCCGTGTCGCGGGCGAAACCACCAGCGTATCGGGGCGCGGCAACGGCCTCATGTCCTCGGTCATCGCGGCGCTGGCCGAAACGACCGGGCCGGTGTTGGAAATCGTCGATTATAGCGAACATGCCATCGGCCACGGCTCGGACGTGCAGGCGGCGGCTTATGTCGAATGCAAGACAGCCGACGGTAAAAGCGTGTTCGGTTGCGGGCTGGACACCGACGTCGCAACCGCCAGCGTGCGCGCGATTTTGAGCGCGGCAAACGGGGTGTGAGACTTGTATATATAAGGTCCAACCACCGCTAGTCCTGAGCCTGTCGAAGAACGGTCCTCGATCCTGCTTTTGCGTAACCGATAGACGCCCCTAACCGATAGACGCCGTTGACTGATAGACGCCGTTGACCTGCGGTCGCCTTCGGCCCCGACAGGCTCAGGGCTAGCGGTAAATATTGCGTTATTAATAAAAAATTGCGCCCCTACATGAATTAAAGGTTCAAAATCATCATGGTCGGCCCGCACAAATCCAGCATCTCCCTCCCCCGTTCGCGCGGGTGGATTTTGACCGGCTTCATCCTGTCGGCTTTGGGGGCGATGCTGTTTGCAGCCAAGGGCGTGATTGTGAAACTCACTTACGCGCATGACGTCGGCGTTGCGCCATTGCTCGCATGGCGGATGCTGTTGTCCACGCCGGTGTTCCTATTGGTAGGCCTCGCCGAATGGCGGCGCAGGCCGCTTGCCGCGCGGCCATCGCGCAAGGATATGGCGCTGGCCGCCTTGGTCGGCATGGTCGGCTATCACATCTCCTCCTGGCTCGATTTTGAAGGGCTGGTGCTTCTGGATGCGCAGTCCGAACGGCTGATCCTGTTCACCTATCCTTTTTTCGTAATCCTGCTCGGCTGGGCGATTTACCGCCGTCCGTTAAGCTGGCACGCCATAGGCGGCGCGGTCATCAGCTATGCGGGGATTTTGGCGATGTTCGGCGGTGCGCCCGAACGGCTGTCTCCTGCGTATCTGACCGGCGCGGCCTATGTGCTGGCCGCGGCCTTCACCTTTGCCTGTTACCAATTATTCGCGCGCGAGATGATCGTCAAATGCGGCGCGGCGCTGTTCACCGCCATTGCTATGAGCGCGGCGGGCGCGTCGATCATGGCGCAATTTTTCCTGACCCATCCGGTTAGCGATTTGGCCGTCAGCCGCGCGGCCTGGCCGCTGGTCCTCACCCTTGCGCTGTTCGCAACCGTCGTGCCCGCCTTCCTCATGTCGGCCGGCACCGCGCGCATCGGCGCACAGGGCAATGCGATTATCGCCACCTTAAGCCCCGTCGTGACGGTCATGCTGGCGGTGCAGCTTTTGGGCGAGCCGTTCGGCTGGCCCGAAGCGGTCGGCACCGCGCTGGTCTTAGCCGGAGTCGGCTTTTTCACGCTGGTTGACGTGCGGCTGAGTGCCGCCAAGGCGCGCGACATGGCAGACCACGCCTCAAGCTGACCTTACGGCTTCCACCCGACTTGACGTAAACGTCAAACAGCACTGGACAGGTTCGGAAAATGCGGCAATCTTGGGCGCTCCACCACTGACAATGCCCTTGGGAGAATCATATCCATGTCGCTGCCTTCGCCCCTGTTCGACAAGCTACGCCTGCCCGTCATCGGGTCGCCCTTGTTTATCATTTCGGGGCCGGAGCTGGTTATCGCCCAGTGCAAGGCGGGGATTGTCGGCAGCTTTCCCGCATTGAACGCGCGGCCACAGACGTTGCTCGACGAATGGCTGCACCAGATTACCGAAGAATTGGCCGCGCATAATCGCGACAATCCCGACCGTCCCGCCGCGCCCTTTGCGGTCAACCAGATTGTCCACCGCTCGAACGACCGGCTGGAAGCGGACCTTATGACCTGCGCCAAATGGCAGGTTCCGATCATCATTACCTCGCTTGGCGCGCGCGAAGATTTGAACCAGGCCGTGCATGGCTGGGGCGGCATTACCTTCCATGACATCATCAATGACCGCTTTGCGCGCAAGGCGATTGAAAAGGGCGCGGATGGCCTCATCCCTGTTGCAGCGGGCGCGGGCGGCCATGCGGGCGTGCAATCGCCTTTCGCTTTGATGCAGGAAATCCGCAGTTGGTTCGACGGTCCCGTCGCGCTGTCCGGCTCGATTGCGAGCGGGCGCTCCATCCTGTCGGCGCAAGCGATGGGCGCGGACCTTGCCTATATCGGATCGGCCTTCATCGCGACGCATGAAGCCAATGCACAGCCCGAATATAAGCAGGAAATTGTCGATTCGACCGCGGCCGACATTGTCTATTCCAACCTCTTCACCGGCGTGCATGGCAATTATCTGCGCGGGTCGATTGTGAAGATGGGAATGGACCCCGACAACCTCCCCGAAGGCGATTTGAGCGCGATGGATTTCGGCTCCGGCGGCAATAGCAGTGCCAAGGCGTGGAAGGATATTTGGGGGTCCGGTCAAGGGGTTGGCGCGATCGACGCCATCACCAGCGTTGCCGAGCGCGTCGATATTTTCGAAGCCGAATATCGCGCCGCCAAGGAAGAATTGCTCGCCAAGATGAAGTGAATGGAAGGGGCAGAAATCTGCCCTTTCTAAACGAATCGCTGATGGTCGCGGGTTGCGATATTGCCTACACTTTCCGCCATAACCGGACGAACGAGCGAGGCGGATATGCAAGTGTCAAGCGTGACAGCAAATAGGGCAAACGGGCGCGAGCAGGTCGCGGGCCTTATGGGTCAAACTACCCGCTCGACGCAGCCGGATCCTCTCTCTCCCTCCGTTCGTCTCGAGCGAAGTCGAGAGACGGGTAACAAAGGCGCTGGGTGCGTTGGCTATGCCCGTCACGAACGGAGCGCGTGCAGACAGAGCCATGCCGAAACCCCCGCCCCGCGCGAGCATACCCACGCCCTAGCTCACCCCAACCCCCACGCCTCCAACCCCGATTGCCCAGTCCTGACCGGCCTTGTTGCGGTGGTCGAAGCGGTGGTGGATACGGGGATTGCGGTAGTCGACGGCGTCTGTTCGACCGTTTGCAATGTCCTCACTTCGCCGGTGCGGCAGGGCGAGGCACAGCGACTGCGCGATATGCAAAATCAGGCGATGCAGCGCGACCAGCAGCAATGGGCCGAAACCGCCCGCGACCTTATCAAAGACAGCGAAAAGTCGACCGACCGCTATATCGACCAGCAACGTCGTCTTGCCGAAGAGGCGCGCATCAAAGCACGGCTTGAAGGCCGCACGCCGACCGGTTTTTAAGGCCGGTTTCTAACGCGGGTTTCCGACTGCCCCGCAATATCAGCAGGCCCGCGGAGTCGCCCGTCCTCACGGCCCACTTGCCCCAACGCCCGCAAATTTCACGATGAACCGAAGCAATTCCATCGCCGAACGGTGGGCCATCTAAACGAATCGCTGATGGTGGCATTGTTACAGCACGGTTACATTTTCCCTCGAAGGGCGCATCCGGCAAAGCCGCATCCGGCGTCCGTCCTTATCGGCCCTGTTGGTCTTTTCAGATGTTCGAGGTGTGTGATGCAAATATCCGGTGCTACCCCAACCAGCCGCACGGCGCTCCAGCCGATGCACAGCGGGCTTGCCCAAAATGGTCTCCATCCGGCGCTGACCGGCAATGTTGCGGGCGCGCAAGGCCTTGGCACCGGGGGCATTGCCCCGCAAAATCTTACCCCCGTCCAGCAAGGCGAACTGGCCCGCACGCAGCAAGTGCAGGCGCGCGGCGAAGGCTTTATCCAGGATATTGTCGATGCGCTGCGCAACTTCATCCAGGATTTGCTGGGCGGCGCCGGCAAACAGCCGCAAAAGCCCGGCAAGCCCGAAGGCCCCACCGGTCCCACCGGACCAACCGCGCCTTCAACCACGGTAGAAGGTGCCAAGACCATTGACGATTTCAAGCTGGTCGGGGCGAGCAAGCAGGACCGCGCGGATTTCAAGGCGATGCTCGAATATCTCCAGCGCGCGGACGCGAACGGTAAGGCCGTGTCGCCGACCGCGGTGGCCTTGCTCGCCAAGCTGCCCGACAATCAGGTGGTCAAGATCAACAATAATCATGAAGATTATTTCGACCCCAATAATGGCGAAATCGGATGGGATCCGCGTTCGGCCTTGAAAGTGGGCGGCACCGAAAAATTCCAGTCTCCCGCCATGGGCTTCATCCATGAAGTCGACCATGCGGTGAACATGATCACGCCCAAACCCACGGGTGACGATTACCATAATACCGAAGAAAAGCGCGTAATTACAGGATCGGAAACGACCATCGCCAATGATTTGGGCGAGCCGACGCGCACGGACCATTTGGGCGATGTCGTCCATGTCGGTTCTCCGACCGAGCATAGCTAATTAAGGAACGAACCGGTCCCTCACCGGTTCATCTTCGGGTCAGGGGATTGTGATAGCATCCGCTTTTCTGACCCGAAGAGGCTTCCCGATTGAAAAGGCGCACCGATTTTATGCCTTCCCCGCCCGCCGCTATCGGCAATATCGCTAACATCGGAAAGGCGATGCTGCTATCGTCGCTCGCCTTGGGCGCGGCGGCTTGTTCGGCAGCGCCCGCCAACCATAAACAACCTCAAGTGCCGGAGACTGCCATGAGTGACACGCTGCGCGGACATTGCGCCATTGCTTCTGCCAAAATCGCCCTTGTCGATGAAGCCTTGATGACGCGCGCCGCGCTTTCGCCCGAACGCGCCGAAGAGATGGGCAAAGTCACCGAATTGCGCAGCGGCGACCCGCGCCTGACGAAACTCGCCGCCGTGCTGGATGGCGCGTCCGCGACCTTGAGCGATGCGCCAAGCATTGACGCCCGCCTCGTCATCCGCCTCACCTGCCAAGACGGCAAGGAACGGGTGATTGCAGGCTCGATCAGCGGCGACACCGGCATGTTCGTGACGGTCGGCGGCAAGGCTTATAAATTGCCAGCGACCTTCCGGAAGGATGTTGAAGCATTGGTGGGGTGAGGGGTTGGCCCTCCCTGACGGCGCTCTCTATACTTTCGTCATTCCCCAACCTTCGTCATTCCCGCGAAAGCGGGAATCCATCTCCCGACCGCACGGTCGAACGCACCGGCGCGGATGGTGACAACCTATAGGTTGGGAGATGGATTCCCGGTCAAGCCGGGAATGACGAAACTTAGAGGGGATTCCCGGTCAAGCCGGGAATGACGAAACTTAGAGGGGATTCCCGGTCAATCCGGGAATGACGAAACTTAGGGGGATTCCCCGTCAAGCCGGATGACGACCTTGTGAGGGCATCCCCCCCTAAATCTCCACCTGACTGCCCAATTCGACCACGCGGTTGGTGGGCAGGCGGAAAAATTCCATTGCGCCTTCCGCGTTGCGCATCATCCATGCGAATAGCTTTTCGCGCCACAGGAACATGCCGGGCTTGGACGAAGGCAGCAAAGTCTGGCGCGACAGGAAGAAGCTGGTTTCCATCATCTTGAACGTCGCCCCGCAGCCCTTGTTGCGCAACAAAGCGGCGGGCACATCGGGTTCCTGCATAAAGCCATAGCGGATGATCATCCGGTGGAAACCATCACCCAGATCTTCGACCGTGGTTTGCTTTTCTTCATCGACCACCGGCACATCCATAATCTTGATGGTGAGCAGGATGATGCGTTCATGCAGCACGCGGTTATGCTTCAGATTATGCAGCAAAGCGTGCGGCACGCCGGTCGGGCTGGAGGTCATGAACACGGCCGTCCCCGGAACACGCGTCGCGCTGCTCGCGGCGCTGGTGATGAAGACGGGGATGGGCATCGCCGCTTCTTTCATGCGGTCCTGCATCAGCTTGCGCCCGCGCGACCATGTGGTGAGCAGCGTGAAGATGAATAATCCCATGAAGAGCGGCACCCAGCCGCCATCCGGCACCTTGATAAGGTTCGCGCCAAAGTAGGAAATATCGACGATGATAAACACCAGCACCAAGGGCGCGGCCTTCCACATCGGCCATTTCCACAGCGACACCAGCACCACCGCGATGAGGATCGTGTCGATAAACATCGCCCCCGTCACCGCGATACCATAAGCCGCCGCAAGATTGCTCGACGAACCGAAGAACAGCACGAGCAGGATGACCGCAATCATCAACGCCCAGTTGACCGCCGGAATATAAATCTGCCCCGCCGCTTTTTCACTGGTATGCTGGATGCGCATACGCGGCATGAAGCCCAACTGGATCGCCTGTTGGGTGAGCGAGAAAGCGCCCGAAATCACCGCTTGGCTGGCAATAATCGTCGCGAGCAGCGCAAGGATAACCACCGGCAAACGGAACTGGTCGGGTGCGAGCAAGAAGAAGGGATCCTTGATAAGCTCGGCCATTTGTTCGGGCGGCGCGCTCAGCACCATCGCCCCCTGCCCCATATAGTTGAGCAGCAGGCAGGGCAGCACAAAGAACATCCAGCTCATGCCAATCGGCTTGCGTCCGAAATGCCCCATATCGGCGTAGAGCGCCTCGGCCCCCGTAATCGCCAGCACGACCGAGCCCATCGCGATAAAGGCGCGGAAACCGTCGGTTATGAAAAATTGCACCGCATTCCACGGGTTAATCATCTCCCACGCAACAATCGGCATATCGACAAGATGCGACACGCCCATCACCGCAAGGGTGAGGAAATAGAGAATCATGATCGGCCCGAATAATTTGCCGACCTTTTCGGTGCCGCGCGACTGGATCGCGAACAGGCCGAACAGGATGCCGACCGCAATCGGCACGATATAGGGCTTGAAACCGGGGCTGATATATTGAAGCCCTTCGGTCGCCGACAAGACCGACATGGCGGGCGTAATCATCGAATCGCCATAGAAAAGCGCGGTCGCAAACACGCCGAGCAACACAATCGGCGCGGTCCATTTCGCGCCCTCGGTGCTGCGGTTGATGAGCGCCAACAGCGCCAGACTGCCGCCCTCGCCCTTATTGTCCGCGCGCATGATGATGAGGACATATTTCAATGTCACCACCAGCATCATCGACCAGAATACAAGGCTCAACACGCCGTAAATATGGAGCTGGTCGGGCTGGATCGGGTGATGGCCGTTGAAAGTTTCGCGGAACGCATAGATCGGGCTGGTGCCGATGTCGCCAAACACCACGCCGATCGAGCCAGCGATGAGGGTCGCAATCGAGCCCCCATGATGGTGGCCGCGCTCTTCGTCAATGTCGGTGTGATGCGGGTCCGGCTTCGCTGGCCGCGAAGCAGTAACGTTTTCGGTCATAGCTTACCCTGTCGATGCCAATGCTCGCGCGCTGGCGGTGTCTCCATTTACGCCGGATAGTCCGGTGCTACAAGCATGAAGAGCCGCGCGCTACCACGCCCGGCCACAGGGTGCAATCTATGGTTTTTGTTAGGTGATTTGGTAGAGATTAGAGGGCCGGTCCCGACCTGCGGGGAGGGGGACCATCCGCACAAGCGGATGGTGGAGGGGGCTTGCGGTTTACGCTGCGTAAGAAGGATAGCCCCCTCCGTCATTTGCTGACGCAAATGCCACCTCCCCTTGCAGGGGAGGGTTTGGGGGGGGAGGATTTAGCGAGCGGTGAGCACCATCAATCCGGTTCTGTTGCCGAACCCGCCGTTGCTTCGGTGGTGTTTTCAACAGGCTGCGCGCCTTCAATAGGCTGCGCGCCTTCAATAGACTGCGCGCCTTCAATAGGCTGTGCGCCGCGATCCTTGGCTTCGGCCATATCGAGCATTTTCAACCGCGCGACCAGATCTTCGCGCCAGGGGGCGTTGGCGGGGCTGCGGTCAAGCAGGCCTTGCCATTCGGTCCGCGCACCCGCCCAATCTTCCTTTTGCGCATAAGCAAGCCCCAGAAAAAGCTGCGGTCCGGGATGCGCGGGGTCGAGGGTGCGCGCCTGTTCGAATGCCATCACCGCGGCGGGGGTCATCACCCCTTCGGACGCTTCGGCCAGCGCATTGCCATAAGCCACCCACAGGTCGGCATTGTCCGGATAGCGCAAGGTGCCGCCATAAAGGAGCCGCGCAGCGTTCGACATATTGCCCTGCCGCGTGAACGCATCGGCCAGCGCGATGATGCGGGCCGGTGCGCCATAACGGTCGGTCATGCCTGCGAGCGGCGCTTCGATGACCTCGCCAAATCCGTCCATCTTGACCGTTTTTTCAACCGGCGCGCCCGGCACATCGGGCATCCCTTGCCAGCTATAGCCCGCAAGCCCCAGCGCCATCGCGGCGGCCACCGGCAAGCGCCCGTCCTTGGGGAGCGGCGTCAGAAAGGCGAGCACAAGCCACAGTATAATTGCGAGCGGCATAATGATGAACCAGGCATTGGTCATAGCGGGGCGCTCCCTTCATCATCCATATCCGGTGCGCCCAAGCCGGTATCGCTGCGCTCGACCACCGGGCCATCGCCACCGACGCGGCTGAACCGCTGCCACGCGACAAAGGCCGCCACCAGCAATAGCAGCAAGGGCAACAGCCACAGGATCAGCGTCGAACCGGTCGCGGGCGGATCATAGCTGATCCAACTGCCATAGCGGTCAATCAGCCATTGACGCACCGCTTCGGGCTCTTCGCCCGCCTGGATTTTCTGCCGCACGACATTGCGCACATCGCCCGCCATGCTCGCATCGCTATCCGCGACCGACTGGCTCTGGCAGGTCAGGCAACGTAGTGTTTCCATGAGCGCCTGCGCCTTGGCTTCCTGCGTGGGGTCTTCAAGCTGTTTGTAAGCATAAGCGGCGGGCGGCACCTTGTCCTGCGCGGTCACGGGATAGGCCGCAACCAGCATAGAAAGCATCACAAGAAAGAGCCGCAACTGCTTCATTTCATTGCGTCCAGCTTGGCAATAATCTCCGGAATCATCTCATCGGTAATCACGCCCTGTATCTGTTCGCGCACCACGCCCTTGCCGTCGATGAGAAAGCTTTCGGGAACGCCGGACGAGCCAATCGCAATTTGCACGCCGCTATCCATATCGGCGCCGATGCGCGCATAAGGATTGCCATGCTTTTCAAGGAATTTGGCGACATCTTCGGGCTTGTCGCGGATCGCGATGCCGTCAATGATGACGCCCTTTTCCTTAAGCTTTTCCAGCATCGGTGCTTCTGCCGCGCACGGGATGCACCAGCTTGCAAAAATATTGACGATGCGCGGCTGGCCGGTGGCAAGGTCGCTGCTCTTGAGGCCCTCCACCCCCGCCGTTGCGGGCGGCAGGTCGAACGTCGGCATCGGCTTGTTGATCCATTTGGACGCAATCGCCTGTTGCTGCGACGGCGCATCGGTGAGGTGCCACAGGAACATGCCGAACAGCAAAGCTGCAACCATGATCGGCACCCATTTGACCCACAATTTCATCAGTCACGCTCCCAACGGCGATCCGCGCGGCGCTTGAAAAAGCGGCGCATACGCTTGAATATTTCAATCCGGCCGATAAGCGCGAGCAGCCCGCCCGCTGCAATCATCAAGCCGCCAAACCAGATGAGCGTGACGAACGGCTTCCACCACAGGCGAAGCTGCCAGCGGCCATCATCGGTCGGCTCGCCCAGCACCGCGTAAAGCTGGCCGTTCCAGCGGGTGAGAAGCGCGGCTTCATTGGTGACGGTGCTCATCGGCATCCCGCTTTCGTCGCGCTGCATCGGTTGCATGAAGGTGCGCGATTGCGGCTTCATGATGATGCGCGCGCCCGTATCGCCATTGCGCACCGCAAGCCGTCCTTCAATCGCGGTCCAGTTCGGCCCCGCGACCGGCGCGGTTTCGACCATCAGCACGCGCCAATTGGCGACGCGCACCACATCGCCGGGCTTGGCCGCGACCAGCTTTTCCACCGTGAAGGCGCTGTCAGCAGCCATCCCGCCAAGGCTTACCGCAATGCCGAGATGCGCGAGCACCATACCCCAGATGGTGAGCGGCGTGCGGCTTAGCTTACGGCCTTTAAGCGGCAAGAGGCTGGCAAAGCCCACGGCTATCGCGAGCGTCAAGCCAGCGGCGGGCATCCAGCCGATCTTGCCGCCGCTGAATATCAGCACGGCGACGAGCGCGGCGATCAGCACGAACAAGGGGATAAGGAGCTTATTGATGAGCGCGGCGGCATTGTCGCGCCGCCAGCGCAATAGCGGACCTACCGCCATCGCAAGCACGAGCAGCAGCGCGATGGGGCCGTTGACCTTGTTGAAATATGGCGGGCCGATCGAGACTTTATCGCCCATTGCTTCGGCGACCATCGGCCATAAGGTGCCGATTAATGTCACCGCGAGGATGACCGAGAGCAATAGATTATTGATGACGAGGCCACCTTCGCGGCTCACCAGATCGAATTTTTCGCCTTCGGTGACGGTGCCGATACGCGCGCCGAACAGCGCCAAGGCTCCGCCGATATAAAGGACGAGGAGCGCCAGGATGAAGGTGCCACGGCTGGGGTCCACCGCAAAGGCATGGACGCTGGTCAAAAGGCCGGAGCGTACGATAAACGTGCCGACCATCGACATGGAAAAAGCAACCACCGCGAGCATCACGGTCCACGCCCTCAACGCGTCGCGGGTCGCGGTGACGCTCACCGAATGGAGCAAGGCGGTCGCGGCGAGCCAAGGGACGAGCGAGGCATTTTCGACCGGATCCCAGAACCACCAGCCGCCCCAGCCCAGCTCATAATAAGCCCAATAGCTGCCCGCCGTGATACCGATGGTGAGGAATATCCACGCAATTAGCACCCAGGGCCGCATCGCACGTGCAAAAGCGGGGCCGACCTCGCGGGTGATGAGCGCGCCGACCGCAAAGCTGAACGCCACCGACAGGCCGACATAGCCGATATAGAGCGTCGGCGGGTGGAAGGCGAGGCCGGGGTCTTGCAGCAGCGGATTGAGGCCCATCCCTTGCGGCGCGGGCGGATCAAGGCGCGTGAAGGGGTTGGATGAAAATAATAAAAAGGCGTAAAATCCTAAAGATAGCGCCGATTGTGAAAGTAATGTCGCAACTAAAGTGCGCGTGCTGATGCGCCGTTCGAACAGCGCAACGCCTGCGCCCGCCAAGCCCAGAACCGCAACCCATAGCAGCATCGAGCCTTCATGATTGCCCCAAGCGCCCGCCACCTTGAACAGCATCGGCTTGTCGGCATGGCTGTTGCGCGCGACCAGATCGACCGATAAATCTGTCTGGACAAATAGCCAGATGAGGCAGGCAAAAGCGGCAATGGTCAGCAATCCTTGCGCGACCGCCACCGGCCGCACCGCCCCCGCCAAGGCCTGCCGTCCCGCTTGCAGCGACAGGCTCCCCAAAATGATCTGGATGATCGCCAAAGCTGCGGCAAACCACAGCAAGGCAAGGCCGGTTTCCGCTATCATTGCGCTGGCATTTCCTTGGATTGCTCCTTGGATTGCGCGGCCTCTGCTACCCGGCGCTCCACCACTTGATTTTGACGCGATTCCGCTATGTTATCCGCCGGTTTCTGCGCGCCTGCCTTCGGCGTCATCTGGTCGGCCATTTGCGGCGGCATATAATTTTCATCATGCTTGGCAAGGATTTTGTCGGCGACAAAAACCCGGTCCGTACCCAATGTTCCATCCGCCACCATGCCCGACCCTTCCTTGAACAGGTCGGGCGCAATCCCCTTGAACCGCACCGGCACGCTTGCATCGCCATCGCTCACAACAAAGCGGATGGTCACGCCATCAGCCTCCTTGCGCAAAGTCCCATGCTTCACCATCCCGCCAAGCCTGATCGCCTCGCCGGGCGCAGGCTTCTTGTCGTAAATGTCCGACGGTGAATAAAAATAAGCGGCTTCATCCTTCAACGCCGACGCCGCCAACAACCCCGCGCCAATCACCGCGAGCAACGCCAGTAGCGCCAAAACCAGCCGCTGATGCTTGGCTTTCATTTTGGGAGAAGCGGAAGGTTTCGGCATATCAGTCACGGTTGCGCCTCAAAGCATCGGCGCGGGCTTCGGCGCGGCGCATCGCAAGATAGGCGCCGCCCAAAACCAGCGCAGAAAGCAGGAAGGTCAGCGCATAGGCCGCCCAGACAAAATCCCATTGCCCGCCCCACATGGAAGGGTCTGCCCCCATTATCCGCCCTTCCCCATCATTCGCTCTCCAGCGCCAAGCGCCGCATCCGCGCTTCGACGCGGATATTGGCAATGGTCGCGCGCATACGCATCAGCACAATCGCTGCGAAGAGCAGCGAAAAACCGATCAGCGTCAGCCATAATGGCCACAATATTGCGCCATCAATGCTGCTCCCGCGCGCGGTGATGCTCGGCCCTTGGTGGAGGCTGTTCCACCACACCACCGAACGGTTGATAATCGGAATATTGACCGCGCCGACCAGCGCATAAATGGCGGCAACCTTGGACAAGCTGCCCTTCTGCCCGCCCTCGTCCTCGCTCGCATTGGCAAGCGCGATAAAGCCTGCATAAAGGAAGAGCAGCACGAGCATCGAGGTCATGCGCCCGTCCCATTCCCACCATGTCCCCCACGTCGGCTTGCCCCAGATCGAACCGGTCGCAAGGCAAAGGGCTGTAAACAACATGCCCGGCACCGCAATCGCGCGCGCGGCAATCCCGGCCAGCGGATGCCGCCAGACAAGCTGCACCAGCCCCGCTATCGCCAAGCTGGTCCATCCGCCCATCCCCAACCAAGCGGCGGGCACATGGACATACATGATGCGGACGGTCTCACCTTGGAGATAATCGGGCGGAGTCTGCGTCAACCCAGCCCACGCGCCAACTGCGAGCAGCGCCAAACCCAGCCCCGTCAGCCAGGGGGTTAGCGGGCGGGCAATCTTCAGGAATCGCGTCGGATTGGCATAGGCGTGCATGGTTGCCCGAGCCTTTAGGCGAAGTGGCGCAGCGATTCCACTGATTTAAGTCAACAAGTGCCGACAGGATGCGCTGGGCGTCAAATTATGCTTTGCGTTGCTGCATTTTGGCGCGAATTACCGGCCAATAAGCTTTTGCGCCATCGCGTCGGCCACTTCGGATGCCGGACGGTTTTGCGCTTTGCTCGCCGCCCAGATTTCCGCAAGCCGTCCCGGAATAAGGTCGATGCGGCTATTGACCTCGTCGCTATTGCCCTGCCCCAGATATTCCAGCCCAACATTGATAATGCCGCCTGCATTGATGACATAATCGGGGGCATAGACAATGCCGCGATCATGAACAAGCTGGCCAACGCTGGCGGTCGCAAGCTGGTTATTGGCCGCGCCTGCAATGACCGGTGCCTGCAACGCGGCAACGCTTTCGGCGGTCAGGATGGCGCCCAGCGCATTGGGGCTGAAAATGTCGGCGGCGACCGTCATGATCGCATCCTTGTCGGCAATTTCTGCGCCCAGTTCCGCCGCAAGCGCCTTGGCCTTGTCCGCGTTGAAATCGGCGAGCGTCAGCTTTGCGCCTTCGGCCGCCAGCCGCTTGGCGACATTGCCGCCAACGCTGCCAACGCCCTGGAGCGCTACATGGCGTCCGGCCATATCGTCGCTGCCGAAAGCTTCCTTGGCCGCTGCCTTGATGCCCAAATACACGCCATAAGCGGTGAACGGCCCCGGATCGCCGCCCGCTTCGCCACCTTCGACCGGAAGGCCGGAGATGAATTTGGTTTGCTTGGAAATCGCGACCATATCGTCAACCGACATACCGACATCTTCGGCGGTCACATAGCTGCCGCCAAGCAGGTTCACCGAGCGGCCAAAGGCGGCAAGATATTCAGGCGTTTTGGGCGCCTTGTCATCCGCCAGAATGACCGCCTTGCCGCCACCCAACGGGAGACCCGCCATCGCATTTTTATAGCTCATCCCGCGCGACAGGCGCAACGCATCGGTCACCGCCGTCTGGCGATCGGCATAGGTCCAATAGCGCGTGCCGCCCGCTGCCGGGCCTAAATGGGTCGAATGGACCGAGATAATCGCTTTGAGGCCGGTTGCGCGGTCGGTGAACATATGGACATGTTCGTGGTCGTCAAAATCGGGCAAGTCCCAGACAGCGCGCATGATAAATTCCTCAATGCCGTGAAATATAATTACAGCAGCACGTAATAATCTACCGAGGGTAACTTGTCAGCAGAAAAAACATCATTGAAATGTCATGAGGAAACAATGGGGCGATCGACGGGATCCGAACCCGCGACCTCCGGTACCACAAACCGGCGCTCTAACCAACTGAGCTACGATCGCCACATCAAGCACCTCCGGCGGCTCTGGCCAGCCGAAAAGCAGGGCGTCCCCTTAAGAGGAAGCCCTGCCTTACGTCAAGCACTATAAAAGCGCGGCGCGCTTATTTTTCGAGGCGATACTGGATGGTGAGCGTGACGGCCGTACCAACCTCGCCCGGCTCGACCGGCGAGAAGTCGGCCTTACCCGCCGCGCGCGCTTCCATCATCATCGGACGCGGACCGCTATTCATGATCGCGCCTTCGGTAATCGACACCAGTTTGGCGCGCGTAAAACCGGTTTGCTTCGCATAAAAATCGGCCTGCGCAGCGGCGGTCTTGAGTGCCTTTTCGCGCGCTAATGTTTTGAGCGCCGTATCATTTTCGATGCTGAAGCTCGGCCCGCTAATATTATTGCCACCCACCGCGACCAGCGCATCGAGCAACGCACCAATTTTGGTGAGGTCGCGCGTTTTCAGCGTGACATTATTGCTCGCCTGATAGCCGGTAAGCTGCGGCGGCTGCCCTTCACGGTTATTATAATTATATTGGGGGTTGAGGTTGATACCCGATGTCTGGATATCCTTGGCCGCGATGCCGCGCTTTTTAAGTTCGGCGACGACCGAATTCATCTTTTGCGCATTTTGCCGCAAAGCCTCGCTCGCGGTAGGAGCCTGTGTCACCACACCCGCATTCATTGTTGCAAGCGTCGGCTCGGACTGCACTTCTTCCTGAACGGTGAGCGTCACCAGCGGGGAGTCAGCTTCCACGTGCATCACCTGTTGCACTTGCGCGGAAAGCGCAGCGGGGCTGGCAGCCAGCGCAAGCGCAGCCAAAATCATCATAGGTTTCATTCATGGTCCTCCAAATACCCTCATCACGGCGTTGAACGAAACCCCAATAGAAAGAGTTCCCTGACAAATGGCTGAACCCGGTGGTCATCGGGCTGTAACTTGATGGCTGTTGTATTGGCGGGAGTGATGGCCCGCGCCTGTAGGCGGACGCTTAACGGCGCTGTCAGGAGATGGATTCCCGGACAAGCCGGGAATGACGAAGCTATTTGGCTTTTCATCGGATAGACCCGCGCCCCCTTGCCCCGTACCCTACCGCGCTGTAAGCGGCGAACCCATGTCTGCACCTATATTGGCTTTTGAAAATCTGGGGCTTGTCCAAGGCTCCGGCTGGCTGTTCCGTCATCTCGACATTTATATTGGCGAGCGCGACCGGTTGGCGCTTATCGGTCGCAATGGCGCGGGCAAGACGACCTTGCTCAAACTGATTGCGGGCAGCATCGAGCCCGACGAAGGCAAGCGCACCATTGTGCCCGGCACCAATGTCGTGGTGCTGGAGCAAGACCCGGATGTCACCGCATTCGAAACCTTGCTCGATTATGCGATCCATGGCGAACGCGCGCCTCTACAATATGAGGTCGAGGCGATTGCCGACCAGCTTGGCATCGACCTTAACCGCAAAGCCGCGACCGCGAGCGGGGGCGAGCGCCGCCGCGCCGCCATTTGCCGCGCGCTGGCGAGCGAACCGGACCTTTTGCTGCTTGACGAGCCGACCAACCATCTTGATCTTGCCGCGATTGACTGGCTCGAAAGCTGGCTCAACCGTTATAATGGCGCGTTCGTGGTCATCAGCCATGACCGCACCTTTTTGACCCGTCTCACCCGCCAGACTTTATGGCTCGACCGTGGCAATATAAGGCGCAACGAGATGGGCTTTGGCGGCTTTGAGGCATGGATGGAGAAAGTCTATGCCGAAGAAACCCGCGCGGCGGATAAGCTCGACGCCAAGCTTAAAATCGAGGCGCATTGGCTGGAACGCGGCGTGACCGCGCGGCGCAAGCGCAATCAGGGCCGCCTTGCAAAACTTTATGAAATGCGGGCGACACGCGCGGCGATGCTGGGGCCACAAGGCGCGGCGAAACTTGCGGTGGTCGCCAATGACAATAAGACCAAATCGGTCATCACCGCCGACCATGTCAGCAAAAATTATGGCGATCGCACGATCATCAAGGATTTCACCTTGCGCATCCAGCGCGGTGACCGGATCGGAATTGTCGGGGCCAATGGCGCGGGCAAGACGACCTTGCTCAAAATGCTGACCGGAGAAGTCGAGCCGGATAGCGGCACGGTCACGCGTGCCAAGACGCTGAACGGCATCATGATCGACCAGCAGCGCAGCCTGTTGTCACCGGAAAAGCAGGTGCGCGACATTATCGCCGACGGCGGCGATTGGGTCACCGTGCGCGGCGAGAAAAAACATGTGCAGGGCTATCTCAAAGACTTTCTGTTCGACCCGTCACTGGTCGAAGCGCGGGTCGGCACTTTGTCGGGTGGTGAACAGTCGCGCCTGCTCCTCGCCCGCGAATTTGCGCGCGAATCGAACCTGTTGGTGCTGGACGAGCCGACCAATGATCTCGACCTTGAAACGCTCGATCTGTTGCAGGAAGTGATTGCCGATTATGACGGCACCGTCCTTATCGTCAGCCATGACCGCGACTTTCTGGACCGCACGGTGACGGTCACGCTGGGCCTCGACGGGTCGGGCAAGATTGACATTATAGCGGGCGGCTATGCCGATTGGGAGGCCAAGCGCAATCCGCCCAAACGCACCGCGCCCGCCGCCAAGACAGGCGCACGGGAGGCTAACCCGCCTCCCCCGCCGCCGCGCAGCGTCAAGCTGAGCTATAAAGACCAGCGCGATTATGAGCTGCTCCCCGACAAGGTTAGCAGTCTCGACACCCGCATTTCAGAGGTCGAAGCCGCGCTCCACGATCCGGCGCTCTATCGCCGCGATCCCTTATTGTTTGAAAAGCTCACCGCCGAACTCGACGCGTTGCGCAATGAAAAGGATGAGTCCGAAATGCGCTGGCTGGAACTGGCCGAAATGGTGGAAAATTTAAACCGATAATAACTACCCTAAAATTCGCTATTGCGAACTATTATCATTAACGCTACGCCCTTCTTCCACATACTCTGGAAGAGGATAAAGCATGACATCCCCCTTTTGCTGGGCCGCCCTGCCCCTCACGCGCGACCTTGAACCCTTTGGCAGCAAAATGTTGCGCAGCCTCAGGCTGGTTCCGCATTTGCGCCGCAATGCCTCCTCGACTGCGGCCAAGCTGGTCGAAGAATTGGGCGATGCCGCTACGGTGCGCAAATTCATGCTCGTCGCTCATGCCATCGGGGCTGTATGGCCGGAGCCGCTCGCGGTCTGTACGCCTTGCGGCTGTATGGTGACGCATGACGAAACGCTCGTCCTTCACCTGTTCGCCGCCGCGGTGCGCGAGGACCGGCCTGCTTTTGACCAATATGCACATGATCTACTGGACGAAGCCGAGCGCAACCATCTCTATATCGCGATGCTCAATTTCATCGTCCATTACGAGCGCTCCGCCCTCGCCCCGCCTGCGGCTTAAAGAGCGGCCTAACGCCGCAAGCCATAATGGTCCGCCAGCCGGTCGAGCGCGATGCCCAGCACGATCCTCCCCGACCGCGCAGGCCAGCCTAGTGCTTTTTCTGCGCCCGTCAGCGTTTCATTGGCGCAAATGAGCCGCCAGCAAATATCGGCAAGCCCCGGCCCCGCCGCGACAATTGCTGCATCAAAGCGGCGCTTGGCATCAATTTGCGCAAGCGTCGGTTCATGGGGAGAAGCGCCTGCCCGACGGGATGTTTTGTCAGCCGTCTTGGTCCATTGCATCATGCTCATCCGGACAAGCCCGGCCCGCTCATAATCGGCGCGCAATTTTTCGGCAGCGGCAAACTGTGTGTCGGTGATAAGGGTGCGATGATAGAGCCAGCCTATCGCATGTTCGCGCATATTGACGATAACCGTGCGGCGGGCGCGACCCCCTACCCTCTCCCCTATCTTATCCGGGTCCAGCACATCATCGGGATGGCAGCGCGTCACCAACGTGCGATTTTGTGTGGGCGGTAAGTCAAGATCGGTCATTTTACGCGCAATGCGCGCCTTGCGGACAGCTTTGGGCATATAATCTCTTTCGCAAATTCACATGACGGTTCAGGGCGATAGACGAATCCGTCTTCATACCCTCTTGCAAATTGGCAAAAGATGTAGGAAAGAAAAAACCATATAGGTTATTAAGCCCGATAAGGATATTCGCTATGATCAATTCGATCCGCGCCGTGCGCAAGGCCAAGAGCATGACTTTGGACGATGTTGCGCAACGCTGTGTGCCGCCGACCACCGCGCAAACGATCGGGCGGCTTGAAACGGGGATGCGGACTTTGTCACTCGATTGGCTCAACCGCATTGCCGATGCGCTCGAAGTATCGCCCGCCGACCTTGTGCAAATGCCGGATGAAGAACAGCTAACCGTCACCGCCTTGCTCACCCCCGATGGCGCGCGCGCGCCGGCCAAGGTGGAAAGATTGGCACCAGTGCGCACAACTGCAGACCTTGTCGCGGTGCGCGTTACCGGTAGCACCGGCGATTATCGCACGGGCGATGAAATCTGGTGCCGTCCGATTGACGCCGCCGATATTAACAGCGCACTCAACCGCGACATATTGGTGCCCCGCGCCGCAGGTCGCTTCCTGTTCGGGCGTTTGATTTTTGCCGATGGCGACATGTTGCACATCCTGCCGCCGGGTGCAGGCCATCGCCAACAGGTCGTCACCAACCCCGCCTGGATCGCCGTAGCAAGCCGTCTGGTGCGCAGCTTATGAGTGCTACGCCGCCGCTGCATGTCCTTTCCATCGCCAGCCTGTTCCCCGATGCGAGCCGTCCCAATTTCGGGGTTTTTGTAGAACGCTCGCTTTTGGAAGCTGCGCAGCAACCGGGGGTGGCGCTAACTATCGTCGCGCCCATCGGCGTTCCTGTCTGGCCGCTCTCCCTACATCCGCGTTACCGCCAATTCGCGCAGGTGCCTCAAGTCGAGCAATGGAAAGGCGTGACCGTCTATCGCCCGCGCTTCACCATATGGCCGGGCACCGGTGGACGGTTCGCCAGCCAACACATGGCCAAGGCCATTCTACGTCTTTTGCAAAAGCTCGTCGCTCCCCCCTTCCACATTATAGACGCGCAATTTTTCTACCCCGACGGCCTTGCGGCCAAAATAGTCGGCAAAGTCCTCAAACAGCCTGTATCCATCAAAGCGCGAGGCTCGGATATCGCCTATTGGGGCCACCGGCCCGCAACCGCACATCAGATAAGTGAAGCCGGGCAACAGGCCGACGGCCTTCTTGCCGTCTCCGCTTCTCTCAAAGCCGGCATGACCGCTCTGGGCATGGCAGAAGAGCGGATTAGCGTTCACCATAGCGGGCTTGATGCCGACCATTTCAGACCGCGCGCCCGCGCCGACGCAAAGGCCGCTTTGGGCCTTTCCGGCAGCGTCATCAGCACGGTCGGCGCGCTGATCCCGCTCAAGGGGCAGGAGATTGTCATTCGGGCGCTCCCACTCTTGCCGGACATTATCTATGTTTTGGCCGGTGTAGGAGCCGACAAGGAGCGGCTCGCCGCCATTGCCGAAGATATAGGCGTTGCCGATCGTGTACGCTTTGCGGGCGCGGTCCCCCATAAGGATATTCCCACGCTGCTCGCAGCTTCGGATGCCATGATATTAGTGTCGGAGCGTGAAGGGCTGGCCAATGCTTGGCTTGAGGCCCTCGCGTGCGGGACGCCGATTATCATCAGCAATGTCGGCGGTGCAGGCGAAATCGCGCCGGGCTCGGACGCGGTGCAGATTGTCGAGCGCACACCCGAAGCCGTCGCCGTAGCGGTCAAGCATCTGCTCGCCAACCCGCCATCACCGGAGGTCACTTCGGCTATGGTCCATGCCCGCTTTAGCTGGCAAAAAAATGCCCGCGAGTTGGTCGCACATTGGCGCAAGCTCGCGGGGCTTTGATGGTTCTGCCTGCCTTTTGGGCAGAGGATATTTAAACGACCGCGCCGTCGTTGCTCTTGCGCGGACCGGTACGTTCTGCACCGGCCGAGCCATCAGTTTCGCGTGCGGTAAAGCTGTCGGGGCCGACCTTCATCCACACCAGCAGCGGCGCTGCCATATAGACGGACGAATAAGTCCCGATGAAAATGCCGAGCAGCATTGCAGCGGTGAAGCCGAAAATCACTTCCGGTCCCATGACCAGCAGCACACCCAGCGTAATGAACATGAACACGTTGGTCATGATCGTGCGCGACAGCGTTTCGTTCACCGACAGGTTCAACAGCGCAACAACATCCATCTTGCGATATTTTTTGAGATTTTCACGCACACGGTCATAAACCACAATCGTATCGTTGAGCGAATAGCCGATAATCGTCAGCAAGGCCGCAACGATATTGAGGTCAAATTCTAACTGGGTCAGCGCAAAGAAACCGAAGGTCAGCGCGACGTCATGGAATAGCGCGAACAGCGCGCCAACGCCGAACTGCCATTCGAAGCGGAACCAGATATAGATGGAAATGGCAATCATCGCGAGGCCCAGCGCGAGCGCACCGGTGGTGATAAGCTCGCCCGAAACCTTGCCCGATACCGTATCCACTTGCCCGAATTTGGCGTCCGGATAAGCGGCCTGGATACCTGCTTTAAGCTTGTTCGCGGCGGCATCCGCTGCGCTTTTGTCCCCTTCGGGCAATGGCGTGCGGATCGAAATATCCTTGGGCGACCCGAATTGCTGGATCGTCGCTTCGCCAAGCCCCAGCGAATCCACTTTGGAGCGCAATTGGTCGAGCGGCGGAGGGTTGGTGAATTCCACCCGCATCATCTGCCCGCCGACAAAATCGACGCCCAGATTAAGGCCGCGCACCGCAACCAGCGCAATCGAGGCGACAATCATGATGACGCTGAGCGCCATTGCGACCTTCCGCCATTTGAGGAAGTCGATATTGGTATTGTCCGGAACCAGTTTGAGCAAACGCATGGGATGGTCCTTTAGATATTAAGTGCGGTCGGGCGGGTTTTGTGGACCCAATGCGCGACAAACATACGGGTCATGGTCACGGCGGTGAAAACCGATGTGATAATCCCGATGGTGAGAACGACGGCAAAGCCTTTGACGGGGCCGGAGCCGAACCAGAACATCAAGGCCGCAGCAATGACGTTGGTGATATTGGCGTCGAAAATGGCGCGGCTGGCTTCCTTATAGCCATGCTCAATGGCCATGACCGCGGTTCGTCCCCGTTTAAGTTCTTCGCGTATGCGCTCGTTGATAAGGACGTTGGCGTCCACCGCCGCACCGATGGTGAGGACAAAGCCCGCAATCCCCGGCAAGGTCAGTGTTGCATTGAACAAAGCCATGACCGCCAAAATGAGGAAGATGTTGATGACCAACGCAACGTCGGCATAAAAGCCGAACCGGCCGTAAGAAACCAGCATCAGCACCAGAACGGCGGTGGTGGCAATCACACCGGCCAGCACGCCCTTGCGGATCGAATCCGCGCCCAGATCGGGACCGACCGTGCGTTCTTCAACCACCGTCAGCTTGACCGGAAGCGCACCGGAACGCAGCGCAATCGCAAGCTGGTTGGCCGAATCTACGTTGAAATTACCGCTAATCTGTGCGCGGCCACCAAGGATGGGCTCGTTAATTGTGGGCGCGGACAGGACTTTGCCGTCCAGCACCATCGCGAACCGCTTATTCGTATTTTGCTGCGTCACACGCGCAAAAGTATTGGCGCCTTGCGAGTCAAAGGTGATGTCGACCACAGGACGGCCATTTTGGTCATAGCCTTGCGTCGCGTTGATAAGACGTTCGCCGCTAATCATCACCTGACGTGCCAGCAGTTCGGTCCCGCCGGTAGCTTCGGCACTCGGCACAATCTCGTAGCCCGGCGGGGCGACGCCTTGGGCCGCTTGTGCCCTCGCATCGGGCTCATCATTGACCATCTTGAATTCGAGCCGCGCGGTTTGGCCGAGCAATTCTTTCAGTGCATTGGGATCCTGAAGCCCCGGCACCTGCACCACGATACGGTCGGCGCTCGCACGGATAATCGTGGGTTCGCGCGTGCCCATTTCGTCGATACGCTTGCGCACCACTTCGGTCGCCACGTCCATCGCGCTGTTGACCGCATTGTCGATGCCCGCCTTGGTCGGCGTCAGCGTGAAGCGGTTGGTGTCGGCGACCGCAATATTCCAGTCGCGCTGGCCGGTCGCCACCTGTGTTTCGCGGTCAAGCCGCTGGCGCGCTTCCTGCACTTGTGCAGGGTTGTTGACCGTGAAGCTGACCTTGTTGTTATCGCGGCGCACATCGCCGATTTCGATGCTGTTGCCGGAACCGCGTTCCCCGCGCATCAGCGAACGCACGGTTTTTTCCATCGTTTCGAGGCGCATCTTGGTCACGTCCGCAACATCGGCTTCGAGCAAAATATGCGAGCCGCCCGCAAGGTCGAGGCCAAGGTTTACGCGCTCTTTGGGAACGAAGGAGGGCCAACTTTCGACCGTCTTTTCGGGCACCATTGAGGGGATCGAAAAGACCAGCCCCAAAATGATGATGAGCCAGATGGAGATCGTCTTCCAGCGGGGAAAATCGAGCATTGATAGAGCCTGTCTGTTCGCTGCTTGCGCCTTGGGTTTAAAGGCAAATCGGGTGGTGGAGCGCCCGGTAGTGCGGGCACGCCGGAGAAATGGCGGGATTAATCGTTGGCGGGTTTGGTGGCGCTGGAGATCACATCGGCGATGGTCGCCTTGACGACCTTGACCTTCACCCCTTGGGCGATTTCAACATCGGCATAATCATCATCAACCCGCACCACCTTGCCGACAAGGCCGCCAGCGGTCACAACCTGATCATTGCGGCTGATCGCGTTGACCTTGCGCTGATGGGCTTTGACGCGCTGTTGCTGGGGGCGGATCAGGAGAAAATACATCACCACAAAGATGAGCACATAAGGCGCAAAAGCTATCCAGCCCATCGAGCCTGCTCCATCAGCTGCTGCGGGGGCGGCCTGCGCCAAAATCGCCGAAATCGACATAGAATATCCAGTTCCAATAGAAATTGCGTCCAGCCAGCTTGTAGGAAACGCGCTGGCCAACGGACATAATGTGGCGCGCGGCTATCACAAGGGCGCGCGACAGGCAATGTTTAACGCAAAGCAAGATGCGGGGGAAGCGTGGCGGGATGCGCGGCAGGATAATGCTGGTGATAGTATTGGAGAGGCTATAAAGAGGCGGACCACGCGGGACAGCATGAGGATGGAGCCGTAAGCGGCAGCGCATAGCGGCTCCGTGAAGCGGCAGCCCGCACAGGCCTGCGCAGCCCATCACGCCGCCCACCGCAACGCCAAAACCCCCACCCGCAGCCCCGCCCCGACAAAATAAGCCCGACCAACCAAAGAAACCCCCTTGCCACCCCGCCAACATCCCCCTATTGGCGCACCTTCCGGTCGGGACGTAGCGCAGCCTGGTAGCGCATCACACTGGGGGTGTGGGGGTCGGAGGTTCGAATCCTCTCGTCCCGACCAAATATTCCATTATAATCGATTTCATCGCGCATCATGGCCAGAGGTTCATGCCGGGCGGCGCGTCCATATGGCCTTTCATCACAGCCAAGCCGTGCGGCAATTATCTTGCCGGACGCGTGTGGGTCAGACTGCCCCCATATGCAGAAACAGCGCAACATTTTCCGGCAATTGGCGCGGGGAAATTAGCGAAGCGACGGCCTGGGCGCGGACATCGCTATCGTCTTCGACAAGCTGCATATCCCAACCGAGAAATAGTCTTCCATCCGCCTCTTCGTCCAACAATGTTTCGATGGACTGGTGGCGCGGATCTCGCGCGAGGCGCAGTTTCAGATCGGCAATGGCGTCATGTCCGCCTTCCACAATCTGGAAGAAATAGTCGCCGCTCATAAAAAGAAGACCGGTAATACCGTCCAGCGCGTTCAACCGACGCGCCTGTTCCACCAAGGCATATAGATCGGCTTCCGACAAAATCTGTGTCTGATGGCTACGATACGCATAACGCGAGAAATTCATTCTTCCTCCAAAGCGCTCTGCGCAACCAATTCCGAATTTGTCGATTGATACCGGATGGATATGGGCGAAGCAAACGAACTTTTACGACCAGGAATAGTCCCCCAAAAGCGGAGCGGCTGACTAGGTGGCGCACAGGAAAAACACGCATTGGCTAGTGCCCCGTCCCAGCGGCCTTTTCATAAAGGGCAGTAATTGCTGGATTGATCCGTCGCTTCCGGTCGAAAAGGCGCTGGTCACGCACGGCCATAGCGATCATGCGCGTGGCGGGCATGGCACGGTGGTAACGACCGCCGAAACGGCATCCATCATGGCGCTGCGCTATGGCCATTTTGACAATATAATATCGGCTGAGCTGCGCGAGCCGGTTGCGCTCGGGGATGGCGTAACCGCAACCTTTTATCCGGCAGGCCATGTGCTGGGATCAGCCCAGATTCTGCTCGAAAGGCAAGGCGAGCGTGTCGTTGTTACCGGCGATTTCAAACGCCGCGCCGATCCGACCTGCCTTCCTTTCGAATTGGTGCCCTGCGACATTTTAATCACCGAAGCGACCTTCGGTTTACCTGTCTTTATCCATCCGCCAATCGAACAGGAAATCGGCAAATTATTGCGCGCGCACCATATGTATCCGGAGCGCACCCTTCTTGTCGGCGCCTATGCCCTGGGCAAAGCCCAGCGCGTCATCGCGGAATTACGCCGGGGAGGTTATGACCGCACCATTTTCATCCACGGTGCGCTCGAACGGATGTGCGCACTTTATGCCGATTTCGGCGTTGATCTTGGTCCGTTGCGTTTAATCGAAGAGCGTAAGGGCGCTGAGTTGGCAGGGGAAATCATAATATGCCCGCCCTCGGCGCTGGCCGACCGGTGGAGCCGCCGCATGGCCGACCCGCTTTTGGCTATGGCTTCAGGCTGGATGCGCGTGCGCCAACGCGCCGTGCAGCGGGGGATAGAATTACCGCTCATCATTTCCGATCATGCGGACTGGAACGAACTCACCGATACTATCCAGACCCTGCGCCCCGCCGAAACATGGGTGACCCACGGGCGCGATGATGCGCTGGTCCATTGGTGCGAGATGCACCAGTTAAAAGCGCGCGCGCTCGACCTTCACGGCTATGACGAGGATGATGACGGATGAAGGCCTTTGCCGCCCTCCTCGACAGCCTCATTTATACGCGCTCGCGCAATGCCAAGCTCGACCTGATTGCCCGCTATTTGCAAAATGCGCCTGATCCGGATCGCGGGTGGGCGCTGGCGGCTTTGACCGAAAATATTGATTTTCCGGCGGTTAAATCCGCCACCGTGCGCACCCTTATTACCGAGCGTGTCGATCCGATATTATTCCGGCTGTCGCGTGATTATGTCGGTGATACGGCAGAAACGGTCAGCCTGTTATGGCCGGAACCGCCCGTCCCGTCCTCTGCACCGGCGCTAGGCGAAGTCGTTGACCTGCTCCACGCCACCACCCGCGCAAATGCGGGCAAAATTCTGGCGGGACTATTGGACCGCATGGATTCCGGTGAACGTTTCGCTTTGCTCAAATTTGCAACCGGAGGGATGCGGGTCGGCGTGTCGGCCCGTCTTGCGAAATTGGCACTGGCCCAAGCATTCAACCTCGACATTAATGATGTAGAGGAAGTGTGGCACGCCCTTCGCCCTCCTTATACGGCGCTGTTTGATTGGGCAGCGCGCGGGGCTGCACGACCCGATATATCGGCTGTTCCCAGCTTCCGCCCCTTCATGCTGGCACCGCCGCTCGAACATAGCGATCTTGATCTTGCCGATTTTGCGGTTGAATGGAAATGGGATGGAATTCGTGTCCAGATTGCCAATGTGGGCGGCGAAACGCGGCTGTTCAGCAGGGGCGGCGATGATATTAGCGGCGCCTTTCCGGATATAGCCAATGCTGTTCCGGTCGCCGGGGTATTTGATGGCGAATTATTAGTGCGCGGCAGCTTCCAAGGGGGTGAAGAAGGCGGAGCGGCCAGCTTCAATGCGTTGCAACAGCGATTGGGGCGCAAAAATGTTTCCGCGCAAATGCTGGCGGAATATCCCGCCTTTGTCCGGCTCTATGATATATTGTTCGATGGTGCGCGCGATTTGCGGGACAATTCTTGGCAAGAAAGACGCGACGTTTTGGAAAAGCGGATGCCCCAGTTCCCGCCGGACCATTTCGACCTGTCGCCGCTTATTGCTGTTGAAAATTTTGACGCGCTTGAAGCCTTGCGCGGGCAAATGCGGGATAGCGCCATCGAAGGCGTGATGCTGAAACGGCGTGATAGCCCATATGTTGCCGGTCGCCGCGTCGGTTATTGGTATAAATGGAAGCGCGATCCGCTCGTGGCCGATTGCGTGTTGATGTATGCTCAACGCGGATCGGGCAAGAGGTCGAGCTATTATTCGGACTTCACCTTCGGCTGTTGGACTGCGCCGCCCGACCAAGGCGGCGATATTGTTCCGGTCGGCAAGGCTTATTCGGGCTTCAGCGACGATGAAATGAAGATGCTCGACAATTTCGTTCGTAATAATACGACCGCCCGCTTCGGTCCGGTGCGCGAAGTGACCAAATCGCTGGTGTTGGAAGTGGTGTTTGACTCCATCCACACCAGCAAGCGCCACAAATCGGGCATCGCCATGCGCTTCCCGCGAATCTCCCGCATCCGGACTGATAAGCCCGCGGAGGAAGCCGATCTGGTTGCCACGTTGGAAGCGATGATTGCCGATCATGGGGGCGCATAGGCGCACAAACAAAAATCTGTGCCGATGATTATTCTTTCCTGTGCAGTCTCAAATATTAAGCCTTATTGCGATCCTCCGCCGGGTCATATGCGCCTTTATCTCCCCCACATTCCCGATAGCCAACGCCCTCCCCCTCCCTTATAGGGCCGCGCTATGGATTCCCTTCGACTCTTGACGGCGCGATATAGGGGTGCGGCCATATGGTTTATGGTTTTTGCGCTGTGCCTCAAATTTGTCGTGCCGCAGGGTTATATGGTGTCCGCCGACGGGCCGCTGACGCTCAAGGTCGAGCTTTGCAACGAGGGCCTGTCGCAACAAAGTGTGACGCTGGTTATCCCGCGCGATAAAGCGCCGCAGGATCAGCAACATGGAACTGACCCGCAAAAGATGGACAATGTGTGCGCCTTTTCCGCGCTCGCTATGCCGTCGCTGGGCGGGGTGGATTTTGACTGGCTGCGCGCCGTCTATCTGCAAGCCAAATTACAGCAGAATATTTTCGGGGAGCGCCTTGTGTTACGCGGCGCGACCTTCCTGTTGCCGCCGAGCATAGGGCCACCAGCCATCTTCTAAAGCGCATCGCAACCGCGCGCTTATTGCATAAAGTTCGGCCTTTAAGCCGGGCTTGCGCGCTCACGGTGCCTTTTCTCCGACATTTTTGCCGGTCCGGTCCGCGACTCCGAGACCCTGCGCCTGTGCGCCGCCGTGCGCGCCTGTTTTGTTCAAATAGAAACGCGCAGCCCTTCGCGCACCGGCGGCCCATTCTCTATTTTTGAAAGCGTTTTTTATGACATTCGACCGCCGCGCCCATTTGCGCCTCGCCACCATCTTGGCTCCAAGGCTCCTAGTCTCGATTGTGCCAGCCTTATGGCTGGTCGCGCCCACCCCGCTTGCCGCGCATGAAGAGGCTGCCGACAATGAGGCTGAAGATAAGGATGAAACCATCGTCGTAACCGCGCCTGTCACCGCGCGCGATACTGCACTTGCCGAGGCCGCCGAACGGCTGGACGCCCGCGCAGGCGCTACCACGCTGGTGACCGCCGCCGATTATAATAAGGCCCGCGCGACCAATCTTGGCGATATGCTGGCCTATGCCCCCGGTGTTTACGCCCAGAGCCGCCACGGCGAAGAGGTGCGCTTTTCCATCCGCGGGTCCGGCATCCAGCGCGGTTTCCTCATGCGCGGTATCCAGATTTACCAGGATGGCATCCCGATGAACCCGGCCGATGGCGGGGGCGATTATCAGGCGATCGACCCGCTTGCTATCCAGCATGTCGAAATATGGCGCGGCGCCAATGCGCTGGAATATGGGGCCAACACGTTGGGCGGCGCGGTCAATATTGTGACGCCGACCGGGCGCACCGCCGAGCGGCTGGGCGTGCGGCTGGATGCCGGCTCCTACGGACAGCGCCGTGCCCATGCGCGCGTTGCAGGCGCGGGCGAGGCTTTGGACGCGATGATCGGCGTCACCTATAGCCAGCAGGAAGGCTGGCGCGAACATAGTTCGACCAAGGCAGTGCGCGTGTCCGGCAATATCGGTTATCGCTTCAGCGACAGTCTGGAAGGACGGCTTTACCTCACCCATGTCGATTCCGACCTGCAATTGCCGGGCAGCATCACCCGCGCGGCGATGAACGCCAACCGGCGGCAGGCCGCGCCCAATGCATCGCGGCTCCATGCGGGCAATTATTATGACCTCAACCGCGCCGCCGCACGGCTTAGCTGGACCCCGGCAGAAGGGCGTCAGGTGACGGCTTCCGCCTTCATCTCGCACCGCGACCGTTTCCACCCGATGACGATGGCGATCCTGACGCAGGATACCACCGATATCGGCGCGGATGTGCGCGGGGTGTTCGATTTCGGATCGGACAGCCTGACGCGGCGCTTGGTGCTGGGCACGGCGGCGGCGCGCTATAAGGGCAGCGAGGGCCGCTTTACCAACCCCGATGGCAAGCCCGGTGTCCGCACGGGGCAAAATGATGTCGAGGCACAGCTTTATACCCTCTATGCCGAATATTCGCACAGCCTGTCGCCTGCCTTGCTGGTCCAGCTTGGTGGACAGGTGACGCGCACGACGCGCAGGCTCGACAATCGCTTGAACCCTTCCGCCAGCTATCGCGCGACCTTTGATGCGTTCAGCCCCAAATTCGGGCTGATCTGGACCGCATCGGACAGCGACCGCTTATTTGCCAATGTGAGCCGCAGCTTTGAAGCGGCCCCGTTCGGAGAAGCCCCGATACGCCCGCTCTTGCCGATGCCGCGCGCGCAGCGGGCTACCACGGTGGAGGCAGGCTGGCGGCATCGAGCGGGTGCGCTGCAATTGGAAGCGACCGCCTATCGCGCCTGGCTGGACGACGAGCTGCTCGCGCTCACCGATGCGACCGGCACGACCATCGGCACCGCCAATGCCGACCGCACTATCCATCAGGGGGTGGAGCTTGGCGCGCGGGTGCCGCTGGGCGACACGCTGAGTTTGCGCGGAACCTATTTGTTCAATGATTTCCGTTTTGATGGTGATGCTTTTTACGGCGACAACCGCATTGCGGGCGTCCCCGAACATATGCTTCATGCCGAAATTGAATGGAAACCGGTGCGCTGGTTCGCCATCGCGCCTTCGGTTGAATGGCAACCGGGCGGCGTGTGGATCGACCATGCCAATAGCGTGAAGCAGAAAGGCTATGCGCTCGCCCATGTGCGTGTGCATGGCGATATTGGCCAGCAGTTCAACTGGTTCGCCGACGCGCGCAACATCTTTGACCGCGCCTATGTGGCGGGGACCGCGGTGCAGGCCAATGCCCGCGGCGCCGACGGGGCCTATTATTTCCCCGGCGACCCGCGCGCCGTCTATGTCGGCATCGGCTTCAAATATTGACGCGACCGCCCCGGAGGCAGGGACACCCTCCGGCGCAAGCGCATCCTATTTAGTATTGTGTCCCCGAAACTCGGGCGAGGCCCTGTTAATTTCGGGGACACAATAGTTAATTATGGGCCGCCTGTTTTCGCGCGTGACCTGCCCCGGAAATGGGGCTATTCCGTGCGCCACATCTACTTAAGGAAAGACTATTACATGGCGCGCAACATCATTGTGACTGGCGGGTTTGGCATATTGGGTCGCGCGGTGGCGGAAGCCTTTGCGGCCAAGGGCGACCGGGTCGCGCGGGTCGATTTTGCGCCGCCGCTGGCCGAGCCGCTTGCGGGCGGGCTGGATATTGGCGGGGTCGACCTCACCGATGCGGACAGCGCCGCCAAAGTTGTCGCCGATATTGTCGCCGCCTTCGGGTCGGTTGATGTAGTCGTCAATATTGCGGGCGGCTTTACTTGGGAAACTTTAAGTAATGGGGATATCTCTACTTGGAGCCGGATGTTTGCGATGAACACGCTCACGACTGCGACCATGATTAAAGCCGCACTTCCTGAACTGGAAAAGGCGACCGCCGCGCGCATCATCAATATTGGCGCAGCGGGCGCGGTCACAGCAGGCGCGGGCATGGGCGCTTATGCGGCGTCCAAGGGCGCGGTGCATCGGCTCACCGAAAGTCTGGCGGCGGAAGTGGCGGACAAGGATATGACGGTGAACGCGATCCTCCCGACCATTATCGACACACCCGCCAATCGTGCGGACATGCCGGACGCGGATTTCGCAAGCTGGGTGCAACCGGCCGCGATTGCCGATGTCATCCTGTTCCTTGCCTCCCCGGCAGCGCGCGCGATTAACGGAGCGTTGATTCCGGTGTCGCATGGAGACTGATTATTTCAGCCACCGCGCATTTTTTGATAAAATATTTTTCGCCTTAGAGCGTCCGTCCCCTCCTTATATCCGGAGGCCTGACGCACTCTGACTTTCCCTTAGGGAAGGCAGCATTATCAGACGCCCGCCAATGTGCATATTTGTCCGGTCAAATTACGGGCAACCGGTTACCTGCGCCCGTAAACTCCTATAAATCTGCGGCAAACAGAGGCGCCCAGCATTGACATTAATGTCCATATCCGGAATGTTCGGCCTTGGAAAGCAACCGGCTCCTATTGAGTCGGGCTGAGCCATCGCGATTATCCACCGGCAAACAGGGGGCTTCGGGATGGTTAGGCGGCTTTTCGATAACAAGAACGCGGTCGCCCGACATCGCTTTCGAAAATAGAGACCGGTCAAGTCTCAAGGAAGAGGATCGCGCGGCCCATTACACCCTGGGAGGGGAAATGAACGCTCGATTCCTCGCACGCACCGCGTGCACCACTAGCCTTATCGCCATCATCAGCCTGTCTGCCGCGCCGGTATATGCACAGGATGCGTCTGCAGAAGCCGCTGCCGCCCAGCCGGTAGCTGCCGAAGAAGCCGATACCGGCGATGCCATCATCGTCACTGCCCAGAAGCGCGAGGAAAAGCTTCTGGACGTGCCTATCGCGATCACCGCGATTTCGGCGGACGCGCTGGATAATCAAAAGATTGAAGGCGGGTCGGAACTGCTGCGCGCCGTGCCGAACGTCAACTTTTCGAAGAGCAATTTTTCGATGTACAACTTCTCGATCCGCGGGATCGGGACCAAGGCGATTTCGGCATCGTCCGATCCGGCTGTCGCGGTCAGCTTCAACAATACGCCGCTCATCCGCAACCGCCTGTTTGAATCAGAATTTTTCGACATGGCGCGCGTCGAGGTGCTGCGCGGCCCGCAAGGCACACTCTATGGCCGCAACGCGACGGGGGGCGTTGTCAACATCCTTCCCGCCATGCCCAAGCACCAATTTGAAGGCGAAATCAAAGCCGAAGTCGGCAGCTATGAAACACGCCGTTTGAGCGGCATGATTAATATACCGATTGGCGATACGCTGGCATTCCGCGCGTCAGGGGCTTGGACCAAGCGCGGCGGCTTTGATTACAACACCTACACCATGGAAAAGGTGAATGGCCGCGATCTATGGTCGACACGAGCGATCCTGGCTTGGGAACCGAGTGACCGCTTCCGCGCCAATGTGATCTGGCAGCATTTTGAAGAAGACGATAACCGCGCGCGTACAGGGAAAAATTTGTGTACGCGCGATCCGGGGTTAACCGAAGTGTCAGGAATTCCGGTACCGGAAGATTTGCAAGGTCGTTTTAGCCAAGGCTGCTTGCCGGGCTCTTTATATGATGATGCGGCTTTTGGCGCGCCTAATGGCGATGGCCTCGCCTATCTTGCTGCTGGCCGCATTCTGATTCCTCTGGGTAATATTCCCAATGCATTTGAGTCGGTGCCAGGTATCAAATCTGGAGATCCGTTCGCAAGTGTGAAACAATCCCGTAATCTTCGCGAAATTTCGACCAGCAATGATCCAGTGTTTCGCGCTAAGAATGACGTGATACAAGCCAATATAGAATTTGATTTTACAGATTCAGTAAAATTCGTTTCGCAAACAGCCTATGCGCGGGATAGATATTATTCGTCTCAAGACTTTAACCGGTTCATCTCAGATCCCATTTTCAATGATTCGACTGGCCTCGTAGGTGGAGGTGGCGCGTGGGGTATCCCTATCAGTCAAGAGCATGCAACACCGGGCGGAATATTTTGCGATCCACAACTGGGCTGCTCCGATAAACTACTTGCGGTCGATTTAAATCGCTCTCGCAACAGGCAGTGGTCACAAGAATTTAGACTCCAGTCATCATTTGATGGACCATTTAATTTTAATCTTGGTGTGAACTATTTAGATTTTAAGACTAAAGATGAGTATTATGTGTTTAATAATGCCTTCTCATTCATTGCTTACAATCTTTATAATCGATCGGCTGATTTTTATCCAAATTACGATCCTTGCCCGCTTGGATCCACAGGTAGCGACTGTGTATATGTTGATCCAAATCCCATAAGTTCTCTGGATGAAATGGGGCATAATTACTTCCTCAGCCGTAACCTTGTGCGTACGAAATCTTGGGCGATATTTGGGGAGGCTTATTGGAATGTTACAGATAATCTGAAGGTTACCGCGGGCCTGCGCTGGACTAAAGATAAGAAAATCACAACGCCAGTGCAAAGCCAGTTGCTCTTGGGCGGCGGCGGCGGCACGATCGGGACGAGCGGCGGCTATGTAAGTTCTGGCTACCCGACCGATCCCGATGTTATCCAAAAATGGTCGGAGCCTACCGGCCGCATCGTGGTCGACTGGAAGCCCGATGTATCATTCACGGATCAGACATTGATCTACGCCTCAGCATCGCGTGGTTACAAAGGGGGCGGCACCAATCCGCCTCGTCCCAATCTGCACCCCCGTATTGTCCAATTCCAGCCGCTGCCGGCGACCTTCAAGCCGGAATATGTAAATGCTCTGGAAATCGGCACCAAGAATAGTTTCGATGGAGGTCGGTTCACGCTGAACGCCACTGCGTTTTTTTATGATTATGAGGATTATCAGATTTCGCAGATTGTCGATCGCATATCGCTCAATGAAAATTTTGATGCAACAAGTTGGGGTCTAGAATTAGAGGCCGCTTGGAGGCCGTCCCGCGAATTCCGAATGGACGCCAACCTTGGTTATCTCCAAACCCGCTTGAACAAGGGTGCCAAGTCTATCGATGTGATGAATCGCACCCAAGGGAATGAGGATTGGGTCGTTTTACGGCCTTGGCTTCAACTTCCTTCTAACTGTATCGCGCCGCGTGATCTTGTTGAGAAGATACTCAGCCATCCCTTCACGCAATATGGGATGGGCGTCAATGCGCTGCAAGCGCTTTGCGGCGGCTCAAAGGAAATGGGGACTTTTGATCCCACTATAACCGGAGGATACGCACTCTATGACTGGTACGGCTTTACCTATAATCCGATAAAGGATGCACCAAATGGTGGTCGGGGTTTCTATGCCGACCTTGAAGGCAATGAATTACCTAACGCCCCACGCCTTACATTCAACATCGGCGCACAATATACTTTTTTCATTGATGATGGTGACTGGGAACTGACATTGCGCGGCGATTATTACCGCCAGTCAAAAAGCTACGCCCGCGTATATAACACCACTTATGATCGCCTGAAGGCATGGGATAATGCTAATCTTGCCATCACGTTGGAGCGCCCATCAGATGATCTGGCCTTCCAAGTTTACGTAAAAAATCTGTTTAATAAGTCGCCTATTACCGACTTTTTCACAAACAGCGATGATGCTGGACTAAGCACCAATATATTTACATTAGATCCGCGTATTATTGGATTTAGTGTTTCAAAGAAATTTTGATGTCGTTAGTTGGAATATTATTTCATTTTATTGAAAAAATATTCCAACATAACGTTAAAATTACAGTGACATTCAATATATAGCACCATTATGGATGATTTTAACTTTGACAACAATATCGAATTGTGGAATCACTTAGACGCGCTTTAGAGCGTAAAAACTGGAAAATTTGTTGGAAGGAGAGGTTACATGAATAAATTTAAAGCCGTTCTGGCGAGTGCCGCTTTGGTCATGGGTGCGTAATCCGCATATGCAGCCGGACCTGCACCGAGTGGACCTCACGTATTTAGCGGCCCGGTAAGTGTCCAAAAAGATGGGCTGGCATATAACTGCACGTTGACGGTTACCGTTAATGTGAATGCGGCCGGAACTGCTACTGCGACAGCAGCTTTGAGCGGCGCATTCCCTTGTGGTGCCATTGCTATCTCAGGGACCGGTACCGTAATTGGCGACAACACCCTTCGTGGTTTTGTCATTGACCCGCCGTTGAGCGCAGGTCTTTGCAACGGCGACATCAAATTCGCCTGGGGCGGAAATACTGCCGCGCCTCGCACTATCGGTTTGAGCTCGCCGCTCTCCGATATGGCTGCAACCTCGGGCGCACCGTGCAAAATGATTGGCGATTGTATAGATTGCAAACACGGTGACAGTTAGCGCGCAGTCCTTATTTTTGACAATTCCCGCAAATCATCCTGCAACCGTTCTTTGATTTTCCAAGTAGGGTGGACCATCGACTTGTGAGGCTCGCTGTCAATCTTGGTCAGCTTGTCGATGGCATCAACGGCCTTTTTTAACGCAGCTTCTGTATCTGCAATCAGCCGGTCTAAATCCTTATCGGTCATTTTGATTTCTCCGGCGCGTCCTTCGGCTTCACGACCTTTCGCAGTTTTTCTTCCCACTTTGCTTCGTCGGGGTCGCATTCGAGGTCGTGTGCGGCTTCCTTGAACTTATCGGCTTGGGACTTGTTGTCCGGCAATGGATTGACTCCTTACGCAAAATAGTGCGCTTCTCTATTACCGTATAAACAGGGAATCGGGAAGAGGGGCAACATGGCAATTGTGGAAAAGACAACCGTTGAATTAGATCAGCTTTATTTGGACGAACAAAATCCGCGTTTCGATCCGGTTGATAGTCAAGAAGCTGCCATTGCCTTGTTGTGCGACAACGAAGATGTCTATGCCCTAGCAGCGGACATTGTGAAAGTCGGGCTGAGCCAAATTGAGCGTCTGGCTGTGCTGGCCACATTTGATGATGATGGTGAACTTGATGACCATTACACTGTGCTGGAAGGCAATCGCCGGACCTGTGCATTGATGTTGTTGCACGATCCCGAACGCGCACCGGGAAAATGGAAAAAGCGGTTTAAGGCTCTTTCTGACGTCTGGGTTCCTATCAACAACGCAGATGTAACGATTTATGATAATCGTGAAGACGTCGATGTGTGGCTGGATCGGATTCATCTCGGTGAAAATAAGGGCGTTGGCCGCAAAAGCTGGGATGCAACACAACAGGCGCGACGGAAGAATAACAGGCGTTATCGCATCGCATTGACCCTATTGGATGATGCAGAAGATCAAGGCTTAATCACGGCCGACAACCGCAAAAACATCATTACGACCGTACAGCGTTACGGTGGCAATGACAGGTTCGCGCAGGCAATGGGTTACGACAAAAGCGACATCGACAATATCAAAATCAAGGTTCCTCGCGCCGACTACAACAAGCGAATGAAGGTGTTTCTTAACGATGTGTTGTCAAGGAATGCGACGTCTCGCGACAACGTGCCACAGATTGAGGACTATGCCGAGAAAATCGAAAAGCGCATTACAGTCACTGGAAAACCATCAACGCCAGTAATAATTAAACCCCGAAAAAGCGGTGGTAAAAATCCTAAAATACCAAGCGGGCCGACAGGTCAACGCAACCGTATTCCGCAACGTAAGGCCATCATTGATGCGTTGGAAACACTCGACAACGATAAGCTCATCAGCCTCTATAAATCAATTTGCGCGGTCAGTTTAACGAAGCACACACCGATGGTGACCGTTGCCGTATGGTCGTTTCTAGAAGCACTCACTGACGCGGCGGGGTATGATAAGGATTTTACTGGCTTTTTCACGAAGGAGCGACTGGTAGGGATGAGCTTTGGCAAAGAGCAAACCAAGACACTTGGTAATATTCTGCGCCAACTGAGCCAAGACGGTAATGGGACCAAACATCATGGGCTCTACGCCAATTTCAACGACAAGCAGCTAATCAACAACATGATGACGCTAGAGAGCGTTATTGTAAAAACCATCGAACTGGCGATAAGCCAGAACCCGCAAGAAAAAGATGATTGAGGGTATGGCCGAAGCTGAACAAAGTTGCTAACGATCTCCTGTTAACAGGGGAACGTCATGGCAAAAGTGTTTTCACCTTTGAGGTATCCGGGCGGGAAATCCTGCCTTTACGAACTCGTTTCGCGGATCATTTCAGATAACCGCTTGAAGCGTTGCCATTATGCAGAACCATATGCTGGCGGCTGCGGACTTGCGCTTGGCCTGCTTTATGGCGGTGTCGTAAACCACATTCACGTTAACGATGTCGATCCTGCTATTTGGGCGTTTTGGAATGGAGTCCTCAACGATACCGAGTCTTTAGTATCGCGTATCGAAAGCGCATTGTTAACAATGGACGAGTGGCACCGGCAACGTGAAGTCTATTTGGCCCGCGACCTCTCCGACCCGACGACGCTTGGCTTTTCTGCCTTCTACCTAAACAGAACAAACCGGTCAGGCGTCATTAAAGGTGCGGGAGCAATCGGAGGTCAGCAGCAAACCGGAAACTACAAAATGGATTGTCGTTTCAACAAGGAGGACCTTGTGCATCGGGTTAGGCGCGTGGCAAAATACCGAAACCGGATACATTTGACCAGCTTGGATGCCGTCGCTTTTATGGCTCATGCCGACACTAACCTACCGGCTAAAAGCATTTTTTGCATCGACCCTCCATATTTCAACAAGGGAAGCAGCCTTTACACCAGCTTTTACAATCCGGAAGATCACGCCGAGGTAAGCCAATCCGTGCTTGGGCTGAAGCACCCTTGGATTTTGACTTATGACAACACTCCGGAAATCACTCAGCTATATCAGGCAAGACGACAATTCAGCTTTGACCTCAATTATTCGTTGCAGACGAAGAGAGTGGGCACAGAATTACTCGTTACGTCGAAAGGTTTGAAAATGCCTTCCGAGGTGCGGGATCGGCAAATTCACGTTCCAAAATACCGAGCCATTAACGCCGCTTAGTTAGGTATGCGGTAGGTCAACCGCTTGCCGACGATGCCATTCAGGGCTTGCACCGAACGGTCAGTATCGTTGCACCCCAAGGCTTCGCGGTTGTTATAGCGGAACTCATACTCAGCCAGATAGCGATGCAGATGCTGTTCGCCGCAATGCTGATAGATGCCCTTCATACCGCGTTTGAAAATGCTGAAATAGCCCTCAACCGTGTTGCTGTGGACCTCTGGAATTTCATGATCGACATACTGGCCTTGGCTATGGTTGGTTGTCCCGTGCGCGCCAAAGTGCTTGCCAGCGTGGCGATAGATTGTGCTTTCATCGGACATTAGGATTGCTTCCTTGGCGACATTAGCCTTCACAATCGGCATGATTGTTTTGGCCGTCACCTCGTCAACAACCATCGTGCGGGCTTGGCCGGTATCGCGGTCGATAAGGGCAAGGACCTTCATCTTATGGTGAAAGGCGCGCTTTTTCGGAGCGCCCTTAACGCGCCCAATGAAAGTTTCGTCCACCTCGACAATGCCGCCGCCGCTGCCAAAGGCGGTCAAGTCGCCAGATGCCATCGCTTCACGGATGCGATGCGCCAAAAACCATGCCGTCTTATAGGTGATTTCCAGTGTGCGATGCAGTTGGTGCGCGCTGACACCCTTCTTACTGGTGGTCATCATATAGAGCGCCTGCAAAGCTTTGTTGAGCGGGATGCGCATATGTTCAAAGACCGTGCCAATCTTGACGGTGAACTGCTTTTTGCAGTCGCCACAGCGCCAAAGGCCAACGCGGATACGCTTGGCAGGGTTGGCCGTAACCTTCGTTAAGCGATCAAGCCCGCCACAGTGAGGGCAGGCTTTCCCGTCAGCCCAGATGATGCTTTCGACATACTCAAAAGCCTTTTCTTCATCGTGGAAGTAGGGGCGGGACAGAACAGACATTGCATTGAACTCCTTAGAGAAATTCTATGCCACAGCCTTATCGTGTTTGCAAGGTATATAATCGCCAAATGATTGGTACGCTCACCAACACCAGCCCGTCGCCGAACACGCTCACGCTGCCTTAATAAAATAATATATTGATACGGGGCGCGTTGTAATACTCAACGCGCCCCTATTTTACAGAATTGATATGAAAGGTATGGATAACGCCATTTAAAAGAGGAGAGAAAAAATGAAGATATTTCTTTCACTTATTACTATCTTCATGAGCGCAACGTCAGCACAAGCTACTACCTATACTCCGACAGGAACCCATAATTTCTCTGGCGTGGTTGCGTTTCAAAAGGATATGGGTGTCTACACTTGTACCATGTCGCTTGATGTTAATACGTCAACCTCTAGCGCGACCGTTACAGGCTGGATGTATGGTCATGGTTCTTGTTTTTCGATTTTTGACGGTGTCGGAACAGTCGCATTTGACGGAACTCATCTGATCATTGATGGTCTAACGATGCAATTTGGCGCGAGCAGTGGCGTTTGTAACGGAACCGTGAAGCTGTTGTGGGGCGGCAATGCCGCAACACCACGGACAATAAACCTAGATTCACCCCTGTCTGACTCAACTGCGACCTCGGGCGCCCCTTGCAAGTTTAAGGGAACATTGACCCAAACTTCCGGCCCCGGTGCGCTGACCATCACTAATCCTTGAGCGTTGCCGTTGTCATGACGGCGACACTCTCCCCAACTAGGGCGCGCTACATGGCGCGCTATTTTTTTCCCGGCCTAAAGGATCATGACCTGTTTCATTGTGCATCTATTTTCCTGTCACAGTCCTCCTATCGTTACCCTTATCTCCAGCCGATGACAGCGCGCTACACAATGATCGATACGGTTCATTTTACCGTGGAGGCAAAGAGCGAATATTGACACGCCGCCTCCCCCATGATGCAATCACAGCAATGTTTGTCCATCCGGTCCCGCCTGGGCAATTCTCCTCGCCCGTTTCCCGTACAGCGCTGTGCATCGCGCTTGGTGCCGCAAGCTTTACTTTCCTTTTTGGCGCGCTGCCGGTTGCAGCCCATGCTGCACCGTGGACGATAACTGCATCCACCCCGAATACATCTTCCCCCAACCCTGACCATAATATCAGTAACGAACAGCCCGCGCCTCCGCTGCAACCCACCGTCCCCGGTTCGACCGAAGAAGAAATTATCGTCCTTGGCAAACGCTGGGGTCAGGCAGAAATTGCATCCGAACGCGACTTGGATGAACAACAAATCGGCGCTTATGGCGCGGACGATATTGGCGATCTGGTCAAGAGCGTTACGCCGCTGATTGACGGCACAGGCGAGGCTCCCGTCCTCCTCGTCAACGGCAAACGCATCACCGACCCTTCCGAAATTACAGGCTATCCGCCCGAAGCTTTGGCGCGGCTCGCCATATTGCCACCCGAAGCGGCCGCCCATTATGGCTATCCGGCGGGCAAGCGCGTGGTCAATCTGGAGCTGAAAAAGAAATTCGCAAGCTGGACCGCCGATGCCGGTATTAGCGCCCCCACAGCGGGTGGGCGTTATGGGACGCAGCTTAGCGCAGGTCGCCACGCAATCACAGGCAATACACGGTGGAACGCGCAGGCCAGCTATTCGCGTGACACCATGTTGCGGCGTAGCGCGCGCGACATTCCTCTGCGGCCCGAAATCCTTGCTGTCAGCCAATCCCTCATCGACGACGGAAACGGGGACATTGACCCCGACGTTTATGAAACGCTTATGGGCGCATCGGAAACGGCAAGTTTCAATGCAGGTATCAACCGTCCTTTCGGCGATTTTTCGGGGAGCCTCAATTTCAACGCCAACCGTAATAGCAACCGCCAGCTAGTCGGTTTGCCGGTCGCGTCTATCCGCGTTCCGGACGGCAACGGCGGCACTACGCTTGTCAGCAAGCTCATCAGCGATACCGCGTTGGAAAGTCGCCAGCGGTCAATCTCCTTTGGTGTCAGCGCCTCTGTATCAGGCCCGGTCATGGGCTGGCAGATCAGCCTGTCGCTGCAATATAATAATAGCCGCAACCGCAACGCATATGAGCGCGGTTTTGACGCAAGCGAAGTGCAGGCGCTTGTCGATGCGCAAAATCCTTCATTCGATCCTTATGGCGCTTGGCCGGACACGCCCTTGCTCGCTGATCGCACGCGCTCGCGTTCGCAGACGCTGGGTGGCTCGTTCAATCTGAGCAAACCCATCCTCACCTTGCCCGCAGGGGCCGTCAATGCGAGCTTCTCGCTCAATGCCAGCCGGTTCCGCACACGCTACAGCGCCTATAGTTCGGCAACCAAGGCGTTCACCGACAGTAAAAGCGGTAGCGAACAGGTCGATGGCCAAATGTCCTTTACCATTCCGGTTGCCAGCCGCGCGCAAGAAATATTAGCCCCGCTGGGTGACTTGTCCCTTGATGTTAGCGCCTCTGCACGCCGCGCATCAGACACGCCGCTTTATTACCGGCTGAATGGCGGGATGAGCTGGTCGCCCTTCCCTATCCTCAATTTACGCGCGTCGCTGTCGCATGAAAATGTTGAACCTTCACCCGATCAGCGCAATGGCGCGCGCATGGAAATATTGAACCGCGTGTTCGATTTTGCGCGGCAAGAATATGTGCAGGCGCTCTATATTTTCGGTGGCAATCCGGACCTGCATGGCGGGAGCAGCCGTAACCTGTCGATCAACGCAATGTTCCGTCCTTTCAAGGATGATCTGGCAACTTTCAATTTTGGCTATCAGCGCAATGTTGCGCGCGGTGGTATCAGCTCGCTCCCGTCCCTTACGCCCGAAATCGAGGCCGCTTTTCCCGAAAGGGTCATCCGCGATGCCAGCGGCAAGCTGGTCGCGGTCGATGCCCGCGCAATCAATATCGCCCATGATGTGAATGCGCAGATTAGCTCCGGCGTGTCGCTCCGCTGGACCGAAAAGGTCGCAGCACCCGACGGCACGCCCCCGTCACCGGCAGCGCCGCGCCCTTGGTCGGTGACCGCCACCATCAACCATCGTTGGCAATTGGAAAGCAAAAGTCTCATCCGCACCGGCCTTCCGGTCATCGATCGCCTGCGCGGCAGCGGCCAGCCGCGTCACAATATCAGCGCGCAACTGGTGGCGGGCAAGCGCGGCATGGGCGCAACCTTATCGGGCAATTGGAACGCCACCGCTTATGTGCGCGGCAGTAGCGAAGGAAGCGGGATGATGTTCCGCTATCCGGCCAACACGATGTTCAGCCTGTCGCTCTTTGCCGAGCCGGAACATCTGATGCCCCCGCGCGAAGGCACATGGTGGGCGACGAACCTGCGCGTGTCGCTCGATATACAGAATCTGTTCAACAGCTATCGGCGGATTGACTATATCGGCCCCGGCGAGCCGCCTCAGGCGCTTGCGCGCGACGAGATTGACCCGATGGGCCGGACCATCCGCCTGTCGCTCCGCAAGCAGTTTTAAAAGCGTGTTACGGGCTAGCGCGGGACAAAACCTGCGCGCGCCCGTTTTGCGTCTTAGCGCGGCATCATGATGAGGACGGGTAATATCTTGGCCGTAATCGCCCGCATTTCCTCGTCCGACTGGCCGAGCATATCGCGCAGATGCGGGCCGATTACCGCATCGCCAAACGCGCAAAGCGCCACCATCAGCACTGCGCCACGGATATGGTCATCGGTATCAACACCGGTCATTTTTTCCTTGAACGCCGCCACCAGCGCCTGCACTGCATCGCGGATCGGCTCCAGATGTTCAAAATCACGCGCCAGCGCAATCCAGGCGGCGAGTTGTCCCGCACCGCCCTTGTCGAACGCATCGAATACCTGATCGACCACCAGACGCGGCGCGCCTTCATCCTTGCGGATCTGTTGCACGGTTTCGTCAATTGCCGAGGTCAGGTCACGCACCATTGATCCCATGAGCGCGGATTGCAGGCCCGCTGCCGAACCGAAATGGTGCAGCACATTGGCGTGCGACATGCCGATCTGTTTGCCGACATTGGCAACCGTAACCGCGCCGGGGCCACCTTCGAGCAACAGCTTGCGCGCCGCGACCAGCCCCTCTTCGCGCGCCTCATCGCCATTTCTTTTCCTGCGGCGCGGACGCTCCATCTGGTCCGTCGATGTCGCATAGCGTCCCCGTGTTACCTTTGGAGTCTTCATGATTTTGCCCGCATTCCCATTAAATCTCCGCTCGTCGAAACGACAAGTATACCTCAATGTCTATTGGACGCAAATATATAACAAGGGCTTGCAAATCCGGAAAATGGGTGTATCTATTTTTACATCAATGTCCATTTGATTCGTGAGGCCCTTATGTCCGATACTGCCCATACGCCGGATGACCTGACCATTATCAAGCGCGACTGGAAATTCGGTCGCGGCGCAAATTATGAACGCTGGTGGTTTGGCGGCGATGTCATCCGCACCGCTTTCTTCACCGCGCTGTCCGCTACATTCCCGATCGGCGAGAAATATTTTATGACTTCGGTCAAACATTATCGCGATGAAACGTCGATGCCGCTGCGTGGCCAGATTGACGATTTCATGTATCAGGAATCGATGCACAGCCGCGAACATGTGTTTTTCAACCAGCAGGCCGAACGCGCCGGCTATGACATTAAAAAGCTGGAAGAGCGCACCCGCAGAATGGTGAATTGGGCGAAAAGCCGCCCTGCCCTGCTCCAGCTTTCCAGCACCTGTGCGCTCGAACATTTCACCGCAACGCTCGCCAATGCGGCGCTGTCCGATGATTTGCAGCTTGAAGGGATGCCCGAAGAAGCCTTGAAAATGTGGCGCTGGCACGCGGTCGAAGAGATCGAGCATAAAGCGGTCGCTTATGACACGCTCGTCCATGTCACGCGCAACCGCTCGGCGTTCAGCAACTGGTGGCGCCGCTGTGTCGTGATGACCTTTTCGACGATCCGTTTCCACATGGTATTGTTCGGTAATATCAAGGATTTGCTCAAGGAAGATGGCATGAATGATGCCAAGACCTGGAGCCGGATGCTGCGCTATCTTTATGGCCGCAAAGGCCCGATGCGTATTCTGGTTGTCGGCGCATTCGGCTATATGAAGCCGCGCTTCCACCCGTGGGACCATGATGATCGCGCGCTTGTTGCCAAAACGCTCGCGACCTTCCCGCCTGCAATGGCTGCCCAACATTAAGCGCCGATGCTTTCGGACAAATATCCGAACCGCTTTCAAGGAGAGTTTATGCGTTTGAAATATGTCCTTACGGCCTTTGCTTTGGGAGCAGCGATGCTCCCCGCAGCCGCCCATGCCCGCATCGAAGGCGTGTGGGCGACCGGCAATAATGACGGCCGTGTGCAAATCTATAAATGCGGCGCGAATATGTGCGGCAAGGTGATTGATGGTGCGCCGATCCGCGCTAATCCGGACCTGCGCGACCGCAAAAATTCCGACCCCGCCTTGCGCAACCGCAAGGTCAAGGGGCTGGTCGTCCTGCAAAGCTTTTCCGGTGGTCCCGGCGAATGGCGCGGCGGCCCGGTCTATGATCCGGAATCCGGCGATGGCGCACGCAGCGGCATTTTGAAGCTGCGCGCCGACGGAAAGCTGGAAGTGAAAGGGTGCGTCGCCTTCATCTGTCGAACCAAGGTCTGGTCCCGGGTCAGATAGTAAGGGGGACCCGGAGGTCAGCGCCTAGGCACGCAGCCCGGCTAGCCATTCGCCAAGCATGGCTTGACCTGCGGCGACCGCACCCGGCCCGAATTCGTCATGGGCAGCCCGGAGAGAATCCTCGTCTCCCCCGGCTTCTGTGACGGATTCGGGCCATTCCTTTATCCACGCATCAAAGCGCGCATCCATGCCCATTTCGGCATGGAATTGCAGCGCCAATATATTGTCCCCGCGCCGGAAGGCCTGATGGTCATAAGCATTGCTGGACGCGAGCCATTCGACATTGTCGGGCAGGGTGAAGCTGTCGCCATGCCAATGGAGGATCGGCACATCGACCAGATGGCGCAGCGGCCCGCCGAGCGCATTGGCGCGCACATGGACGGGATGGAACCCGACCTCCTTGACCGGCCCTGCATATACATCCGCGCCTAATGCCGCCGCCATCATCTGTGCGCCAAAGCAGACGCCCAAGGTCGGACGCCCCGCCTCCAGACGCCGCGCCAGCCGGTTTTTCTGGCAGTTGATCCACGGATAAACATCCGCTTCATACACCCCCATCGGCCCGCCCATCATGATGAGCAGATCCGGCGCATTCAAATCTACATGCGCAAAAGCGGGGTCGCATACATCGACCTTATCGATGGCATAACCTGCCGCCTCGACCGGCGCGCGATAGCCCGCAATGCCCTCATAAGGCACATGGCGAATGATAAGCGCGCGCTTGGTCATAAGGCGGCGCCGCCGGTGCGCGGACGGGAAGGGATAAGGGAGAAATTCGGGGTCATGGGTAGAAAGCAGGACATGAGGATAAGGAAAGAATGTCCCTCAAAATATCGCAAACCGGCACGCGCGAAAGAAAGAATTTCTTGAACGGGGGCAAGGTCGGGGGATTTTTGCTGTTGGGGGACGCCTACGCCTACCCTATCACATAACTGTTCCCCCGCGCAGGCGGGGGTCCAGAGTTGCGTGGCGCTATACTGCCCTAGGCCCCCGCCTACGCGGGGGAACAGGAACGACAGCTCTTTCACCACCCATCACACACTTCCCCTCGAAACCCCTGTCCTACATAAAACCATATTGGTTATCTCTGTCTCCATGATTCTTTGGAGACATATTATGGACATAGACGAACTGATTGACGATGTGATTATGCGGGAGGGTGGTTTCAGCAATCATCCCGCTGATCGCGGCGGGGCGACGCGCTGGGGAATTACCGAAGCGGTCGCACGCGCGCATGGCTATCACGGCCGGATGGATGCCCTCCCCGTGCAGCTTGCCCGCGATATTTACCGCAACCAATATTGGCTCACGCCCCGGCTCAACCGGATTGCACGGCATAATATGCTTATTGCCGCAGAAATGTTTGATACCGCGGTTAATATGGGGCCGGGCGTCGCCGTGCGGATGCTCCAGCGCGCCTTGAACGCACTCAACCGCCGCGCGCGCGATTATCCCGATATTGATGTGGACGGCCTGATCGGACCCGCAACCGAGGCGGCGCTTGGCGGCTTTCTCACCGTGCGCGGCAAGACTGGCCACACGGTGTTACTGAAGGCGCTCGAAGCCTTGCAAGGCGAACGCTATATCGCGCTTGCTGAACAGCGCCCCGCCAATGAAGCCTTTCTTTACGGTTGGCTCGCGAACCGTATCGGTTCGTGAACCCTTTCCCTTTCAAGGAGTTTTATCATGGCACTTATTGAAGCCATTATCGGCCCCGTGGCCAAATTGCTCGACAAGATCATTCCCGATCCCGAAGCGCGCGACCGCGCCAAGCTTGAACTGTTGAAACAACAGGATAGCCAGGAAATGCAGGTCGTGCAGGCACAGCTTTCGGCCATTGTCGCCGAAGCGCAATCGTCCGATCCGTGGACCAGCCGCGCGCGTCCATCTTTCCTTTATGTCATGTATGCGCTGTTGCTCTGGGCCATTCCGATGGGACTTATCGCCGCCTTCCGCCCCGACACCGCGATGGCGATTGCCAAGGGCATGAACGCTTACCTCACCGGCCTGCCCGAACCGCTCTATGCGCTCTTTGGCACCGGCTATCTTGGCTATACGATCACGCGCCAATGGGGGAAAATCAAGGGCGTCGAATAAGGGTTAAAGGGCGGTGGCGCGCGATAAAAGCGGGGTGCAATAAGGTTACATACCCCTGTAACTTTAACGGGAAAGTGACATAGATTGAGGCGGATAACGCCCCTCCCTTGCGGCAAGGTGCTGAAAAATTACGGTAATTTACCCGGATTTTGCGGACCTTGCCGCGCCCTCATCCGTTCTTTCTTCTGCATCGAATATTGCGTGGACGCACATGATGCGCGCTTCGGACACGCATCAGTTCGGATGAAGGAGAATATGATGAAACGCCTGTTCTGGTCCCCCGCCGCCCTTGCCCTGCTCGCTGCCGGATGCCAGCCTTCGGCCAGCGATCCGATGCCGGATAGCGGAGCGAGTGCGACGGCGTCCGGCGAGGCAGCGGCGGGCGCAAGCGAAACGCCGCCTGCCAGCGAGATCACACCTGATACGCCCGCCAATCCCGCCAACAATGAACCGCCCGAAACGGCCGCTCCAAAAACCGAGCCACCAAAAGCCCAGCCGCCCAAAAAAGAGCTGCCTCATAACGAACCGGCAGTAACCGCCGAAATCGTCGACGCCGATTGCGGTGCGGACAAGGTGCGCGCCTATGTCGGCAAGGAAGCGACACCAGCATTGCGGGCCGAAGTCGCGGCCAAATCGGGCGCAAAATCCATCCGCTGGCTCACCCCCGACGCGATGATTACGATGGATTTACGCCATGATCGCCTCAACGCGCATCTTGGCATGAACGGCAAGATCGGCTCCTTCCGCTGCGGTTGAGGATGAGTAAGCGAGAGCGATTGGGTCGGGCTTTAATGAGGCCAAGTCAAATTAGACCCGCGCCAATAACGTAAGGACCACCACTCTTTCTGAGCCATGCCCATTTCCGGCCCCTTCCTTCCCCGTTCGTGTCGAGCGAAGTCGAGACACGCCAGCAATGTGCCAACCGCCTCTCGAATTAGCTCAAGGCGAACGGTTGAGGGAAGGAAGCCATAAAAATGGACGGAATACCGCGCATCTAAGGCTGAAACGCGCGCTCTATTGCCGCCCGATCACCCTGCCAACGCTGCGCGCACCGCCGCGACCGCATCCTCGGCTTTACTGCCATCGGGACCGCCGCCTTGGGCCATGTCCGGACGGCCGCCGCCGCCTTGCCCGCCCAAAGCTGCCACCGCCAGCTTGACCAGATCGACCGAGGAGAAGCGCGCGGTCACATCATCGGTCACCCCGACCGAAACCGACGCTTTGCCATCATTGGTCACGACCATCATCGCGACGCCCGACCCGACCTTGGCCTTCAAATCATTGACCGCACCGCGCAATTCCTTCGGGTCCAGCCCGTCCACGACTTGTGCCACAAAGGCGGTGCCATTGACGTCCTCGACCTTGGCTTCCGCGCCGCCAGCCCCGCCCAAAGCAAGCGCCTTTTTGGCATCGGCCAGTTCCTTTTCGAGCCGCTTGACCTGCTCAGCCATCGCGCCAACGCGTGCGGGCACATCATCGACCGGAGTTTTGAGCGTCGCCGCGATCCCCTTCAAGGCATCATCGCGCGCGGTCAGCCATTGCCGCGCCGCCTCGCCGGTCAGCGCCTCGATGCGGCGCACGCCCGACGCCACCGCGCCTTCGCTGATGATCTTGAACAGGCCTATATCGCCGAGTGCATGGACATGGGTGCCACCGCACAGTTCGACCGAAAAGGTTTTGCCGTCCGCTTTCTCCGCCGCTTTTCCTTTGCTTGCGCCCATGCTCAGCACACGCACTTCGTCGCCATATTTTTCGCCGAATAGCGCCATTGCGCCCGCCGCAATTGCATCATCGGGCGACATCAAGCGGGTCGTGACCGCGTCATTACCGCGGATTTGCGCGTTCACATCGGCTTCAATCGCGGCGATTTCCACCGGATTGACGGCTTGCGGGTGCGAAAAGTCAAAGCGCAACCGGTCTTCGGCGACCAAGCTGCCCTTTTGGGTGACATGGGCGCCCAAATGCTCGCGCAAGGCGGCGTGGACAAGGTGGGTCGCGCTATGGTTCGCGCGCACGCGGTCGCGCCGCTCGGCATCGACGCTAAGCTGGACCATATCGCCCTTCTTGACCGTGCCTTTGCCGATTTTGGCATGGTGCGCGTGGAGACGGCCCAAAGGCTTCGCCGTATCTATAACCTCTGCGGTAAAAGCAGCGGCGCTGATTGTACCGGCATCGCCCATCTGCCCGCCGCTTTCACCATAAAAAGGCGTCTGGTTGGTGAGGATGGTGACGTCATCGCCCTCGGTTGCGCTATCAACTTCCGCGCCATCTTTGACGAGCGCAATCACCTGCGCTTCGCCATTGGTCGATGTGTAGCCGGTAAATTCGGTGCTGCCTTCGCGTTCGGCAATGTCGTACCAGACTTCATCCGACGCCTTTTCGCCGGAGCCCTTCCACGCCGCGCGCGCCATCGCTTTTTGATGCGCCATCGCTTCATCAAAGCCTTCGCGATCGACGCCAAAACCCTTGCCGCGTAACGCATCTTCGGTGAGATCGTAAGGAAAGCCATAAGTATCGTAGAGCTTGAACGCGGTTTCGCCCGCGAGCCGTTGCCCTTCGACCATCCCAGCGGTCGCTTCGTCGAGCAGCTTCAACCCCTTGTCGAGCGTCTTACGGAACTGGGTTTCCTCGCGCAGCAACGTCTCTTCGATAAGCGGCTGGGCGCGGAATAATTCCGGATACGCCGCGCCCATTTCGGTGATAAGCGACGGCACCATACGGTGCATCAACGGGTCTTTCGCACCAAGCAAATGGGCATGGCGCATCGCGCGGCGCATGATGCGGCGCAGCACATAGCCGCGCCCTTCATTGGCAGGCAGCACGCCATCGGCAATAAGGAAACCGGTCGAGCGCAGATGGTCGGCAATCACGCGGTGCGAGGCTTTATGCTCGCCGTCCGTTGCGGTGCGGGTCAGCTCGCCCGATTGCTCGATCAACGCCTTGAACGTGTCGGTATCATAATTGTCATGCACGCCCTGCATGACCGCCGCGACGCGCTCCAGCCCTGCGCCGGTGTCGATGGAAGGACGCGGCAGATCAACCCGCTCGCCGCTTTCCATCTGCTCATATTGCATGAAAACGAGGTTCCAGATTTCAACGAACCGGTCGCCATCTTCTTCCGGAGATCCCGGAGGTCCGCCCCAAATATGGTCGCCATGGTCATAGAAAATTTCCGAACAAGGCCCGCACGGTCCGGTATCGCCCATCGACCAGAAATTATCCGCCGTCGCGATGCGGATGATGCGATGGTCGGGGAGCCCCGCAATCTTCTTCCACAGGTCAAAGGCTTCGTCATCGGTGTGATAGACGGTCGTGGTCAGCTTGTCCGGATTAATGCCCCATTCCTTGGTGAGCAGGTTCCAGGCGAGCGTGATCGCGCGTTCCTTGAAATAATCGCCAAACGAAAAATTGCCCAACATTTCAAAGAAAGTATGGTGCCGCGCGGTATAGCCGACATTGTCCAAATCATTATGCTTGCCACCTGCGCGCACGCATTTCTGGCTCGACGTCGCGGTCGAATAGGGGCGCGTTTCGAGGCCGGTAAACACATTTTTGAACGGCACCATCCCCGCATTAACGAACATTAGCGTCGGGTCGTTATACGGCACGAGCGGAGCGGACGGCTCGATATGATGGCCTTCGCGGCCAAAATAATCGAGGAAGGAGCGGCGGATGTCGTTGGTCGATGTCATGGCCGCGATGTAAGCGAGGCGATGCTGCTAGACAAGCGGGTAATGTCGATGGGTCCGGTTGAATTTACCGGCAAAGGATGAGGAGTGCGGGCTTTAATCGCGCGCGCAACTTACCGATGTGCCACCATCGGCTTCGGCATCCAGCCCGATCGAGGCATAATTTTCGATAATCTCGCGCCCGTTTTCCTTGGGCGGGATTTTCCAGCCGCGCTGGTTAAGGACATGGCGCACCTTATCGATGCCATCCTCGAAATAGAGGCTATAGGCTACAGGGCCGCGTTCGATGCCGGACATGACGCCGATGCCGCTAAGCTTGAGGCCATGCCATGCTTGCGGTGTATCGAGGGTCAGGCGCTGCTCCGTATCGCCCGCCCCTGCGAGCGCATGGGCAACCGGGCCATCAACGGGGGGAGGCACGGCGTCGGGATCCGGATGCCGTCCGTCTAGATAACGCAAGACCCGCAAAAATCCGGGATTGGGGCCGCAATCGGAGGTGAGGTCCACATCGGTCCACCTAAAGGGCGGCATTGCATCTTGGGCTTCGGCAGGAAAGGCAGCAGCGAGCGTTACGCCGAGGAACACCGTCTTGACCAGCACGGACATGCTGTCACGCATAGGCGTAAGGCCCTCCTGCCGCGAGCGCGCGTTGGTAGGCGGGGCGGGCGTGGATGCGCTCCAGCCAGGCGGTCAGATTGGGGCGGCTTTGGTCTAGGCCAGCGCGGGCGCGGGCGGCTTCGAGGGGGAAGCTCATCATGATGTCGGCGGCGGTGAGCGTGTCGCCGATGAAATAATCGCGGCCATCCAGTTCGCTTTCGAGCCAGTCTAGATGGTCGCCCAGCATGGACTGCACCGGTTTGCGCGCGGGTTTGCCGAGGATGCCAAGCTTGCCGATGATAAGGAGCGCGAGGAGCGGCGGCATCATCGAGCCTTCGGCATAATGGAGGAACATGCGGTGTTTGAGGACCGCTTCGCGGTTGGGCGGCGTGGCGAGTTCGCCCTCCCCCAGTTCAAGCAGATATTCCACAATCGCACCGGTTTCGACGAGCGTGTGTCCGCCATGTTCGACAATCGGTGATTTGCCGAGCGGGTGGATGCGCCGCAACGATGCGGGTGCGCGCATCGTTTTGGGATCGCGTGCATAGCGGCGGACTTCATAGGGTAACCCCATTTCTTCGAGCATCCACAAGATGCGTTGTGACCGGCTGTTATTGAGGTGGTGGACGATGATGGTCATGCGGGGGCCTTCCGGTCGGAGGATTGAGTGGCGGGGGAGGGTTAGACGCGGGCGGTCCATATCCATGCGGCGGCGGGGAAAAGGACGGCGTCCCCTTCGCGGTGCGTTTCGCATATCCCGGTGAGCGCGGCGATGAGTTCAGGACGCTGGTCTTCGGGCGCAGCGCGGATGGCGCGGGCGGCAGGGCCGATGCGGCGGAGGAAAGAAAGCGCATCGGCTACCGGATCATCGCCTTGGCCCGCGATATAAAAGAAATCGACAGGGTGGGCTTCGATGGCTGTCCAGCCGGATTGGCCGAGGAGGCGCGTGACCTTATCCTTGTCGGCAAAGGCGAACGGGCCGGGGGCGTCGGGCGGCGGCGGGCCTTCGCCGGTGAGCGCGGCGATGACATGGGCAAACCCATTGTCATGCCAGTCGCGAAAGCAGGAGAAAATGAGGCGGGCCTTGTCGGACGCGACAGCGCGCAGGCGGGTAAAGGCGGCGAGCGGATCATCGAAAAACATGACCCCGTGGCGCGAGAGATAGAGGTCGACCGGGGCGTGGGCAGCGGCGCGACTTGCCGCGTCCCCGGCTTCGAATTCGAGGTTCGGAAGTGCGCCCGCGCGGGTTTTAGCAATGGCCAGCAATTCTGCGGAAATGTCGATGCCGCTGACGGCAAGGTCCGGCTTGGCCGAGGCAAGCGCAATCGCGGTTTCGCCCGCGCCGCAGCCAATGTCGATGGCTTGACCGCTATCGGGCGCTTGGGCGAGGATAGCGGGAATAAGCTCTGCGGTGAGGCCGGAAAAACTACGGTCGGTGCGGCGCCATTCTTGCGCCCACACATCGCCCACAGGGCCGGTCCATTCTTGTGCGGTGGTCATGGCTTATAGCCTAACCCCTTCTCCTCCGCCGGTCCAAGGAAAATGCTGCAAAATGACCCGGCTACAGGAAAGAAGGATCAAAGCGGTTGGCTCCCAAAAAAGGCTTCAAAAAAAGGCCAACAGCCCAACGGAAAAGCAGGCCGGAACACCCGACCCGCTTTTCCTGTTATTGAACATCCTGCCCGAAAGCGCACATTGCCACCACGCCTGCCGGATGGTGGGCCACCAGTTTCTTAGCTGTCGTCGCCCGCATCATCGTCGCTGTCGGGGCCGGTCATCATTTCTTCGGCCACCTCGGCGGTCTTGCCGCGAATGGCTTTTTCAAGCCGTTCCATCATTTCCGGATTGGATTTGAGGAAGGTCTTGGAATTTTCGCGACCCTGACCGATCCGCACCGAATCATAGCTGAACCAGGCACCCGATTTTTCGACCAGACCGGCCTTGACGCCAAGGTCGAGAATTTCGCCAACCTTCGAGATGCCTTCGCCATACATGATGTCGAATTCCACCTGTTTGAACGGCGGCGCGACCTTGTTTTTGACGACCTTCACCTTGGTGGTGTTGCCGATAATATCTTCCTTATCCTTGATCTGGCCGGTGCGACGGATGTCGAGGCGGACCGAGGCATAGAATTTGAGCGCATTGCCGCCCGTGGTGGTTTCGGGATTGCCATACATCACGCCGATTTTCATGCGGACTTGGTTGATGAAAATCACCATACAACGCGACCGCGAGATGGAGCCGGTCAGCTTACGCAGCGCCTGGCTCATCAAACGGGCCTGAAGGCCGACATGGCTATCGCCCATTTCGCCTTCGATTTCCGCACGCGGAACGAGGGCTGCGACTGAGTCGACCACCAACACGTCAACCGCGTTCGAACGTACCAGCGTATCGACAATTTCGAGCGCCTGCTCGCCCGTATCGGGCTGCGACACGATCAGTTCGTCAATATCGACACCAAGCTTTTTGGCATAAACCGGATCAAGCGCATGTTCAGCGTCAACAAAAGCCGCCGTGCCGCCGCCCTTTTGCGCTTCGGCAATGGCGTGGAGCGCAAGCGTCGTCTTACCCGAACTTTCCGGTCCGTAAATTTCGATGATGCGGCCGCGCGGCAAGCCGCCAATGCCCAGCGCAATATCAAGGCCGAGCGAACCGGTTGAAACCGCTTCAATCTCCATCGCCTCACGGCTGCCCAGCTTCATCGCCGAGCCTTTGCCGAACGCGCGGTCAATCTGCGCGAGCGCTGCTTCCAATGCTTTTTGTCTATCCATATTCCCCGCTTTGTCGGAATCTACCAGTTTCAAAGATGCGGTCATCTGCCGTCGTCCTTCCCTATGCGCTTCCCGTGCCAAAGCGGCAACGTGAATCATTATGTATCGCATTTGTTCTTGTAGAACAAGAGGGGAACATGAAAATCTTTCCGGACATTATGCGGCAAGCTTTTACGGGCGGGCGTAGGGGGCATAACCGGATAGACGGCATGGATACCATATCTTGTGGTCGGGGGTAGCAACCGAGTGAAATCGCGCTTTTCTGCCAAAAACACCCTCTTAACTTCGCAAAGTCCGGTCTTATGCCGGAAATTCCGGACGGGTTTTGAATACTATATATGGGGTGTGCGCGCATGGGCGGTCCAGTGGGTTCGGGGAAAAGGGCATGGAAATTTTATTCTTAATTTGAGGGGGCAGAATTGAGATTAGCGGTGTTAGCGGGGCGTAGGACAGGGTTTTATTGTTATTCGGACGTTCTGTTGGGCGGATAGATCACCCTCATCCAGCTCCGCCCATCAAGGGAGAAGGATTATGGGGACAGGATTTGTTCATCCCTATCTGTTTACCCCGCCGACAAATATTGCGCCCTCCCGAATAACCTGCCGGATACGGAGTGATTTTATGCGTTCCTATATGATGTTGCCCATCGCCCTTCCCTTGACGCTCGCCGGATGTGCGGCGGGGAGTGCGTCAACGCCGCCGCGTGTTGAAAACGGGCCGGTGGCACTGGGCCAGACGGCCTATGTCGACGGGCCACAGGTGACACCGCTCGAAGTGCTGGAAGATAGCCGTTGTCCCAAGGAAGTGCGCTGCGTGTGGGCGGGGCAGGTCAAGCTGCGCGTGCGGGTGACGGGCGGGGCATGGAGCCGCGAGATCGAACTGGTGTCGAACAAGCCGGTGCAGGTCGCAGACGGCGCTTTGCGGCTCGTCGCGGTCACGCCCGAACGTAGTCAGCCGGCGATCCGGCCACAGGATTACCGTTTTACCTTCCGGTTTGACGGGGGGTATTGAGAGCGGGCGCGGTTTGGAGGATTGTGTTTGGCTGAGGGGCGCCCTTCGACGGGCTCAGGGCTAGCGGTGGGGAGTGAAGGCTTGGGTTTAATTTTAGCGGGTCTGGCTTATCGGCTTACCGGCTTACCAAAAGGGTTCCGGCCTACTGAAACTCCCCCCTGTCACCGTCATTGCGAGCCGCGAAGCGGCGTGGCAATCCAGAGTCACACAGCGTAGCGCCAGACGACTCTGGATTGCCGCGCGCCTACGGCGCTCGCAATGACGGATGGTTTTTCAGGGACGGATGATTTTCAGAGACGGATGGTTTTTCAGCATATGTCCCGCACGGACAGACCTTAGCCGAACCCCCTACCCGTCCCGCACATTCCCGCTCAGCACGGTCTGCACTTTTTCGATCAACTGGCTCACCGAAAAGGGTTTGGGGAGGAAGGCGACATTGTCGAGGGCGATGGATTTGCGTAGCTGTTCTTCGGCATAGCCCGACATGAACAGGACCGGCAGGTCCGGCCGTTCGGCGCGAACGTTGCGCACGAGGGTCGGGCCGTCCATTTGCGGCATGACTACGTCCGAGATCATCAGGTCGATCTTGTCCATTTCGGCAAGCTGGGTGAGCGCATCTTCGCCATTGGACGCGGACACGACGCTATAGCCCGCGCGCGTCAAGGCCCGTTCGGCGACCGCGCGCACCATATCTTCATCTTCGACCAGCAACAGGCTGCCCGACCCCCAGCTTTCGCGCGCCTTGACGCTTTTGGGCGGCGGGGCGGCGGCGATGTCGGGGCCGCTATGGACAGGGAAATAGAGGGTGAAGCTGGTGCCGGTTTTCTGCTTGCCGGTGCGCGTCGCAGCCGTCACCGCATCGGCAAAGATGAAGCCGCCCGATTGTTTGACGATACCATAGACGGTCGAAAGCCCCAGCCCCGTCCCTTTCCCCACATCCTTGGTGGTGAAAAAGGGTTCGAAGATTTTGGGCAGCACTTCGGGCGGGATGCCGGAGCCGGTGTCGGTGACTTTCAACACGCTATAATCGGCGTGCGGCAGGATTTCGAGGCCGAGCTTGGGCACCGCATTGGCTGGCAGCGGATAGGTTTCAATCGCCAGTTCACCGCCATTGGGCATCGCGTCGCGCGCATTGACCGCGAGGTTGAGCAAGACCTGCTCCAACTGGTTGGGGTCGGCGCGCACGGGGCCAAGCCCGCGGCCATGCTTGACCGTCATGGTGACCGTTTCGCCCATCGAGCGGTTCAAAAGGCTCGATACTTCGGAAATCACATCGGGCAGTTGCAGGATTTGCGGGCGCAGGGTTTGCTGGCGCGAAAAAGCGAGCAATTGCCGCGTCAAAGCCGCCGCGCGGTTCGAGTTTAGCTGGATCTGCACAATATCGGCATAGTCGCTGTCGCCCGGCGTGTGGCGCATCAGCATGAGGTCGCAATAGCCGATGATAGCGGTCAATATATTGTTGAAATCATGCGCGACGCCGCCCGCAAGCTGGCCGACCGCCTGCATTTTGGAGGCTTGCGCGACCTGCCGTTTGAGGCGCGATTCTTCGCTATTATCCTTAAGGCTGAGCAAGACCGACGCTTCGCCCATGCCGCGCACCCCGGCGATGGAGAGTGCCACCGGTTCTTCGGGTTGCGCGCGCAGCCGCACCGCAATATCGCCGCCAAGCTGTTGGCCGGTGCCATAACGGCGCACCGCGTCTGCCACGGCGGACTTATCTTCGGCAATTACCAGATCGCCGGGGTAAACCGGCGCGGGGCCATCGCCTAGCCCTGCGGCGCGCACGAAGCTGTTATTCATGTGGAGAAAGCGCCCGTCGCGGTCGACCATCGCGACACCGAACGGGAGCAGCGACACCAGCTTGCGCGCAGAATCGGTCGAGCTGCCACGGTCGGCGGCCATGCCATCATCGTCGATGAGAAGGATTAAAACCGGCCCTTCACTCTGGGTATCGCCGTTGAGCGGGACTTGCAGCAGGCGCACCGGCGTGCCGCGGTCGCGCTCATGGGTGAAATAGATATGCCCCTGTTCATCGACGCGCAGATAGGAGGCAAATTCGCGGCCGATAATTTCGGCATCGGCCTTGCCGGTCGCGCGCACGAGGAAGGCGGGATTGGCCGCGCGGATGCGCCCTTCGCCGCCGATGACACAGGACATGATGCCCGCATGGCTATAAGATCGGCCGACCGCGCCGCCGACTTGGCGGATCATGTCCGATACCATGTCATGCTGGGCGAGCGGGCGGAAACGCCAGAGGAGATAATCGTCCGACGCGCCCGAACGGATGATTTCGGCTTCGAGTCTGAGCGCGCCGCGCAACAGGCTGGGCACATCCGCACGGCCATCGCGCCACGCCTTGCGTCCGGCTTCGGCAAGCTGTTCGCCGCCGCGTCCTTCGACCGGCAAGCCCGGCGGGGTTACAAAACCGCCGAACCAGCTTGCATAAAGATCATTGGCGCACACCATGCGTCCGCTACGGTCGGTAATCGCAATGCCGATGCCGTCATGTTCGGCGGCCTCGCGGGTGATTGACCAGTCGGGTTCGGCCATGCCGAGCGCGACCGCTTCTTGACTGGTGCGCCGGAGGATGAGCAGCAAGACGCCCGCAACGATAAGCGCGAGCAGCACGCCTGCTGCCAGCACAATATCGTTCAAGGACAGATAGACCAGCGCGAGACTGGCCGCCGCTGCGCCAAGCAGCAGCGCCCAGTCGCGCACGGATAGCACCGCAAAACCTCCCGCTGACGATGCAAACAGGGACCGGTAGGAGGAGGTTTTGAACGGCAATCTTTATCCCCGGCTTTTACCAGATGCGGACGCGCTTTTCGGGCGACAGATAGAGCTTCTGCTCCGGCGTCACCTTATAGGCGTCATACCAGGGATCCTGGTTGCGCACGACCCAGGCGCGCTGGATCGAGGGCGAGTGCGGATCGGTGGTGAGGCGCTGCGACAGATTGGCTTCGCGATAATTGCGCCGCCACACTTGCGCCCAGCCGAGATAGAAACGCTGGTCACCGGTCATGCCGTCAATCACCGGCGCTTCCTTGCCGCCGAGTGAATGTTTATAGGCGTCATAGGCAACCGCAAGGCCTGCCAGATCGCCGATATTTTCACCGAGCGTAAACTCGCCGTTGATCTTTTGGCCGGGCAGCACTTCATAAAGATTATATTGGTCCACCAACTGCTTGGCCGCCGCTTTGAACGCGGCGACATCTTGCGGCGTCCACCAAGTGGTGAGCTTGCCCGTCGCGTCATATTTCGACCCTTGATCGTCGAAATGGTGGCTGATTTCATGGCCGATGACCGCGCCGATACCGCCATAATTCATCGCCGCATCCGCATTGGGATCAAAGAAAGGCGGCTGGAGGATGGCGGCGGGGAACACAATCTCGTTCATGCCGAAATTGGCATAAGCGTTGATTTCCATCGGCGTCATGCCCCATTCCCAGCGGCGGATCGGCTGACCCAGCTTGGAAATCTGGTCATTATGCGCCCATTCATTCATGCGCACGGTGTTGCCGAACAGATCATCGGCCTTGACGTCGATGCCGCTATAGTCATGCCACTGGTCGGGATAGCCGATCTTGGTGGTGAAGGCCGCAAGCTTGCCGCGCGCTTTTTCCTTGGTGGCGGGCGCCATCCATTGGAGCGCGTCGATGCGGCGGCCCATGGCGTCCACCACATTTTTGACGAGTTCATCTGCCGAAGCTTTTGTTTCGGGCGGATAGAAGCGCGCCACATATTCCTTGCTGACTTCATCGCCAAGGCCGCCGACGGTGTAGCTGACCGCCCGCTTCCAGCGCGGTTCCATTTCGGGCGTTCCCGACAATGCGGTGCCGTAAAATGCGAAATTTTCCTTGGCGATGCGGTCGGGCAGGACATTGGCATAGCTGCTCAGGCTGCTTATGAGCAATTTGTCACGCAACACGCCGATGGGCGCCTGTTGCACGGCCTTGGCGATGCCGGTCAGCGCCGAAGGCTGGCTCACCAGCACTTCGGTCACATTGACGCCGATGCCCTTCAGCCATCCGGCGTAATCATAGCCCGGCGCGCGCTTGGTAAGCTCGGCCACCGTCATCTTGTTATAGGTTTTGTCCGCATCGCGGCTGTCGGTTTTGGTCCAATGTGCGGTCGCGATTTTCTTTTCGAAATCATAGACAGCCTTGGCGCGCGCCGCCGCGTTTTTCTCACCCATCAGGGTCAGCATATTGGTGAGATAGGTCTGGTATTGCGCGCGCGTCTTGGTGAATTGCGGCGCGTTCGACAGATAATAATCGCGGTCGGGCATCCCGATGCCATATTGACCCATTGTCACAATATAGGTTTCGGGATTTTTATCGTCCTGCCCCACATAGGCATAGTTGACGCCGCCAATGCCCATCCGGTCAGCCTTGGCTGCAAGCGCCGCGTAATCGGCCTTATTTTTGAGCGCGCGCACTTCATTGAGCCAGGGCTCAATCGGCGCCAAGCCTTTGGCTTCGACACCGGCTTCATCAAGATAGCTTGCATAAGCGCGGCCGATGCGGCTGTTGGGATCGGCCTTGGCCGCTTCCAGAATTTCCTGCGTGCGTTTTTTGGACAGGTCATCGAGCACGGTGAACATGCCATAGTTGGACTTGTCCGAAGGGATGGCCGTGGTGCGCGCCCAATTACCGTTGGCATAGGCATAAAAATCATCGCCCGGCTTGACGCTGGTGTCCATGCCTGCGGTATCCATGCCGAAAGTGCCATAGGTCGGCTTGGGCTTGGTAGCGGCGGGAACAAAGGTCGCATTGGTCGCCTGATCGATTGCGGCTTGCGCATTTTCCGCCGGAGCTTTCTCCCCCGACGTGGCGCAGCCTGCAAGAGCCAGCGATGCCGCGCTGCCAATCAACGCCGCTTTCATGAGCCGTAGCTGTTTCATCTAATTATCCTTCCCTGACGCCGCGATGGTTTCGGGCGCAACTTATAGGTGAGTCGCTATACCGAGTGTGGGCAGGGTTTCAACTGTCCGCTATGCGTTTGCGCATACGCGAGCGCCACTTGCGGGCAATCCACCAGCGCCAGCCAAAGCTTGCAAGGAGATAACCGACCGCCGCCGAAATGATCGCAATCACCACCAGGCCGACGCCGGTATTCATCGCAATAATCCCGGCATTACCGGTGAGCCATTCCATCCATGTTTCGACATGGTCGCTATTGGCCACCGCATTGATCGGGCGGCCATAAGTGAAACGGTCGACGCGCAATATCCATTGCCCGACCTTATAGGCCGCCGCGAGCAGGAAGGGGGTGGTCAAGGGATTGGTGATAAAGGTGGTCAGCACCGCCACCGGCACATTGGCGCGAACGGGGAGCGCCAGCACGGCCGCGACGACCGTTTGCGCCACCGGAAACACCGCCGCGAGCATCCCCAACGCTACACCGCGCGGAACCGACCGGCGGTTGAAGCGCCACAATTCGCTGCGCAACACGCGCCCGGCAAATGGCTTGATATATTTATTTTCGGCCATGCCCTCGCGCGTCGGCATATTGGAGCTAACCCAATTTTGCACACGGTGGATCATGGATTTAGCCACGGTCCCGGAGCAGGCGACCTTGTTCGCGCTTCCAGTCGCGTTCCTTGATCGTTTCGCGCTTGTCCTGCGCTTTTTTGCCCTTGGCCAGCGCCAGTTCGACCTTGGCCCGCCCGCGACCGTTAAAATAAATCGACAGCGGCACCAACGTCATGCCCTGCCGCGCAACCGCACCGTGGAATTTGTTAATCTCACGTTCGTTGAGCAGCAATTTGCGCGGGCGCTTGGGTTCATGGTTGAAACGGTTGCCGTGGCTGAACTCCGGAATATTGGAGTTGATCAGCCACACGCCATTATCATTCACCTCGGCATAGCTTTCGGTAATCGACCCTTCGCCCGAACGCAGCGCCTTCACCTCCGTGCCGGTGAGCACAATGCCGGCTTCATAAATATCGCCAATTGCATAGTCATAGCGCGCGCGCCGGTTTTCGGCGACGGTCTTTTGCTTGTCAAAGGTGGAATGTTTCGGGCGGGCCATGGCGGGGTCTATATAGTCAATAATAGTAACTTATTAAGAGGGCGTTGCAAAAAACGCCTCCGAAAATGCGGGACAGGCGATGCGATAGCATCCGACCCGATCAGATTCAGATCAGATCCGCCGCGACCAGCGCCTTGTCCACCGCCTCGCGCGATGCGGTATCGGCGGGGATGATCGGCAGGCGCAATTCGGGGTCAAACCATTCATGGATACGCGACAGCGCATATTTGGTCGGCCCCGGCGATGTATCGCTGAACAAGGCAAGATGCAGCAATTGCAGCTTATTGTTAATTTCGATGGCGCGTGCGCGCTCGCCCTTGAGCGTTGCGGCCTGTAGCTCGGCGCACAGGCGCGGCGCGACATTGGCGCTCACCGAAATACAACCGACCCCGCCGCTCGCGTTAAACGCCACGGCCATATCGTCATTGCCTGAAAGCTGGCAGAATTCGGGGCCGCAGCCAAGCATATGGCTCGCCACGCGCGACAGATCGCCGCTTGCATCCTTGATGCCGACAATGGACGGTATCTCCGCCAGCCGCGCCACCGTTTCGGGGAGGAGGTCGGCAACCGTGCGTCCCGGCACATTATAAAGGATGATCGGCAGGTCCGACTGTTCGGCAAGATGCGCGAAATGGGCGTAAAGCCCGTCTTGGCTCGGCTTGTTATAATAAGGGACGACCACCAGCGCCGCATCCGCGCCTTCATCCTGCGCAAACTTTATATGGCGCACGGCGGTCGCGGTATCGTTGGAACCACAGCCTGCAATCACTGGAACACGGCCCGCCGCCTGATCGACGCACACCGCAATCACGCGATAATGTTCGTCATAGGACAAGGTCGGGCTTTCGCCGGTCGTGCCGCACGGGACAAGCCCAGACGAGCCTTCGCTTATCTGCCATTCGACCAATTGACGGAACGCGGATTCGTCAAACGATCCGTCGCGAAATGGCGTCACCAGAGCGGGTATGGACCCCGAAAACATGAACTTGTTCCTTTACATGGCCGGACAAAGCCTCTTTAGACTTGGCCGCTACTCTTCCACCGTCTGCCGACGGTTGTTCAGCGTCTGATAAGGAGATGACCCCCATCATGGCAAGCATGGTTTCTCGCTTTGCTCTCGCTTCCGCCCTTTTTTCCACCCTTTGCGGTCTTCCCGCCGCCGTTTCGGCGACAACAGCCGACGCCCGGCCTGTCACAACGCCCACGCCCGCAGCGACGCCTGTGGTAGCATCATCTGCACCCGCTCCTGCCGCTTCTGCTGCCCATTCCTCCTTACGCAGCCCCGCGCGGGTGACATTAATCCCTGCGACCAAAATCTCGGCCACAAAGGCAAATCAGGATAGCGGAAATTATCAGGGCGGATGGGCGCCCGCAGCGCAGCGGCCCTTGCCTGCCGATAATGCTGTGTCGGGAGCCGTGCTGCAATGGCGCCGCCTCAGCGACACGACCGGCGCAGGCTTTGGCGAAATCACGCAATTCCTGATGCAAAATCCGGATTGGCCGAACGAGGACAAGCTGCGGAAACAAGCCGAAAGCGCGCCAATCGACTATAGCCTGACGCCCAATAGCGGCATTGCCTATTTCAACCGTTTCCCGCCGCTGACCCCCGGAGGCTGGCTGCGCTATGCGATTGCGCTTGATGGCGACAATAAAAAGGGCGACGCCCAAGCTGCCGCCCGTCGTGCATGGCGTGAGGGCGTGTTGAGCGCCACCGATGAAGCGCGGCTGTTATCGCAATTCCCCGGCGCGCTGACCTCGGTTGACCATGATGCGCGGATGGACCGCTTGCTGCTTGCCGGACAGACCAGCGCGGCGATGCGGACGCTGCCCTTTACCTCGTCCAACAAGCGCGCGGTGTTCGATGCGCGGCTTGCGATGCGGACGCGCGCGCCCGACGCTTATGCCAAATCCTCCGCCGTGGACGGCTTTGCGCGCAATGATCCGGGCTATATTGTCGACCGCGCGACATGGCTGCGTGGCACCGGCAATGCGCTCGGCGCGCGTAATTTGCTCAGCCAGGGCCGCGCGCTCACCAGCCGCCCGTCGGACCCCGAAGAATGGTATGAAACCTTGCTCGTCAATGCGCGCGGGGCCGTTTCCGAAGGCCAGTATCGCGTCGCTTATGACATTGCGAGCCAGGTCGATGATGCGTTCGACCCCGGCACACTCGTCCGCGAACAATCGGCGGGCGTGCGCGATGATTATACCAGCCTTGTGTGGCTCGCTGGCTCGATCGCGATGCGCCAGCTTAACCGCCCGCGCGATGCGGCGATCATGTTCCGCAAATATGCCGAAGCCGCCCGCTCGCCGATGACCCAGTCCAAGGGCTATTATTGGGCTGGCCGCGCCGCCCAGCAAGCGGGCCAAGCGTCCGAAGCGCAAAATTACTATCAGACCGCCGCGCAGCATTTCGACCAGTTTTACGGCCAGCTTGCGCTCGAACGGCTGGGCCGTCCGCAACCGCGCCCCGCGCCGCCTGCCACGGCAAGCTTCTCAGGGGCCGAACGCAATGCGTTCCAGAACCGCTCGGTCGTGCGCGCCGCACGCATATTGGGCCAACAGGGCGACTGGAAAACCCAGAGTCTGTTCGTGCGCGCCATCGCCAATTTTGCGAAGTCCGACGCCGACCATTATTTCGCCGCGCGGCTGGCCGAAGAAATTGCCCGCCCCGATCTTTCGGTCATGGTTGGGCGCAGCGCGCGGCTAAACGGTCTTAACGACTTCACCCCGACCGCCTTCCCGACGGTCAATGTGCCGCCGACCGAAACCGACCAATGGACGATGATCCACGCGATTGCGCGGCAGGAAAGCCAGTTTGACAAGCGTATCATCAGCCGCGCGGGCGCGACCGGCCTGATGCAGCTTATGCCCGGCACCGCGCGCGAAACGGCGGGCAAGCTTGGCATGGGCTATGGCTATGACCAGCTTTATGACCCGACCTATAATATCATGCTGGGCTCGACCTATTTCCGTGGCCTCATGAACCAGTTCGGCAGCTATCCGCTTGCGGTTGCGGCCTATAATGCAGGCCCCGGCAATGTGCGCAAATGGCTGCGCAACAATGGCGATCCGCGTTCGGGCAGCATTTCGATCCTCGACTGGATCGAAGCCATCCCGCTCTCCGAAACGCGCGGTTATGTGCATCATGTGCTGGAAAATGCGGTGGTCTATGACACGATCAACCCCAACCCCAAATATCGCCATGAACGCAATCCGTTGAGCTTTTATCTGGGCAAGGCTAATAATCCGGGGTGACCCGTTAGGCGCATAACAGGGGGGAAGTCCGTGGCGGAGCAGCGGCCCAACTATATCACGCCCGCAGGCTATGCGGCGATGGGCGAGGAATATCGGCAATTGCTGGAGGTCGAACGCCCCGCCATTGTCGAAGTCGTTTCATGGGCCGCTGGCAATGGCGACCGCAGCGAAAATGGCGACTATCTTTATGGTCGCAAGCGGATGCGCGAAATCGACCGGAGATTGGCGTTCCTCGCGCGCCGGATGAAAACCGCACAGGTGGTAAACCCCGCCGACCAGCCCGACAAAGCCCGCGTCTTTTTCGGCTGCACCGTCACCATCGCGGACGAGGATGATAATCACCGCACTTTGACCTTGGTGGGCGATGATGAAGCCGATGCCGGGGAAGGAAAAGTCGGCTGGAACACCCCCATAGCCCGCGCCTTGCGCGGGGCCAGCGTCGGCGATGTCCGTCGGGTGGTCCTGCCTTCAGGCGAGAAGGAATATGAGGTGATGGAAGTGGGCTATCCGGGGTAATCGCCGCTTTACCTTTCATGTTCCCACGCGCGCCCTGTTCCCCCGCGCAGGCGGGGGTCCAGAGCCGACGAACGACAACATTGTGTATGACACTCCTGGGCCCCCGCCTACGCGGGGGAACAACATGGGTTGTAAGGTAAAATGTGGAACTCCCCCTCTCCCCTTGTGGGAGAGGGTTGTGAAGGCTTAGCGAACGCTAGTGAGCTTAGCCGGAGCTGGGTGAGGGGTAAGCGAGCCGTTGGCTCGCGCGATTGCAAGGCAATCGCATACCCCTCTTCCAAGTGCGGCTAGGCGCTACCGCGCCAAGCCTCCCTATCCTTCTCCTACAAGGGGAGAAGGGGTTGGGGGAGAATGTGTAACGGCCTTGAGAGGCGCTTACTCCCCCTCGCCGCTTTTCTCGTCCAGCTTAAACTTGAACGCCTTCTCGGCCAGCTTCACCACCGCCGGGTCAAGCTCTGCCCCGGTCATCGGGACAGCGGCTTCCAACTGTTCGCACACATAGGTCAGCCCCGCGATGCGGCCTGCTTTTTTATTGTTCATATCAAGCACCTTCCACGGCGCCCAGCGCGTGTCGGTGAGTTTGAACATATCTTTATAGGCTTCCAGATATTGCTTGCGTTTCGACCGGTTGCGATAATCGTCCGTGCCGGTTTTCCACCGCTTCCACGGGTCGTTGAGCCGGTCGGCGAAGCGCTCATCCTGTTCTTTTTGCGTCACATGGCAGAAAAGTTTGATAAGGTGCGTGCCGCTGTCGAGTTGCTGCGCTTCGAATTCGTTGATTTCGTCATAAGCGCGTTTCCATTCGGTGTCGGTGGCATAGCCTTCGACCCGCTCGACCAGCACGCGGCCATACCAGCTGCGGTCGAACACCACGATTTCGCCCTTGCCCGGAATCCGTTTCCAGAAGCGGTAGAGGAAATGGCGGTCTTTCTCCTCCGGCGTCGGCGCGGCGATGGGCCAGACTTCATAGTAACGCGGGTCGAGCATCCCGGTCATGCGCGTGATAAGCCCGCCCTTGCCCGCCGCATCCCAGCCTTCGATCATGATGATCGAACGGTGGCCGTGAATGATATGCGCTTGCTGGATGCGCGTCATGCGGTCCTGCAAAGCGGCAAGATCGGCGCTATAATCGCCGTCATATTTTTCGCCTTTTTCATAATCGGCGAGGGTGATAGTCATCGGGCCAAATCTTTCAACGTCAAGGCAATAGCGGTCGAACGCGGTAGCCTAATCGACTCCGTCACAGATAACTAGCAAGATAGTCTTGCGGTATAGTAACCGGCACGATCATGCCCGCCATCGCGGCGACAAAAAGCGCGCCCAATATGATGCCGAGAAGGACGCATGAGGTCAGCGCGATACGCGCGGCGCGTGTCTCTCCGCCGCTGATATTCCAATATAATGCGCAGCCGATATGGCTCAACAAAGCTGCGACCGCCAGAAAATAATAAGGTACAAAAAACCACGGCCAGCCTGCGACATGGAAACCGGCAGCGGCGAAGTAAAAGTTGGTATCCAGCCCGTCGAGCAGCCGTCCCGTCAGCACTGCAAACACATGGTTGAGCAGGAATAAGGCAACATAGAGGCCGGACAAGGCTTGCAGCCAGGCAACCCGCCCGGAGCTTGTGCGCCAGCCCCGCACTGCGAGCGTCACCCCCGAACCGATCTGGAAACAGACCAACGCAAGCAAAAGCGGCTCGACAAAAGGCTGGCGATAAAAATTGCGCGCCTTGTCCATGAAGGCGATATGGCTATCAGCCCCCCAAAGGCCCGCAATATGATTGGCCAAATGAAGCCCCAGAAAGAGGAGCAGGACCAGCGCCGATGCGCGGTGCCATGCCCTCAACCGGTGCTTGGGCGCGCTCACTCTTCGAGATCGACCACGCGGATATGCAATTCTTCCAATTGCTTGTCACCGGGCTTGGACGGCGCGCCCATGAGCAGGTCTTCGGCCTTCTGGTTCATCGGGAAGAGTGTGATTTCGCGCAAATTCTGCGCGCCGCATACCAGCATCACGATGCGGTCCACGCCCGCGGCCATGCCACCATGCGGGGGCGCGCCATATTGGAAGGCGCGATACATGCCGCCGAACCGCTCTTCGACATCGGCCTTGGTAAGCCCTGCAATCTCGAACGCCTTGACCATGGTTTCGGGCGACTGGTTGCGGATCGAGCCCGACGCAATTTCAAAGCCGTTGCACACCAGATCATATTGATAGGCGTTGATGGTGAGCGGGTCTTGGTTGTTGAGCGCATCCAGCCCGCCCTGCGGCATCGAGAAGGGGTTGTGCGAAAAATCGACCTTCTTATTGTCCTCGTCCCATTCATACATGGGGAAATCGACAATCCACGCCAGTTCAAAGCGGTTTTCGTCGATAAGGCCAAGCTGGTTGGCGATGCGCGTGCGGGCGAGACCTGCGAGCTTTGCGGCTTCGGCTTCCTTACCGGATGCGGCAAAGAACAGACCGTCATCGGGTCCAAGGCCGAGCGCGTCATAAAGCGCAGCCATGCCTTCTTCGCCATGATTTTTAGCGATGGGCCCGCCAAATTCGCCGCCCTTGCGGGTGACATAGCCAAGCCCTGCAAAGCCTTCGCCGCGCGCCCATTCATTCATTTCATCGAAGAATTTGCGGCTCTTGTCGGCGGTATTGGGGGCCGGAATGACGCGGACAAAACCGCCGCCCGACACAATTTTGTCGAACAGGCCAAAGCCCGAACCTTTGAAATGCTCGCCCACATCGGAAATGATCAGCGGGTTGCGCAGGTCCGGCTTGTCGCTGCCATATTTGAGCATCGATTCGGCATAAGGGATGCGCGGGAATTGGCCGATAGGTGTCACCGCTTTGCCGTTGGCGAAATCTTCGAACACGCCGCCGATGACTGGCTCCATGGTTTCCCATACTTCTTCTTGCGTGACGAAGCTCATCTCGAGGTCGAGTTGGTAAAATTCGCCCGGCAGACGGTCAGCGCGCGGGTCTTCATCGCGGAAACAGGGCGCAATCTGGAAATAGCGGTCAAAGCCTGCGACCATCAGCAATTGCTTATATTGCTGCGGCGCTTGCGGCAGCGCGTAGAAAGTGCCGGGGTGGATGCGGCTCGGCACGAGAAAATCGCGCGCGCCTTCGGGTGAAGATGCGGTCAAAATCGGCGTCGAATATTCGGTAAAGCCTGCGCCTTCCATACGGCGGCGCATATCCGAAATCACCTTGGTGCGGGTGACGATATTCTTATGGAGCGTTTCGCGGCGCAGATCGAGGAAGCGGTATTTGAGCCGGATTTCCTCCGGATATTCCTGTTCGCCCGCAACCGGCATCGGAAGTTCGGCGGCCATCGACTGGATGACCACATCCTTGGCGCGCACTTCGATTTCGCCGGTGGGCAAGTTGCCGTTCACTGTTTCCTTGGTGCGCGCAATCACCTCGCCCGTCACCGTTACCACGCTTTCGGTGCGCGCCGCGTCGAGCGCCTTGAACGCTTCGCTGTCAATGTCGGTGACAATTTGCGTCAGGCCATAATGGTCGCGCAAATCGACGAACAATAAGCCGCCATGATCGCGCTTGCGATGCACCCATCCCGACAGGCGAACCTCCTGTCCGACATTTTCGGCGCGCAAATCTGCGCAAGTATGGGTGCGATAGGCGTGCATTTTTTCGGCTCTTTTCCGGATAAACTTCCGGCGCAATTCTGCGCCATAACTATGGCGCTCGCTAACAGCCTGCAATGCCCGCTTTGTCAAGGGAGCATATCCTGATATGCGCGGGCGCTATGAAGATTCTTCCGCTGATTACCGATAGTGATTCCCTGCGCCAACTGTGCGACCGCTTAGCCAAAGCCGATTTTGTGGCGGTCGATACCGAATTTATGCGCGAAAATACGTTCTGGCCCGAATTGTGCCTCATCCAGATTTCGGACGGCAAGGAAGCCGCCGCGATTGACCCGATGGCCCCAGGCCTCGACATGAAGCCTTTGCTCGATCTCCTCACCGACAATGAGGATGTTTTGAAGGTGTTCCATGCCGGAGGGCAGGACATCGAGATTATTTACAATCTCACCGGCAAGACCCCGCATCCGCTGTTCGACACGCAAATCGGCGCGATGGCGCTGGGACAAGCCGAACAGCTTGGTTATTCCAATCTGGTTGAAGGCTGGCTCGGCCATCATCTCGACAAGGGTGCGCGCTTTACCGACTGGAGCCGCCGCCCGCTCGACAAGCGGCAGATTGATTATGCGATTGGCGATGTGACCTATTTGTCGGAAATATTCCCGATGATGATTGACAAGCTGCGCGCTACGGGACGCGGGGCGTGGCTGGATGACGAGATGGAGCGGCTCGCCGACCCGTCCAACTATGCGTCCTCGCCCGATACTGCATGGGAGCGCGTGCGGATTGCGTCCAAAAAGCCCGACGTGCTGGGCCGGTTGAAGGCGCTCGCAGGCTGGCGCGAAAGCGAAGCGCGCAACAAAAATTTACCGCGCGGGCGCATCGTCAAGGATGAAACGCTGGCCGATCTGGCGAGCCATCCGCCCAAGACCCAGGAGGATTTGGGACGGGTGCGCGGGCTGTCGGCCGCCTGGCGCTCCAATGATATTGGCGAGCGGCTGATGCGCGCGCTTGCCAATGCCAAGCCCATGCCGCGCGAGGAAATGCCCGACCACGGCCCGCGCCGCGCCGGTCCCGGCAAAGAGGGCGCGTTGGTCGCGGATTTGCTGAAGCTTCTCCTCAAAATCCGCTCACGCGAAATCAATGTTGCCTCGCGTCTCATCAGCCGTTCGGACGATCTGGAAGCCTTGGCGGCGGGAGAACGAGAAAGCCTCGCAATCCTAAGCGGTTGGCGCTATGATGTGTTCGGTCGTGATGCGCTCGATCTGGTCGAAGGCCGACTTGCCTTTGCGGTCCAGAATGGACGGCTCAAAATGACCCGCACAGGCGATACGGTTGAAGAGGCCGACGCCGCTTAGGAAATGCGGCCTTAAAGAGCGCCGCATATTGGAGGAGAAAAGGGAATGTTGAAAACTGCACCGATCGCACTCGCTTTTGCCAGCGCCACTTTATTATTCTTGTCGGGATGCGCGACGCCGCTCCCCCAACCTATACCGGACCGCGACAGTTGCGGGGCTTACCGGGTCCAGCATTTCCTGCGCAAGCCGCTGACGCCCGGCACCGAACGCGCGATCCGCAACCAGTCGGGTGCGGGCGACATCCGCGTGCTCAAGCCCAACAGCCCGATGACGATGGATTATCGTCAGGACCGGCTCAACATCAACATTTCGCATAAGAACCGGATTGTCCGGATGAGCTGCGGATAAAGAGACAAAAATATGCGCTTTGCCCCCATGATACTGACCGCAGCGCTGGCAGGTCTGGCCCTCACCGGTTGTTCGTCCGGCCTGTTCGCCGAACCGATGGCCATGGCTCCAAAACCTGCCAGTGACGCGTGCGGCGCGCAGAAGCTATCCTATCATCTTGGGCATGGTCTTGCGCAGGATATCGAACGCGACATCCGCACCCGTAGCGGCCAAACCGAAGTCCGCTTCATCCCCGGCCTTTATAGAGGGCCGGGCAACCCCCAAGCGGCGCGGCTGGACGTTTATTATCATCCGGATAACCGGGTGATTAATGCGATGGTGTGCGGGTAGGAAGCGAAGGCGGCAGGCCGTTCGTGAGTGACATGCCCTCCCCTAACCCCTCCCGCAAGCGGGAGGGGAATTAGGTTGCGCTACCCTATCCGTCTGCCTCACGCATCCCGCACCATTTCAAAGCGGCACTTAAACTCAGTCGCGAGGTTTTTGAGGCGGCGTTGCACCGCTTCGCCATAGAGGCTGGCCGCATCGTCCCACAAATGCAGGCGGATCATATTGCCGTCGCGTTCAAGGCGCGATTGGTGGAGCGGTAGTTCGACGCCGCCCGACATACGCTGCCCCAGCCGCATCGCAAGGCCCCAGCGGATGGCGCGGTTGATCTTGGTGGTCAGCACGCCTGCGGGTGCACCTTCAAACAGGCTGGTGCCGCCGCCGAAGCAGCTATAGAGCGCCTGCCCTATAATGATGCGCCCTTCCATGTCGATGCCGTGCCAGTCGCCGTGGAGCGCCATTTCCAGCCCGCGCGAGGCGCGGAAATCGGGGGTTTCCGCCCAGCCTGCTTCGGACAATAAACAGGCCGCCATGCGCAACCGCGCGGCGGCTGCATCATCATCGGCAAATAAGGGCGCAATCCATTTGTCGAGCAAACGGCCATGTTCGGGAAAGCGCGACAGGCGGCTGCCTTCGGCCTTGGCGGCAACCAATAGCGGGTCTTGCGCGCGCACATCGTCGGGCAGTTGCTGGTAGAGCAAGCCTTCGCGCAAGCCCGCCGAGGACACGATCAGGCGGCGACTCCCCAGAAATTTGGTGAGCGTTGCGAGCAAAAGCGCCGCATCGGGAAGCGTCGGGATACGCACCGAACTCACCCCCGGTATCGCCTTCAAATCCTCCGGCGTCATCCCGTCGATGAGGCGCAGGATACGGCTCGCGGACTTGGGCGGCATCTGGTGATAGTGCAGCACGGGCAGAGGGTCGTGCCGGTCTTCAATGTCGATTTTGGCGAGCGAGCGCCATGAGCCGCCGACCAGATAGAGCGGCAAGCCTTGCGCTTCTTGAAGCCAATCGGCCCCGCGCAGCAATTTTTTGATATGGTCGGTGACCGCTGTCTTGGCTTTGGCCTTATCCTTGATGCCCTCGCGTACCGCCGCAAGCCGCAGCACGCCGAGCGGGAAAGAGACGCGCTGGCCGATCTTGCCGCCGCACACGCGCACCAGTTCGAGGCTCCCGCCCCCAAGGTCGGCGACAATGCCGTCAGCGTCCGGAATGGAGGCAATCACGCCATAACCCGCCGCTTCCGCTTCCTGCTCGCCGCTGAGCAGTTCGACCGTCAGCCCCATCGCTTCTGCGCCCGCAATAATCGCGTCGCCATTGGCCGCATCGCGCACCGCAGCGGTCGCAACGCAGCGTATCTGGTCCAGCCCCATCGCTTTGGCGAGCGCGCCGAAGCGTTCGAGCGCGCGCAGGCCGCGCGCCAAAGCTTCATCGTCAATCCGCCCCGTAGCGGTCAAGGACCGCCCCAGCCCCGCCATGACTTTCTCGTTGAAAATCACCGAAGGCGCGCGACGGGCGCCCGAATAGACCACCAGACGCACCGAGTTGGAGCCGATGTCGATAATCGCCTCGCGATGGTCGCGGTCGGCACGCACCGCTTCGCTGGAGGGCATCATCGCGCGCGGCACCCGGATAGGATGCACATGCGCGCCATCGCGGGCGGAGGTGGTGAGAACGGTCAAGCCTTATATCTTTCTATATCCAGCGTCGGCACGTCCTTCGACTTGCGCAGCGCCGCCCCGCGCCCCGACAGGGACGGGTTGTTCATGAAATAGCGGTGCAGGTTGAACGGCTTTTCGCCCGGCTGCATCCGCACATAGGTGCCGTCGCTTTCCAGCACCCAGCTTTGTTCATTGTCGATAAGATTGGCGACCATGACCTGATCGAGAATCTGGTCATGCACGGTCTTGTTGATGATCGGCATCATATATTCGACGCGCCGGTCAAAGTTGCGCGGCATCCAGTCCGCAGAGCTGATATAAAGTTTCGCCTGACGCGAGGGCAGCCCCTTGCCATTGGCAAAGGCCCAGATGCGGCTATGTTCCAGAAAACGCCCGACAATGGATTTGACGCGGATATTTTCCGACATGCCTTCAACGCCGGGGCGCAGACAGCAAATGCCGCGCACAACGAGATCAATCGGCACGCCCGCATTGGACGCTTCATAAAGTTTTTCGATGATGGCGGGGTCCACCAAGCTATTCATCTTGGCCCAGATGCCCGCCGGTTTGCCTTCGGCCAGATTGGCAATTTCATCGTCGATAAGCTGGCACAGGTCCGCGCGGATCGAGAGCGGCGACATGGAGATGCGCTCCAGATTTTCAGGCTCGACATAGCCGGTGATATAGTTGAACACCTGCGCCGCATCGCGTCCGGCTTGGGGGTCGGCGGTGAAGAAGCTCAAATCGGTATAGATGCGCGCGGTAATCGGGTGGTAATTGCCGGTGCCGAAATGGCAGTAAGTGCGGAACGCATCGCCTTCGCGGCGCACGACCATCGAAATTTTGGCGTGGGTTTTCCATTCGATAAAGCCATAGACGACCTGCACACCCGCCCGCTCCAACTGGTCGGCCCAGTGGAGATTTTGCTCTTCATCAAAACGGGCTTTCAATTCGACTACGGCCGTCACCGACTTGCCCGCTTCGGCAGCATCAATCAGCGCGCGGATCACCGCCGATTGTTTTCCTGCACGATAGAGCGTCTGCTTGATCGCCACCACATCGGGGTCTTGCGCGGCCTGGCGCAGGAAGGACAAGACCACCTCGAAACTTTCATAAGGGTGGTGGACGATAATGTCCTTGGCCTTGATCGCGGCAAAACAATCGCCGTCATGTTCGCGGATACGTTCGGGGAAACGCGCGGTGAATTGCGGGAATTTAAGGTCGGGCCGGTCTTCATCGACAATCTGGTCCAACTGGCCGATGCCGACAAAGCCATCAACATTGACGATGGTGGCGGCATCACCCAACACCGCATCGCGCAGCATTTCTTCGACCGCCCCCGACATGGCCGGGTCCAGTTCGAGCAAGATAATCCGCCCGCGCCGCCGCCTTTTGATCGCGCTTTTATAATAGCGCACCAGATCTTCGGCCTCTTCCTCGATTTCGATATCGCTGTCACGGATGACACGGAAACAGCCGCTTTCGACCACTTCGTAACCGGGGAATAAAATGTCCGAGAACATCTCGATCATCGTTTCCATCGGCACATAGATGCCGCTCTTGTCATTTTCGATACGCACGAAACGCGGGAGCGATTGCGGGATCAGCACCAGTTCGCGGATCGATTCCTTGTCCGACCGGCGGACAAGGTCAAACACCACCGCCATGCCCTTATTGGGAATGAAGGGGAACGGGTGCGACGGGTCAATGGCTTGGGGCGTGAGGACGGGGAAAAGCTGGGCGCGGAAATGCGCCTCCAGCCTTTGCCGCCAAGGTTCGGCCTCTGCCGGTTCGGTGACGACGCGGATGTCATGCTGTTCCAGCGCCGAACGGATGCGCAGCCATTCCCATTGCTGCGCATTGAACAGCGCGTTGGTCGCCTCTTCAATTTCCCCAAGTTGCTGCGTCGGTGTACGGCCATCGACAGAGCGGTAAGTAATATTCTGGAGCTGCTGGCCTTTCAAACCGGCCACGCGCACCATGAAAAATTCGTCGAGATTATTCCCCGAAATCGACAGGAAGCGGAGCTGTTCCAGCAAGGGATGCGCAGGGTTTGCGGCTTCTTCCAGCACGCGGCGGTTGAAAGCGAGCCAGGACAGTTCGCGGTTAAAGAAACGGCGCCGCGCTTCTTCTGCGGTCAAACGGCGTTCGGCATCGGTGGTGAGTTGCGGGCGAAGGGTGGGCGCGCGCGTCATGGGTTAGTCTCCAGTCGGATCAAAAGGAGGCGGTTCAAGACCGGGCAATCCCGGCGCATCCCGCCCAGCAAAAAACTGCCGCGCAAACGGAACGCTTATCCGTTTATGATCGGCTAAAGCCGCTTCATCCAAGTTTGTGACAGTTTGATGAATCGCCGCATAACTCCTTTCGATGCGCGGAGCCAGATAGCCGGGCAAATCTTCGCTGATGCGCGTGCCGCGGTCGAGAAAAAGCCTTTCTATCAAGGGGGCTATAAGATTGTCGTCAGGTTGGTCGATATGCACCACCGGCGCTGCCCCCAAACGCGATTTTAAATCGGGGAGTGTCACATTCCATTCGGATGGCGGTGCATCGGCAATGAGGAGGAGCGGCAGGCGCGTTTCCTGCGCGCGGTTCCAGGCATGGAACAGGCTGTCATCGCTTTGCCCTACGACCGTATCAACCACCGTGCCGCCGGTGGCGAGCGCGAACAGGCGGCCGAGCAGGCTACGTCCAGACCGCGCAGGGCCGGTCAGGATGGAAGTGCGCACCGGCCAGGTTGCGCTATGTTCCAGATGGCGCACCGCTTCCGCGTTGCAGGCGCTCACCAGAAAGTCGCCGGACAGCCCTTTGGCTCCGGTCCAGTCTAGCGGCAAGGCCATCTGACTCATGACTTTCCCCTGATTAATGGGCCCTGATCCTGTCTTAGCGGCTGATGCGAAGCGCGCCGCCGCCTTCCTGAACACGCCAGCCGCGCGCGGCAAGCGCGGCCTTCAACCCTTCCATGTCGCCCTTATAGGTGACACGCATCACCGATGTGCCGCCAATCGCGACGCTCGATGTATTGGCCGACTGCACGCCCGAAGCTCCGCGCACACTGCTTTCGGCAGAGTTTACCGACGCCGCATCGGGCGAATCATATTGCACCGTCACGCTGATGCTTTGCACATCGGGCGTGGCAGGGGTTGCGGGGGTTTCTGGCGTCGCGCTGGTGTCGCTCGTATCCGCGCTGTCGCTGCTGTCCACTTCGGTCGCATCTTCGGCTTTTTCCGCCTCACGCTCTTCGGCAGCGCGCGCATTGGGGTCTTCAAAGATCAGCGAGGTGTCGGGGCGAAGCTGTCCCGCCGCCAGAGCGTTGCGATAGATTTCGTCAATCCGCACCACGGCTTTAGCCATCATATCCGGCACATCCTTGGCCGACGCTGCGGTCATTTCAAAGGTGCCAAGAAGGATATTGTCGGGGCCATAGCGCGCCGAGAACGTGCCTTTGACCGGACCGCCGGGATAGCTGCGCTCGATCCGCGCAATCGGCATAATCACGTCCGCCGCGCCATATTGGTCAAGGATAACGCGCCACCATGCGCGGTTGCGGCGGCCAATCTGGCCTGCTTGCAACAATAATGTATCCGCGCCCGTGCCTGCCGTGCGGACATAATCAACGCTGCTGTCGCCGGTGCGGAACACCGCCCATGCCTTTTGCCAGTCGCTACGGTTTTCAAACACTTGCGGCGAATTGCCGATATAAGTGACGGGGATGACGAGCAGCGGCGGCGAACGCATCCGCCCGCCACTTACGCCAAGGATGGGCGAGGAGCGCACCTTGTCGAACAAGACGCCCAGTTTCGCAATATAGCGTTTTTCGCTGACCAGTTCTTCCTGCACCACAATGGCGGTGACGATGCCGTTCAATGTGCTGTCGGGCAGGCTTTCGACCGCGCCCATCTTGCGGGCGAGCGCCGCCCAGCCCTTGCGCTGGGCTTCCTGCCAGCCTTTTTGCCGCGCATCTTCGGCATTGTCGCCCATCACATCGATTTCGATGTTGGTAACTTCATAATCGGTCGAGCTGTTGATCGGCTGGACGCCGCGATTATCGCCTTCAATCTGCGCATAAGCAACCGTCGCCATCGCCAGCACCGCGAGGAACAAGCCCGCCATCTGCTTCAGCGACATGTCGCGAATCGAAAAGCGCCGAATCGCCGCCGCACGCTCCATAAAGGAGCGAATCAATATAGCCGCCCCGCGCCCGTCCGCCGCAGGCTTACGCCCTCGCCCGGCAAGAACAGACGGATTTTGCAGCCGTAAAGGCGAATTTTGGACAAGTTCGGTCATTCTTGTGGCCCTTTTGGCGACAACGGCGTGGAAATCCAAGCCCGTAATGCGTAAAGCGCGCAACTATGAGCGATACGACCCAGCAAAATCCGTCCGACACCCCTTCTTATACCTATGCAGAAGCGGGCGTTTCCATTGAAACCGGCAATGCACTGGTGCGCGCCATTGCGCCGCTTGCCAAAGCGACCCGCCGCCCCGGCGCAAATGCCGACCTTGGCGGATTTGGCGGCTTCTTCGATTTGAAGGCTGCCGGGTTCAACGATCCGCTGTTGGTCGCGGCCAATGATGGTGTTGGCACAAAATTGAAGCTCGCGATTGATTCGGGCAAGCATGACACGGTCGGCATCGACCTTGTCGCGATGTGCGCGAATGATTTGATTGTGCAGGGCGCCGAACCGCTTTTCTTCCTCGATTATTACGCCACCGGCAAACTCGACAATGATGTCGCAACCGCCGTGGTCGCCGGTATTGCCGAAGGGTGCAAGCAAGCGGGATGCGCGCTGATTGGTGGCGAGACGGCGGAAATGCCGGGCATGTATTCGGATGGCGATTATGATCTTGCCGGCTTTTGCGTCGGCGCGGTCGAGCGCGATCAGGTGCTCACCGCAGATAAGGTCGCGGCGGGTGACGTGATTTTGGGCCTCGCGTCGTCGGGCGTGCATAGCAATGGCTATTCGCTCGTGCGGCGCTTGGCGGCGGATAAGGGCTGGAAGCTCGACCGCCCTGCTTTGTTCGACCAGAATATCCGCCTGATCGACGCGCTGATGGCCCCGACGCGCATCTATGTGAAATCGCTCCTGCCGCTTATTCGTGAGGGTAAAATCCATGCACTCGCGCATATTACCGGCGGCGGGTTATTAGAAAATATCCCGCGCATTTTGCCGGATAGCCTCCATGCGTTCGTCAACGCCGATAGCTGGGCCCAGCCGCGCCTGATGGCGTTCCTTCAAGCCCAAGGCAATATCGAGCCCGAAGAAATGGCACGCACCTTCAACTGCGGCATCGGTATGGCGGTCGTCGTCGCGGCGGACGAGGTTGATGCGGTAACAGCGGCGTTGCAAGCAGCGGGAGAAACCGTCCACCGCATCGGGGAAATCCGTGCGGGCGTGAAAGGCTGCACGGTGACGGGTTCGGCAGAAACTTGGGCGGCCCGCGGAGATTGGACCGCCACCTATGAAGGATAGCGCGACGATGTCCCCCTCCCGCTCGCGGGAGGGGCTAGGGGAGGGCATGTTAAATGGCGCAGCCGTGTCCTTCAAACAGGCCCTCCCCCACCCTCTCCCGTCAACGGGGGAGTAAATATGAAAACCCCCATCGCCATCCTCATCTCCGGCGCGGGCACCAATATGGCGGCACTCCTCTACGCCAGCCGCCTACCCGATAGCCCGTACGAAATCGTCCTCGTCGCATCGAACAATCCCGACGCCGAAGGTTTGGCCATCGCGCAGGCCGAAGGCCTCCCCACTTTCGCGCACAGCCATAAGGGCCTAACCCGCGCCGCGTTCGATGCTATTATCGACGCCGAAATCCGTAAAAGCGGCGCGCATTATGTCGCGCTGGCGGGTTATATGCGTATTTTATCGGACGAATTTGTCGAAGGCTGGCGCGACCGGATGCTTAACATCCACCCTTCCCTGCTCCCCAAATATCCGGGGCTGGACACTTATGCGCGCGCGATTGCCGCAGGCGACGCCCATGCGGGCTGCACCATCCATCTGGTGACGCCCGACCTTGATGCCGGGCCGATCCTCGGCCAAGCAGAAGTCACGATTACGCCCGACGATACGCCCGACACGCTCGCCGCGCGCATCCGCTTTGCCGAGCATCAGCTTTATCCGCGTGTGCTGGCCGATTATGTGGGCCGCTCCGGCAATGCCGACTGGCTGCTCGAGCAAGTCCGTGCCCGCGCGCTTGCCCTTCCCGAAACGCACGAGCGCCCCTCGCATGGCGCACCCGGCTGGCGGGTAGGATCGGAAAAGAGCGGCAAATATTTCGCCTATTTCGCCGACCGCCATCATGGCAGCGATGCGATTGCGCTCATCGTCAAAACCGACGGGATGGACGAGATGATGGCGCATATCGACCAGAATCCTGACCTTTATTTCAAGCCCGCTTTCTATGGCGCGAGTGGCTGGATCGGCTTGACGCTGAACCGCCCCGACACCGATTGGGACCATGTTGCCGACTGGCTCGCGCAAAGCTGGCGCCGCTGCGCGCCCAAAAGCCTCACCAAATTGATGGACGCCGCCGATAGTTTTTGAAGGCTGCATAGGCTAAGCTCTTCTAATCAGGCCGGATCGGGCGTTTCCCCCACACCCGTTTTGCGCCTACCCGTTCCCCTCCCGCCCAGAAAGGCCCCGTCATGACCAGCCGTATCCTCCACGACGCTTTCCGCTCCAAGCTGATGAGCGCGGACGAGGCGGCGGCGCTGATCCGCCATGATGATGCGGTGGGGATGAGCGGCTTTACCGGTGCGGGCTATCCCAAGGCGGTGCCGGTCGCACTCGCGGCGCAAATGAAGGACGCGCACGCCAAGGGCGATCCGTTCCAGATCCGGATGTGGACGGGGGCATCGACCGGCCCCGAACTCGACGGCGCGCTCGCGGAAGTGGACGGGGTTTCCTACCGGATGCCCTATAATAGCGACCCCATCACCCGCACCAAAATCAATGCGGGCGAGATTGAATATCTCGATATTCACTTGTCGCAAGTCGCGCCGATTGTGTGGCAGGGTTTTTTGGGCAAGCTTGATGCCGCCGTCATCGAAGTCACCGGTATCAAGCAAGATGGCACGCTTATTCCGGCCAGTTCGGTCGGCAATAATAAGACCTGGCTCGACAATGCCGATAAAATCATCCTCGAAGTGAATAGCTGGCAAAGCCCCGCGCTCGAAGGGATGCACGATATTTATTATGGCACGCGCCTGCCGCCCAATCGCGTGCCGATCCCGATTGTCCGGCCCGATGACCGGATCGGCCAGTCCGGCTTTAATGTCGATCCGGCCAAGGTCGTCGCAGTGGTTGAAACCGACGCGCCGGATCGCAACGCGCCTTTCTCGCCGCCCGATGCGACTGCGCAGACGATTGCGGGGCATATCCTTGATTTTCTGAGCAATGAGGTCAAGCAGGGCCGCCTCCCCGCGTCACTCCTGCCGCTGCAATCGGGCGTCGGCAATATTGCCAATGCGGTGCTCACCGGCCTTGTCGATGCGCCGTTCGATAATCTCACCGCTTATACCGAGGTCATTCAGGACGGGATGATGGATTTGCTCGATGCGGGCAAACTCAGCTTTGCGTCCGCGACCGCTTTTTCGCTCAGCCCTGACCGTGCCGCCGACATCAACGCCAATATGGAAAAATATCGCGGGCGGATGCTCTTGCGCACGCAAGAAATTTCCAACCACCCCGAAGTCATCCGCCGCTTGGGCTGCATTGCGATGAATGGGCTTATTGAAGCGGATATTTTCGGCGCGGTGAACTCCACCCACGTCATGGGCTCGCGCATCCAGAACGGCATTGGCGGGTCGGGCGATTTTGCGCGCAATGCGTTTATCAGCTTCTTCATGACGCCTTCGACCGCAAAGGGCGGCAAGATCAGCGCGATTGTTCCGCAAGTCAGCCATGTCGACCATATCACGCAGGATGTGCAGGTGATTGTCACCGAGCAAGGCTTGGCCGATTTGCGCGGCCTTTCGCCCAAAAAGCGCGCCGAACAGATTATCGCCCATTGCGCCCATCCCGGCTATCGCCCGCTACTCGAAGATTATTATGCCCGCGCGCGTCGCGAAGCCTATGGCCTGCAATCGCCCTCCTTGCTCAAGGAAAGCCTGTCGTGGCACCAGCGTTTCATCGAAACCGGGTCGATGTTGCCGGGGTGAACGTCTTACAGCGCATCGACACTACGTTGCGCCCATCCCTATCCGTCATTGCGAGCGTAGCGGGGCCGAAGGCGATCGTAGATCAAGCAATCCAGAGTCGCGCTGCGCCAATACTGGATTGCTTCGTCAGCTTCGCCTCCTCGCAATGACGGAGGATTCTACGCTTGCCTACAACATCCGCGCCATGATCTTGTCCTCGAACAAGGCCGCGCCGACCTGAAAGCGGCGGTCGCCGACAATCCCGAACCCCTGTTTGCGATAGAAAGCAAGCGCGCGGTCATTGGCGGCATAGACGCCGAGTAACAGGCGGGTTTTGCCCATGGCTTTCGCTTCGGCAATAACCGTTTCCATCATGCGCCCCGCCAGCCCGCCGCCATGATAGCGCGACAATATATAGATGCGCTTTAACTCCACATCATCCGCCCCCGTCACAATGTCCGGAAGGTCGGGCGTGGTCAGCAGCGCGTAACCGATGGGCGCAGCGGTGGCCTTGCGTTCGGCCATCCATACACGGCTTTCCGCATCGCCTATCCAGTCCCCGAATTTTTCGGCATTATTATTCGCCGCAACATGCGCGACTATGTCCGGTCCGGCAATAATATCGGCAAATGTTTCCAGAAAAGTCGCGCCCGCAACCAGCGCCAGCGCGGGTGCGTCTCCCGGGGCCGCCAAGCGGAGCCTGATGTCGTCATCCATACCAGCCCTGCTATGGAGAAAGAGGCATAAACACAATGTCATGATACCCAAAAAAAAGCCGCCGGATTTCTCCGGCGGCCCAATGTCTCCGTGGATGGGAGCTTGTTAAATTGTAATTATCTGGAATTATTTCTTGGCTTTTTCCGCTGTATCCTCCGCGATTGCGGCTTGGCGTTCGTCTTCAGTTTTGAGCGTCAACTTGGCATGGCGCTTGTCAAAATCAGCCTGATCGGATGGCGACAGGTTCGGGCGGCCAGCAGCAAAACCCGCGCCGATCTTGCACTTCACATATTGGGTTTCGCCCTCTTCGATTTCGAGGTTGAGCGTATCGGTGGCTTCCGATTTGGTTGTGAACTGGTGCTTGCCGGGCGTAAAGCTCGCGACAAAATATTTGCCGCTGGCGAGCGGCCCGACCATCACGCCAGCTTCGCGCACATTGCAACTGATCGCGACCCCCATCAGGCTCCCGGGGCGATAGAATACCACCTGACCCATGCCTGCGGGCGGTGTTGGCACCGCGACGACCTGTTTGTCTTTGGCCAAAGCCGGTTGCGCGCCCGATAAAGCCATCAGCGCCAAAGCCATCATCACTTTCTTCATATTTCCCCCCTCAAAATACAACAGGTTCAAGGATTATCATTGCCGGAAATGCCGGCCGGATAGGGCACGGCTTGCGCGACCTTTGCGGTGGCCGACAATCCGGCGGGCACTATTTTTTCGCCGCCAGCGATAAGTAAAGTGAGCGGCGTGGCCACGATTGCGCCCACCGCGACCGCTTCGGTTACACGGCTTTCACCGGTTTCCGGTCCATAGCGCAATGTGCGCAGCGTAATGCGGGTGCCGTTCCAGTCGAGATAGCGTGCGGCCAAAATCAGCTCGCCAGCCTTGCCAGCCGCGCGTGCTTTGGCGGCGTGGATAACTTCGCCCTGCCCGGTAATGCCTTCCGGAACGATGACTTTGCCGTCAATCACAATCGGACTGGCCAACCGGATCGCGAACATCTCCCCGATCTTGGCGGTTTTGGAACTGATTTCACTTTGGATTTCGATCCGCACCGGCGTGAGCGCAGGGATGGTAGGCGCAGGCGCAACCCCCACCGCTTCGCCCTCGACGATAGGCGCCATAACCGCCGCTTCCGGCGTTTGAGCATTAGCAGCGGACGCGACAGCAAATAGCGCGGTCCATGCGACACAAAATTTCATGAAGCCCCCTTCAATGGATAGAAATATATCAGCTTCCAAGAAACGGGCAAGTAGGAATAATGTATGGACAAATAAAAAAGGGCCGCCTCTTGGCAGCCCTTTTCCTTTAGCAAAACGGCGTTTTTTTAGCCGACCAATTCTTCCGGTTGGAAGAAGTAAGCGATTTCGATCGCAGCATTTTCGTCGCTGTCCGACCCATGCACGCTGTTGGCTTCAATCGATTCGGCCAGCTCCTTGCGGATGGTGCCGGGGGCAGCATCTGCGGGGTTGGTCGCGCCCATGATGTCGCGGTTACGCTGCATCGCATTTTCGCCTTCGAGAACCTGCACGACGACGGGGCCGGAGATCATGAAATCCACCAGTTCGCCAAAGAAGGGGCGTTCTTTGTGGACCGCATAAAAGCCTTCGGCCTGTTCGCGGGTCATTTTGATGCGCTTCGATGCAACAACGCGCAGACCGCCATCTTCCAGCATCTTGGTGACCGCACCGGTCAGGTTGCGGCGGGTGGCGTCGGGTTTGATGATCGAAAAAGTACGGGTAACCGTCATGGGGAAAGCTCCAGATAATATAGTGCAGATAGGGAGAATTTGGCCGCGCCTCTAGCTTGTGCGCCCGGTCATGGCAAGCGGTTATGGCTGGCCCGCATTTTTCCGCGTTTGTGGTGAGTGGGGCGAAGGGTGTTTCTTAGGGTATTGCTGCGCAGAGAGCCGTCCTTCGACGGGGTCAGGACTAGCGGTTTTTTTGGAAAAGGCCTTGCCCTTACGGCCCCTCGCTCCAGCGGCCGCGTTCATCTTGTTTCCAATAATGGCGTTCGAGGCCATCCTTTTGACCCAATGCTTTCCAAGCGGTACGCGCGGCGTCAATGGTGGCAGCGTCGAACAGATAGAAGGTGCGGTCATAGGCCAAGGCTTCATCGCGCCACTGGCCGTCCGCGATCAGGATGGCGCGCGCGCCATTGGCGGGATTGGTCGGGTCGGTCGCGAGCAGCACCGGTTCGCCTGCGTCATCATTGCCCTCCCCGCCCGCAAGCGCGTGAGGGAGGAAGCTTTCGGGCTTGGCGGTCCAAAGCAAGTTGTCCAAGCCTTCAAGGATGAGCGTATCGTCCGCGACAATCAGCAAGCGGTCGCCATTGGCAACCAGCTTGTCGGCGAGCACCGGCACAATGCCATCGGGACCGGAGCGGGTCAGGTGATAAAAATCAACCCGCACCCGCGCCGTCCTTGGTCATTTTCATAAGAAGCGCGTTTTGGCTCACGCTTCGAAATTGTCGGCGATGAACTGGTTCATCAAACGCACGCCATAGCCGGTTGCGCCTTTTTCCCATGTCGCGCCGGGCTTGGCCGCCCACACCATACCGGCAATGTCGATATGCGCCCATTCAACGCCCTCTTCGACAAAGCGTTGCAGGAATTGTGCGGCGGTAATCGAACCCGCCTCACGCGGACCGACATTTTTAATGTCCGCAATCGGTGAATCGATGAGCTTGTTATAGGCATCGCCCAACGGCATCCGCCAAACCGGATCACCACTTTCTGTGCCCGCAGCTCTGATCTTACCTGCAAGGTCATCGCTATTGGTCATCATGCCCGCATATTCATGACCGAGCGAAATGATGATCGCGCCGGTGAGCGTCGCAAAATCGAGCAACACCTTGGGCTTATAGGTCTGCTGCGTCCAGGTCATCGCATCGCACAGCACAAGGCGGCCTTCCGCGTCGGTGTTCAGCACTTCAATGGTCTGGCCGTTCATCGATGTCACAATATCGCCGGGGCGCTGCGCATTGCCGTCAGGCATATTTTCAACAAGACCGCACACGCCGATGACATGCGCCTTGGCCTTCCGACCCGCGAGCGCCAGCATCGTGCCAGCGACCGCGCCTGCGCCGCCCATATCCCATTTCATATCTTCCATGCCGGGTCCGGGCTTCAGGCTGATGCCGCCGGTGTCGAAGGTCACGCCCTTGCCGACAAAGCAGACCGGCGTTTCTTGCGCGCCATTGGTGCCGTCCCAGCGCATCGCGAGCAGGCGCGGCGGACGGACGGAACCTTGCGCAACGCCCAAAAGCGCACCCATGCCGAGCTTTTGCATCTCCGCTTCGTCCAGCACGGTGATTTCCACGCCCAATTCCTTGAGCTTTTCACAGCGTTCGACAAAGCTTTCGGGATAAATGATGTTGGCCGGTTCCGACACGAGTTCGCGCGTGAACATCACGCCTTCGGCTACAGCTTTCATTTCCGGCCAGATTTTTTCAACGCCTTCAACGTCCGTAGCCGCAATCAAAATGTCCTTGAGTGTCGGCTTGGCATTTTCGGCCAGCTTGGTGCGGTAGGTGTCGATGCGCCAGTCGCGCAAATACGCGCCGAGCGCGAAATGGGCGATGGCGTTGGCATCAGCCTCTGCGGCGGCTGTAAAATCTATGCTCACATTCTCGACGCCGCTGGTCTGGAGCCGCGCGGTAATGGCCGCGCCTGCGCGCTCCATATCATTGGCGCTACCTTCGCCAAGGCCGACCAGCAGGATGCGGTGGAGCTTGCCTTCGACCGACGCAAAGCCTTCGAACAGCGCCGAGGCGGCTGCATCAAAACGCGCGGCTTTGGCCGCATCCGCAAGGAAAGCCGCCTCCAAAGGCAGCAAATTCGCCACGCTCTCCAACGCTTTCTTAGCGACCGGATAGACGATAACCCCGGCCGTAGAATCGGGTTGAGCGGCAAAGCGGATGTTCATTACGACAGACTCCATGCTGTGTGCAGTTGAATGATGGTTGCGACGCAGATAGGGAGTTCCCCCGCCGGTTGCAAAAGTTTATGCGCTTGGCGGCAAGCCATTTTCCCCTTATGCCATGCATAAAGGGGCCAGTTTTGCTAATGCTTTCAACTGTTCGGAGCCAGTGTTGAGACCGATTGTTGCCCTCGCCTTTTCCGGACTGAGCCTGTTTGCCCTGGCAACAACCGACGCTTATGCGCAAGATTTGGGTCAGCAAGGCGCGCCCGTGCCTGCGCCTTCCTCCGCACAAGTCCCTGATATTTCGCAGGCTCCGCCGCCGGTCGAGCCGCTTCCCGGGGAACGCACGCCTCCCATTGCGCCGCCCGAAAGCGACGCGCCTGCGATCACCAACGTCAATGCCGCCGATCAGGTCGTGTTTAGCGCCGACAAGGCCGGTTATGACAATAAGGGCGATCTTTTGACCGCCGAGGGCAATGTCTATGTCGAACATGACGGGCAAAGGCTGCGCGCCAATAAGGTCGAATGGAACCGCAAGACCGACGAGGTCATCGCCAGCGGCAATGTCGCGGCGACCAACCCCTCAGGCGATGTTGCTTATAGTGAGCGCGTGACCCTGACCGGTTCGTTGCGCGAAGGGGTTGCCGAAAATCTGTTGGTCGTCATGGAAAATGGCGCGCGTTTTGCGGCCAATCGCGGGCAGATGCTCGCCAATGGCGATCTGATGCTCGATTATGCCGCCTATACTCCGTGCGCGGTCGAAACCGAGGATGGCTGTCCCAAAGAACCAAGCTGGCAGGTGAAGGCGGTCAAGGTCACCTATGACAAGGCCAAGGATCGGGTGCGCTATAAGGGCGCGCGCGCGGAATTATTCGGCCTTCCGCTCATTCCGTTGCCCGGCCTAACCCACGGCTTGCGCAACGAGCCCAAAAGCGGCCTCCTCGTGCCGAGCCTGCGGCTCGACCGTGTGAACGGGGTCGAAGTGCAAGTGCCTTATTATTTCCGCCTTGCGCCCAATCGCGACATCACGGTGGCACCGCATTTCTATACCGAATCCCTGCCGATGCTGGAGGCCGAATATCGCGAGCTGAACTCCTTGGGCGCGTTTCGTATTACCGGCTATGCGACCTATAGCAACAAGGTCGATGTGTCGGGCGAACCGGTCGATGACGGCCATAGGGCCTTGCGCGCCTATGTCGATGCCACCGGAAAATTCCAGATTTCGCCGACATGGAACGTGTCCGCGTCGATCCGCCGCGCGACCGACCGTACTTTCCTGCGCCGCTATGATATTAGCCGCGATGACCGCTTGCGCTCGAATGTCGCGATCGAACGGATTGGCGGATCAAGCTATTTTTCGATTGGCGGCTGGGCGGTGCAGACCTTGCGCGTCGGCGACAAGCAGGGCCTCCAGCCCGTCGCGTTGCCGATGATCGACTTTCGCCAACGCTGGATCGAGCCGGTCTTTGCGGGCAAGGTCGAGTTACAGTTGAACAGCGTCGCGCTCAGCCGTTCGGCGGGGCAGGACACACAACGCGCTTTTGCAGGCGCGCGCTGGGATTTGCGCCGCCTGACGCCGTGGGGGCAAGAGGTGGACTTCACCCTTTATGCGCGCGGCGATGTGTATCATAGCGACGAAAATCTGCTCACCGCGGTCCCCTCCTATCGCGGCGAAAGCGGTTGGCAGGCGCGCGCGATTGCGGCGGCGGCGATTGATGTGCGCTGGCCCTTGGTGGGCGAAGCCTTTGGCGGCACGCAACGGCTTACCCCTCGTGTCCAGTTGGTTGCCGCCCCGCCGGTTAAAAATCTCGATATTCCGAACGAAGATTCGCGCGCGTTCGACCTTGAAGACAGCAATTTGTTCGCGCTGAACCGCTTCCCCGGCTATGACCGCTTCGAAGATAGCGCGCGTGTCACCTATGGCGTCGAATGGGCGCTCGACCGCCCCGGCCTCGCCATCAATGCGGTGGTCGGACAAAGCTACCGGCTTGATAATAAGCTCAAACTTTTCCCCGAAGGCACCGGTCACACCGACCGCACTTCCGACATTATCGGGCGCACCACGGTCGCTTATAAGGATTTTGTGCGCTTCACCCACCGCTACCGCGTCGACAAGGATAATCTTGCGGTGCGGCGCAACGAAATCGACGCGCGCGTCGGCAGCCGCAGCACTTATGGCGAAATCGGCTATTTGCGGCTCAACCGCGACATTGATTCTTATGCCGAAGACTTGCGCGACCGCGAAGAATTACGGGTCGGCGGGCGCGTGCAATTTGCCGAATATTGGTCGATCTTCGGGTCGGCGATTGTCGATCTGTCCGATAAAACCGATGATCCGACCTTCACAACCGACGGATTTACGCCACTTCGCCACCGTTTGGGCATCGCTTATGAAGATGATTGCATCACCTTTGGCGTGACCTGGCGGCGCGATTATGAAGAAGCGGGGGACGCGCGGCGTGGCAATAGTTTTCTGCTCAGACTAGCCATTCGCAATCTCGGCGTCTAAACACTGGCCGAATGGATTACTCAGCCTTTGTTCAGGCAATTTTCGACATAGGCACCGATGAATGAAACGGCCTTGTCGCTTTTGGGCGCCAAGGATATTTTGATACAGGGATTTTCAGTTGAACTTTATGCGTATCATGCCGCACAAAAAATTCCCCGCCCGCGCGTTGGCCAGCGTCGCAACCTTATCCTTGATGGTCGCACCCGTCAGTGTATCCGCGCAAGCCGTGCAAGGTCAGGCGGCGCAGGATCAAGATGTTCCCAATGTCGGGCTGAATGTCCCCAAAAACCTTACGGTTTTCGACAGCAAGACGCCGTCCAACGTTTATAAGCCGACCGCGGTGGTCAATGGCGAAATCATCACCGCGACCGATGTGGACCAGCGGCTTGCACTTCTCGTCATCGCCAATGGCGGCAAGATTACGCAGGACGAAATCCAGCGCTTGCGCGTCCAGATTTTCAGCAACCTGGTCGATGAAAAGCTCCAGATTCAGGCCGCCAAGGCTGCCGACATCGAAGTCAAGGACGCTGAAGTTGACGCGCAATATGCGCGCATCGCGGCCAATTTCAAACAGACACCCGCTGCATTTACCGCCTATCTCGGCAAAAATGGATCGTCGGCGGCTTCTATGAAGCAACAGATTCGCGGGGAAATGGCGTGGGACCGCTTGCTCGGCCGCAATGTCGAACCCTTCACTAACGTGTCGGAAGATGAAGTGAAGTCGATCCTCGAGCGGATGCAGGCCACACGCGGCGCGGACGAATTTTGGCTGGGTGAGATTTATCTGTCGGCGACGCCCGAAACCATGGCGGCGGTGTCCGACCGCGCGCGCCAGATTATCGCCCAGTTGCAGCAGGGTGGCTCCTTCCCCGGCTATGCGCGCCAATATTCGGAAGCATCGACCGCAGTAGTCGGCGGCGATCTTGGCTGGATCCGTCCGGCCCAATTGCCCGAAGAAATTGCGCAGGCCGCCGCCGGGATGCAGCCCGGACAGGTCAGCGTCGTCCCCGTGCAGGGCGGCATCTCCATCCTGTTGCTGCGTGAAAAGCGCAAATCCTTGATGGCCAACGCCAATGACGCGGTTTTGAGCCTCAAGCAGATTTCGCTGCCTTTCCCCGCCGGCACCAGCCGCGAAAAGGCCAGCCAACTTGCAAGCCAGTTTGCCACGCAAACCCACGCCATCAAAGGCTGCGGCATGGCCGATGATGTTGCAACCAAGCTGGGCGCAACCATTGTGAGCCGCGACCAGATTGCGCTGCGCGATCTGCCCGCGCCGCTCCAGAATACGCTGCTCCAGCTTCAGGTCGGACAGACCACCCAGCCCTTCGGCTCACCCGAAGAAGGGGTGAGCGTCCTTGTCCTATGTGGCCGCGATATGCCTGAAGATGCGGGGATGCCCTCGGTCGAACAGGTCGAAGAGAAATTGAAGCAGGACAAGGTCAACAAGCGCGCACAACGCTATCTGCGCGACCTTCGCCGCGACGCGATTATTGAATATAGCTGATCTGGTGAGCGGTTCGGGGGAGCCGCTCTCGACAGAAGGGGGCGGCTGTGAACCAATTAATGCGACCATTTGTTGTCTCTTTAGGTGATCCGGCAGGTATCGGGCCGGAAATAACCGCAAAGGCGTGGGAGGCGCGGCGCGTGGCCGAACTCCCGCCCTTTTTTGCTGTGGGCGATGCCAACAGCATTACCGAGGTGTGGGATGGCCCGATCCAGCTTATCCATGATGTCGATATGGTGGCAGAAGTCTTCCCCGAAGCGCTTCCCGTCCTCCACCTTGAAGCATCCGGCCCGATTGTGCCGGGCCAACCTTCGACCGAAGGCGCGCATATGGCGCTGAAATCCTTGGAATTAGGCACCGGGCTTGCGCGCTCCGGCGCGGCGGGCGCGCTGATAACCGGGCCGGTCTCCAAGAGCCAGCTTTACACCATCGGTTATGACCATCCGGGACAGACCGAATATGTCGCACAACATTGCGGGGTGTCGCCGACCAATGCGACGATGATGCTGGCGGGGCCAACCTTGCGCGTCGTGCCGGTGACGGTCCATGTGCCTTATAAGGATGTGCCGGGGCTTCTTTCCATCGACCTTATCAAAGCGCGCGCCCATGCGACCGCCAAGGGCTTGCGCCGCGATTTCGGCATTGCCCAGCCGCGCCTTGCCATTGCCGGCCTTAATCCGCACGCGGGCGAAGGCGGGGCATTGGGCCGCGAGGAAATCGAGATTATCGAACCCGCCTTGCGCCAGCTTCATGAAGAAGGTCTCAATGTCAGCGGCCCTTATCCGCCCGACGCGATGTTCACCCCGCAAATGCGCCGCTCTTATGACGCCGCGCTGTGTATCTATCATGACCAGGGCCTGATCCCGTTAAAAACGCTCCATTTTGACGAGGGCGTCAATATGACCTTGGGCCTGCCGATCATCCGCACCTCGCCCGATCATGGCACTGCCTTTCCGATTGCGGGGCGCGATGAAGCGCATCCCGGCGCAATGATTGCCGCGATTGCACTCGCCCGCGATGCCGCGCGCCACCGCGCGCTTTGCCTCGCCTGACGGAGCGGCAGCAACGGTGACAGCAAGCCTTCCCCCGCTGCGCGAGGTGATTGCGCGCCACAGCCTGTCCGCGTCTAAAGCGTTGGGACAGAATTTCCTGTTCGACGAGCAGTTGCTCGACCGCATTGCGGCGATTCCGGGCGCGCTCAAAGGCGAAACCGTGTTCGAAGTCGGTCCCGGCCCCGGCGGTCTTACCCGCGCTTTACTGCGGGCGGGCGCGCATGTGATTGCGGTCGAGCGCGACCATCGCTGCATCCCCGCGCTCGCCGAACTGGCCGACGCTTATCCGGGGCAGTTGCGCGTCATCGAAGGCGATGCGATGGCAGTCGATATTGCCGACCTCACCGGCGGCAAGCCTTATCATATCGTCGCCAACCTCCCCTATAATGTCGGCACCGCCTTGCTCACCGACTGGTTGAGCGCAGAAGAGTGGCCGCCCGCTTGGCGCTCGCTCACCTTGATGTTCCAGTTGGAAGTGGCCGAGCGCATTGTTGCCAAACCCGACAGCAGCGCGTTCGGGCGGCTTGCCATTTTGGCGCAATGGCGCAGCGAGGCGAAAATCGCGATGAAGGTCCACCGCTCCGCCTTCACCCCGCCGCCCAAAGTCATGTCGGCAGTTGTGCATATCACCCCCGCGAGCGCCCCCGAAGGCATCCGCCCCAAGACGATGGCAGCCCTCACCGCCGCCGCCTTCGGTCAGCGCCGCAAGATGCTGCGCCAAAGCCTCAAAGGCCTGCCGGGCGCATTGGATGCCCTTGCGCAAGTGGGCATCGATGAGACACGCCGCGCCGAAACGCTATCGGTCGCGGATTTTATCGCGGTTGTGGGGGAAATGGAGCGCGGGCGGTAACGTTATATAATTTCCGTAGTGCTGAGCTTGTCGAAGCACGGTTCAACACTATAACGCTATTCTATCCGACAAGCGCCCTTCGACAAGCTCAGGGCTAGCGGGTATTTAGGGGGTCGGCTTATGCGGGGGCGTTCAAGCGAGCCCGTTCCTGCTCCCTCAACCCCCACTCAATTCCGTCTCAATTCTTGGAGGGCTCACCTTCTTGTCCTACAGGCTTGGGGGTTACCGCTTCAATTGCCAGCTTGGGCTGCGGCGGGCCTGCGCTTATCGCGGTTTCCAGCTTGGCGATTTCGGGGCAGCCGGTCTTGCACACCGCGCGCAATTTTACGAGATTTTCGCGTGCGCGTTCGACCGCGCCTTTTTGCACCATCGCGCGGCCTTGGCCTTCCAGCGCCTCGCGGTCATTAGGGTCGGCGGTCAGGATCGACACATAATAGCCGATGGCTTTGCCCGGCAGGCCCTGCTTCATCGCGACTTCGGCCAACTGGCGGTAAGCGGTCAGATTTTGCGGATCAATCGCCAGCGCGGTTTCATAAAGGCTGATGGCATTTTCAAACCGCCCCGCACCTGCTTCAATCAAGCCTTGGTCGACAAAAGCGACCGATTGCGGATTGGCGGGCGGACGCGGTGTTTCCCCGTGACTGGTGCTGGAGACGGTCGCAAACAAGGCCGCAGCAGCAAGCGCAACAGGGGAAAAACGCATAATCAACTCCATTATAGTTTCGCGGTCTGGCATCGTTTCGCGTTCCGGCCTACCGGAATCCGGATTGCCGGACAGCGCGTTACCATGCGCCGCGCTCATCCTCTTTGCAACCGCGCAAAATAAAAGCCGTCGGTGCCGTCATGGTGCGGGGTGAGCAAGCGCCCTGCCCCTTTTCCGGCGCGGACCAGCCGCCCCGGCCAATAGGCGTCATCGGCAATGGCCTTATCGACCGTCCAGCCTGAATGGCGTCTGACAAAAGCGTCCACCTGATCCGCCCCTTCCTCGCCGGTTATCGCGCACACAGCATAGACAAGCTTGCCTTCCGGTGCCACCAATTTGCTGGCAATGTCGAGCAGATTGGCTTGGTCGCGTTGCAATTTTGCCAGTCTTTCAGGGGTCAAGCGCCAGCGGCTTTCGGGGTTGCGCCGCCAAGTGCCGCTCCCCGAACAGGGCGCGTCGATCAGCACAAGATCGGCCTCGCCCGCATAGCTTGCGAGCATGGCCTCTTCCTTGCCGGGGTTGAGCAATAGCGTGTCGATAATCGTCGCGCCCGCCCGTTCGGCCCTTGGCGCAAGCTGCTGCAACCGCGCGCGGGCAATGTCGGTGGCAAGGATTTGCCCGTCATTGCCCATGTCGGCGGCGAGCGCGAGCGTCTTGCCGCCGCCGCCTGCGCACAGGTCGATAACGCGCATCCCCGCGCGCGCGCCACAGGCCTTCGCGAGCCATTGACTGCCCGCATCCTGCACTTCGATAAGGCCATCCCTATAGGCTGCGCTCTGTTGGATTGCGCTATCGGCGGGCAAGCGCAGCGCGTCCTCCAGCCCATCCACCGCCACCGCATCGGGAAAGACGGCGCGCATGGCCGCGCGGTCGGTTTTGAGGGTGTTGACGCGCAAATCCAACGGCGCGCGCGCCAGCATCGCGGCCTGTTCGGTCTCATCAATCTGCGGATAAAGATGCGGCACCAGCCACGCCGGCACCGCCGAGGTCGCAGCGCGCGGCTCGTTTTTGTCTATCGGCGCGGGGCCATGCCCTTCGCCGGTGAATAAGGCGGCCAGTTCCGCGTCGGTGTCGGCAAGCCCCAGCATCGCCGCGCGGCCCGATACAGGCCGCTCGCCCGTCCGCCGGATTGCGCGATAGACAAGTTCGCGCACCGCGCGCCGGTCTTTCGAACCGGCATAACGCCGCTCTTTGAAATAGCGCGCAATCAGCACGTCCGCCGCCGCCCCGCCATCGCGCGCGGCGATGATAATCTGGTCGAGCAATTCGATAGCAGCTTGAACGCGGGCAGCAGGTGTCATGGGCGCTGCTCTAACCAGCCATGCGCGGCATTACAAATGATGCGCTTATTTTTTTGGCTGAGCGTCAGCGAATGCAGCGTCATATTCCTGCATGTCGGGGACGGGAAGACATTCATACGCCGCACGCTGGCCTTGTATTTTCTCGTCCGCCTTCACCCGCTCCAGCGCGCGCCTGCCTTCCGCTTCACACGCTGCTTGCGTGGTAAAAAGCTGCTGCACACGCTCGATTCTTGGCGTTTCCGTGCCGCCGGTCCAGCTTACGACCACCAGCATGTAGACTAAAATTTGTTCCATCTACACTTTCCTTTAGGTGAAAGACCTTGGGTTGAAGGCCTTAAGTGGAGGGATAGTTGGGGGCTTCGCGCGTGATCGCAACGTCATGGACGTGGCTTTCCTTTAGCCCTGCATTGGTGATGCGGACAAAGCGCGCGCGTTCCTGCAAATCGGGAATGGTCGCCGACCCCGTATAACCCATCGCCGCCTTGATGCCGCCGACTAGCTGGTGGATCACATCCTTGGCCGGGCCTTTATAGGGCACTTGGCCTTCAATGCCTTCGGGCACCAGCTTCAATTGGTCCTTAATGTCCTGCTGGAAATAGCGGTCGGCCGAGCCGCGCGCCATTGCGCCGACGCTGCCCATGCCGCGATAGCTTTTGTAAACACGGCCTTGGTAAAGGAAGGTTTCGCCCGGCGCTTCTTCGGTGCCAGCAAGGAGCGAGCCGACCATCACGCTCGCCGCCCCCGCCGCCAGTGCCTTGGCCAGATCGCCGGAGGTGCGAAGGCCGCCATCGGCGATAATCGGTGTCCCCGATTTGGCCGCTTCATTGGCCGAATCCATAATCGCGGTAAGCTGCGGCACGCCCACGCCCGCGACGACGCGCGTGGTGCAGATCGAGCCGGGGCCGATGCCGACCTTGACGCCATCCGCGCCCGAACCGATCAGCGCCTTGGTCGCCTCGCCGGTCGCGACATTGCCCGCAATCACTTGCACACGGTTCGACAATTTCTTGATAGCTTCGACCGCCTGCCCGACCATTTTTGAATGGCCGTGCGCGGTATCGACGATGAGCAGGTCGCACTCCGCATCGAGCAAGGCTTCGGCGCGTTCAATGCCCTTGTCGCCCACCGTGGTTGCCGCCGCAACGCGCAAGCGCCCGCTTTCATCCTTGGTGGCGTGTGGATAATTGACCGCCTTTTCAATATCCTTGACCGTGATGAGGCCGACACAGGCATAATTATCATCGACGACCAACAGCTTTTCGATGCGGCGTTGGTGGAGTAATTTTTGCGCTTCTTCCTGAGACACGCCCGCGCGCACCGTCGCCAGATCATCATGCGTCATCAGTTCACTGACCGGCTGGTTCGGGTTGGCGGCAAAGCGCACATCGCGATTGGTCAAAATCCCGACCAGCTTGCCATTCGCTTCGACCACGGGGATGCCCGAAATGCGGTGATGCTCCATCAACGCCTGCGCTTCGGCAAGTTTCGCGGTCGGCGCAATGGTGATCGGATTGACCACCATGCCGCTTTCATAGCGTTTCACCTGCCGGACAGCGGCGGCTTGCTCTTCGACCGTCAGATTGCGGTGGAGGACGCCAAGCCCGCCAAGCTGCGCCATCACAATCGCCATATCGGCTTCGGTAACGGTATCCATCGCCGACGACAGGATCGGAATATTAAGCGTGATGTCGCGGGTAATTTTGGTGGCGGTATTGGCCTGGCTCGGCACAATATCCGATTCTCCCGGCTGCAACAGCACATCGTCAAAAGTCAGACCAAGCGGGATATCGAGATGGGCCACAGCGCGTTGTTCCTCATATGCGAGTCGGGGGAGTGGCGGCCCATGTAATCATTCAGGCGTGGAAACACCAGTGGGCGCTGGCCATTTCTGAACGCTTGCCCTCCGCTTTATTGTGCGGACGACTTTTATCCATGGTGTCGGGCCTGTCAAAGCACGATTTGTCCGGATGGACAGGCTTTGACAGGCCCGGCACTATAGCGTTGATTTAGGGCGTTGATTTAGACGCGTTTAGCGCCCCATCGCTTTTCCGGCCATGCCGAGAATGTCGTTGAGCGGGTTGCCGTCGCCGTCCATGTCGAGCATCGAGCCGAGGCCGCCAAGACCGCCTGCTGCCGGGGTTGCAGCCGGAGCCGCGGGTGCCGATGCGCCGCCGCCCAAAATGCTACCCAGGATGCCGCCCAAGCCGCCACCAAGGCCGCCTGCATCGGCCTGAGCCGGTGCCGCAGCGCCGCCTTGACGGCCCTGATAAGCCATATAACCGGCAACCGCCATTGCGAGCAGCGGAAGCATTTTCTTCAAGGTTTCCGCATCAATGCCCGATTTGGCCGAAGCGTCTGCCGCCACGGTGCGGCTCACATCCTTGGAACCGAAAATCTGGCCCAGCACTTCATTGCCCTGGCTCACATTGGCGGCATTGGGCGAAAGCACCTGCTCCAGCATCCCGGCACCACCCATGCCACCGAGCATCCCGATCAGGTCGCCAAGACCGCCCGATTGCTGCTGTGCCTGTCCCTTCATGCCGCCAAGGATCGACGGCAGCAAAGCGCCCGCGCCTGCTCGCGCCATTGCGGGCGGAATACCAAGCTGGTTGGCAATGCCGTCAATCGCGCCCGACTGCACCAAAATGCTGCTAATATCCATAATCGTCATCCTTTCCCAAAAGCGCCGGGAATTCGCCCGACGTAAAAGCGTGTTCACCTGATTTTACAGGTACAACCGGGAACCAGTTGGCCCTGCATCACGTTTGGCACAAGGGTTCTTGGCATATATAGTTCCCACTAGCGCAGCGAATTTACAAGTCCCGCTAATTGGCGGTTTGAAAAGCGCGGCGTCGTCATTACAAACATCCACACGGCGCGGCCCTCCCCCGGCCCGCTCTATGGAGGAAAGGTTTAATAGCATGGGTATTTTTTCGCGTATCAAGGATGCCATTTTCGGCCACAAAGCCAATGCTCAGGAAGCTCCCGCAGCGGATGCAGCCGCAACGGCCACCCCGATCGAATCGATCGCGATTGATTCGGTGGATGTTGCCAATAATCTCAACAGCATTGCGGCAACCAAGGGTCAGGAACTCAACTGGCGCAACTCGATTGTCGACCTCATGAAGTTGCTCGACATTGATTCGAGCCTCGAAAACCGCAAGGAACTGGCTCAGGAACTCGGCTATACCGGTGAACTGAACGGTTCGGCGGAAATGAACATCTGGCTGCACAAAGCCGTGATGAACGAACTGGCTGCCAATGGCGGCACTGTTCCGGCGGACCTGCGCGACTAAGCGTTGCCAGCACAAGCTATAGAAAAAGGGCGTCGGGAGAATTTCCCGGCGCCCTTTTTTATGTGTGTTGTTGACGGGGCAATTCGCGCTCCCCAACGCACGTCATCCCGGGCTTGACCCGGGATCCATCTCCGGACCTAGATGTTGAAAAAGGCGGTGCCGCATGTGGAAATATAGAGGGCCGGAGATAGATTCCCGCTTCCGCGGGAATGACGAGGGTTTGAAGCGGGAATGACGAGGGTTTGAAAAAGACGAGAAAAGCGAGGATAAACCTCACTTCTTCCCAAAAAAGCCCTTCACCGAACCGGTGATGTCGTTGAGCGGGTTGCCGTCGCCATCCTTGTCGAGCTTGCTCATCAGGCCATCCTGACCGCCAATGCCGACCTTGTCGAGCAGGCCGCCTTCTTCGTTCAGCTTGGCCATTGCGCCTTGAAGCTGTTCCATCGAAATGCCGTATTCGGCCACCGTGTCCTTAAGCGCCTGCGCCTGATCGCCGCTCGCCGCCAGCTTTTCCTGGAATTTGGTTTGCAGGCCTTTGACCATTTCGGGGTCGAGGCCCATTTTGGCGGCCATGTCGGTGAGGCTGTTCAACATATTCATCTGGATAATCTCCCGGGATAGGGGGTGAAAAGAAAGACGGCTATATACGCGTAAAGTTTCACGGTGTTCCGGTAAAATCGGGTCACGGCTGTTTCGCTTGCGCGCATGGCAAGCCACTAGCTACCAACAATTCAACCATTATCATAACCGCTAGCCCTGAGCTTGTCGAAGGGCGTCTGTCGGTGAACAATTTTTGTCCAACACTGCCCCCCGTCTGCGCACCAAGGAACCGCCCCCCAAAGAGTAAGGGGTTCCCCGCCTTGTGGCAGGAAACCCCTCCTCTCCTCAGCTTTGCAGCTGTATTCCGCTAAGCGATCAGGCTGCCGTAGGGGCCGCTTCACGAACGCCTTCGTCAACATGGTCGGCGAATTGCGCGAAATTGTCAATAAACAGGTTCACAAGCTTTTGCGCGGTCGCATCATAGTCCGCGCCATCGGCCCAGGTCGAACGCGGGTCGAGGATATTGCTGTCCACGCCCGGCACCGCGACCGGCACTTCAAACCCGAAATTCGGGTCGATGCGGAATTCGGCATTGTTGAGGCTGCCGTCGAGCGCCGCATTGAGCAAAGCGCGGGTCGCTTTAATCGGCATACGGCTGCCCACGCCATATTTGCCGCCGGTCCAGCCGGTATTGACGAGCCAGCAGGTAACGCCGCCCTTGGCGATACGTTCTTTGAGCAAATTGCCGTAAACGCTGGGGTGGCGCGGCATGAAGGGCGCGCCGAAGCAGGTCGAGAAGGTCGCTTCGGGTTCGGTCACACCGATTTCGGTGCCGGCCACCTTGGCGGTATAGCCAGACAGGAAGTGGTACATTGCCTGTTCCGGCGTCATGCGCGCAATCGGAGGCAGCACGCCGAACGCATCGGCCGTCAGCATCACCACATTTTTGGGCACCGGACCCATATTTTTTTCCGACGCATTGGGGATGAAGTCGATGGGATAGGCTGCACGGGTATTTTCCGCGAGTGTATTATCGTCAAGGTCGAGTTCGCGGCTGTCCGCGTCCATCACGACATTTTCCAGCACCGTGCCGAACCGCTTGGTGGTCGCGTAAATTTCCGGCTCCGATTCTGCCGACAGCCGGATCATTTTCGCATAGCAGCCGCCTTCAAAGTTGAAGACTGCAGTGTCCGACCAGCCATGTTCGTCATCGCCGATAAGCGTGCGGCTGGCATCGGCGCTGAGCGTGGTTTTGCCGGTGCCCGACAGGCCAAAGAAGATCGCGGTGTCGCCATCGGGGCCGATATTGGCCGAACAGTGCATCGGCATGATGCCTTGTTCGGGCAGCAGATAGTTGAGCAAGCCGAACACCGACTTTTTCATTTCACCGCCATATTGGGTGCCGCCGATGAGGATCAGCTTTTCGGTGAAGTTGACCGCAATGATGGTGTCGCCGCGCGAGCCGTGACGCTCGGGGTCGGCCTTGAAGCTCGGCAGATCGATGATCGTATATTCGGGTGCGAAACCGGCCAGTTCTTCGGCAGAGGGGCGCACCAGCATCGTGCGGATGAACAGATTATGCCAGGCCAGTTCGTTGATGACGCGCACATTGACGCGATGTTCGGGCTGCGATCCGCCGAACAGGTCGGCCACATAAAGCTGGGTCTTGTCCTTCAATGCGGCGAAAAAATCTTCCTTGAGATTAGCAAAATGCGCCGGGTCCATCGGCTTGTTCGACTTGCCCCACCATACCGTATCTTCGGTCAGCGCATCCTTGACGGTGAATTTGTCCTGCGCCGAACGGCCGGTATGCGCGCCTGTCTTGACGACCAGCGGGCCGTCCTTGGCAAGATGGCCTTCGCCATTTTTGAGCGCCTCTTCGACAAGGGCGGCAGTGCCAAGATTCTGGGCAATCGCGGCGTTGGTTTCAACGGCGGTGGTTCCGATGGTGATGGCGGTCATGGCAGTCACGAGTCTCCTTGGGGCGGCGCAACAGGTGAGGCCGCGAAAAACGGGGATTTTCTGGTACTGGCTGTCCCCCTAGTCGACCGAGTGATTCGCGTCAAAGTATAAGCGTCCGTGCGTCGCCAAACGGTAAGAAATGCGCGCTATCCGCTCGCGCGTGTCCGCTCTCTTTACCCCCGCAATACTCTGTAAAATTGTCCCGCCTTCGCCGCCCTTCGCCAACGCCCCGTTGCCGTTCGGGCGTGAATCGGCTAGCGAGGCGGCCATGTCGGAAACGCCCACCGCTCCTGCTGCCCCTGCGACCATCGCGCTTGTCGATGATGACCGCAACATCCTCACCTCGGTGTCGATTGCGTTGCAGGCCGAAGGCTTTGTCACGCGCGTCTATAATGATGGCGAAGTGGCGTTGAAGGCGCTGGTTGAAAATCCGCCGGACCTTGCGGTCTTCGACATCAAGATGCCGAAGATGGACGGGCTGGAATTGCTCCGCCGTTTGCGCGAAAAGTCGCAGATACCGGTGATTTTCCTTACCTCCAAGGATGACGAGCTGGACGAAGCCATCGGCCTCGCGATGGGCGCGGACGATTATATCGCCAAGCCTTTTTCGCAGCGGCTTTTGATCGCCCGCATTCGCGCGATCCTGCGCCGCGCCGATTATGCACGGCCATCGTCCGAAGCCGCGTCCGAACCGGTGCCCGAGCCCATAAGGCGCGGGCGGCTCAACATGGACCCCGCGCGCCACAAGGTCGAATGGGACGGCAGGCCCGTCACACTCACCGTCACCGAATTCATGATTTTGGAGGCGCTCGCCCAGCGCCCCGGCGTGGTCAAGAGCCGCAACCAGCTTATGGACACCGCCTATCAGGACGATATTTATGTCGATGACCGCACCATCGACAGCCATATCAAACGGCTCCGTCGCAAATTCCGCGAGGTCGATCCGACCTTTGACAGCATCGAAACCCTTTATGGCGCCGGCTACAAATTCTCTGAAGAATGAAGCGGCAGCGTCCGGCGATGGCCTTTATTGGACCGCGCGCCTGTCGCTTGCCCGCCGTATTTTGGCGGTCAATTTCTTTGTGCTGGCGCTGCTCGCGGGCGGGTTTTTCTATCTCGATAGCTATCGTTCGCGGCTGATTGATACCCGTATCGAGGCGACCGCGACCGAATTGCAATTGCTCGACCGCGCGTTGAAAGCCGCGCGCCCCGAAGCGGTGGACCGGCTGGTCTTAAGCTTTGCGCGCCACAGCGATGGCCGTATCCGCATTTATGACAAGGATGGCGCAAAGATTATCGACAGTTTCGCGCTCGCCCCGCCAACCTATGAATTGCGCGATCCGGACAGTGAATCCTGGGAACGCCATGTTGCGCGTTTTATGGATGAAGCGATTGACTTCATCGTGCGCGCCCCCTCGCCGCCCGATTATGCGGAACCCGCCAAGGATGTCGCGGCAAGCTGGTCTGAAATTGTCAAGGCGCGCGTCGGCGGCGGCCCCGAAAGCGCCTATCGCTTTGCCCCCGACCGCACCCCGATGCTGAGCGCGGGGATGCGGCTTGGCTATAATGACGGCGCGGTGCTGATTACCACCAATGCGCGCGATATTATCCGCACGGTGCGCGCGGAACGCTTTCGTTTCGGCGTCGTGCTGGCGCTCGCAACCCTAGCCTCGCTCCTGCTTTCGCTCTTCCTTGCGCGCACCATAGCCACCCCGTTGCGGCGGTTGGCGATAGCGGCCTTGCGGGTCCGGCTGGGCCGCGCGCGTGAAGTGACCGTGCCGCGCCTCCCCTCGCGCCGTGACGAGATCGGGATGCTCGCGCGCGCGCTCAGCGACATGACCCATGCGCTGCGCAACCGCATTGATGCGGGCGAACATTTTGCCGCCGATGTGACGCACGAGCTTAAAAACCCCATCGCCTCGCTGCGCTCCGCCATTGAAGGGCTGGAGCGGGTCGAAGATCCGGGATTGCGCGCGCAATTGCTCGGCATTGCAGCGGAAGATGTTTACCGGCTCGACCGGCTGGTGACCGACATTAGCGAAGCCTCGCGCGTCGATGCCCAGCTTTCGCGCGCGCGGTTCGAGGTCATCGACCTTGGCCTGATGATCGACGCAATGCTTGCCTCGCGGTCGGCGCGGCGCTCGACCGAAAGCGAGCCGCAAGCCGACATCGCCTTTGCCCGCCCGCGCATCAATGTCGCCTGTGTCATGGGCGAAGGGCACCGGCTGGAGCGCGTCCTCAACAATCTTATCGACAATGCCCTGTCCTTCACCCCGCCCGACGGCTTGGTGCGCATATCGGCAACGCGCGTCGGCAATGATGTCGTGATCCGCGTCGAAGATGACGGCCCCGGCATCCCCGAAGATCAGCGCGACATCATCTTCCGCCGCTTCCATTCAATCCGTCCGGAATCGGAAGAATTCGGCAAGCATAGCGGGCTTGGCCTTGCGATTGCGCGCACCATTATCGAAGGCCATCAAGGCACTATCGAAGCGCGCGACCGTGATGACGGACAGCCCGGCGCCTGTTTTGAAGTGCGCTTGCCCTCGGCCAACTGCCCCGCCGCACCCTCGCCGCAATGAGGCCCGCGCGGGCGGGCGCTGTCTCCCATATCGTTTAACGATATATAATGTGCCAATTTCCGACGCCCGACCCTATATCTCTACTGGAACAATGGGGTAAAGCCGCCTAGACTGGCGCGTCCATGGCACGACTCTCCTCCGAACTTTATCATGGCACCACCATCGCGATTGACGGCGCGGGCGTGCTGATTGCCGGTCCTTCCGGATCGGGCAAGTCCGACCTTGCGTTGCGCCTTATCGACCGCGGCGCCCAATTGGTGAGCGATGACCAGACTTTGCTGATGCGGCGCGGGCAGAGCTTGGTTGCAACCTCGCCCGGCACCATTCGCGGCAAGATGGAAGTGCGCGGGGTCGGCATTATCGAAATGCCGTTCGTCACCGATATTACGCTTCGCCTCGTGGTGCGTCTGGTGGATAGTTATGAGCGGCTCCCTCTGTCGCGCCAGACCGAAACCCTTGCGGGTGTGGCCATCGACCATGTGCGCTTGAAGGCGTTTGAAATTTCCGCCCCTTTGAAGGTGGAGCGCGCGCTTACCGCGATCCTTAGCCAACCGCTTCAACAACCCTCTTACAAAGCTCCGGTGTCCTTGTGATCGAAATCCCTCCGCCCGCGTCCGAAGAACCGCACTCCAAAAGCATTTTGCTCGTCACCGGCCTTGCGGGTGCGGGCAAGAGTACCGCATTGCGGGCGCTCGAAGATATGGGCTGGGAGGTGGTCGATAACCTGCCCTTAAGCCTGCTCGACCGCTTGCTCTCGACGCCGCTTTCGGAAGGGCGCGAAGGGATTGATCGCCCGCTGGCGCTCGGCATCGACAGCCGCACGCGCGGCTTTAATGCCATAGAGATTGTCAATCGTATCAAGCAATTGCGCGACAAACATCGCCGCGATGTGATGACGCTTTACCTTGATTGTTCGGGGTCGGAACTGGAGCGGCGCTTTTCCGAAACCCGCCGCCGCCACCCGCTCGCCGAAGATCGCCCCGCCGCAGACGGCATTGCGCGAGACCGCGAAATGACCGCGCCGCTGCGTCGCTGGGCCGACCATATTATCGACACGACCAGCTATTCGACCAATGATTTGCAGCAGGAAATCCGCCTGCGCTTTGCGGGTAAAAGCGATGCCGGTCCCGTCCTCAATGTGATGAGTTTCGGCTTTGCACGCGGTATTCCGCGTAACGCCGACCTTGTGTTCGATATGCGTTTCCTGCGCAATCCGCATTGGGACAATGAACTACGCCCGCTCACCGGCCTTGACCAAGCGGTGGCCGACTATGTCGCACAAGACCCGGCTTATGAAAGCGTGGTCAGCCAGATCGAACAGCTTTTGCTTACCCTCCTCCCCCGCTACCGCGCAGAGGGCAAAAGCTATATCACCGTCGCATTCGGCTGCACCGGCGGGCGGCACCGCTCGGTCCATGTCACCGAGCGCGTCGGCCGCTTTTTGAAGGATCACGGCTTTGCCCCGACCATATTGCATCGCAATCTGGACAGTAGCGCCAAATACGCTATGCCCGACACCGGAATACCGGTCGAGGAAGACAAGCCCGGAGAAGATGCCTCCAAGGATAGTCTATCCACCGAGGACCGGCCCGTTGACCGCGCCGTTTAAGCCCCACATATTGCGAGTAAGAGCAACTCTATGATTGGTATGGTATTGGTAACACATGGGCGCCTCGCTTCCGAATTTCTGGTCGCGATGGAACATGTTGTGGGTCCGCAAAAAAAGGTCGAATGTGTGTGCATCGGCCCGCATGACAATATGGAAGAACGCCGCGCGGAAATTGCGGGCGCAATCCGCAAGGTCAATAGCGGACAAGGCGTGATTTTGCTCACCGACCTGTTCGGCGGAACCCCGTCCAACCTCGCTATTTCGTTGATGGAGCCGGGCACCATCGAAGTGATTGCAGGCATCAATCTGCCCATGCTCATCCGGCTGGATGGCGCGCGCAAATCCATGTCGGTTGCCGACGCGGTGCGCGCCGCCAAGGAAGCGGGGCAAAAATATATCTCGGTCGCATCCGAACTTTTGGGGAGCCATGCATGAGCGCATTCGCCGAAACTGTTGAAATCACCAACCAGCGCGGCCTTCATGCGCGCGCCAGTGCAAAATTCGTGACCGTCGTATCAAAGCTTCCGGCCGGTGTATCGGTCGTGGTCGAAAAGGACGGATCGCGGGTCAATGGCACCTCGATTATGGGCTTGATGATGCTCGGCGCGGCCAAAGGCGACAGCATCACCATCCACACCACAGGCGAAGGCGCGGACGAAGCGATGCTGAAGCTGGTCGGTCTCGTCAAGGACAGTTTCGGAGAGGATTGACCTGTCGCCAAACGCGGCGCACAGGCTTGTTCCCATGGAAACCAACGCTCACGGCCACCGGCTCATCACCGGCTTTTCCAATCCGCTGGTCAAGCGGATCAAATCCTTGCGCGAAAAAAAGCATCGTAAGGCAGAAGGCCTGTTTCTGGCCGAGGGGCTGCGCATATTGACCGAAGCGCGCGAGGCGGGCGCGTTACCCGAAATGCTCTTTTATGCCGGTGACAGCGCGCAGCATCCACTCGCCGCCGAACTGGTTGCGGCGACGTTGAAAGCGGGCGGCGATGTGGTCGAAACCACCGCCGACATTCTTTCCAAATTATCGGGCAAGGATAATCCGCAAACCTTGGTCGGCGTTTATCGCGACCGGCTGACCCCGCTCGACAGGCTCGACCGCAGCCGCTCCGGCATCTGGATTGTCGTGCAGGCGATGCGCGATCCCGGTAATCTCGGCACCGTATTGCGCACCGGCGATGCGGTAGGCGCGGGCGGGCTTATCATGATCGACGATTGCGTTGACCCCTTCTCGGTCGAAGCGGTGCGCGCGAGCATGGGGGCCTTGTTCACCCAGTCGATCAGCACCGCGCGCTGGGCGGATTTTCTCCACTGGTTGCGGCAAGGGCCGGGCCAGTTGGTCGGCACCAGCCTTAACACCACGCATGATTATCAAGGCCCGCGCTATGCAGCGCCGACCTTCCTTCTCATCGGCAATGAAGCGCAAGGCTTGCCGCCCGCTTATGAAGCGGAGTGCGACCTGCTCGTCAAAATGCCGATGCTGGGGAAAGCTGACAGCCTCAACGCTGCGGTCGCCTGTGCGGTCATGGCCTATGAAATTGTGAATCAGCGCCGCAAAAGCTGATGCCCCCGTTCAGTGCGGGCACAGCTTCGGCAGGATAAGGAGCCGCCCATGATGATGAACCGCCGACTTTGCCTTACCCTTTGCGGCGCGAGCGTGATGCTTGCGCTGGGTGCCTGCGCCACATTGCCCGCAGGCAACAACGTGTCCTTGCCCGTGGGCGCGGACAAAAGCTATTTTGCGATGGGCACGGAACCGGGTTGGACCGCCGAAATTACGCCGACCGAAATCAATTATGCGGGAAATTATGGATCGACCCAGATCCGCGTGCCGATCAGCAAGGCGGTGCAACGTCCCGGGGGCGTTCAATATAGCGGCACCGCAAACGGCCAAAGCATCGAGGTCGATATTCTCTATGCCCAATGCAATGACGGGATGAGCGACCGGCGCTACCAGCATAGCGTGTCGCTGACCGCCAATGGCACCACCTATAAAGGCTGTGGCGGCGCGATCCTGCCGCCGGTGACGCTGAACGGCACCCAATGGCGGATTACGCATATCGACAGTAGCGCGCTGACCGCCGAGCAATCGGCCAAAGCCACGTTGCGCTTTGACAAGGACCGTATCGGGGTGAGCGTCGGCTGCAACCAGATGTCGGGCGGCTATAAGGCCGAAAATCACAATCTTACAGTCAGCACCATGATCTCCACCATGATGGGCTGCCCCGCACCGCTCGACGGCTATGAACGCAGCATCAGCGCGCTGTTCGCAGAAGCCGTGCATATGCGCTACACCGACAAAGGCGGCTTGGAATTATTGGGCAAAGGTTCGCGCAAGCTGGTGCTGCAACAGGTGATTTAAACAATGTCTGTCATTGCGCGCCGCGCAGCGACGCGGCGGACCAGAGTCGCGTAAAACTATGACTGATTGCCGCACGCCTGTTGGCGTTCGCAATGACGGGGCGATGGCTTAATCCCCGGCGATAAACGCCGTCATCAACCATTTGCCGTCCGCGCCTTTGTTGAACAGCGCGCGATAGCCGATTGCGGGGCGCACATCGGCGCGGCGGACAAAGCCGGTTGTGCCATCATCCAGCTTGACCGCAATGGTCGCATCGCTCGCATCGTTGGGGTTGGCCAATGTCAGCGCCTCCCAGTGGAGCGTCTTGGCAATTTCACTATTAGTATCCTCGCTCTTGTAGAGCGCAATCCCGTCGCGGCGCGGGAGCAAGGTCGCAAAGGCATCGCGCCCTTCCAGTTTTTCAAACGCATAGGGCATGGTGGCATTGGCATTGCCGCTGCCAAGCGCGCAACCGAGCGTCAGTATTTCGGCCAATTCCTCCCAATGCGGGCGGTTATCGAGATTGGCATCGACGCCTTTGGCGAGCCGTTCGGCCATTAGTTCCAACCCGCTACCACCGCCAAAATCCAGTTTGATTTGCGGGGAAAGCAACGGCTTCAGCTTGTCGAAATCCTTGGCGGTGACAGCAGCGGCCAATTGCTTGCGATAGGCAACAAAGGCGGCATCCCGCGCACATTCATCCTGCGGCACCAATGCACCGGGGGCCGTTTCGCCCTTGACCTGAGTGTCCACCTTGGGCGCTGCGCCCTTGACGTCGGTCACCGACACTTTTTCCTCCGCCCGATCCGGCTTGAACGTATCGACCGATTCAGAACGGCCACAGGCAGTAAGCACCGTGGCGAGCGCCAGAGAGAGGGCAAAAAGCGAAACAGATCGGGTCATTCAAAACTCCGTTTACCGGTATAGATTCAAGCAAGGCGCGGGGGTAGCGGCGCGCCTCGAAACGCCCCCGCATCATCGGCGCACAAGCGCGGCACGTCAACGGGGAAGTCGCGGGAGAAGTCATGTCGGCGAGGCTAGCCGACGAGGTATAGCCTCAGCTCAAAATCATCCTCCCATGCAAGGGGAGGTGGATTGCGCGTAGCGCAAGACGGAGGGGTGAAGCCCTCTCGATAGCAGGACACCCCTCCGTCACGCACTTACGGGCGCGCCACCTCCCCTTATCAGGGGAGGATTGGGCTTTAAGTGCTGGCTTTTATTTCAGTTTCGGAAATGTCGGCTCCCGCTTCGGTACCGACCCCATCCTTTCCCGCAACCGCATCTTCCTCCGGCGCGAGGAGCTGATCTGCTTCCCCCTCGCCCGCCACACTTTCCGCATAGCGCGGTAGGGTTTCCACCGCCGGAATGTCGGCAATCTCCTTGCCGCCGGTATCGACGCTCAAATCCGCAAAGCGCCGTCCTGTGGTCAGCACGCGGCTTTCGAAGGAGGAGACGAACTGGTTATAGGCGTTGACCGCCGTGCCAAGCCCGCCGCCGACGCGCTTCAAATGCGCCGCGACCACCGCCAGCCTTTCGTGCATTTCCTTGCCCAAAGCCGCGACCTGTTTGGCCTCGCGTGCCAGGGCTTCCTGACGCCAGACCGATGCGACCGTGCGCGCAATCGCGATGAGGTTGGTGGGGGTTGCGAGCAGCACCCGCTTGCCGAATGCAAAGTCCCATAAATCGGGGTCTTGCTCCAACGCCGCAGACAGGAAATGCTCCCCCGGCACGAACATGATGACATAATCGGGCGTATCGTCAAACTGGTCCTGATAGGCCTTTGCGCCGAGCGCGTTGACGTGGGTTTTCATCGCCGACGCATGGACCGCCATATGCTGGCTGCGGCTATGTTCATCCTCCGCATTGAACGCATCCTGATAGGCGTTCAGCGATACTTTGGCGTCGATGATGAGCGATTTTCCGCCCGGTATCCGCACAATCACGTCGGGGCGCAACCGTGCGCCATCGTCCTGCGTCTGGCTCACTTCCATGCGGAAATCTGCATGTTCGCTAAGGCCACAGCTTTCCAGCACATTGCGCAATTGCTGCTCGCCCCAGCGTCCGCGCGCCTTGGGCGCATTGCGCAGCGAATTGACCAGCCGCGCGGCTTCAGAGCGCACCTGATCCTGCCCTGCGCGCATCTGGTCCATCAGCCCTTGCAAATTACCATAAGCTTCGCGCCGCTCATTTTCGATGCGCTGCACCTGCTCTTCATATTTTTGCAAACGCTCGCTCACCGGTTGTAACAGCGCCTTCAATTCCTGCCCCGACGCTTCTTCCGATTGTTTGAAACGCTGGTTGGCGCGCTCCAGAAACTGGCTTTGCGCACGGTCGAGCAATTCTGCACCGACAGAGGAAAACTGGTGCGCCATCGCGTCGCGCGCCGCATTAAGTTCGGTGATACGCTCCTGATGCGCGGCTTCCTGGGCTTGGCGCTGGGCGGTCAAGGTCGCCACATTGAGCCGCGCTTCATCGCGCTCGGTCACGCTTTCTTCAAGGTCGATAATCGCTTGGTTGAACCGGTCGCGCATATGCCCGCACTCGGCCTTGGCCGCCGCCGCACTGCGCGCGCCGACCAGCCAGCCGACCAACCCCGCCACCAGCACCGCCACAATAAGGATAAGGATGAATATCTGCTCGCTCATGCGCGTGAACATAGGCGGAACATTTTGACAGGGGAAGCGGAAAATTCTCCGCGCCTTACTCGGCGTGCATCCCCGCAAGGTCCGCGCTGATTTCGCAGCTCACCCCGTCAGGCTCGAAACTATGCACGACTTGGCTATGGCACGATCCCGACAATCCTGCCGCGATGAGCCGCGAGCCTAGCCCCTTATGGTCGGGCGCCTTCACTTCGGGCCCGCCACGTTCCTTCCACACCAGCCGGAAGCGTTGTGCATCCCCGCTTTCCTCGCGGCTCCAGCGGATAGTAACCCGCCCTTCGGCGACCGACAAAGCGCCATATTTGATTGCATTGGTGAGCAGTTCATGCAGCACCAACGCCAGCGACAAGGCCGCGCGCGGGGCAATCGGAATATCGGGGCCTTCGATGCAGATGCGCCCGTCATCCTGCCATTCGATCGCGTTACGCACGACCCCGTCCACCGTGCGGCTTTCAACATTGCCCGACACGACAATTTCATGCGAACGCGCGAGGACCGCAATGCGCTCGGCCAATATTTTGCGGATTTCCTCCTTGTCCGAATTGCTACGGAACGTGCCGCTTACAATCGCCTGCACAATGGCAAGCTGGTTTTTGAGCCGATGTGCCAATTCCCGTTTCAGCAAATGCTGTTCGGTAATGTCCGACACCTGCACAAAAATCCCTTCGCTGCGGCCGTTCTGGTCGAGCAGCGGGTGATAAACCAAATCGAGGATACGCTGTTGCGGCGCGGTGTCGGACACCCATTGCACCGTCACCGGCACGCCCTTGCCGACATAAGGTTTGCCCGACATATAGACCTCGTCGAGCAATTGTATAAAGCCCTGCTCGACCATTTCCGGCAAAGCTTCCGCAACCGGGCGGCCCAGCAAATTGCGGTGGCCGATAAGCTGTTCATATTCGACATTGGCAAAGGTGAATATATGTTCGGGGCCACGGACCACCGCCAGCGCACCCAGCGAGGTCTGGAAAATGTCGCGCAACTGTTTGCGCTCTTCGTCATGCGCGCGTTGCTTCACCACATCGGTGGTCATTTCATGGCATGAGCAAAACATCCCCAACACATCGCCCTTGGCCGAGCGCACCGGCGTATAGGAAAAGGAAAGAAACGCTTCTTCGGGATGGCCGTTGCGGAAAAATGTGAAGGCCGCTTTGGCGCGCGATGTCGCAATGCCTTCATAGGCCGCGGTCATATAGGGCTCCATTTCCTGCCACATATGGTCGGACAGGGGTTCGCGGAACGGGCGGCCGAAAGCGCGCGGATGCTTGCGGCCATAAAGCCGCGCATTGGCGTCATTATAAAGGACAATCTGGTCCGGCCCCCACACGACATACATGGGCTGCTGCGCGGCCATGACAATGCCGACTAGCATTTTAAGTTCGGACGGCCAGCTTTCCAACGCACCAAGCGATGTGCGAGACCAATCGCGCGCGCGCAAAAGCTCGCCGCACTCTCCGCCTTCCTGCGCCCATTGCTCGGTCGCTGTCATGAACACCCTCCCGTGTCCGGCGCGTGCTTCTCTATCCACAGGCCGGAACGGCTATTTTTCCATGCAAAATTAGAAATATGCAATGGGCTATGCACAAATCTGCTTGAATGGGTGGCACGGGGAAGAAAGCAAAGGACCGGACACGGCCCCTTACGTCCGTATCGAACGAAGGGAATATGCCCTATCCAATCCTTAAAGAGCGCGCGTTGCTAGACCCCGCGCAACCTCCTCAGGCGGCGCGGCGCATCTTGGCGAGTTTTTTCAACACCATATCGCGCTTCAACCGCGACAGATGGTCGATGAACAAAATGCCTTCCAGATGATCATGCTCATGCTGGATGCAGGTGGCCAGAAGGCCGGTGAGCCGTTCCTTGTGCGGCTTGCCAAATTCATCCTGCCAATCCACCGTAACTTCGGCGGGGCGGGTGACTTCGGCATATTGTTCGGGAACCGACAGGCAGCCTTCATTATAGATGCTATGCTCTTCCGATTGTTCGGAAAAGACCGGATTGATGAACACGCGCGGGGTGCGGATGACCTTTTCGCCCTTTTCATCATCGGGGTCCGGTTCTTGGAGGTCTATCACAAGAATACGGTCGGCCTTCCCCACTTGTATAGCCGCCAAGCCAATGCCCGGCGCATCATACATGGTTTCGAACATGTCCGCGACGAACGCGCGCAACGCGTCGTCAAACAGCTCGACGGGCTTGGAAATCAGACGCAGCCGCGGATCCGGCGTTTCGATAATGGGTAAAATGGCCATACGTGCGAGGTAAGGTGAGAGGCGGGATTCGTCAAGATTGTGCGTATGGTGCCGCCCACCCGAAGTTCCTCCCCGAGCTTGTCTTGGGCCACATGCCTTCAAAATCCTCCCCAAGCTTGCTTGGGGAGGTGGCGCGCGCGAAGCGCGTGACGGAGGGGTTATGCGAGGCAAAGCCTCGCGCGATTGCCAAAGCAATCGCATGACCGCTCCACCATTCGCCTGCGGCGAACGGTCCCCCTCCCCGAGCAAGCTCGGGGAGGATCTTCGCTATCCCACCGGCTTCCTTGCGCGCAACGCCTGCGCCAATGTGCCTTCATCGAGATAATCCAGTTCGCCGCCGACCGGCAGGCCATGTGCAAGCTGGGTGAGCCGCACCGGATAAGTTTCCAGCCGGTCGGCAATATAATGGGCGGTGGTTTGCCCTTCCAGGGTCGCGTTCATTGCAAGCACCACCTCGTCAATGCCGCCCGCCGCAACCCGCGTGACCAAAAGGTCAATGCTGAGATCTTCGGGGCGCACGCCTTCCAGCGCCGACAAGCGCCCGCCCAGCACATGATATTTGCCGGGAAACAGGCGCGAGCGGTCGAGCGCCCATAGGTCGGCCACTTCTTCGACCACGCATAAAGCCCGTTCGTCGCGGCGCGGGTCGGCGCAGATACCGCACGGGTTGCGCGTGTCGATATTGCCGCACGTGTCGCATGTCACCAGCGTGCGGTTCACCCCGTCGAGCGCGGTCAGCAACGGCTCCAGCGCAGTCTCCCGCTTCTTAAGCAAATGCAACACCGCGCGCCGCGCCGATCTCGGCCCTAATCCGGGGAGCCGCGAAAGGGCCTGCGTCAAAGCTTCGATTTCGGGTGAGATCATGAAAATCCTGCGAAAGACTATTTTCAAAAACCGCAGTGCTGAGCCTGTCGAAGCACGGTATCGCCCGCGCGGACAAACGCCCTTCGATAAAGCCAAGGCTGCGTTCCTATTTTTACGTTGAACAACCAGTAAGGCTTGCGCTTTGCTCTGCCAAGTTGTTGAAGCGGCCCCATGAAGATTATTTTCATGGGAACGCCCGATTTTGCCGTGCCGACGCTCGATGCGCTGGTCGGGGCAGGGCATGATATTATTGCCGTCTATAGCCAGCCGCCCCGCCCCGCCGGGCGCGGCAAAAAGCTTATGCCCTCGCCCGTCCACGCGCGCGCCGCCGCGCTGGGGCTGGAGGTGCGCACCCCCGAAACTTTGCGCGACAAGCAGGTGCAGGCAGCGTTTGCCGCGCTTGGTGCCGATGTTGCGGTGGTCGCGGCTTATGGGCTTATCCTCCCCCAATCGGTGCTGGATACCCCGCGCCTTGGGTGCCTCAATGTGCATGGCTCCATCCTCCCCCGTTGGCGCGGCGCTGCGCCGGTGCAGCGGGCGATATTGGCGGGCGACAGCGAAACCGGCGTTACCATCATGGAGATGGAGAAGGGCTTGGACAGGGGTGCCATGCGGTTCGTCGAGCGCACGCCGGTCCAAGGCAAAACAGCCGGAGAGCTGACCGACGAACTGGCGCATATGGGGGCCGCAATGATGGTGCGCGTGCTGGCTGATCCGGATGCGTTTCCGCCAGTGGTGCAACCGCAGGATGGGGTCACCTACGCTCATAAAATCGACAAAGCCGAAAGCCGTATCGACTGGACCCAAGATGCGGTTCAGGTGGAACGCCAAATCCGCGCGTTCAACCCGTTTCCGGGGGCTTTCTTTGAATATCAAGGCGAGCGGTTCAGGGTGCATAGTGCGGAGGCGGTTGGTCCCCTCAATGATATTTCAGGCACTCGTCACCCCCGTGAAAACGGGGGTCCATCTCCTGAAGTCACGGTTAGCACGACCGGTTCCGAGATGGATTCCCGCCTTCGCGGGAATGACGAGAGTGGGGTAGTAATAGACACGCACCTCACCATCGCCTGCGGCAGCGGGGCCATCCGCCCGACCCTCATCCAACGTGCGGGGAAATCGGCGATGACCGTCGCGGAATTGCTGCGTGGCTTTACCATTCCCGAAGGCGCACAGCTTGACTGACCTATTCACCCTCACCTCACCCATCGTCATTGCGAGGAACGGAGTGACGAAGCAATCCAGAGTCAGCACGCGCGACTCTGGATTGCCGCGCCGCTACGCGGCTCGCAATGACGGGCTTAGGTAATCACCCATGACCCGCTTCGCCCTCACTGTGGAATTTGATGGCCGCCCGTTCATGGGCTGGCAACGGCAGGCGCATGGGCCTTCGGTGCAGCAGGCCATCGAGGATGCGGCTTATTCCATCACCGGCGAGGAGGTCATTGTCCATGCCGCCGGGCGCACCGATGCGGGGGTGCATGGGCTGGCGATGCGAGCGCATTGCGATATTGACAAGGAGATGACGCCGTTCCGTCTGATGGAGGCATTAAATGCGCGATTGCGCCCGCATCCCGTCGCCATCCTCGGCTGCGAGATTGTGCCCGATGATTGGCACGCGCGTTTTTCCTGTCTCGGACGCGCCTATGTCTATCGCATCCTCAACCGCCGTGCGCCGTTGACGTTTGACAAGGGGCTGGCTTGGCAGATCGGCCAACCGCTTAATGTCCCCGCGATGCACGAGGCCGCGCAACATCTGGTGGGCTTGCATGACTTCACCACCTTCCGCTCGGTCCATTGCCAAGCACAAAGCCCTATAAAATCGCTCGATCGGTTGGATGTAGTGCGCGACGGCGAGCGCATCGCCATTCATGCGGAAGCCCGCAGCTTCCTCCACCATCAGGTGCGCTCGATGGTCGGCTGTCTGGCGCTGGTCGGCATGGGGAAATGGTCGCCCGATGGTGTGCGGGAGGCGCTCGAAGCCAAGGATCGCGGCGCTCTCGGCCTCAACGCCCCGCCGGACGGGCTATATTTTGTGCAGGCGATATATTCATAACCTACCGGTTGGCCATTTAATCGGCAATCCGATCAATCGACAATCTTGCCTGTCCGAACATCTACCGGCCGACCGCGTTTATAATCCAACACACCTTGAACGGGCGCTAGGCGATTAACGAAAGTGGCGCCCGGTTCATAATATTGACCAACCACTTCATATTGTGCTGTTTTCATGGGCAATCCTGTGAGACTGGCTGGAGCCCTTCCTTCCATCGGAGGAACAAGTGCTTGTCCCAACACAAATGTATATTGAAACATTTGCTCACCTAATTTGTCTTCCAGGTGCGGAACCGGCGATGCTTTATGGACTTTGTCAGCGTAAAGCCCGCCCATATCAGTTATAATCCCTGCTTCCGCCGTAAATTTTACTGTCCCCAAACAATTGCATGTTTGTACCAAATTATCACCAACGGTCACCCCATAGAGAATATAAGTGCCAGCGGGGACCGCCAGCAAAATAGTCCGCATTTCCCCGTCTTCTAGGAACTTTTTTGACGGCACAGCGAACGCATTCGACGGACCCTTATAGTTGAATTCAAACTCTTCTATGGTAAGCACCCGCCCGTCCTTGGCGCTCTTTTGCAATTTGGGGAGCGCCGCTTCATACGCTTGTTTTTTGGCTTGCTGGAAGTCCGCCAATTCCTGCTCGCTGGGAAGCCGGAGCAAGACATGCTGGATCGGGAATAATCCGGATTTGGCTGTACTCGTTTTCAGGAGTAAATAGGCACGATCCGGTGCTAGCGCAGCCGGTGCTTGTTGAAAGGGCGTAATATTGGCATCGTCTGCTGCCAAAGCAGTGCAGGGCAATGAACCAAGAAGCACCGCAGCAAAAAACGCATGTCGTAAAGCGCGAAATTTTGTCATCGTGTCACTACCTCGGCTGCAGGTGTCGGGCCAGAGGCTAACTTTGCCTGCATCAACAATATTTGTTGCTCGTCGCCTTCATTGAGCGTTTGCCAAACAGGCTCGGGAACGGGATAACGCGCATATCCTCTTGGTTCCATACAACGGCGCATTGTGTTGCTTTGCACCCCCCTTATTAACTTTGGCGAGATGATTGCAGACAAGCCGGCACCAACCAGTCCGAAATTCGGGGTTGTGTGTGTAGTTTTGTTCCGGTTTGTAGCAACGAAAGGGATGAATCCCGGAAGCTTCGCGAACCCAGCACGCACAAGGTGAAGTCGACATTCACGAAGATCGACATAGGCTTCAGCGAATGTCACAGAAGGATTGTGGAAATAATAAAATTTATAACCATCGCCAATGACTTTAGGATCGTTCGATGGCGCAACATCGGGGACCTTTATGGTCGCCGGATCAGGCAGAGATGCAGCGATATCGTCCTGCGCCCCAGCAGGCACTGCATGACATGCCAAAATGCTTGCGAATAATGTTGGTACTAAATTCCTAAGCAAGCCAAAGGATTTCATAGCCATATTGCCCCCGTTCCCGCATGATTGACATCCGGTCAATCACCCCCGGCGCAGACTATGTTAAAAGAATCGCTCGAACACAAGAGACATTCATTTATAGACCAGTAGCGCACTATAATCGAAACACCCGCGCAACCGCTTTATCGAGCATCATCAACTGCCAGATCAACCGCCCATGATCGGCCTTGCCCGATTGGTGCGCGGTGACGATTTTGTCTATCTGTTTGGTGTCGAGCCACCCCGTCCGCGCGAGTGCCGATGCGCCGGTGAGGGCCTGTGCTTCGCCTGCAAGCTTACCCCGGAACCATTGGCTGATCGGCGTCACAAACCCCATTTTCGGACGATAGAGAATATCGTCGGGCAGATAGCGTTGCATTGCCTTTTTCATCAGCCATTTACCCGTGCCGCCGCGCACGCGCATATCGGCGGGGATGGAGGCAGCAAATTCGATCAGCCGGTGGTCGAGCAAAGGCTCGCGCGCCTCCAGACTGACCGCCATGCTCATGCGGTCCACCTTGGTCAAAATATCGCCCGGCAGCCAGATTTTCATATCGGCATATTGGGCCCGGTCGAGCGCCTCGCGCGCGGGCGCATTGTCCATCAGCCGCCAATAGCGTTCTTCCGCAACATGGCCGTCTAAAGCCCGCCGCGCAGCATCGGTGAACAGCCGCTTGCGCATCGCGGGGCCCGTAACGCCGACCGCTTCGGCATAGCCTTCCGCCCCCGTCCGCGCGAGGCTTTGCAAGGTCGCCTTGGCGCGTAAGGGACGCGGTGCCCAATCGGCCTTGGGGTAAATCGCGCCCAACGGGCCTAATATATTTTTGCGGAAAACCCCCGGCAAGAAACGCCGCACCCGTTCTTCCTGATGCTGGAAAACAAGACGGCGATAGCCTGCAAAGGCTTCATCCGCCCCATCGCCCGACAAGGCCACCGTCACATTTTCGCGCGCCAGTTCCGACACGCGGAACATCGGCAAGGCCGACGCATCAGCAAAAGGCTCGTCAAAATGGAGCGCGATGCGGTCGATGAGGCTATAATCATCCGCCGACACGATGCGCTTCCGGTGATCGGTCGCAAAGCGTTCGGCGATGCGGTCGGCATATTCGGTTTCGTCGAGTGCGGCTTGATCGAACCCTATAGAACAGGTTTTGACCGCGCGCGGGCTGGCTTCTGCCATGAGCGCGACCACCGCGCTGGAATCGACACCGCCGGAGAGGAACGCACCCAGCGGCACATCAGACACCATGCGCGACGTCACGGCCTGCTTCATCAGCTTGACAAGATGTTCTTCACATTCGCCTGCGCTGGCTTTGACCCGCTTGGAAAAGTCGATGTCCCACCATTGGCGCGGGGTCGGCATGGGCTTGCCGCGTTCCAAGCTTAAAAAATGACCGGCAGGGAGTTTCTGCACGCCTGCGACAAAACAGGCATCATCCGGCACATAGCCGAAGGCGAAATAATCATCGACCGCAGTAAGGCTCGGCTCGACCCGCAGCATCGGGTGTGCGAGCAAGCCTTTCAGTTCCGACGCGAACGCCACGCTGCCATCGGCCAGCAGCGCATAATATAAAGGCTTCACCCCCAGCCGGTCGCGCGCGAGAAAGAGCTGTCCCGCCATATGGTCATGGATCGCAAAAGCGAACATGCCGTGGAGATGCTGGAGGCAGGACGGCCCCCATTGCCGCCAGGCCGCAAGGATGACTTCGGTATCGCCTTCGGTGTGGAAGCGATGCCCCATATCGCGCAATTCCTTGCGCAATTCGCGGTAATTATAAATTTCGCCGTTGAACGTAATCGCGGTGGTTTCATCGTCCGACAGCATCGGCTGCGGACTGCCTTCAACGTCGATAATCGACAGCCGCAAATGGCCAAGACCGACGCCCGGCGCAGTCCAGGTCCCCGACCCGTCCGGCCCGCGATATTGCATCGGCGCCAACATCATGCGCAGCCGCGCAGGATCTACGGGTTTTGCTGTTTCAAGATGATAGACGCCGGTGATGCCACACATAGGGAGCTGGCCTTAGCGGATGGGAGAGGAAAGGTCACTAGGGGTTGGTGCGGTTATGCTCGGGTTTACAAGTGCGGGTATATTGCGCCCTCTATCTCGTTGCGCGCGTAAATGCGGTGGGTCCATACCGGGACCGTCCGGCAAAGCTGGAGGGTATCGGATGGATTGCCGCTTTCGCGGGAATGACGGGATTTTTTATGGATATACCCTGCCCCTTCTTCCTTGATGGGAGAAGGATATTGAGCCTTATGAGCGTGGCGAATTAGGCGGAGTTGGATGAGAGTGTTCCCTCCGCCAAGCACAGCACCCGACGTATCAATCCCCATCATCCAGCGCTGCCTACTTTCCCACTGCCGTGTCCGCCAATGCCTCAATCCCCGGCCCTGCGGCGAGGAAGTCGGCGATCAACTGTTCGGGTTGCACGTCGCCCGCATGGCGTTCGGCGGAGATCAATATGGCGGCCGCGCGGGGGTCTTGTGCCGTAAGGCGGGTTTGCAGCGTGAGCAGCTTGACCCTGCTCTGGCTCGCGGTCGTTTCGCCGCCTAAGCGATACCAGCTTGCCACCGCGCGTAGCACCGGTCCCGGCGCTGCATATTGCTGAAGCCGCGCGCCTTCAAGCGCGCCCAGATTTTCGCTCCACGCCCATTTATTTTCCGCATCGAGCGCGCCCTGTCCAAAGCCGACCAACTCCTTGCCCTCGCGCTGGCCTGCAAAGGCGGCAATCGCAAGGTCAACCTCTTGCCCGCCATCATTGTTGCGGTAACGCCAGAAATAATAACGGTCAGCCCCGTCAAAACGGGGGCGCCAGCGATGGCCGCCATCGGCCGGAATGACGGTCCAGCCTTTGACCATTGGTGCGGCCATTGTCTTGGGCAAATTATCTTGAAACGCACCGCTATTTGCCGCCCAGCCCCATGCGCCTGCCGGAACCGCCAGCGCGATAAGCGCTGCCGGAATGACCGCCATTTTGCCAAAGCGCGTCGGCGCGATTTTTGCCGGATCAATCATCGCATCCTGCACTTTGCGGTCGAAAAAGCGCCAGCCAATCGCCATGACGAGCAGCATCACCGCGCCGAAAAACAGCCAGCCATAAACGATATGGTCAAAGCTTGCGGCAAATTCGATGCCGGTCTTTTCGGCAATCGCAATCGTGCCATAAGCGCGGATGCCGTTTGCAATAATCGGCACGATCAACGCGACCACAAGGAAGATGATGCGGCGCGTCCAGCTTTTGAAACAAATATTCGCAACCAGCACCGAATAAGCCACCATCGCGACCAGAAATTTGACGCCGGAACAGGCTTCGGCCACTTCGAAATAGCCGTTTGGGGTGGTGATAAACACGCCTTCGATATGCGCGGGGATGCCGTGCCAACCCAGAAAGATCATCGACAATTTGGCGGTGATGGTCTGCATCGGCGGAACCAGTTCCTCACCGAACGGCACGAGGAAGAACATATAGAAAAGCGGGAAGAGTAACCCGCGCGTCACTTGCTCGCCCAAAGTCGCGGCGACTGCGCCTTGCAGCATGACGATGAGCCCGGCATGGCGGAACAGCGCGATGCCGCCCAGTTCGCCGAGCAGCCATAACAGCGCGCCGCCTGTAGTCCATAGCAAGCCCGGCCACCAACCGACCGGCTCCAACCGGGCGACTTCGTCGCGACGTTGATGGACCAGCCAGCCGATAATCGGCACCAGCAACAGGCAATGGCTATAAGTCGAGCTATCCCACCAGATGCGCACTATGTCGATAACATCGCGGTGGAATAACAGCAGCAACGCCGCCCACAGCAATGCGAGCATGGTCAAATGCCTGCTCCATAGGCTGCTTTGCGGCACAGGCAGGGCGGCGGTGGCCATTATGCGGCTCCCATCAGTTGCGGGAGCGCCGCAAGGGTTGCGTCCCAGCTATAGCGTTCGACCATGCGTTTGCGCGCCGCATCGCCAATGAGCCGCGCGCGCATTGGCGCGTCGATAAGGCCCAGCACGGCGGCGGCTTCGGCTTCCACCCCGTCGGCGACAATCAGGTCGCGGTTCGGCACCGCATCAACCCCTTCGGCAGCAGCGGGCGAGGCGACCACGGCTTTGGCCATTGCCATCGCTTCCAGCACCTTATTCTGGATACCGCGTGCAAGCCGCAAGGGCGCAACGACGACATTGGCGGCCTGAAGCCAGCCTTTCACATCATCGACTGCGCCGGTGACGATGACACCGGGGAGATTGGCGAGCCTTTCAACCTCCGGCGTCGGCTGCCGTCCGACAATCGCAAATTGCGCATCCGGTGAGGAAAAACGGATGAGTGGCATGACATTTTCGGCGAAAATGCGCACCGCTTCTATATTGGGGCGGTAGTCCATCTGGCCGGTAAAAATGATGAGGGGTTTTGCGGGGTTGAGGCGTGGATGGTCGGGCGCGGCGTAGGATTTTGAAGGGTCATATAATACCAAATCAATACCATTTTCGAGCGCCTTCACGCGGGGCCCGTCCGGTCCGGCGCGGGTGCGGAACAGGGCGGCTTCGGCCTCGCTCACAAACAGGCTGGTATCGGCGCGCGCGGCAATGTCATGTTCATAGCGCGCGAGCAATTTACCCTCGCGCGCATAGACGCGGCGCATTACCGGGTTCACCCCGGCATCCGCGCCATAGCCGGCAAATTTTTCGCTATCGACATCGACAAAATCCATGAGGAAACGGCGCGCCTGCCCTGCCCCTGCATCGAGCGGCACATATTGCGCCATCTGGCCCGAAAAAACGACGATATGCGAAATATCCTGCGTCGCCAATGTCTGCTGCACATAGTCCTGCAGAGCGGCATCGGCGAAAAGGCTGACCGACAAAGGGCGCTTGCCGATAAAGGCATCAAGTCCCGCACGCGCCTTACCCTGACGCCGCAACACCAGCTTGTGCGTGACCGCGCGGTCGGCCAATGCCTGCTCAAACCCCATATCGCGCGCATCATCGCCAAAAGTGCCGATATGGAGCGGCCCCAAGCGACCAAGCGCCTCCATCAGATGAAAGCTGCGGATTTTATCGCCGCGGTCGGGCGGATAGGGGATGCGGTGCGTCAAATATAAGATGCCGCGCACCGGCGTCGAGTGGTCGTTCATCCCAGCCCCCGCGCAATCATCGGCCCGATCCGGTTGGCAAGCCATAAGGGAAGCTTCTGCCAGACTTTAATCTTCATCTGATATTTGGGACTTAACGGATTGATATCGCGTTCTTCCACCCCGTCTGCGGTGCGCTTGGCATAAGCGAGCAACACCGGCGCCATCCCCCAATTTTTCTTATAGGCATAAGCGCCCGTGCCGACCTTCGACCGGCCAAAATCGAACCGCGTGCAGCCGCGTTCGCGCGCATGGCCCATCAGCTTATAATAGATGAGTTCATTGGCACGGCTTGCGCGCGCGGCGAATGTGCCGCCGCCCCAATAGGGCATGACCGCGCCTTTATGATAGAGACTCAGCACCGAAGCGACGGGACCGCGCGCATCGCTGACCGTTATAATATCCGCGTCCGCGCCAAAGCGGCGGCGCACTTCATCGAATAATTTTCTGGGAAAAACCGGCGTGCCGAGATTGCGCACGCTTTCAGCATAGACACGGTAATGGTCGCGCGCAAACGCATCATCATTGCCTATCGCGACGGTCAAAGCACCCGCATCCAAAGCGGCCAGCGCCTTGCGCACCTCGGCGCGTTGCTTGCGCGGAATGGCGAGCAGTTGCGCTTCGTCATCCCCCGCGAGATCACAGGAAAAACCGGCATAGCTTTCCGCTTTGATCGCCCAATTTTGCGAAGGCAGACGCCCGCCGCGCAGCTCCGCCGTGCCGGTCGCGCGCACATCGTCGCGCTGCCAGATATGGTCTGCCAGCGCGTCGGCGACCGCCTGATCGCGCGCCAAAATGCCGCCATCGACCGCAAAACCTGCCGATACAGCCGCCTTGCCGAACAGGGCCGAGGTCACAAAATGCAAGGGCACAATGCCGACCAGCGCCCCGTCCGCATCGCGCGCGCCAAGCCGCAGGAAAGTGTGGCCGGTGGCCGCCTCAACCGCTTCGCCCCACGCATTCAAGTGAAACGGCGTGGAATCGCCTTGCGCCATCACCCAGCGGTCCCATTCGTCCGCCGCAACAGGACCAAAGCTAAGGCTGCGCGGGTCGATGGGCGGCGTTTCCGCCTTTATATCAGACATCATGGTCATGCCGCTTCTCGCGGGAAAGGCATAAGATTTTGCGCCTGTGCTTCGACCAGCGCATCAATGCGCGTCCAGTGGAAATCGCCCATCAGCCGCTCCAGCTTACCCGCCATCGCCGATAATTTGCTATAGTGGCGCAGCTTGGATTTAAGCGGGGCATCGGCCACACGCGGCTGGTCGGGGTCAATTTCCCACGGGTGGAAATAGATGATGGCAGGCCGCCCGTCGCCATTCACCTGCTCGATAGCCCAATGCGAGAAACGATAGGGCAAGAGCCGGAAAAAGCCGCCGCCGCCCGCCGCAACCACACGATTTCCGAGCCGCGCAGTCGTCACCGGCAATTCGACCAGATCGCTATCGGGCAAAGGCTTCCACGCAAAGCGCGGGCTTTCCGGCCAGCCATAATGGTCATGACGCACCGGAGCGACGCTCGACGAATAGCGATAGCCTGCCTCGGCCAGCACGCGATGCGCCCAAGGAGTGCGCGCGTCGATGGAAAAGCTGGGCGCACGATAGCCCGTCACCGCCTGCCCCGCCGCATCCTCGATAAGTGCGCGCGCGCGCGCCAGATCGGCGGCAAATTCATCCGCATTCATCAAAAAGACGCGCTTATGGTCATAGCCGTGGCTGGCAATTTCATGGCCCTGCGCCACGATCCGGCGGATGAGCGCGGGATAGCGTTCGGCAACCCAGCCCAGCGTGAAAAATGTGCCTTTGACCCCGGCTTTTTCGAACAGCGCCAGCACTGCATCGGTATTGCGTTCGACGCGCTGCGCCTGCCCTTGCCAGTCGTCTTTGCTAAAGACGCTTTCAAAGGCTCCGACCTGAAACCAGTCCTCTACATCGACGGACAGCGCATTATCCATGCCAATCATCGGTCTTTCATATGTTTCACGGGCGGGAGCGGGGGTTGTGACACCCCTGCCCGCCCGTGCGTTACCCCCCAGCACTTAGCCTGTTCAGGCGGCGCTGACCATATCGTCTTGGGCCAAGGCTTCTGCTTCCGCCTCATCGGCCTCGACCCAGTTGACCAGCAGCGTCAGCATTTTGCGCAGCGCCACATCCTGTTCTTCCAGCCGTGCCTGAAGCTCGCCCATCTTGCGCGCCATTTCGTCCATTTCTTCCTGCTGCTGGCTGATAAGGTCCAGCGTTACATCGGAAGAAGCGGCAGGCGGCGCGGTGACAGAAGTATTGGCAACAGAAGGCGCCGCAACCGCATCGTCCCCGCCATGCGGCGCGACAAGATCGTCGACCGAACGGGTCGGCGGGGCCACCGCCGTCAACGGATCAACAAAGTCGATCTGGTCGCCGGACGCGTTGTAAAATTCTTCGTCATATTCTTCTTCGGCACTGTCGAAGTCATCCGCCAGCGCGCCCGACAGGACCGGCTCGCCACTGCGCTTTTGCTTGGTGGCCAGCAGGCCGTTTTGCACAGGCGCGACCGCTGCGGGTGCATAGGCAGGCTCCGGCGCGAAGGCTGCATTGGCTGCGTCGGCTTCGTGTGCATCAAATTCAGGCGCATCAAACTCGATGTCGAGGTCCAACGGGTCTTCATCGCCCGCATCGCCGACCATATCATCGACCACCGCGCGAATATCCGCGCCGTTAAATTCATGTAAGCCTTCCAGCGCACCGAGCAACAGCACGCGGCTTGCCAGCACGTTCAATTTGCGCGGGATGCCCTGGCTATAGGCATACATTTCATAATAAGCATCGCCGACAAAGCGCGGGCTGCCCGCCCAACCCACTTTGGTGAGGCGGTGCATGATATAAGGTTCAATTTCATGCGGCTCCATCGCGGTCAGATGGTGCGTCGCAATCACACGCTGGCGCAACTGTTCGAGATAGGGCGAATATTGCACAATATCGCGAAATTCCGGCTGTCCGAGCAGGAAAATCTGAAGCAAGGGATGGCCGCCCAACTGGAAGTTCGACAGCATCCGCAACTCTTCGAGCGCGCCTTCTTCCAGATTTTGCGCTTCATCAACGATGAGCAGACTGCGCTTGCCCTGTCGCGCTTGGTCGTGGAGGTAAAATTCGATCGACTGGAGGAGTTCGGCCTTGGAAACGCCTTCGCTCGGCAGTTCGAATTGCTGTGCCACCAGCCGCAGCAAATCATCGCCGCCGACGCGGGTCGAAACCAGTTGCACCGCGTTCAGGCGGCTCTTGTCGATTGTGTCCATCAGATAGGCGACCAGCGTCGATTTGCCCGACCCGATCTCGCCGGTGATGACAATGAAGCCTTCGCCTTGCGCAAGGCCATAGCCAAGATAGGACATCGCCTTGCGGTGGGTGCCGCTTTCAAAATAAAAACGCGCGTCGGGCGTTAACTGGAACGGGCGACCGCTAAAACCGTAAAACTGATCGTACATCGTCTTCTTCTCTTTCTTGGCTGTCTGCCGTCAAAAGCCGTAGCGCAGGCCGAGGAGGATGGCGGCCATCACTTCGCTGTTGAAACCTTCTTGCTTGGTCGAATTGAAATTGACCGCCGCCTGACCGGTCAAGCGCCGCCATAACAGGCGGTCATAGGCTGCGGTCACCCCGATATTGGTGGCATTGCCGACGCCGGGAAAACCGCTGTCATAAAGGCTGCCGTAAATCGAGGTCGAAAAATTGCTGTAAGCGTCGAGCCTGCGGCTCGCCATCAGCGACAGATAATAATTTTCGTCCGTGGTGCCATCCAGCCCCATCGGGCCGAGCAGCAGCGGGGAGATATATTCGCGCTGGTCAAACCCTGCGGCGAACCCGATATTCCAGCGGTCCGCGCGGCTCGATACCGAAAAGAGGACGCCGCGATTGCGGTAATTGGTGCTGTTAATCCCCGCGAGCGCCGGATTGAGGCAGCTTGCGCCCTGTTGGCCAATGCCGCAATTGCCAAAGCCACCGCCAAACGGATCCTGCACCAGCAGAAATTCTGTCGGGAGCGCGGCAAGGCCGTTGCTCATCTGCCGCCCGAAGCTGGTCAGCCCGGTATAAACGCCAATCTGGACATTGGTGTCGCGGTTGACGCGGTAGGACAGGTTGCCTGAATAGAAAGTATCACCATAGCGTTCGCCAACGCGCGCGCTCAACGCGGTGCGCGGGCCCGGGCGCCACATCACGCCCACATCCCAGATCAGGCCGTCGGTATTGAACGCAAGCTGGCGCGGGCTATCGGGGTCGATGACATAATTGCCCTTATTGTCGATGACCGGCTTATCGTCGGCATCGAGCAACGGCATACGCTGGCTGATTTCAATATCTTCATAGCCGACACCGCCCACCAGCGCGAGCGTGCGGCTCACCGGATATGTGAGGTCGACCCGCGCATATTTGCTTTCATAACGCTGGTCGAGCAGGTCCACATCTTCGCGGTCATAACCCCCGCTCACCGACCAGCCGAACGGCAATTGCCCCGGCTGCATCCCGACCGATGCGGACAGGCTGTGATTGGTCGATTCATTATAACCGCCAAGGCCGCTATAGCCTGGAATGACCGAGGTATAATTATTGTCATTATCGACGCGGGTATAGCCGAAGCGATAGGAACCTGCCGCCGTCAGCGGGCCGATACGGGTCGATACGCTCGGCCCGGCATAGACGGAATAGACGCTCGATGTGTTGGTCAAATCGCCGATATTGGAGCCGGGAATCGCATAGCCGGTGCTGGTGCGCCCGCGCGTCGCTATCCCGCCTGCATCCAGCGACATGGTGCGCGGGATAAGGTCGTAGCGCACCCGGCCAATGCCGGACAGATCATCCTGATCGCCTTCATTGCCCCAGCCGAAACGATAGCCATAGCGCAAGCCCAACTGCCCTTCGGCGCGGCGCGTGGCAATGCCCGCATTTACGCCTGCCCCAAGTTGGGTATAGACCGAACTGTCGCCATCGCCCTTAAGCCGCGTCGTGACGATTTGCTGGACTTCGACATAAGGCTGCACGGTAACGCGCGGGCGTTTCGCCTCTTTGCGCCCGCCTCTGTCGCTCGCCTGCCGCACCGTGTCGGCAGGCACGCCGGTATTATCCTCAACTTGCGCGTCGGGCACATCATCGACGCCTTCATAATCGAGCAATTGCGCCTGTGCCATGCTTGCACTTCCGGCAAGCAGCAAGGCCAGCATCCCCCCCAGCCCGCGCACTGATCTCAGGCGGTTCCGGTTCATTTCATTCTCCATAGCCATAATAGGCACCATAGCGGCGGCCACTGGTCGAAAATTTCACGGCATTGAGCAAAAGCTGCACATGCTCGCATCCCGACAAGAGCGACACCGCTTCGCGCAACGCATTTTCGGTGGTCTTGTCGGCGCGAACGACAACGACCGTCTGGCCGACTTGCTGGGCAAGCACCGCAGCGGGCGAGGCCGCCAGAACCGGCGGCGAATCAAAGATGATGATGCGGTGCGGCGCATTTTCGGTGAGCCGGTCCAGCACTTCGACCGTCCGGTCAGACGCCAGATATTCGGCATCGCGCACCGTCTGGTTGCCTGCGGGCAGCACCGATAGATTTTTAACATCGGTGGGGATGATGAGATCCTCGACCGCAATATCGGGATTGGCGAGCGCGTCCATAAAGCCTTCGCGCCCCGCAAGGCCAAGCGTCGACAATACCGAAGGCTTGGCGAAATCGGCATCCACCAGCAACACTTCATGATCTTCTTCCGCCGCCAGACTGAGCGCCAGATTGACCGCACAGAAAGTCTTGCCCTCATTGGGGTTGGCCGACGCAATCAGGATGCGTTCGCCGCGCACAATCGGTGCCTGTCCGGCAGCCCCGTTCATACCGCGCAGCAAGGTGCGCTTCACAAGGCGGAATTCTTCGGCAATCGTGTTGACCGCACCACCCGGCGAAATAAAGCCATTTTGCTCAAGCAAGGCGCGGTCCACCGGCTGCACCGGCAGTTTCAGCTTGGTGTGAAGACGCGGCGCGGCCTTGCGTTCGGCCGCGGTCGCGCGCGGTTGCGGCGGCGCTACGGGCGCAGCGACAGGCGCTGCTACCGGCGGCGCATGATAGACAGGATAGGGCGCAGGCGGCGGCATCTGGGGCGCGGCCTTAGCCTCCTTGGCGGCTTTGGCAGCCGCCTTGCGTGCTTCGAGCTTGGCCACATCGGCGGGGACGAGCGGCGGCGGTGTCACCCCTTGCACTTGCCCGCGCATGATGTCGTCAAATTTATAGGTTTCGGACGCGCGTTCCAGCAACGAACCGCGCTTGGGCGTTTCGTCCTTGGAAACATCCGGTTGCGGCGTTTCGGGCGTGATCGGGCTATGCTTGTTCATGTCCTTATTTCCCCCGCTCATGCCACAAGTCCGCGCTGGACAAATTCGACCGCGAGCAGCAACAGGAACATCCCCGCCAGCCCCGCAAAGCCGCCTGCCAGCCACACCAGCTTCTTGCGCGCATCGACCCGTTCGGCATCATTGGTGACTGCGCTCACCGACCCGATAACGGGAAGGCCGCTGGCTTTTTCAAGACGCCCCGGCGTCGCATAAGTGGTCTGTAAATGGCCGAGCGCAAAGGCGGCCGCCGCGCCTGCACCCAAGGCTGCGAACAACACCATTGCCAGCAAGAGCGGACGGTTGGGCGCAATCGGCACGCGCGGTTTGGAGGGCGGGTCCAGCACTTCGACGCGCACCGCATCGGTTTCGGTTTCGACATCGCCCTTCAAGCGCACTTGCTCGCGCTGCGCGGCCAGCTCGTCATATTTTTGCTTCAGCACATCATAGTTGCGCGTGAGCCGTTCATTTTCCGCAGCCGCCGCCGGTTCCAGATTTTGCTGCGCGGTCATGGCGGTGATTTCGGCCTGCAACTGCGCTTTGCGCTGTTGATAGCCGACCACGGCAGCCGAGCGTTCCGCCTGCATCGAACGCAATTGCGCATAAGCAGGGTTAGGCGACTGGATCATCCCCGACCCGCTGCTGCCTTCGCGCGAAGCTTGGGCTTGCAAGGAGGCAATCTGGTTACGCAGCGCCTGCACATCGGGGTGGGCATCGGTCAATCCGCGCGCGCGCATCCCCGAAAGCTCGCTTTGGGCTTGCGATAATTGCTGGCGTGCAAAGCCGCCGCCTACGCCGCTTAAACCCGGCATCGACACGGTTTGCGGCGTCGAGGATAATTGCCCGTTCAAGGCCGCGAGCGACGCCTGCGCCGACACAAGTTGCGTGTCGATTTGCGACAATTCCGACCGTGCGGTGGCAAGGCGGCTGCTCGCCGAACCGGTCGAGCCCGGCAAGACGCCGAAATTCTTGGTTTCAAACGCAACCCGCGCCGCTTCCGCTTCCCGCAATTCCTTTTCGCGCGCAGCCAATTGTTCGTCGAGAAAGCGCAGACTTTCCTTCGAATTGGACATGCCGCCGCGAATTTGTTCATCGCGGAAGATGCTGATCAGATTATCGACCACAGCGGTCGCAAGCTTCGCATTTTCCGCGTCGGACATGCTGCCGACCGACATGATGGCGCGGATCTGGAAGATATTATCTTCCGGCACATTGATGCTCACATTTTTCTGGAGCATCGCAATTTTATCGGCCTTTTCACGGTCGCCCGCGCCCGATTGCACCAAACCGGTCGAAATCGCGACCTTTTCAAGATTGCGCGCACTGGTCAGCGTTTGCTTGACGCCGTCAATCTGGCGCAATTGCTCGCTCTTGTCGCTTTGCGTCGCACTGGGAAGGACGGTGTTCACATCCACCCGCATCCTTGCGCGCGATTCATATTCATTGGGGACCATCGCGATGAGCAGCCAGCCGACCAGCGCCACGCCCCACGCCACCGCCAGCGCCAACCAGCGGCGCTGCCAGATGCCGTAAAGAGCGATTCGCAATTCTTCGTAAATGCTGTTCATCAAACCCTGCTTTTATCTCGTCATTGCAGCGGAGGCGGAGTGCGCCGCCATCCGCCGCCCCCTAAATGGTCAGAACATGGTTTCGGGGATGATGATAACATCGCCCGGTTCAAGCTTCACATTGGCGCGGCTGTCCCCTTTTTTGAGGAGGTCGCCAAGGCGCAGCGCATATTCGCTCTGCTTGCCGGTCGCGCGGTCGGTGCGGATAAGCCGCGCGCGGTTTCCGGCCGCATATTCCGACAGGCCGCCCACGGAAATCATCGCGTCCAAAATCGTCATATTGGCACGATAGGGCAGCGAGGCGGGCTTTTCGGTCGCGCCGACAATGCGCACTTGCTGCGAAAAGGTGCCGGACGGCTTGTTGACGATCACGCTCACCAGCGGATCGTTAATATATTTGCTGAGCTGTTGCTTGATGTCGTCCGCGAGCATTTTGGGCGTTTTGCCGACGGCGGGCATATCGGTGATCAGCGGCGTCGTGATGCGGCCATCGGGGCGCACCTGAACTTTTGCGCCCAATTCGGGATTGCGCCACACAAAGATGGTGAGTTCATCGAGCGGCCCGACAATATATTCATCGCTCGGCCCTTCTTGCGGCGATACGAACGAGGCGGGCGGCAGTTGCGGGCCGGAGCCATAGCCCCCGGCACAACCGGTAAGACTGGTCGATACCAAGGCTGCGCCCAACATGAAACGGGTCCGTACCGAAAAAGCCATGATTTTCATCCTCTTACATAATCTTACCGATTCGCGCAGCGGAACGAAAGGCGTCATTCGCGCTTTCCTCCCGCCAGAATCCTTAAACATGTGCCGCTTACCGCTACCGGCAAAGGGTAAACATACCGTTAGCCTTATCGCTAATCGGCCCTGAAGTGGCGTAAAAAGCTATGTAACGCGCCATTTGCCCCTTCGGCTCACCGTATTTTTAGCCGATGAGTAACTCTGCCGCTGGCGGGTGTCCCAAAAAGGCACTCGGGCTGGCCGAGCGTCCATAAGCGCCCGCAAGGAAAATCACCACCAGATCGCCAACATCGGCGGCGGGCAAAGCGACCTGATCGCCAAGCTTGTCAAGCGGCGTACAAAGACAGCCGACCACATGCACATCCCCGTCCGGTTTCGCACCGAATTTCCCTGTAATCGCAATAGGATAGTTGCGCCGGACGACCGTACCGAAATTGCCGCTCGCCGCCAGTTGGTGGTGCAATCCGCCATCGGTCACAAGGAAGGTTTCGCCGTGGCTGACCTTTTTGTCGATAATGCGGGTCACATAAATTCCGGCCTCCGCGACCAGCCAGCGGCCCAGTTCGATGGCAAATCGCGTGCCCGCTGCCTCCATCGCGGCATAAAGGGGGTGCGCGCCCAGCGCCGCGCCAATTGCGCCAATATCCACCGGCGCATCGCCCGCAAAATAGGGCACGCCAAAGCCGCCGCCCAAATTGACGAGCGGCGGGGCTGCGTCAACCTCGTCCGCAATCTGTTGTGCCAGCGCGAGCGTTTGGCCCTGCGTTTCGATAATCGCGCCGCTGTCCAAGGATTGCGAGCCTGCAAAAATATGCAAGCCCCGCCAGTCCGCACCGCTGGCGATGATCGTCTTGCACAGCGCCGGAACGCGGCTTGCATCGACGCCGAAGGGCTTGGCCCCGCCGCCCATCCGCATCCCCGATCCTTTAAGGTCGAAATCGGGATTGACGCGCACCGCAAGCCGCGCACGTGTCCCCAGCCGCTCGGCTATCGCCAGCGCGCGGTCGGCCTCGCTTTCGGATTCAAGGTTGAGCGTTGCGCCCGCAACAATGGCTGCTTCCAGCTCCGCGTCGCGCTTGCCGGGACCGGCAAAGCTGATGTCGTTGGCCGCCATGCCTGCTTTGAGCGCCATCGCCAGTTCGCCGCCCGACGCGACATCAAAGCCGTCCACCTTGCCCGCCATGCGCGCCAGCAATCCGGCATGGCTGTTCGCCTTGATCGCATAATGGATGCCGAGCGAGGCGGGCATGGCCGTACGCAAATCGCTGATACGCTGCTCTATTATATTGAAATCATAGATAAATATCGGCGTTTGTTCCGGTGAGGGCAACAGCGTGTCGACCGGCGCTCCACCGGCCAGCAAAACCCCCTCGGCATTGGCACAATAATAAGGCGGGATCGGTCCGGAAGGCTTGGTCATGCCACCTCTTCGCGCAATTGCCGCTCTATCTCAACCCGGTCGAGCTTGCCATTGGGGTTGCGCGGCAAATCTGCGCGCCAGATGATATGCGCCGGTTGCATGAAATTGGGGAGCGCCGCCTTCAAATGCGCGCGCAATTTCTCTTCCGCTGCCGCCTCTTGTCCGGCGTCAAGGACGCGCACCACCAGCGCTATCGCCGCACCCAACCGCTCGTCGGGAACCCCCAACGCCACCGCTTCGGCGACCGCGCCGCTCGCGACCGCTTCTTCCTCGATTTCGCTGGGGCTGATGCGATTGCCCGCGCTCTTTATCATCGCGTCATCGCGGCCGACAAAATAGAGAAAACCTTCCGCGTCGCGCCGCACCGTGTCGCCCGACCAGACCGCCATGCCGCCATAGCGCGAGGCTTTGGGCGCAGGCTTGAACCGCTCGGCGGTGCGCGCCGGGTCTTGCCAATAGCCTTGCGCCACCAATGGCCCGCTATGCACCAGCTCGCCCTCTTCGTCGGCGTCGGTCACGCTGCCATCGTTGCGCACCACCAAAATTTCGGCATGGGGGATCGCCTTGCCGATGGAATCGGGGCGGCTTTCAAACAGGTCGGGCGCGAGATAGGTCGAGCGGAACGCTTCGGTGAGGCCATACATTGCGTAAATGTCGGTGTCGGGCAGTAGGCCGCGCAATTTGGCCCCAAGGCTGCGGGTGAGCGCGCCGCCGCTATTGGTAATCCGCCGCAAGCTTGCCTTTGCGTCGACGCTCCATTCCTGCTCGACCAGTTGCACCCAGAGCGGCGGAACCCCCGCCAATGTGGTCGCGCCAAACCGCTCGACCGCCTGCACCAGATCGCGCGGCGTCAGATAATCGAAAGGGATGACGGCGGCGCCGGCAAACCAGCTCGAAAATAGCTGGTTCTGGCCATAATCAAAGCTCAAGGGCAGTACGCATAAGGTGCGGTCGTCGGGCTGCAATTCCAGATAGGTCGCAACACTTTGTGCGCCCAGCCACAGATTGGCATGGCTCAACATCACGCCTTTGGGCCGCCCGGTCGAACCGCTGGTATAAAGGATGGCCGCAAGATCATCGGGCGCCGCATCGGACACGCCGAGCGCCGCCCCTACCCCGTCGGCAATAGCCGCCAGCGCGCTATCGTCGATGAGCCGCGCGTCCGGCGCATCCTCGGCCAGATCGAGCATCGCCGCGCGTGCCTTTTGGGTGACGAGCAGCCTCGCCCCGCTATCGCGCAGGATATGCGCCACCTGCGCGCGCTTTAACAGCGGGTTGACCGGCACATGGACCAATCCCGCCCGCGCCGCCGCGAGCGGCATCAGGCAGGCTTCGCGGGTTTTGGGGAGCCAGCTTGCAACCCTGTCGCCTTTGGCATAGCCCTCTTGGACAAGCCAATGGGCGATGCGGCCAACCATCTGGTCTAGCGCCCGAAAACTGACAGTCGCAGATTTTAGGATAAGCGCCGGATCATCCGCTTGACCGCAGGTGGCAAGCGCATCCAGCGGCTTCATACTAAGGGTTAACGCTTGGGACATATAGACTGACTGTATAAGGCCTTTGTAAGGAGTGTGGCCGCATTATGTGGATCAAAGGTGAATATCACGCGAATTTTGACAGCGTGCAAGAGGTGGCCCGCGGCGCGCTCGACCGGCTGGATGCTGCAAATGCAGAGCTTGCCGGCGGGCAAGCGGGGCTGTTTGACCGCCTCTCATGGTTTCGCAACCTCCACCGTTTTTGCGCGCCGCGCTCGCTCCCCCTCATCGTGCGGTCGCGCGCCGAACATACGGATATGTGGCTGTTTTTGGTCTATCAGAGCCGCACCCATCTTAAATCCTTGACCAACTGGTATAGTTTCCATTTCCGCCCCGTTTTCACCGGCGACCTGTCGAGCGGAACGCGGCAGGCTTTGGTCAAGGGCGCTGCCAAACGGCTGCGCAAGAAATTTTCGCGCATTACCCTGACCGCCGTACCGCAAAAGGACGGGACGCTCGAACTGCTCGAATCGGGGTTCGGCAAGGCAGGTTGGCTGGTCATTAGCGATGCGCTCGATACCAACCATTATCTCCACCTCGATGGCCGCGATTTTGCGCATTATTGGGCCGCTCGCCCCGGCGCGCTGCGCAGTACCGTCGAGCGCAAAGCCAAAAAGGGGCCGGTCGATATTGTTATCCATGACCGGTTCGACGCCGATGCTTGGGCCGATTATGAGCGCGTCTATGCGCAAAGCTGGAAGCCTGCCGAAGGAAATCCTGCTTTTCTACAGGCTTTGGCCGAAGCAGAAGGCGCAGCGGGCGCGCTCCGGCTCGGCATTGCCAAGCGCGACGGCCAAGCGGTCGCCGCCCAATTCTGGACCGTCGAAAATGACGTCGCAAACATCCACAAACTTGCCCATGTGCGCGATGATGACAATCTTTCGCCCGGAACTTTGCTGAGCCAAGCGATGTTCCGACATGTCATCGACAAGGACAAAGTCGGCATCATCGACTTTGGCACCGGCGACGATGCCTATAAGCGCGACTGGATGGAGAGTAGCGACCGGCTGTATCAGGTCGATCTGTTCAATTTATCCAAGCCGCAAAGCTGGTTGCCCGCAATCCGCGAAAGTCTATCGCATTTATGGAAATCCCGGTCTAAATAGCGCCTCATTTTTTCGCGCTGCTCGCGCTTTTGGACTATTTTGGGGAAATATTTCGTGCCGAATGAAACGCCGCCCGTGGATGCTGTTGTCCGTTCAATATTGGACGATATTTTAGGGATTGGCCCCGAACGCGCCGCCGCGCTCGAAGAGGATAGCGGCCTGTTCGGCACCATCCCCGAACTGGATTCGATGGCGGTCGCGAACCTCCTCACCGAAATGGAAGACCGTTTCGATATTGTGATCGACGATGATGAAGTCGAAGGCGAAATCTTTGAAACCTTCGGCGGATTAACCCGTTTCGCCGCGCGCAAGGTCAAAGAGAAAAAGGCTTGAACGCGGGCGGCGAACAGATTTTGAGGCGCGGCCCGACCAAGGCCGCAACCGTCCTCATCCTGCCGCCGCTGTTCGAAGAAGCCAATCGCCTGCGCCGCACCTTGCTGTTGACGATGCGCGCGCTGGCCGATGCCGGGATTGCATCGCTTCTCCCCGATTTGTCGGGGCAGAATGAAAGCCTTGTCGCAACCGACGCCGCGACGCTCTCGCTGTGGCGCGAAGAGGCTGCCGCAGTGGCCGCGCGCGAACAGGTTGCGCTGGTCGCCGCCTTTCGCGGTAGCTGTCTCGTTGACGATCACATCGCCGCGCCGCATTGGCGTTGCGCGCCGGTTTCGGGGAGCAGCCTCATCAAAGCCATGCTGCGCAGTCGCATCGCTTCGGACGCCGAAAATGGCGTGCGAACGGATAGCGCCCAGCTTTTGGAGCAAGCGCAAACCGCGTCCTTGGCGCTCGCCGGGAATCTGTTGTCGCCGCAGATTATTGCCGAATTAAGCGATGCAGAGCCGCGCGCCGTCACACCGTTACGCACGGTCAAAATCGGCGCGTCAGGAGAAGATACCATCGCCGGAACGCCGCTCTGGCTGCGCGCGGAACCGGGCGAAGATGGCGATATGGCGCGCGCAATAGCCGCCGATATTGCGGATTGGATGCAGCAATGCGGCACCATCTGACGTTCCCGTGCGAAGGCGCGAGCCTTGCCGCAACCCTCGATGATGCGCGCGACACCACCGGCCTGCTGATCGTCTCCGGCGGCAATGAAGTGCGCGCGGGCGCGCATCGCGGCCAGGCCATGCTCGCCGCCCGCATTGCCGCGCAAGGCTTTCCGGTATTCCGCTTCGACCGGCGCGGTATCGGTGACAGCGAGGGCGACAATGCGGAATTTATGAGCAGCGCCGCCGATATTGCCGCGGCCATCACCGCGTTCAAACAGGCCGCGCCGCAATTGACCCGCATCCTTGCGTTCGGCAATTGCGACGCGGCAACTGCGCTCGTGCTGCATGATGTGCCGGAGCGCCCGCACGCGCTCATCCTGTCCAATCCGTGGACGTTCGATGAAGAAACCACCGCGCCTTCCGCCGAAGCGATCCGCGCGCGCTATTGGCGCAAGCTAAAAAATCCGGCGGAATTGTTGCGGTTATTCACCGGCAAGGTCGATTTACGCAAGCTCGGCAAAGGGCTGGCCGCTGCAAGCAGCGCCGCGTCTACCTCCGCACTCGCCAACCGGATAGCCCAAACATTGCGCAGCTATTGCGACACGGGCGGCACCGTCCATCTGCTCGCCGCCAGCCGCGACCGCACCGGTCAGGCTTTCCTTACCGCTTGGCGCAGCGACACATTCCAGCCTTTGCGCGCAAATCCCGCAATCACGCTCGCCGAACGCGATAGCGCCGCGCACAGCTATGCCGACGCCCCCGACGCCGACTGGCTCTTCGATCAGATTATCGCGCAATTAAGTCGCGTTTAAGCCTCAACCTTCTGGCTCGCGGCAAAATCTTCATGCGCGAGAAAACGCTCGGCATCGAGCGCGGCCATGCAGCCCATGCCCGCCGCCGTGACCGCTTGGCGATAGACTTTGTCGGTCACATCGCCGCACGCAAATACGCCGGGAACCGATGTTTTGGACGTGCCTTTCTCGACCACCAGATAGCCGTCATTATCCACCGGCAAATGACCTTTGAATAATTCGGTCGCGGGTGCGTGGCCGATGGCGACGAACGCCCCGTCCGCGCTTTCATGGCTCTTTTCACCCGTCACCGTATCGACCAGATCGACACCGACCAGCCCCGCCATGCCTTCGCCTTCGACAAAGCGGTCCACCGCCTTGTTCCACAAAATCTTGATATTGGGATGCGCGAACAGCCGGTCCTGCAAAATCTTTTCCGCGCGCAAACTGTCGCGGCGATGCACCAAGGTCACATCCTGACTATGGTTGGTGAGATAGAGCGCCTCTTCGACCGCGGTATTGCCGCCGCCGATGACCACCACTTTCTTGCCGCGATAGAAAAAACCGTCGCAGGTCGCGCACGCCGAAACGCCCTTGCCGCCCAGCGCGCTTTCGCCTTCGACGCCCAGCCATTTGGCCTGCGCGCCGGTCGCGATCACCAGCGTGTCGCCGGTATAGACCGTGCCGCCATCGCCCACCAAGCGGAACGGCCGCGCGGACAAATCGACCGAGGCGATCTGGTCAAAAATCATGCGCGTTCCGACATGTTCGGCCTGCGCCTGCATTTCTTCCATGAGCCAAGGCCCTTGGATTACATCGCGAAAGCCGGGGTAATTTTCCACATCGGTCGTGATTGTAAGCTGGCCGCCGGGCTGCATCCCCTGCACCACAATCGGCGAAAGCCCTGCCCGCGCGCCATAAATCGCCGCCGAAAGCCCCGCCGGCCCCGATCCCAAAATCAACATACGGGTGTGGATAGTTTCGCTCATCGGTCAATCGGCTTTCGCTTAAAAATTCAACATCGGCACCGGACCAAGAATCGCCCGCAGCCAGCCTTTCACGCATAGGCAAGCATAGCCCGCATGGGCAAGCGGTTTGGAGGATAACAATGTGGATAGAAAGGGTCGATAAAAAGGATGGTAGCGGAGGAGGAACATATAGCGAACAAATAACGTTCTGACATTGCTCGTTTTTTCCGCCCAACTCTTGAAAAATACCCCCACCGATACCCCCAGAATCCCGAATTTGCGCCAAACCGTTACAAGGGTGCGATCGGCCGACTAATGTTCGAAAATTGGCAGCTCAACCGCCTCATTGAACGGCGGAAGTTGGGCCGATTGTTGACCGTCCTCTTTTGGTGGGAAATCGGCTAAAGCTGCCGTCAAGCAGCTGACTCTTAATCAGCGGGCCTAGGTTCGAGCCCTAGTGCGTCCACCATATAATTAGTTGAAAAATCTCTATAAATAGAATGTAATTGTTTTTACTATTTTGCCGATTTTTGAACTAGGTTCCGTATAGGTTCCATCTGAAATTTTTTCGGCGTTCGAGCGGCACTGAAGCTGATAAAACAATTATGCATCCTTGGTGAGAACGCCATAAAGACGCAAGATATTGGTGCGATCGGACTCGATCTCGTTCGACGTGCCGTCCAGCAGGATCACGATGTTCTTGGGCATGGCTGAACCTCCCGTATTTTGCGGTTCTCGTCAGGGAATGGCTGCGTTGGCGCATACATCGTATTTCCTGGTCTCACGCTCATTGCAGAACCCCGATCGTGAGTGCCGGAACGAAGCCTTTCTCGCGCTGCTGTTCGTAGATGCGAAGTTCCGGGTCAGCTTTGGGCATCCATACCCTACCGGTTTCCACCGCCAGAGACGCAGGCAAAGCGGGAAAAACGTGGACCGTTACAGTGTCACCGTGACGCGCCTTGATCGCATCGAAAAAGGACCGAAGTGCCTTGCGGTAAGCTGCTTGATCTTCCGGGCATCGCACGATGTCGTTGTGCGGTGCGCCGGCGCACAGGCTCCAGATCGCTGCCTCTTCTCCCAGCACCCGCTTGATCCGGTCATCGGTGATGGTCGCGCTGACACCGAGCTTCAGCGCCACAGGGCCCGTGCGATCCCTGGCGGGTTCATCCCTGCGGTAGCGAATCGTGGGGCAGTCGCGCTGCCATGCCCAGGTTGCGGGCTCACGGTGGCGCTGATGCACAACCATGGGGACGATATGGGCCAGGAGCCGACCGAGTTCGATCAGCAAGGGCTGGGGCGCCAGCGCGAAGACACTCAGGTGGCGAACCTCCTGACGCTCGATCCGGCCAGCGACACGCGCGGCGAAATTGCGCTGCATATTGACCTGCTGCAGCGCCCAGAAAGCTGGGTCGGCGTCGGTGAATGCATGGCCGGTCATTTCCAGAGCGATCGTCTGCTGGCTGGCCGGGTGATCATCGGGCGGCATCGCGGTGAAAATGGCGCGCGTGGAGACCAGGGCTTCGTTCGTGCCAATACTTGCGCCGAACCGCAGAACATGGGATGCGCGATCTTCGTCGATCCCTGCCAGCAGCGCTACACGCGCCTCATGCTCGGCTTTCATCGCCAATAGAAGCGGTTCGGGATGGTCGTCCAGATCATCGACGTCGATCAGCTTGTGATGGACCGAACATAGGAGCATCAGATTATCGAGGCTTTTGGCCAGCTTGGGCGAACGGACCGGGTCGCCGCGCGGGCCTATCGCGCTGTCAGCCACGATATGGGCGATGAAGCCGAACAATGCGTCGTCGTTGCCAGAGATCAGGTCACCGACGAGATCCTGATTACAGCCGCGATCCTGGCAGCGCCCCGCGGCGCGCGCCCAGAGCGCCGATTGCACCTTCTGCGGGGCTTTGGTCTTAGCCACGGGTCACCTCCACATGACGGCCACTTGCCGTCCATTTTCCCGTCGCGCGCCAGCCTTCATAGGCGGCCAGCCATTCGATGGTCCAAGGCACTGTCGTTTCCGCGACAAGATCGGCTGGCGACCAATCCCCCGCCTCAGGGTCCAGGAGACATAGTGTCACGCCGCCATCGGCGCTGTAATAGACATGGGGTAGCAGGCCTTCAGGATCTCCCCGACGTGGCCGTAGGGTCGGTGAGATGATCGAGACGCGCGGCTGTAGGCGCCGGGCGTCGAGATTCTCGATGAGCATCGGTGCCCGGTAGAGGATGCCGATACGGTAGGTCTGAAGCAGCGGTCGCACTAGCCCCTCCCACATGGCGGTATCGGTTTCGCGCGCGCGAGAACGATCCTCTGCACGCATAAGAGACTATTACTTCATTGAGACTGAATGCGGCTCCAAATTCTGGATTTTCAGAGATGGCCATCTTTATGATGGCAGAGGAAACGCACCTGAGTGGTATCTT
>JAFAFE010000004.1 GCA_023423655.1 Pseudomonadota bacterium
ATCCAGAGTCGTCCAACACAACGGTTGCGCCATTTTGCTCTGGATTGCCGCGCCGCTTCGCGGCTCGCAATGACGGAGCTTAAGACCAAATTTTACTGGAAATTATCCGCGTAGGATTGCAGCTTCAGCTTCTTCGGCGGGGTCGGAACCATATGATAGGTGATGCCATTTGCGTCGGCATAGGCCTTCGCTTCCTCGGCGCTCGCGAAGGTGAGGCGCAGTTGCTGCTTGGTGTCGCCGCTTCCGGCCCAGCCCGTCATCGGATCGGGCAACTGCTTTTCGGTGCGGTCATATTCCAGCACCCATTGCTGCGTGAGCGCGCGGCCCGACTGCATGGCGTTTTTCGGTCGTTGATAGATACGCGCGGTCATGGAACACCTGTTGTTAAAGCGTGATTCTTGAGGCTCATGCTCTTAGTCGCTGTTGCGTCGCGCGTCAGCCTTTTTTGTGCGTACCGTCGCGGTCGCCGCTGCCGGATCATCGGGCCAGGGATGTTTGGGGTAACGCCCGCGCATTTCTTTGGCCACATCGCGCCAGCTTCCCGCCCAGAAAGTCGGCAGATCTCGCGTGGTCTGGATCGGGCGTCCGGCGGGTGAAGTCAGGCTCAAAATCAGCGGCACCGACGGTTGGCCGATGGTCGGATGCTGCGCTAGGCCGAAAAAGGCCTGCACCCGCGCTTCGACGGTCGGCCCCGCTTCGGCGTCATAGTCAATCGCATGGGCGGTGCCTGCGGGCGTGGTAAAATGCGATGGCGCTAGCCGTTCTATCCGCTGCATTTCGTCCCAGCCCAACAGATTTTGCAGGCTTTGGGTGAGCGCGCCCGCGTCCACCGCCTCCAGACGGCGTTTGCCGGTAAGGAGCGGCATCAACCAGTCATCGAGCGTGTCGAGCAGCGCGGTATCGGAAAGGCCCTCATTTCCCGCATAAGCCGCGCGGTGGCGCAGCGCGAGCGCAGCCTTGCTCCACGGCAGGAGCGATAGGCCATGCTTCGCCACCGCATCGCGCAACGCTCCGGCAATGGCGTCGGCATCGGGCGCATCATCGGGGCCGGATTTGAGCGTGATCGCGCCAAGCCTCGTCTGGCGCTCTGCTGAAACGCGTGCGGTGGCGGGGTCATAACTGACCTGCCGCCGTGTTTCGATGCGCGCGGCGAAATATTTGAGGATATGCGCTTCATCCATCGCGGCGGCGGAAAGGATGCGCGCGCCCCCCGCTGCCCCTTGCACATCGGCAATGGCGAGCCATTCGCTGCGCGCGAGCGGCGAGAGCGGGTCCAGCCTGAACCCCCTGCCCCCTGCGCTAATCCAGTCCGCGCCATCTGCGGAGCGACGCTTGGCAAGCCGGTCGGGATAAGCGGTAGCGACGAGTGCGGGGAGATCAAGTGGCCCGGTATCAGTGCGCGGCATGCTATCGCCCGCGCACAGCTTGGCCCCCAGCCCTGCCCAACGCTTGGCCAGCGCGCGGGCAGCTTCGGCCTTGCGACCCTTGTCATGCCGCCAGCGGGACAGCCTTGTTTCAAGATCTCCATCATTGCCGCCAAGCCCGCGCTCGCTCAGCAAAACCGCCAGTTCTGCCGCCAATTCGCCCTTGCCTACTTCGCTCCCGCGGATCAGCATATGCGCGAGCGCCGGAGGGAGCGGCAGCGCCGCCATCGCGCGGCCATGCGGTGTCACGCGGCCATTCTCGTCCAGCGCCTCCAGCGCGACAAGCCGCGCTTTTCCTTCGGCAATCGCAGACGGCGGCGGCGGGTCGAGCCAGCGCAGTGATTGCGGCTCCGCCCCCCACAGCGCGCAATCCAGCACGAGCGCGGTCAAATCACTTTCCAATATTTCGGGCGGATCGAACGGGATGAGGCCGGCGGTCGCGGCTTGCTCCCACAAACGGTAAACCACACCCGCCCCTTGCCGCGCGGCGCGGCCTGCGCGCTGGGTTGCCGCCGCTTGGCTCACCCGCTCGGTCACAAGCCGCGTAATCCCCGCCGCCTTGTCATAGCGTGGCCGCCGCGCAAGCCCGCTATCGACCACCACACGCACCCCATCAATGGTGAGACTGGTTTCAGCGATGCTGGTGGCCAAAATGACCTTACGGCTTCCTTGGGAATCGCGCCGGATCGCGCGGCGCTGCTCGGCCGGATCGACTTGACCGTGGAGGATATGCACCAGCGCTCCACCACCTTTTTCCGTAAGAATTTCAGCCGTCTGCTCGATTTCGCGCACCCCCGGCAAGAAGGCCAAAATATCGCCCTCCTCATCCCGCAATGCCTGTCGGATGACCGCCGCGACACTCTCCTCGATCCGCTTGGTCGCATCGCGCCCCGCATATTCGGCGCGCAATGGAAAGCTGCGTCCGGCACTTTCGATGACCGGCGCACCCTCCATCAGCGCGGCAAAGCGTTCGCCATCAAGCGTCGCCGACATTGCCACGAGCCGCAAATCGGGGCGGAAGGCCTCCTGCACGTCCAGCGTCAGCGCAAGCGCGAAATCGCTGTCGATATTGCGCTCATGCACTTCATCGAACAGCACAGCGCTCACCCCCGCCAGTTCCGGATCGGCCAATATGCGGTTGCGGAAAATGCCCTCGGTCAGCACCAATATGCGCGTTGCCGCGCTATGTTTGCTGTCCAATCTTGTTGCATAGCCGATAGTCTTGCCGACCGGTTCGCCCGCCAGTTCGGCCATACGCTCAGCCGCCGCGCGCGCGGCCAAGCGACGCGGTGACAAGAGCAAAATCTGCCCGTCACACCACGGCGCCCCCAGCAATGCCGGTGCCACCATCGTCGTCTTGCCCGCCCCAGGCGGCGCGATAAGGACGGCCTTATTGCCCGCACGCAAGCTTGCGCTGAGGTCCGGCAAAACAGCTTCGACAGGAAGGGCTGAAGGGATTTCAGCCATTAGCTAAAAACCTTTAATATGCGCGCCGGATCGCAAATTCGACCGCTTCGACCAGCGCATCCTTGGCCGCTCCGTCAGGAAATGGTGCCAGCGCATCAATCGCAAGCTTGCCATAATGGCGCGCACGTTCCAGCGTGTCGGCAATCGCGCCATGTTGTTCAAGCAGAGCCTTGGCGTGGAGCAAATCCTCCTCGCCATTTTTATGCCCCATGATCGCATCTTGCCAGAAGCGGCGTTCCTCGTCGCTGCCGCGTGCCATCGCAAGGATGACCGGCAGGGTTACTTTGCCGTCGCGGAAATCATCGCCGACGCCCTTGCCCATGGTTTCGCTGTCCGACACATAATCAATTGCATCATCGACGAGCTGGAACGCGATGCCAAGGTTGAGACCATAGGCATCAAGCGCCAATTCTTCGGCTTCGGGACGTTCGGCCACCACCGCCGAAATACGGCAGGCAGCAGCGAACAGCACCGCGGTTTTAGCGGTGATAATCTCCATATATTTTTGTTCGCTGGTCGAAAGCTGCCGCTGCGCGCTCAACTGCGCGACTTCGCCTGCCGCGATAATCGACGACGCGCCCGACAGGATTTTCAACACCTGAAGCGAGCCGTCCTCGACCATCAGCTCGAACGAGCGGGTAAAGAGGAAATCCCCGACCAATACGCTGGCATTATTGCCCCAAATCATATTCGCCGTATGCTTGCCCCGGCGCAGGTCCGACCCGTCCACCACATCATCATGAAGCAGCGTTGCGGTGTGGATAAATTCCACCGCTGCCGCCAACAGATGATGGCGCGTGCCTTGGTATCCCAGCAACTCCGCGCTTGCGAGTGTCAGCATCGGGCGCATCCGCTTGCCACCGCCGGCAATGAGATGGCCGGCCAGTTCGGGGATGAGCGGAATTTCGGACTGCATCCGTTCAATAATCACGGAATTCACCGAGTCCATGCCGGACTCGACAAGCCGCATCATCGGTTCGAGCGAGGGAAGATGTTCGTCTTGTTTATGTTGGATTATCGCACTCATGTCAGGCTCCCCTTGGCCCGAACAAGGGGGATTTGCAACTGATTTGGGTTGCGCCTTGCCATCAATATGCCCAAAGGAGCCGGGCTAAGGAGAAATGATTTATGGACAATCGGCTGGAACAATATCGTCAAAGCATCGACAATATCGACGCTGCGCTTGTTTTCATGCTGGCCGAGCGGTTCAAAATTACGCAGGCGGTGGGCCGTTTGAAGGCCGAAATCGACCTGCCGCCCGCCGATCTGCAGCGCGAGGAGCGCCAGATCGAACGGCTGCGCCAGCTCGCCAAGGACGCGCATCTTGACCCCGAATTTTCCGAAAAATTCCTGCGCTTCGTGATTGACGAGGTGATCCGCCATCATCAGCAGATCCGGCAGGATTGAGGCAGGATAAAATCGCGACGGGCCTAAATCGCTACCGGCAGACGCAGGTGCACGAGTAATCCGCCCAAATCCTCGCTTTCGTCGAGCGAGACGGAGCCGTCATAAATTTCCGCGACATCGCGCACAATCGCTAGGCCAAGGCCGGTGCCGGGCTTGCCGGTATCGAGCCGCGCGCCGCGATCGAACAGCCGCTCCCGCTCCTGCGGCGGAATGCCCATGCCGTCATCTTCGATAAGAAAATCGACCATCGTGCCGACCCGCTCAACCGTGATAAACACGCTGCCGCCCCCATATTTGGCGGCATTTTCGATGAGATTGCCGAGCATCTCGTCCAAATCCTGCCGCTCGACGCGCACCGCCGCCAGCTTGTCGCCCGCAATATCAATGCGGACATGGGGGTAAAGTCGCGCGACCGCGCGCTCGACCGATTGGAGGCTCGCCCAAGCGACCGCACGGCTATGCGCGTGACCGCGACGACCGACCGCGCGCGCGCGGGCCAGATGGTGGTCGACCTGCCGCCGCATCGTTGCCGCCTCCCGCACGACGGTTTCTGCCAAGTCCGGTGCCTTGGCGGTCGCCGCATTCATAATGACGGTGAGCGGTGTTTTGAGCGCATGGGCAAGATTGCCCGCATGGCGCCGCGCCTCTTCCGCCTGCCGCTCATTATGCGCGATCAGTTCGTTCAACTCATTGACCATCGGCATGACCTCATTGGGCAAAGGCTCGCTCACCCGCCCCTTTTCACCCCGCCGCATCGCGCTGATTTCGGTGCGGATACGCCGTAGCGGCCATAAGCCATATAGCGTCTGCAGGGCCGCCAGAATGATGAGGCCGATGGCAAGGCCTGCAAAACTGCGCACTAGGGTCTTGCGCAAAATCTTGATTTGCTCGTCCAGTTCAACCCGCGATTGCGCAATCTGGAAACGCCAGAATGTCTGCGACCCGGGAAGTTGCACTTCGCGTTCAAGTACGCGCAATTCCTCGCCGGAAAATTGCTTGCTGTCATAGGTGTGGATTTGCCCGTCACCGACGATCGGGCGGCGCTCCAGCGTGCGGTCCCATAAGGAACGGGACGGGAAAGGCTCATGCCCTTTGCCGCTAATCTGCCAGTAAAGCCCGCTATAAGGTTCCAGAAACCGCTGGTCGCCAAGCGGCTGGTTGAGCCGCACTTCGCCATAAGGGTCGATTTCCGACGAACGCACCATCGCTTTCAACACATATTCAAGGTTGGAATCGAAATTGCGCGTGATGATGCCGGTCAGCACATTGTCGAGCGCAAAACCGCCACCCACGAGCAGGAACAAAATCCACGCCGCCGCAATACCGATCATGCGGCGGCCTAAAGAGCCGGTGGTCTTGCCTGTCGGCGTGTCGGTTGTGGACGCGGACGCCTCCGTCCCGTCCGTGCCGGAATTTTTTCCGACAGCAGGCTTGATGTCCTTAGCGTCTATAACCGGTATTGATGGCGCATTATCAGCCATTTTCCTGCCAGAAATCAGGTCGGTTCGTCGAGGCTATACCCCAGTCCACGAATGGTGGTGATGACATCCTGCCCCAATTTCTTACGGATGCGCGTCACAAAAACTTCGATTGTGTTGGAATCGCGGTCAAAATCCTGATCGTAAATATGCTCGATCAATTCGGTGCGGCTGACCACTTTGCCCTTATGGTGGAGGAGATAGGAGAGCAGCTTATATTCCTGCGCGGTGAGTTTCACCGGCTCGCCATTCAGCGTGACCTTGCCCGACCGCGTATCAAGCCGCACATCGCCCGCGGTCAATTCGCTCGACGCATTGCCCGATGCGCGACGGATGAGGGCGCGCAAACGGGCAATCAATTCTTCGGTCTGGAACGGTTTGGCCAGATAATCATCGGCACCGGCATCCAGCCCTGCCACCTTGTCCGACCAGCTATCGCGCGCAGTGAGGACGAGGACGGGAAAGACTTTGCCTTCCTTGCGCCAGCGGTCAAGCACCGTAAGCCCATCAATTTCGGGGAGGCCCAAGTCCAGAATTGCCGCATCATAATTTTCGGTCGAGCCCAGAAAATGGCCGTCTTCGCCATCGGTCGCCAGATCGACCGCATAGCCTGTACCCTCCAGCGTCGATTTAAGCTGGCGGCCCAAGGTCGGTTCGTCCTCAACGATCAATATGCGCATCTTCGTCCCTTCTTTTATATCTGTGCTGCCGGGGCTTTTTCTATCGGCGGTGGCTTCTATCGGCTGTGGGCTGTCTAGCGGTATAGCCGCTGTTTCTGCCCTGTGCCAATGCCATAACGAACAATCTGTTTTAACCGCATAATCAGCGCGAACGCCCGATAATGCGTCCCGATACGGCATCGACATAGACAAAGACGACCTTGCTGCCGTCCATGAATTTGAGCCGATACACATAGCGCGTTGCATCAAATTCGGGGCCGCCCAGATAATCCATTTCATCATAAGGCGATTGCGCGCGAACGCTGGCGACGACCGCACGGAGCGGGCGCACCTGTTTGGTAACGGAACGGATTGCGGCCTGGTCGGCGCGGGTCTGCTGCGCTACTACCGGCACCGCCTGCCCCGCCATCGTGACCGCCGCAAACAGCATCGCGAGGACGCGACCGACTCTGGCGGCGCGCGCGGCGCTAAGTCTTTGGCGGTGCTGAAATTCCCTCATGCTGCTGCCAATAACTTCCCCGCTTTTAATATCTGCTGAATATATTGGTCAAATTAGGTAAAGCAACATAGTCAAACAAGACGCGCTTCATGCCAGCGCAGATGTTTTTCCATGAAGGTCGAAATGAAATAATAGCTATGGTCATAGCCGTCGTCGATGGCAAGATCGAGCGCAATTCCGGCCTTTTCGCAAGCGTCAGCAAGAAGTTCGGGGCGCAGTTCGGTCCCGACAAAATCATCGGCGCTCCCTTGGTCGACCAAAAGCTCCGGAACGCGCGCGCCATCTTCTATCAGCGCCACCGCGTCATACGCCCGCCACGCGGCTTTATCGTCACCCAAATAGCCGCCCAACGCCTTTTGCCCCCACGGCACCTGTGAGGGCGCGACAATCGGGGAAAAGGCCGAAATCGCGCGATAGGTGTCCGGATTGCGCAGGCCGATGGTGAGCGCGCCATGCCCGCCCATACTATGCCCCATAATCCCTTGCCGCGTCATATCCGCCGGGAATTCGCGCGCGATCAGTTCCGGCAATTCGCGTTCGATATAATCGCGCATCCGGTAATGCTGTGCGAAAGGCGCTTGGGTCGCATTCACATAAAAGCCCGCGCCCAAGCCGAAATCATAGGCGGCTTGCGGGTCATCAGCGACACCCTCGCCGCGCGGGCTGGTATCGGGCGTGACGAAAATCAGGCCGAGTTCAGCGCAGACACGGCGATACTCGCCTTTCTCCATCACATTGGCATGGGTGCAGGTGAGGCCCGACAAATACCAGATAACCGGCAATTTTTGCCCCGCCTCATGCGGCGGCACATAGACCGCGAAAGTCATATCGGTGCCGGTGCTGGTCGAGGCATGTTTATAGACGCCCTGTACGCCCCCATAGCTTTTGTTGGTGGATAAGCTTTCCATGATGGGCTCCTTTCCTGCCAGTCTTAGCCGAACACGACTGTGCGGTTGCCGTTCAGGAACAAGCGCCGCTCGCCCCATAAGCGCACCGCGCGCGCCAGCACTTTGGATTCAATATCGCGCCCGATGCGGATCATATCGTCAACTGTCGCGCGATGGTCCACGCGCTCGACCGCTTGTTCGATAATTGGCCCCTCATCAAGGTCGCCCGTCACAAAATGGGCGGTCGCGCCGATAAGCTTCACGCCGCGATCATGCGCGCGGTGATAGGGCTGGCTGCCTTTGAAACTGGGCAAAAAACTGTGGTGGATATTGATGGCGCGGCCCTCCAGTCCGTCGGTCATTTCGCCCGACAATATCTGCATATAGCGCGCCAGCACCAGCAATTCGCTCCCGCTTTCTTCCATCACCCCCATTATCGCCGCCTCCTGCTCGGCGCGATTATCGCCCGATACGGGAAGATAATGATAAGGCACGCCATGCCATTCGGCGAGGCGGCGGCAATGTTCATGATTGGAGACAATCGCGTCGATTTCGACCGGCAACGTGCCGGACGACCAGCGGTGGAGCAGATCGGTGAGGCAATGGCTGCCTTTGGACACCGCAATCACGATACGGCGGCGCTCGTCCGCTGGTTTCAGATCGTACTGAAGGGAAAAACGTGCCGCAATCGCTTCAAAATCATGGGAAAGCCTTGCGCCATCATCGGTAAATTTCGGCCCTGCACCCTGAAACAGCACGCGCATGAAAAAATGCCCGCTTTCAAGGTCGGCAAATTGCTGGCTATCCAGAATGAAACCGTCACGCTCGGCCAGAAAGCCTGCCACCGCCGATACAATCCCTACGCGATCAACGCAGGTGAACGTCAAAATCCATTGCATGGCGGGTCAGGCCGGAACCCGGTAAATCGCGCATAATTTATGACCGTCCGGATCGCGCATATAAGCAAGGTGCATCGGCCCCAGCCCCGCTTGCCGCAAGCCGGGCGGGTCTTCGATCGAGGTGCCGCCATTGGCCACCGCAACATCATGGAATATTTTAACCTGTTCCGGCGAATTGCATTTGAAGCCGATAGTTGCGCCATTGGCAATCGTCGCGGCCTCCCCGTCAATCGGCTCGCTCACACAGAAAAGGCCTTCCGGGTGGAGGTAGAATAGCCGCGTCGCGCCGCCTGCGGTCACATTGGTGACGGGTTCCCCGACCCCCAATGTTGCCAGTAGCGCATTATAAAATTCTTTGGACCGCGCAATATCGTTCGATCCGACCATCACATGATTGAACATTTTTTACCCCTTTTTTTCTGTATCTTGCTTGAGTATGCTCAGAATACAACTACGCTGCGGATGCTTTCGCCTGCGTGCATAAGGTCGAAGCCTTTATTGATGTCCTCAAGGCTCAGCACATGGGTAATCATCGGGTCAATCTCGATCTTGCCATTCATATACCAATCGACGATTTTCGGCACATCGGTGCGCCCGCGCGCGCCGCCAAAGGCCGACCCTTTCCACACGCGGCCCGTCACAAGCTGGAACGGGCGGGTAGAGATTTCCTTGCCCGCTTCTGCCACCCCGATGACTGTCGAAACGCCCCACCCGCGATGGCAGGCTTCAAGCGCCTGCCGCATCACAGTCGTATTGCCGGTGCAGTCAAAACTATAGTCCGCGCCGCCATTGGTAAGTTCCACCAGATGCTCGACAATATCGCCTCCCACTTTGGAAGGATTGACAAAATGGGTCATACCAAAGCGGCGGCCCCATTCGGCCTTGCTGTCATTAATATCGACGCCGACAATCATGTCTGCGCCAACCATCTTCGCGCCTTGGATGACATTGAGGCCGATGCCGCCAAGACCGAACACGATGACATTGGAGCCGGGTTCCACTTTGGCCGTATTGGTGACGGCCCCGACACCGGTGGTCACGCCACAACCGATATAACAAGCCTTGTCAAACGGCGCATCCTCACGGATTTTTGCGACCGCAATTTCCGGCAGTACCGTGAAATTGGAGAAGGTCGAGCAGCCCATATAATGATAGATGAGCTGGCCTTTATAGGAAAAGCGCGTGGTGCCATCGGGCATCAGCCCCTTGCCCTGGGTCGCGCGGATCGCGGTGCAAAGGTTGGTCTTTCCCGAAAGGCAGCTTTTGCACTGGCGACATTCGGGCGTGTAGAGCGGAATTACATGGTCGCCCGGTTTCACCGATGTCACGCCGGGACCAACTTCGCGCACAATACCTGCGCCTTCATGGCCCAAAACGCTGGGAAAAATGCCTTCGCTGTCCAACCCGTCGAGCGTATAAGCGTCGGTATGGCAAATTCCCGTCGCCATAATCTCGACCAGAACCTCACCCGCTTTCGGACCTTCCAGATCAAGCTCGACAATTTCGAGCGGCTTTTTGGCTTCAAAGGCGACGGCGGCACGGGTTTTCATGACAAATCCTTGCAAAATTACATATCCTCCCTGTCTCGACAGGACGGGCGGGTTTGTCAATCTTGGCGGCATAAGAAATGGCTGGCAAGCAATGGCAGGATTGTCGCGCAGATAGCAGATGCATGATGAAAAATGCATATTCAAGGCAAATCATTGGCTGACCATTGCTCTGAAAAACGATGCCTTCAAGCTGGTGCGACTATCTTTGGGAAGCAGTAATTTTAACGGGTCAAGCGATGGTGGGCGCGGCAAGGATTGAACTTGCGACCCCACCCGTGTGAAGGGTGTGCTCTACCACTGAGCTACGCGCCCGAACCGGCGACCGGTAAGGAACGCCGCCTTTACGCAGCGCCTTTCACAAATGCAATAAAAAAGGGCGCGAAAAACACGCGCCCTTTCCATCTTTATTGCGGAGACGCGATCAGAAGCGGAAGCCGAGGCCTGCCACGAGTTGGCGGCGTTGGACGTTGACGCCTTCCAGTTCGAACAATTCACCATTGTCGCTGTAAACGCCTTCGACTTTCCAGTACATCGACTTGCCGATATTGCCTTCATAGCCCAAGGCCGCTTGAATACCGCCATGACCGGCAGTTTCGCTGAAATTCCCATCGGTGACGCGAATCTTCATGTCGGCGTAACCGATTTTGCCATAAATTACGCCGCTCTCGGACACAGCATAACCGATGCGCGCGCCCGCTGCCCACGTGCCTTTGACTTTGCCGCATACGCCGCTGTCGCAATTTTTGACCGACGACAATTCATAATTGACATAAGGGCCAACGCGCAGCTTTTCGCCCGCCTTGATGTCATACCCAAGTTCTGCGCCATAAGAAACGGCGCTGCCCAGCTTATAGACATCATCATCGTCCCAGCTATCGTCATAGGACACGGTCGGCGTTTCATAGCCGATGCGCGCTTCGATACGGGCACCGTCAGTGTCCTGAGCCAAAGCGGCAGCAGGCATCATCGCCGCAACAGCGGCGAGCAACATATATTTTTTCATATAATCCCCCAAAATGATGAGCCGGACACCTGATCGCCCGGCCCCACTCCATAATGTCGCCCATCCCCCTCATAGGTCCGAACAACGCAGAAGTCTTTATGGGAGAAATTTACAGAATCAATAAACAAATTGAGCCAAGTTATATTTTGGCAATAGCGACTTCAAAAAAGGCACAAAAAAAGCGGAGAAGCAAAGTTCTCCGCTTTTCTTTTATTCCGGAACGTCAAATTTCCGGAGCAATGGATAAAAAATGACCGTCTTAGTTGACGGCATCCTTCAGGCCCTTGCCAGCTTTGAACTTGGGCTGGGTCGAAGCCTTGATGGTCATAGCTTCACCGGTGCGCGGGTTGCGGCCGGTCGAGGCCTTGCGCTTGGTCACCGAGAAGGTGCCGAAACCGACGAGACGCACTTCGCCGCCCGACTTGAGGGTCGAGGTGATGCCGTCGAAAACAGCTTCAACCGCCTTGCCTGCGTCGGCTTTGGAAATGCCGGCTTGGTCAGCGACGGCTGCGATAAGATCTTGCTTGTTCATGCCTTGGGAACCCCCTTATTCTCTCTCTTGGTTTGTTACATTTAGGAATCAATCGGCTAAGCCGATGCGTAATAAGGCGCGACGTGCTTGTTTTGTCAAAGCAAAAGCAACGAAAAACCCCCGATTTTGCCGAAAATCAGCCGAGATGCGTAAAATCGCGCCCAATTTCGCGACGAACCGTTAGCGCAAGGTGCGTTTTCTCACAAAAAAGGGCGGAAAAGCGATGCTCTTCCGCCCGTTTAGCGCTGACGAATCTGTAACATTCGCGCTGGTGATTCTAAGGGGACATCGGCCTCTTAGTGGCGCAAGCCCGCTTCCTGTTCGGAACCTCCGACCGGCGGCTGGGTTGCCAGTTCGTCGGCTTCGGTCCAGGTGATCGGCGTGATTTCTCCGGCCAACGCGATTTTCAATACCTCATCAACATGGCCGACCGGGATGATTTTCAGTCCCTGCTTCACATTGTCGGGGATTTCGGCAAGGTCTTTTTCATTCTCTTCGGGAATGATGACCGTTTTGATGCCGCCGCGCAGCGCCGCCAACAGTTTTTCCTTAAGGCCGCCAATCGGAAGCACCCGACCGCGCAGCGTAACCTCACCGGTCATCGCAACATCCTTGCGCACGGCAATGCCGGACAAGGTCGAGACCATACAGGTCACCATGCCGATGCCTGCCGACGGGCCATCCTTGGGGACAGCGCCTTCGGGCAAGTGGATATGGATGTCCTTGCGGGCAAACAGGCTGGGCTTGATGCCATAAGCCGGCGCGCGCGCCTTCACAAAGCTCATCGCGGCCTGAACAGACTCGTTCATCACCTCGCCAAGCTTGCCGGTGGTTTTGACCATGCCCTTGCCGGGCACAGTCACCGCCTCGATGGTCAGCAATTCGCCGCCCACTTCGGTCCAAGCAAGACCCGTCACCGCGCCGATCTGGTCCTCTTCATCGCCGACACCATGACGATATTTGCGCACGCCCGCATAGTCGGCGAGATTGTCGGGCGTGATCGTCACGCTGACTTCCTTGCCTTCAAGGATTTTGCGCAACGCCTTGCGCGCAAGTCGTGCAATTTCGCGTTCGAGTGTGCGGACACCGGCTTCGCGGGTGTAATAGCGGATCAGATCGCGCAGGCCCTCTTGGGTCAGGGTAAATTCCCCCTCCTTCAAGCCATGCGCTTCAATCTGCTTGGCGATGAGATGGCGTTCGGCAATCTCGACCTTCTCATCCTCGGTATAGCCTTCAAGCCGGATAATCTCCATGCGGTCGAGCAAGGGTTGCGGCAGGTTGAGGCTGTTCGCGGTGGTGACGAACATGATGTCCGACAGGTCAATGTCGATTTCGAGATAATGGTCGTTAAACTTGCTATTCTGTTCGGGGTCCAAAACCTCAAGCAAAGCCGATGCAGGATCGCCGCGGAAATCCTGACCCAATTTGTCAATCTCGTCGAGCAGGAACAAGGGATTGCTGGTGCCCGCCTTTTTGAGGTTTGACACAATCTTGCCCGGCAGGGATCCGATATAGGTGCGGCGGTGGCCGCGAATTTCGGCTTCGTCGCGCACGCCGCCCAAGGATTGGCGCACAAATTCGCGCCCCGTCGCTTTCGCAATCGAGCGGCCGAGCGAGGTTTTGCCAACACCCGGCGGGCCGACGAGACACAGGATCGGGCCTTTAAGCTTGTTGGTGCGCGCCTGCACCGCGAGATATTCGACGATGCGATCCTTGACCTTGTCGAGCGCATAATGGTCGGCGTCGAGAATATCCTGCGCCTTGGCAATATCCTTTTTGAGCTTCGACTTTTTGCCCCAGGGGAGGCCGAGCAGCACATCGAGATAGTTGCGCACAACCGTGGCTTCGGCGGACATGGGGGCCATGCCGCGCAGCTTTTTCAATTCGGCTTCGGCCTTGGCCTTGGCTTCCTTGGACAATTTGAGCGAGTCAATCTTGGCCTGCAGTTCGGCCAGTTCATCGCCATCCTCGCCCGTCTCGTTTCCGAGTTCGCGCTGGATCGCTTTCAGTTGCTCGTTCAAATAATATTCGCGCTGGGTCTTTTCCATCTGGCGCTTGACGCGGCCACGGATTTTCTTTTCAACCTGCAATACGCCAAGTTCGCCTTCCATGAAGGCAAATACCATTTCGAGCCGCTTGACCGGATCTTCTTCGACCAGCATCGCCTGCTTATCGGCGACCTTGACGTTGATATTGCCCGCCACCGCATCGGCAAGCCGCGAGGCATCTTCAATTTCGCCAAGCTGTACGCTGGTTTCCGCCGGAAGCTTTTTGTTGAGCTTGGTGTAATTTTCAAACTGTTCGACCACCGAGCGCATCAGCGCGGTGGCTTCGGGGGTATCGGCGGTGCGGTCTTCGAGCATCTGCACCGACGCGATGGTGTAGCCGTCCGATGCTTCGAGTGCATCAAGCCGCGCGCGCTGCTTTCCTTCGACCAGAACGCGTACGGTGCCATCGGGCAGTTTCAGCAATTGCAGCACGGTCGCAATCACGCCGAGGTCATAAAGATCATCGCGTTCCGGATCATCTTCAGCCGGATCAAGTTGGGCGACGAGGAAGATTTCCTTGTCGGCTTCCATCGCGCGTTCGAGCGCCACGACCGATTTGTCGCGACCGACGAACAGCGGCACGATCATCTGGGGGAAAATTACAATGTCGCGCAGCGGCAACAGGGGAAAGGATTCGATCAAGTGAGTCTCCGGGCGGCACTGAAATTGAAGGTGCCTTCTATATGCTTGGCCCTTAATATGGCGTGAGCGCGGCGCGCTTCAATGGGGCCGGTTGATAAGCGCCTTTAGAAAGGCAGCTTGAAGCCCGGCGGGAGCGGCAGGCCTTGCGACATTTTCGACATTTCCTCGTTCGAGACAGCATCGGCTTTGGCGCGTGCATCATTGAACGCGGCGGCGACTAGGTCTTCAAGGATTTGCTTGTCGGCGGGGACAAGCAAGCTGTCGTCAATCGCAACGCCAAGAATACGGCCCTTGGCAGTCGCGCGGATTTTCACCAAGCCTCCGCCCGATTGGCCTTCGACCTCGATCGTGTCGAGCTTGGCCTGCGCCTCGCCCATTTGCGCCTGCACATTGGCGGCCGCTTCCTGCGCCGCCTTTAACAATTCTTCCATCGATTTCATCAGTTGGCCTTTCGTTTATCCATATCGGGCGGCACCAGCTTTGCATCGGGGAATGCAGCAAATGCGGCCTTCACTATCGGCAAGTCCATGATTGCCGCGGTTTCGGCGGCTTGCGCTGCCTGTTCCTGTTCAAACAAAGTCGGCGCGCCCTCCCCGTCTGCAAATGAGACGGTCCAGCGCGTGCCGGTAATGGCGGTCAGCGTTTCCGCCAGTTCACGGGTGAAATTGTCGCCAAGACCGGTGCCGCGCGCAATGTCAATCTGTGGCGGCGCGATGCGGACGGGGCGCACCTTATCCTGCAAGGCTTGGCCCATGCTCGCGCGGTTATGCTGCCAGCAAAGTTCGACTAAAGCCTTGACGGATGAGGGTAAATTTGCCGGTGGAGCGCCGGTATGCACCATTTCGGATGCCGGGCTTGGCGCGGGTTGTGACACCGGTGTCGTTGCGGGGAAGGTTGGCGCGGGGGCGTTATTGTCTGTCGCGTTTAGAGGCGTCGGATTAGCCGCTGCACTATAGGTCGCCGCACCGATGCCTGCGGCGTTGTTCCCCGCACCATTAGCCACCGCACTGTTGCCCGCAGCCTTATGCCCTGCCCCTTCATCCGCCGCACTTCCGCCTTGTTGTAGCAGCGCGAGCAATTCGCCGGGGTCGGGCATATTCGCGGCGTGGAGGACGCGCAGCAGCGCCATTTCCGCCGCCTCAATCGGGGTCGCCGCGCGCACGACCTCGTCATGGCCCTTGAGCAACAATTGCCACAAGCGATGGAGGCTTGGAAAACCAAGGTTTTGCGCCCAATCCGCGATGGCGCTGCGTTCATCCGCACCAAACACCGGATTGTCCGCGCGCCCGACTTTGACGACCGTGACCGCATGGACAAGGTCAAGCAGGCCGCGCATCAGCGAAACCGGCTCGACGCCCAGCGCATATTGTTCGCGCACCGCTTCCAACAGCCCCGCATTATTGCCGTCAAGCAACAGCCCGAACAGGCGGCGGATCGCGCTCCGGTCGGACAATCCCAGCATTTCACGCACCTGCGCGCCAGTGATGCTGTGATGCCCGTCAAGATCGGCATGGGCGATGGCCTGATCGAGGATCGAAAGCCCGTCGCGCGCCGACCCTTCGGCGGCATTGGCGATGAGCCACACCGCTTCCTCTTCGGCCTCGACGCCCTCTTTTCCCAAAATTTCGGTGAAATGTTCGGCCAGCATATCGGCGGTAATGCGGCGCAAATCGAACCTCTGACAGCGCGACAGGACCGTAATCGGCACCTTGTTGACCTCGGTTGTCGCGAACAGGAATTTGACGTGCGGCGGCGGCTCTTCCAGCGTTTTCAACAAAGCGTTGAACGCATTTTTGGAAAGCATATGCACTTCGTCAATGATATAGATTTTATAGCGCGCGGAAACGGCGGCATAGCGCACCGCCTCGATTATTTCGCGCACATCATCGACGCCGGTATGGCTCGCCGCATCCATTTCGATAACGTCGATATGCCGCCCTTCGGCAATAGCAACGCACGGTTCGCACACGCCGCATGGCGCAATGGTCGGGCCGCCTTGCCCGTCGGGACCAATGCAATTGAGCGCCTTGGCGATGAGGCGCGCGGTCGACGTCTTGCCAACCCCGCGCACGCCGGTCATGAGGAACGCATGGGCCAGCCGGTCGCGCTTGATCGCATTGGCAAGCGTTTGCACCATCGCATCCTGCCCAATCAATTCGGCGAAGGTTTGCGGACGATATTTGCGCGCCAACACGCGATAAGGCTGTTGGTTTTCGGCAAGGGGCTGGGCGGAATCAGGCATAGCTGGCTATGCTGTAGCGGGGCCAGCGACAGGATGCGAGAATAAAGCGGTGTTGAAAAGTAGGAGCCGGACGACCCGCAGCAAATTCGTTGTGGCTGCTTCCGTCAGGACCTGACCAGATTGGCGAAGGCTACGCCCATCCGACTCCCGGACGCGCATATGGTCAAAACGTAGTGAAAAAGCAAGAGGGGGCGCCCTATAGGGTCAGGTGCCTTGGACTGGACGCTTAGCTTTTGGGCTTTACCGGCACATTATTTTGCGCGCTGGTCGGCCCGTTGCCGCTCACCAAAGCGGCCACTTCGGCGATAATCTTGTTCGCATCCGCCCCCGTCTTGGTCGGCCGATCGAGGAAAATCGCCATCACCACGGGGCGCTTTTGCGAATCCCATGCAATCGCCACATCATTATAGGCATTGGCGCAGGTGCCGGTCTTGCTCCCCGCCTTCCAGTCAGCAGGCAAGCCTGCGCGGATCCGTTCTGCGCCCGTCGGCGATTCCACCATCCAATTGGTGAGTTTCTGGCGCGACCCATATTTGAGCGCGCGCTTGCCGACGAGCAAACGGTGGGTGAGCCACACCATGGCGGCGGGCGAGCTACTATCGCGCGGATCGCTCAGGCCATTTTCATTGACCAGCGGTTCATTGCGGTCGAGCCGCGTCACATAGTCGCCCTGGCTGCGCGCAAAATCGGTGACGCTTTTGGGGCCGCCAATCTGGGTGAGCAACAGGTTGGCCGCAGCATTATCACCATAAACGACCGTCGCTTTGGCCAATTCTTCGATCGTCATCACGCCCTTGCCGGTGGCGGCATCAAAATGGCCCTGCACGACCGGACCGCCCTCGATCAGATCGGTCTGTCCATAGCTGATGCGGCGGCGCAGCGGCAATTTGCCAAGCTCGGCACGCTTCAGCACATCGGCGGCGAGGATGGTCTTGAAGGTCGAACACATAGCGAACCGTTCTTGCGAGCGGTAGCTTGCCAGCGTTTCCCCTGCCGAATCCATCATCGCAAAGCCGAGCCGCCCGCCCGACCGCAATTCCAGCGCGGTCAGCCTGTCTTCGAGCTTATCGCTATTCTGGAGCTGCTCGATATAATGGTCCTCGCGGCTTTGAAGGCCGGTCGTGTCCTTGATGGTGGCACAGCCCGACAGCAACAGCGCTGTCACTGCCAGCGCCACTGCGGGCCGCCCGGAGGCTTTGGAAATCGGTAGATCGCGTATCATCTTGCCCCACTTGCAAACAAGTCCGGGCAGTATAACCGCCTTTTTCCAGCAATAGAAAGCCCTTATTGCCCCGATGATTCAACCCATCCGACAAATTTGTCCATCCATCCCTTAAGAAAGGCATGGCTGCCCTCGCCAATTTCGCCATCATCGGTGAACAATCCGTCGCGCATCTGCAAAAAGGCTTCGGGCAGGCAGAAAAGATAGACATCCACCGCCGCAAGAATGTTGCGCAGATGCTGCTGCGACATGGCGGTGCCGGTCGCGCCCGGCGAAATGCCGATGACTGCGCCGCGCTTGCCGCCCCAACTGCTCTTGCCAAAGGGACGCGAGGCGTGATCAATCGCATTTTTAAGCACGCCCGGCACCGAGCGGTTATATTCGGGCGTCACGAACAACAGCGCGTCGGCCTCTTCTATCTGCTTTTTGATGCGCTTGACCGGGACGGCTTGGTTCTTGTCGTCATCCTGATTGTAAAGCGGCAGGTCGCTAATATCGACATGGTCAAATCTGATATGGTCGGGCGCGAGTTTTTCGAGGGCACCCGCCAGCCTTTTATTGAGGCTTTCTTTCCTCAGGCTGCCGACAATGAGGGCGATGGTGAGCGGCTTGGCGTCGGGCATGGTCGGCATTTCCTTTTTTTTGTCAGGCTTACCCCCTCAACCGCCGGTCGCCTATCCGGTTCCGGAGGACTTCAACGGGCAGATCCGAACTATGGGACGGATTATAGCCCTTGCATATTGCGGCTTTCGCCGGGGATGCGGACGCAAAGCCCGTCCATATCGGGGGTGAGGATGATCTGGCATGACAGGCGGCTGGTGCGCGTGACGGCAGCGGCCATGTCGAGCATATCCTCCTCCTCTTCGCTGGCGGGCGGGAGTTTTTTGAAATCCTCTGCCGACACGATGACATGGCAGGTCGAACAGGCCATCTGCCCTTCGCAGGTGCCTTCCAACGGCATCCCGACATTCTGGCCGACGCTCAGCAAGCTTTCGCCCGCGCGCGCTTCGACACGGGTTTCGCGCTCGCCATCGGCATGGATGAAGGTGATATTGATGCTCATCGGACTCCGCTCTTATGGTTAGGATGCTTGCTGTGCGGCGGCGGCATTGATGCCGTCAAGCGCCATCGCCAGATCATCGGCATCGGTATAACGCCCCCAGCCTAATCGGATCGACGATTTCGCCTCAGCCGATGAAAGCCCCAAAGCGGCCAGCACATGGCTGGAGCGGCCCGATCCGCTAGCGCAGGCACTCCCTAACGAGAAAGCCACATCGCGCATATCGGCCATCAGCCGGGCGGCGTCTATCCCGTCACGGCGCAGGTTGAGATTGCCATGATAGCGATGCTCGGCGCTGCCATTGATGGTCCAACCGGCCAGCCGCTCGCGGGCAATCGCCCATAATCTGTCGATATGCGCGCGGTCCTCCGCCGCCCGTTCGCGGGCGACCGAGGCGGCTGCACCAAAGCCTGCACATAAAGCGGGCGACAAGGTGCCGGAGCGCAAGCCCTCCTCCTGCCCCCCGCCGTGGAGAAGGGGCCGCAACGCCACGCCATCGCGCACCCATAAGGCGCCAATGCCTTTAGGGCCGTGGATTTTATGGGCGCTTATGGCGATCATATCGGCAGTTTGGGGAAGCGGGACACGGCCATAGCCTTGCACCGCATCGCACAGGAATAAGGCCCCCGCTTCGCGCGCCATTGCAGCAATGTCGGCGACCGGCTGGATCACGCCGATTTCATTATTGACGAGCATGGCCGCGACCAGCGCGACCGTGTCGTCTATCGCGGCGCGGGCGCTGTCCATATCCACAAGGCCGTCGCGCCCCACCGGTAAAAGGGTAAGCTCATAGCCGAGCGATTGCGCATAGCGCGCTGTATCCAGCACCGCACTATGTTCGGTGGCAATTGTCACGATGCGGCGGCGTGCGCCGGTGACGGGGGGAAGGCTCCCCAACAGGGCAAGGTTGAGCGCCTCGGTCGCGCCGCTGGTGAAGAGCAAGCGCCCGCCTTCGGGCATGAGTGCGCCCACCGCATCGCGCGCGACTTCGACCGTCGCTTTGGCTTCGCGGCCCAATTTATGCGCGCTGTGCGGATTGGCGAATTTGTCGCGCAGCCAAGGCTCCATCGCCGCCCAGGCTTCGGGGGCAAGCGGGGTGGTCGCCTGATAATCAAGATAGACGGGGCCAGTGTTAGGCCTTTCCCCTTCCCCCCTTGCTCCGGTCATGCGCTCGCGGCCCCGACGGTTGGCGCATTGCTATGCGCGCGCTCGGAAATCGCCTTCCAACAGTCGACAAAGCGGTGGATGTCCTTGCGGGTGATGGCCGGCCCGAACGACACGCGCACCACGCCGCCCGAGCGCGCGACCGGCCAGCCCATCGCTTCCAGCACATGGCTCATCTTCAAGGTGCCGGACGAGCACGCGCTCCCTGCCGATACAGAAATGCCCGCAAGATCAAACTGGATAAGCTGGGCCTGCTGCGCGACATTGGGCATCGCATAGCTGGTGATGGTGGGGATGCGCTGCGCTTCCTTGGCGACCACTGCCCCGCCCGCCAGTTCGATGGCGCGGTCGAGTTCGCGGCGCAGGTCGGCGGCCCGCTGGAGCCACATACGCGGCGCTTCCAATGCGGCGGCAAAGCCCAAAGCGGCGGGCATATTTTCCGTGCCGGGGCGATAGCCTTTTTCCTGACCGCCGCTCGCATGGAGCATGGTCAAATCCTTGACCAACAGCGCGCCAATCCCCGGCGGGCCGCCCAGCTTATGCGCGGAAATCGCGATAAGGTCAGCGTCGGGCAGCTTCATCTTGCCCGCGCTTTGCGAGGCATCGACGAATAACAGCCCCTTGGCCTCGCGCACCAAAGGCGCGAGCAGGTCGAAATCCTGCACCACGCCGGTTTCATTATTGACGCTCTGGATCGTGACCAGCGCCCGGCCTTCGCCGCGCAGCGCATTGTCGAGGCTTGCGCCGAACACGCGCCCGCGCGGGCCGACTGTCAGCCGCTGCGCATCCTTCATCGCGCGCAGCACGGCATCATGCTCGACCGGCGAGATGATATGGCGGTCCACCTTGGCGCGCGTGGCGGCAATCGCAATCGCCTCGCTCGCGCCGGAAGTGAACAGCACCTCCCCGTCCCAATCGAGCGCCGCCGCAATCCGCCGCCGCGCATCTTCGAGTGCCGCACGCGCCGCACGCCCTTCGGCATGGGGCGATGATGGATTGGCCCAATGGACCAACCCCTCTTCCATCGCGGCTAAGGCTTCGGGCAGGAGCGGCGTTGTGGCCGCATGATCGAGATAAAGGCGGGACTCATGTGTCATTGATAGCGGGGGTCAACTCTATTGGTTGCGAAATCAACCCTTGTTTCTATATAGGCGACACACTCTTTTCCATTGCCCCCGCCTCCGTCCGGCTCGTTCAGCGACCGGATCAAGGCAGGAAATCGGCATAATCGCCATTATAGAAAGCATAAGGCCCCATGCCTGACGTTATTTTCCCCGGTCCCGAAGGTCGTCTTGAAGGCCGGTTCAGCCCTGCGCCGCGTCCGCGCGCGCCGGTCGCGATGATTTTGCACCCGCACCCGCAAGGCGGCGGCACAATGAATGACCGCATTACACAGGCGCTTTACAAAAGCTTTGTGAAGCGCGGCTTTGCGACATTGCGCTTCAACTTCCGCGGGGTGGGCCGCAGTCAGGGAACGTTCGACAATGGCATTGGCGAATTGTCCGATGCGGCTGCCGCTCTCGATTGGGTGCAAAGCTTCCACCCCGAAGCGCAAACCACCTGGATTGCAGGCTTCAGCTTTGGCGCGTGGATCGGGATGCAGCTTTTGATGCGTCGCCCCGAAATCCGCGGCTTCATCTCGATTGCCCCGCCCGCCAATATGTATGATTTCAGCTTCCTTGCGCCCTGCCCCGCCTCCGGCATCATCGTGCAGGGAACCGGCGACGAAGTGGTGACGCCCGGCGCTGTCCAAAAGCTGGTCGATAAGCTGCGCACGCAAAAGCATATCACCATCCACCATGATGAAATCCCGAAGGCCAACCATTTCTTCGAACATGAACTCGAACAGATGATGAAGTCGGTGGATAATTATCTGGATATGCGCTTGGCGCCGGATAGCCCGATTAAGTAAGCATTGCCGGCATGACCTCCATCTCCTCTCCCGCTTGCGGGAGGGGTCGGGGGTGGGATTGTCCATCCAACATTATGCAATCGATGCCCACCCACGCGCCTAATTCGCTACGCTCATAAGGCTCCGTTGCCCTCCCGCAAGCGGGAGGGACGTTTTAGTTAGCCACCTCTTCGCCCGCCTTTTCCTGCAACGATCCTTGTTGTGCGGGGATGAGCCAGATCACGACATTGGCGAACATCACCAAGGCTGCCACCAGCATCAGCAGCGTCTTTTTACGGTCCTGCCCCTTGCGGTGGAGATAGTAAGCGCCGATCAACAGCGCGACACCAGCCAGCATCAAAACGGATAAAATGAAATCGCTTGTCATCATAGACAGTGCATAGCGCAGACTGTGACCAAGGTCATCAGCACGCAGACAATATTATAGAATAACGTAAACCCAATATCTTATGCGGCAAAGTGCATAAGCCCTGTGAAGAGCAGCACCACTGCCCCGCGCGCCAGCATCTCCCACCGGACGGGCCTATTTTGCGCAAGCGAAAGGGTCATCATGGTCATAGCCCATCATCGGCCCTTGGCAGTTAAGAATCTGTTAACGCGCGCTCTTTTGGAGGCGCGCATATTTTTCCCGTCACCCTGCCCTGTTTCGCCCCCTATTGGTGCCAACGCGCCCTTCCATAATGTGACATCTGCGTTTAAGGGGGCGGCAGTTGATTCCCTCGTGCCGCGCGTAAATCCATAAATATATGCGGCCAAACCGGTGAAGGATGGCTTTTCATGAAGATCGCCCTGGCTTCCGACCATGCAGCCGTTGACCTCAAAGCCGCGCTTGTCAATTATCTCAAAGATGCGGGCCATGATGTCATCGACCTAGGCCCCCAGACCACCGAAAGCGTCGATTATCCCGATTATGGCTATAAGCTTGCGAAGGCAGTGGCCGAAGGCGAAGCAGAATGCGGCGTTGCGCTGTGCGGCTCCGGCATCGGCATTTCGATCGCGGTCAACCGCAACCCTGCCTGCCGCTGTGCGCTGGTGTCCGAACCTTTGTCGGCAAAGCTTGCGCGCGAACATAATGACGCGAATGTCTTGGCATTAGGCGCGCGGCTTACCGGTATCGATATGGCCAAAGCCTGTGTCGAGGCGTTTCTCAAAACCGATTTCGGCGGCGACCGCCATGCGCGCCGCGTCGGCAAATTATCCAACCCGTCCTGCTAACGCCTTCAAAAAGGAGATTCCCCGATGACCACCGACACTCTTGACAAGAAGGCTATCGGCGAAGGTATTCGCGCGGCTGATTTCTTCACCGCCGATGTTGCCACCCGCGATCCCGCTGTGGCCGCTGCCATTGCCAGCGAACTCGACCGCGAGCAGAACCAGATCGAACTCATCGCTTCGGAAAATATCGTCTCGCAGGCGGTGCTGGAAGCGCAAGGATCGGTGTTCACCAACAAATATGCCGAAGGCTATCCCGGCAAGCGTTACTATCAAGGCTGTGCGCCGTCCGATGCGGTCGAACAGCTTGCGATTGACCGCGCCAAGCAATTGTTCAACTGCGCCTATGTCAATGTGCAGCCCCATTCGGGCGCGCAGGCCAATGGTGCGGTGATGCTTGCCTTGTTGAAGCCCGGTGCAACCATCCTTGGCATGAGCCTTGATGCCGGTGGCCACCTCACCCACGGCGCGGCGCCTGCCATGTCGGGCAAATGGTTCAACGCCGTGCAATATGGCGTGCGCGAAGACGATCACACGATTGACTATGATCAGGTCGAAGCCTTGGCCAAAGAACATAAGCCCGCGCTCATCATCGCAGGCGGGTCGGCCATTCCCGGCATTATCGATTTTGCGCGTTTCCGCAAAATTGCCGATGATGTCGGCGCGTTGCTGATGGTCGATATGGCGCATTTTGCAGGATTGGTTGCGGGCGGCGTTCACCCCTCGCCCTTCGGCCATGCCCATGTGGTGACGACCACCACGCACAAAACCTTGCGCGGCCCGCGTGGCGGCATGATTATGACCGACGATGAAAGCATCGCCAAGCGCATCAACTCCGCCGTTTTCCCGGGCCTTCAAGGTGGCCCCTTGATGCACGTCATCGCCGCCAAGGCGGTCGCTTTCGGCGAAGCGTTGCAGCCAGAATTCAAAGCCTATTCCGCCGCAGTGGTCGCCAACGCCAAAGCGCTCGCGGGCAAACTCAAAGCGCGTGGGGCGGCGATTGTGTCGGGCGGCACCGACACGCATTTGGCGCTCGTCGATCTGCGTCCGTTCGGCATTACCGGCCGTGATGCGGATGAGGCCCTCGAACGCGCAGGCATCACCTGCAACAAAAACGGCATCCCCAATGATCCGCTCCCGCCGGTCAAAACCAGCGGCATCCGCGTCGGTTCGCCCGCTGGCACCACGCGTGGCTTTGGCGTTGCCGAATTTGAAGAGATTGGCGACATGATTGCCGATGTCCTCGAAGGCCTTAAAGCCAACGGACATGAGGGGAACCAGGCGGTCGAAGCGGACGTTAACCAGCGTGTCCGCGCCCTTTGTGCGCGCTTTCCCATCTACCAAGGATAAGCATCATGGCCCACGACCCGAATAACAGCATCATCGACAATATTGGCGACGAAGTGAAAGGCATGGCCAAGGACGGGTTGAACCATCCTTCGACCAAGCCGGTGCTGACGGGCGCGGCGGTTGGCGCGGCAGCAGGCTTCCTGTTACCGGTGCTGACCATTCCGGTCGGCCTTCTGGGCGGAGCGGCCTTCATGCTTTACCAGCGCGCGAAACGGTAAACGATGCGCTGTCCCTTTTGCGGTCACGAAGATAGTCAGGTCAAAGACAGCCGCCAGACCGAAGATGGCACGGCGATCCGTCGCCGTCGCCAGTGCGAAGGCTGTGCGGCGCGTTTTACCACGTTCGAACGCATTTCTCTGCGTGACATTGCGGTCGTCAAAAGCGAAGGGCGGCGCGAGCCGTTCGAGCGCGACAAGCTCTACCGTTCGGTGTCGATTGCCTGCTCCAAACGCCCGATTGACCCGACGCGCATTGAAAAACTGGTATCGGGCATCCAGCGCCAGCTTGAAACATCGGGCGAAAGTGAAGTGGAAGCCAACCGCATCGGCGAGATGGTAATGGAGGCATTGAAAGGCCTCGACAGCGTCGCCTATATCCGCTTCGCCAGCGTCTATCGCGATTTCCGCGAACCCGGCGACTTTGAAGACTTCGCCTCCAACGTCAAACAAATGGGCGAGGAATGAGTCTCGACGCTTCCGGAGCCACGCGCCCGCCCCAACCCGCCATTGTCCTCGTCAATCCGCAGCTTGGCGAGAATATCGGGAAGGCGGCGCGGGCGATGTTGAATTTCGGGTTGACCGATTTGCGGCTGGTATCCCCGCGCGACGGTTGGCCGAACCCTGATGCGGGACCGGCGGCGGCGGGGGCGGACATCATTCTTGAACGCGCGCGTGTTTTCAATAGCTTGGCTGAAGCTGTTGAGGATTGCTCTCATATCTATGCCACGACCGTGCGCAAGCGCGGCGTGACCAAGCCGGTCTTCACGCCAGAACAGGCCGCGCGGCAAATCTGGCAGCATCCCGAACAAGCAGCGATTATTTTCGGGCCTGAACGCTCGGGACTTGAAACCGATGATGTTGCGCTGGCCCGCGCGATTGTCACCGTGCCGATCAATCCCGAATTCGGGTCGCTCAATCTGGCGCAGGCGGTGATTTTATGTGCTTATGAATGGTCCAAGGGCGCCACTCTTGCCAGCCCGCCCGCGACCGAGCTTGATCCCCCTGCCCCGCAAGCCGAGCTGGACGGTTTTATCGCCGAACTGGACGGGATGCTGGCGGAGAAAAATTATTTCTTCCCCGAAGACCGCGCGCCTGCAACACGGCGGACCTTGCGCAATTTGTTGACCAAGCCCGCCTGGAACAGCCTTGAGGTGCGCACCTTACGCGGCGTGTTAAGCGCACTCAAAAAGCCGCCCCGCGCAAGGTAAGCTGCGCCTATTTGCGCCGCGCGTCCCATTCGGCCAGTTCATAGGCAATCGAGCTTTCGACCAACCGGTCCCAGATGGCGCGCAATTCGGCAGCAGGCAGCCCCAATTTCGCGGCGCCCGCTTCGACATTATCAAGCACCTCGGTCTTGCGCGCTTCGTCGCGCACGACATTGCGATCATTCTTGATCCGCGCGGCCGCGTCCATATAGCCATAGCGTTTGGCGATGAGGCGCAACAAGGCTTGGTCGAGCGCGTCGACGCCTGCGCGCACTTCGGTCATGGTCTGGCACTCTTCGGGCGGCAAAATCTGGATAGTCATGGCCGCCCCCTTACGCCTTTTGGCTCCAAAGTCGAGAGGCTAGTCGGGGATCATCGTGCAAAAGCGCCGAAACACTTGACTTTCATGGTCCGCCCCGCCATAGGCGCGCCTTCGCAATTGATCCTGCACCCCGGTGAAGCAGTGATCGCGCAGCTTTTGGCCCCTAGGTTTAAGGTCTGCGGTGCGGTTCCGGGCTTGGTGCAAGCCTTGCACCTTAACAACAGCAAATTGGAGTACTCTATGTCGAAGCGTCATAGCGCAAAATATAAAATCGACCGTCGCATGGGCGAAAATATTTGGGGTCGTCCCAAATCGCCCGTCAACAAGCGCGAATATGGTCCGGGCCAGCACGGCCAACGCCGCAAGGGCAAAATGTCGGACTTCGGCATCCAGTTGCGCGCCAAGCAGAAGCTTAAGGGCTATTATGGCGACGTGACCGAAAAGCAGTTCAAGAAAAATTATGTCGAAGCTGCCCGCATGAAGGGCGATACCTCGCAGAACCTTATCGGTCTGCTTGAGCAGCGCCTCGACATGGTTGTCTATCGCGCCAAGTTCGCCGCCACCATTTTCGCTGCACGCCAGCTTGTGTCGCACGGCCATGTTTATGTGAATGGCGTCAAGTGTAACATCGCATCGCGCAAAATCCGCCCCGGCGACGAAATCAGCCTCGGCAAGAGGGCGCAGGAAATGGCGGTTGTCATGGAAGCGCAGAGCCTCGCCGAACGCGATATGCCGGACTATGTTGCGCCCGACGGCACCGCCAAGGTGACCTTCACGCGCGTACCCACACTCGACGAAGTGCCCTATCCGGTGAAGATGGAACCGAATCTGGTCGTCGAATTCTACTCGCGTTAATCGCGGCACAAACAACACAGCAAAAGGCGGTCTTCGGGCCGCCTTTTTTGTTTGCGCCACAGGCCATGTGTCCAAAAGGTCACAGTCTGACTTATTTCCGTAACATATATTGATATGCGCAAGAGCCACTCCTAAATGCCGCAGTGCAACAAGCGGTTAACTCGCCCTTTTTGCATATGTTAAAACAATAAAATAATATCTGGAGTTTCTCCCAAATGAAGAAGATTTTTGCGATCGCAGCAGTTGCTGCGGCTCTGGTTGCTGCCCCCGCTTCGGCGAACGAAGGCCGCGTTGAAGCCCGCGCAGGCCTCGGCTGGGCCGGTGGCAACGAAGATTTCGTTGCAGGCCTTGCTGCCGGTTACGACATCGATCTTGGCACCTCGGCGTTCATCGGCCCCGAAGTGTCGTATGACACCAATTTCGACGGCTTCGACATGCTCAACATCGGCGCGCGCGCTGGTGCCAAGGTTGGCAATGGCGGCAAGCTTTATGTTGGCGTCGGCTATGACCTTGCTGACATCGAAGAAGTCAATGCGAGCGTTGGCTATCAGCACAGCTTCGGCGAAAAAACCTATGGCAAGATCGAATATCGTCGTTACTTCCTGAACGGCACTGATCTTAACGCTGCGGCGGTCGGCTTCGGCGTCAAATTCTGATAGTCGTCAAAACCTATTCAAGAAAAGGCGGCCTTCGGGTCGCCTTTTTTTATGCCGCTTTTTCAGCTTTATCGCGCGTCGCCCACGCACAAAAGTTGCGTCCCGCGCGCGCCGGTGGCATGAGCAGCGCCTGACAAAATAGAGGAGAGTATCCCATGGCTTCGCTTCGTTCCGTATCGCTGATTGCAATCGCTGCCGCATCGCTTGCGCTGGCCGGTTGTGGCACGGGGACCAAAAGTGACGCATCGGCGGCGATGAATATCCCTGCCGTTGCCCCCGCTAAAATCGACATGGCCGCCTATCAGGAAGATGTGAAACAGCTTGCATCGGACGAATTTGATGGCCGCGCGCCCGGCACCAAGGGCGAAGAATTGACGGTCGCCTATCTCGCCAAGCAGTTTGAAGCCGCAGGCCTTAAGCCCGGTGGCACAAACGGAAGCTGGTTCCAAGATGTGCCGCTCGTCCAGATCGAAGCCAAAAATGTGTCGCTGATGACCTTTACCGGCGCGGAAGCCGACACGGCGCTCAAATTCAAGGATGATTTCGTCATCGGCTCCTACCGCGTGACGCCCAAGACCGCCATCAAGGACAGCGATGTCGTGTTTGTCGGCTATGGCATCAACGCGCCCGAACGCGGCTGGAATGATTATGAAGGCAAGGATGTGAAGGGCAAAACCGTTCTCATCCTCGTCAATGACCCCGACTATCAGACGCCGGGCCTTGAAGGTGAATTTGGCGGCCGTGCCATGACCTATTATGGCCGCTGGACCTATAAATATGAAGAAGCCGCGCGTCAGGGCGCTGCCGCTGCCATCATCATCCATGACACCGAACCCGCCGCTTATGGCTTTAATGTGGTCCAGTCGAGCTGGACCGGCCCGCAATATATGGCCGATGCCGCCGACAATCATATGAATGAAACACAGGCGAATGGCTGGATCAGCAATGACAAGGCGCAAAAGCTGATTGCCGGTGCCGGTCAGGATCTCGCAAAACTCAGCGAAGCGGCCAAGAAAAAAGGCTTCAAGCCGGTCGATCTTCCGATCAAAATGTCGGTATCGTTCGACAATGACATCAAGAAAACCATGTCGAAAAATGTCATCGGCATCCTCCCCGGCACCAAGCGCGCGGACGAATATGTGCTTTATACCGGCCATTGGGACCATTTGGGCCATTGTGGCGAGGGCGTCGCGCCTGCCAATAAGCCGGGCGATGTGATCTGCAACGGCGCGGTCGATAATGCGACCGGCACGGCGGGGCTGATCGCACTTGCCCGCGCGAATAGCGCCGCAGGGGCCGCCGAGCGCAGTCAGGTATTCCTTGCAGTAACGGCCGAAGAATCGGGCCTCCTCGGCTCCGAATATTATGCCGCCAACCCCGTTTACCCGCTCGCCAAGACGGTGGGCGGCGTCAATATGGATGCGCTCAGCATTGCCGGGCCTGCCAAAAATATCGTGGTCGTGGGCAAGGGCAAATCGGACCTCGACGCCTATCTGACCGCTGCGGTCAAGGAACAGGGCCGCACCATCACCGCGGAACCGACGCCGGAAAAGGGCTTTTACTACCGCTCCGACCATTTCAGCTTTGCCAAGCTGGGCGTGCCGATGATCTATTTCGAAGGCGGCGATGATCTGGTGACGGGCGGCAAGGAAGCGGGCGCAGCTTTCGCCAAAAAATTCGAAGAAGGCCATTATCATGCGCCTTCGGACGAATATAGCCTCATCACCAACTGGGACGGCATCGCGCAGGATTTGGGCCTTTATTATATCGTTGGCCGCATGATTGCGATGAGCGATAGCTGGCCCAACTGGGTCAAGGGCGACGAATTCCGCGCCGTCCGCGACAAGAGCCGGGAAGGCGCTGACGCAACCAAATGACCAACATATTGACGATGCCCGCCGAATGGGCACCGCATGAACGGGTATTTATCGGCTTCCCCCACGTCTTTGACGAATGGGGGGAGCCTTTATCGCCCGCACAAAAAGAAATTGCGCGCTTTGCCAGCGTCATCGCCGATGGCGGCGCGGGCGAGCGCGTGCATCTTGTGTGCAATGACGAAGCCAGCGCGGAGCTTGCCCGTAGCCTTGCCGAATCTGCTGTCGACGTGATCGTTGAACCTATAGGCGACGCTTGGCTGCGCGATACCGCCGCGATCATTGTCGGCAGCGGCGACGCGCGTATGGGCCGCGATTTCGGCTTTAACTGGTGGGGCGGCAAATATAGCATCGCGGGCGACGAAGATGTCGGCGCAAGGCTTGCCCGCCGCTTCGCCCTCCCCGTCACACCCTGCGACTGGATATTGGAGGGCGGGTCAATTGATGTGGATGGCGAAGGCCTGTGCGTCACGACCGAGCAATGTTTGCTCGCCGACAATCGCAATGCGGGCATCACCAAGGCCGACTCGGAAAGCTGGCTGGCGCGCGATTTGGGTATTACCCGTGTGCTATGGCTCGGTGATGGGCTTTTGAACGATCATACCGATGGCCATGTTGATAATCTCGCGCGTTTTGTCGCCCCCGGCGTGCTGGCACTCCCTGTGGCGGAAGGCGATGACGACCCCAATGCGGCCATTTATGCCGATGCCAAGGCGCGCGCCGAAGCGTTCGGCGTGACGGTGGCCCCCATCCCCTCACCCGGTTTGACCGTGCGCGATGGCGAAATTGTGCCCGCAAGCTATATGAATTTCTATATCGGCAATAGCGTGGTCGCGGTGCCGACTTATGGTATGCCCAATGATGCGCGCGCGGTGGAAGCGATTGCTGCCCTCTTCCCGACCCGCAAAACAATCGGTGTGCGCGCCGATGCGATCCTTACCGGAGGCGGCAGCCTTCATTGTATCAGCCAGCAGGTGCCTTTTTGATGCGTAACATTACCGTTGCCGCTTTACAGCTTCCCCTTGGGAACAGCATCGACGCCAATATCGAGGCGGTGAGCGGCCTTGTGCGCGAAGCGGCTGCCAAGGGTGCGACCATCATCCTGCCGCCCGAACTGTTTGAAGGTCCCTATTTCTGCACGGTTGAGGAAGAAGCCCTCTTCGCCCTCGCCCACCCGACCGATACGCATCCGAGCGTGGTCGCGATGCAGGCGCTCGCCAAGGAACTTGGCGTCACTATCCCGACCAGCTATTTCGAGCGCGACGGGCATCATTATTACAACACGCTTGCGATGATCGGGCCGGACGGGGTCATCCAAGGCACCTACCGCAAATCGCATATTCCCGATGGTCCTGGCTATGAGGAAAAATATTATTTCCGCCCCGGCAATAGCGGCTTCAAAATCTGGGATGTAAGCGGCGTCAAGGTCGGCGTCGGTGTGTGCTGGGACCAATGGTATCCCGAAACCGCACGCGTCATGGCGTTGATGGGCGCAGAATTGCTCTTCTACCCGACCGCCATCGGCACCGAGCCTTATGACCAAGACTTAGACACAAGCCGCATGTGGCGCCGCGCAATGCAGGGCCATTCGGTGTCCAACTGTATGCCCGTCATCGCCGCCAACCGCATCGGCACCGAGCAGGTCGATGGCGCGGAGCACCCGCAAAGCTATTATGGCCACAGCTTCATCACCGACCAATGGGGCGACATTGTCACCGAATTCGGCGCGGAGGAAACCGGGGTATTGGTGGCCACGCTCGACCTGGACGAAGCGGCCAAACACCGCGCGGGCATGGGGTTTTTCAGGGACCGCCGCCCGCAGCTTTACGGACGGATTGCTGAGGATATTTGAGGGTAATTCAGCCCTCCCTAAAACTCGTCATTCCCGCGAAGGCGGGAATCCATCTCCTAAGCCATAACTTAAAACTCCCGGTCAGGAGATGGATCCCCGGTCAAGCCGGGGATGACGCAGATTTTTTCTCCCGCCGAAACTTATGCAACAATGGCTCCGTATAGCCCGAAGGCTGGGTCAGCCCTTCAAACACCAATGCGCGAGCAGCCTTAAATGCGATGCTCGCATCCGGGTTCGGGGCCATCGGCTCATAGAGCGGATCGCTTGCATTTTGCGCATCAACCTTGGCCGCCATACGCAGCAAGGCAGCATCGACCTCATCCGCCGAACACACCCCATGATGCAGCCAGTTGGCCAAGGCTTGGCTCGAAATACGTAAAGTGGCGCGGTCTTCCATCAGGCCGACATCATTAATGTCCGGCACCTTGGAGCAACCAACGCCCTGGTCAATCCAGCGCACGACATAGCCCAAAATACCTTGCGCATTATTGTCGAGTTCACGGGTGATTTCTTCCGCCGTCCAGTTACGCCCCTGCGCGAGTGGCACGGCGAGCAAGCGGTCGAGGCCCGGAACCGCTTCACCGGTAATCTCTTTCTGCCGCGCGAACACATCAACCTTGTGGTAATGCATCGCGTGAAGCGTGGCCGCGGTGGGCGACGGCACCCATGCGGTGTTTGCGCCGGATTTCGGATGCGCGATTTTCTGCTCCATCATATCGGCCATCATGTCGGGCGCGGCCCACATGCCCTTGCCGATCTGCGCCTTGCCGGACAGGCCACAGGCAAGTCCGATGCGAACATTGCGGTCCTCATAGGCCGCAATCCAGTCGCTCGCCTTCATCTCGCCCTTCGGGATCATCGCGCCCGCTTGCATCGAGGTGTGGAGTTCATCGCCGGTGCGGTCGAGGAAACCGGTGTTGATAAACACGATACGGTCCTTGACCGCCTCGATACAGGCGGCCAGATTGGCCGATGTGCGCCGTTCTTCGTCCATCACGCCGACCTTGATGGTGTGGCGGGCTAGCCCAAGCAGATCTTCGACCGCATCGAATAGGCGGTTGGTGAAAGCGGCTTCTTCCGGCCCGTGCATTTTGGGCTTTACAATATAGATGCTGCCCTTGCGGCTATTTTGATATTGGCCGAGGCCGTTAATGTCATGGAGGCCGATGAGCGAGGTGAAGATGGCGTCAAGCACCCCTTCCGGCGCTTCGCTGCCATCAGCGAGTAAGACCGCCGGATTGGTCATCAAATGGCCGACATTGCGCACGAACATCAGGCTGCGACCGGGAAGTGTCACATCGCCCCATGTCCGATCAGCCTCAAGCGCGCGGGTCATCGTCTTGCCGCCCTTGTCAAAGCGCGCTTCCAGATCGCCGCGCATCAGACCGAGCCAATTGGTATAGGCAGCAACCTTGTCCTCGGCGTCGACGGCCGCGACCGAATCTTCCATATCAATGATGGTGGTGAGTGCCGCTTCAAGCAGAACGTCCGAGATATGCGCGGGGTCCGTTTTGCCGATGGGATGGTGAGCATCGATGCGAATATCGATGTGCAAGCCATTATTTTCTATAAGGATAGAGTCGTCCGTTTGCACTAACAGACGCGCCGGACCTGCGAGCGCCACCGCGCCGCCTGTCCAGTCGCTCCAGCTTACGCTTGCGAGCGGAGCCGCCTCATCGAGAAATGCCTTGGCCGCTGCAATCACTTGTGCGCCGCGCGCGGCATCATAGCCACCTGCCGCCGCTTTCCCCGGCAGCGCATCGGTGCCGTAAAACGCATCATAAAGGCTGCCCCAGCGCGCATTGGCGGCATTCAGCACGAACCGGTCATTAAGGCTCGGCACAACCAATTGCGGCCCCGCCATCGTGGCAATTTCGGCATCGACATTTTGCGTACCGATTGTGAAGGGCGCTGGCTCCGGCACCAGATAGCCAATCTCGGTGAGGAAGGCGCGATAGACTTCGCCGTCAATCGCCTGCCCTGCCCGTTCCTTGTGCCAAGCGTCAATCTTGGCTTGCAAATCCTCGCGCTTGGCGAGCAGCGCCTGATTGTCCGGTGCAAAGCGGGTCAAAATATCCGAAACGCCTTGCCAGAAAGCCCCGCTTTCGACGCCCGTTCCGGCAAGCGCGCGCGATTCCACAAAGTCATGCAGCCGTGTATCAACCTTCACGCCGTCCGGAATCGTCACATATTCAGTCATGGGGATACTCCATCCTCGTCACAGTAAAGGCGCAATGCTGCGCATATTCGTCATTGGCAATCCGGGGAGGAGTGCGCCTGATATGGCAAAGGCTTGGCCTTGCGTAAAGCCTCTTTTGTGCGCCGCAACAGCAATAATCGGGGGTAGAGCGCGTAATAAAATTGCGCTAGGGTAGAGGCAATGGAGATGGACAGACTAAGCCCCGCCGAACAGGCGCTGATCGCCCGCCCCGACAATGCAGGGATGCTGCATCAGGTTGAACAATGGGCTGCGATCAATAGCGGGACGCGCAATCTGGAAGGATTGGGCGTGATGGCGGGCTTGCTCGCTGATGCTTTTACGTCGCTGCCCGGCCCCCTCTCGCTGGTCGATCCCGCGCCCGTTGAAGCGGTGCGCCCCGATGGCAGCGTCGATGCCCTCCCCCACGGCCAGCATCTGGTTGTGCGCGTGCGCCCCGAAGCGCCGGTGCGGATGCTGTTTACCGGCCATATGGATACGGTGTTCGGGGTCGATCACCCGTTCCAGACGCTGACGTGGCTCGACGAGGGCGTGCTGAACGGCCCCGGTGTTGCCGATATGAAGGGCGGGATAACAGTGATGCTCGCCGCGCTTCAGGCGTTAGAGGCGAGCGGATTGCAAGGCTTTGGCTATGATGTCCTCATCAATAGCGACGAGGAAGTCGGTTCGGCATCCTCCGCCGCGCTCATTGCCGAGCTTGCGCGCGGCAAGCTTGCGGCCTTTACCTATGAACCCTCCGCATTGCCCGATGGCACCTTGGCTGGTGCGCGTGCGGGGAGCGGCAATTTTTCGATTATCATCACCGGCAAGTCCGCCCATGCGGGACGCAATCCCGACGAAGGTCGCAACGCGCTGGTGGCTGCCGCCGATATGGCGGTGCGCTTGAAAGCACTCCACCGTCAGGGCCTTTCGGTCAATCCTGCCAAAATAGACGGTGGCGGGCCGAATAATGTGGTGCCGGACCATGCAGTGCTGCGCGTCAATTTCCGCCCGCAAACTCCTGCGGATGTGGCTTATGCACAAGCCAAACTCGCCGAAATCATTGCCGAAGTCGCAGCTTTCCATGATGTAGCCATCCACAGTCATGGCGGCTTTAACCGCCCGCCTAAGCCGATGGATGCGCCCGCTCAAAAACTGTTTGACCATGTCAAAAGCTGCGGCGCGGACCTTGGCCTTGCGATAGGCTGGAAAGATACGGGCGGGGTGTGCGACGGCAATAATATTGCCGCGTGCGGGGTGCCGGTGGTCGATACGCTGGGCGTGCGCGGCGGCTCGATCCATAGTAGCGACGAATTTATGATTGCCGACAGTCTGGCCGAACGCGCGCGGCTTTCGGCCCTTGCCATCCATCGGCTGGTGTCCAGAGGAGGTTTATGAGCTTTATCATCCGTGCCGCCCGCGAAAGCGATCTGTCGCATATGTATGAAATGGCCAAACGCACCGGCGGCGGCTTTACCAATTTGCCGCCGGACAAGAAGGCGCTAACCGCAAAGCTGGAACGCGGCGCGGCCGGTTTTGCGCGCGCGGGCGATGATTTGAGTGATGATCTTTATGTGTTCATGCTCGAAAATACCGAGACCGGGCAGGTCACCGGCACCTGCCAGATTTTCGGGCAAGTGGGCCAGAAATGGCCGTTTTACAGCTATCGCATCAGTACCCACAGCCAGCATAGTCAGGAACTGGACCGCACTTTCCGCGCGGAAATCCTTAACCTCACCACCGATCTTGAAGGGTCGAGCGAGGTGGGCGGCCTGTTTTTAAGCCCGTCCGAACGATCCGGCGGACATGGTATGTTGCTCGCGCGCAGCCGCTATCTGTTCATCCGCAACCATCGCAGCCGCTTTGCCGACAAGACCTTGGCCGAACTGCGCGGCGTTATCGATGAAAGCGGCGGCTCGCCTTTCTGGGACGGGGTTGCGGGGCGCTTTTTTGGCATGAACTTCCAGGAAGCCGACCAATTTAACGCAATTCACGGCAATCAATTTATCGCCGACCTTATGCCCAATCATCCGGTCTATATCGCGATGCTGCCCGAAAGCGCGCGCCATGTGATCGGCATCCCCCACCCCACCGGCCGCGCCGCAATGCGGATGCTGGAGGAAGAAGGGTTTCGCTGGGAAAAATATATCGACATTTTCGACGGCGGCCCGACCATGACCGCGCATACCGACGATATTCGCGGGGTGCGCGAGGCCAAGGATGGCGTGATTGTCGCAATTGATGACGGGCTTGGCGAACATAAACAAGGCGTCAAAATGTTGGTCGCGCGCGGGGAATTGGCCGATTTTGTCTGCACCTATGGCTGGATCGACATGCGCGATGACGGCCTTGCGCTCGACCCCGATGCGGCAAAGCTGCTCGGCGTCGATACCGGCGACAGCATCACTTATGTAGCACGGTGGTAGCTCCCATGATCCGCGAGATAAATTTTGACGGCATTATCGGCCCCAGCCATAATTATGCAGGACTTTCCCCCGGCAATATTGCGAGCGCCACCAATAAGGGCGCGGTGTCGCAGCCGCGCGCGGCGGCCTTGCAAGGCATCGCCAAGATGCGCGCCAATATGGATTTGGGGCTGGTGCAGGGTTTTTTCCTGCCGTTGGATCGGCCCAATCAGGCATGGTTGCAATCGCTCGGCACCGACCTTGCCCACGCCGAACCGCATATCCGCGCCGCCGCTTTTTCGGCGTCGTCGATGTGGGCGGCCAATGCGGCCACCGTTAGCCCGGCAGCGGATACCAAGGATGGCACATGTCACCTGAGCGTCGCTAATCTCGTCACCATGCCGCACCGCAGCCATGAATGGCGCGGAACCTTGGCGCAATTGCAGCTCGCCTTTGCCGATCCCGCCTTCACGGTCCATGCGCCGGTCCCGCCACCGTTCGGCGATGAAGGCGCGGCTAACCATATGCGATTGACCAGCGCGCATGGCGCGGCGGGGGTCGAAATTTTCGTCTATGGGATCAGCGGCGGAGCCTTCCCCGCGCGCCAGCATATCGAAGCGTCGAAAGCGATAGCGCGCCTGCATGGCCTGACGCCCGACAAGACCTTGTTCCTCCAGCAATCAAGCCGCGCAATTGCGGCGGGCGCTTTCCATAATGATGTGGTGGCGGTCGCGAACGAAAATGTCCTCTTCATCCATGAAGCCGCGTTCGAGGACCGCGAGGGCAGCTATGCCGCGATCCGCGTCGCTTTCCCTGAGGTCGAAATAGTCGAAGTGCCCGAAAGCGCGGTCAGCCTTGAAGATGCCATCAAAAGCTATTTGTTCAACGCACAGCTTGTGACCTTACCGGACGGCAGCATGGCACTCATTGTCCCCACCGAAGCGCGCGATACCGCATCGGTACGGGCATGGCTTGAAGCGCATCAGGCGGGCAATGGTCCGATCCGCACCGTCATCCCGGTCGATGTGCGGCAATCCATGGCCAATGGCGGCGGCCCCGCCTGTTTGCGGCTGCGCGTCGTGTGCGATCCCGCGCACGTCGATCCGCGCTTTATCGCAACGCCCGAAAGGCTTTGCCGCATCGAGCAAGTCATCGCGCAGCATTGGCCCGAAACCATCGCGCCCGACGCCTTGGCAGACCCCGCTTTTGTGCAAAAAGTGCAGCAAGCACGGCTGGCGCTCCTCGAAGCGACCGATCTTGTCAGTTTCGCATAGTTACCAAAGTGTAAATTTTATTTACACTTAGCGGGCGCCAGCGCGTCGCGACTCGTGGAACCCGCTTATTGGCACGGCGTTTGCTTATCCATGCGCATGGTGAAAAAAATCGGTCGGCTGTTCATTATCAAAACCCGGTGGGAAGCGTGCTTCATCATTTATGCGCTGGCGCTTGGCTGCCTCGAACGGGGGAGCCATTATCTCACCCGCTTTCCAGGCTATGGCGGCTGGCTGTTGATGGCGGCCTGCACCGGCTCGGTTTTTCTGGCGGGCGCGAAGATTTTCGATTGCCTGCGTTACGAGCAGGAAAAGGCCGCCGCCCTTACGGAACCCGACTGAATCCGGGGGTGCATTGACAAGTCCCCCTGCCCCCCGCACAATTTGCCCTTGCGAGATTAGAAAATAATCCGCCGTGAGGAGAGAAGTTTATGGCAAAATCGGGCAAGGGCACCGGGGGTAAAATCAACACATCCAAATTGAAGCTGGAGGGGGAACCCGAAGGCGGTGGCCTTAATCCGATGATTGGTCTGGCGCGCGAAGATCTGGTCGGCGCGGTGTCCATGCTGTTAAAACAGACAGCAGGAAAGCCAGATAAATTATTGAAACATTGGCAATCTATGGGCGACGATGTCATCAAGATTGTCTCGAACAAAAGCGATCTTGCCCCTGACCCGCGCGACCGGCGCTTCGGCGATCCGGCCTGGCAAGCCAATCCTTTCTATAAAGCGGGCGTCCAATATTATCTCGCGGCGCAGAAAAATATGGTCGCTTGGCTCGACGATCTTGAACTGGACGAGTTGGAACGCGCGCGCGCCAATTTTATCACCGGCATGATTGTCGATGCGGTGAGTCCCACCAATACGCTTGCGGGCAACCCGTCCGCGCTTAAAAAAGCGATGGATACCGGCGGCGTGTCGCTGCTCAAGGGCCTCAAAAACGCCTATAATGATATGGTCCATAATGACGGGCTTGTCAGTCAGGTCGACAGCCGCCCGTTCAAGGTCGGCGAAAATCTGGCGACTTCCGAAGGCGCGGTGGTGTTCCGCAACGAGATGATGGAGCTTATCCAATATCAGCCACTCACCGACGAAGTATGCGAAATCCCGCTGCTCACCGTGCCGCCCCAGATCAACAAGGCCTATATTAACGACCTGTCGCCGGACAAGTCGATGGTGCGCTACCAGTTGATGAACGGCATCCAGCCCTTCGTCATCAGTTGGCGCAACCCGAGTGTCGAGCATCGCGATTGGGGCATGGCCGAATATATCGACAGCATCCTGGAAGCGATTGACGCGGTGTGCGCGATCACCGGCTCCAAGACGGTCAATATTGCGGGGGCCTGTTCGGGCGGGATTACGCTTGCGACCTTATTGTCCAAAATGGCGGCATCGGGCGACAAGCGCGCGGGCGCTGTCACCTTCATGGTGTGCGTCCTCTACCCCGACAAAACCGACAGTGATGTGGGGGCTTTGGTGTCCGACCACGGCATTGCACTTGCCCGCAAACGTTCACGCGAAAAAGGGATATTGGAGGGCGCATCCTTGTCGCGCGCCTTTGCCTGGCTCCGCCCCAATGATTTGGTGTGGAATTATGTGGTCAATAATTATCTCCACGGCGAAGACCCGCCCGCTTTCGATATTCTCTATTGGAATAATGACGCGACCAACCTCACCGCCCAACTGCACAGCGATTATCTGTCGGTCTATGAAACCCAGCCTTTCGCCAATCCCGGCACGACCGAGCTAGCCGGCCATATCGTTGATTTGCGCAAAGTGGATAATGACCTGTTCATCCTCGCGGGGGTAACCGACCATATTACGCCGTGGAAGGCTTGCTATCGTTCGACGCAATTATTCGGTTCGGACAATATCGAATTCATCCTGTCACAATCGGGCCATATTCAGGCGATCCTCAACCCGCCGGGGAATCCCAAGGCGAAATATTACCGGTCGGGGCGCAAGCCTCCGGAAACGACCGACCAATGGCTGGGTGAGGCAACGGAATATCCGGGCAGTTGGTGGCCTTATTGGATGGAGTGGCTCAAGAAACGGTCGGGCGCGGAGAAAAAAGCGCCTAAAACCGTAGGGGCCAAAGCCTATCCGCCGCTTGATGCCGCGCCCGGAACCTATGTTTTCGATTGAGGAGAGGCGCGCAAATACCGCTTGAACCCGCAGCTTTGCGGGCGCATGGCGGCCACTTATTAACGGGGAGCAATCCATGACGACCGACATATTTCACCGGATCGAAGGTGCCGAAATTTCAATGGAGACCATTGACGGGCGCACCATAAGGGTCGCCCGCTGGAAGGCGCGCCGTCCTGTGAAGGACCATATCCCCTTGCTGTTTTTCAACGGCATCGGGGCGAATATCGAACTGGTTGCGCCCTTTGCCAAACATCTCGACACGCGCGATTTTGTGATGTTCGATATGCCCGGAACCGGCGGCTCGCCCGATCCGGTGGTGCCGTATAACAGCTTCACCATGACCAAGCTCGCGCGCGGATTGTTGAAGAAATTCGACTATCATCATGTCGATGTGATGGGCGTAAGCTGGGGCGGCGCGATGGCGCAGCATTTTGCGATGCAATATCCCAAATGCACGCGGAGGCTTGTGCTGGCCGCCACTTCGCCGGGCATGGTGATGGTGCCGGGCAAGCTTTCCGCGCTCAGCAAAATGGCCAATCCGCGTCGCTATATCGACCCCGATTTCATGGCCAAGAATTTCTCGACCCTCTATGGCGGAAGCACCAAGGGTGCGGCAGGCCATATGGGACGGATCAAACCGCCCTCGCCAATCGGTTATTTCTACCAGTTGCTCGCGCTGGCCGGATGGACCAGCGCGCCGTTCGCGCCCTTCCTGCTCAAAGCCAAAACGCTGATCCTGATGGGCGAGAAGGATAATATTGTGCCGGTAGCCAACGGCAAATTGCTGCGCGCGCTGATCCCCGATAGCGAGTTGGCGGTCATCAAAAATGGCGGACATCTCTTCCTTGTCAGCCAAGCCGAAGAGACGTTGAAGCTGGTCAATGCCTTCCTCGACGCGCCGGACACAACAAAAGCGGCAAAAGCGGTAAAAGCGGCCTAAACCGCCGGTATTTCGACAATCAAGGGTGGGTGCTGCCAAGCGGTGAGCGCCCGCACAAGGTCTGTACCTGTCAGGCTTGCGGTCGCGCTGTTGCGCAGCGGATGCACCTGCACCAGCGCAGCCTCCGCAAGCGATTGGTCGAGAACCACGCGCACAACACCGTCCGCATCGTTAAACGCGGCCAGCGGCGACACCGACCCCGGCGTGATACCGAGCAAGCGCTCCATATCCTCGCCCTTGCCGAAACTCACCCGTTTCGCGCCGATGACCGCAGGCAATGCCTTCAAATCGACGCGCTTGTCATGCGGCACCGTCACCAGCCAATATTGTCCGCCCGCATCTTTCAAAAACAGGTTTTTGGTGTGCGCGCCGGGAATTTGGCGATGGATTTCCGCGCTTTCCGCAACGGTGAATACCGGACGATGTTCGACAACATCATAAGCGATGCCGAGCGTTTCTAGGGCGGTGTATAAACTGGCTTCTTGGCGGTGTTTGCTCATACGCGCGCGTTTAACATTCGACCACGCTCACCGCCAGACCGCCCTTTGAAGTTTCCTTATATTTGCTGCGCATATCGCGGCCGGTTTGCAGCATGGTGGCGATGACTTTGTCGAGGCTCACCATATGTTCGCCATCGCCCATCATCGCGATGCGGCTTGCGTCAATCGCCTTGATCGCGCCCATCGCGTTGCGCTCGATGCAAGGGATCTGGACCAGCCCGCCAATCGGGTCACAGGTTAGCCCCAGATTATGCTCCATGCCGATTTCGGCGGCATTTTCGATCTGCGCATTGGTGCCGCCGAGCACGGCGGTCAGCCCTGCGGCGGCCATCGAGCAGGCGACACCCACTTCGCCCTGACAGCCGACCTCTGCCCCTGAAATCGACCCGTTGCGCTTGTAGAGCGCGCCGATAGCGCCTGCGGTCAAAAGGAAGGTGCGGATGCCCGCCTTGTCGCCGCGATAGCAGCGTTGATAATAACGGATAACCGCCGGAATAATTCCCGCAGCGCCATTGGTCGGCGCGGTCACGACGCGGCCGCCAGCGGCATTTTCCTCATTCACCGCCATCGCCCACAGGTTGATCCAGTCCATCGCGGCGAGCGGTTCGGCCAGCGCCTGATCCTGTTTGGCGCGTATGTCTGCGGCAATTTGCGGCGCGCGACGTTTGACGTTGAGTCCGCCGGGAAGGACGGTGCCATCGCCATGCGTGCAGCCGGCATCAATGCTCCCCGCCATCGCGTCGGCAACGAGGTCAAGCTTTTGCTCCACCTCTTCCAGAGAGTGATGCGTCAATTCATTGGCGAGCATGAGTTCGGCAAAGCTCATCTGCGCATCCGCCCCCATTGCGAGCAATTCCGCGCCGGAGGTGAAGGCATAAGGGAGGCTGTCATCCGGATCATCGTCGCGCGCATTGCGGCCGGTTTCCTCTTCATCGAGGACAAAACCGCCGCCGATGGAATAATAAAAGCGGCGGCCTAGCGAGGCCCCGCTTTCGTCAAACGCATCAAAAGCCATCGCATTGCTGTGATAGGGTTGCCGTTCGCGCTGGTGGAAACGGATATCCTCTTCCGGTTGGAACGCGACAAACTGCTTGTCGATCAACGCCAAGCGGCCGGTATCATTGGCCTGCCGCCAATGCGACATGATGCGCGCGGCATTGGTCTGGTCGGGTATCTCGCCCGCAAGCCCTGCAACAATCGCGGTATCGGAAGCGTGGCCCTTACCGGTCAGCGCCAGCGAGCCGTAAAGATCGACCGTCACACGGGCGGCCTTATCGAGCAGCCCTCGCGCTTCCAGCCATTCGCCATAGCGCCGCGCGGCGACCATCGGCCCCACCGTATGCGAACTGGACGGACCGACGCCGATTTTGAACAATTCGAATACGCTGATTGTCATGGCCTTGCGCCTGCTCCCTATAGCCCGTCATATCTGGGGTCATCTTATTTGGTTTCAATAGCAACCACCAAGCCGCGCGCCAAGGGGGGGCGCCGTAAAGCACAAGATTCCGTAACGATTTTTGTTGGGTTAGACCACGACTGCCCGCAGGCAATTTTCTTTATCGATGGTCTGGAAAAAATGGCGCGCCCGGAACGATTCGAACGTCCGACCCTCAGATTCGTAGTCTGATGCTCTATCCAGCTGAGCTACGGGCGCGCATTGGAGGTGGCCGAATAGGCGCGGGCGCAGATTCTGGCAACCCCCAATTTTGCTTTTTTATGACTTTCGCGATTTTAAGGCCGCTTGGGCCGCAGCAAGCCGCGCAATCGGCACGCGATAGGGCGATGCGCTGACATAATCGAGGTCGGTGGCTTCACAAAACGCAATCGACGCTGGATCACCGCCATGCTCGCCGCAAATGCCGAGTTTGATCGCGGGGCGCGTTGCCCTACCCCGTTCGGCGGCGATTTCGATAAGCTGGCCAACGCCCTCAACGTCGATGCTGACAAAGGGATCGGTCGCGAAAATGCCTTTGTCGACATATTGGACGAGAAAACGCCCCGCATCGTCGCGCGACACGCCCAGCGTGGTCTGGGTGAGGTCATTGGTGCCAAAGCTGAAAAACTCGGCCGATTTGGCGATGTCGCCCGCCATAAGCGCCGCGCGCGGCAATTCGATCATCGTGCCGACCAGATAGGCGATACGCTCGCCGCGTTCGGCAAAGACAGCCTCGGCAGTCTTGTCGACCACGGCCTTCATCAGGTCAAATTCGCGCGCGGTGGCGACCAGCGGAATCATCACTTCGGGGATCGGCGCTTCACCGGAGGCTTTTTGGATGTCCAGAGCCGCTTCGAAAATCGCGCGCGCCTGCATTTCGTAGATTTCGGGGTAGGTCACCCCCAAACGGCAGCCGCGATGGCCGAGCATCGGGTTGAACTCGTGCAATTCATTGGCACGGCGCTTCAACTGGTCGACCGACACACCGGTGGCCGCTGCCACATCGGCAAATTCATGCTCCTGATGCGGCAGGAATTCATGCAGCGGCGGATCGAGCAAACGGATGGTTACGGGCAGCCCCGCCATCACCTCGAAAATCTGGGTGAAATCCTTGCGCTGTTCGGGAAGGAGTTTCGCGAGCGCCGCGCGGCGGCCTGCTTCATCCTCGGCCAAAATCATCTGGCGCACCGCGGTAATGCGCGCGGCGTCAAAGAACATATGTTCGGTGCGGCAAAGGCCGATGCCTTCAGCGCCAAATTCGCGCGCGGTGCGGCAATCGGCGGGGGTTTCGGCATTGGTGCGCACCTTCAAGCGGCGCACCTTGTCGGCCCAGGCCATGAGCGTGCCGAAATCACCAGCCAGTTCCGGCTGCACGGTCGGGACTTCGCCCGCCATCACCTCGCCCGAAGCGCCATCAATGGTGATGATCGTGCCTTCGGAAAGCTCGCGATTGCCGATCCGCATCATCTTGGCCGCATTGTCGATCGAGATGCTGCCCGCGCCCGATACGCACGGACGACCCATACCGCGCGCGACCACCGCTGCGTGGCTGGTCATGCCGCCGCGTGCGGTCAAAATGCCCTTGGCTGCGTGCATCCCGTGAATATCTTCAGGGCTTGTTTCAATGCGGACAAGTATCACATCATCGCCCGCATTGGCGCGCTTTTCGGCGGTATCGGCGTCGAATACGATAATCCCCGAAGCCGCCCCCGGCGATGCCGGAAGCCCCTTGGTCAGCACATCGCGCGCCGCATCGGGGTCAAGCGTCGGGTGGAGCAACTGGTCGAGCGCGCTCGCTTCGACGCGGGCCACCGCTTCTTCTTCGGTGATAAGGCCTTCCTGCGCCATATCGACCGCCATTTTGAGCGCGGCCTTGGCGGTGCGCTTGCCCGAACGGGTTTGCAGCATCCATAATTTGCCGCGCTCCACGGTAAATTCAATATCCTGCATATCGCGATAATGGGTTTCAAGAAGGTCGAATACGCGTGCAAGCTCCCCGTAAGTTTCGGGCATCGCTTCTTCCATAGAGAGCGGCTTGGCATTGGCTTCTTCGCGCGCAGCCTTGGTCAGATATTGGGGCGTGCGGATGCCCGCCACCACATCTTCGCCCTGTGCATTGATAAGATATTCGCCATAATAAGCGCGCGTGCCATCGGCGGGGTTGCGGGTGAAGGCAACGCCGGTCGCAGACGTATCGCCCATATTGCCGAACACCATCGCCTGCACATTAACCGCCGTGCCCCATTCGCCGGGGATCGCGTTCAAGCGGCGGTACACCTTGGCGCGTTCCGACTGCCAGGATCCGAACACCGCGCTGATCGCGCCCCAAAGCTGTTCATGCACATCCTGCGGGAAAGGCTTGCCCCATTCTTCTTCGACAAGGCGTTTATATTCGCCCACCAGCGCGCGCCATTGGTTCGCGCCCAATTCGGTGTCGAGATAATAGCCATTATCTTCCTTGATAATTTCCAGCGCATCTTCGAACCGGCTATGGTCAAGACCCAGCACAACGTCCGAATACATCTGGATGAAGCGGCGATAGCTGTCCCATGCAAAGCGTTCATCGCCCGACACGCGCGCGAGGGCTTCGACCGTGTCATCGTTCAAGCCAAGGTTGAGGACCGTGTCCATCATCCCCGGCATCGACACCCGCGCGCCGGAGCGCACCGATACGAGCAGCGGATTATCGGTCGAACCGAACCCGTTGCCGGTCACGCCTTCAATATGCGCAATCCCGTTGGCGACTTCATCGCGCAGGCTGTCGGGATAGGTTTCGCCATCGGCATAATAGCGCGTGCACATTTCGGTCGTGATGGTGAAACCAGGTGGCACCGGCAGGCCGATTGCGGCCATACCATCAAGGTTCGCGCCCTTGCCCCCAAGCAGCGTCTTGTCCCCCGTGACGCCATTCTTGCCGCCATCGTCAACGCCGCCACCGAAACGATACACATATTGAGTCATGAAACTTCCCTGTCCTTGGATATACTGCCTTGGAAATTATGTTCTTGGCTTATTCTGGTTGAAACGGGCGGTTGGTATAGTTGCACCACGCTTCATGGATGCGGCGGCCCATCTTGCCCGGTATCGTAACCGGTGGCAGGTCGCCGGTAAATTCTACATTGGTCAACCGCGAGAAAAAGACTTTTTCCGTGCCGATCGCCTTGATGCTGTTCCAGGCGAAATAAAGCGTCGGATGGAACAGGCGGGCCAGCCATACCGGCCTAAGAAAAAGGCCGGTGCGGTCAATGTAAAAATTCATGCAGCCTTTATAGCTGGCATTTTTGAACATGCCCGACCCCATGAAAATCGTCTGAAAACGATAGGCTTTTGCATCATCGGGGATACGCACATCGGATGTCTGGCGGTCGGCAAAGCGCCGCCAGCCCAGCCGCGAGATACCGAAGCTGATGGCAATGCCGAGCAGCACAAAGGCAGGAAAGACGACCAATAGGGGCCATATCTGTCCTGACGGGTTGCCCATTATCCTGCCCTGCTTTGTGTCATGATGTGCCGTTCCCTAGCGCTTTTGCCGCTTAGCTTTCGATGCGCGAAAAATCCGCGACCTTATGCACCGCATCACGCACCCGCGCGAGCAGGCCCAAACGGAAAGCGCGCTTGTCGGGGTCCGGATCATTGACCATCACCGCTTCAAAAAACGCATCAATCGGCGCGCGTAAGGTTGCAAGTGCGGCCATCGCGCCTTCAAAATCTTCGGCCTCGACAGCGGCGGAAGCTTTTGGTTCAGCGGCATCAAGCGCGGTGAGGAGGGCCTGTTCTTCCACCGATAGCCCTTCATCCCCCGCTAGTCCTTCCTCCCCCGCTCGTCCTGAGCTTGTCGAAGGACGGGTCGATCCGGACAGGCGTGGTTCGACAGGCTCACCACTATCGGTTTTACTTTCTGCCTGCTTCAACAAATTCGCCGCGCGCTTATAGCCCGCAAGCAAATTCGCCCCGTCATCGGTGCTGACAAAGGATTGCAGCGCATGAACGCGAGCCAGCAAACGGACAAGGTCATCCTCACCCCCAAGCGCAAATACTGCGTCGATGAGGTCGTGGCGGACGCCCGCTTCCTTTTGCTGGACCTTGAGACGGTCGGCAAAGAAGTCGAGCAGGCCATAGTCATTATCGGCAATGGGTAGGCGCAGGCCATTATCCTGAACAAGCTGGATAACCCCTAGCGCCGCGCGGCGCAGCGCAAACGGGTCTTTCGATCCGGTCGGCTTCAAGTCCGCGCCGAAAAAGCTGCGCAATATGTCGAGCTTATCCGCCAAACTCACCGCCACCGTCACTGGCGCAGTGGGAACGTCATCGCCCTGCCCGACCGGTTTATAATGGTCGCGGATGGCGTTGGAGACTTCGATGGGTAAACCTTCCTTGGCCGCATAATAACCGCCCATCACGCCTTGCAGCTCGGGAAACTCCCCGACCATTTCGGTGACAAGGTCGGCCTTGGCAAGGCGGGCGGCCTGTTCGGCTAGATTGGCCAAGCTAAGCCCCTCCCCTTTAGGGGAGGGGTTGGGGTGGGGTCTGTCCGAAAACGCCACGCCGGACTGAGAAACCCCACCCCGCTCGCCTAATTCGCTACGCTCATAAGGCTCCGCTGCCCCTCCCCTGAAGGGGAGGGGTGAATCGGTTACAATCCCCTCTTCCACCAACCAGCGCGCGAGTTTCGCTACGCGGTCGACCTTATCGGCAACCGTGCCCAGTTTCTCGTGGAAGGTAATACGTTTCAGCCCTTCGGCATGGTCTGCCAAGGTCTTTTTCTGGTCCTGTTCCCAGAAGAAACGCGCATCGCTTAACCGCGCGGCGAGGACCTTGCGGTTGCCTGCGACAATCGCCGCGCCGCCATCCCTGGCGTCGATATTGGCGGTGCAGATGAAGGCGGGGGCCAATGCCCCGTGCTTGTCGCCGCACACAAAATATTTCTGGTTGGTCGCCAGCGTCAACTGGATGACCTCGCGCGGGACTTCGAGGAACGCCGGGTCAAAATCGCCGATGAGCGGCACCGGCCATTCGGTCAGCCCTGCATTTTCGGCCACCAAAGCTTCATCTTCAATCCACACCAGCCCCTTGTCCGCCGCCAGTTTCTTGGCGGTATCGCGGATAATCGCGCAGCGTTCGGAAAAATGGAGGATGACATGGGCCGCGCGCAGCTTGGCTTCATAATCGCCCGCATTGGCGATGCTGACCGGCCCCGAATGATGGAAGCGATGCCCCATCGTGTCGCGGCCGCTATTGAGGCCATCAATCGCGCACGGCACGACCTCATCACCCAATAGCGCGACAATGCCTTGCAACGGACGCACCCAACGCAACGATTCCGTGCTGGCCGACGCTTTGCCCCAGCGCATCGACTTGGGCCAAGGAAACGCGCGGATGATGGCGGGAATGGCTTCGGCCAATACGTCGGCGGTCTTGCGCCCCGGCTTGTTGACCACCGCAAAATAAACGCCATCGCGTTCGACCAGAGCATCTTGGGTAAGGCCGGTTTTGCGTAAAAAGCCTTCCAACGCTTGCGGCGGCGCGCCGACTTTCGGGCCTTTGGTTTCTTCGGACACCGCTTCGGTTTCAAGCGGCAAGCCTTTGGCAATCAGGGCCAATCGACGCGGCGTTGCGAATGTTTCAACACTGTCCGCCCGCAACCCCGCCTTGGCGAGCGCATCGGTGAATAGCCGGGCCAGATCATCCTTGGCCTTCCCCTGCATCCGCGCGGGGATTTCTTCGGACAAAAGTTCGAGGAGGAAGTCGGTCATGTGATAATATCCGTAGTCCTGAGCTTGTCGAAGGACGGCGTGTGATGCGAAAATGTCCGTAGTCCTGAGCTTGTCGAAGGACGGGCGTGATGCGGAATTATCCGTAGTCCTGAGCTTGTCGAAGGACGGGTGTGATACGGACAGACGTGCTTCGACAAGCTCAGCACTAACGGGGTCAAGCTCAGCACTAACGGGTTTAGGATAAGCCCAGTTGCCATCACGCCGCCCATCCATTCTTGTGCATCCACGCCTCGCACGCGCCTTTGGCGAGGTCGCGGACGCGGCCGATATAGGCTTGGCGTTCCTGCACCGAAATCACGCCGCGCGCTTGGAGCAGGTTGAAAATGTGGCTCGCCTTGATCGCTTGCTCATAAGCGGGGAGCGGGAGGTTGCGTTCGATGCACGCCGCCGCCTCTTTCTGGCAATCTTCAAACCAGCGGAATAATTTGTCAGTGTCGGCGACTTCAAAATTCCACGCCGACATTTCCTTTTCATTTTCAAGGAATACGTCGCCATAGCTCACAGCCGGTATATCGCCGACCGGATCATTGAAGCGCAGGTCATAGACGCTGTCGACGCCCTGGATATACATAGCGAGCCGTTCCAGCCCGTAAGTGATTTCACCCGTCACCGGCTTGCAGTCAAAGCCGCCCATTTGCTGGAAATAAGTGAATTGCGTGACTTCCATGCCGTCACACCACACTTCCCAGCCAAGGCCCCACGCGCCCAAGGTCGGGCTTTCCCAATCATCTTCGACAAAGCGGATATCATGTTTGAGCGGGTCGATGCCGATGGCCGCGAGGCTGCCCAGATACAAATCCTGCAAATTGGGCGGGCTGGGCTTCATCACCACCTGATATTGGTAATAATGCTGCAAGCGGTTGGGGTTTTCGCCATAGCGGCCATCGGTCGGCCGGCGCGACGGTTGGACATAGGCCGCATTCCACGCATCCGGCCCTAAACTGCGCAAGGTGGTCGCGGGATGGAATGTCCCTGCCCCGACCTCAAGATCGAGCGGCTGGAGAATCACACAGCCTTGCTTCGCCCAATAATCATGGAGCGTGAGGATCAATTGCTGGAAGCTTTTGGCTTCCGGATTGAGAGCGGGATTGGCCACCTGTTCGCCTTCGCACTTGCACAAATATGGCCCAAGCCTTTGGCGGATGGGCATGGGGAGGTCAAGGGGGCAAGCCGGACTTCGCGCGCAGGCCGCCTCCCCGCGCATTTTCATGCCCCTATGTCAGCCTCGCGTTGCCATTTGTAAGGTGTTGTTGACATTGTCAGCGAATCACGACAATATGTAAGGGAAGGCTGACAAGTGGGGACACCACTGGGTGGCCCCAAAAATATAATGTGCATCCGGTTATGAAGAATAAACTCAAAATATTGCGCGCGATGCATAATTGGTCGCAGGCCGATCTGGCCTTGCGGCTGGATGTCTCGCGGCAGGCGGTCAACGCGGTCGAAACGGGCAAATATGACCCCTCGCTCCCGCTCGCCTTCAAAATTGCGCGTTTATTCGATTTACCGATCGAGGAGATTTTCGATGATGAATGGAGCGCCAGCAATGACGGATAAGCTTCCAGACGATATGCCGGACAACATGTCCGACGATCCAGACAATGGCGGCCATTTCAAACGCGTTGCCTTTTTTGCGCTGACAGGCGTCGGCGCTACTTTCACGGCCGCGGTCCTCATTGGATTTTTCACCAAGCATATAGAGCTAGGTGGCGGCGCATTGCGTCCGCTTGAATGGGCCATCGTCCTTGGCGTTACGGCTATGCTTTTGCTGTGCGGGGCGCTGTTTTTAAAGCAAGTCCCCGCCTTTTTCGGAACGTCTGCGGTAAGCAACCGGCGCGAAAAGCTTAATCGCCGGATTATGACAGGCGCCCTGCTGCTCGGGGTTATCATCGGCATGGTCATGACCATATCGGGCCAAGGTGCAGGCGACGCATCGCCGTTTAGCAGCGGCCCCCTGCCGCCCCTCACCGCGCTCATCCTTGCTGGCGTGACCGCAATCTTCATGCCGCTCATATCCTATTATTGGCACAAAAATGCTACCGATGAGCTGGAAGAAGCCGCTTATCGCGATGGCGCGATGTGGGCCTGCTATTTCTACTGGACGGTAAGTTCGACATGGTGGCTGTTATGGCGCGGCGGCATGGCCCAGCCGGTCAATGGTATGCTCATCTTTTTCGGCACGATTTTCGTCAGCCTCACCGTGTGGATGTGGAAGAAATACCGTTAAGCCAATCCGTAACGCGGGCGCTTACTTGCCTTGCACGCCCCCCTCGCAACACCCATTTCCCTTTTTCACTCTGGAGACAAAGCCTCATGACCCTTGCCCATCCTTTTTCCGGCAAATGGAAAAAATTGCTGAATACCGCGATTGGCGGCGCGTTATTGCTCACCGGTTGCACCGCAGCCGACAGCAAACCCAACAGCGCCTCGGCCAAAGCGGCGGCCACGACCAATGACAATAGCGATCCTGCGCTATGGGTGGTCAAGGACCATGACACGACCATCTATATGTTCGGCACCGTCCATCTGTTGAAGCCCGGCCTCAGTTGGTTTGACGAAGCGGTCAAGGATGCGTTCGACAAATCGGATACGCTCGTCATGGAAATTGCCGATGTGACCGACCCCGAAGCGGTGAAAGCGATGGAGCCGCTCGTCAAAAAATATGCGGCCGATGCCAATGGCAAGAAATTGCGCGACAAGCTGACGGCCGAACAGCGCAGCATTTTCGACGCGGAAATGGCCAAGCTTGGTATGCCCGCCACGACATTTGATGCTTATGATCCGTGGTTCGTGTCGACTGTCCTGTCGATGGCCCATTATAGCAAGGCCGGGATGAGTCCTGAAAGCGGCGCGGAAAAGGTGCTGGCGGCGGCGGCCAAGGCTTCGGGCAAGAAGATGGAATCGCTTGAAACCGCCGAACAGCAATTTGGCTGGTTCGACGCGACCCCCGAAAGCGAGCAGGTGACTGGGCTGATTGAAGTCATCACCAAGGGCGATGAAATTGCTTCTTACATTGATCGTATGTCGACCGCGTGGAACAGGGGCGATGCGGACGGCCTAGCCGCAGTGCTCAACGAAAATATCGACCATACCCCCGAAACCCGCCGCTTGCTGTTGACCGACCGCAATGCGCGTTGGGCGGAATGGGTCGAAAAACGGCTGGAACAGCCCGGCACCGTGTTCATGGCAGTGGGCGCAGGCCATCTGGCGGGCAAGGACAGCGTTCAGGACTTCCTCGCCAAGCGCAATGTGAAGGTCAAGCGCATCCAATATTGAGACGTGACGACTAAGGGGGCAGCGGCTATCCTTGAACGGATGTCCCTGCCCCCTTTTCTTGTGCGCGCTCTGCTGGCGGGCGGTTTTGCCTTACTGGCCGCCTGCGATCCGCAGCCCGCCGCCAAGCCGCCCGACCCGCCCCAAGCTACAGTGCCAAGCGCGCCTGCGCCGGTTGCCTATCATAGCCCTGCATTATGGGTCGTGCGCGATGCGGATACGACCATCTATCTGTTCGGCACCTTCCATATGCTGAAGCCCGGCGCATCATGGTTTGATAGTGCAATCCGTAAAGCCTTTGAAGCGTCGGACACGCTCGTGACAGAAATCAAACAGCCCGATAATCCGTTGGCCTTGGGTCCGGCGACCATTGCGCTGGCGACCGATCCCGACGGTCCGCCGCTCAGCCGGAAGCTGCCTGAAGCTGCCCGCGCGCCCTATCGCGTCTTTGTTGAAGCCCAAGGCCTGCGTGCCCAATCGCTGGAACGCTATGAAGCCTGGTATGTGGCGAGTGTGCTGGCGACCGCGCGGTATCGCAAGCTTGGGCTGGATCCCAAGGCAGGGGCCGAACGCATATTGGTCGCAAACCTTCGCCCCGCCCAGCGTCACGAAGCGTTGGAAACGCCCGAAGCCCAGCTTGCCATGCTCGATAGCGTGCCGGAAGCCGAACAAATTGACGCGCTCGCACAACTGGTGACAAGCAAGGCCGACCCGATAGTGTCGACCGATAAAATGCTTGGCCTTTGGCTGAGCGGCGATGCCGACACACTTGCCGCGTCCAAAAATGGCGCGCTTTACAAGCTGCCGGACATGGCGCGGATCATGTTGTTCCAGCGTAATCGGCGCTGGGCCGCATGGATAAAACAGCGCATGGCGCGCCCCGGCACGGTCTTTATCGCGGTCGGCGCGGGCCATCTGGCGGGGCAAAATAGCGTGCAACATTATCTCGTAACCGACCAAGGGCTTAACCCACAACGCATCAAGGATTGATGCCGCGCGCAAAGCCCGATAGCAAGCCTATCATGCAGCATCCCCGCCCCCGCCCCCGCTCCTTCCCCCTGTCCACGCTCGGCGCATTGGCGCTTGTCGGCTTGGCTCTGACCGGCTGTAACCGCAAAAGCGATGCGCCCACCGAACCGGCACAAACAACCGGACAGGCGCAATCCACCGCCAAGCAGGTCGAACAGGAAGTGCAACTTCCCCTCGGTGCATCGCGCCCTGCTTTGTGGAAACTGTCGGATGATGACACCACCATCTTCCTGTTCGGCGGCGTGCATATGCTGCCGACCGGCCTTGATTGGCAGTCGGGCATGGTCAATGCGGTGATTAACAGCGCGGATATGCTCGTCCTCGAACTATCGCCCGAAGAACAGGCCAAGGCCCCCGATGTGCTCGCCAGCCTTGCCGCCGACAGCCCGCAAGACCCGATAGAAGAGCGCATCCCGCCGCAATTTGTAAGCGAGTTTGAAAAGCTCGCCAGCCGCACCCGCATCAGCCGCGCACAACTGGACGGGATGGAAAGCTGGGCAGCGGCGCTGATGCTCGGCAATGCGGTGTCGCGCAATGCTGCGCTCTCGCTCGACAATGGCACCGAAAAGCAACTGACCAAAAGGTTCGAAGCGCAAGGCAAGCCCGTGTCCGGCCTTGAAACCGCCGAATATCAGCTTGGCCTGTTCGATAGCCTGTCGCAGCAGACTCAGGATATTTTGCTCGCGCGCACCATTGGCGACGCCGAAACTGCCAGTCCCAAATTCGACCGGCTGATCGCGGCCTGGGCCAAGGGCGACACCGACAGCGTCGCTTATTATGCCGATAGCGAATTGCGTGCGGTGCCGGGGCTTGCGCTCCCGCTCCTCACACGGCGTAACCAGCAATGGGCGGCGTGGATCCGCGACCGGTTGGAAGTCCCTGGCACCATCCTCATCGCGGTCGGCACCGGCCATCTGGTAGGCGATGATAGCGTCCAGTCGATGCTCGAAGCCCAAGGCTATAAGGTCAAGCGGGTGCAATAAAGCGAACCCCGCCCTACCCCGCTTGCAATTCGCACGCTTCCCGCCTATAGGCGCCGCTTCCTTTGCCATGGTCATCCCTGGAGGCGTGGCGGGAATGGAGCGCGTAGGATGCGCGTTTCACACTTTATATTTGGAGTTTATCTATGAGCGATCAGCTGACCTTGTCGGCCGAAGCGCGCGAACGGGCTGGCAAGGGAGCCTCCCGTGCATTGCGTCGTGAAGGCCGCGTACCCGCCGTCATTTATGGTGGCAAGGAAGAACCGCAAACCATTCACGTTGAAGAAAAGGCGCTCGTCAAAGCTTTGATGACCGGTTTCTTCATGAACTCGATCATCATGGTCGAAGTCGGTGGCAAGAAAATCCGCACCCTTCCCAAGGATGTTGCGTTCCACCCCGTCACCGAACGCCCCGAACATGTCGACTTCTTCCGTCTCGCGAAGGACGCGACCGTAACGGTTGCTGTTCCGGTCCGCTTTGAAAATGAAGAAGCATCGCCGGGCCTCAAGAAGGGCGGCGTGTTGAACGTGGTCCGTCACGAACTCGAACTGGTGTGCGACGCGGACGCGATCCCTGACGAAATCGTCATCGACGTGACCGGCACCGAAGTCGGCGATTCGATCCATATTTCGGCTGTCACCCTGCCCAAGGGTTCGTCGAGCGCGATCACCGACCGCGATTTCACCATCGCGACGATCGTTGCACCTTCGGCACTGAAGTCCGAAGAAGGCGATACCACCAAGGAAGGTGAAGGCGAAGAAGGCGAAGCGGAAGCTTAATTTTTCCGCGCCCTTTTGGCTTGAATATAAACCGGCGGTCGGCAAAAGCTTACCGCCGGTTTTTTTTGGTTTTAGGAAAAGTTGCAAATATCCATGAGCAGCGCGCTCCAGCTTTGGGTCGGCCTCGGTAATCCGGGTCCGCAATATGCGATGCACCGCCACAATGTCGGCTTCATGGCGCTTGACGTCATGGCCGAAATTTACGGTTTTTCGCCTGCCAAAAAAGCATTTAACGGCTGGGTGCAGGAAGGGCGCATCGGGACGCAGAAATTGCTGTTCTTAAAGCCTGCCACCTTCATGAATGAAAGTGGCCGCTCGATCCGCGCGGCGATGGATTTTTACAAACTTGCGCCCGAAGATGTGACCGTATTCCACGACGAACTCGACCTCGCGCCGTTCAAGGTCAAGGTCAAGATGGGCGGCGGGAGCGCGGGGCATAATGGCCTCAAATCCACCACCCAGCATCTTGGTCCCGATTATCGCCGCGTCCGCATCGGCATCGGCCACCCGGGCCATAAGGACCGCGTCACCGGATATGTGCTCGGCAATTATGCCAAGAGCGAAATGGATGATTTGACCGACATGCTGGGCGCGATCAGCGCGGAAGCCGAATGGCTCGCAAAGCACGACAACCCGCGCTTTATGAGCGACGTTGCCGGACGGTTGCAGGACTAAACTTCCCTACAGCAAGACCCCCAACAGCAAGACAATTGTGCTGCGGCCTGATCCGATTATAGTTTCGGTCCTGAATCCCATCGTGCCTTGAACAGCATTAAAGGTCTGGCCATGAAATATATCGCTATTGTCGCTCCCTTGAGCCTCTTACCACTCGCCGCCTTATCGCTCGCTGCGCCGGCAACTGCTGCACCCGCAAAAAAACCAGCGGCACAAAATCGCTGCGGCTGGATTTCCAACCCGACGCCTGCAAACTGGTCCTTGATTGACCGCGACGGCGAATGGACCATGGGCGTTCAAGGCGGCTATCAAATGCCCGACAGCAGCTTTGACCGCCTCCCCGACCATGGCCGCCAATGGGTTCGCGAAAATACCGGCAGCTATGGCTATGGATGCGGCTGCCTATCGGTCGCGGTCGACCGCACCGCGAAGCGTGTAACTCGTGTATATTCAGGCCGCGCACTCCCGCTCGCCCAATGCCGCACGGATAAACGCCTTCCCAAAATGTAAAGACTTCCAAATATGATCCTTCGCAAGACGCCGCATATTTTGATTTTCGGCCCGATATTGGCAGCGATTGCTTTCACAGCCCCGCTCGCGGCCACGGCACAAACATCCGGGCCCGGCCCCGGCGTCCGCCCCGCGTCGCAACTCTCCATTGCCGAAACTTATCGACAGGACGCGCAGACTTTTGTGGAGTGGATCAACCTCCATTATGCTTATCTGGATCGGCTTCCGGGCAAGAAATTCACCCTGACACCGCCGCTTGCCGCAGAATCTGCGCAGGTTCATGATCGGACCAGCCTTGTGCGGTTCATGGAGCGTGCTCTCCTGACCCTTGCGGATAATCACGCGATTACACGCACATCACTGTCCGATAGTTGGGCGGTTATACCAAGCTATTCGGATCTATGGATCGAACGAAAACAAGGGCGCTACATCATCACCGCCGTGCGTGGTAATAGCCCGGCGGCGGCACAATCGATCAAGCCCGGCGCGGAACTGGTGGCGGTTGCAAATGTGCCGATGACACAAGCGGTGACCCAATTTTGGGCAGACCTTGGCATTGATAAGTTTGACGACGCGCAAGCAGGCTATGCGGCGCGCACGCTTGCGGCGGGTAAGAGGCGGCCACCACGCATATTGTCGATCAAACAAGGCGCTCAACCAACGTCCATCACACTCGCCAGCCTTTACGCCAACGAACCGCGTTACGACCAACACCTGTCCATCACCCAGCAAGGCGGCCGGACGCTGATCCGCTTCAATGACTCGCTAGGCGAGCAAGATACGATTGCTGCGTTCGACGCCGCGATGGCCGCCATCCCCCGCAATGCGCCGGTAACGCTCGATTTCACCAATACCCCCGGCGGTGGCAATAGCAGCGTCGCGCGCGGGATCATGGGCTGGTTTGTGCGCAAACCCTCCCCCTATCAGATCCACGATTCCCCCCGCGAATTTCGCTATACTGGTATTGACCGGCGCTGGATCGAATATGTCATGCCACGCGAAGGCAAGCATCATACAGGTCCGGTTGAGGTTACAGTGGGCCGCTGGACCGGCAGTATGGGCGAAGGATTGGGCATTGGTTTCAATGCGCTAGGCGCCAAAGTTAGAGGTGACCCGATGGCAGGACTCATCGGCGCTGTGGATGATTTTGTATTGCCCAACAGTAAGATCGGCTTCAAGCTTCCCACCGAACGCCTGTTCGCCGTCGACGGCACCCCACGCGAAAATTTCCGCCCCCGTCCTTGATTGCAAAGCAGAACCGTCTAAACGGCTCGATAAATTTCATATGATGGCGGTTCCATAAGATGAGCGGCCAAGCGGCAAACGGAAAATAATCATGGGTTTCAAATGCGGTATCGTCGGGCTGCCTAATGTCGGCAAGTCCACTTTGTTCAATGCGCTCACCGAAACGCAGGCGGCGCAGGCGGCAAACTATCCTTTCTGCACCATCGAGCCCAATGTCGGCAATGTTGCGGTGCCGGACCCGCGCCTCGACAAGCTCGCCGCGATTGCGGGCAGCCAGAAGATTATCGAAACCCAATTGGCGTTCGTCGATATTGCAGGGCTAGTGCGCGGCGCGTCCAAGGGCGAAGGGCTGGGCAACCAGTTTCTCGGCAATATCCGCGAGGTTGATGCTATCGTCCATGTGCTGCGCTGCTTTGAAAATGACGACATCCAGCATGTCGAAAACAAGGTGGACCCGATTGCGGATGCGGAAACGGTCGAAACCGAATTGATGCTGTCCGATCTGGAAAGCCTTGAAAAGCGCGTCCCCAACCTTGCCAAGAAAGCCGCGCAGGGCGACAAGGAATCCAAAATTGCGGTGTCTGTGCTGACGCAGGCGCTCGAATTGCTGCGCAATGGCAAGCCTGCCCGCCTCACCGAACCCAAGGATGCCGAAGAAGTGCGTGTATTCGCGCAGGCCCAGCTTATCACCGCCAAGCCCGTCCTTTATGTGTGCAACGTCAATGAAGAGGAAGCGTCGACCGGCAACGCCTATTCCGCGCGCGTGATGGAAAAGGCCGCAGCCGAAGGCGCGCAGGCCGTGCTGGTGTCCGCGAAAATCGAAGAAGAGCTGGTCGGCATGGACGCCGAAGAAAGGCTCGCTTTTCTGGAAGAAATGGGCCTTCACGAAACCGGCCTCGCGCGGGTTATCCGGGCTGGCTATGAACTGCTCCACCTCCTCACCTTCTTCACCGTTGGCCCCAAAGAAGCACGCGCCTGGACCGTGCATAAGGGCGCAACCGCCCCCGAAGCGGCGGGCGAAATCCACAGCGATTTCCAGAAAGGCTTCATCCGCGCCGAAACCATCGCGTTCGACGATTATGTGGCTCTCGGCGGCGAAAGCAAAGCGCGCGAGGCAGGCAAGCTGCGCGCCGAAGGCAAAGCCTATGTCGTCCATGACGGCGACGTGATGCACTTTTTGCACAGTAGTTGAGGCGTAGTTGAGGCGGGGGGCCCCCGCCCGTTTTTCCAACCTATTCCGATGCAGGACGGTGCCGGTTATCGCCGGCATCACTTATGTTAAAGCTTATGGATCATTCGCCATCATAGGGCTGATAATAGTCCGCCTCTTCCTTGTTTTTGCTAAACAATCCTTTGATTTTGGAGAAGAGCGCCGCAAATAAAGCGAGCACAATAAACAGCCCCTTTTTGCCAAAGGCCAAGATTAAACCGAGGAGCCCTGCTTTTTTGGCCGCAGCCATACCAAGCCCCGCTGCGACCAGACCCCCGACTCCATATTCGGCCACTTTATCGGTAGATTTGTTAAAGTCCGCATAGCGCGAACCCGCATCAAAGCTGGCATGGGACACAAATTCATCTGCTGCACTTTTGATTTCGGGCAGTTTGGACATAGTCGAGACAAGATTGAGGCTCAAAACGCCCGACCGGCCCAGCAAGCGCACGTCATAATTCAGGCTGTTATCGGTCTGATCGGATACTTTGATATTTTGCGCCCAAATCACCGAATGGGCGGTCGCATCATAGGTCGGTCGTTCCGCCCAGCCGACCAAATTCATGGCAGGATAGCCTTGTGCTTGCCGTTCGCTATTGGTGCGCTCTTCATTTTCTTGAAGTTGCTTTAATAAAGCGTCATAATCTGTTGAAGAAGCGTCACCATCCGAAACATAGCCGGTCGCTTCATAAGTGATAACAGCGCCCCATGCGTCGCTCAGCGGGTTAGCTTTGGCCGGTTGCACCAGCCCCAGAACCTTATCGACAGCACCGGGATGATTGCCCCACAAATCCACAAGAATGGTTCTCGCATCCTTGGCATCATAATAGACATAATCCTCCCCCAAATTCAGTCTGGATTTGGCTTCGGGGATAATGATCGTCCCTTTTTGCGGGTGCAGTGACTTTACCTTGTCCATCAGGATTCGCATTTGCGCCTCCTGCGAAGGCTCCGCCTGTGACGCGGCGTTTTGCGCCCAAGCAGGTGTCACCGTCACCGGCACGGATAAGACCAGCGCGCCAATCGCGGCTGTCATCGTTACAATAGTCCCGTACTTCCCCCTCATTTTATTCCCCCCTTTAAACATCTTCCCCACTTTGCATGATAGTGCAATCAACCTTCGGAACGAGTCAATCCTTAGATTGGCGTCGGCGTCTGGCGAGGGCTATTTAGGTAAGGGCGGAGCAGGCCGGGGTATCTTGTTCAGGGCAGCTCAAAAGCCTGCAAGATCGGGCAATGACCTGCCCCGCCTGCCGCACATTCGCTGGCGAGTTTGGAAAGGGCTGTGCGCGCCTCCGACAATGTGGCGATTTTCTCGTCAATCGCGGCGATGCGTTTGACGGTAAGCGCACGGACCTTGGCGCGATCCTTGGCTTCATCGAGCGCGAGCAACTCGCCAATTTCTTCGAGCGTAAAGCCGGCGCTTTGGGCCGCGCGGATGAATTTGAGACGGCGCAGGTCGGTTTCGTCATAACGCCGCACTCCTGCGCCCCATCCCTCGCCGCCGGGGCGCACCGGCACGCCCATCAGCCCGCGCCGCTGGTAATAGCGGATGGTTTCCACCCCCACCCCGCCCGCTTCGGCCAATTTCCCGATGGTGCGCTGCATAAGCCTTGACTCCGTACTGTGGTACAGACCCTATATGGGCGGTATGCCCCAGGATACAACCAGCCCTTCTCCCGCCGCCTCGCCCAAGCAAGCGACCCTCTATCGCATGGTCATGCCAAGCCACACTTGCCCTTATGGACTACAGGCGCTCCACCTCCTGAAAAGTCATGGTTTTCAAGTCGATGACCGGCACCTCACGACCCGCGCCGAAACCGATGCGTTCAAGGAAAAGCATGGCGTCAAAACCACGCCGCAGACCTTTATCAACGGTGAGCGGGTGGGCGGATATGATGATTTGCGCCGCTATTTCGGGCTCAAGGTCGCCGACCCCGCCGCGACCAGCTACATCCCCGTCATCGCCCTGTTTGCGATGACCGCGCTGATGGCGCTGGCGGCCAGCTATGCAGCCTTCGGTTCGCCCTTCACCATCCGCGCGGGCGAATGGTTTGTGTCGTTCAGCATGTGTATCCTCGCGCTCTTAAAACTTCAGGATGTCGGCAAATTTGCGACGATGTTCCTGAACTATGACCTGCTCGCCAAACGCTGGGTGCCTTATGCTACTATCTATCCGTTCGCCGAAGGTTTGGCGGGCGTGTTGATGACCGCACACTGGTTGCCGCTTGTTTCGATTCCGGTCGCGCTGTTTATCGGCGGCATCGGCGCGGTGTCGGTGTTCAAGGCGGTCTATATCGACAAGCGCGAACTGAAATGCGCGTGTGTTGGCGGGAGCAGCAATGTGCCGCTGGGCTTTGTCTCGCTCACCGAAAACCTGTTCATGATCGCAATGGCGGTGTGGATGATCGCCCGCCTGTGATGCGCCTGTTTGCCTTTGCAATGCTGTTGCTGCTGGCCATGCCCGCGGCGGTAATGGCGGCCTGTCATAGCGCGCCGTCCAAGACCGATAATGCCGCTTGCCACCAGCAAGGCGATAGCAGTCCGCACGAGCCATCCGCGCCTGCTTCCGCTGTCGTATCGCCCGACTGTATCGGCTGCGCCATCCCTCAAGATAGCGCGCGCCCGCTGGCGGCCCTCACCCCCAGCGAACCGATTCCTTATCGCACCATGCTGGCCGCCTTTTTTCAACAACATGAAAGCGACCTCGACCCGCCCCCGCCGCGAAGCTTTGGCTGAACCCGTTTGTTCACCATTTTTGCTTCAAGGATTTTTTATGTTGTTGAAATTAACCGCCGGGGCCGCGCTCGCGCCCCTCGGCCTGCTTGTTGCCGCGCCTGCGCTTGCACAAGATCATAGCTCGCAAGACCATAGCGCGCATCAGAGCCACCCGCAAAGCTCCGACACCGCGCCGCCGCAAGCGCATAAGGCGATGGACCATAAGGCGATGGATCATAAGGCTATGGACCATAGCGCCCACGCCCCTGACAAGACCGAACATAGCGCACATGACAATGCCAGCGACTTTACGAATGGCTCCGGCACCGCGCGCCTCCCCGGCAATGAAGGCGGGATGCACGGGCTGATGACCAATGCCGGTGATTGGCACCTTATGGCGCACGGCTTTGTGCAAACAGCTTATACCGATCATGGCGGCAAGCGCGGGGACGATAAATTCTACGTCACCAATATGGCGATGTTTTCCGCCGCGCGGGAATTTGAAGGCGGGCGCTTTGAAGCGCGCACTATGCTCAGCCTTGAACCCGCGATGAGCCCGCGCGGCTATCCCAATCTGTTTGCCACCGGCGAAACCGCTTATGGCGACCCTCTGGTTGACCGCCAGCATCCGCATGACCTGTTCATGGAACTGGCCGCGCGGGTGGATATTGATGTCGCCGATAATGCCAGCCTGTTCCTTTATGGCGGCCCCGTCGGGGAACCGGCCATCGGACCGAGCGCCTTCATGCACCGCGCGTCTGCGAAATATAATCCCGAACCGCCCATCACCCATCATTGGTTCGATTCGACCCATATTACCTATGGCGTGCTGACCGGCGGCTTTTCCGCACAGGAATTCCAGCTTGAAGCGTCAGCCTTCCGTGGCCGCGAGCCGGACGAGGATCGCTGGAATATTGAAAAGCCCAAGCTTGATAGCTGGGCGGTGCGCGCAAGCTTTACGCCCTCCCCGGCCTGGACCGCGCAAATTTCGACGGCGCATCTCAAATCCCCCGAAGTCTCCCATGCGGGGGATGAACAGCGCACTACCGCAAGCATCCATTATGCCAGCGAGAACGGCCTGTCAGCGATGGCAGCATTTTCGGCCAAGGATCTGAAACCAGGCCCCAGGCTCACCGCTTGGCTCGCCGAGGTCAATTATGACCTTAGCGACCGGCACAGCCTGTTTGCCCGTTATGAAAATGTGAAAAATAGCGAGCTATTTCCGGATCATGACCATCCGCTGCACGACCAACCCTTTCGCGTTGCGAAAATGCAGGCGGGTTATGCCTACCGCTTGCCGGTGACCGATGCGGTCGAACTGGCCCTTGGCGGGTCGCTGGCGGCCTATGCCAAGCCCGATATGCTCGATCCTTTTTACGGAAAAAACCCGATGGGCTATACTTTGTTTGCGAAGCTGTCCTTGGGGCATTAAGCAACAGGGTCATGACCAGCATGACCCGATTCAAATTGGTCGCAGGGGCAGTCGTCGCGCTGTCCCTGTCGGCCTGTGAAACCGCCCCGACCCCCACCGGTAGCGTTGGTGTGCCCGCCCCGCCAAGCAGCCCTGCCGCGCCTGCCGAAGTGCGCGCGCCGCTGACGTTGCTGGTGTCGATAGACGGGTTCCACCCCAGCTATCTCCAGCGCGGGGTCACGCCGCACCTTAACCAGCTTATCAAAAGCGGCGTTTATGGTCCGATGCGCCCCAGCTTTCCGAGCAAGACTTTCCCTAACCATTACACCCTCGTCACCGGCAAGCGTCCCAATAATCACGGCATTGTTGATAATAATATGCGCGACCCTGCGCGTCCCGGTCCCGGTGAAAATTTCAGTCTTGGCAATACCCGTCAGGCGCTCGATCCATTCTGGTGGAGTCAGGCCGAGCCGGTTTGGGTGACAGCCGAAAAACAAGGCATCCGCACGGCCACCATGTTCTGGCCCGGTTCCGAAGTTGCGATCCATGGCGGCCGCCCGCAAGATTGGGAGCGGTTCGACCAGAATGTTAGCAACACCCAACGCGCCAATGCGGTGATCGACTGGGTTCGCCGCCCCGCCAATCTGCGTCCCAAGCTTATCACCGTCTATTTCGATACGGTCGATACGGCAGGCCATAAATTCGGCCCTGCTGCGGCGGAAACCACCAAAGCGGTTGCTGATGTCGACACGCAAATCGGCTATATCGTCGATAGCATCAAGGTGCTGCACCAGCCGGTCAATATCATCATCACCTCCGATCATGGCATGGCCGCGACCAGCAATGACCGTTTGATCGACCTCGACAAATTATTGACGCGCGAAAATTATCAATTGGTCGGCTCCGGCCCGTTTGCAACGCTCAACCCCTTGCCCGGCAAGGAAGCGATTGTCGAAGCCGCGCTCGTCAAACCCGCAACGCCGCACGCCAATATGACCTGCTGGAACAAGAAAGATATTCCGGCCCAATATCAATATGGCAGCAATCCGCGCATCCCGGCCATTTTCTGCCTCGCCAATATGGGTTGGAAGGTTGTCATGGGGAAACCCGAATATGACGCCAATGGCGGCGATCATGGCTATGACAATTTCTCGCCCGAAATGCAGGCAATTTTCATCGCCAATGGCCCGGAAATATTAAAGGGCAAGACATTGCCGGTGTTCGACAATGTCGATGTTTATCCGCTCATCGCCTATCTCATAGGGATGCAGCCGCTTCCCTATGACGGCGTGCCGCATCTTCCCGCCGATATTCGCAATGGTCCGGCCATTGTGCCTGCAACCACGGGGACCAAGCCATGAGCGATATTGCCTATTATGAGGATCTGGAAGTCGGCAGTAAAAGCGCGTTCGGACATTATGAAGTGACGCGCGAAGAGGTTGTCGATTTTGCGGGCAAATATGACCCGCAACCCTTTCACCTCGATGATGCAGCCGCGGCCAAAACCCATTTCGGCAAATTGTCCGCGAGCGGCTGGCACACTTGTGCGATGACAATGGCGATGCTGGTCAAGGAATGGTCGCAGCATCGCGTGGCCTCGCTCGGCTCGCCCGGCATCGACGAGTTGCGCTGGTTACGCCCTGTCTATCCCGGCGACACGTTACGCGCGGAAAATGAGCTGATCGAAAAGCGTCGTTCGGCCAGCCGTCCGGAAATGGGCCTCACCAAGGCGCGCACCACCGTGTTCAACCAGAATGACGAGCCGGTCCTGTCGATGATTTCCAACGGTCTGGTGGCGGTGCGAAACCCCGACCAGGCCTAGATTTCGCCACCTCTACCCCGCTGCCCTAAACCTGATTTTACAATGGCTTTGGGGAATTTCGTGGCAATCGGTCTAAATTGCTCTATCGTCCGCGCCGTGTGTTCCCCACGCACATTCTTTCTGTCTAGGAGAAGGAGGGAAGCTTATGGCTCAGGATTGGGCAGCTGACGTAAAAAAATTCGTGGCAAATGCCGACGATGAAGTCATCAATGCAATCGTCAAATATTGCGGTATCGCTCTGCATAATCAGGATTCCTCATTGGTATCCTTTACCGATTCGACCGAAACGGACCGGGTCCGCGAAAATTTCCTCAAAAAGAAATTAGGCCTGACCCAATCGGATGCCGATCTTGACGCGGGCATCGCGGCGGTTGGCGAGCGGATGAAGGGCACCAACTTCAAAAACCGCGTGACGGTCTATTATCTATTGCTCGAACAATTCGGCATGATGGACTTCTTCCGCAAGGGTGCTAGCGCTGTTGGCGGAGCGGTAGGCGCAGCTGCTGGCGCAGGAGCCGCCGCTGCGGCAGGTCTTGCCGCTTCGGCCAAAGGCAAAGCAGATGATGCGGATGCCGCGCCCGTTGCACCCGCTGCCAAAGTTGAAGCAGCCCCCGTGACGCCCGCACCCGCTCCGGAACCGGTGGCCAGTAGCAGCACGGCGGCCCCTGCCGCTGCACTGGGCGCGACCGCTGCGACAGCAGCAGGCGCAACGGCTGCGGCGGCTTCGGGCGGCAATGTAGACACGCGCCCGCTGGCAGCAGCGTCAAATTATGACAGCCTGCCGGTGCATCATGAACCGGCCTATGTCGAGGAAGAAAGCAAGTCCGGCTTGGGTTGGCTGTGGTGGCTGCTCGGTGCGCTCCTCCTGCTAGCCTTGTTGTGGTGGCTGTTCTTCCGTCAGCCTGCGGCAGCTCCTGTGGATGCAACCGTTGGCGATACGGCAGCGACGGCTTCGGCGACGCCTGATGGCACGGCGGCGACCGGCGATGGTGCGCCCGCATCCGACGCGCCTGTCACCGATCTCACCAAAGCGCCCGCAGAAGGCACGGCGACCATCCCCGCTGGCGCTGGCGTGACGTCGGAACTGCGCGACAGCAAGCCGGTGGTGAAGGTCTATTTCGACACCGCCAAAACCGATGTGGCTCCGGCCTTTGCCGCGAGCGCAACCGCACTCAAAGCCTATCTGGATAGCCATGCAGGTAGCAAGCTTGCAGTATCGGGCTTTAACGACCCGCGCGGCGATGCGGCCAAAAATGCCGAATTGTCGAAAAACCGTGCGCAGGCGGTGCAGGCGGAACTGGTCAAGGCCGGTATCGCCGAAACCTCTATCGAACTGGTGAAGCCCGAAGCGGCGACTGATACCACGACCGACAATGCCAATGCGCGCCGCGTCGAAGTGGTGGTTCGGTAAAAAACGGATACACGCCTGCGCAAAGCGGGATAATCATTCAGGAAGGTCGGGGCATCATGCTCCGGCCTTTTCTTTTGCCCCATTCACGCCGGACTTATTTGCGCCCGAACAATTTCTCTATATCGCCATGCGCGAGCTTCACCCAGGTCGGGCGGCCATGATTGCATTGGCCGGAATGGGGCGTCACTTCCATTTCACGCAACAATGCGTTCATTTCGGCCACCGACAGCACCCGCCCTGCCCGCACCGATCCGTGGCACGCCATTGTCGCTGCGACATGGTCGATGCGTTCCTTAAGGCTCAATGCTTCATCGAACGCGCCCAATTCGTCGGCCAAATCCTGCAACAAGCCCGACACATCGCCGCTCCCTAGCAGCGCAGGGGTCGCGCGCACCAGCATCGCGGCGGGGCCGAAGCGTTCCATTTCCAGCCCGAACGCCTCCAATTCGTCGGCGCGCGCTTCAAGCCGGTCGCAGGCCGCTTCGTCTAGTTCGATGACTTCAGGGAGCAGCAAGCCCTGACGCGCCACTCCTTGCCCTTCGACGCCCTTGCGCATCCGTTCGAGTACCAACCGCTCATGCGCGGCGTGCTGGTCGACAATCACCAAACCGTCTTCGGCTTCAGCAACAATATAGGTTTTCGCAACCTGTCCCCGCGCCACCCCCAAGGGAAAGCTTTGCGCATCGGGAACCGCTTCCGTGGCAGGTTCTGCCCGCGCGGTAATCAGATAATCATCGGGCACCGCTGCAAAATGGCCGGGCTGCTCCTGCACGCTCTGGCCGATACTTGCCGTATCCACCGGCGCATAGCTGGGCGCGGTATAGGCGCGGTCGGCGCGCTCGAACAATCCGGGCGCGGGAATGGTGAAGCCGGGCCGCGCACCTTCGATCTGCCAATTGCCAAGCGCCGAGGGGCTGGGCCTTTGCACGCTGCGAAAGCCCGCCGCATCCAGGGCCGCGCGCAATCCGCCGACGATAAGCCCGCGCACCATGCCGGGTTCACGAAAGCGTACCTCGGTTTTCGCCGGATGGACGTTGACATCGACCATCTCGCCGGGAACGTCGAGAAACAATGCGACCACCGGATGCCGGTCGCGCGCCAGCATATCGGCATAGGCTCCGCGCAAAGCCCCCACCAGCAAGCGGTCCTTGACCGGCCTTCCGTTGACGAACAGATATTGGTGATCGGCAACCCCGCGATTATAGGTCGGAAGCCCCGCAACCCCGCCCAAGCGGATGCCGTCGCGCTCCAACTCTACCACCACGCTATTGTCGGCCAATTGCCGGTCGGTGAGCGCGGCCACGCGCTGCGGCCGGTTCTGGTCGCCCTGCACCTGCAATGCGACGCGGCCATCATGTTCGAGCATGAACGCAATGTCGGGCCGCGCCATCGCCAGCCGGCGGACAATATCGAGCGCCGCCGCATATTCGGAGCGCGCAGATCGCATAAATTTACGCCGCGCAGGGATTTTCTCGAACAAGGCTTCGACCCGCACCCGTGTTCCGGGTGGAAGCGCCGCCGGGCCTTCGCTGACAAGCTCGCCATTATCGACGATACGGCACCACCCGTCCGCGCCTGCCACATGGCTTTCCAGCGTCAGCCTTGCAACGCTTGCAATCGAAGGCAAAGCCTCGCCGCGAAAGCCCAAAGTCGTCACATTCTCAATCGCTTCATCGGGCAATTTGGAGGTAGCGTGCCGCTCCAGCGCAAGCGCCATATCGGCGGGTGTCATGCCGCATCCATTGTCGCTCACCTCGATGAGATCAATGCCACCATTAGCAAGACGAACGGTGATGCGGTCCGCGCCTGCATCAATCGCATTTTCGACCAATTCCTTTAACGCACTGGCGGGTCTTTCAACCACTTCGCCCGCTGCGATACGATTCACCAAGGTTTCCGGAAGCCTGCGTATTGACATAAGGTTAATCCTAGCGCAGTCCGGCGTGAACTGCGACCCCGTGGCCAAGCCAAAATTGAAAAAAGCCTGAATTCGGCGAAATATCGCGCGAATCGGGAGGTGATTGATGTGCTTGCGCGGGGTTGATAGCAATAATATTCCCAAGGGGTGCGGCTTTGTCGGTCCTATCCCCTTGGCCCAAAGACGAGCAGGGTAGAATCCGAATGTGGCCTTTTGACAGTTTCAACAAGCTCTTCAAATTTTCCTCGCATGATATGGCGATTGATCTGGGTACGGCCAATACGGTCGTTTATGTACGCGGCAAAGGCATTGTCCTTAACGAACCTTCGGTGGTCGCGGTTGAAACATTGAACGGTATCAAGAAGGTCAAAGCCGTTGGCGATGACGCCAAGTTGATGATGGGCAAAACGCCCGATTCCATCGAAGCCATCCGCCCGTTGCGCGACGGCGTGATTGCCGACATCGATGTCGCCGAACAGATGATCAAGCACTTCATCCTGAAAGTGCATGGCCAGCGCAAAATTCCGAGCTTCCCCGAAATCGTGATCTGCGTGCCCTCAGGCTCCACCTCGGTCGAGCGCCGCGCCATCCGCGATGCCGCATCGAATGCAGGTGCAAGCCAGGTATGGCTTATCGAAGAACCGATGGCGGCGGCGATCGGCGCCGATATGCCGGTCACCGAACCCATCGGTTCGATGGTGGTCGATATTGGCGGCGGCACAACCGAAGTGGCGGTCCTGTCGCTGCGCGGCCTTGCCTACACCACATCGGTGCGTGTCGGCGGCGACAAGATGGACGAAGCGATTGTCTCCTATGTCCGTCGCCACCATAACCTCCTGATCGGCGAAGCCACCGCCGAGCGCATCAAGAAAGATTTCGGCATTGCACGCTCGCCCGCTGACGGCATTGGCGAAACCATCCACATCAAGGGCCGCGACCTTGTGAACGGCGTGCCCAAGGAAATTTCGATCAATCAAGGCCAGATTGCCGAAGCCTTGTCCGAACCCATCGGCACCATCATCGAAGGTGTGCGCATTGCGCTTGAAAATACCGCGCCCGAACTGGCGGCGGATATTGTCGATCAAGGCATTGTCCTCACCGGCGGCGGCGCATTGATCGAAGGACTGGACGAATTGCTGCGCGATGAAACCGGCCTTCCGGTGACCGTGGCTGATGACCCGCTGACCTGTGTCGCCATCGGCACCGGTCGCGCGCTGGAAGACCCGCTGTTCCGCGGTGTGCTTCAATCGGCCTAAGGATCGATAGCTAATGGCGGCGCCATCCCCCCGGCGCCCGGGATATTCCCGAAAGGCGCAATATGGGCTCTTTGCAGCCTATGTGATCGCTGTGGCTGGTGCCGTGGCGGGCCTTTTGCTCGTGCTGATTTCTGCGTTTGACCCGACGGGTTTTGCAGCGTTGCGCGGTCTTGCCAGCGAGATTACCGCGCCCGTTTCGCGCACCAGCTCGTCGGTGGTCGGCTCCATCGGTTCGGCCGATGAAAATATCAGCGCCTATTTCCGCGCAGGCTCGCAGAATAAGGAATTGCGCCGCCAGTTGGACACCGCGCATAATAAAATCATCGAAGCCAAGGCGCTGGTCGATGAAAATGCGCGGCTGAGAGCCTTGCTGAAACTGCGCGACGAAAGCAGCGATGCGGTGACAGTCGGCCGTCTCATCACCTCGACCGCATCAAGCACCCGCCGTTTTGCAACGCTGGACGGCGGCGCGCTGCATGGTGTGCGTTCCGGTCAACCGGTGCGCGCGCCCGAAGGCTTGGTCGGGCGCGTCCTTGAAGTTGGCCCCTCTACCGCGCGCGTGCTGCTACTGACCGATGCCGAAAGCGTCATTCCCGTGCGCCGCGCGAGCGATGGTCTCCCCGCCACCATCACCGGCCTTGGCGATGGCACGGTGCAAATCCAGTTGCTCCAGACCTCGCTCAGCAACATCAAGGCGGGCGACCTGTTTGTGACATCGGGAAGCGGCGGCATGTATCGCCCCAACATCCCCGTTGCGCTGGCGCTGCGCAAAGGCACCGACAATGCGATTGGCCGCCCGATTGCCGACCCCGCCAAGGTCGATGTGATCATGGTGCAGCAAGCCTATCAGGCCGACATTAAACCGCCGCCCACTGCCGAGGAAATGGCCGCCGAAGCCGAAAAGCGGATCGCCGCCGAAAAAGCGCGTGCCAGAGCTGCTGAAAAAGGGCAATGAAGGTGCGCACACCGCCCTCCACCAAAATCGGCTACCGGCAATCGCCATTGCGCGTGAAAGGCGTGCCGATTCTATCGGTGCTGTTCTTTTCAGCGCTTCCCGCTATGCTTCCGGTCATCGCCAAATCACCGACCATGCCGCCTTTCGGGCTGATGATCTTCATTAGCTGGCGCTTGCTCCAGCCCAATTTATGGCCGGTATGGATCGGTATCCCCTTGGGCTTTTTTGACGATCTGGTGAGCGGGCAACCGCTGGGCAGCAGCATTTTCCTGTGGACTGTCATCATGCTCGTGTTCGAAGCGATTGAGAAACGCTTCATCTGGCGCGATTATTGGATGGAATGGTTTTTGGGCTCTGTCGCGCTTGTTTTCTGCATCATCTTGGGGCTTTTATTCGCCAATCTCCACGGCGGTAGCACCCATATCCAGGTGATTTTGCCCCAGCTTCTCTTTTCTATATTATTCTATCCGGTCGCGGCGCGCATTTGTTCGTGGCTGGACCGTATTAGATTAGGCCGCTGAGCGGGCGCACCCAGGCATGAAATTTGGACCTCTCGAATTCGGCAAATCGCGGCGGCGCACCGCCAAACCGATCCTGACCGAAGCCAACCAGCAATATGTGTTTACGCGCCGCTCCATCTTTGTCGGCGGCGCGCAAGCCTTGTTCGGCGGCGTGCTGGTTGCGCGCATGGCCTATATTTCGGTCGTCGAAAATGAACGCTATCATCTGTTGTCGGAAAATAACCGCGTCAATATGACGCTGATCCCGCCGCGTCGTGGCTGGATTGTCGACCGGCATGGCAAAGAAATTGCGACCAACCGCATCGACCTGCGCGTCGACATCATCCCCGACCGCGTGCGCGACAAAGAAACCACCGTCACCCGCTTGCAAGAATTATTGCGGCTTGGCACCGAAGATGTTGCGCGTATCCGCAGCGAGTTGGACCATGCACCGGGTTTCCAGCCGATTCAGGTGTCGCAATCCCTATCGCAAGAACAATATGACGCGATCAATGTGCGGCTCCCCGAACTCCCCGGTGTTGCGCCTGCGCGGGGCTTTACGCGCTATTATCCGACCGGCGCGGCGGTCGCGCATCTGGTCGGCTATGTCGGTGCGGCCAGCGCCGAACAATATAAAGAGAGCAAGGATCCGCTGCTCATCACCCCCGGCTTCAAGGTTGGCAAGGACGGCATCGAAAAAGTCCTCGACGTGCAAATGCGCGGCAAGCCCGGTGCCAAACGCAGCGAAGTTACCGCGCGCGGCAAGATTGTGCGCGACCTTAGCACCAAGCCTGATATTATGGGGTCGTCGGTCCACCTCACCATTGATGGCGGCTTACAGGAATATACCGCGCGCCGCATGGGTCTCGAATCGGGAAGCTGCACGGTCATCGACCTGCTCACCGGCGACATACTCGCCATGGTGTCGATGCCCGCTTACGACCCCAACAGCTTTTCCGACGGCATTGGCCGCATGGAATGGAAAATGTTGCGCGAGGACGATCATAATCCCTTGCTCAACAAAACGCTGCAAGGTCTTTATCCGCCGGGCTCCACGGTAAAACCGGCCGCCGCTATGGCCGCGCTTGGGGCAGGACTTGACCCCGACCAGACCATCTATTGCGGCGGTGGCTACCGTTTGGGCAACCGCACCTTCCGCTGTCTCGGTGTCCATGGCGCAATCAATATGCGCCGCGCGCTGGCGAAAAGCTGCAACACTTATTTTTACACCATCGGCGCACGCTATGGCTATGATCTCATCGCCCGTTATGCGAGCGCGCTTGGGCTAGGGCAGGAATTCGACCTCCCCGTTCCGTCGCAATATTATGGCACCGTGCCGAATAGCGAATGGAAGATGCGCAAATATAAGCAGGCTTGGACCGTCGCGGACAGTTTGAACGCTGCCATCGGCCAAGGGTATCTGTCGGTAAGCCCGCTGCAACTCGCGGTCATGGCCGCGCGCGTGGCGTCGGGTAAAATCATCACGCCGCGCTTATTGAATGGCGATGCGCCGACCATCCAGCGCTTGCCCTTTCCCGAAGAACATTTCGCTGTCGTGCGCCAAGGCATGGACATGGTCGTCAATGGCGATGGCACAGCGGGGCGCTCGCGCCTCCCTTTCCCCGACATCAAGATGGGCGGCAAGACCGGAACCGCTCAGGTCCGCCACGGCAGCCGCGGCCAAGGCGGCGCTGGCACCGCCTATAAATATCGCGACCACGGCCTGTTTGTCTGTTTCGCGCCAGTGGATAATCCGCGCTATGCCGCCTCGGTTGTGATCGAACATGGCATGGGCGGCTCGCGCGCTGCGGCGCCGGTGGCCCAAGATGTGCTGACTTATTTATTCGATCAGGAAAAAGCCTGGTCCAAATTGGCGGGGCTTGAATCGGGCTGGGGCGGCGATTTGCAAACCCGCATGGCGCGCAAAGCCGCCGCTTATGAAGCGATGAGCCGCAGCGAACCCAAATCCCCTGCTGCTGCTGCCGACGAAGCCACCAAAACACGCGTCGAGGCCGAGAAAAAGGCGTCGGACAATAATGACGGGCGCGCCGAGGCCGAAGCCAAAAGGCGCGCAGAACGGGAAGGTGATCAACCGGCTCCCAAGGCGGCTCCGGCAACAACGCCGCCTGCACCCTCCCCCGCAGCAACGCCGGCCACGCCTGCGCCTGCCACACAAGCCGCAGCACCGCCGCCCGCTAAAGGAGCGCCCTGATGAACGCCTCGCTCATCCCTGCCCCCTTACGCCAGCTCCCGTGGAAGCTGCTGTTCGTTGTCGTCGGCATCGCCTTGTTCGGCCTTGTTGTCCTATATTCGGCCGCCGCCGGAAGCCTCACCCCTTGGGCGCAATCCCAAGGGATAAAGTTCATCGTCTTTCTGGTGATGGCCTTGGTGCTGGCGCGTATCGACATTAATTTCTGGCGTCAGGTCGCCTTTCCTTTTTACGGCTTCTTCCTCATCCTCCTCATTCTCGTCGAGCTATTGGGCGCGGTTGGCGGGGGGAGCCAACGCTGGCTTGATCTCGGTCCCATCCGTATCCAGCCATCCGAGATGATGAAGCTTGCCATCGTGCTGGCGACCGCGCGCTTTTATGATCTCCTCCCGTCAGGGCAAATCCGCACATGGACCGCCATTTGGCCCGCCGCCTTGATGATTGCGTTTCCCGCAGCGCTTGTGATGCTTCAGCCCGATCTCGGCACCGCGCTGATGATTACTGCGGGCGGGCTTAGCATCATGTTCATGGCGGGGCTGCCGATGTGGCTATTTGTGACCGGCATCGGCGCGGTCGCGGTTATCGCTCCGCTCTCCTATTTCTTCCTGCTCCACGACTATCAACGCAAGCGCGTCATCACCTTCCTCGACCCCGAAAGCGATCCGCTCGGTGCGGGCTATCATATCAGCCAGTCCAAAATCGCCATCGGTTCGGGCGGACTGTCGGGCAAAGGCTTCCTCAACGGGTCGCAAAGCCATCTCGATTATCTGCCCGAAGGCCATACCGATTTCGTCTTTGCGACGATGGCCGAAGAATGGGGCCTGATCGGCGGCGTATTGCTCATCGCCGCGTTCATTTATGTGACGCGCTGGGGCTTGGCCGTGGGGCAGCGCGCCGAACGTAAATTCGACCGTCTCACTGCGTCCGGCCTGTCGATGACCATCTTCTTCTATGTTGCCATCAACATCGCGATGGTGATGGGCCTTGCCCCCGTCGTCGGCATCCCGCTCCCGCTCTTCTCGTTCGGCGGTTCGGCGATGATGACCGTGATGATCTGCCTTGGCATCATCATGTCGATCGACCGCAAAAACCGCTTCAGCCGCACAAGCTCGTTCCGCTGAACGGGCGGGTTTTTCGACAAATATGCACTTTTTGTGAAAAACCCGTTGCATCCCCCCACAACCCGTGATAGCCGCGCCACTCGCTGTTAGGGACAATCCTTCCGGACAGCCATGTGGACGCATAGCTCAGTTGGTAGAGCAGCTGACTCTTAATCAGCGGGTCCTAGGTTCGAGCCCTAGTGCGTCCACCATTTTTTCCTACCGAAAAACCTATAGAGTTACGTATCCTCGAACCACCGGATATGGGCGATTGTGTAAATGGTTGCCTTTGCTTCATCTGGGACCGGATTGTTTAAAGTCCGGCGCGACGGGGGCATTGTTAAATTTTTAAATCCTGCTTTGTCATGCCTTGACGAACGCAGGTAAATCAGAACATAAAGAGAACATGGTCGAGTCATGTTCTCCTTTCCCTGCAATGGCGAAGCGCGTTTCCGTCGCTGGCGGAAGGAGGGAGGCAGACCCCATTTTTTCGGGTGACGGAGCCGCAGCAGGGCGATTGCATGAGATATTTGCGGCCCGTGCCGGGGATGAGGCGAATGCGGCGGGCTATGCCCTTATCATGGCCTTGTCGGTGTTGCCGCCTAATAGCCCTTTACTATGGTTGCGGATTGACAAGGAGGAGCGCGCTTCGGGCCTTTATGGCCTTGGCCTTGCCGCATTGGGACTGGACCCGGCCCAAATAATATTGGGGCGATTACCCAACACACTCGCAATATTGAGAGCGGGCGTCGACGCGTTGCGCTGTAGCGGCCTTGGCGCGGTCATCATGGAGGTGCCGGGACAAGTGCGCGAACTGGATCTTACGGCAACACGGCGGATGACGCTCGCCGCAGAAGCATCCGGAGTGACCCCTATTTTATTGCGTAGCCGGGCCAAGCCCATGCCCAGCGCTGCCTATAGTCGTTGGTCAGTGGAAAGCGCCCCTGCGCGCTCCCTCCCCGCCAATGCGCCGGGATATCCGGCTTTTGCCGCAACATTGACCCGTCGCCGCGACGGGGTGGCGGGCGTTTCATGGGATATGGAGTGGGATCGTGACACAACCTCCCTCCGCCCGCTCACCCCAAATGTGCAAGATAGCATCGCGCCGGTTTCTGGCGCTGCATTTCCCCTGGCTGTCGGCAGATCGCTGGCAGCGGGCGCAAACGGGGCCGGGCGGGCGCGTCGCGCCTGAAATAGCGGTCAATATCCCGCTCGCTTTTATCGAAAAGCAACGGGGTGCCTTTCGCCTTGTTGCGGTGAACCGGTACGCGCATGAGCTTGACCTGCTCCCCGGTATGCCGCTTGCCGATGCGCAGGCGCGCGTGCCGGATTTGCGCGTTATCCCCCACAATGAGACGGCCGATGTCGCATTGCTCGCTTATATGGCCGATCTTTATGATCGCCTGTCGCCGATGGTTGCGCTGCATCCGCCACAGGGGATACTCCTCGACATTAGCGGCTGCGCGCATCTGTTCGGGGGAGAAGCGGGGATAGTTGCGGCGGCCATACGGATAGCACAGCGCCAATATCTTCATGTCACCCCTGCCCTCGCTAGCACGCCCGAAGCCGCAGCCGTTCTTGCCCGTTATGTTGGGCACCCCGTTGATGATGAGGCGGCATCCATCCGTGCGCTTCCCATCGCTGCGCTGGAATTGTCACCCGACAAGGAACGCGCGCTCGGCCATGCCGGATTGAAAACCATCGCCATGCTGGCCACCCGGCCAACCGCGCCGATTGCCGCACGGTTCGGAATCGCGGCGGTTGACCGGCTTGAACGAATATTGGGCCGCACGGATAGTCGCATCACGCCGCGCCGCGCTGCGCCTGCTCTGGTGCTCGACCGCATCTTTGCAGAACCGGTGGCGCGCACCACGGATATGCTGGAAGCCTTGCGCATTTTGTTGGACAGGCTGTGTGAACAACTTTTGGAACGGCATCAAGGCGGGCGCTCCTTTCGCGCCAGCCTCTACCGTACCGATGGTGTGCGGCGTGATCTTACCGTTGAAACCGGACAGCCGGTGCGCGACAGCAGCGTCGTCATGCGTCTCTTCACGGACCGGATTGAAACATTGTCGGATCCGCTTGATCCCGGCTTTGGCTTTGACCAGGTTCGCCTCGCAATCCTTCATGTCGAGCCATTGGGGCTTGCCCAGACCGCACTTGATGGCAGCGACGACGCACGCGCGCAAGAGGATGTCGCCTGCCTGATGGATCGGCTTTCCATACGCTATGGCGAACATTGTTTTTATCGCTTGGCGCCCCATGAAAGCCACCTTCCCGAACGGGCGCAGCGCCGCATAGCCGCAAACGCTGCGATGTCCCGATGGCCGATCGCGCCCGAAGGCGAGCCGCCGCTGCGCCCGCTCTTCCTGTTACGCCCACCGCAACGAGTCGAAGTGCTGGCCGCCGTTCCTGACGGACCGCCGCGCCGCTTCTTGTGGCAAGGCCACGCGCATGAAGTGGTGCGTCATGAAGGCCCCGAACGTATTGCACCCGAATGGTGGCGGCAACCGGAAGGGAAGCCGGGCCGGACCCGCGATTATTACCGTGTCGAGGATGCGGATGGCCGCCGCTTCTGGCTGTTCCGCCACGGACTTTTCGGAAAGGAAGCCGAACATCCGCAATGGTATATGCACGGGCTATTTGCATGAGAAAAACATCAGATATCCCCGGCTTTGCCGAATTGTGCGCCGCGACCAATTATAGCTTCCTGTACGGGGCATCCCACCCTTCGGCCATGGTGCTACGCGCTTATGCGCTGGGTTTGCGCGGGATCGGCATTGCCGACCGCAACACGGTCGCAGGGGTCGTGCGTGCGCACATCACCCTGCGTCGCCTAAGGAAAGATGCTCAAGAAAAAAATATTGCCTTCCCCGATTTTCGTTTGGCTGTCGGCGCACGACTGGTGTTCAGCGACGGGACGCCGGATATTATCGCTTATCCTGCCACACGCTTTGGTTGGGGGCGCTTGACGCGGTTGCTGACAGTCGGAAATATGCGTGCGGTGAAAGGGGACTGTATTTTACACCTTTCCGACTTGCTGACCCATAGCGACGATTTGTTGCTGATTATCCTCCCTGAAAGCAGCGCAACCGGGCAACAGGCGCATAAAGCTCCGCTCGTTCCCGAACCGCCCCGCCCAGATCCAATATTGACCGCGCTAACATTGGTGCCCCCCGAAGGCACAACGCCGATACTTCGCCATACAATCGACCAGCTTAACCGGGTGGCATCGGGTAATATATGGCTTGCTGTCCGGATGAACCATCAAGGCAATGACGCGCGGAGGCTCCACGCGATGCAGGCCTTGGCGGCGGAAAAAGATATTCCCTTGCTTGCTACCAGTGATGCGCTTTACGCCGATGCTGCGGACCGCCCCTTGCAGGATATACTCACCGCCATCCGTCATGGTGTCACCATCTCCGAAGCGGGGTTCCGTCTTGCCGCCAATGCCGAACGCTATCTCAAACCCCCGGCTGAAATGACGCGTCTCTTCGCCCAAGCGCCCCAAGCAATTGACGCCAGCATCACCTTTTTAAACCGTATCCATTTCACGCTCGATGATCTCAAATATGAATATCCGCATGAACCGGTGCCGCAAGGGTGGGAGCCGCAAAGCTGGCTGGAACATCTAGTCGAAAAAGAAGCGGAGCGCAGTTTCCCGAATGGGGTGCCAGACGCTTATCGCCAAACAATGGATGAAGAATTCGCCCTCATTCACTCAAAAGAATATGCCTGCTATTTTCTGACCGTCCATGACATCGTCCAATATGCACGCAGTCTGACGCCGCCAATTTTATGCCAAGGGCGGGGAAGCGCGGCCAATTCGCTCGTCTGCTATTTCCTTGGAATTACACCGATTGATCCGGTCGATCAAAAATTGCTGTTCACGCGCTTTCTCTCCGAAGATCGCGATGAGCCGCCCGATATTGATGTTGATTTTGAACATGAACGGCGCGAGGAGGTGATGCAATATGTCTATCGCCGCTTTGGCCGCCATCGCGCCGGCATCGCTGCAACGGTTATCCATTATCGTCAGCGCAGTGTCATCCGAGAGGTCGGCAAAGCTCTCGGCTTTTCCGAAGATGTGACGACGCGCATGGCCGGTACGATCTGGGGGAGCTGGGGCGCAAAAGAGCTTCCCGATGACCGGATCGAACAGGCTGGCTTTGATACCGGTAGTCCCGCGATGCTGCGCTTCAAATCCTTGGTCGATCAACTTCTCAATTTTCCGCGTCATTTGTCCCAGCATGTTGGCGGTTTTGTGCTGACCGAAGGGCGACTCGATGAAACCGTCCCCATCCACCATGCGGTGATGGAGGACCGCAGTTTTATCGAATGGGATAAGGATGATATCGACGCCCTAGGGCTGATGAAGGTCGATGTACTGGCCTTGGGGATGCTCACCTGCATCCGCAAAAGCTTTGACCTGATGCGCCGTCATGATTTGGGAGACCTCGTTCTCGACACGGTCCCGAAAGAAGATGAGGCCACCTATAAGATGCTGCAAAAAGGCGACAGCATCGGCACGTTTCAGGTCGAAAGCCGCGCGCAAATCAGCATGTTGCCGCGTTTGCGCCCTGAAACATTATATGATCTTGTCATTCAAGTCGCGATTGTCCGCCCCGGTCCCATTCAGGGCGGCATGGTCCACCCTTATCTGCGCCGCCGTAATAAAGAGGAAAAAGCCGATCTCCCCGGATCGCGCGACGACCCTGATGAATTGAAAGATGTGCTGGGCAAAACATTGGGCGTCCCCTTGTTTCAGGAACAAGCCATGAAGCTTGCCATCATCGCCGCGCATTTTACTCCGGCAGAAGCCAACGCATTACGCCGCTCGATGGCCACTTTCCGCAGCCGCGGCACTATGGGCGATCATCAACATCGCTTGATTGAGGGTATGGTGCGCCGCGGATATGCACAGGATTTTGCCGAACGCTGTGCCAAGCAGATTGAAGGCTTTGGCGATTATGGCTTTCCCGAAAGTCATGCGCAGGCCTTTGCCTGGCTCGCTTATGTGTCGTCATGGCTAAAATGCCATCATCCGGCGGTATTTACCTGTGCGCTCCTCAACGCCCAGCCGATGGGTTTTTACGCCCCCGCACAGTTGGTGCGCGATGCGCGTGAACATGGGGTGGAGGTGCGCCCGCCCGATATAAATTATAGCGAATGGGACAATATCCTCGAACCGCGCTCCGATGGCGCGCTGGCGCTGCGATTGGGCTTCCGGCAAATAGGCGGCTTCCGTGAAGATTGGGCGCACCAGTTGGTCGGCGAGCGCATAATGAACGGCGCGTTCCGCAATGTCGATGACTGCGCACGGCGTACCGATATGGACCGTCGCGCCCTCCATTTGTCCGCCGATGGCGATGCGATGGGATCAATGGCGCTTTCCCGGCGCAATGCATTATGGGATACTCGGCGCAGTGCAAGGGGCACATTACCCTTGTTTGAAGCGGCGGGGATTAGTGATCAGGGAACCGAGCCGGATATGGCTCTACCGCTCATGCCTGCGGGCGAAGAGGTGGCCGTCGATTACCAGACCTTACGCCTGTCACTCAAAGGCCATCCGCTGGAATTTTTACGAGGCGCGCTCACACAGGAAGGCGTGATGACCACCGCCGCCGTCAATGCCGCGCGTAATGATGTATGGGTGAAAACCGCAGGGTTGGTACTCGTGCGCCAGCGTCCGGGCAATGGCAAGGCTATTTTCCTGACGCTGGAGGATGAAACCGGAATCGCCAATGCCTTGCTATGGGAACGATTATTCGCCCGTTATCGTCGCCCGGTCATGGCGGCGCGGTTGATGCTGGTTACAGGACAAGTGCAACGCAGCAAAGAAGATGTTGTCCATCTTATCGCCCGCCGGATCGAAGATAAGAGCATCCTGCTTGATCAACTGTTCGAAAATGGCTCCGCCTCCGCCACACCGCTTCCGCGCGCGCATCATCCCAGAAATGTCCGCTTAATCCCCAAATCGCGCGATTTCCATTAGGCCGACGGCGTTTTTCAAGCCTGTGCATTTACGCCATTTTATAGTGTTTCCCTTTAAATTCCGCGCACACGAAAATTCGCTTGGGTTTGACTTTCATATCGCGGCATATGCTCAGAAGGCTTCATTTCCGATGCTAAAAGCATTATTACCAATTCAATACCAATTTCGAGATTCCGGGGGATAAGCGGTTATGGTCTATTATTTGGGCGTGGATGCAGGCGGGACGTCGAGCAAGTCGCGCTTGATTGACGGGGCCGGCGCTATCCTTGGTGAAGGTAAAGCGGGGCCGGCAAATGCGCGGATCGGCACCGAAGAATTGCACGAAACCTTGCTCGATGTGTGCAGGCAGGCGACCGATCAGGCGGGCTTGGGCGCTGAGGATATTGCGACCATCCGCTGCGGCATGGGGATAGCAGGCATCAACCGCATGGGCATGAAGCAAAAGCTGCAAACGCTGACCTTCCCGTTTGCCCATGTGATCTTTTCCTCCGATTCGGTGATTGCCAATCTGGGCGCGCATCGCGGCGGGGACGGGGCGATCCTCATTCTCGGGACGGGCAGCGTCGGGCTAATCAAGCGCGGCGAGGATAGTTCGAGTGTCGGCGGCTATGGCTTTCCGATTTCCGATGAAGGCAGCGGCGCGGCGTTGGGGCTAAGCGCTATCCGCCACGCCTTGCGCGCGCTGGACGGCCGCACCCGCCCTACCCCGCTTAGCAAGGCAATCACCAAGCAATTCGACCATGCCATCCCGCGCGTCATCGACTGGATGGATGATGCAGCGCCGGGCGATTATGCCGCTTTTGCGCCGCTGGTCATGGATTATGCCGAAAATGGCGACGAGATTGCGGTGTCGATCGTGACCGATGCCGCGCTCCATGTGGAGCGGTTTATCGAGACGATTTTGGCGCGCGGGGCAACGCGCTGTGTATTAATGGGCGGGCTTGCCGAGCGGATGAAGCCTTGGCTCAAACAGCGTATCGTTGCGCGGCTGGAAGCGCCGATGGGCGATGCGCTGGACGGCGCGCTTATCCTTGCTGGCTATCCGGTGCCGCCGCAGGACGGTTAAGCCAAAAAGCTAGGCGGCAATCCCCGCAATCCAGACTTTTTGTGCCTCCATTGCATCATCAAGATGCACAAGGTCGGCGGCATAACCCGCTGCTATCGTCCCGCGCTGTGTTTCCATACCGAGCAGGCGCGCAGGCGCGCGGCTCGCCATGATACTGGCCTCGGTCAAACCAACGCCCATCATGCCGACGGCGTTGCGCACAGCGCCCGCCATATCGAGCGCCGAACCTGCCAGCGTGCCATCACCTCCGCGCAGCGTGCCGTCGCGCGCAAAAATCTCCCTATCGCCGAGCAGGAAATGGTCCTGATCCCATCCTGTCGTCGGCATGGCGTCGGTGACCAGCATTAGCCGCTTCGGTCCCAGCACTTTATAAGCGACGCGCAAGGCAGCGGGGTGGACATGATGGCCATCGACAATGATGCCTGAGGTCAAGCCATGATCGAGCGCCGCCCCGACCACCCCCGGCGCGCGGCTTTCAAGGCCGGTCATCGCATTATAAAGATGCGTGACTGCGCTCAGCCCTTCGTCAATCGCGCGTTTCATAGCCTCATAGCTCGCAAGACTATGGCCCGCCGCCACGATGACACCGCGTTCGACCAGCGCGCGGATTGCGCCGGGCGGCGCATTTTCAGGCGCGAGCGTGACCAAGGTGCGGCCATGTTTCAGCGATCCCAAAAGATTGATTGCGGCCTCATCCAGCACGCGGAATTTGGCGGCATTGTGGATGCCTTTCTTGCCCGTATTGAGGAATGGTCCTTCGATATGGATGCCCGCAATGCCGGGAACGCCCGCCTCTATCGCCGCATCAACTGCAGCGATGGCCGCGGCGACCACCTCCAAATCATCGCTGATGAGCGTGGGCAATAATGCGGTGGTGCCGAATCGGCGATGCGCCTCTGCAATCGTCGCAATGCCCTCGACCGTCGGGCTGTCGTTGAACAACACCCCGCCGCCGCCATTGACCTGTGTGTCGATAAAGCCCGGCACCAGCGTGCCGCCGTCGAGCGGTTCGATGAGAATGTCAGCGCCCAGCTTTTCGACCGGAATGACGGCCTCGATGCGGTCCTCAGCCATGACCAGCGCATGGTCATGAAGCAACGCGCCGCCGGTCAGAATGGCCGCGCCAGTCAGAGCGATACGGGTCATTGCGTGCGGGTCACTTTACTGAGCATTGGCGGCTGGTCGGGATTAAGCCCGCGCGCAAGGGCGATGCGGTTCATCAAGCGATAGAAGCTTTGCACCATCACGAGCGGCGCGGTGATAGGGTCAAGGCCTTCCGCTATCGGCAAAAGCTGAACATCCGGCAGCTTTGCGCCCGCCACCGCAAGGCGCGCACCGCGATCGGCGAATTTTGCGACGGTATCGGCAAGCCCTGCCGCCGCGCCATCTTGCGGGGCGAAGATCAGCACCGGAAAATCCTGTTTAACGAGCGCCATCGGGCCATGCAGCACTTCGGCAAGGCTGAAGGCTTCGGCGTGAATTCCGGCAGTTTCCTTGAATTTGAGCGCCGCTTCGGCGGCCGCTCCCAAGGTCAGTCCCCGCCCCAGCACGAACAGGCTTTGCGCATCGGCGAAACTATCGGCGGCGGTCCAGTCCTGATTCCAAGCCGTGCGCAACGCTTGCGGGAGAGTGTCGAGGGCTTGGTGGAGCGCAGGATCGCCGCTCCATTCGGCGGCGAGGTGGATGAGCGCGCCGAGGCTGGCGAGGTAGCTTTTTGTCGCCGCGACGCTTTTTTCAGGACCGGCATGGAGCGGAATCACATGGTCGGCCAATTTGGCGAGTGGTGAATTTACGTCATTGACCAGCGCGATAATCACCGCCCCCGCCTGCCGCGCAGCTTCGGCGGAGAGCAGCAGGTCGGGGCTTTGTCCGGATTGCGAAATCGCCAGAAAAGGCTGGTTTTTCATAGCTGGTAGCACATCGCGATAGATGGACGATATGGACGGCGCTTGGCTCATCGTCGCCAGATCCAGCCGCGTTTCAAACAGATATTTGGCAAAGGTAGCGGCATGGTCGGAGCTTCCGCGCGCGCAGGTAAAGACCATGCGCGGGGCGAGATCACGGAGCCGCGCACCCAGTTTCTTGATGTCCGGACAATTTGCCGCAATCTGCCGCGCGACCACATCCGGTGCCTCCGCCGCTTCGGTAAACATCAGGGTTTCAGTCTCGGCTGGGAGCATCGTCATAGGGCATATATAATACCTATATAATACCAATTTACCAGCCCTCGATAGGCTGCTAAAATTGCCTTATGAATGAACAGCCCGCGCCCGATATGCCCGCCCCAACCGCAGCCCTCACTGCAATCCTCGCCCCGATCTTCGGCGCGCGTCTGCTCACGGCCGATGCCGCCCGCGCGCCTTATGCGCAAAGCGAAGGCCATCACCATTATGACCCGCCCGGCCTTGTCGTTCAGCCGGAGACTATCGCGGAAGTCCAAGCCGCTGTCCGCGCGGCTACAACACATGGCGTGTCCATTGTCGGCTATGGCGCAGGCACCTCGCTTGAAGGCAATGCCGCGGCCAATGCCGACAGCCTGCTCATCGACTTCAGCCGCATGAACCGCCTGCTTGAAGTCAGCGAAGCCGATCTCCTCTGCGTCGTCCAGCCCGGCCTCACCCGCGAAGAACTTAATCAGGAGTTGCGCGCAACTGGCCTGTTTTTCCCCGTCGATCCCGGCGCAAATGCCTCGCTCGGTGGTATGATTTCAACCCGCGCATCCGGCACCACCACGGTGCGCTATGGCAATATGCGCGACAATATATTGGCGTTGAAAGTCGTGACCGCCGACGGCACATTGCTCCACACTGGCACCCGCGCGCGTAAGTCCGCGTCGGGTTATGACCTCACCCATTTATTCACCGGCTCCGAAGGCACGCTCGGCCTGATTGTCGAAGCGACATTGCGGCTCCACGGCCAGCCGGAAAAAATCCTTGCCGCGACATGGGATTTTGACAGCATCCAAGGCGCGGTCGATACGGTGATCGCGACCATCCAGTCGGGCGTGCCGATTGCGCGCATGGAATTGCTCGATGAAGAAGCAATCCGCGCCTGCAACGCGCAAAGCGGCCTTAGCCTTGCCGAACGCCCGACATTATTCCTTGAATTTCACGGCTCGGACGCGGGGGTGCAAGACCAACTCGCCACGGTTAAACTGATCGGCGAAAGCTATGGCGGCGGCACGCTCCATTTTGCGAGCGCGACCGAAGAGCGCAACCAGCTTTGGACCGCGCGCCACCGCGCTTTATGGTCGGCCAAGGCGATGATCCCCGGCGCAACCGCCTGGACCACCGATATTTGCGTGCCCATCGGCAAGCTTGAAGAAGCCATTATGCGCGCCAAAAGCGCCATCGCCGCCTCCGGCCTGTTTGCGCCCGTCCTCGGCCATGTAGGCGACGGCAATTTCCATGTGATGTTCATCCTCCCGCCCGACGACCCCACAAGCTGGGACAAGGCCCGCGCAATCAATGCTGATATGGTCGACCATGCCCTATCGGTCGGCGGCACCTGCACGGGCGAACATGGCATCGGTTTAGGCAAACGACAGGCGATGCTCGCCGAACATGGGGAAGAAGCGGTCGCGCTGATGCGGCGGATAAAGGACGCCCTCGACCCAGACGGGCGGCTTAATCCGGGGAAGATATTTTTGTAGAAGTGGTTTTTAAAGGTTCACGCGGAGGCGCGGGGGCGCGGAGATTTTTTGGTTCCGCAGAGAGCGCAGAGATGTTGGGAGCGTTGCAGAAGGCATGGTTTCCCTCCGCCCATTCCCTCTGAGTGCCGCCCGCAAGGACGCTCTATCGAAGGGTTTAACCTAACAAATGTGCTGCGATACGGGCTTGTTCCAAGTCGGCCCAGCACAAGCCGCGTGTAAATATAAAATTTTGCGGCAACATTAAACGCCAGTGCATTCATTCGCTTAAAGTTTCAGCACCCAGCCTTTGCGTTTCAGCAAGGGCATCGCGGCGCAGAATAGGCCGCCGGTCACGAGCGAGAAAAGGAGGGCTGCCAATGGTGGGGGCAATCCGGTGGCGGCGAGTTGGTTATAGAGCAGCGCCCATAAGGTTTCGCCAGTGCCGGGGACCATACGCACGAGCAAGGCGATCAGCAACATGTGGAGGATATAGAAGGTCAGTGCGGTCTGGCCGAGCATCACGGTCAAGCGCGCGGCGGCGCTCTGTTCGATGCGCAGCCATGTTGCGCGCAACGTCGCCCAGACGAGGAGGCCCATGCCTGCGGTCACAAGCGTGAAACTGGCCGTCCACAGATTTTTGTTGAGCGGGAGAATAGGTGTGAGTGCCATGCCTATCGCGATGAGGATGACTCCGAGGACCGCGAGCGTGCCCGTCTGTTTTTGCAACCCACGCGCGCGTATGAGCTGCATCACCGCAACCCCGATCAACCCGCTCGCAATCGACGGCAAGGTCGATAACAATCCTTCGGGATCCCATGTCCCGCGATGCGCGCGGCCGGGGAGGATATGTTGGTCGAGCCAACCGGCAAGCCCCTCCCCTGCTGCAAGGCTGGGCGGACTGCCATCGGGGGTGCCGACCTTAAGCAGCAGCAGGCTGTGCGCGAGCAGGATAAGCGCGGCGAGCGCGGCGCTGAACCCTGCCCCTTTGCGCACCATCACAATCGCGGCGCATAGGCCATAGACAATGGCGATGCGTTGCAGCACGCCGGTCCAGCGTATGTCGCCCATGTCCAAGGTCGGACGGATAAGCCAGCCGAGCAGCACACCGATTGCAAAAAGCAACAAAGTGCGCCGCATAATCGCGGGCCATAACGCGGCCCCGCTGGTGCGCGCTTTATCGAGCGCGAGCGGAAGCGACAGGCCAACCATCAGCAAAAACCACGGAAATACCAGATCGGCGAGTGTCAGTCCGTTCCATTCAGCATGTTTTAGGAGGCCAAAGGCGGTCCCCGCCCCTTGCAGATTGACCAGCACCATGAGCAGCACATCGACCCCGCGAAACGCATCGAGCGACAGGTCGCGCGGCGCTTTCACGGCACCCGCCGCTTGATGGTCAGGCAAGCGTCACCGCGCCCGACAATTCGCTGACAAATTCGAAGCGGTCGCCGCGATAAATGGAGCGGGTGAGTTCGACCGGTTGGCCATCGGCTCTGCGGGTGATGCGCTCTATGCGCAGCACTTCGGCTCCTTCGCTGATCGACAACAGCAACGCATCGGCAGCGGACGCGCGCGCGGCGCGGATTTTCTGGGTGCCGGACACCGGGCGGTTTCCTTCCGCCTCCAAGGCCTGATAGAGCGACGGCCCCAACGTCTTGATTGGCGGCAGCATATGGGCGGGGATGATCGCATGTTCGACCGCAAGCGGCTCGTCATTGGACAGGCGCACGCGGCTCAGATGCGCGATTTTCGACCCCGGCTCGATGGCGAGCAGCGCGGCTTCATTATCATCGGCATCGCTATAATCGCGGCGGATCCAGATTGTGTCGACATTGTCGCCGCGCGCGCGCGCATCTTCGGTAAAGCTCGACAGATGCGATCCGGCGGCTTGGATGCGCTGGGTCACAAAGGTGCCGGAGCCTTGTTTGCGCTGCAACAACCCTTCGTCGATAAGCTGTTCGATGGCCTTGCGCACGGTGACGCGCGAGGCCCCAACAAGGTCGCATAATTCGCGTTCGGGCGGGAGCGCCTCGCCGGTGACAATATCGCCTTCGATGATGCGGTCGCGCAGATCATTGGCGATCTGGACATAAAGCGGCGAATATTGGTCGCCGTAAATTTCCACCCGCCGCCGCGCCATCAGGTCATTTCCTTTGCCGCATGACCTGCCGCCGCCAGCGCATCGACCGCGCCGCGCAAACGGCCCTTATGGTCGGCAAGCAGCGCCTCCGCGCGCGCCTTGTCTGCGCCCATTGCGATAAGCGTCGCGACCTTGATATTGCGGTTCGCCGCATCGAGCGCGACATAAGCGCCCTCTAGACTGCACCCCGCCAGTTGCGCGACAATCCGCGCGGCGCGGTGGCCAAGCTTTTCGTTGGAAATGACCATGTCGACCATCAGCCCGCGATAGACCCGCCCCAACCGGAGCATGATCGCGGTGGACAGGATATTGAGGACCGCTTTTTGCGCGGTGCCTGCTTTCATGCGGGTGGACCCGGCCAATATCTCGCTCCCCGTTTGCGCAAGGATGGCATGATCGGCGGCGCCAAGCAATGGTGCGTCCGGGTTATTGGCAATGGCGATGGTGAGCGCGCCCGCCTTTTTGGCGGCATCGACCGCAGCGATAGTATAAGGGGTGCGCCCGCTCGCGGCGACACCGATGAGGACATCATCGGCCCCGACACCCAGCGCCGCTATTTCAGCGCGCGCGGCATCGCCATCATCTTCCGCGCCTTCGACGCTCGACGCCAAAGCGCCCATGCCGCCCGCCATCAAATAGCCGAGCCGCGTTTCGGGCCAGCCGAAGGTCGGGCCAAGTTCGACGCCATCCTGCACCGCGACGCGCCCCGATGTGCCTGCACCTGCATAAAGGAGGCGGCCTTTATCGCCCATCCTGTCGGCAGCCGCATCGGCGGCGTCCGCTATCGCCTGTGTCTGGCTGTGGAGCGCGGCAATCGCGGCGGCCTGCCCGTCAATCATCGCCTGCACCGCATCCGCCGTCGGCCAGCGGTCTATGTCCGCATAGAGCGGATCGACGCTTTCGGTATCAGCCATATGCGCGCTCTCCCGGTGCCGGTGCCGCCTTATTCTGGTTGCCCATAAGGCAAACCAGCGTGGCGACCAGCGTACCGAAGCAAAGCTGGAACGGGAAGGCAATATTTTTGAGCATCACCGGCAATCCGAGGCTGTCCACCACATAGGGCTGGAACAACAGGATCGTCACAAAGCCGATAACAAGCGCCGCGATGACCGAGGCCGCCGACCCGCGCTTGGTGAACACGGCGGTAAAATAGACACCGAGCAGCCCGGAATAAGCGAACGCCATCACGCCCAGCACAAATTCAAGCAGCGGGCTGTTGCTATAGCGTTGCCAATAATAGCACAGGATCGACATGGCAAAGAGCGCAAGGCCGATAATAATCATCGTCACACGACCGGCAAAAATATAATGCTGTTCGCTCGGCTTTTCCTGCCCCTGTCGCTCCTTCCACGGGCGATAGAAATCATTGACGAACACCGCCGACATGGAAATCACGCCGGAGTTAATCGCCGCCGCCGCAATCACCCCGACCGTCACCAGCCCGCGTAAGCCCGGTGGAATTTCGCTTAGGATGAAGTGCATGAAGACGGTAATCTTCTCGCCTTGGAAATTCTGTGAAATCTGGCTCGCACTAGTCCCCATAAGGTCAGGCCGTTCATAGAAAATATAAAGCAACGAGCCGATCATCAGGAAGAGGAAGATGACCGGGATAGACACCCATACCGACGCATAAAGCGCGCGCGCGCCATCTTTGGAATCGCGGCAGGCGAGAAGGCGTTGCGTCGTGTCCTGGTCCAGCCCCGAATTGGCAAGGTTAATCAACACAAGACCGGTAAAGGCCGCCAGCACCGAAAAAGGTGCGGTGAGGCTCAACGAGCTATCGACCATTTGCAACTTGTTGACGCCATCGGGCGCGTGGCGCAGCCCGTCGATAATCTCCGGCACGCTGGCGGGGATTTTCATGAGCAGGAAAACCAGCACCATGATCGCCGCGCCGACATAAAGCACGACCTGCACCAGATCGCTCCAGATGACCGAATTAAGCCCGCCCATGAAGGTGAATACCAGCCCGAAAACCAGCAGGATGAACGAGGCGATGATGATGTGCGAAGGCTGCACATCAAGAAACACGATCATCGACACAGCAATGGCGGCAAGGTAAAGCCGCGCCCCGCTCGCTAGCACGCGCCCGACCAGATACATGGCCGCAGCCGCGCGTCTTGCGGTGACGTTGAAGCGTTGCTCAAGCAGCTCATAAACGGTGGACGCACCCATCGCATAAAAGCGCGGGATGAGTACCGTTGCGACTACCCAAGCGCCGATCAGCGCGCCAACCGTACTCATAATATAGGTATAATTGCCGCGGAAACTATTGTCGGGAACGCCAAGGAAAGTCGCCGCCGACTGCACCGTCGATAACACCGACACCGCCACCAGCCATGTCGGCGCATGGTGGCTCGCGAGGAAATAATCGTCTGCCTTGGTCATATCGCGGCGCGTCGACAAATAGCCCGCCACCGCAAGGATCAGCACATAGCCACCCAAAATCGCCCAGTCGAAAGCGGTAAAGGAAAGTGCGTTCATCGGCGGCCCCTCATTATATCCACGCCTATTATCTCACCGTTCGTCCCGAGTGTTTGGCGTCAGCCAAATGTATCGAGGGACTTTTTGCGCATAACGCATCCTTCTATACAAAGCTTCGCTGTACAGCGAAGCCGTACTCGAGACGAACGGATATTTATCCAATTCCCAATCTATCAATGCTTATAGGTAATCGACACACCAAAGGTTGTGCCCAGCACATCATAAGTATCGGGATAGGTGTTATAGGCCCCCGCATTTTTGGGAAGCGGCGGCTTTTTGTTGAAGAGATTATCGACCCCGAAGCCCAGTTCCAGCCCTTGAAGCGGCGTCGGGCGCAGGCTGAAATTGAGGTCGAAATAATTATAGGCCGGGATTTTCGCGGTGCTGCCGACGGTTGAATCCTTGACCGACCCGACGCGGGTCCAGCCGATTTGCGCGGTGAGCGGTTCGCTGTCCCAAGTGAAGGTCGCACGGTGACGGTAATCGGGCGCAACAAGCGTCACAAGGTCCGACGAACAGCGCGCACCATAGCTGCCCTTACAATCAACCGGCTCCAGCACCGCATTGCGGCGGATCGAATAATCGGTCACAATCGAGCCGACATAGCCGAAATTCCACCGCTTGCCCGGCAGGCCGAACGGCACATCAAAGCCATAGCGTGCTTCAATGTCGATGCCTTCCTGTTTGATCGACGCCAAGTTGCGGTCATCGACATAGGCGTGGAGCAGATAGCCGGTGGCGGGGTCGCGGGTAATCGCCTGACACAGCGGATTGTCCGCGCGCGGATCGGTCACATAACAGCTTGAAATCGCATCGACGGGCTGGATTTGTCCGACCGCATCCTTGATGTTGATCTTGTACCAGTCGACCGACAGCATGAAGCCGGGCAGGAATCGCGGCGTCAGCACGCCGCCTGCAGTCCAGGTCTTGCCCTTTTCCGCATGGATAGTGGGGTTGCCGCCAAAATAATATTGGCCCTTAAGGTTCGCCGGATTGTCGGAATCATAAGCGCCTTTATAGCCCATCGCCGTACATTGGCTGATCGTCGCCTGATTGGTCGCGCCGACGCACGGGTCGCCAGCATAGCGCGGGAAGAGGCGCGCAACGGTGCGTAGATTGGCGAACGGAATCGAGAAGATCGGGTTCGCAAATTCGCCAAGATTGGGATCGCGGATGACCGTCTGGCGGGTGCCGCGCAGGCGCAGGTCATCGCTCACCGTCCAGTTGACGCCCAGCTTATGCGTCGCATAATCCTGCTTCACGCCGAACGAGCGGGTGTACCAGCTTTGGCGATATGCACCTTCGACGGTAAGTTTTTGAATGAGCGGCACATCCTTGATGACCGGAATGATAAGCTCGCCGAACAATTCATGCACACTGATGAACGGGTCGACCACCGGCGAGCTTTCCGCGCCTTGGTTGAACGACAGGCCCAAATCCGCGCCATAGTCGAACTTGCCCTTTTCGTGACGATATTCATAGCCTGCGGTAAAGCCCCACGGCCCGGCCCAGCCATTGAAGAAATCGCTGCTATCGCCCGACAGATAGGCCGATGCGACCTGCTGGGTACGGGTGCGGTCGCCATAGTCGAAATCGCGCACGAGCGAGGAATAATCGCCGCCGGGACCGAAAATATCGGTGCTATTGGCAAGGCCAGCAAAGGCCGATTTGAGCCCGTCATTCTTGACCGTAATTTCTTCCTTGGAGCGGCCATATTGATAATATGCGTCCCAGCGGATCGCGGGGGTCAGGTCGCCGCGCAGGCCAATCTGCCCTTGGATATTATTGCGCTCATTGGCGGCATAAGTGGTGCCAAGCTCGCCCAGCGACTTTTGCACATTGACCGTCGCGACGCCATTCACAAAGGTCAGCATCGAACGCGCTTGCGCATCGAGATAGGGATTGTCTTGACGGATCTGGACATTGATCCCCGCCGCCCCCGTGGTAATCGGGTTCTGGCCCGAACGGGTGCCGCCCTTGGTCTTGACCTTGGCATACATCACGCGGCCATAGGCTTCTATGCCGTCGGTCAGTTCATAGTTGAAGAAGAGGTCGGCATTGATGCGCTGGAGCGGCTGAACCAGCAAAAATTCCGGCGTATAATCGGTCGTCTGCGGGGTCAGCGTGAATTGGCCATTGGCGTCATAGGAAAATTTCCGTCCGCTCGCGACATCGGTATAATTGCCGCCAATGGGAAGCGTCGCCACGCCCTTGCGCGCGAAATTGCGCTTGCCCGCGAGCAGCGCATTGCGGTCGGTATATTCGACATAGCCGAGGATATTGCCACGATCGCCAAGGTTTGCGCCTGCCATCAAATGCGCGCTCGCTTGCGACCCGCCGCTGCTGACCGCACGATAGCTCGCATTGGCGGTGATGCCTTCATAGTTGCGCCTGGTGATGAAGTTGACGACGCCGGCAACCGCATCCGCACCATAAACCGCAGCAGCGCCGCCGGTCAGCACATCGACCCGATCGAGCAAAGCTGCCGGAATCGTGTTCACATCAACGGCGTTGCGGAAACTGAACGGCAGCGCGCGCGTGCCGTTGATCAAAACAAGCGTGCGGTTCTGGCCCAAGTTCCGCAGGTCCAGCGTCTGCGCGCCAAAGGCATCGCTGCCGACCGAGGTTGCATTGACGCCGCCCGCAAGCTGCGGGACTTTGGCGGTGAAGTCTTCAATCGTAACCGCGCGTTGCAGCTTGATCTGCTCGCCGCCCAAGGCACTGACGGGGCTGGTCGAGGTGAGGCCGGGTGAGCGGATGCGCGTGCCGGTGACGACAATGTCGCTCTCGCCCGATGTTTCCGCAGCAACACTCGCGTCACTGGCCGCCTCTTGCTGATCCTGCGCATAAGCCGGGACCGCCGCCAGCATCATCGATACCGCCAGCACAGCACTCCCGCCCATCAGGCGGCGCGAAACATTAGAAACCATCAGACTTCCCCTTTTTGTCTTGCCCCCACGGGCAGGCATCATGTCATGAATTTGTAACGCGAATTATCCCAGCTTCACGCGCCATGCAATACCATTTTGATACCAATTTTTATGGGGGGGGGGGTTGGGGGTGCTGATAAGCAAGATCAGCCTCATTGCTAGGGAATAATCGACAAGATCCTCCCCGAGCTTGTCTCGGGGAGGTGGCGCGCGCGTTAGCGCGTGACGGAGGGGTTATGCGAGGCTTTGCCTCGCGCGATTGCACAGCAATCGCTTTTGCCCCTCCACCATTCGCCTAACGGCGAACGGTCCCCCTCCCCGAGCAAGCTCGGGGAGGATAGTAATTCACTCCACCCGCAATAATTGGCTGGGATAGCTTTCCACCAGTTTCTGTGCTTGACGCCAATCCTGGGTCAGCCACTCGGCCTGTTCGGCCGCATCCAAGATCACCGGCATTGAAAACACACCCCGCTCCACCAATGCACGGTTGGCGTCGGTGGTGACAATCGCAAAGGCGGGATAGTCGGTCGTGTCTTTCCAAATTCCGGCAAAGGCGAACAATCCGCCCGACACCACACCACATTCCACCGCTCGCCCCTTGGCGCGGAGGGTGAAGCTGGTTGCGGGCACCAGACAGCGCAGCCCCACATGGCGTAGATTGCCGATCCAGAACGGGCTTTCCAGATTGCGCACGGTCAGCACCGCCGCATCGCCGCCCTTTGGCGGGGGATAGCCCCAGAAAAAAGGCCGCAGCATCCGCTGGCCATCGGGCCGCGCGGTGATGACTGGCGCAGGCGACAGCGCATTGACCGTGCCCTCTTCCCACACATCCTGACCAATGCTCGCGCGGAAATGGTCGCCTATGGCAGGAGCGCTGGCGTCAAGTTGATATTGGTACATCAATTCGCCTCGGAAAATACTGAACCATCGGGATATTCAACCGCAAACCAATCCGCAAAAGCCGCGCGTTCTTCGCCGCGCATATGCAGCCCGCATTTGGTCCGCCGCCATAAAATATCGTCCGGCGCGCGCGCAAATTCCTGTGCGACCAGATAGCGGACTTCGGCTTCGGTCAAACCCCCGCCAAAATCGCGGCCCAGTTCGGAAAACATGGCAATATCACCCAATAAAATATTGGTTTTACTACCATAGCAACGGAAAAGACGGTGCAGATATGCCTTGCCCAGCTTGGGATAAGCCGCCTCCAGCTTCCGGCGCTCCACCGCAATATCCCCGACGGCAAAATCCCCGCCCGGCAAATGCGCGCGGGCTGTCCAAGGCGCACCTTGCGCTCCCAGCGCATCCTCGACCCGCTCCAGCACGGTTTCGGCCAGCTCGCGATAGGTGGTGATTTTGCCCCCGAAGATTGAGAGAATCGGCGCGTCACTTCCGCCCTCCCCTCCGTCCAGCGCCAACACAAAGTCGCGCGTTATCGCGCTCGCATCCTTGGCATGGTCCTCATAGAGCGGGCGCACCCCAGCATAGCTCCACACCACATCATCCGTCGTAATATCGTGGAGGAAATAGCGGTTCGCCGCCGCGACCAGATAGGCGGTTTCGGCTTCCGAACTCGCGGTCCCTTCCTCCGGCGTCCCTACCGAAACCTCGGTCGTGCCTATGAGCGTGAACGCTTCCTCATAGGGGATAGCAAAGATAATCCGGCCGTCTTCCTGCTGGAACATATAGGCCCAGTCACCATCATGGAGGCGCGGCACGATGATATGGCTGCCTTTGACGAGCCGCACATGCGCGGCTTCATCATGCGCGCGATATTGGGCGATGATGCGGTCGACAAAAGGCCCGCCCGCATTGATGACCATCCGCGCCTCGACGATCGTACCATCGCTCAACTGCGCCTGCCAATGGTCGCCCTTGCGCTTGAGTCCGGTGCAGGCGGTGCGGGTGCGTAACTCCCCGCCGCGTGCGACAAAATCGACCGCGTTCAACGCCACCAATCGCGCATCATCGACCCAGCAATCCGAATAGGCAAAGCCCGTCACCAGATCATGATGGAGCGGCGCGCCCTCGCGCACATGGCGCAGGCGCAGCGTGTCGGTACCGGGGAGCAGTTCGCGCTTGCCCAAATGATCGTAGAGAAAAAGGCCGAGTCGCAGCAACCAGGCAGGCCGCATCCCCTCTACTACGGGGAGAATAAACCGCAGCGGCCAGATAATATGCGGGGCCGCGCGCAGCAGAATCTCGCGCTCGCCAAGCGCTTTTCGCACCAGCGCAAAATCATAATGTTCCAGATAGCGCAGTCCACCGTGGATAAGTTTCGTGGACGCGCTTGACGTATGGCTTGCCAAATCCTCTTTTTCGACCAGCAGCACCTTATAGCCGCGCCCTGCCGCATCGCGCGCGACGCCTGCGCCGTTAATCCCGCCGCCAATCACCAAAAGATCAAACATTTGCGTTGCCATTCCTCCTGCAACGCGGCTTGACCCCAAGCCCGCGTCGCGCTTTATTCCTTTCATAAGGGGAAGCGCATGACAGGCAACCGCCAGAGCAAGATTATCATTCTCGACGAAGGCACGACATCGACGCGCGCGATGCTGTTTGATGCAGGCGGGAAATTACTGGGGAGTGCGCAGCGCGACCTCACCCAATATTATCCCGCGCCGGGCCTGGTCGAACATGATGCCGCCGAAATTTGGGACAAGACGCTCACCTGCTTGCTCGAAATGATTGCCCATGCGGGCGGCGCGGGCGAAATTGCCGCCATCGGTATCACCAACCAGCGCGAAACCGTGGTATTTTGGGACAAAGAAAGCGGGCAACCGCTCGCCCGCGCCATTGTGTGGCAGGACCGGCGGACGGCGGACCGCTGCGCAGCTTTAAAGGCCGATGGTGCTGAAACTATGGTTCAGGCCAAGACCGGCCTTCTGCTCGACCCTTATTTTTCCGGGAGCAAAATCGGCTGGGCGGTTGAAAATTGGCCGGAGGTCAAGCGCGCCGGAAGCCGCCTTGCGGTAGGGACCATCGATAGCTGGCTTGTTTATAAACTCACCGGCGGCGCGCGGCATCTGACCGATGCGTCTAATGCCTCGCGCACCGCTTTGATGGACATCGAAAAAGGCGGCTGGGATGCAGAACTTTGCACGCTGTTCGGGGTGCCGATGGAGATTTTACCGACCATCGCCGACAGTATCGGGACATTCGGTGCTAGCGACGCGCGGCTAACCGGCGCCGCTATCTCGATCACCGGCATTGCGGGCGACCAGCAGGCCGCAACCATCGGGCAAGCCTGCCTGTCGGTCGGCGAAACCAAGGCGACCTTTGGCACAGGAGCCTTTGTGCTGACCAATACGGGCACGAAAAAACCCATCTCGACCAACCGCTTGCTCGGCACCATCCTGTACCAGCAGCAAGGCGAGCGGCATTATGCGCTGGAAGGATCGGTATTTGTCGCCGGGTCGCTCGTCCAATGGCTGCGCGACGGATTGAAACTCATCGGATCGAGCGCGGAAACCGAAGGCTTGGCGCGTTCGGTGGAGGATAATGGCGGCGTGACTTTGATCCCCGCGCTCACCGGTTTGGGCGCGCCTTGGTGGCGCTCCGATGTCAGCGCCACAATGACGGGCATGAGCTTTGCCACCGGCAAGGCGCATATTGTGCGCGCCGCTTTGGAGGCAATGGCGCACCAGACGCATGATTTGCAACGCGCTTTTGCGGCAGATGGCGCGGATTGGGCGGGTTTGAAAATCGACGGCGGGATGAGCGCCAATGACTGGATCGCACAGGATTTGGCGGATATTTTGCAAGTGAAGGTCGAACGACCTTTGTTCGTCGAAACCACCGCTTTGGGTGCGGCAATGCTGGCCGCAGTGGGGGCCGGCATTTATCCCGACCTCAAGGCCGCAGCCGTCATGCGCGGCGAAACGCAAAGCTTTGCGCCGAATATGTGTGAGCAGGTGCGTAGCGCACGGGTCGTGCAATGGCGCGGCGCGATGGAGCGGCTGTTGGGGTAAGACGGACGGTGTAATCTAGCCCCTCCTCCTTTAGGGGAGGGGCTTACGTAGCCTTGTGAGCATAGCGAACTAGGCGAAGTGGGGTGGGGTCTGTCGGTCAGGCGCAGAGTATGACTGACAAACCCCACCCCACTACGACTAAGAATTTTCACTGCGTTCAAATTCCTAAGTCTCCGTAGGCCTTTCCCCTAAAGAGGAGGGGCTGATAAGCTCGTTCTTTCCCCGCCCAAAAAAGAAAGGGCGCCCGAAACCGGACGCCCATCCCTTTTTTGCTTGGCGCAAGAAAAGCTTATTTCTTGAGCGTTAAACCACCGAAACGCTTGTTGAAGCGTGCAACCTGACCGCCTGTGTCGAGGAGACGGCTGTTGCCGCCGGTCCAGGCCGGGTGCGAGGTCGGGTCGATGTCGAGTTGCAGCGTGTCGCCTTCCTTGCCCCAGGTGGAGCGGGTTTCGAACACGGTGCCGTCGGTCATCTGGACCTTGATCATGTGGTAATCGGGATGGGTATCTTTTTTCATGTCAATAAGCTCCGATAAATTGGCTGGTTCCGACCAGCCTCTTGGATGCAAGTAAAAATCGAAGCCGCGCCCCTATCGCAGAGCGCGGCCTAAAGCAAGGTTTATCCGTTACCGATAGGAAACTGGCCTGCCGCTTATTCTGGCGCGTCGGCGATCATTGCGGTAAATTCACATTCCGCCGCCAAACCGTCTTCCAGCTCGGCGCGGCCTTTGAATTTGCAAATCGTGCGCTTTTGCTGGAGGATTTCGGCATGAAGGTTCAGCAACACGCCGGGTTCAACCGGCTTTCTGAACTTTGCGCCTTCAATCGCCATGAAATAAACCAGCTTGCCCGAATTGGCGAGACCAAGCGATTCGACCGCGAGCACGCCAGCGGCTTGCGCCAAGGCTTCGACAATCAGCACGCCCGGCATAATCGGGCGGCCCGGAAAATGGCCTTGGAAGAAAGGCTCGTTCATCGACACGGCTTTGACCGCATGGATGCTCTTGCCCAATTCCATCGAAACAACGCGGTCGACGAGCAGCATCGGATAGCGATGCGGCAAAAGTTGCATGACCCGCCGGACGTCCAGCGGGCCACGCATTTCATTTGCGGCAGTGTCTTCGCCTGCCATGTGCCTTAGCGGCCCTTGGGTGCCGGGGCAGGAGCCGCCGCCGGAGCAGGAGCCGGCGCAGGGGCTACCACATTGACCGAGGGAAGCTGGCGGTTCAGTTCGGCCAGCACATCATTGGTGATGTCCACCGACTTTGCAGTCGCCATCGTCACGGCCATGTCGAGCGCAATATTCGCGCCCTTGGCGGTCATTTGCTGCGTCACGATGGGGTTCAGACGATCTTCGATTTGCTTGGCAACATAAGCACGGTTACGGCCGAACGTCTGTTCGCTGCGCGCGATTTCCTGCTGTGCTGCCGATTGCTTCTGCTGGAAGGCAGTCGCACGCTGTTGCAACGCGGCGTCGGGAGCCTTGCCGTTCAGTGCCTGAATGGCGGTGTCGAGCGACTGGGCTTCGGTCTGGAGCGGCTGGCCGAGCTGTTGCGCACGGGTTTGGAGCTGCTGAAGCTGGCCCTGAAGCTGGGTTTGCGCCGCTTTGCACGCGGTACATTCAGCAAAGATACGCTCGCGATCTACAACCGCGACGACGGCTGGGCCGATCTTTTGCGCCTGCGCGATGGTCGGAACAGCCGCGGCAGCACCAACAGCCAGGATGGTCAGAAGAGTCTTTTTCATCAGAATTGGGTTCCTACGTTAAAGGTGAACAATTTCGTATCGTCGCCGGGTTCCTTGACGAGCGCACGGGCAATATCAATGCGGAACGGACCAAAGGGCGAGTTCCAGTTAACACCTACACCAACCGATACACGCGGTTTGGCGCTGCTGCCATAAAAACGTTCTTCAAAGGGGTTCAAAGGCACAAAGCCATTGGCCGCATCACAGCCGACAACCGTGGTGTCGGGTTGGCCGTTCTGGCCCGGAATGGTGATGTTGCCCATGAACTGGACCGCGCTGGTGCTGGCATTACGGCACAGACTCTTGACCTTGCCATCACCCAAACCATTGCCATGCTTGCCGACTTCATTGTCGGTGAAATAATCGAGCGTGGTGAGGACCGGACGCTTGACGCTCCACACCGAACCGACATCGACAAAGACCGACGGACGCAGGCCCATCGACTTGCCGCTCGATCCTAACGGGATTTCAAGCTCGGCGCGGCCCATATAGAAAGCGCGGCCACCCAGCGCATCGTCCACCGCACCCTTGCGGTTGAGATTATATACCGGGTTGAGCGGATCGGTAATGTCGATCGCCGCATCCGGGCTGGCCGCCGCATAATATTTCAGCACGCGCGGACCGATGCCGCGAATGTCAAAGCCGCGCATTTGCGGTTCGCCAAGGAAGAAGCGGTCGTTCAGACGAATTTCGTCAATCCCCTGCCCGCGGCTCTTTTCGAACGGGTGGATATAACCGCCTTGCGCCTGCACCGAGAAAATGAAGCCCTTGCCCAAATTCCAATATTTGTCGGCATTAAGCGAGGTGCGCAAATATCTGACGTCCCCGCCAAGGCCGGCAAAATCCTGGCTCAGCGCGATGCTGTGGCCGCGCGTCGGGCGCAGGCTGTTGTCGCGGCGGTCATAGGCAATGGTATAACCCAGAAGCGAGGTGGTGCGCTTGCCGATTGCATCGCAAAGATAACGGCCCGCAACATAAGGGTCGCACTTGCCGCCAAAATAATAAATATCCTTGTCGAGGCTGACCTTGTCCAGATTGAAGGTATAGCGCCCCTGCATCGTCATATATTCGGTGAGCGGCACACCGATCCGAATGGACGCACCCGTGGTCGATTGCTCGAACGTGGTCTTGCGCTCGTTTGAATTGATGAAGTTGAACGAGTTGAGGTCGCGGCGGTAAATGCTGCCGCTCAATGCAATATTGCGGTCGAAGAGATAGGGTTCGGTAAAGCTCAGTTCCGCCGATTTGGAATAGCTCGACCAGTTGACCGAAGCACCAAGCTGTTGCCCCTTGCCGCGGAAGTTACGCTGACGGATCGAACCGTTCAGGATGAAGCTTTCAAGGCTGGAGAAACCGGCCGAAAGCTGCAACTCACCGGTCGATTTTTCTTCGACATTGGCTTCCAATATGATGCGGTCCGGCGCGCTGCCGGGCTTTTGTTCGATTTTCAGATTTTCCTGAAAATAGCCGAGCGAGTTGATGCGGTTTTCCGAACGCTTGACGGCATAGGTGTTGAACGCATCGCCTTCATTCAAACGGAATTCGCGACGGACGACCTTGTCCTGCGTCAGCGTATTGCCGTTCACATCAATGCGTTCGACATAGACGCGCGGCGATTCCCCGACCTTGAACAAGATGCCCATGGTCTTGGCATCTTTATCGCGCGTGAAATCGGGGTTGATGTCGGCAAAGGCATAGCCGAACATACCGGCGGTTTCGGTAAGGCGGTCGACCGTATCTTCGACCAGCTTGGCATTATACCAATCGCCCTGCTTCATCGGCAGCGTGGCTTGCAGCATTTCCGGACGGAAATCGCGCAATTCGCTTTCGACCTTCACATCGCCGAATTTATAGCGTTCGCCTTCTTCGACCACATAGGTGATGATAAAGTCCTGCTTGTCGCTGGTAAGCTCGGCCACCGCCGACACAACGCGGAAATCGGCATAGCCTTCAGTCAGATAAAATTGACGCAGCTTTTGCTGGTCATAGGCCATACGGTCGGGGTCATAGCTGGTATTGCCGCTCAGCATGGTGGTGAGACCAGCCTGTTTGGTCGCCATTTCGCCGCGCAATTCGCCATCGGAAAATTGCGTATTTCCGATAATATTGATCTGGCGGACCTTGGATTTCGGCCCTTCATTGATTTCGAACACGATGTCGACGCGGTTCTGGTCAAGCTGGACCATCTTCGGTTCGACGCTCGCGGCATAGCGGCCTTGGCGCTTGTAAAGTTCAAGGATGCGCGCAACATCGGCGCGGACCTTGGAGCGCGTATAAATCTGGCGCGCCTGCATCTTGATTTCAGGGCGGATTTTATCTTCTTTGAGGCGCTTATTGCCTTCAAGGATGACGCGGTTGATGACCGGATTTTCCTTGACCTGAATGACCAAAGCGCCCTGATTGTCGGTAATCTGCGCATCGGCAAACAATTCGGTCGCGTAAAGATCCTTGAGCGCCTCGTCCAACGACGCGCGCGTATAAGGCTGGCCGGGGCGCAGGCGAATATAAGATAAGACGGTATCGGGTTCGAGGCGCTGGTTGCCGACCACGACCACCGAGCGGATCGTGCCGACCTGCTGCGTCGTCACCAGCGAAGGGACGGTTTGGGCAGCGGGGTCTTGCGCAGCCGGTGCAGGCGCTGGCGCAGGCGCGGTTTGGGCCGCAGCGGGCACCGCCATCGAGACGAGGATTGTTCCCGTCAGCAGCACGGCCATAAAACGGCGCGAGGTATGAAACTGGCCACCGCTCTGGTTGTTTTTCGCTGTCACGCGCATCTATCCTCTATCTCTAATCACTTTGTGCAAGCCGCTGGCAAGTTCCATCGGTAACCAATCGGCTGCTCTCCCTGCCCCAAGCTGGCTATCCAATCAAGCCAACGATGCGTTTCCATACGCCAAAACTTTCAAGGTCGTTAAATGTCACGACCAGAAACAATGTTGCGACCGCCGCGAATCCGAACCGGAAGGCCCATTCCTGAACCTTCGGATTGGCCGGTTTGCGGCGAACGGCCTCTATCGCATAAAATAGCAAATGCCCACCGTCCAGCATCGGCAGTGGCAGCAAATTGATGAACCCAAGATTGATGGAGATAAGCGCGATCAGGAAAATGAAGGCCTCGACGCCAATCGCCGCGCTCTCGCCCGACTGCTTGGCAATCTTGAGCGGGCCGCCCAAATCCTTGATTGTGCGCTTGCCGGTAATAATCTGTTTCAAGCCCTCGACCATCGTGTCGAGGATCACGACCGTTTGCCGCCACGCATAGCCCGGGGCTTCCAGCAATGACACATCGGCCCATTGCGGCTTGCCGGGCGAAACACCGATAAAGCCGCGGCGGAATTCATTACCGAAACGGTCTTTTTCGACCAGCTCGCGCGTGGTTACTATGAGTTCGCGTGATGCGCCATCGCGTTCAATCACAAATTTTACAGGCTCGCGCACCTGTAGCGCGACGCTGCTCACAATATCCTGGAATACGCTGATGCGGTCGCCATTGGCGCTGACGATACGGTCGCCTGCCTTAAGGCCCGCTTGTTCGGCGGCGGAGCCTTCCACTACCTGCCCCACCACCGGCGGCGTGACAGACTGGCCGTACACAAGACCGAAGCCCATCAGGATAAGAAACGCAAAAATGAAATTGATCGCAGGGCCTGCAAATACAATCGCCGCGCGTTTCCAGATCCGTTGATATTGGAACATATGCGCGCGCGCTTCGGCTGACACATCGGGCGCAGGCTCGCCCGGCTGGCTCACCGGGTTCATATCGCCCGCAAATTGCACATAGCCGCCCAAAGGCAACCAGCCGAATTTCCAGCGCGTGCCATGCTTGTCGGTAAAACCGGCCACCTCGCGGCCAAAGCCGATCGAGAAAATATCCGATTTCACCCCGCACCAGCGCGCGACGATATAATGGCCGAATTCATGCACGAACACCAACGGGCCAAGCACGAGGAGGAACGCGCCGATGGTCCATAAAATGCCGGGATTTTCGATCACGCTGCTTTGCGCTCCACCATTTGGGCTGCGATCCGGCGGGCTTCTTCGTCGGCCGCATAAATATCCGCCAATAATGTTGGCGTGTGCGGCCTATAGCTGTCCAATACCGCCTCGACAATGGCCGCTATATCAAGAAAACCGATGCGCTTTTGTAAAAAAGCGGCAACGGCGATTTCATTGGCGGCGTTAAGCTGGGCGGGACGCGCCCCGCCCTCCTCTATCGCCTGCCGCGTCAGGCGCAGCGCGGGGAAGCGCACGGGATCGGGCGCTTCAAAATAGAGGCGGCCTATCGTCGCCAGATCGAGCGGCGCGCATGGCGTTTCCATCCGCACCGGCCAAGCGAGCGTCGAGGCAATCGGGATACGCATATCGGGCGATCCAAGCTGCGCCAAGGTCGAGCGGTCGCGATATTCGACAAGACTGTGGATTACCGATTGCGGGTGGACGATGATTTCAATGGCGTCATGGCCTACGGGGAACAGATGATGGGCTTCAATCAGCTCCAGCCCCTTATTCATCATCGTCGCGCTGTCGATCGAGATTTTCGCGCCCATCGACCAGTTAGGGTGCGCAACCGCCTGTTCGGGCGTGACTTTGCGCATATCGTCAAGGCTGTGACAGCGGAACGGGCCGCCGCTTGCGGTGAGGATGATACGGCGCACATCTTCAATCCGCCCGCCCGACAGGCATTGGAAAATCGCATTATGCTCGCTGTCGACAGGGAGCAGGATTGCGCCCGATCGCGTGGCGGCGGCCATCATCAATTCGCCCGCACTGACCAGCGATTCCTTATTGGCGAGCGCCACCGTCTTGCCGCATTCAAGCGCGGCCATAGTCGGCGCGAGGCCCGCACAGCCGACAATGGCGGCCATAGTGAAGTCTGCGCCCATGCGCGCCGCTTCGACCAGCGCCGCCTCTCCGCTCCCGCGGCCGATATTGGTGCCGGAGAGGGCCGCATCGAGCTCAGCTTCGCGCGCGCTGTCGCCGATGACGGCAATTTCTGCTTCAAATTCTCGCGCTAACGCCGCTAGACCCGCCACATCTTGGTGGGCGGTAAGCGCCACCACGCGCCATTGGTCACGGCTACGTCGCACCAGATCAAGCGTGGACTGGCCGATAGAGCCGGTCGCGCCAAAGATGGAAATGCTGCGTTGCTGGCTCATGCCGGGCTGCCGGCGAACCAAAGGATCGCGCCTATCGCAATGGCAACAGGGAGCAGGCCGTCAAGCCGGTCCAACACCCCGCCATGCCCCGGAATGAGCGCGCTCGAATCCTTGACCCCGGCGCGGCGCTTCATCCAGCTTTCGAAAAAATCGCCCATTTGCGCGAGGACCGCCATTGGCGCGCCAAGCTTGAAAAGGCTTGCATCGGACCCGATCCAGCGCCCGATAAGCCAGCTCACCAGTCCTGCGGCAACCATGCCGCCAATCAGCCCCGCCCAAGTTTTGGACGGCGAGATTGCAGGCGCAATTTTGGGGCCGCCTATCGTGCGGCCCGCAAAATAAGCGCCGATATCGGTCGCCCACACGGTCGCCATCAGCCACAAGGCGCCTGCAAAGCCCAGCGCCTCGCGCACCAGAAACAGCGACAAAACGCCCAGCGCGACATAAAGGAAGCCGCCGGTCAGCCAGCCCCCGTGCGCAAAGGAAGTCAGCGGCATTTTGCCGGTAATGCCATGCCATTCCCACAACATCGCCGCCGCTGCCGCCAGTGTAAGCGCGGCAAACACCCAGCCGCCTGCCCATAATGCAGCCACCGCGACCGCGATCATCACCACGCCCGACACAGCGCGCACGCCAAGGTCGCTGTTGCGCTTCAAAGTCACGGTTGTGGAATCGGTCGGCGTGGAATCAGCAAGCGGCACGCCGCCTTCGCTGCTGTCACCCGTTTTCATTTCGTCAGGGGTCATAGACCGCCATATCTCCGGTTACGGTGGGCAAATTCTTCAAGCGCCTTTTCCAGATGTTTAGGCGTGAAATCCGGCCATAATATGTCTGTAAAATAAAGCTCTGCATAGGCGGCCTGCCACAAAAGAAAGTTGGACAGCCTTTGTTCGCCCGATGTGCGGATGATAAGATCAAGCGGCGGCATCCCGGCGGTATAGAGATGCGCCTCGATGGCACCGGCGCTAATGTCACCCGCAGCAGCGGCGGCTTGCGCGGCCCGCACTAGTTCATCTTGTGCGCCATAGTTGAGCGCAACTGCGAGCGTCGAGCCACTATTGTCCGCGGTGCGCGCAACCGCTTCGTCGAGCAGCTTCACCAGTTCTGGCGCGAGCGCCTGATAATGGCCGATAATTTTGAGCCGCACATTATTGGCGTCAAATTCGTCAATATCGGCCTGAATGAAATGTTTAAGGAGACCCATAAGGTCGCTCACTTCATCCGCCGGACGCTTCCAGTTTTCCGACGAAAAAGCATAGAGGGTGAGCGCCTCCAGCCCCATTTCGCGCGCTGCCCGCGCGATCTTGCGGACCGTTTCGACCCCCGCCTTATGCCCGGCAAAACGCGGCAACAGGCGCTTTTTCGCCCAGCGGCCATTGCCATCCATGATGATGGCGACATGGCGGGCAAGCGGGGGGATGTCGGGCGGCGTCACAAAAACGGATTTCGGCAAAAGACCCCCGGCTTATTGGCCGAGAATTTCCTTTTCCTTGGTGCTTGCGGCGGCATCGGCATCTTCAATCGCCTTGTCCGTGAGCTTTTGCACCTCGGTTTCCAGACGTTTTTTATCGTCTTCGGAAATCTCTTTCTTATTTTCGTCGGTCTTGATGGCGTCCATCGCATCGCGGCGCACGTTACGGATCGCAACCCGCGCTTTTTCCGCATATTGGCCCGCAACCTTGGAAAGCTCCTTGCGGCGCTCTTCGGTCATGTCGGGGATCGGCAAGCGGATGGTCTGGCCGTCGGTGATGGGGTTCAAGCCCAGCCCTGCCGAACGGATCGCTTTTTCGACCGGCGTGAGGTTCGATTTATCCCATACCTGCACCGACAACATACGCGGTTCGGGCGCGGACACGGTCGCAACCTGATTGAGCGGCATATTCGCGCCATAGACTTCGACCTGGATCGGATCGAGTAGCGACACGTTGGCACGACCTGTGCGCAAGCCGCCCAGATCATGCTTCAACGATTCAACAGCGCCCGTCATGCGGCGTTCTACGTCCGCTTTGTCATATTTCGGCATGGGATTAATCCTCCTGATTGCTGACGACCGTGGCATCGCCCTCACCGCTCAAAACCCGCGCAAGATTGCCGGGTTCGCGGATGTTGAACACCACGATCGGGATATTATTGTCTCGGCACAAGGCGACCGCGCTCGCGTCCATGACCTTGAGGTCATCGGCCAACACCTTGTTAAAGCTCACATGGTCATAGCGTTTGGCGTCCGCGACCTTTTTGGGGTCGGCATTATAAACGCCGTCCACGCTCGTCCCTTTGAACAGCGCGTCGCACTTCATTTCGGCAGCGCGCAAGGCAGCGCCGCTATCGGTGGTGAAATAGGGTGCGCCAACGCCTGCGGCGAAAATCACCACCCGCCCTTTTTCAAGATGGCGTTCGGCGCGGCGGCGGATGACGGGTTCGCACACCTGATCCATCTGGATAGCCGATTGTACGCGGGTCGGAACGCCAAGTTGCTCCAGCGCATTTTGCATCGCGAGCGCGTTCATGACGGTGGCGAGCATCCCCATATAGTCGGCCTGCGCACGGTCCATGCCCTTGGCAGCACCCGCCATACCGCGGAAAATATTGCCGCCGCCGATGACAAGGCAGAGTTCAAAGCCGCTATCCTTGGCCGCTTTCACCTCGGCCGCCATGCTCGCCACGGTTTCGGGGTCAATCCCGAACGGGGTCGCGCCCATCAACGCTTCGCCGCTGAGCTTGAGCAAAATCCGGCGACAGGTGGGGCGGGTCATGGAAGGGGCGTTCCTCTTATATTTTCGCTAGGGTTTCTAGCATATTCCGGGGCGTCGGGGAGCGCCCGATGCAACTATGGCGCGGACCATAGGGGAGCCGCGCCATAGTCTCAATTGAAAATAGTCCCCACTCATGTGGAGATTATGTGCAGATGGCTTATGCGCCGCCGACAGCCGCCGCAACTTCTGCGGCAAAGTCGGTTTCCTTCTTTTCAATGCCTTCGCCTAGCTGGAAGCGCGCATAGTCGGTGAGCGTGATGGTGGCACCCGCTTCACGACCGGCAGCGGCCACAACTTCGGCGACCGGCGTTTTGCCGTCCATCACGAAAAGCTGCGACAGAAGCGCATTTTCCTTGCGATATTTGGCAATCGCACCGTCAACCATCTTGGCGACAACATCGGCAGGTTTGCCGCTTTCGGCAGCCTTTTCTTCGGCAATCGCACGTTCGCGGGCAATCGTGTTGGCATCAAGGCCTTCGCCGTTCAGTGCGAGCGGGAAAGCGGCGGCAATGTGCATCGCAATCTGCTTGCCGAGCGGTTCGAGAACATCGGCACCCGCCGAGCTTTCGAGCGCAACCAGCACGCCGATCTTGCCAAGGCCGGTAGCCGCTGCATTGTGCACATAGCTCACAACCGCGCCTTCCTTGACGTTGAGCAGCTTCACGCGGCGGACATTCTGGTTTTCACCGATGGTCGCAACATTGTTGGTGAGCGCATCCTGCACCGTGCCGCCAGCGGGGTAAGTCGCCGCAAGCAAAGCGTCGGCGCTGTCCGCACCGGTTTCAAGGGCAACTTGCGTTACGTTACGCACGAAATCCTGGAACTGTTCATTTTTGGCGACGAAGTCGGTTTCCGAATTGACTTCGACAACCGCACCCTTGGTGCCGGTGGTGGCAACGCCGACCAGACCTTCAGCCGCCGTACGGCTCGACTTTTTGGCAGCCGCAGCAAGACCTTTCGAGCGCAGCCAGTCCACAGCCGCTTCAAGATCGCCATTGGTTTCGGCCAATGCGGTCTTGCAGTCCATCATACCGGCGCCCGAACGTTCGCGCAGTTCTTTTACGGTAGCAGCAGTCACTACAGACATGGTTACTTCCTTCATTTGTTTGAATGTGCAAGCGGAGGAGCGCTGCGAGTTTGACCCTCAGCGCCCCCCGTGAATTTATTTGGTTACATATATGTGACGGGGCCGCGTTTTTCCGCTGCTCCCGTCATTATATCAGGCGTCGGCAGCCGGGGCTTCTTCAGCCACCGCTTCTACGACGACTTCTTCCGCAACCGGATTTTCGGCAGCGCCGATGTCCATACCACGGTCAGCCTGACCACGCTGGTTGCCACGGGTCGCAGCAGTCGCAACCGCTTCGCAATAAAGGCGGATAGCGCGGCTGGCGTCGTCATTCGCCGGAACCGGGAAAGCGATGCCGTCGGGCGACACGTTCGAATCGAGAACCGCAACCACGGGAATACCAAGCACATTGGCTTCCTTGATAGCGAGTTCTTCCTTGTTGGCGTCGATCACGAACATCACGTCCGGAATACCGCCCATGTCGCGGATACCGCCGAGCGAAAGCTGGAGCTTTTCCAGTTCGCGCGTGCGCTGCAAAACTTCCTTCTTGGTGAGACCGGCGGTGTCACCCGAAAGCTGTTCTTCCAGCGTCTTCATGCGCTTGATCGAGTTCGAGATGGTCTTCCAGTTGGTGAGCATCCCGCCCAGCCAGCGATGGTTGACGAAATGCTGACCCGAAGCTTGGGCTGCTTCCGCGATCGGGCCTTGCGCCTGACGCTTGGTGCCGACGAACAGCACTTTGCCGCCCGATGCGGCGACCTGCGATACGAAATCAAGGGCGCGCGCGAACAGCGGAACGGTCTGCGACAAGTCAAGAATGTGGATGCCGTTGCGGTCGCCGAAAATATAGGGCTTCATCCGCGGGTTCCAGCGATGGGTCTGGTGGCCGAAATGTGCGCCAGCCTCAATCAATTGCTGCATCGTGACGACAGGTGCCGCCATAGTCTTTCTCCTTCCGGTTGGTCCTCTGGAAAGCAAGAACCTTGAACAGACCTGAAAGGACGTTCGCGGCACCGGTTATGTGCGCTTTCCATGTGGAATGGCGCGGCCCTTAACGGGCATGGCCTATAATTGCAAGATGTAATTGCCGTATAAAGCCGACGCTTTGCGGCTGGAACGGCGGGACTACGGAGGCAAGCCAAATGCCTGACAGGCTTGCCTCCGTCGGCCTAAAGGGCAGACCCTAAACTTATTGCGCGATCCGCAGTGTATATTTGCCCTTGCCGCGATCGCCTGTGCTGGTCGCGCGGATGACATAATTGCCGGTCGTCTCGGGGGTGAACACGATCATCGCATTGACACCGCTGCCGCCATCATCGTCGGTTTCGAGCGGCTCGCCGGTGTTGCGCTCGCCCTGGAACAGCGCAAGAGCGGGGTCGAGATCGTCATTGTTGCGGTCGCGGTCCATGCCGATAATTGCAGGCTTGCCGCCTTCCAGCCGCACCAGATAATCATCGACGCGCTTATTCTGCACTTCGGGATCGCTCGCGGTCAGTTCGCCATGGAACATTCGCACGGTCATCGTGCCGGTGCTGGCGGGCGTGGCGCGGGTCGGCGCAGGCAGAGGCGGCAATTCGCGGATCCGCAGCGTATAACGGCCAAGGTCGCTATCGACCGCCTTTATGCGCAGCTTATATTGGCCGCTGCGGTCTGGCGTATATTCGATAGCCGCGCCATTGCCTTCGCCGCTATCATCATCCTGCGCCACCGCATTATCGTCATCGCGCATATCCGCGTCGGGCGCATAAAGTTCTAGCATCGGGTCGAAATCTTCAGAATCGGCGGTAATCACATAGCGTTGCCCGGCCTTGAGCGTCAGCGTGCGCGTGCCATAGGGGCGACCGTCGCGCGGGCTATCCGCCCCCAACGTTCCCTGGATCGGCGTTCCGGCCCCTTGCGCAAAAGCAGGGGCGCTTATGCCGCCTATGCCGCCTATACCGAGCGCCACCACCGGTGCCATGCCTGCCAATGCCGTTGCCAAACGCTTCATGCTTGAACCTCCTATTATGTTGAACCCTGTATCCGCTGCGAGCCTTAACCGGAACGAAGGTAAATGGAACCGCAAATTGCGGGAGATTTTTGATAAAAAATTGCGCTATCTCATAGGGCATTGTTGGCAAACAGACTATTTGCACAATCGACCACCGTTTCCGCAACGGGGCGCGGCCTATAGTCAAGCCGTTCCGCCGCACGGGCGCTGGAAAAAACCGGAAGACCGCTATGGCTGGCGACAAGCTGGCGCAATTCGGAATCAAAGCCCGAGGCAAGCTTTACAATCATGTCCGGATAGGCACCCGTCGGCACTTTACGCGCCTTGTCGCCCAGCCGCTCGCGCAAATGCTGGGCAATTTCGGGCAAGCTCACCGCTTCGCCCGCAATGATGAAGCGTTGTCCGTCGGCTTGGGGGCTGAGCATCGCCGCAATATGCGCTTCGGCCAGATCGCGCACATCGGCAACTTGCAAGCGTAATTCGGGGAGGACGCGTGGCTTTCCTTGTAATATCCGTTGGATAAGGCCTACAGCTTCCACCATATCGAGGTGGAGGACCGGCCCCAATATTGTGCCGGGGAGCAAGGTCACAAATTCCATCTTGCTGCCGCCGCGCCGAACCTCTTCGGCCATAAAGTCCCACGCCCCGCGCTCGGCATATAATTTGGACAGGCTATAATCATCCATCCCCGGCTTTTCGGGGTCGGTCCACACATGTTCGGTCGATATAGGCGCGCCGTCCGGCATCGCGGCCATGAGCGAGGAGGTCATGACGACGCGCTTGACGCGCGCATTCATGCTCGCGCGCAGCACGCGGATCGCCCCGCCAACAGCGTGGTTGATCAAGTCCGGTCCTTGATTTTCAATATCTTGCGCTTTGGGATAGGCAAGGTGCAGCACATGGGTGCATCCGCGGACCGCCGCATCCCAGCCGGCTTCGGAGGCTAGATCCGCCTCGGCAAAGTCCAGCCGTTCTTGCCAGATTTGCTGCGCGCCGGGCACCTTGGCAAGGGCCGCGCGGACAAGCGCCTCGCCTTCACTGCGCCGCACGCTTGCGCGCACCGCAAATCCACGTTCCAGCAAGAGCGCAATGCACCATCCTGCTACGAAACCGGTCCCGCCGGTGACCAACACGCGTCCGCCTTGTGACGGATGTAGTTCAATCACCTTGCCCCGCGTCGCGCTTTCGCGCTCCTGTTCCATACCGTCTCCAGACCCACCTTATGACGTCCGTGATAGATTTTATGGCGCGCAAGGCAAGCGTTAGATGATTGTAAAATTGTGAAAAAAGTCACATTTTTCAGTTGCATCGCCTGTTTTGCCTAGCGGGTTTAACAGCCTTGAAATTTGAAAAACGGGCATAAAAGCGGATTAACCGAAGTTAGATTATGCAACCCTCTGCCCATCCCATCTGTTCTCTTTTTTGCAGGATATAACCCTCCTGCCGGTGAGAAGAGATGGCACAGCAGAAAAACAAAGGCCGATTGGCCAAAGGACGAGAGGGCAAAGTCGGCGAAACCCCTGCCGAGAAAAAAGGCAAGGCCAAGGCTGCGCAAAAGTTGAAGCAAAAGGGAAGCCGGAAAGCCCCTGACCGCGGGCAGGAGGAATCGCTTGCCCGCGCGCCGGATTACACTCCCGTCTATCGCGGCTCCGATCGGCTCAAGGGTCGCGCGGCGATCATCACCGGCGGGGATAGCGGGATTGGCCGCGCGGTCGCCCTCCTGTTCGCACGCGAAGGGGCGATGGTAGCCATCACCTATCGCGACGATGATGTCGACGCCAAGGAAACGCTTCGCCTCATCGAAGCAGAGGGCGCACGCGGGCTTATCATCAAGGCCAATGTGTCCGATCCCGCCGCCTGCAAACGCACGGTCGCCCGGACGGTCAAAAGCTTTGGTCGCCTTGATATTCTGGTCAATAATGCGGGCGTCCAATGTCCGGCAGAAGATATTCGCGACATCAGCAAGCGCCAGCTTGAAGATACATTTTCCGTCAATATTTTCGGAATATTCTATATGGTTCAGGCGTCGCTCGACCATTTGAAGCGTGGCGCGGCGATCATCAATTGCACCAGCGTCACCATGTATGAAGGCTCGCCCAAATTGCTGGATTATAGCGCGACCAAGGGCGCGATTACCGCCTTCACCCGGTCGTTGAGCGAAAATCTGGTTGCGCACGGTATCCGCGTTAATGCAGTTGCGCCGGGGCCGATCTGGACGCCGCTCAATCCGCTGGGCGGAGCCGATGCCGACAAGGTCCGCCATTTTGGCGAGACGACGCCGATGCAGCGCCCCGGTGAACCCAATGAAGTCGCCCCCGCCTTCCTGTTCCTCGCTTGCGCTGATTCGAGTTATATGAGCGGGCAGGTATTGCATCCCAATGGCGGCACGATTGTGAACGGGTGAGGCGGTTAGCTCCTGCCCCTTGAACGCCATCAAAATGGCCGCTTTCCACGGCGTTACGCACATGAGAACAAAAAGTGAATATTTGCGCTTGACGCGTCGAATGAATAATGGAACATATAGCGAACATGGAACCGGAAACGCCGGAACATCGTTATCCCTGCCATAAAGGCGGGAGGAACGGATTGACCGGATAAAGGCTTGATAAGGATTTGGTTATGGTCGCGTTCATTGCTTCGATGCTGTTCACCGTCGCGTTTCTTGGCTCCCTCGCCGTCATCGGCCTGATGCTCTATGGCAAGCGCGACACAATCCTGTTGGCGCTGATGGGCGAACATATCCCCGCTGGCAGCAAAGGCGCGCCAATCCACGTTCACGCACCCCGCCACGCGCCACGCACGCAACGCCGCTTGGCCCCAGCCCCCTCCCCCGCCCAAATCCGCCGCGCCGCCGTGGCGTGAGAGGTTTGCGCGGGAAATCGTATTGCGGTGACTGCTTCATACAAATTCAGATTTCCGCAGGTTAGATGTAAGATCACGACAGAGCGTGCCGGATAATAGCTAGAAATAGGGGAGCATAAATAACGCGCGGGTTATTACACCACCATTGTGACGGAAGGGGCCAATCCTCAAAATCCGCTCTGCCTCCCGAAAATCCTCCCCTGAAAAGGGCGGGATGGCATTTACGCAGCAAATGACGGAGGGGTGACACCCTATCGGGAGCAGATGCTCTATCACATCATTCAGCAGCGACCTCGCAATCAACGCCTCTCATTGGCGGACCACCTCATTGATGGAATATCGCACTTTCGGGGCAGCTTTTACCGTGCAGCCTCTACCCAACGACACTACAGCCTATGCGTTAGCATCACCACGATACGCTATTCGTCCACCCTACCCCGCCACGCGGTTGCGTTTCACTTTGGCATAGCTTGCAATGCTGAACGGGATGGCGACGAGATAGAGGATGCACACCACCGACAATGTAGGCCAAGGCGCGGTGATGAGCGCGACGCCGAGCAAGCCGATTGCCGCAATCGCTTCCAACCGTACCGAACGGCGCAAACGCACCGAGGCCCAGCTAAAGGTCGCGATATTCGAGATCATCAGGAAAGCGACCAGCAGCATCCACGGCATGACCACATACCAAGTGCGGAACCAGTCATTGTCAGTCACAAACCATAAGAACATCGGCAGCAACGCGAGTCCCGCACCCGCAGGGGCCGGAACGCCGGTGTTGAACCCTGCCGATTTGTGTGGCTGATCGCTTATATCAATGCGCGCATTGAACCGCGCCAACCGCAAGGCACAGCAAACCGCTAGTGCAATCGAGGCCACCCAGCCGAATTTGGGCGCGCTACTCAGCGACCACAGGAAAATGGTAAGCGCAGGCGCGACGCCGAACGCAGTCACATCGGAGAGGCTATCCAGTTCCGCGCCGAAACGGGTGCTGCCCTTGAGCGCACGGGCGACCCGCCCGTCCAGACCGTCCAAAATCCCTGCAAAAATAATGCAAAGCAGCGCATTTTCCCACAAGCCGCCAATCGCAAAACGCACACCGGTAAGCCCCATGCACAGCGCCAGCGCGGTAATCGCATTGGCCGGCACCGCGCGCAGCGGGATATTGCCGATATGCGCGCCCTTGGCTTGCAGCCGTTCAGGCGCGTCGGGGTCGGGCTGTTGCTCTGCTTCCATCGTCTTTGTGTCGGCCCTCTCTTATGGCGATCTTATAGCGGGTTTTGACGAGCTTGCCGAAACCGTGGCACCCTTCATGCCGCAAATTAGTGCGGAATGCCAATCAGTTCCGACACATTGCCAATATCGGCGATGATGGTTTCGCCCGCAATCGTGCGCTGCCCCTGCGTCACGCGCGGTTCGGTGCCTTCGGGAAGGTAAACGTCGACGCGGCTGCCAAAGCGGATAAGCCCGACGCGCTCGCCCGATGCGACCATATCGCCGGGCTTCACAAAGGTGACAATGCGTCGCGCGACCAGACCTGCAATCTGGGTGAAGCCGATTTTGACGCCATCGGCGCGCTCGACCAGAAAATGCTGGCGCTCATTATCTTCGCTCGCCTTATCAAGATCGGCGTTCAGGAATTTGCCCGGAATATAGATGACCTGCCGCACCGTGCCCGCCATCGGCGAACGGTTGATGTGGACATCAAATACACTCATGAAAATCGACACGCGCGTCATCGGCGCATCGCCCAGCCCCTGCGGTCCCGACATTTCGGGCGGCGGCGGCACTTTCTGGATGAGCGTGATCAGGCCGTCTGCGGGCGCAATCACGAAATTTTCGCCCTGCGGCGTGACCCGCACCGGATCGCGGAAAAAAGCCAGCACCCAAAGCGTGATGCCCGCCATCGGCCAAGCAAGGGTTTCCCACGCCATGAAGGCGAAAAAGGCGGTGATAGCGGCGGCGATAAGCGCAAATTTGCGCCCTTCCGGATGCACGTCGGGCCGTTCCCATTTAATGCCGGGACCGGCGCGATTATCATATTTTTGCGGTAAAGACATGGGTTCATTCCCTAAGCAGTGTTGCGCTCCGTTACAACAGTCCAAATGCACTCGACTGCCAAAAACGCTATGCAAAGCGTTTCACAACCAATAAAATACACCTTAATCGTCCGGCCAGACGCTTGAACATCCCAGACGCTTGAATATCGACGCCGCTTTGCTTAAGGCGCTCCCATTCATTCATGGCCCCGAGTGGCTCTCCCCGGCAAAGAGGCAAATCTTCTATGAGCAAGATCAAGGTAAAGAACCCGGTCGTCGAAATGGACGGCGATGAAATGACCCGGATCATCTGGCAATGGATCCGCGAAAAGCTGATCCTGCCTTATCTTGATATTGACCTTAAATATTATGATCTGGGTGTCGAAAAGCGCGACGAAACCGAAGACAAGATTACGGTCGAAGCCGCCAAGGCCGTCCAGCAATATGGTGTCGGCGTCAAATGCGCGACCATCACCCCCGACGAGGCGCGCGTCGAAGAATTTAACCTCAAATCGATGTGGAAGTCGCCCAACGGCACGATCCGTAACATTTTGGGCGGCGTCGTGTTCCGCGAGCCGATCGTCATCAAGAACGTCCCCCGCCTCATTCCGGGCTGGACAGACCCCATCGTAGTTGGCCGTCACGCTTTTGGCGACCAGTATAAGGCGACCGATTTCCGCGTCCCCGGCCCCGGCAAGCTCACCATCAAATGGGCGGGCGAAAATGGCGAAGTGATCGAGCATGAAGTCTATGACTTTCCCGATTCCGGCGTCGCCATGGGCATGTATAACCTCGATGAATCGATCCGCGATTTTGCCCGTGCGTCGCTGAACTTCGGCTTGCAGCGCAAATGGCCGGTCTATCTGTCGACCAAGAATACGATTTTGAAAGCCTATGACGGCCGCTTCAAGGATATTTTCCAGGAAGTTTTCGACAAGGAATTCAAATCCCAATTCGACGAAGCTGGCATTGAATATCAGCATCGCCTGATTGACGACATGGTGGCCTCGGCCCTCAAATGGTCGGGCAAGTTCGTGTGGGCTTGTAAGAATTATGACGGCGATGTGCAGTCGGATCAGGTCGCCCAAGGCTTTGGTTCGCTTGGCCTCATGACCTCGATCCTGATGACGCCGGACGGCAAGACGGTCGAAGCCGAAGCCGCACACGGCACCGTCACCCGCCACTATCGCCAACATCAGGAAGGCAAGGCCACCTCGACCAACCCGATTGCGTCGATCTTTGCCTGGACCGGCGGTCTTAAATATCGCGGCGAATTTGACGGCACGCCGGACGTCACCCGTTTTGCCGAAACGCTGGAACGCGTGTGTATCGAAACGGTTGAAAATGGCCAGATGACCAAAGATCTCGCAATCCTCATCGGCCCCGACCAGCCGTGGATGACCACCGAGCAATTCTTTGAAGCCATCCGCGTCAATCTGGAAAAGGCGATGGCGGACTGGAAATAATCCGCACGCTATGCGTTAACAGACACCAAGGGGGTGGCGATCACACATCGCCGCCCCTTTTCTTTTGCCTATCCATCGGCCCATCAAGCAGGGAGCCAGCATGACCACCACCCGTTCCGCCCGCCTTGAAGTGCGGCAGGCCAAACATAGCGATGTGCCGGGCATCGCCGCGCTTATCCGCCGCGTTTATGAAGAGTTGCCGCCTTATACTTATGGCGAAATCCGCGCGCAGATGAACAATTATCCCGAAGGTGAATTTGTCGCGGTGCTAGACGATAAGGTGGTCGGCTATTGCGCCTCGATGCGGATTTCGGGCGCGATTGCGCTGAAACCGCATGATTGGGATGAGATTACAGGCAATGGATTCGGCTCGCGCCACGATCCCACCGGCGACTGGCTTTATGGCTATGAGATGTGCGTTGACCCCAAGGTGCGCGGCACCCGCATCGGACGCAGGCTTTATGAAGAGCGGCGCGCGCTTGCCGAACGGCTGGAACTATCCGGCATCGTCTTTGGTGGCCGGATGCCGGGCCTGTCGCGCGTGTGGAAGAAAATGGGCGAAGATCCGGAAGAATATCTCGCGCAAATTGTTGCGGGCAAAATACATGATCCGGTGATCCGCTTCCAGCTTGCCAACGGGTTTGAACCGATCGGCGTCCTCGCCAATTATCTCCCCGAAGATAAACGCTCGAAAGGCTTTGCCGCGCATATGGTGTGGCACAACCCTTATGTCGAACGCGACAAGCCGGTGAAGCATCGCCTGCCGCGCGGGGTGGAAGCCGTGCGTTTGGCGACGTGCCAATTGCAGGCACGCGCGGTCAAAGACTTTGACGAATTTTTGAAGAATATCGAATATTTCGTTGATGTTGCTGCAGATTATGAAGCTGACTTCATCGTTTTCCCCGAACTTTTCACCCTCTCGTTGCTCTCGTTCGAAGATCGCGAGTTGAGTCCACAGGAGGCTATCGAGGCGCTCACCAAATATACGCCCAAGCTTAAAAAAGCCTTCGCGGCGATGGCGCTTAAATATAATATCAACATTATCGGCGGCTCGCACCCGACCCGCGCGGACGATCATGACATTCAAAATGTCGCTTATGTATTCCTGCGCGACGGGTCGGTGCATGAGCAGGAAAAAATCCACCCTACGCCCAATGAACGCTATTGGTGGAACATCAAGGGCGGCGATAAAATCGAAGCGATCCCGACCGATTGCGGGCCGATTGGCGTGCTGATTTGCTATGATAGCGAATTTCCGGAACTGGCGCGCCGCTTGGCCGATGAAGGCGCGCGCATCATCTTCACGCCTTTCTGCACCGATAGCCGTCAGGGCTATTTGCGGGTGCGCTATTGTTCGCAAGCGCGCGCGATTGAAAATCAATGTTTTGTCGTGCTGTCCGGCAATGTCGGCAACCTTCCCAATGTCGGCAATATGGACATCCAATATGCGCAAAGCTGCATCCTGACGCCGTGCGACTTCCCGTTCGCGCGCGATGGTATTGCGGCGGAAGCCACGGAAAATGTTGAAACCTTGACGATCAGCGACGTGAACTTAGCCGACCTTAACTGGGCGCGCGCCGAAGGAACGGTGCGCAACCTCGCCGACCGCCGCTTTGACCTTTACCATATCGAATGGGACCGCGCGCAGGGCAAAGGCCATGGCCGCAGCAAACCGAGGGCGGAACCGATCGGCACGAATAAGCCGGGTGGTGGGTGACGGGCTGCCCTCCCCTCCCGCTTGCGGGAGGCGTCGGGAGTGGGAGAGTCCGTTAATCCAGTAGCTTCGGCGTGAACCATAGCCCACCCCGACTACGACTAAGAATTTTCACTACGTTCAAATTCCTAAGTCTGCGTTGCCCCTCCCGCAAGCGGGAGGGGGCTTCATGCGCTGCCTTCCGGCCTCTCCACCCGTTCGCGCCTTATGCCTAAGCCGACCAACCGCCCGGGGATGCGTTGCAATAGCGGGTAGCGGTCGAGTAGCCTCACAATCCATGGGGCTTTTGTCGGGCCTTTGCCTTGTAGCAAGGGGGTAATCAGCCCGTTTTGCGCCAGTCTTTGCCCTGCTTGAATGAGCCGCGTGGGGAGCATCCGGCGGGCCTGCACTTTGGCAAGCAGCGGGTCTATCGCTGCCCCCTGCGCCATCGGCCCTGCAAGGATATTGGCCGCCGCGACCGCATCCTGAATGGCAAGATTAATCCCCACACCGCCAATCGGCGACATGGTGTGGGCCGCGTCCCCGATGACGAGCAGCCCCGGCTTCGACCAGTTTTTGAGCCTATCGAGCGCGACCGAGAGCAGTTTCAACTGCGCCACATCGGTCAGCACCGTGTCGAGCGGCGCATGCTCTGGCACGAGTCTTTCTATCCGCGCGCGGAACGCCGCTATCCCTTCGGCTTTCAACGCTTCCGCGCTGTCTTTGGGGATGAGATAGGCGCATTGCCAATAATCGCTACGGTCGATCATCACCATCATCGCCCCGCCATCTATGACACCGCGCAAGCCCCCTTGCACGTCCGCCGATTTGGGGATGGGGAACCATAATATATCCATCGGCGCGCCCAATATTTCGGCCTCAAGCCCGGCATTATCGCGCAGGATAGAGCCGCGCCCGTCCGCCGCAATGACCAGTCCGCCGCCATCGGTGATGATGCGGCCATCGTCCAATTGCACCCCCGCAACCCGACCGCTTTCTTCGACCAGCCCCGCAACCTTGGCCTCCATATGGAGCGTGAAATGCGGGTAGCGCATGGCTTCATCGCGCAGAAAATCAAGAAATTCCCATTGCGGCATCATCGCGATAAAGGGCGCAGGCGTTGGCAAATGGCTCAAATCGCCAAGCTTATAGTCTTTGCCTCCGAAACGGGTTTGCGCGCTATCAATCCGGCTATGCGGCCGCGCGAGAAAAATGTCCAACAGCCCCAACTGGTCGAGTATCTCCATTGTCGAGGGATGCACCGTATCGCCGCGAAAATCGCGGAAGAAATCGGCATGTTTTTCAAACACCGTGACCGGCACGCCAACGCGCGCAAACAGTAATGCAGCCATCATGCCTGCAGGGCCGCCGCCGATAATAAGGAGGGATCGGGACATGCTAGGGCCTCCTTTGGAACCAAAAACATTGTCAAGATTGGCCAAAGGCGCAAGAAAAGTCACTAGCGCGCGATTTTTTTCTGTTCAGTGCGGCCCCTGCGCCATAGACCCTCTACTATGAATTTATCCCCGCGCTATTGTGTCTTGCCCCCTGCCCCCTCACCTATACACGGAGGGCAGTTTGGCGTCTGACCTGCTGATCCGCGATATTTCGGACGCGCTAGTGATTTTAGGCGCGGCGGGGCTGGTCATCCCGGCCTTTGCGCGGTTCCGCATCAGCCCGGTCATCGGTTTCATTCTGGTCGGCGTGTTGGTCGGCCCGTCCGCGCTCGGCTCTCTGGTCGATGACTATCCTTGGCTTTTTTATGTCACCATCACCGATCCGGAAGGGATAGCGCCCTTCGCCGAATTCGGCATCATCTTGCTGCTCTTTTCCATCGGCTTGGAGCTGAGTTTCAAGCGTTTATGGTCGATGCGGCGGCAAGTGTTCGGCGTGGGCGCGGCGGAATTGCTGGGCTGCGGCGCACTGATTGCGCTCATCCTTTACGGCTTTGGCCTGTCGGAAAAAGGCGCGATCGGGCTGGGCCTCGCGCTCGCTTTATCCTCGACCGCGCTGGTGTTGCCGATGGTCGGCACCAAAAGTCCGGTCGGAAAAGCCGCCTTTTCGATGCTCTTATTTGAAGATCTGGCGCTAGTCCCGATCATCTTCGCGCTTGGTGCCATGGCGCCTTATGCGAGCAAGGATGGCTGGGACGGCCTGTTCGAAACATTAGGGTTCGGTGCGCTCACCATCATCATATTATTCCTCGCAGGCCGTTTTTTCCTGCCGCGCCTGTTTGCCCAAGCCGCGCGCACCAAAAGCCCCGAACTATTCCTGTCGGCCAGCTTGCTCGTCGTGATTGTCGCCAGTCTAGCGACCGCAGGCGTCGGTCTGTCGCCAATTGTCGGCGCGCTGCTTGCCGGGCTGCTCATCGCCGAAACCGAATATCATGGTGAGGTTGAAACCATGACCGCGCCCTTCAAGGGACTGGCGTTGGGGGTGTTCCTCATCACCATCGGCATGAGCCTCGACATTGCGACCATCCTCAAACAATGGCCGGACCTGTTGATGGCGGTGGTCGGCGTTGTGATGATAAAATCGATAGTGACGGGTTTGCTGCTGCGCTTTTCGGGCGCGCCCAAGGGGCTGTCGGCGGAAGTCGGCCTGCTCATGGCCTCGCCTTCGGAAACCACGCTCATCGTTTTGACGACTGCGCTGGCGGCGGGCATTATCAGTATGCAAACCGCGCAATTCTGGCAGATTGTGACGGCCATCGGCCTCACCATCACGCCTTTGCTGGCGAAGCTCGGCCAATATATTGCGCGGCGCATCGAAAATAAAAGCGGTGATTTGCAGCAGATTATGGATGCTGACAGCGGCGAGCGGCGCACCATCATATTGGGCTTTGGCCGCGTGGGTCAAGTGGTCGCGGATATGCTGGAACGGCACGGCCAGCCTTATCTTGCTGTCGAGGCGAATATTGATGTCGTCATCGCCGCGCGGGGGGACGGCTATAAGGTGATTTTCGGTAACACCGCGCGGCCCGAGATGCTGAACCGGCTCAATCTCGACAATGCCGCAGCGATTGTCATGACGATGAATGACCCAGTGCAGCAGGTGCGCTCGACCGCACAAATCCGCAAAAACTGGCCCAATGTGCCGATTGTAAGCCGCGCGCGCGATGCCGACCATGCCGCCGCCCTTTATAAAGCAGGCGCGACAGATGCGGTGCCGGAAACCTTGGAAAGCTCGTTACAGCTTTCCGAAGCGGTGCTGGTGGATTTGGGCATCGCCATGGGACCGGTGATTGCGTCGATCCATGAACGCCGCGCGGAAATGCGGTCCGAAATCATGCGCAAGGGTGACATGGACGAAGAGCCCCGTTTGCGACGAACACAAATGCCTCAGCCTAAGCCAAGTGAGGGGTAGGCGCGGGCCTACCCTTATCGTCATTGCGAGCGCCGTTAGGCGCGCGGCAATCCAGAGCAGTCAAACGCGGACGCCCTGCACTATTCGGCTCTGGATTGCCGCGCCGCTTCGCGGCTCGCAATGACGGTCGTTTGGGGAATAAGGAGCGTAAACCCGCCCCTTATTTCGGCCCCTTTTCCGGCATCACCTGCATCGTCCAAGCCCCGTTCGGGGTCATATATTGTTTGGCCATGCGCTGGATGTCGGCAGGCGTCACGCTTGCAAGGTCGGCAATATAGTTGCGCAGCGAATTGAACCTCTGCGGCTCGCTCGTTGCGCCTTCCAGTTGCAGCATCCAGAACATATTGCCCGACGAGGCGCGCACCACCTGCTCCTTGATCGGGCCGACCGCGCGTTGGAGTTCGTCGTCCGTCGGCGGTGTTTTGGCAAGATCAGCGGCGATGCTGCGTGAAATTTCGAAAAATTTCGCCACATCATCGGGCTGGAGCAGGCTGACCGCCATCAAGGTGCCGCCATTATTTAAACTGTCCGGCCATTCACTCACCACTTGCGGGGCATAGCTTGCGCCCTGCTCCTGCCGCATCCGATCGAACAGACGGTCGGTGAAGATCGCCGCCAGCACATCGAGCCCCCGCCCTTCCTTGACCTTGGCCAGTCCGCCGCCGGTCGGCCAAGCGATGACCGCCGCGGCTTGGTTATCGTCGCCCTTATGGGTGAGCGTAACCGGCGCTTTGCCGACCGCCAAGGGGGTGACATTGGCATGTGCTGCCCGAATGGTCGCCGGACGGTCCGCCAGCGCGCCGAAGGTTTCGGTCAAAAGAGCATTGATATCAACCGTGCGCAAATCGCCGAACACCTGTATTTCTACCGGTCCATTGGCGAGCAAGGGCGACCAAAAGGCCTTGAATTTTTCAGGCGTCAGCGCGTCAATGTCCGCCTTGTCCGGGGCCATCCAACGTTTGTCACCGCCGTGGAGCAAGCCTTCCAACTGGCGCTTGATAACCTCCATCGCCGATCCCTGCTGTGACACAAAGCCCATCTGCTCGCTCGCCTTGATGCGATGCACCGGCTCCGGATTCCACGCAGGCGCGGAAAGCTGGGCTGCGAGCAGGCGCAACTGGTCTTTCAGATCCTGCGGCGTGGTTTCGGCCCGCAATTCAAACGCATCATCATCAATATTGAAATCGAGATTGATGAGCCGCCCGTTGGTAATGCGGTCAATATCATTCTGCTTGAGCTTTCCAATGCCGCTGGCTTCAAGGCCGTAAAGGCCGGTCCATAACAGGTTCGGATCGGTCGGGCTCAACGCCTTGCGCCCGCCGCCAAAGCGCACATTGACGCGCACCTTGCCCGGTTCAATATCGCTATTATAAACCAGCGCGGTCATGCCGTTGCTGAAGCGCTTGAGGTCCATGTCGAACACCGGCACCTTGGCTTCGGCAGTGACACTGCCCGGCGCGCCAAGTTTGGGCAAATCGTCAAAAGTCGCCTTGCTTTCGACAAGCCGCGCCTTGCTGTCCGCCGGAATAGTGCCGCTCGCCGCCGATGCGAGCTTTTTCTCCGCATCGGGGATGGCCATCGGGCTGGACAGGAACGCGCGGGTTGTGCCGGAAAACAGCTTGCGCGTGGTCTCAAGCAAAGCCTTGGGCGTCGCCAATTCTTTGGTCGAACGGAACAGCCAACGCTGGTTGGTCGGGTCCGTCACGGTTTCGCGAATGTCGAGCGCGTTGACCAGATCATCGGCTTGCTTGGAGCCAGCCTCATTCTGGCGGTTTTCCACTTCTTTGGTAAGGAAAGCATCGACGGTTGCAAATTCGCGGTCAATATCCGCCTGACTGGGCGGCGATTTCATCGCATCCTCGATCACGCCGCGCACATCGCGCAGCGCCTTTTCCCACTCATTATTGAGCGGAACAATCGACACCGAGGTCACATGGGCCGAGCGGCTGATCTTGTCGTCCGACACCGATGCGACCAGATAAGAGCCGCCGTTGCGCGCGCGATTTTCCAGACGCCGGTTAATCAGCATATTGGCGAGATAATCGAGATACAGGCCTTGCGTATATTTGATCGAGTCGGTGACCTGCCGCCAAGGCCGCGCGACTGTATAGGTCACGACCATCGGCTGGGTCGGCTCGACGATTGTTTTGGCAACCGCCTTGCCTTTTACCGGATCGCCGAAGTCGGGGTCGGTCGGGGCCGCGCCATCAGCTTTCCAATCGCCGAAATATTTGGCGACCAGTCCCGCATATTGCGCCGGATCGCCATCACCGGAAATGATGATGACCACACGGTCGGGACGATACCAGCGGTCGTGGAACGCCTGGATGGCACTGGCCGTCGCGCCGCCGATGGTTTTCGGGGTGCCGATGGGCGAGCGCACTGCAAGCCGTTGTCCGGCAAAGACATGTTCGCGCTGTGCATCCCCTTGCCGCTGTTGCGGGCCGTCGGATTCGCGCTGTTCGGCCATGACCACCGATTTTTCGGTGTCGATGGTGCGCTGGTCGAGTTTGGGTTCGCGCACCATCCCCGACAATATCTTGATACTTTCGTCCAGCCCCGATGCGGTCGCGTTGGGGAGGTCAAGCTGATAGACGGTGTGGGTCGGTGATGTTTGTGCATTGCTGTCGCTGCCGAAGGTCGCGCCCAGCCGTTGCCACACGCGCTTGGCTTCGCCATCGGGCACATATTTGGAGCCACGGAACAGGAGATGTTCAAGGAAATGCGCAAAGCCGCGCTCGGCATCTTCCTCCATCAGTGACCCGGCATCGACGCGCACGCGGATCGCGACCTGTCCCGGCGGCACTCCGTTTTTGCGCACCGCATAGCGCAGGCCATTGGATAAAGTGCCGAACTGCCAGCCCTTGTCCGGCGGAATATCGCTGCCCTTATAGAGCCAGGCCGACGTATCGACATCGGCCGGAAGCGGCGGAATGGCAGGCGCTTGTGTCGGCGGATGCGTGGCCATGACAGGCGTTGGCGGAGTGGAGGCCGGACTTTGCGTCGTTTGTGCCTGCACCAAGGTCGGCATCAATGCCGTGGTCAGAAGGAAAGACAGCAAGAGCGCAGGGCGCTTCTTGCGCGATGCCACAACATTTTGATGTTTCATAAACCAGCTATATAAGCCCGCTTGCTTGCTCGCCAGTGAATAGTGATGCCGGGAAGTGTGCGCGGGGGAGACTTGACAGGATGAAGTTAACATTCCGATCGGATTTCTTTTCTGTATGATGCGGCCATCATGACCGGTTCCAACGCCCCATTCACCATTGCCCTTTTGCAGATGACCAGCGGCATCGAGCCTGAACGCAATTGCGCGCAGATTGTTGCAGCTTTGGAAGAGGCACGGGCCGGAGGCGCAAAAATATTATTTGCGCCCGAAATGTCGCTGCTACTTGACCGCGACCGGCAGCGGTCCGCGGCGCATATCGGCCATGAGGCAGAGAGCCGCGCGATTGCGGCTTTGCAGCAAGCCGCGCGCAATAGCGGCCTATGGCTCCATCTCGGCTCCGCACCATTTGTGGACGAGCAGGATGGGGAAAAGCGCGTCAACCGCACATTGGTCATTGATGACAAGGGTGTGGTGCGGGCGCGTTATGACAAAATCCATCTGTTCGATGTGGATTTGGCTACCGGCGAAAGCTGGCGGGAATCCTCGACTTATACGGGTGGTGGAGCGCCGGTTGCGGTTGATACGCCGTGGGGCCGGTTGGGGCTTTCCATCTGCTATGATCTGCGCTTTCCCGACCTTTATCGCGCGCTCACCGATGCAGGCGCGACGATGCTTGCCATTCCGGCGGCCTTCACCGTGCCGACGGGCGAGGCGCACTGGCATATTTTACAGCGCGCGCGGGCGATTGAAGCGGGGGTATTTGTGATTGCGGCCGCACAGGTCGACACCCATGAGGACGGGCGCAAAACCTATGGCCATTCGCTCGTCATCGACCCGTGGGGCAAGATTTTACTTGATATGGGAGACACGCAAGGCGTCGGCTTTGCGAAACTCGACCCGGCGGAAATCGCCAAGGTGCGCGCCGCCGTCCCTGCCCTCGCCAACCGCAAAGCCATTGGCGAGGTGCAGATTTTTTAAGGATAGGCGTGAAAGACGCGCTTAGCCCTGACGGCCCTGGCCATTGCCGCCACCACGACGTTGCCCGCCTTGATATTGGCCACCCAAACGTTGCCCGCCCTGATGCTGCCCGCCAGCATGTTGGCCCCCCGCACGTTGGCCACCACCTTGGCTGCGCTCGCCCTGCCCCCGTTCGCCTGCATAAGCTTTGACGCGGTTGGCGTAATTTTTCTTCGGGCGGAAGGAAGCGCCGCGCTCGCCGCGTTCTTCGCCACTGGCACCAGCACCGCCAGCACCGAGCGGATCAAAACTGCTATTACGTGGACGATCAGGGTTGCGACCACGGTTCTGGCCGCCTGCATTATGGGCGCCCGCCTGATGCGCGCGCTCCTTGCGGTTGGCATAGTCGCGCTGCGGGGCCGCTTCGCCTGCGGCACCCCCGTCACGGAATCGCTTGGGGACAGGGCCGCCTTCTGCCGCGCGTTCAATCTTCTCGGCAAATTCGGCGCGGCCACGCGGAGCCGAACGCGCACCGCCACGCCCTGCACCTTCATGGCGCGCAGGACGACCCGAACCGCCACGGCGGGGGTCCGGCCCTTTGCGTAAAGGTGCAGGTTTGGGCAGCTTTGCCGCCGCTTCGGCGAAATTGGCGGGGAGCGGCACCGGCTCGAGCTTGACGCGGGTCATGCGCTCGATGCCCCGCAGATGCGCCTTTTCGTCGGGCGCACAAAAGCTCATCGCAATGCCTTCGCGGCCCGCACGGCCGGTGCGCCCGATGCGGTGGACATATTGTTCCGGCACATTGGGCAGCTCGAAATTAAACACATGGCTCAACCCCGATACGTCGATACCGCGCGCGGCAATGTCGGTCGCAACAAGGATATTGATGCGCCCGTCGCGGAACCCTTGCAGCGCGGTGGTGCGCTGGGCCTGACTCTTATTGCCGTGGATCGCCGCACAGCCAATGCCCGCGCCTTCGAGGAAGCGCACCACACGGTCCGCGCCATGTTTGGTGCGGGTGAATACTAGCGCACGTTCGATTTCTGTCGAGCGCAGCAACATCGTCAGCAAAGCCTGTTTTTCCGGCTGGTTGATGAAGGTCACATATTGCTGGACGCGCTCGGCGGTGGTCGATTGCGGGGTAACCGCAACCTGCACCGGATCGGTCAGGAATTGCTGCGACAGATTGGCGATGTCCGACGGCATGGTCGCCGAAAAAAACAGGCTCTGGCGCTTGGCGGGGAGCAAACGCACAACACGGCGAAGCGGCTGGATAAAGCCCATATCCATCATCTGGTCGGCTTCATCGAGGACGAAAATTTCAACGCCCTTAAGGTTGAAGGCGCGCTGGTCGATAAGATCGAGTAGGCGCCCCGGCGTGGCTACCAACACATCGACGCCGCCTTGAAGCTTACGGATTTGGCCGCCAATCGGCACGCCGCCGAATACGGTTTCGACCGACAATTTCAGGAAGCGGCCATATTTGCGGAAATTTTCCGCAATTTGCGCGGCCAGTTCGCGGGTCGGCGACAGGATCAGCATCCGACAGCTCCCCATCGGGCGGGGTTTGGGATTGCGCGCAAGATAATCGAGCGAGGGCAGCGCGAACGCGGCGGTCTTGCCCGTGCCGGTCTGTGCAATCCCGCACAGGTCACGGCCTTCCAGCAAAGCGGGAATGGCCTGCGTCTGGATCGGCGTCGGCGTATCATAGCCCGACGCTTCAAGCGCGCGCAAAATAGGTTCGGCCAAGCCGAGATCAGTAAAATAAGACATGATTACTTCCGTTATGGTTCAACGCATTGCGCGAAAACGAACCGCCTTGTTCGGGCGGGTTCCGGGCGCGCAACGCACAAAGGGGTTGCGAAACACCCTGCGTGAAAAAAGGGAAGCTTCAAAAAAATATGGCCTGACGGGATTTAAGTCCGTCCTCTCACGCCACCATCGGGTTAGCGCCCGTTTATCGCGGGCGCAGACAGGAACAGCTTAATATCGCCATTCCTTATAAAACTGCCGCATGGCCGTTACGCCATACCGCATATTACAGGCTTATATAGAGATAAGCCTTCATAATAAAAGCCCCCCGCCGAAGCGAGGGGCTCCCATTTCTAACTCGAAATCAGAAAAACTGATTACGGGCTGGTCGGCTTGTCATCGGTGCCATCAGCAGCGATGATGATGCCGGCAATGACAGCAGCTGCAGCAAGCAGAGCCAGGATGATGCCGCTGCCGCGGAGATCATTCTGCTCGGTCATGCTGGCTTCAGCGCGTGCAACCGGAGCAGCCGAAGCAGCAACGGGAGCCACAGCCATCGAAGCGACAGCAAGCGCAACAGATGCCTTCTTGACGATATTCATTTACAATTCTCCATCCACTGGACGTTTTATGACTTCAAACAATCCCTTGCCTGTTTCCCACAAGGATACGCTAGCACCCCTTGTGCAGACAGTGGGTCGCATGTTGTCGTGGCCTCGCTAGCGACTTCATCACAAATAGGCAACCCGATTTATTGTTATTCACACGCCGATTGGCCGTATGAATTTACAACTCCTCGCCGCTATGCACCATTTGCACGCCATCAATTACAATGCCGCAGCTTAACTAATGGCTAAAATCCGTCATTGTTCCCGCTTTTTTTGTGAAATATGAGCAATGGTGTAAAATTATCACAACCTGTGTAAATATTAAAGCCAATTTGGACCGATGTAAAAATTCACCCCCGCTTGATCGACCGCACCGGCTCACTCGTGACGGGATAACCAAGCCCCGATTCGATGCATAAATGGCTCTCGCCGTAACGTTCTTCGAAATAAGGGGTAATGATTCTCACATCATGCGCAAGCGCATGGTCGCGTGCTTCGGCAAAAGAAGCAAATTGAGCGAGCCGTTCAAGGTTACGCCGCGTCGGGTAAATAATATGCCCTTCATCACTGTCGGCGCGGTCGATCATCGCCTGCGCGCTCGTCCAAAAGGCATGACTGTTTTCGCTGGTATCGACCGTGACTTCGCTCGTCCCCTGATGGTCATGCGCAATATAAAAGCGCGTGTCGAAGATACGCTCATGCAAATGGGCGGGCCGCCAGCGGGCAAAGGGTATCAACTGGTCCGGATGCAGCACCCAGCCATGCGCCTGCACAATTTCCGAAAAATCCGTGCCTTTAAGAATGGCTTTGCGCGCCTCGGCCAAGATTGCGGCGTTCGATTGATGCGCAATGCCCACCGCCAAGCCGGTTTCTTCCAGCGTTTCGCGGATCGCGGCAATGCGCGCGGCCCCGTCGTCCGGCTCCAGCGCAGGTGCAAAGATTTTGGCGAGATATTGGTCATCGGCATCGACCCGGCCGCCCGGAAAGACCGCAGCGCCTGCTGCAAACACCATCGTGTCTGCGCGGCGCACCATCAAAAGCTGCACCGGCGTATCGCCCGCGCCTCCTTCACGGAAAATCACCAAAGTTGCGGCGGGAATCGCCTTTTGCACCGGATGTTCCACCGTCATGCCTATCCTTGCTTCTTTGCCCCCGACGCAAATAGCGGCATCGGGTTTCTTCCCCCATTGTCACACCTTGGATTGATTTGTTCAAGCCGTCAGACGATAGTGCCGTGCGCATAGTCCTTACAAAATGCAGCAAAAAGCCGGATTGGGGTAAGGGGTATAGCGGCGGGATATAGCGCCCCGAGCCTTCGGGTGCGCATATGGGAGAGGAGCCTTATGGGTATCATCGAACTTCTGGGCCTTGCCGGGAGCATCAGTTTGCTGTCGGGCTGGCGGCTCTATCTCACCGTCTTTGCGGTTGGTTTAGCGCGCTATATGAACTGGATCGACCTTCCCGATAATCTCGCCATCCTCAATGTGCTCGCTAATCCGTGGGTGATGGGCGTCGCGGCGATTGGTGCGATCGCAGAATTTTTCGCTGATAAGGTCGCGTGGCTCGATAGCGTGTGGGATACGGTCCATACGGTGGTGCGCCCCGTTGGCGGCGCGCTGCTCGCCATGTCGGTGGTGAGCGCACAGGATCCGGCCTGGCAAGTGATTGCCTTTCTATTGGGCGGCGGCGCTGCGCTTCTCAGCCACGGCGCAAAGGCTGGCACCCGCGCGGTGGTCAATGCAAGCCCTGAACCTTTTTCCAATATCGCGGTGTCCGCGGGGGAGGATGTTGCCACCACAGGACTTCTCGTTCTCGCGCTCGCCAATCCAGTCGCGGCAGTGATTATCGCGGTGGTAATGCTGATCGCGGTGCTGGTCGTGCTTTATTATCTGCGCCGCCTGCTCAAAAAATTATTCGGTGACAGCCGCAGGCCGGCGCAGCCTTATCCGGATGCTTGAATATATCGCATTTTAGATAGGATGGTGGAGCTGAGGGGAATCGAACCCCTGACCTCGTCATTGCGAACGACGCGCTCTACCAACTGAGCTACAGCCCCATCCGGACGGCCCTTTTATGGACGCCGCCCCGCGCGCGCAACAAATTTTGTCAGCCCTTGTCCGCGCCATCTGGCAAAATGCAAACAGCGCGCTATGATACAAGTTTCAAAATAAAACTGATAATTTCACCCTATGTTTTTGAGGAGAGCAGCATGGCCCGTGCATGGTATTTCAAATCCCGCCCCGAAGGGATGCCCACCGCCGATAATTTCGAACTGAAGGAGATGCCCGATGCCGCGCTGGAGCCGGGGCAGGTCCGTGTCAAAAATCTGTGGCTTTCGGTCGATCCTTATATGCGCGGGCGGATGAATGATGTGAAAAGCTATGTCCCCGGCTTCCAGTTGGGCGAACCGTTGCAAGGCGGCGCGATTGGCGAAGTGGTGGAAAGCAACAACCCCGATTTTGTCGTTGGCGATATGCTGTTCCACATGGGCGGCTGGCGCGATGGCGGGGTGATCGGTCCCGAACTCATGCCCAACAAAATTGACGCAAGCGTGCTGCCGCCGCAAACCTTCCTTCATAATATGGGGCTGACCGGCACGACCGCATGGGTCGGATTGTTGAAAACTGCCGAGGCAAAGCCGGGCGAAACTGTCTTTGTGTCCGCCGCTGCAGGGGCGGTCGGATCGGCGGTCGTGCAAATTGCCAAGGCCAAGGGCATGACCGTTATCGGATCGGCGGGCGGCGCCGAAAAATGCGCGTGGGTCAAAGCGTTGGGCGCGGATGCTTGTATTGATTATAAGGCCGGAGCGGTGCTGCCGCAGCTTGCTGCCGCGCTCAAGGGTATCGGTAAGGACGGCATTGACGTTTATTTCGACAATGTCGGCGGCGAGCATCTTGATGCGGCTTTTGCAACCGCCAACACTTGGGCGCACTTTGCGATTTGCGGGATGATCGACGTTTATAATGACGGTAAGCCGCAGGAGATGAAATATATCATCCGCACCATCCCTGCGCGTATCCGGCTGCAAGGCTTTATCTATACCGATTATATGAAGGATTTGCCCGAATTTTATCAGGATATGGGCGGGCTTATCGCGGCCGGAAAAGTGCAGGCGCGCGAAACCGTGCGCGAAGGATTGGACGCAACGCTCGATGCGTTTCTGGGACTGTTCAGCGGGGAAAATACCGGCAAGATGCTGGTCAAGCTGTAGAAAGACAGCCGCATTTCTTTTGTGTGCGAGAAGAGTGTAACAACTGTTCGGATAATACCGTAACCCCTTGATCTCCTTCCCCGCCAATGCTCAAACATTGGCGATGATCCGCACGCCCCCCGCCCGTTCCCGCCTCATCGGTGCCGCAGCCCTTGCGGCGCTTATGGGGTCCACGCCCTCTATCGCGCAAACCGCGCCGCCCTCGCCGGTGGGAATCTGGAATAGCGGGACGGTGGACAGCGTCACCCGGCTTTATGTGCTGGACGACCATAGCTATTGTTTCACGCTGATGGCCGGTAGTCTCGACCTTATCGCGACAGGGCGCTGGGAGAAACAGGGGGAATCTTACCGCTTTACCGAAAGCAAAATTCCTGCCCCGCTCTTTCCGATAGCCGCGTTGCAGAGCGAAAAACCGTCCGGCGGGCGGTCGCTGCTGATTGACGGGCATATGATGTCTTATGCCGATAGTCCGGTGATCGGTTTTTTGAAAAACCGCAATGATCCGCTGTCGCTTCGCCACTTATTCGCGCGCGATAATCATAGCTGGTCGGAAAGCTATGACATTTCCGCCGCGATGATCGGCGATGCGCGCTATCTGGTGATTGGCGGGAGAATGGATGCGCCTTCCGGTGATTATGCAAAGGACAGGGCGAACGGTCGCTATCAGCTTTATATTTACGAGCTTGGCGCGGACGCGGCCGAATATCGCGTCGGCTATGACAGGAGACAGGCGATGGAGCGGCTCGATTTTACCGCCGATGTCGGGGCCGAAACTATGAAAACCGACGAAGTTGGCGCATTTCAGCGTGCACCACAGCCGATGGATGCCAAATTGGCCGACAGTGTGCGCCGCGACTGTATCGACGGCGTAGCGGAGGCGCGCCAAGATTATCTGCAAAGCCGCGGCATCAAGCGGCTTGTTCCGGTTGAAACCCGGATAGTTGCCGCGCCAGCTATCAACGAAGATCCGGTATTTGAAACAACCAGTGTGGTCGAAGCCACCGACATTCTCGAACCGCTGGAAAGCACGCAAGCGCCTCCCCCGCGCGCGCCCGAAACCATAGACCGCCCTTCGCCCTCGCCCGGTGTTGACGGGTTGGAAAGGCGGTTTAACGCGATTACCAAAATCGAAAGCGCAGCCAAGCGGGTGGTTGCTTATGATGCTTTGTGGAAGGCCGCGATTAACAGCGAATATCCCGACCAACGCGAAGTCGCGGCGCGCGCGGCGATCAATATGAGCAATGACCTGTCTGCAATCGGCAAATATAGCGAGGCGATCAAGGTGAGCGGCGATGCTTATGCCGCGCTCATCCCCACGCCCGATCCGGTGCTGCGCTCGCGCTCGGCCAGCCTGCTCAACAATCAGGCGACTGCATGGGAGGGGCTGAAAAAACCCGCCGAGCAGGAGGCGGTCTGGCAACGCATCATCACTGATTTTGTCGCCGACAGCTATCCTACCACCGTCTATGTACGGGCCACTACGGTGCTGAATATGGTCGACCGGCTGATCATTAAAGACCGCACAGCCGAAGCGGTGGCGATGCTCGACGCATTCGAGCGCGACTATATAGAATCAGGCCGCCTCGCCACGCGCCCCGAAGAAGCGTTCGGGATTAATTGCGATTCCGAAGGCGAACAATTCACCTTTGCGGTGCCATGCAGGGGATCGAAAAGACCCGACCTTGCCTATTTCAGAGACTATGTCGCAGCCTATCGCAAGAAAATCGCGAGCCTGAAATAAGCGGGCGCGTTCAAGCATTGGGCAAGGTCGTGCGGGCGCGACATCATGCCGGACGATTATTCCAATCCGTCAAACGGTTCACACACCCATGGTTCTTTGCGGAACTTGCCTTTCTCCATGCGATAGGTTGACCCCATGTGGAAGTCGATCTGATTGCACCAGAAGCGTGTGGTCAGATAACCGCTACGTGCCTCAAAATCGGGCGCGCGTGCAAAGCTGCGCGTCGTAGGATTATATAACCAATATAGATATTTATTGGTGTCGAAATCCTGCAGGATACGCAAATCCATATAGCCGTCATAATTGATATCTTCATAATCAATATAAGCAACCGGCTCCGCCCAGAATTCGGTGAGCGTCTGGAGGCGTTTATCGCTTCTATAATCGCGTATTTCAATGCGGGTGATGCGGTCACGATGGCTTATCGCATTCTGATAACCAAAGAGGCGAATTTTTAAGAGCGGTCGGTCAGGGACCTCAATATTCGGTACAAACCGCATATTGCTTATTTTACCATTACGGTTATCCTTGATCGCCAAGGTCACTTCATTAGCGAGCAGATGCACCTCACCCTGCATCGTAAGGTCGGGCGGTGCATCCATGCCACGCTCACCGTCAAAGCTGTTGAGGGTCAATTTTGTGCCTTTTTGCACCCCTTCAAAGCTGGTGAAATAACGCCGGTCGCGCATCAGTAGCGCGCCGCCGGGCTTCCACACGCCGGAGCGCAGATATAGCAACATGGTGCCATCCGTCGATTTGAGATGGCGGTTGACGTTAATCGCGATATCGACCGGCTTGAGCGTTGCCGGTGCGGGATTAGACGGTGCGTGATTAGCTAGAGCAGGATTAGCGCGCGTCCACGCCGCGGTTTTGGCTGGAACTGTCCGGCGCTGCGCATCCGGCGCTACCCCGCCCGTCAACAGGCTTGCACATAAGAGGCCACATGACAGGCCGATACCCGATTTCATGAAAGAAAACATGCTCCGCGCCATAGCCGACTTTGCCCGCGCGCACCAAAAAAATCGCGCGCGTTCAAAGGGCTAATCGAGCAGCCGAATGGCGGGCTTAGCCGATCCCGACCGACAGGAAGCTTGGCATCGGGCCATTCCATGCGCCATCTTCTTCGGCGTCAATCTGCTCGAAGCGGGGCTTGCGTTCGGGGCGGTCGCCGCGCGGTTCTTTGGCCGGAGACTTGCGCTGTCCGTCCTCCTTGCCCGCCTGAGCCTTACGGCCGGAAGCGGGGGCGCGGTCCTTTTTGCGCATATCGTCCTGCGCCTTGTCGTTCCGCAATTTCTCACTGCGCCCTTCGCCGCGAGAATTTTCACTGCGCGACTTGTCGCTTCGTCCGGCATCGCTGCCCGGCGTGTCGATCAGCGGAATATCGCTGCCGATCAGCTTCTGGATATTGTCGAGTGCCTCAGCATCTTCCTTGGTGACGAAGGTAAACGCCCTGCCCTTCGCGCCCGCGCGACCTGTGCGGCCGATGCGGTGGACATAATCGTCGGGGTGCCAAGGCGCGTCAAAGTTGAACACATGGCTCACGCCCTTAATATCAAGCCCGCGCGCGGCGACGTCCGATGCGACCAATATATTGACCGACCCGTCCTTGAACCGCGCCAATTCTTTAAGGCGCGCCGACTGGTCAATGTCGCCGTGAATTTCGCCGCTCGCAAAGCCGTGGCGTTGCAAACTCTTGTTAAGCTCGCGCACCGTGGTTTTGCGGTTACAGAAAATGATTGCGGTCGAAACATCTTCGCTACGCAATAACGAGCGCAAAACTTCGCGTTTCTTGCGGGATTCGACCTTCACCAGATGCTGGGCAATATTGGTGTTGGTGGTCGCAGGACGCGCGACTTCGATAGTTTTGGGGTTGCTGAGGAATTTATCCGCCAGCTTCTTGATCGGCGGCGGCATGGTCGCCGAAAACAGCAAGGTCTGGCGGTTGCCCGGCAGTTTGGTGCAGATTTCCTCAATTTCCGGAATGAAGCCCATATCGAGCATCCGGTCGGCTTCGTCGATGACGAGGAGGTTGCAACCGGTCAGCAAAATATTGCCGCGCGCAAACAGGTCCATCAACCGGCCCGGCGTTGCGATGAGAACATCGACGCCTTTTTCCAAGGCCTTCACCTGATCGCCCATCGACACGCCGCCGATCAGCAAGGCCATCGAAAGCTTGTGATATTTGCCGTATTTTTCAAAATTTTCTGCGACCTGCGCGGCGAGTTCGCGTGTCGGTTCAAGGATGAGGCTGCGCGGCATCCGCGCGCGGCTGCGTCCATGCGCCAATATGTCGATCATCGGCAGCACGAAGGAAGCGGTCTTGCCCGTTCCCGTCTGCGCAATGCCGATAATATCCTTCATCATCAACACAGGCGGGATCGCCTGCGCCTGAATGGGGGTCGGCGTGTCATAGCCCGCCTCGGTAACGGCGCGCAGCAATTCATCGGATAGGCCGAGGTCGGCAAAACTCATAAAATCAGATCATTCCGGAAAAATAATGATGGAAGCAAAGCGGGTTCGCTGCCAATCCAGCACTTCGCGCGGTGACGCAATTTCGCGAAAAAGTCAAGAATAACGCGCAGGCGCTTTCGGACTAAAGGCCATAAAAATGCAGATTAGTCGTCGCGCGGTTCGGGGACAAGGTAGCTGAATTTGCGCACATCGCAGCGCGCACCGGAACGCGCATGCAGCACATCACGGCCCGCGCACAGCATCCCGTCCTTGGGCGTAAGCATATAAAAACCCGAATAAAAGTCAGCCGCGCGACATTCGCCATCGAGCGCGGCGCGCAGGCGCTGGCGTTCACGGGTGATAAGGTCGATGCTGCTGCGCTGGGTATATTGCACCCCCATCAAGCTGCGCATCGGGATGCAGCGCGGGGCTTTGACCTCGCGCCATTCGACGCGCATCGGCACATCACGGGCGCGACCCGATCGGGCATTGGAAAAGCCGTTGACTTGCGCGCGCGAGGCGGGGATGCGAATCATCACCTGTTGTTCGACCACGACCGACTGGAAATGGAGCGTGTCTGCACCCGTAGCGCCGCCCGTTTCAGCTTGCGCGGCTATCGCCTCCGGCGCTGCCGCCGGGACAGCCGGATCGGCCCCTAATAAGGGCGAGGCAAAAAACAGCAAAAACGGTGCCAGCACTATAACGTCCCCACGTTGTTCATCCCCCGCCTAGAGTCCGGCAGGAGCCTGCGTCTATGCCGTGCGGCGGTTGAACTGTGTATGAATTGCGCCGGGCACATATATTCAGGAAGAAAGCGCGACCTGCCTGCCAAGGGTAGCGCGCTTTACCGTTCCGGCCTATTCCTGTTGGCATGACACCCCTTCCGACACATGATGCGCCTGTCATTGCGGACGGTTCCGGGCTGGAACCGCTGCAAAGCTTGCTCGGCCCGAAAGGCTTTTGCAATAGCGTTGACGCCATGACCCCCTGGCTCACCGATTGGCGGGGTAAATATCATGGCCGCGCGGCGGCGCTGCTGTCACCCGCCACGGTCGAAGAAGTCCAATATATTCTGCGCTTTGCCAATGCCCACCGCATTGCGCTGGTGCCGCAAGGGGGCAATAGCGGCATGGTCGCTGGTGCAACGCCCGATGATAGCGGGACAAGCCTTATCCTGTCGCTGCGTCGCATGAACCGGATTCGCGCAATAGATTCGGGCGCGCGTCAGGTGGTTGCCGAAGCCGGGGTTATCCTCCAGCATCTCCATGAAGAGGTCGCAGAGGAAGGCTTGCGCTTTCCGTTAACGTTAGGCGGCAAAGGATCGGCCACGGTCGGCGGGCTGGTGTCAACCAATGCGGGCGGGACGCAAGTACTGCGCCACGGGCCGATGCGTTCGCTGGTGCTAGGGTTAGAGGCAGTCCTGCCCGACAGCTCGCTTCATTCAAGCCTTGCCGCGCTGCGCAAAGATAATCGCGGCTATAATCTCGACCAATTGCTGATCGGAGCGGAAGGTACGCTCGGCATTGTGACCGCTGCCACCTTGAAGCTGGTGCCCGCCGTTACCGCGCGCCATGTAGTGTGGGCCGCGACCGACAGCCCGCATCAGGCGCTGGCTGCGCTGCGCCGTCTGGAGGCGCTGTTGGGCGATGCGGTGGAAGGGTTTGAAATCATTCCGGGAAGCGCGCTCGCCAGCGTGGTCGCGCATATCCCCGATGCCCAAGCCCCACTCGCGCCACATAATGCGTGGCACATCCTTGTCGAAGCGGTCGAGAGCGGCGGCACGGCGCAAACGATAGCAAGCGCGCTTGAAACCGGCTTGGCCGCGCTTATCGAGGAAGGCGTGCTGCGCGATGCGGTGATTGCCAAGAATGAACGCGAGGCCGACGCCATGTGGCGGCTGCGCGATTCCGTTTCGGAATCCGAACGCGCGCTCGGCCCCGCGCTCCAGCATGACATCAGTGTTCCGGTCGAGCGGATGCCCGATTTTCTGACTCAAGATGCCACCGCCATCGCAGCGCAATTTCCCGGCGTCACCATGATGGGCTTCGGCCATTTGGGGGATGGCAATATCCATCTCCACGCCAAACCGCCGCGCGATGCCCAAGATCGCGGCGCTGCATGGCTTGCCGCGCATGGCGAAGCGGTGTCCGAAGCTATCTATCGCCGCGTCATTGCTGCAGGCGGGTCCATCTCTGCCGAGCATGGCATAGGCCGCGCCAAACGCGCTTATTTCCATGCGCTTGACGATCCGGCCCGCATCGCGGCGTTGCGCGCAATCAAGCAGGCGCTCGACCCCAATGCCATCCTCAATCCCGGCGTGCTGGTTTAGCATTACAAAAATGTGACTGTAAGGCGCGGCGGAGCAGATGTAATCTCTCCCCCTTTTGCGGGAGCTTATCACCGCTTTCCGCTTGCGCAGCGCCGCCCGACACCGTAGGGCGAGCCATATTTTCGCGCGAGGGGTGGGCGCTTGCGACCTCCCTTGCACCCAAGACTATATTTTTATTGGAGAACCACGATCATGGCCAGCGCGCCGCAAGCTTCAAATCTTCCGCTTTTCTACAATGACCTTGTTCCGCTTTCGAGCAACGATCATGCCGAATGGCGCGCAAAACCCGCTGAATCGGCTGACTTCCTCAAAGATCACCACGCGGTTCCGCTGACCAGCGACGAATTCATCCAAGCCGGACGCTATTTCCCGATCGTATTTTCGGTCGGTGAAAATCCGGTTCCGCTCGCACTGATGGGCCTCAACGAAGGCGTCAACACCTTCCTTGATGCCGACAATAAATTCAGCGGTCCGGTCTATGTTCCGGCCTATATCCGCCGTTATCCGTTCATGCTTGCGCGCCTCAACCCGCAAAGCGAAGAATTGTCGCTGTGCTTTGACCCGACATCGGGCGTGATTGGCGAGTTCAAGGATGGCGAAAAGCTGTTCGACAATGGCGAGCCGACCCAACCGGTTCAGGAAATCCTCGGCTTCTGCGAACAATTCGAACAAGCTGGCGCGCGCACCGGCCAGTTTATGGAAGACCTTGCCAAGCTGGAAATCCTCATGGACGGCGAAGTCGCGATCCAGCAGGAAGGCGTGGAACAGCCGTTCGTCTATCGCGGTTTCCAGATGGTCGATGAAAATAAGCTGCGCGAACTGCGCGGCGACCAATTGCGCAAGCTCGCCCAGAACGGGATGCTCCCGCTCATTTATGCTCACCTCTTCTCGCTGCAGTTGATGCGCGAAATTTTCGCAGCACAGGTGCAGCAGGGCAAAATGCCCCCGCAAATGCCCGCCCCCGCCGGCGAAGCATAAGCAATAATTTTTCTAGGCTTTGGCCAAAACGGAAAAAGGGCTCCTTCGGCCCCTTTTTTTGTGATCTTTGTGGCGGCATCGGCACCTGCTATTCGGTGAGCCTGCGCCGCCCCCGCTGTCACGCAAATATCCTGCAAATGACCCGATAGTTTCATCTGATAATAAACAGCCCTGCGGCTCTTGAAGGCGGAGGCTGCCTCCTCTATATTCCTAATGTGCACTGCTTGCCGGGTTCCCCCTTTCCGGTCGGTGCATAGATACGCTCCTTGGAGTGTATCTCCTCCCTGGACCTTGGCCACCTCGTGCTCCGGTACGAGGTGGTTTTTTTATCCTTTATTCAGCAGCCTGCGACCAGAGCGGCGGGCCGAACCGTTCGGCCAGCGCAAATTCCGCGACCGTTGCCACGCGCGCGACCAGCGCCGAAAGCCGCGCGCACGCTACCCTCTCCGGCTGTCCCTGCGCATCAAGATAGGCGGTGCGGTCAATCTCGATCTGGACCGCATAGCGCCGCCGTTCGGGGCGACTATGGCGCGCGATGATATAGCCGCCCGCATAAGGCCGGTTGTAGGCGATGCGCAAACCCGCGCTCTGCACTTCCTGTTCGATGGCTTCGACCAGCCAAGGCGGCGCGGTTGCGCCATGACGGTCGCCAATCACCAAAGTTGCAGGTGCGATACCCCCCAGCCCCGGCATCGAATGAAGGTCGATGAGGAGCGCATGGCCATGCGCGCGTAACGCGGCGTCCATCCGCTGTTCCAATGCCTGATGATAGGGCCGGTGGACGTCCGCAATCCTTGCCTGCAATTCGGTCCAGTCAAAACCGCCCCGCCACAACTCGCCGAAGCGGTGCAGGCGCCGCGGAAACAGGCCAAGCCCTGCCAGCACTTTCTCGCTCGGTTTGCCGACGCGTGTAGCAGCGCGCGACAGCGTGGCATCGCGCACAATCCCCGCATCAATTTCATCGGGCGCACGGTTAAGGTCGATAAAGGCGCGCGCATGGGTCGCGGTCTGCACCACGAAGCCTTGGTCCGCTGCATCGCCTGTCAGCCGGTCCACATAACGGTCCTCAAGCCGCTGCAAAGCCTCCACCGGCACGCGCGCGGCCTCAAGCAAGGACTGCGGATAATAGCGTCCCGCATGAGGCACCGACAGAAGCACCGCGCGCGCGGGCGCATCTGCGTTCGCCAGCACAAAAGGCGGCACCTCGACCGTTGCCGGGTCGCAGGCCGCGCGCTCAGGGTCGGACGAATCACGCTTCATGCTCCGTAGCTTAGCCTTGTCCGGACGGTGCACAGCCTTTTATTTTTCACCAAAGGCACCGCCTTGCTGGAAAATGTTAAACATTCGCGGCATATAAGGGGAGCTAATCCGCGCGATTTGCGGGGCATCTCCAATGGACCAAAACTGCGTCATGATAAGAATTTTGCTTGCCGAAGATGATGATGTCATGCGCGAATATCTGACGCGCGCGCTGTTTGCGGCGGGATATGAGGTGATGGCCGTCGATCGCGGCACAGCGGCGCTGCCCTATCTCGAATCGGGCGTTTATGACCTTCTTCTGTCCGATATTGTGATGCCGGAAATGGACGGTATCGAGTTGGCGCAACATGCCGCAGTGGTTGCGCCCGACACACAGATCATGTTCATCACCGGCTTTGCCGCCGTCCAGTTAAAGGCAGGCGAAACCGTGCCGCAGGCAAAATTGCTGTCCAAGCCGTTCCACTTGAGGGACTTGGTGGCGCAGGTTGATGCGATGTTCGCGCATCGCAAGGTTTCCGAACAAAATTGACTTGAACGCGCTTTTGGCGCTTGCACTTGCGGGCTGTGCCGACTAATAGCCCGCTCTCGAATGGGCGTATAGCTCAGTGGTAGAGCACTATGTTGACATCGTAGGGGTCGCAAGTTCAATCCTTGCTACGCCCACCATTCGATCAAAAACCCGCCGGTCAGCGCATGACCTGGCGGGTTTTTTGTTATCGCGTACGGCCTTAGACATTGGTCGTAATTCCGGCCTTTTTCCTTGATTTGTGCGTCGGCCTCCCCAAAATTGGGAGAAAGCCTGTTATATGCGCAAAGGAGAGCCCGCCATGTCCGAACCCCTTTATCCCGTTCCCGAAGAGTGGGCCGAGCGCGCGACCATCAATGCCGAACGCTATGCGGCAATGTATAAAGAGTCGGTCGACGACCCGAACGGCTTTTGGGCGCGCGAGGCCCAGCGGCTCGACTGGATGAAATTCCCGACCAAGATCAAGGATAGCAGTTTCGACGAGGCGACCTTTGGCATCAAATGGTTTGAAGACGGCATTATTAACGTATCGGCCAACTGCCTTGACCGTCATCTTGAAACACGCGGCGACCAACCTGCCATCATCTGGGAAGGCGATAATCCGACCGAAAGCCGGACGATCACCTATAAGCAATTATTCCTTGAAACCTGCCGCTTCGCCAATGTGCTGCGCGCGCAAGGGGTGCGGCGCGGCGACCGTGTGACCATCTATATGCCGATGATCCCCGAAGCGGCGATGGCGATGCTTGCCTGCACCCGCATCGGCGCAATCCATTCCATCGTGTTTGGCGGCTTTTCGCCCGACGCGCTCGCGGGGCGCATCCAGGATTGCGATTCGTCGCTGGTGGTAACAGCCGATGAAGGCTTGCGCGGTGGCAAGATTGTCCCGCTCAAAGCGAATGTCGATGAAGCCCTCAAACATTGCCCTTCGGTGAAGCGTGTCGTCGTGGTCGAACGCACCGGCGGCACGGTCGCGATGCAATCGGGCCGCGATGTCTGGTATCATGACGCCGCGCGCCATGTGTCCGACCATATCGAGCCGTGGGAGATGAATGCGGAAGATCCGATGTTCATCCTCTATACCTCCGGCTCGACCGGCAAGCCCAAGGGCGTGCTGCACACCACCGGCGGCTATTTGCTGTGGGCGGCGATGACGCATGATTATGTGTTCGATTATAAGCCCGGCGAGGTTTATTGGTGTACCGCGGACATCGGCTGGGTCACGGGCCACACTTATATCGTCTATGGTCCGCTCGCTAATGGCGCGACGACCTTGATGTTTGAAGGCATCCCCAATTATCCCGATCATGGCCGTTTCTGGGATGTGGTCGACAAGCATAAGGTCAATACTTTCTACACCGCCCCCACTGCCCTGCGCGCGCTGATGCGTGAAGGCGATGAATGGGTAAAGAAAAGCTCGCGCGCGTCATTGAAATTGCTCGGCTCGGTCGGTGAACCGATCAACCCCGAAGCATGGGAATGGTATCACCGCGTTGTCGGCGACAGCCGTTGCCCGATCGTCGACACATGGTGGCAAACCGAAACCGGCGGCACACTCATGACCCCCCTCCCCGGCGCCCATGCCGCCAAGCCCGGCGCGGCGAGCTTCCCGATGTTCGGCATCATCCCCCAAGTGGTCGATGAAAAAGGCACGGTGCTGGAAGGCGCAACCGAAGGAAATCTGTGCATATTGGATAGCTGGCCGGGGCAGATGCGCACCGTCTGGGGCGACCATGAACGCTTCTTCCAGACCTATTTCACCACCTATCCCGGCAAATATTTCACCGGCGACGGCTGCCGCCGCGACGAGGATGGCTATTATTGGATTACCGGCCGCGTCGATGATGTCATCAACGTATCCGGCCACCGCATGGGCACCGCCGAAGTCGAAAGCGCACTCGTTTCGCACCCGACCGTTGCCGAAGCCGCGGTTGTGGGGATGCCGCATGATGTGAAAGGCCAAGGCATTTACGCCTATGTGACGCTCAACGTGAATGAAGAGCCGTCCGAGGAGCTGCGCCTGACGCTCATCCAATGGGTGCGCCGCGAAATCGGACCGATTGCAACGCCCGACTTCCTGCAATTCGCGCCGGGCCTCCCCAAGACCCGCTCGGGCAAAATCATGCGCCGCATTTTGCGTAAGATTGCGGAAAATGATGTGTCGAATTTGGGCGACACCTCCACCCTCGCGGATCCCAGCGTAGTCGATAATCTGGTCGCCAACCGCATGGGCGCGCGTTGAATAGCGCAACCTAGTCGCCCCTCCCCTTCAGGAGTGCACTGGTTTATGTCCCCGACATAAACCGAAACTGCCGGGGGCAGTTTCGCGTGCACTGGGTTGGGGTGGGGGTTGTCAGCAAATGCTGCGTGAAGGTCCACCCACCCCACTCGCCTAAGAACTTACAGCCCCAAGTCTCCGTTGCCCCTCCCGTAAGCGAGAGGGGATTAAGTGTGCGCGCCATTCCGCTTAGGGAACTTCTTCACATCAAAATCAGGAAAATGGTGCTGCTGGGGAGGATTGAACTCCCGGCCTCTCCCTTACCAAGGGAGTGCTCTACCACTGAGCTACAGCAGCACATTGCGGGTGGCCTTTGGGACAAGGCCATCAACCGGAAGCGGCCCTATGGCGGGGGACGCGGTGCCTGTCAAGGCAGGCCTTGCGCTAATGCCGCAAAAAAGCAAAAGAAGCCTTATGAGCGACCAGAAAATATCCGATGCCACCGCGCGCGCCAAAGCCGAACAAAAGGCAAAACTCGCCGAACAATTGCGCGCGAACCTGCGCCGCCGCAAAGCCCAATCGCGCGAAATGGACGGAAAAGAAGGGTGAGCTGCATCGGCCTCCAAAAGAGGGCTAAGCCGCAAGCGGCCGCCCCTCCCCAACTATACGCCCTCCCCTCGCAGTCCCTCCCCTCACGCTCCCTCCTCGTCATGCCCGACTTGATCGGGCATCCATCTCCCGAACTTGAAATTTCAAAGGTCGCGAATGGGATCACCTTCATTCACCCGTCATTGCGAGCACCGAAGGAGCGCGGCAATCCAAAGCGGACGCACCCTCACGCTGGATTGCTTCGCTGACGCTCGCAATGACGAAGCGAGCAAGTCGTCCATTTAGCCCCACGGCGCCCGGGCCATAAAGTCTGGCATTACCCCCCTACTTCCCCTTCACCGCGCGCACCGGCACCGGCACATTGCAAATATCCACACCGCCCGCCGGCACATTATAAAAACTGTCATGCCGGTTCGCGCGTAGTTTCGCATAATCGGCAAAACTCTTGCTGCCGGTGTTCATATATTCAAAGCGCGGACGGCTGGCGGCTGGCAGTTCGCTCGCGAGCCGTACCGACCTGATCGGCGTGCGCTCCTGCGGCGTTTCGTAAAAACCCAGAGCGCCCGTCCCACGTGGCAGGCTCGACAGCCATTCCATGCCCGAAATTACCCGCCCCACTACCGCAATATTGCGGTCCAACTGGCGCGGCGCTTGGCCGATGACGGTATAAAGCTCGGCACCCGTTCCGGTGTCTGGTGACGTGTTGCGGCCTACGCCAACTGCGCCATAGCAATGGAGCGGCCAGATCATATGACCATCACTTGCAAACGGCCATCCTCGTTCAAATCCGGCAGCTTTCCCGTAAGAATCATTTGCGAGCATGAGATCGTCAAATAGCGGTGCCGGTTGCGTTTTCTCTCCGACTGGCATCGTATTTTGCAGCCTTGCGGAGACATAATTCTCCTCTGGCACCGTCACCAAATCTTTGGGCAGCGGCTTGGCCTTCGCCTTATCCTCGCCATTCGGGTCGCCCCATTGGGTCACATAATTATCCTGCACCCGCACAATCGCGGTGCCATCCCACCAATGGGCGGCGGCGAGCTTTTTGATATTGCCGACCCAGCCTTGACTGAACGGCGCGGGCATAAGTTGTATGACAACACGACGCGGCTTGCTACCCACAGGCGTTGCAGCGGGCGGCAAGTCCATCACCAGCAAATCATCCGGCGCAATTTCGACCCATTCCGCTTGCGGCGCTTTGTCCACAACATCGGCGGGCGTCGGCAATTTGGAACGGTCCACCGCGCCATCATCGGCCGCATAGGCCCCGCACGCCGCAAGCGTCATCGCCACCAGCCCGAACCCCAACTTGTCGCGTGTGCGAATCATAAAAATGCCTCCCGCTATAATTTTATTGCCTTTCCCATCCTGCGCACGCTTGCGCCGGAGCGCAAGGCAGGATAGGGGCTTGCGCTTCCTGACCGGGATATGCGGAGACGTGGCCGAGTGGTCGAAGGCGCTCGCCTGGAAAGTGAGTATACGGCAAAACCGTATCGAGGGTTCGAATCCCTCCGTCTCCGCCAGTTTTTTTATAAGCGTGATTTCTGAACTGCTATGATGCGGTCCTCGCTCGAAGATTTATTCTCTGGGTTGCAGCTGGGCCGTGATTTCTGAACTGCTATGATCTCTCCATCAAATACCGGAATGAGCTTTGGGTTGCAGCTGGACCGTGATTTCTGAACTGCTATAATAATGGAAATGGTGTTTGGCCCGTGGCTTCCGTTGCAGCTGGACCGTGATTTCTGAACTGCTATAATGAGCCTCTTTTAATCGTGTTGCTGCGTCCAGTTGCAGCTGGACCGTGATTTCTGAACTGCTATAATCGCCGTAACACTCGGTTGATAGTTGAACGTGTTGCAGCTGGACCGTGATTTCTGAACTGCTATAATTCAAGGTCGGGATTGTTGACGATGTAATCTGTTGCAGCTGGACCGTGATTTCTGAACTGCTATAATGGGTCTGACTCAAAGGTGATGCTCATTGTTCGTTGCAGCTGGACCGTGATTTCTGAACTGCTATAATA
>JAFAFE010000005.1 GCA_023423655.1 Pseudomonadota bacterium
CTGGATTTTCAGAGATGGCCATCTTTATGATGGCAGAGGAAACGCACCTGAGTGGTATCTTCACGGGATGTGCTGATTTTCTGAACCGCTTATCACCCGATAGCCAACATGGTCACAAAAAAGCCAATGTAACTGGACAGTGCGGCCGCCGACGACTGATTGAGCGACCTGATCTTCACGGATTGCCATGCGGCGAGCGATTGAAAGCCAGTAGTGGATCGCCGCATGATGGACGTACCCAGTCTGCATGCGCGCGGCCATGTTGATGTGGCGATCGGTCATGTGGGGCGCCATCGTGTCCAGGCCGATGAGTAGATTGCCATCGCCGAACGTTATTGCGGCCCCAAACAATGCACCGGGAATTCTGCACATGCCGTGTTCGACAATGCCGAGGAGCGCCTTGAAGCCCACGGGAAGTGACGACCAGTCACGCTTGCTGTAGGCCAAGAGATCGATCGTCGCGGTCGACGCAATCCCTTCGTCGATCTCGTTCTGCATGAAAACGATGAAGACCGCCGGCGTGAACCGTCGGTGCTCGACCTCGTTCTTCGCCGCTTGATAGATCATCATCCTGTGTTCCACGGGCATGACGCGGACAAACAGGTCGTACAATCGGATGATGAGCTGCATGATCCTGTCATCGGGATCGTGCTGTTGCCAGCGCAAGCAATGCTATATGCGATTGTAAAGCTGCTCTCGGTCGGCGGGATCGAGATAGCCATCGATGAGCGCAGACGAGTCCGCGACGAGATCGTCAATCGTATCCATCCAACCTAATCAACGACCGGATAGTTCGGCATTGGCCACTCGTGCTGAGGATTGTCCATCATGAGATCGACGAAGATCGGTAGGAGACAGCCAAGGAGCGACGCTCCGCCCCTCACCTAGTCGCGATTGACATCGCTGTTCCAGGTCGCGCCGCCGTGCACCAGCTGATTTCGCAGGACGTACAGTCGATCGAACAGGATCGACAGGATCCGGACCGTGTCGTGCTCGCGCAGGGCGTGATTGATGGCAATGCGACCGCGCTCGAGCTGGTGCTCCCAGTCCTCGTAACCTGACACACCATTCTGATGTTGCCAGAAAGGGTGGTAGACATAGCGATTGTCGAGAAGAAGGCGGATTTCCTGACTGAACCGCTGCCAAACCGCGTCGTAGACACGGTGACGCCCATCGAACTTTACGAGCGTCGAGAAAAACGATTGGAAGAGCCCACGTTCACCTTCCGGCGCTGAGCTGCTGGCCGAGGCTTCTACGTCACCGGCGTAGGCAGCGTTGAATCCGATCCACAGTAGGATGAAGCGAACGTCCTGGTCTTCCTGTTCTGCTTCGGCCCGTCGCAGCCACGATAGTGCGCGATGAACGCGAAGGGTCAACGGCGCTGAAAAGCCGCCGCGAACCGCGCGCTGCTTCTCTTTCAAGGTTTCAGGATGGAGAGGATTGCCTGCCGGATATCGATAAACCATGCGCGCAACTTAGCGCGATGATTTGTTTCGGGATAGTTTAAAGAACGTCTCGATGCGGCTTGTCCGCAATTGATCTGATCCACGCGTCGATTTCCTCCTCAACCCACACCGTGCACTTGGGACCGAGCGAGCGGGATTTGGGAAAGCGCCCTTCGCTCATCCGCTGATAGATAGCCGAACGACGCAGGCCGACCCGGTCGATGACCTCGGGCAGCCGCAAGAGCCGGGGCGGCGGAGGGCCTGGTGGCGAAGCCTGGTCAGCGCTTGCGCTGTCCTCGGAAAACTGAGGATGTGCATTCATGATCGCTCCTGTCGGGTCAATTTCTCGGTCCCCTCCGAGGTGAATTGGATCAGCGCGGCAGCGCCATCGAAATGTCGCGGTTGGCAAAATCATCGATGTGCTTGGCAAGCATACGGGCAACGAGCTGCGAAGTGCCGTTCGCCCACCGGGGCCGCAAATCCTCGACGCGTCGCCCAAGGGTGCGTTCGAGCTGACCTGGCAAGGCCGTGAAGAAGTCCTCAAGAAACTCCCCCATTTCGCTGCGCATCCATTCGCAGGCGAGATCCTCCTGACCAGCCAAGGCGAGGATCATGCTCGCGCGGGGAAAGGCGCCGCAGACATCGAGAACGCGCGCGGCTTCATCAAGGCCGATCGGCCGATCGCCGCGCATGACACGAAGCAGGGTCTCGCGGTGGATCCCGACTTCTCGAGCGATCTGGTGCTTGGGCTTGTCAGACGACTCGATTGCATGGGCAAGAATGTGCGCGAGGCTGGTGTTGGCTTCGCCTCGGAATGGCGCGGGCTGATGCATCGACAAAAACTCCAACGATGAGGAACTGAGTCGTAGCCATATCGCGCGCGATCGATGTAGGAAAATGAAAAGAACATTTGCGGAACATCTCGTTTCTAGGCGAATCATCCCCTAGACCCGAGTCGCCGACAATCACCGCCGCCCCTGTCGGGATTCGTCGACGTTGATTACGAGATAGCGCGCTGTTTCTGCACATTATCGCCGACGCCGGCCAATTGATGCGTCCATATCCGTCCGCCACTTCAGCCCCAGCGGCAATCCGACTTTCCTACATCGATTTCCTAGATGCATGTGCAACACACAGCGAACGAAAGAACGCTGGGTTCACCCCTCCAGATGGAGCTCCATATGCAGTCTCTCACCCTCTCCCGGCGTTCCGGCGCCATTGATCACAACCCCTCGAAGTTCGGGCGGGCCATGACCATTGCAGTACCGCTTGCGGTCGCAGCACTGACCGCCAGCGCTGCCTACGCTGGCGCCGACACGACCTTCACCCCTGCCCTCACGAAATTCACGGATTTCCTCGAAGGCTCGGGCGGCAAGATCATCACCGTCCTCAGCCTTGCAGGCGGCCTCATCGGTCTCGCCTCGGGCCGGTTCTCGCTCGGACAGGTCGCTGTTCCTGTCGGTGTCGGCATCGGCGTCGGCACGGGTGTTCCGATCGTCACCTCGGTCGTCACCGCGGTCATCTGACGCATCGGACGGGAAGGCGCGTCGCCATGGCAGACCCATATATCATCCCGCGTCGGCTCGACGATCCGGAGCTCATCGGCTTCTGGACCATCGACGAGTTCGCCGGGATGCTCATCCCCTTCACCTGGGGGATCCTCAGCCAGCATATCTTTATCGGCATCATCGTTGCCTTCGGCGCCTGGTTCGCGCTGCGAAAGGCAAAAGCAGGACGCGCCAGCTCCTGGGTAGCCCATGCCGCCTATTGGTATCTGCCGGCCGGATTGCTGGGCCTGAAATCGACGCCGCCTTCCCACTGCCGCCTGCTTGCCGGTTGAGGGGAGATATCCATGTTTGCAGACATTTCACACGAGCGTCAGCAGTCGTTGCTGCGCCAGCGCAACCTCTTTGCGCTCACCAGCGCCGGGCTCGGCATTGCGCTTGTCGTCGCCGTCAGCCTTGCCGCCACCCGCGACCGCGAAGTCGTGCTCCTGCCAACGCTCCCCAAGCAGCTCACTGTCAGCAGCGCGGGGGTCGAGGCCGACTATCTCGAACTCGTGACCCGCGATGCCGCGCTCGTCTTGCTCAATCGCAGCCCCGAAGGGCTCGACTACTGGATGGACGAGATCCTGAAGCTCGCCGATCCGGCAAGCTACGGGCGCCTCAAGGCCGATCTCGTCCGGATTGTCGAGGAGCAGCGGGGTTCGGATGTCACCCAGGCCTTCGTCATCCGGTCGATGACCGTCGACCCCAAGGGGCTGACTTCCGATGTGACGGGCACGCTCAAGACCTTTGTCGGCGCCCAGGTCATCGCGAGCGACGAACGCCGTTTCCGCTTCAACTGGACCTACCGGGGCCTGCGTCTCGCACTGTCAGGCTTCAGCCAGTTGCCCCCCAAAGACCCAACGAAGGAGGCCCAGTAATGGCTTACCGACGCAAGACGCGCGCGTGGAGCCTGGCTCTTTGCGCCAGTACCATTCTCGCATTTTCAGGGAGCGGCGCGCAGGCCGCCGACCAGTTCAAACAGGCTGCAGACGGAGCGAGCATCGAATGCGCCGTGTCGGCCCGCGAGCTGACGCGCTTCGCGCTCGTCGACGATCAGTTTGCCAGCGTTTCGAAGATCTCGACCGGCACGCCCTACAACGATTTTGCGGTCACCAACGAACCGCTGCGCGGGGACATTTATGTGTCGGTGCCGGAGACCTATGCGGCCCGGTCGATCAGTTTCTTCGCCACGACCAAGAAGGGCTTCGTCTACAAGGTTTCCTGCCAGGTCGAGCCTGTCCCGGCAGTGCAAGTCTTCATCACCAACCCCGCGATCGCGACAAACAAGGCATCTGGCTGGGAAAGCGAAACGCCGCTGGAGACGAGCGCAGTGCGGCTGATCCAGGCCATGGCCAATGACCGGACGGTTGATGGCTTTGAAGTCAGGCAATCCGCCGCCCTTCCGGCACGGGTCGGCGATCTCGAGATCCAGCTCATCGCCGATTACCGCGGCAGCGCGCTCGCCGGAAAGGTCATCCGCCTGGCGAACCGTAGTCGCAAGCCACTGACGCTTGCCGAAGCGGATCTCGCGTCCTCCCAGACACTCGCAATCTCGATCGCCCAGCCCACTCTCAAATCGGGAGAAAGCACGGTCGCCTTCATCGTCGGTTCGAACGGAGGGTTGGGCCATGACTGATGCTCCCTCGATCTCAACCCCGGTACAGGCCGATCCGGCATCGCCGTCGCCAGTAACCAGCCTCAACGCGAAGACCGCACGGCGGCAGAAGCTTCTGCTTGGCTCCCTGGGCGCACTCGCGCTTGTCGGCGGCAGCTGGTTCATCCTGGGCGGGGACGACAGCGCAAAGAGCGATGATCCCACCGCCGCGCAGACCATCGACACGGCAGGGCTCATCAATCGCGACCTTTCGCAGCGCGAGTTCGTCGCGACTTACGGCAACCGTCTCGATGCCGTGACCCGCGAGCAAAAGGCCATGAAGGATGCGAGCCTCCCGCGCGAGGAAATCGAATCCCAGCTGGCCGCACTCAAGGCGGAAAACCAGGCGATGCGCGTCGACGGCCAGGCCGCAATCGATGCGATCTCCGCTGAGAATGCGGATCTCAAGTCGCGCCTTGCCAGCCAGGCCGCACCGGCAGCCGCAAGCCTGCCGCCACCGGCCTATGGCCCGCAGGCGGGTGGCTACGATGCGCGCGGTCGGCCGCTTCAGCCTGCACCTGCGGGTGCTGCGCTGGGCGCGAGCGAAACGGGCCTGCCCGGTCCCGGTGAAGTCAAACTCATGAGCTTCACCTCCGACAAGGCAGGAGCCAGTGGCCTTAGGGCAGCACGCCCGGAAGCGCCGCCGGTGGTGGTCGAGGATTCGCCGGACTATCTCCCTCCCAATTCCTATGCTCCTGCCAAGGTCATCGTCGGCGTCGATGCGTCGGCGGGCGTCGCGAGCCAAACCGATCCGCTGCCCGTCGTGCTGCGCATTACCGGTCCGGCGCGATCGGTCATGCAGAACGGCAAGGTTCTGACCACGCGGCTTCAGGGCTGCATCGTCAATGGCGCAGCGCGCGGCGATCTCTCGTCCGAAAAGGTTTACGTGAAGCTGGCGCGGATGACCTGCGACCAGCCCGGCGGGCGCGTCGCGGTGAGCGAGGTCAAAGGCTTCATCAGCTTTGCTGGAAAATCGGGCGTGCGTGGCCGTGTCGTCAGCCGCGAGGGCAGCCTTGTCAGCCAGGCTCTGCTTGCCGGGATTGTCGGCGGGTTCGGGCGCGGCTTTTCGGCGAACGCCAACAGCGTCTTCTCCGGCGTCACGACCAATGCCGATGGCACCCGCTCGAAGCTCTCTGCCGGCGACATCCTCGGCGGTGGGCTCGGCCAGGGCGCTGCCGATGCCGCCGATACGGTCAGCAAATATCTGATCGAGCGCGCCGAACAATACCAACCCGTCGTCGAGATGCCGACCGGCATCGATGTCGAGATCGTCTTCCTCGACGGCGTCTACGTGAGGAACTCCCAATGACCCCCGCCACAAATGATCCAACCCCCACCAAGCCGCGGCGCTGGCTGCGATCGGTGGCGACCGTTGCTGCCGTCGTCGCCCTGTCAGCCGCAACGGGTTGGGGCGTGGCCAGCCTCGCCTCCTCGGCACAGGCTCCCGACACGGCAAAGGTGCGCGCCGCGCTCAAGCTGCGCCTCCCGAAGACGCCGATCGACGCCATCACCTGCGATGGCCTTGGCGGCCTGTGCGAAGTCGCCTCAAAATCGACGCTGTTCTACGTCGATCGCGCGGCCAAATATCTGGTGATCGGGCGCATCTACGACATGGAGGCGCGGCAAGACCTGACGGCAGCCCGTCTCCTCGCACTCAACCCAGACTTGCTGGCTGCTGGTGCTGCACGGCCGAGCAATGCCAACGAAGAAAGTCAGTCCGCCCCGCGCGCCGCCCCACAGACGGTATCGCTCGCCGGCCTGCCCGCGAACGGCGCGATCACCTGGGGACCAGCCAACGGCCCCAAGGTCGTCGTCTTCTCCGATTTCCACTGCGGCTACTGCAAGAAGCTCGAAGCCGAACTGAAGGCGATCGGCGCGCGCGTCGAGGAGCGGCCTATTTCGATCTTCGGGGCCAACAGCCGCCGCGATGCCGAACGGGTGCTTTGCTCGCCGCGCCCCGATGTGTCGCTGCACATGGCCTATTCGGGTCTCGCCCTCGCCAATCCGAAGCCGTGCGACACGAGCGGGCTCGATGCCAACGAAGCCTTTGCCAAGGCCCATGGCTTGAACGGCACGCCGGTGATCGTGCGCCCGTCGGACGGCGCGATCCTTGAAGGGTATCGCCCGGCTTCCGTGCTCCGCGAATTCCTCAAGCCCGCAAAAGCGGCTGCCCCCGTTCCGGCCAAGAAAGGATAATCGTCATGGGATTTTCCCACCGTATTCTCGCCTCTGTCTGCCTTGCCGTGCTGACCAGCGGCTGCGCCACTTTCGGCACCAATATCGAAGGTGATTTCACCTGCCGTGCTCCCAAGGGCGACTGCGCCCCCAGCCAGGTGATCGATGCCCGCGCAACCAAGGATTTGTCCGCGACCGGACCGGTCCATGACGGTCTGCGTCCCCCTGTTTCCGTCGCATCCGGCGATCAGGACCGCACCTCCGAGCGTACGCTCAGGATCGTCTTTCCGGCCCATATCGATGAGACCGGAACGCTGCACGATGATGCGGTTGCCTGGGCTGTCGTCGAAAATCCGCGCTGGGCCGCAGAACTGCGCCGCAAGGCAGGCGAGGATAACGCCCCGCCGTTGATGCGGCAGCTCAGGCGCCAGCTGAAGGCCGCACAGGCCAAGAGCGATCTCCTCAACGAAGTCACTACCCTTCCCACGGCCGAACAGTCCGAAGCCGAGACCTTCGATCTCGGTCAGCCCTTTCAGCCTTCGTCCTCGCTCGAGGACATCCCCTCTGCCTCGCCGCTGGTCCTCCCCTCCACGGCGCGCGAGGCGGTTGCCGGTGCGAGCGCACCGGCGGTCGAGGGGTTCGACATGGCGCAGCCCCCGCATGATCGAACCCCTCGGCCCTCGGCTAACAAGGCCCCGCTGATTTTCCCGACCATCGAGGCAATCGAGGCTACCAAGAACGCCGCCAAGGCACAGAAGGAGCCCAAGTGATGGCCGAGAAACTCAAGACGATCGTCGACAGGCTCCTCACCGGGCTTCTGGGCGATGCCGAGCACGCCGAGCATGACCGGCCCGCCCTGATGCTCGATCTGCTCTCGGACTGGCTCCCTTACCGGGTCTATGATCCGGCGAGCCGGCTCTATTTCAACGCGCGCTCGAAAGGCTTCGTGCTTTCGGTCACTCCCCTGATCGGAGCGGACGAACGCACTGGCGAAATCCTCGGGTCATTCTTCTCCGAAGGGCTTCCGGCAGGCGCCTGTCTCCAGGTCCTGCATCTCGCCTCTCCGCGCATCAGCCGGATCGTCGCACCCTGGTTTGCGCCGCGCTATATCCAGGGCGGCGTCTACGAGGCGATTGCCCGTCACCGCGCCCGGCGGCTCTACGGCCTTGTCTGGGAATCGGGTTCGCAGGATGCGCCCTTCCACGCCCGGCACCATCAGGTCATCGTTTCGGTGGGCGTGCCTGCCGCCAAGGCGGTCAGCAATGAGGATCTCAAGCAGACCCGCGACGGCCTTATTGCCATGCTGAAATCGCTCAATCTGGGCGTCGCCGAAGTCGAGCCCCAGCAACTGATCGCGATCATCGACGACCTGACTTCGCCGACCACCGCGCCGCAGGACGATGCCGTGCCCTATAATCCGAACGACGCGATCGCGGCCCAGGCGATCCGGCACGATATCGAGCTCGTCATCCACGAAGACAGGATGCGGCTCGTCACCGAGCGGTTTCGTGCGACGGGCAAGATCGAGGAAGGCGTTCCCGAGATCGGCACAGTCTACCCCGATGCGTTCGACGTGCGGCATTTTTCCTCGCGCAACATGCCCCAGCGTTGGGCGCCGTGGGAATGCGCGCGGCTCATCGGCGACATGTTTACCGACAAGCTGCGCTTCCCCTGCCCGGCGGCGACGATGCTGTGCCTCGTCTATCCCGACCAAGAAGCCGCTTCGGCCAAGGCCGGCTTCAAGTTCATGCGCACGACGAGCCTTGCCGGAACGCGCAGCGCGCGCTTTCTGCCCCGCATCGGCGAGCAGGCAGCCGAGTGGCAGCACGTGCAATCCGAGCTGCAGGAAGGCCGCCGTTTGGTGCGGGTCTTCTATGGTCTGACGACCTACTCCCCGCTCGGCCGCGGAGACCGCGACGAACGCGCGATCAAGTCGATCTACAAGGCGGCGGGCTGGGATCTTGCCGATGAGCGATACCTGCAGATCCAGGGGCTGCTCGCGGCCATGCCGATGACGCTGGCCGATGGGCTTGGCGCGGACATGGAGCGCCTCAAGCGCTTCAAGACCGTGCTCTCTACGACAGCGGCCAATATCGCTCCCATGCAGGGCGAGTATCTCGGCAGCGTCCATCCGCACCTGCTGTTCGTGGGCCGGCGCGGCCAGCCCTTCTTCTGGTCGCCGTTCGAGAACGATGCTGGCAACCACAATGTCGCGATCTGCGGCAAGTCGGGATCGGGCAAGTCAGTGCTGCTCCAGGAAATGTGCGCCGCGCTGCGCGGCGCTGGCGCGCAGGTCGTGGTTATCGACGACGGACGCAGCTTCGAGCATTCGGTGAAGCTACAAGGCGGCCGGTTCGTCGAGTTCACGATGAAGGCGGGCTTCTGCCTCAATCCGTTCTCGATGATCGATGGCGAGCGCGCGGCCGAAGATGAGGACTACCGGCTCGACTGTTTCGGCATGGTGAAGGCCATCGTCGGCCAGATGGCGCGGCACAGCGCAAAGCTTAACGACACCGAGCGCGGCCTGATCGATCGGGCGGTCAACATGGTCTGGAGCGAACGGGGCGTCGATGCCTCGATCACCGGCGTCAGCGAAGCACTGACAGGTCTCGGCAATGAAGCCGCGAGCGATCTCGCCACGGCGCTTGCGCCATACATGGCCGGCGGCACTTATGGCGCCTTCTTCGAAGGCCAGGCGAGCCTCGATCTCGACACCGATTTCACCGTCTTCGAGATGTCGGACCTCGCCGCCCGCGAGGAACTGCGCAGCGTCGTACTCTCGGCGATCATGTTCATGACCAGCCAGGCCATGACCCGCAGCCCGCGCTCGGTGAGGAAGCTGCTGCTGATCGATGAGGCGTGGTCGATGCTCAAGGGCGGCTCGATGGGCGAGTTCGTCGAAACCTATGCCCGCACTTGCCGCAAATATGGCGGGGCGCTGGCGACCGCGACGCAGTCACTCAACGACTATTACAAGTCCGATGGGGCGACCGCTGCGCTGGAAAACAGCGACTGGATGCTGATCCTCCAGCAGAAGCCCGAGACGATTGCCGATTTCAAGGCGTCAAAACGCCTCGACATGGACGACCGCACCGAGACGCTGATCCGCAGCCTGAAGCGTTCGGGCAGCGATTATTCGGAAGTCTTCATCAAGGGCCCGGAGACCGAAGCCATCGGCCGGCTCGTCCTCGACGACTATTCGGCAACGCTGTTCTCAAGCTCGCCCCAGACCTTTGCCGCGATCGATGCGGAAATCGCGCGCGGCCACCAGCTTGCCGATGCGATCGAACGGATCGCCTTTGCCAATCGAACCTGACTTCTCCCTCCATGCAAGGACACCCACAACCGATGCCACTCCATCTCGTCACGCCGATCGACCGGGCCCAGGACGCCCGTGCCGACAGCGACAGCCTCGATCTGCCGGTCAAGAGCTGGCGGTCCCATGCCGCCGACCTTTGCTACATCGTGCTTCGCGGCAGCACCTTTCTCGCCTCGAGCTACCTCATGGCGCTCGGGCTGCCGCTGCTCTTCTTCCTTCTGATTTCCGGCGGTGATGCCGGGATCTTCTTCGCCCATCTCGCCAATATTTCGGACCGTTTTCTGGGCGCCGAGCAAGGCCGCCAGATCGGCTTCCTCGACGAGTTCAAGTTCGTCCTCATCGGTGTCGCAACGCTCGTCGTGGTCTGGCGCCTGCCGCGCTTCATCAACGATCTCGAGCGCGAGCTTTCTGGAGAAGAGCTGTGAAGAACATATTAGCAACACAGTCCCTGCGCTGCCGCATGGGTGCAGTGAGCTGGACCGCCGTCGCGCTCGGTTTGAGCATGGTCGGCTCAGCGCTCTGGGGCGTCTGGGCTACCGACAAGCTGCTCGCGATCGACAAGCGCGAAGTGGTGACCGTGCAGCTGAGCCGCATCATGGGCGACTTCATTGAAGCCGAGGCCCGCGCGGGAAGACCGCCAGAAGAAACCAAGATGCGCGTCCAGGCCTATCTCCAGGCGGTCGAAGCCTCGGTCGAACATCTGGGCCGCGAGGGCCGCACGGTCCTTGTCGCCGAAGCGGTGGTGGCCGGCAGCACGCCTGATCTCAGCGAAGCCGTGCGCGCCGATGTCGCGCGCCGCATGGGAGCCATTCCCGATGCGCGCCGCTGATCTTGTCCTCCACTCGCCAACCGGGCGGCGCCTCGCGCTGTGGGCAGGGCTTGGCGCTGCCGCGCTCGGGCTCACCTCGCTCGCCGCCTTCTCGAAGGACCACGCGCTGATGATCAACGCCAGTCCGAGCCTGCCTTACTGGGCGATCTGGCTCGATCGCGGCGCGCTGCCACAGCGCGGCGAGATCATCCTGTTCGATCCGCCCGCCTCGCCGCTGCTCGAAAGGCACTTCGGCAAGAAGCCCAAGCCGTTCGGCAAGAAGGTGAGCGGCATGCCCGGCGATATCGTGACCGAGAAGGAGCGCAGCTTCTTCGTCAATGGCCGCAAGGTTGCGGTAGCCAAGCGCGCAAGCCGTTTCGGCGAGCCGCTGGCGCTCGGACCGACAGGCGTGGTGCCTCAAGGCTGCTATTTCGTCACCACCGCGCACAAGGACGGTTTTGACAGCCGTTATGCGGCAATCGGGTGGATCTGCGCCAGGCGCATTATCGGGGTCGGGAGGCCGATCCTGTGACACCGCTTCGCGCCGCCCCATTCCTCGTAGCCGGTCTTCTGATGGCCGCGCCGGCAAGCGCCCGCGACTACGGCCAGCAAGGTACGGTCTGGTCGGTGATCGAGCCTGACCTGCTCGCGCAAATCCATGCGCGCCTCACCCATCTCGAGAAGACCGGCGAGACGGCCAAGCTCAACGAGGAGCTGAAGCGGCGCACGATAGAGCGCGTCAACCGCCCTGAACCGGTCGCGGGGATCAATGCCGCGGCGGCGGCGCGTAGCTGGCGTTTCGATCCGACGATCAGCGTCGAGCGCGACATTGCCGACGACAAGGGCCGGGTGATCGTGGCGGCCGGAACTCGGGTCAATCCGCTCGACACCGTACCGCTGCGTGTCCCGCTTGTATTCCTCGACGGCGATGATCCCGAGCAGCTTGCCTGGGCAACCCGGCGCTATGCCAACACCAAGGCCAAACTCATCCTCGTTCGCGGCGCGCCGCTTGAACTGATGAAGGCCCGCCAGCGCCGCTTCTATTTCGACCAGGGCGGCAGCCTCGTGAAGCATTTCGGCATCCGCGCCGTGCCCGCAACCGTCGAGCAGCAGGGCCGCGTGCTCATCATCACCGAGCAGCCGGTTCGCCCCAAGGAGCGCGCATCGTCATGAGCAGAAAAAATCGTCTTCTTACATGGTTATGCTGCGCGTTCCTTGCCTGCAGTCTAAGCCTTACTGCGGCTTCGCCAGCGCGGGCATCTGCCGGTCCGGGCCGCTGCACAGGCAAGTTCGTCAATCCGATCACCGACATCTGCTGGTCGTGCCTGTTTCCGATCTCGGTCGGCGGCCTGAAGATCTGGCCGTCGAGCCGTCCCGATACGAGCAATCCGGCGCTTCCCGTATGCCTCTGCGGTTTGCGGCCGGGCATCGCCATGGGCTTCTGGGAGCCGGTACGCCTTGCCGACGTCAGCATGAAGCCCTGGTGCTTCGTCAATCTCGGCGGGATGAAGCTCGATCCCGGCTTCGACATCGGGTTCAAGTCGATGGCGGGTCCTTCGGCGGTGGGCGGCGCAACGCAGTACAATTCGCAGTGGCATGTCCACTGGTATGCCTATCCGCTCATCTACTGGATGGAGATCGTTGCCGATTTCCTGTGCCTCGAACAGGGCTCGGTCGACATTCTCTACATCACCGAGATCGATCCGCTCTGGCAGGACAGCGAGCTCACCGCGATCATCAATCCCGAAGCGGTTCTCTTCGCCAATCCGCTCGCGCTTGCGGCCTGTGCGGCTGACTGCGTTGCTGCGACGGTCAAGCTCCCGACCGACGAACTCTTCTGGTGCGCGGGATGCCAGGGCAGCATGTATCCCTTGAACGGCAATGTCTCGGCGACGATCGGGCACGTCCAGGCATCGCGGCTCGCCCTCGCCCGCTTCTCCTACAAGCTCCACCGCGAACTCGTCGCCTGGGGCACGATGGGCAGCAAGGGGCTTTGCGGCAAGTATCTGATGCCGGTGATGAGGAAGCAGCAATACCGCTTCCAGGCCACCAATCCCAATCCGCAGACCAAGGGCCGCTACGCCTGCGCGCCCATTGGCGCCTCCACCACCTTCATGTCGGCAGGTCAGGTCTATCCCGCCATCGGCGAGGACATGGGCTATCTGGTCTGGCGCAAACGGAACTGCTGCGCGCTATGAAAATATTCCCTCATCTTCTTGTAATCGCGTCGATCACTGGCGCGGCCGCTATGGCAGGAGCCGCAGCGCAGACGAGCGAGCCGGAGCTTGATCTCGAAGCGATACGCGCCCGCGCCAAGGTCGAGGCGAGCGAAGCCGATGCGCTTGCCGCCAGTGCCCGCGCACGCGCCGAAGCTATCCTTAGCCAAGCCAATGCCAGCGCCGCCGAAGCCCAGGCGCACGGCAAGCGCTACACCGAGCAGGCGGCTAGATCCGCGCGGCCAGATAGCGAGGACGTCTTCGACTTCGACAAGATGGTGGCCGACGCGGGCACCATGGCCAGCGAGGGCTTGGGTGAAGCACCCCGCTTCATCGCGTTCGCTTCGCTCTCGATGCCGCTGGCGGCCTTGCGCGCCATGGCGGACGACGTCGCCCGTGCAGGCGGTGTGGTCGTGCTTCGCGGGCTGCCAGGGGGCAGCGCCAAGACCCTGACCGCAGCACTCGCGAAAGTCGCAGAAGACGGCGGCAAGTTCGACGCAGTCGGCATCGATCCGCGCCTTTTTCGCGCTTTCGGGGTCGAGGCAGTGCCAACCTATGTGGTGACCAGCAGCGATTTCGATCTCTGCGATGGCTTCGATTGCCGGACCCAGGTTCCGCCCCACGACCGGATGAGCGGCAATGTGAGCGTGTCCTACGCGCTCGAAACCTTCGCCCAAGGCGGCGGTCCCGGCGCCCTTCTCGCATCCCAGCATCTTGACCGCATGCAACGGAGTGACCCATGAAGCGGCTTCTCCTCCCCCTTTTCTGCCTCGCCTGCGCCTGTCTGCCGGCAAGCGTCTCGGCCCAGACCACAACCGATGCCGCCAAGGCGGACGGCAAGGCGTTCGGGCGCGACCAGGCGGCCGCAGCGCAGAGTGCGGCGACAACCGACCCGGATGCAAACCGCATTCCCAATTTCGGGGGAGTGCCGAACCAGTCGGGCTATTTCGACGATCCCGACCGGATGGCGCGTGAAGCCGCGAGCCAGGCAACGGCGAACACCGGCTACCGGACCATGCGCGATTCCATGGATCGCCGTGCGCAGTTCGCGCCCCAGGACCTCGACGCGGTTGTCGCACGCAGCAATGTCATCAACGACGATCCGCTCTCCTACACCAGCGGCATGAGCATCAGCGGGAGCCAGGGCCGCTGCGTCCCCCTGCCTCCGGGAACCGGCACCGCAGCGCGCTACATGGCGACCTGCAATGTCGGCTATACCGCGACCCAGGAGACCAGAACCTGCCCGGTGACGCTGAATGCTACGATCGAGCAGCGACAGGTCTACGGCTACTACTGCGTCGGCGGGAGCGGCGTCGATCCGGCGTCGATCTACAATTGCAATCGCTACCCGGCGCCGCAGTGCACGGTCACGCAGTCCTATCCGATTAATCTGTGCGATCCCTATCTCGGTATCTACTGGGGCTGTAGCTCGGGCGACCTGCGCGTCGATCTCGTAAGCTGCACTGCACCGGTCGATGGCGCGACGCCCTACAGCGTGACCGGCGAGAACGTCGTCACGACGAGCCGCGATGAAAGCCAGTGCGCGGGCCTTGCCGCAGACAATTCATGTCAGCAGGACACCGAGACCTGCACCGACAGCGATCCCGTCACCCGGATCGTCGATGGCATCGCGGTCACCCAGCCCTGCTGGGCATGGTCGCGCAGCTATACCTGCGCCCAATTTACGCAAGCTCAGGACTGCCAGACGCTGGAAAGCACGCCCGGCTGCTCGCTGGTGCGCGAAGACTGCCTTTCGGGGGAGCCCTGTCGGACCTGGGAGCGGGTCTACGACTGTCCGGTTCCGGACCAGCCTGCTGATACCAGCCAGTTCATCTGCGACGGCGACGTCTATTGCATCGATGGCTCGTGCGAGACGATCGAGCGCGAGGCCAATGATGAGTTCAAGGATGCAGTCGTCGCGCTCAACGCGATGGACCAGGCGCGGCGCGAGTTCGATCCCGACACGCTCACCCTGTTCAAGGGCACGCGCAACACCTGCTCGTCCAAGGTCTTCGGCGTGCTCAATTGCTGCAAGGGCAAGGGTTTCCCGCTCATTCCGGGTATCCAGCTGCTTGTCGCTCTCGGCTGCAGCCGCGAGGAAATGCTGCTTCACCAGCGCGATGCGCAGGGCCTGTGCGCCTATGTCGGGACCTATTGCTCGGACAGTTTCCTGGGCGTCTGCCTGACCAAGAAGAAGGTCTATTGCTGCTTTGAATCCAAGCTTTCGCGGATCCTGCAGGAACAGGGCCGCCAGCAGCTGAACAAGCCCTGGGGCAAGCCCAAGACCGAGCAGTGCCTTGGCTTCACCATCGACGAGTTCTCGCGGCTCGATCTCTCGAAGATGGATTTCAGCGAGGTCTACGCCGAATTCACCGACGCCGCGCGCCTGCCCGACGAGCTCCAGGCCGCCACCGAAATCCAGCAGAAAATCGAGGACTATTATGCCCGCGCCAGCCAATAAGTCCGCCCGGCGGCTGCTTGCCGCCTGCCTCTCGCTCACCGCCGTTGCGCTCGCGCTCAGTGCTCCGGCACACGGCCAGGAACCGCCGCTGGTCACGACCAGCGACAGCCAGGACAGCTTCTACTGCGAGGAGCGGCGCCTTGGGTACTGGTTCTATTGCGCCAGGCCCAAGCCGCGCGAAGTGCAGGAGGATGCCTCCGAGCCTGCTCCGAGTGCGACGAGCCAGCTCGATGCCATCACGGCAAATCTGCGCGAACTGAAAGCCAAGGCGATTCTCGAGCCGACGCCGGCCAATGTGACGGCCTATATCCGTTTCCAGCGCGCTCAGCTCGACCGGGCATCTCTGTTCAGCGATGTCTGGCAGCGGGCGATTTGGCAGGATCCTGATCTCGACTACACGCTCCAGCGTCCGGTCTCGACGCTCGGTAAGCGTCACTGGCAGGACTCACGCAATGCCGAGCGCAATGCGGTGATGGCGCAGCTCTCTGAACGCTACGGGCTGTTCTACTTCTTCGCCCAGAGCTGCGGTGCCTGCGAAGTCATGTCGCCGATCGTCCAGAGCGTCGCTTCGACCTGGCACATCACGGTGCGCGCGATTTCGACCGACGGCGGCCCCTCGCGCCATTTCCCGAACTACACGGTCGAGACCAACCAGCGCAGCCGCATGGGGCTTGAGCCCAAGGTCACGCCGGCGGTCGTGCTCTGGGATGCCGCCAAGGGCCGGCCCATCCCGATCGGCTACGGCGTGATGAGCGCCGACGAGCTTCAGGATCGCATTTATCTCCTCACATCGAAGGAAGCCGGACGTGACTACTAGGATGAAACGTGCCGTCGCCGCGATCCTCGCGGCCGCCCTGCCCCTTACCAGCGCATCTGCCGATGTCGGCAGTTCGATGGACTCGTTCCTCAATGATGTTGGCGGCGCCGCTAACGTCAATGGGCCGACCGCGTTCGAGGGTCAGTCGGCAGGCTATTACAGCCTCGGCAACGTCTGGACGCGCTTCCCGCAGAAGACGACCAACATCGCCAATCTGCAACTGCCGCGCGCCCGTGCGGGCTGCGGCGGCATCGACATCTTTGCCGGATCCTTCAGCTTCATCAACGCGAGCGAGATCGTCGCGATGCTGAAGGCTGTCGCCAACAATGCGGTCGGCTTTGCTTTCAGCCTGGCGATCGACACGGTCTGCCCGGAATGCTCGAAGATCATGCAGGAGTTCAGCCAGAAGGCTCAGCTCATGAACAACCTCAACATCAACTCCTGCGAAATGGCGCAGGGGATGGTGGGAGGTATCTGGCCCAAGGGCGATCTGGCCGACAAGGCGATCTGCGAAGCGATCGGCAATTCGGAAGGCATCTTCACCGATTATGCCGCCGCCAAGCACGGGTGCGGCACCAAGGGCCAGCGGTCGAGCACGACGGTGCAGGGCTCAGGCAAATATGACGACGTCAATCCCGCCGTGGCGAGAAACTACACCTGGACGATCCTCAAGAAGTCCGCGTTCTTTTCGCCAAATGGCACCTTCGACGAAGAACTCGCCGAATATGCAATGACGCTGCTGGGGACGATTATCTATGTCCCGCCCAAGGATGACGAGCCGGGCAAGTTCGTGCCGATCGTCGGGGAAGCGTCTTCGACGCTTGTCACTTCGCTGCTCGATGGGACCAGCAACGGAAACGTCCTGATCTTCGACTGTGACGAGCCGGACAAGTGCCTCGATCCCGGCTTTAAGTCGCTCAGCCTTCCCGCATCCAAAGCACTGCGCCCGCGCGTTGCGGCCCTGATTGCCGGCATGATCCAGGCAATCCATGACGACACCGCGATCACCGACGCGCAGAAGGAACTACTCCAGGTTGCTTCGATCCCGCTTTACAAGATCCTGACGGTCCAGGCGGCCTATGGCCGCGGGATGCCGACCGACGATCGCGAGACGCTGGCGGAGATCGCCAGTGTCGATCTGCTGTTCGCAGTCCTCGACCGGATCGTCAGCGAAGCGGGCCGCTCGATGTCGAGCTTCATCGGCGCGGACGAAGCCAAGATCGCCATGTGGCAGGGCCAGGTGAACGTCGTTCGGCAGGCACTCGCCCACAGGCAGGCGAACACGCACCTCAAGGTCAATGCCATCATGCAAATCATCGAGAAGACGGCGTTCATCGAGAACGTGCTCGCTGCCTCGATGTCGCCCGGCATGGCCGCCTCGCTCGACTGGTCGCGCGGTGTGCAGTCGCGCGCCCTTACCCACTGATCCCTTTCAGCGCGCCGAAAGCGGCGGGAGCCCAGCATCATGGTCGAGATTTTCACGGTTGGCGGCGGCGACTACCTGGTCAATGTTTTCCAGGCGGTCGCCGCCTGGACAGGCAATGGGGGCTACAAGAGCCTTCTGCAGGTCGTCATGGTCATGGGGCTTGGCCTCTCCGCCATTACGCTGGCGTTCAATCAGGACTGGCGGGCCTGGATCAACTGGTTCCTTGGTGCGACGCTGATCTATTCGTGCCTGATGGTACCGCGGCTCGACGTCCATGTGACCGACCGGCTTAACCCCAGTCTCGCCCCTGCCAATGTCAGCAATGTGCCGCTGGGGCTTGCACTGATGGCGAGCTTTACAAGCCAGGTCGGCGACTACCTGACCGGCTCGGCCGAGGTGGTGTTCGGGCTGCCGGGCGATCTCAACTACTCGAAGAACGGCATGATCTACGGCGCGCGGCTCTACGATGCTACGCGCTCCTTGCGTATTTCCGACCCCGAATTTGCCGCCAATCTCGACGAGCACTTCCGGCAATGCGTCTTCTACGACGTGCTGCTTGGCCGCTATTCGATGAAGGAGCTCGCCGAGACCAGCGACATCTGGACGACCATTGCGCCCGGCAGTCAGGCGCGGGCCCAGCGCTTCCTCACCCGCGACACCGGGACCGGTCAGGTGACTTCGAATATCATCACCTGCCGCGAAGCCTATGACGCCCTGAACGCGCAGTGGGCCAGTTTGATCGACGGCATGGGGACGGTCTTCGGACGCCAGCTTTATCCCAACCAGACCGCCGCCCTCGCCAAGGCCAAGCTTTTTGCTGACCTGCCGGTGGCTTACCAGTACCTCACCGGGGTCTCGGCCAATGCGACCGAGATCTTCAAGCAGACGCTGACGATCAACGCGATGAGCCAGGCCATGCATTCAATGGCGGCAACGAGCGGCGCGGGCAATGTCGATGTCTACGCCCAGACGCGCGCCGATATCCAGACCGAGCGAACCTATGGCTCGATTGCCAGCAACGCTATGAAGTGGGTGCCGCTTCTCAATGTCGTGCTGACCGTGCTCTTCTACGCCCTGTTTCCGGTCCTCTTCCCGCTGTTTCTGCTGCCGAAGACCGGTCCGCTCGCGCTCAAAGGCTATGTGACGGGTTTCTTCTACCTGGCGGCATGGGGACCGCTGTTCGTGATCCTGCACATGATGCTGATGTACAAAGGTGCTGCGGACATGAGCGCGGTTGCTGGAAGCAGCGGGCTTAGTCTTGCAAGCTTCACCGGCATGGCCGATGTGAATAGCGATATCGGGCTGCTGGCAGGCTATCTCATCGCGTCGGTGCCGTTTCTGGCAGGCGGCGTTGCCAAGGGCGCCATGGCGATTTCACACCATGCGACTAGCTATCTCAATCCAAGCCAGAACGCGGCCGAGGAAGCTGCGCGCGAGGCGAGCACGGGCAACGTCTCGCTGGGCAATACCAGCTTCGAGAATTCGAGCGTTCTGACGCGCCAGTTCGCACAAGGCACGATCGCGCCAAGCTTCACCTATGGCGCGGCGCAGACCCGGACATTTAGCGATACGGGCTCGATGACGACAAGTTTCCCCGAAGCCAGCTACGATCAGCTTCCCAACTCAAGCTATCCCTTCACCCCCAGCCTCGGGCAGGAGTTCACCTCGCGCCTGTCGACGATGGCATCGCAGGCCCGCTCGAACAGCGAGAGCTACGCGAACATTGCGACGGAATCGACCACCAGCGCGGTCACGAAGTTCCGCGAGCTACGCAGCCAATTCAGCCGCGGATCGGCTTTCGAGAGCGCAACCGGCACATCCAACTCCGACAGTATCCAGACCGCCTTTAACGAGGTCGATCAGGCATCCACGAACCTTCAGCGCCAGTTCGGCCTATCGCGGAGGGCCGCTGACGACATTTCGACCGCTTGGTTCCTTGGGGGCGAAGCGGGCGCTAAAGCTGGCGTTACCAACGGAGTGCTTTCCGCAAACGTGGGGGCAAAGGCCGGAGGAACTCGTACCTGGACCGATAGCGACATCGGCATCGCATCCGAAGACCGCTCACGCATCTTCGGGAGCCTCGCGCAGATGTCGGACAGTCGGAACTGGTCGAGCACGCGCGATGGATTTGTTCGCAGCGTCAGCACCTCGTCGAGTTCCTCGATTTCCTCGACCGCGAGTGGCATGAACGCTTCGCTGACCGAGGCCCAGAGTTACAGCCGCGAAGCACGGCGGGCTGAGGAACTGGCGAACCGCCTCGAAAGCCAGGCATCGTTTTTCGAGGGCAACAGTGCCGCTGGCAGCCTCAACCTGTCACAGGCTTATCGCGAATGGGGATTGGTCGAGATCGAGCGCAATCGCGACTTCTACGGCAATGTCCGCTTCGACGACCTGACCTTCCAGCTCAGCCCGGAAGGCCAGGCGCTGCAGGGCAAATTCATCGAAAGCTACGCGGACCAGCTGCGCGACGGAATCGAGGACAGGCTCGTCCTGACGCCAGGACCGCCAATCTCGCGCCCTTCGGTTACAGGACCGGGATATGTCCGAGGTCGTGCCCAAAACGGTGGAGGGGTCTCTGGAAACGTGCCGCAGGTGGACCCCGGCACCGTTCACGACGAAGTGCTGCGCGCTCAGGGTGCCGGGCGCCAACGGATCCGCGGATCCAGAAGCCGCCTTGATACGGTTACCCGTGGCGCTCAGGGCGCAAGCGCAAAGTCGGCCGATGAAGTGAAAGAATGGTGATGAATGGATTCACCAGAGTCCGAACGACGCACCGGCAAGGAACAAAAACACGCCTAAAATGACAGCCAAGCCCGCGACAGTCAGCTTCCGTCCCCACGGGTCGGCCCACGACTTCTTGATCCGATACTCCATCACGCGATTGTCACGGATCGCCTGATCGATTTCGGAAAAGCCAGCAAATGCTTTCTCAGGCTGCCGGATAGCATCTTCAGTTTGATTGTCAGTCATAGCTGCACCTAATCTCGAATGGAGAGAACATACCATAAACGCGCGCGGAGCCTAGTGGATTATCATCGAGATGTGCGGCACTCACCAACGGTCGCTTCCAGTCGTACCTTCTTTGGTGCCAACAGCGGCCAGCTTGCTGTCGGCAATATCACTGTGAATGAAAAAACCGCCGGCAATAGTGATAGGCTAGCCGATCGCGATAGTTGAGAATGTTGTCCTCGACGGTCGATATCAGGCAGCTTTCCGTGCCACCGTTAGCCGGCCCGCGAAGCCCTCTTCCCACCATCTGCATATACCTGACAGGACTGAACACAGGTCTAGAGATCAGGATCATGTCTGCCTTTGGTGCGTCGAACCCTGTTGTTAGGACACTGTGATTGCATAGGACCTTCAACTCCCCGCTTTTGAAACGTCTGATGAAGTGCTGACGCGCCAATCTGTCCGTTTCCCCGCTCACTGCCGCGGCCGAACAACCAGCCAGGTGAAGGCGTGCAGCAAGATACTGAGCGTGCTTGACCGAGTTCGCAAAGAGCAGGATCGACGACGCATTACTGTTGAGGACGCATTCCAGGATGCGCTCGTTCCGGTCGGGATCGTTGCCGATTTCCTCGATCAAGCTGTCTGGTAGCTCCCCATACTGATCGAAGTATTTGACTTGCTCGGGGGTCAGGCTGATCTGCCGATTATACCGGATCGGTGAGTAATGTAGGGCGGAGAGGACGCCTCTGCGGCGTAGACGCTCGTACAACGCTTCCTGGTCATGGGGCATCCAGCGCCGATCGAATCTCGCAGCCAAACGTTGCGATTCATCGTCATCGCGGCCGCGCCACGGAGTGGCGCTGAGCCCAATCACCGGGGGCTCGGTCTCACGCTCGCTTTCACTGCCGGTCTGGACATCTAGCCATCGCAGCAACGAGCTATAGCTAGGTGCAATTGCATGGTGGCATTCATCGATCACGACGACGCCCGGCTTTGCCAGCCACGAAAGGTGAGCAACCTCCAGACGCGCATTCAAAGTCTGGATGCTGGCTACGACTACCACAGCTTCATTTCCTTCGGGCGGAGTAGGATTGTTTTGTCCTCCCCATAGCCTCACAATTCGGAGGTCTTCGCCGGGCGTACCAACATTCACCCATAACTGACGAAAGCATTGCACTGCTTGCTCGCAAAGCTCGTCGGTCTGCGCCACCCATAACGCAGTTCGCTTCTCGGAATTGTTCAGAACCAGTTTGACGACTGCTTCTGCAGCCACACGAGTCTTGCCACCACCAGTTGGCAAGCTGACGACTGCGCGGCGACGTCCTGATCTGGAATCTAGCAGCTCCCTCAAGCCCTCCAGGATTTCGTCCTGATAATCATGCAGGTCTGGAAGATCGATTGGGCCACTGATTGTGAGCTCGGGTTCGCGTTTGACACTGGCGCTGGCCGCAAACTCTGCAGGAAACCCCAGCTCTAGCACAAACAGACGAGCAGGCTCTCCCCCCCACCTCTGCGGTGGCGCCAAACCCTGAGCAGCCAAGCGATCGGTAAGTTTGGCAAGGATACTTGGCCCAACCACAGCAAGTGCCAGCCGCGCCCATTCAAGGTTCGATATCCGGCTTCCTGCGGCCTGACGTGCCGGCGCAGGCAGGACCGCCATTAGAGCCTCAGCCGAATCCCCGACCGCACAGAGTAGCCGCTCTTCGATGGTAGGCTGACTGCGGACGTGAGCCCGAGAGTCGTCAACTCGTGTGGTCGCCAGCCGATCCATGAGGCTTGGCAAATCGGTGAGAAGCATCCCGTGGCGGTCGAGCATGGTCAGCACGGCCAAGATCCGGTCGTTCCAGTGCAAGCCTTCGAAACGCTCACGATCGAGCAGTAACAGGCCTGTCGCGTCACGGGCAATCGTCGGGCGCCCTTCGATCGGGCCCGTGGTTTCAGAAAGACCAGAAACCCAAACCGCATCCGCTTTGCGCGCATGCGAGTTCGCCAGTTCCTTGTTACCTATTACCTTTCCAAGCTCCGGAAAAATATCGCGGAGCTTCAGAGGATCATTCAACCGGTCGGAGAATCTGATCTCAGATTTTTTGTCCAATGTTCGCGCACCGGCATCGATCCATGCCTGAAGCGCTGCGGGTCCGAGGCAAACGACGCGGCCATCTGCTGAAACCGCGTCAACAGCGACGGGATCATCTGTGACATAGATTTGACTGAGTGGCATCGCGCCTTGCAAAGTCGGCACCATCTCGGGAACCTGACCAAAGATCGAGCCGAGCTCCCAAGCCAGCCCCAATGACCGAAAATCGCCTTCGTAAGAGGCAAGGGTTGCGAATAGGTTCGGCCAAAGGTTTGAAGCTGTCACACCGTCCATTTCGGTCTTGGTGAAACCGATTTTCAGATCGACGGGTAAGTCCAGCCACTCGAAGAACGCAGCAGCAGTCTCTGACGCAGGGCCGCCGGCCAAGGATAAGACTGCAGAAAGCTCGCGGGAAATTAGCTTCAATGGATAAGCGGTTTGTCCGATCTGAATTCGACCAAATTCGTTCAGCCAATACAGAAACGGATGCAGCGAAGAGAACTTGGGATAGCTATCCGAGCGCGTTGTATGGGCATAGGTGATCGTGCTCGAGAAAAGGCGTTCGTCCCTTGCGCATTCAATTAATTGGAGCGTCAACTCGGCGGCCAAGCGCCCGTCAAGGGATGGGAGCAGTCTCCATCCCAATGGCATTTCAATTCCACGCCAAGATTCCAGCTCCAGGATGTCCAGCAAATGATGCCTGGGATTGCCGGTCATCTTGCGCCACCCGGCGGTCTTCACCGCGGAGAAAAACGGCGTCATTCGTTTGGCGAGGGGCTCAGCCCAGTCTGTGACGGTCACTGTTTGAGCAGACGGAAACCTCTCGCGAAGGTGCCCCGGAATCCGCGGCCAATGCCCTGCATGCCAATTCTGGTCTAACTGCAAATGCACTGGAGCGTCGTCACGCTCATGCTCGTCAAGAAGGACCAACTCGCCGCGCGGCGCAAAGGACCCGCTCAGGTTGCGTAGGCAGAGTTCTTCATCGCCATAAACTTCAAAGAACTCCTCGACCGCTTCGAATGGGGCAACCTCTATGTTGAGCCAGAAGTTTTCCCAGCCGGTATCGTCCTCGGCCCTGGAGAACGCGCTGCTGAGCAACTCATCCCAGTCTGCTTCGGCCATTGAGCTGACGCCAAGGTGACGTGTCAGGACATCTCTAGATTTGGGATCGGATGCAACAGCTGGCAGCACCGTAGCCCGTCCTGCTGGCGTTTCGGATGGTGTCGCGATGATCGCCCTGCTCGGACTTACCAAGCCGTCACGAAGGCTCGGGACTACGACGGGATCATGAAGTTGCCAATTGTTGAGCTGCCTAGCTTCAAAAAGATCACCTACAAACGCAAGGAAAGCGGTCGCGCCATCGGCATCTTCTCGAGCTATTAGCTCCAGCCAGCCTTTCCTGTTTAGCTGCTGCAGCGCAGCCAAGCCTCTGTTCAGCTTCAGACGCTCCATTCCCGTCAGGCGCTCGGCTAGTTCTCGCTGAAGCGCCTCCAGCCGCGAAGCACGTGGTTTGCTCGAGTAACAACTGGAATGGACCAGACTGGCATGGCAATTTGGGCCTGCGAGCGCGACCCAGCGCTCAACCAGTTCGACTTCCTCGATCGGATGCCGATAAAGCTCCCGTGCAGTTTTCAGTTGACCTGATGTGTCCGGCACGATTTCCAGGTTAACCAGCTTTCCCCAAAGTGCTTCGACCAAGGGAACCGCTGGATCGTTTTGGCGATCTGGTTTGCGTGGAAGCGCCGAGATGGGTGCCCCAGGATCATCTTCGGTGGCTAAGTAGCCGATATTCGCCGCAATGAGATGGGCGGCTGCCAGCATCAAGCTCTCATTCCATGGGCCGGGTATAATATTGGTCCGGTCGCTGTTGAGCTTCCAGGGTGCATTCAATATCCCACTCGCTAAGGTAGGCGTGTTTGTCGGGAAAAATGCCCAAAACCGGCCCTGACTTTCCCGAGCTCCAAGAGGAACAGCCCATGCCAATGGTACCTCGTCGCGAGCCTGAAGATGCTGTGCGTCGGACAGTGCATCGGCATCGCTGATAGCTACAGTCTCGCTGAACACCCGCCAGCGCTCGTCCTTCGTACCGTCGGAAGTGACGATCTCGTCATTTTCGCGCCTCTTGCTGATGGTTCGGACTTTACCGATCCCGAATTCGAGGGTCAGTTCGACATCTGCTCCAAGGAAGAGCACGAACTCCTGCGGAAAGTCTTCCATTTCCTTGGTCAGGCGCTCGAACGCCTTTTCATCGGCAATGGCCGCCGACACCACAGTCGTCGCCCAAGCGAATTCGCCGTACTTCCAGAGAGGGCTATCCTGAGCGTTTGGATCGAGAACCTGCGCTAGGCGCATGCCTGGAGCGCGAGCATCAGCTGGCAATCCCAGGTGTTCTCGAATCTTTGCTCGACACCATTCCGGATCAAACCGAAGCCCGATCGATCGGCTGACAATATCGACAATGCCGCCAAGTTTCAGAAGGGATTTGAAGCCGATACCGAACCGGCCAATCTGCCCCGCCCGCTTGGCCGAGCTTCGCGCATTTAATAGTGCGACGATGCCGTCATGGTCCAACGGTGCCCCGGTGTTCGCCGCCAATAGTCGTGTGGGTTCCAAACGAACATGAATGCGTCCGGATGCCTCCCCTGACTCTTGAATGGCATCGGCTGCGTTCTGAACGAGCTCGAACAGTTGGCGATAGGCATAGCCGCCGGAAAGTACCTCGATTTCCGTTTCGAAATGCTCGTTCGTATCGCGAGGCTGCGCTTCATAGGCTCGCAGCCGTCGACTGCATTCATCATCTACAAAATCGGCAAGCTTCGATCCATCGTAATCCAACACAAGCCCGCCCCTCAGTCACCATCCCTGATGGTGCAAATTAATCACAATTCTGCGCTTTCCTGATTTCATAGCGCAGTGATCCAGTAGTTTTTGGAATACACTGCACGTTTCAAACCGAGTTATTCATCAGGTAAATCACCTCGAAAGCCTTTACAGAACGGAACTGTTGCAACCGATTGGCGAAGCTGAAGGCATCATTGAGCTCGTACTGCTGAAAGATGTCCAAGCCTCGGTCGAGGGCAATTTTCCATCCAGTGTCGGTCACGATGTGGCGCGCGTGGATTGTGTTGGTCTCGTCAAACTCCCAGGTGAACGTGATGCCGACTCCTTCGCAAGAAGCGGCGATCGCGCCAAGGTTCTCGGCCTGCTTCTCGGGACGTATCCCGTCGAGGCACGTAACGAGATGTACCTCGACCTCATCAGCGGGTGACTTGGTTTTCGCAATCGTTTCGATGAGCTCCATCACATTGCGAACCTGGTGAAAGGCCCGGATATACGGGTCGGTGATGGTGATCTTCTGAGCCCCGACGAGATATGGGCCGAAAAGTTTGTCGAAGGTCACGCCTTTCTGGTTTTCGTTGAAAGTGAAATGGCCAGCCTTGGGTCTCTCAGGAACCGAATCGGCCGCTGTTGCGTCTGCACTCGGCTCGGGCGCAGGTGCAGCTCCAGGTTCGTCAGTGGCTATAGGCTCAATTGCTGAGGGAGCGGCCGCACCTGCGCGCCGGTGGTAGAAGTTCGGAAACTCGTTTTCCTCAAGCGTTGCCACGCTGACCTTTTCGCCATTCTTGCGGGAAAATGAGAAATCCACTTCCGGGTAGGTCGTGTCGAGCCGCATGAGCTGGTCTTTGACCCGCTTGCGGCCTTCCAAGGCAAGCTTCAGGATCTCCTCCATTTCATTCGGCGACGCCTCACCAGATGGGAAAAGGATCTTCATCAGCCCGGAAAATGTCTTGTGAACCCCATCCCGGTCACGGGTCGAGATATCCGACGACAGATCAAAATTGGACCGGTAGCGATCCGAATAATCGTCGTTGCGCAGATGGCGCAGGATTTCGGCAAGGTAATCGACGACGAAGCCATATCCGTTCGAGAACATCTCGCCGCGGATCACGCCTACCTCCCACCCTGGGATGTAGGTGTGCAGTCGGTCAATGAAGGCGGAATCGTAGTACTTGTCTGGCAGTTCATCGAACAGGTCAGTGTTTTTGAGCATGTAGGGAACTGTGTGCTTTGTGTTCCCGACGAAAACCATCGACGCCTCGGCTCCGAGCGGTTCGACACCACGGGAGAAAGTCTTGTTTGCCATGTAGTTCTTGAGGATATCGACGAGCGCCTTGTCGACCTTCTTCTGCTTGCCCGCGAATTCGTCCAATGCGACAACGTCCCAGTAACCCACGAGACCCAGCTTGCCCGAACTGTTGCTGACAAAAAGCTTCGGCACGGTCACTTCACCGCCCGAGATCAGGATCCCGTGCGGCGAAAACTCAGAGAAAATATGCGATTTGCCTGTACCTTTGGGTCCCAGTTCGATGAGATTGTAGTTTCGCTCGACGAACGGGATCAGCCGCATCAGCTGGATCAGCTTAGATCGACGGCCGAACATCTCAGGGTCGAAGCCGACGGTCTGGAAGAGCAGGTCAATCCATTCGTCGGTTGTGAAGCCATTGCGGGCTTCCAGATAGGCATCATAGTCGAAATGCGACAGCTGGATCGGTTTCATTGAACCCAAAATCCAGGGCGTTACATTCTTATCTTCGGTGTAGTCGTACTCGATATCGGCAATGCACCAGACCCCTCCGACCAGAAGCTTGGGATGAGCCTTTACGGTTCCGGAATCGATGAGGACTTTTGAAATTCCGAGATTGGCAAAGCTTGCCTCGTAGGTATCGGTCTTTTCATTGAGAGCGACGCTGATCCGATCGATGATCTTCCAGCGCCCTTTCTCGCGAATATTGGACTTGATGAGCCCTGCCTCATTGCGATGGACATAGTGCTTCCGCAGGATCTCTCGAACCGTCTCGATGCCGGACTGGATCGATGCCTCATCATTGGTCGCGCAATACTGGCCGAGCAGATATTCCAGTACGTAGGTTGGAACGATGGCGTTGCCCTTGACCGCCTTCACCAGGTCCTTGCGGACCACAAGGCCGGGAAAGCGTTCGTTGATCTTGTCGTCCAGTGCGGTCATGCTGGCCCCTCAGAAATCAAAGTCGTTGGTGAAGCTACGACGCAGGATGTAGCGCGCGCTTCGATATTCGCTGTAGTGCGACGTATCCCCGTGTTGCTCTTCAAGCCGCAGGACCACCTCCTGGCCATTGCAGTCGTCGGCCTTACGGGACAGCAGGAAGCGGACCGGGTGCTCGCGTTCCCGGGGATTCTCCGATCGGAAATCGAAGGCGAGTTCATGGCTGTCTGAAATCAGTTCACCCGACTGCGAGAATATTCCGGCGCGGAGACGGCGTGCCTGCGTTTTCTCGGTGGCAGGAATGGACTGATAGAACCTGACCGAGATCTGGCTGGCGGTAATGACCTGATTTGTGCTGCCAATGATTTCGACATCGACAATGGAAGTGTCGCTCTGACGCTTCTTGTTGATCCGGACAACAGGAACCACAGCCTCCTGCAGCGTGGCGCCACCGTGCACGAAGCGACTTCCCGAGCCCTTCAGCCTCAGTCGATTTATTGACTTCGGAATTAGGATTTCGACATCACCCTGCAACCTCACCTCTTCCGCCTTGAAGTGCTTGAGACCCTGTTGGGGTCTTAGGCCATGGCCCAGGACAAACCGGCGGTTGCGGAACAGGATGGTCTCACCCACCACTTCCGAACCCGAAAAGTCACTCTCATCGATGGGGCGGTGTTGGTAGATAAAGCCATGATCGGCGGTAATCAGCAGATTGTTGGCATTCGCGGCCGCCAGCTTTTTGATAAGCTGGACTAGTTCGTCGAGCGTCTTCTCGGCAGCCTCAAATACGCGATCTTCCGTTGCCGGTTTGTCGCCGGTCGCATCGATCAGGTTGTGATACACGTAAATAACGTCGTGATCGCGAAACAGCGCCCGGTAGTCGTCTCGCTGCATCTTTAGGAGTTCGTCGGCCAGCAATGCGGTCGTCCGGTCCCCCTCGCGTCCCTGGGCGAGGATCTTCTTCCGGTTTTCGGTCCCCTGCGAGCTCTGCCCATCAACGATCACCGCGCTGGTATCGTTGTCGGCAATCTGCAGATCCCGGTTGGGAAGCAGCGACGCCATCCCGAGCTGGGTATAGGTCGGCAGCGATCCCAGCATCGGTTCGATCTCTGCGTCATAACGATCGAGCCCACGGACCCTAGCCAATAGCTCCTCCGCAACCTCATACCGCATGGCGTCCGAGATGATGACGCAGATCTTCTGGTCCTTCTGCCGATAAGGGGCGACGTGGGCGGCGTAGAATGTCCGCTGAGCCGGCGCAGGCGCGGCATCCCACTTTGGTGCTGCATCGACATGGACCTGCCAGCTGTCGTTGAGGCGCAGCAGGTAGCTGTTCACATAATGGTTTTCCACCTGCTCATAGAGCTCGGCCATCAGGCTCGCCTGACCCGATTTCTGCATGTGGTAGATGAACTTGCGGTAGAGTTGGTCGATGCGGAACCAGTTTCCTGCATAGCGGCTGACGCCTTCAGCCAGGCTGGTCATGCCAAGGTTTACCTGCGCCATTGCCGCGTGGAATTCAGCCGCGAAGCCAATCGCCTCATAGAGGTCGCTGAAACGATCGTACCAGTAGCTCTGGCGGCGCTGGCGGATCCAGCTGGCAACATCTCCCGCGGCAAGCGTGCGCGCCGCGACGCCGTGCACGAGGGCAACGATGATCGCCCGATCGATGTCTTCGAAATAGTCGAGCTCGATGAGGTGTCGGAAATCGCGTGTTTCCAGATCCGTCCGCACGCCCAGCACGTTGGCGTAGGTGGAAGACAGAGCCTCGAAGGCCTGGGATGCGTGGCGGTTGTTCTTCCAGCGGCGGAAGAATACCAGCGCCTCGGGAGAGAGGCCTCCTGCCTCTCTAAGCCCCATGGCATAGCAGGCCTTGAACAGGGAGACCGCAAAATCCTCAATGCTGGGCTGTACGGCCGTATAGCCATAATATCGGCCCATTTGGTCCCAAAGAAAGTCGCCAAGGCCAGCTCGCTCGATTAAACGAATGGCTTCGTCAGTGCCCGCCGCAAGGTCACCCAGCAGCCGCTCGACAACGGAATCGAATCCGCCGTCGCCACCGGCGCAGACGCTCACCATTTTTAGGCGCAAGGCGCTTGCTGTGTCGTCATTGCGGGCAAGCCGCTTGAGCTGTTCGAGCCTGCGGGCGGAGTGGAAGAACTCCGCATGGGCCCGCACTACATCTTCAAGCCCCAGTCCAAGGCCCAACTCGGACAGCCACAGGGCTGCCTGGTCCGCCTTGAACGCACCATGGGCCAGCTGTACATCGAGCAACCAGTTGTCGATCAGCGCCGGTTCGGGCCCTTCGCGGTAGATCAGGAAGCGCCGCTGCGGCACCTCACGCAGGATCCTGTGCTTCACCGCGAACTCGTTGTTGGCGAGCTGGATCTTCTCGACCCCGGGCAGCTCCAGTGTCTCGAACGTCTCGCGCAACTCCCGCGCCGTATCGGTCCAGAACACGATGCGGTGACGGTCGAAAGCCGCATCCAGCCCTTTTGCGATGCGATCATTCATGCTCAGTCATCCGCATCCGACAAGCCCTTGATGGGTTTGAGCGCCGCGCCGAACTTCGGGTAGTTGGCCTTCACGCCGTCATCGAGATCGATCTCGATTTTTTGCGTAGCCAGCGGATAGAGCACGTCGCGCTCGTAGGCATCGAGCTCCTCGATCACCTTGGTTGCCTCGCCGACCTCCTTGAGTGCCTTGGTGCGCTGAGCGGGCGTGGCTTCGGGGTTGATGGTCTGCGCCTCCTGAGCCTTGCGGTGTGCCTCCAGCTTGTTGCGGTACTCCCGCAAATAATCGTTCAACACCACGCTGACCGTGTCCGGCCGGTAGCGGTGCATGTAGATCAGTGCCTGGAGGCTGCCCTTGGGGCTGGCAAACATCCAGTAGATCGGGCGCTTCTTGAAGCGGCGCACATGGTAGTCATAGAAATCGCGGGTGAACCACTTGCGGATGTCCTTGCCCAGCGCGCCTTCGATGAAGGCCAAGTTTTCCTGGAATTTCGCCTCGCCGAAGGTCACGCGCAGAAACTTACGGAAACGCCCGACGATGTCGTCGGCAAACCAGTCACCATCCAGTACCGGGATGACATTATCGGCATCCGGCTCAAACGTGGGTTGAGGCACACGAGCGAGGTAATCAGCTAGGCCTTCACCCTGGTTGGCCAAGATAAGGCCGGGCGCGTCAAGGCTGAAGCGGCCGAACATGCAGCCCACCGCATAGTGCAGAAACTCCTCCATGGTGCGGACGAGAAGATCGGCCTCACGCTGCTCGTCTGTCTTGTTGCCCTTGAGCGAATAAGCGGGGTTGCAGGTAAGTGTAATTTCCTCCGTCAACACCTCAGGGCTCAATTCATTATGCAAGCCATAAGCGTTGATAAAGATGCGGTTGTTCTCTTCTTCCAACCGTTGCATCTCGTCTGTCATACCCCGCCAGTGGGCGCGAAGCTGAGTGTAACTACCTGCCAACGTCTCTGCCCTGTGGTCATGTACAAGCAGGGGAAGGCCGTCAAAATCCCACGAGGTCTCGAAGGCGTCCCAATCCGATTTTGCTAATTTTATTAGGTCGCTAACAATCTTCTCAACTGTCTGTGGCTGCGGCTTCAAAGAGGGCAGCGCCAGGACGTCAGCTACCTGAAAATTCATCGTAGGGTTCACGGCATTAAGCAGGAAAGTCGAAACCTTGGTGTTAAGGAAGCCAACGGCAAACTCGTTGCTGATGCCTTCAGTGGAGAAGATGGTTGGAGACGCCGAATCGTACTCGGTACTAACATTCTTGATCCGGAAGCTTGGGAGAGCAGATGTAATCTTGGTCCAAGTAACTCCCTCTCTGCCCAGAAATACCTTAGGGGGAAGACCGCCAAGGCTTTCATAATGCCTCAATGCGGAAGGTGACCAATCCGCAACACTTTCTTCATTCCCAAAGAAGCGCCGGAAATCGCCGCCCTTCGCGATCCGTTTCCAACGTTTCGAAGCTGCAGAAACCTCCCATCCAAAACGGATAAATCTCGGCCCATCATGTGTTTTCAGGCGCCCGCCTGATCGCCACCCATCTGACATTTTTTCATTATCAAACAGGTCGAACTTTCGAATCCAATATGAAATTGGACTGCCTGGAATCTTCCCAAAATCATTTGAAGCAGCCATTGAAAGGCGCTCGTTTTGGGGCGGAAATTCAATTGGCACGCCATTGTCGTCGGTTTCGAAGTAACGAACACAGCAGAAATTTGCTTTGCGTTCCCGATCGACCGACCGGGTCAGCACGAACGCGGAAGTTCCGAAATTAATCCCCATGCTTGTTCCACCTTTTCCAAGATAGGGCATATGAACAAGTGACAGAATTGACGTATCCGATAAAATTATTTCTCTTAATTTTTCATATGATGAGAGAAACATCCAACTCTCCATGGTAACCATGGAGATATATGCGGAAGACGGTACCATACTCATTCCGCGTTCTATGAATGCAGAGAACATATCGGATTTGCTGCATGGGTATCGCACCTTTACCCAGTCCCCGAGAGCTCCATTCATTCCCCCCGCACCCATGTACGGAGGGTTAGCCACCATCACATGATATTTGGGCGAGAGAGACTCGGCCATCTCGAGCACCTTGAGCACGCGTTCCTGCACCTCGCGCAGCAATAGGTCGCCGCCGAAATCTTTCAGCCGCACGACCCGAGCCACCTCGGCAGGATCACGCAATTTCGGCACGATCAGCGACCCGAAGTTCTTAGCCTGCTCAAACTGCCCCATCGTCTCACGAAAATCGGCGGTGAACAGATCGCTGCCAACCACGGCGGCAACATCCAGCATCTCGGACGGCGTGAAGCGCACATCCTGTAGCACGCAGATGTTTGGCTGTACCGCTTGCCGCAGGAACCTGCGGCGCCCGAGCTTGGTTGCCGCCTTCATCGCCAGCGCAAATGCCGCCAGCGCGCCCGCACGGTCATCGATCTCGATCCCGTACAGGTTGTGCTTCAGGATCAGCCCGGGGATCTCGGTCGCCTCATATCCCTCTTCCTCATAGATCGCGTAAAGCAGATCAAAGGCATAGGTCAGCATATGCCCCGAACCACAGGCCGGATCGCAGATGCGGATGTCCTCAGGCTTGGAAATGCGCAGAAAATCGGCTTCTGGCTCTTCCGGCGCGATGTAATAGTCCATCTGCGCCGCCAGCTTTGAGTTCGGGCGATTCAGTAACCACAGCCGCCCCAGCGAGTTTTCGACCAGATAGCGCACGATCCAGTGCGGGGTAAAAAGCTGGGTCGCCGCCGGAATGTTTTCCGCGGTGATCTTCTTGTTCTTCTTCAGCCCGGCGAAAACCTCGTCCTTCTTCTCCGAGATGTAGAACTGGTAGAGCCAGCCGATAACCTCGACATCCTCGCAAACGTCCGGCGTCATCGCCTCCCGGACATACGCGAGGATCGAGGCGTTCGACAGAAGGTCGTCGGGCAGAAGCAGCTCTGTGTAGTCGTCGATCCGTTCGAACAGGAACGGCATTGCCTTGTGCAGGTTATTGCACATGGCGACGATGAGCAGGCGATAGGCCTCAGTCTGGGCATCCGCACTGGGCGTGCGGCCATCCAGCAGGCTGCGGACCTTGTCGCGGATCCTGTCGGGCACGCGGCCCTCGTCTATATGCCCAGCCTTGGCCTCGGCCAGGATCTCGGGCTGAAACTGACCGGCGACAGGCGATACAATGCGAACCGGGTTCAGCTCATTCACGTCCATGAAACGCAGAGCCGAGAAGCGATTGAACCAGGTGTAGGCAACGCGCTCGACCACCTGATCCTTGCCGTCCTTGGCGATAGCCGCTTCCAGCTTTCTCATCGCATCAGGATGCTCACGCCGGGCTGCCGAGTTTTCGGCAACCACGGATTCAAGCTTGGCGCTGACCTGCGTGATCAGGGCGCGGCGGGCAAACTGCGCGAACTTCTTGAGTTTCGAGGTATCCATCAGGCAGCTGCCCCTTCACTTATGCGCCGGAGGGAATGATCTCCGAATTGCTTTTTCCACTGTGCAACATTCAGCACGATACAGCTGGCGGCGCAGGAACGTCCCCAATCAGCATGGGACAGAGGAATCGATCTTCTGAGTTCGTCCTGCTTCGCTAAAAGCAATGCACCATCCAGTTTTTCCATTGAAATTAAAGCGATGTAGATGATCTCTCGGTCACCTTTCCCCTGGAGCGATCGGAAGAACAGCGTGTCCCGAAACTTTCCCGAGAGGCTTTGCACGAGTTTCCCGGATCTCAGCTTTTGCTCGAAGGCACTCGGGTTCGCCGCGGCGGGGTTATCCGGGTCCTTTATTTCAACGAAGATATCACGGCCCTCATACTCCGCGATGAAATCGACGCGTTGAGCGGTGCTCGCTCCATGATACTCATCGTCGTCAAAATGAAAGACGGACGTAGCCTCCGAGAACGTCAACTCCAGATCGAACTCGCTAACGGTCGTCATAGCTTGACGCCTTCGAGCGAGCGGTCGACCTCAGCATCGTACAAGTCACTAAAAGTTTGGGATATTCCAGTCTCGGCAATCCGGGAGTAATCATCGATGGATTGCACTGATATCGATCTATCGCCTGCTGCTTCAGCTATGACGTGATAGCGAATGTGATCCTCCTTGCCCTCCTCTGAGAGCAAATCGAACCATTTCAGCAAGACATAATCGTGCGTAGCCAGAATGATCTGCTGGCCGTTGCGCGATAGCTCGAGGAGTACCTGAACCACCTCTTTCATGAGTGCGGGATTCAGGTTTGCCTCGGGCTCATCCCACAAAAGGACGCCGGTGCTTCCCGGGTTGATCGATCCATTGCAGAGCAGGCGGTGCAGGACGCCAATTTTCCGGTAGCCTTCGGCTGTCATACCGCTGGAAAATGGTTCCCTACCTCTAGGGACGAACCGGAGAACCGTGGAGTCCTGGTACATTTGCGCAGTTTTGGCGCGCGAGCGGTCCGGATCGGCCCTTTCCTCATATTCCCCGGGTTCAAACTGAAACCCGCCTTCATTCGCCCAGCGGTAACGTCCCCCGACGAGGGAGACCAATTCGCGGACGATGTTCGAGAGCCTCGGGTCTTCTGCCAGGCTGGCGGCCTCATCCTCGAATCCGGGATTAGCCAAGAGTTCGGCGAGATCGAGGTAGGTATCGTCGAAAATCATCTCGACGGTCGCCCGGTCATGGCTTTCGTTCTGCATCGCGCGGACGAGAGACAGGACTTCCTTCGTCGGGATGAACACGGGGCGGGACTGCGCTTCGGTGCGAGCGTCCCTCTCAACTTGGACGCCCTTGGACCTACTGTTGAATGAAATGGTGACCTGGGTGTCATCGCTTCCCTTCAGGCACAGCCTGGCTCCTCCCGACGCTCCCCTAGCCCGCAGTGCACCAATCCTGCTCTCGCCCGGAGAAAACACCCGCAGAAGCTTGTTCGTCAGCTGCGTGTCGATGTCCTTCTCTGAGCCCTCCACCGCCGATGCCGGTTGGCTTGCGATCGCCAACGCGTAGATTGCCTTCAGCAGATGAGTTTTCCCGGTTCCGTTCGAACCGATGATCACGTTGATGCGCGGCGAGAGCGGGATATCCAGGTTCCCGAACGCCGTGAAATTCTCGATTTGAATGCCCGCAATCATCAGACCGTGATCCTCTTGCCGCTGCGAATTTCGGCGAGCAGGGTTTCGCGGTAGGATTGCAAATACGTCTCGACGTCCGCCTCGCTGGCGAGATACGGGCTGGCGAAGCTGACCTTGAGATTGGCGGTCGAGACATACTCCACGGGCGAAGGAGGCGGAACTGGCTGCGGCGTGATCCCTCCGGCGGGCGTTTCTTGCACCGCGCTTTCCTCCGACTGGTGCGGCTCGTTGGCGGGAGGTGCTGGCGGCGCCGTTGGCGTTGCCAGCCTGGCGACCTTTCCAAGCAATGCTGGATAGGTTTCCGAGCGGAAATTGGCGGTACGCTCGCGGATCATAGCCACCAGTTTGGCATTGCGGACGCTGGTCTCAGCGGCCTCGCACTCGCTGAGGATCCCAGCCTTGGCTGCGGCATCCAGCTGCTTGAATTCTGGTACGGCTTCGATCTTGGCCTTGAGCTCGGCCAGACCCTTAAGAGCACTGTCCCGCTCCTGCACCAACAAGGCATCGACACTGGCGCGCAGCTTGTCGAGCTCTGACTTGACCTGCTGGATTGCATTGCCCTTGTAGCAGAGCGGATCGGCCAGAACTGACCGGATGGTTTCAGCCTGAGTGCTGCCGGTGTAGGACAGGTTCGTTACCTGCTCGGCAAGGAAGTTGCGGGCCTCATCATAGATCTTACGCTGGGCCCCGCCCATAAAGCGTCGGATAGGGTCAATGACCTGCTCCTTCGCATCGAGCAATGCGTCTGCCTGGCGAGGGAGGTCGGTGAAGTACCAGCCATAGGCTTTGCTCTCCACCTCGCGCAGCTTCCCGATGACCGGCGTGATCGCCGCGAGGAACGGATAATCCTGGAGTTGGGCCTCTAGCGCTACCAGTTCAGCCAGCAGCTTCGTGATAGCCTCTCCCGTTTCCTTGCCCAAGGCCTTCGCCTCGGAAGCGACAGGCTGGCTGTCGAACATCTCGGCAAGAAATTCCCGCAGGGTCCGCACCTGATTGGCGGTGAACTCCACCTGCAGATCGAGCACTATGTTCGCTAGCGCATGTGCGTTCTTCAGCGCCTTTTCCAGCGCATCCCCTTCCAGCGGCGCGCCATCCGAGCGGGCGTCCAGCTTGCCGTGGGCAAAGAGGCTGGCGACAGTGCAGAGGATCGCGGCATTGGGCCAGCCATAGGGCTTGACCTCGAACTTCTCGACGATCGCCTTGACCGATGTGCGAACACCGGTGCGAACGTTGCCTTGCGCAAAATTCAGAATTTCCTGCTCGGCTTCGGTCAGGTTGCTGGCACCCGAGATCAGCGCGCCGTCATTGGTCTGCCTCAGATAACGGCCGATATCGGTTTCGGCATAGGTTGCCCCGCGCAGCATCGGCAGATTGGTGTAGACCTTGTCGACCAGCATCTGGAATGCGCGCCGGACCCGCGCCTGCGGATCCTCGCCGCGCAAATCCAGTTCCTCACCGCGGACGAACAGCTGCGCTTCCGCAACCAGTGTTCTCGCCCGGGTGGAAAGATCCCTGTAGCGGTTCGCGTTCTGCTGACCCTTATCGCTGATGATCCGTTCGATCGAGGCTTGGGGGGCGGTCGCGCGGGTTTGGCGGACGTACTTCTCGGTCTGCTTGTACATCACCAGGTCACGGGCAAAGCGGTCGTCTGCCTTGAGCAGGATCACCAGTTCGTCGTTTGACATACTGCCCATACGCAACGCTTCGGCGTTGCCGCTGTGCTCGTGGAAAGGCGTGACGACGTTGATCGAAAGCTCGTAATCCCGGGCTTGCAGGCGATCGTCGAGCTTACGGGCAAATGAGTAGTCATGGGCCGCCCCGTCATGACGGATCTTACGGTCCTTGATGACTCCATCAAAGATCAGCGCTTCCAATTCCCGAGCAACCTCAGTGGCGTCGACATCGACGTTCTTGATCTCCTGTTCGACATCCTTTTCCTCGTCGGTCAGGAATTCGAAAAGATCGCCATTGCGCTGGATGTAGGTGTTTTGCTCGAGCAGGCTCAGAGCCGCCTCGACCTGGCGTTTGAGGGCGGTTTCATCCTCGTCAAATTTCTCGCGCATAAGGATGGCGATGTTGCGGGCCGTCGGCTTGAACGGGTTCACATATTTGACGAGAAACAGGGCTTTCAAAATGCGCGTGGCGAACTCGTCGCCAAGGTTGCGTTCGGCAATCTGGATGGACTGCTGAACGCTGGATTTGAGTGCCGTGCGGATCCCCTCAAACATGAGATCGAAGGTCGCGATCTGGCCAAGCTCCAGTTCAGCCAGATGAATGGCGACCTCCTGGAAGACGCCCAGCATCGAACGCTCGCCGACCGAGCTGTGCCGACCTTCGAACGCGTTGTGCTGTGACAGCCCCTGGATGGCCATCTGGAACAATGGGTACTGGTACGGGATGAACGGGTAGCTGTGGATGAAGTGGTCGCGGTCCTCGAAGTTCTTCAGATGGATCGAACCATCCGTAAAATCGAACAACGTACGCATGTTGTTGCTCTCGCGGCGGTAAAGATCCGAGAGGCTCTCAACCCCCAGCTCTGTCTTTTTCAGCAGTCGCTTCTGGATCACCTCTGCAACGTCCGCGCTGTTGAGCGGCATCCGGTTGGCAAAGCGCGCCTGAATCTTGGAAAAGTCGTTCTCCTGACGCTCGTTCATGTCGCCAATGACGGCATTCATGTCCTGCTGCGCGGTTACGATGATCCAGGCCCGCCCACGGCACTTGGTGTTCAGACTCTCGGCAATCGTCTGGAGGTTGGTCATCAGCTTGACGTTGTCAGCGATGTACTGGCCGACCTCGTCAACGAAGAAATTGAGACGGAAATCCTTGGCTTGAGCGTCGATGTAAGCCTTCACCTTGTCGGCGAAATCCTCGATCGAAACCTTGTAATCCGAGCGGTACTTGTTGAGGATCCCGGCTGCCTCGGACGCGTCAGTACCAGTCGCCTTTGCATAAGCATTGGCGATGTTGGTGCCCTCAAGCAGGGCTTGTTCTCGCCCACGCTCCCAAGGTTTGCCGGCAATCGCCTGATAGGCCTCTCTAAAGGCACTGAAGACATTTCGGCTGTCGAGATCGCGTTCGAATTGGGCGATGTGAGCCTGCTTGCCATAGTAGCCGCACGCTTCATCAAAGACCTTTTGGAAGACCGACAACAGCGCATCGATCTGGTCCTTGGAAATAACATCGGCCTTCTGGTCGATGTTGAACAGGATGCTCCTCGACGGGATTGAAACTGCACGCTTCAGGTCGGCTGAGAGGATTTCGTTATCCGCGCATTTGTCCTTGAACAGCTCATAGGCCGTTGCTCCGTCGACCTTGCGGTTCTCAAGCACCATCGCCAGCATTTTGAGAAGGTGCGACTTACCGGAACCGAAAAAGCCAGAGATCCAGACGCCATTGGCGGCTATGTAGTTTTTGTAGGCGTCGAGAAACTTCTCGATCTGCTTCTCGATCTCGTTGGTAAGAACATATTCTTCGAGCTCAATCCGCAGGCTCGCGTCATCGTCTGCCTTGATGACCCCTTCAATTGGACGGTCGACGGGTTTTTCGAATATGTCGCGCAAAATGGTCATATCAGCCCCTCAGACCTCGTAATTGAAGATGTTGAAAGCACGATAATATTTGTCGTCGTGCAGAATTCCGAAAAGATCCAGCGAGGCCCCGCTGGCCAAGGCGTGCGTGTAGTTTCCAGGGAAAAACATCAGCGTTGGCTTATCCTTGGCCGTACTTTGGAGGTTGTTCAGCACGTTATGCGAACGGATATAGGGGAAGACCTCACCCACGCCGGACAGGAGGAGGACGTCAAACGATTGGCTTGCAAGCCTCTTGCCGATTTCGGGGATGAGGTGCGTCTCAGGATCAAGGACGTTCTGCAAAAGCTCCTGTAGCTCGTCCTTTGTGACACCCGGCTCGGCAGCGATCAGCTCATCCCAGATCCCGCGCTCGCGCAGGATTTCGATCGCCAGATCATAGAGATTGATATCCAGCACCGTGACGCCGCGATTGGCGAGCTGTCTTACCAGCTGGCCCCGCACCTGTTCCATGTCCACAGCGTCGCTGGCCGGGAAAGGGCAGATGAAGAAAGGAACTTCGTTCCCCAGTCCCAGCTTTCTGAGAAAGCGCTGGCTCGAAACGACTTCCAGCAAATGGTCCTGACGCTCTCGGGGCGTCATCGTGTTTGTATCTCTTGTCATCAGGCACCCCTTTGCCTGCCGAGCTCTGCGCCCGGGAAATATCGCAGTTCATGCGGGTAGGATTGCGCCATCAGAGCCATGAAGCTCGGCGAGAGCAGCGCCCGACAAATATGATCCTCCTGGTTAACGATCCCCGCTTCTCTCATGAGCCTAAACAGGATCTGACGCAGTTTTTCACGGGTCGATGTGCTGATGGCTTCGAGCTCGGGCTCCCATTCGGCCTTGGCTGCATAGAAGGTGTCGAAATCATCGTAGGTGAGATGAGTGCGAAAGCTCAGGAAACGCTCGGACAGGAGTTCGACCGCGAATTCGCCGATGAACCGATAGCCCCTGCACAGAGCCAGCCAGAGAACCGACAGCTGATCCGCGTAATCGCCATGGCAAAGCAGATCGATTTCATGCGCCTTGAGGACCTCAAGGCGGTTGGCGATCTCCCGGACAGAGCGAGTTACCGACGATTGCTTGCGGAATGGTATGACGCCCTGCTCGCCCGCAGCTTTCTTGACCGCAGTCCAGTCGCCGAGTTCTTGATAGAGACGCGCGATGGCAACACTCTCGTTCAGGAAGAGACCTCCCGTACCAAAAGACATCCGATATTTTGAGCTGCTCGTCTTTCGGATCATCGGTTGGCTCCCCCCGCGTTCTGAGCCACCACCTGGTCCGCGTTCAAAAGAACAATTTGCTGATCTTGAGGTCGCCGAGCCGACGGATCCGTGTCGAGCCCAAGGCGCTTTAGTGCGTAGTAGAGGAGCGCGCGCTTGACCGGAATCGTCGCCCTGCCCCGATCCATGGCGTAATCGAGTTCGATTGCCTTTCGTTGACCAACGCTAAGATCGGGGTGGGGGGCGATGATAAGGTCAACGTCGCAATGCCAATCGACATCTCGCGAAGCTGCGGCATCGAAAGCCTTGCTCGCCCGCGTTTCACCGATGCGGGACAGGACGAAGTCCTTAAACTCACCGCTACGGACGCAGTGTGCTCGGGCGTGCCATCTGAACCCGTCAAAGACCAAGACATGCGGCGCAATCCAGCGCCAAGACGGATCCGGCGAGGACATCGATTGATAGAGGACCTCGAGTGCTTCCTTGCGCTTTATCGCGGTCACGACCGCTCTGAGGACAGGTGCAGACACACCGCGGGCAGGTGTTGGCGCGCAAGCAAACCCCGGAACGCTGCCGATCCAGGCATCGTCAGGAGTAATGATCCCGTCAGCTATCGACCGGATCTGAGTGAGATACCGCTCGGCGTCAGGCTTATGGAAGATTGGTTTGAAGGAAGAGCTTCGCACATAGGTCCGTGCGCTTTTGTCGTAGACCATGTTGGTCTCGGCCAGACCCAGATATCTGTTGAGATCGGCTGACGCCTGATTGATCGAAACCCCGAATGTCTCGACGATGTCGCTTCGGTTTACGTGGCCTTCCCAGAACAACCGGAATTCGATGAATTCCAGCCTGCTCTCGACCCCTCTTCGTAATCCTGATTCGCCGTCCATGCCCCGTAACCCCCACAAAAGCTGGACTGACCAGTTTCTGTATGGGCACACCTACTGGACGGATGTGATGAATGCAATGCGAATCTAATCCGCCAACAAGTCAACACGATCCAAGCGCGTAGACGCAACTCCCTCTGTAGACGCGAGAAAATTAAGGACACGTTGCGTTGTCTTGCGCCTCGGTCGACGCCCTTCGCGCAGATCCTGCACGAAACGAGGGTCCCCGACGGCCTGCCTACCAAACATGCTGGCCTTCGTACCGCTTCGCGCCAAATAGCCCTCGATCTGGTCCAGAAGCTCCATCGCCTTCGACTCGCTTTCCGCTTGTGTTCTTGGTATGTTCTTATTAGGAAGACTTCCTAGAGTCTAGGATCGAATTTCCTAGACGGATGCGATAGGACCCGCAGCGATGGAAGATGCACGCAAAGCCCTGGATGATCTGATCCAGCAACGAGGATGTAATTACTCCTCGATCTCCCGCCTTCTTGGACGCAACGCGGCCTACATCCAGCAATACATCCGTCGCGGCAGTCCCCGGCAACTGGACGAGCAGGACCGCTCCGTGCTCGCCCGCTTCTTCGGAGTAGACGAGAAGATCCTCGGTGCGCCCGAGCGGCGATCTGGCCCGGTCGTCGAACTGGTCCATGTCCCGGTTCTTGATGTCGAAGCCTCGGCAGGGCACGGCGCTTTGGCCGAAATGGAATCCAGATGCGCCCAGTTCGGGTTCGACGAGAAGTGGCTGCGCCGTCTGACCGCAAGCAAGGCGACGAGCCTTTCGATCATCGCCGTGCACGGGGATTCGATGGAGCCAACGCTGCATGACGGCGATGAAGTCATGGTCGATCTCAACGATGGACAGTCGCGGCTGCGCGAGGGGATCTATGTGCTGCGCATGGACGACATGCTCAGCGTCAAGCGGGTCGCAATCGAGCCGCAAGGCAAGCGGGTCTCGGTGCTCAGCGACAATCCGGCCTATCCCAGTTGGCGCGGACTGGAGAAGCGGACGATCAATATTGTCGGCCGCGTGCTTTGGTTCGGCCGCGCGCTTCGCTAGGTAGCTCGCCAATGCTTGCCCTCCTTGCTGCCTCGATCGTCGCTGCCGGCCAGACCTTTACCTGCACACCCACGCATGTCTGGGATGGCGACGGGCCCATATGGTGCGCCGAAGGCCCCCATGTCCGCATCGCCGGGATCGCCGCGCGCGAAATGGACGGAACATGCCGAACCAACCAGCCCTGCCCCGACGCGTCGGCTATCGAAGCGCGCGACGCGCTCGTCGATCTTCTTGGCGGCCCTCGCGGGACCATCTCGACAGGGCACGTGGTGGTTCGTGGACCGAGATTGACGTGCCGGTCGGAAGGTTTGGCAGGCGGCAACCGGACGGCTGCCTGGTGCCGATTGCCGAGCGGAGCCGATCTCTCCTGCTCGATGATCCAGACACGCACAGTGCTGCGTTGGGATCGCTACTGGAAAGGGCCTGCATGCCGCTAGGCCCGGAACTCTGTCTGACAGGCCGTCTTGCCAAAGGCCCCTTCGGACTTGAACTGCATTCGGGCGGCGGGGTGTGGGAGCTCGACACCGGACGTAGAGCACGCCGGTTGCTCGGACGCGAAGTGGAAGTCTGCGGACGCCGCGCCGGGTTCAACGAGCTCATCTGCGATCAGATCTGGCCAGCAGGACAACCCCGCCCTCCTCGTTCCAAATTCAATATTGAACTTTTCCTGGCGGGCAGTGTCGTGGGCTACGGTTTGATCGCGTTCTTCCTCGGCCTTGTTGGACGTCTCGGCTGATGCTGAGCGATTGGGAACTCTGGGCCTGTGCCAGCCAGGTCGTGAAGACCCATGGTGAGAATGCACCGCTTCATGTCGCCGAGCAGATCGGCGCGCTCGCGCTGGCACAGGACGAGGCGGGCATCGCCACCTGGAAAGCTATCGCCAAACGCGTGGCGGAGCTGATGGGGAAGGATCGCCCGACGCGCCTGCAATAAGCCAGTATTACCTCAGCCACATCTCAATGTCGGTCAGCCCATCGGCGAGAGATCGCCTGGAAAGAGAGTGGGCTGAGAGCTCCTGCTGGCATTCCCCTCGCCTTCGATCTCCAAACCCTGCATCCGCTCGACCAGATGGCGCGCGAGATCGACACGAGCATTGCGCTGGGTTCGCGGGTCGTCAGCGCCGAGCCCGACCAGCGTTGCTTCGGACGCGATGGCAATCGCGACTTCGATATGCGTGAACAGGATTTCATCGGCGATTCGGGACATGTTCGCCATGAGAACAAAAACAGAACTAGCAGTCAACCGGTGCCATATGAACCCGTACGGATGTAAGCGTCCGGTGGGGACCGTATTGTTGGTTGGGGGATGATTTGCGATGAGGCTGGCGATTGGAGTCTCCTTATGGACTCCGAAAGGAGTTTGCTTTGCCAGCGGTCGAAATCATCACCCGAACGGAACGCCGTCGCAAATGGACAGAGCAGCAGCGCGAGCATATTCTCAAAGAATGCGAGCAACCGGGCGTGACCGTCAAATCGGTAGCACAACGGTTCGATATCAGCGAAAGCATTCTGTACTCCTGGCGTTCGGCGTACCGGCAGCGCGCAGCGATTGAGGCGCAGTCGCAGGCATTTGTGCATTTCGGCGAGATAACAAATGCAGGTGAGCCCGCACCCGCGATAGCATCGCCTGCCATTCCGAGCCGAACAGATCCCGTAAAGCCGCAGCCCTCAATGCCCACTCATGAAGCCGTGCTGCCTCATCCGGGCAACAGCCCCGGAGCGATCGCCATTCAGCTGGTGGATGGCACGCAGTTGAAAGTCGACAGCTTCGTCAACGAGCGTGCGTTGCTGCGCGTGCTCAAAGTGTTGCGGCAAAGCCAATGATATCGCTTGCCCCAGGGACAAAGGTCTATCTCGCCGCACGTCCGGTATCGATGCGCAATAGCTTTGATGGTCTTGCGGCGCTGGCCAAGCAGGTGTTCGATACCGATCCCTATTGCGGGCACCTCTTCCTGTTCCGCTCGGTTAGAGGTTCCTACCTCAAGGCAATCTATTGGGACGGCAGCGGCATGTGTCTTTACGCCAAACGGCTAGAACGAGGCAGATTTGTATGGCCGCCAATGGTTGATGGCGGCGTCATTCTGACGCCTGCTCAGCTTGCAACGCTGATCGAAGGGATGGACTGGCGGCGAACGATTTCACCGCCACCACCACGCACCCCAAGGCAACTAGTACATAGCTGAATCTCTGCAATTTTCTTCATAATATTAGATTATATTTCTTGTAATTTTTGGCGGATTTGGTAGGGTTTGGTATGTCCTCGAAAGACGATCCTGCCAGCACCAATCAAGCCCTGATGGAGGCGCAAATTGCGGCCCTCCAGGCACAGCTGGCGGCGTCGGAAAAGGCGCGCGGTGAGGCTGAAAGCCGGGTTGTCCAAGCGGAGGCGCGAGCATCAACAGCAGAAGCCGAACTGCAGCGCGCTCTTAATACCATCAAGCTCAATGCGCTCAGCATCGAGAAGCTGAAGATACAGCTGGCGCGACTGAAACGCGAAAAGTTCGGCCAGTCGTCGGAACGCATGAACCAGATGATGGATCAGCTGGAACTCTCGCTGGAAGACCTCGAGGCCGAGCAAGGCTTCGAGCAGGCACGGGTAGAAGCCCTCGTCCCGGCGACAAAGGAAAAGAAAAAGCGCAAGCCGAAGCGCGAACCGCTTCCCAAGCATCTGCCGCGCAACGAGGTGCATCACGATGCGCCGGATGCCGATGGCTGTGCGTGTGGCGGCATCATGGGGCCGCTGGGCGAAGACGTGACCGAGATCCTCGAATATACGCCCGCCCAGTTTCATGTGGTCCGCCATGTGCGGCCCAAGCTTGCGTGCAAGTCCTGCGATCTCGCAAGCGCCGGCGCCCGCCACGGTCATTCCCGGCGGCCGTGCGGGTCCGAAGCTTCTGGCCCATGTGATTGTCTCGAAATTTGCCGACCATCTGCCGCTCTTTCGCCAGTCCAACATCTACAAGCGTTCGGGCGTCGATCTCAGCCGATCAACATTGGCGGATTGGGTGGGTCAGGTTAGCTGGCTGGTTGATCCTCTGGTTCAGGCGATCGCCAACCATGTGTTCGAAGCCGGCAAGCTTCACACCGATGATACCACCCTCAAGTTATTGGCGCCGGGTTCGGGCAAAACCAAGACCGCACGGCTCTGGGCTTATGTCCGTGATAATCGCAACTGGCATCAGGGTGATCCTCCCGCAGCGGTCTATTATTACAGCCCTGACCGCAAATCGGTGCATCCCGAGCAGCATTTGCGCAGCTTCAGCGGATTCCTGCAAGCCGATGCCTATGCCGGATATGAAAAGCTCTATGATCCTCACCGAAGACAAGGCCGGATCATAGGGGTTGGTTGCTGGGCGCATGCGCGGCGCAAGCTGGTCGACATCGTCAAGGCAGACTCAAACTCGGTCGCGCGGCGCGGGGTTGCGCTCATCGCGAAGCTTTATGACATCGAGGACACGATCCGCGGTGCCGAACTTGATGTGCGTCGTGACGCGCGCAAGGCATCACGGGCCATTATCGAGCAATTCTTCGCGTGGGCAATGTCGATAGTGAATGAGGTCAGCCGTCATTCGCCGCTTACGGGGGCATTGCAATATGTGCTGCAGCGCAAGGACGCCTTCCTGCGCTATACCGAAGACCCCACATTGGAGATCGACAATAACCGGGCGGAGAACAGCCTGCGTCCGGTCGCTCTCGGGCGTAAGAACTTCCTGTTCGCTGGCGCTGATAGCGGTGGCGAGCGCGCGGCGGCGATGTATTCGCTGATCGAAACAGCGCGGCTCAATGGCGTCGAACCCGAACATTGGCTCGCCGATGTGTTGCAGCGCCTTGCCGAAGGGCACAAGATCAATGCGATCAACGAGCTTTTGCCCTGGAACTGGAAACCGGAGGCCGATAAGTCCCAAGGGCGCGCTGGCATCGTGATCGGCAAGCTGCATCCCTTCAGCAATGGTGTGCATGAGGGGCGGCTTGAAACCCTGACGGTCAACGAACTGATCCGGGTGCTGGCGAATCTGGGGGACCGGCCGCTCTCGCAAGCTGCGGTGGTTGAGGCATTCGACGATGCCTCGTTGGCCAATGTGCCGTTCGGGCATATCCGCGAGATCGCTCTTGACCCGCAAGGCGACGATCAGTTGGTCGGCAGCGTTGATGATCCCGTCGATCGGAATAAACTGCACTTCACCTGTGAACCCCAACCTGATGGTAGCTATGATCTGATTTACTTGCGACGGCGGGCAGGGCTGGATTAGGTAATCTGCTAATTTGGAGCTGTACCTTTTTGATGACACCCCCAGAATTTTCGCAAGAATTAATCTACGCGTAATCAACCTGCTAATCGCCCATAGGACGTACAAACTGTTGCTGACCGCTTATCCTGTAGTTGACCCGGCGATTCCAACCTGGCATGGTCGAATAGAGGAAGGACCACGCACATGGAATTCAGTACACTAATCCGCGAAAAACGGGACAATCTGGGGCTCTCCCAAAAAGAGTTTGCGGAGTATGCCGGTCTCGGGGAAGGGGGAGAAAGGACTGTGGGCGGATGGGAGCGCGGCGAGCACACTCCAAGTCCGTCAAGGCAGAAAGCTATTGCCGGACTGCCCGACAGTGCGCCGTTCCGGAAGGTGTCGCAGGGCGATTTCCGGTTTATTGACCTGTTCGCGGGAATAGGCGGAATCCGTATGGGGTTTCAGGATGTAGGCGGAGAATGTGTATTCAGTTCGGAATGGGACAAATATGCAAAGAAGACCTACGCCGCCAACTTTGGCGAGGTGCCCTATGGTGACATCACAAACATTAGTGCCGGGGATATACCTGATCACGACATCCTGCTGGCCGGCTTCCCCTGTCAGGCATTTTCAAACGCCGGGCTCAGAAAAGGCTTTCAGGATACGCGCGGAACAATGTTCTTCGAAATCCAGCGAATTCTTGCGGAAAAGAGACCCAAGGCTTTCCTGCTTGAGAATGTCAAACAGTTGCGAGGTCACGACCAGGGCCGGACACTTTCGACAATTCTCCAAATTCTCGGAGGAAACACATGCACCGAAATCCCGCACAACGTCCCGATGTCGCCGCACGCGAGGGAGGCACTTGGTATCCCGCTTGATTATGAGGTGGCCACAGCCGTCCTGTCGGCAACGGATTTCGGTGTCCCGCAAAAACGTGAGAGAATCTACATCATAGGGTTTTCGCTCAGCGCTTTCCCGAATCTGGATATTGCCGGCTTCTTTAATGCACTACCCGACCGGAAGGGCCCGCCGCTCCTCGGAGAAGTTCTTGAGCACAACAAGGATGTTGCGCCGCATTATACGATCTCCGATCGTCTGTACGCAGGGCACATCCGCAGGCGTCTGGAGCACGAGAAGAAAGGAAACGGATTCGGCTTTTCCGTATTCAACCGCGAGAGCACGCACTGCAACACAATCAGCGCGAGATATTATAAGGATGGAAGCGAAATCCTTATCGACCAGTCTGATATAGGCAGAAATCCACGAAAACTGACCCCGCGCGAGTGCGCAAGGATCCAGGGCTTTCCTGAAAGTTTTGTCGTCGATGCAGTTTCATCTTCGCAGGCGTACCGTCAGTTCGGAAACTCGGTGTCGGTGCCGGTGATCCGCTCCATTGCAAAGCGGATGCTGGAAATTACGGGTGGACGTCTGCGGAAGGATTGAGCGGTCGTGGCTGATATCGTCTCGCCAGACGTCAGAAGCCGTATGATGGCGGGCATAAAAGGCAAGAATACCAAGCCTGAGAGGCTTGTCCGATCGCTTCTGCATGGCGCCGGCTTCAGATTCCGCCTGCACCGTCGCGATCTACCCGGCCGTCCGGACCTGGTGCTTCCGAAATACAGGAAGGCCGTTTTTGTTAATGGCTGCTTTTGGCACGGGCACGAGAACTGTGACCTGTTTCGCATTCCTCACACGCGTCAGGATTTCTGGTCTGCCAAGATCGAGAGCAACAGAAAGCGTGACGCACGGAATATAGAAGATCTCCTGCAACAGGGTTGGGGCGCCATTGTTATCTGGGAATGCGCGTTGACAAAAGCGCGCCGGCTTTCACCGGAGGAATTGCTGGACCAACTTGAAGCGGCAATAAACTCGCCTGCCCCGTGTATTACAAGCATTAGCTCCTGACGAGCGTCGTTCGGCATTTCTTGACAGCAGGGCGGTTGCTTACATATCTCTTTTTACTACAGAGATCGTGACGGGGAGTGACTGAATTGGATGAGGCCGATCAAACGGACGCTGTCCGTTTTTCGAAAAAGATTGCCGCAAGTTTCTTGGGCCAGAAATACGAGCTGAGTTCGGAAAGCTTTGAAACCACATGGGGGTTTCGAAGCACTTCGGGCAAATACTTCAAGATCTCAAATCGAGACATGGCCACTGCATTTTCAGACATTCTTGAAAATTGGGAAGCTTGGAGCTCAAGCAAGCTGAATGTGAATAGTGAAAATCCCGACGAGGCACTTTCGAATTTCTCTCGACGACATTTCTCGGCAGGAGCACATAAAGATCTTGCCGAGGTACAGAGACGCGGCTTTCTTCATTTGATCAACGCGATTGCCTATAATGCGCTTCATGACGGGCAATTCGATGAACGCGCCTGGCAATCGGCACTTACTAGGGACGATTATAAACGGGCGCTGGAAATTGTTGCGGATTATTCTGAAGCAGCTGAAAATCTGGCTTCTCGTGCGCGGGATGGAGAGGATATGGAGATCGAGACCACCTCAACGTCCGTGACAGGTGGCGATAACATATTGTTTTATGGCGCGCCCGGAACCGGCAAAAGCCATTCTGTAGATCAGATGATAGGACCGGAGAAAGCCTTCCGGACGGTTTTTCACCCCGACATGCAGAACAGTGATTTCGTAGGCACTCTCAAGCCCGGTCTCGATGCAAAGGGGGAAGTTACTTATGCTTTCCGGCCAGGAGTGTTTGCTGCAGCAACAGCTTATGCATGGTCGCATCCGGACAAAAAGGTATTTCTGGTTATCGAGGAGCTCAACCGCGCTATGGCCGCTGCAGTTTTCGGCGAGCTGTTCCAGTTGCTCGACAGGAACAGTGACGGATCGGGCCGTTATGATGTGGATTTCCCATCACCTGAATTTGCGCAGTGGTTCGGAGAGAATGCAGGCAATGCGGCGCGGACGCTAAGGTTGCCATCGAATCTCTGGATTCTCGCCACCATGAATTCTGCAGATCAGGGGGTCTATCCTTTGGATACCGCATTCCGGCGGAGATGGACGCAGCAATATCTTCCTATCGATTACGGCAACTCACCCGACGCTTCTGTCAGCTACCGTGTTGCCGGTTCTGTAAGAAATACATCTTGGGCAGCGTTCATCGAAACGTTGAACAACTTTCTGGTTGATCGTCTCCAGACGGGTGAAGACCGGCTTATCGGCCCGCGCTTTGCCAGTGATGCCGATTTGGCCAAAGGAGAAATTCCCAACAAACTACTCATTTATCTTTGGGACGATCTTCTTCGGCATCATGGTCGCGAGGAAATTTTTGCGTCTGGCGTTACCACATTTGGGCAGCTCCACCGGCGCATGAGTTCGCCGAAATCCGTTTTTTCGACAGAGTTTCTGCAAAGGCTGGAAGAAGCGGCAGCGACCGACGATGCAGACCAATCCGATCCTTCTCCGGAGGCCGGGTAGTCACACGGTGGAAATAGAATTCCTTCCTGACCGCCTGTCAAAAGCGGAGTTCGAAATTACCCATCCTTCCGCTGCAAAAAGTCTGCGGGCTCGGTGGTCGATCATGATGGATAACTCGCGTGAACTTGTTGCCTGGGTTGGAATAGCACACGCCGACACCTCAGGAGCAACGGTGTTCCTGCCGCATGGTTCACCTTCGCTCACAGCGGACAGGTGCATGCTGGCGAAACCACTGATGGAGGCAATCCTGCGCTTTGCGAGAGAAAGGGGCAGGGGCGGTGATGCATCAAATGACGAGGGCCTCAACCAGACGGCCCTGCTTGCGGACATAGCTGCAGATTACCGGGATCACGGGCTATATACGCACCGCGAACGGATCTGTACACGCAATGCCGGCAAGCCGGACTGGCCACGGACGATAAAAAACGAGCCGGCATTTAAAGGCGCCAACGGAGCCTCGGTTTACAGCGAGTTCAGAGGAGTAAGGCCGTCAACCTTCGACACCAACCTCATTGCCCTGATCCAGGGCGAGGTGGTAAGCGAAATTGCTTCGATCCACGGTTGGTGGCTTGGCGAACATTTCGGCGCACGCGAAATGCCCGTGAAGGCCGAAAATATCAGATGGCCAAAACACGTTTGGCCGAAGCTTCTATTGGTCGCCCGGGGAAATCTCTACCAGACCCGGGCCGTCAGGCTGGTGAACTTGCTACTCTCCTATCTCGAAAAAGAGCAACATACAGGAGTGGGACCTGTTGTCTGCGGGATCGCAGATTTCTCTGCAATGTGGGAAGAGATGCTGCGCAAGGTGTTGCCTGACGTTGAAGACACGTGGAATCCGTTGATGCCCGGGCCTGTCTATATTGACGAGGAAGGTCGGCTTGCCGAATCCGGGAGAATGGAGATGGATATTGTAGTTAAACGCGGTCGGCACATTTTGATTGCGGATGCCAAATATTACAGGGCAACTTCGGTTTCCCTCTCCCCCGGGTGGGCCGATATTGTCAAACAACTCTACTATCAGAAATGCCTTGCCAGCATTGAAAAGGCATCGGACTGTGATATTACAAATATTTTCCTTTTTCCGGCGTTTAAAACCGAAAGATCTCCCTTCCGGCAGATTGAAATGCGGGCCATAGATGGTCGGGAAATAGGAGATTTTCCTCCGATCGGCTGTCAGTATATTTCCATATCGGACGTGCTAAAGGCATACAGCAAGCGCCAGCTTCTTGACGACACCGGCTGGCTCGATGGTTTTGTCGACGGGCACCAAGTACCGCAATCCGGCACTGTCAGAGCAAATTCACCGGCCAGAAAAAGATAGTCCACGCGGTTACTCAGTCCGCATATCTAGATCTCGAAAACCGCTCGCGCGTAGGCGACGTTGACCCCTTTCGGCCCTGGCGTCTCGCGGGCTCATCCCAAGAAACAGATCGAGCAGATCAAAACCTCAATCACCCCGTTTGGCTTCACCAATCCGATACTGGTTGATGAGTCTGGACATCTTATCGCAGGTCATGGTCGTCTCCTCGCCCCAGTCTAGGGTGCCTAAGGCGGAAAATTCTAACTCGAAACGGTCCAGATCTCAGGGAGCAGAGCAGTACCCTTAGCGATCGGGTTCCACCTTTGGAAAATTATATAGAATCTAATCATTGTTCAACTTACGAGACGGCCCGGGCCACGTTATGCCCGAGTCTAATCTATCGTGAACCTTCCAAAATAGGACGGAACTCAATATTGATAGCATGAGCGTTCCTCGGCGATTTCATCGGCGGTATAAGGTTCTCTGCTCGTGCCGTAACGATCCCAGCCTTTTTCGCACTAAGCTGCTCCGCGCGTTGCAGTGTCAACAACGCGATTGCAATCGAGGACTGCGTTGACATCGGTGGCCCATGCGTCGACAGTACAAACTGAAACAAGAGTGCCGCCGCGACGCACTCACTTAATGCGGGGTCGCCGTTGTGGTGCTCCGAGGAGGGAGAACTGCCGATGACCATTTATGCCGGTTTGGATGTCCGACAAGAACACGCATATTTGTAAACGTCCGGAATGCCCTATTCATCGTAGCGGCTGATGCCGAGCATGCCGCCGGGCCATTGGTCACCGCAACGGCAGCGTAAATTTCTGGGCAACACGGTGTTCGCCGGACGCTTACGTACGGATAGACGCTGCGTCAGATCCCGATTTCGAAGGGCTTGGTGAGCGAGCGATCGAGCTCGGGCGGCTCGCGAGCCGGTTCTTGCGAACGATCGGGCGCCTTGCCCTTCGCCTGGCCCATTGCTGCCGCATCGCGCAGCTGATTGACCGTTTCGAGCGCCGAGCGCTTCATTCCCGGATTGCGCTCAACAGCTGCTTCGAGCTTGCCGGCATTGTCGACAAAAAGGGTCAGACCATCGCGCAGGCGAGTTATCGTCACGAGGAATGTCTGCTGGTTGGCAAGATTGCGTTCGCGGCTGTCCATGACGGCAATCCCGCGATCGGAGGTCAGGCCTTGCGCCATGTGCGCATTGAGCGCGTAGGCGAGATCGAGGCGCTCGAGCATGGGGTCGCCCAACCCCAGCCGGTGCTCGGCGCCAAGCGAGGTCTTCACCGTGACGCCCTTCGCGTCAGCCGCCACGATGCGCGCCTGATCGGCGTTGAGCAGTCCGCGCTTGTGATCCGTCGCCGTCCAGCGAATGCGGTCGCCATCGTGGATTTCGAGTGGGCGAACCTCAAACAGACGCAGTGGATCCTGTTCACCCTGCGGTCGCATTCGGCCCGGCCGGAATTCAAAGCGCTTGCCCCGCTCGTTCTGCAGCATCACGCGTTCGCGGGTCGGATCGGTTTCGATCACATCATAGCGGCCCTTCTGCAGCCCCTGCCCCCTTTGCCGGCGGTCGACTTCGAGCACCATGCCGGCCGCATAGCTGCGCGAATAGCGCATTTCCTCACGCGTCAGGTTGATGCGCGACAGGACATTCAGCCGCAAAGAACCCGGTCCCAATTCGCCATTGGCCTTGAGCCCGGTCTGAACGGCGTCATTCACCTGTCCGCGCAAATTGCGACCCGACGCATAGATCGCGGTCACCTCACGCTCAGCAGGCGAAAGCGATAGCCAGGCCGCCGCGGCGTCGACGGCAGCTGTATTTCCCGACGCGACGACATGCGGGCCAAGATGTCGCAAGGCCTCGTCGATATGTCCGCCCTGCGCTGCATATTGAGCTTCGCGCAGCGCCTTATCGCGGCCACGGAGATTGGTGTTCATGGTGGCCGTTTCGACGCCTGCCTTCTGCATGACGTCGAAGGGTTTGCCGGCATCGACAGCGCCCAATTGCTTCCTGTCCCCGATGCTGGCGAAGCGGTCGAGCTGGAGCAGATTGGCGAGGCGCACGAGCTTTTCCTTGTCGGCATTGCCGACCATCGAGGCTTCGTCGAGCAGCACCGTGGTGCCGCGCAGAGACGCACGAGCCTCGGCAAGCCTCGCTGGGTCCGCTCCTGCCAGAAGGCCCTGATGTTGGCGCAGAAAGCGCGCAACCGTCATCGAGGGAATGCCGGTGTCCCGCTCGAGCATCTGTACGAGCGTGTTCTGGACAGCGAGCCCGAGCACGGACCTGCCTTCCTCGCGCAAGATGTCTGCAACAGGTTTGAGGACGGTACTCTTGCCGGCGCCAGCTACGCCTTGAATGGCCACAATCCGGTTGTGAGAGGCGAGCAGCAAACGGCCTGCCCCTTCCTGGCCAGGGTTCAAGGTAAGGCCATATTTGAGCTGAGAGAGCGCCTGTAGCCGCTCTCCGGCCACATCAGCTGCGACCACGGCAGCCCCATGGCCACGGCCGTTCTCGACCGCAGCGATGATGCGCTGCTCGAGCCCGATCGCATCGCGGCTTGTGACAAGGTACCGATCTGCACCCTGGCCTTTTTGCAGGTGGCCTTGACGCAGCAACTGGTCGACGCGGTGTTCGATGTCGGGGAGCGTAGTGGGCAAGGCAAAGCCAAGCGCAGAGCGATATATCTCGGTCCGCGAGAAGGCCGCCTCGCGCTCGCCCAAGTGCCGGATCGCCGATGCGACCGCATGAACGGCCGCGATCTGCTCGGGCGTCCGGCGCCCCATGTCGCGAGGCACAAGCGGGTCGCCCTGACGTAGCCCCAGATGCTCCGCAAAGGTCGCAGCCAAAAGGCGCGCGCGCTGGCCGATCGATCGTACTGAATTTCCAATTCCGGAGACGGAGCCAATGTCGATGGCGGCCCGCGCATTGGCCTGTGAAATGACAAGTCTCGGATCAAAGCCCAACTGTGCTGCTGCCTCGCGCCATTGGTTCACGAGAGCCTGGCGGTCTGCCACCGGCCCTTTGTCCGCCCGGGTCATCAGATTGGCCGCATTGCGCGCCGCGAGGCCTTTGCCTTCCATCGTCGAAAGCTTGTCGAGGATCTCGGCACGGCGCGAACTGAAAGCATCACGAACGGGTTTGGGAACGCCCACCGCTTCGAAATTGCCATGCTTGCCGTATTCCCCAACCTGGTAGCCGAGCTTTTCTACGGCTAAGCGGAAGCGCGCCATGGTCATGGCATTGAGCAGCGTGTTGTGCTCCCAAATCTTGTCATTTCTCAGCGCTCGCCATTTGCCATCGGGCCCCTGGGTTACATTGGCAACCACGGCGTGAAAGTGCGCGTTGGGCTCCTGATTGCGGTTCGTATCGTGCTGGAAAAGCCCGATCACGAGATTGCGCGTCGCGACCACCCGTTCCTTGCCTCGGACCTCCATGCGGGTTTCGGCGAGATTCTTCTCAGCCCAGGCCAGAGTCGTGCGAACGGCAGCGCCATAGGCATCGAGGATACGCCTGTCGCCGCCGACGAGGGCAAGGATGGACCAGCTCTTGGGCATCGAAAAAGTGAGGTCGGTGCCGGCGCGATGGGCCCTGTTGTCGCTCCCGATACGGCTTCCATCGGGCAGCATGCCCTTGAGCACGGCCTCGAACTGCGAGGCTTCGATAACGCCTCGCAGTCCAAGCGCCTCCGCGCCTTTGCCAAGCCATTGACCAGATCTCTCGGCATCGGCGCGGGTGTAGTAATTGTCGGCGGCAAAGTAGTTGGCAGCGCCGCCAGCAGTACGGACATTGGCTACAGAGAGCATCAGGTCTCACTCCGCCAGGCGGCGTCTGCCTCGTGCGTCACAGTTCAAAATCGCCGAGATCGGGCCCTTCGTGCGATGGCTGATCCTGCTCGGGAACGCCGTCTTCGAGCATGAGCTTGCGGGCCTCTGCCTCTCGCTGGCGCTGGGCTATCCGATCGACGGCTTGCGGCTTATCCGAGGGCGGATTGGCACGTGGCAAGTCGCTTCGGCGTCCCTCCTTCACGCCATTCGATGGATCCTTCTCATCGGGATGATCGCCTTTGCGGAGCGCCGCATTCGTCGGCAGCAGCGGACGGGAGTTACGCGGCATTGCTTTGCGCTCGTCGGGCGACGATTTTCGCGGATGACTGGACTTGCCTGACGGCTTCCTGGGGTCGTCGGGAATGTCCTTCTCATCCTGTTTCGCCGCCTGCTGGCGCAATTGCTTGGCATCCGCCTCGACTACCGGCTCTAGCGGAAGAGTACCTTGCTTTGGTACGACAGGCTTGCCTGCTCCGTCGTCGTTCGACGAGGGATGTTCGCTCTGATTTGCTGGCGGATTGGCATCTGTCACGCCGCTTTTACTCTTGCCTTCGACTTGCCGGATCGGCTGTCGATCCTTGGCCCGACCGACGAAAACATGTGCAATTCTTTCCCGGTCTATCGGCTTCAGACGGACCGGCGCTGCAGGAAAGCCGTCGGGGAATTTGATGAAGCCTGACAGGCGCGGCAGGTTCATCAACTGGTCGGGCAGCAGCAAAGGCTCGATATGCTTGCGCGGCGTGAGGCTGACGGCGTCGCGAGCATTGTTGTAGCCATAGGTGTAGCCCTCTTCCATGTCGCGAACCTGGCGATGACCGATGAAGTCGGAACACCAGGTGGCGGTCTCGCGGTCTGCCGTACCGAGGATCAATTTGGTCCGGGCAAGCGATGCAAGCGTCATCGCCATGTTCTCACCGTAGACCTCCTTGAGCTTGGCGTAGGCATGGATGCCGGTGACGATTGCGCCGCCGAAATTGCGCGCTGTCTGCAGGCCTTTCTCGAGAGCGGGGAGCCGGTGAAGCGCGCCCAGCTCGTCGATGAAGAACCAGCATTTGAGGTCCTTGGTGCGCGGCATCGTCATCAGCGTATTCATCGCCGTATCGAGCCACAGCGTGAGCAGCTGCGCGCACACGCTCATGTCGACGTAGCGCGCCGAGATGAAGACCATCGAGCCACTTCTTTTGGCGTTAGCGCCCTCGTCTTCATGGGCGCCCTCCTCGATCCAATCGCGGACCGAAAAGCGGCGCCCGGAAGTGGGCAGGAGCTTCAGCGCCTTGGCGTTCACATTGAACACTGCCCGGATCGATTCCGCCATGCGCGCGGCTGCAGGAGCAGTCAGGGGATCGGCGATCGTGCCTCGCATCATGGCGTGGACCCGCGAGAGATCAGCGGTCATCAGTTCGCGGGCAAGCGCAGCATTGGTGCCCCGTCCTTCAGCGACCAGTTTGAGGCAGAACTCGACGAACAAGGCACGCGCCGCGATGACCCAGAACTGCGCCTCCCCGCCCCCGTCATGGGGTACGAGGGCTTCCGCTGCCGCCCAGAATTCACCCTCGGTGCGGCATTCGTCGAAGAGGCTCCATTGGGGACAGCGCGCGTCGAGCGGGTTCAGAATAATGTCCCGGTCGGCCTGGTAGAAGTGTTCAATGAAAGCGCCGGTTAGGTCGAATACGACACAGCGCTGTCCCTTGGCGCGGGCTTCGGCAATCATGTCCGACATGGCGACTGTCTTGCCCATGCCGGTGGTCCCGATGAGCATGGCGTGGCTCTGTTCAAGCCGCCAGGGATAGACAACCGTCGCAAGATGCGAGGGCCGGTATGGAAATGCCGCAGACAGTTCCTTGGGCGAACACAGATGCCATTTCCAACCCATAGAGCTCGAGAGCTCACGGGCGCGCTCGCGCTGGTTGTGCCCGCGCAGTTCATCGACCAGTTCCGGTAGTGTAACGAGCATGGCCCCGCGCTCATGTTTGCGCTCTTTTGAACGGCTGCCGAAGCGCGCTGCGAACCAGTAGAACAGCACGAAGGCCGGCACGAGAAGCAAGGCCGAACGCACCAAAGCATCGCCCAGCAAGTCGAGCAAATGATCCCAGGCATTGATCACCGGCGGATAGGCATCGAGCATGATGATAGGGAGCTGGACGGTTCCTCCAAACCCCGTTTCGAGTGCGACCTTTTTTGCCGGATCGAACTCCATGAATCCGTAGATCGCAGCATAAATTCGCATCCAGACGAGGTAGGCTTCGTGATCGCTCAGCCCTGCCGAAATGGTCCACCAGCTAGTCCAGGAAATGCCGATGGCGGCGATGATCAGCGGCCCCTTGAGACCTGCTGCAAACATGAAGCTGAAGTGCCCTAGCAGCTGACTTCCGCGCGTGAAGTTGACAAGGTTACGCTTCATCGGAACCTCCCTCGCCGGCGTTTGCGGAGAGTCCCAGTTCCTTGCATTTGCGCGCATAGGCCTGATGGGCTCGCTCACGCAGCCCGTGATCGGCATGCCCTGCAAGAAGAGCATCGACGCCGACCATTGTGAACACCGATTGACGGCTGACGCGGTCGACCGATGCCTCGAGCTTGGATGCAAGATCATCATTTTCGCATGCCTGCGAAAGCAGCGACCGGATCCATTCGCTGACGCTTATATCGCGCCGCTTTGCTGCAGAACGAACCCGCTCAGCGAGCTCGACGGTGACATGTACCTGGAGAGATTTTGGCCGTGTCATGCACGGACTCCTTGTGGTCAGGAGCCCGGAACGCACTGCGAAAGGCGGTTATTGTCTAAATCAGAAACGAGAACATGTCAAGAACATGCGAGATGCGCAGGAATGCGCCATTTCTGGCTGCCTTCAATCAAATCCGATTGGCGAATTGGCGACCATTCATTTCTGATTGAGAAGCAGCCATTTTTGCAAAAATCCATCAACACACTGTCTTTACTATCTTTTTTACTGCCTACCGCCTGCGATTTGTCGCGTACGGTGTGCTCTTCCGTCCCCAGCTTAGAGGGTAGGTTCCAGTGTCATGACCTGCACGGGATCGACGGTGTTGAAATCCCAAGACCAAGGGATGAAGACGATGCCGCTCGATTGCCGATTGTGTTAAAGATCGATCGAGTCCGCCGGCAGGAAGAATGGTGTCGCGGGCATCCCAACGGGAGCATGGCTATGGCGGATGTAACACTTAGCGCGACACCAAAAGGAAACGGATTCCAGGCAACCGTTACCTATTCGAGCGGCGTGTCGATCAGTTCGGCAGAAGCCTTTCCGACGAAGGCCGAGGCCATTTCAGCAGCGGCCATGAAGGTACTCGACATGCCCGATCGGCTGGAGGAATTCGATGCGTCGGACGCCGAGGACTGATGCTGCAGGGAATGCTCGCGCGATGCCTACGGGAGCGACAATACGGGACCCGAGCAAAAAGAAAGGAGGAAGCCCTGACGGACTTCCTCCTTGTTTGTGGCATCAGAATTCATCGCTCAGCTTTCCGGGCACAGTGTCGATGACCCGGTCCAGCATGGCCTTGGGCAGTGCGCCGTAATCGCCCTCATCGACCGCGATGTAACCTGCCTCACCATCGGTCAGGACATATTGGGTGAAGTAGCTGTGAAGGGACCGGGCATAAGCCTTGTCGAGTGCGGCAACGAAGGCTGCCTGATCTGCCTGGAATGAACCCTGCGCGATATTCAGTGAAGCGTACATGATCTTTCCTCCTGATGTTCGATGCGTCGCATCAGGAGCTGCGAGGATGTGGGTGACGGGCCGGTCAGGGACCGCGCATAGCGCGGCCGCGAAGCGGCGATGGGGGAAACGATTTTTGCCGGGCTTGCCCGGTAAAAATGGTGGGGCCCCGTCGTCCTTGACGCGGCCCCAAAGCCCGCATCACACTTGGTCTTTCTGCGAGAGAGACCTCTACGACGTCAGCGTGAAAAGCACTGACATCGCGGCAAAAACCGTTTTCCTACATGGCCCCATGCTGGCACTGTCGCGCGTGGAGGGGACCAACGGCCAGCGAAAGGACAAACTCATGGCCAGGTCCAAACCGAGCGCGCGGAATGCGCTCAAGAAGCTGCGCGAGCAGCGCGAAGAACTCGATGCACAGGAGGCCAGGCTCCGCGAGGAAGCGGCAGGCGAACTGGGCAAGGTTCTTCTCGAATGCGGAGCCGAGACTATCGAACCTGCGCAACTAAAGCAGCTCATCCGCGCATCGCTCACCATCGGGATCGACGATGCTCTCAAAAGGCTCTCCCCCGCCTGACACTTCAACTGCGGCGGGGTGTGGGCTCGATGCCCCGCCCCGCCGCTTACGTCAGAGAACACAAAAAAAGGCCCCGATGGCGCGCACCATCGGAGCCTTGTCGTTTGCGGGAGGCGCTCAGTCCTCATCGATGTCGGGCGCACCTTCATTGTTCGACGCTCGGCCTTTGGTGAGGAAGTCCACCTTGTCAGCGATGATCTCGCAGCCGTAGCGCTTGGTGCCGTCCTGGTCTTCCCACTGCGTATAGTGGATGCGCCCCTCGACCGTCACGAGCTGGCCCTTGGTGCAGTACTTGGCGACGTTCTGGCCGAGACCGTTGAAGCAGGTCACGCGGTGGAATTCGCTGTCCTTGGCGGTGTAGCCGTTTTCGTCCTTGTAGGTCTTGCCGTCCTTGCGGGCGGGACGGTCGGTAACGACCGAGATCGAGGTGATGTTGGTGCCGCCCTGGGTGGTGCGGGTTTCGGGGTCGCGGGCGATGCGGCCAACGAGGATAACGAGATTGGTCATGGTCTTTCTCCTGATCGAGCATTCCGGGTCCATCCCGGCTGCAAACCCGACTAGGAAGCGGCCACGGCGAAGCGCACCGAAGGGAAACCTCGATCTGGTTCGGGTGGTGCGGGCAGCCGGGCGCAGCCCGGCAACTCGGCCGGACCTGATCGGGGTTGCGCGTCTCGACGGGGATGCTTCAGGAAAGGTTTGCTTACAGGCCGGTTTGGTCCCGAGTGCCTTGCACAGGCCAAGCCATGACTTTTCGTATTATCGGGATGCCACGTACCCCCTGACCTCGCCTGCCTTCAAAGGCGACATCATATCTCGACTACGGACGCTCGTCCCGAAGCGGACGAAAGACCCCCTGAAAACGCACCGCCAGCAGCAGTCTCCACAGCGCCAAGCGGCATAGGCTCGTCCAGACGATGACCCCGCAACATCCAGTCTTGGGGTGTGATGAGGCGCCCCCAATCCGCAAAAGAAGGAATCGTACCCAAGTCCTCGCGGACGTGCTGTTCGCCTACAAGGCGAACGGGCACAACACGGCTGTCGGCGTTGACGATGGTAGGCCCGAACAGCGTTTCGAGCATGAATATGCCTTCGGCATGGTGCCGAAGGGCCCGGTGCCGCGGATCAGCAAGGATCGCCTTCGACTGGTCAAACCATTGGTGGAGCGGCAGGTAATCTTCCACCACCCCTCCCCATTTCCGGACTGACGATAGGGCGTGATAGTAGCAATGAGCCATCGCACCTCTCCTAGAGATCAGTCGAATGGTCGTCGGTCGCCGTGTACCGCAGCTGGCAGTCCAGAACGAAACTCGGCGTAGCCACGTCGATGACCAGTTCGCCGCAGGCACCATCATTGATTTCCCATCCGGGATGATGGCGTTCGAGAGCAAGGTAGGTCAGTTGCTCGAGGGCGGAACTGAGGCTCTGGTCGTCGCCTTCTCCAGCACAGTCGATCATCACTTCGGGACACGGAGCACTCGCCCCGCCGGCGTTAGAGAAGACGCATTCTTCGACCGCACCGCTGTCGCCGCACCCATCGAAACGGATTTCTACGCGGGCAATTTCGGCATTGCGCAGCGGGGCAATGATAGCTGCCTTGAGCCGTTGGATTTCACTTTGTGCCTGCGCCGCGCGTTCGGCTTGGCGGACAGTAAAGTCCGCCATGATTGCCTGAAAATCAGTCATGAGATTTCTCCTGCAATGTGCGGGCAAGAACCGATCGTCTTGCCCACGATATCAGGCGATCTCTTTCCTCTGACGGGCTGCGCCAGCGCCGATGGCGCTGGCGCGATGCCGGACGCATCAGCCGGTATCCTGAGCCGCGCGCTTGGGAGAAGTTCCAAGCGGACCGCGGCGATCGACGACGGTAATCCGACGGGATTTGGCTTCGATGACGAGGCGCTCCAGGACCCCGTTTCCGGGAAAGGCGACGACATAACGGGGGTCGAGCGAGAGCATACGCTCGTTGCGCTTGAATCCTGCGCGTGCCCCCAGGCGCATGTCGAGGGAGAAGCTGATTTGCGGGATGTTGCGTCGTTCCGCCCAAGAAGATGCCAGACGGTCAACGCCCTTGGTATCACCGCCGTGGACAAGAACCATGTCAGGAACCCGGTCGTGAACCTTGTCCAGAGTAGCCCAGACGTTGTTGGCAAAAGTGAGAGCGTCCTGCTCGTTTGGATGGCGTGTGCGGCCACCGGAAAATATCACCGGCGTACCTTCTGGCATGGCGGCGCGGCGCTTGGCTTCGGACCGGGCTCGGACGAACTCGCGCCCCTCGACAAGCGCGGAAGTCAGCATGGCGCTGTGATTGAAGCGCGAACTCGACACGGGCTTCCACGAGAAGCCGAATTCGTTGAGATAGAGGCCAGCGGCCACTTCGCGCATCTCTTCGAGAGCGAGCATAGCCCCTTCGGCACACTGCGCACGCTCAACCTGGGTCTCGAGTTCATGGGTGTGAATTTCGGATCCATCGGCAGTGGCCAGGAGCGCTCGGACTTCGTCGGTTGCGCGGTCGACTGCGGTCGATTTGCGGGTCGCGGAACGGTGGAAGATGTTGACGAACGCCCAGCCGAGGTCCTCGGCATCGGCTTCCAGCGCAGTCCCAGAGACCATCGCAAAAAGATCGGACCATACCGCTTCGAGAGTCTGAACGACCGCCTCGTGGACCGGAAAGTCATTGGTAGAAACCGGGGCAGGACCAATCGAAAAACCGGAAAGATCGAGGCCAGCAATTTGGTCAGAAAATGATGAGTGCATGGGTATTGTCCTCCTGACTGGTGTGAGGCTGACGCACCCGCTCATGGCTGCGCCAGCGAGAGCCCGTCAGGGCCAGCTTGAGGCAGTCTCCGCACCCGACAGGGGAAACCCGCTTGGGCAGGCTGGCGCGGGCAGGCCAACGGCCCACAGGGCCGGGCCAACTCGGGCCTGCGCAAGCCGGGTTGCGGAAGACTGGCGGCTGGCCCAGGGCCTCTCTCGCATGGCTTCAGACCATGAGTGCACATGCAGGCTTCGTCAGGGAGGACAGGCACCTCGTCACGATCAAAGTGACTGGCGCATCAGGCTACCCGTTTTGCGTAGACGCCTTCACCGTTCGACATGTGACCGAGGCAGACGTAGTCGCCGAACAACGCTTCAAAACGCGGGGCGATCTGGGACAGCCAGCGTTGTGCTCTGGGCGATCTGGCCGTGCGCCAATCGGCATCCCAATAGGCGCCATCGTCACGCTCGACGATCCATACCGCAACCAGGCCGGCGTAAACCGACACGCCGAAATCTGCATAGGCATTGCGCATGAGGATGCGGTCTTCGCGGCCTCGCCAACCGTCGTGCGCGATCAGGGAAGGGAATGCCTGCCCTGCGCGCTCACGCAGATCCTCGCGGAGCCACTCATATTCGAAGTCCCAGTCATCGTCGTTTTCGACTTCGAGCACAGTGAAGGCGACAATGGCCCCGCTGGGGTAACTGACCGATCGGCCCATGACACCCTCCTTCAAGCGGCCAACGCAGCGTCAGCAGACGCTTCGTCGGTATCATCGGCAGAGATCCGTCCTCCAAGTTTGAGCAGAAGCCTTGATGCTTCCTCCGCCTTTGCGGCAGCGGTGAGAATGGCACGGTCATCCTGCTTCAGGAGCTTGAGCCAGTGCTCGATATAGCTCGCATGGCTATCCAAGTGTGTGACTGGCAGACCGAGTTCAGCACCAAGCATAGCGCTCGAAAGTTCGGCAATGAGTTCCTCGGCAGCGTAAGCTGCAGAACCAAAGCGATTCTTGAGATTACGGTCGAGGCGGCTGGCATGGCCGGTCCAATGCGACAGCTCGTGCGCGAGCGTCGCGTAATAGTGGTCGAAGCCCGAGAAGAGATGCGCGGGCGGCATTGTCACCCGGTCAGCTACCGGCTCATAATAGGCTTCGTCGCCCTGATGACGCAGGACGGCCGGAATATTGGCAAAGAATGAGTCGAGTTCAGCCTGACGGCCCTCGGGTTCCACCACCTCAAGCGTCGCGGCGGGATGGAAACGTTCCGGAAGACCTTCGACCTGATCGGCATTGAAAACCGGATAGGCCTTCAACACGCGACGACTTTCGTCAGTTTTTTCGCCGGTGTCGGGGGCTTCGACTTCCTTGGTGTAGCTCTTGTAAAAGATGGCGATGGTGGATTTTTCGCCCTTGCGCACCTGTGCACCCAGTTCTTTGGCCTGATTGTAGGTCATCCAGAACGGCGAGGCGTAACCGCACATGTCGGCAACCATCCAGAGCCAGAATACATTCATGCCGCGATAAGGGACGCCGCATGCCCGCAATGGACGCGAGACTGGCACACCGCGCCATGGCTTGATCCACGGCTTCGTGCCGGACTCGAGGCGGGCGATGATTTCCTGGGTGATACGGGTAGCAGGCGACACTCCGCCACTTTGTCCCTTGCGATAGGCCATGTTGGATCTCCTGAAATGGCCTGACGACAGTTCCGTCGGTCAGTGCCGGAGATCCCGGAGCCCCCTCCGCTCTCTTTCCATGAAGGAAGCGGCCCCCCGGCATGTGCCGGAGGACCGCTCCACGGTCGCGAGCAGCCGTTCCTGTCAGGAGGAGATCAGGCGGCCAGCTCGCTCGGGGGCTGATTGTCGTCGTTGGCGACGAAATCCGCGTCGGGACTTTGCGCTTCGTTGTCGGCAGGAATTTCCGGCTGGTCGGCAAAGCGCATGACTTCGGGCACCCAGGCGAGGGCCCTTTCCCGAACTTCGACCTCGGTGATGTAAGTCCCCGCGAAGACGCGCTCGGCGCTCATCGCGAGATCGCCCTTTTTCACCGATGCGAAGCGTGAGGACAGTTCCAAACCGCCAACGTCGGTGAGCGCATCAAGGATGACCTGCTTCGAGACGCGGTCGAAGTAGTTCGCCGCGGTCGGACGCCACCATTGCGCCATGTCGATGCCGATCGTGCTGCCCAGATGATCCTGGAACGTGATCTGACGTTCGCCTGCAATGTTGAGGCTCGCCTCGAGCGTGCGAGCGACGACGAAGCCGAGCCATGCTGCGCGACTTTCATCAGCGAGTGCCCGAAACATCTTGAAGCGCGACGAAGCCTCTTCGCCAGATCGCCAGCTCTCATCGAGACCAGAGCGCAGGTCCGCAAGGGATGCGCTTGCCGGCGCATCCTTCGCTTCGAACCCGACAATCGGACCGGCAGGGACGCCGCCACGCAGGGTCGTGGCCGCGCGTGACCGCCAGTCGTGGGTGTCGGCATCCGCGAGGGTGAAGACGATGATGTCGAGCGAAAGGCCGGGATCCGATGCCACGTGGAGCGCGAGCACGTCACGACGTTGCATCGCAAGTTCGTCGACCAGACGCTTGGAAAGCGCTGCACGGCGTTTGCCATCACTGCCGACACTGGCCACGACTTCGACGACATCGTCGTCACCAACGACTTCGATATCGCGCTCGCCGTAGAACACCGGCTGGAGGACCGGCGTGCCGTCGCGCGAGAGAACGAGGATCATTCCGGCATCGGCCTTCAGTTCGGGTGCCAACTCCGGAGGCTTTGCCCGAATGTCCTGGCATTCGCGCTCGATCGCTTCGATCGTCGCCTCGGCCGCAGCAATTGCTTCTTCGGCGCTGTCTTCGTCCTCAAGAATGGCCGCATGCTCGTCGTACGAGGCATCGAGCTCATCTAGGCGGGCCAGTTCGGCGTCAGTCAACGGAGCCGGCTCGGCTGGAAGTCGAATGAGGCCTTCGACGAGATCGTGACTGGCATAGGCGTCAAGCGTCGGCTTGACCCAGGCAAGACCCTGCTCTGCTGCGAGCGCCTTGGCGCGCTTTTCCATCTCCTCTGCGGCGAGCGTTTCGAGAAGCGCGACATCGACCCAGGACTCGCTGTCATCGTCGTCGAAGAGTTCGCGTTCGATCCGGCCACCTGAAGCGATATAGGCTTCGCGACCGACAAGACGGGCCCGAGCATCGCTGCCGCGAACCGTGCCGGAGAGCACCATGCGCCGGATACTGTCGGCGCTGGGCGCATAATAGCCAGAAGACGCTTGCTCATAGACGCGAGCCTGAATTTCTTGGTCGGAGGTCGCGCCGAAAGCTTTGGCGAGATCGAGAGTGATTTCACCGGATGCCAGAGCATCGAAGACGACAGGCGCGAGGGTCGCGAGACGCAGACGGCCTTCGACGAAGCGGACCGTCAGCCCGAAGCGGCGCGCGACATCTTCCGTCGAGGCACCAGCATCAATAAGGGCTGCGAACGCCTGCGCTTCGTCGGCGGGGTTCATCGCGAGGCGATGGAAGTTTTCGGCCAGGCTCGTTTCGACTGCGATTTCCGCATCGTCCTCAAGCACGAGGCAGGTAACCTCGTAGCCTTTCGGCAGGACTTTCTCTTCGGCAAGCGCTAGCAAGGCGCACCGACGGCGCTCTCCGGCTTCAACCTCAAATTTTCCACGAGCAGCAGGCCGAACGATGAGGTTCTGCAACAACCCGTGGGCTGCAATGCTCGCCTTCAGTTCGGAATCTGCGGCTGGGTCACCGTGACGGCGCACATTGCGAGGGGACTGGACCAACTTGGTCAACGGGATCGACTTGATCATGGGACATACTCCTGATTGCGAGCCCAGGCATCGACATTCGACGCTCTTTCGACTCAAACAGAAGCAAGCCCCCTTCCCTCTCAATAACTGGCGGCGGGCCGCCGCTGCCCGTACAGCTTGATGCGCTAGGATGAGCGAAGCTGCCGTTCGAGGCTGAAGCTGAAGCTGGAGCCGTCAAGGCTTGCTTCACGTCAGCCAAAAAATGGGTGGACCTGAGCGTCGTAAGGCTTCCCGTCGTCGTCGCTTGCCGGACGACTTTCAAGGACTCGCCGCAGCACCCAAATGCGAATGCGTGACTTGCCGGTGCCCTAAGATACCAGCAGGGGAGGTTTTTCATTCGGGAACGTCTTGAATTGTTGCCGATGCGTTCCCATCATTCCGATAGGGCAATGGGGACGCGATCGTACGCGGCAGCTAGACATAGAGAATAAGCTCCGCGACGTAGTGAGCCGGATCATCCTGCAGGTTGAGCTTGCTACCGCCCAGGGCCGAACGGACATCAACTTAGCGCTCGAAGATGCGTTTATCCCGATCCTAAGGTCGGTTTACAACTTGCCAAAACTCGTCAATCTCAACCGTAAGCAAAAGAATTTTCCTGGCATCGATCTTGGCGACGATCACGACCGCGTTTGCTTCCAGGTCACCTCGACCACCTCTCTCGATAAAGTGAAGGCCACCCTTCGCCAGTTCATGGATCGCAGCTACTTCAATAGCTTCGACGAACTTTACGTCCTCACCCTCGTCAAAAAACAGGCGTCCTATAGCCAAGCTGCCGTCAACGAGATCGTCGGCGACCGTTTCGCCTTTAATACCAAGAAACACGTCATCGATCTCGGCGACTTGCTCGGGCTGGTCGCGGGGCTGCGTCTGCCCGCTCAGGAGCGCGTCCTTGAGGAGTTTCAACGAATCCTAGGTGAGGTGGACGCATATATCGCGTACAGCTCCGACAGCATCCCCGATCCGACTGCTATCACGACCAACCTCCTGCGGGTCCGGATGCCGCAGGCTGTTTACGTCGCCGAGTTGACCATCAATGATAAGGAAGTGGTCGCGCAGGCGCGCAGCAGTCTCTCATACAAGGGAAAAGCTCGGAGCAGGACATCGGTCGTAAAGATGGCTCTCCTCCTCAACGATGTGCACTCGGATGCCTGGGTCTGCCACGACAACAAACTCTTCTCGTTCCATGACATGGAGGCCAACGGCCTCATCAGCGTCGTGGACGAAGGGTCGGTCGAACGGCTCGACGTCTCTGACCTTGCCGATTCCTTGGAAACCGACAACATCAACGTGCTCAAGCAACTTCTCATCGCCGAGGCCCGCGAGCTCCTCAAGGCACGCCACGTCCGCATGCAGCCGAAGGATCGCTTCTTCTATTTCATCGCCGACGAGGAGGGACAGAGCGAACGCAAAGAACCTTGGATCGGCAAGCAGAAGGCGACGCGGCGTGTCTACTTTGCCCGCCCGTCAAAAAAGGATCACACGAAGGTCGCGCATCACCAGCACCTATCGTTCGACCTTACCTTTGCGAAGCTCGGTGACGATTGGTTCGCCCAGATCGTGCCTAGCTGGTTTTACTCGTTCGACGGGTTTCGCCAGTCGAACTGGCACGACGACCTGCTCTCCCGACAGAAGCGGCTCGAACGGAATGCCAGCGTCAGGAACCAGGTGCGCTTCATCGCCTACTTCCTGTCCGCAACAGGCGCCGGAGAAGAGGACGGGCTCGCGTTTCAGAACTTAGTCGAGTTCGACGTAGGTGAGGACGCCGATTACGTCTCTGACGATGCTGACGAGACGTTCATCGCCGATGTCGCAGACGACCAGGAGGAAGCCGCTTGAAGCTCACCACCCTCACCGAGCCGCTGCTCGAATTCGGCACCGGCACCCACGTTTGCCCGCGAACCGGCATCGAGCACATGGGGGTGTACGACAAGCGCGACGAGCTGCGCCGCACGGAACTGCGCATTGGCGTCGTCGGTCGCGGCGAAGGGGTCGATCTGCTCGACGAATGGCTCACTCAATGCCGCAGCGGCATCGAGCGCAAAAAGGAATCGAAGCTGCTTAATCTTTTCCGGGGTTTCGGCGGCATCAACCAAAGCTACGGCTTCCTGACCCGCCTCATCAACTCTCCCCAGTACACACGCACTCTGCAGAAATCCGAGATCACTGCTATCTTGAAGCTTCCGTCACGCCCCGACCGTGTCGAGCGTGCGGTCGAGCTTTACTACGAGCAAATCCGCTTCCTGGCCGAGAACAGGTCTGTTGATGTCATAGTCTGCGTCATGCCGAACGAAATGTTCGAATCCGTCACCTCTCTCAAGGGGGATGAAAACGGGGAGAGCGAGCTGGAACACAATTTCCGCCGAATCCTCAAAGCAAAGTGCATGCATCTCGGGACGCCGCTGCAACTCGTGCGCGAAAAGACCATCCTCATCACCAAGCAGGCCGGGGAGCAGCAGGATCCGGCCACCAAGGCATGGAACTTCTGCACTGCACTCTACTACAAGGGCAACCGCACCATCCCGTGGAGGCTCGTTGAGGACACGGCCAAGCTGCGCTCTTGCTACAGTGGGATCGGCTTCTACAAAAGCCGCGATGGTGAAACTGTCTCGTCCAGCCTCGCGCAGGTATTCGATGAGTTCGGCCACGGCATAATCCTACGCGGAACCCCGGTTTCCATCGACAAGAAGAACCGACACCCTTATCTCAGCGAGGATCAGGCGTACGAACTCTTGCGCGACGCGTTGGACGAATACGACCGCGCCCTACAGCACATGCCGGCCCGAATCGTTATCCACAAATCCAGCCGCTTCCGCGACAGCGAACAAAAGGGCTTCCTGCGCGCCCTCGATGAAAAAAGTATTCGCGCTAAGGATTTCGTAGCCATCACCGACACCGACATCCGCCTGTTCGGTGACGGCGACTATCCGCCAAAGCGCGGCACCATGCTCGCCATTAGCGAAACTGAAGGGCTGCTATACACGCGCGGCACTGTGGATTTCTATAAAACGTATCCGGGCGCTTACGTTCCCAAGCCCCTCAAGATCACGGTCTACGAACAAGATTCATCCCTCGAGAGCCTATGCCAAGAGATACTTGGCCTGACCAAGATGAACTGGAACAACACACAGATGGACGGGCGCCTGCCCATCACGCTTGAATGCGCTCGGAAGATTGGGGACATCATGAAATACGTCAGCCCTGCCGAGAAGCCCCAGGTTAGCTACAGCTTCTACATGTAACGCCTCTCGCCCACGTTGCCGCATCACGCCGGCGACCGACCGGAGCCAGGGCGCGTGATAGTCCTCCGCTACCCTGACAGGCGCCTCCGAAAGGAGACGTTCCCGAGTGTCCGCAATCGCGACCGTTCCGAATCCAATACTCCGATGTCTGCTTTAGGGAAGTCGGCAGCCGGACGTTGGATCTTCAGTCTACGCAGCATCAACCACCCGAAACACCGCCCCTGTACCCGCATCTCGAACCAGATCGACAACCATTCCGTCCCAGTGGTAGTCGAGGTGACGTCCCTGAGTGGGGTCGGATGCACAATCCGGGTAGAACAAGCCGACACATTCACCACCCGGATGCCGGATGCTCGGATAGACAAGACCTTCGGCCCCGCCCCCTTTAAGCTCAACAGCGAGGGCTTGCGATGCAGCATAGTTGTCGGGATCAAGTGCGGGATCGCCTGCGGCAAGGCTCCTGAGATCGTGAAGATCGGCGCTTACCGAAAGGATGATCTCACGGAACTGCGAGGTCCAACCTGGCGCTTCGGAAGTGCGAGCCATGAAGCGGGCATGATGATGGATTGTCTCGAACAGCGCAGTTTCAAATGCATCCCCCGCGTAAAAGACGCCGTAGGACCCATCGGTGAATCGACTTGGTCGGTCAGTGCTGACATGCGTGAACGGGGCCATCAGATAGGATGCGCCGTTGCCCCCTACCCGACGGTCTGCAGGTACCAGATCGAGATTGCCGATCGTCGCCATGATGCGAGGATTAGTTTTTTGCTCGGCAGAGATCAGCAGCGGCCAATCTGCGGGGTCTGCGATATCTTCGAACAGGTCGATCGGTGGAAAGGCACTGCGGATAATCCGTACAGCACCTCTCCACTCGACCTGGGCAATCGGAATTGCCTTGGGATCAATCACCAGGCACCACGTTCGGCATCAAGATAGCGACGCACCCGCATGATATCAGTCAGTTCGCCGCCAAGCATGACATCGAGCGCACTCGCTCCGGCAAAGGCGGCGTTACCTGCCTTGATCCAGGCGTAGCCACGCTGGGCTTCTGAAAAGATGATCCTCAGCGCCTTGTGGATACCCATCAGGTTGGAGAGCCGCGCCGCGCCATCGCGCGAGACACGGCCTGCACCCTCAGCCTTCCACCGCCGATAGGAGCGAACCGGCATGTCGAGCAAAGTCGCGGCTTGTTCGTCGGTTAGTTCCCATTTCCCAAACAGGTTCAGCACGGCGCGGAACATCGCCGCTGCTTCCTCTTGGGTTACAGGATCGGGCCGGAAGGCGTGGGGGACGGTATCAATGGGTTGCAAAGCCAACATGACTATTCTCCATATGGCAGCATATAGAATCTTTAATGCCATTTGGCAAGATACGTCAAATTTGGCCTGCAAGCCGCGCCAAGACCGCCACAGCGTTCGTCGTCGGGACGAAAAGTCGCGTCTGATAGCGTATGATCTCGGTGAAGCACCCATGTGCCTTATACCAGTCGAGGCGTGACGCTGACCAACCAGCCAGTTCGAGCCGCTGCGCGCCATTCACGAGGCTGCGCTTGAGCGTAAGCGCTTCGCGGCTTTTGATTTGCATCGGTCGCCCTGTCCCGAGCACCGCATCGACGATTTGCTCTGCCGAAAAGGCATGTTCGTCTTCGAGCCCAAGCGCCTGGCACAGTTCGGGCACGCAATGAAGCGGAACCTCCCGACCTAACAGCGAGCGTCCGTCTCGCGCCGAGATCCGGCTGACCCGAACATAGTCGGAAGGTAGTTTGTCCCACACCGGAAGCAGCAGGCCGGTTGCAAGATGCAGTCGCTCGCGCTTGTGATTTGATGCGGCGTCATCGACCTCCGCCTGCCACAGGCGCTGAAATTCGGATGGATCCACCGTTTCCCAGTTGCTTTCCGCGAGTTGATCGGCGGTGATGTGCCCATGCTTCAAGGGACGGACAAGCTCGAAGCGGGCCACCCGCATACCTTCGTCTGTGAGCAGGCTGCGCGCTGGGACAAGCAGCCCGATCCGGCCTGAGCGCGTATTACGGAGAAGCTGCTGACGCGCACCTGAAAAGCCGTAGAGCTCCTCGAGGCGTTTGAGACGCAAAGGCTTGAACGCGCGGGCGATCTCGAGTTCCAGGAGATGCGTAGTCGCGCCCGACAGCGCATCGGTGCGCAGTAGCGTGTCGGTCAGCACCTCGTAATGCTCCACCGCGATAGTCTCGACCCCAATGTCGAGCGTGCCGGCCTGGCGTGCTGCATCGATCCGCGCTTCGACGAGGCCGAGAAACTCGTCAAATATCCCGTTTTGCAGAGCAATAGGCAACGCGAGGATGCGATTGAGCCAGCGCTGGATTGTCGGCAGATCATCGACCATCGCGCCGTCGGGCCCTTCGACCCTGAGCCCGCTCAATTCCTCGAACCGAGAAAGCGTAACGGCTTCCAGCTTGCCTGCGAACAACAGGCCGAACCAGCGATGAAGCGCCTCCTTGGCGTAGGTGCTCTCGAGATTGTCGGCAGGATCGAAGAGGTTCTGCCCACCTGTCTGGCGCTGCCCTCGGGTCAGTGCCCCGAGACTGTCGAGCCGACGTGCAATGGTCGATATAAACCGACGTTCGCCACGCACGTCGGTGGTCACCGGGCGGAACAGCGGGGCCGACGCCTGATTGGTGCGGTTGGTACGGCCAAGGCCCTGAATTGCGGCATCGGCCCGCCAGCCCGGCTCAAGCAGGAAGTGGACCCGGCGCATCTGGTTCTTTGCCGCAAGGTCGGCATGATAACTGCGGCCGGTGCCACCGGCATCGGAGAAAACCAGAATCCGCTTTGTCCCGTCCATAAAATCTCGCGTTTCGGCGACATTGGCGCGTGGAGAGCGCGACTGGAGCACCTGGCGTCCATCGCGCCCGACGATCAGGCGGCGGGTACGGCCGGTGACTTCGGCGACCTGATCGACACCGAACCGTTCGATGATCGCATCGAGCGCCGTCGCGATCGGCGGCAAGGCACAGAGCTGCTCGATCATGCTATCGCGCGCGGCAAGCGCCGAACGACAGAGAACAGGGGCACCGTTCTCATCACTCATCGGTTCGGACCGGGCATTGCCATTCTCGTCCGTAAACACGGCCATCAACCGCACCGGAAAGCTTTTGGTGAGGTAATCGACCACGTATTCGCGGGGGGAGAGATCGATTTCGAGTGCTTCACGTTCCGCATCGGAGAGATCAGCGAGGCGGCGGTTGAGCATGGCTTCGGCGGTCGAGACGAGTTGCACTACAACAGCGTTGCCGTCGGCAAGTGCCGCATCGATCGCAGGCAGCAGGCTCGGCAACTTCATCGATAGAAGGAGCTGCGCGAAGAAGCGCTGCTTGGTGCCTTCAAAAACCGAAAGCGCCGCTGATTTGGCACCTGAATTGAGGGTTTCGCCACTATCAGTGTCGACGATCCGGGTTGCCTCGAGTGCCTCGCGCAGGTTGCCATGTATGATTGCCCAAGCGTCTGCATACGCGTCATAGACCGCTACCTGGTCGGGGGTCAGGCAATGCTCGAGAATCTCGTACTCAACTCCGGCGAATGAGAGCGCCCTCGCCGCATACAGCCCCAGTGACGTCAGATCGCGCGCGACCAGTTCCATTGCAGCGATACCGCCATCGCGGATATCTGCGACGAAGGCTTCGCGATTGGCAAAAGCCGTCTCGGGACCCCACAGGCCAAGACGGGTGGCATAGGCGAGATTATTGACGTCGGATGCCCCGGTCGCCGAAGCGTAGAGCACGCGGGCGCGCGGCAGCAGATTCTGGATGCGAACACCGGCAATGCCCTGCTCCGATCCTTTGACCTTGCCACGTGAGCCCTCCCCGCCTGCGGCGTTGGCCATCGCATGGGCTTCGTCAAAGACGATGAGCCCGTCGAAGTCCTCCCCTGCCCATTCGAGAATCTGCTCGAGCCGGGTCGCGTCGCTTCGACCCGAACGCAGTGTCGGATAAGTCACGAAGAGTATGCCCTCGCGCATCCCGATCGGGACACCGAGCTTCCATTGGCCAAGGGGCTGGACGTCGATGGGAAGGCCGCCGAGCGCGCTCCAGTCGCGGCGGGCATCTTCGAGCAAAGCATCGTTCTTGGAAATCCAGATGTGGCGCCGTTCGCCCCTCACCCACCGGTCGAGGATGACGGAAGCGACCTGCCGTCCTTTCCCTGCACCAGTTCCGTCACCAAGAAAGTAGCCCATGCGGTAGGCGTGCCCTCGGCGCTCGCCTTCAAGGCGCAGCCCTTGTCGTCGGGCTCAAACCGTCCCGGCAGATCGCGGGCATGCGCGCTTGCGGCATAGATCAGGGTCTCGGCCTGCGCAGCGGATAGGGCGCCCCCAGCAATGAGGCTCGACGGAAGCTGAGGCACCACTTCGGGCACGGGTGCGGTTATCGAACCCATCGCAACGGATTCGACTAGGGGGGTCGGATGCGGGACAGCATCTGCAATCGAGATCCGGCTCGGCCGGTAGGGCAAATAATGCCCAACCTGGCTTTCGATCGGCGCAGGTGCTTCGAGCGGAGTAAAATCAAGCGGCAGGATCGACGGCGCCGCATCGGTCGGATGGACCTTAAGTGGAACTGGTTTCGTCTTGTTCGCAACCAGCCGAAGCGGCAATGCTGGCTTGATGCCGATGCTGGGTCCCGCGGGCAGGCTTACCCGGTCAGGGAGCATATCGATCAGCAGATGAAGGTCGGCAAAGTTTGCCGGCTGGGCGATGATCGGGCTGGTACCATCCTCAGCCTTGTCGAGAATCAGGAGCCGGGTTGAGATTGAGGTGCCCTGCTTGATGAAACCGCGCTCGATCGTCGCGTTGAGGCGCAACGAGAGGGGACCTGCGATCCCGGCGAGGAATTTCGGAAGCTCGAACCATTCAGGCATCACTGCCACCAGGCGGCCACCGGGCAGAAGGCGCTTCCAGGCAGAACGTAAGTGCCGATCGCCAGTGCGACTATCGTGGCCCCTCTCGATACCGTGTGAATAGGGCGGGTTCATCAACACCACGCTCGGACCCACGTCGGGCGTGAGAAGTTCGTCGATCAGTTCCCCGTCAAATCCGGTGACTGTCGCTTCCGGAAACACGGCGCCCAGACATTCGCGGCGCAGCGGCGATATCTCGTTGAGAGCAAGACGCGCAGCTGCCTTTGCCGCCCATACGCCCAGCATCCCAGTCCCGGCCGACGGCTCGAGAACCAGTTCATTGGCAGAAATGGCGCATGCTTTTGCAGCGATCCAGGCCAGACGGGGCGGCGTTGCGAATTGTTGCCACTCGATCTGCTCGTCGCTCCGGTTGGACTGGGTCGGGACCAGACCTTCAAGGCGCGTGAAAGCCTCATCGGCAAAGCTGGATGACATTGCAGGTGAGAATTCAGTTGCCTGCGCCAGGAACAGCACCTGCGCCAATTCAAGTGCGGCATGGGCATCGCGTAAGGACCAGCGTCCTTCGGCGTCGCTACCGCCGAAGTGATCGGCCATTGTTGCATTCACAGTGAGCCGTGAAATTGCTTGATCTGCAGCGAGCCGCGCGGCCAGTGCCCTCGCCGCTGCCAGCACTTGCGGCTCGGCGGGATCGGAGAATGCGAAAGCGGTATTTGCGTGTGACATGAGAGACCTCCTGAAGAGGCCCTGGGTTTGTCCGGGTGTCCGTTCGGATGGATCCGCCCGGGGGCCTCACAAGGCCCCAAGCCCGCTTTTCTCTCACCGACATTCAGACCGCAGCTCGGACTGAGCGCATGAGCACATCATTCCAGTCGTCGCCGGTTAGCTCCGGACGCCTGGTGACAATCAGCCGCCCTTCACAAGCGTAGGCCTCTCGCGCACGCTCTTCAGCAAGGTGCCCGCCCGCATCATTGTCGACAAAGAGATACAGCTGGTGCACCGATTCCGGGATTGTGGCCAAGCCGAAGCGTTCGTTTCCTAGCGTCGCCCAGCAGGGAACCTTGAACATTTGCATCGCTGAGAGGGCCGTTTCGTTTCCTTCTGCGAGGCCAAGGCGTCCCTCATCCGGGTGCGCGAAACGCACCGCCCCAGAACCGGGGCTGCCTAACGCACGCCTGGGCTGATCGAAAGAAGCCAAACTAGTTTTGTCGAGGTCGAGGAAGGAGCGATGCAGCGCGAGAATTCCGGCATCATTGCGCACGGCCGCCACCATCGCGGGAAGAAACCGGACAGCACCCTTTGGCCCCAGAGGCATACGCGGGTGGAAACGCAGCTCCGGCGAAGCAATCGTGATGCCTCTGGACACGAGGTACTTTTCGGCGAGGCTGCCAGCGATGGTCGACGCCTCACGCCAGAGCCTCAGCGCATTGCGATTGGCGACTTCCTCGCGCGGTTCGGCCACGATCGGACCACTCGTGCCGTCGAACAGATCCGCAATTCGTATTCCGAGCCCGGCCATGGCTTCTATCACCGCCTCGTTCGTGCAGCCGGCAAAGCAATGAACAAGAATTGCGCGCTTTCCGAGCGTGATGCTTAGCGAAGGAGTGCGGTCGTCGTGGGCCGGGCAGCAGCACATTCCGCGCGAACGCGACCAGGCACCGCCTAGCTGCTCGACTATCTTGCGCGCGCGGGTTTCCAGTTGCAGACCTTGGAATTGGGATGATCGGTGTTGGTGCATGGGGGCATCTCCATCGTAACGTGCCTCCACCCGCGCAGCCTCCGCTCTGCGTCGCTGACGTTTCACTTTCCTACATCACATGTTCTATATATGTTCTTTCCCGATTCGACCACAAAAGGATTCGGAAATGAGACTGAAATGGGCAGTAGTTGCAGCGGCAACGACAGGATTTGGGTCCGTCCTCCCCGCTCACGCGCAGGAACTTGAGCCCACTCAGATGACCGTCGCCTCGGAGTTGACGACCGATGGCTTCCGCGTTGCAGAAGGAACCGATGGCTTCCTTCTCGTCGAACACGGCATTTGGAGAAAGCCTCCAACGGCCTCGTCCGAGCCGCCGGCTACCGATGCGGGTCGAACCTATCTGCCCTATCGCTATCCAAAGCCCCAAGGCAACGCGCCATCGGGCTTCCGTCGGGCAAGCTACCTTCCTCATGTCTACGCTGCTGAGGCTCAATACTCGCTACCAAGCGGCCTTCTCGACGCTCTTGTATGGACGGAATCACGATATAATCCGATGGCCATCAGCAAGGCCGGGGCCGCAGGCTTGGGGCAATTGATGCCAAGGACAGCGCGGGACCTTGGCGTTTCAAATCGCTTCGATCCCAAGGCGAACATCTTGGGTGCGGCCCGATACCTACGCCAGATGCTGGACAAGTTCGGGGTGGTTCATCTGGCCCTCGCTGCCTACAACGCAGGTCCAGGTGCCGTCGAGCGCGCAGGCGGTATTCCTCGCAATGGCGAGACGCCGGCCTATGTGCGTGAAGTGCTGCGCCATTGGCGTTTTTGAACGGGGGGTGTTGTGAGCACGGGTCGAATACGCGTCTCGTGAATTTTAAGCCGCGGTAGACGCGGGATGTTCCTGACCACGACAGACGAAGTCGTCTGGATCATCGAGAGCGAAGAACCCGAATGCGAATTCGTCGGATCAGCGGTGATTGTCGAGGGGGTTGTCGCAGGTCGAGATCGTTTGCGCGCAGACTGGATTGGACCGGTCTGATCGAAGCCATAGTTATCAGCCTGCGCGCTTCCCTGCCTTCTTGATGTCGATCACCTTCCCGCCGCTCAGATAGTCAGCCCAGTCCTGCATCATCCGGCGCCGGGGAGCCAGGTATTCAGCGGCATTGTAAGCTCCACGCACGTCGTTTTTCTCCGAATGCGCGAGTTGTAGTTCCACCCAATCCTCATGGTATTTCCTGATCCACATGGGCGGCTTACCGAACTCGACCAACTGCTCATTGGCCCAAGTGCTCGCCAAGCCCCGGAAGCCGTGTACGGTTTGGCGGCTGTGGTATCCGAGGCGATAGAGCGCGTAGATCATTGTGTTCTCTGAAAGCGGCTTGTTCGGGCCGTTGCCCGGGAAGAGAAACTCGCCAGGCGCTGCTGCTATCATGGATTTCGCGATGTGCATTGCCTGCTGCGAGAGGGGTACCAAATGCTCTCGTCCCATCTTCATTCGCTCGGCTGGTATCCTCCAGACAGGTGATTTTCCGCCCAGGTCTTCAAACTCGGATTTGGCGGCGAAACGTAGTTCCTTGGTTCGAACCCAAGTCAGGAGCGCAAAGAGAACTGCGTCACGGGTGATCGCGGACCGTCGTTCGCCCTCTTCCTGGTAGGCATGCAGCTTCTCGATGAATGCGGGCAACTCGCTGAGCGGCAGCCGGCTCATATGCTTCACTCTTGGTCGCGGCTTTAGAGCCCCGCGCAAATGCGTCGTCGGATCGTTCGAGGCCAGACCACACGCGATTGCGAACTGGAAGACTTGCCCCACCCCTTGTTTCGCACGCCGGCTGATATCGAGCGCGCCTCTTGCTTCGATCTTGCGGATCGTTGCCAGGACGTCGGGTGCCGTGATTTCATTCACGAGTTTCTCGCCGATGACTGGAAAGACGTCCCTTTCCATGCGCGACCAGACGCGTTCGGCGTGCGCGGCATTCAACGCGCTTTTTCGATTTTCATGCCAGCGCTTTGCGACCTCGAAGAAGGTGGCTCCTTCCTGCGAGATCACTTCTCCCTTGGATTTCATTGGATCCTTGCCCTCGGCTAGCAACGCCTTTGCGGCTGTGCGCTTGTCGCGCGCGGCAGCTATCCCGAGATCTGGGTAAGCGCCGAACGAGAGCAACTTCTCCTTGCCCGCGAAGCGGTACTTCATCCGCCATAACTTTGACCCGTTCGGCTGTACGAACAGGAATAAGCCCTCCCCGTCGGCCATCTTGTAGGCGCGCTCGCGTGGCTTGGAATTTCGGGCCTGAATCTCCGTGAGAGGCATTGGGGGTATCGCTCCTTTCCGATACTCCGCGAAAATACCCCCAAAATACCCCCACACCAAATCTGGCTGCATGTGGAAGACCATGGGCGCATGCGGACGCGAATCACCCGCAACCCTCTGCTTTTCTTTCGATTTTTGGAAAAATGCGGAAGCTAGTGGAAGCTTCCGGATCAAGGAATGGTAGCGGAGGAGGGACTCGAACCCCCGACACGCGGATTATGATTCCGCTGCTCTAACCGGCTGAGCTACTCCGCCATCCGAGAGGGGCGCCTATATCGGGGGGATTTGGTGTGGTCAAGAGAAGTATTACCCGGTTTCACCTGCAACCTTCAATTCCTTGACTGCATTGCTGTATTATGGCATTAATCCTCTTATGGTTGAACAGTCAAAGCCCGTCTACCAACGCCTGCGCGATGGTATTGCCGCAGCGATATTGGACGGCGAATTTCGCGACGGGGATATGCTCCCTTCGGTGCGGGCCTTGGCCGCAGAACAAGGCGCCAATCCGCTTACGGTTGCCAAGGCTTATCAGACCTTTCAGGATGACGGGCTGGTGACGGTCAAGCGCGGGGTGGGCATGTTTGTCGCCGATGGCGCGACCGATAAATTGCGCGCGATGTTGAAGGACGACTTCCTCACCAATGTCTGGCCGCCGGTCGCGGCGCAAATGAAGCGAATCGGGATCGACGCGCGCGCGCTATTGGACGACAGCGAAACCGTCTGAGGCTTTTCAGCCCTTTTGATTGGCTGCGCGCGCTTGGTCGAAGCGTTGGCGGTAGGTGCCAGTATCGGGCGCAAGGATGACCGCTTTTTCCAGCAAATCGAGCGAGGTCCGGGAAGGCCCGCTCAAACGATGCAGCGCCCAGCCGAGATTATTGGTAATCGCGGCATTGGCGGGCTGGATCGCATAAGCATGGCGGAAATAGGTGGTGGCCTTGGCAAGATTGCCCTTCCCCTGCCAGGCGCTCCCCAATTCATTCATTAGCAGCGCATCGCGATTGCCCGTTCGCGCACGCACCATTTCAAGCGCCGCGACCGCGCGGTTCCAATCTTGGCTCTTGAGATAAAGCGACCCCAAAATGCGTGTTGCCGGAATATTTTCCGGATTGCGGCTGGTGAAATCGCCCAGCGTGTGGAGCGCGGCGGCATCATTGCCGCTTTCGCTATACGCATTGGCAAGGCGCAACGCTCCCACTTCTCCGAAGCGCAAACGCACCGCTTGTTGATAGGCGGTGACCGCCGCAGCGGCGCGTTTTCCGGCAAGCTCGGTATCGCCGACCAGCATATGCGCGTCGGGAACGCCGGGGTTGGCGCGCTGTAACCGCTGGGCAGCGACAAGTGCGCTGCCGATGCGCCCACTATTCACTTCGGAGCGGATATAGGGGATGACAAGCTGTGCATTGAGCGGATTGCGCGTAGCGTCTGCAGCCAATAATTCCGGCGCGGTGGCGGGGGCAAAGGCAATCGCATCGCCTTTGCGGAACTGGCTCGCGCGGGTCAGCAGCGGCACGGCCTCTCCTATGTCCCCTTCCTCCTCCAGCGCCGACGCTGCCAGCATGATCGACCAGCTATCGGCATCGGGCCGGGTATAGATGGGGGCGATAATGTGCCAGGCATCGTCGGCATCGCCTGCATTCAGGCTCGCCAGCGCCAAGATGCGCCGCGCGGTGAAATTATTGGGCTGGAGGTCGAGCAATTTGGTCGCGCGGTTTACCGCGACATTATGGTTGCCCAATTCCTCCTCGACCACCGCGCTCACGAGCAGGAAGGCGGGGAGGTTTTCCAGTTGGTCACCGATTTTGAACAGGATGCGCTGGGCCAGATCATAATTTTCCGCACGCGCCGCCAAAATTGCCTGCAACAACCGCGCGCGCGCATTATTTTTGTCGATGGCCAGCACCCGCCTTGTGGTCTTGAGCATATCGGTGGAGCGCCCGACATCGCCCAATGTTGCGGCATATTCGACGAGTGCGCCGACATGGTCGGGCTTGACCTTGAGGACGCGCTCATACCAGCCGAGCGCAGGCAGCAGCCCCTGATTTTCACGCACCAGTCCCGCCTTGATGAGCGTTGCATCCATATTGTTGCGGTTGAGCTGGAGCGCGCGGTCAATCGCCTGCATCGCGCCGCCGACATCGGCATTGGTATAGCGGAAACGTGAAATATCCGCCCAAAGCTGGCTGTTATCAGGGTCGAGCCGGATCGATTCATCAAAGGCCGCGCGCGCGCCGTCAAAATTGCCCAAATCCATCGCAGCATTGCCCGCAATCCGTTCGGCATAGGCTTTATAACGGTCGGGCACTGGGCCTGCCTGTAATTCGGCGAGCGCCCGCGCCGGCTCGCCTTGCAGCCATACCGCATGGGCAAGCTGCACGCGGGTTGCAGTGTCGGACAGGCCAAGTTCGCGCGCGCGGCGGATTTCCGCTTCCGCGCCAATCCCGTTCCCCATCGCCACCAATATCCGCGCTTGCGCAAGCCGTGCATCGGGCCAATCCGGATCGGCCTCTATCGCTTTGGCCATTGCGTTATGCGCATCGCGCAAATTTTGCGCGCGTTCATAGGCTATCGCGGTTTTGAAAGCCCCGCGCGCGACTTCACTATCTGCCGCCCAAGCCTTGCCCGCCCAGCCCGTTGCAGCAACCGCCAACGCAAGCGCAGCCACGGCAAAGCCTGTAATTTTATTACTATATTTCAAAGGCCTGTCATTGAAGATCATAGAGCTTGAGCAGATCATAAAGCGTCGGGCGGCTGATGCCCAAAAGCTTGGCCGCGCCGGAAATATTGCCTTCGGTGCGAGCGAGCGCGCGGCGGATCGCCTTGCGGTCAGCGGCTTCACGCACGGCTTTGAGGTTCAACACCGCCGCCGCATCATCTTCGGCTTCGTCCAAATCCATATCGGCCGCCGAAACCAGCTTGGTATCGGCCATGATGACCGCGCGCTTGATGCGGTTTTCCAGCTCGCGCACATTGCCGGGCCAGGGATAAGCGTCAATCATCGCGAGCGCGTCGGGCGCAAGGCCTTTGACTTGCGGGTTCATGTCGGGCGCAAAACGCTGGACGAAATGTTTGGCGAGCAGTCCCGCATCGCCTGGCCGTTCGGCGAGCGTCGGGATTTTCACGACAATTTCGGCGAGGCGGTAATAAAGATCCTCGCGGAACGTGCCCTCGGCAATCATCGCGTCAAGGTCGCGGTGGGTCGCGCATACGACGCGGGTGTCGACCGCAATCGGCTTGCGCCCGCCAATCCGCTCGATCACCCGCTCTTGCAAAAAGCGCAGGAGTTTTACCTGCAAAGGCAGCGGAATATCGCCCACTTCGTCAAGGAACAAGGTGCCGCCTTGCGCCATTTCGATCTTGCCTTCGGTGGTTTTGACCGCGCCGGTAAACGCACCTTTTTCATGCCCGAATAATTCGCTTTCGAGCAGATTTTCGGGGATGGCCGCACAGTTGATCGCGATAAAAGCGCCATCGCGGCGGTTGCTGGCATCATGGAGGCCGTGCGCGAGCAATTCCTTGCCCGTGCCGCTCGCCCCCAACAGCATGACCGACACATTATTGGTCGCAACCCGTTCGATGGTGCGCGATACTTTGAGCATTTCGGGTGCGCCGGTAATCATCCGCCCCAGTACCTGCTGGCTTTCACCGACCGCAGAGGCCAAGCGGATATTTTCCATCTCCAGCGCGCGCACATGGAAAGCGCGGCGCACGATGAGGCCCAGCTCGTCAATGTCGATGGGCTTTTGATAAAAATCATAAGCGCCGCCCGAAATCGCCCGCAACGCACTTTCGCGCGCACCATGACCCGAAGCGACAATGACCTTGGTGTCGGGCTTTAGCGCCAATATTTCATCGAGCGTGCGAAAGCCTTCAGTTGTGCCGTCGGGGTCCGGCGGCAAGCCAAGGTCAAGCGTCACCACATCCGGCTCTTCGGCGCGCAGCAGGTTGATCGCTTCTTCGCGGGTTCCGGCGGTGAGGATCTGATAATCCTCATAAGCCCAGCGCAACTGTTTCTGCAGCCCCGGATCATCTTCGACGATGAGCAATTTGGGCAGCGGTTCGGTCCCGTTCCGGCTTTTGGCAAGGTCTGCGGTCTTGGTCGTCATGCGGCGTCCTGCGTATCAAAATTATCGGGCATAAGAAGCGATTGGTCATCGGCAGCGGGCGGGAGGGTGAGGCGGAACAGGCTGCCTTCCCCGACGCGGCTTTCAACGCCAAGGCTTCCGCCCATGGCAGCGGCGAGCGCGCGCGCTTCAAATGCGCCAATGCCAAAGCCGCCTTCCTTGGTGGAGTGGAATGGTTTGAACAATTCGTTGCGGATGAAGTCGGGCGTCATCCCTGTGCCGCGATCCATCACCTCGATAATCGCATCCTCATTATGGCGGCGCACGATAATCTGGATAGGTTCGCTCGCCGGACTGGCTTCAATCGCATTTTGCGTGAGATGGAGCAGGATTTGCTCCAGCCGCGCCGGATCGACCATCGCCTTAACCTCGTCCTGCACGCCGACCACAATCGGATGCTGACCGCGCTTGGTGCGCGCCAATTCTTCGGCAAACGCGCCCAGAGCCACCGGCTGCGGCTCGTCGGGCCGCGCGCGGTTGTGCTGCGAAAGGCGCGCGAGCAGGTCATTCATCCGGCTCACCGAAAATTGCAGCGTTTCAATCATATCGGCGCGGAATTCGGGATTGTCGGCATGGCGTTCGGCATTGCGCGCAACAAGGCTCAACTGGCTCACCAGATTTTTAATATCGTGGATGATGAAGGCGAAGCGGCGGTTAAATTCTTCAAAGCGCCGCGCTTCGGATAGAGCCTCCTGCCCCTGCGATTCCGCAAGATAGCTTGCCACTTGCCGCCCGACGATGCGCAGCAGGTCGAAATCTTCCCAATCGAGCGTGCGGTCGAGCGCGGGCCGTTCGAGCAGAACCATCCCCGCCACCCGGTCAAAATGGACGAGCGGGACACCGACCCAGACGCGGCGCTCTTCGATCATCCATACGGGCATTGCGGCGCGTTCGGCATCATCGCTGGGCGCTTTGCGCAGCGCATCAAAGTCGATGATGCGCGCATTATCCTGTAAATGGAGATAGGTTTTAATATCGGCGGCGACCGGCGGCACGTCGATATTCTTGGCCTTCCACCGGCTTTCCAGCACCAGCGCGCCGCCTTCATCGGGGAGCAATAGCAGGCCGCCGGGCGATTCGGTAATATCCGCAATCGCCTTGATAATGCGCGCGTTGAACGGCTCCGAACTGTCTCCCGGCTTTCCGATGGTCCGTGTAAAGCGCATCCATTCATTGCGGTAATCATAGCGGTGCTGGAAGAAATGTTTGGACACTTGCACCCGCAACATCGCGCGGAAACGCGACGATGGCAGGAACACGACGATGAAGGCAAAGGCGATGCCGAGAAACGCCTTTTGCATGATCGCGCCATAATCGCCGCCAATCATGCGCAGCGCTGCTGCAATCAGCACCATGCCCATCAAATAAGCGCCGATGGCCATCAGTGACAGCGTCTGGAAGGTCACGGTGCGCGACAAGCGGATCGTCGCATTGCCGCGCTTGACCAGCACCGCCATGAACAAAGGCAACAGCAACAGGCTGAGCGCCGGGCGCAGCTCGATTAGCGCATTGGCCGGCTCGCCCGCCAGATAGGTGATGGTATAAAGATTAAGGTCATAGCCCCACATCGCGGTCAGCGCGGCCATATAGGGCGCGACCAGATGGCGGGAATCGGGCGCGGTCACGGTGTAAAGATTGTGGACCAGCACCAAGCTGCCAATCGTCATCACCATTTGCAGGACAAGCCGCGCGGTACCGATCAGTTCGGGCGACCGGATTGCCACAATATTGCCGACTATCGCCAAATCGAGCATCGCAATCAGAAAAGCGATGATGGCGAGCGCGGCATAAACCGACAACAGGCCCCGGCTTTGCAATTCTATTTTGGCGCGGCGCAGCAGCACATACATGAAGCCCAGCCAAGCGGTATTCCTGATATTCTCCAATATCAGGGCTTCATAACCGGTCGCGCCACCGAACGCTGAAGCCCATAGCCATAGCGATGTAACCGCAAGCGCCGCCGCCAGCACCGCCCGCTGGGTCGCCAAACCCCGCAACGGGTGCAGCACCCACAAAAACAGCGCACAAAAGCCAGAGGCTGCAACAATTGCGCCCCAATGCTCTATCGCTGTCAAAAGATGATCCGCCCCCTGCATGATCAGCGCGCCCCGTCCGGCCAGAGCAATACGCGCAATGTCTGCAAAATAATCAGCAGGTCCAGAAACGGCGTGTAATTTTTGGCATAATAAAGATCATATTCCAGCTTCTGCCGCGCATCGTCGATGGACGCACCATAAGGATAGTTGATCTGCGCCCAGCCAGTGAGGCCGGGTTTTACCATATGGCGTTCGGCATAATAGCGGATTTGCTGTTCCAGTTCGGACACAAATTCGGGCCGTTCGGGGCGCGGCCCGACAAAGCTCATTTCGCCTTTCAACACGCACCAGATTTGCGGCAACTCGTCGATCCGCAGCTTGCGGATGACCTGTCCCACACGGGTCACGCGTGGGTCATGTTTGGCCGCCCAGATCGCCTTGCCGCCCGCTTCGGCATCGGTACGCATCGAGCGTAATTTGATAATATTATAGGGGACGCCATATAGCCCCACGCGCTCTTGCCGGTAGAAAGCAGGCCCCTTGCTGTCGAGCTTCACAATGATCGCAAACAGGATGATGACCGGAAAGGTCAGCGCAAGCACGATAAGGCTCGCGACAATGTCGAAGATACGCTTGGCAAAGGTCGAAATCCGTTGCCCTGCGGTAAAACCGTCCGAAAAAATCAGCCAGCTCGGATTGACGGTATCGAGGTCGACGCGGCCGGTTTCGCGTTCAAGAAAGCTGGAAATTTCATTGACATGCACACCGGTTGTCTTGATCCGCAACAGGTCGGAGAGTGGCAGGGCATTGCGCCTTTCTTCGAGCGCCAGCACGACCTCGCTCGCCCCCAAGCGCACGACATGGTCGGACAGGCTGTCAATCGCATCGCGGCGCACCGCTTCGCCGACTATTTGTTCGCCATCGGTCATCGCGACATAGCCGACCACCGAAAAGCCACTCTCTTTGCGCTTCGACAATGTTTTGATGCGGTCGGCGCGCGCGCCCGCACCCAGCACCAAAATCCGCCGCCGGAAGGATTCGCCGCCAAGCAAACGCCCCAGCAGCAAACGCACGAGCAGCAGCGCAATAATCGCAAAGACCATCGCATAGAGCGAGTTTGACCGCCACAAGGTAGTCCCCGGCAAAATGAAGTTCATCACCGACAGGAAGATGACGCCCAGGGAGATAGCGGTAAGCAGGCGCGCCGTTGCAAAGCGCATCGACTGGAAGGCTTCGGCGCTATACACCCCCACCGCAATCATCGCGAGTTGCAGGGCCAGCGCGAAACTCAGCAAAGGCGCAACACGCTCGCTGACCGCTCCGACGCTCATGCCAATCTGCTGCGCGCGCACAATCCACGCCAATTCCCCCGCGCCGATCAGCGCCAGAAAATCGAGCAAGGCGAGCAGCAATACGCCATGCGGAATATAATGTTTAAACAGCCGGAACATATTTCAGCGGACCCGTTATCCTTTTTTCCTGTCGTTCAATCTTCGCCTTTGCGCACGTCCTAACACTGACCCATGTCAATTTCGTAAAGATATCCGACAGTGGTAAAGTGTCGATTGCTTTTACAAAAGCATTAATCAATTTATGGTTAAAGGTCAGCATCCAGGCTGTAACCGGAAAGACAATGATGAGCCTTGCCCCCCTATCCTCGCCCCAGCGTATCACGCCGGTCATATTGTCGGGCGGCGCGGGCACGCGGCTATGGCCGGCATCGCGCGCGGACAAACCGAAGCAATTTCTGTGCCTTACCGACGATCAGCAATCCATGCTGCAATTGACCGCCGCCCGATGTGCAGACACCAACCGTTTCCTGCCGCCGCTGATTGTAACAGGCCATGACCACCTTCCATTGATTGCCGACCAATTGGCGGTGCTTGCCGGCTATCGCATTGTGGCCGAGCCGATGGGGCGGAACACTGCGCCCGCGCTGGTTCTGGCTGCGCTTGCACTTGCCAATGATGATGACCTGATGCTCGTCATGCCGAGCGACCATGCGATTGCCGATGAGGCCGCGTTCCAGCGCGCCATCGACAAAGCCGTCCCGCTCGCGCGCAACGGGCAATTGGTGACATTCGGCATCGAGCCGACCCATGCCGAAACCGGCTATGGCTATATCGAAGCAGGCGCAGCCCTTGGCGACGGCTTCCAAGTCGCGCGTTTTGTCGAAAAGCCTATCAAGGCCAAAGCCGAAGAAATGCTCGCGGCAGGGGGATTCCTATGGAATGCCGGATTATTCCTATTTTCGCGCCGCGCGCTTCTGGATGCCGTCGAGCAATTTGAACCCGCCATTATCGCTGCCTGTCGTAATGCGATGGCCGCCGCGCGCACCGACGGCAATATCCTTTCCCCCGACGCCGATGCCTTTGCGCAAAGCCCCGCCATTTCCATCGACTATGCGGTGATGGAGCGCGCGGATAATGTCGCGGTGGTGCCGGTCGATATGGGCTGGTCGGATATCGGAAGCTGGCAGGCTCTTCATGACCGTGCAGCGCAGGATGCGGATGGCAATGCGCTGTCGGGCGATGTGCTGATGGTCGACGCGGCGCATAATCTGGTGCGCGCAGACGGCAAGCGCGTGTCGATCATCGGGCTGGAAGGCTATGCGGTGATTGTCGAGGGCGATGATATTGTCATCACCCCGCTCGCCCGCGCGCAAGATGTGCGCCAACTGGCCGAAAAGCGGCGCTAGCTCTCGCGCTCAATCGCCTGCAAAATGATACGCATTGATCGTGCGTTCGCGTTCATTGAACAATAAAGTGCGGCCCGCAGGCGGCGCGGAGCGTTGGCTGCAATCAGGGCGCATACAGGCGATGCAGCCCAGCCCCACCGGCACCACGCGCGTGCCGGTCACGCCCCTTTCCCCGCGTACCGACAGGCTGGAGGCAAAGCGCGCTTCGACCCCCACAGCGACCGCAAATCGCGCCGGATGCTGCGTGCCATAAGTCGGTCCTTCGACCGTGCGCGAAAAGGTCAGCCATTGACTGCCATCTTCCAGTTCGACCAGATCATGCAGCAATTCGGCAGGCCGCGCGAACGCGCCATGGATATTCCATAACGGGCATCGCTGCGCCGACGCGACGAGCGGCGATCCGCTCGCCCCCGCATAGCGTTTGGACGTCTGCCCCGCCCTGTCGATACGCATCATGAAGAAAGGAAGCCCGCGCGCACCGACGCGCTGCAAGGTGGTAAGCCGGTGCGCGACCTGTTCAAACCCCGCGCCAAAGCGGCGCTGCAACAGGATGAGGTCATAGCCGGTCGCCTCGCACGCCCGCAAAAAACGCGCATAAGGCATGATGAGCGCGGCGGCGAAATAGCTGAACAAATGGCGCCGCAACAGCCGTTCCGCCGCCCGGTCGGGAAGATTGGCACCGGCAACCAGCGCATCCACTTCGCCGCGCGCTTCCAACTGCGCCAATTGGGTTGCAGCCTGAAAAGTGCGCGAGGCCGGTTCGAGCATCTCCGAAAGCTGGAGCTGGCGCGCGTGGAGATCGAGCCGCCGCAGCCGGTCGGGCATCACATCGACGGGGAGGATGCGGATGGCAAGCTGGTGGCGTGCGCGCAGCCGCTCGCTGATCGCGCCATAAAGGTCCGCCGACCCCAGCCGCAATTCGTCCGCCAAGGCTTCGGCCTGCGCATCAAGATCGGCGAAATGGTTTTTCCACCGTTCAATCTCCTGCCGCACCAGCCGCACCGCAAGCGGTTCTGCGTCCGGAACGCCGTTGTCCTGCCCTGCCCCGCCTTCGGCAAGGCGCAATATTGCCGCCGCAATGCCGGGGGCTTGTTCGGCCAGTTCGGAGATTTCGCTCGCGACAATATCAAGGTCGGCAAAGTCGGAATGGCCGAACAGGCGTTTGAGCGCACTGGTCTGTTCCCCGCGCGTGTCGCCTGCAAAATCGCGCGGGTCAATGTCGAACCGTTCGGCAATGCGCAGCAATATCGCTGCGCTGACGGGCCGCTGGTTATGCTCGATAAGGTTCAGATAGCTTGAGGAAATATCCAGCGTTTCGGCCATCGACACTTGGGTCAGGCTATGATTGCGCCGCAACCGCCGCAACGACGCTCCTGCAAAAATCTTCCGCTCTGCCATCCCGCCACCTTACACCATCTTTGTAAAGATATTTACAATATTACATTCTTATATGCACATTATCTGCCAATTCCACTAAATATTTTTACAAAAATGGCGCACAGCGAAAAGCGCAGGGCTACACCAACACCAAGACAAACAGATTCTTTGGTGAAGGGGCCAAAATCATGAGCTATAGTGAAGACATCTCCAAGGCTACGGCCGTCATCACCGGTAACGGCAAGCCGTGGGACGCGATTTCGGGTGAAAATATTGCCCGTATGCGCGCGCAGAACCGTTTCAAATCGGGCGTCGATATTGCGCGTTACACCGCCAAGATCATGCGCGACGATATGGCCGCTTATGATGCCGACCCCGCCAATTACACGCAATCCTTGGGCTGCTGGCACGGGTTCATCGCGCAGCAAAAGCTGATTTCGATCAAGAAGCATTTCGGCACCACCAAAGGCCGCTATATCTATCTGTCGGGATGGATGATTGCCGCGCTGCGCAGCGAATTCGGTCCGCTGCCCGACCAGTCGATGCACGAAAAAACCAGCGTTCCGGCGCTGATCGAGGAAATCTACACTTTCTTAAAGCAAGCCGATGCGCGCGAACTGGGCGGCCTGTTCCGCGAACTTGATGCGGCGCGCGATGCGGGCGACGAGGTCAAGGCCAAGCAGGTCCAGCATCAAATCGACAATTTCGAAACCCATGTCGTTCCGATCATCGCCGATATTGATGCAGGGTTCGGCAATGCGGAAGCCACCTATCTTCTCGCCAAGAAGATGATCGAAGCGGGCGCTTGTGCGCTGCAGATCGAAAACCAAGTGTCGGACGAAAAACAATGCGGTCACCAGGACGGCAAAGTCACGGTTCCGCATGAGGATTTCCTCGCGAAAATCCGTGCGCTGCGTTACGCTTTCATGGAAATGGGCGTTGAGGATGGCATCATTGTTTCCCGCACCGACAGCCTTGGCGCAGGCCTCACCAAGCAGATCGCCTTCACCCGCGAGCCCGGCGATATTGGTGACCAGTATAACAGCTTCCTCGATTGCGAAGAGGTGGATGGCGCGGGCAATCCGGGCGATGTCCTCATCAACCGCGATGGCAAGCTGATGCGTCCCAAGCGCCTGCCTTCGAACCTGTTCCAGTTCCGTGCCGGTTCGGGCGAAGACCGCTGCGTTCTCGATTGCATCACCTCGCTCCAAAATGGCGCGGACCTGTTGTGGATCGAAACCGAAAAGCCGCATATCGAACAGATTGCGGGCATGGTCGACCGTATCCGCGCGGTTATCCCGAATGCCAAGCTGGCCTATAATAATTCGCCTTCGTTCAACTGGACGCTGAATTTCCGCCAGCAAGTGTTCGATGCGTGGGAACAGGGCGGCAAGGATGTGTCGGCTTATGACCGGGCCAAGTTGATGAGCGTCGATTATGACGCCACCCCCTTGGCGCAGGAAGCCGATGACCGCATCCGCACTTTCCAGCGCGATGCTGCGGCGCGGGCGGGGATTTTCCACCACCTCATCACGCTCCCGACCTATCATACGGCGGCGCTCTCGACCGATAACCTCGCCAAGGAATATTTCGGCGACCAAGGGATGCTCGGCTATGTCGAAGGCGTGCAGCGTAAGGAAATCCGCGAGGGCATTGCTTGTGTGAAGCACCAGAATATGTCGGGCAGCGACATTGGTGATGATCACAAGGAATATTTCTCCGGCGAAGCTGCGCTGAAAGCGGCGGGCAAGGACAATACGATGAACCAATTCGCGGCATAACGCCGCGGGTGGGAACCAATTCGCGGCATAACATCCGCGATGGGAGGACCGGCTGGCGCAACGAAGCCAGAGCCAGCCGGTTCCACCGACAAGACTAACGGCCCAGATTACCGACCCTGATTACCGATGAAGAAGAAAGGAATATCGTTATGCCAGAGCCAGCACGGTCCCGCGCGGTCCTTTCCACCGCCGATTTTGAATTGCTGCGCACAGCGGTGCTTCATTATCTGAAAGCCATCGAAGACAAGCCGGAATCGGTGGAATATGCCAATCTTTACCACCGCCTCGGTAGCGCGCTCGGCGCGCCAAAGGGAAGCTAAGGCCTGAACATTTCAAGATAAACGGCCGGTGGAGCGCCGGGTAAGCGCAAACACCGGAACCGCAACCGATCTTTCCTGGGGAGGAAAGATAGCCGTCGGAAGGGGAAACCTTTCCGGCGGCTATTTCATGGGGAGCGAGGAGATGCGGGGCGGAGTATTAGGTCCGATTTGGGACTATTTGTGTGAGTGGCAGATCGCCTGCCTGCCTGAGTGCGATTATTCCTTCATGCCCATCGGAGCGCGGGCATCCGATGCGGGTCTGATAACGCTAACAGGTGTCGACACCCCTTTACAGGCACACAGCTTCAAGCCTTTCGGCGCAAGCCTCCACGCAAAAGCCCCCGCCCCTTCCAAGCGCGCCCACGCCTTCCACGCGCCCGCTCCCCCCCAAAACGCAAACGGGCGCTGGATATGAAACCCAGCGCCCACTGCGCTATCGTAAAAATAAGCGGACTTTCTTTGCCCTGAAGGTCAATGCCGTCCGTATTTTCGCGTCAGCGTCCGGAAAAACATGCGTCCAAACCTCTAAGGCCCAGCCGCCTGCTTCCTATAGGCCATCCGCCCGGTGAGGGGGGACAGCCGGACCTGTTCCGATGATATGCTTATGCTTGGCCTTTAGCGGGACGCATCTGCCTCATCACCAACAGGGTGTGACGGTTTTGGATGTCCGGCCATTTTTGCCTAGGTGTTTGGGCAGCCTGAAAGCAAAAGCGGCGTTCATCCGCGATCATCACATGGTGAATTTTACGGTATCGCAGCCATGCCGTTTCATCGGTCTGCCGATCATCCGGTCCTCGCGTGAAGCAAGGTCCGGCCATCTTGTGACCGCGAACGGAGGCACGCCTTGGCAACCATTCACCACTCGCCCGTTGCGCCGCACAATCCGGTTTCTGATCCCAAGCGCCGGTTTCTCATGGAAAACCATGTGAAATCCGGACCTCGCCGATCATCGCCATTGAGCTTTGCACCGTGTCGATAAGGTCAAGGTGACTCGCACCACCGAGTCGCGGCAAATGAAAAAATGCGATTTATCCACAGGAGTTTCAGTAAATTGTGGATAAGTCCACCTACGCGTAATTTAATTACGCGACATACGCCGCGCTACGCCCATATGGCCATGCGCGAAGGGATGCTGTTGCGGATTGCGTAAAGGGCCGCCGTTAAGGCCGCGGCCCCACATCGCCCTGCCCGACTGTGCTTGAGGCCATCTCCAGCATCTTGTCGAGGCTGCGCTTGGCGGCGAGGCGCAATTCTTCGTCAATTTCGACACGCGGCTCCAGATCGCGCAGCGCGAGATAGAGTTTTTCCATCGTATTCAATGCCATATAGGGGCAGACATTACAGTTGCAGTTGCCGTCCGCGCCCGGTGCGCCGATAAAAGTCTTTTCCGGCACCGCTTTTTCCATCTGGTGGATGATATGCGGTTCGGTCGCGACAATCAGCGTGTCGCCTTCCATCGTCTTGGCATAATTTAAAATGCCGCTGGTGGAGCCCACATAATCGGCATGTTCGACAATATAGCCCGGACATTCGGGGTGGGCAGCGACCGGCGCGTCGGGATGCTGCGCCTTCAATTTGATCAGCTCGGTTTCGCTAAACGCTTCATGGACGATGCACACGCCCGGCCATAACAGCATCTCGCGGCCCAGCTTGCGCGACAAATAACCGCCCAGATGCTTGTCGGGGCCAAAGATGATTTTCTGTTCGGGCGGGATTTGCGACAGGATTTTTTCCGCCGAGGACGAGGTCACGATCACATCGGACAGTGCCTTCACCTCGGTCGAACAGTTGATATAGGTGAGCGCGATATGGTCGGGATGCGCTTCGCGAAACGCTTTGAACTGCGCGGGCGGGCAGCTATCTTCAAGACTGCATCCCGCGTCCAGATCCGGCAGCACGACAATTTTTTCGGGCGACAAAATCTTGGCGGTATCGGCCATGAATTTGACCCCGCAAAAAGCGATAACATCGGCGTCGGTTTCCGCTGCTTTGCGCGACAATTCAAGGCTGTCACCGACAAAATCGGCAATATCCTGGATTTCCGGCTTTTGGTAATAATGGGCGAGGATCACCGCATTGCGCTCTTTGCGCAAACGTTCAATCTCTGCGCGAATATCGACACCCTGCAAGGTGCCGCCGATACCGTTACGTGCGTCCATCATTCATCCCTTTATAGTTGCCCCCTAAATGGCGGCAGCGGGACGATTGCGCAAGACCTATGGGCAATCCGCTCTGCCGATGGCGCGTATGGCTCAGCCTTCGTCGGCAAAATAGACTTTGACGCCCGCATCCACGCCGGCGGATTTGAGCGGGGCGCTAAAGCTGCGTTTGACGATAGCGCGCACCGCCGCCTTGGCTTGCTCCATCGGGCCTTTGGCGCGGGCTTGTTCCAAAAGTTGGGCTTCGGCGCTGCGGCGGCTGGCGCGGTCGATGCCGCCCTCTTTTTTGGCGAGCGGAACGGGCTTGCCCCCGCCGCGCCAGCGCGCAATCGCGTCATGGACAATATCCGGCCCGTTCACGCGCAATTTCGGGAGCTTTATCTCCAGCTCCTTGGTGGTTGCATTCCATTCAAGATCGGAAGCGCGCACGCCTTCGACATCGACTTCATAACGCACCGTGCCGGGGACAAGGAGCAATTGCGGCGACCCCGCCGACGATACGGTTTGCGGCACCACCGCGACATAGCGCGCGATGAAGGGGGTCAGCACTTGCTGTTCTTTCAGCGTTTCGAGGCTGGCCTGAACGATCATTTGCGGGTCGCCATCAGGGGTCGCAGCACGGCGGCTATTCCATCCGGCGAGGAGACCGATAAGGATGAGGGCGGCGATGCCCCATCCCCATAAGCGGTTGCCGCCGGGCAATGCACCGCTCATCCGGTGAGGCTCCACACGCCATCGGCATCTTCGGTAACGCGGCCGCGGATCTGCAATTCGAGCAAATGGGCAAGCACCGATCGGCCCGCCGCTCCGTGCAGGCGCGGGTCGAGGCCTTTATACATTTCGGCGACAAAATCGTCGATGCGTTGCGGCCCGCGTTCGAGCATCCGCACAATCTGCCCTTCGCGCTGCTTGCGGTGGCCCATCATACCGCGCGCGAGCCGTTGCGGTTTATCCACCGGCGCGCCGTGGGCGGGATAATAGATGCGGTCCTGAGGCCGGTCGATCAGCTTTTGGAGGCTATCCATATAGGCCGCCATATCGCCATCGGGCGGGGAAATGACGCTGGTGGACCAGCCCATAATATGGTCGCCGGTAAACAGTGCGCCGCTTTCCTCCAGCGCATAGCAAAGATGGTTCGATGTATGCCCCGGTGTCGCTACCGCCGTCAGCGTCCAGCCTTCGCCGCGCACAATGTCGCCATCGGCCATGACCGCATCGGCGCGATAGGTCCGGTCGAACGATGCGTCAGCGCGCGGGCCGCTATCGTCGAGGACGAGGGGCGCACAGCCGATGATCGGCGCACTGGTTTTGGCCTGAAGCGGAACTGCCGCCGGACTATGGTCGCGGTGCGTGTGGGTGCACATGATCGCAATGATGTCGCGCGCGCCTACCGCTTGGATAAGGGCTTCCAGATGGTCGGCATCGTCGGGGCCGGGGTCAATCACCGCAACATCCTTGCCGCCACCGACAATATAGGTTTGTGTGCCGGTATAGGTGTAAGGCGACGGATTGCCCGCAAGCAATCGCTGCACCAAAGGCTCAACCTGTTCGATCAGGCCGACAGGACCGGGGGGCGGAATATTCATGACAGGCCTTGTGGCAAATCCCGCGCAGCTTTTGAAGGATTTGTTGGATCGGGTTCCCGTCTTTGTGCGCGGCGATTTTAGGATGCTTGTTTAGGCGCGGGGAAAAAGCAACCGGCGGCCCGCGCCTTATTCTGTCGGGATTATTTACAAAGCCGCCCCGCGTTCATCTTTTGCTTACCATCATAAGCGGCAGAAACCGGCGCTTGATCTAAAGTGGCACGCGCGGTGCATAGTTTCCGATATTCCTGAGTGTTTCGCTCCAGAGAGGCGGGTTCGGACCGGATTGGTCCCTGATCCGACCCGCCCTCACCCGGCATCCCGACAATTTGAAGCCACAGCCCGCCCGCGTTGATACGCGCGGACATATGCGCTTGCCGGAGATTACGCCCATCCCGTTGATTGTCGGGCATTTTTACACCCAAGCGGCGCGTTAATAAACCGCACACCATTAGGTAGCGCAAAAATCCGCGCGTGCCGCAAATTGGCACGCGCGCTGCATAGATTAAATTGTTCCTAAGTGTCTCGCTCTAGAGAGAGCGGGCCAGTCCCGGTCTGGTCCCCGGTCTGGCCCGCCCTCACCCGCTTCTTCAAAGTTATGAAAAAGCTGGCGCTATTGCCTCATTGTGCCATTTCATTGGCAAAAGCCGCATAGACAGCGCGCCGTGTTTCCGAGTCAGGCAAGGCTCTATATGCCATATAATGGTCGCGGGCGCGTCCAAGCTGCGCGTGACGCGCTTTCTCGTCCAATGCTTCAGCCGAACAATTAATAACCTTGACCAGCCGCGTCGTCTTTGCGGTGCGGATGGTGCGTTCCAACAATAAGCTACTCACATCGCCATTGCTGACACATTGCGACAGCACATCCTGCAATGCGAGACCGGACACGGCATTTTGCGTCAGCACCATATAGTCGCGCATAATCCCGTTCGTGGTGTCATAATTGACCAACCGCACGGCCTCATAAGCATCCCGGCCTTTGGAAAGTGTCGGGACATAAGGCATCGCAGAAATATTGGGCTCAGGCATCGGCGTGAACGGGCTGGCCAGAAACGAGGGAGGCTCAGGCTGCGCGTGGGCGGCCGTCGCAAGACAAAGAACAGCAACCGCAAGGACAATGCTTTTCATAAGTTCCTCCTATATGTGCGAAGGAAGATATGCCTCACATGTTACAGTGTCAATTCGGCGGCATGGTCGATCAGGGGCAGGAGCTAGTTACTCAGCCCTCGGCAGCAGCAACGCCTTCGTCGGCCATCAACTGTTGCAGTTCACCCGCTTCATACATTTCCATCATAATGTCGGAGCCGCCGACAAATTCGCCCTTCACATAAAGCTGGGGAATGGTCGGCCAATCGGAATATTCCTTGATGCCCTGGCGCACTTCCATGTCCTGCAACACATCAACGCTTTCATATTTGACGCCGAGATGATCGAGAATGGCAATCGCGCGGCTGGAAAAGCCGCATTGCGGGAAAAGGGGCGAGCCCTTCATGAACAGCACAACGTCATTATTCTTGACGAGAGCATCAATGCGGGATTGGGCGGGGGTGGACATAGCAGTCTCCTGTTCGGGGCCTATTCGGGAAGGGCTGTGGTGAGTTGGAGCGCGTGCAAAGTCGTGCCCATATGTTCGCCGAGCGCGGCATAAACCGCGCGCTGTTGCTTGATGCGCGGGATCCCGCGAAAGCTTTCCGACACGACATGCGCGGCATAATGGTCGCCATCACCGGCAAGGTCGGTGATCGTCACCTGCGCATCGGGGATCGCATCGCGGATCATGGTTTCAATCGTTTCGGCGCTCATCGGCATGGCGGAATAGGCCTCAAATCTCGCTCATCAACTGGCGGCGCGCTTCGATAAGCTTTTCATCGAGCGCCTGACGGATACCGGCATCGTCAATATCGATACCGGCCGAGACCAGATCGCCTAACAATTTGCGGACCACATCTTCATCGCCTGCTTCTTCGAAATCGGCCTGCACTACGCTTTTGGCATAGGCGTCGGTTTCTTCGGGGGTCAGGCCCATTTTTTCTGCCGCCCATTGGCCGACCAGCTTGTTGCGGCGCGCATTGACACGGAAATTCATTTCCTCGTCGCGGGCAAATTTGGTTTCAAAAGCGCGTTCGCGGTCGTCGAAGGTCGTCATGGTCAGGCTGTCCCCTTTTGGAAATCACAGTCAATGCAGCAGATAGGGTGGCAAGCCCCCTTTCGCAAGGCGGTTGACGGCAGGAAAGTTTCCGCCAAAAGGACCGCATGACGCATCAAGACGCCAAGCCTGCCGCCACGCCTGCTAGCCCAGCTGCCCCACTCATGCTGTTTGACAGCCTGACCCGCGCGTTAAAGCCGTTCGATCCGGTGCATGAGGGCGAAGCGCGTGTTTATAGCTGTGGCCCCACCGTCTATAATTTCCCGCATATCGGCAATATGCGCGCTTATGTGTTTGCCGACACGCTGGGCCGCGTGCTGACATGGAAAGGCTATAAGCTGCGCCATGTCATCAACATCACCGATGTCGGTCACCTCACCGACGACGCCGATGCGGGCGAGGATAAGCTTGAAAAAGCCGCGGCGGAAAAAGCCCAGTCGATCTGGGACATTGCCCGCTTTTATACCGAAGCCTATTGGGACGATGTGAAGGCGCTCAATATCCGTCAGCCTGCGCATTGGTCGATTGCGACCGATTATGTGCCGCAGATGATCGCCTTTGCGGAGAAAATTGCCGACAAACATTGCTACCAACTGGAGAGCGGCCTTTATTTCGATACCAGCACCGTGCCCGATTATGGCCGCCTTGCGCGCCACGGCACCGATGAGGGCGAAAGCCGTATTGACCCGGTGGACGGCAAGCGCCACCCCGCGGACTTTGCGATCTGGCGCAAAACGCCGGAGGGTGAAAAGCGTCAGATGGAATGGGATTCGCCGTGGGGCAAGGGCGCGCCGGGCTGGCATCTTGAATGTTCGGTGATGAGCGAGGCGCTGCTCGGTATGCCGTTCGACATCCACACCGGCGGCATCGACCATCGCGAAATCCACCATCCCAACGAGATTGCGCAGAACCAGGCCCATGCCTGCGCCGCCGATACGGGCGCGCGGATGTGGATGCACAATAATTTCCTCGTCGACCGCACCGGTAAAATGTCGAAATCGAGCGGCGAATTTTTGCGGCTCCAGCTTTTGATCGACAAAGGCTATCACCCGCTCGGCTATCGTATGATGTGCTTGCAGGCCCATTATCGTAGCGAGCTGGAATTTAGCTGGGACAATCTGGGCGCGGCGCTCACGCGGTTAAAGCGCATGGTGATGGCCGTCAGCCAGTTGCGCGAGACGACCGGGGCCGCAACTGAGATAAGCCATCCCAAATTGACCGAACTGCTAAGCCGTTTTGATGCGGCCATATCGGATGACCTCAACACGCCGATTGCGCTCACAATATTGGAAGAGGCGATTGCGCTTAAAAAAATAGATGCCGCGCAAAAGCTTGCGACGATTGCGCGCATGGATGATGTGACGGGCCTTGCGCTCCTCACTGTGTCGCGCGCCGACTTGCGCCTGCGTCCCAAGACCGCGACCATCAACGAAACCGAAATCGACGCCGCGATTGCCGAGCGCAAACAGGTGCGCGAGGCCAAAGATTATGCCGCCTCCGACCGCATCCGCGACACGATGGCTGCGCAAGGCGTCGCGCTGATGGATGGCGACTCGCTGGGGTGGGAATGGCTGCTCGCGCCGTAAAGGGGCCGCCACGCGCCGTGATTTTGTAACAAAGCCTATCACAGCCCCGCACCTGTTGCAGAACCGCCGGAGGACGGCTTTTGGCAACAAGTGCAACCAATTAGTGTAAAATCCAATGTAAAATCTATTGTAAATCCTTGTAACTATTTGCGGTTACAGGTTTATTTTTCAACGGATACTCTTCATCGTTACGCGCGTTTGTAAAAAAACCAGATTTACGGACGTGTAAGGGGAAGTGCGGGGAGAGGAAGTTTCCCGCACAGGTGAAGGGAAATAAAATGCGTATCGCTATTGCCGATGACGACAATACGATGTCGGATTACATCGCCGGAATTGTAAAAGACCAAGGATATAACAGCCAGACGTTCGCCAATGGCGACCATCTGCTGACGGCGCTGCGCCGCGATACCTATGATCTGGTCATGCTTGACTGGAACATGCCGGGCAAGTCCGGCATCGAGACACTGGAAGTCATCCGCGACACGATGGATGAAGCGCCGCCGGTCATCATGCTCACGAGTCGCGCCGACAAGCGCGACATCGCCACCGCGCTTCAGGCGGGGGCCGATGATTATATTGTCAAGCCTGAAGTGCCCGAAATAATTGCCGCCCGCATGGCCGCTGTTTTACGCCGCACGGTGAAGGTGGATCCGAGTGTCCGTGTCGAAGATATTGGCCCTTACACATTCGATTATATCAACCGCACGATCCGTGTGAAGGGTGAGGAAGTCATTCTGACAGCGAAAGAATATAGTCTTGCGCTGATGTTCTTCCGCAACCTCAACCGCGCTTTGTCGCGTTCCTATCTGTTACAGACTTTATGGAATAGTGTGGCGGACTTGCCCACCCGGACATTGGACATGCACGTATCGCGAATCCGTTCAAAGCTGGAATTAACCGCGGAGAATGGCTATCGGGTCCAGACCGTATTTGGTTATGGGTATCGTTTGGAATGTCTGACCGAAGAGTCCTTGAACTGAGCAAATGCTCTCCGCAAAAGCCCGCCGGCGTGACTATGCTGCTGGCGGCTTTGATGCTGGGCGGCCTGTCCGTGCCGCTCGCCCCGGCGCTCGCGCAAAGCAGCAATACCGCGCGCGCGACCTCAGGCATGGTCCACGGCGATATGCTCCATTATCGCATGAAGCAGGGCGACAATCTCTACGTCCTAGCCCAGCGCCATATGTCGACCATGACGGCAGTGGAAAAAGTGCAGCGGCTGAACCGCATCGCCAATCCGCGCGCGGTGCCGGTGGGGACGGTCATCCGCATCCCCGTCGCCTATCTCAAATATCGTCCCGAAAAAGCGCGGCTGGTCGCATGGCGCGGCGATGTCGGCGTCGGCAAAACGGGCGCGCCCACGGTCGGTATGGAATTGGGCGAAGGCATTGCGATTGCGACCGGGCAAGGCGGCTTTGTGACGCTGCAACTGTCCAATGGCAGCCGTGTTTCAATCCCCTCGCAAAGTCTGGTGCGTATTGCGCGCCTCCGCGAATATAGCATCAATCAGGCGCTGGATTATGAAATTGCGGTGGACAAGGGCCGCCTCCAGACCAAGGCCGCGCCGCTTAAAAATCCGGACAGCCGCTATCGCATCCGCACGCCCATTGCGGTGAGCGCGGTGCGCGGCACCGAATTCCGCATCAAGCTGGAAGGCGATAAAGTGCCCTCGCTCACCGAAGTGCTGGAAGGCACGGTCGAAGTGGGCGCGGCCGCCAAGGGCAGCCCGACCACGCCTGTCGTTAAAGGCGAAGGGCTGGCGGTGACCAGTGATGGCCGCAACATCGCCGAAAATCTCCTGCCCGCGCCCGAACTGGTGCGCCCCGGCAAGGTGCAGAAGGATGAAACGCTGTCGTTCGAAGTGGCGCCGGTGAGCGGGGCAACCCGCTATCACGCCATTTTCGCAACCGATGCGTCCTTGTCCGAACAATTTGCCGAAACGCGATCGGACACGCCGGTTATCACCTATCCGTCCATTCCCAATGGCCGCTATTATGTGCGCGTGTCGGCGCTTTCGCCTAACGGATTTGAAGGCTTTCCCGCCAATTACGGCTTTGCCCGCCGCCTGTCGTCGGTCAAGGGAAGCGCCGCGCCGTCCGCCAGCGATGGCAGCGTCCTGTTCAAATGGGATGCGATGGGCGAAGGCAAGATTGTCCACCGCTTCCAGCTTTATCGCGATAGTGTGGAATCGACGCCTTATATTGACGAACCGGGCTTGGCCAAAAGCGAGATACGCCTCGACCGCCTTCCGCCCGGCACCTGGTATTGGCGCGTCGGCATTTCAGTTTTCGACGATGGCGCTGTCACCGACAGTTGGACCACAGCCGAAAAGCTGATTATCGCCCGTGAAGAATGAGCGTCGGCCTCCGACGGTCGCCTATACCCCCATCCCTATCCGCCGCCGTTTATGGTTTGAATGGCTGCTCGTTGCGTTGATCGCCACCTTATTTGTGTTTGCCCTATCCTATACCGGCATGACGCGGCGGGTGGATAATATCATTTATGACCGCGCGCTGGGCTTGTTCCAGCCAGCAGTTGACGAGCGCATCCTGCTGGTCACGATTGACGATGACAGTTTGAAGCAGTTGGGGCGCTGGCCTTGGCCGCGCGAACTTCATGCGCGCATGGTCGAGCGGCTCCACCAGAGCGGCGCGCGGGCCGTCGCTTATGACGTATTATTCCCCGACCCCGCGCTCCCCGCCGATGATAGCGCGCTTGCCCGCGCTCTCGCGCTCGGCACGCCGGTTGTGCTGCCGCAAGCCTATAGTGTGCCCGGCCTCAATGGTGCGCCTTATGATGTGGTGAAACCCATCCCCGAGCTTGCGCATGCGGCCAAAGCGGTCGGCCATGTCAGCCTTGCTTATGATAGCGACGGGGTGGTGCGGCGTGTGCCGTTAAGCTTTGGCGACGGCGCGGACCGCACGCTCCATATGATGGAGGAGCTTTACCGCATCGAACATGGCCGGCCATCGCATATGTGGGCGCGCAGCAGCGGCACCGACCATGAGGCGCTTATCAGCTATCAGGCCAAAGGCGGCGGCTTTTCCGCCATCAGCTTTGCAAGTGTGTTGAACGGGGAAGTCCCCCCTGCGCTCATCAAGGATAAGCTGGTGCTGGTGGGAGCGGCGGCTTCGGGCATGGGGGATATTCATCCGACCCCGACCGGACGCGGCGGCACCGCATATGGGGTCGAGCTGATGGCCAATGTCCTCAATGCGATGGAGCAAGGCAAGGCAATCCGCGAGGTGCGCCCGCTTGTGCTTGCGCTGAGTTCGCTAGCGCCGATTGCTTTATTGCTGGTGAGTTTCTGGTTGCTGCGCCCGCGCACTACCCTCATCCTGACTTTGCTCCTTATCATAGCGATTTTCCTCATCCGCATCCTGTTGCTGCGCTTCGGGCTATGGGTGCCGCCCAGTCCTGCGCTGATCGGCGTGGCGCTGGTTTACCCTCTATGGGGTTGGCGGCGGTTGCAGGCGATGGACGATTTTGTCGGCACCCAGCTAAACCGCATCAGCCGCGAGGATAATATCCTCCCGTCGGCGCAAGCGATGCCCGCGCTCAGCGACTATGTCGGGCAACGCGCGTTCCGGCTGGAACAGGCGATTTCCGAGGTGCGCGAATTGCGGCGCATCGTCTCCGACATATTGGAACAGCTTCCCGACCCGATGATGCTGGTGGACAGCAGCGGACGGGTGCGGCTCGCCAATGAGGATGCGGCGGAATTGTTCGGCACCGCGCTCTATCATGATCAGGCGCTCAACCTGCTGCGCGGCATCGCTATCCCCGAAGACCGGCGCTATTTCGACGATCTCAAACCCGGACTGGATGAAGAACATCGCATCACGTTCCAATCGCGCGCGGGACGCAGCTATGAAATCCGCAGCCTCCATGTGCGCGCGGATAATGGCGAATTGCGCGGGCTTTTATATTATCTGGCCGATGTGACGGGGCAAAAGCGGGCGGCGGAAGAACGTGAAGAACTGCTCCAGCTTCTGACCCATGATATGCGCTCGCCGCAAAGCTCGATATTGGCGCTGCTCGACGGGGTTCCGGCCAAACCGCTGGCGGTCAAGGATTATGACCGGCTGCGCAATTATGCGCGGCGCACACTGACCTTGGCGGACAATTTCGTCCATCTGGCGCGGTTGAAAGGCACCGATTTCGAGCCGGAATTTATGGACCTTGGCGACATTGTGCAGGAAGCCGCCGACGCACTTTACACGCTCGCCCACCGGCGCGGCATCCGCATCAAAGTGTCGCGCGCGGATCGCGGCGAATATTGGGTGATGGGCGAGCCCGGCACCTTGCACCGCGCTTTTTGCAACCTGTTCGACAATGCGGTCAAATATAGCCCCGACAAGGGTGTGATTTCCGCGCATTTATCGCGCGAGGGAGACATAATCCGCTGCGACCTGCTCGACGAAGGGCGCGGGATCGAGGGAGATTTGGCCGAACGGCTGTTCACCCGCTTTGCCAAAGGCGTGGCCCCCGTGACACAGCCGGTAGAGGGGGTCGAAGGCGCAGGATTGGGCCTTAATTTTGTGCTGACGGTGGTGGACCGGCATGGCGGCAATATCCGCGCCGAAACCGGCGAAGCGCAGAAAGGCGCGCATTTCATCATCGAATTTCCCGCAGCGGGCGATGATGGCACCGATCTTGATTTCGAGCCTTAAGGGCGCGTTATTCGACGCCTTGCCGTTCGACGGTCCGCGGTCCGTTTTGGCCGGAAAAGCCGCTGAGCGCGGAATCGAGCAAGAACGGCATCACGTCCACCGCTTTGGCTTTGCAATGATATTCTTCGGCCATGCCGCGATAGGCGATTGCGGCGTCCTTGACCCGCATTAGCACCAATTTAATGCCAATTTCCCGATCTTTGCAGCTTTGCAGCGCGCGGCGTTTTTTACTCTTGGCAAGCGGCGCGCCATCGACCGCATAACTCATATCGGCAGGCCGGTCGGAGACAGAAAGGGATGCGGCATAATGGGCGGCTTCCGCATCATCGGTGCGGGTGAGGCCAAGCGCCGACAGACGCCCTTCGAGCAGCCGCGCGGCTTCCACTGACAAGGGCGCGGGCGGTCCTTCCGGCACCGCCAGAATATAGGTCGCGCCCCGTTCCGGCGCGTGCAGGATGGCGGTATCAATGCGCGTCTGGATCGGGCCGGAGCAAGCCGCGAGCGCAAACAGGCCCGCCGCCAGACATACCGGCTTTGCAAAATGCAGCATCTCTCTTTCCCTCCCCTTCGGACCGGCCTTAGCGGGTCATCAAGGCTGTATTGCCGCCCGATGCGGTAATATCGGTGGACAATGTCTTTTCCTCGGCGAACCTGAACAGATAATGAGGACCGCCCGCTTTGGGACCGGTGCCTGACAGGCCGCGCCCGCCAAACGGCTGGCTACCGACAATCGCGCCGATCTGGTTGCGGTTGATATAGATATTACCGACCCGCGCGCGCGAGGCAATATGCGCGGCGACCGCATCAATCCGGCTGTGGATGCCAAGGGTAAGGCCGTAGCCCGTCCCGTTAATCTGGTCGATCACATCGTCCATCTCTTCGGCCTTGAAGGTGACGACGTGCAGCACCGGTCCGAAAATTTCGCGCTTCATGTCGGCAATCCGGTCCAGCCGGATGATAGTCGGCGGGATGAAGGTGCCATCGGGTGAGGCATCTTCAGTGCGCGTGGCTTCGGCCAAAACGCGATTTTCGCGGCGGCGGTCCTCAATATAGGCGGCGATACCGTCGCGCGCCTCCGCGTCGATAATCGGCCCGACATCGGTGGTGAGCGTGGCCGGATCGCCAACGCGCATTTCCGCCATCGCACCGCGCACCATGTCTACCATCGTTTCGGCGACATCTTCCTGCACGACGAGCAAGCGCAACGCCGAACAGCGTTGCCCTGCGCTCTGGAAAGAGGAGGCAATCACATCGCGCGCCACCTGTTCGGGGAGCGCGGTGGAATCAACGATCATCGCGTTCAAACCGCCGGTTTCTGCGATAAGCGTCGCAATCGGCCCTTCGCGCGCGGCCAAGCTGCGGTTGATGATTTTCGCAACTTCGGTCGAGCCGGTGAAGCACACGCCATCGACATGGTCATGGCCAGTGAGCGCCGCGCCCACCGTTTCGCCATCACCGGGGAGGAACGCCATTACTTCGGGCGGCACACCCGCTTCATGGAGCAATTTGACCGCGGCATGGGCGATGAGCGGGGTTTGTTCGGCAGGCTTGGCAAGCACGGCATTGCCTGCAACCAGTGCCGCCGACACTTGGCCAAGGAAGATTGCCAGCGGGAAGTTCCACGGCGAGATACAGGCGAACACGCCCTTGCCTTCGAGGATCATTTCATTGCGTTCGCCGGTGGGTCCGGGCAGCGTCGTATTGCGTGCAAAATGCTTGCGCGCTTGCGCTGCATAATAGCGTAGAAAATCGGTCGCTTCGCGCAATTCGGCAATCGCATCGAGCAAAGTCTTGCCCGCTTCATCCATCGCCAGCGCGAGGAAGTTAGCAGTGTTAGCTTCGAGCAAATCCGCCGCGCGTTCCAGCTTTTCGGCGCGCCATTCGCCGCCCGCAAGCGACCAGTCAGGCTGCGCCGCAACCGCCAAAGCAATCGCCCGATCCACCGCCGCGCTATCGGCATTGATAACATGGCCAATCGTCTCGCCGGTCGCGGGATTGGTGACAGGGACTTGGGCGCCCGTCACAGTAACGCCCGCAACCAGAGGCACCGCAAGCCGCTCGCCTGCACGCGCTTTGTCCATGCTCGCGACCAACTCTGCCGCGACACCGGGGTCGTTAATGTCATAGCCCTGACTGTTACGGCGTTCCGGATTGAACAGCTCGGTGCCGGTCGGGATGCCGCTCCCCATCATGCTCACGCTCGCCATTTCGCGCGGGTCGATGGTGAGTTCTTCGACTGTCACATCGGGGTCGGAAAATTGGTGGACGAAGGACGAGTTCGCGCCATTTTCCAGCAAGCGCCGCACCAGATAGGCGAGCAGATCGCGGTGGGTGCCAACCGGCGCATAAATCCGCACGGGCCGCGCATGGCCGCTAATTTCGCCCAAAGCGTCATGCGCGCCTTCGCCCATACCGTGGAGGCGCTGCAATTCATGGTCGTTCTTATGGCCGAACAATGTCGCAACATAAGCAACCGTCATCGCATTATGCGTCGCGAAACAGGGATAGAGATGGTCGGTCATGCCGTGCAGCATCTGCGCGCACCGCATATAGGAAATGTCGGTATTATTCTTCGCGGTATAGACCGGAAAATAATCAATGCCGAGCACTTGGCCGCGCTTGATTTCGCTATCCCAATAAGCGCCCTTGACCAGCCGCATCGCCAGTTTCACCTGCGCGCGTTTGGCAAGCTCATAGAGCCATTGCACCGCTTCGGGGGCGCGTTTCTGATAGGCTTGGATGACAATGCCAAAACCGGTCCAATCGCTCGCCAATCCGGCTGCAACCACGCCTTCGCACATATCCATATGCGGTTCCAACCGGTCGCTTTCTTCGGCATCGACCATGATCGGAATATTGACGGCGCGCGCCTGTTCGACGAGCGCGATAACCTTCGGCAGCAATTCGCTTTTGACGCGGTCGGCCTGCAAATATTCATAGCGCGGATGGAGCGCGGACAGTTTGATCGAAATGCCGTGATTGGCGTGCGGATCGCCGGGCTTCGCATATTTGCCGATGACGTTGATGGCATCGCGATAGCTGTCAAAATAGCGGTCCGCATCTTCCATCGTGCGCGCCGCTTCGCCCAGCATATCGAAGGAGCAAAGTTCGTCGGGCGCAATTTTGCCTGCCCGGCGGATGGCGTCCTCGATGGTTTCGCCCATGACAAATTGCTGGCCGAGCAATTTCATCGCGGCAAGCGCGGCTTGACGGATGACCGGCTCACCCGATTTGCGGATAAGTTTGCGCAAAATAGAAAGCGGGGCTGCCTTGCTGCCAATTTGGTCGAGCAGCAATGTCGCCGACCCCAAAGACAGGCCCCAAGCCGACATATCGACGAGCATCTTGCCCGACCGCGCATCGCTTTCGGTCCAATCGCGCCCGGCAATCTTGTCCTTGATGAGCGCATTGGCGGTTTCATCATCCGGCACGCGCAGCAAGGCTTCGGCAAGGCACATCAGCACCACGCCTTCTTCGGTTGAAAGCCGGTAGCGGTTCATAAACGCATCAATCAGCGTTTCTTTATTGTCGCCCGATTTGGCTATGCCGATAATCTTGCGGCCCAGCGCTTTGACCGTTTCGACAGACGGCGCATCGACCGCGAGCGCGGCCAGCAGCGAACGAACCAGTTCGCCTTCATCGCGCCGTTGCGCTTGACGTAACAATGTCCGGTTATCTGCTGTGTGCGCCATAAAATTACGCTCTCCTGCGGGGGCTTGATACTGCACCGACGCCCTATAAGCAAACTGGTTCCACGCGCAATAAAAGAAGGTATTGGCGAAATATAATTTCAATAAAAGTGTAACAAAGACGTGTTTGCTTCTCTTTTTTACCCGCCTCCCCCACCCGTCATTGCGAGCGCCGTAGGCGCGCGGCAATCCAGATCCACGGAACGCAAAGCTTGTGTGAGGCGACTCTGGATTGCCGCGCCGCTACGCGGCTCGCAATGACGGGTGGGGGCATAAGAAGTAACGAATCCGCACCATCGGCTTTTCAAGCCTTGCCCGACGCGGGTGGATGCGGATAGCAAAGGGGCGATGAAAAGCCTGATCGACCCGACGCACACGCTGAACAGCGGCCTTGCCACCATCCGCCAGCAATTCCAGGTTCCGCCCGACTTCCCGCCCGACGTGCTGGCCGCCGCCAATGATGCCGCCACCCGCGCGCCGACCGCGCATCAGGACCGCACCGCGCTTCCCTTTGTGACCTTGGACCCGGCGACCTCGACCGACCTCGACCAAGCCTTTGCCATCGAAGTTGCGGGCGCGGACATCCTCCTGCGCTATGCGATTGCGGATGTGGCGTGGTTTGTCGATGATGGCGGGGTGCTTGATGCCGAAGCGTGGAAACGCGGCGCGACCATCTATATGCCCGACGGCAAGGCAGGGCTTTATCCGCCGGTATTGAGCGAAAATGCGGCCAGCCTGCTCCCCGACGGCCCGCGCCCTGCGGTGATTTTCACTGTGCGGGTCGATGCGGATGGCGTGCCGAAACTGGACGGGGCGGAACGCGCGATCATCCAAAGCCGCGCCAAGCTTGCGTATGACAGCGTGCGCCCCGCCGATTTGCCACAAGGTTTTGCCGAGCTTGCGCGGCGGATGCAGGCCGCCGAAGTCGCGCGCGGCGCGGCGCGCGTCGATCCGCCCGAGCAGGAGGTCGGCCATGATGCGGAAGGGCGGCCCGAACTTTTGTTCCGCCCGCGCCTCCAGTCGGAAGAGGATAATGCCGCGCTGTCGCTCGCGACCAATTTGGCGATTGCCGATGCGTTGCAGGCTAACGCTACAGGTCTGTTTCGTGTAATGGAGGAGCCGGGCGAACCGGCGATCCGGCGGCTGCGCCACACCGCGCGCGCGTTCGGGCTGGACTGGCCCGAAAGCGCCTCTTTGAGCGATTATGAAAAGACGCTCGACCCCGCCGACGCGCGGCAAGCGGCGTTCATGCTCGCGATACGGCGGGCGGGCAATGGCGCAAGCTATAAGCCTTATGAAGCGGGCGTCACGCCCTGGCATTCGGCGATGGCGGCAACCTATACCCATGCGACCGCGCCGCTCCGCCGCTTGGCCGACCGCTATATTGTGCGCGCGGCATTAAGCGTCGCCAATGGCGAGGCGGTGGAACCGGTTGTCGCTGACGCCTTCCAGCGCCTCCCCAAAATCATGGCGCGCGCCGATTCGCTCGGCAATCAGGTCAATAATGCGGTGATAGACCTCGCCGAAACCATCGTGTTGCAGGACAAAATCGGACAATCGTTCGACGCCATCGTCACCGACATAGACGAACGCGGCGTGAGGATGCAGCTCAGCCAATACCCCGTCGTCGCCCGCGTCGTAGCGCGCGGCACCAACCCCGGCGACTCCATGCAAGTCCGCTTGGTCAAAGCCGACACAGCCAGCCGCACCTTGGAATTTGAACGCATAGCTTGAGGGAGGGGGAGGGAATAAAATAAAAAATCCCACGGTCATTGAACGCGCCGAACGATTAAAACAGGCCTTTAAGGAATCGGGCATCCGACAGTCGGAAGTTCTTGAACGACTGAAATTGAAGGAATCCACATTCCGTGGAAATCGAAACGGAAACGCCAATTTTGGTTATAATCGTGCCCATGAATATGCCAAATTGTTCGGCGTTGATACGGGCTGGCTCTATCACGGTTCCAGCTATCACGACCATCTTGTTAATTTTAACGGAATGAAAGACGGGTATTGCGTCAGAGAGGATTTCCCAAATACCTTACAGGAGCAGTTATCCTCCGCGACAGCCTCGATGGTTTTGGATCAAACCGACAATATTCCTATGAGCGGCTATGCTTACGCTTTCGATATAAATGGCGTTGTTATTTATGGTATTTATCAAGCCCATCCTGCACCACGGATTGAGCCTCTTCCAATAAATTTATCTCAAAAAACGATACCCTTAAATGCCAATCCGAGAACACGAACATGGCACGTGACAGGAAGAATAGTAAAAATAACGATTGAGATTTGAGATTTATTTGCGAACCGGATTACAAGGCTTTTACGAAACTTTCGTAAAGCCAGAGAAATCATAGCTCTTTCTGGCTAGGTAGAACTACTGTCAGTTTGAACCCTCCAATCACCGTTCGGGCGACAAAGTGACAAGGCGCGAAGTCGATTATCCAACAAGGAGTTGCCACCGGCCAAGGCGACCGAGCGACTTGTGCGGAAAATCTGTCAGTCGACGCGCCTACGGATTTCGGATGAGAAATCGAAATATCGGAACGGCGTTGCCGCCTAGCGGGGTCGCGACATTAGAACGTCTGTCTCGCCCATGACGATCGCGACAATCTCCAGCACCACCGGATCGGGGAGTTCGAGCAACCGCGCAAACAGTGGCGCAAAAGGGGGACAGCCCAGCGGCCTTCCCGTGACGCTGGGCGCTTCCGGATCGAAGCCGAGCACGTCGAGCACCGCGCGGCGCTTAGTGTCGAACGCCGCCTCGGCTGGACAGCTCTCGACGCTCTCGGCGATATCCTCCTTCGGCACGCGCTGGCCCTCGACATCGACGCGCCAGAGATCGGCGCCAGCGATGACATGCGCTAGCATCGCCCGCAGCGCCACCCCGCCATGACCCGCTAGATCGGCGCACACCGCCGCATGGCGATGCAGGTCGATATATGCATTGAGCGGACCCGACACCTCGGGCCGCACCGGCTTCGCGACGACCGCATCGCCCTCGCCATCGCCGCTGCCCGCCGAAAGCCGCTTCGCTTCCTTCGATGTGACGAACCCTTCGTGGAACGTCACCTCTCCGCTCTCGCGCACCTCTGCGACGTCGGGGTCTTTCCCCTTCCCGCACATGTTGGCAGCGGCAATGGTCAGATTGCCCAGATCGACGAAATCCAGCTTCATGACTTTCTTCCTTTTCTTCAACCACACCCGGCCCCGGACGGCGGGGCGGGCGGCGAGAAAAGGCTACGGGACCGCTCCAAAGGACCGCGCGCGCCCGAAGGGCCGCAATGCAATGGAGGAGCCGGGTCCGGCGGACCGGCTTGCGGGGCGTCCGAGCGGTCCCATAGCCGTGCGCCGAACGACACGCTGTCCGTGGCCAGCTCACCGGCAACGCCGCCGTGCGGTCAGCGCGGCGTCATCTTCGGAGAACAGACGCGCCGTTGGCGAAGCCGCCGGCGGGGAGGCGTGCGTGCGGGCCTGTGCTTAGCCGCCGCCCCGCCAAGACCAGCGAGCCCAAGAGCGCTGCGCGGCCAACCGTGCAAACACGCGACCTCTGGCGGCAGCCTGTCGCCGCCGGTGCGCGCTCAATTGAGGCCGCGCTCGTTTTCTCACGTTTTTAGCGGACTGTCCGCTGCTAGGCGTCGCTCCAGATAACGGATATTCCGAGTTGCTATCGCCGAACACTACCGAGCGGGCAACAAAACGGCCAATGTGCGTTTATATGCAATAGCCGCCGCACCACCCAAATAGCCGACTGACTGCAATAGTCAGGACAGACGCGCAATCCCTGACCGCGCCAGCCGTCGGTGACAAGGGACCATCAGGAACCGGGCGTACACTTGGCGGGTCGTAGGGAGCGGCCAGCCTCTGCGCGAGAAGTGCGGCCGGATTTTTAGCCGGTCGTAAGAAAAAGGTTTTCCACTTCCTTGTTCAAGTCACTGCGGAAAACTGCACCTCTCGCTGTCGCGGTGTTGAAACGAGAGAATGGCTGCTCGGGTTAGATAACACGCTGCGATCGGAGGGCCGAAATCTGCTCACGCGTCATGCCAAGTGAAGATTCTAGTATCTCGTCAGTTTGTGCTCCAAGCTCCGGAGCCAAGCGCGGTACCGGCGCTGGTGTTGCGCTTAATCTCGGCATTTTCAGTTGGCCAATGCGGGGATTGTCGAGAGTCAAAATTCCGCCGCGTGCGGCATAATGTGGATTGTCGAGGATATCGCCAGCCGAATATATGAGCGAATAGGCGAGCCCCTTCGCTTCAAGCAAGTCGCAGACTTCGGATGTCGGCATAGACAAATCCAATCCGCCACGATTTTATTTATTTATCTCCCTCACATGCTCCCATCTCCAGCGCGTGCGTGCGGTAGCGCGCATCTTCGAGCAGGTCCAAACGGTTCATTGCCGTGCATAGGCGGGCGAACAGCCCATCATTGGAAATGGTCATGACGAGATAGCGACCATCGCTCGTCTCGAAATGGTCACCCGGTGCCGCGCCAAAATGTAGGTTACCTGTCCGGTCGCGCTTATTCCCGAGTTTGTCGAACGCAGTGATCATGACGTCCGTGAATCGGAAGGCCGTCTCAAACAGCGACAAGTCAATATGCTGGCCAAGTCCGCCAGCCACGTCGCGATGGTAAAGCGCGACCGTCACGGAATAGGCGCCGAAGATGGCGGTTTGATAATCCGCAATGGCAGCGCCAAGTCGAACCGGTGGCCGATCCGGATCGCCGGTCATGTGGAGCAGGCCAGAATAGGCAAGCGCGATGCGATCGTAGGCGGCGCGCGATGCATTGGGGCCGGTCTGCCCGTATCCGGAAATGCTGAGCATGCCGAGCCGCGGATTTGTTTCCCGCAGGCGTTCATAGTCGATGCTCCATTTCTTCATCGTTCCGGGACGGAAATTCTCGATGAGGACATCGGCTTGCTTCACAAGTTCGCGCAGGATCGATTGTCCCTCTTCTTGGCGGAGATCGAGCGTCAGAGAGCGTTTTCCGCGACCCTCGATATTCCACCAGAGGCCTTCGCCATCGATCGCCGGACCATTGGAACGAATGGTATCGCTGCCGTCCGGGCGCTCGACCTTAATCACGTCAGCACCGAGATCGCTCATAAGCGTCGCGGCAACTAGGCCGGCAACCATTGTGCCGAGGTCGAGAATGGTAATCCCCGCCAGCGGCCCTCGCCCTTCCTCGGTCATCGAACCTCCAATCTCACCCCTCGCGGGCCGTGATATCGGCCACCAGTGTCCGGCTCGCTCGCCAATAGCTGATCGACGAAAGCGCCTTGGCGAAAACCACGATGCAAAGGGCCCAGCGAAGCGATTCGATCCCGAAGGACGGCTCCAGGAGGTCGCTGAGCAGTCCGATAATCTGGGGTCCGAGGCCTGCGCCGATAAGGTTCATGACGAAGAGTAGAATTGCCGCCGCAAGCGCCCGGGTTCGTGGCTCGGCCAGCAACTGCACGCTCGCAAAAACCGGGGAGAGGTAGGCATAGTTGAGTATGCCCGGAATTGCGAAGAGGAGAAATGCGAGTTGCGGGCTCCCTGCAACGAAGACACTAAAATAAAAGGGCGTGGCGACCAGCATCGCGATCGCGGGAACGAGAACATACCAAGCCTTGTTGCGCCGCCCGAGATATTCGGCGACCCACCCGCCGCCGAGAACCCCGATCGCGCCCGAAATCCCGGTCGCGAGCCCGAGATACAAGCCGATCTCGGCGGTACCCATGCCATGCGACCGGATGAAGAAGGTCGGCGTCCACTGGAGGATCCCGTAACCCCCGATCGCATTCAATGACGATGCAATGACAATATTGCGGTAACTCGGAACCGCCCACAGCTGCCGGAAAGCGCCCCAGGCCGAGACCTCGCCCTGACTCTTTATCGCCTTGCGTTCAGGTTCCTTGATCGTGAGCCATGTCAGCAGGGCGAGCGCGACGCCCGGCAATCCGACGATCATGAAGGCGTGGCGCCAGCTGAAATGTTCGTTGATCCACCCGCCGGCGGCGAGGCCGATTAGGATGCCGACGGGCAGCCCGAGCGAATAGATCGCAAGCGCGCGCACCCGCCAGCTACTCGGAAATATATCGGTCAGCATCGAGTGGGCGGGCGGCGTACAGCCGGCCTCGCCGACCGCGACCGCCGTCCGCGCCGCAAGCAGTTGCGGGAAGGTCCGGGCAAGACCGCAGACCGCGGTCATCGCGCTCCACAAGGCGAGGCTCGCGACGACGACATTACGCCGCGACCATCGGTCGGCGAGGCGCGCCAGCGGGACACCGAACACCGCGTAGAAGAAAGCGAAGGTGATGCCGGTAAGGAAACCGAGCTGTGTGTCGTTGAGCTCGAGGTCGGTCCGGATAGACTCCATCAGAATCGACAGGATCTGACGGTCGATATAGTTGAACACGTTGATCGCAAAAAGTACCGCGAGGACGTACCAGGCATAGAGAGAAGCGGGCTTCTCCGCGCCATCTGCCGAAACATTCGTCATTTGCTGATCAACTTTCTGTTGCTGGCGAAGCGGCGCAGTGCTGCCGAACACAATGCGCGCATTTCGCGGCGCATCGTGTCCGGCCAGCGATGTCCTAGAAGGAATAATCCAAGCGGACGCCGTAGGTCCTCGGCTGCGCGAGCACCTGCGAATCTGCCGTTCCCGACGTCGTCAGCGTGAGGCTATATTGTTCATTGAATAGATTCTCGCCCCATAGCGAGATGCGGAAATCGGCCGGGCCGGGTTTCCAGCCGATTTCGGCGTTAGCAAGCAATTTCGAGGGTTCGCGGAGACGGTTGAACGTATCCCAATAGCTGTGGCCGGAATAATAGAGGTTTCCGGACAGCGAAATCTCGCCATCGCCTACGGGCGCAGTATAATTTCCGCCGACATTCGCCGTGAAAAACGGCGTGTTATTGACGCGATTGCCGCTGACGTCGCAGATCACCGTTCGGTTGCCGCCGATCGTCGGACCTGTTCCCATGACGCACGCAGTCGCGGGGACCGGGTTTACCGTGGTGGCGGGGATCGTCACCTGTGCATTGGTGAAGTTCTTGAACTTCCCGCTGAGCGCCGAGACGCCGGTGCGCAACGTTAGCTGCGAGCTCGGCTTGATTACGGCTTCGAACTCGCCGCCATAGATGCGCGCGCTGCCGGCATTCTGCAGGATCGACAGCAGGGTCACGGGATCGCGCGCTTGGTTCTGCATATCCTTATAGTCGGTGTAGTAGCCGGCCAGATTTATGCGGAGCCACGGCGTGATGTCGCTCTTCAGGCCAATCTCATATTGTTTGACATTCTCCGGCTGGACCGGGCGCAAAGCGGCTTGGTTCGTCGTCGCCGGGGCGAACAGCCCGCTTTTGAAGGCTTCGCCATATTTGGCATAGAGGTTTAGCGAGGACGACGGCTGGTATTGCAGCGTAAGGCTTGGGGTGAATTTGCTGAACGTGGCCTTGGCGGCCAGCGTGCCGCCCGGCAGCGGCCGCGTCACGACCGACTCCAACCGACGCTTTTCCTTCGTGTATCGCCCCCCGGCGATGACAGAAAATGTGTCGGTGAGCGCGTAGGTCGCCTGGAGATAGGCCGCATAGCTATCGGTGTAGGAATGCGGATCGATATCGGTCGATGGCGCTCCGTTCACTCGCACTTGGTAGAAGGGATAATAAGAGTGATCGTGGAAATAGACGAGACCGCCGACCAGCTGGAGCGGCCCGTCCCATTCGGACGTGAAATAGGTCTCATGATAGAGATTCTTCGAATTCATCGTGTAATCGATCGTCGCGAGTTCGGCGCGTGTGCCGTCCGAATCTGCCAGAATGTCGAGCGTGTTGTACTGATAGGCGGTGAGCGACGTGACTGTCACTGGGTCGAGCCGGAGAATGGCTGTTACCGTCCCGGTATATTGCTCAAGATTGTTGCGTGGGTCATAAGAGAGCGACGACGTGTAAGGCGCGATCCCATAGGGATTGCCGACGACGCGTCGACCGGTCGTATTCTGTTCGAACGGCCGATAAGCCTCGCCCGTCGACTCCTTATTGCGCGTATAGCTGCCTGCGAGACGCAATTCGAAAGTCCCGCCTTGATTGATGTAGAGCTTCGCACGCGTCGAAAAATCGTCGCGAGAGCCAATCTTGTCGTCACGGCCGAAGTCGTAAATATAGCCATCGTCGCGTGTGATCACGAAGGCAACGCTCCCAGCGACCTTCTCCGAGCCGACCGAGGCATAGCCCTTGGCGACAACTTCGTTGAAACGTCCGTAGCTCAGACTGAGCGACCCGGTGAGATCCTGCGAGGGCGTCTTGGTGATGACGTTGACTGCACCGCCGGTAGCGTTGCGCCCGAAGAGCGCACCCTGCGGCCCTTTGAGGACCTCGATCCGCTCGATGTCGTTGAACTGAAAATTCTGCCCGCCGAGGAACGACTGGTAGGCACCGTCGACATAGATCGGCACGGTCGATTCATCGCCCGCGGCGACGCCGCGAACACCGATCCCGCGAATGGTCGGCTGGGGCGAATAGACATATTGCGTGAAGTTGAGACCCGGCGTGACCTGCGTCAGTTCGTTCGTGCTGGAAATTCCGGCGGCCGCGAGCATACCGCTATCGAACGCGGTGATCGCCACGGGAACGTCCTGGAGTCGCTCTTCGCGACGGTTCGCAGTCACGATGATGTCGCCGACGCCAGCTTCTTCCGTTTGAGCCTGCTCGGGGGCCGGTGCTGAATCCTGGGCGAAAGCCGGTGCCGCCGAGACAAGCGCGCCCACTGCAACGCAGCAACCGAGCATCAGATTGATCGTGCGGCTCTTTCCTTGAGTCATGTCAGTCATATCTACTCCCCTTCCCAATTTTTTGAATCTCAGTTCAATATTCAATCATCACTAACTCGCAGGAATTCAGGCGCGCGCCGTTTCAGAAACGAATTGACACCTTCGACAAAATCTTTGGATTTCGAGCTTTCCAGCATCAGTGCGTAGGATTTGCTCATCGCCTCATCGAGGCTCGTTTCGAGGTCCTCATAAGCCTGCCTCTTGATGATTCTGAGCGAGTTGGGCGCGCAGCGCGCCGCCATATCCGCGATATATCGTTTCGCGAATTCTACGACGTCGTCGCCCTCGACGATCCGGTTGAGGAGGCCGATACGCACGGCTTCGGCCGCATCGACCTTGCGACTCGACAACAGCATGTCGAGCGCATGGCCGTGGCCGACAAGCCGCGGGAGAATCCAGCTGAGCCCCCATTCGGCAATCAGGCCCCGCTCGGGAAACGCCGCCTTGAACATGGCGCTGGGCGATCCAAAGCGAACGTCGCAAAATGCTGCGATCGGGAGCGCCATGCCAACCACGGGTCCGCTGATCGCGGCAACGACGGGCTTTCGCACCGAAGCGAAATAGGCGTAGGAGAGGCGGAACCCACGCGGCATATCCTGGTCGCCCGGCGACGCGCGCGCGATATCGGAATCGGGCGCGATTGGGTCACCGCCGGACGCGATCGCATGGGCATCCTGGAGGTCTCGGCCCGAACAAAAGGCGCCGCCCGCCCCGGTCAGCACGATCCCGACGACGCGCCTGTCGGCTTCGGCTGCCGCTAGCGCGTGCCGGACTTCCTTGCCCATGCGGTCGGTCCAGGCATTGAGCTGTTTCGGTCGATTAAACGTGATGACCGCGACCGGATCGTCGACGTCGTAGAGAATATCGCTGTACACAATCCTGACCTTTGCATTTGTCCCGGAAGTGGATGACCGCGCGGCCACCGTGGAGCGGCGGCGTTATCGGCTAGCCTTTGTTGATGTTGGCGTAGAGCGGCGCGAGCGCGTCGCCGACGTGGCGTGGGTGGGTCGCGTTCGAGAAGTCGACCACGGGGTCCCAATTGTCGGAGAGAAGCTCAGGCGTCAGTTCGCTTGACAGCTCGAAAGTTATGCCCGCGGTGCGCTCCCAGCGCAGCCGACCAAACCAGCCGGCGCCGACTTCATAGAGGCCGCCGCCATCGGTGTGCTCCTCGCTGCACAGCTTGACGACGAGCGGCATGACATATTCGGGCTTGATCTTCTCGATAACTTCGGGCGGCAGCACCGTCTCGGTCATCCGCGACCCTGCGAAGGGCGCGATCGTGTTCGAGACGATGTTGAGCTTCTTGCCTTCGAAGTTGAGCGTCCGGCTCAGACCGTAAAGGCCAATCTTGGCCATCGAGTAATTGGCCTGACCGAAATTGCCGTAGATTCCTGCGGCCGAGGCAGTGAAGATCAGCCGGCCATAGGCTCGCTCGCGCATATGGGGCCAAGCGGCATGCGTAACCGCATAGGCGCCCTTGACGTGGACATTGTAGACGAGATCCCAGTCGTCGTCGGTCATCTTGTGAAAGCTTGCGTCGCGCAGGATACCGGCGTTGTTGATCACGATGTCGACCTGACCATATGTGTCGAGCGCGATCTGGACGATCTTGTCTCCTTCGAGAACCGAGTCATGGCTGGCGACCGCATCGCCGCCGTTGGCACGAATTTCTGCGACCACAGCATCCGCAGCCGAGGTGTCGGCACCGCCGCCGAAGGTCGAGCCGCCGAGATCGTTGACGACGACCTTCGCGCCGCGCTCAGCCAGCGCGAGCGCATAGGAGCGGCCGAGCCCACGGCCAGCGCCGGTGATGATCGCCACGCGGTTGTCAAAATTGAGTTTAGACATTGATTGATCCTCGTCTTGGTTGTTCCGTCTGGGTCTGTGATCCCGATGGTCAGTTGGGGTTGGTGCCGAGCACGATGCAGCCGCTCGATCCGAAGATTCCGCCGACGCCAAGGCAGACCGACGTCTCCGCGCCTTCGACTTGGGCTGGCGACGTGCCACGCATTTGGCGGACGCTCTCCTGGAGAGCATACATGCCGTACATCCCCGAGTGCATGTATGAGAGGCCGCCGCCATTGGTGTTCATCGGGAGCTTGCCGCCGGGGCGCGTATGCCCCTCCCATATGAAGGCGCCGCCCTCGCCGCGCTCGCAGAAGCCGAGCGCCTCGAGCCCGTAGATCGGCAGGTGCGCGAAGGCATCGTAGACCATGAGATGATCGACATCGGCATGGCTGACGCCGGCCGAGCGCATCGCTTCACGGCCGGCCTGCCGAAAACTGTGAAAACCGCAAAGGTCATCCATTTGGCTGACCATGGTGGTTTCCGCACACTCGCCCCCCCCCAGCACATAGACGGGCTTCTGCCGCAAATCCTTCGCGCGCTCGGCCGATGTCACGATCAACGCACCCCCGCCATCGGTGACGAGGCAGCATTCGAGGATGTGGAAGGGATAGGCGATCATCTTGGAGGCGAAGACGTCCTCGATCGTGATCAGGTCGCGATAGGTCGCGCGCGGATGACGGCTCGCCCACTCGCGCTGGACGACTGCGACATTGGCGAGTTGCTCCGCAGTCAGCCCATAATCCTTCATGTAACGGAGCACGGGAAGCGTGAACATCGTCGGCGGCCCGAGCAGCCCGAACGGTGCCTCGAACTGACCGACCAGCGAGTTGGCGGCCAGCCCCTTATATTTGCCAGCTCCGACCTGTGAACGCCCGCTTTCGCCGTGCGTAATCAGCACTGTCGTGCAATAGCCCGCCTCGATCGCGGCCATCGCGTGGCGGACGTGGATCATAAACGAACAGCCGCCAACGTTGGTGCCGTCGATCCAGGTCGGCTTGAGGCCAAGATAGTGGGCTATCTCGTCTGGTGTGTCGCCGGGTCCCGCGGTCGCGATGCCGTCTATGTCATTCAGCTCGAGCCCGGCATCGGCGATCGCGTTGAGCGCCGCATCCGCATGGAGGAAGAGCTGCCCCTGATCGGGAATCAACCCGAGCTCCGTCGTCTCGGCCGCCCCGACGATTGCGACGCCGCTCATGCGTCCACTCCCGCCGGCTCGAAGACCGGAAGCGTGACCTTGTCGGTCACCGCCTCGAAGGCGACGCGCAATGGCATGTCGAGGACGAGTACCTCAGGTGTCTGCGGACAGCCGACGATATTAGTGAGCATGCACGGCCCTTCTGCGAGCTCGACGATCGCGATCGAATAGGGCTCCCTCCATTTCCATTTGGGATGGAGTCGCTGGTTGATGACGTAGCTGAGGAGGCGGGCCTCGCCCGAACAGGCGAGCGGTTCGACGTCGCGGCTGCCGCACTTGGGGCAGAAGGGACGCGGCGGGAAATAAGCCTTCTCGCATGCAATACAGCGCTGGACGAGTAGTCGCCCCTCGCGCGTTGCCTCCCAGAAGAAGCGCGTCTCGGGTGTTGGCTCGGGAAGCGGGCGGTCGGGCACTGGTCTATCGCTCATCGTCGTCCCCTCAGATTCGCTCAATGATCGTCGCGGTGCCCATCCCGCCGCCGGTGCACATTGAGACCAGCGCAGTGGACTTGTTTTGCCGCTCGAGTTCGTCGAGCACGGTCATGATCAGCATCGGGCCGGTCGCGCCGATCGGATGACCGAGCGCGATCGCGCCGCCGTTGGGATTAACCGTTGCAGGGTCGACTTCCATCTCGCGGAGGAATTTCAGTACCACCGACGCGAACGCCTCGTTGACCTCCCACAGATCGATATCCGAAGCCGCCATCCCCGCCTTTTCGAGGCATTTGCGCGCCGACGGCGCGGGCGCGGTCAGCATGATCACTGGGTCGTCGCCGGCGACCGCCGTCTGGACGATACGCGCGCGTGGCTTCAGCCCATGCACCTTCGCATAGTCAGGCGAGGCGATCAGGATCGCGCTCGCGCCATCCACGATACCTGAGGAATTGCCACCATGATGTACATGGTTGATCGGACCGTCGAGGCCATAGCGCGCCCGCGCAATCTCGTCCCAGCTGCGCTCGGCGCCCTTTGGCCCCTTAGCTCCCAGCTCGGTGAAGGAAGGCGTCAGAGCCGCGAGGCTTTCAAGCGTGGTGCCCGGCCGGGCATGCTCGTCATGGTCGAGCGCAGTTGAGCCATCCTCGTTGGTGACCGGAATGATGGATTTCTCGAAACGGCCCTCCGCCTTGGCTATTGCCGCGCGGCGTTGGCTCTCGACCGCATAAGCGTCGCAGTCGCCGCGCGAAAATCCTTCGATCGTCGCGATCAGATCGGCGGACAATCCCTGGTTGATCAACGGATACTGCGCAAAGAGGTGGGCGTTGCCCGCGTGCATTCCCTGCGTCGAAAGCGATATATAATGCGACATGAATTCGACGCCCCCGCCGATGACCGCCTGCTGCTGACCCGACATAACCGCCATCGCGGCAAAGCTCACCGCTTGCTGGCCGCTACCGCAGTAGCGGTGAAGCGTTACGCCGGTAGCTGAAACCGGCCAGCCCGCATCGAGCGCGGCGAGACGCGCGATGTCGTGCGCATGGTCGCCATTGCCGACCGAACAGCCGGCGACGACGTCTTCGATATCGGCCGGATCGAAACCGACCTTCTTTTGAAGGCCTGCGAGAATCTGGGCGAAGCACCGTTGCGGGTGAATATGGGCGAGTCCGCCCCCCGGCTTTCCGCGGCCCCGCGGCGAGCGCGCCCCATCGATGATCCAAGCTTCGTGCATCCTGTCTTGCTCTCCCCTGCCGGGTGCCCATCCAGGCACCGACTCGCTCAATAATTTATGTTGTCATATGGTATGGTTCCATAATATACAAGACACAATCAACAAGCCGATGAGCGGATATCTTCCGCAAGAGCAGGCAAAGCAGGGAGTTTCAGGTGAAATTTGGCTTTTCAGAGGAGCAGAATCTACTGCGCGAGCATGTGCGTCGCTATGTCGGCGATCAATTTTCGTCGGAATCGGTGCGGCGTCTTTCGGGCGATCGCGACTCGCTCCGCGCAGCTTGGCTCGGCTTTTGCGACTTGGGCTGCCTCGGCTCGGCGGTTGCCGAAGCCGATGGCGGCCTGGGCCTGGGCTGGGTCGATCTCGTGATCATTCTCGAGGAGGTTGGCCGCGCGCTCTGTCCGCTCCCGATCGTGTCGCAGCTGGTTTCGATCGCGGCCATCGCCGAGTTTGGTACGCCGGACATCAAGGCGCGCTGGCTGCAGTCGTTGATCGACGGATCGAACGTCATGGTCCCCGCCCTTTCGGGTAGCCCGCATCGCAGTGATGATCCGGCGGCTGACATTTGCTCGGTCGAAGAAGAGGACTCTTTCGCCCTATCGGGCACGATGAATTTTGTGGGCGACCTTGATCTCGCCGACCTGTTCCTCGTCGCTTCCATAGATGCCGCTGGTGCGCCGCGGCTCGCCATAGTGGCAGCCGGCGAGACTGACTTCGCATGCCAGCCGACTTACGATCTCACTAAGCCGATCGGAACGCTTCGGCTGGACGCCGTCTCGGTCGCACGCGAGGATACGATCCCCGTCACAGCCGAACAGTTGCAGAAGATCCTCGACTATGGCGCGCTGTGCGTCACGGCCGAAGCGGTGGGCGCGGCCGAGGCAGCGCTGCAACTGACGGCGGATTACGCTCGGCAGCGCTTCCAGTTCGGTTCGCCGATCGGCCGCTTTCAGGGGGTAAAGCATCCGCTCGCGGATATGTATGTCGATCTCGAATCGATGAAATCGTTAACGCAGTGGGCGTCCCTTACGGCCGATGGCGACCCCGCGACTTTCCCGAAGGCGGTATCGCTCGCAAAAGCGCTCGCATCCGATGCATTCAACTCGCTTACAATAGAGTGCGTCAACCTCCACGGCGCGATGGGCTTCACCGAGGAATATGACATCCAGCTGTTTCTCAAGCGCGCGAAGTGGTTCCGCCCGGCGTTTGGGGACGCCGCTTATCATTATGTCCGCAGCGCACGAATGGACGCTTGACCATGGAATTCGATCTTAACGACAAGGAACGCGCGTTCCAGGCCGAAGTGCGCAGCTTCGTTGCCAAGAACCTCCCTCCGCCCCGCGAACGTGGCCAGGATTTCCTAAGTCAGTGGCTGACGAAAGTTCGCGCGAAGAGGTGGGTCGGCTTTTCCTGGCCGCGCGAGTTCGGCGGCGGCGGCGGCACGCTCGTTGAGCAACTCGTGCTCAAGCATGAAATGGCGCTCGCCGACGCGCCGCCACTAGGAATATCGCACATGGGACTCGCGTGGGTCGGGCCCGCCATCATCGCGTATGGCACCGAAGAGCAGCAGCAGCGCTTTCTTCCCGACATTCTCGATTCGAAGACCCTCTGGTGCACAGGCTATTCGGAGCCTGGCGCGGGAAGCGATCTTGCAAGCATCAAGACGCAGGCGGTGCTTGAAGGCGATCATTATGTGGTGAATGGCCAGAAGACATGGACGTCACTCGCACCTTGGGCGGACTGGATCATCCTCCTCGTACGCACCAGCCAGCATGCCGGCGACCGGCATGAGGGTATCACCGCGCTGCTGCTTCCGCTCGATACGCCTGGCCTGACCATCCGCGCGATCCGGAACACCGTCGGCGACGAACATTTCGCCGAGATCTTTCTCGACGACGTCAAAGTGCCCGTTGCCAACCGCCTTGGCGAGGAAGGCAAGGGCTGGAATGTCACCATCTCCGCGCTCGCGAACGAACGCAGCAGCATCGGCGAAGTGACCGCGCTCGAGAAGCGGCTGAAATCCATCCGCTCGCTTCTAGCAGGAACCGAACGGGGCGGCGTGGCAACGCTCGCCGACCCCAACATCCTGCGCCGGCTAGGCGAATTCGAAGCGTGGATCGCCGCGATGAAATATAACGGCATGCGCTATCTGACGCACCAGCTCGAAGGTCGGCCCGTGTCGAGCGAGACATCGGTCAACAAGCTCATTCGCTCCGACCTCGAGCTCGATATGGTGGATTTCGTTCTCGAATATTTCGGGATGGCCGCCCTCGAAGCCCGCGGCGGCGTGAATGCGGTCGACAAGGGTAAATGGACCCGGCTCGGGCTCAACTTCCCCTATGTGACCGTCGGCGGCGGCACCCACAATATTCAGCGCAACATCATCGCCGAGCGGATTCTCGGCCTGCCGAAGGATTGACCCCTCCGGATAGCCCAACCACCGAATATATAATATTGACGTGTTTCATATATTATGGTAACATACAATTATATTAGAACAGAAGGACGGGGATGAGCGTGGCAAAAGCCTTCAGATGTCTGCTTTTCGTGCCGGGAGAGCGCCCCGAGCGATTCGCCAAGGCGCTCGCAGCCGGGCCGGACATGATCTGCATCGACTTAGAAGATGCGGTGCTGTTCGACAACAAGCGGCAAGCCCGCAAGGATATGCTGGCCTTTCTCGCGGCGGCCGACACCGATCTGTCGCGCGTCGCGGTACGGATCAATCCGGTTACCAGCGAATTGGGTGACGAGGATCTCGCCGCCCTCGTCGCGGCGCGGCGGCGGCCCGCGATGGTGATGCTGCCGAAGATCAAGCACTCCGACGATGCGCTGATGGTCGCCGAAGCACTCGGCGAGCAGGTGTCGCTGATCGGACTCGTCGAATGCCCCGAAGCGCTTCTGAATGTCGATGAGATTGCCGACGGCGGCGGTGATGCCCTCACCCACATCATGTTCGGGGGCGCCGATTTTTCGGTCGAGCTCGGCGCCGACATGGGCTGGGACAGCCTCCTATATGCGCGCGGGCACCTCGCCACGGTCGCCGCGAAACATGGCAAGGGCCTGATAGACGTGCCCTATCTCGGTGTCGGCGACCCCGCCGGGCTCGAGGACGAGACGCGGCGGGTGAAGGGGATGGGTTTCTCGGCTAAGGCCGCGATCCATCCCGCACAGGTGCCCAGCATCCAATCGGTCTTCGCTTCCACCGCGGACGAGATCGAACGTGCCCGCAAGATCATTGACGCGTTCGAGCAGGCCGGGACGACCGGCGCGCTGCTCGTCGATGGCCGGCTCGTCGACAAGCCGGTCATCACGGCGGCGAAGAAAATTCTGGGTACCGCAGCCTGAGCGAAGCCCCAACATCTAAAGGAGCATGACATGCCGCAATTTGTGAAGGTCCTCGGGCCCAACCATTATCGCGAGAGCTTCGGGCGCAGCTTCGAGGATTTCGAGGTCGGCGACATTTATGAGCACCGGCCCGGGCGCACGATCACCGAAACCGACAACACCTGGTTCACGCTGCTGACGATGAACACCCATCCGATGCACTTCGACAAGGAATATGCGAAGGCCTCCGAATTCGGCCGGTGCATCATCTGCAGCCCGTTCACCGTGGCGCTGATGGTGGGCATGAGCGTCACCGACGTCAGCCAGCGCGCCGTCGCCAATCTCGGCTGGGACGAGATCAAGATGACCTATCCTCTGTTCGTCGGCGACACGCTCTACGCGACGTCCGAGGTCATCGCCAAGCGCGAGTCAGGATCGCGGCCCGAGCAGGGCATCGTGACCGTCGTGACCCGGGGCTATAATCAGGACAAGAAGGAGGTTTGCTCCTTCACCCGCAAGATGCTGATCTGGCGGAGCGGTTGCGGCTTCGACGACGAGGTCAACTACTGATGGCCTCCGACATCAATTCCGAGATTCTGGACGCCGTCGAGAAATGGGTGCGCAACGAAGTGGCGCCCATCGCGCAGCAGCATGACAACGCCGACACCTATCCGCATGCGCTCGTCGAGCAGATGAAGGAGATGGGGCTGTTCGGCGCGATCATTCCGGAAGCCTATGGCGGGCTGGGACTATCGGCTGACGCCTACACCCGCATCGTCTGGACGGTCGCCTCGGCCTGGATGGCGCCAAGCGGAATCTTCAACTCGCACCTCATCATGGGATCGGCGATACAGCGGTGCGGCACCGAAGCGCAGCGCGAACGCTTCCTGCCGAAAATGGCGACCGGCGAACGGCGCGGCGGTCTCGGTCTCACCGAGCCCGGCGCCGGGACCGACCTTCAGGGTGTGCGCACCGCCGCGAAGCGAGTCGGGGACACCTATGTCCTCAACGGCACCAAGACCTGGATCACCAATGCGCTCAATGGGCACATGCTGCTGGTGCTCGTGAAGACCGATCCCGATGCCGTTCCGGCCCACAAGGGGCTGTCGATGTTCATCGTCGAGACCAAGGACGAGACGGGCCAACCGCTCAAGGGCGTTTCGATCAGCAAGCTCAAGAAGATGGGCTACCGCGCGATCGACACCTGCGAGGTCGTGTTCGACGATTTCGTAGTCCCTGCCGAAAATCTGCTCGGCGGGGTCGAGGGACAGGGCTTCGTCCAAGCGGCCAAGGGACTCGAGATCGGTCGCCTCAACGTCGCCGCACGCGGCGGCGGGATCGCCGATGGCGCGCTGCAACGGGCGCTGCGTTATTCGCAGGAACGGCAGACCTTCGGCACCGCGATCTGCAACCACCAGTCGATCCAGATCAAGCTCGCCGAAATGGCGACGCGCGTTGAGGCTTCAAAGCTGCTGCTCGCGAGTGCGGCCGCCAAATATGACGCCGGAGAACGCTGCGACCTCGAAGCCGGGATGGCGAAGCTGTTCGCGACCGAGGCCGGCGCCTTTTGCGCGCAGGAAGGCATGCGGATTTTCGGCGGCTACAGCTACTCGGTCGAATATGAAATCGAGCGCCTCTACCGCGATTGCCTGATCATGTGCATCGGCGAGGGCACCAACGAGATGCAGCGTATCATCATCGCCAAGCGACTCGTCGAAAAGTATCCGGCTTGATGCGCGCCGGCGAAACCCGCGGCCCGCAACCCGCGCCGGCCTTGCCGCTGGCCGGGCTACGCGTGATCGCAATCGAGCAATATGGCGCGGGTCCCTACGGCTCGATGTATCTCGCCGATCTCGGGGCCGAGGTCATCAAGATCGAAAACCCCGCGACATCGGGCGATGTCGCGCGCGCGACCGGTCCCTATCATCTCGGCGATACCGACAGCCTCTTCTTCCAGTTCTTCAACCAGAACAAGAGCAGCCTCGCGCTCGACATGAAGTCGGCCAAGGGCCGCGAGATTTTCGAGCGCCTCGTCCAAACCGCCGACGTCGTCCTCAACAATCTGCGCGGCGACCAGCCGACGAAGCTCGCGATCACTTACACGGACCTGAAGCAGATCAATCCTCGGATCGTCTGCGCGCACCTCTCGGCCTATGGCCGAGGCAACGACCGTGAGACTTGGCCGGGCTATGACTATCTCATGCAGGCCGAGGCGGGGTTCCTCCACCTGACCGGCGAGCCCGACGGGCCGCCGACGCGCTTCGGCCTGTCGGTTGTCGACTTCTTGACCGGGCTCGTCGCGAGCGTCGGCATCCTCTCGTCGGTGTGGGGTGCCGCGCGCAGCGGGTTGGGCCGCGACGTCGATGTCAGCCTGTTCGACGTCGCGATGCATCAGCTGTCCTATCCCGGCATCTACTATCTCAATGAAGAGGCCGTGACCAGCCGCGTCGAGCATTCGGGCCATCCGAGCGTCGTGCCGTGCCAGCTCTATCCAACCGCCGACGGCAGCATCTTCCTGATGATCATGTCGGGGCCCTTCTGGGAAAAAATGACCACACGGATCGGCGACGATCGCCTGTTCGACGACGAGAAATATGGAACGCTCGACCGGCGCCAGCGCAACAAGGCCGAGCTCAACGCTCTGCTCGACGCGATCTTCGCCGAGCGGCGCTCCGATGAGTGGGTGACGCTCCTCGGCGGCGCGGTGCCGATCGCCCCCGTGCATCGCCTCGACGCCGCGCTCGAAAATGCGTTCGTCCGCAACCGCGGCGGCGTCCAGACTTATCGGCATAGGGAAAAGGGCGAAATTGCAACGATCAGCAATCCGATCCTGCTCGATGGCGAGCGGCTCGCTGCCACCGGCGCCCCGCAGCTCGGACGCGATACCGGCCGCCTGCTCGCGGAGCTCGGGCTTTCGCAGTCCGAAATCGCCCAGCTTCGCCGCGACGGCGTAGTGCTCGCGACAACGTCCGCCGGAGCGTCAGCATGAAACTCGATGGCGTGAAGGTGCTCGACCTGTCGCTTTTCCTTCCCGGGCCCCATCTGACGATGATGATGGCCGATCACGGCGCCGAGGTTATCGCGGTCGAGCCGCCGACGGGCGAGCCCAATCGCGACATCGGCATCAAGGCGAATGGCGCGTCGGTCTGGTTCCGCAACACGCATCGCGGCAAGAAGTCTATCTGTCTCGATTTGAAGGTGGATGCCGACCGCGAGGCCTTTCTCGCGCTTTGCCGCTCCGCCGATGTGATCGTCGAGGCCTTTCGCCCGGGGGTCGTCGATCGGCTCGGCGTCGGCTACGAGGCGGTGCGCGCCGTCAATCCGGCGATCATCTATTGCTCGATCTCGGCCTACGGCCAAACGGGACCGAAGCGGCTCAAGCCCGCGCACGATCTCAGCGTCGAAGCGGATTCGGGCATCGTGTCGCTCAATCTCGGCCCCGACGGCACGCCGGCGATGCCGGGCATCCCCGCCGCGGACATGGCGTCCTCCCTCATGGCGTTCGGCGGCATATTGATGGCGCTCTACCGCCGCACGCAAATGGGTGTGGGCGACTATATAGACATCGCGATGCAGGACAGCCTGATCGCTTGGCTTCCCAACGCCCTGGGACCTCTGTTCGGTGAAGGGCGGGCGCCGGACGTCGCCCAGGAACGCTCATGGGGCGGGTCGGCGATGTATCAAATCTACTGCACCGCCGACGACCGCTTCGTGACGCTCGGCGGGAGCGAAGCCAAGTTTGCGCGCAACCTGCTCGAAGCGCTGGGCCGTCCGGATCTCATTCCGCCGGCGACACAGCCGCCCGGTCCCGCGCACGATCCGGTAAAGGCCTTTCTGCGCTACACCTTCCGGACGCGAACGCAGGCCGAGTGGGACACATGGTTCGAGGGCCGCAATATCTGTTACGCGCCCGTCCGCAATCTCGCCGAGGCCTTCGCCGAGCCGCATCTCGCCGAGCGCGGCATGCTGTTGACCGACGACAGCGGCAACAAGCATCTCGGCATCCCGATCCGGTTCCGGAACGAGCCGGGCCGTGTCGATCCGCGGTTGCCGGATCTGGGCGAACATAATCGGGCGTGCCTCGACAGTGTGGCAGGCGCACGCGAAGTTCATCAGCAGGACAGGAGCTAAGAGCAGATGTACCCGAGTCATTGGGCAAAGATTTTTCCAGACAAGCCGGCCGCGATCGACAGCGAGACGGGCGAAAGCATCTGTTACAAGGAGCTCGACGATAGGTCGATGCAGCTCGCAAACCTGATGCGCGCGCGCGGCCTGGTCGCGGGCGACACGATCGCGATCTTCATGGAGAATAATCTCCGCTATTTTGAAGTCATCTGGGCGGCGCTGCGGTCGGGCCTCTATCTGGTCACGATCAACAAGTTCCTGACCGCCGAGGAAGCGGCCTATATAGCGAATGACAGTGATGCGCGGCTGCTCGTCTCGTCGCGGGCGCTGGCCGCAGTGGCGGACGAACTGCCCGGCCTATGCCCGGCCTGCGAATTCTTCCTGATGACCGATGGCACTACTGTGGAATGGGAAAGCTATGAGGAAGCGATCGCGCGGCATCCCGCCGAAATCCTTGGCGAGGAACCGCTGGGCGAGTTCATGTGGTACAGTTCGGGCACGACGGGGCATCCAAAGGGCGTGAAGCGCCCGCTCCGCAAGCTTTCGGTGAACGATGCGAGGACGCCGCTTGGCCGCATGCACCGCGAACTCTGGGATTTCGACGAGGACACGGTCGCGATCCTTCCCGCTCCGCTCTATCATTCGGCGCCCTCAGGCTACGCCGCGTCGACTCATAAATGGGGCGGTACGCTTGTCATGATGCCGCGCTTCGATCCCGAAGCCGCGTTGCGCGCGATTGAAACCTACAAGGTCACGCATGGCATGTGGGTCCCGACGATGTTCATCCGTATGCTCAAGCTGCCCGAAGACGTGCGCGCGCGCTACGACCTGTCGAGTCTCAAGAACGCCGTCCACAGCGCCGCGCCCTGCCCGCTCGACGTGAAGAAGGCGATGTTCGCTTGGTGGGGCGACGTGCTCTACGAACTTTACGGCGGCACCGAGCTCAACGGCTCGACCCATGCGACGCCGCAAGAGTGGCTCGCCAATCCGGGAACGGTCGGCAAGCCATTGTTCGGCATCATCCACATCTGCGACGACGACGGCCAGGAACTGCCCGCGAACGAAGCTGGCACCGTCTATTTCGAGATGCCGACCGGCGTGACCTTCAAATATCACAAGGACGACGCCAAGACGAAGAACGCGCTGCACCCCGACCACCCGAACTGGAGCGCTCTCGGCGACGTCGGCTATGTGAACGAGCGCGGCTTCCTGTTCCTCGTCGATCGCAAGTCGTTCATGATCATCTCGGGCGGCGTCAATATCTACCCGCAGGAGATCGAAGACCTGTTGATCCAGCATCCCGCGATCGAGGATGTCGCGGTAATCGGCGTCCCCAACGAGGATATGGGCGAAGAGGTCAAGGCCGTCGTGCAACTGCGCGATACCGAAGCGCCGACCGAAGCCTTGGCCGAGGATATCATGGCGTTTGGTCGCGCGAAGCTCGCCAAATATAAATGGCCGCGGACGATCGACTTCATCGACGAACTGCCGAGGCTGCCGACCGGCAAGCTCTACAAGAACAAGCTTCGCGACAAATATTGGGGCGAACGCGCGCTGCGCATCAACTGAACCCCGAGGCTTTCGCCCGCAAGCGAAGCCAGGACCTGACAAGGGCACCGAACGTATGACAGTCCAAAGCAAATCGAACGCCACCAAACTGAGCCCGGGCGAATTCGCCTCCTATTGTGACGAATGGCTGGCAAGCAACGCGCAGCCGGCGCCACTAGGACTGCCGCGCAGCGCCATCGATCTGGTCGACCCGGGCCAGTTCGAACAGCTTCGCAGCTGGCAGGCGGCCGCCTATCGAGCCGGCCTGATCGGCTGCGACTATCCCTCGGACTATGGCGGCGGCGGTCGCAGGGGATTTCAGGCGATCGCGAACGAGGCGCTCCGACGCGCGGGCGCGCCCTATTTCCCGAGTTTCGTCGGCCTGCAGCTCGTCGCACCGACTTTGCTTTTCCACGCTTCCGAAGAATTGAAGCGCCTGCTTCTGCCGCGGCTTTTCTCGGGCGAGGATATCTGGTGCCAGGGTTTCAGCGAGCCTGGTGCCGGATCCGATCTAGCCAATGTTGGAACTTCTGCGGTACGCAAGGGCGACCGCTGGGTAATCAATGGCCACAAGGTCTGGACATCGCATGCCCAATTTGCCGATCGCATGGTGCTCCTCGCGCGCACCGACAAGAGCGACAAACGGGGCGGGCTTACCTATTTCGTAGTCCCGATCAGGGAAGCACTCGGGTCGGGGGTTATCGTTCGCCCGTTGATCAAGATTACCGGCGAACCCGGCTTCAACGAAGTTCTCTTCGACGATCTTGAGATCGGCGATGAATGGCGGGTCGATGCGGTCGGCGCCGGCTGGCGCGTCGCGATGACGACCTTGCAGCATGAGCGCAGCGCCGGCCCGATGCTGACGCCGCAGGCGAACGGGTTCGGCAAGACCAAGGCGAGTTCGCAGAGTTCGGGAGCGCATAAGCTCGTCGCGCTGGCGCTGTCGAACTCGGTCGACGGCCGACCCGCGGCGGAGAATCCGGGGCTTCGCGACCGGGTGATGCGTCTCATCGTCCGCCAGGAAGGACAGAAATATTCGGCGCAGCGCCACGGCGTCGCCGGTTTGACCGATCACCCCGATCGCATTCCGCTGCAAACCAAACTGGCGCGCACCGCGCTCGCGCAGGACGTCGCCGAACTGGCGGTCGAAATCGAGGGCGCGGGACGCGATTTGATGTCGGGTTCCTGGACGATGGCCTATCTGTCGTCTTTCGGCATGACGATCGCCGGCGGGACCAACGAAATCCAGCACAATATTATCGGCGAGCGTGTCCTCGGCCTCCCCAAGTAAAAAGGAATTCGTATGTCCACACCCAGGGATTTCGGCTTCGACCAAGATGCGCTCACGCTCAAGGAAGCGGCGCACGACTATCTGCAGGACCAGCTTCGCGCCGGTCTTCTCCTCGAACTGGTAAAGACGGTTGAGCGCGATCCGCGTGCGACGCTGCCCGACGGCAGGCTCCAGCAGGACATCATGTCATTGGGCTGGAATGGTCTCGCGATCGCTTCCGACGAGGGCGGCGTCGGAGCATCCTTCCCCGCCATCGTCGGCGTCGCCGAAGAACTCGGCCGATCGGCCGCGCCTATCCCGCTTTTGTCCACTCTCATCGCCTGCCAGTTGTTGCAACAATGCCATACCGACGCGGCACGGGAGGTGCGGAAGGCCGTTGCGGGCGGCGCAACCGTTACCCTCGCCTTTGCTGACCAGCGCAGCAGCCAGCATTGCCGCGACACACGCGTACGGTTCGAGGATGGTCGGCTGAAAGGCATCGCCTGGTTTGTCCAAGATGGCTGTCAGGCCGACTGGTATCTGGTCGCGGCAAAGGATGCATCGGGAATCGGCTGGTACGCCGTGCCCGCGGATGATCAGGACATCGACATCATCGCCGACGATATCGCCGACCTGACGCGGACGCAGGCGCGCATCGAATGCAACGCCGTCGCTGGCGGCAGAAGCCGCTGTCTTGTTGCGCAAGGAGAAGGTATCGACTGTTTCGAAAAGGCCCTGCCTGGCATCCTTGCAATCTCGGCAGCCGACATGGCCGGCGCCGCCGAATGGCTGTTGCAGACGACCACCGACTATGCGCGGACGCGGACGCAGTTCGGCGTCAGCATCGGTTCCTTCCAGGCGGTGAAGCATCCGCTCGTCGATCTCATGATCATGATCGACCAGGCGCGCTCGCTGGCCTATGCGACTGCCGGTGCGATTTCCGCCGGGGCGGACGATGCGATGCGGCTCGCGCGCATGGCGAAGGAGGCGGCGAGCGAAGCCGCCGGCTTCTCGGTCAGGACCGCGATCCAGCTGCATGGCGGCATCGCCTATACCTGGGAATGTGCGGTTCATATCTTTGCCAAACGGCAAAAGCACAGCCAGATGCTGTTTGGCGGCGGCGCAGCACAGCGCGAAGCACTGGCGCGGATGCTTCTCGATGGGAATTAGGGTAAAGCGACGATAGCTCTTCGATTTGAAGGCTTGCGTCTATGCAGGCAGCGAAATATCCTCAGGAGAAAGAAAAGATGGCGTCCATCGTGCGAACAGACAAGGCAGGCTTTATGAGTGCGCGCGCCAGCCAGATCGAATTTACGATGCTTGAGGTGCAGCGTCTGTTTCAACGCGTCTACAGAACGCGCTTCACCGAGAAAGGGCTGCATTTCCAGCAATCGGCGGTCCTCAACTACGTCTATCACAACAAGCCGATGACGCAGACCGAACTCGCGGCGCTGGCGCATATAGGCCGCCCGGCGATGGGCGACCTGATCGACCAGCTCGAGACAAAAAAACTCGTTCGCCGTGCCAACGACCCCAACGACCGGCGGACGCGGGTCATCGAGATCACGACCGAAGGCGAGTCGCTGATGAAGGAGATCGATGCGATCGCGCAGCAGCTGGGTCAGGAGTTGCGGGCAGGAACAACGAAGGAAGAGCGAAAGGAATTTCTCAAGTTTCTCGAGAAGCTTCGTACCAATCTGAACGCCATGGGGCCTGAAGACAAATAGGCGCTACCGGCGCCTGAAGCGCGGCGGTCGTTTTTCGCGAAACGCACGAACACCCTCGGCAAAATCATCCGAACGCCCGACGTCGCGTTGGATCGTCCGCTCGCGCGCGAGCTGTTCGGGTAGCCCGCCGTCAAGAGCTGCCCAGGCCATCGTCCGGATATGCCGCTGCGAGAAGGGGCCGCGCGCAAGTGTCTCCGCCAGCGCGAAGGCGTCTTCCTCGAGCGTCTCATTGGGTACAAGGCGGGTGACGAGACCCCATTCATAGCCGCGTTGCGCGGGCAGTTTTTCGCCGAGCAGCATCATTTCCATCGCCCGCACGCGGCCAATGGCTTTTGCGAGAATGTAGGCGGAGCCGCTGTCGGGCACGAGTCCGATGTTGCGGAACGCCTGGAGGAAGAAGGCGTCCTCGCTGGCGACGATGATGTCGCCCATCAGCGCAAGGCTGCACCCTATTCCCGCCGCCGCGCCTTTTACTGCCGTGACGATCGGAACGTCGAGATCGCGGATCGCGAGGATCAGGGGATTGAACAGCGACTCCATCCGGTCGCCCACGTCGCGTTCGGTGTCGTCGAGATCGAAGCGCCCCTGCCCGAGAAAAGCACCAGAACAGAAAGATCGGCCCGTGCTCCCGAGGATGATGGCCCCCGCCTCTCGCGCACCCCGTGCAAGCGCGTCGGCGAGTTCGATCCCCATGTCGATCGACATCGCGTTGAGCGTTGCCCGATCGTTGAGGCGAATGAGAGCGACATCGTCGCGTATCTCATACAGAAGCTTCTGATAATCCAATCTCACCTCACGCATTCGCGGATCAGGATGGCCGCTCCGTCACTGGCACGACGACGGCATCGAGCGCCATCCCGCCTTGGCCTGCAGAAAAGACGCGGAAGGGATTGATGTCGATACTCTCGATGATGTCCGCATTGTCGGCCGCGAAGACCGACAAGGCGCTCAGCGCAGCTGCGAGCGCGTCAATGTCGGCGGCAGGCTGTCCGCGGACGCCGTCGAGAATGGCCTTGGCTTTCAGCCGGCCGATGAGCGCGCGCGCTTCCTCGATTCCGAAAGGCGCCTGACGCAGCACAGTGTCCCCCAGAAGTTCGACGAAGATGCCGCCGACTCCGACAAGGACGACGGGTCCGAAAACGGGATCGCGGTTGACGCCGAGGATCATGTCGACGCCCTCGCTCGCCATCGGCTGAACCGTGACGCCTTCGATCGCGGCGCCGGGCATATGGCACCGCGCTGCGTCGCAAAGATCGCTCCATGCGGTCGTCGCCTCGCTTTCGCTCGCGATATTGAGGCGCACGCCGCCAATATCGCTCTTGTGGAGAATATCGGCCGACGCAATCTTCATCGCAACGGGAAAGCCCGCAGTGCGCGCAGCGGCCGCGGCCTCCTCCCCGCTCGTCGCGAGCGAAGCCGGTGTGACGGGAACGCCGGCCGCGCCGAGCAGCGCAAGCGCGGCCCCTTCTGCCAGCGGCTTGGCAAAGGCGGCAACCGTCTTGCTTCCTGTACAGATGGCCGCGAGCGCCGCGCCGGCGAAGCCTGATCGCATCTTTGTCATTGCGCCGATCACCGCGATTGCGCGGTTTGGGTCTTCGAAGACGAGGCACCCGGCGGCTTCGAGCGCTTCACGCCGTTCGGCGCTCATGATCGCCGACAGCGCGACGAGCTTGTCGGGATGGCGCGCCCGCAGTTCGCCGATCGTCTCGATCAGAAGCGTCGCAATCGGCTCCTGGTCGACGACGTAGGAAACGAAAATGAGAACGCTATCATAGTCGGCCTCCTCGAAAATCACCTCAAGGCTCGCCTTGAGCTTCGCAAGGTCGCGCACGATCTGAGCCGAGGTGTCGACGGGATTGCGACCAGTTGCGAAAGGCATGATCTCGGTGATCCGCGCCTGCGCCGCGAGCGGCATTTCCGCAACATCCAGCCCCACCCGGTCGGCTCCGTCAGCGGACAATATGCCGACGCCTCCCGACAGCGTGAAGATGGCGAGCCGCTTGCCGGCCGGCAGCGGCGCGATTGAAATGCTGCCCGCGATATCGATCATTTCTTCCATCGAATGCACGCGGATCGCGCCATTGTCACGAAGCACCGCATCGAACACTTTGTCCGAACCGGCTAGCGCAGCGGTGTGCGACGCCGCAGCCAAGGCGCCGATCTCCGAACTGCCCGCCTTGATCACAATCACGGGCTTGCGATTGCGCATCGCGAGTCTGAGGGCCGCGATAAGCTTGTCCGCATCATGCGTTCCCTCAAGATAGGCGGCGATGACCTTCGTATCGGGATCTTCGGCGAAATAGGCGATACTGTCGGCGACGCAGACGTCGCACTCATTGCCCGTGGCGACCCACGCACGGACGCCGAGGCCGCGCTCGCGCGCGAGGACGACCAGATGCGCGCCGACAGCCCCCGACTGGCAGGTGAAGGCAATCCCTCCCGGCCGGGGCCAGCCTTCCTCGACAAAGCCGATGAAAGACGGCAACGCCCTCGATTTCACGCTCATCAAACCGGCACAATTCGGCCCGAGAATCCGGATGCCGGTGGCGCGCCCGATCTCGGCGATCTCGGCCTGCATACGCTCGCCGTCCGCCCCGGCCTCGGCGAAGCCCGACGAGAAGATGACCGCGGCCCTGACACCCGCGCCGGCGCATTCGCGCAGCCATCCCGCCACCGCCGCAGCAGGGATCGCGAGCACGGCCAAGTCGACCGGCTGCCCGATTGAGGCGATATCGGAATAGGCCTTGAGCCCCTGAATTTGGGTCTCGCTGTTATGGATCGGATAGAGAGCTCCCTCGAAGCCACCCTTGAGCATATGATAGAGCGGGCGTCCCCCGAATTTTCCGATCTCGTTGGATGCACCGATAATGGCGATGCTCTTGGGATCGAATAGCGGATCAAGCGAATATCGGTCAATGATCATCATTTGCGTCCTGCATAACACCGAACTGGCGGGGGCGGAGCCTTACGTCAGTCGAGATAGCGATAGATGCCTGTTGCCGAGGCGAGCAACGCGCCCTCTTCGTCAAACAGACGGCCTGTAGAAAAGAATATGGTGCGTCGGCTTCTGTCGACGACACCCTCGCCTCGGATCCGGACTCCGCTCTTTAACGAAGCGATGAAGTTCGTTGTCAGCGAGATGGTCACGCATTTGCGCGACGGTAGCCCTTCGCCCCGGCAATTGCCCGCCATCCCGCACGTGACGTCGAGCAGAGTCAGGATCAGTCCGCCGTGTCCGACGCCGTTGCGATTGAGATGATAGGGCCGCATATCGAGACTGATCGACACGCGACCCGGTTCCCATTCATGATAGGCGATGCCGACAAGGTCGGAGAAATCAGGGGGCAGCGCGTCTTCCCAAGGCCGGTTCTCGGTGAGGTGAAAACCGCGGTGGGCAAGCGGAGAACCGTCCATCGCGGAGCCCTCCTTCAGGCCTTGCCTTCGCGCAGCGTCATCACGCCCTGGTCGAAGACAGTCCTGCCAGCCTGGTTCGCGGTCCGGAACAGGAACTGGCTTCCTTCCTTCCAGATCGAAACGATCAGTTCGTCGCCCGGAAAAACGGGGTTCGAGAATTTTCCCTTCATCGACCCGAAGAGCGCGACGTCGCCACCGCAAGCATGCTCGAGAAGCGCGCGGGCCGAATAACCATAGGTGCAAAGGCCGTGCAGGATCGGACGATCGAAACCCGCTCGCTGCGCGAACTCGGGATCAGAATGAAGCGGATTGCGGTCACCCGACAGGCGATAGATCAGCGCCTGGTCATCGCGGGTCTTGTAGATCGACACGAAATCGGGCTCGCGCTCGGGCATTTCGATTTTTTCGCTCGGCCCCCGCTCGCCGTCCCATCCGCCCTCGCCGCGAAAGAAAAGGCTGCTTACCGTGCGCATCAGAGGATTCCCGGTCGCGATATCGGAGGATTGGCAGGTAATCTCCACGATGGCCGCCGATCCCTTGTCCCAAATCGCCGTGATCTTTCCGACCGTTTCAACCTCGCCTTCCGCCGGGAGCTCGCCGAGCAGCTCTATTTCCTGCCCGCCATGGACCAGCTTCGCAAGATCGTAGGAACCGAGCCGTTTGAAGGGTTGTCCACCCGAGCCGACGATGACAGCGAAGCTCGGCAGACATTTTTGCGGCGCACTTTTCGTATTCTCGGTGGTGAAAGCGAGATCGTTGAGCCCCGCTCCGACACCCAACGCGTATATGATCGCATCCTTCTTGGTCCACGCGCGCCGCACCGGCTCGCCGGCAAAACCTACTGCACTGGGATCAATTGCCACTTTTCCGCTCCTTCGTCGCTCGTCCGCCAGCGGCGGCGCTTGATGTGTCTCTCGGCCCCACAGCATCGGGTCCGAGACTTCAATTCTTAATGACATAATATATGTAACCATACAATATGAAATCATACCATATAAGAAGCTTTCTGCCTGCTCTGCGTCAGGGTGGCGGTAAACTCTTCAGGCCATGCGTTCTGCCGGCTTGACGGCGCGGCCGACCGCCTCGGACTCCCAGACCCGCAGGATGGCGTCGGCCTCGACGATAGGCGCCGCGATCGTTGCCGGAGTCGCCGGCACCGTCCTGTCGAAACGCGGCGCCGGGGCGGGCTGGAGGACTTCGTCGATCTCAACATAGCTTCCGCGCGCCTCATTCTGCGGATGCGCCGCCACTTCGTCGAGACTGAGAACGGGGGCGAAGCAGGCGTCGGTTCCTTCGAGGATCCGGCACCATTGATCGCGCGTCTTGCTACGGAAAGCGGTGCCCAGCGCCGACCGCAGCTCGGCCCAGAGTCTCTTGTCAGGTCGCCCGAACAGACCATTGTATCCGGCTGACCCGAATTGCTCGACTGACAGCCCCAGCTTGTCGAGCAGTTCGGCGTAGAATTGCGGCTCGACCGAGCCGATCGAGACAAATTTTCCGTCTGCTGTCTCGTAGCAGCCATAGAAAGGCGCGTTGCCGCCCAGAATATCTTCCCCTGGCGCCGGGTTGAAGCGCCCGCACGCCATATAACCGTGGCTCATCGCCATGAACGAAGCCGCGCCATCGACGATCGATGCATCGACCACCTGTCCCTTGCCTGAACGCTGCGCCTCGATTATCGCGCATGCCATGCCGAAGGCGAGAAAGAGGCCGCCACCGCCGAAATCGCCGACAAGATTTAATGGCGGAATAGGAACGCTGCCGCGAACGCCGACCGTATGCAACGCCCCGGTCAGCGCGATATAATTGATGTCATGCCCCGCCATATGGGCATAGGGACCATCTTGCCCCCATCCCGTGAGCCGCCCGTAGGCGAGACGCGGATTGCGTGCGAGACAAACTTCCGGCCCGACGCCGAGACGTTCCATGACTCCGGGCCGGAAGCCCTCGATCAAGCCATCGGCTTGGGAGATCAATTTCAGTAGCGCATAGCGATCGGCCGCACTCTTGAGATCGAACTCGACAGTTCGCTTGCCACGCAGAAGCGGGTCTTTCGGGCTTTGCTGGTTGACCGCCTTGGGTCCCTTGCGGTCGATCCGGACGACGTCTGCCCCCATGTCGGCCAGCAGCATCCCGCAATAAGGAACGGCCGCCAGCCCGACGATTTCGATGATGCGGATGCCCGACAATGGCCCCATATTCATGTCCTATTCTTGTTGAATTAAAGGGGAAGAAGTGCGGCGCTCGCAAAGAGGCTCGAGTGGTATTCGCCCGCCAGCCGGTCGCAGAGGCTGGCGGCGGAGACGGCGGCTCCGACTTGGCCAACGCCATGGCCCGCCGACCACACTTCGCGCCAAGGCTTCGCCGCGCCGCGCGTCCCGGCATCGAGGTCGTACCCTCCCGCATCGAGGCTCGCGCGCAGGAAATTGGCGGGGACGCCCGATACCGCAGGCGTATATATGACGTCGGCCGCAGACGATGCACTCAGCATTGCCTTGTAATCGGCCGATGCGGCGCTTTCGTGCGTCGCGATGAACGGTGTACCCATATAAGCCATATCGGCCCCCATCGCGATCGCCGCGGCGACGTCGCCGCCTGTCGTCAGCCCGCCTCCCAGAACGATAGTGCCGGCGAAGACACTCCGTATCTCCTTGACCAGCGCGAAGGGGCTGATTGTGCCGCCATGACCTCCCGCTCCCGCCGCGATAGCCATGATGCCATCGACTCCCGCTTCGGCAGCCTTGCGCGCATGCTGGACGTTCGTCACGTCGTGGAAGACCAGCCCGCCATAGTCGTGCACGCGATCGACCACGTTGCGCGCCGACGACATCGACGTGATGATCAGCGGAACTTTCTTCGCCGCGCAAATTTCGACGTCATCGTGAAATCGGCCATTGTCCCGGTGCAGGGTCAGGTTGACGCCAAAAGGCGCCGCGTCGGCCTGACCGGCGAGCGAGGTCTGCACCGCATCGATCCACTCGGCAAGCTGCTCCGAAGTACGCGCATTGAGCGCGGGAAAGGTACCGACCACCCCGCGGCGGCAGGTGGCGATAACGAGTGCCGGGTTGGAAACCAAGAACATTGGTGCGGCGATCAGGGGAAGGCGCAGTCCATGGAACGGCGTCGGTAGTCGGGTCATATATCGGTCGAGCGCTCCTGATTTTAATGCGTATCCATATTATATGCGACCATAATATCAGATTTCTATCTCAAGGCAAGCATTTGCTTCATTTGCGCATTCACCTTCGGCCACAAGCGAAAGACCCCATCGCCCATGAATTGGTGTGGGGGCATACAGTGTGCGTTTCTTCCGGACGTCAGTCTCGCTGCGAATCGAGCATTTCGTGCTCGTTGGCGACCCGCTGTGCCTTGGCATAGCTTTCGACGAAGAACTGATAGGCCGCGAGATCTTGGCATAAATCTGGGTCATTCGGCGGCACCGCGCGGTGCCATGTGCGCTGGAATTTGGAGGCGACGGCCGCGGTATCCATCGGGACGACCACGCGCGAGGGGGAGTTCCTGCACCATCTTCGAATAGTTGCCGGTCGCGTCGACTACGGCGAAGACTCTATAACCCTCCTACACCTCACTAATCGCATCGTCACACCGGTATTTGGTGTTCCGGCCGGGTCCGCCCCTGCGCTTCGGCCTGTTCATTGCAAGCATCTTCTCGACATCATCGCGATGAAGATAAAGGTCAGCGGGCAGCGACATCGCCGTCGGGTAACGCATCACCATCCCCCGATCCTTGCTGTGTTCGGAGAACAGAAAATAGCGCAGCCTGCCGAAAAACTGCCTGCGTTTGAGAGGAACCCGCTGCTTGCGGAAGCGAGAAAGATAATAGGCTTTCGGGCCGTCGACCTTCTGCAAATAGCCCAGCACCTCGTCAAAGAGTCTTACCGGCGCGTGGGGCAGTTTCAACGGCGCGTCGGGGATTTTTAGGCCGTATTGATAAGCCTGCCGCCAAAGGTGCGGCGCGATCGTGGCCGCCAGCGTGCCCAATGTGAGATAAAAAATGAGGTCCGTCACGGTCGAATGACCCGAGACAAGGAGGCCAATCAAGAGGAGGACGGAAAGGAACCCGAAGGCAAAGGTGATGACGAAGGCGAGATTGTAATATCGAACCGGCGAGGGTTTGGCCTGATTGATGATCGCCGCGCTCGTATTCAAACCTTCATCCAGATCGTCCGATCTGAATTGGGCCAGCACCTTCCAGAGCGGCACGTTGTCGGCTTCGTCCCCGTCTGCGAAGATTCTCCATCCTTCTCCGGGGCTACCTGTCATCTGTTCCCTCCTTCGCGCAGTTCGTCCAGATAGCCACTCCACCACTGCGCCATTTCAACACGCTCAGCCCAATAAGCTGACTGATTGTAGATGCGCCGAACGCTGCCCGCGACTATGTGCGCCAGCGCCCGCTCGATCGCGTCGGGGTTCCATTTACCGGATTCGTTCAAGAGCGAGGATGCCGACGTGCGAAATCGGTGCGCAGTCATCTGGTCCTTGGGCTAACCCATCCGGCGGAGCACTGCATTGATCGTATTCTCACTGATCGGCCGCGGCCGCGACCTGACTGACGGGAAAACATAGCCGCCAGAACCGGACAGGGATCGCATTTTGTTGAGGATCGCGAGAGACTGCCGCGACAAGGGGACCGAATGAGGTTGGCGCATCTTCCTCTTCCCTTCTGGAATGATCCAGAACGCCTTGCCCAAGTCTACCTCCGTCCATTCCATATGACGGACTTCGCCGGGACGCTGAAAAACATGGGGCGTCAACCTTAGCGCATGCATCACCGCGGGGTCGCTTCGATCGCGCAAAGCAACGCCCCGAATGTGACCGGATCGGTGATAACCGGGAAATGTTTGACTCTCGGCGTAGTCAGCGCGCCGATCGATAATTGCGCCGGATGGCCTTCAGCGCGGGCGGTGGCAACCGAATAGCGAAACACGCGACTGGCGAAGGCCCGCAAAAGGTTCGCCGTTTCCAGTCGGCCGCGACGCTCATGCTTCCGCAATTCGTGCAACAATTCCTGCGGCGTGATTTCCGCCACGGGGCGCTTTCCAAAATCGGGTCCGAGCAGTTTCGCGAACCAGCGCATTTTTGCCAGGCTCGCCTCAGCCAAGCCCTCGCGCATCTTCTTCTCGATCAATTCCTGCGCCACGCTCGAAAAACTGTTGCTGGCTCGGATGCCCGCCTCGATGCGAGCTTGCCGCTTAACAAAATTGGGATCGATCGAATGGGCCAATTGTCTGCGCGCCGCATCGCGTGCGCTACGCGCCTCCGCCAACGTGATTTCGGGGTAGGAGCCAATCGCCAGTTTACGCTCTACGCCGTTTATGCGGTATTTGACGCGCGACAGCTTGCTGCCCCTTGGATTGACCAGAGATACAGGCCCTGCGAATCTGAGACCTTGTAGGGCTTGTCCTTGGGTTTCGCCTTGCGAATTGCGGTGTCGGTCAGCACGGTGGGGGCCTCGCTTTCATGGAGGCTTGGCGAAGCCCCCTGATTAGGCCCCGACATCTGCAACTACGGGCAAACAGAGCCATCACTGGCGATCAGCGAATGGCCTTAAACTATCGTAAATCAGTTTTTTTTCAACCATCAGCACACCTCGGCTGACAGGTTTATGGAGGCCCGTGCCGGAATCGAACCGGCGTATACGGATTTGCAGTCCGCTGCGTCACCACTCCGCCAACGGGCCTCACTGATGGTGAAGGCGCCACTTGTGGAGGTTTGGCGGCAATGTCAAGCCATCTGGCATAATGACACCAAGATTTTGCGGCGAAGCCATCTGCTTTCGTTACCGCTATTCACTTGGCGCTTGGCATAAAAGCCAGTAAGGACAGCCGCGTTGTGGCACTAGGGACCGCCGTCCGGGTGCTGCGCGTGCTATGCTGTATTACTATTGCAATACAGGTCAAACCGGTATAAACAAGCCACACAAGTTTTGGGGTATGTTCGTGAATCAAAGCCAATTCAAAGCCATGCGGCAGCATATGGTCGAAAGCCAGTTGCGGACCAGCGATGTCAATGATCCCGCCATTTTGGGCGCGATGGCGCAAGTTCCGCGCGAAGCCTATGTGCCCGAAGCGCGCGCCAGCACTGCCTATATGGACCGCGCCATTCCGCTGACAGAGGGCCGCGCATTGAACCCGCCGCTCACCATCGGACGCCTGATTGTCGAGGCGGACCTCGCCCCGACCGACAAGGTGCTGCTGATCGGCGCAGCGAGCGGCTATACCGCCGACATTGTCGCGCGCCTTGCCGCCCATGTGGTCGCGCTCGAAGAATCGGCAGAGCTTGCAGCCCGAGCTCGCACGCATCTCGATGCCCGCGACAATATCTCGCTCGTCGAAGGCCCGCTCAACCAAGGGGCGGCGGCCCATGCGCCTTATGATGTCATTATCGTCGATGGCGCGATTGAAGAGTTGCCCGCTATTATCGTTACCCAACTCGCGCCCGAAGGCCGTGTGGTAGCCGGAATTGTCGACCGCGCCGTGACTCGCCTTTGTTATGGCGTACGCGTGGGCGAGCGCGTGGCGTTCAACCCTTTTGCCGATATGGAAGCGGTCCCGCTCCCCGGCTTTGCCAAACCCAAAGTCTTTAGCTTTTAAGCCAGTCCAGACCCTTGCGACCGTAGATAAGGAATAATAAATAGTGCGTAGCAAAGCTCTTCTCCGGTCCACACTCGCTCTTTCCGTTCTTGCAGCCAGCGCCATTACGCTGCCGGTGCAGGCGGAAACGCTGAAAGGCGCGCTGGAAAAAGCCTATGACAATAATCCGACGCTGACCGCCGCGCGGGCGGGGCAACGGGCGCAGGATGAAAATGTGCCGATTGCGCGCGCAGACGGCCTGCCCTCTGCCGGAAGTCAGGCGGATTATCAGGAAAATCTGTTCGGCGTGAGCCAGGGCATGAATGACCGGTCGCTGGCGGTCAGCGCCACCGCATCGGTCCCGCTCTATCAAGGCGGCCGCGTGAAAAATGCGGTGCGCGCGGCAGAAAAGCGCGTGGAGTCTGGGCAAGCGGACCTGCGCGCCACCGAAGCGTCAGTGTTTAATCAGGTCGTTGCCGCCTATATGGACGTCATCCGCGATCAGGCGATTGTGTCGCTCAACCGTGGCAATGTCGGGGTCTTGTCGGTCAATGTCGAAGCAACCCGCGACCGGTTCCAGATTGGCGACCTCACCCGCACCGATATTGCCCAGTCCGAATCGCGTCTAGCGCTCGCCCAAGGCCAGCTCCGTAGCGCCGAAGCCCAGCTTATCGGTAGCCGCGAACGCTATATCGAGCTTGTCGGCGAAGCGCCGGTCGATTTGCAACCCCCGCCGCCGCTCCCCAATTTGCCCGCATCGGCGGACGATGCGGTGCAACAGGCGCTGGCTGAAAATCCCGACATTGAAGCGGCGCAATATCAGGTCGAAGCCAGCCGTTATGATGTGAAATCGGCCAAGGGGGCGCGTTTGCCGCAAATCGAAGCATCGGGCCGCACCACCTATAATAATTATCTCGGTTCGCTGGATAGCGCGAACCCCGCGTTCCGCGCCGATCAGGACCGGATCGCGGGCGGCGTCGGCGTGACCGCAACCTTCCCTTTATTCCAGGGCGGGCGTCCGGCGGCCATCGTGCGGCAGGCACAGGCGCGCAACAGCCAGGCGATGGAAGGCTTGATTGCGACCGAACGCAGCGTGATCGCGCAAACCCGCGCCGCTTTTGCCAGCCACCGCGCATCCCAGGACATCATCCTGTCATCGCAAACCGCGGTGCAGGCCAGCAGCCTTTCCTTGGAAGGCGTGCGCGCGGAAAATAGCGTCGGCAACCGCACCATTCTCGACATTTTGAACGCCGAACAGGAATTGCTGAATGCGCAGGTCGATCTGGTCGCCGCGCAGCGCAATGCCTATGTTGCGGGCTTCTCGCTGCTCGCCGCGATGGGACGGGCCGAAGCGCAGGATTTAGGGCTTGAAGGCGGGCCTCTCTATCAGCCCGAAGCCAATTATAACCGCGTCAAAGACAAAGTTTGGGATTGGGACGATGATCCAAATCCGACCCCGCAAGCCACGCGCACCTATGAAAGCCCCGCGCAAAATGCGGCGGTGCCGACGATGGACCGCCCCGGCACCAATGCGTCGCAAACCCCTGTCCCGCCGCGTCGTTATTAAGGCCCGTTACGCTCGGTTAAGCTACGGCGCGGGTAGGCCTATGGCTCGCTCCGTCGCCCCGAGCGCCCCCATTGTCTCGCTTTGACACAAAAATATTGGCAAGGCCCGCATGAGCGGCTAGCAATCAAGCTCGTTCTTACAGGGGTTTAAAGTGGGCGACATGAGCAGAGAGCCTTCTATGGAAGAAATACTTTCGTCTATCCGCCGCGTAATGGCGCGCGAAGACGCCGAGGCGGGTAAAGTCGCTGCCCCCCGTGCCTCCGCCAATGGTGGCGGGCATGGCGAGGAGCCTTTTGTCCCTGGACAGGCCGACCCTTCCGCCGACGGGCAGGATGCTGCGGCGGCCGAGGAGGAAGTGCTGGAACTGACCGACACCAGCCCCGAACCCGCACTATCCGGCGATGCCAAGGGTGGCGGCGCCAAGGATGATGCCAAAGTTAGCGACGCAAGCCTGCTCGCGACCGACCGCGTAGTCGCCAGCCGCCAATCGCTCAGCCAATTGGCCGAAGCGGTCAAACCCGCTCCGCGTCCGGACATGGCTATAGGCTCGGTCTCGCTCGACCAGATGGTGCAGGATATGGTGCGCCCGATGCTAAAAGAATGGCTCGACGCCCATTTGCCGGAAATCGTCGAACGCATGGTCTCGCGCGAAATTTCACGGATTACCGACCGTAATTATTGAGGAGGTCGGCGCGCGTCGTGCGCTCACCCTTCTCCCATTATCGTCATTGCGAGGCGCGAAGGTCGGCGCCTCTTAAGACCCACCGTCATTGCGAGCGCCGGAGGCGCGCGGCAATCCAGAGCCAAGTCACGCAAAATTAGTGTGAGACGACTCTGGATTGCCGCGCCGCTTCGCGGCTCGCAATGACGGCAGGTAGAGAAAGAGGCGCGCAATCACGGATAGAAAAGCCCCTCCCGCCTGCGGGAGGGGTTTGCGGAGGGCCTGTCAAAAAACGCCGCGCTCCCCCTATGCCAGTTTATCCAACGCCCGGATAATCCCCGAAAAATCATGGCCTTCAGGATCACCCGCAACAAAGGCTTCATAAAGCGCCGCAGCCCGCGCGCCCATCGGCACATGCGCGTCGACGCTGCCTGCCGCTTCCATTGCAAGGCGTAAATCCTTGAGCATCAAGGGCGCGGCAAACCCGCCTTTATAGTCGCGGTCGGCAGGCGATTCGGGGCCGACGCCGGGGACCGGACAATAGCTGGTCATCGACCAGCTTTGCCCTGATGATACCGAGGCGATGTCATAATATTTCTGCAAATCGAGGCCGAGCTTTTCGGCCAACAGGAAGCTTTCGCACGTCGCCACCATCGTCGCGCCGAGCAGCATATTATTGCAGATTTTTGCCGCCTGCCCCGCGCCGCTCTCACCAGCATGGATGACCGCCTTGCCCATTTTAGCGAGCACCGGCTGCCCGCGCTCAAAGCCTTCATCGGTGCCGCCGACCATGAAGGTCAGCGTGCCCGCATTGGCCGCCGCAATCCCGCCTGATACCGGCGCATCGACCGCGACAAAGCCCTTGGCGGTAGCGGCCTCCGCATTGCTCTTGGCGGTCGCGACATCAATGGTCGAACAATCGAGCAGCAGTGTGCCGGGCGCGGCATTGGGGAATACATCGGCTTCGTAAACCGCCGCGACATGCTTGCCTGCGGGGAGCATGGTGACGACCACGTCCGCACCGGTGATGGCCTCGGCGGCGCTCGCGGCCCGCTCGCAGCCTGCTTCGACGGCGCGGTCGAGGGCGTCGGCGCTCAAATCAAAGGCGCGCACCTCATAGCCCGCTTTCGCGAGATTAGCCGCCATCCCGCCGCCCATATTGCCCAGTCCGATAAATGCGATTTTTGTCATTATCTCCCCTCCCGCTTGCGGGAGGGGCCGGGGGTGGGCCTTCTCCCGAATATGATGGTGGGCTGTCTTAATACAGACCCACCCCTAACCCCTCCCGTAAACGGGAGGGGGACTATCCCCGTGTCCCCGCGAAGGCGGGGACGCAGTGTTAGGCAACTCTATGCTGCCCTAGGCTCCCGCCTGCGCGGGAGCACAATTTTTTACTTCCTCTTTCAGTTACTTCCCCGTCCAGTTACTTCCCCGTCCAATTGCCGGGGCGTTTTTCCACGAAAGCGGCCATGCCTTCTTTCTGGTCCTCGGTGCCGAACAGGCCGTGGAACAGGCGGCGTTCAAAGTTGATACCCTGTTGCAAGCCCGTTTCAAACGCGGCGTTGACCATTTCCTTGTTGGCGATGACCGCGAGCGGGGCCATGCCCGCAATCGTCGCGGCGGTTTTGAGCGCGTCATCGAGGAGGTCGGCGGCTGGCACAACCCGCGCGGCAAGGCCGGAGCGTTCGGCTTCTTCGGCACCCATCATGCGGCCGGTCAGGCACATTTCCATCGCTTTGGACTTGCCGACTGCGCGGGTGAGGCGCTGTGATCCGCCCATGCCGGGGGTCACGCCCAGCTTGATTTCGGGCTGGCCGAATTTGGCATTATCGCCGGCAATGATGAAGTCGCACATCATCGCCAACTCGCACCCGCCGCCGAGCGCATAGCCTGAAACCGCCGCAATCACCGGCTTGCGGGTCGCGGTCACGCGGTCATAGCCGCCAAAGAAATTGCCGCCATACATGGCCGCAAAGCCTTCGGTCTGCATTTCCTTAATGTCCGCGCCCGCTGCAAAGGCTTTTTCGCTACCGGTGAGGACCGCGCAGCCTTGGCTGGTGTCGGCATCATAGGCTTCAAGCGCGGCGATAAGGTCGGCCAGCACCTGGCTGTTCAGCGCATTGAGCGCATCGGGGCGGTTCAATGTGATGAGCGTCACCGCGCCCTTTTTCTCCACAATCAGCGTTTTATAGTCGGGCATAATTTCAAACCTTCTTTCCTCGTCATTCCCGCGAAAGCGGGAATCCATCTCGTAACCGCTCGTCTAAATCCATCGGTCCGGAGATGGATCCCCGATCAAGTCGGGGATGACGAGCCTTTAATCAAACTCCGCCCCTCAACTCCCCAGCGGCGTCCACGCATCGCGTTCGGGGAGCGGTTCGAAGAAGCGGTCGACCATCGCATCGGTGACGCCTTCGGGAGTCGCAGGCATCCATTCGGGGGCATGGTCCTTGTCGATCAGCACCGCGCGCACGCCTTCGATAAAGTCGGGGTGGCGGAACATGCGCACGACAATGCCATATTCCATGCGCATTTCATCGAGGAAGTGGAACTGGCGCGGGCTTTCCACGAGCAGGCGCAGCGACACTTTGCACGCGGTCGGCGATTTGGTGCGCAAGGTCGCCAGCTCCTTTTGCGCCCATTCGCTGTCATCGGCTTCAAGGGCCGCAAGGATGTCTTCATAACGGTCCGACGCGAACAGCCGGTCGATCTGCGCATAATTTTCGACAATGCGCGCGGGCGGCGGTTCGACCGAGGCTTCCTTGAGGATCGCTTCGATATGGGTCGGGGTTTCGGTGAGCTTTTGCTTCACTTCTTCCAACCGCTCCGACGGGATATAATGGGTCGCAAGGCCCAGCGCCAAACACTCCGCCCCATCGAGCCGCGCGCCGGTGAGCGCCAGAAACTGCGCAACCCGTCCGCGCAGGCGCGACAGATAGCGCCCTGCCCCCACATCGGGGAATAAGCCAATCGAGGTTTCGGGCATCGCAAACATGGTGCGCTCGGTCGCGATGCGATATTTGCACGGGCAGCTAATACCGACACCGCCGCCCATCGTCACCCCGTCCATGAACACAATCCCGCGCTTGGGGTAAGTGTACATCAAATGGTTCATGCGATATTCTTGGAAGAAGAACGCCTGACCCGCAGCGCCATGCCCTTCGCTCGATTTGGCAATCGTCACCACATCGCCGCCCGCGCAAAAGCCGCGCCCTTCGGTATGGTCAATCATGATGATCTTGACCTCCGGGTCATTGCGCCAGTCGAGCAAGGCTTCGGTCATCGCCTGCACCATCGGCAAGTTGAGCGCATTGAGCGCCTTGGGGCGGTGCAATCGGATACGCCCGACCCCGCCTTCCTTGAAGGTGAGGACATCTTGGGTGTCCATTACGGAGTCCGTTTCTTTATTCATTACGTCGGTTGTCACGGTCAACATTCTATCTTTTCGTGCCCCCGCGTAGGCGGGGGTCCAGAGTTAGGTTGCGCAATACTGCCCTGGACTCCCGCCTTCGCGGGAGCACATTGCGCTATCAATCCATGCTTACATAGCTACCGGGTGCGGGTTCAATGGCTTTGAGCTTGCCGCTGCCCGGTTTCCTTGCAGGGACCATTTTATCGACACCTTGCGCGCTCAGCCATGTGTCCCAATGCGGCCACCAGCTTCCCTCATGGCGGGTCGCTTTGTCGAGCCATGCGTCGGCAGCGGGCGCGAGTTTATCGCCGATCCAATAGCCATGCTTGTTTGCCGCAGGCGGGTTGATGACCCCCGCATTATGGCCCGATCCGCCCAGCACGAATGTCACCTTGCCGCCAAATAGTTTCGCGCCTGCATAGACCGCCTCCCATGCCGAAACATGGTCGTCTTTCAAGGCAATCAGCATGACCGGCGTTTTGATTTTACCAAGGTCAATCGCGACGCCATCCATTTCAAACGCGCCCGCTTGGGTGAGTTTATTGCCATGCAAAAGCCCGCGATTATAGCTAGTCAGGAATGCCTGCGGGATGCGCGCGCCATCTTCGAACCAATAGAGAAGGTCGGACGCGGGCGCTTCTTTATCGAGCAGATAATGGTTGACCACCGACGACCAAATCAGGTCATTGGCGCGCACCGCGCTGAAAAGCTGCTGCAATTCGGTCGAATCAATAAAGCCCTGTTTTTCCAGATGATTGTCGAGCGCATCGAGATGGGCTTCATGCACGAACGCCGACCAGTCGCGCATATCGCCAAAATCGACCATCGAGCCGATCAAGGTCGCGCTATTGGCTTCCTTCTCGCGTTTTTGAGCGGCAAGCCATGCGAGCGCCACCGCAACCAACGTCCCGCCCAAACAGAAGCTGAACAGATCGACCGATTTCGCGCCGGTAGCCGCCCGCGCGGCATCCATCGCTTCGACAATGCCGTCGCGCACATATTCTGCCACGCCATTGTCGCGATGCGCCGCGCGGGGATTGACCCAGGAGATGACGAACACTGTGCGGCCTTGGTCCACCAGCCATTTCACCAGACTCGATTTAGGTTGTAAATCAATCATATAATAGCGGTTGACGAGTGGCGGCACATAAACCAGCGGAGTTTCATGCACGTCCGGCGTTGCGGGGTCATATTGAATGAGCTGGAACAGGTCATTCTGGAAAACGACGCTGCCCGGCGTTGCGGCAATGGTTTCGCCTTTGCGGAATATATCGCTGGTGCGGCGCTTCACCACGCCCTTGCCCGCCGCCACATCCTGCAACAAATTGGCAAAGCCCGACACAAGGTTCGCGCCGCCGGTTTCCGCGGTGCGCTTGACCACATCGGGGTTGGTCATCGGGAAGTTGGTGGGCGCAATCGCGTTCAGATATTGGTCGAGCAGAAATTCGCCCATCGCCTTGTCCGGCCCGGCGAGCCCAGGCACATCCGCGACCATTTCGCGCATCTGCTTGGCCGCAATCAGATAAGCATCGCGCACCGAGCGAAAATAAGGATTATCGCCCCATTCGGGCGCGGAAAAGCGGCGATCGCTGCGCGGAATTTCGACCGGCGGCGTGGTGTCCTCTTTAGGCATAAACGCCCCGCCCCAAAAGTTGGCCCATTGCTTCACCGCGTCATTTTGCGCGGCCATCAGCTTTTTGGGGTCCGCCGCAAGGCCGAACGCATAGCCGGTCATGGTGCGCAACAGCGCGGTCGGATCATAAGCCTTGCCCGACACCGGCTTGGGCTTGGCGCGCGAGAGATCAGCGAGCGCCGCATTCATATTGCCCAGCGCCTTTTGCCACAGGTCGGCGATATTGGCTTCGGGGGCGGACGGTTCGGAAGGGGTTTTGGTCATTCGATACTCCAAAAACCTTCTCCCCTTGTGGGAGAAGGATAGGGAGCCTTATCGCGATAGCGATTAGGCGAACTTGGATGAGGGGAATGCGAGCCGCAGGCTCGCGCGGTCGTGCCGACCGCATACCCCTCACCCAGCTTCGACTAGCAAGCAAGCTTGCAAGTCTGCGCAACCCTCTCCCTCAAGGGGAGAGGGAAAAAGGGTTACTGCCGCAACATCTCGCGCGCGACGATCATCCGCATGATCTGGTTGGTGCCTTCGAGGATCGAATGGACGCGCAGGTCTCGCCAGAAACGCTCGATCGGATAGTCGCGCAAATAGCCATAGCCACCGAACAATTGCAGCGCATCATTGACAATCGCTGACCCGCTATCGGTCGCAAGCCGCTTGGCCATCGCGGCAAATTTGGTCTTGTCGGGCGTGCCTGCCGTCACCTTGGCAGCGGCGAGATAGAGGAGTGCGCGGGCGGCTTCCAGATCGGTCGCCATGTCCGCCAGCATGAATTGGGTATTCTGGAAATCAGCAATGCGCTGTTTAAACTGGCTGCGATCTTTGGTGTAATTGACCGCCTCATCAAGGCAACGCTGTGCGCCGCCGAGCGAGCAAGCGCCGATATTGAGCCGTCCGCCGTCGAGGCCCGCCATCGCAAAGCGGAAGCCTTCGCCTTCCTGTCCCACGCGGTTTTCGACCGGCACCTTCACATTGTCGAACATGACTTGCGCGGTCGGCGACGCGTTCCAGCCGAGCTTCTTTTCCTTCGCGCCGAACGACACGCCCGGCATATCCTTGTCGATGATAAGGCAGCTAATCCCCTTCGGCCCGTCATCGCCGGTGCGCACCATCGTCACATAAATATCATTGACGCCCGCGCCCGAAATAAATTGCTTGGTGCCATTGACGACATAATGGTCACCTTCCAGTTTCGCGGTGGTTTTAAGCGCCGCCGCGTCCGATCCCGACCCCGGCTCGGTCAGGCAATAGCTTGCCATTTTTTCCATCGAAACAAGGTCCGGCAGATATTTTGCTTTGACGTCCGCCGAGCCGAAACTGTCAATCATCCAGCTTGCCATATTATGGATCGAAATGAAGGCGGAGGTTGCTGGGCAACCATAGGCCATCGCCTCCATAATCAGCGCCGCATCGAGCCGCCCAAGGCCGATGCCGCCCGATTCTTCGCGCACATAAATGGCCGCAAAGCCAAGCTCTGCGGCCTGTTTGATGACATCGCGCGGGAAATGGGCTTTTTCGTCCCACTCCGCCGCATAAGGCGTGATGGCATCGGCGGTAAACTTGCGCGCCATGTCCTGGATCGCAAGCTGGTCTTCGGTGAGTTCAAACTGTGTGGTCATGGCGATACTGCTAGCACCGCCAGACGATCATATCCACAATATTAGGCCGATTTTACGCCATTCATGCTGATAAAAATCCTTAAATTCCGCTGCGGCATGGCGCGCATCGGACAGGCCCGTTCAGTTCGTCGTCGCGTGCGGGGTTTCGACTGCACCGTCAGGCGCACCACCGGCCCGCCCTTCGGGCTGTTTGGCGTCCGGCGCATCGTTCGCGGCAGCATCGGCGGCATCACTATCCGCTTCGTCAGCGGGCACAGACTCGTCGGGCACAATGATGTCATCGCTCGATACATCGGCGCCGGGCGTGACTTCGCTCACTTCACCGGGTTTTGCTTTTTCAGCCTCAGGCTGCGCTGCGGGTGAACAGGCGGCCAAAGCGGCCAAGGCGGCTGCGGTCATCGCATATTTCATCATAGGCTTTCTCCTATAGTATAGCTACGCAGAGACCGACGACCCGGTTCCGGCTGCGCGGTTTATCCAGACAATAAGCGGCATTTGCAAGCCAGCTTGCACATTTTGCCAGCCGGATGCGCCAATTTCGGGGTGAATGAAGGCTATAGCTGTCCGCGACGCCGCTCGCCGCCCCTAGTTGACCATGAAAAATCATAGGCTTAGCTATATGCCGATAAGCGAGAGGAGCATTTATGGTTTTTTTCAGTTCGACCACCGTGGCGCTGGCTTTACTAGCCGCAAACGGCGCATCGGCGAGCGAGAGCGCGGCGTTTGAAGCGGCACTGGCGCAGCATATTGCCGCCATCCAACAGCGTGACATGGCGGGGATGGAGGCGACCATTACCAGCCAGCCGGAGCTGGACCTCATCTTTCCCAACGGCAAACATACCGGCACCCGCGCGGAATTTGTAAGCTTTCACCGCGAATGGTTTGCCGACAAAAATTGGAGCATGAGTTTCGAGCGCAAACGCGTGACGGTCGGCAAGGACATCGCCATTGCACTCTATCGGTCTGGCTATACCGACACGAGCAAGGCGGTTCCGGAAACGCGTTATAGCTGGCTCAACCTCAGCTTCCGTAAGGAAGGCAGGAAATGGGTGTTGTTCCATGACCAGAATACGCGGATTCCGGAGAGCAAATAGCAATATCCCTATGCTGGCGGTGTGATTTCAAGCGCCACCTCTTCTGCTACTTCCTTTTCGTCGAGCAGTTCGCGGCGCATCGTAAAGTCGCCGCCTTCTGGGGCTATCGTCCAGCGCCCGACAATTTCCGTGGCTTCACTGTTGAGTCGCCCGTGATAATCAACGCGGTGGGCCGCGTCCGATGCGCCGTCATAGGTTTTGGCAAAGGCAATATCCGCGCCATTGCGGTGGCCGGACAGGAAAGCATGGAGTTCACGGCTGGACAGGCCGATGCTGTTCGGCTCGCTGATTGTGCCGGAAAGCGCCCCGCCTTGTTCGTCGACCAACACCAGAAATTGCACCGCATCGCCTATGCCGCCATCATAACTATAGCGCCCGACCCAAAAGCCGGTGAGGTTGTCGCGTGATTGGCGCGGCGAGCGGCTCATAGATTAGTGCGAACGCCCTGCCCTGCCACCGCTCAGCGGCAGCGATAGAGCGAGCGGGTGCCGCCGCCCGATGCGCCAGATGCGTTAGCGATGATAATCTGTTGCTCGTTGATCGACAGACGCCACAATTGGCGCGCTTCGGACGCTCCGCCGCCGCCTTCATAGCGCATCACCACCTGATATTCGCGTTCATTGGCGCTATTGCGCGCAAGCGATACCAATGTTCCTGCGCCATCGGCCTGACGCACGCCCTTGGCATGAATGTCCCACAGCAAAGCGGCATTGCCTTTCTGGTCGAGGCAGGCGGCGCGCTCGGTCGCCCATTTGCCGATGAAAGGCGCGGGGAATTTGCTGCCTTTAACCTCTTCAAATCCGGCACTACCCGCTTGCATCGCCATCACCGGCGACACCATGACCGGCGCTGCCGTTACCGCCAAAAATGCCGCCGCTACCAGACGCTTATCCACCGCACATACTCCTGAAAAAATCCGGTCCTCCTCTTATATGGGAAAGCGTGGCGGTGGCGCAAGCGTGCGGGCGTCGGGTCTGCGCTTAAAAAAATGGCCGCGAGCCCTATGCGCACGGCCATCCTAAAGTCTGGTAGAATTAAGCCTCAGCCCATCGTCGGGATGACAAAGGCATTGCCGCCATCAGGCGAGCCGTCCGGCCAGCGCGCGGTCACGGTCTTGACCTTGGTCCAGAATTTGACGCCTTCCATGCCATGCTGGTTGGTGTCGCCGAACGCCGACCGCTTCCAACCGCCAAAGGTGTGGTAAGCCACCGGCACGGGGATCGGCACATTGATGCCGACCATGCCGACATTGACGCGGGCGGCAAATTCGCGCGCCGCATGGCCGTTGCGCGTGAAGATTGCAACGCCATTGCCATATTGATGTTTGGACGGAAGCGCGACCGCTTCTTCAAAATCCTTGGCGCGCACCATCTGGAGGACGGGGCCGAAAATTTCTTCCCTGTAGCTTTCCATGTCGGGGGTGACATGGTCGAACAGGGTCGGGCCCATGAAATAGCCATCCTCATAGCCTTGCAGCTTGAAACCGCGGCCATCGACGACCAGTTCCGCGCCTTCATCGGCGCATTTCTGGATCCAGCCTTCGACCTTGGCTTTGTGCGCGGCGGTGACGACGGGGCCATAATGGGCGTCGGGGTCGGTCGAAATGCCGACTTTAAGCGCATCCATCGCCGGGATGAGCTTTTCACGCAGACGCTCGGCAGTTTCATCGCCCACCGGCACCACGACCGGAAGCGCCATGCACCGCTCCCCTGCCGATCCGAATGCCGCGCCTGTCAAATCATTGACCACCTGGTCAAGGTCGGCGTCGGGCATGACAATCCCGTGGTTCTTCGCGCCGCCCATCGCCTGCACGCGCTTGCCCGCCGCAACGCCGCGATTATAGACATAATGCGCAATGTCGGACGATCCGACAAAGCTCACGCCCGCAATATCGGGATGGTCGAGGATCGCATCGACCATTTCCTTGTCACCATGAACGACCTGCAAAATCCCTTCGGGCGCGCCTGCTTCGAGGAAAAGTTCGGCAAGCCGCACCGGCACCGACGGATCGCGCTCAGACGGTTTCAGGATAAACGCATTGCCGACCGCGACCGCTACGCCGAACATCCACATCGGGATCATTGCGGGGAAGTTGAACGGCGTAATCCCTGCCCCAATGCCCAGCGGCACGCGGCTTGAATAGACATCAATGCCGGGGCCTGCACCCAGCGTATATTCGCCTTTTTGCGCGTGCGGGATGCCGCAGCAAAATTCGATCACATCAAGCCCACGCTGCACATCGCCCTTGGCATCGGCCAGCACCTTGCCATGTTCGGACGACAGTAGGTGCGCGAGTTCATCAATATTCTGTTCGACCAGCCGTTTGAATTCGAACATCACGCGCGCGCGGCGCTGCGGGTTGGTGTTCGCCCAAGCGGGCTGCGCTTTTTTGGCGGCTTCCACGGCGGCATCAAGGACCGCCTTGTCGCCCAAAGCGACCTTGGCCTGCACGACGCCCTTATTGGGGTCAAACACATCGCTTTCGCGGGCAGGGGCGAAGGATGCGCCTCCGGCGATAAAATGGTCAATCTGGCGCATGGTCGAGTCTCCGGGGGATAAAGAATTTGCGCATAGTGTGCCGCTCAAAATTGTTGCAGGCAAGGGACAATATTGCGACTATAGGCTGCAATTATGCAGGCGATTGACTGGAGCGAATATCAGGCCTTCTTGGCCGTGGCCCGAACCGGGCAACTGGCGCGCGCGGCGCGGCTGGAGGGGGTGGATGCGACCACAATGGGGCGGCGGCTGCGGCGTCTGGAAGCGCGGCTTGGCACGACCTTGTTCGAACAAACCCGCCAGGGGCAGAGTTTGACGGAGGCGGGCGAGGCGCTGCTCGCCCATGTCGAAACCATGGCGCAGGCCGCCGACGCGATTGCGGCCACGCGCGACGAACATGGCGGTTTGACGGGGACATTGCGGGTGAGCGTTTCCGAAGGCTTCGGAAGCTGGTTCCTTGCGCGCCACCTTCCCGATTTTGCGCGCGAGCATCCGAACCTGTCGATTGATCTGGTCGCAAGCAACGGCTTTTTGAGCCCCTCGCGGCGAGAAGCCGATCTTGCGGTCATGCTCTCGCGTCCGAGTGCGGGGCCGGTGGTCGCGCGCAAATTGTCCGATTATCGTCTGCGCCTTTATGCCCGCGCCGACTATCTCGCCGCCAATGGCGTGCCGCAATCGCGCGCCGATTTGACCCAAGGCCATTGCCTGATCGGCTATATCCCCGACCTCATTTATACGCCCGAACTCCATTATCTTGATGAAATCGAACCGGGTCTCAACGCGCATATCCGCTCGTCGAGTATACACGCGCAATATCAATTGGTCACCAGCGGCGCAGGTATCGGCGTCCTCCCCTGCTTCATCGGTGATGGCGAAAACGGGTTGGTGCCATTGCTCGATGATGTCCATATCACCCGCAGCTTCTGGCTGGTGAGCCACAAGGATACGCAGAATTTGAAGCGTATCCGTCTGTTTAAGCAATGGCTGGACAAGATTGTGCGGGGGAACCACGGAGTGCTGATGGGCGGATAAGAAAAGCCCTCCCCTCCAAAAAATGGATGGGATTATGCCCCCTTTTTTTGTTCTTGGTCTTTGGGCGGTATCCGCAAACTTGCTGTCCGCTTCTACCCACACCTCCCCGCATGCCGCACCTGCCCAACAAAAAGGGCCACCAAGCGCGATGCCGGGCGACCCTTTGAATTTTTGTGAAAAAGCGAAAGCCTTAAGCTTCGTCTTCAGCGCCTTCTTCGGTGGCAGCAGCTTCGTCGTCAGCAGCGACAGCCGCTTCTTCTTCAGCTTCTTCACCAGCGATGGTGCCGGGTTCTGCGTTGGCGTCATAATCCTCGACAAAACCGGTTTCTTCTTTTTCGAACATCTGCGCCATAATGTCGACGCCGTCCTTTTGAAGGTCGGCTTCTTCAGGCGAGCGGGCGACGTTCACCTGAACGGTCGAGGCCACTTCGGGGTGCAGCGCAACCTTGACGTCGAACAGGCCGAGCGTCTTGATCGGGCGTTCCAGCACAACCATCGCCTTGGTCACTTCGGTGATGCCTGCTTCATGCAAGGCTTCCACGATGTCACGGACCGATACCGAACCGTAAAGATGACCGGCGTTCGACGACTGGCGGATGAGGACGACTTGCTTGCCGTCAACATTGCCCGATGCCTTTTCAGCGTCAGCGCGCTTGGTGGCATTGTCGGCTTCGATCTGGGCGCGGTTGGCTTCGAACAGCTTCTTATTTGCCTCGTTAGCGCGCAGCGCCTTTTTGTTGGGCAGGAGGAAGTTGCGTGCATAACCGTTCTTGACGGTGACGACATCGCCAATGCCGCCAAGCTTTTCGACGCGTTCGAGAAGGATGATTTCCATGGGTCTTTCTCCTTACTTCACAACGTAGGGAAGCAGGCCCAAATGACGGGCGCGCTTGATCGCCTTGGCGAGTTCGCGCTGCTTCTTGGCGGAAACCGCAGTGATGCGGCTGGGAACGATCTTGCCGCGCTCGGATACGAAACCCTGGAGCAAGCGGACATCTTTATAATCGATCTTCGGGGCGTCCTTGGCTGCAAAGGGGCAGCTTTTGCGACGGCGGAAAAACGGGCGTGCCATAGTGAGGTCTCCTTATTCTGCGCCAGCGTCAAAATCTTCGCGTTCGCGGCGTGGAGCGCGTTCACCGCGTTCACCACCACGTTCGCCGCGGCCACCGCGTTCACCGCGGTCGCTCTTGCGCATCATCACCGAAGGACCGGCTTCATGCTCGTCAACCTTGATGGTGACATAGCGGATCACGTCTTCGTTGATGTTGGTTTGGCGTTCCAGTTCGGCGACAACATCGCCCGGAGCGTCAATGTGCAGCATCACATAATGCGCCTTGCGGTTCTTGGCGATTTTGTAAGCAAGCTGGCGAAGACCCCAGGTTTCGGTCTTGGTGACCTTGCCCTTATTGTCTTCAACGATTTTGGTGGCGGCTTCCGCCAGCGCATCGACCTGGGCTTGGGCCAGATCCTGACGCGCGAGAAATACATGCTCGTAAAGCGGCATGGCGTCTACTTTCTTCGTTGGCCGATCGCTGGTATTCCGCCCCATGCGGATACCCCTCCGGCTGTCGTCTCGGGTATTGGTATCAGCGCCTCCGAATCAAATCCGGCTGCGGTGAAGGCGTGTCCCTTAGAGATTTTGTCAGGAAACGCAAGCCTTGGCCTGCCAGAAGGCGGTCGCTTTGCGCCGGTTTATTTGCCCCCGGCTTATTTCCGATTGTACAACCCGATGCACCGCCTTACCCGTTTGACCATGACCGCAAAATGGAATGTTTCGCTCTTTGGCAAGCCTTTATCGCCGCGACTGGTGGCGATTATCGGGCTGATATCGGGCGCGGCGACCTTGTTGTTGTGGCTTTGGTCCGAAATTGGCGAGGGCGAATTACGCCATTTTGACGAGGTCATTTTGCTCGCTTTCCGCCATCCCGATGCGGTCGGGCAAATGGTAGGGCCGCTATGGCTCAAACAGACGATGCTCGATTTTACCAGCCTTGGCAGTTCGACCCTCTTGTCGTTGGTCATTGTTGGCGCGACCGCTTTTGCGCTCACCAAACGCGCCTATCGCATCGCCTTTTTGGCCGCAGGCGCGCCGATTAGCGGGGCGATATTGGTGGCCTTGTTGAAGGTGCAATTCGGCCGCGCGCGTCCCACATTGGTCGACCCGATGATGGTCGAAAGCTCGGCAAGTTTTCCAAGCGGCCACACCGCCAATAGCGCGATAGTCTATCTCACCATCGCCGTGCTGCTGATGCGGGTGGAGAAAAAGCCGGAAACGCGCATGTTTATCCTGATGGTCGCGGTGCTGCTGACCAGCTTGGTCGGCATATCGCGCGTGGCGTTGGGTGTGCATTGGCCAAGCGATGTGCTGGGCGGATGGTTGTTCGGCACGGCTTGGGCGTGCCTGTGGGCGCTCGTCATCCGCCATCCGGTGATCGAGGACGCGACCCCCGCACCCTCGGAAGGATAGACGGTTCAGAGGCGCGCCAGCACGTCGGCGGCGAACAAGGGTAGGCTGTCATCGCGCGCCCCCATGATGACGATACGGTCGCCAGGGCGGGCAAGGTCCACCAGCCGGTCGCCAACGCTCTCGCGCTCCGGCACCAGTTCGGCCTTGAAGCCGCCCGCTTTCAATGGATCAATGACCGCTTCGGAACCGACCGAACGGTCCACCGTCCCGCCAAAATAGCAAGGATCGGAAAAGATCAGCACATCCTCTTGGCCAAGGAGACCCTTGAACATGCTGGTCAATTCATCACCCATCACCCGCAACGGACCATAGCCATGCGGCTGGAAGAACAAAAGCAAACGCCCCGGAAAGGCTTTGAGTGTTTTCATCGTCGCGGCAATCTTGTCGGGGTTGTGGCCGAAATCGTCGATAACCGTGATGTCATTCATTGTGCCGACAATTTCAAAGCGCCGCTTGATGCCTGCATAACCCGCTATCGCGCGCACCGCATCTACGACATTGATACCGATCGCATAAGCAGCGGCAATCGCGGCGAGCGCATTAGCGGCATTATGTTTGCCCGGCACACGCAAAGTAACGGCATGGCTTTGCCCAAAAGCGGTGAGGGTGAAGCGCACCGATAGCGGCTCTTCGACCAAATCCGACGCGCGGAAATCAGCGCTTTCGCCAAAGCCGAAACGGATCGCATCAGGGAGGTTTGCGCCGTCCAGCAGCGCGGCGGTTTCCGCATCATCGGCGTTATACACGGCGCGGGCGGCGACCTTGGCGAAATCGAGGAACAACTCGCGCAATTCCTCCATCGGGCGGTGGTCGTGGCTGATATTATTGATGACAGCCACGGTCGGGCGGAACAGCGAAATCGAGCGGTCGCTTTCATCGACCTCGCTGATGAACAAATCGCCTTTGCCAACCAGCGCACTTGCAAAAGGCGCATCGGCACCAGCGAAATTTTTCATGACTGCCCCGTTCATCACGGTGGGCGACAGGCCAAGATCATGCGCGATCCAGCCGATCATGCCGGTGACGGTCGATTTGCCGCTGGTCCCGCCAATCGCAATGCTGGCGGGGGTGGCATTGAACAAGCTGGACAAAAGCTCCGCGCGCGTCATGCGCTCGCAACCCAACTCTTCCGCGCGCGCCACATCGGGGACCGTGCGTTCTACCGCAGCGGATGCGACAAGAATCTGGTCGGCGGAGGTGACACCGCTTCCGTCCTGTGGAAATAATTCCATCCCGCGTGCTTTGAGCCAATCGAATTTGGCATCATGTCGGCCCTGGTCCATCGAACGGTCGGAGCCGGCGACCTTATGGTCCTGCTCGGCGAGGATGGTAGCGAGGGGGAGCATACCGCTTCCGCCAATGCCGCAAAAGAAATAGGATTTGCTTGCTGTCATTTGCACCCGCTATTGGGGATGGAGAGTAAAATCAATCGGGGAGTGCATCAGGCCCATGAAACGCATCGCGGTGGTCGGCACCAGTAATACATTGAATCCGGAACGCGCGCGGCAGGTGATAGAGGTCGCAGGCGGCATCTATCCCGAAGGCGCGCTGGAGATTGTGTTCCACCCGCAATGCTTCACCAGTGCGGGCCATTTTGCAGGCACCGACGAAGCGCGCAGCAGCGCCTTTCTGGAGATGGCCAACGACCCTGCGTTCGACGCCATTTGGTTTGCGCGCGGCGGCTATGGCGCGGGAAGATTGCTGCAATCCGTCATCCCCAACCTCAATCAGGCGGCGCGGCACAAGACCTATATGGGCTATAGCGATGCGACCGCGTCGCTTGCCGCGCTCTACAGCCACGGCATAGGCCGTCCGGTGTGGGGACCGATGCCGGTCGATGTCGGGCGCAAGGAGGTCGGGCCGTTCATCATCGAACAGGCGTTGCGCTTCCTTGTGGACAATGACCACACCTATATCGACCCCGCCGTGCGTGAGACGAACGCCCCTATTATTGCGGCGAACCTCACCGTCTGGTGCGGCATCATGGGCACCAAATGGGAGCCGCAGGTCGAAGGCCATGTCCTCTATCTGGAAGATGTGGGCGAACAAATGTATCGCATCGACCGCATGATGTTCCAGCTCACCGCGCGGCAAAAAATGCTCAAACTGAAAGGCATCCGCGTCGGTAATTTTACCGATATCGAACCCAATACCCCCGATTTCGGCATGACCATCCATGAAGTGATGGACTATTGGTCGAAACGCAGCGGCATCCCGATTTTAGGCTCCAGCATGATCGGCCATGTCGCCACCAACCGTATTGTGCCGTGGGGGCGCTATCGGGGGTAGGGAGATTTTTTCCTACGCTCGACACGAACGGAAATTTCTATAACGGATTTTATCCGAGATAAATTATGCGGCGCTTGTCGTTATCAACGCGCCGTCACCCAACCCATTTGAAAGGTCAATTTCATGCGCGCATTCATCTTCCCCGGTCAGGGCAGCCAGTCGGTCGGCATGGGCAAGGCGCTCGCCGAAGCCTCCCCCGTTGCCCACGAAGTGTTTCAGGAAGTCGATGATGCGCTGGGCCAGCATCTGTTCAAGCTGATGGCCGAAGGCCCCGCCGATGATCTGACGCTCACCGAAAATGCGCAACCCGCGATCATGGCCAATGCGATTGCCACGCTGCGCGTGCTGGAACAGGAAGGCGGCGTGCGCCTGTCCGAAAAGGCGGTGTTTGTCGCGGGGCATAGTCTGGGCGAATATTCGGCCCTTTGTGCGGCAGGGGCGATGGATTTGGCGACCACCGCCAAATTGCTCAAATTGCGCGGGCAGGCGATGCAAGCGGCGGTGCCGGTCGGCGAAGGCGCAATGGCGGCGTTGCTGGGCGCGGATATTGATGCGGCGCAAAAGCTTGCCGATGCGGCGGCGGAAGGCGAGATTTGCACGGTCGCCAATGATAATGATCCGGGGCAGGTGGTGATTTCCGGCCATAAAGGCGCGATTGAACGCGCGGTCGCGATGGTCAAGGATTTCAGCATCAAGCGCGGCGTGCTGCTCCCCGTGTCTGCGCCCTTCCACTGTCCGCTCATGCAGCCCGCTGCCGACGCGATGGAAAAAGCATTGGCCGACGCTGCTGTCGGCGCACCGGTCGTCCCCGTCTATGCCAATGTGCTGGCCGCCCCGATCAGCGACCCGATGGACATCCGTGCACGCCTTGTCGAACAAGTCACCGGCCGCGTCCGCTGGCGCGAATCGGTCCTTGCGATGTTCGATGCGGGCGTCTCCGATTTCGTAGAATTTGGCGGCAAAGTCCTAGCCCCCATGGTGAAACGCTCCGCCCCCGACGCCAATGCAACCAGCGTAATTTCGATGGATGATATCGAAGCGGTGCTGAAAGGGTTTTAATTAATTCACGTAGAGGCGCAGAGGACGCAGAGCCTATTTGCGGCTTGGCCGGTTTCCGGTAGTTAAAGCAAAATAATATACAGGAGTTATCATGTTTGACCTCACAGGTATGACCGCGTTGGTGACGGGCGCTTCGGGCGGGATCGGGTCGGCTATTGCCAAGGCCTTGGCTGAGCAGGGGGCGACGCTCGCTTTGTCGGGCTCCAATGCCGATAAGCTTGCGGCCTTTGCCAAGGAGTTGGGCGGCGACCACAAGACGCTTGTTTGCGATCTTGGCGATGGCGCGGCGGTCGACCAGCTAGTGCCGCAAGCGGTGGACGCGCTGGGCGGCAAGCTTGATATTCTCGTCAATAATGCCGGTGTCACGCGCGATAATCTGGCGATGCGGATGAAGGATGATGAATGGGATCAGGTAATCCGCGTCAACCTTGAAGCCGCATTCCGCCTGTGCCGCGCGGCGGCCAAGCCGATGATGAAAGCGCGCTTTGGCCGTATCGTGTCGATCACCTCGGTCGTCGGTGCAACCGGTAACCCAGGGCAGGCCAATTATGCGGCCTCCAAAGCGGGCCTTGTCGGTATGTCCAAAGCCTTGGCGCAGGAATTGGCGAGCCGCGGCATCACGGTGAACTGCGTCGCCCCCGGCTTCATCCGCTCGGCCATGACCGATGGGCTGCCCGATGCGCAAAAACAGGCGTTGCTCGGCAAAATTCCGGCTGGTGATCTGGGCGATGGCGCGGATATTGGTGCGGCAGTTGTCTATCTCGCTTCCAAAGAAGCAGGCTATGTCACGGGGCAAACGCTTCACGTCAATGGCGGGATGGCTATGCTCTAGCGTCATCCACTAATGTGATAAACGAAACAGGGAAAGGATGCGAAAAAGCGGTCGATAAAATCGGTGAAACCTTGCGTTCATCCGGTCAAAACGCCATATAGACTGCGCACTATACGAAAAAATCGCCGTGCGAGAGGCTCTGATAACAGGCCTCTTGCGCACCGGCTTCTCGCTCTATAGTGAGCAGCCTGAACTTTCGTTCATAGAATAAAGGGAATCACACCATGAGCGACACCGCTGATCGCGTTAAGAAAATTGTTGTCGAACACCTCGGCGTTGAAGCCGACAAGGTGACCGAAGAAGCCAGCTTCATTGATGATCTGGGCGCTGACAGCCTTGATATCGTCGAACTCGTCATGGCGTTTGAAGAAGAATTCGGTGTCGAAATCCCCGACGATGCAGCGGAAAAAATTTCGACCGTGAAGGACGCGATTGCGTTCATCGATTCGAACAAGGGCTAAGGTCCGCCTGCTTGGGGGTTTTCCTTTGAGCATATAGTTTACGGCTTCCCGGCTTGGGCTTCGCGCCCTCTGGCTTGGGGAGCCGTTTTCGCTTATGGCGAACAGCAATAACGGAAAATTTTTGAGGAAGGGCAGCAATGCGCCGTGTCGTTGTAACAGGTCTGGGTTTGGTAACGCCGCTGGGTGGAGATGTCGAAACAACGTGGAAAAACATTCTCGCGTCGAAATCGGGAGCCGGACGGATTACCCGTTTTGACCCGAGCGACCAGAAATGTACCATTGCTTGCGAAGTAAAGCCTGCCGACCATGAATACGGGTTCGACGCCAATAAGCGCGTAGACCATAAGGTGCAGCGACAGGTCGACCCCTTCATCGTTTACGGTATTGATGCGGCGGGGCAGGCCCTGGAAGATGCAGGCCTCACCGAAATGAGCGAAGAAGAACGCCTGCGCGCGGGTTGCTCAATCGGGTCGGGCATTGGCGGGCTTCCCGGCATTGAATCGGAATCGCTGGTGCTGGCCGAAAAAGGCCCCAGTCGTGTCAGTCCGCACTTTGTGCATGGCCGTCTTATCAACCTCGTATCGGGGCAAGTGTCGATAAAATATGGCCTGATGGGGCCGAACCATGCGGTGGTGACCGCTTGCTCGACCGGTGCGCACGCGATTGGCGATGCGGCCCGCATGATCAAGGATGGCGATGCCGATGTCATGCTCGCAGGCGGCGCGGAAAGCGCCATCTGTCCGCTGGGCATTGCAGGCTTTGCGCAAGCCCGTGCGCTGTCCACCGCTTTCAACGACGAGCCTGAAAAAGCATCGCGTCCCTATGACAAAGACCGTGACGGCTTTGTTATGGGCGAAGGCGCGGGCATTGTCGTGCTTGAAGAATATGAACATGCCAAAGCGCGCGGCGCGAAAATCTATGCCGAAGTGTTGGGCTATGGCCTGTCGGGCGACGCTTATCACGTCACCGCGCCGCATCCCGAAGGGTCGGGCGCGTTCCGCTCGATGGACATGGCGCTCAAAAAAGCGGGCATGGCCCCGGCGGACATTGATTATATCAACGCGCATGGCACCTCGACCCCGATGGGCGACGAGCTGGAGCTTGGCGCGGTGCGCCGCCTGTTCGGCGATGCCATCGGCAATGTGTCGATGAGCTCAACCAAATCCGCCATCGGCCACCTCCTTGGCGGTGCGGGGGCGGTCGAAGCGATTTTCTGTATCCTTGCGATGCGCGACCAGATTGTCCCGCCGACGCTCAACCTCGATAATCCGTCGGATAGCTGCGAAGGCGTGGACCTTGTGCCGCACAAGGCGAAACAGCGCGAAGTGCGCGCGGTGCTCAACAACAGCTTCGGCTTTGGCGGCACCAACGCCAGTCTCGTCCTCAAAAAGGTGGACTAATGCGCAAACTCGTCTTGGCCGTCGGGGTGGCATTGTCTCTGGCGGCCTGCTCGGCGGGCTCGGCGGGCAAGGACACCACCGTCATCATCCCGCAAGGCGCGTCGCTTACCAAAGCGGCCGAATTGCTGGAAGAAGCGGGCGCGATTGACGATGCCGGTGCCTTTGTGCGCAATGCCAAGATTTTCGGCGGCGGGGCAATCCACCCCGGCGAATATGAGATTAAAAAAGGCACCAGCGCCCGCACCATCATGACCATGCTGGAAGAGGGCAAGACCAAGCAACGCTTTGTCATGGTCCCGCAAGGGATGCCATCTATCCTCGTCTATGAAAAGCTGATGGCCGAACCAAAGCTTACCGGCACGATTGCGGTGCCTGCGGAAGGCACCATCCTGCCCGACACATACAGCTTTCAGGCCGGTGAGAGCCGCGCATCGGTGGTGAAGCGGATGCAGTCCGCAATGGACAAGGCTTTTGCCGACTTGTGGGCGAAAAAATCCGCGTCGTCCGTGGTCAAGGACCGCAACGAGGCGATTACGCTCGCCTCGATTGTCGAAAAAGAAACCGGCAAGGCCGAAGAACGCAAGACGGTCGCGGGAGTCTATTCCAACCGCCTGACCCAAGGCATCAAGCTTCAGGCGGACCCGACGATCATCTATCCGATTACCAAGGGTAAACCGTTGGGGCGGCGCATCCTGCGGTCGGAAATCGACGCGGTGAATGACTATAATACCTATGCGATGACTGGCCTGCCTAAAGGCCCGATTGCCAATCCCGGCAAGGCGTCGATCGAAGCGGTGCTGAACCCCGCCAAGACCGACTATATCTATTTCGTCGCGCGCGGCGATGGCGGCCATGTGTTCGCCAAAACGCTCGACGAGCATAATGCCAATGTCGAAAAATGGTATGAAATCCGCCGACAGCGCGGGGAGATGTAATCTGCGGGCGACATATGGTGGTGCGCCTCTGGGACTGGCTGCGCATAGTGGTATTTTCGCCAGCCTTTTCCTACATAAAGCGATGTGACCGCACCGCTTCCCCCCGTCATCGCTAATTGGTTTGCCGCCAAGGGCTGGCGGCTGCGGCGGCATCAGGCCGAAATGCTGGAGGCGGCGCAGGCTGGCGACCATGCGCTGCTGGTGGCCGCAACCGGCGCGGGTAAAACATTGGCAGGATTTTTGCCGGTGCTGGCAGAATTGGCAGTTCCTCCCCAATCCTCCCCTGAAAGGGGAGGGGGACCGCCCGGCAATAGCCGGGTGGTGGAGGGGTGTCGCCCTGACGATAACGCATCACCCCTCCGTCACGCCCTAGCGGGCGCGCCACCTCCCCTTTCAGGGGAGGATTTGGGAGCGGGGCGCGCCACATCTTCATCCTCCCCTCAAAAGGGGAGGTGGCAGCGCGAAGCGCTGACGGAGGGGTGTCAGGCTATCGAGAGGGTGTCACCCCTCCGTCACGACCTGCAATCGCGCCACCTCCCCTTGGCAGGGGAGGAGACAGGATTGCACACCCTCTATATCTCCCCCTTAAAGGCTCTTGCGGTCGATGTGCGGCGCAACCTGCTTGGTCCCATCGAAGAAATGGGCCTCGACATCCGTGTCGAAACCCGCACGGGCGATACGCCGTCGGACCGTAAGGCGCGGCAGCGGGTGCGCCCGCCGCAAATCTTGCTCACCACCCCGGAATCGCTGTCTTTGCTCCTCGCGCATGAAGATAGCGTCCATCTGTTCGCTACCCTCAAGACCGTCATCGTCGATGAAATCCACGCCTTTGCCACCCAGAAACGCGGCGACCTCCTCAGCCTCTGTCTTGCGCGGCTACAGGTGATAGCGCCTGCGATGCGTCGCGTTGGCCTCACCGCAACCATCGCCGACCCGGACGCCTATCGCGCCTGGCTCGCGCCGTGGGGGGATATGGACAGCGTGCGGCTGGTCGCGGGCGAACCCGGCGCGGAGCCGGACATTGAAATTCTTGTCCCCGAAGGCCGCGTGCCTTGGTCGGGCCATAGCGGGCGCTATGCGGCGGGCTATGTCATGGAGATTATCGCCGCGCACCAGACGACGCTGATCTTCTGCAACACGCGCAGTTTGGCCGAACTTATCTTTCAGGACTTGTGGAAGGCGAACGCGGAGCAACTCCCCATCGGCATCCATCATGGTTCGCTGTCGGTCGAAGCGCGGCGCAGGGTCGAAGAAGCGATGGCGGCGGGGAAACTGCGTGCATTGGTCGCGACCGCCAGCCTCGACCTCGGCGTTGATTGGGGCAATGTCGATTGCGTGGTGCAGATGGGCGCACCCAAAGGGGCGTCACGCCTTGTCCAGCGCATCGGCCGCGCCAATCATCGGCTCGATGAACCATCCAAGGCGATTGTCGTCCCCGGGAACCGTTTCGAATATCTCGAAGCCCGCGCCGCGCTCGATGCGATTGCCGATGGCGAACTCGATCAGGAAGTCTTCCGCCCCGGCGCGATGGATGTGCTGGCGCAACATATCATGGCCTGCGCCTGTGCAGCGCCATTCGATGAAGCAGCCTTGCTCGCCGAAATCCAGTCGGCGACGCCCTATTCGGCGCTCGACCAAGCGCAATTTGAGCGCGTGCTGCATTTCGTCGCCAATGGCGGCTATGCGCTCAAAGCCTATGACAAATATAGCCGGATTGTGCGACAGGCGGACGGCATATGGCGGGTCGCGCACCCGCATTTCATCCGTCAGCATCGCATGAATGCGGGCATTATTGTCGATGCGCCGATGATTTCGCTGCGCTTCAAAAATGGTCGCCATTTGGGACAGGTCGAGGAATATTTTGCCTCTACCCTGATGCCGGGCGATGCGTTCTACTTTGCAGGCATGGCGGTCGAGGTCGAGCGGATGAAGGAGCATGACCTCATCGTGCGCGCGTCCACCCGTCCGGCGCGGATTATCAGCTATACCGGCTTGCGGCTCGCGCTCACCACCAATTTGGCGGGGCGGGTGCGCACGTTGATGCACGAGCGCGAGCAGTGGCCCCGCTTTCCTGACGATGTGCGCGAATGGCTGGAAATTCAGGCGCAGCGTTCGGCCATCCCCGCGCCCGGCGACTTGCTGGTGGAAACCTTCCCGCATGAAGGCAAACATTATATGGCGGTCTACAGTTTTGAAGGTTGGAACGCGCATCAGGCGATGGGGATGTTGGTCACGCGGCGGATGGAGGATGCGGGGCTGAAACCCTTGGGTTTTGTCGCCAATGATTATGCGTTTTTGACCTATGGGCTGGAGCCGGTCACCGACCCCGCCGCCTTGCTCTCACCCGACATATTGGACCATGAATTTGTCGAATGGGTTGAAGGATCGCATATGTTGAAACGCGCGTTTCGCGAGGTTGCGATTATCGGCGGCCTGGTCGAACGCCAGCATCCGGGGCAAAAGAAAAGCGGGCGGCAAGTGACCTTTTCGACCGACCTTATCTATGATGTGCTGCGCAAATATGAGCCTGACCATCTGCTGTTGGAAGCGGCATGGGCCGACGCGCGCACCCGCATGGCCGATGTGGCACGCCTCGGCGATCTGCTCGACCGCGCGGCGGATACGATGGTGCATAAGGTTCTGGAGAGGGTGTCGCCGCTCGCGGTGCCACTCATGGTGATCGTCGGCCACGAAAATGTCGCGAGGGCGGCAACCGAGGATGAATTGCTCGCAATGGCCGAGGCGTTGGCGGATGAGGCGACGGGGTAACGAGAAAATGCCCCGCCACTGCAAAGGTCGGGTTTTCGGGTGCCATCTGCATCGCCACTCGCTATTACCACTCTGCGGTCAAAATGCTTTGCCGGGGTGTTTCACCGGTACCACATAAAAATCACACGGGAGTTAAACCATAGTGGGGAAAATATTGGATACGTTGATCCTGTTTGGTGCGACGGGCGATCTGGCGCACCGGATGCTGTTTCCCTCGCTGTATAATCTCCACAAGGACGGGTTGCTGGCGGACAGTTTTGCCATTTTGGGCTCGGGCCGGACGGCGACGGACGACACCGCCTTCCGCGCGTCGATTGACGAGCAACTCCAAAAATATCTGCCGCCCGGACAATATGCGGCGGATGTCGCCGAGCAATTCCTCGCGCGCGTCGATTATGTCGCGATTGATACCGCAGAGGATACCAGCTTTGCGTCCTTGAAAGAAAAGCTCGGCGCGCGCACGCAAAAGCCTTTGGGCGTTTATCTGTCCACGCCGCCTGCCCTGTTCGGGCCGATTATCGAAGGACTCAATCGCGCAGGGCTTGCTTGCGGCGAATGTCGCGTCGCGCTCGAAAAACCCATCGGGCAGGATCTCGCCTCCAGCAAACAGGTCAATGATATTGTCGGTGCGGCGTTTAGCGAAGAGCGGATTTTCCGCGTCGACCATTATCTCGGCAAGGAAACCGTGCAGAACCTCCTCGCATTGCGTTTTGCCAATATCCTGTTCGAGCCATTGTGGAACGCCAACGCGATCGAGCATGTCGAAATCACGGTCGCGGAAACGGTGGGGCTTGAGGGGCGCGTATCTTATTATGATGGCGTTGGCGCGCTCAAGGATATGGTGCAGAACCACCTGCTCCAGCTGGTCGCCCTCGTTGCGATGGAGCCGCCCGCCAGCTATGCGGCGGCGGCCGTGCGCGATGAAAAGGTCAAGGTGCTGCGCTGCCTCCGCCCCGTCACCCCCGAAAGTGCCAAGACGCTCACGGTCAAAGGCCAATATGCGTCGGGCGCAATCGGCGGCGCAGCTGTCAAGGGGTATGACGAAGAATTGGGCGCGGACAGCGCCACTGAAACCTTTGTCGCAATCAAGACCTTCATCGATAATTGGCGCTGGGCAGGCGTGCCTTTTTACCTGCGCACCGGCAAAAGGATGCGCGAGCGCAAATCGGAAATTTTGATCCAGTTCAAGCGCGTCCCGCACGACCTGTTCGCAAGCCGCGGCGCGGGGCTGGAACCCAATACGCTCATCATCCGTTTGCAGCCTGAAGAGACCATCCGGATGCTCGTCATGGCCAAACGCCCCGGATTGGACCGCGATGGCGTGGAATTGCAGGAAGTCGAATTGGATGTCGCGCTCGATGCCGCTTATGGCAACCAGCGGCGGCGCATTGCCTATGAACGGCTTTTGCTCGATTTCGTTGAAGGGGACCAGACTCTGTTCGTGCGCCGGGACGAAGTCGAAGCGGCATGGACGTGGATTGATTCGATTCACAATGCTTGGACGAAAACGGGGCAGAAGCCCCAAAACTATACCGCCGGAAGCTGGGGACCGAGCGCATCGGTGGCGCTCACCGAACGCGATGGAGCGAGTTGGCATGATTGATTGGCGCGCGCCTTCCCCCTTGATGGGGGAAGGATATGGAGCCTTATCGAACGCAAGTGAGATTAGGCGCAGTTGGATGAGGGTGTGCGAGCGAAGCTCGCGCGATTGCCCAAGCAATCGCTTACCCCTCACCCAGCTCCGCCTAGCGAGCAAGCTCGCAAGTCTGCGCAACCCTCTCCCACAAGGGGAGAGGGGTTTTAGGAACATTCCATGACTAAACTCATCCCTGCCATCTCCGCAGTCACCGACCGCGTGATCGAACGTAGCCGCAACACGCGCGCCGCTTATCTCGCGCTCATAGAAGAACAACGCGCGCATGGGACCAATCGCGACAATTTGTCGTGCGGCAATCTCGCGCACGGTTTTGCAGCATCGGGCGAGGATAAGGCCACTATCCGCGCGGACAAGGCCATGAATATCGGTATCGTCACCGCTTACAATGATATGCTGTCCGCGCATCAGCCCTATGGCCGCTATCCCGACCAGATCAAGATTGCTGCGCGCGAAGTGGGCGTCACGGCACAGGTAGCGGGCGGCGTTCCGGCGATGTGCGACGGGGTGACCCAAGGACAAGCCGGCATGGACCTATCCTTGTTCAGCCGCGATAATATCGCCCAAGGCACCGCCATTGCGCTTAGCCACGCAATGTTCGAAGGCGCGCTGCTTCTTGGCATTTGCGACAAGATTGTGCCGGGGCTGTTGATCGGCGCGCTGCGTTTCGGCCATTTGCCGACCATCCTTGTGCCCGCTGGCCCGATGCCGTCCGGTCTTGCCAACAAGGAAAAGCAGCGCGTGCGCCAGCTTTATGCCGAGGGCAAAGTCGGGCGCAAGGAATTGCTCGATGCCGAAGCCGCCTCCTATCATGGCGCGGGCACCTGCACCTTTTACGGCACCGCCAATTCGAACCAGATGATGATGGAGATGATGGGCCTCCATATGCCGGGCGCGGCCTTCATCAATCCCGGCACACCGTTGCGCAGCGCCCTCACCCGCGCGGCAACGCATCGTGTGGCGCAGATGGGTTGGGACGGCGACGACTATCGCCCGCTGGGGCTGTGCGTCGATGAACGCGCAATCATCAATGCCGCGATTGGCTTGCTGGCGACGGGAGGGTCGACCAACCATGCGATCCACTTGCCCGCCATTGCCCGCGCGGCGGGCATCGTCATCGACTGGGAGGATCTCGACCGGCTGAGCCATGCGGTGCCTTTGCTCGCCCGCGTCTATCCCAACGGCCAAGGCGATGTGAATGATTTTGAACATGCTGGCGGCATCGGCTTTGTCATCCGCGAGTTACTCGCCGCCGGGATGCTCCATCGCGATATACTGACCGTCGCGGGTAAGGATTTGGGCGATTATGGTTTTCAACCCACGCTTGATGGCGATGCGGTCAAATGGCAACCTTCGCCTACCGCCAGCCGCGATGACAGCATCTTGCGCCCCGTCGCTACGCCCTTCTCTCCCGATGGCGGGATGGTGTTGCTCAAGGGCAATCTGGGCCGCGCGATCATCAAGGTGAGCGCGGTCGCCGAAACCCATCTCACCGTTGAAGCGCCGTGCCGTATCTTCCATGACCAGAATGATGTCGTCACCGCGTTCAAGGCAGGCCAACTGGACCGCGACACCGTGGTCGTCGTGCGCTTCCAGGGGCCGCGCGCCAACGGGATGCCCGAACTGCATAAATTGACGCCGCCTTTGGGTGTGTTGCTCGACAAGGGCTATAAGATTGCCCTGCTCACAGACGGGCGCATGTCGGGGGCGAGCGGCAAAGTGCCCGCCGCTATCCACCTCTCCCCCGAAGCGTTGAACGCCGGGCCGATTGCCAAGCTGCGCGATGGCGATGTCGTGCGGATTTGCGCGCGCACGGGCACGGTTGAAGCGTTAGTCGAGGCGGGAGAATGGGCGCTGCGCGAAGACGCCCTCCCCCCGCCGCCTGCGCAAGGATTAGGCCGCGAACTTTTCGCGCTGTTCCGCCACAGCGCCGACAATGCCGAACACGGCGCATCGGCTATGTTGGTGGCGATGGAAAGCGTAACGGGTGCGCCAGAAGGGTAAGGGCAGGATATTTCGGGAGTAAACGCACATACTCAATCCTCCCCTGCAAGGGGAGGTGGCGCGCGCGGTAGCGCGTGACGGAGAGGTAATGCCCTCTCGATAGCGCGACACCCCTCCGACATTTGCTACGCAAATGCCACCTCCCCTTCACAGGGGAGGATTGAGTGGCTGACCTTGTTTTCGGGAAGGATTTTTTATGGGGAGGATTTTGGAGGATATGATTTCGCCCCCCCCTTTCCCCATCTTGCACCGCGCGGTGCATCGCCTATGATTGCCAAGCCCGTTTGCTTCACCGGAGATTGACCATGCGCCGCTTTACCCTTGCCGCCCTTTCCCTTGCCATTTCTGTCGCCGCGCTTGGCACCTATCAGGGGAGCGCCGCCAAGCAGCCTCCGGCAAAAACAGCGACCGATGCGGCCTTGCGCAGCGCCATCGCAACACCCACCCGTACGCCTGCCAATAGCGCGCGCGATGTGTATCGCCATCCTTATGAAACGCTGAAATTTTTCGGCGCAAAGCCGGACATGACGATTGTAGAAATCTGGCCCGGCGGCGGCTGGTATAGCGAAATTTTAGGGCCGCTCACCAAGGATAAAGGCGCGCTTTATGCCGCCGCTGCTGGCGAGCGCGGGCATAATGGCGTCAAGGCGCTGATGACAGCGCAGCCCGCGCTTTACGGCCATATCAAGCTTGCCGAATTTCCTTACACCAGCGGCAGCAAAGTGCCCGATGGCAGCGCCGACATGGTGCTGACTTTCCGCAACGTCCATAATTGGCGCTTTGGCGGTGCGGACCAGACGCAAGCCGCGTTCAACCAGATGTTCGCGATGCTGAAACCCGGCGGCGTGCTAGGGGTAGTCGAACATCGCTTGCCGGAAAATATGGATGCGGCGCTCGAAGAAAAATCGGGCTATATGAAAGTCTCGTCGGTCAAAGCCTTTGCCGAGGCGGCAGGGTTCAAATTCGACAAAGCGAGCGAGGTCAACGCCAATGCGCGCGACACGCATGACCACCCGGGCGGCGTGTGGAACTTGCCCCCGACCTTTTCGGACAAGGATAAGGATCGCGCCAAATATCAGGCGATTGGCGAAAGCGACCGCATGACGCTGCGCTTCGTCAAGCCTGCACGTTAAGGCGCACCCCGTTTCCGCTACCGCCCCTTCGCGCCCGCTTGCGGGCATGGCTTTGCGCTTGCTGTCGGTCGCGATGCTGAGCGTCATGTTCGCCTGCGTCAAATTGCTCGGCGAACGGGGTGTGGGTGTGATCGAAAGCCTGTTTTACCGCCAGTTCATCCTGCTCGGCGTCGTGCTGCTATGGATGGCAGCGGGGAAAGGCAGCGGGCGTGGTGCGGGCTTTGAAGCGATGCGCACCCACCGCCCGATGGCGCATCTTATCCGCATGATTATCGGCATTGTCGCGATGGGGTTCAATTTCTGGAGCTATACCTTGCTGCCGATGGCGGAGGCGACCACCATCGGCTTTGCGGTGCCGATTTTCGCGACCGCGCTGGCCGCATTATTGCTCAAGGAGCCGACCGGTATCCATCGCTGGGGCGCAGTGTTGGCGGGTTTTGCGGGGGTCGTCATCGTGCTGCAACCGGGCGGCAGCCATATCTCGCTGTTCGGCGGCAGCGTCGCGATTGTCGCGGCGATGCTGACCGCGAGTGTCACCGTGGTGCTGCGCCGCCTTGGCGCAACCGAGCGCGCGCCGACCATCGTTTTCTGGTTCGCGCTGACCTCGCTCATACCGCTGGGTCTTGCTATGCTGCGTGTCGGGCAATTCCATGATGGCCCGACCTGGGGCCTCCTCCTGTTGATGGGGGTTGCGGGCGGCATCGCCCAGCTTGCGCTCACCGCTTCATTACGCCTTGCGCCCATCGCGCTGGTCATGCCGATGGATTATACCGGCCTTCTGTGGGCGAGCCTCATCGGCTTCATCCTGTTTTACCAATGGCCGGGTGTGGCGACATGGTTCGGCGCCCCGCTCATCATCGCGAGCGGCCTTTATATCCTGTGGCGCGAGCGCGTTCGCGCTCAGCAAGCGTTCATGGAACCGGCGGCAAGTCCGGAACGTTGAAGCAGCACGAAATAATATATGAAGTGAGGGAAACTAGATGAAAAAGTCAGCTTTTGTCATGGTTTTGACAGCAATAGCCTTGTCGGTATCGGCGTGCGCCACCGTCAAGGGCGTCGGAAAGGACATCCAATCGGTCGGTCAGGCAGGCGAAGAAGCCATTAACTGACCTTGAGGCGCGTTTTTATAGCGTAAAAGGCTGGAATATCCGGCTGGAGGGTGGCTGGACGTGGGAAACCATGTCCGGCCATTTTTTTGCATATAGATAGTGCTCGTGCGCGGCTCACACCGCCGTAATATTGCGGAAAAGCGCGATGATATTATTGGCGGGCATGGGCGTTACCTCCTCCAGCGTAAAGCCGTAAGGTGCAGCCAGTTCGGCCATTTGCTCCAAAGTGCGCAGGCCCCAAGCGGGATTACGCTGTTTGAGGCTTTCGTCGAAAGCAAGGTTGGACGCCGCCGTTTCCACGCCTTCGCGGATATAGGGGCCATAAAGGATCAGCGGTTCGCCGGGTGAGAGCAGCGTCGCGCTCCCCCGCATCAACCCTTCGGTCGCCGCCCAGGGGCTGATATGCACCATATTGATGCACAAAATTGCGGAAATATTGTCCATTTCAGGCCAGCCTTCGGGGGCGGACGCGTCAAGCTTTACCGGCGCAAGCAAATTGGGCAGGTCTGCCGTCGCGCGCCAGCTTTCGATGGCTGCGACCGCCGCATCCGACCCGTCGCTCGGCTGCCACAGCATTTGCGGGAACCGCTGGGCAAAATAGAGTGCATGTTCACCCGTCCCGCTCGCAATTTCCAAGACTTTGCCGGTATCGGGCAAAATTGCCTGTAAAATATCGGCAATCGGCCCGCGATTGCGTAAAGCGGCGGGAGATGAAGGTCTTGCTGGCGGCATATCCCTTCCTAACCGGACGATTGGCGCGATGAAACCCCTGTTCGGCGATGCTTTGTTGTCGTTTGTTCAGCGCGTTCTGCTATAGCTGCGCGCTCCACTCCTTTGCCGGACTATTATGCTCAAGGATTTCGACGTGAACGCCCCGCTTATGCGACAGCCCGTGCCCCACGATTATCGTCATGATATTGAAGCGGTTGGCCGGATCGAAGCTGTGCCGCGGATTCTTGACGTGATTTGCAAAACCACCGGCTTAGGTTTTGCTGCGGTTGCGCGCGTGACCAATGACCGCTGGATTGCGTGCAAGGTGCAGGACGATATTAATTTCGGCATCCGCGCCGGGGATGAACTGGATATTGCGACTACCATCTGCAACGAGATTCGCGAAACGCGGCAAGGCGTGGTTATCAACCATGTCGCCGAAGATCCGATTTTCCACACCCATCCGACACCCGCGCTGTACGGCATCGAAAGCTATATTTCGCAGCCGATCATCCTGAAGGACGGCACATTTTTCGGGACATTATGCGCGGTGGACCCGCGCCCCGCCGCTATCGACAATCCGCAAACCATCAATATGTTCAAATTATTTGCCGATTTGATCGCGCAATATCTGATGGTGGATGGCCAGCTTCGTTTGACGCAGGACGAGTTGGAAGAAACGCAGGACGAGCTGGAAGAAGAACGCGAAACCGCGCGGTTGCGGGAACAGTTTATCGCGGTACTGGGCCATGATTTGCGCAATCCGGTGGCTGCCTTCCAATCGGGCATCCGCCTACTCGCCGACCAACCGCTCGACCAGCGCGGAGAGCAGATTTTGGGGCTGTTGCAAGGCAGCGTCAGCCGCATGGATGATATGATCCGCAATATGCTCGATTTTGCGCGGTTGCGGCTGGGGTCGGGGGTGACGCTCCACCATGATGCCGACCGCGATTTGTCCGAAACCATCGAACAGGTCGCGCTGGAATTAAAGGCCGCCAATCTGGAGCGCCGCATCGAAATAGCGATCCCCGCTTTTCCGCGCCTTTCCGTCGACCATAACCGCATTGCGCAGATGCTATCGAACCTCATCGGCAATGCGATTACGCATGGCGACCCTGACCAGCCGATCCGCATCGGCGGTTCGCTGTGCGCCAATAATCTCACCATCTATGTCGCCAATGGCGGCAAGCCTATCCCCGCCGACGCGATGCCGCATTTGTTCGACGCCTTTTACCGGCAGGATCAGGGCAAATCCAAGGATGGCTTGGGGTTAGGCCTGTTCATCGCGTCGGAAATCGCGCGGGTTCATGGCGGAACATTGAGCGTCGCCTCGGACGAGACGGAGACACGGTTTACCTGCACCTTGCCGGTGTAGGTGCGCGCGTACCATCCTTCTCCCTTGATGGGAGAATGATATGGAGCCTTAGCGAGGAACGAGCTTAGGCGCAGTTGGATGAGGGTGATCTCTCCGCAAACATTGTGCTTTGTTGATAGCGCACCCTCATCCAGCTACGACTAGGCAGCAAGCTGCCAAGTCTTCATATCCTCCTCCCATCAAGGGAGAAGAATTGCGTAGCGCCATCTGCTCGTCCTCAACCCCCGCCGATATTCGCGCCAGCGCCGGTGCCAGCGGCTTCCGGCACGGATTCTTTCCAGCCGAGGACCGGCTTTCTTGCCGCCAAGGTTTCGTCCAAACGGCGGCGCGGCGCGTAATAGGGCGCGTTTTTGAGGGTCGGGTTCCCTTGCTTGGCCTGGGCCACCACCGAGCGCAGCGCGCCGATAAACTGGTCCAGCACGCGCTTGGATTCTGTTTCGGTCGGCTCGATCAACATCGCGCCATGCACCACCAGCGGGAAATACATGGTCATCGGATGATAGCCTTCGTCGATCAGGCCCTTGGCCACATCAAGCGTCGAAAAGCCTTCGGCAAAGCCTTTGTCCGAGAAAATCGCTTCATGCATACACGGCCCCGACGGTGCGAACGGCGCGTCGAGCATATCTTCCATCGAGCGCAGGATATAGTTGGCGTTCAAGACCGCATCTTCGCTGACCTGTTTCAATCCGTCCGCGCCGTGGCTCATAATATAAGCGAGCGCGCGGGTGAACATGCCCATCTGGCCGTGGAAAGCGCACATGCGGCCAAATGTCTGCGGATGTTCTTCCGCTGCATTTTCCTCCTCGATGAGGCGGATATGGCCGTCTTCATAGCGCGCCGTGAAGGGCAACGGACCATAGGGCGACAAGGCTTCCGACAGCACCACCGGCCCCGAACCCGGACCGCCGCCGCCATGCGGGGTGGAGAAGGTTTTATGAAGGTTGATGTGCATCGCATCGACGCCCAGATCGCCCGGACGCACGCGGCCGACAATCGCGTTGAAGTTCGCGCCGTCGCAATAGACGAACCCGCCCGCCGCATGGACCATGTCCGAAATGCGCTTCATGTCGCGCTCGAACAGGCCGCAGGTGTTGGGGTTGGTGATCATCACCGCCGCGACATCGGGGCCAAGGCGCGCTTCCAAGGCCTTGATGTCCACACGGCCTTCGGGCGTTGCGGGAATATTTTCAACCTTATAGCCGGCAAAAGCGGCGGTCGCAGGGTTGGTGCCATGCGCGCTTTCCGGCACAAGGATGACCGAGCGCGCATCGCCGCGCGCTTCCAATGCGGCACGGATACAAAGGATACCACAAAGCTCGCCATGCGCGCCCGCTTTGGGGGTCATGGCTACGCCGTGCATCCCGGTGAGCTTGATGAGCCACACCGCCAGTTCATTGATAACGCCGAGCGCGCCCTGCACCGTATCGACCGGCTGGAGCGGGTGGATATCCGCAAAGCCCGGCATCCGCGCAACCTTTTCATTGAGGCGCGGGTTATGCTTCATCGTGCAGGAACCGAGCGGGAAAAAGCCCAGATCAATACCGTAATTCTGGCGACTGAGGCGCGTATAATGGCGCACCGTTTCGGATTCCGACAGGCCGGGGAGATTGATCGGGTTTTTGCGGGCCAAACTTCCCAACCTATTAAGCCCCTCCCCTTCAGGGGAGATTTGGTCAAAATCCACACCCGTGGTCGTGCGGCTGCCAATTTCGAAAATCAGCGGCTCGTCGAGCATCAGCGCCTTGTTGCCGGTGAAGGTTTCGGGGCCGGTCAATTCGTCCGCGCCGCCCATTTCGGGGCGCCATCCGCTTGCGTTCAACTCGCTCATTTCAGCACCTCCTCAAGCGCGACGGCAAAGGCTTCGACATCTTCCGCTGTTGTGGTTTCGGTAACGGCCACAAGCAATCCGTTTTCGAGTGCCGACACTTTGGGATAAAGCCGCCCAAGCGACACGCCGCCCAAAATGTCACGCTCGGCAAGTTCGCGCACAACCGGGCGTGCTTCCTTGAGGAGCACCAGCGTGAATTCGTTGAAAAAGCTGTCGTTCAACACGGTAACGCCCGGCACCTTGGCCAAGCGGTCCGCCGCGTCACACGCCAGCGCATGATTGAGCGCCGCCAATTCGGTCAGCCCCCGCTCGCCGAGCAAGGTCATGTGGATGCTGAACGCCAGCGCGCACAAGCCGGAGTTGGTACAGATGTTCGAGGTCGCCTTTTCGCGGCGGATATGCTGCTCGCGGGTCGACAGCGTCAGCACAAAACCGCGCTTGCCGCTGGCGTCCACCGTTTCGCCGCACAAGCGCCCCGGCATCTGGCGCACATATTTTTCCTTGGTAGCAAAGAGGCCAACATAAGGCCCGCCAAATTGCAAGCCCACGCCCAGCGATTGACCCTCGCCGACGACAATGTCCGCGCCCATATGGCCCGGTGCTTCAATCGCGCCCAAGGCAACCGGTTCGGTCACGACCGCGATGAGCAGCGCGCCCATGTCATGGGCTTTGTCGGCAATCGGCGTAAGGTCGGTGATACGACCCAAAATGTCGGGATATTGGACGACGACGCAGCTTGTATCCTTGTCGATCGCGCCAAGCAGCCGCTCGGTATCGGTGTCCGCCACCAGTTCGGGCGCGGCAACGTCCAGCGTATCACCGGTAAATTTCGCCATAGTTTCGGCCACCGACACATAATGCGGGTGGAGGCCCGACGACAGCACCGCTTTTTTGCGGCGCGTCACGCGGCCCGCCATGCTGATCGCTTCATAACAAGCGGTCGAGCCATCATACATGGATGCATTCGCCACATCGCAGCCGAACAGATGCGCAACCTGCGTCTGGAACTCAAACAGGACTTGCAACGTGCCTTGCGCGATTTCGGGTTGATAGGGCGTATAGGCGGTCAGAAACTCGCCGCGCTGGATCAGGTGATCGACCGAGGCGGGTACATGGTGGCGATAGGCCCCGGCGCCCAAGAAAAACGGAACATCGCCCGCGACCATATTCCGGCCTGCCAGCCGCTTCATATGGCGCTCGACCGCCATTTCGCTGGCATGGTCGGGCAAGCCTTCAATCGTGCCGCTAAGCCGCGCTTCGACGGGCACATCGACAAACAGGTCATCGACCGACTTTGCGCCGATCACATCGAGCATCGCCTTGCGGTCGGTGTCGGTCAGGGGGAGGTAACGCATGGATCAAATCTCCCCCCTCCCGCGTGCGGGAGGGGTCGGGGGTGGGTCTGGAATTGCTTCGAAATTCAGGGGGCGCGTAAGGCGACTTACCCACCCCTAGCCCCTCCCGCACGCGGGAGGGGAACAGGATTTACAGGCTCGCGATGAAATCCTTATACGAGCCTTCATCCATCAGGCCGTCAAGCTGGCTTTTGTCGGCGAGCGTCAGTTTGAAGAACCAGCCTTCGCCTTCGGGGTCGGTGTTGACGAGGCTCGGATCATCGCCCAGCGCCGCATTGCCTTCGGTGATGGTGCCATCAAGCGGGGCATAAACGTCGGACGCGGCTTTCACCGATTCCACGACCGCGGCGTCTTCGCCCTTCTTCACATCCTTGCCCTCTTCGGGGACTTCGACGAACACAATGTCGCCAAGCTGGCTTTGCGCATAGTCGGTGATGCCGACCGTCGCTTCGTCGCCTGTTACGTCAAGCCATTCATGTTCATCGGTAAAATAACGTGCCATAATCAGACTGCCTTCCTCACATATTTGTGCGGTACGAACGGCATGGGAACCACGGTTGCCATGAGCCGCTTGCCGCGCACTTCAATTTCCAAAATCGTGCCGGGATGCGATTGGTCGGTGGCGACATAGCCCATCGCGATGGGTCCGCCGACGCTCGGCGCAAAACCGCCAGAGGTCACGACGCCGACATGATGGCCGCCCGCATAAATATCCGCGCCTTCGCGTGCCGGTTGCTTGCCTTCAAGCGTCAGGCCCACGCGTTTGCGCTTGGCACCATCGACGAGCTCGGCCAGAATATCGACCGCCCCCGGAAAACCGCCTTCCAAACGGCGGCGCTTGGAGATCGCAAAGCCAAGATCGGCTTCGACCGGATCGGTTTCGGTGCTGAGGTCATGGCCGTAAAGCGGCAGGCCCGCTTCAAGCCGCAAACTGTCGCGTGCGCCAAGGCCGACCGGCTTGACTTCGGGCTCAGCGGTAAGCGCATCGGCAAAAGCTTCGGCGGCAGCGGCGGGCAGTGAAATTTCAAAACCGTCCTCGCCGGTATAGCCCGACCGGCTGATGCCCAAAGGCACATCGTTCCATTCATAGGGCCCGGCCTGCATGAAGACGAGGCCGTCCACACCGGGGAGGCCTTCAACCGCAGGCTTGATGCCTAACCGCGTCAGAACCTCGACCGCTTTCGGCCCCTGCAACGCGAGCAACGCCGCATCTTCGTCATAGTTCAGCGTAATATCGTCGGGCAATTCTTCGCGCAGATGGGCGATATCGTCATGCTTTACCGCGCCGTTCACGACGACATAAAGATGGTCGCCCGCATTGGTGATCATCAGATCATCCAAAATGCCGCCCTCTTCATTGAGCAACAGCGAATAGCGCATCCGCCCCGGTTTCAGCACGCTGATATCGCCCGGCACGAGCGTTTCCAAAGCTTCTGCCGCGCCTTCACCCGCAATTTGAAGCTGGCCCATATGGCTCACATCGAACAACCCCGCATTTTCGCGGGTCCATAAATGTTCGGCCATAATGCCTTCATATTGGATCGGCATATGATAGCCCGCAAATTCGACCATGCGCGCGCCCTTGGCGCGGTGCCATGCGTCGAGCGGCAGGGTCTGCACTTCCAGCGCGACCGCTTCTTCGCCTTCATTTATGATATTGTCGCTCATCACACACTCTCCGTCGGTCACATAGCATCCTTGCGCGCACCGGTGCCGCAAGCCCAAGCTATGCCCCCTCTGTCACGGGAACCTGAGAGTTTTCCTTTGAGGACCGTCAGGCCCAAAAAGTTACCCCTTCGGTGGGATAGCCCGCACGCGCGCCATCCGCTTTCCAGAGTGCCGACAGGATAATGCGGTCCCTTGTGACCTGAGAGTTTCCGGGGCGGTTGCTCCTTCGGTGGAGAGGTCAAAGCCTCCCGCTCTCCCGCATTTCCATCTACCTTCGTTCAAAAAAGGCAGCGACTTGTCCCCGCCCATGAAGGCCAGACAGAGTCGAGTCAATCCGCCTTGGGGCCAATATCGCAAAAAAGCCGTCCATATGCGGTGCAGTGGCGGAATCGGGCCGGAGCGCCCCGCAACCTTTTCGCCTACGCTAGCGTTGGAATGGTAGTGAAGGAGATTATGCCATGCCTGCCAAATCCAAAGCCCAGCAGCGCGCCGCCGGTGCCGCGCTCAGCGCCAAACGCGGCGAAACCAAAATGTCCGAGCTTCAGGGCGCGTCGAAACAAATGTATGAAAGCATGACCGAAAAGGAATTGGACGAGCTTGCCAGCACCAAGACGGAAGACCTGCCAGACCATGTGGATGAGGATTGAGGGGGTTTGGGTTAGGGTTGGGTTTGGTTGAGCTTGCTACCCCCTCCCCTACTCTTTCGTCATCCCCGGCTTGACCGGGGATCCATCTCCTGACCCTTTGGTTTATGGCGAGGGTATCAGATGGATACCCGCCTTCGCGGGTATGACGAGGTTTTATCTATCCGCCGCTTACTACTTAATCCGCTTCGCCAGCGCCGCTATATCGTCATTTTCATGCACGAAGCGGCCTTCCGATGCGCGGTCCACGAGCGTTGCCATCGCGGCCGCTACCACGGCTGAATCCACCGAGCGATAGCGGCGGAGCGGGCCGAAGCCCATCACCGCATCGCTGATCGGGCTGAGCAAAATGCCCAGCCGTTCGCCGACCCGCCGCTCGCTGCCGCGTTCGCCGCGCAGCAAGCCGGGGCGCATCAGGTCGAGCCGGTCAAAGCCGAGCGCGGACAGACTTTGCTCGACCTCGCCCTTGACGCGCAGATAGAAAGTGCGGGTGCGGGCATCGGCACCGACCGAGGACACAGAAATCGCATGGCGCGCCCCTGCCCCGCGCGCCGCCGCCATCACCGCCAGCACCAGATGCTGGTCGACCGCGCGGAACGCCTCTTCGGAATTACCCGCCAAGCGCCACGTCGTGCCGAGCGCGGAAATAATACAATCGGGCTGGATGGCCGCAACCCATGCGGGCCATTCCTCCACGGGAGCCACCTGTTCGTTGTAATTTGCACCGCTTATGCCGCTCGGCTTGCGGGTCAGTGCGGCGACCTCATGCACGCCTTCATCCAGCAACCGCGCGACAAGTTGCCGTCCGATCAATCCGGTTGCGCCGACAATCAGAAGTTTCGCCATTACAGCCCCGTCGGCACGGCTGCGGCACCGTAGATTTCGGCAAAGCGGTTGAGCGCAAAACGGTCGGTCATGCCCGCAATATAATCGGCAATGTGACGCGCGCGTTGCGGATTGTCGGCGGGCAAGCGCGCCGCCCAATCCTCGCCCATCAAAACAGGGTCGGCAGCATAGGCGTTGAACAGGCCGGACACCACCGTGTCGGCGGCATCGGCGGCTTCAATCTGGGCTTGGTGATAATAAAGATTATCATACATGAAGCGTTTGAGCGCGCGTTCTTCGGCCTGCATCACATCCGAAAAATTGCCGAGCGTCAGCCCCGCCGCGCGCACATCTTCGGCCGTTTCGATGCGATGCTCCATAAGCCGCGCGCGCGTTGCTTCAATCACATCATTGACCATCTGACCAATCTGGTCGCGCACCAGTTCGCGTTGCAACCGCTCTTGCGCGACGCCCGGATAGGTTGCGATAATCCGCTCCCAACCCTTGCGAACAAAGGGTTGACCAAGAAGCTGGTCTATCGTCAACAGCCCCGCGCGCAGGCCATCGTCAATATCGTGATTGTCATAAGCAATATCGTCGGACACCGCCGCAATCTGCGCTTCCAGACTGCTTTGGCGCGCCAGATCAAGGTCGAACGCCGCGTTCGCCTCCTCCATTGCCCAGCCGCGCTTTGTCACCGGCCCATTATGTTTAGCCAGCCCGTCGAGCGTTTCCCAACTAAGGTTCAGCCCGTCAAAATGCGGATAGACCCGCTCCAGAAACATAAGGGTTCTGAGCGTCTGCGCATTATGGTCAAAGCCGCCATGATCTTTAAGCGCGCGTTCCAGCGCCCGCTCGCCCGCATGGCCGAAAGGCGGGTGGCCGATGTCGTGCGCGAGGCATAACGCTTCGGTCAGATCTTCATTCAACCCCAGCGCGCGCGCCATCGCCCGACCGATTTGCGCGACTTCGAGGCTGTGGGTCAGCCGGACGCGGAAATGGTCGCCATCGGGCGCGACAAATACTTGCGTCTTGTGGCGCAAGCGGCGGAAGCTGATCGAATGGACGATGCGGTCGCGGTCGCGCTGGAACGCATCGCGCGGGCCTCTTGTGGTTTTACCTTCCTCATGCAAGCGCCCCCGACTGTGTGCCGGATCGCTTGCATAGCCCGCCAATTGCCCCCCATTGACCATCGCTTAGCGCCTGCCGACCGGGGTGACCTCTTCGCCCGTATCGCTGGTCCAGACAAAACCGTCCCCGCCATTTTTCTTGAACGAGGCGAGCCAGCTATTGGCATCGCGCATCGTGTCGAACGGACCGACGAGCAGGCGCTGCGAACGACCGAACGGCGCGGTATAGCCGCTCTTTTCTTTAAAGATGGTCGCATTTTTGCCCGCCGATTGACGGCGATATTCGCTGCCCATGACATTGGCCGCGCCAGTTGCAATTTGCACCCATGTGCGCGCGGGATTATCCTTTTTCTTGGCCGCCTCGGCAGCAGCGGTGGCAGCGGCCTCGCGATCCTTGGCGGCTTGCGCATCGGCAGCGCGTTTCTTGTCGGCTTCGGCGCGGCGGGCAGCAGCAGCTTCCCGGTCGGCGCGGAGCTTGTCCTGCCGCAAGCGTTCGAGCGTTGCCGTATCCACCGGCGCTTCGGTGCGAGTGCGCACCACTTCGGGCGGGCGTACCGCTTTCACCAGATCATCCAGCGAAAAGGCTTTGAAGGTCGATTCCGGCGAGGTGACGGCAGGCGTCGGGGCCGTTGCTGCGGGCAGAGGCGCAGGGGTGGTAACCGGCGCTACATTGACCGGATCGGTAAAGCCCGGCCCGATCACCGGCCCGCCATTTGCGCTTGATGCCGGAATATCGGTGGTGACCACCGCGCTTGCGGCTGGCGCAGGTGCAGCAGCAGGTGGCGCGGAAATCGCCCGCGCGCCGCTATCGACCGGCCCCATCGGGCTCGCGGAAACAGGCGCGGAGGCGACCTGTGCGGGGGGTTGCGGCTGGGGTTGAGGTTGTGGCTGGGGAGCATTCGCCATCGCGGTTTGAACCGGCGGGCGTTGCGTTTTGGCCGCTGCAAGACGCGCGGCTTCCGCATCGCGGCGTTGCTGGGCGAGTCGCGCGGTTTCGGCCTGACGGGCGGCTTCCGCCTGTCGTGCAATTTCAGCCTCGCGCGCGACCGCAGCCTGACGGGTGGCTTCAGCCTGTCGCGCCGCTTCGGCCTGTGCAGCAGCTTGCGCGGCATTGGCATCGGCCACCCGCTTGGCTTCGGCCTGACGGGCCGCTTCGGCCTGTTTTTCCTCATGTTCTTTAAGCAGCGCAAGCTGTTCGGAACGCGATAATTTTACCGGACGGCCATCTTCATCAACGAAACGCTTGCCCGCGAGCGGATCATTGGCAGCGGCAACGGGGGTTGCGCTGCGCCCCTTGCTGGTGTTGCGGCTCGTTTGGCGGGCAGCGGTTTGGCGTCCACCGCGCGCCGGCGCGGCTTTGGCCGCCGTGCTTGAGGCGGCGGCAGGCGCATTGCCGCCCGCATTGCGTCCGACCGCAGCCAGTTGCGCATCGCTTGTCGGGAACTGGCCATAATGGACCGCCAGCGCCATTTGCCGGTTCGACAGCCGGTTCATCTTGGTAAGATAAGGCGTGAGGCCGCTCGCGACATTGGCGGGCATGGTCGTGCGGACAATTTCGACCGCTTCCTGTGTGCGTCCGTTCATCGCGAGGATGAAGGCGCGGTCACGCCATGCCGCGCGGTCCTTGCGCTGGAGGAGCGGCGCGATGATCTGGATCGCGCGGTCAGTCTCGCCGCCAATGCCGAGCGAAAGCGCATAGTTGCGCAACGTCTGGTCGTTGGGGCTAACCTGCAACGCCATCTGGTAATCGCGCTGCGCCTTGGCATTGTCGCCGATAAGGTCATAAGCCATCGCGCGCTCGGCCAAAAAGCCGCGCTCCGATGTGCCAAGCTTCACCGCCTGGTCAAACATGCGCAAAGCTTCGACCGGATTTTCAAGCCGTACCAATGCGACACCCAACCCCGCCATCACGCGGCCATTATTGGGCGCAATCGAACGCGCGCGATTCAAAAATCCGTAAGCGGCCTGTGCATCGCCCAATATATTGGCGGCGGTGCCGGCATCGACCAGCGCGCTCACATCATTGCCATCGGTGCCGATGCGGGTGAGCGCACTGGTCAGCATCGCCTGCGCGTCGAGTTGCGCGCGTTCGGCGGCACTAATCTGCGGCGCGGGATTGTTGGCAGGGGGCGTCGTGCTAATCTGGGCGGCGAGGCTTGCACCGGAGGCGGGAATCAAAAGCGCAAGCGCCAAAGCCGACGCGCGCGTAACAGCATTTGTCCGCGGCAATTTCACACATTTTTTGTTCTTCATGGGCTCCAGCCTATAGCATGGTTCACCTGAACCAAAGCTAACATTTTGACGCCGTAGAAATGACAATCCCGGCACGCTTGCGACGTACCGGGATTCATCCGCGTCAAACGCGCTATACGCGCAATCGCTTACTGGTTGTTCTGGCGGTTGAGAAAACGCGGAATGTCGATTTTCTCTTCTTCGCCTTCGCCCTCACCGTCCGGCTTGCGCGCATTGCCGCGCGACAGGTTGGACATGCGTTCGAACAAAGTGCCGCCGCCGGTCGAAACGCGCGGGCTTGCCGGAGCGTCGGCCTGCTGCGCGGGGGCAGCGGGTGCGGCTTCGGGGGCATCCAGCACCAGTTCGTCGGCAGGCGCATCAAATTCGGAGCCAAGATCGTCATAGACAATCTTTTGCGCTGGCGCATCAGGTGCAGTCACCCCGCCTTGATTGTCGGCCACCGGTTCAGGCGGCGTCAATTCGATCGGCGCTTCGTCGCTATTATGCGCAGGCGCATCGAAACCGGACGCAGCTTCGGGTGCCGGAGCGGCGGGCGCAGGCGTTTCGGCTTGCGGCGCGCTATAGGTTGAAGCCGCAGCAGCGGGCGCGGCCGGAATCGGCGTCGGCTTGCGCGCGGCGGGGAAGGAGAAAGCCCGCGTCGGCTGCGCGCGTTGTTCAGCGGCGGCTTCGGCGTCGGCATCAATGCCGGTCGCTACAACCGACACGCGGATTTTGCCTTGCAGATTGTCGTTGAACGCCGAACCCCAGATGATGTTCGCATCGGGATCGACCAGCTCTCGGATATGGTTCGCCGCTTCGTCGACTTCCATCAGGCGCATATCTTCGCCGCCAGTGATCGAGATGATAACGCCCTTCGCGCCGCGCATCGACACGCCGTCGAGCAACGGGTTGGCAATCGCTTTTTCGGCAGCTTCGAGCGCACGGCCATCGCCATCCGCTTCGCCGGTGCCCATCATCGCCTTGCCCATTTCGTGCATTACGGAGCGCACGTCGGCAAAGTCGAGGTTGATAAGGCCGGGCATGACCATGAGGTCGGTAATACCGCGCACGCCTTGTTGCAGCACTTCGTCGGCCATCTGGAACGCTTCCTTGAAGGTCGTGTTCGGATTGGCGACAAGGAACAGATTCTGGTTCGGAATGACGATCAACGTATCGACATTTTTCTGTAACTCTTCGATACCCGATTCCGCCGAACGCATCCGGCGCGAGCCTTCAAAGGTGAAGGGCTTGGTCACAACGCCGACGGTGAGGATACCGCGGTCACGCGCCACTTTGGCGATGACGGGCGCAGCGCCCGTGCCGGTGCCGCCGCCCATGCCAGCCGCGATAAAGCACATATGCGCGCCTTCGAGCGCCTGCTCGATGGTCGCGATAGTTTCTTCGGCAGCAGCGCGGCCCACTTCGGGGCGCGATCCGGCGCCAAGGCCTTGTGTAATATCGGGGCCGAGCTGGATGCGGCGCTCTGCGGGCGAAGAGTTTAGCGCCTGCGCGTCGGTATTGGCGACGACAAAATCGACACCTTCGACACTTGCGGCAATCATGTTCGCGATCGCGTTGCCACCGGCACCGCCAACGCCGATGACGGCGATACGCGGCTTCAATTCGTCAACCTGCGGAGGACGGATATCAATGCTCATTCAACTTGGCTCCCTCACCCCATTTTCGACAAATGGGCTAAAAAATATATTCGAACAGCCCCCTGCTCGTTCCGCTCAGCTTTGCACTAATTTTGGACCGGAAGCACGTATAAATTTAACCTTTTAGTAACGCGACTGTAAATTTCATGCCTCTTTTGGGGCAACTCGTCAGAAATTGCTACGGAATGCGGCAACAAGCCTGTCGAGCAGGGCTGGTCCCGATGCGCGGACAACCTCTTGCTCCTCGATGGAAAGCGAGCGCAAATCAACCGGATCGGACGCCGCATATTGCACCAATCCGGCCAGCGTTGCGAACGCCGGACCGGCATGGGCTTCGGGCAATCCGATAAGCCCTTTGGGGCGGCCAATCCGCACCGCGCGGCCCAATGCGCTTTGGGCATAATCGGCCATACCTTTCAAATCCCCCCCGCCCCCTGCCAGCACCACCTGCCGCCCGACAGGGCCGGTAAAGCCCAGATCTTTCAATGCCTTGCCGATTTCGGTCAACATATAGTCAAGCCGTTGGCGGATCACCGAAATAAGCTGCGCGCGGTTGACCTTCACCCCGTCGGTTTCCAGCGCATTGGTGGGCGGTGCAAGCTCGATCATCTCGCGGCTGTCCTGCGGGCTGGGCGTCGCCGAGCCATAGAAGCATTTGGCGCGCTCCGCCTGACTGCGCCGCACTCCGAAAGCCGAGGCAATATCGTCGGTAATGTCGGATGCGCCAAACGGGAGCGAGGTCAGGCCAACCAGCATCCCGCCTGCAAATAATGACACATTTGTGACGGACGCGCCGATCTCGACCAAAGCGACACCCAAATCGCGCTCTTCGGCAGACAGGCACGCCATGCCCGTTGCCATAGGTGAGGCGACGATGGTTTCGACATTGAGATGCGCTTGGCGCACGCACATATCGAGATTGCGCACCGGCGATCCGTCCGCCAGCACGACATGGATATCGACGCCGAGCCGGTCGGCATGGAGGCCGAGCGGATGCTTGACCCCGGCCAAGCCATCCAGCGTATAAAGCGCGGGCTGGGCGTGGAGCACCATGCGGCCATCGGGATCAATCGTGCTGCGCCCTGCCGCCAGCAGGTCATCAATATCTTCCTGCTCGACCCGGTGCCCGCCCAATTCAACTTCTACGCGCGCAATATCGCTCGACAGGCCACCGGCGGAAAAGCTTACCCACACATCTTCGATATTGGTGCCCGCAATGCGTTCGGCCTGTTCGATGGCTTCGCGCACCGCCTGTTCGGTCTTGTCCATGTCCGCAACATAGCCGCGCTTGACGCCCTGACTCTGGCGCTGCCCCGTGCCCAGCACATGGATTTCGCCATTTTCGGTTTCGCCTGCAATCAGCGCCGATACTTTCCACGACCCGATGTCGAGCGCGGTAATCAGACGTTCTACGCGCGGTGCCGCCATGACCTTATCCCTCTTTTTTCTCTGCCTTAGCCTCGCTCGGCTTATTTTCCGCAGTTTTATTCTCGCCGCTCTTGACCCCAGCCCCGTCGCTGCTCGCCGGCGCCTTTTTGTCGGGCAAGCGCAGCACGAAGCGTTCCGGATCGCGCATATCAAAGCGCAATATGCCCCGGCCCAGCAAGCGGTTCATCCCGTCCATCCGCGCGAAATTGGCAAGCGCCTTCTTCGCATCGGTCTCGCCTTCGGGGAGCGAGAGCGTTTCGCCTGACTGGAAGCGCAAATCCCAGCGACGATTGCCGACCCAGGTTGCGCCCGCGACGAGCGGCTTTAACGCAGGCGCTTCAGCAAGCAGCACATCAAGGTCGCGCGTCTGTTCATTCGCGCGCGGGCCGATGACCAGCGGCAGATCGGGCATGGTCGCGACCGTTACCGGTTCCAACACCACGCCGTTCACGTCGATGAGCGACAGCTTATGCTGGTTTTGCCACACGGCGGTCGGCGTGCGCTCGACAATGTCGATGACGAGCGTGTCGGGCAATCGGCGGCTTACCCGCGCATCTTCGACCCAGCCATATTTCATCAGGTCGGTACGCAGCGCCTCCAGATCAACCGACGCCATCGAGCGGTTCTTCTGGTTGAGCGCAAGGTCGTAAATCTTCATCTGGTCGATGCGATTGACGCCCAGCACTTCGACCTTTTTGACTTCAAAGCCCGCGCGGCCAACCGCATGGGCGACCTCTTCATTGACCTTGGCGGTGACGCCGGTGGAGGCGGCAATCGCATAAAGGCCCAAGCAAAAAGCCCCGAAAATCGTCCAGCTTGCCACGCGCTCGACCGTTTTGGGCTGCACCGGCAATTTGGCGAGCAAGGCGGCGGTGCGCGATGGCGGCGCCTTGCGCGAGCGCGTGCCGCTTTTGGACGTTACCCGCACACGGGTCGGCGCTTGCCGCCGTGTCGTCGCCTTTCCGCGCTTGATCTTTGCGGTCGTCATGTGAGTGCCTCCTCGACAATCATTTCCACCAGATCAGGATAGCTGATCCCCTGTTGCTTTGCCTGTTCGGGCACAAGGCTGAGCGGCGTCATGCCCGGCTGGGTGTTGACTTCCAGCAGGTAAATGCCCGCCAAACCCTGTTCTTCATCCCAACGGAAATCGGAACGTGATGCACCTTTACAGCCCAAAAGATTATGCGCGTCGAGCGCCAATTGCATCATCCGGTCAAACGCATCTTGCGGGATTTGCGCGGGGCAAACATGCTCGGTCATGCCTTCGGTATATTTGGCGTCGAAATCATAAAAGCCGGTCTTGGGGACGAGTTCGGTGACTGTGAGTGCGCGGCCGCCCAGCACCGCGACCGTGAGTTCGCGCCCCTTGATGAAGGGTTCGGCGAGCAGTTCATCAAATTCCTGCCAAGGCCCCGCAACATCGCGGCCAATCGGATTGCCATAATTGCTGTCATCGGTGACGATGGCGACGCCCACGGACGAGCCTTCATTGACAGGTTTCAACACATAGGGACGCGGCAACGGATCGCGCTCATAGAGGCTTGCCGAAGACACAATCTTGCCTTCGGGCATCGGGATACCGGCGGGGACGAGGCGTTGCTTGGTCAATTCCTTGTCGATCGCGATGACCGATGTGACCATGCCGCTATGCGTATATTTGACGCCCATCAGGTCGAGCATCCCTTGCACGGTGCCGTCCTCACCCGGAACGCCGTGGAGCGCGTTGAATACTACGTCGGGCGCAGCTTCGGCGATTTTGGCCGCGACATTGCGATCCATGTCGATGCGCCTCACCTTATGGCCCTTGCTTTCCAGCGCGTCGGCTACGCCCGCACCGCTCATCAACGATACGGGGCGTTCATTGGCCCAGCCACCCATTAAAACTGCAACGTGCCAGGGGCCTTTAGTCATCATTCTGCTTTCTCAAATTTACCGACACATTATCTTTGTTTGGCGCTCCGGCGAACACGCCTACGCTATCTTTGTTTGACGCTCCGGCGAACATGCCTACGCGCTGGATCTCCCAATGGAGATCAACGCCGCTCTTTTCCTTGACCCTGCGCCGCACTTCTTCGCCGAGCTTCTCAATATCGGTCGAGGTCGCATCGCCGGTGTTGATAAGGAAGTTGGTATGCTTCTCGCTCACCTGCGCGCCGCCGATGGTGAGGCCGCGACAGCCCGCTTCATCGACCAGCCTCCAAGCCTTGTCGCCATCCGGATTTTTGAAGGTCGACCCGCCCGTTTTGGAGCGCAATGGCTGCGAGGCCTCACGGCTTGCCGAGATGCGATCCATATCGGCCTGGATGGCGGTCGGTTCGCCCGGTTCGCCCTGAAAGGTCGCACTCACCACCACCGCGCCTTCCGGCACCTCGCTATGGCGATAGGTATAGCCAAGGTCGGAGAGCGCCAGCGTTTGAAGCGTGCCATCGCGCGTCACAATCTGGCATTCAATCAATATATCCTTGACCTCGCGGCCATAGGCCCCGCCGTTCATGCGGACAAAACCGCCGACCGTTCCCGGAATGGAGCGCAGAAATTCCAAGCCCGCAATGCCCGCATCGCGCGCGGTCGAGGACACCAAAATGCCAGACGCGCCGCCGCCGCAGGTGAGCTGCTGCGGGCCGCTTTCGCTCACTTTCGCAAAAGGCTTTCCAAGGCGCACAACAACCCCCGGTACGCCCCCATCGCGCACGATGAGGTTGGACCCCAGTCCTAGCGCCATCACCGGAATGACAGGATCAAGCTCGCGCAAGAAGTCCTGCAAATCTTCCAGATTTTTGGGCTCGAACAGCCATTCGGCGGTGCCGCCTGACTTGAACCAGACAAGTGGTGCAAGGGGGGCGGCAGCGGTAAGCTTGCCGCGCACTTGAGGAAGAGCAAGTGTATCCGTCACCGCATTCCCCACAGTTTCGCCCACGCGTTAAACGCCGCCATATTGGCCTCTGCCATCTGGCGGCCAGTCTCCTGCATTTTCACAAATTGATCACCCATGCCGATCATCTTGCGCCCTGCATCCAATGTCTGTTTTTGCGCGTCGAGCATCTGCTTTTGCATTTTGATGGAAGCGCTCAGCCAATCGGTCATTATCTTGCCTTTCTGATAGCATCGGCTAGGCCCGTTGCCACCTTGGTTATATCACCCGCACCCAAGCATACGATCATATCATGCGGCTTCAAATCTGCCGCCAGCGTGGCCACCAACTCCTCCGGCCCCGTCAGCGCGGCAGCCGCATTATGTCCGCGCCGCTTGATGCCGATGACCATTTCGTCGGACGATACACCCTCAATCGGCTGCTCGCCCGCCGCATAGACAGGGAGCGCATAGACGACATCGGCGTCGTTAAACGCTTGCTGGAAGTCATCCATATGATCGCGCAGACGCGTGAAGCGGTGCGGCTGGACAACCGCAACGACACGCCCTTGCGCGCCTTCACGGGCTGCCGACAATACTGCGCGGATTTCGACCGGATGATGGCCATAATCGTCGATGATGGTGGCATTGCCGCCGTCCATCGCAATTTCGCCAACCTTGGTGAAGCGCCGCTTGACCCCGCCAAATTTGGCAAAGCCGGTGCGGATGATGTCGCTTGCAACGCCCATATGATGCGCAACCGCAACCGCCGCGAGCGCATTTTGGACATTGTGGCGGCCCGGCATCGGAAGCTCTATGCCCTCAATCGTTTCAACATTGCCGTCGCGGTCGCGGATGGCGACGTCAAAGCGGTTACCGCCGGGGATGGGCGTGACGTTCAAGCCCTTCACATCGGCCTGTGTCGAAAAGCCGTAGGTGATGATACGGCGGTCGCGGATGCGGGGCAGGATCGCCTGCACTTCGGGATGGTCAAGGCACAACACCGCCGCGCCATAGAAAGGCACATTTTCGATAAATTCGACGAACGCGTCCTTGATGCCGTCAAAATCGCCATAATGATCGAGATGTTCGGGGTCGATATTGGTGACGACTGCAATCGTGCCATCGAGACGCAGAAAACTACCGTCGCTTTCGTCTGCTTCGACCACCATCCAGTCACTCGCGCCAAGGCGGGCGTTGGAGCCATAGCTGTTGATGATGCCGCCGTTGATGACGGTCGGGTCCACCCCGCCCGCGTCGAGCATCGCCGCGACCATCGAGGTGGTTGTCGTCTTGCCATGCGTGCCAGCCACAGCGACGGTATTTTTAAGCCGCATCAGTTCGGCCAACATTTCCGCGCGGCGCACCACGGGGATGCGGCGTTCATAGGCGGCTTCGACTTCGGGATTGGTCTTGCGGCTCACCGCGGTCGAGGTCACGACCACCGCCGCATCGCCCAGATTGTCGGCATCATGGCCGATTTTCACATCAATGCCGCGCCCGCGCAGGCCTTCGACCACATAGCTATCAGCCATGTCGGTGCCTTGGACCTTATAGCCCAGATTGTGCATGACTTCGGCAATGCCGGACATGCCGATGCCGCCAATGCCGATGAAGTGGATGGTGCCAATGTCGGTGCCGACGCCTTTCATCGTGCGGCCTCCTTCATCGCAGGCGCAAAGCCGCTGGAAGGGGCCGCCGATTGCGCTGTGCCCACGCGGATCACATCCATCAAGGGCGCGCCGCCGGTTGATTCCACAAGGTCGGCCAAATCGCGGGTCGCATCAGGCAAGCCGCAACTTTTCGCCCGCGCCGCCGCATTGGCCAGCGCGCCGGGTTCCAGCGCAATCTTCTGGATTTGCTTGGCCAGTTCCTTGGGCGTGAAGGTCGATTGCGCAATGGCGCGCGCACCGCCTGCAGCCACCATCGCCTTCACATTATAGCTTTGGTGATCGTCCGTCGCACTGGGTAGCGGCACGAGGATGGCCGGACGGCCCGCACAGGTTAGTTCCGCAATCGTCGATGCCCCTGCCCGGCTGATGACCAGATGCGCCCAGTTCAACTTGTTGGGCATATCGGTGATATAGGTCGCGAGTTCCGCCGGAATGCCATGTTCTTTATATTTGGCGCGCACCGCATCAATATCTTCGGCGCGGCATTGCTGCGTTACCTGCAAACGGCTTTTCAGCGCGGGCGGGAGCATGGCAAGGCCATCGGGCACCACATTGGACATGATGGTCGCGCCCTGACTGCCACCCGTCACCAGCACGCGGAATACACCATCTTCTTCGAACGGCGGGAAGTCTTCATCGCGCAATGCAATGACTTCGGCGCGCACCGGATTGCCGACCATATGGGTTTTGGGGAGGCAGCTATCGGGCAAACGCTGGAGTTCAGGATAGGCGGTTGCAATCGCATCGACGCGCTTTGCAACCAAGCGATTGACGCGGCCCAGCACCGCATTTTGTTCATGGATCAGCGTCGGCACCTTGCACTTGCGCGCGGCGAGCAAGGCGGGGAACGCCGGATAACCGCCAAAGCCGATGACCGCAGACGGTTCAAAGCTTTCATAAAGACGCGCGGCCATTGCGCGGCCTTCCCAGATCGCCTTGGCGGCCTTCATCCAGCCAATCGGACCACCGGCCATGCGGCCTGCGGGGAGGATATGCACTTGGCCTTTATCGAACAGCCCCGGAATCTTCGCGCCGCGCTCATCCGTCACCAGCGCGACATGATGGCCGCGCCGGGTCAATTCCTCGCCCAACGCAAAGGCGGGGATCATATGGCCGCCTGTCCCTCCGGCTGCCAAAACATAATGACGCGATGCACTCATTTACGGTTCCATTTCACAACATGGCCTGATCGCACCAGATAGGGGTTTCTGCGCGTCAGTGACAATAATAATCCCATGCCGATACACAGCGCGAGCATCGACGAGCCGCCATAGCTGATAAACGGCAAGGTCATGCCCTTGGACGGGAAAAGCTGTGTATTCACCGCCATATTGATGATCGCCTGTCCGCCAAATTGGGTGACAAGGCCCGCGACCGCCAAAATGGTGAACTGGTCTTCTTCATCGAGCAGGCGGATTAACACGCGCACGACAATGGCAAGATAGATGCACGCAATCGCGATGCATGCAAACAGGCCGAACTCTTCACCAATGACGGAGAAGATATAGTCGGTATGCGCTTCGGGAAGCTGGAATTTGGCAACGCCCGCGCCGGGGCCGGTGCCGCCAAGCCCGCCGCCGGTCAGTGCCGCATGGGCCTTCACCACCTGAAAATCATCGCCTTTCGAAAAGAGCCAGATGTTGATGCGGTTATGCGCCACCGAATAGGTAAAATAGGCAACCACAATGCCCACCACGCCGGACAGGCCAAGAAGACCGATAATGCGGAACGACATACCCGCGATCAGCATCAACACCAGCCAGCTTCCGCAAAAGATGATGGTTTGTCCAAGGTCGGGCTGGAGCATCAACAAGGCTCCGACCACTGCGGTCAATCCTATCGACAAGGGAATGACGGGAAGGCTCTTATCCTGCACTTTCCATGACAATATCCAGGCCGTGGTCACGATGAAGAAAGGCTTTAGAAATTCCGACGGTTGCAAGCGGAGCAGCCCCGACCCCAGCCAGCGTTTCGCGCCATTCACCTCATTGCCGATAACCGGCACGAGCAGCAGCAAGGCCAGAAACAGCATCGCGCCATAAATGGCAAAGCGCCGCGCCTGATCTTTGGGCAGCATCGAAATGACCAGCATCACCGGCACGCCGACAATCACCCACGCAATCTGACGATACAGATAATAAAGCGGGGCAATGCTTTCGGTCGTGGTCGATTGCTTCATCGCCGACACTGGCGACGCGGCAGCGACCGCGACCAGACCGATCGCAATCAACACCGCGAGCAGCGACAGCAGCACCCGGTCGATTTCCCAGAACCACACGCCCAAGGGGCTGCGATCCGCACGGCTCAAGCGCGGCGAACGCTTGCGCAAGCTCGCCTTGGGCGTGATGATCGGCTTAACAATGTCAGCGGTGCCGTCGCTCATGCCTCTATCCCCGTACTTCCTGCTTCTTCCCTCTGCGCTGCGGCCCTTGTCCGGCATCCGATGCGCATATTATCTCTCACGCGAGCGCGCCGACCGCCGCCTTGAAGGCATCGCCGCGCGCTTCAAAATCCTTGAACTGGTCGAACGAGGCGCAGGCGGGCGAAAGCAGCACCACATCGCCGGGCTTTGCCGCCACTGCCGCGCGCTCCACCGCCGTGACCATGAGTTCGCAATGCTCGACCGGCATTTTGTCTTTCAACAGATCGGTGAACATCGGTCCAGCCTCTCCAATCGTGTAGGCTTGCGCAACATGGCCGAACCAGGGCGCGCACTCGTCCAGATTATCGCTTTTGGGTAAGCCGCCAACAATCCAGTGGATACGCGGGATAGCAACGGGGCCGGGCGCGGGCGGATAGGCCGCAAGCGCGGGGGCCGTCGAGGCGGGATTGGTCGCCTTGCTGTCATTCACATATAAAACGCCGTCACGTTCGGTGACGCGCTCCATGCGGTGCGCAAGGCCGCCAAAGCTTTCGAGCGCATGGCCGATGGCCTTATCCTGAAGCCCAAGCGCGCGCGCGACCGCAATCGCGACGGCCGTATTTTGCGCATTATGCGGCCCTTGGAGCGCAGGCCAATTGGCTTGATCGTCAGGGTCGATATTGTCCGCCTGAACCGTGATAAGCTTGCTGTTCACCAGGTCGGCAATCGCGCGGGTTTGCGGGTCTTCGGTCGCAATCACCGCAATATGGTCCGCCGACTGCATCGCAAAAAGCCGCGCTTTCGACGCGGCATAGGCTTCAAACCCTTCATAACGGTCGAGATGGTCGGGCGTCACATTGAGCAACACCGCCACATCGCAATCGAGATTATGGGTGAGGTCAATCTGGTAGCTTGACAGTTCGAGGACATAAATGCCCCCCGGCGCAAGCGGCTCCTGCCCCAAAATGGGTAAGCCGATATTGCCGCCCATGCGGGTCGGCAATCCGGCATTGCGGACGATATGGTGGATGAGCGCGGTCGTCGTCGATTTGCCATTGGTGCCGGTAATCCCGACCACGCGGTGCGGCGGCAAGGTTTCACGGGCGAGCGCGAATAATTCTATGTCGCCGATAATCGGGCATCCCGCCGCGCGCGCGCGGTCGACCACCGGATGGCGGTTCAGCGGAACGCCTGGCGACACGACCAGCCCGTCAAAGCCCGACAGGTCAATCTCCATCGGATCGGCAATGGTCGCAAGCTGTGCCACCGTATCGCGCGCTTCGGGGCTGCTGTCCCAAGCCGTCACCGATGCGCTGCTGGCAGCCAAAGCCGCAACGCACGCCTGTCCCGTCCTTGCCAAGCCCAGAACCGCATAGTTGCGGCCGGAAAAGAGCGGGCTGGTAATCACCGCAGCTTCAACGTCGCAAGACCTGCGAGCGCCAACACGAAGGAAATAATCCAGAAGCGGATAACAACGGTCGGTTCGGCCCAGCCTAATTGTTCGAAATGGTGATGGATAGGCGCCATGCGGAAGATGCGCTTGCCCGTGCGCTTATACCAGAAAACCTGAAGGATGACCGACAAGGCTTCCACCACGAACAGACCGCCGACGACGACCAGCGCAAATTCATGGTGCGCGGTCACCGCGACAACACCGAGCGTCCCGCCGAGCGCAAGGCTGCCCGTATCGCCCATGAATACGGCGGCAGGCGGCGCATTGAACCATAAGAAGGCAAGGCAGGCACCCATCACCGAAGCACATAAAATGGCAAGCTCGCCCGCGCCCGGAACATGCGGGATACCGAGATAAGCGGCAAATTTGGCGTTACCGGCGAGATAGATGATGACCAAAAAGGCAAGGTTCGCAATCACCACCGGCATGGTCGCCAGCCCGTCCAGCCCGTCGGTGAGATTGACCGCATTACCGAACGCGACAATCACAAAGCTTGCAAAAGCGATATACAGCCAGCCCAATTCGGCGATGGGTTCATTGACGAACGGGATATGGAGATCGGTGCCTGCGGTGCGGGTAATGAGATAGACCGCGATGCCCGCAATCAGAAATTCGAGCAAAAGCCGCACTTTGCCCGAAACGCCCTTGGTGCTGCGCTTGGTCACCTTGTCATAATCGTCAAGGAAACCGACAAGGCCGAAGCCGATCATCACGCCGAGCGCCGCCCACACATAGGTCGAGCGCAAATCCATCCACAACAGCATGGAAATACACACCGAAAACAGGATCATCAGCCCGCCCATCGTCGGCGTGCCGACTTTGGCGAGGTGGGTTTTGGGGCCATCGTCGCGGATCGGCTGGCCCTTGCCTTGCTTGACGCGCAGCATATTGATGAAGGCGGGGCCGATGAACAGGCCGATCATTAGCGCTGTAAACACCGCCGCACCCGACCGGAACGTCAGGTAACGGAACAGGTTGAAAACCCCTGGATAGCCTAGATATTCAGCGAGCAGATACAGCATTTATGTTTCCCCGCCCGTTAGCGCGGAAACGATTTTTCCAAGCCCGACAGCGTTTGATCCTTTGATTAAAACCGCGTCGCCCTGGCGCATCGTTGCGCGCAACTGTTGAAGCGCCCAGGTCGCGTCAGGCCCATGCGCGAATTCGACGCGTCCCTCAAGGGCCGACGCCAATATTTTCATCTCCTCGCCGACCAACAGAGCGTAATTTACGTTCGCTTCGACGAGATGGTCGGCCAGCGCCGCATGGTAATGATCGCTATCATCGCCCAGCTCGCGCATAGCGCCCAGCACCGCGATGCGCCGCTCCGCCGGTTCGCGGCCCAATTGGCCGATGGTTGCGGCCATTGAGGCAGGGTTCGCGTTATAGCTTTCGTCGATGACGAGCGCCGTCCCCTCGCCCATTTCGATATGATGCCGCGCGCCGCGTCCTGGGAGGCCCGGCAGTTCTGCGAGCGCGAGGCCTGCTGCCGCCAGATCGCCGCCTACCGCCTGCACAGCCGCCAAAATCGCCATCGCATTAGCGACCCAATGTTCGCCGGGGGCGGACAATGTGAAGCACAGGCTGGTTTGCCCGGGAAGACGCGCGGTGATGAGCGTGCCGCCATTGCCCGCCGGCACCCAATCGAGCGCGCGCACATCCGCGCCTTCGCCAAGGCCGAACGTCACGATTTTCGCCGCATAGGGTGTGGCCGCTTCAATGAGGCGATCGCGATAGGGGCTGTCATAGGGGATGATCGCGGTGCCGCCGGGTTCAAGGCCGGAGAAAATTTCGCCCTTGGCATCGGCAATCGCTTCCAGCGACGGGAAATGGCCCACATGCGCAGGCGCAACCGTTGTGACAATCGCGACATGCGGGCGGACAATCTTGGTGAGATCGGCCAGTTCGCCCGCATGGTTCATGCCCATTTCAAAAATGCCATAGCGGCTGTCGCCCGGCATCCGCGCAAGGCTCAACGGCACCCCGACATGGTTGTTATAGCTTTTGACCGAACGATGCGCCTTGTCAGGCGCGATGCGCGCGAGACATTCGAACAAGGCTTCCTTGGTGCCGGTCTTACCCGCAGAGCCGGTCACGCCGATAATCTGGGCATCGGTGCGCGCCCGCGCAGCTTCGCCCAAACGGTTCAGCGCCACTGCGCTATCTTCGACCAGGATATGCGGACTATCAATCGCTTGCTCGCTAATCGCCCCCGCCGCGCCATTGGCAAAGGCTTTGTCGAGGAACAGATGACCGTCGCTGCTTTCGCCCTTCATCGCGATGAAAAGTTCGCCGGAGCCGACTTCGCGGCTGTCAAACGCGACGCCCATCACCGCAAAATTGCTGTTGGCCACGCCATCGACCGCTTTGGCAATCGCATCCGAAATCCAAAGTGGCTGTTTCGAGGCTGTCATGCCGCACACTCCCGCGCCACTGTGACGTCGTCAAAGGGCAACACCATGTCGCCCACGATTTGCCCCTGTTCATGCCCCTTGCCCGCGATACAGATGATGTCGCCCGCCCGCGCTTCGGCGACCGCCGCTGCAATCGCTGCCCGCCGGTCGCCAATTTCGATAGCGCCGGGGGCCGCCGCCAATATGGCTGCGCGGATGCCCGCAGGGTCTTCGGAGCGCGGATTATCGTCGGTGACAATCACCATATCCGCCTTGTTGGTCGCGATTGCTCCCATTTCTGGTCGCTTACCGACGTCGCGGTCGCCGCCCGCACCAAAGAGGACGATCAATCGCCCGCTTGTGTGCGGTTTTAATGCTGCAATAGCAGCGTCAAGCCCGTCCGGCGTATGGGCGTAATCGACATAGATCGGCACCCCCGCCTTGGTTATAGCGGCCCGTTCCAGCCGCCCGCGCACGGTTTGCACCCGTGCCAGATGATCGAAAGTCTGCTTTGCCGTCCCGCCGGTCGCAATCACCATCGCCGCAGACGTCAGCGCATTGGCCGCCTGATAAGCACCGATGAGCGGCAGTTTGATCGTATATTCCTCACCCTGCGCTTCGACCAGCAAGGTCTGGCCGAGCGGGCTGAGGCTGCGCGATAGCAAGCGGATAGTGTCGCCCTTTTCGCCCACCGTCATAAGTTTGAGGCCGCGACGGTGGACGCGCTTGATAACCTTGTCCGACCAAGCATCATCGGCCCACACAACCGCCGTGCCATCGGGTGCGACCACTTCGTCGAACAGCCGCATCTTGGCATCGAAATAGCTGTCCATATCGCCATGATAATCAAGATGGTCGCGGCTCAAATTAGTGAAGGCCGCGCACTGGACCGGCAAGCCTTCGGTGCGATATTGTGCAAGGCCGTGGCTGGAGGCTTCAAATGCCAGATGGGTAACGCCCATTGTGGCCAGCCCCGATGCGTTGGACAGGAATGTCACAATGTCGGGCGTCGTAAGGCCGGTCGTCACCTGATCGACATTGGTGGTGACACCAAGCGTCCCGATAGAGGCCGCATTATGTCCCGCCAGATTCCATAGCTGCCGCGTCAGTTCGACATTGGAGGTCTTGCCATTGGTGCCGGTGACGGCGACCACCGTCGCGGGAAAAGGCGCAAAGAAACGCGCGGCCAAGGCGGCAAAGCGGCGACGCGGTTCCGTGTCGGCAATATGCGCTGCGCCTTCGACGCTTGCGTCGGGGCTGGCGACCACAGCGACCGCCCCTGCCCGCACCGCATCGGTGATAAAATCCTCGCCATTCACCCGCGCGCCCTTGAACGCGCCGAATATTGTCCCCGGCGCCACCTTGCGATGGTCAATCGCAAAGCCGGTCACATTGGCATCGGCATAAAGCGGCGTGACATCGGGCGCGAGGACAGAAAGGCGCATCAATCGCTCCCCTTCGTATCGCCCACCAGCGGCTTCAGTTCGGAAAGGTCGACATCGCGGCTATCGTCCGGAATGACGCCCAGCATCGGCCCGATGCGCGACACGACATTTTTGACCACCGGCGCGGCGGTATAAGCCGCCGTGCGCTGGCCGCGGCTATAGGCGTTGCCCTTTGGCTCATCGACCATGATGAGAATGACATAGCGCGGATTGTCCATCGGGAAACCGGCGGCAAAGGTTGCGACCACCGAATGGCGCGCATAGCCGCCCGCGCTCGGCTTTTCCGCAGAGCCGGTCTTACCACCGACGCGATAGCCGGGAGCATCCGCCGACCGGCCTGTGCCGTTGGTGACAATCAGGCGGAGCAGTTGGCGCATCCGTGCGCTGGTCGATTCCTTGAATACGCGGCGGCCTTGCGGGATTTTGCCATCTTCAATCTTGAGCAAGGTTGCGGGGCGATAAACGCCGCCATTGAGCAAGGCCGCATAGGCATTGGCGAGGTGGAGCGGCGTCACCGCGATACCGTGGCCGTATGCGACCGTCATATTGGTGACACGACCCCAATCTTTGGGCCACAGCGGATAAGCACGTTCCTTAAGCTCGGTCTTGGGCCGTTCATGGAAACCGAGCGCGCGCATATAGGCTTCCATCTTTTCCTTGCCGAGTTCGTCGGCAATATGCGCGGTGCCGATGTTCGAGCTGTGGATCAGGACTTCGGGCACATTGATCGCGCGGCCCAGCGAGTGGGAATCGCGGATATGAAAACCGGCAATGGGAAGCGGGCGCGACGCATCATAGCGGGTCGCCATGCTCTTGATGGAGCCTGCATCAATGGCAGCGGCCACCGACAACGGCTTGAAGGTCGAGCCCAATTCGTAAAGATTATAGCTGACCGCATTTTTGCGCGCCTGTTCGGGCGCGGTCTGGATATTATTGGGGTTAAATACGGGGAGCGAGGACATGGCCAGCACTTCGGAGGTGCGCACATCCATGATGATGCCCGCCGCGCCTTGCGCTTCCAGCCCTTGCATCGCGGTATAAAGTTCGCTTTCCAAAGCGGCCTGCACGCGGCTGTCAATCGACAGCATTTCGGGCTTGGCGCGCAATTTGGGGTCGAGCAATTGCGTGTCGAGCGCAGCTTCCATGCCGATCACCCCATGTCCGTCCATATTGGTAAAGCCAAGGACGTGCGCGGCCAAAGTCTGTTGCGGGTAAAGCCGTTCTTTTTCGCGCGGGAAATCAAAGGCGATTTCGCCTAGCGCGTTAACCGCCGCCACCTGTTCCGGCAGCGCGCGGCGGCGGATATAGGAAGGGCGGCTGGAGGTCAGCTTGTCATAGAAGCTGTCGGCGCTGACATCGGGGAAAATGGCCGAAAGATTATCCGCGATAATCCGCTTGTCGCCCATGATCTTTTCCGGCGTCACGCGCACCGCCCAAGCATCAATAGTGCGCGCCAGCGGCACGCCGTTGCGATCGACAATGTCGCCGCGCGCAGGCACATAAAGCGCCGCATTGGCATTGCGATCCTCGACCGTTTCAAACAGGGCGAAGAACAGGATGCGGCTGATGATGAGCGAGATAATCGCCATGAACAGCAGCATGATAATCATCAGACGCTGTTGGGCGGTCGCCATCGCCGCCTGTTTTTGTCCTGCAAGTCGTACCCGCTCTGGCCGGGCAACCAAAGTGGTCATGGCTGTTTGGCACCCTTCGGACGATCCGCCGAAGCGACGCGGCGCGGCGGGGCCTTTTTGGCCTCGGCCTTGGGTGCAGGCGAGCGTGCTGCGACTGCCGTTTTCTTAGGCTCTGCCTTTTTGGCTTCGGCGCGTTTATGCTCGGCCTTTTTGGCTTCGGGCTTTTTGGCCTGAGCGGTGCGGGCGGGTGCGGTGCGCGCAGGTGTTGCCTTGGCCGGAGCCGCTTGGGTTGCAGGCTTTTTGCCCGCCGGAACCGCCGCAACCGCGTTTGCAAGCTGTGTCGCGGGACGGGTCGCGGGCGCCGCCTTTTTCGGAGCCGAAGCAGGCTTTTTAGCAACCGGTGCTTCGGCGCGCTTGGTCACCGCTGCGGCGGTCTTGCTCACCGGCGATTCTTTTTCGAGCAGCGTGTCGATCATGCGCGCGCGTTCGGCATAGCGGTCGCGCGCGGTCGGCTTGGCCGCAACCACGACGCGGGTTTGCGGCTTGGCGGCGGATTGCACATCGACCGTTGCCGCAGCCGCCTTGATCTGGCTTGCAAGGATCGCGCTGGCAGCGGTTTCGGAATCGCTTGCAACCGGATTGCCGTCGACGCTCACCACCATCGCGGTCGCAGCCTGCACCGGCGCGACCACAGCAAGCCGTTCACCCTCAACGCCCGCAAATGATCCGAGATTAGCAAGCTGGCGCTCGCCTTCCAGATATTGCGCGGCGGTCGGCGCGGAATAAGCAAAGCTTTCCGCATTCCACCGCTCCAACTGACGCAAGCTGGCGCGCGCGCCCAATTCTGTTTCCAGATAGCGGATATTATCGCGGGTAGAGCGGATATCACGCTCGACACGCGCCAACTCGCTGCGCTTCGATGCGACCCGAAGGGATACCGGATACAAGGTCATGGCGAGGAACAGGACGATTAATACCAATCCGATCCCTTGCAATTTACGTGCTGCCATTAACATCAGGAAACCTCCTCTGCCCAGGATGGTGCCCCGGTCCGGATCGCCGCGCGCAAGGTCGCCGAACGCGCACGCGGATTGCGTGCCAGTTCTGCCTCACTCGGACGAACCGCCTTGGTCACAGTGGTAAAAGTCGGGTCCGGCCCGCGCTCTGCCGTTGGCGGCAAATGTCGCGAGCCGGTCCCTTGCGCCCCGCTCCGGCGTTTCAAAAATTGTTTGACGATACGGTCTTCAAGACTGTGGAATGTCACAATCGCCAGCCGACCGCCGGGTTTCAGCACCGCTTCCGCCGCGCGCAGCCCGTCGTTCAACTCGTCCAACTCGCGGTTGAGATGGATGCGAATTGCCTGGAAAGTGCGGGTCGCCGGATCCTTCTTGTCGTGCGGCTTATGGCCGACCGCCTTGCGCACAATCGTGGCCAGTTCGCCGGTGCGCGACAAGGGCCGCGCCGCGACAATCGCGCGGGCGATGCGGCGCGAACGATGCTCTTCGCCATATTGATAGATGACATCGGCAATATCGGCTTCGGGCGCGCTGTTGAGCCAGTCGGCGGCGCTCATGCCCGCTTGCTCCATCCGCATATCGAGCGGACCGTCGCCTTGGAAGGAAAAGCCGCGATGCGCTTCATCAAGCTGCATCGAGGACACGCCAATGTCGAGCGTGACACCATCGACCTCGGCCGCGCCCGTCCCTTCGACCAGTGCCTCCATATCGGAAAAGCGGCCCGCAAGAAGCGTGAGTTTACCGTCGCTCGCCGCGACCAGTTCCTGGCCCTTGGCAATCGCGTCGGGGTCGCGGTCAATCGCGATGACATTGGCACCCGCCGCCATGATCGCACGGCTATAGCCGCCAGCGCCGAACGTGCCGTCGACCACCGTATCGCCATCGACAATAGCAAGGGCGGCAACCACCTCGTCGCGCATCACGGGCGCGTGGCGCGGATCATCGTGGAAGGCAGGCAATCCGCTCATTTGCGCTTGCCTCCATTGTCCATCAGATATTGGGCCGCCACCTTCAGAGGGGCATAGCTGTCGTCAGCGGCCATCAATGTCTGGGGATCCCAGATTTCAAAATATTCGCCTGCGCCGTGGAGGAACACCGCCTTGTCGAGCTTGCCGAGCATTTTCAGCACCGGCGGCAGGATGAAGCGGCCCGATCCGTCGAGCGAGACTTGTTCGGTCAGGCCGAATTTGCGGCGGTTGGCGGCATCGCGGTCATAATCAAGGCCGCGCGCAATCGCATTCTGCTCTTCACGGCTGATGTCATCCAGCATCTTCTGCAAGCGTTCGGGGCCAAACGCGATCAGACAGTCGGATTTTTCATGCTTGGTGACGCACAGCGTGATGCCGTCGGATTTGGGGATCGAATTGCGCAGAGTCGCGGGGATAGCAAGACGACCTTTATCGTCTATCGCAGATAGGGCAGGCCCGGAATAGATACCCGCAAGCGCCACTATAACCCCTCAAAAAAACATCCCACTCAGCCCGAAGGCCATCGACTTGAGAGCGGGCACAATCTTCCACGCAGCGAAAAGCACACCGGCGTTAACGGTCCGGCTGCCGTTCGACTCGATCAGTCGCGCAAGGAGAGAGCCCCTCTCGAAGGCTATGCATAACAAGGGTTCATCGGGGTGAAAAGGGGAAAATTGGGGATAGTCGGGGAAAAACGGGAAATATCGCGGATTCTTTGGGGATGGAAAGCGCAAAATGCGACGGGCCGATGCCCAACGCGCATCGTCGTTACAGCTTGTTCCCATCATGTTCGTTTTCAGACAGTTAGCGCGGTGGCAAAGAGGGGGGCGGAAGCGATTCCCGGATGCGCCTTCCTTGCCCTGCACCAGCGCGCGAGGCTGGCGATGGACGCGCGACCTTCCTTCCTCTTGCGCACAGGCGAAAGGGAGGTGGTCGTCCGGCAAATGTCAGAGTTTGAGGCGGACCGGTTGTGCGCGCGGCTGGCTGGCGGGCTGATCTGCCGAACGGTCGGCCAGATCATCAAGCCGTTCGCTCAGCCACGCCATATTGTCCGCACGCCATAAGGCTGGCGATAAATCCTCGTCCCCGCTGCCCAAGAAAGCGGGCGCCAGCCAATGCTGCGCGTCGAGCAAGTCAGCGTCGCCCAGTATCAGCGCGCGCCCTTTGCCCACTGCGCAGTCCGCAAGCGCACCGCCAAGGCGGATCGTGCAGGCAACGCCCTTCGCCTGTCCCTTGGGCGCAAAAATACCGGGCGCGGCGAGCGCAAGGCGGTGCGGGCCGTCATTAATCCGCAAGTCGGGCCGCTCCGGACCATTTGCGGGGAGGATGAGATCCAACCCCCAATGGTCGAGCAACGGGGTGAGCAGGCTTGTCACCGGCGGGTTGCGCTTGTCGCCCAACGGATAAGGCGGCTCCCAAGCAAGGAAAGCATCGGCGAGGATCAGCGCCTTGCCGCCCCCGCGCGCCCAAGCGTCAAGCGCCACCAGTTCGGCAGGCGCGAGCGCGCGTGGATGGGCGACGAGCAATACGCCCTGTTTGGGCAGGCTCTGGCGTGTCACCACGTCAATCGGCGTGACCGCAAAGCGTTGCTGGAGCAGCCGATAGGCTGGCGCCGGGGCCGCAGCATCGCCTTGGAGCGCGGCGGCAATATCGGCATTTTCAGCCTCCCCCCACAGCAAAGGCAGACTGGTGAGGAGCGTGAGCGGCGTCTGGCGGGGAGGCAGCATATAGGCTTTGCGGATGGCAAAGCCTGCAACCAGCGACAGCAACAGCGCCGCTGCGATGATAATCCCCGCTCCGGTCCAGCCTTTCCCGCGCGCGCGCCAATGCTGCACCACTCCATCGCCTACCGCGCACCATAAGGCGCTGATGATGAAGAGCGCGCTATGCTGTTGCCAGCCGGTCCGCACCGCCACGGTCGTGGTCATCAGGAGATGCGCCACGCTCACCACAATGAGCGCAAGCGCCAAACCGGTGGCGCGCGCTTTGCGCTCCAAAGGGGCGAGCAGCAACACCGGCACCAGCAGGGTGATAAAGCGCGGCGGCACGGCGAGCAGCGGGTCGAGGCGGGCTTCAACCACCCAGCCAGACCAGAAGGGGGTCAATAAAAGGTCCGCCGCAAAAAAGGCGAGCAGCGCCCATATTATCCGGCGGTCAAGGCGTGTCATAAGGCACCGCTTCCGGCCAAGGCTCTCCCTTCCATCACGCGGGCTTACTGGCCGCGCGGCTGGTTATTGCTGGGCGGCAAGTCCTGCACCCGTTCGCCGGGGCGCACCGATGGCGGGAGCGCGTTGGCGCTACCATTCGCATTGGGATTAGGGTTGGCAGCAGGATTGCCGTTCGTATTGCCATTACCATTCGCCCCGCGCGGCAAGGTCGGGCGCATATGCGGGACCGGCGTTTCCGAAGGCGGCGCGGGCTGCACGCCCAGTTCCGACAAAGATTCGGTCGGCGCTTTATCCTTGCGCACAACATCGCTCACATCTCTGTCAAAAGAAAAGGCGCTGCCTTCCTTCTGGTCCGCCAATATACCGGCGAGCCCTACCAGAAGGATCACCGCAGCGAGGCCGATACCGCCAATCTGGAGGCGGCGATAATGGTCAACCGAACGAAACATCGCGCTCTTTTGCCCGAAGCGGAGCGGCTTGCCAATCCCTTTAGCCGGTCGGCAAGCCCTTGGCGGCGCGCCATTCGGGATTGAACAGCGTGGACAGATAGCGGAACCCCGTATCGGCAAGGATGGTCACAATCCGCTTACCCGGCCCAAGCTCGCGCGCGAGCGCCATCGCGCCCGCCACATTGATGCCCGACGACAAGCCGACGCACAGACCTTCCTGATTGAGCAAGGCTTCGACCTGCGCCAATCCTTCGGCGTCGGAGATACGGAATTGCGTATCAATCGGCGCGCCTTCCAGATTGCCGGTGATGCGCCCCTGCCCGATACCTTCGGCAACGCTCGATCCTTCGGCGCGCAATTCGCCGCACGCATAATAATTATAAAGCGCCGCGCCATGCGGGTCAGTGAGCGCAATGGTGATATTTTCATCCTTGGCTTTAAGGCCAAGCGCCACGCCCGCAATCGTGCCGCCCGTGCCTGCTGCGCAAGTGAAGCCGTCTATCCGCCCGTCCATCTGCGCCCAGATTTCTTCGGCGGTGCCGTGGATATGCGCCTTGCGGTTGGCGATATTGTCAAACTGGTTGGCCCAGATGGCATTATCGGTTTCTTCGGCAATGCGCCGCGAGGTATGCACGAAATGCCCCGGATTGGCATAAGGCGCGGCAGGCACCAGAACGAGTTCTGCGCCCAGAGCGACCAGCGTGTCTTTCTTTTCCTGGCTTTGCGTTTCGGGCATGACGATGATCGTCTTATAGCCTTTGGCGTTACCGACGAGCGCCAGACCGATGCCGGTATTGCCCGCCGTCCCTTCGACAATCGTGCCGCCGGGACGGATTTGCCCGCGCGCTTCGGCATCCTCGACAATATAGAGCGCCGCACGGTCCTTGATCGACGCGCCAGGATTGGCAAATTCGCATTTGGCGTAAATATCGCAGCCGGTCGCGGCACTGGGTCCGGCAAGCCGCACCATCGGCGTATTGCCGATCAGCGCGAGACTATCGGGAACGGGGGAAGGAACGGACACGGACGAGGAAGATGAGGAGGAAGCCTTGGTCATAAGTTGCTTCTGTAACCAACCCTGAGCGGGGCGACAAGCAAGGCCTGCTTGGGGACTCCCACAAGATTTCTTGGGCGAGTTCCTTCAAGTCTTTCTGCCCGCCCTTTCAAACCTGTCCTCCCTAAGCCCTAGCGCGGCTTAACCGTAGAAGGCACATGGGCGGGCGCGCACCAGCGCATCGGCACGCCGACATTGCGATTCGCTTCTTCATTATAGGCGATGCGCCCTGCCCCTTTGGGCTCGATCACTATCCCGCTTGCTGTGCGCCAGACCTGTCCGGTGCGGCGCGGCGTGCCGACCGGCGCGAGTGCCGTTTCGGGGTTGGTCGTGCCGCGCGTAATCATCCCGTGCCGCCGCCCGTCATAATAGAAATAATGCGGGGCATCGGTGCATAATGTGCCTTCATTGACATAATGGCCGGGCGCGATGCCCAACGGTCCGACGGGTGCAGGCATCCCCGCTCCGGGGTCGAAAAGGCAAGCGCCAAGCCCTTCGCGGAACGCCTTGGATGATCCGTCCAGCGTAACGGTTTCGGCGGGAATTACGGGCGAGGATATGCTAATCGTATCGGCATACATCATGATACCGAGCATTTCCGATGACAGCGTGGACGCCCATAATTTTTCCGCCGGCGCTAAACTGAACCGCGTGTCGAACTGGTTATTGAAGCGCACATTCATGGACGTGCCGCGGGACACCGTCGGCACGTCCATGATCATCAACACATTGCCATCGGCATTACAGGCCAGCAGGATATTGCGGATTTTCCCTGTGCGCGGCAAGGCAGCAAAGGAGCCAGTCTGGTCGTGCAAAGCTCGCCAGTTTCCCGCCCCTGCGCTTTGCGGAGCAGGCGCTGGCCGAGCTGCCGGAACCGGGGCTGCCGCTGTCGCCGCTGCGCCCGTCCAAGCCGCTGGCGCAAAGCGGCGCACCGCCGCTTGCATCCGCTGTGACAGGCTGGCGGGGCTGCACAAGGTCAGCGTCAATTCATCGACCTCGACACGGTCGCGCGCCGGTGCGCCCATCTGGTAGGTCGCGCGATTAGGGCCAAGCGACTTTACCCGCTCGAACGCAGTTCCGCCCAGCGACACTGTGGTGGTGAACTCGGTAAAGCCGCTGCGCAACCGCGTTGCTTTGGTAATGCGGTGGAGTTCGGCTTGCGGCTCGCGGCCCATTTGCGGATTTTCGAAATAATAGATGTTGCCCCAACGGGTGCCGTCATAAACATAAACCTGACCGGTCGAACCGCATTGATTATATTGGTCCACCCACGCGCCCTTGGCGATGGGCAAGGACGGTCCGCTTTGCGCCATCCCTTCGTGCACTACAAAGACCGATGCCGCCAAAGCCGCGCCCGCGGCCAACACCAATATCGAAACACCCCCTCTTATCATCACATCCCCCCCTTTGCCCCCGCACCGGTCCACAAAGCGGCCCTGCAGGACGGCTGATATTCTTCATGAATGATAGGAAAATTGATACAGGTTAGCCTTCGTCAATTCAAGGCGCACAGTCCATAGTGCCTCTATGCCACACATCGCTATTATCGCGCATCTTGCTATGATTTTTGTGTGGGATGCCCCCTATTACTCTCTGATGATGATAGATTTTTCCATTACAGACATAAATTTTCTTTGGGCAAACGCCACGAAAATGATGGTCGCGAAGTCCGTAGAAACGCGGAAAATTCGATAATATTTCTAACGGCTTAGACGAGCATTTGCACAGGGACGTCTTCATTAGTCCACCACCTTCCCGCGCCCTCCTGCACTATTTTTCCGGCCAACTGCTCCCTTTACCCCGTCAAAGCGGGTTGATTGTGAGATAATATATCATTACTGGGTGCGCCGACCAATAGCTTGCCCCGTAAGGAAACCATCTTGAAAACCCCCATCGCTCTCCGTCTGTCCGTCGCCGCGCTCGCGCTTGTCGCCGCTCCTGCCTTTGCGCAGGATGTTACCGGCGATACGACCGCACCCGAAGCTGCCTCGACCCGCAATGCCGATGATTTCCACAATGACGATGCGATTGTCGTGACCGGCAAATATGTGAAGGCGCTCGACGTTCTGGCGGGCGTATCGGTGGTCGGCGGCGAAAAGCTCGCGCTCGATCTGCGCCCGCAAATCGGGGACAGCCTCACCAAGCTGCCGGGCGTTTCCGCGACAAGCTTTACCCCCGGCGCCTCGCGCCCCGTATTGCGCGGCTTTCAAGGCGAGCGCGTGCGCGTCCTCACCGACGGCATCGGCTCGATTGACGTGTCCAATACCTCGGCCGACCATGCGGTCACGATCGACCCGCTTACCGCCGAGCGCATCGAAGTCCTGCGCGGCCCCGCCGTCCTCCTTTATGGCAGCTCGGCAATGGGCGGCGCGGTCAATGTCCTCGACCGCCGCATCCCGCGTGCAATGCCCGAACATGGCGTCCATGTTGACGGCCTCGCCACCTATGGCAGCGCTGCCAAGGAACGCAGCGTCGGCGCATCGCTCGATGTGCCACTGGGCGACAAATTTGTCTGGCACGTCGATGGCACCTGGCGCAAAACCGATGATCTGCGCACCGGCGGCTATGTCTATTCGCCGCAATATCGCGCCGCACTCACCCATTTGGGCGACGAAGCAACCGAAGAAGGCGAAAGTGAAGAAGCCGCCGAAGCCTATGGCGCAGCAAAGCTCAAGGGACGCATCCCAAACAGCGCGACCGAAACCAAGAGTGCGGGCACCGGCTTTGCGCTCATCACCGACCGCGGTAATCTGGGCGTATCGGTCGGCTATTTCGAAACCAATTATGGCGTGCCGGGCCGCCCCGAGCTTGAGCATCATCATGACCATGACCACGGGCATGACCATGATGATGACCACGGCCATGAACATCACCATGATCATGGTGATGTGACCATCGGCATGAAGCAGTGGCGCGCGGATTTGCGTGGCGAGGTTGAAACCGGCGGCGGCTTTCTTGACCGCATCCGCGTGCGCGCAGGTTTTGCCGATTATACCCACACCGAATTTGAAGGCGGCAATGTCGGCACGGTTTTCTACAATCAGGGCATTGAGGGCCGGTTGGAGCTGGTCCAGCGCGAGCGCAATGGCTGGTCGGGCACCAGCGGCTTCCAATATAATAGCCGCGACATGAGCGCGGTCGGCGATGAAGCGTTCGTCCCGCCCAACCATACCGAACAAAGTGGCTTGTTCACGTTGCAGGAACTGGAATTGGGCAATCTCGGCCTTGAAGGCGCGCTGCGTTATGAACATACGCGCGTCGCCGCTCCGTCGGTTGAGGGCAAGCGCAATTTCAATGCTTTGTCGGGCGCGCTCGGCATGTCTTACAAGCCTGACCCCGACATCAAGCTGGGCGTCAACCTCACCCGCGCGGTGCGCGCGCCGTCCGCCGAAGAATTGTTCGCCGATGGCCCGCATATCGCGACACAAAGCTATGAAATCGGCAACGCCAACCTGAAACTGGAAAAAAGCTGGGGCGGCGAAGCCTATCTGCGCGTCGACAAGCCCGGTTTCACCGCATCGCTCACCGGCTATTATACCAAGTTCGACAATTATATCTTTGATGTCGCGACCGGCGACAGCCTCGACGATCTGCCGGTGTTCCAATATATACAACGCGACGCACGCTATTATGGTTTTGAAGCCGAAGCGAGCGTCAAACTCGCCGAAACGCGCGACTGGAACTTCCTTGTCGATGGCGTCGCAGATTATGTCCATGCAAGCGCGCGTAATGATGCGGGCGATTATGCAGCCATCCCGCGTATCCCGCCGCTGCGCTTGATGGGCGGGCTTGAGGCGCAAAGCGAGCATTTTGACGGGCGCGTCGAGGTCGAACATAGTTTCAAACAGAACCGCATCGGTGCGTTCGAAACCCCGACCGATGCGTTTACCTTGGTCAATGCGTCGCTGGCTTGGCGTCCGATGGGGAAATCGGGCGGGCTGACCTTGCTCTTGTCGGCCAATAATCTGTTCGATGTCGAAGCGCGCCGCGCGGCGAGTTTCACCAAGGATTATGTGCCGATGGCAGGCCGCGATTTCCGCGCTTCCGTGCGGGTAAGTTTCTGAGGTCAAAAAAAAATAAAAATAATTCACGCGGCGCGGGAACCAATAGCGCGCCCGTGAATTATATATTTCGGATGGCGCACTTAGCCCCCCGCTCTCGTCATCCAGATATATGACCCGGCTGCGCTTCCTCCCCCTTTTGAAAGCGCGCCGGGTCTATTTTTTTGGGGGCTTTTCTTTCCAGCTTTTGTGAATTTTGCGTGGCGGTTTTTTGCCTGTCAGATTTGTGTCTGTTTGGATTCACGCGAAGACGCGAAGCCGCGAAGACGCAAAGAATTATGAACCCGTCCCACAAACCCGTTCATGCTGAGTAGGCCGCAGGCCGTATCGAAGCACCTTATTTAAAAAAGGCCCTTCGATACGCCTCCTTGCGGAGGCTACTCTGGGCGAACGGGGTGGTGAGGTGAGCGGGATCCACAAATCTCCGCGCCTTCGCGCCTCCGCGTGAACCTTTTTCCAGCGCAACCGCTTAAATCCTCAATCGCTTCCCGCCACCGCCTGCTTGCGCCGTCCGGTAATGCGGATCGCGATGAGGGCGACTTCGTAGAGGAGGCATAAGGGGATAGCGAGCATGAGCTGGCTGATCGGGTCGGGCGGGGTCGCAACCGCTGCTATCGCGAAGGAGGCGACAATCATATAACGCCGCGCGCCTTTAAGCTGGTCGAACGTCACAATCCCGGCGCGCTCCAGCAGCATGATGAGGATCGGCAGTTGGAACGCAATGCCGAACGCCATCACAAATTGCATGATGAAGGTGAGATAATTGCCGATAGCGGGTAGCGCCTCGCGCTCGACCCCGCCGAGATTGCCTTGGAAGCCAAGCAAAAAATGGAGCGCGGTCGGAATGACGAAATAATAAGCGAGCGCCGCCCCTGCCAGAAACAAGACCGGTGTTGCGAACAGGAAGGGCAATAATGCGCGCTTTTCGTTGCGATAAAGCCCCGGCGCGACAAATTTCCAGATCTGCATCGCGATCACCGGAAAGGCGATCATGCAGGCGGAAAACAGCGCGACCTTTACCTGCACGAAAAACGCTTCGAACAATTGGGTGTAAATGAGCTTGCCCTGCCCCGCGCGCAGCAAAGGCTGGACCAGAAAGGCAAATATCTGGTCGGCGAAATAGAAGCACACACCAAACGCAATGGCGAGCGCGAGCAGCGACCATAAAAGCCGCTGACGCAATTCGATCAGATGGTCGAGCAGCGGAGCCTTGCTCTGGTCAATCTCTTCGTCGGGAAGGGCCGGGTCGGTCGCCGGATGCGGGCCGGTGTGGGGGTCGGGAAGCGCGGTCATAAACCTGCTCCGCCGCTTTTGGAGGCGCCGCTTTCGGGAGCCTCTATTTTTGGTGCGTCCCCTGATGGCGCATCGACCGGAGCCTGCACCATGCCATCGGTCACGGGCGGCGGCGTGGCACCATCGGTCCCTGCCCCACCCCCTGCGCTCTTCGCCGGAAAGCCCGGATTAGCCTCGCGCATGGTGGGCGACATATCGTCGGCATTGGGAAATTCCGCCATGATGCGGCGATTTTGTTCTTCCCAATCTTTTTTAAGCTCTTCCAGCTCCGCCTCGCGCACCATATTGTCGACGCCTGCGCGGAAATGGGCGGCCATGCGCCGTGCTTTGCCGATCCAATTGCCGACAAAGCGCAACGCTTTGGGCAAATCTTTGGGGCCGATAACCACCAGCGCGACAATCGCCACGACGAGCAGTTCGGTAGGCGCTATATCAAACATCGAAAAAGACGCGGCCCCGTAGGAAAGGTTCAGATGCGCGGGTCGTGCGGCGGAACCGGCTTGCCGTCGAGCGTCGGCTGTTGCGGGGCAGCGTCCGGCTTGGCGTCGATGCGCGGCGGGATATTGGTCGACGAAGGCGCATTGGCGTCATCTTCTTCGGCCATGCCTTTTTTGAATTCCTTCAATCCCTTGGCCACGTCGCCCATCATGCCGGAGAATCGGCCCTTGCCGAACAATAACAGGACGACCAAGCCCAAAATCAGCCAGTGCCAAATGCCAAACGCACCCATGTAATCAAACTCCTGATATGTCGTCGCGAAATTATCGCCGCTTTTTCAATGCCATCCGGAAGCGTGCTGAAAGCGCGCCCTGACGAGCGGCGTATTTGCCACACGCGCATAATCACATATTATCCGCACGGCAAACCCTCGCGAAATTGCGCATATGCGCTTTTCCACATTCTATCTAGTCATTATCGCTGCCGGTTTCCAGTTCGGATTCGAGGTCAAGCTGTTCAAAGGCTTCATCGACCGGATCGAGCAGGCCTGCCGCGAGCAAATCGTCAATGCCCGGCAAGTCGCGCCGCGATTGCAATCCGAAATGGGTGAGAAAGTCGGGCGTCGTCTTATAGATAAGTGGCCGCCCCGGCACTTCGCGCCGTCCAGCGGGCCGCACCCAGCCTGCTTCCATTAGCACATCAAGCGTGCCTTTGGCGGTCTGCACCCCGCGAATGGCTTCGATTTCCGCGCGGCTCACCGGTTCATGATAGGCAATGATGGCCAGCACTTCCATCCCTGCGCGCGTCAGTTTGCGCGGTTCTTCGCGTTCGGGGCGGAGGAGATAGGCAAGGTCGGCGGGCGTCTGGAAATGCCAGCGTCCGCCGCGCTCGACCAATTCAATGCCACTCCCCGCATGGCGCGCCTGTATCGCCACGAGCGCGGCTTTGAGGTCGCCCTGTTCGCCGACATAGGTAGTAAGGTCGGCAAGGCTCATCGGCTTGTCGGCAGCAAAGAGCGCGGCTTCTACGCCGCGTTCGAAATCGGGAATCGGGGTCATGGGCGTATTCCCTTGCACCCTAATTCCTCCCCTGCAAGGGGAGGATTTGCGGGCGCGCGGTTAGGCGCAGGGTTTTAAAGTGCAGCGCCATCACCCTGCCGCTTTCAGATAGAGCGGTTCAAACGCACCATCCTGTTTGATCGACACTTTGCCGAGTCGCGCGAGTTCAAGCGCAGCCACAAAACTCGACGCGAGGGCGGACTTGCGCAATTCGCCTTCAAAATCGGGTGGCAGGAAGGTTTCAAGGCTGGTCCAGTCGAGATGTACGCCGATCAACCGGCTCACCCGCGCGATGGCCGCGTCGAGGGTCATCACCGGACGGCGTGCGACCATATGGACCACCGGTTCGGTGCGCAATTTGACCTGGCCATAGGCGCTCATCAAGTCGAACAACGAACATTCCCAGCGCGCTTTTTTGATGGTGCGCAAACCCCAAGGCGCGCCGTTCAGGAACACATCTCGCCCGACCCTGTCGCGCCCCATCAAGCGCGCTCCCGCATCGCGCATCGCGTTCAACCGCTGCAAGCGTAGTTGCAGGCGCAGCGCCAATTCTTCGGGCGACGGGTCGATGGTCGGGTCTTTGGGGAGCAACAGGCCGGATTTGAGATAGGCAAGCCACGCCGCCATCACCAGATAATCCGCCGCAATTTCGAGTTTTAGCGCATGGGCGCTGTCAATATAATCGAGATATTGTTCGACCAGCGCGAGGATCGAAATTTCGCGCAAATCAACCTTCTGGTTACGCGCGAGCGCAAGCAACAGGTCGAGCGGCCCCTCCCATCCGTCAATATTGAGCTGGAGGATGTCCTCCCCGCCAAGGGTTCCGCTGTCGATCCCCTCTTCGAACAGGTCATCGGTGGCCAAGGGCGTCGTCCGTTATGCCACCGCAAGCAGCGCGTCGCGCTTGGCCATCAGATCGGCCAAGGGCGGTAATTCGCGCCGCGTGCCGCTAATCATCGCCATCGCCCGGTCGAGCCGCGCGCGGCTTTCGGGACGGATGTCGGGAAGGCGTTCGGCCATCTCGATCATCTCGTCCATCCGGCCCCAGCAGTTGAGCGCCAAGTCACAGCCTGCCTGCACCACACCGACCGCGCGGTCAGGGACGCTGCCCGACAAGGCTTGCATATCAATATCATCCGACATCAACAGGCCGTTAAAGCCGATCCGTTCGCGGATGATATTTTCGATCACATAGGGCGACAGGCTCGCCGGATTATCCTTGTCCCATGCAGTATAGACGACATGGGCGGTCATCCCCATCGGCGCATCCTTAAGCGCGGCAAAGGGGGCAAGGTCATGCTGCAAGTCAATGTCGGGCGCGGTGACGACCGGCAATTCCTTATGGCTATCAACCGTCGCGCGGCCATGGCCCGGCATATGTTTGACGACACCCATCACGCCGCCCTTGAGCAGCCCTTCAAGGATACCGCGTCCGATAGCGGCGACGCGCATCGGGTCCATGCCCAGCGTGCGGTCGCCCATGATCGGGTCGGCGTCCGGCTGGCGCACATCGAGCAAGGGCAGGCAGTTTACGGTCACGCCGACTTCGGCGAGAATCACGGCCAAGGCCTGCGCATTGACGCGCGCGGCTTCAATCGCGCTGGCAGGCGCGGTTTCGTAAAGCGCATCGAACACGCCGCCCGACGGAAATTCCGGCCATACCGGCGCTTTCATGCGCGCGACGCGACCGCCTTCCTGATCAACTAGGATAGCCAGATCATCGCGGCCATGCAGCGCGCGCAATTCATCGGTCAGCGCGCGGACCTGATCTTTGGTGATGATGTTGCGGGCAAATAAAATATAGCCCGCCGGCTCTGCCTGCTTGAAAAAAGCACGCTCGTCCGTGGTCAATTTCTCCCCCGCCATGCCGAAGATTACCGGTTTCATTCGTCACCCATCAACTCAACACCAAGTTATCACCATAAACAAAAGGGCGACCTCCGCAAAGCGGGGCTCGCCCTTTTCGTCGCGATTTTGGCAGTTTATACGGACCTGTTGCGCAATTAGCGCACTACCATGCAATTTTCCCCCGCAGCCGCCATTTTGGTGCAAATGTCCGATGCCTGCGCATTATTCGCGACCGCCGCGCGCAGGCGATAGACGGTGCCGCCGCCGACGCTTGCTTCGGTCACGCTATGCTTGGCTCCCGACAGGAAGCGGAAACGCTTAGCCATATCGGCCCATGCTTTGTTGGCAACCGCTTCCGAATTGAACGCGCCAAGCTGGACCATCGCGCTGCCCGCTGCAGGGGCCGTGTTTTCCGCGGGAAGGGCTGGCGGCGGCGTGGCGGTGGTGCCGACCTTGGCAGGCGCGGCAGGCGATGCGCCCGACCCTATGCCGGGCGCTGCCATCTTGGCATTGGCCGGGGTTTCGGGGGCTTTGGTAAGGTCAATCTTGCCTGCAACCTCGCCGCCCTGGCTGGTCTTATAGCTCGCATCGCCTTCGCCCTGAAATTGCTTGGCACCCGGTTCGGACGGCGCAACCTTATAATCCCCGTCGGCAGCGGCGATCAGTTCGCCTTCGCCATTGGCGTTGTTGCGGTCCTGAAGCCACCAGATCGCGCCGACCAGCAAAGCGAGCGCGGCTAGCCCGCCCAGCACCAGACCGATCAGCCGCCCCGGCGACACCGCCGCTTCGTCTTCGCTCGCATCCACCGCCTCCAACCAAGGCAGCCGGTCTTCTTCTTCCAGCGCCAGCGTATCTGTTCCCACCTGTTCCTGTTCGCTCATCACTGCATCTCCTCGACGGCCTTAACCCCCATTAAAGACAGGCCATTCCGGATAACTTGCCCTATTCCTTCGGTTAAGAAAAGCCTGCTGGAAGTGGCGACCGGGTCATTAACCACCACCATGCGCAGCTCAGGCCGGTCATTGCCCATATTGTAGAGGCTGTGAAAGGCCGCTGCGAGGTCGTTCAGATAGAAAGCGACTCGGTGCGGTTCGCGATTCGCGGCGGCCGAATCGACAATGCGCGGAAATTGCGCGGCAAGTTTGACGAGCGCCAGTTCCTCTTCGGTGAGGCGCGCAAGGTCCATCGCCGACAGGTCAATGCCTTCGGCCCCGGCCTTGCGCCGGAGCGAACAGATGCGCGCATGGGCATATTGCACATAGAAAACCGGATTATCCTTGGAGGCTTCCACCACCTTGGCAAAGTCGAAATCCATTTGCGCATCTGCCTTGCGGGTGAGCATGGTGAAGCGCACCACATCCTTGCCGACTTCGTTGACGACATCGGCGAGCGTTACGAAATTGCCCGCGCGTTTCGACATTTTAACCGGTTCGCCATCGCGCAGCAGGCGCACCATCTGGACCAGCTTCACGTCAAAGCGCGTCTTGCCGCCGGTAAGTGCCGCCACGGCAGCCTGGATACGCTTGACCGTTCCTGCATGGTCCGCACCCCAAATGTCGATCAGTTCGTCCGATTGCTGCGCTTTCTGGTAGTGATAGGCCAAGTCCGCGCCAAAATAGGTCCAGCTACCATCCGATTTCTTGATCGGGCGGTCTTGGTCATCGCCATAGTTGGACGAGCGGAACAAGGGGAGTTCCACCGGCTCCCAATCTTCGGGCGTCTCGCCCTTGGGCGCTTCCAGCACGCCATCATAAACAAGGTCGTGCTCGCGCAGCCATTTTTCCGCCGCTTCGGGTTTGCCTGCCGCTTGCAATTCAGCTTCGGACGAAAACAGGTCATGCTCGATGCCGAGCAGCTTCAAATCCGCCTTGATCATGACGAGCATCGCCGCGACGGCGGCCTTGCGGAACAGCGCCAGCCATTCGCTTTCGGGCGCGGTCACATATTGGTCGCCATATTCCTTCGCGAGCGCCGCGCCGACCGGCTTTAAATAATCGCCGGGATAAAGGCCTTCGGGAATGTCGCCAATCGCTTCGCCCAGCGCCTCGCGATAACGCAGATGCGCCGAACGGGCGAGGACATCGACCTGTCCGCCCGCATCATTGACATAATATTCGCGCGTCACCTTATGGCCGATGGCTTCGAGCAAGGTCGCGAGCGCATCGCCCACCACCGCCCCGCGGCAATGGCCCATATGCATAGGGCCGGTCGGATTGGCCGACACATATTCGACATTGACCGACACGCCCTTGCCCTTGTCGGATTTGCCATAAGCATCGCCGAGCGCGTGGATTTGTTCCAGTTCACCAGTCCAGCTGGCGGGCACAAGGCGCATATTGATGAAGCCGGGTCCGGCCATATCGACGCTTGCCACCTCGTCGATTTTCTCAAGCTCCGCCTTGACCGCTTCGGCGAGCGCGCGCGGGTTGGCGCCTGCTCCCTTGGCCAGCACCATCGCGGCATTGGTCGCAAGGTCGCCATGACTGGCATCGCGCGGCGGCTCGACCGTCACATTGCCACGCGGCAATCCGGCAGGCAGCGTCCCCGCCGCTTCCAGCGCATCCAGCACCGCATTGATATGATCTGCAAAACGAACATAGAGGGTCACGAACTTATTTCCCCGTAACTTGATTACAAAAGCGGGCGGGGTCGCCGGTAGAAGCGCCCCGCCCGGAAACTTTAACTGACCGCAGCTTTATCGCGTGGCGTTATATTGAAGCTGGTCGTTGGTGAGCTGGAAACCGATGAGCAGTTCGAAGCTGGCCTTGGCGAGTGCTTCGCGCACTTCCGGATCCGACATCGGATCGAGCGCGGCATCGGCATCGCCTGCTTTACGCTTGCGGGTGATTTTTTCGCGGATTTCCGCCGGAAGGGTCGCCGCATTGCGGTCAACAAAGGCTGCAGCCTTGGCGGTTGCCTGCGCGCGGACTTGTCCTTCGGCAAAGTTGAGCGTCACTTGGCCCAACCGCTTGGCAACCACCGCGGTGCCGCCCTGCATCACGGTCGAAAAATAAGGGAGCGTGACCTGACGTGCGGGACCTGCCTCGCGACGGGTGGCCAACACATCAAAGGTCGCAACACTGTAAATTTGTTCGCCCTGATCATTGCACGCCGGGCGCACATTGGTGATCGATGCGGTCACATCAATCGCGCGCGAATCCTTGCTGCCTGCCGGATTGAACAAAGTCACATCGCCGGTATAGAGCGGAACGCCGACTGCCGGACAGGCCGAACGCGACGCGGTAATGCCGACGCCCGATTGAATATCAATCTCGCCGGTGCGCGCGCAGCCCGCCAATGCAAGCGTTACCGCCGCGATCGCAAGCGCCTTGGCAACGGGGGAATATTTCTGCTGGAATTGCGGCATGGCGGGTATCATATCCTTAGCAACTGGCTTTTATGTCTGGCGCTTCTTATCCGGCGAGCGGGATGCGCGCAACTTTAGACTTTGGGCATTAGACTTTGTATTCGACACTAGCTAAAGCGCGAGGCGACATGACTGCACCGTTAACATCTCCCGAAACGGCCCCCGCAACCACGGGGCAATCCGGTCTTCCGCCGCTCAAATTGCTGATTGCAGCGCCGCGCGGCTTTTGCGCCGGAGTCGACCGCGCCATCACCATTGTCGAACTCGCGCTCGAAAAATATGGCGCACCCGTCTATGTGCGCCATGAAATTGTGCATAATAAATATGTCGTCGATGCGCTCAAACAAAAGGGCGCGATCTTTGTCGAGACATTGGGCGAAGTGCCGGACGATGTGCCGGTGGTGTTCAGCGCGCATGGCGTCCCCAAAGCGGTGCCCGCCAAAGCCGAAGCGCGCGGGCTTTTCTATCTTGATGCGACCTGCCCGCTCGTGTCCAAGGTCCACCGTCAGGCCGAACGCAATGTCGAAGCGGGCCGCCATATCATCTTTGTCGGCCATGCGGGCCATCCCGAAGTCATCGGCACGATGGGGCAGGTTCCCGAAGGCAAGATGACGCTGGTGGAAACGGTCGAGGATGTCGAAACGTTGACGCCGCAAGATCCGGACAATCTTGCTTTCCTCACCCAGACCACCTTGTCGGTCGATGATACCGCCGCGATCGTCACCGCGCTGCAACAGCGTTTCCCGACAATCATCGGCCCCAAGGGCGAGGATATTTGCTACGCCACATCGAACCGTCAGGCAGCGGTCAAGGCGATTGCCGCCGAATGTGAAGTGGTGCTGGTGATCGGCGCGCCCAACAGCTCCAATTCGGTGCGCCTGCGCGAATGTGCCGAACGCGAAGGCGCGCGCGCTTATCTCATCCAGCGCGGCGACGAGATTGATTTTGACTGGCTCGCCAATGTGACGACCTTGGGCCTGACGGCTGGCGCATCGGCCCCCGAAATTTTGGTGCGCGAAGTCATCGACCAAATTGCCACCCGCTTCAAAGTCACCGAAGAAACGGTCGAAACCGCGCAGGAAAAGATGATCTTCAAACTCCCGCGCAGCCTGACCGAAGACGCATGAGCAAGCAGGTCTGAAGGCATGGCCGTCTATACCCATGTCAGCGCCGAGGAGATGGCGCAGTTTTTGACGCTTTATGATGCGGGCGAATTGCGCGTGGCCAAGGGCATCGCCGAGGGCGTCGAGAATAGCAATTATCTCATCGAAACCACGACCAGCCGCTTCATCCTCACCCTTTATGAAAAGCGGGTGGATGAAGCAGACCTCCCATTCTTCATCGCGCTGCTTGACCATCTGGGTGCGAAGGGGTGCAAGGTGCCGCGCTTTATCGCCGACCGCAAAGGCGTGTGCTTGCAACAATTGGCGGGTCGCCCCGCCTGCCTTATCGAATTTCTGTCGGGCGTGTCGGTCACCGAACCGACGCCCGCACAATGTCGCGCGGCAGGCGAAGCTTTGGGCGAACTCCACCGTGCTGCTGCCGATTTCCGCATGGAGCGGCCCAATACGCTCGGCCCGGCAGGCTGGCGCACTTTGCTCGCCGACATAGGCAGCGGCTTTGACAGCATCGCGCAAGGATTGGGCGACAAGGTCCATGCCGCCGCCGCCGCGATTTTCAGCCAATGGCCCGACAAGCTTGCCACCAGCATCATTCACGCCGACCTTTTCCCCGACAATGTTCTGTCGGTCGGCGATGATGTTACGGGGCTTATCGACTTTTATTTCGCCTGCACCGATATTCGCGCCTATGATCTGGCGGTCACGCATGGAAGCTGGTGCTTCAGCCATGACGGCAGCGTCTTTTATCCCGAACGCGCCGCCGCTTTGGTCGCAGCCTATGAAGCCGCGCATGGTTTGACCAATGCCGAACGCGCCGCCCTCCCTATTCTATGCCAGGGCGCAGCGTTACGCTTTCTGCTCACCCGCGCTTATGACTGGATCAATACCCCGCCCGATGCGCTCGTCATGCGCAAAGACCCCCTCGCTTATATGCGTAGGCTCGACACCTACCGTAGCCTCACCCCCGCCGAATTGTTCGGCGCAGCATGAGCGAAGCGCCGGTCAAGCGCCCGCACGTCACCATCGCCACCGATGGCGCGTGCAAGGGTAATCCCGGCCCCGGCGGCTGGGGCGCGGTCATCCGTTTTGGCCTGCACGAAAAATGCCTGTCCGGCTCTGCGCCCGACACCACCAATAACCGCATGGAGTTGCAGGCGGCCATTTCTGCACTCAATGCGCTCACCAAGCCGTGCGATGTGACGCTTTCGACCGATAGCGTCTATGTGCGCGACGGCATCACCAAATGGATTTTCGGCTGGCAGAAAAATGGCTGGAAAAATGCGTCCAAAAAGCCGGTCGCTAATGCGGACCTATGGCAGGACTTGCTGAAAGCCGTGCGCCCGCACCGCATTACATGGGAATGGGTCAAGGGCCATGCGGGCCATCCCGACAATGAAATTGCCGACAAGCTGGCATCGGATGCGGCCATCGCCCTGCAACGCGGCGACACGGGTGTAGGTGAAAGCAATACGCCCTCCCGCTAAATACCGGTGTAAATAATCCACATCTCCGATTGACGCCCTGCCCTACCTTCGCAATGTTGCGGGCTGGGTCCCGCACCTTTGCGGACAGGGAGAGAGATGATGCGTAACGGATTGAAGTCCTTATCATTAATCGCCGCACTCGCTACGCTGGGATGGAGCAGCGATGCCCTTGCCAGCGCCGATGGTGGCTGCACAACCGACTGGATTGTTACCACCACCGGCTTTGACGGCTGTAACAACTCTCCTGCCTTGCAACCGGGCAATGATACGCGCGCCAATATATTGTTGATGCTGCTCGACACGCGCAAGATTGCGCCGTCCACCGGCAAGCTGGTCATCAGCAAGGATGATTATGACGCCGCGCCGTTCAGCCCGTTCCAGCCCTGGTTCGAAACCATCCGCTATTATCTCCCGCAAACCCCGCCGCGCGATTATGACCGTGGCACACGGTGCCAGACCGACGAGAGCGGGCGCGCCGCCTTTGTGGGCGCGGTCAATGCAGCGCGCGGGCTCAGTGCAGGCGAACGCAGCGCGCTCGTCTCTGCGCGCACCGCGATGAAGGCCGATTGCAACGGGGATAGTGGCTCCGGCATTGCGGTGGAGCAATTGACCTCCGCATTGGCCAGCGCGGAAGGCAAGGCGTTCGGGGCCTATCTGCAAGGCGCGCTCGCCTTTTATGATGGCCGTCAGGGGGAGGCGCAAAGCCTGTTTGCCGCCGCTGCCAAGGGCCGCGATGCTTGGCTCAAAGATGCCAGCCACTATATGATCGCCCGCGCGGCGCTCAACGAAGCGCAGGAGGGGCTATATGATAAATATGGCTATCGCGACAGGGACGTGGCGCTCGACAATGCCAAGCTCAAAACTGCGGAAAATGCGTTTAACGCCTATATCAAGACTAATCCGCGCGGGGCTTATGCCGCCTCGGCGCGCGGGTTGCTCCGGCGCGTTTATTGGCTTGGCGGCGACTTTCCCAAGCTGGAAAATGAATATGCGCGGCTGATGGCCGATCCCAATCAGGACATTGCCAGCCTTGCCGAGGAAATCGACCTTAAATATCTGCCGGGCGCAACACGCAGCAAAAACCCCTTGCTGGTCGCGACGATGGACCTTGCACGGATGCGCGGCGGCGGCGAATTTGGGGGGCCAGACGGCTGTTGCAGCAAGCCGCTGGGGGCCGAAGAATTGGCGGGACAAGCGGATATATTCCGCAACCACACGGCGCTGTTCGATTATCTCAAAGCCGCCCATGCTTATTATGTCGGCAATAATCCACGCGCGGTATTGCAGATGATCCCCGATGCGGCGCGGCAGAAAGAATTCAGCCATGTGCAATTTGCGCGGCAAATGCTGCGCGGAGAGGCGTTGGAGGCGCTGAAAGACCGCAATGCGCGCGGCTTCTGGCTGGAAATGCTGTCCGGTGCAAAGTCGGAAAACCAAAGATGGCTGCTCGAACTCGCCATTGCCAATCATGACGAAAAGCAAGGCCAGTTGGCGCGTGTGTTCGCCAAGGATTCGCCAGTCAAAAACAAGATGATCCGCCGCATCCTGCTGGTCAATTCCGCCGATGCACCGTTGCTGCGCCAGCAGGCCCGCAACAATAATGCTCCTAAGGAAGAACGCGACGTTGCGCTCTATACATTGCTCCAGAAGGAGTTGCGTAGCGGGGCCTATAAAAATTTCCTTGCCGATGTGGAAATGGTCCCCGTCAATGCGGTGAAACCAGGCAGCGATTCCGGCTATTTTTACGTCTATAGCGATGAACCGGCGGTGCCGCTCGGCCTGTTCCGCGCGACGGTGAGCGAGGCTATGTACCCCTGCCCCGACATTAAGGGCGTCGCGGGGTTGCTCGCGGCCAATCCCGATCAACCCAAGGGCCAGCTTTGCCTTGCCGAATTTTCGCGCACCTTTCTGGAAGGCGGATGGGACAAGGAGCGCGCCAAGAACGAGCTTGGTTCAACCCCCTCACCGCTTGATGCGCGGCCCTATTCGCGCATGGCGGTCTATCAGCGCCTCATCGGTGACCGGTCGGTGCGCGGCAATGACCGTGCGATGGCGTTGAACCGCGCGGTGCGCTGTTTCGAACGCAGCGGCTATAATCATTGCGGCGATCAGGACATCCCGCAGGCACAGCGCAAAAACTGGTTCCAGCAATTGAAGCGCGAATTTCCGAACAGCCCGATTGCCAAATCGCTGCAATATTATTGGTAAGTCGCATGGCCTTGCCGCCCCGCCGTTGGCCGCTATGGCTCACCGGCCTTGCGCTGATGGCAAGCCTTGGCGGGTGCGGGCGCGAACAGGCGCGCGGCGACTGTGCGCCCGTCAATGCCGCGCATTATGATGCCTTCTGGCTGTGGGCAGGGGTGAAGCCTCAGCCTGTCCTCGAACAGGCCAAGCGGCTCTATATATTGGAGGCCGAAGTGGTCGGCAGCCCCGGACGGCTCGCCTCCCAGCGCGAGGCCGCGCCCCGGCTTGGGTCGCTTCCGGTATTCCTCGTCATCCGCGTCGAAACGCTCGATTGGGCGCCAGAGGTCGAAGCGCAAATATTGGCCGCCATCACCACTTGGGAGCGCAATGGCACCCATGTCGCAGGGCTGCAAATCGACTTTGACGCGCGGACAAGGCAGTTGGACCGCTATGCCGTTTTTCTGGAAAAGCTACGCGCGCGGCTGCCGCGCCGTTACCAGTTGAGCGTCACCGGCCTCCTCGACTGGAGCGCCAATTCGGATTCGCAGACCCTTAACGCGCTGGGGCAGGTGGTCGATGAAGTGGTGCTGCAAACCTATCAGGGCCGCGCAACAGTGGAAGGCTATGACCAATATCTCGACCGGTTGGAACGGCTCCGCCTGCCTTTCCGCTTAGGACTGGTGCAAGGCGGGCAATGGTGCGCGCGGCCCGACCTTGCCGACAATCCGGCCTTCAAGGGCTATGTCGTGTTTCTGCTCAATCCGCGCGGGGTTACAGGTCAAACCGGTCGGGTGAAAATAGCGCAAGGTCAAGATCGACGCTAATCGCTGCATGGAGCGCATCCGCGCGTTCGCCCGCAAGCAAACTTCCGGCCATCGCCGCAATGGCGGGCGCGGTCATAATGCCATAGCCGCCCTGCCCTGCCAGCCAGAAAAAGTTCGGCACCAGCGGGTCCGCGCCGATGACCGGCAGACGGTCCGGCGCAAAGGTGCGCAAGCCCGCCCATTTACGCTCGACTGCCGCAATCGGCCAATCGACGACATGTTCCAGCCGGTCGATAGCAATCGCAACGTCCAATTCTTCCGGCGACACATCGCGCGGCTCGTCGGGGATTTCATCATGCGGTGACAGCCAGATTTTGCCGTTCGATTCGCCTTTGAAATAAAATTCGCCATTCACGTCGATGACCAGCGGCAGTTCGGGCGGGGTTTCGGCATTGACCCGAACTTGCAGCAAGGTGCGGCGATAGGGGGTGATGTTGACTGGCGCGACGGCGGCCATGCGCGCAATCTCGTCCGCCCAAGCGCCCGCCGCATTGACGAGCATCCCCGCCGTCACCGTGCCAGCCGCCGTTTCGAGCAGCCAGTTGCCATCGCTCTGCCGCGTGACGGATTGGAGCCCTGCGCGCGTGCGGATGTCGACGCCATTTTTGCGCGCATGACGCAGATAAGCGGCATGGAGGCCCGCCACATCAATATCCGCGCAGCTCGGCTCTGCAATGCCGTGGTTCCAGCCTGCGCGCAGGCCCGGCACGATGCTTTCCAAAGCCGTGCGGTCAAGATCGACCATCTCGACCCCGCTCGCGGCGAAATCGGTACGGAAGCGGTCAAGCGCGTCCATATCCGCATCGCGCCCCAGTGTCACCGCATGGCGCGGCAGGAGAAAACCTTGTTCGGAAAAATCCGCGTCGGGCGCGCGCAGGAAATCGAGCGAGCCGGTGATGAGCGGCTGCACCGTCGGGCCGCCATAGCTTTCATGCCAAAAAGCCGCCGACCGGCCGGTGGTGTGATAGCCGGGCGTATCTTCCGCTTCGAGCAGCAACACCGACTTGCCCGATCCGGCAAGCTCCGCAGCCACACTCGCGCCCGCCATACCGGCACCGACAATCACAATATCAAAATGCATTTTTTATCCTTTTGCGCCCGCTTCGGCTTGGGCGAGAAAATCATCAATACGGGTCAAGGCATCGTCGCGCACGGCATCTGCCTCGCGCAATATTTCATGCGCACTTTCTCTCCCATATTCATGATGCCGCGCATGTTTAAGAAGCTGCGCGGCGTGGCGAATCGCCTTTGGATCAACAAGTTTGTCATCGTTCGTCGACAGGATAAGCATAGGCGTGTCAATATTTGACAGGAATTGCGGCGCGGCAACTTTGATCATCGAACGATAGGCCGCCTCGATCCATTGCCAGCTTGCGGGTCCGGTCCTGAGCGTGGAATCTTGTGCCCACCAATATTGTTCATCGGCATAGCGTTCGGCGCTTTTGGTGAGCAAGGTGCTGCGATATTCCTCACTCTGTCCCGGCTTTTCGCTATAGCGCCAACCCGCGCGGTCGGGGGCCATGATCCTGGTCATCGCATGGGCGACCCGCTGCCCCAGTCCATTGGGCACGAAATTTTTAAAGCCGAGCATCGGCGCAATCAGCACCACGCCATCGGGTGCAATCCGCTTTTCGCCAAGCGCGCGCAGGATAATCTGCCCGCCCATGCTGTGTGCCATGACGATATGCGGCCCCGGCGTGCGCGCGGCCCAATCGGCATAATAATAAGCAAGGTCATCGACCCAGATCGAAAAGTCGCTGATATGACCAAGGCTTTGACCGGAGGATAAGCGCCCCGAACCGCCTTGCCCGCGCCAATCGAACGCTTCGACATTCCACCCTGCGCGGTGCCAACGGTCAAAACTTTCAAGATATTTTTCAAAAAAATCGCCGCGCCCGCCCTGGAATAATATCGACCCGCGCGCAGCGGGGCCAGCGGCGGTTTCGCGGAAACGGCGGACTTCCCAGCCATCGGCGAGCGGCACTTTATCTATTTGCGCCGTATCGGGAATCGAGCGGCGAACGGTCTGGTCAGCTTTCATGGCGATATGGTTACGCTTTGGTAAGTCATAGCGATTAAGACTCATCGCCATGGGTGGAAATTATTTCATTTTTGCGTTTGTCGGACTGCTCGTGGCGATGATGTTGGCCGCGGCAATCAGTGACATCCGGCATCGTATCATAACCAACCGGCTCAATGCTGCAATCGCCTTATTGGCGGTGCCATACTGGTTTGCGCTTGGCCTCGACCTCTGGCCCGACATGGCGTTGCAGGTCGGCGTGGCGCTGGCCTGTTTTGCGGTGTTCGCGATTCCGTTTGCGATGGGCAAGATGGGCGGCGGCGATGTGAAGTTCATCACTGCGCTCGCCTTATGGTTCCCGCCGGGCATGGTGCTGCCGTTCCTGATTGTGATGTCGCTCGCAGGCGCAGTGCTGACCTTGGTCATGATCGTCCATGAGCGCGTCAAGCATAATGGGTGGAACCCCAAAGTCCCTTATGGCGTCTCTATCGCCTTGGCCGGATTTTGGGTTCTTCACCAACAATATATTAACCAGTTTGTGTGAAAAGGGGTGCGCGATCGGTTGATCCGCATTTGAGGGCAAAATCGTCATGGATAGAAAAAAAATTCTGCTGGTTGTCGGAGCGTTGCTGTTTGCCGCGCTGATGGCCTTTGGAGTCAATATTGCGCTGCGGGGGGCAACTGCGCCGCAAGTGCAGGCGGCTGTCGCACCAAAGATTGAAGGCCCGATGGTCATGGTCGCCACGCGCCCGCTGGCCGTCGGCACCATCATCACACCGGAGATGGTCCGCTTCCAGCCTTGGCCCAACGAACTCATGGAAAGTGCCTATTTCGTTAAGGACCAGACGGATGTGAACGCGCTGGTGGGTTCGGTTGTGCGCAATGCGCTGACCGCTGGCGAGCCTGTCACACAAGGCTCGCTTGTGAAGCCCGGCGAGCGCGGCTTCCTTGCCGCCGCCCTTGGCGCAGGGATGCGCGCGGTCACTATCAAGGTGGATATTGACACCGGTGTTGCCGGTTTCATCTTCCCCGGCGACCGTGTCGACCTTGTCATGTCTTCGGAACTTGATGCCGAAAATGGCGGTGACAAACGCAAATTTGTCGCAAGCGAAACCATCATCCGCAACATCCGCGTGCTGGCGACCGACCAGCGCACCGACAGCAAGAATGAAGAAGGCAAGGACGAGGTGAAAACCTTTGCCACGGTTACGCTGGAAGCAACGCCCGTGATTGCCGAAAAAATTGCGGTGGCCGAACGGATTGGCCGCCTGTCGCTGTCGCTGCGTTCGCTTGCCGATACGCAAGCCGAACTGGAGCGCGCCATCGCGACCGGCGAAATCAAGATGCCCAAGGATGCGGATGCCAAAGCCGAACGCGCGCTTATCGACCAGCTTGCCCAGCGTCCGATCGACAAGGGCGCAACCGCGACCACAGGAGGGCAGGTTTCGCGTTACCAGCGCACCGTCTTGCCGACGCCGCGCCCGACGGAAGCCGCCGCAGCCAGCGCGCCCGCACAATTTGTTCAGGCAGGCCGCGCCGATTCGGCATCGGGTGTCACCGTCCATCGGGGTCCGACTGTCCGCATTATCCGGGGTGACCAGGTCACCGAAACACCGGTTGGGGGAAATTGAAATGAACCGCACTTCGTCTAAAAAACTGCTGCTTGCAGGTGCCCTTGCTGCCCTCGCCGGCATGGGGAGCAGCATGAGCCTGTCGACCGCCGCGATTGCCGCACCGCGCAGCAATGCCAGCGCCGACCTCGCTTTATCGGTTGGCCGTGGCCGCCTCATCACCCTGCCGCGTCCGATGACCGATGTGTTCGTCGCCAATGACAAGGTAGCCGACGTGCAGGTGCGGTCCGCAACACAGCTTTATGTGTTCGCCAAGACGCCGGGGGAAACCAGTGTCTATGCAACCGACGCCGCGGGCAAGGTTGTCTATTCCAGTGTGGTGCGCGTCGCCAATAATCTGGAAACTTTGGACCAGATGCTCGGACTTGCGATGCCCAATGCGGACATCACCATCAACTCGATGAACGGCTTTGTGTTGCTTACCGGCACCGTCGCTTCGCCTGAAGATGCGGCAGAAGCGGACCGGCTAGTGCAGGCAATGGTCGGCGACGGGACGAAAGTGATTTCGCGCCTCCAGACCGCAACCCCGCTTCAGGTCAATTTGCAGGTACGTATTGCCGAAGTCAGCAAGACAGTGCTGAAGGAGGTCGGCATGAACCTTCTGACCAAAGATAATAATGGGGGTGGCTTTTTCGGAGAGGTGGTCTCCGGAAATGATAGTGCTTTCCGTACCAACGCCGACGGCATCATCCAATCCTATCGGAAAAAGGCAGACGGGACGACCTTTGCATTTGGCAAAAATATTCTGGGCAACGCCGTCACGGCGACGCTTGACCTTGCCGAACGCGATGGTCTCGTCGCCACCTTGGCGCAACCTAATCTGACCACTGTGTCAGGCGAAACCGCAGACTTTCTCGCGGGCGGTGAATATCCGATCCCGGTAGCCAGTCCGCAAAATGATTCGATTTCGATCGAATATCGCAAATTTGGTGTGAGCTTATCTTATACGCCAACTGTTTTATCCAACGGTCGCATTTCCATGCGTGTTCGCCCCGAAGTGTCAGAATTATCGACCGAGGGCGCTATCAAGATCAACGGTTTTGAGGTGCCGGCACTGACAGTACGCCGCACAGAAACAACGGTCGAACTGGGCTCTGGCGAAAGCTTTATGATTGCGGGCCTGATGTCGAACAAGTCGATTGGCGCAATCAACAAGGCCCCTGGCCTTGGCGATGTTCCGATCCTCGGCAATCTGTTCAAATCGGACAGTTTCCGCCGCGGCGAAACCGAACTTGTCATCATGATCACACCCTATTTGGTGAAACCGGTATCGTCCGGCCAGATCAAGCTGCCGACCGATGCGTATAACAGTCCGAGTGATGTCCAGCGCATTTTCCTCAACCAAGGGTCGGATGGCATCACTAACGGCACCCGACCAATGCCTAGGGTCGAAAATAACACAAATGTGGGTGCCCCAGTTACACCCGGCATCACGCAAGCCCTGCCGCCGCAGCGCCGAAAAAAGGACAATGCCGCCGCTGTCGAAGCCAGTCCGGGTTTTTCTGGCAATTGATCGCATAAGGACAAGGATGTTTCTCATGAAAAATATGTTTGGCAAATCTGCCCTCATGTCGCTGGCGATCTCCGCTTCCCTTTTGTCAGGCTGTGCTGGCACCGCAACCCATACCAACCGCAGCCTTGATTCAGTACATCAGCCGGTGGTTAGCCAGACCCATTATGTGATGGACCTTTCAACCTCCGGCGGCGCGCTTCCCGTGTCGGAACAGCGACGTCTGTCCGATTGGCTGGAGGCGATGGGAATCGGCTATGGCGACCGTGTCGCAATTGATGACCCCGCCCCTTATGGCAATAAGGATGCGCATGAAGCCATCGCCCAGCTAGTGGCAGGTCATGGCATGATGATGGCCCGCGCGGCACCCATCACCTCCGGGACCGTAGCGCCGGGAACCCTGCGCGTCGTCATCAGCCGCTCGCAAGCATCTGTCCCGGGTTGTCCGGATTGGTCCTCCAAATCGGTTACCGATTTCAACAGCGCGACCAGCTCCAACTATGGCTGTGCGGTCAACAGCAATCTCGCCGCCATGGTCGCCGACCCGCAGGATCTGGTCAGAGGCGCTAATGGCGCGCTGTCTGACCCCGTCGCTGCGGCCAAGGCAATCAAAGCCTATCGCGAGGCCGAACCCACGGGCAAAAACGGCCTAAAGGTCAATAACACCCAAGAGGGAGGCAAAAACTGATGAACGCTCCGTTTAAAGCCCCCGGCCTGCGCGACCAGTTTTCGGCTTATGTATGCGATGAAGATACGCTGGACATCATTCGCCCCATCGCCGCCGAAATGGGTTGGCAGGTAGAAAAATGCTATAAAGGCGGGCTGCGCAATGCGGTCCAGTCGTTGTCTATTTCGGCTAGTCCCAACATATTATTTGTGGACCTTTCGGAATCGGGTGATCCGTTGAACGACATTAACGCGCTCGCCGAAGTGTGCGAGCCGGGCACCGTGGTTATCGCAACAGGGCAGGTCAATGACGTCCGCCTTTATCGCGATCTGTTGGGAAGCGGCATCCAGGATTATCTGCTGAAGCCTTTCTCGCCCGACCAGTTGCGCGATTCTTTGGCGCAGGCCCAAGCCGTGTTCAACGCACCGCGTCAGGTCGAAATGGGGGCAGACCGTCCACATATCCTTTCCGCCGTCATCGGCGTGCGCGGCGGCGCTGGGGCATCATCGGTTGCAACTTCTGTTGCATGGTTGATGAGCACGCAACTTGCGCGCCACACTGCGCTTCTCGACCTCGACATCCATTTCGGGACCGGCGCGCTCAGCATGGATCTGGAACCGGGGCGTGGACTTACCGACGCTATCGACAATCCCAGCCGCATTGACGGGCTGTTCATCGAACGCGCTATGGTGCGGGCATCCGACCGTTTATCGATCCTGTCGGCCGAAGCGCCGATCCACCAACCCGTCCTCACCGATGGCAGCGCCTTTTTCCAGTTACAGGAAGAATTGAAGGGCGGGTTCGAAACCACCATCGTCGATATTCCGCGCAATATGCTGATCCAATATCCGCATCTGATGACCGATATGCAATCGGTTGTGGTGGTAACGGAACTGACGCTCGCGGGCGCGCGCGATACGATCCGCATCCTCGCTTGGCTGCGCACTAATGCGCCGCAAACGCAGATCATCGTGGTCGCCAACCGCGTTCCCGCCGGCCCCACTGAAATCAGCCGCAAGGAGTTTGAAGAATCGATCGAACGCCCGATTGACGTGCTGGTGAACGAAGACAGCAAAGTCTTCATCCAAGCCGCCAAGCTGGGCAAGACCGTGGGCGAAGTCGCGAAATCGACCAAGACCGGCCAAGCCCTCCTCGCCATCGCCAATAAGGTGATCGCAAGCGACAATGCCGATGAACAAAGCGACGATGCGGGTGCCAATAGCAAAGGCAGCGCCAAAGCCAAGCCTGTATCGCTTGCGGGCAAAATGGGTGGCTTCAAATCGCTCTTGTCCAAAAAAGACAAGAAATAAGGACGTGGGCAAGCTGTTCCGCTTTCGGGGGCGGCAGCTTGTAACAGGGGAATGTGATGCAGTTTGAATGGATGATTTTGGGCGGGGGTGCATTATTGCTGTTGCTCGTCATCATCGCCGCGCTCGCCGGACCGTCTGAGGCGAAAGCGCAAGGGCGACGCTTGTCGTCCATCCGCGAACGGCACACCACCTCACGCGAAGCGGCGATGGAAGCGCAAATGCGCAAAACCATCGCAGCGCGCACGTCGGAAAATAACTCTCTGGCAAAATTATTGCCTAACCGTGAATTGCTCGCTTTGCGCCTGCAACGCACGGGAAAAGGCTGGTCGCTCAACAATTATGTCTGGCTCAATCTGGGCGTCGCCACGGCACTCGCCTTCCTCTTGAAGCTGCTTGGCGCGCCCTTCCTGCTCTGCCTGTTCGCCGGACTCGTCATTGGTCTGGGCGTCCCACACATGATCGTAGGGATACTCATCAAGCGGCGCATCAACGAATTTGTCAAAAATTTCCCCGACGCCATCGACCTGCTTGTGCGCGGGCTTCGCTCGGGTCTTCCGATTTCGGAAACCTTACAGGTCGTCGCGGTCGAAATACCCGGCCCCGTCGGCGAAGAGTTCAAATCCATCGTCGAGCGCATCCGCATCGGGCGCAGCATGGACGGAGCGCTGCAAGACGCCGCCGAACAAATTTCAACCGCGGAATTCCAGTTTTTCTGCATCACCACGGCAATCCAGCGCGAAACCGGTGGCAATCTTGCCGAAACGTTATCGAACCTGTCCGACGTGCTGCGCAAACGCGCACAGATGAAGTTGAAAGTCAAAGCCCTATCGTCCGAGGCCAAGGCATCGGCCTATATTCTGGGTTGTTTGCCGTTCGTCATCTTCGGCATGATTTTTATGGTCAATCCGGACTATATTTCCGGATTTTTCACCAATCCCGTCCTCATCGCTACCGGTCTTGGTGCGATGGTATGGATGAGCATCGGCGTTGCCATCATGGCCAAAATGATCAACTTCGAAATCTGAGCCGGAAGAGGGACATAATATGACACCACCAGCTTCTACCGGCCCCACGCTACTCGGCGTTGATGTTCTTTGGGTTGCGACCATTTTGTCGGCACTCGGCACTTTCGCTGTGCTCGTTGCAATCTATGCAGCAACCACCGCGCGTAATCCTATGGCCAAGCGTGTGAAGGCGCTTAATGAGCGCCGTGAACAGCTTAAGGTCGGCATTACGACATCAACCGCCAAACGGCGCGCCAAACTGGTCAACAAGAATGAAACGACCGACAAGATGCGGTCCTTCCTGTCGTCGCTTAAAGTGTTGCAGGACGAACAGCTCCAGACCATCCAGCAAAAGCTGGCCCAAGCGGGTATCCGGTCCAAGGATTTGGCCATCCGTGTAGTGTTTGGGCGGCTTATCCTGCCGATCGTGGTCGGACTGGTGGCTGCATATATTGTCTATCTGTCCAATATGGGCGTGGACTGGTCGCCATTCAAAAAATTCATGATTTTCGCAGGCGCGCTGATCATTGCCTATAAAGCGCCCGACCTGATCATCGACAATAAGCGAACCAAGCGCACCGACGCGATCCGCAAGGGGCTTCCCGATGCGCTCGATTTGCTTGTCATCTGCGCCGAGGCCGGTTTGACAGTCGATGCTGCATTCCACCGCGTGTCCAAGGAATTGGGGAAGGCCTATCCCGAACTGGGCGAAGAATTTGCGCTCACCGCAATCGAACTCGGCTTCCTGACCGAACGGCGGCAGGCGTTTGAAAATCTATGCTATCGCGTCAATCTGGAATCCGTCAAAGGCGTGACCACGACGATGATACAGACCGAAAAATACGGCACCCCGCTCGCATCGGCCTTGCGCGTCCTGTCGGCGGAATTCCGCAATGAACGTATGATGCGCGCGGAAGAAAAAGCCGCGCGTCTGCCCGCTATTATGACGGTGCCGCTTATCCTGTTCATTTTGCCGACCTTGTTCGTCGTGATCCTTGGCCCTGCGGCCTGTTCGATCAAGGACGCCATGGCGGGCGGCACGTTGGGTGGAGCCTAACACCGACAGCGCCCGATAAAAAGGCTAAATAAATAAGGTTAAATAAAAAAGGGGAGCGTCACGGCTCCCCTTTTTTATTTGATACGCTTTGTCGTTAAGCGATGGTCTGTTCGATCACACCAAAGATCGGATGATGCTTGTCATCTTCCATCCAGATGCGCACCGCATCGCCTTTTTTGAGGAAGGGCGTGGTCGGCGCACCCGATTGGATGGTTTCGACCATCCGCACCTCGGCGATGCAGCTATAGCCCAGCCCGCCTTCGGACACCGGTTTGCCGGGGCCGCCTTCGGCATCGCGGTTGGACACCGTGCCGGAGCCAATAATCGTGCCTGGACCAAGGCGGCGGGTTTTGGCAGCGTGGGCGACCAAAGTGCCGAAATCGAAGGTCATATCCGCGCCTGCATCCGCGCGGCCAAAAGGCTGGCCGTTCAAATCCACGAACAAGGCACCCGCAAGTTTACCATCCGCCCAGCGGTCGCTCAATTCATCGGGCGTCACAAACACCGGCGAGAAGGAACTGGAGGGCTTTGACTGGAAAAAGCCGAACCCTTTGGCGAGTTCACCGGGGATCAGGTTGCGCAGGCTCACATCATTGGTGAGGCCGACAAGGCGCACCGCGGCCAAGGCCTCCTCGCGGTTTGCGCCCTGCGGCACATCGCCGGTCACAACCACCACTTCGGCTTCCAGGTCACAGCCCCATGCCTCGTCCGCCAACGGAATATCGTCGCGCGGCCCCAAAAACGCATCCGAACCACCCTGATACATCAACGGATCATGCCAGAAACTATCCGGCATTTCCGCGCCGCGCGCTTGGCGCACCAGCGCGACATGGTTTACATAAGCCGACCCGTCCGCCCATTGATAAGCACGCGGTAAAGGCGCCGCCGCATCATGTTCATGGAAGCGTTCGCGCGGGATCGCTTCATGTTCAAGGTCGGTCGCGAGCGCCTCCAGATCAGGCGCGTAACGATCCCAATCGTCGAGCGCCGCCTGCAAGGTCGGCACGATGTGGCTCGCATCCGCATACCAGGCAATATCTTTCGACACGACGACAAGTTTGCCGTCGCGCCCGGATTTGAGCGAAGCGAGTTTCATGGGGCTATCCTCTTTATAATTTTATGACCGGACGATAAACGCCCGCAACCTTGTTGCGCAATTATTCGGGAACGACAATCTCTTCTTTGTGCAGCCATTCGGCATAGCGCGGCGCGGTCTTGGTCTTGCTCCATTCTTCGAGCATCAAAGGCGCGACCGTGCGCAGTTCCTGATATTGCTCCGCCGTCCCGATATTGGCGGCGAGTTCCAGCCGGTGGCCGTTGGGATCGAAGAAATAGATCGACTTGAAAATGCCGTGATAGGTGGGGCCCAGCACATCAATCCCCTGCCCTTCGATATGCGCCTTGGCAGTCAATAAAGTGTCAACCGAGTCGACCTCGAACGCAAGATGCTGCACCCATGCAGGTGTATTTTCATCGCGCCCCATATCGGGTTGCTTGGGCAATTCGAAAAAGGCCAGCACATTGCCGCCGCCGCAATCCAGAAACACGTGCATGTAAGGGTCATAAGCCCCGGTGGACGGCACATGGTCTTCGGAAAATGCGGTCACATAATCCATGCCCAACACCCGCTGATACCACTCCACCGTCTCCTTCGCATCCTTGCAGCGATAGGCGACATGATGGATGCGGCTTAGGCTGAACGGAAGCACGGGCGCTTCTTCCGCCGGAGCCATAGTAGTGGGCGTGACCGACATTATGCGTCTTCCTTCATATCGAGCGCGCCGCGTTTCAACTGGTCGGCTTCGATGGATTTGAACAAGGCGGTGAAATTGCCCTCGCCAAAGCCTTCATCCTTTTTGCGCTGGATGAATTCGAAGAATACCGGGCCGATTTCGGGTTGGGCGAAAATCTGAAGAAGGAGGCGCGGGTCGCCTTGCTCGGTCGAACCGTCGAGCAAAATACCGCGCTTTTGCAGTTCTTCAGTCGGCTCGCCATGCCCCGGCAAGCGGTCTTCGAGCATTTCATAATAGGTGGCGGGCGGCGGGTCCATCAGCGGCACCCCGCCATCACGCAGCTTGTCCAGACTGGGGATGAGATCGTCGCAGATGAGCGCGATATGCTGGATGCCCTCGCCGTTAAACGCGCGCAGATATTCTTCAATCTGGCCGCCGCCCGCCTTGCCTTCCTCGTTCAACGGAATGCGGATTTTGCCATCGGGCGCGGTCATCGCCTTGGAGGTGAGGCCGGTATATTCGCCCTTAATGTCGAAATAGCGGATCTCGCGGAAGCCGAAGATGCGTTCATAGAAAGACGCCCAATAGGCCATGCGGCCGCCATAAACATTATGCGTCAGATGGTCGATAATCTTGAACCCGTTGCCGACGGGATGACGGTCCACGCCGGGGAGATATTCAAAGTCGATATCATAGATGGAGAGCGCATCGGGATTGGCTTCGTCCGCATACCGGTCGATCAGATAGATAAGCGCGCCGCCAATGCCTTTGATGGCCGGGATACGCAGTTCCATCGCGCCGGTTTTGGTTTCGACCGGTTCCGCACCGCGTTCGATCGCAAGGTCATAGGCCTTGGCTGCATCCTTGACGCGGAAACCCATGCCGCACGCCGAAGGACCATGTTCTGCGCCGAAAAAGGCGGCCGGGCTGCGCGGTTCATAGTTGATGATGAGGTTGATGCCGCCCTGACGCCATAGGTCGACATCCTTGGAGCGGTGATGTGCGATGCGGGTGAAGCCCATACGCTCGAAAACCGGTTCAAGCTGGCCTTTTTCCGGCGCGCAAAATTCAATAAATTCAAATCCGTCGAGACCAAGCGGGTTTTCAAAAAGGTCGGCCATCACGTCCTCATCTGCTTAATTAGTTTCACTTGAAACCAACTTACCACCGCAGAAGATTCGGCGCAAGAGTTAGGGCAGGCACATGTTCAATAGGCTTTTCCCGCTAGGCGGTAACAAAGACCGCCTACAGCCGCTCCGCCGCATATTCTGCCGACCCCTGAACCTTGTCGAGCAAAGTCAGCAAGGTCGCGCGTTCCTCTTCGTTCAACACCGCTAGGATTTTGGCCTCCATCGCAAGCGCAGCAGGCGAGATTTCATTATATAAATCCCACCCCGCCGCGCTCAATTCCAGATGGTGCGAGCGGCCATCCTTTTCGCTAGGGGTGCGGGACAGGAGGCGGCGGTCGACCAACGCCTTGGTCGCGCGGTTGACCGTGACCTTGTCCATATGGGTGAGGTGGACGAGATCGCGCTGCGTCTGGGCTTCGCCCTCCCCCATCACCGCAATCACACGCCATTCCGGGATTTTAAGACCAAAGCGGCTTTGATATTCCCGCGCAATAAGGTCGCTCACCACATTGGAAGTGACCGACAGGCGATAGGGCGTGAAGCTTGAAAGATTGAGTTCCGCCTTGGCCATGCTGCTTATCCTGTCCCCGATTTGTCCGTAATAATTTTCGCTATACGCGTTGCCCCACAGGCTCTTGCTTATTCGACCGCATAGCGCAAGCCCAACCACAGCGTGCGGGGCAAGGCACGTTCGATAATGCCGGTGCGCGAGCGTGTCGCTTCGACCGTGCGGTTGCCCAGATTTTCGCCGCGCAGTTCCACCATGAACCGCTCGCTTATCCTAGCCCCGACCATCGCATCGAGCGTCAAGGCAGGGGCGAGGCGGATGCGATTCTGGTCGTCTTCAAACTGTGCGCCAATATAGCGCGCTGCCAGCATCGCGTCGACATTTTCCCCCTTGAAACCCATCCGCAACGCGCCGCTATGCTTGGGCACTTGCGCGGGACGGAGCCGGTCGAGCGGCGCACTCACCCCTGACGCCCGCACTGACGCGTCGGTATAGGCATAGGCCGCGCTTAGGCTCCACCGGCTGCCGAGCGCAAGGCTGGCATCAAGCTCCGCGCCGCGGCTCAGTATCGCGTCGAGATTGCGACGCTGCTTATAGGTACCGCCCGCCGCGACAAAGCCGACGCCGGGGAAATTACCCGGTCCGTCGGCCAGACTGACATTGGCAATCGCGCCATTGAGCCGGTTGGCATAGAGGGTGGCGGACAGGCGGATGCCGCTCTCCGGCGCAAATTCCAGCCCCGCTTCGACGCCGCGCACCCGTTCGGGGTCGAGCGCAGGATTGGCCGCAATCGCGTCGGTCCCGACCCGATATGGCCGGTATAATTCGTTGAGCGTCGGCAGCCGCCAATTGCTATAGGCCGCCCCCCTTAGCGTAAGGCCTTCCGCCACGCGAACCCGCACTGCCCCGCTTGCCGAAGGCTCCCAGCCTGAGCGGCGCGGGAAATGGCTATCGGTAAGGGATGGCCCGCCGAAAAATTGCTCCTCCAACATGCCGCCCGACAGCCGCCAATGGTCAAGCCGCGCGCTCGCGAGGAGCGTGACCGTGTCCCCCACATCCTGACGCAGCGCGGCATAGGCCCCGACCGTTACGGCCCGGCCTCCCGCTTCGCGCAGCCGTGTCGGCGCGCCCGCGACAAAGCTATAGCGTTCGCGGCTCGCCCCGCTGGTAAAGCGCCCGTCCGCGCCCAATGTCAGCGCCTTCAACGGGCGGATTTCAAACGCGCCGCCCCAGCCGGTCGCAGGCACCCGATATTGGTCGAGCGTCGGATTAACGCTGTTGCGGTCGGCGCTGACGCTTGCAAAGCCGGAGCGCATTTGCCGCAACTGGCCATAGAGCATCGCAGACCAGGGGAGCCTGCCTTCATGCACCAGCCTGACACTCGCATCGGCCCCGATGCTAAGGCTGTCGCTATAAGCGGTGCCGCGATTGCGCGCGTCGTAAAAGCCCGACAGAACAGCCTGCAATCGGGTCGCATCATCAAGGTCGATCACCCCGCGCGCGAGCAGATTGGCCTGCTCATAGGGCGCGCGCTGGTCAGCTTTTCCGCGCTGGTGGCGGGGCGTCGGATAGAAGCCTTCGCTGCGTTCATAGCCCGCTGCCAGCATCGCGGAGCCGCTGCCCAAAGTGGCCGACACCAGCCCGTCGGCGCTCACACTATTGCGGCTGCCATAGGCCAGACCACCCGCAAAAGCCGGATGGTCGTCGGGGTCATTTTCGCTGAACAGCTCGATGCTCCCCGCCACCCCGCCGGGGCCGCCGGTCAAACCCGATCCGCCGCGCGTCACCCGCACGCTTCCGAGACGCTGCGCCGATATAGACGGCCAGTTGACCCAGCCGCCAAACGGATCGGTCACTGGCACGCCATCAAGCAATACCACCGTCCGGCTCGCCGCATTGCCGCCCAGCCCCCGCAAGGTCATGCCCTGACTGGTGGGGTGGGCGGAGCGCGCGTCGGAACGGCGGAATTGCTGCAATCCCGCCACATCGCGCAGCGTATCTTCGACGCGCCCACTGGCGGTTGTGCGCAACCGGTCGCGGTTCAGCACCACCTCCTGCCCGCTTATATCCTTGCGAGGGAGCGCCCCGCCGATCACCACTATCTCCTGCGCACAGCAAACCGATATGGGCTGAAGGTCGGCCTCCTCGCCATTGTCCTGCGCCACAGCAGCAGCGGGCAACAGCACCACCAACGCGCTCGCCATCAAAAATTGCGTCCGCCTCATGCCGGTTGCACGGCCTCCGGCGCGGCCTTGGCAAAGGCGTCCATCCCCGTCAGCGCCGCATCAATCCGCACCAGCTTGGGGAACGCATCGAGCGATGTATCGAACCGCCGCGCATTATAAATTTGCGGCACCAGACAGACATCGACCAGATCAGGCGCATCGCCGCCGAATAATCCTTGCGCCGGGGCCAAGGCTTCCAGGGCCGTGAAGCCTTCCACTATCCAGTGGCGATACCAATCATCTACTTGCGCCTGCGTCGCACCAAATTCGGTTTTCAAATATTTCAGCACCCGCAAATTATTGAGCGGGTGGGTGTCCGCAATAATCACCATCGCCGCTGCCAGCACCTTGGCCCTTGCATCCGCTTGCGTCGGGATCAAGCGGGCTTGTGGATAGCGCGCATCGAGCCAGTCGATGATCGCAAGGCTCTGCCCCAAAAACTGCCCGTCATGTTCCAGGGTCGGGACAAAGCCTTGCGGGTTGCGTGCGAGATGCTCCGCCGCTCTTTGCGCGCCCTCGACCAGATTGGTCGGCACCGCCTCATAAGCGACGCCCTTCAAATTGAGCGCGATCCGCACCCGGTACGAGGCCGACGAACGGAAATAATCATAAAGGGTGAGCGACGGAGCGGTCATGGCGGCTGTCCTGCTGGAGGGAAACTATGCCCCTTCCTTAAAGCCTTGCCCGCGCTTTCGCCAAGCCTTCTATGAAGCTTGCGCCCCTTCCCTCTCATGCCGTTCAATCAACATTTTGTGGTCTGCCCGCAAAAATTAAAAAACCGCGCATTTCTCGCGAAAATGCCCCCTTAGCTTCGCAAAGTTCGGGCAAATCGCAAAATTTTTAAACCACAATATATAGCACGACATAAAATAATCCGCTCCCTTCAATACGCACCGGATTTTATTGTTAAAAGCCATCCTATTCCTGCTCCTTAGCCTATGGGCGCACAGCCCGATTCGGCGGTAAGGATGGCCGGGAGGATTGCTGTAGGACAGTTTTGTTCCGTGCAATTTGCGCCGGAAATCCTCCCCTACAAGGGGAGGTGGCGCGCCCGAAGGGCGTGACGGAGGAGTGTCTTGCTATCGTGAGGGTATCACCCCTCCGTCATTTGCTGACGCAAATGCCACCTCCCCTTTTGAGGGGAGGATTAAGTGGGCAACGCTACCTCGCTTCTTTGTGCTCCGTAAACGGCACAGGCTTTTATGCGCAACATAAAGGGGGGCAATGCGTTGGGGGTTGGATATGGCCTACCTCGCGCTGTTCCCACGCACGGTTTTCTGCCGTGCGCCAACCACGGATATTGTCCTCCTATGATAAAAACCATTGCCGTCGCCCATCGGGACCGTGAGCGGTTGCGCGAGATTGTGCAGGTGGCCTCGCGCTTCGGCTTGGGCGTATTGCTCGCGCGGTTCGGGCTGGAGCGCAGCGGTAAGGCGCGCGAGGCCCATGCCGATAGCGACCCTGACAGCCTGCCGCGCCGCACCCGGCTTGCGCTCGAAGCCTTGGGGCCGACCTTTATCAAGCTCGGGCAAATTTTGGCGACGCGCAGCGATTTGCTGCCACCCGAATGGACCAGCGAATTGGAGCAATTACACAGCCAGGCCCCGACGCTCGCCTTTGCCGATTTGCGCGCGGCGGTTGAAGAGGCTTTGGGCGAGCCGCCCGAAACCGCCTTTGCGACATTTGACCCCCAACCGCTCGCCGCCGCGTCAATGGCGCAGGTCCACCGCGCGAGCCTCCACGCCGAGGAGGGCGCGCAAGGCACCGAGGTCGTGCTCAAAATCCGCCGCCCCGGTATCCGCCCGCGCGTGGAAGCGGATTTGCGCCTGATCGCACAACTCGCAGCGATCGCGGAAAGCGCGAGCGCGGAAATGAAGCGGTTCCAGCCCGCCGCGCTCCTCCAGCAATTGACCGAAGCGATATTGGAGGAACTGGATTTCACCATCGAAGGCCGCAATGCCGACCGGCTGCGCGCCGATTTCACGCGCAATCCCAAAATAGTCGTGCCGCGCATCCATTGGGGTTGGTCGTCCGAAACCTTGCTGGTGATGGATTATGTCGAAGGGATCGCCCCGCGCGATGGGGCGCGCCTGCGCGCCGCCGGGATTGACCCGCAAGCCATTGCAAGCCTTGGCGCCGATGCCGTGCTCGACATGGTGCTGGTCAATGGCCGCTTTCATGGCGACCCGCACCCCGGCAATTTGCTGTGCCTGACGGGGAACCGCATTGCGCTCCTCGATTGCGGGATGATCGGCCATGTCTCGCCGCGCCGCCGCGAAGAGTTAATCGACTTTGTGCAGGCGCTCGCCAACGGCAATCCCAAAGGGCTGGCCGACGTGCTCGCCATCTGGTCGGCAGGAAGCGATGCGTCACCGGACAAGGTGCAGCTCGCCGCCGAACGATTGGTCCAGCGCCACTCGGGCGGGCGGCTGGTGCTGAGCGAAATGGTCGCCGATTTCATGGCACTAATGCGCAGCGAACGCATGACCATGCCGCCCGACCTGTTGCTGATTTTCAAAGCCTTGGTGACCTTGGACGGCGTGCTACTCCAAATTGCGCCCGATTTTGATTTAAGCGAAGCGATGCGGCGCTCGTCGATGCGGATTTTGCAAGCACGGCTGTCCCCCGACCATTGGCAGCCCAATGTGCAAGCCTTGCTGCGCGAAGTGGGCCGCATCGGCGATGATGCGCCGCGCCTGCTACGCAGCGCGGTGCAGAAGCTGGAAGCAGACAGGCCCCTCCCCCCTCCCCCGCCCGATTATGGGCCAGCCATTGCAAGTGCGGGCCGGTGGATTGCGGGCGCGATTGTGGTGGGGGCAGGTGTGATCGCTGCGGCGTTGCTGTGGGTGTGACCGGGAGGGCTGGTCCTCTTTTCCATACTCCTCCATCTTCGTCATTGCGAGGAGCGCAGCGACGAAGCAATCCAGTGTTGGCGCAGCGCGACTCTGGATTGCCGCGCGCCTACGGCGCTCGCAATGACGACGGTAGGGAGAATGGGAGGGGCGCACATCATAATTTTACACACTGACATCAATGTGAATATAATATGAAAGCCGCGTTCACTAAAATCTCAGCGACGCGATTCTAAATCCTCACCCCGTCAGTTCACGCATAGTCCCACGGAGGGGAGATTTTATGAAATTCACCACTTTTTCGCTCGCAGCACTTGCGCTTGCCGCCATTGCTGCGCCGGCCGCCGCCGCGCCCCAGCCCGTCACCGGACGCTGGCTCGACCAGTCCAAGGGCGGCGTCATCCAGATTGCGCCTTGTGGCCGCGCGCTATGCGGGCGGCTGGTCCAAGTGCTCGAAAAGGGCCGCGCGGGCGCGAAGGACCAGAACAACCCAAACCCCGCGCTGCGCAACCGTCCGGTGCAGGGCATCACCTTGCTATCGAACTTTGTCGCCGACGGGGATAGCTGGCGCGGCCAGATTTACGACCCGCGCAAGGGCAAGACTTATAAGAGTTTTGTGAAATTAAACCCTAACGGGACACTGAGCGTCAAAGGCTGTCTGGGGCCGTTCTGCCAAACGCAAACCTGGACGCGGGCGCGCTGATTTCGCCTCGCTGAATTTTAAACTTCGTCATTCCCGCGCAGGCGGGAATCCATCTCCTGACCTAAAGATTCAAGCTGCCTTATCCGCGAAGCGATAAGGGAAAGGTCCGGAGATGGATCCCCGATCAAGTCGGGAATGACGAGGTTTTTATTTTCTAGCGCCCCCTTACGGCGCATCCCCCAAAATCCACTCCACACCGGCCAGCGCGTGCAATTCGGTGCTGTCGTAAATCGGCAGCACATTGGCCTTGGTGTCGACAATCAGGTCCAGTTCGGTGCAGCCTAGCACCACCGCGTCGAAATCGGCCTGGTCGATATTGGTGATGTAGGTTTTAAGCTCGCGCTCGGCATCGCGGGTGACGCGGCCGAACATCAGGTCGTCATAGATGATCTTGTCGATCTTTTCCGCTTCACCGTCACCGACCGTTTTCAAACTGATGCCATGGCCGACAAGGCGTTGGCGATACCATTTGCCGGTCATCACATTATGCGTGCCGATAAGCGCGGCGTTCTGGACGCCATCCGCCTGCATCTTTGCGCCAATCGCATCGACGATATGGAGGATCGGGATTTTGACCGATTTCTGCACCTCGTCATACACTTTGTGCATCGAGTTGGCGCAGATGAGGATCGCGGTCGCGCCCGCTTTTTCAAGCCGCTTGGCCGATGCCTTCAATGCCTCGGTGGCGTGCGCCCATTGCTCGTCGGTTTCGATGCGCGACAGGTCGCAGAAATTGAGGCTTTCGACCACCAGCGGCGCGGAACACATGCCGCCCACCCGCTTTTGAATCTGCTGGTTGATGATGCGATAATATGTTTCGGTCGAGACCCAGCTCATCCCTCCGATCAGGCCCAGTTTGCGCATTTTCCCTCACCCGTCATGTAAAGAAACGTCGCCCCGACCGACTGCCGGGGCGACGTTTGGTTGCGTTCTGGTTAGCGTGAAGCGGGCCTGCTTGCCAAGAAATACCGGACGGCTTCGGCGTAAAAAATCGTGTCGGGTATCGGCGGGGGTGCCAGCGAGGGTGCGGGCATGGGTGCGGGCATGGGTGCGGGCAGGGCCGAAACGGGCGGCTTAATGCCCCCCGCCGTTCAGCGACTTCACAATTTCTTCGACCATTTTCTTGGCGTCCGCGAGCAGCATCATGGTGTTGTCCATATAGAAAACATCATTGTCGACGCCCGCATAGCCGACCCCGCCCATCGAGCGTTTGACGAACAAGACCGTCTTGGCCTTTTCAACGTCGAGCACCGGCATCCCGTAAATCGGCGATGTCTTGTCGGTCTTGGCCGCAGGGTTGGTGACGTCATTCGCGCCGATGACAAAAGCGACATCGGCTTGCGCAAATTCGCTGTTAATATCCTCCAACTCAAACACTTCGTCATAGGGCACATTGGCTTCGGCGAGCAGCACGTTCATATGGCCCGGCATACGCCCCGCGACCGGATGGATCGCATATTTGACGTTGACGCCTTCCTTTTTGAGGAGGTCGCCCATTTCGCGCAGCACGTGCTGGGCCTGCGCCACCGCCATGCCATAGCCCGGCACGATGATGACATTGTCGGCTTGGGCCATGAGGAAAGCCGCGTCTTCGGCAGAGCCGCGCTTCCACGGGCGTTGCTCTTTGGCTTCGCCGCCGCCCGCCGCCGCTTCCGCGCCGAACCCGCCTGCGATAACCGACAGGAAGCTGCGGTTCATCGCGCGGCACATGATGTAGCTCAAAATCGCACCCGACGAGCCGACCAGCGCGCCGGTGATAATCATCGCGCTATTATGAAGCGTGAAGCCCATCGCCGCGGCCGCCCAGCCCGAATAGCTATTCAGCATCGACACCACGACCGGCATATCCGCCCCGCCAATCGGGATGATGAGGAGGAAACCGATGATGAAGGAGAGCGCCAAAATCGTCCAGAAAATCCACTGGCTCTGGTCCTGCGTGAAATAAGCGGTAAGGCCCACAATCGCCGCCAACGTGCCAAGATTGATGACATGGCGCAGCGGCAGGATGATCGGCGCGCCCGACATTTTGCCCGCAAGTTTCAAAAACGCAATCACCGATCCGGAGAAGGTAATCGCGCCAATCGCGGCGCCCAGCCCCATCTCGACACGGCTCACCGGGCTGATGAGACCATCTTCGCCGACGATGCCGAACGCTTCGGGATTGAGATAGGCGGCAGCGGCCACCAGCACCGCGGCAAGGCCGACAAGGCTGTGGAAAGCCGCCACAAGTTGCGGCATGTCGGTCATCGCAATCTTCTTGGCAATCGCAAAGCCGATCACCGCGCCAATAGCAATCGCGCCCAATATGAGGCCTAAAGCGCCCAAATCCGGCCCGACATAGCTGTCGGTCAAGCTGCTCCCGTACATCGGCATATGGGTGACGAGCGTTGTTACGACCGCAATGCCCATGCCGATCATACCCAACCGGTTACCGCGCTGCGACGTCGCCGGTGACGACAGGCCACGGAGCGCCAATATGAAGCACACGCCCGCAATCAGATAAGCAATGCTCACCCAGGCTGGTATTTCATGTATCATATTGTTCCCCCGACATATTTTTCATTTTCGTCATTCCCGCGAAAGCGGGAATCCATCTCCGACCCGACCCGCAAACCGCCAAGTCGGGAGATGGATCCCCGGTCAAGCCGGGGATGACGTGAGGACAGGCTCACAGACAAGCCCACCCTCACCGCTCCTTCTTCTTATACATGGCAAGCATCCGCGCGGTGACGGCAAAGCCACCGAAAATATTGATACTCGCGAGCACCACCGCGACAAGGCCGAGCCATTTGGACACCGTCCCGCCATCACTCAACCCGACAGCCGCCGCCGCAATCAACGCGCCCACAATAATCACCGAAGAAATCGCATTGGTCACCGCCATCAACGGCGTGTGCAACGCAGGCGTCACCGACCAGACGACATAATAGCCGACAAAACAGGCGAGGACGAAGATAGAAAGAATTGAAATAAAGTCCATTTCACGCGACCTCATCTAAAATTTGAAGATGTTTTAAATGCTGCGTTTGACGGGCTAATTAGCGCTTTCAACATTTTATCATCAACATGATTAGCAACAATATTTACTCCAAAATGAGTTTCCGCCATCGCAGGATCAGATAAAATATCGGTAGAGCAAATTACCGAATATCCTTTTCGATGCCTTGATTGATAAAACGTACGCCCATCATATATTTTCTTAGAAAAACAAAAACGGAACAATATTTTATTGTCATTTTTCTTTCCAAGATAAACAAATTCTAAATCAATCTCTGGAGCATCGACACTAGGATTAACTTCTTTATATGAAATCGGAGAATTTAGAGCTTCGCTCCCTCCCTCGTCTCCAACCGTACCTACAAAAAATTCCTTAAAAACCTGAGCTCCGTAATAGCTTTCAAATCGTCCATCGCCATCCGCGTCTCGTAAACAACCAAATGCACTTCCCATGTGCCTTTCAAATCTACAAAATTTCTTCAACTCATTATCAGCTGGTACGATCAAGGTGTCTTTTGACAAATAGCTTATCGGCCCCGAAGGCACACTTGCATCGTCAAGCAATTTAAAAAGACGTACAGGTACTACACGTCCGATTTTTATATGCTGGCCCTTTGGGAATTCTATAGGCTCCGAGGACGCAGTTTCCATAAGAGAGATCCAAGTCGCGTCATACCGTGGTGCCCTAGCGGCTGAGAGCAAAACGAAACACAAGATCGCAAGAAACAACCTCACCCCAACAGCCTCTCATTCACCACTTTGCCGCCGTGGGTCAGGCGGATGACTTGGGTGATTTCGTCGTCGTCGGGTAACACGGGTTTGCCCGCTTCCTTGTCCCAGAAGGCCGAGAGGAAATTATAGAGGTTGCGGCTGAACAGGGCCGAAGTGTCGGCGGCCAGCCGTGCGGGCATATTTTGTGCGCCGATGACTTTAACGCCGTGAATTTGCGTAATCGCTCCGGCCACCACGCCTTCGACATTGCCGCCTTGTTCGGCCGCCAAGTCGACAATCACGCTGCCGTTACGCATGGTCGCCAGTTGCGCGTCCGAAATCAGGCGCGGCGCGGGGCGGCCCGGAATGAGCGCGGTGGTGATGACAATGTCCTGCTTGGCGATATGGGCAGAGACGAGTTCGGCTTGCGCGGCCTTATATTCGTCCGACATTTCGGTGGCATAGCCGCCCGTGCCTTCGCCCTCGATGCCCTTGACGCTATCGACGAAAATCGCCTTTGCGCCCAAGCTTTCAATCTGCTCCTTGGTCGCAGCCCGCACGTCGGTCGCCGACACTTGCGCGCCCAAACGCCGCGCGGTCGCAATCGCTTGCAAGCCGGCAACCCCCACGCCCATGACAAAGACTTTAGCCGCACTCACCGTGCCCGCCGCCGTCATCATCATCGGGAAAGCGCGGCCATATTCTGCCGCAGCGTCAATCACCGCCTTGTAACCCGACAGGTTGGATTGCGAGGACAGGATATCCATCGACTGCGCGCGGGTGATGCGCGGCATGAATTCCATCGCCAGCGCATCAATGCCGAGCGCGGCATAATCATCCACACGCGCGCGTTCGCCGAACGGGTTCAGCCCCGCAACCAGCCATGCGCCTTGCTTGATGCCCTTGATGCTGTCGGCAGACGGCCCCTGGATGGCGAGCACTATGTCGGCATCTTTGAGCACATCGGCGCGGGTGCCAAGGCTCGCCCCTGCGGCTTCATAATCCGCATCGGCAATGCTGGCCGCTAATCCTGCGCCCTGTTCGACCGCAAGGGTCGCACCGAGGCTGGCGAATTTTTTGACGGTTTCGGGGATCGCGGCAACGCGACGCTCGCCCTCAACCTGTTCCTTGAGGACTGCGATTTTCACTGGCGGCCCCGATCAGTTAGCGATGAGCAAGATGACGATCGCCACCGAGATGATCGATACTATCGTACCCCATTTGATGAGCTGGACGAAGCCGCCATAGCTTTGATTGGCTTGCTTCATATCCTGTTCGGCCATGATAAAACTCCCCTTCGGTCTTTAAGATTTGGGCTCTTCCTTAACCAAGGCTTTGCAAAGCCTCAAGCCCCGGCGACTGCTTTTGTAAAAGCATTTCTTTGCAGCATAGCGACGCCAGCTTGTCTGTGCGCTGCCCTAGAGAGAGATGCCGTAGGGAGAATTGTTGTGGCGCGGGCTTGATGCAGATTGGCTTAACAGGATTTTTACGCCTTCTGTCCTAAAACAGGACGCTTCACACCAGCGCGGACATGGGAAGCCGTGCCGATATAAGAGGATAGCGCCCGATGGTCACACCGCAAGGCACCCCTATATTGATGCTGATCGACGATGAACCGGCGGGGCAAAGGCTGGTGTCGGCGCTGGCCGCGCGTGGCGGCTGGCGCACCGTGCTGGCAGGCGATGCCGAAAAGGCGCTCGCCATGTTGGGGACGCAGGACGGGATGATGCTCGATGCGGTGCTGATCGACCATTGGGCGCCCGATAGCGGGATTGCAGATGTCGCGGACATTGTGCGCGCGCTGCGTGAACAGCGCCCGGCCCTCCCCATATTGGTGATGACCTGCGAAGCGCGGCCCGATGCTGCGCTGGCGGCCATGCGGGCGGGCGCTACCGATTATATCCGCAAGCCCGTTGCGCCCGAAGCCTTGCTCGGTGCGCTGGCGGCGGCAACCGACAGTCGCAAGGGCGATGGCGAATTGCGCCCCTTGAGCGAAAAACTCACGGTCCCCCTGCCCTTTGACGAAGTGATCGGGTCGGCCCCGCAATTTCGCAATGCGCTTGCCATTGCCGCCAAAGCGGCGCGCGCGCGGGTGCCAGTATTGGTCGAGGGCGAAGCGGGGACCGGCAAGGATGTGATCGCCAATGCCATCCATGCGGCCAGTCCGCGCGGGCGCAATCCGCTGGTCCGGCTCGATTGCGGTGCGGTCGCCAAGGGGCTTATCGGATCGGCCCTGTTCGGCCATGAGCGGGGCGCTTTTGCCGGTGCGTTCGACCGCCAATCGGGGATGCTCCATGATGCCGATAGCGGCACCATCTTTATCGACCGGATCGACCTTATGCCGATGGACGTGCAGACGCGGCTTGTCCGCTTTCTCGACAGTGGCGAGGTTCAGGCGATTGGCGCAACGCGAGGGCGCACGGTCGATGTGCGCGTGATTGCCGCGTCCGACGCCCCGCTCAAAAGCGCGATGGCCGAAGGGCTGTTCCGCGAAGATTTATATTATAAGCTGGGCGCGGTGCAGATTACGCTCCCGCCACTACGCGAACGGGGCGGTGATATTGCCGCGCTCGCCCGCCATCTGCTCGCGCGGATCGGCACGCTGCCGGGGATGCGCAGCCTTGGCATGACCGAAGAGGCGATGCGGCTGCTTATCGCTTATCCTTGGCCCGGTAATGTGCGCCAATTGCAGGCCGCCTTGTTCCGCGCCGCGCTTGCCTGCGAGGGCGATGCGCTGACCCCCGCCGAATTTCCGCATATATCGCGGATGCTAAGCGGGCGATTGTCGGGAGCGCCGCGCGCGGGCCAATCGGACGGCATCGGGGTGATGCTCTATCTTCCCGACGGCAATCTGCGCCCGCTTGAAGATATTGAAGCCGACGTCATCCGCCTCGCAATTGGCCATTATCGCGGGCGTATGTCCGAAGTCGCGCGGCGGCTAGGGATCGGCCGCTCGACGCTCTACCGCAAACTCGCCGATCTGGGGATTGATACGGCGGCGTGAGTTTTTGAAGGTAGAAGATGACGTGTATCCCCTCCCGCTTGCGGGAGGGGCAACGGAGCCTTAGGAATTTTACGCGCAAGCGAAAATTCTTAGGCGCAGTCGGGGAGGGCTTTGGTTTACGCTGTCACTTATGACAGGCCCTCCCCCAACCCCTCCCTAAAGGGAGGGGAGATTTTTCACCCTGCCTTCAGCGCCTTTTCAATATCCGGCACCGGCGAATTGGTGAGCGTCTTGGCTAATTCCCCGATCAAGGCCGCTTCGGTTTCCTTGTGGAAATGCCGCCGCATTTCGCCCAGCGAGCGCGGGTCGGCGACGACCACCAGCTTGTCGATCTTGTTTTTCAACACCTCGCCGTTCAGCCATTCGGCAACGCCCGCGGCGTGGGCAAATTCATCGAGCTGGCGTGCGTCATGGCCGCCGGGGCCGCCATCCTGATCCTTGGCGCCCGCGCTCTTATTATCAAGGCTGATCTTGGGCGATTTCACATTGGCAAGATTGATATGCTGTTCATCGCCATCGTTGCGGAACAGCAATAATTGTTCGCCATCTGCGATTGCAACAAGGGTGCCGTTGGGAAGGTCCATATCTTTCTCTCTTTCTTCCATGAGGGATGTAAGAGAGAACGCCCCGCGATGCGCTTTGGTTGCGTCAGCTTTCGACGAAAGGCTGGGTCAGCGCGGCATCGCGCAGGCCTTGCCATAAACGGATGGCCTGCACGGTTTCGGGCACATCATGCGCGCGGATGAGCTGCGCGCCGCGTTCAATCGCGGCCAGATGCAGCGCGAGCGAGCCGCCCAAGCGGCGCTCGGCGGGCGCTTCATGATCGAGCGCGCCGATCATCCGCTTGCGGCTCGCCCCGATGAGCAGCGGACAACCAAGCGTATGGAACAAGGCCGCGCCATTGATGAGCGCAAGATTATCCGCGACCCCCTTGCCGAAGCCGATGCCGGGATCGACGATGATATGATCGCGCGCAATCCCTGCCGCCTCGACCGCCGCCACGCGCGCGGCGAGCCAGTCATAAACGTCAAACAAAACGTCCTGATAATCGCCGCCTTCATGCGGATCGCTCTTTTGCGAGGGCGCGTGCATGAGGATGACGGGGCAGCCCGCCTGCCGCACCACATCAAGCGCGCGCTCGTCATAGAGGAGCGAGGATATATCGTTGATGATGGCAGCGCCCGTCCCCAGCGCAGCTTCCATGACAGCGGCCTTGCGCGTATCCGCCGACACCGCAACCCCGCCGCGTGCGAGCCGTTCAATGACGGGCCGCACCCGCTCTATCTCGTCACCCTCCCAGATGAGCGGCGCGCCGGGGCGGGTGGATTCGCCGCCAACATCGACGAGCGCCGCGCCGGCTTCGCCCATCACGAAACCCGCATTGGCTGCCGCTTCGCTGTCGATATGCTTGCCGCCATCGGAAAAGCTGTCGGGCGTGACATTGAGGATACCCATGACCTTGGGCTGATCGAGCCGGATGATGCGTTCGCCAAGGGTCAGCGGCTTGGTGGGGGAATGGAGCGCCGCCAATTGGCGTTCGCCTTGGGCGCGCACGGTATCGGGGAATGTGGCGAGAGTGGCCGCGATTTCATCGACCGGCACCAGCGTTTCGCCCTTGCGCCGCCCTCCGGCTTCATCGCGCCATGTAAGCTGGTAGGCGCTATACCATAAAGCCCCGTCGCGCAGCCGCTCGACCCGTCCGTCAAGCCCGTGCGGGCGCGCGACGAAGGCAGTGGGTTGGAGATAGATGCGGTCGGTGGGTGAAATCATGGGAACCTATCCTAAAGCGCAACCAATCTCCCCTCCCGCTTGCGGGAGGGGCTGGGGGTGGGTGTGTCCGTCTAGCACAGCGTAAACCATACCCGCCCCACTCGTCTAAATTCGCTAACGCTCATTAAGGCTCCGTTGCCCCTCCAGTTTAGGGGAGGGGATAACGTTTACACCGTCGTCGCCAGCAAATAATTCTGGCGCAATTTATCCACCGGCGACAGGCCTTTTTCATCTTCATAATGCCAGAAGGTCCAACCGTTGCAGCTTGGCGCGCCCTGGAGTTTTGCGCCGAGACCGTGGATCGAGCCGGTTTCCGGGCCGCACTCAAGGCTGCCATCGGCGCGCACGGTGGCTTTCCAGCGGCGTTTGGCGTCACATATGATCGCGCCGGGCTGGAGGTATCCGGTTTCGACCAAAGTGCCGAACGCCACGCGCGGCTTGGCTTTGGGCGATTGCATCGTGGTGACGGCGGATTCATCCAAGGGCATTTCGGCTTCGATGCGCTGGGTCGCGGCGGAGATATAATCATCCTCGCGTTCAATCCCGATCCAGTTGCGGCCCAAACGCTTGGCAACCGCGCCGGTGGTGCCGGTGCCGAAGAAAGGGTCGAGCACCACATCGCCGGGTTTGGTGCAGGCGAGCAGCACGCGGTAGAGCAAGGCTTCGGGCTTTTGTGTCGGATGGACCTTGGTGCCGTCCTTTTTCAGCCGCTCCTGCCCGCCGCAAATCGGGAAATTCCAGTCGGAGCGCATCTGCAATTCATCGTTCAGCGTCTTCATCGCGCGATAGTTGAAATGATATTTCGCCTTCTCGCCCTTCGACGCCCAGATGAGCGTTTCGTGCGCGTTGGTGAAGCGCGTGCCTTTGAAGTTCGGCATCGGGTTCGCTTTCACCCAGATCACGTCGTTCAAAATCCAGAAGCCGCCATCCTGGAGCGCGGTGCCGACGCGGAAAATATTGTGATAGCTGCCGATCACCCAGATCGAACCATCGGGTTTCAATATGCGGCGCGCTTCGGCCAGCCAAGCTTTGGTGAAGCGGTCATAAGCGGCAAAGCTGTCAAACTTGTCCCAATCATCATCGACCGCATCGACCTGACTGCCATCGGGGCGCAGGAGGTCGCCGCCAAGCTGGAGATTATAGGGCGGGTCAGCGAAAATCATATCGACGCTCGCGTCAGGAAGCGCGCGCATATGCGCGATGCAATCGCCCTTGAGGATCGCATTGAGCGGCAAGTCCATATCCGGGACAGGCGCGGCCACGGCCTTGCGCGCGCGCGCCGGTGCCTTGACCGGCTTCACGTCCAGGCTCGTAAATTTGTCGATCACACCCATTGAATCACTGCCCCCTTTGCGGTTGGAGCGGCAAAGTGAGTCCCCCAGACTCTTGCGTCAAGTTCAAAAGCTTATTGCCTGCGCCTCACAAAGACATGAGCTATGGGAGAACGAAACGAGTCCCCACAGCATATGGTTTATAATCGCGTTACCAAGACTCCATCCCTTGTGGTGTGGCCCAAAGGACTCACCTCCAACGGTTCGTCGCATTTTGGCGCATCCGGCGCGCGCAAAGTTAGAAAAATTCTAATTGCGCGACCGGCGCGAAGCTTTTGCGGTGAATCGGACAGGGGCCTAGTTCGCGTAAAGCGGCCATATGCTGCGCCGTGCCATAGCCTTTATGCTGCGCAAAACCATAGCCCGGATAGGTCGCACAATAGTCGCGCATCATGCGGTCGCGCGCTTCTTTGGCGAGGATGGACGCGGCAGAAATGCAGCGTTCCTTGGCATCGCCTTTCACAATCGCCTCGCATTGGGTCCAGCGCCAATCGGCGGCGCGGCCGAGCGGGGTCATATTGCCGTCGATGAGGATAAGGCTGGGTTCCTCCCCTACCCGCTCGCACAAGGCAAGGACCGCGCGGGTCATTGCGAGCATCGTCGCCTGAAAAATGTTAATAGTGTCAACTTCTTCGACGCTGGCAATGCCGATGCCATAGGGGCAGCGTCCCAATATGCGCGCTTCCAATGTGCTGCGCTGCGTGGCGGACAAGGCTTTGCTGTCGCCCAGCCCTCTTATCTCTTTACCCGCCAGCATGACCGCGGCGGCGACCACCGGCCCTGCGAGTGGACCGCGCCCGGCTTCATCCACGCCGACAATCATGCCGCGCTCACCCCGCCCCGCCAATCCGCCAAGGCGGGAAGCGGCGATATTCGCCCGCGCGGTAAAGGCAGATCATATTGCCGAACGGGTCGCGCAGCCGCGCCTCGCGCCACAGCCAAGGCTGGCTTTCAGGGCCGTGGTCGAAACGGAAGCCGTCGCGGCTCAACCGGTCGACCAGCGCGTCAAGGTCGGCACATTCCAGATAGATGTGGCTGCTTCCCGCCACTTGGGTGTCGGGGTCGCGGTGGATCGACAGCGTTGCACCGCCGCCGGTTTCAAACCGCGCATAATCGGGCTTGCTCGCGACAATCGGTTTCAAGCCCAGCTTCTCATAAAAAGCAAAGCTGGCATCATAATCGCTCATGCACACGGTGACCTGGTTGAGCATCAGATTGCCGGTGCCATCGAGCCGCACCGCGCCCTGCCCCATCGGGCCATGACCTTGGCCGAGGTCGGGCGCTTCAAGCATCGAGATCCGCACAAATTCGCGCGCGCGCGCAACCGCATTGGCAAGGTCCACGCCCTGCGCAAGATAAAAGGCGATGGCGCTTGCGGTGGTGCAGCCGGTGCCGTGGCTGTTGCGCGTGAAGATGCGCTGCGACTGCCAACTGGTCATATTATCTTCTTCGATCAGCGTATCGACCAATATGTCGCCTTCGGCATGGCCGCCTTTAATGAGAACCGCACAGCCATAGCGCGCAACAAGACCCAGCGCCGCGCTCCCCGCATCATCGCTTTCAGCCAAAGCGGCCAGTTCGGGAAGGTTGGGCGTCACGATGGTAGCGCGCTGCATCAACCGCCCGAACGCGGCTATTGTATCGGGGTCGGCCAGAACGGACCCGCTGGTCGCGATCATCACCGGGTCAAAGATGACGGGGACGGACGGCAGCGTTTCCAGATAGTCGGCGACCGCATGGACGGTTTCGGCCGAGCCGATCATCCCGATCTTGACCGCATCGACGCCAATATCGTCGACCACCGCCGCCATTTGCGCGATGACCATATCGGCAGGCACCGCATGGACGGCGGTGACGCCTTTGGTATTTTGCGCGGTAAGTGACGTAATCGCGGTCATCGCATGGCCGCCCAGCATAGTGACGGTCTTGATGTCGGCCTGTATGCCTGCCCCCCCGCCGCTATCGGACCCGGCGATGATGAGGATGCGCGGCATCGGGCGCGCGACAGGCGCAATCCGGCGCCTCATGGCTTATAGGTCCGCTCGGTCGAGGCCGGATATTGCGCGAGCAGATGCGCCGGGCGCACCGGACGGTCCATCAACTCGCCGCCGCAATTGGGGCAAATATCATCCAGCCCTTCGGCACAGGGCGCGCAAAAACTACATTCGAACGAACAGATAAATGCGCCGGGCGCATCCGCTGGCAAGTCCGCGCCACATTTTTCGCAATCGGGGCGCATTTCCAGCATGAGTCTTATCGTCCTTTGGTTAACAGGGTCAGGCGGCTGCCTTCTCTACCGCTTCGCACACGCGGTCAACCACCTGTGTCACGCGGTCGGCATTGTCGCCTTCGGCCATGACGCGGATCAGCGGCTCGGTGCCGGACGCGCGGATGACTAGGCGCCCCTCGCCGTCAAGGTCGCGGGTCGCATCTTCGATGGCGCGCTTGACACTATCATCGTCGAGCGGCGCGGAGCCTTTTTTGTAACGCACATTTTTGAGAAGCTGCGGCACGGGGTCGAACTGGTGGAGCAATTCGCTCGCCTTTTTGCCGCTTTCGACCAAGGCTGCCAGCACTTGCAGCGCGGCTACCGTGCCGTCGCCGGTGGTCGCATGGTCGGTCAAAATCATATGGCCCGATTGTTCGCCGCCGACATTGAAGCCCCCTTTGCGCATATGTTCCAACACATAACGGTCGCCAACGCCGGTGCGCACCAGCATCAGGCCCTGCCCTTGCAAATGGCGCTCCAGGCCGAGGTTCGACATGATGGTTGCGACCACCCCGCCGCCGCGCAGCAACCCTGCGGTGTTCCACACCGACCCGATCAGCGCCATAATCTGGTCGCCATCAACCACATCGCCTTGCTCGTCCACCACGATGAGCCGGTCCGCATCGCCATCAAGCGCAATGCCGATATCGGCTTGTTCGAACACGACCCGCTCGCGCAACTGGCCGAGCGCGGTCGAGCCGCAGCCATCATTGATATTGCGGCCATTGGGGTTGACGCCAATCGCGGTAACGCTCGCGCCCAACTCCCACAAAGCGGTCGGCGTTGTATTATAGGCAGCACCATTGGCGCAATCGATGACGATTTTAAGCCCGTCCAGACGGACATGTTCGGGCAGCGATTGCTTGACCGCATGGATATAGCGCCCCCGCGCATCTTCGATCCGGCGCGCGCGGCCGATATCATTGGGGAGCGCCAGTTCCGGCTCGCTCGCCAGCAAAGCTTCAATCTTGATTTCGTCATCGTCGGACAATTTGAAGCCGTCCGGCCCGAATAATTTGATGCCATTATCCTGATAAGGGTTATGGCTCGCCGAAATCATCACGCCCAGATCGGCGCGCATCGAGCGGGTCAACATCGCCACCGCCGGGGTCGGCATCGGTCCGACCTGCACCACATCCATGCCCACGCTGGTAAAGCCTGCGACAATCGCATTTTCCAGCATATAGCCCGAAAGCCGCGTATCCTTGCCGACCACAACGCGATGCTTATGGTCGCCGCGCAGGAAATGCGCGCCCGCTGCCATCCCGACCCGCATCGCAATATCGGCGGTCATCGGTGCTGCATTGGTCAGACCGCGAATACCGTCGGTCCCGAAAAAACGTCTTCCCATAAAATCCCCGGACTAGAAAATGGCTAGGCCATCTCCGCAATATTTTACCCTCGCGCGCCTATTAACGCTTTGTGCCGACAAAAGCGAGCAATGCACGACACAAGTTTTTGTTGCGCCTGTTTACCGGTTTTTTGCTTGCGGTGGACAATTTTTGGCGCAAACCATGCGCGCCATGGAAACTGTATCTTTAGCGGACAATGAAGGCGCGGGGGCATTGCCGCCGTCACAGCCTTTCTGGAAATCGAACAGCGCGCGGATTTTGCTCGCGCTTGCACTAGGCTTGGCGCTCGGCATGGTCGCGGCGCGCACCGGCGGAAGCTGGGTTGCACCCAGCACCACCTGGCTAGGCGTTATCGGGACATTATGGCTCAATGCGCTTAAAATGACGATCATCCCGCTGATCGTCGGCTTGCTCATCACCGGCATTGTGCAGACCGCAGAGGCCGCCAAAGCGGGCCGCGTTACCGCGCGCGCAATTGCATGGTTTGTCGGCTTGCTATGGCTGTCGACCTTTTTGTGTGCGGTCTATGTGCCGACCATCCTGTCGCTCTTTCCGATACCCGCAGAAAGCGCCGCATCGTTGAAAGCCGCTTTGTCCGGCGCGGACAAGATCGGCACCGTGCCGACCTTTTCGGACTTTCTGGGCGGGCTCATCCCGACCAATATATTGAAAGCGGCGGTGGACGATTCGATCCTGTCGGTCATCATCTTCACCACCATTTTTGCCTTTGCGATTACCAAGATTAACGTCGAATATCGCCAAACGCTCGCGCGCTTCTTTGTCGCGATTACCGATGCGATGGTGGTGATGATCCACTGGATTTTGCTGCTCGGCCCTGTCGGCGTGTTTGCACTGGCCTATGTCGTCGCCGCGCAAACGGGGGCGGCAGCCTTGGGCGCGCTTGCCCATTATATCGGCGTTGTGTCGTCGATGGGGCTTTTGATCCTGATCGGCGCTTATGTGTTTGCGGTGCTCATCGCGAAAATTCCTTTGGGCGCGTTCACCCGCGCCGCGCTTCCCGCACAAGCGGTGGCTATCTCGACGCAAAGCTCGCTCGCCTCGCTCCCCGCCATGCTGCGCGGGACCGAGATTTTGGGTGTGCGTCGCCAGATTGCCGATGTCGTCCTGCCGCTCGCGGTCGCGCTCTATCGTGCGACCAGCCCGTCGATGAATCTCGCGGTCGCGCTCTATGTCGCGCATTGGTACGGCATCGAATTGCGTCCCGAACATTATGCCGTCGGCATTGCCGCAGCCGCGCTCACCACCATGGGGTCGGTGAGCCTGCCCGGCACTGTCAGCTTTGTCGCCTCGATTGCGCCGATCTGCATCGTCATGGGAATTCCGGTGGAACCTCTGGCTTTGTTAATCGCTGTCGAAACAATCCCCGACATTTTCCGAACCGTCGGCAATGTCACGATGAATGTCGGCCTTACCGCCGCGATTGACCGGCAAAGCGCGGGCGATATTCCCGCCGAAGCCGCCGTCAGCCTTCCTGATCCCCAAGGAGAATGAACCATGCTCTATCGCACGCTCGGCACCCCCGCTCTTAAAGTTTCGGCGTTAGGCATTGGCTGTATGCCGATGATGCAGGGCGGCAATATTGCTTATGGCAATGCCGATCCTGACGAGGCGGTCAAGACCATCCACGGTGCGATTGATCTGGGTGTGACCTTGTTCGACACCGCCGAAATTTACGGGCCGTTCGACAATGAAGAATTGGTCGGGGCGGCCATCAAAGGCAAGCGCGACGGGCTGGTCATCGCGACCAAATTCGGCTTCCGCTTTGAAGAAAAGAAAATCACCGGCGTCGATTGCAGCCCCGCCAATGCACGCCGCGCGGTCGAAGGATCGCTGATGCGGTTAGGGATTGACGTCATCGACCTTTATTACGCGCACCGAGTGGACCCTGCCGTGCCGATCGAGGACACGGTCGGTGCGCTCGCCGACTTGGTGGCGGAAGGCAAAATTCGCCATATCGGCCTGTCCGAAGCTGCGCCCGATACGCTGCGCCGTGCGGCGAGCGTTGCACCGATTACCGCGCTGCAATCCGAATATTCATTGTGGGAGCGCGAGGTGGAAAGTGAAATCCTCCCAACCTGCCGCGCGCTGGGGATTGGTTTTGTGCCTTATTCGCCGCTGGGGCGCGGATTTCTGACCGGAGCCGTCACCAGCCGCGACCAGTTTGAAAGCGGCGATTATCGCCTCAACGATCCGCGCATGAGTGCGGAGAATTTCGACCGCAATCTGGAACTGGTCGCGATCGTGCGCGGGATTGCCGACAAGCATGGCGTGTCGCCCGCGCAAATCGCGCTCGCCTGGCTGCTCGCGCAAGGCGATGACATCGTCCCCATCCCCGGCACCAAGCGCCGCGCGACGATGGAAGACAGTGTTGCGGCGGTCAATGTCACTCTCGATGCCGACGACCTTGCGACACTCGAAAAGGCCGCACCCGTCGGCGGCACGGCGGGAGCGCGCTATACCGAAGCGGGCATGAAGATGGTGCGCTTGTAAGTCGCGTGTTTGGTGCGCGGCATGGGGGTGAGCGGTCGGTAGACGGGTTCGAAGTCTGGCGCCCCTTCCAGAAAACGCAATTCCCGTCATTCCCGCGAAAGCGGGAATCCATCTCCGGACCGGTGGTTAGAATATCAAGCTCAGGAGATGGATCCCCGATCAAGTCGGGGATGACGAAGTTTTTTGAGAGAAGGAATCGTTCCGTTCAAAAATATAGCTGTGCCCCCGCGAAGGCGGGGGTCCAGTGTTAGGTAGCGCATTACTACCCTTGGCCCCCGCCTTCGCGGGGGCACAATCTCATTCTCTCCTTAAGATGGAGAGGCTAAAAACCTACCAATCATAGGCCTTGGGCAACGCGCCCTCAGTGGGATTACGGTAGCGGTCACGCAGGCGTTGCTGGCGGGTTTGCAAGGGTTGCTCGACGCCGTCGATAAACACTTTCTCCGCATGGCTCGACAGTTCTAGCGGGTCGCCGCTCCAGATGACAACGTCACCCACCGCGCCGCCTTTGAGCACGCCAAGCTGGCCCGTCATGCCCACCGCTTCGGCAGGGCCAGAGCTGATTGTGGCAAAGGCCTGATCCCAGCTTAGCCCGCTCGCCCCCGGCACGCGCGTCAACGCGACCAGATTGCCCGCATATTGGGTGGTATAGTTCATGCGCAGCGTTTCTTCATCGTCAATCTGGCCGATGGCGACCTTGACACCCGCCGCGCGCATCCGCCCGATATTGGACTGGGTTGCCCCGCGCGCTTCAAAATCATCGGGCAAGTCCCGCACCGCGCTCGCGATGACAGGGGTTCCCGCCGCCGCGATTTCGCGCGCGACGCGCCAGCCTTCGCTCGCGCCGACCAAAGTCATTTTGATCGCCGGAAACTCCTGTTTCAAGCGCAGCACCTGCAGTATGTCATTGGCCGCATTGACCTTGACCATGAGACGCTGGTTGCCATTGATAACCTGCCCCAAGGCTTCGGCGTCGGCGCGCAATAACAGACTGTCTTTCGAGCGCCCGTCATAAGCGGCAGGATTGCGCGCATAATCGCGCGCTTCCTGTAGCATCGCGCGGAAGGTGAGGAAGGTTGCCGAACGGCTCCCCCCTGCCTTGCGCGCACCGCTTTCGCCAAATTCGACATATTGGAATGCGCGCGGGCGGGTCAGCATATTATTATCATTGCCAAGGTCGACAACCGCGCCTTGGCCCGAAAATAATCCGCTCGAACTGCCGGGGAAAACCAGCGCGCGGGTAATCCCGGCACTGCGCGCATAAGGCACCGGAATACCGAACGGGCTGAGCGCAGGCGATACATCAATCGCGGCGGTGAAGGGAGAGCGCGGGGCGCTCATATCATTGACCTGACTGACCGCCTCGACCTCCATAAGCCCGATACGGCTAAAGCCCGCGACAATGCCCGGCGTCACCCATTTGCCGCTGGCGTCCACTACCGGAATACCGGCAGGCGCACCGCCTTGCGTAACCGAGGCGACTTTGCCCCCGCGCACGATAACGGTTGCCCCTTCCAAGGGCGCGGAGCCATCGCCGATGATGACCTTGCCGCCGGTGATGGCAACGTCTTGGGCGAGGGCGGGGGTGGTGAAGAATGTTAGGCCAGCCAAACACACCGCTAGCCCTGAGCCTGACGAAGGGCGGGCCGAAGCATTGCGCCAAGCGGATGGGCGTGCTTCGACAAGCTCAGCACTAACGGTGTATTTCGAGCGCGCGAAACGTGAAAACAGCATCCTCATTTCACATCTCCTTCACCCGGTTGGCCCAGCTCAAAGTCCGTCACCGGACGGCGTTTGGGATCCGCGCTGTCGAACAGCAATGCGCCATCGACCCACACCCGTTCGGGGCGCGAATAGACGCTGAACGGGTTGCCGTTCCACAAAACGACATCGGCCATTTTGCCCGCTTTCAAGCTGCCGACCTTATCGAGAATACCAAGCGCCTTGGCCGGATTATAAGTGAGCCAGCGGATGGCGGTCGCATCGCTGATCGTCATCCCCATGCGGCGGCCATTATTGAGCGCCTTCGACGCTTCCTGGTTAAGCCGCTGGATCTGGTTCTGATCGTCCGAATGGATGATGGTGCAAGTGCCCGCATTTTGCAGAAGTGCGGCATTTTCCGGAATACCGTCATAGCTTTCCATCTTGAAGCCCCACCAATCGGCCCACACCACCGCGCAGACATCATTGTCTTTCAGAAGGTCGGCGATTTTATAGGCTTCAACCGCATGGTGGAACGCGGTCACCTTATAGCCGAACTCCTTGGCCATATCGATGACGTTGGCCATTTCATCGGCGCGGTAGCAATGGTTCTGCACCAATATTTCGCCGTCCAACACCCCGACCAAGGTTTCCATGCCTAGGTCGCGCGCACCGGTGCCGCCTTTCTTCTTATATTCGGCAGCCTTCGCCCAAGTCTGGCGATCGAGCGCGATATTGCCCATGCGGGTGGAGGGCATCCGGCCCTTGGAACCATAGACACGCTTGGGATTTTCGCCGCACGCCATTTTGAGCGTGTAGGGCGCGCCGGGGAATTTCATCCCCTGCTGGGTACGCGCGGGTACATTTTTGAGGATAACCCCGCGTCCACCCATGAGGTTCGCGGACCCCGGCAAGACTTCCAATGTCGTAACGCCGCCATTGGCAAGCGCGCGGGTGAAGCCGGGATCTTGCGGCCAGACACTATGTTCGGCCCACACCTCGGCGGTAATCGGGCCGGTGATTTCATTGCCATCGGAATGGGCGTCGACGCCGGGCGAAGGATAGTCGCCCAAATGGCTGTGAATGTCGATAATGCCGGGGGTCACATATTTGCCCGTGCCGTCGATAATGGTCGTGCCTTCGGGAATAGCGGTCGACGCATCGCCCACGGCCGTCACCTTGCCGTCTGCGAAAAAGACGGTGCCATTGTCGATCTGGTTGCCCTCACCGTCCAAAATGGTCGCGCCGCGAATAGCGGTCGGCGTGCCGGGATAGGGCTTATAGGTTGAAGGAAAAGGATTTTTATCGAGAGCCGTTTTGGACGTGCTTGCCGTCTCTGTCCCGCTCTTGGTCCCCGTTGTCGCACAGGCCGAAAGCGCCAAACCCGCCACCGACACAAAAAGGAGGGCCGGAGCCCTCCCAGTTTTCATAGTCATGATTATAATGTCTCCGTCCGTGTATTTACGCCCGCCGCTTGCGGCTCAGCCAGTTCGGCCTGTCCGGCAAGGTCGTCATTGTCCCGCAACGTATCGAGATGCATCAGCTTCTTGATGAGCGGCGAAATGAACAACAGGACAATCCCGATACCAATCGCATACCAGCCGACGGTGGTGTAAACGCTCAATACCAGCGCCTTGCCTGCGCCTTCGCCTTCAAGCCCTTCCCCGCCTGCGGCTGCCGAGATCAGACCGGCGGCAAAGTTGCCGGTGGCCGATGCAAAGAACCAGCTCCCCATGATGAGCGATGCCATATGCGCAGGAGCCAAGCGGTTCATCGCCGACAGGCCCACTGGCGACAGGCACAATTCACCGGTCGTGTGGAGGAGATAGATGAGGAAGATGAACAATACCGGCACCGCCGCCGTCGCGCCAGCCGCTTGCGCGCCCCACACGAGAACGAGAAAGCCGAGGCCGACCTGCACCACCGCAAGGCCGAATTTGAACGGGGCCGACGGCTCCGCATTGCGGCGGCCAAGCAAGGTCCAGAACCATGCAAATACCGGCGCAAGCAGGAAGATATAGGCCGCGTTCAGCGACTGGAAGGTCGATGCGGGAATTTCCGCGCCAAAAATGGTGCGGTCCACATGACGGTCGGTGAACAGGCTGAGCGAGTTACCGGCTTGTTCAAACAGCGCCCAGAAGACGATGGAAGCGACAATCAGGAACATCGCCGCGAAAATGCGGTTGCGATCTTCTGACGGCAGTTTGACCACCGCTGTTGCCAGCACATAAAGGACCAGCGCGCCGCCGAATACACCGAGCAAGGTGCCGACAACCGCTTGGTTCTGCACCATCCACCAACAAACAGCCACCGCGCCAAGACCTGCGACATAGAGACCCCATTCGGTGCCTTTGGCGAGCGGTGCGGGCGGCTCGCCGCGGCCGAGCAGCAAGGGCTTGCCCCACATGAACACCACAAGGCCGAGCAACATGCCGATGCCCGCAAGGCCGAAACCGTAGGACCAGCCATAGGTTTCCCCGATATAGCCGCACAGCAGCGAACCGAAGAAGGCCCCAAGGTTAATCCCCATATAGAAGATAGTATAAGCCGGATCGCGGCGCTTGTCGGTGCGCGGGTAAAGTTGGCCCACAATCACGGAGATATTGGCCTTGAGGAAGCCTGACCCCACGATAATGAAAGCGAGCGCGAGCCAGAATATATTGAGCGCCGCCGCTCCTTGTCCGCCATCGCCTTCAAAGCCCATAAGGAAGTGGCCGAAGGTCAGCAGGACCGCGCCATAAAGCACGGCTTTGCGTTGCCCTAACCATTTATCGGCTAGATAGCCGCCCAACACCGGCGTAATATAGACCAGCGCGGTATAAGCCCCATAGATGATCCCGGACTTTTCATCCGAAAACAGCCAATGTTTGGTAAGGTAGAAAATGAGCAGCGCGCGCATCCCGTAATAGGAAAAACGCTCCCACATTTCCGCGAAAAACAGTACGAACAGCCCTTTGGGATGCCCTAAGATGGTCCCCGCGGAATCTCCATCGGGTAAAGTTGCAGTCGTCATTGGGCAAAACCCTTCATTATTTTCATACGCCCTTCCCCTCCCTGGGGGTGATGGTCGCAAACCCTAGCGAAAAAATTGCGCGTGTGAAGAAGATTGTTGCGTTTGTGACCGGTTTCCTGTCCACACAGGCTCCATGTTTAATGATCAAAGCTCGCTTCTCGCCTATCTCCACAGCCGCCGTTCGGGTCGCCCGCGCGAGATGGTGGCCCCCGGCCCCGATGCCGCGCAACTGCACCAAATCCTTGAAGCAGCCTTGCGCACGCCCGATCATGGCAAGCTTGCGCCTTGGCGTTTCGTCATCGTGCCGGACGATAAGCGCGACGCGCTCTCGGCATTGCTGACCGACGCCTATCTTAAGGAAAAGCCCGATGCGGGGCGGCTCGAACTGGAAGCGATGGATAATTTCGCGCGGCAGGCCCCGACGCTTATCGTCGCCCTGTTCACCCCCGTCCAGCCTAGCAAAATCCCGCTTTGGGAGCAGGAATTGAGCATGGGGGCGGCGTGCATGAACCTGCTTCACGGCGCCCATGCCCTAGGTTTTACCGGCGGCTGGATTACCGGCTGGCCCGCGTTCAACCGCGATGTTGCCCAAGGCTTTGGTGCAGGCGCGGATGACAAGATTGCCGGTTTCCTTTATATAGGCACTCCGGCACGCGATCTGGAAGAACGCCCGCGCCCCGCTTTTGACGATATTGTGCGCGTGTGGAACGGCTGACCGGACAAATAATTATTGCCGCCCCATCGAGGATATTCAGTTAATATACTGAATATTAACCATAAATACGCTTGCGCAAAAGATAAGACAACTTAACTTCAATCAATAGCGCGGCGGCAATTTTACATTTAATCGCGTCTTGAACGATGCGCCGCAAATGCTTCATGAAAACAATGTGGTCGACTCAGAACAAAAGGATAAACGGACCGTGCGCAGCAAAGATTTTCTCAAAGGGCGTCGGCGCGAAGAACTTTCCGCCGAAGAATTGCGCGCTGTGGAGGACTTGATCTCCGAGGTGCGGACCGTCCCTGCCCGCCATAATATGATTGTTGCCGGGGAGCCGGTCGATTTCAGCACGCTTTTGTTGGAAGGCACGATGTGCCGTTACATGGATGACCGGCAAGGGATGCGGCAATTGGTCGCGTTGCAGGTGCCGGGTGATTTCGTCGATCTCCACGCCTTCCCGCTCAAATATCTTGACCATGATGTCGCGACCATCACCGAATGTCAGGTCGCGATCGTCCCGCACAGCGCGCTCGAGCGCATCATGGAAAAATTTCCGCATCTTGCGCGGATGCTGTGGTTTTCGACGTTGCTCGATGCAGCGATGCACCGCGAATGGATTTTCCGGCTGGGCCGCCTTGATGCCGCAGGCCGCATCGCGCATTTTTTTGCAGAAATTAATGTGCGGCTCCATCTGGTCGGGCGCAGCGACGGCAACAGCTTCACTTTGCCGATTACCCAGAATGACCTTGCCGAAGCGTTGGGCATGACCACCGTGCATGTGAACCGCGTGCTGCGTGATTTGCGCGAACAGGGCGTGATGACCTTCCGCGGCGGCTTGGTCAAAATCGACGATGTCGAGCGACTCCACCGCATCGCCGAATTTGAATCGCGCTATCTGTTCACCGACACGGCGGCCATCTGACAAAGGCGGCTTAGGGGCAAAAGCTGCGCGGGCACTCTGCGTTGATGTGCCTGCGCAATTGCCGTTTCATGCCATAGGCTTCGGGCAGGAAAATTGTCCGGAACAATAATGGCTGTAACATTGTCACTTGTTGAAATGTTGCTATAAGCACGCGCGTGAACAGTTGCGACACTTGTGTGGTGCGGAACCGCGCCATTTGCGCCAGCCTCGATGCCAAGGAGCTGGAAGCGTTGAACCAGTTGGGGAGACGCCAGAAAGTCGCGCGCGGACAAACCATCATGTGGGAAGGCGACGAATCTTTGGTCGTCGCTAATGTGGTCGAAGGCGTCCTCAAATTATCGACGACTTTGGGCGACGGGCGCGAGCAGATTGTCGGGCTTGTCTATCCGTCGGATTTTATCGGCCATCCGTTCGGCCAGCATAGCCATCATAGCGTGACCGCACTCACCGATGCGCGCGTGTGCGTGTTTCCGCGCAAAAGCTTTGACAATTTCGCGCGCGAGCATCCCGACCTTGAACATAAGCTGCTCCAGCGCACCCTGACCGAACTCGACCGCGCGCGCCACCGGATGCTGCTTTTGGGGCGCAAGACCGCATCGGAAAAAATCGCCTCCTTCCTGATCGAAATGGCCGAGCGGCTCGCCCCGCAAGCCTGTGGCCCGCAAGCGACCACCGTCACCGCCGATTTTGAACTGCCTTTCGGGCGCCAGCAGGTCGCGGACATTTTAGGCCTCACCATCGAAACGGTGAGCCGCCAATTGACCGCGATGAAGCAGGCCGGAATTATCGACATTCCCGACCGCCGCCGCATCATCATTGCCGATATGGATGCGCTGGCCGCGCTGACCGGCAATAGCGATTAAAGTCGGGGCCTTACGTGCGCGTGCGTTCCCGCGCATAACCCCACCTTTTCTCCCGTAAATTCCGGATAGTTAGCCGCCATCCGGCGATATTTGACCTGAATCAATGATTCCCCTCCGGCGGGGGTCCACGGCCATTCCCGATATATGTTCGTTACGTGCGACTGCGGCGTCTTACCGACCGGTCAGCCGACGCTAGAGTCAGGGAGTATCCATGGAAAATGTCGTGATGAAGGCGGGGGGATGGTTCGTCCTCGCCATATTCGCCTGGTTTGCGGCGGCAATGGCGGTTGATACGCCCTTTGCCGTCCATATGGCCATTTTCGGCATCGCTGCGCTTCTGACTCTGTGGATTACCATCAGCAGCAAGGATTATTCGGCGGTGGCGCGCGGTATTTTGAAAATGCCGCTCGACGAAACGCGCTATGATGATGACCTCATCCGCTGGGGCGTCATTGCGACAATTTTCTGGGGCATTGCCGGTTTCCTTGTCGGGGTGCTGATTGCAAGCCAGCTTGCCTTCCCCGCGCTCAACTTCGGGATGGATTTCACCAGTTTCGGGCGGCTGCGCCCCTTGCATACCTCTGCGGTGATTTTCGCGTTCGGGGGCAATGCGCTGATCGCGACAAGCTTTTATGTCGTGCAGCGCACCTCGCGCGCGCGCCTCGCTTTCCCCGGCCTCGCGAAATTCGTCTTCTGGGGTTACCAGCTTTTCATCGTCTTGGCCGCGACCGGCTATCTGATGGGCGTCACCCAGAGTAAGGAATATGCCGAACCGGAATGGCATGTCGACCTGTGGCTCACCATAGTATGGGTTGCCTATTTCGTAGTGTTCGTCGGCACGCTCGCCAAGCGCAAAGAGCCGCATATCTATGTGGCGAATTGGTTCTATCTGTCGTTCATCATTACGATTGCGATGCTCCACATCGTCAACAATCTGGCGATTCCGGTCACGGTGTTTGGCTCGAAAAGCTATATGGTCATGTCGGGTGTGCAGGATGCGCTGACCCAATGGTGGTATGGCCACAACGCGGTCGCCTTCTTTCTGACTGTGCCGTTCCTCGCGATGATGTATTATTTCATCCCGAAACAGGCGGAGCGTCCGGTGTATAGCTATCGCCTGTCGATCATCCACTTCTGGACGCTCATTTTCCTCTATATCTGGGCGGGGCCGCACCACCTTCACTATACCGCCCTCCCCGACTGGGCGCAGACGTTGGGCATGGTCTTCTCGGTCGTTCTGTGGATGCCGAGCTGGGGCGGGATGATTAACGGCCTCATGACCTTGAACGGGGCGTGGGATAAAATCCGCACCGATCCGATTATCCGCATGATGGTCGCCGCGCTCGCTTTCTATGGCATGGCAACCTTTGAAGGGCCGATGCTGTCGATCAAGGCGGTCAACTCGCTGTCCCACTATACCGACTGGACCGTCGGCCACGTCCATGCAGGTGCGTTGGGCTGGAACGGGCTTATCACCTTTGCGGCCATTTATTATCTGGTGCCGCGCCTGTGGGGTCGCCCGCGTATGTATTCGATGCGCATGATCAACTGGCACTTCTGGTGCGCGATGCTCGGCATCATGATCTATGCCGCCTCGATGTGGGTGGCGGGCATCGCCCAAGGGCTGATGTGGCGCGAATATGGGGCGGACGGCTATCTGGTTTACGCGTTCAGCGAAACCGTGGCGCAGATGCATCCTTATTATGTCGCCCGCGCCGTAGGCGGTGGCCTCTATCTCATCGGCGGTGCGATCATGGTCTATAATGTCACGATGACCTTGCGCGGCAAGCTGCGCGAAGAAGCGCCGATGACCGAAACGCCGCATAACGAGGCCGCCGACCGTCCGCTGGTCGCCGTCCCCGCAGAATAATCCGGTTAGAAAGATAAGGAATCCGCGCCATGAATTTTGCCGGAAAACACCAGAAGCTGGAACGCAACATCACGATGCTGGGCGTGCTCGCCTTTGTCGCGGTGGCGATTGGCGGCATAGTCGAAATCGCGCCGCTCTTCTGGATCGACTCCACCATCGAGGAAGTGGAAGGGGTGCGCCCTTACACCCCGCTCGAACTTGCCGGACGCAATATCTATGTCCGCGAAGGCTGCTATAATTGCCATAGCCAGATGATCCGCCCGTTCCGCGACGAGGTCGAACGCTATGGCCATTACAGCCTTGCCGCCGAATCCATGTATGACCGCCCGTTCCAATGGGGCTCAAAGCGCACCGGGCCTGACCTTGCGCGCGTAGGTGGCCGCTATTCGGACCAATGGCATATCGAACATTTCAAGGATCCGCGCTCGGTGGTGCCGGAATCGATTATGCCAAGCTATGCGTTCCTCCTCGAACGGGATTTGAACGCAGGCGATATGCGCAAGGATTTGAAGGCGCTCTATAATGTCGGCGATCCTTATACCGCCAAGGACATCGAGCAGGCCAATGACGATTTGCGCGCGCAGGCCAGCCCCGACACCAATCCTGCCGATTTGCAGAAACGCTATCCCAAGGCGCAGGTGCGTGATTTTGACGGCAATCCATCGCGCCTCACCGAAGCCGATGCGTTGATCGCCTATCTGCAAATGCTCGGCACGTTGGTTGATTTTGAATCGGCCAAGGGTCTGGAACAGGGCAAGGCCCGCCAGCCTGCAACCAAGACGGTCCCGACCAAGGCCCCGGCGGCAGCGCCCGCAACTGCGCCTTCCAACGCCGCTGTGACCGCGCCGGAAGCCATGACCAATGTGGCGGTGCCCGAAGATGGAAAGGCCCAGTGATGGACTATAACACATTCCGCCATTTCGCCGACAGTTGGGGGCTGGTGTTCTTAGGGGGCGTATTCCTGTGCTGTGTCGGCTGGGTGCTGCGCCCCAAAGCGCGCGATTATTATCGCGACGCCGGAAAAATCATCTTCAAAGAGGACAATAAAGATGGCTGATAAAAAGCGCATCGACGAAGCGACCGGCACATCGACGGTCGGCCATGAATGGGACGGGATCGAAGAACTCGACACCCCGATGCCGCGCTGGTGGCTATGGTCGCTCTATGCCACGATTGTCTGGGCCATCGGCTATGTCATCTGGCAGCCCGCTTGGCCGCTGCTCAACAGCGCGACTGCTGGCACCTCCGGCTGGACCAGCCGCAGCCAGCTTGCCCACGAACTGGAAAAGGAACAGCAACGCCGCGCCCCGATATTGGCTGCGCTGTCGGCCGCTCCGCTCGAAAGCCTGACGCCGGACAGCAAGCTTTACAATGCTGCCAAGGTTGGCGGGCAAGCCGCGTTCAAACAATATTGCGTGCAGTGCCACGGTTCGGGCGCGGCGGGGAGCAAGGGCTATCCCAACCTCAACGATGATGACTGGCTGTGGGGCGGTGACTTGGGTTCAATCGAATATTCGATCATCCACGGCATCCGCAATCCCGACCATGACGAAACGCGCGTGTCGCAAATGCCAAACTTCGGCAAGGACGGCATATTGAAGCCCAATGAGGTCAATGATGTCACCGCTTATGTGCTGAGCCTGTCGGGCACGCAAAAGCCAAGCGCGGCAAGCCAGCGCGGCGCGCCTTTGTTCGAAGCCAATTGCGCGGTGTGCCACGGGGCGGACGGCAAGGGGATGCGCTCTGTCGGCGCCCCTAACCTCACCGACAAAATCTGGCTCTATGGCGGCAAGGCCGACGATGTCGCGGCCAGCATCAATGTCGCGCATCAAGGCGTGATGCCCGCATGGGGCGGCAAGCTTGATCCGGCGACAATCAAGATGCTCGCTGTCTATGTCCACTCGCTCGGCGGCGGCGAAAGCGCGCAGGTCGCAGATAGCGCCGCGCCTGCCATGGCTGCGGAGAGCGCAAACCCTTCTACCGCTCCGGCCTCCGGAACGGCGCAACCAGCGGCAGTGCCTGCCAAATGAAACCGGCCGGAAACGGGGCGTTTGCTTTGGAGAGGAAAGCGCGCACCGTTTCCGGTTTGGCCGGTTTTTGAAAAAAGTAATGAACTGATATGACCGAAGCTTCTATTCCTCCCAGCCTCTATGAGAAGCGCAAAGGCGTCTATCCCAAAGCCGTGTCCGGCCCGTTCCGGCGGCTGAAATGGATCATCATGGCGCTATGCCTTGCGGTCTATTATATCACCCCGTGGATCCGCTGGGACCGCGGGCCATATGCGCCCAATCAGGCGGTGCTGGTCGACCTTGCCGGTCGCCGTTTCTATATGTTCGGCATCGAAATCTGGCCGCATGAATTTTATTATGTGGCGGGCCTCCTCATCATGGCGGGCATCGGCCTGTTTCTGGTGACATCGGCGGTGGGCCGCGCATGGTGCGGCTATGCCTGTCCGCAAACCGTGTGGACCGACCTTTACCAGCACGTCGACCGGCTGATTGACGGCGACCGTAATGCGCAAATCAAGCTCGCCAATGCGCCCTGGGGTCCGGCAAAACTTGCCAAGCGCGGGACCAAATGGTCGATTTACCTGCTCATCGCCTTCCTCACCGGCGGCGCGTGGATTTTCTATTTTGCCGATGCACCCACTTTGCTGCGCGAATTTGTCACCGGAAATGCGCCTTTCGTCGCTTATGCAACGGTCGGTATATTGACCGCGACCACCTTCATTCTGGGCGGGTTCCTGCGCGAACAAGTGTGCATCTATATGTGCCCTTGGCCGCGCATCCAGACCGCGATGCTCGATGAAAAGTCGCTGCTCGTCACCTATAAATATTGGCGCGGCGAACCGCGTGGCAGCGTCAAAACCGCGCTCGCCCATCCCGGCGAAGTCGGCGATTGCGTCGATTGTTACCAATGCGTCCAAGTCTGCCCGACCGGCATCGACATTCGCGAGGGGCCCCAAATCGGCTGCATCACCTGCGCTTTGTGCATTGATGCGTGCGACAAGGTGATGGAGCAAGTCGGACGACCGCGCGGGCTTATCGACTATACCACTTTTGAAGATGAAGAACGCGAAAAGCGCGGCGAAGCCCATGTGCCGGTGCTGAAAACGCTGCTGCGTCCGCGCACGCTCATTTATCTGGGCGGCTGGTGTGCGGTGGGCTTGGGGATGTTGTTCATGCTCGGCACGCGCGACCGTGTGGCGATCAGTGTGCTGCAAGACCGTAACCCGCTTTATGTGCAACTGTCCGACGGGTCGGTGCGCAATAATTATACGATCAAGGTCAGCAATATGGAAAACCGCCCGCGCCAGATGGAAATCGGCCTGATCGGTGCGAACGACATTTTGATCTGGGACGAAAATGGCAGCCGCGAAAAGGCTGGCCGCACACTTAAGACACAGGTTCCCGCCGATGCGGTGGCGCAATTGCGCGTCTTTGCGGTCGCGCCGTCCGATGGTCCGCAACGCGAAGAGTTCAGCTTTTCGGTGCGCGCGCTTGACGATGAAGGCGGTTCGGCCAGCGACAATATCCTGTTCGACCGGCCCCAAGAGTGAGTGAAGAAATGAGCAAGAGCATGATCGACCCCGACACGCCGCCCCCTCCCCCGCCCGGCACGCTGACGGGCCGCCGCGTCTTGCTCATCTTCATCGCCTTTTTCGGGACGATCATGGCGGTCAATTTCTATATGGCGCGCCAAGCCATCGGCACATTCGGTGGCGTGGTGGTCGATAATAGCTATGTCGCCAGCCAGCAATATAATGGCTGGCTTGCCGAAGCCCGCGCGCAAAAAGCGTTGGGCTGGACGCAAAGCATCACCCGCGCGCCGTCGGGCATTGTCTCGATTGCGCTCGAAAATTCGCTGGGCGAGCCGATGCACGGGGCCAAAATAAGCGCCGTTGCGCAGCATCCTTTGGGCCGCGAAAAGCCTATCGACCTCATATTCGCCGAAAAATCGGACGGAGACTATGTCGCGCCGACCCCGCTCCCTGCCGGACGCTGGCAGCTTCGCTTCACCATTCAGCATGGCGGATCGACGAAAAATATCGTCGAAGATTTGAACGGCCCGCAATGATGGCGCGGCGATAATGGGACAATATGAGGTCATTGCTGACGGGACAGCCTGCGCCGAAACCCGCATTGCGGTCCCGGCCATGCACTGTGCAGGCTGTATCGCCAAGATCGAAAAAGGCTTAGCTGAAGTGTCCGGCATCGCTTCGGCCCGCGTCAATTTTTCTGCCAAACAAGTGGTCATCCAGCATGACCCCGCGCTCGACCCGCCCGCGCTTAGCCATGCGATAGAAAGGCTAGGCTTTGAAGCCCATCCGCTCAGCATTGCCGCGGACGGGGCGGCGCTCGAAGCCGACGAAACCCGCAGCCTGTTGAAAGCCGTTGCGGTCGCAGGCTTTTCGATGATGAACATCATGCTGCTGTCGGTCAGCGTCTGGTCGGGCGCAGAAGGCGGCACGCGCGACCTGTTCCATTGGCTGTCGGCGATTATCGCGATCCCGACCGTCATTTATTCGGGCCGTCCATTCTTCAAATCGGCTTGGGCCGCGCTCAAGCATGGGCGTTCGAACATGGATGTGCCGATTTCCATAGGCGTCGTGCTGGCGACCGCGCTCAGCCTGTTTGAAACGGTCACGCACGGCCAGCACGCTTATTTTGACGGCGCGGTGATGCTGCTCTTCTTCCTGCTCACGGGCCGTGTATTGGACAGCATGATGCGGGGCCGCGCGCGTAGCGGCGTCGCCGCGCTGTTGAAGCAAAGCGCAGGCGGGGCGCTGGTGCGGGCAAGCGATGGCACCACCCGCTGGCGTTCGGCGGAAGAATTGGCGCCCAATATGCGGATGATCGTCGCGGCGGGCGAGCGGTTGGCGGCGGACGGGATTATCGAAGCGGGCGAAACCCGCATCGACCTGTCGCTCCTCACCGGCGAAAGCGCGCCGCAAAAGGCCAAACTTGGCGACAAGGTGCTGGCGGGAACCTTGAACCTTGCCGCGCCGGTTACGGTCAAAGTAACGGCTGCTGGCCCCGATACCACGCTGGCCGATATTGCGCGGTTGATGGAGGATGCAGGGCAATCGCGCTCCACCTATGTGCAGATAGCCGACCGCGCCGCGCGGCTTTACGCGCCGGTCGTGCATATCTTGGCTTTCTCGTCCTTTGTCGGTTGGATGCTGATGGGCGCGGGCCTCCATTATTCGCTGCTGATCGCGGTCGCGGTGTTGATCATCACTTGCCCATGTGCGCTTGGTTTGGCCGTTCCCGCCTCGCAAGTGGTCGCCGCAGGCACGCTGATGCGCAACGGCATATTGGTAAAAGACGGAAGCGCATTGGAGCGCCTTGCCGAAGCCGACCGCGTATTGCTCGACAAGACCGGCACATTGACTTTGGGCCGCCCGCGTCCTGTCAATCTGGACGCCGTGCCGCAAAGCCGATGGCCGGCGCTGCTCGCGCTCGCCAGCGCGAGTCGCCATCCGCTCTCCAACGGCCTGCGCAAGGCATTGGAAGAACAGGGCGTGGCGGTGGCCGCGCTCGACGACCTCACCGAAACCGGCGGTATCGGTGTAGCGGCGCGTTGGGACGGGGTGCCGGTAGTGCTGGGCCGCCCCGGTGATGCGACAACGGGCCACGGGCTGATGACCAGCTTCAGCGTCGGCGATAACGCGCCCGTTACCTTGCGTTTCACCGACAGTTTGCGCCCCGATACGCAGGAAACATTGGACGCTTTGCGCAAGCTTCATATGCCGCCATCGGTCCTGTCGGGAGACCGCGCGGAATCCGTGGCAGCGCTGTCGGGACCGCTTGGCCTTGATGCACAGGCCGAAGCCTCGCCGCAGGATAAGCTTGCTGCCATCACCACATTGTCCGGCGAAGGCTATAAGATACTGATGGTCGGCGATGGTTTGAATGACGGCCCCGCGCTCGCCGCCGCGCATGTGAGCCTTGCGCCTGCCACCGCCAGCGATGTCGGACAGCAAGCCGCCGATGCGGTGTTCATGGGCGACAGTTTGAAACCCGTCGCGACCTCGGTGCGCGTCGCAAGGCGCACGATGCGGATCATCAAGCAGAATTTCACGCTTGCCATCTGCTATAATATCATCGCAGTGCCGCTCGCGATTTTCGGTTATGTGACGCCGCTGGTGGCCGCGATAGCGATGTCGGGTTCATCGCTCCTCGTCGTCGGCAATGCGCTGCGCTTGCGCTCTGCGGCTCGATAGGAGAGAGTTGCCGCCATGCCTGGCCTATCCATCCTCATCCCGATTGCATTGCTCTTAGGCTTTTCCGGCCTTGTCGCCTTTTTCTGGGCGATGAAAGCCGGGCAATATGAAGATCTGGACGGCGCCGCGATGCGGATTTTGATCGAGGATGAAGGGGACAGGGTGGAGTCGCCGGTTGATGGCGCGGAGGCGGGGAAGCCTGAGTTTTAAGCTCTCCCGTCATTCCCGCGAAAGCGGGAATCCATCTCCCGACGGTTGCTTAAACCGAACGGTTCGGAGATGGATCCCCGGTCAAGCCGGGGATGACGAGGAGAAAATTTCGGCTTGGGTCGTCGCCCCAAAAACAAAACGGGCGTCCGGAACCCCATCCGGACGCCCGCCGCATTGTTACGAAAAGGCCCGCCTTAGCAGGCCCTCCCCTACCCCTTAAAATTTGGTCCCGATACCCACGCCGACAACGATCGGGTTCAAGTCCACCTTGACCGACTGCGTGCCGAGATTGGCGGTGCGCAGCGTCGCTTTGGTGTCGATGTCGATATATTTCACATCAAGGTTGAGGAACATCTTGTCATTCAGCGGAATATCCACCCCTGCCTGTGCGGCCCAGCCGAAGCTTTTCTTCATCTTGACGTCGGTTGCCCCGGCAACGCCGAGCAAATCGCCCTGCGCCTTGGTGTTGAAGAAGAGCGAATAGTTGAGGCCCGCGCCGACATAGGGACGCACAGCGGCTTCGGGTGCAAAATGATATTGCAGCGTGACCGTCGGCGGCAGCACATTGGTTTCGAGGAGCTTCGCGCCGCCCAAATTCGGGCCGACGCCTGTGACCGTGTGGCGCGACGTACCGGCAATGACTTCCGCGCCGATATTGTCGGTAATCATATAGGTGAAATCAATTTCGGGTGTGACGGTGTTGTTCACCTTCACCTTGTCGGCAGGAAGGCCGGGCAGCACCGGGTCCGATTTTTCCTGCGGCATGACATTGATGGCGCGGACGCGGACGAGAACATCCCCTTCCTTTGCCTGAGCCCCCGTTGCGGCGACAGTACCGGCAGCAGCAAGCGCCACCAAGGCAGTCGTAAGTTTCATTGCTATGGTCCTTATTTTCTTATGAAAAGTCCCGCATGGCAGGACGCCTGCGGGAGTAGCGCGCCCCTAACTGCCATTCCTTGACAAATCGCAAACAAGCTCTTGACCTGTATCAAGGAAGCCGCCGTCCCCGCGCGGCACATTAAGCGCATGATGTGGACCTATCGCCCCGAATTGCTCGCCCGTCCGGTGCCGCGCTACACAAGCTATCCGACCGCCGCCGAATTTACGCCGTCGGTGGGCGCGCCCGATCTGGAAGCGGCGCTTGATGCAATAGAGCCGGACAGCGATGTGTCGCTTTATGTCCACATCCCTTATTGTCAGGAAATCTGCTGGTATTGCGCGTGCAATACGGGGAAGGCCAACAAGTCGCATCGCCTCCATGCCTATCTTGAAGCGTTGGAGCAGGAAATCTACCGCATCGCCGAACGGGTCAAAGGCAAAGCGCACGTCCGTCGCATCGCCTTTGGCGGCGGCAGTCCCAATGCGATAGCGGCGGGCGATTTTGTCCGCTTGCTGCAAACGCTCATCGTGGCGTTCAAGGCGGTTGATGCGGTCATTTCGCTGGAGCTTGACCCGCGCGGCTTTGATGACCGCTGGGCGACGGTGATGGCGGTGCTGGACATCGAGCGGGTGAGCCTTGGCGTCCAGACCTTTGCACCGCATGTCCAAGCCGCCATCGGCCGCATCCAGCCTTATGAGGATATATCCCGCACCGTCGATTATCTGCGCGCGGCGGGGGTGCGCTCGGTCAATTTCGACCTCATGTATGGCCTTCCCCACCAGAGCCAAGCTGATCTGGACGATGCCATCGACAAGAGCATAGCCTTGGGCGCAGACCGCATCGCGCTGTTCGGTTATGCCCATGTGCCGTCGATTGTCCCGCGCCAGCGCCGCATCCACGCCGCCGACCTTCCCGACCAGCCGACGCGCTTCGACATGGCCGCCCAAGGCTATGACCATTTTACCGCGGCAGGCTATCAGGCGGTCGGCTTTGACCATTTCGCCAAGCCCGATGACGCGCTCGCCATCGCCGCGCGCAACGGCACGCTGCGCCGCAATTTCCAAGGCTTTACCGAAGACCAAGCCGATATCCTCATCGGCCTTGGCGCCACCGCGATCAGCAGCTTTCCGGGCGCGCTTATCCAGAACGAGAAAAATGCAGGCGTCTATCGCACCCGTTTGAGCGAAGGGCAGCTCCCCGCCGCGCTCGGCATCCTGCGGTCGGACGCGGACCGCGCGCACGGGCGCGTCATCGAAGCTTTGCTCTGTCAGGGGCAAGCCGATCTCGCCCCCATTGGCGGCGGGGCAGCCTATCGCGCCGATCTCCTCTCCTTCATCGCGGCGGGATTAGCGGAACTGGAAGGCGACGCCCTGCGCCTCACCAGCGCGGCGCTCCCTTATGCGCGCACCACCGCGGCGCTGTTCGATCCGTATCGCAGCCTTGCGCCAACCACCGCGCGCGGGCGGTTCAGCAATGCGGTCTAGGCACGCTCCCGTGCGTCCTGCGCGCCTTCCCGCCCCTACGCCCTTTTTTGCCCCTTGGCGCAAGGGCGCGCACGGAGCGTTCAGCCTTATCTTGGCCGCCAGCGCGGTCCCGCTCGCCGCGCAACCGGACGGCAGCATAAATCTTACCTTGAGCCTGTGCGGCGATCCGGCACTCAGCGCACAGGTCCGCATCCCGTTGGAGCGCACCCCCGCATCGCCGCCCACCGCACCCGGCAATCCGCACGAGCAAATGCCCGCCTGCCACGCCTTATGCTGCTCGCGCCGTTCCGAAGGGCGCGCGGTGTAAGGCATCCGGACACAGCCGACCCTATGCCCTCCGTTCGCGGCGCGCGCGGTCGAGGCACATCAACCTCGACCCGCCCCCGCCAGCGACTCCCCCAAAACAGCGCCCGACCCTCACGCGCTCCTTACCTTGGGTGCCTGTGCATGATCCCCTTATCCGCTCGCTTCTCCCGCCAGGACGGATTCCCGTCATTCCGTCAAAAATCCTGAATTTTGCTAGGATTTCCAAGCGATTCCCCGAATTTTGCTCCGCCCCCATCTAAGCAAATCGCTGAGACAATCTAAACGAATCGCTGAGAGACATGAGCAGCCCACCGCGCCATAACCTGTCTCAAGGGAAGGTGATCGGCTCCCCCGCCAGATCATCCTCCCGCCCGGATTTGAAACGATGAGGGCCATAAGTTCGGCCCCTGAATAGGAAGAAGGAGACGAACAATGGGACTTAATCTTGGTGGACTTTTGAAGTCAGTCGTTAATCCGATGACTCTTATGCAACTGGCTATGGGGCCTGCTGGATGGGCCAGCATTCTCGCAAAAGCTGTCATCAGTGCTGTCGGCCAACAGGTTATTCAGCAACTTGGTCAAAAGCTCGGCCTTCCTGAAGGTGTTATCAACTTAGCTCAACAAGCATTTGCCGGCGCAATGGGTGGTGGAAATGCACTAGGTGCAGCAAATGTAGCGGGACGCGCAGCGGGTGGTGCTCTCTCAATTGCTGACGCAGTCAGCCAAGTTGCTCAAGGACTCAATCTTAACCCACAACAAGAAGGGCAATTGGCTCGCGATACTAATGATATTGCACAGCAGAGCACACGACGCCTTGTCGATGTTCTAATGGAAAGTGAAGAGTTCAAAAGCGCCAAAAATGGCGCGAAGGGCGGAAAATCCGGCGAAAGCATTTTAATGCGGATCGCTATTGCCCTTGGCTCGCTTGCCGATAAGAAAATGGGCGAAATGGATAAGCTTGCCCAACAAATCGGTGCAACCAAAGACGGAAAAAATCAAAATAAGATTACAGAACAGGGTGCCAAACTGCAGGCACTTGGCCAGGAAATGTCAATCCTTTCGAACGCTCTTACCAATGTTATCAAATCTATCGGTGAAGCTAACTCGACAATTGCTCGTAAAAGCTAAACGAGTTGAAATGACAAAAAAAGGAGCACAAACAATGTTTGTGCTCCTTTTTTGTTAATGGTGAGTTCAACCGTGAACCGGAAAATCAACGTGGGAGGTCTAGACTTATGAAGATGATTCCTTGCTTGTCAGTTATGCTGGCTTCCATCGTTTCCGTTCCTGCTGCTGCACAATTCAACGGCGGCATGGATTGGGTGGTCAATCGAACCCGTGTTCCAGTCATCATACAATGCCCCGGCTGTAACGATGATGAAAATGATGTAGCACAGCAAACCGCACCGGCTGCACCCAGCCAAACAGCTGCCGCTCTTGTCTATGTTCCGTCGAAAGCCGTCAGAAAACAGAATTTGGCGCGCTTTGTTCAGGAAAGTCGTGCAAAAGACCCGCAGGGCGCCAGTAAAATGGAGCAATTATTCCAGACAACGGACATCATAGAACAGATTGGCGCTGCCATGCGCCCTGTAGGCTTGCGCGTTAATAATGTCGCAGACGCGTATGCCGTGTGGTGGATCTCGGCATGGGAAGCGGTAAACAAACGCGATGCTGGCTCCAGTCCGGCGATGTATCAGGCGGTTAAAGCTCAAGCTGCTCAATCAATTTTAAGCACGGGCGCTTTTCGCAATGCGTCCAATGCTGTGAAACAGGAGATGGCGGAATCTTTATTGGTTCAAGCAGCATTAATCGATGCATCAGTTGATGCTGCTGCTGGGAATCCTGCACAGTTGACCGCTGTAGCACGTGCGGTCAATCAAGGTGCAATGGCGATGGATCGCGATCTGGACCTCACCAAAATGTCGTTAACCCAGGATGGCTTTGTAAAGCGTTCCGGAGGGCGGTCGGACGCCGGGAATGATGACAGCCAACTCGCGGCCAATGTCGATGGCGCGCAAGCCGATGGCGCAAATATGGGCGATTATGCCCTCTACGCCGTCGCAGGCACCGGCCTCCTCGCCGGAATGTTCGCCCTCGGCAAAGGCTTCAGCAAAAAGGGGTAAGCCCTTGCGCGATAATCTATTTTGATGATGATGGGGCAGCGGGGAAACGCGCTGCCCTTTTTTGATGGGAGAAAGCATGAGACATTTTTCTCACACCCTTTTAGTCGCAGCGTTGATGGTCGCCGCTCCCGCTTCTGCACAATTTTATGTTCACCCGACCTTTAATGCCGCTATTAATGGCGGCCCCATGTCTATGGCACTGCAAGTAGGGAATGTTGGAAGCAATGGAAAAATATGCGGCCAATCCTATGAAGATGATATACAGAAAGAACGGCTTCTAGCCTTGCAGGCTGCAGGAAAATGCGGAAAATCTGGCGCTTCTTCATCTCTCATTGCGAAAGCCGCTCCGAACACCAACGGCGTCCCTGCATCTGCGCGACAACTAAGCTACAAACCCTCGCAGGCAAACCGGAGGGCTAATTACGCGAATATAGTCGCTAAAACACGACGCACAGACCCTGCTGGTGCGGCCAAGATGCAAGAATTATTCGCTTCCACCGATGTCGTTGCACAGATAGATCAAGCTATTCGCCCAAGCGGGCTGCGCGCTGACAATGTCGCCGATGCCTATGCCGTGTGGTGGATCACTGCTTGGGAGGCAGTTCACCAGCGCGACATGGGTAGTAGCGCCCGAATGTCGCAAGCTGTTAAAAATCAGGCGGCCAATGCGTTGCTTTCTACTCCGCAATTTGCATCGACAACCAATGCGCAAAAACAGGAAATGGCAGAAGCCTTCCTTATTCAAGCTGCACTTATTGATGCGTCCGAAGAAGTGTTCGCAAGGGATCCTGCGCAACTGAAAGCTTTATCGAAAGCTGTTAATCAAGGTGCTATGGCGATGGCCCCTGATCTTGACCTCACCAAAATGACGCTAACCCAAGATGGTTTCGTGCCCCGTTCCGGTGGTCGATCGGATGCTGGTGATGCGGCAGGCGATGACAGCCAACTCGCGGCCAATAATGGCGCGCAAGCTGATGGCGCAAATATGGGCGATTATGCCCTCTATGCCGTCGCAGGCACCGGCCTCCTCGCCGGAATGTTCGCCCTCGGTAAAGGCTTTAGCAAAAAGGGGTAAGCCCTTGTGTAATAATCTATTTTGATGATGATGGGGCAGCGGGTGAAAAACTCTCTGCCCTTTTTGTTTGGAGATTCGGCATGCCCAGATTCAAATCTGCAACTTTTGCATTTCTCTTTGTGGGCGCACCCGCATTTGCTCAAGGTTATGATTTCAACCCTCCTATCAATGGAATCGACATCTACTTCAGCAATCAAAATTTTAATGACGCGATCGATCGGGTCGTAGACAATTCTGCACCGGACGACGGGCCATCCTCCCAGTCAACATCCCAAGTTTCGGCTGATGTGTTAAATTTTTCAGCGTCTCAACAAAGACGCAAAGCGAACATCACTAAATTTGCGGATTCAATGAAGCGTAACGATCCGGCAAACTCATCTAATATTGATGCAGTTTTAGGCGGTGGAGAAATTATTGGTCAACTGGACCAAATGATGCGCCCTTGGGGCTTGCGCGCAAACAATGTTGCGGATGCCTATACTGTCTGGTGGGTAGCCGCGTGGCACGCCGTCAATCGCCGCGAATTAAAACCGGACCCGGTAACAATGGGTGCTGTAAAACGTCAGGCGCAAGCCGCGTTGCTTTCTACTCCGCAAATGACCCCAGCATCCAACGCTTCAAAGCAGGAGATGGCCGAAGCACTGCTTGTCCAAGCCATGTTGATTGACGGAAGCATCGACGACGCAGCTGGCAACTCGACAAAACAAGCTGCGCTCGCAAAGGCAGTCAACCAAGGAGCAAAACATATGGGTCTCGATCTCACCAAAATGAGCCTGACCCAAGACGGTTTCGTCCCCCGCTCTGCTGGCCGGTCGGATGCTAGTGAGGCGGCGGGTGATGACAGCCAACTCGCTGCCGATAATGGCGCGCAAGCGGAAGGCGCGAGCATGGGCGATTACGCCCTCTACGCTGTCGCAGGCACCGGCCTCCTCGCCGGAATGTTCGCCCTCGGCAAAGGCTTCAGCAAAAAGGGGTAAGCCCTTGTGTAATAATCTATTTTGATGATGATGGGGCAGTGGGGAAACGCGCTGCCCTTTTCCTAATGGTGAGTTCAAGCATAAACGGGAAAAAGCAGAGTGGGAGGCCTAGATGTTTCACCTGAAACAAGTTTTACTTATAACTCTTATTTGCGTTCCCACGATAGCGAGCGCCCAGCTGAGCGACTTCCCGATGTCGCCAATTCAGTACCCCTCCGCGATGTCCACCACGCCGCTGCTCAATATATCTACTGTGAATGAAACAGTTCAACAGCCTGCCCCTGATCGTTTAAACGCGAAATCAAGATCTTCTGTCTCTCAATCTTTGAGATACACGCCCTCCACAACACGCCGGAAATCCAATTTTGCATCTTTTGTTGCGAAAACCCGACGCTCGGATCCCCAAGGAGCAGCACAGCTTGGCGCATTTTTAGCTTCGACCGATGTTGTTAGTCAGATAGACCAGATGATGCGCCCCATGGGCCTAAGGGCAGACAATGTTGCTGATGCGTATACTCTTTGGTGGGTTATCGCGTGGCATGCAGTGCAACAGCGCGACGGAAACTCCGACCCTTCCGTCATGCGAGCTGTTAAAGCTCAAGCGACCCAAGCCCTGTTAAATGCTCCAGAATTTTTGAACGCCAGTGACGCGCAAAAACAAGAAATAGCCGAGGCACTCATTATTCAAGCCGGTTTAATTGATGGGCATATGGAAAACGCAAAAGGTAATAAGAAATATCAATCAGATCTTGCCAAAGCGGTCAATCAAGGAGCTCGCTCAATGGGGCTCGACCTCACCAAAATGAGCCTGACCCAAGATGGTTTCGTGCCCCGTTCCGGTGGTCGATCGGATGCTGGTGATGCAGCAGGCGATGACAGCCAACTCGCGGCCAATAATGGCGCGCAAGCCGATGGCGCAAATATGGGCGATTATGCCCTCTACGCCGTCGCAGGCACCGGCCTCCTCGCCGGAATGTTCGCCCTCGGCAAAGGCTTCAGCAAAAAGGGGTAAGACCCGGAGCCACTGGCAAACGTCCACGCTTGGTTTTGGACAATCGTTGGCAGCGTTCCTTGATTGGAACGCTGTTTTTTCGCATCCCCTTATGCCCGTAACTCCGCTATTTGCGAGAAGGAGGGTACGGCGGTGCCTGTTGGGGGCCTGTGGGGGAATGTCTGTGGGATGCCTGTGCGTGGGGCGCGCGTGCGTGAGGCTTGGCAAAACCTGCCCCCTCCCCCACAATTGACGGAATGGTTGTAAATTCAATCAACTAACCGCTTGCGCTTACTAGCACTATTTCAAGTTGATGACAGTTTTCGGACATCATACCCTTTTACCTGCAAGACAAATGTCACGAAAAAATTATCGTGCAAAGTCAAACTATAATAAAAATTTTTACATATCGTCCAAGGTTATTCGCGCAAAGCCCCGTCTTTGGGTGGCAGGCTGGCTGGTTCATCCTCCGGCATGTTAACAAACAAGTAAAAGGATCACCCAGATGAAGTGTATGGAAAGTTTCGGTGCAGCGTTGCGCCGTGATGGATGCCGCCTGCTTGTCGCAGGTTTTGCGGCGAGCGCGGCTTTGACGGTGGCGGCACCGGCTTTCGCGCAGGAATCGAACGAGCCGGGCGCCTATGTGGTGCTGCGCGCCGGGGCGCAATTCGGCTCCGATGTCAAATTCCCCAAGCCCGCTAAAACCAAGCCCGCCCCTGCGCCCAAGCCCGGCACCAAGCCGACGCCGAAGCCGACGACGCCGCCGACCACCCCGCCGGGCTTCCCCGATAGCCTCTCGAGCGAAACCGCTTTTTCCGGCGAATTGGGCGCAGGCTATGACTTTAACGGCTTCCGTCTTGAAGCCACCGTTGGCCGCAGCAGCGCGAACATCAAGACCGACAAGCTGGGCAACAAGGATTTCGTCGGCGCGGGCAAGGTCAAAGCGTTGGACATCGGCATTGCAGGCTATGTCGATTTCAACCCCGATGGTCCTGCCAACCCGTTCCTGGGCGCAGGCATCGGCATGTCGCAGGTAAGTCTGGACGTGTCGCGTCTTGCCAACCCGACCAAGCCGGTCACACCCGCTGACAAGCGCCCCGGTACGCATTTGGAAGGCAGCGAATGGGCATTCCGCTGGCACCTTGATGCGGGTCTTGGCTATAAGCTGAGCCGCAACACGACGCTTGAAATTGCGGGCCGTTATGCACGCACATCGGCGACCGAGTTCAAGGCGAAAACCGTGACCGTCACCGGCACCGGTACGGCGGCCAAGGCCACCACTGTGACCAACAGCTTCAAACCGAGCCTTTCGTCGACGTCGCTGATGATCGGCTTGCGCCAGAAATTCTGACGCACCGATAGGGGCAACAGCGACGGATGAAGGTCCGGCGGCGTGCGATAGGTGCGCCGCCGGATTTTCTTTACGTTGCGTTTTCCTCCCCCGCGCCCGATACGCCGCGCAGATTCTGACCGACACGCGCGGGCGATTTCTGCTTTCCGCTGATAATAGTGCAATAATAAGCCCGCTTATGCCGATTAAGGGGTGCCTTGTGCGTGGGGGTGGCTATGATTGGTCCGCTATGCCCCCACGCGTTGCGCGCGATTCTGTGCGGCACGACACGCCTGTGTGGCAAAGGGGCAGCGTACCGCCGGACGGTGGCGGCGCGCCTTGGGCGACGGGACGGGATCAGCCAGCGGAAGGGCGGATGGTGACAAGCAGGATCAAGCGCAGCAGCAGTAACGGACAGGCTTTTGCCGCACACAAATTGGCGATCCGCCATGTGCTTGGAGTGGTCGCAGCGTTGATGGTCCTGATAAATGGCGCGTCGCTTTTCGCCCAATCCCCCGCGCCTCCTCCCGCTCCCCCGCCCGCACAGCAAGAGCCCGAAACCCCTGACGAAGCGCGACAGGCCGCCGTCAACAAGGCGCTTGGCAATCAGGCGCGCGTGCGTTTCGGGGTGGCGCTGTTTCCGGTGACGCCGCCGCCGCAGGATAGCTGCATCGCGCAATCGGGCGTTGTCGGCGACACGCGCGCTTATGCCAATGCGGTGGATGGCAGCAGTTTCAACAAACCCGGTAAGCTGGAAGATCTGCGCAAAAAGCAGAAAAGCGGCACCATCTTTGTGCGCGGTGGTAATTTTGAAGGCACCAAATTGGGCAAGGAAAAGCTCTATAATATGTGCTTTATCGACGCCAATTTCCGCTACACCAATTGGGAAGGGTTTGACGGATACGGGCTAGGTTTCATCAATAGCGATTTGACCGGCGCGCGGCTGACCAAAGCCAAAATGCACTGGACCTTGTTCCGCGATGTGACGTTGACCGATGCCGATGCGAGCGCCGCAGATTTGAGCGGCGGGCGGCTGGATGGTGGCTGGCAGGGCAGCATGAAAAACCTCAACCTCAATGATGCCAACCTCACCGGTTTTCGTGTCGAATGCGGCTATACTGCGCAAAATGGCTGCCCACTCGACCGGCAAGGCCTGTCGCTGCGCGGCGCGAACCTCACCAAAGCGAGCTTTTATGCGTTCGATTTTCCCGATGTCGATGTCAGCAATGCGACCGTGGACCAGACCGAAATCGGCTTGCAGCATGTGGCACGGTTGAGCGGGGCAAAGCTGGTCGGGCCGGTGGTGGTGCGCAGCCATAATAGCGCGGCCATTTATCTCCCCGCAGAATATGCGCGCATCCGCGGCGCATTGATGGCGGGCGCAGGCGGCGCGGCGAGTGCCGACTGCAAGACCGAACAGAATGTCATCAAAAAAGCGATATGTGGGACGCCCGGCACCGAATTGCGACGGCTTTCCCGTGAGGTGGCTGAACTCGATCAGGACATAATCGCGCGCAACCGCCGCCATACCGCCGACCAGCGCATGTGGGAAAGTAGCGTGACCGCGAAATGCGGGACGCTGGCGGGCGACGAGATTGGCGAATGTCTCAAGACAGAATATCGCCTGCGCCGCGAAGCCTTGGTGAGCAAGGCGGGATCGCCGCGATGGCTGCGCCCCGGCCAATATGCCTTGTTCATCGCAAGTGAAGCGCCCTTGTCGGAGGAATTTCTCCGCTCCGAATTATTCCTGCGCGTGCGCCCCGTCTTGTTCGACAGCGCCGCTTCGCGCGTGATGGTCAAGGTCGAGCGTAATGGCCGCGTCACCGCCAAAGGGAGCGCAATGGGCGTATGCCAGCTTAATGCGCCGGATTTGAGTTTCAATCGCGCAAGTGGCTGGATTAGCGGCGGTGCGACGCCTGCAACCCGCACCCGCCGCGCCGAACCCGGCATCCCCGTCTTGCAAGCAATCGGCGACCGGCTGGAAGTCTATCGCGGCGGCAATAATATGACCGCAGACGGCACGCTCGCACCCAATCCTTATGTGCGGTGCGGACCGCAGGGCAGCTTTACCTTGATGCAGTTGGTGCCTTTGTCACAAGGTGAATTGGAGCAGCTCTGGAATATTTTCCGATAGGGTGAGAAGCCAGTCCGCACCCTTCATTTTTCTGCCAAATCTAAACGAATCGCTTAGAGACAAAAATCCTGTTTCGGGCCATTCTTAACCGACTCATGGGGAATTGCGCCTGTTGCGCTTACCCCGTCGGGTGGTTTTGAGGAGTGGAACGATGGGCCTTTCAAACCTTTTTTCCGGTGTGACCGGTGCGGTGACCAATACGGTTTCGAACACCGTTTCGAACACGCTCGGAAACACTGTAGCCAATACGGTGTCGCAGGTCGGGTCGCTGACGCAATCGCTCACCGGCGCTGCTTCCTCTATCCTCCCTGCGCCCGCGCGCGAGGTGGCCAATTGGGGCCAATCGGGGATGCAGAAAATCGGGCTTGAGGCGCTACGCCTTCCCGGTCTGCCCTCGCTCCCCGGCCTCCCCGGTTTGCCGAGCCTGCCGGCACTTGGAAAACTGCCCGAATTGCCGGGCCTGCCTTCGCTCCCCAGTCTTCCCCCGCTGCCGGGAATTCCGGGCGGATCCTTGCCCGGATTGCCGACCTTGCCGGGCTTGCCCTCGCTGCCGGGGCTGAAGCTTCCGGGGATGCCGGATATGCCGAAATTACCGGGGCTTCCGGGACTGCCCGGCTTGCCGGGAGGCCCCGGCGGTTCGCTCCCCGGCATGCCGTCTATTCCCGGCTTTCCCATGCTGCCGGGGCTGCCGTCGCTGCCCAAATTACCGGCCATGCCCTCGCTTCCCGGTTTTCCGGGACTGCCGCCGCTGCCGGGCCTTCCCAAAGATCCGGGCGGCATGTTGCCGCAGCTTCCGGGCTTACCGCTCCTCCCGCCGCTTCCCGCTATGCCGGGCCTGCCCAAGCTGCCGGGGCTTGACGGGTTGAAGCTGCCCAGCCTGCCGATGCTGCCCGATCTCCCTTCATTGCCGCGGCCGTCGCTGCCCGATCTTCCGGGGTTGCCGAGCCTGCCGCATCTTCCTGACCTCCCCAATATTCCGGGCCTGCCTTTCTTCCAGAATGACAACCGCCAGCTGCCGCAATTCAAGGGGCCGGATTCGGTCATCCTCGCCAATATGGCACAGGATGTGTATCAAAGCACCGCCAGCCCGCCCGCTGGCTGGCGCACCGCAAGTCCCGAAGAATTGGCGAGCATCGGCCTGCGTCCGTCCGACCTTGCCCCCGCAGGCAGCCCCTTCTTCGCGCGCGTTTATACGACCGGCGAAGGCGCAGATAAGCAATATGTGGTCGCTTTCCGCGGATCGACCTCCGACCGGCGCGATTGGGAAACCAATGGCAAGCAGGCGATGGGCCTTTCGACGCCCCATTATACCGCCGCGCTTTCCATCGGCCGCAAGCTTGCCCAAGCGGGGGTGACCAATGTGACAATGACCGGCCATTCGCTGGGCGGCGGGCTGGCGTCGGCCGCCGCGCTCGCATCGGGCCGTAATGCGCAGACGTTCAACGCTGCGGGCCTCAGCGATGCGACCATCAATCAGGCCAATAGCATCCGCCAGACCGCCGGAGCCGGTGGGCCGGGCGATATTCGCGCTTATTATGTGCGCGGCGAAATCCTGTCTTTGCTGCAAGATGGCGGCGACCGCGTGGTCGGATCGCTGCTTGGCGGGATTGTTGCAGGGCCGTTTGGCGGCATAGCCGGTGCAGGCATTGATGCCCCCGAAGCCTATGGCACGCGCATCGAGCTTGACGCCGTGCGCCCGCAAGGCACCCCTTGGTGGCAAGGCCATCCGGTGAGCCGTCACGGTATGGACTGGGTGATTGAAGGTCTAAAAAATCAATAAGCGGATTGGCTTTAAGCGGGTTGGCTTTGTTGGCCCGGATCGGCTTTGCGGATAATGTCAGGCGATGATAGGCTGATCCGGTGATGCACGTCTTTTTTCCTGCTCCTACGCCCTCTTCCGGTCGCCCGCGCCGCTTGTTGCGGCAGCGGTTCGCCTTGGGCGCGATGCGTAGCTTTTTTCTCTTTCCTTTGCTGCTTGCGACCGGGGGTTGCGCTATGCCACAAGATGCCATGACCAATAGTGCTGCCACTTGTTTCCAGAAATATCCGGACTTCACCCGCCCGATCAAAGCATCGGTGCTACCACGCCTCACCAATGGCGAAGCGGGCCGCCGGGCTTATGACGCAGTGATGGCGGGAGACCGCGATGCGGTCGCCAAAATGATCGCCGCCGATCCCCGGCTTTTGTCCACGATGGTCCCGCCGCGCCCTGTCGGTGAAGGCCCCAATGATGGCGAATATGGCGATCTGCTCGCCTTTGCGGCGGCCAATTGCGACCTGCCGATGATGCAGACGCTCATCGAAAGCGGGATGCCTGCCGATGGCGCGCAGCCCGGGGCGGCGCTGCTTATCGCACTCCATGCGGACGAGCCGGGCATGGCGCAATTCCTCTTCCAGAGCGGCGCGAGTGCCAATCCGGAAAAGAAGGAAGGCGGGCTGGAGGTCGCCAAACTCTCCATCCTCCACGGCAATCTGGGCGCGTTCATGATGCTTATCCGGCACAAGCTCGACGTCAATCATGCCGATGAATTGGGCCAGACGATCCTGCATGAAGCAGTCAATGGCGACCGGTTCGCGATTGCGGAGGAATTGGTCAAGGCAGGCGCAAATCCGTGGCTGTCCAACAATATCGGCTTTGTACCTGCGCGACAGATTTATGAAGGCATGGCGGTCGAACGCGACCCCGATGCCGCCGCGCAGCGCCACCTAGCCGAAACGGTGCGCAAGGGCGACCTGCCTTGGCCGCCGCCCAATCCCAAAGAGGTGCGCGAAAAAATTATCAGTGGCGAATGGCCGACGCCTGCCTTGACCAAGGCCGGTTTTATCATCCCGCCGCAAGCGGTCGCGCATATCAAGGCGCATTATAATGCGGATGGTTCGTTGAAAAACTGAGGTTTTGAGCTCAGCATTGACGGCGGGAAGCCCCTGCGCTGCCTACTACCCATTACCCTGCCGCTGACCCCAGATAGCGATTCAGCAATTCGCTTTGCTGGCCAATCCCCAAATCCATCATGGTGAGGATGGCGCGGCGGTCGCGGGCGGCGCGTTCTTCGGCGCTGCGGGCTGCGGCCTGACGGTCGGAATCGCTCGACGCATCGCGCATCTGGTTTTGCGCAATCGAATTGCTGTTGGCCATCTGGTGCATCATGCTTTGCGATGACAGGATCGAGATGAAGCGGCTGATGACCGCGCCAAATTCGCTACGGCTCATAATCGTGGAATCGGGACCGAACTCGCCGCCGGGCATGGTTTGCGCAAGGATTTCCGCGCTTATATCTTTTTCATCCCATTCATCGATCCAGCCCGACGCGGTTTCAAGAAATACCAGCCCGTCACGCTGGTCATCATCCATGTCATAGCCGTCAATGCCCGCTTGATAAGCGGCCTCGATGGGCTTTTTATTTTCGACCAGCACGGGCGGTGCTGGCACATTGACGAGCGGGGCGGTGACGGGATCGGGAGTCGCAATCGCCTGCACCGCATCCGGATCCACCGCCGTTAATGCCTGTTCCAGCGTCTCGTCCGACACGTTGAGATTAATGACAATGACTTCTGTGGTGACAGGCGCGGGGCTTTCCGGCGCGATCGTTTCAACCGCCTCAACCGGCGCTATTTGCGGCAGGCTCGCTTCTGGCGGCGCCAATTGGTCGAACACCGTCGCATGGGAGGCAAAGGCGATTTCGACATCGCCGACCGTGGTGCTGGCAATGCCTGTCACGACAATGCCATGTTCGTCGCGGCTAATCACCAGCTTGTCGAGCATGAAGGCCGCGCTATTGTCGGGGCTGCAAATCGTGCTGGCGGTAATCAGCGTGCCATTGGCAAGCTCGAAGCTGCTCGTGCCGTAAAATTGACCGATTTGCTGGCCTGCCACCTCCACCTGCGCATTGCCCCAGATGCGCGTGGTCACGCCGGTTTTGCGGTTTTCAAGGATGACCTCGGCGGTCACATCATTGATGGAGAGGCGATATTCGTCATCCAGATCAATCACCGCGCGGCCGGTTTCGACCTTTTGTGCGGTCCACGCACCCGCCGATGCAATGGAATCCGACCACAAGCCGGGCTTGCTCACCGGATCATTGGAGGCGGTTACAATCACCGCGACTTCCACCGTATCGGGCAGGACCGCAATCGGGATAGCCACTTGCGGGAGCGGATCGCTATGCGTCCCCACCACATCGCCGCCAGCTGAGGTCACGACAAGCGCGCCATCCGCATTCAGGGCAACGCTTGCGCCATCGCTATCGGTCGCAGAAGGGGGCGGCGTCATGGCCGCTTGATTATTCGATACCCCCTGCATGGCCCCAATGTCCGTTTCTAAACTCTAAGCGATCCGCGCCTGACTGGCGACGAGTCGGGTGGTGGTGTCAATCGACGCGAGCGCCGAGGCGATATTTTCAAGACCTTTTTGCTGTGCTTCAGTCGACGCAATCGCCTCTTCGATCCGTTCGAACGAGCGGGCTTCGGGCCGCGCGCCGATGAGGCTGGCGCTTTCGAACGCAAAAGCGCTGAGGCTGCGCGCAATCTGGCCTTCATCGGCTCCGCTGCCGCCCAGTTCCGCCGACAATTCGCGCGCGGTTTCTGCAATGTCGTAAATATCCTCATCGCCGCGATAGCCGCTTTCGCCGCCCCCGCCGCCGCCTTGCTGGTCGAGCAGATCAAATTCCTGGGTGAGCGCGGACGCGACGCGACCCGCGACATTGCTCATCGCCTGCCCCGCCTTGCTCGCGCCGCCGCTGCCTGACCCGCGCACCTGGCCGACGCCGCTTGTCCGCGAAGAGGAAATGGGTCCGATCATCTCTTGTCCTAACCTGATGAAGTTCCCTCGCGAAAATGCGGGGGGCCGCTTCATCTTATGCCACAAGATATAACCAATCCATCCGCCTTTTTCTCTCAGCGATTCGCTTAGATGGCAGGAGATTTTTAACTTTGTTACATATTCGGGAAAAGGCGGCGAACCGCGCGGATTTTGCGGCTTTTACCGCCGTTTAAGCAGCAATACCGCGCCATCATACCAGCTCATCACCATGCGGCCCCCGCTCGCAAGGTAGAAATTGCTGCCACCCGCCGCTTCCGGTCCCCAATTGCCGGATTCGAGACAGCCCATTTCATGCACCGGACCAAGCTCGTTTTTGGGGATGCCGAAATAGGCCAGCGCGCCCGCCATCGGAGCGCCGGTTGCCTTGGCCTGCGGCGCGCCGCGAATAAGCACCGGCGCGGGGCCGCCGCATATATCGTCGGCCGTAAACTGGTCGCTCGCCGCTTTGGTCCATGAAATTTTATCGGGCGTGATGGTCATCACCGAGCCTAAAGCCGCCGGATCGTCGAGCGTGTAAGCGGTAACACCGCTGGTATCGACCCATAATTTTTCGACCGTCCACTGGCCCGCTATTTCGCGGATCAACACCTCGCGGGTGGGGTCTGCAAAATCGGGCGCGGGCGCAGCCTCTACCGGTTGCGCGTTCTGGTCTGCCGGGGTCATCGGGCTTTGCTCCTTGGGCAGCGATGCTTCATTTTTAACGGACGCTTTGGAGGCAGTCGCGGATTGACCGTCCACCTGTCCCGCGTTCGGGCCGCAACCTGCGAGCAGCATCGCCGCCAGAGCGGCGCTCGCCATCCATCTGCTTTGCATCGGGACCATAGCTCCCTTCGGACATTATGTTACCGCTGCACCAGTACGTAGCTGAAACTGCCCTGTCCAGCCACGCTGTTGACGAAGTTGCGATAATCATTGCCCGCCATCGTCTGGCATCCGGCAGACCATGTATTGGAACTGCCGCCTTGATGGATGAGGAAGGAGGAGCCGTTATTGCGCTGCTGGCTATTGCGGTCGGCACCGTTGAACCAACCGTCCTGATTGGTGTCACGCTCGACCTTCGCGCCGCTTGTGGTGCGGAAATAGCGGTCGCCGGCAAAGGTGCCGGACTGCAATGTATAGCGGTAATTGCCCGCCGCAATCCGGCCAAGATCGGTCTTGCCGTCCCCGTTCATATCGGTGGACGAACCCTTGGCGGCCTTGGGACCATTATAGGCATATTGTGCCGAAGGTTCGGTATTGGCCTTGAATGTTTCCATGCGATAGCCATTGCCCGATTTCTGCACCACGGCGATGAGGTCGTCATACGTGCCGTTGCCATTGTTCGATTTGGTATTGGTGTCGGTGCGCAAGGCGACCACCACCTTCTTGCCCGCCGCAAGGTCGGCTTTCGCACGCGCGTCGCCATAGCGTTCGACATAGGCGGCCATTTCCGCTGCATTTTTGGGTGTTCCGGCAGGTGCCGTCGGGGTCGTGCCGCCGGTCTGGCCGATGGTCGGCGACCCGCCTTTGTTGAACAGGGCAACCTCGTCATTGCGGCGGTTGATAAGGCCTTGCATTACCTCTCCGCCCGACTTGTTCCACAGCTTCATCGCCTGCGCCGCTTCACCATATTTGCCCTGATTGAGGAGGCGTAGCGCCGACGAACTTTTCAGCCCGCCTTCGCCGATATTATAGGTGAAGGACACCAGCGCATCGAACTGGTTTTGGGTGAGCGGCACTTTGACATTGCGGTTGACCGCCGCTTCATAGCCTTTGATCGTCACCTGAAGCAGCGCGGTTTCCTGCGCGCGAGTGAGATTGACCGCGCCCTTGTTATTGGCCGCGAAATTTTTGGCCGCAGCGCCTTCCAGCCCCGCCCCTTGCGCCACCCGTGCCGCCGCCGCGCGGTCCACGCCGATGGCGGTCAGATCCTTGATGATCGTATCGCGCGACTTGCCTTTAAGGTCATAGCCGGGGCCAAGCGTTACCCCGCTTGCGCCGCCCGGCCAGTGGAGCTTGTTCGACACGCCCGCAACCGCTTCATGGTCATAGATGAATTTCGCGCCATTGGCCGAAAGCTTGCCCTGCCCCGGCTGGACATTGCCACCCGTGCCGCCCGTTTCGCCGGGATTAGTCGGCCCGACCGGCCTGCCGCCACTGGTTCCGCTCCCGCCGGGGATCGTCAACCGCTGGCCGGGATAGATGAGGTTCGGATTGCTGATGCCATTGGCGCGCGCAATCGCCGATACGCTGCTGCCATGCCGCGATGCGATTGCCGACAGTGTATCGCCGCTGCGCACCGTATAAGAAGAAGCCTGGCCCCCGCCACCATTCCCGCCGCCCGAAAGCTTAAGATGCTGCCCCGGATAAATACGGTCCGGATTGCTGATACCGTTAATCCGCGCGAGATTTTGCCATGTCGTCCCGTGCCGCGCCGCGATGCCGGACAATGTATCGCCCGACCGCACGGTATAGCTGCCGGAGCCGCCATTACCCGCACGAAGCTGGGCGTTATTATGCTGGGACGATTGCGATACTGCGGTGACCATGATGCCGGTTCCTCACATTATATATCTTCATATATTGTCTGCCCTTGCCTGCATCATGGCCGAGAACGGCCCCGCTGTATCTAAACGAATCGCTTAGGAAATCTCATCGAATCGCTGAGAGCCAAAGCGGTAAGTTGCTGTCACATTGGCATCATGAAATCGCCAAGCCGTGCAAAAAGGCAATGCGGTTGGAACCCTTGGGTCAGATATGGATGGAGGATAGGAATATGAATCAGGTTACTGCAAATAGCCCGACCAATTTGGCCCTCACGGCAACGCTCGACCGTGCAGGTGCGGCAGCGCGGATTCCCGAAGGCGTGCCGCTGCGCATGGCTAGCGGGATGACGGGCGCCTTTACCAACCCGCTCGGCGCTGGCCCCCATGCCTTTTGCAAGCTCCCCACATCATGGGAAGTGCGCTGCGGCCCGATGCGTGATTGCTTCCCGCCGCGGGATTGCCACCCGTGCCATCACCACCATCACCACCATCATTTTGGTCCGTTCGGGCATCACCATCATCATGGGCATCACCATCACGGACCTTTCGGGCATCATCACCATCATGGCCATCACCATCACGGCCCATTCGGTCATCATGGGCCATTTGGTCAGGGCGGATGCTTCCCCAAGCCTTTCCCCTTCCCGTCGGGCGGTTGTTTCCCGCAACTCCCCAAGCCCGGCTGCTGGGAAATTCCCGAACCCAAGGTTTCGTGGACCGCGCAGATGACCGGCGAAAACACCGCCAAGGTCGATCTTGGCGATGGCTACCGGCTGGAAATCAACGAAAAAAACAGCGAAATGACCATCTTCAACGAAAAGACCGGTGAACGCACCCGCATCTGGGGCGACCCCCATGTCGAAATTGACGGCAAACAAGCCTATGATTTCTGGGGCACCACCACCTTCACCTTGGAAAATGGGACCAAGCTTACGATCAATACCGAGCAGTTCCAGAACAACCCGAACATGTATGTCGCAAGCCAGGTGGTCATCACCAAGGGCGACAATGCAATCGTGGTGGACGGGATCAGCCAGAACAAGCTTGGCGATCTGTCGGTCACCATGTCGAATGACGGCGAGGCGCTGGACGCCGCTACCCGCGACGGTTTCACCTTGCATGAAAATAAGACCGGTTCCGGCTGGCGCACCGAAGACGGCAATATCGCCACGCAAAAGGATCTGGATGCCACCCGCATCGGCGCGGAATATGGCCCCGGCAGCACCAAGCTTAGCGATGCCGAAACCGAAGAGCTGTTTGGCGATTTCGATTTCAGCCAGCTTGCCAGGCAGATCGGTAATTTCCTTATCTTCGGCGCGATAGTCGGCGGCCTCATCAACGCCTATGGCGGGGGCAATACCGGCTCTCAGGATGGCGGCGCACGCAAGCCCGCTGATGAATTCAGACCCAATCGGCCATTTAACCCCGTGCTGCTTTGACCCCGGCACGAGGTAAGTCGATGGACCTCAAGGCCCCGCTCTTGGCGAGCGGGGCCTCTTTTTTTGGGAGAAGCAGCGCAACAAAAAGCCCCTCCCGCTTGCGGGAGGGGTTGGGGTGGGGCCTCTCAGAAACAAGGGCCAGAAATAAAGGGCGCTTGCGATTATCCCTGTCGTTCAGCACCCTGCGGCTGGGGCGCGTTCCCCCGCCCCTCAGGCCCGCCATCCACAAAAGCAATCTCGCGCACCTCAAGCTTGCGCGCCATTAACCGCGCGCGCAATTCCTGTTGCAGCCTTGTGCTTTGCACCGCCGTCACGCCGGGATGCAGCCCCGCTATGTGGATGCTGATCGCGCCGCTCGCATCGCGGGTGAGGATCGCGCCTTGCATGAGCGTGTCAGTCTTGCCGAATGTGATGCTCATTTGCTTGTCCACCCCGTTCGGGCGCGCTTCGGCAATCGCGGCAGCAATGCGGTCAAGCTGGGCGATGAGCGCGGGGTCCATGCCCTGAACGCCCGCGACAGGCGCGACCATATCCAGCCCGCGCAACGGATTGGCACCAAGCTGGGCCAGCCCTTCAAATGGCGCGCGGCCATCCTGCCCCTGCTCCTGTTCGCCAAAGCGTTTAAATTGTTTCGCGCCATTTTTGGCCTGTCCCGCATCCGCCTGTGGGCGCCCGTCACGGTCCTCGGCCTTTTTCTGGCGGTCGTCATCCTTGCGTTCATCGCGCCCGGAGCGGGTATCGTTCCGGCTATCGTCGCGGCTATAGCGTTGCTGCGCCGCGCCCAGCCGGTCTTCGAACGCCGCACCCAGTTCGGGGCGATAGGAACGCCCGCGTCCGTCATTGGAAAGCGGCGTCTGGGTCGACGATATGCCGGCGCTATCCTTGGTCATCATGCCTCTATCCTCCTCGCGAGGCTCTCATCCTGCCTCATGTCCAGCCTCCTTGTTTGCTTGCGCCGAGCGCTGACAGCACATTGGCGCCCGTCTGTCCCATGCCCTGCAATTCGTCCGCCTCGCGCTCTTCCATCAGCTTGCGGTGCTGGACCAAGTCCATACGCACCGCCTCTTGCGACAAGCGGTGGCGTTCATTGCTGCGCTGGAATTGCATCTTGGCGTCATCCAGAGCCTCTTCGGACTGGTCGCGCAATTCGCCGCGTTCGGCGGTTTCGACCCGCGCGCGTTCGCGTTGCTCTTTGGAAATTTGCCGCCAAAGCTGTGCCTGTGCGCAGCCCGGATCGGCGCGGAACGCCTGATGCGCTGCATCAAGCTGTTGCTCGGTGCGCGCCTCGTCGCGCTTGGCTTCTTCCAAAGCTTCCTCGCGCGCGCGGTGCGTTGCCGCCGATTGCGCCATTGCGCGTTCGGCCTTGTCGCGGCGCAGCGCGGTCACGCGCGTCACTTGGCCAAGGCGCGGGTCAATAGCCATAGCCCGACCCCAAAGAGCGGAACAGCGCCATCGTCGTCGCGCTATTGCTCGGCTCGTCCGCCGATTGGCGCAGGAAGGACATGATCGCATCGCGCGTTTCGAGCGCACGGTCGGCAAGCCGGTCCTGTCCCGGCTGATATTCGCCCATCTGCACCAGCAATTCGATGTCGTTCAATTTGGCGAGCATCGCGCGCACTTCGGTCGCGGTCTGCGCCTGCCCCGATGATGCGAGCTTGGGATAGAGGCGCGACAGGCTGGTCAATATGTCAATCGCCGGATAATGGCCCTGCGCGCCCAATTTGCGCGACAAATGGATATGGCCATCGAGCAGCGAGCGCACTTCCTCGCCAATCGGGTCGCCCTCTTCATCCTCCATCAGCACGGTATAAATGCCCGTGATAGCCCCGCGGTCGGACGTGCCCGCGCGCTCGACCAAGCGCGGCAGTTCGGCAAAAACCGATGGCGGAAAGCCGCGCCGCACCGCCGGTTCCCCCGCCGACAGTCCAATTTCGCGCAAAGCGCGCGCATAGCGGGTGACGCTGTCCATGAGGAGAAGGACATGTTTGCCCTCCTCGCGCATCCCTTCGGCAATGGCGGTCGCGACTTGGGCGGCGCGCACCCGCTCCATCGCAGGGCGGTCGGAGGTTGCGACAATCACGACCGAGCGGGCAAGCCCTTCCGGGCCCAACACATCTTCGACAAATTCGCGCACTTCGCGGCCACGTTCGCCGATAAGCGAGAACACAATCGCGTCGGCCTTGGCGTGACGCGCGAGCATCGCCATCAAGGTCGATTTGCCGCCGCCCGCCGCTGCAAACACGCCGAGACGCTGGCCGATGCCGAGCGTGATCAGGCTGTCAATCGCGCGCACGCCGGTTTCCATCACCGCATCAATCGGCTTGCGCACCATCGGGTTGGGCGAATCCGCCAGCAAAGGCCGGTCGGGTTGCCGCTTGATCGGCCCCAAACCGTCCAAAGGCTCGCACCGCGCATCAAGCACGCGGCCAAGCAGATGGTCGCCATAAGGCACACGGTCCTGCCCGCTGCGCAGCACAATTTCCGCACTGGAGGAAAGCCCGCGCATATCGCCGAGCGGGGTCAAAATCGCCTCGCCATCAGCCAAGCCCACCACTTCGGCCCACATCGAAAAGCCGCTGGCGGCATCGACAATTTCGACGCTCTCGCCAATTTTCGCCTGCACGCCCGTGACGCGCAAAGTGGTGCCAACCGCGCCGCGCAGCTTGCCGCGTTGCTCGAAAGTCGGCGCACGGCCAAGCGCCTGGATCAGCTCCATGCCATGCCCGCGCGCGCTCATGCGGGATGGTTCCCGTTAGCGACAGGGGCAATATCCGACGGCGCGTCCTCACCCACCCCCCAACGCTGGGCCAGCGTTTCAATCTGCGTATCGAGATTGGCGATGACGCGCCCCGTGCTGGTGCGCACCACGCAATCGAGCGGGCCGAGCGCGGGATTGGCTTCGACCGCCATGCCTTCGCGCCCCGCCAGCCGCGTGGCCACAGCTTCGACATGATCAGGCGCGACCTCGACGCTATAACGGCTATCTTCGCCCATCCGGTCGAGCGCGCGTTCGGCAAGGCCCGGCACAATGTCGCCCGCGCCCAGATCGCCAATCATCATGCGGACGGCAGCCATTGCGGCATCGGCAATACTCGCGCGCCGTTCCTGCTCATGCTGCGCCAAGGCGGCAGACATTTCATCGAGCTTTGACAGGAAATAGCCCTGCACTTGCTCATAGCCTTTGGTCAGCCCCTCGCGATAGGCCTCGTCGCGCGCGGCAGCGGACCGGTCGAGCATATCGCCCTTGATCCGGCTGGTTTCGGCGAGGAGCGCATGGGCTTCGGCAAAGACCGTGCGATCGCTTGCTTTGATAAGCGCGCTGCGGCCGTTCAATATATGGTCGCCTGCGGTCAGCGTGAAACTCATGCCGCAGCCTCCGTTTCGTGCGCCCGATGCCGCCGCCACAGCATCGCCGCCTCGTCGGCAATAGCGAGCGCCGCACGATCGCCGCACGCATCGGGAATATTATGCGCAAATGCGCCCGGCAATGCTTTGTGCAAAATCAGCCAGCCGGTGCGTTGCACCTCCGCGCCAATCGGCAAGGGCTGGTCGGCCAAGGCCTCCAACGGCGCAAAATGGTCGTCGCACCCGCAAGCAAGGTCAAACAAAGTTTCGCCCGTGGTCATCACCAGCGCGCGCAAGCGATTGCCGTCCAGTTCCTGATCTATCTTGCCGCGATAATGGAGCAGCATTGCCAAGGTCGCGACCGGCGCGCGCTCGTCTTCGGGCAAGGACCACCAGCGCGGCATCCGGCGGATATTGTTGAAGCTGACCGGGCGTTCATCCGCATTGACCCGCGCGAGAAACCGCGCGCCGCGATTGCGATAGGCCGCACTGCCGAACGAGGCGACCGTTTCCGCCAGCCGTGCGCGCGGCGGGCTTAAAGGGAGCGCCCCTTTCTCCACCACAGCCTCGTCCATTGTAGCGTCACCCGTCATCCTTGCGCGCCTTTTTCACGCACCACCGGCAAGCTCGCCTTGGGCGGCCGCGAGCGCCACCAGCGGAAGATGCCGAGCGCCAGCGCCGCTACCGCAAGGAAGGCAATAAGGCTCACCACCATCGTCACCAGCCCGCCTTGATAAAAAGGCGTTTTGGGCGGGGGCACGGCTTTGGATTGCATCATCATCACGCTGATATTGTCGGCGGCAAGGTCCGACACGCTATTTTGCACCAGCGTTTTAATCTGTCCCGTCTTGGACGACAGATCAAAGCCCGGCCGATATTTGACGAACACCGATGCGGAGGATGGTTTCTGTTCTTCGCCCAGCGTTTCCTTTTCAGGAATATTGAGGTGGACGCGCGATTCCACCACGCCGTCAATCTGGCTGATCGTGTTGGTCAATTCCTGCTGCAAAGCGCATATAAAGCGCGCATGTTCTTCACCGGGCGAGCTATTATAGGTGCCTTTCTGGAAGATGGTGCAGAGCGAGGCATATTCTTCGCGCGGCAGGCCATTGGCCTTCAATACACTTTGCGCGCGCGCAAAGTCGCTACTGTCGACCATGACATTATAGCTGCCTTTTTCGCCGTCGGTTTTGGACGCGCTGATGCCCGCCATCTGGAGGGTCGAGACCATATCATTGGCCTGCACCGCTTCGACATTGCGGTATAATTCCTGCTTGCCGCACGCCGAAAGGAAAAGCGCGAGGACAAGCAGAAAAAACAGCCGGAAATGCGGGGCCAAAAACGCCCTGTCCGGCATGGTTATGGCAGGCATGGCACCACCAGCGGCGCCATAAGCAGCTTTTATATTAGCGGTTGCACGCACCGGCATCCATTCCCATCCATTCCAAATTGACCCTGCCACCGGCCTTATTTTCCGGCGGCACCGGACTGGCGAGGCGGATACCCCGTCAGCCTTGTTGTTTGAACAATTGCTGCACCCCGTCAGACGAGCGGTTGGCGATGTTCGATGTGAGCTGGCACTGGAACATGAACTCCTGACATTTCATCGTCAGTTGCACAATTTCGCCCGGCGTAAGCTGTCCGCCGGACGCTTCGGCCTGAATGGCATAATCCGACACCGACCGCGCCTGTCCGTTAATCCCGTCAAGCGCACGGAACAGCCCTTTGACCGCAGGCGGCATATCCTGTGTCGGAGCGACAGGGTTGGTGCCCTGCATCCGGTCCATCGCTGCATCGAAACGCGCATTTTTAAGCGGCTCGACCGGTTGCGACGGCCCCAATTCCATGACGCGGCCAGCGGTTGCCCCGCCGCCCCCGCCCACGGCCTTGCCGATCGCTGCCGCAGCATTGGCGGCAATAGCTTCGATAGCCATGACGGATTATCCTTTCCGCGCCATCGTCTCCAGCGCCTTCGATACGCTGTCGAGCGAGGTGTGCGAGCTGTTCGCCATGAAGGACAGGCGCATCGATTCCGCCGTCAGCTTGGTGATTTCGGAAGGCTTGTCCATGCCGTCTTCACCGCTGATAAGGTTGGATTGGGTTTCGATCCGCGTCGCCTGATTGTCGAGCGCCTCGCCCCAAGCGGCGGCAAAGGCTTCAAACCAGTTGGACGAGCGCGAACGGCCCCCGCCTACATTGGACGATGATGCGAGATTGGAAAGGCTCGCCAGATTAACCGAGTTAGACATCTTCACTCCTTCCTGCCTGTGCCATCACAGGGATCTTCAAAATTCACATAACCAAAGTTTCGATACGCCCCCCGCGTTCCAGAATGACCGCCTTGGGTTCGATGCGGACAATTTTATGCCCGGTCGGCAAGGTCGCCCCGCTCATCCATTTGGTGCCGTCGGCGGTCGCGATGTAGCTGGGATCGCCATTGACAAAAGTGGCCGCGCCATGCGGGCCTTTGTTGAAAAAATATTGGAGATCGTTCGGGCCGCGATCGGACTCCATCGTAAATTGCACGGATTTGAGGCCCGGCAATTCCTGTTTGAGCATCGCGCTAAGCTGTTCCTGCTTGTCGGCGGGCAAATATTCGCTCGCCACCATGATGGCCGCGCGCTTGGTGGTTTTGGCATCGGCATCGACGCCTTGCGCCTTGAGCAAGTCACCCGCCGCCGCCGCGAGCGAGTCGGTGGTTTCCACCTCCAAAATGGCGCCGGGGAAACGCTGGTCCACCAGATGCTGCAGGCCCGCCACTTCGGCGTCATTTTTGACGATGCCGCTAATCACCATATTGTCGCTGGCAGGGTCGGGCGTCACCGCCATGCCGGTGAAGCCAGCCGCCGCCATTGTGCGCTTCATATTGGCCGGATCATTGGCCTGTACTTCGGAATAATAGCGCGCGCCGACAAGGCCGCTCACCAATAGTACCGCGCCCGCGCCCAAGCCGATCAGCATTTTCGCGCTCGGCATGAGCGGGAGGCGCGAGCGCACGGGGTCGAGACGGGTTGCGACCCGTTCGGACAATTCGGCGCGCGGGAGCGGCTCGTTCAACAATTGTTTTTGGGCAAGCGTTGCGGCAATCGCTTCGGCTTCGCGCCAGCGTTGCGCGTCATTCGCCCCGACCGCAAAGGCAAATTCGCCAAGCTTGACCGGCAGATAGGGCGGCAACGGCATTTCTTCGCCCGCCACCAGTTCGCGGCCCAGAACCGCAATCGAGCCGGTCAGCATTTTGAGGATGGTGACATCCGGCCCGACATGGAGTTCAAGCGCAAGGCCCGCCGTATCCTTGCCGCGCAGCACAATGTCATTTTCAAAGCTATGCCCGACGCGCACATTTTTGCCTGCGTGGAGGCGATGTTCCGCCCCCGCCAGCCGGTCGTTCAAAACCCTGAGCCGTGCGGCAACGGTCGGCAACCCTGCCTCGGCGGTGACAGGCGCGGTTAGCGGCACCGCCGTTTCCGGCTCCTTTACCCGTACAGCCGCGTCGGTAGCCGGGCTTGGGGCCTGCTCGTCAGTCGCGGTCATATCCTTCTCCCCGCTCACCCTCTGCGCCTTTTCGTCTTTTTGGTGGGCGCGGGCGCAGGCTGTTGCTGGACCGGCTGGATTTGCATTTGCGGCTGCATCATTGCCGGGCGCATCTGCATCGGAATAGGCGCACCCCCCGCCGCCCGCACACGCGGGATAATCATCACCACCCGTTCCATCGTGCCGCTTCCCTTACGGCGCTTTTTGAACGCATTTCCGAAGATCGGAATGTCGCCCAGAATCGGCGTTTTGGATTTTCTGTCATTTGAATATTCGACCGTGCGACCGGCCAAAATGACCGCCTGTCCGTGCGGCACGATATTGGATTGGGTAAAGCTTGGCCCCTTGGTTGTCGGGATGCCGTCAACGCTTTGATTGGTCAAAGTCGTGTCACGGAAGGCAATATCCATGCGGACGCGAAGCTGGTTGGGTTCGTTGACAATGGCCGGCTTGATACGGACCGACAGGCCATAGCTTAGGGTGCGCAGGTCAGCGTAATTTTTGCCTTCGATTTTCGGCGTGAATTGGCCGCCTTCATTATATTCGGTCTGCTGGTTATTGGTGCCGACAATGAATTGCCGGTCGGTGACGCGCATCACCCCTTGTTGCTGGAGCGCCTGGATTTGCGCGTTGATAACGTCGCCATTGCCCCACACATAGCTGCCCGAAATATCGCCGCCGCGCGGGCGCCCGCCACCGAACAGCAATTTGAGGCCGCCAATGCCTAGGCTCCAATCAACGCCCAGCTCCTTCATATCGTCACGGTTATAGACGATGCTGACCACCTCCATCTCGATCACCGGCTGTTCGCGATCAAGCTGCGCGATAATCGCGGTATAGGTATTCATCTCGCTCGGCAGATCTTTGACAATGACCGCATTATTGGCGGTGTCGGCAGTAACCGAAGGGCCGCTGGTTTCGCGGCGGCTCAGCTCGCGCGGTTCGTCGTACGGGTCGCCATAGCCATAATCATCGTCATAGCGCGGGTCATAACGGCCTCCGCGCGACCCGTCATTGGGCCGTTGGCCCGACAGGTTGGTGCCGCCCCCGCCGGAATTCAGCCCCATATGCTCCATCAACATGGTCGCAACGCCCGGAACCCGCTGGATGCGGCCCTGCATTTCGATTTCCTTGTCGGTCGCATCGCGGAAGCGCAGTTGATAGACGCGCGTTTCATAACGTCGCCCCGGCCCGGCCCGCATCCGCACATCATAGGCGACATCACTGGGGCTAGAGCGGTAAAAATCTGCGCCCGACAAAAGCGGCGATGCCACCATATTGGTTTGCGCATAGGCCTGTTGCGGCACTTGCGGGGCCGGCGTGACAGCAGGGGCAGCGGGCGCAGCCATCCCCATCCGGTTTGCCATCCGGTCGATTTGTGTGAGGAAATCCGGCACGCCCGATGCAATCACCGCGCCCTTGCTCGCTTTCAGCTTATTATGATTGTCGGACAGGCCAAGACGGCGTGCTTCGCTGACCAATTGTGCGGGCGAGTCCGCTTGAATTGTGCGGGTCGAAATTTCGCTCGCGGCATAGATGCGCACAATATTGCCGTCATAATAAGCGACCAGACCGAACACTTGCGACAAATCATTCCAGATTTTCTCGGGCGAGCCGACCAGCATACCTTGCGCCTGTCCGGTGACGGCGCTGCTGACCTTTACCTTAAGACCCGACTGGCTGAATATATCGGTGACAATATCCGACACTTTCTGGCCGCGCGCGTTGATGCTGATGACCTTGTTGGGGAATTGCGGCTGGCCTGCCGCCACCGGCTGCGCAACACCAAAGCACAGCAAGGTCGACAAAAGGAGCGTGGAGGATTTTTTGAGGGACATTATTCGGCTGCCTCGGCTAAGTCTGGTTGACCGAGCAGTTCGGGTGCCCGGTTTACTTCGCCCACCACATCCAGCGGAATGGCGGGGTTCAACTCATTGAAGGAGATGACCGGCACGTCGAACAGGTCGGCGGCTGTCACCAGTCGAAGGGGACGACGCAAATCCTGCGCCGTCAATATCGCCCGCGCACCCGTTGCCTCCACCTGCTCGGTCAAGAGCAGAATCAAGGCGCGCATTTGATAAGGGTCGATCGCCAGACGCGCTTGTCCGTCGATCATGGTTACAGTGTTGCGGACCGCTTCTTCGACCGCGCTGCCGATCATCAGCACGGGCAAGCGGCCATTGACGCACAGCGGCGCGATGATGTTGCGGCGCAGCGCCACCCGCACCCGCTCGGCGATGATGCGCGGGTCGCGCTCCATCTGGCCCGCTTCGGCAATCGCTTCGACCGCATCGCGCAGGTTGCGCAGCGGAACCTGTTCTTCGGCGAGCAGACGCAAAATTTCGGCAATGGTCGATGTCGGCACCGCGCGCACCGCTTCTTTGACGACTTCGGGATAATCGTCGCCGAGCCAGTTTAGAAGGTCGGTGACTTCCTGAAGCCCCAGGAACATCGGCAGGTTGCGGCGCAGCAGTTCGCCGGTGATAAGCGGTAGTTGCGCGGTAAATAAATGCTGCTCCAACTCTCCCGACCCCAGCGGCGCATCATAGGCATAGAGCGCCCAGCCATTAGCCGCTATGTCGCCATCCAACAGCACGCGCACCTTGGGCAGATTGACCCCGCTCTTGTCCTGCAAGCCTTGCGCGCGCTGCTGCACGGCGGCGGTCAATTCGGTGAGGTCTTCAGCAGAAAATACGTCCTTGGCGAGCCGCAACTGCAACGGGTCGACCGATTGCAAGGCGGTGGTTTCGAGCATGATGTCTTGCGGCGCTTCCTTGACCTCGCCGCGCAGGCCAGCGAACCGTTCACGGATTTTCGCGCCCCATTCGGGATGGGTAATCACCCCGCCCCCGATCAGCATCAGCGCAAGCCCGAAGAAAACCAGCATCGGAAAGCCGGGGATAAGCCCCATCAACGTTGCAAGGCCGCCTGCGATAATCAGCACATGGGGTTTGCCCGAAAGCTGGCGCGCGATGGTCGGGGCCAGTTCCCGCTCGGTATCTTCATCCGTGGTGCGCGTAACAAGCAGGCCCGCCGCCATCGCGCTGAACAAAGCCGGGATTTGTGCAACCAAGCCTTCACCAATGGACAGAATCGAAAATGTCTGCACCGATTCCGACATCGACATATTATGATTGATCGCACCCACCGCAAAACCGCCGAGAAGGTTGACGATGACGATCACAATCGACGCAATCGCATCGCCCTTCACAAATTTCATCGCGCCATCAAGGCTACCGTAAAGACGGCTTTCCATTTCAACCTGACGGCGCTTGGCCTTGGCATCATCTTTGGTGATGAGGCCGGAGCGCAGGTCGCTGTCGATGGAAAGCTGTTTGCCGGGCATCGCATCCAAGCTGAAACGTGCGGCCACTTCCGCGACACGTTCCGCGCCCTTGGCGACCACGATGAACTGCACCACCGTGATGATGAGGAACATCACCAAACCGACAATAAGCTCGCCCCCCGCCACCATTTCACCAAATTGCTGGATGATCGCGCCGCCATCCGCCTCGGTCAAAATCTTGCGCGTTGTCGCAACACTAATCGCGAGCCGGAACAATGTTGTCAGCAACAACACCGTCGGAAAGGTCGAAAAATCGAGCGGCTTTTCAATATAAAGCACGCTCAAGAGCAGCAATATGCCGATCGTCATATTGAGCGCGATCAGCGTATCCAGCACGACCGTCGGCAAAGGCAGGATCAACAGCCCGATAACGGACACAATGATCCCGACCAGTGCTACAAAGGAGAACTGGATATTTTTGGGAAAGAAGCGATTGAGCGCCGCGATCATGGTCAGAAGCCCGACGGGTTCATTCCGTTTTCATTCGCAAGCTTCTTATAATGTCCTTGTACTTTGACGACATAGTCGCGCGTTTCGCGATAGGGCGGGACGGCTTGGCCATATTTGGCGACCGCGCCCGGCCCTGCATTATAGGCGGCCAAAACCAGATCGAACCGGCCATTATATTTGGTCCAAAGCTGACGCAAAAGCTTGGCGCCCGCGTCAATATTGGTCGCCGGATCATAAAGATGCGCGCTGTTGCGCACACCCAGCCCTGCACCAGTTGCAGGCATGATCTGCATCAGCCCGCGCGCGCCGACATGGCTTTTCGCGCCCTGCTTGTAGCGTGATTCCTGAAAGATGACCGCGTGCAGCATCAGCGGATCGACCCCGTGCCGCCGCGCGGCCTGTTCGATCATATCGTCATAACGGCTGGAATAGCTGCGCGGGCGCAGCGCCAGCACGGTCGCGTCATTGACCTGACCATTGGGCGCAGGGGCCGCTCCTTGCGTGGCTGCTACTGCGCCGCTCGACGCGATGGTAAGACCGCTCGCGCCGCCTTGGCCCTGTGCAGGAGCAGCGGGGAGCGGGGCATAATAAGGCGTTGCCGGCACCCCGTAAGGGGTTGCGCCATAATAGCTTTCGGCCGGTTCATTGGGCGGGATGATGCGTGTGTAGCGTACACCTGCATCTTCGCGTTTTTCCATAACCACCGCATGGCGGTCGCGGGTTGCACCAAGGTTCCGCGAAGCATTGTAGGAACCATCACCCGAATCGGCGAGCATTTCGCCATCCGCGTCGTCCGAGCTGACCGTGACCGAGCCTTGATGCGGATAATTATCCGGAGTCGCGGGGTTTTCCACCACCTGTCCGGCGCACGCATCAAGCTGCGAAAATCTTTTGGTAATTTCGGCGCTTGCGACAAGGATGGCGCTATCGACCGGGCAAGGCGGCGGCGCAGGCGGCTTGCGATCCTTGGCCAAAGCGCTGGCCGGAATCATCCCGATAGCAATTGCGGAAAAAAGGCTCATTGCGGACGCAGTCCGCACCATCGTCAATCCACGCATCTCTCATCCCTTATTTTCTGCCGGAGCAGCATAAGTTCGAAGCCAGTGGATCCCTCAAACAAGGGGCCCGTACCAGCCCCCGCTTGATATGCATGGTGTATCGAGTCGTCCTTGCGAGTTCAACCCTCTAAATCAGACCATCTGCGCAAATTCATAGACAGGTCGCGGAACTTTCCCGCAAACCTTAACGTCAACGGAAGGTTGCGGGGCTGTTTTACAAACAGCAACTATCGTTTCAATTTATACTATCCGGTTGTTTGTGACTTTTGTCACTTAAACGACATAAATCGGCTTTAGAAATAGTCCGTCACTTTGCCGTTTAACGGCAGTATTTCTATTGTCTCGCGCGCAATCTGGGGCGTTGTGCTTGTTACAAATCCCGGCCTTTGATGGCAAATGCCATTGACAGTAAGGGGTTGCTGTGGAGTTATAAAGCTTCGCCGACGCAAGAATCGCTCGACCGGATCCCTTTAGAGCGGCTCGAAAAATCGGCGGAAGAGCGGCATGATGGGCGTACCCTCCATGATGTTGCGACAATATATCAAGGCCATTGGCCGGCCGGCGCGCAAGGGCGATTTGATCGCTGCAAGCGTGCCGGAACAGGGGTGATATGTTGCATGGGCAATGAACGGACACATTGCATCCGCACAAGCGGGCGCGGTGGGAAAGCTTATCGCCCGGTTTCGTATCGGTTCGCACCAAGGCCCGCATCAAGCAGGCCCGCATAAGGCAAACAGCCCATGGCAGAAAAAAATGACGGCGGCGATAAAACAGAATTACCGACCCCCAAGCGTCTCCAAGACGCGCGCAAGAAAGGGGATGTCGCCAAGTCCAAAGATGTCAGCGCGGCAGGCGTTACCTTGTTGTGGCTCATCCTGTTTGCGATGGCGGGCGGATATGGTGCCAAGCTTGTTTCCGATTTTGCGCAACATGCCGTAACTGCGGCGACCTCGCTTCCGTTCAACATGGCGCTGGAACAGGTTTCGGTCGGCGCGATCCGCGTTCTCCTCATTCTTGCGGCCTTGACCCTTATCCCGATTGCAGTGGTCGGCACGTTGATGGAAGGGCTTCAGGTCGGGCCGATTGCGACCACCGAAAAGCTCAAACCCAGCCTCGACAAGATGAACCCGATTGAAGGTTTGAAGCGGATGTTCGGCAAGGACGGCCTTGTCGAAATGGTCAAAACCCTGTTCAAAGCCGCGCTCGTCATTTTCATTACCGTGCTGGTTATCAAGGCGGTTCTGCCCGAATTGGGCGGGATGCTGGTGATGGCCGACTGGACGCTCGACAGCGGTGCAGGGCAGATTGTCGCGCAGCAAAGTTTGAGCCTCACCTATAGCCTGACGCTCAAGATTTTGGGCTGGACCGTGCTGGCCTTTATCGGCGTTGCGATCCTCGACCGGGTGTGGGTCAAACATAGTTTCATCAAGAAAATGATGATGAGCCGTCGCGACATCAAACAGGAATATAAAAATGACGAGGGCGACCCGCATATCAAGCAGCATCGCCGCCAGATGCATCAGGAGTGGGCCAACAGCAATGCGGTCGGGTCGGCAGGCGATGCCGCGGCCTTGCTGGTCAACCCGACCCATCTTGCGATTGCGATTGATTATGACAAGGAAAATTGTCCGGTTCCGGTGATTGCCGCCAAGGGCGAAGGCGCGCTTGCCGCCGCGATGCGGGCGGCTGCGGAAGATAATCAGGTGCCGATCATCCGCCATGTCGCGACCGCGCGCAAATTATGGGCGCGCGGCGAAATCGGCGAAATTGTCCCTGAAGATATGTTCGACGCGGTGGCCGAGGTCATCCTGTGGGCCAAGCGGGCGCGCGAGGGTCAGGCCCCGATGACGGTCGAACTGGGCGACGAGGCACGGCCGCGCAGCGCGGAACGGCGTGAAGGTGCGGATGATGGTGAACTGGACGATGGTGGCGGGATGGCTCAAGAGGGTGGCGCAGGTGCCGACAATTCCGGCCATAGCGCCGGACGGGCATCTGCTTGATTAGAGGTATTAAATTGGTATTATCCAAGGCGCGGCTAAGTCCCGCCAAGTGGGGAGAGTGAAGTTTCGATGGGGATAGGTACGGTCTTTTCATCCCTCCTCGCCATCGCATTGTCGATGGTGCTGGTGATTGCTTTGGCATGGGGTACAATCTGGGTTTTGCGCAAATGGCAGGACCGGACGATGGGCGTCGATCAGGAGGGGAATCCCGCCGACCGCTCGCTCCGTTTCATCCGCGCTCTGCCCTTGGGACAGCGCGAACGTGTTGTTTTAATTGAAGTTGGCGACGAAACCATGCTGCTCGGCGTCGGCACCGGCACGATCACCATGTTGTCGCGCTGGGACCGCGACCAGCGCCCCCTCCCCGTGCCCCCGCAACAGATTGCGCCCGATCTCGCGCCGCAAAAACCCGCCGGAGGCCAGCGCCAATGGCCCTGATCGACCCCGACAGCATCGCGCTCGCCCCGGAGCCGCTGTCGCTACCGGTTCTCGATCCGGCCCGCCAGCAAGCGGTGGACACCCTCCTCCCCGCGCTCGACGGCGCGATTTTGGAGCTTGCCAGCGGCGTGCAGTATAATGTGAAAGCGCGGTTGCTTGATGCCAGCGAAATAGCAGGCACCGGCCCCTGGCTCACCGGCTCTGCGGCAGAACCCGCGCTTCATTTCAGGACATGGGAGCGCAGCTCCGTCCTCCTCCACGCCGAGCGCGTCGCCGATATTGCCGCGATGCTGACCAGCGCCGATGCTTTGCTGGCGGCGCTCGAACGGCGCATCGGTGTGACGCTCGAACCCGACCAGCTCCGCGATACGGCGCCCGACGACGCCCATATTCTCACGCTCGATTTTCACGATGCGCAAGGCTTGCAGCATCAACTGACACTGGCCTTTCCGGCGGATTTCGCCTGTCCCGCCGATAGCGCGCAGCAGGATTTGAACCTCACCCGCGCGACCGTTACGGCGACATTGGAATGTGTCGTCGCCGCGCTTGATGTGGACGATGCCTCCACCATTGGCCGCGGGGATTTGCTGATCCTGCGCGGCGGCCATTGGTCCGCAACCTTGGGCACCGCGTTCGGCGCAGTCTCCGGACGGTTTGACCCGTTCCACTCCTTTTTTTCGGTCGGCACCGGCGACCCGGCACAGGATCAATATGCTATGAGTGACGAAGACACAGGCGGTGACGGCGGCTTTGGCGCGCTCAAAGTCCCGGTATCGGTAAAGCTGCCCGACCAAGGGCTGACTATCGAAGAATTGGGACGGTTGCGCGCTGGGCTTGCGGTGCCGGTGGGGCCGATTGCCGCCGGGCTTGAGGTGCAGTTGATGGTCGCAGGACGCACCATCGCAATAGGGGAACTGGTCCGGCTGGGCGACCAGTTTGCGGTCCATATCGACCGCATCCCGCAGGACAGCCTTCCCGCCGCAACCGATGCTACGGGCGATACCGCAACCGATCAGGCCATCGAAATGCCCGACCAGAGCGGGGCTGCACCCGAACTTCCCCATGACGATATGATTTAGGCGAGACGCATCATGGACCTTTCGACCTTCACCCCCGGTAGCGCGCTTGTCACCGTTATCCTGCTGGCGCTCGCGCCTTTCTTTGCGGTGATGGTGACGAGCTTCACCAAAATTGTCGTGGTGCTGAGCCTGTTGCGCAACGCGCTCGGTTTGCAGCAAGTGCCGCCCAATGTGGTGCTGAACGGCATGGCGCTGATCCTCACCGCTTATGTGATGTATCCGACATTGCAACAAATGTCCGAAGCGGCGGGCTATTCCAAGCCGGTGGTCGCGACCATGCCGGGCGATGATAATGTCGCGGACAGTCCGCTGGAAGACACCGAAGCCATTTTCGCGACCGCCGACAAGGCCAAGGAACCCTTGCGCGTCTTTCTCATCAAACATAGCGAGCCGCGCGAACGCCAGTTTTTCCTCGCAACCCAAAAGAAAATCAGCGGACCCGAACGCGGGGCTATTATCACCGACAAGGATTTCATCGTCCTCATCCCCGCCTTTGTGGTCAAGGAATTGACCGTCGCCTTCCAGATAGGCTTCCTCATATTCCTGCCCTTCCTCATCATCGACATGGTGATATCGAACATATTGATGGCGATGGGGATGATGATGCTATCACCCGTCACCATATCCTTGCCGTTCAAAATATTGCTGTTCGTGCTGATCGACGGGTGGGTGCAATTGTCGCACGGCTTGGTGATAAGCTATGTCTAGCGAGGCTGTGCGTCCCCTTATGCCCGAAGGAGCGCGGCCATGAATTCGGATATGGTCGGGATTACCATGGAGGCTTTGTGGCTGGTGCTGATGCTGTCCGCGCCGCCGATTATCGCGGCCTCGCTCGTTGGCCTCATCGTCGCGGTGATTCAGGCCGCGACCCAGCTACAGGAGCAAACGCTCCAATATGCGCTTAAATTTTTCGCGATTGTGCTGACTATTTTCCTCACCGCCTCGCTGGTCGGCGGGAGCCTTTATGCCTTTGGCCGCACCATCTTCTCCGAATTTCCGGGGATGGTCGGATGAGTCTGCCGATAGACGGCACGGTCGGGCGGGCGCTCATTGATATTGCGCCCTGGACCGAGCAAGCCTTGCTTATCGGCGTGTCGTCCGCGCGTTTTGCCTTTGCCTTCATGCTCGTGCCGCTCTTTTCGCCGACCATCATTCCGGCGACGGTGCGCAATAGCCTGATCGTCGCGTTCGGACTTATAGCGCTCAATATGGACCCCGGTATCGCGCCCAACCAGTTGACCGCAGGCGGCTGGCTCTGGCTTTATGGCAAAGAGGCGATAGCCGGCGGCGTCATCGGCTTTTTCTTTGGCACCATGTTATGGGCGATGGGCGCTGCGGGCGAGATTATCGACACCAAGGTCGGGGCCACCATCGGCCAGCTTGTCGACCCGATGAGCGGCCTGCAACAATCGCTGACGTCGGTATTGTTGAGCCGCTTTGCCCATGTGGTCTTTGTTTCGGCGGGCGGCCTCACCCTCCTTATCGGCACGATTATGAGCAGCTATATCGTCTGGCCGCTCGGCAGCGGCGATGTGCGCTTCAATATGGCGGCGGTCACCTTGTTCGAAAAAGAATTCGGCATGTTCTTTGCCTATGCGTTCATCTTTGCAGCGCCCGTCCTCATCATCCTTTATGTGATCGACATGGGGCTTGGCCTCCTCAACCGCTTTGCCCAACAGTTTAACGTGTTTGCACTCGCCATGCCGATCAAGGCGGCGGCATCCATTTTTGTCCTCATCATCATTTTACCCTTTATTGCCCAACAGGTAATCAATGATATGGTGAGCAGGCCCAATTCGGCATCGCGCACATTGGGCCTTGTGGGGGATGCGGAGCGTTCGCCGCCCCCGCTTCAGAACTCGCCTTCGCAAGCCCCCGTCTTGCCCCGAAAGAATAGCGGAACGACACCATGACCGACAATCGCCGCCCTCTCCCGCCCCTTCCCGGCCATAGCGCAACCGTGCAAGGCGGGGGCGTTGCCAGTCAGGCAAGTGCAGCGCGCACGCGCTCTGCGCCGCGCAAAGGCGAAGGCGTGACCGATCCGGAGGAATTGAAAAAGCTCATCAATCTGCTGCAACAGGCCGAAGCGGCAAACCAGCGGTCGCAACAGGACATCCAGATCGGCGAATTTCTGGTCGAAGGCCCGCGCGTGCCGTTAACCTTCGTCGAAGGATTGCAATCGCTGACCCGCACCGAAGCGGCGGTGTTGCGTTTCCTCGGCTGGGGCCGTTCCAATGCTGATATTTCGGTACTGCTTAACGTGAATGACAATACGGTGCGCACCCATATGAATAATGCGGTGCGCAAGCTTGGCGTCGACGGGATGCGTGAATTGAACAGCATCGCCGGATTATTATTCCATCCGGTCGAATAAGCGCGCGGGGTTCCCGTTCAGTTTTCGGCAGCGATAAGCAGCAATGCCTTATCGACAATCGCCGTCACCGATCCGTCCGCCGGAATATCCGCAACATAAGAGGAAAAAATCAAGGTCCGCCCTTTGGCTGTGACAAGATAGCCGGACAGCGCAGTCGCGGCATTGACCGTGCCCGTCTTGGCGAAAATCTTGCCCTGCAATGGCGTATCGGCATAGCGGCGCACAAGCGTGCCGTCGCTCCCGCCGATCGGCAGGGATTGCCGCCACGCCATCCCCCAAGGCTGATTGGCCGCCCAGCGCAAAAGCTGCGTCGTCGCGCGCGGCGATACGCGGTTATAGGTGGACATACCCGAGCCGTCCGAAAAGTCCCAAGCGGTGCGCGGCACGCCCGCTTGTGCGAGCATGGCTTCAACCGCCTTGAGGCCGCCTTCTACCGATCCGTCACCTTGCGATGCCCCCACGCGACGGAGTAGCAGTTCGGCATAGACATTCTGGCTGTCCTTGTTGATGATCCGCACATCATCGGCGAGCGACGGCGGCGTGAGGCGCAGCGTCGTCGGCGTATCCACTGGCGCAGGCGCATCCGGCAAACGGTAAAGCGCGCGGGTTTTTCCGGTAACGGCAACGCCGCGTGCGCGCAGCAATTCGGCAAGGCGGAAGGCTGCATAATCTGCCGGATCTTCTATCCCGAAACGGATGCGCTGGCCTGTGGGCGCGGGTTGACCTGTGGTGGCCTGTTGCCCGCTGCTGGCAGGCTGTATCGTGCCGGTGAGCAGAATATCCCTGCTGCCGGGGCTGCGATAATAGTCGATTTTGGTCGGCATTTCTGCGCGCGTCACCACGCGGTTGATGACGCGATAATAGCCGGGCGCTTCGACCAAAGCGGCAGCCCCCTGCGCTGCACCGGGCTTCACCACGAGCGCGACTTCATTGCCATCGAGCGATAACGCCGCCAACCCCGCGCCGGAGCGCGTCGGGATATTATTCCACGCCATGCCAATGCTGAAACGGTCATCGACAAGATAGCGGCTGTCTCCGATAATATCGCCGACCGTGCGATGCTGTTTGGCAATCGCATCGGCCAAGGTGGCAAGGCAGTCGACCTGGCAATCGGGCGCGCTCGACATACGTGCGTCGCCATAGCCGATAAGGCTAATATCCGGCCGCGCGCCGCTTCCGATTTGCACCGCATTGCCGCGCGGTGCGGTGCCGTTCTTGAGTTCTGGCAGAAAAGTATAGGCCGCAGCGGTCGTAAATAATTTGGTATTGGACGCTGCCACAAAGCGTTCGTCGGGCCGGATCGCAATAATTTCGCGCCCCTCCAGCGTTGTCACCACGAGCCCCGCGCGCGCACCTTTGGGGATGGTGCCAAGGATATTGCGTATCTTTTCATCGAGCGTGCGGCCCGGCACGGTTTCGCCAATAATGGGCTTGGCGGAGACGGGTTTTGTCGCAACCGGCTTCGTAGGCGTTGCGGTCTGCGCGAGGACAGGCATCGCCATACCGATGACGCCAGCCAAGGCCAATCCCGCCTTTATCTTCCCCGTCCACATCCTTTGAAACTGCGCCATAAATCCTCCCGCCAAAGCGGGAAAAGTCTAGCCGCAAAATCGCCCGTGAAACAAGGCGCTCTTAAAAAGGAAATTTACCCGCCATCGAGTGCATAGCCTGCCGAGCGCACGGTGCGGATCGGATCGTCCATGCCGGGCAGGTTAATCGCCTTGCGCAAGCGGCGGATGTGAACATCCACGGTGCGCAATTCGATATCGCTGTCATTGCCCCATACGGCATCGAGCAACTGCCCGCGCGAAAAGACGCGGGTGGGATTTTCCATAAAGTGGCGCAGCAAGCGGAACTCGGTCGGGCCGAGGTTGATCGCCTGCCCTGCGCGGGTCACGCGATGTGCCCCCGCGTCCAGCACCAGATCGCGTACCGTCAGTATCTCGCCCGCCAATGCAGGGCGCACGCGGCGCATGATCGAAGATACCCGCGCCATCAACTCGCGCGGGCTGAAGGGTTTCGACACATAATCATCCGCGCCAATATCAAGGCCGCGCACACGGTCATCTTCGGTATCGCGCGCGGTGAGCATGATGATCGGCACATTCGCGGTCGCCTTGTCGCGGCGCATACGGCGGCACACTTCAATGCCGGACGTGCCTTCGATCATCCAGTCGAGCAGGACGAGGTCGGGCTGATGTTCGCTGGAAAGCAGCAAAGCTTCGTCACCATTGCCGGTGCAAAACACTTCATAGCCTTCATTCTGGAACCGGAATTCCAGCAACTCTGCGAGCGCACTATCGTCTTCAACCAGCAATAATTTGGGCTTGCCCATAATATTCAGCTCTTTCGGTTAACACGTTCAATCAGCATTGGAGCGTTCAGGGTCATTGCGATCCGGCAGATAATCGCCGGTCGATGCGAAATAGACCTGTTCGGCAATATTGGTGGCATGGTCGCCAATCCGTTCCAGATTGCGCGCCACGAACAACAGATGCGCCGACGCGCTGATCGTCGCGGGATTTTCCATCATGTAGGACGTCAAGTTACGGAATAGGCTGTTATAAAAAGCATCAACCTTTTCATCGCGCGCGATAATCGCTTCGGCGGCCTTGGCATCGCGCGCCGCATGGGCGGTCAACACATCGCGCACCATCGCAATTGCAAGGTCCGCCATAGAGGGGAGCAGCGCGAGCGGCTCGAACCGGCGAATATCTTCGATATTGCGCGAGCGTTTGGCGATATTTTTCGCATAATCGCCAATCCGTTCGACAATGCCCGCAATTTTAAGATCGGCAATAACCTCGCGCAAATCGTCGGCCATCGGTGCGCGCAAGGCGATGATACGCACCGCAAGCTTATCCACCTCATGCTCCAGCGCGTCGAGCTTGGTATCATCGGCAATGACTTCGGCGGCGAGCGCAAGGTCGTTGCGCACAAGCGCATCCATCGCGCGGCTGATCGCATATTCGGCAAGGCCGCCCATCTCGGCAATCAGTCCGCGCAGTTTGGTAATATCTTCGTCGAACGCCTTGACGGTATGTTCCTGCATGATCGCCTCTCCCTTAGCCGTAGCGGCCGGTAATATAGTCTTTGGTGCGCTCTTCGCGCGGATTGGTGAAGATATCCGATGTCTGGCCATATTCCACCACTTTCCCCAAATGGAAGAAAGCGGTGCGCTGCGAAACGCGCGCGGCCTGTTGCATCGAGTGGGTGACGATGACGATTGCATAGCGTCCGCGCAATTCGTGGATCAATTCCTCGATCTTGGCGGTCGCAATAGGGTCAAGCGCCGAGCAGGGCTCGTCCATCAGGATAACTTCGGGGTCCACCGCAATCGCGCGCGCAATGCACAGACGTTGCTGCTGGCCGCCCGACAAAGCGGTGCCGCTGTCGTTCAAACGGTCTTTAACCTCGTCCCACAAGCCGGCCTTGACCAGCGCCGCTTCGACCATGCCCTCCAGCTCGCTCTTGCTATCGGTAAGACCGTGGATGCGCGGGCCATAAGCGATATTTTCAAAGATGGTTTTGGGGAACGGATTGGGTTTTTGGAACACCATGCCGACGCGCGCGCGCAATTGCACAACGTCCATGCCGCTTTTGTAAATATCTTCGCCATCCAGTTCAATCTGCCCTTCGACGCGGCAGGACGGGATGGTGTCGTTCATGCGGTTCAACGACCGCAGGAAGGTTGATTTACCACAGCCCGACGGACCGATGAAAGCGGTCACAAATTCGTTCGGGATGTCAATCGACACCTTATCGATGGCCTGTTTGGGGCCATAGAAGATCGACACGTCGCGCGCCGTCATCTTGGGGGCATTATTGGTCGGGAGAGGGGAAACAGAAGCCATAATGGACGCGCCTTACCAGCGTTGCTCAAATTTGTTGCGGAGATAGATTGCAAGGCCGTTCATGACGAGCAGGAACAGCAGCAACACGATGATGGCCGCCGAGGTGCGCTCGACAAAACCGCGGCTCACTTCATCGGACCAAAGGAAAATCTGCACCGGCAGCACGCTTGACGGCGCGGTCAGACTATCGGGCGGCGTCGCCACAAAGGCGCGCATCCCGATCATCAGGAGCGGAGCAGTTTCGCCCAGCGCGCGCGCCATGCCGATAATCGTGCCGGTCAAAATACCGGGCAGCGCGAGCGGTAGAACGTGCTGGAACACCACCTGCACCGGACTTGCCCCCATAGCGAGCGCCGCATCGCGGATCGACGGCGGCACCGCCTTGATGGCATTGCGGCCGCTGATAACTATGACCGGCATGGTCATCAGCGCAAGCGTCATACCGCCAACGAGCGGCGCTGAACGCGGCAATCCCATGAAGGTCAGGAACACCGCCAAACCCAGCAGACCGAAGATAATCGACGGCACCGCCGCCAGATTGTTGATCGACACTTCAATAAGGTCGGTCCAGCGGTTCTTGGCCGCATATTCTTCCAGATAGACAGCCGCCAGCACGCCTACCGGAAAAGCGAGCAGCAAGGTGACGAGCATCGTCAGGATCGAGCCTTTAAGCGCGCCCCAAATGCCGACTTGCCCCGGATCGGTCGCGTCGGAACGCGTCAGGAAACCGAGGTCGAAATTGGAGCTGAGCGCGCCTTTCTGTTCAAGCTGCCCGGCCAGAGCGCGCATTTCCTGCGTGCCTTCACCGCGCGTCGCAGCGGCGAGATCGTCGGACACCGACAGGTCAAAACTGGTTTTTTCGTGAAGCAGCGACGGCTTGGCAATCACCGCATCGCGCACTTCGGTCCAGGCCGATTGCGACAAATGCGCCGCGCCTTCGGGGCCAACCGCCTGCATCGCGGAAATATTGACCGCTTCCTCAAGTCCGGCCGCGGCCAAGGCCTGTGCGGCATCGGGCGAGCGGATCTGGTCTTCCGAAATTGTGAGGCCCAACGCTTTGAAGTCCATCGGCACAACCATTTCGCTGCGCTGGAAACCGCCAATGCCGTTCGACGTCATGGTGACCAGCAGGAAAGCAAGGAACAAAGCCGACACAAGGATCGCGCCCAAGCCGAACAGTCTGAACCGGCGCTCTGCCGCATGACGCTTGCGCCGCCGCGCGGTCATAGCGGGACCGGCCCAATCGGTGGGGATACGCGTATCGTTCACGGGAAGAGCAACCTCATTCATAAGCTTCGCGGAACCTTTTTACGACACGCAGCGCGATGATGTTCAGGATCAGTGTCACGATGAACAGCACCATGCCGAGCGCGAAGGCGGAGAGTGTTGCGGGGTGGTCGAAACTCCCCTCGCCCGTCAGCATCGCGACGATCTGGAATGTCACCGTGGTCATGCTGTCAAACGGATTGGCCGACAGATTGGCAGCAGCCCCCGCCGCCATCACGACAATCATGGTTTCGCCAATCGCGCGGCTGATGGCGAGCATCACGCCCGCAACAATGCCGGGGAGCGCGGCGGGAACCAACACTTTGCGGATGGTTTCCGATGTGGTCGCGCCCATCGCAAGCGAGCCGTCGCGCATGGCTTGCGGGACCGCCGCAATACTGTCATCGGCCATTGACGACACGAACGGGATAATCATGATGCCCATCACCAGACCCGCCGCCAGGGCGCTTTCGGTCGAAGGGTTGGCCATCCCCATCATCACCGCAAAGTCGCGGATTTTGGGCGCGACGGTAAGCGCGGCGAAATAGCCATACACCACGGTCGGAATACCGGCGAGAATTTCGAGCAGCGGCTTCACCCATTTACGCACTTGGGGCGAGGCATATTGGGTGAGATAGATAGCGCTCATCAGGCCCAGCGGGATAGCGACAATCATCGCGATAATCGCACCGATGAAGATGGTGCCCCAAAAGAGCGGGAGCGCACCGAAATCCTTGCCTGCATCCGCGGTCGGCGCGGCCATTGGATTAGGCGCCCAGTGGGTCCCGAACAGGAAATCTATAGGCGAAACCATCGTAAAGAAGCGACCGGTTTCAAACAATAGCGAGGCGATGATGCCCACGGTCGTCAGGATCGCGACAAGCGATGCCAACAACAGTGTCATCATCACGACTTTTTCAACCTGCGTGCGCGCCTTGAAATCCGGACGCAGACGCAAATAGCCGAACGCACCGCCCGCAAAGCCGATAATCAAGGTCACCACCGCGCCGATAATGCCGTAAAAGCGCATCGCTTCACGGAAAGGCGCGGCAAGCTGGTTGGCGAGCGGATTAAACGCGCCCGCCCCGGTCATTGCGACGCTGCGCGCTTCGGCGAGGATGGCGTTGCGCTCCATATCCATTGCGGGCAGTTGCGCCGCTGCCGGATCGGCTAGCACCGCCTGGAACACCAAGGATTGCGACAGGTTCATCCACACAATCGCAAACACCGCCGCAGGGATGACCGCCCACAATGCCGCATACCAGCCATGATAGGCCGGAAGCGAGTGGACGGCCCCGCGTGCGCCTTTCCGGAACAACCGGGCACGCGAGCGCCCGGCGATCCAGGCTACCAGCCCCAGACCGGCAACCAGCAGGAAAAATATGGCAGGCGACACGCGTTTACCCCTCTAACCGGAATGACATCATCATCGGTTTTGCAGCTTATTTCAGAGCCGAGCCATCCATCGGTTTCATCGACGCAACAATGTCAGCATTGGCTTTGCGGACATCTTCCGGCGAAATCACCATGCCCTGTTTCTTGAGATAGCCGTCCGGCCCCCACGCCTTGGCATATTCCGCCGCAAATTCCTTAAGGCCCTTGATGGAATTAAGGTGCGCCGCCTTCACATAAATGTAGAGCGGACGCGCGCCGGGATAGGTGAAGTCCGAAATCGTTTCATAGGTCGGCTGCACGCCGTCCATCGGAATACCTTTGAGCTTGTCCGGATTTTCTTCGAGGAAGGAATAGCCGAAAATGCCGATGGCTTTGGGATTAGCGACGATCTTCTGGACGATCAGATTGTCATTTTCACCCGATTCCACATAAGCGCCATCGGTGCGGACATCGGTGCAGATTGCTGCGTGCTTATCCTTGTCGGTTTCCTTCAACGCCTTGGTCGCGGCGTCGGTGTCGCAGCCTTTGGTGAGGATGAGTTCCGCCAGAGCATCGCGCGTGCCGCTGGTTGCGGGCGGGCCATAAACGAGGATCGGAAGGTTCGGCAACGCCGGGTTCACATCATTCCAATTCTTTGCGGTGTTGGGCTTGCCGAACGGGTTGGCCGCAAGCGCCTTATACACATCAACCAGCGTCAGCTTCATCGACGGGCCACTGCTTGCTTCGGCGAGCGCGATACCGTCCAGACCGACCTGGATTTCCACCACATCCTTGACGCCATTTTTGACGCAATCTTCAAATTCCGATTTTTTGATCTGGCGCGATGCGTTGACCACATCGGGATGCGCCACACCAACACCTGCGCAGAAAAGCTTCATGCCCGCGCCCGTGCCTGTCGATTCAATAATCGCCGATTTGATGGTCGGATCGGTCTTGGTCAGCGCCTCGGCAACGGCTTTGGAGAAAGGGAATACGGTCGACGATCCCACAGCGCGGATCTGGTCACGCGATGCGCCAGCCCCGCCGCTTCCGCCGCTGCCACATGCAGCAAGCGAAACAGAGGCAACCAGTGCGGCAACGATAGTTTTGGAACGAATCATGAGAAGCTCCTGTTGGGCTTGTTTCCAGTAGTGACGCGCCATTGCCGCACTTGTGTGACACTTCCGTGACAAAGCTGTCATAAAGCTTCGTGAAGCGCAGGAAACCGCACAGAAACGCAAGTCCCTTCGTTCACCACACTGGTGATATCCAATGTGCCGCGATGACGTTCGACAATATGTTTGACGATGGCGAGCCCGAGTCCCGTACCCCCGGCGGCCTGACTGCGGCCCGGATCGGTGCGATAGAAACGACGGGTGAGGTGCGGCAGATGGTCGGGCTCGATGCCCGCGCCCTTGTCCTGCACAATCAGCATCACCGAATCCCCCACCGGCTGCACCGAAACCGTGACCGCCTCGTCCGGCGCGCCATATTTGAGGCCATTATCGACAAGGTTGCGGATAAGCTGATCAATCTGCGCATGGTCGCCAAGGACAAAGCTGTGCGGGGTTTCAATGTTGAAGCGGATGCGATGGTCGCCATGCACCGCCGCCACATCCTTGGCGATGGCTTGCGCGGTCGAGGACAGGTCGATTTTGTCTGCGGGCACCTGATGCTTTTCCGCCTCGATGCGCGAGAGCGACATTAAATCTTCGACCAGCGAGCGCATCCGCTGGGCTTCGCGCAGCACCGTGTCGAGGAAGCGGTTGCGCTTCGCCACATCCACCCGCCCGTCATCATCGCGCAGCGTTTCGACATAGCCGATAATCGAGGCAAGCGGCGTGCGGAGCTCATGGCTCGCATTGGCGACAAAATCGGTATGCGCGCGCGAAATATCGGCCTCGCGCGACCGGTCGGTGAGTTGGATCAGGCGGTAGCGCGCATCAATCGAGCGCACCCGCATTTCAAACAGGCTGCGCGAACTGGTCAGCCCTTGGATGAGCGTTGCCTGCACGCCATTGTCGCGTCCCTGAGGCTCGGCATTGAGCAAGGCGACCGCCGCCGGATGGCGCAGCGCCACGCGCACATCCTGCCCCACTACATGCGCGCCCAGTTCCAAGCGCGCGGCTTCATTGGCGGAGACAATGCGGTTTGCATCCACCAGCAATAAAGGCGCGTCCACCGGCTCCAGAAACGCGGCAGCAATGTCGGTCACATCATGCGTCGGGACATAGGCATCCTGTTCGGTTTCGCCCGAGGTGCCGATAAGCCACAGGCTGCCGAACCACAGCAAAAGAATCGCGGCGACCAGCCAAAGTTCGGCGCCCGCCACCGCCATGCCGACCGCCGATATTATCGCTATGAAAAAGGGGCCTTTTGGCATCCGTACATCCCTATTCGCCGCTAATACCAATATGTAACGGACATCCGGTTAGCTGTCACCGTAATGTGACAATCCCGTGACACAGGGAAAATAGTGGTGAAAGAGTGCGAAAACAGGGCGTTGGCCTAAGCCGTCAGGCGCCCTTATTCAAAGGCGCAAAGTTTCTGTGCGCCCCGCATCGTCGGTAATTGTGACAGTTCCATGCCATGCGCGCCCGGCGGAAAAAGCATAGCGGCACAAGGTCGCCCCGATTCGGGCGGAGGGTCCGACACGGCCAGCATTGCGGACATTGGATGTGCCGGAGATGACCAGATCGTAGCGGTAGTTCCGCGAGAGCGGACGCGCGACGGTCAGGGTTAATTCGACCATATTGCCGCGCTGCGTTTTATGCACCGCGAACGGACCGATTTCCTTCGCCTCCGCGCTTTTTCCGGACCTATCAGCGGCGGGCATTTCGGGGGGGCTGCCTGCGGAATAATCCGCATTTCCGGTTGCCAAGGCGAGTATCAACCCCAATGGAAATGAAGAGAGGGACATCATCCTTTCCTTTCCGTCCGCGCACTTAATTGCCCCGCCCCGGCACAAACTCCGGCGGCAGATCGGGCGGCGTCGGCGCAGCAGGTGGTTCCTGCGCGGTAATCATCGCAACGCCATTGGGATATTGGTTCAAAAAGGCGGTGAGCGCGTCCGGCCCGATTTCGCGCGCGATAAGTTCGGGCGTCGGCTGTTGGCCGCGATTGCGGATGACGTGCCAAGCCCGCACCACATCGCCGAACAGGTTGGGCGCGACGGTATCGGGCGAGGTCAGCCCGGTTTCCTGTTCCGGATCATCCGACACCGATGCAAGGTCGGGCGGGAGTTGCAAGGTGGTGGCCGCTTCCTTGGACGCGACGGGCCGATGCGGCACCGCTTCCACCTTGGTCGGGGGATGCCGTCCCGGCGGCTGGATTTGCTCGATCATAACGGCTTGGCGGTTGGAAGCGGGCGGCGCTATTTGCCCAACTTGCCCCCCCGGCGCTTGCGCCAGCGCAGCGGGCGATGCCGCCGACATGACAATCAGCAATGCGCCGATGCGCGTGCACGCGCCACATTCAAATCCATTCCAAGCCGTCATAGCCTTCATCCGCCTCCGCCGCCCGGACCGGTTTGCGTAACGGTCGTGGACGCGCCGCCATTCTGGATGATGCCAAGGATCAAGCCAACCCCGTCTTGCGTCAGGTTGGCCGTGTTTGCATCGCCATTTTGGGTCAAATCCATCTGATTATCGCCGCCATTTTGCGACAGCGCCGCAACATTATCATTGCCATTTTGCGCAAGCGACAGATAATTTTGCCCGACCGCTGCCTGCTGGGCAATCAGCGCGCGATTGCCTATGCCATTTTGCGATAGCAACGCGACGTTCGATCCGCCCGCTTCGGCAAATTGGTCAGCGCTCACCATGTTAAAACCGCCCGCGACATCAACCTCGATCCGGTTGATACCGGAACCGGCCTGCACGGCTTCAACACTTTGTTCTTCGCCTTGCATCCGCACTGTTGCTTTATGCGCGCCGTCGCGCTGGACGATGTTTGCGCGCATCGCATCGCCAATCTGTTCGACCAAAATGGTCGCGCCAGCCGCTTGCGACTGGTCAGTTGCGAGGGTTGATCCGTTGCCGATCTGGCTGATGGTCGCATTGGACGATTGCGCCGCCACCGGGGCCGCAAGCAAAAGCGGTGCGCTCACCAGCAAAGCCTGTATCAGGGATGGAATTCCGGGAGGCCGTTTCATGACAAAGCCCTTTTCGTAAAACTAGAAAATGAAAGTGGAAGGAGCGGATCTGCGGGGAGACAGGCCCGCTCCTTTCCAGCGATATTATTGCGCTACAGTTGCACCGTTAAAGTTGCCCGACTGTGCCACAACCGACAGGTTGTTGTTCGACAATTGGGTAACAAAGGCGGTGTTCACGAGACCGGTCTGATAGACGCCCGACGCATTGCCATCGCCCGATTGGGTAATATCGGCAAAATTGTCGAAGTTGGACTGGAGCAGTTCGGAATAGTTATTGTCGCCCGACTGGTTGACAAAAGCATCCTGGAACACACCGCTTTGTTCGGCATAGCTGTAGTTATTGTCACCCGACTGGCTGACATCCAGCTCCTGCTGATAGCCGCTCTGATAGGCTTCCGAGCCATTGCCATCGCCGCCCTGAAGGATCCAGGCACGGTGGTCATAATCGGCCTGCATGATGATGCTGTCGTTCAACGCGCCGGTTTGTTCGACATAGGCATCGTGCGAGCCGCTATCCATCTGTTCGATATAGCTGCTGTTCCAGAAGGTCGTGTCACCGCTTCCGGCAAGACCTTGCGAAACAACCGCGCGGTTATCGTCGGACGACTGGATGATGGTTGACCATTGGCCGTCATCGCGCTGCGTGACGTCCGCATAGTTATCATCCCCCGTCTGTTCGACATAGGACAGGTTGGAAAAGATCGGGAAGGTTTCGCTGTCCTGATCGACATAGGCTTCGTTGCTGTTGCCCGACTGCAAAATGGTCGATTCGTTGATCGGTGCGCTGCCCGCGCCGTCATCGGCCTGTTTTACATTGGCGATATTGTCATCGCCCGACTGGTCAATAAGCGAATCCCCGCCCGTATTGGCCCCGGTTTGGTCGACTTGCGCCGCGTTGACATTACCCGACTGGTTGACCGTGCTGGTGCTGTTATTGGCAGCAGCAGGGGCCGCAATCGCTATGGCGGCGATGGACGCCAACAGATATTTTTTCATGACATTTCTCCTGTTATGTGCGGCAAAATCCGGCCGCATTTTTGCCCCGCATCCTGTGGTAGAAAGCTCCGGACGATGCGGAAAAATTTCCGGCGCTTTCAGGTTCGGTTCGTGACGAAAGGAGGAGCGGATGGACGGCAAAGCCACCCGCTCCGCCCGTTCTTATTGCGCTACGCTTGCGGTATTGTTGTTCCCGCTCTGCGTAATCGAGGACATATTATTGTTGGACATCTGGGTGACGGTTGCGGAGTTATCCGCACCCGACTGGTAAACGCCCGAAAAGTTGTTGTTGCCCGACTGGGTGATGTCCGCCCAGTTGTTCCAGTTCGACTGGAACAGCTCGGAATAGTTATTGTCACCCGACTGGTTGATGATCGCATCCTGATAATCGCCGCTCTGGTCGACATAGGATTCATTGTCATCGCCCGACTGGTTGACATCAACTTCCTGCTGATAGCCGCTCTGGTACACAGTCGAGATGTTGCGGTTGCCCGATTGCAGCACCCATGCGCGATGGTCTTCGCCCGACTGGCTGATATAGCTGTCATTCAAGCGGCCCGACTGGTCCACATAAGCATCATGCGAACCCATATCGAGCTGTTCGATATAGCTGCTATTTTCGTAGGTCGTGTCACCGCTACCGGCCACGCCCTGCGACACAACCGCACGGTTATTGTCCGACGGTTGCCAGATGGTGGACGTCTGCCCATCATCGCGCTGCGTCACATCCGCATAGTTGTTGTTACCCGACTGGTCGATCATCGAGCTGTTCATGGTGAAGAAGGGCGATTCACTGCCCTGATCCACATAGGCTTCATTATTGTCGCCCGATTGCAGGATGGTGGAATCATTGACAGGCGCGCTGCCCCACACGCCCGCATCATCGACCTGTTTGACATTGGCGATATTATTGTCGCCCGACTGGTCGATGAGCGAATCCCCGCCCATTGTAGCACCGGTTTGGTCGACCTGTGCCGCATTGACATTGCCTGACTGGGCAACAGTGCTGTTGCTGTTATTGGCAGCAGCAGGGGCGGCGATGGCGATAGCCGCGATCGACGCTAAGAGATATTTCTTCATAACATTCTCCTGTTTCATAACTTGAGGTGGAAAAGCCCACCGCTCTTCATAATCCGCATCTGGGTTATGAAAGGCCGGTCGATGCGCATAAATCCGGCGCCTTCTGCGACATATTGGACTCCCCGCGATCCCCTTCCGGCCGACGGTACGGAAGTGACCGGAAGGGGCGGCGGCTGATGGTCGATAAAGACCCGTCAGCCAGCGGGGGTCTGTTGGCCGGTTGGCGCGGGAGGATTTTGAAACCGTCCCAAGACGGCAAAAATTCCCCCGATACTGCCCGGCATATTCATGGTCAGGAAAGCGCAGTCATGGTGCGGAACGGTGCAGTGCGGCTTGGCCTTGTCCCCGCGCATCTGGCTTGATTGCCAAGGGCGGAGCGCCATGCTATTTTGCCGCTTGCGGATATTTTATCCGTGCCGGTTATGATGTCACAATCCTGATCGGTCCGGCTCACCAACATTTTCTGATGCCAATCACGCGAATGTTGGTGAGCCCTCTTAATCCTTTCCCTTTTTCTATTGCCCTCCCTGATTGGCGAGCGGCGTTGCGCCCGTGTTTTCAGGTTCGATCGGTTTGTCCTTACCCGCAGATTGCGCCGCAGGACGCGCGCCATCGGACGAAGGCGGAACAGCTACCGGTGTTACCGGTGCAGATGCTTTCCCCGGCGCGAGCGGCGGGACGAGCGGCGCGACCGATTTTGGTTCGGGGCCTGTTGGCTGGAGCGCTGCTGGCTGAACCAGTATCGGTTGGGGTTTTGCAACAACCGCCATTTGGGCTGGGCTGGATGCCACAGGCTTTTTCTCGACCGGAGTATCAGCCTGCGGTGCGGGTTTCGTAACCGGAGCGGTCAACACCAGCGCTCTCGGCGCAGCGACTGCCGGTGCGGATTGCGCAGGCGCTGCAATTGGCTGCAAAGCCGCAGCGATGGCCACGGGCACCTGTGTCGGCGGCACCGGCACGGGAGCCGCTTGCGCGCGCGCGACATTTTTCTGGCAGGACGGGCTCCACGGAGCCGTGGGCATAACCACCTTCTCGCCTTTCACGCTGTCGCGTTCGGCAAGATAGGTGCGGATCATGCCTTGGGCATATTCATCGGTGGTGTTGAAGCACCACAGATTTTGCACCGCGCCCTCCATGATGAGCGAATGGACCGCTTTTTCAATCGCGTGCTGGAGCGCCAATTCGTCCGGCTCATTATAGGCAAAGCCTGCTTCGGCTTCGAGCAGATCCTTGAAGGCGACATAGCGGAACGCATCTGCGCCCGCCGAAACCGACGCAATCGTCTTGCGCACGCTCACATTGGCCAGCACCTCGCCGGTCTTGACGCTGACCGCGCGCAGGAACAGGGTGATAGTATCTTCGCGATATTGGGTATGCGCCCCAATCCCCAGAAAACGCGCGCCAACGCCGCCCGATTTGGTATTGCTGTCATAACCGATAATCCCGCCTTCCAGCAGGATGCCTGCAAACAGCAAGGGCGGGAGCGCGTTGGGGTTGACCTTTTTTTCGCCCAGATAATTGGCGCGCATTTCGCGGATCACCGCACGTTCGCGCAGCACATTGTCGAGCCGTTCGCGCTCGATTACCTGAAACCAGCTCCGTTGTCCCGAATCCTGCAAGGCCTTGATGAGGATCGAGGTCGCCCCTTGCGTCACCGCGCGGGAAAGGGATTGCGTATTTTCGGAACTTTTGAACTGGCCGGTCTGGTCGGTAAAGCCATAGACCGCTACCGGAACCCGCTGTCCCGGCGCAGGGAGCGAGGTTAATTGCTCCAGCGCGGGGGAAGGTTTCAACATTTTGGGCGGTTCCCATACCGCCTGATTATGGGCGGCACATCCCGCCAAGCTCATCGACGCTGCTCCAAGCAATGCCGTCGCGCATTTCAACATCTGTGGACTATTCATGCCCCCAACTCCCTTTCAGCGCGACCGTGATTATCCGCCGGTGCCGGTTTGCAGCAGCGGAACGACGATTTCTGTGGTAGTGCCATCCGCCAGATTGGTGATGATGAGCGTCACGGAATCGAGGCTCCGGACAAATTCGATCATCTGATCGCCAAAACGGATGGTGCCGGATTCCTGAGCATTGGGGCCGAAGATCAGGTCCGTAATCTGGGTCGCAAGCGATGACAGCAGCCGACTTTGCAACGTGCGCAAAAATTGTTGCGCCGGGTCCTGGCTGTTGACCGCATTGGGATCTTTATATTTGTTTATGCTGTTCGCAATGCCCAAAAGATGGGCCGAATTGAACGGGTTACCACCAAAGGACGGATTGTTGGGCGTATAAACCATATCGGACGCCGCAACGGGCGCAGAGGTCATGACGCATAGCAGGGATAGCAAAATCGCAGGTCGCTTAAACATGTTAATGCCCTCATCAGCAAAGTAACGGGGCGACCCAAAGTTAATTTCTTATTTGCTAGGCTTGTAAAATACGCTTGGCCCTATCGCATTGTCAACATTGTCGTGTTTACAACTATATAAAATATTGAATTAAATATCTTATTTCGATAATTTGAACTGCGTCACAAACAGGTTTCGGCCATAAAAACCGGATAGAAATTTACATTTGCGTGCCGTCAAGAATGGCGAGTCGCCCAAGGGGGATAAGCGCATGATTTTGCACCGAGTACATGTCCTTACCCTTGAGCGGACTACAGAAGCTTATTCTCATACTCACCCAAAAAATGCGTTCAGCGGCTATGAGCTCTGACCAGATTTTGCGTGCTTGGGGAGAGGCAGGCAGATCAATTGGAGTCTGACCATTTTCTGACCATCACACCAAATCGGCACAAGGTCCGCGAGTGTCGAAAAAAGTAAAAGATCAAGGTTTTTCGCAAAGGGGGAAATGGTGGGCGATGACAGGCTCGAACTGCCGACCCTCTCGGTGTAAACGAGATGCTCTACCAACTGAGCTAATCGCCCATTTCCGTGGAAGCCGCGCAATAGCTAGCATTTTGAAGGGTTGTCAATAGGCTTTTCACCTAAACAAAAAGAACCAATGAGAAACGGTCGTAACTGAGAGTCCCGCAGAATTCCCGAACTCTGTTCACGGAAGGTTCTTACCCCTGCAGCACTTAATCCGAAAAACTGGTCCGCCCTTTGATGGCGCTAAAATAGCGCATCATGCCCGTAGCGGCCTCGTCGGAAAGGCCGATATAAACGCGCCGCCCGTCATCAGGATCGGCATGGCGCACGAACAGCCCTGCATCGGTCATCGTGCGAATCCAGCGCAGCGCGGTGGTTGCAGGGACTGCCGCTGCGATACACAGGCTCGACACCGAAACATTGGCGCCCGAAAGCCGCGCGGCCATGAGGTCAAGCAGCATATCCCATGCCGGATCGGCAAAGATTTCGGACGGGAAAAACTGGTCGCGCATCCGGCGGATACGGATGACCTGCCGCACATCGTCAGCCGTGACACCGGGTGCAGGTGCCGCACTTGCGCCAAAGCCATTGCCCGACAAGGGCGGTTCGGCAACATAGCTGGTGGCCGGGGAGCGCACCTTATTGTCCGGATTGTCCTGCGCGTCGGGAAGCCCGTTCGCATCCGCTCCCCCACGCCGTTCCGCCATTTGAGCCAGTGTTTTCGCAATACGGTTCACTTCTTCGGTGAGCTTATGGATTTGCGCCGCTTCCGACTCATTCTTGCTGTCATGCAGCGCAAATTTATGGCGCGACCCCATAATGGCAGCGGTTACGGTACGATCCATATCGCTTGGTCGGGCAAGAAATATGACATGGTCGCTGTCAAAAGCGGCATAACCTTGGTCAAGCGCCGCGCCATGCGCGACCCACACCAGCCGGATGCTCCCGCGTGCAGTCATCAGTTGCAACCGCGCGACCAAGGCTTCGGGCACCGGATTGTCTTCAAGCTCGACCCATACCAGATCAAGCCCGCTGATCCGGTCCAGAAGCGCAGCGGCTTTATCAGGATTAACAATGTCGAGCAGATAGAGGGTTTGCGGGGGCCATAGGCGTTCCCAGCGGCTGGCCTCTGTATCGTCCCTTGTAATGATTAAAGTGCGTTCGGCGCCGCTATACGCATAATCCAGCGCCGCGCGGTCATCCTCGATCGGAATTTGTCCCTCTTCCCGCATGATCCGTACCTTGGTCCAATAGGTTGCGCGCGAGCGCCCGGCATCTTCATGCGTCATTTTGCTCTCACCCTCAATCTATCTACTATGGTTCGCGCGATTTATTGACCAAAGCGGAGGAAACCGGAAAGAGGGCTTGGTCCGATATGGAGGGAATGACCGACCATCAACATGACGGAAACATAGGAAGTCTCTTAATTCCATCCACAAATAACTGACATTCATGTCAAATATTGAGCGCAAAAATCCTGTCCGGTTTCCATCCATAATGGATAAGAATAAAGCTTTTTACATTTAGCCCCGCGTTTCCCGTCCCGCTCTTGGCAGCCCGCGCGCGTCGCCTTAAACGGTCGCTGATGGAAGCCTATGTCCTCAAATATAAAGTCCGGCGTTTCGTGGCGCGCTTATGGTATTGGACGCGGCAAGTCCTGCTGGTGGGCCTGTTGTTCGCCCTGCTCCTTCTGGTCTGGCGCTGGCAGGACCGCACGGCGGAGCATATCCGCTCCGGCCAAGGCGACAGCATCACCGTGGTCGACGGCGACAGCATAGTTTTGCGCCAAGGGTCGGTGCGGCAAACCATCCGCATTTCCGGCATTGATGCTCCAGAATATCGCCAATCCTGCACGGATGAAAAAGGCGCAGCATGGGCGTGCGGCAAGGAAGCGCGCACGGCGTTGGAGGCGATCATCGCCAATCATGCTTTACAGTGTGCGGTCGCCGCGCGCGATGCCTATCAGCGCGCTGTCGCATCCTGTTCGGTCGAGGGGGTTGCCGACATAGGCCGCGAAATGGTCAAGCGCGGTATGGCGGTATCTGGCGCGGAAACCACCGGGAGCCGCTATAATGACGGCGGCCCCTATCTACGCGAAGAGGCCGAAGCGGCGGGGGCCAAGCGTGGTATATGGCGTGGGTCGTTCGAACGGCCTGCGGATTGGCGTGTCCGGCATCCGCGCGCGCCTGAAGATTAAACCGGCGAAAATTAAGCGACTTGCCACCATGTTACGCCGTCCCGCATGGCACTGGTGACACGGCCCGCCACTTCCAGATAGCGCAGATGCGCGAGGGCTTCACCGGTTGCAAGCCCGCGATGACTGTCACCAATCACGCGGTTGAACAGGATAGCGAAGCAATCCACCGCTGTGCGCGGCGCTTCGGCGCAATGGACGACCAGCGCGTCCAGCCGTTCCAGATGTTCGGCTTTAAGGGCCTTCAACCGCTCATGCGCGCCGCGAAACGGTTCGCCATGCGCAGGCAACACCAGAACATCTTCGGGCAAAACGCCCAGCAGCTTGTCTATCGACGCCAGCCAATCGCCAAGCGGATTGGCCATCGGCTCGCTCGCGCCCAAGGAAACGTTCGAGCTGATTTTGGGTAAAATCTGGTCGCCGGAAATCAGGATATTGGCGGCTTCATTATAAAGACAGGCATGTTCGGGGCTATGGCCTGACCCAACCACTACGCGCCAAGACTGCCCGTCGCCCAGCGGCAAAATCTCGCCCTCTTCCATCCGCACATAGCCATGCGGCATATGGTGGATGACGTGGCGCAGTCGGCCCCAACCTTCTTTGGCGCTTTCGGCAACCTGTTCTTCGGTCCAACCCGCCGCGCGGCGGAAATCTAGGACCGCCGCAGGCACCGCTTCCTGCACGTCGGCAATCACAAATTTGGCGGTGAGCCATTCCTGCCGCGTCATATGCAGCGGCGCACCGTCGCGTTCGGCAAGCCACCCCATTAATCCGATATGGTCGGGATGCATATGGGTGGCGATCAGCCGCGCAACCTTGCGGCCTTCCAGCGGCCCTGCAAACAAAGCCTCCCACGCCGCGCGGCAATCGGGCAGGCAGATGCCGCTATCGACGATGGTGAGCGCACCGCTTGGCGCGTCGTCTATCACCCAACAGTTGATATGGCCGAGTGATCCCGGCATCGGGATGCGGACCCAGCCGATCCCGTCTGCAATCGCGATAAGCTCGCCCACCTCTGGCGTGCGGGCACCCCAAGGATAGGTTAGCCCCCGATCTTCGGTTTCCAGAAAACCGTCATCGCCGGTGAGCGAAGCATCGGGGGAGCGCATGACAGGCGATTAAACGTCGTGACCGGGTGCCCGGAACGGGTCGGCTTCGGCAGCAAGCGCCTCGTCTGCCGCCTTGGCCGCCGCATCACGCTCGGCACGCAATTCTTCGATGAGCGCTTCGCGGTCCCCGGCAAGACGCGCATCGGTCGGCGCTTCAAGCCCAGCCTTTTTCGCGGCTTTCGCGACCACCGCGTCCAGTTCGCGCTGCGAGGTCAGGCCCAGCGTTACCGGATCTTTCGGCACAATATTGGCGATGTTCCAGTGGCTGCGCTCGCGGATCGCGGTGATCGTGTTGCGGGTCGTGCCGATAAGCTTGCCGATCGCGCCATCCGAAATTTCGGGATGGTTGCGGATCAGCCAGGCAATGCCATCGGGCTTATCCTGACGCTTGGAAACCGGCGTATAGCGCGGACCTTTGGTGCGACGGACCTGCTCCGGTCCCTTCGACATTTTGAGGCGGTAATCGGAGTCAGCCTGACCCTTTTCGATTTCCTCCATCGTCAGTTCCTGCGCGCGCACAGGGTCGCGACCGGTATGTTTGGTGCCCGCGGTTTCGTCCGCAATCGCCTGCACTTCAAGGATATGAAGGCCGCAGAATTCGGCGATTTGTTCAAAGGAAAGCGCAGTATTGTCAACCAGCCAGGTGGCGGTCGCATGGGGCATGAGCGGTTGAGACATGGTCTCTTCTCCGTAAGAATAAAATAAAAGGGCCGCCCCACGCGGGAGCGGCCTGTAGAGCGCAGTTCGTAGCGCCTTTAAAGGGGTTACGCAAGCGAAAGGCTGGGGATGGGGGCAAGCGCTTCCAGAAATTGTTCGGCGCTGGCCCGCCAGCTAAAGTTGCGGGCATGGGCGATGCAGGCCGCGGGATCGATCAAAAGCGCGGATTCCAGCGATTTTTCCAGATCATTGTGCAACGCTTTTGTGAGGGGGCCGAGGACGTCGGTGGGGCCGGTAACGGGGTAAGCCGCGACGGGGACGCCGCTCGCCAAAGCTTCGACCATGACAAGCCCGAATGTGTCAGTTAAGCTTGGAAATACAAATACTTGTGCGCTACGATAGGCGGCAGCAAGATCCTCTCCGGACAGCGCGCCAAGGAACAGCACATCGGGGTAGCGGGCTTCGAGAACAGCGCGCGCGGGGCCGTCGCCTACTACCAATTTAATACCAATTTTCGGGAGCTTCAAAAAAGCCTCGATATTTTTCTCCACCGCGACGCGCCCGACATAGAGCTGCACGGGGTAAGCGGCGGTTTCGGGGGGCGACGCGGGGGTCAATTGCGGGGCCAATTCTCCGCCTACCTGCTTGCCCTCCCCGGCCCGCGCCGCAATCGCCGCCAGCACCGCTGGATGCTTGGGGCCATCGGGGCGGAACAGCGTCATATCGACGCCGCGCCCCCAATGGGCGAGATGGGTAATGCCTTGTGCACGCAATTCTTCGCGGATTTGCGGGGTCGAGGCTAAGACCGCCTGCGCAGGCCCATGAAACCAGCGGATATAGGGCCAGATTGCGCGCGCAGGCAAACCGGTGCGCTTGGCAACATAGTCGGGAAATTGGGTGTGATAGGCGGTGGTGAACGGCACGCTATTCACCAGACACCAGCGCCGCGCGGCAAGGCATAACGGCCCTTCGGTCGACAAGTGGATGGCGTCGGGCTGGAACGCCTTGATCCGCTCCCCGACCGTCTTGGGCCGCGTCATGGCGAGCCGGATTTCGGGATAAGTCGGGCACGGCATCGAGCGATACTGGTCAGGCGTAATCATGCCGACCGTGTGCCCCATCACCACCAACTCCGCGCGCACCGCCTGAAGCGTGCGCACCACACCATTCACCTGCGGCTCCCATGCGTCGGAAACGATAAGGATCCGCATAGGCCGGTCGTGCGGGGAAATCGTGGATAAAGCTTTATCGGGCAAAGTCATGGCGACGTCCTTCGACTTTCAGTGCGACAAACCCATCCTCGTCATTGCGAGGAGGCGCAGCCGACGAAGCAATCCAGTGTTGCGCGCTTTGGCTCTGGATTGCCGCGCCGCTCCGCGGCTCGCAATGACGAGGGGGATGTGTGGAGGTGAGGTTTGGAGGGTGTGATGTATGGAGAGGCGTGGGATACAGATAGCACCATGCACACGCCCTTTCCCCTCTCCCCTTGTGTGCGTGTTTGACGCTGAAGGTCGAAATTGCCCCCGGCAATTTCTACACCATATGGCTGAACTATTCCCCTCTCCCCTTGTGGGAGAGGGTTGAGGAGACTTAACGAACGAAGTGAGTTTAGTCGGAGCTGGGTGAGGGGTAAGCGATTGCCCTTGCAATCGCGTGAGGCAAAGCCTCGCAAAAGCCTCCCTATCCTTCTCCCACAAGGGGAGACGGCGGGGCCTGCGATGCGCTGGCTTAAAATCGCGCCCTCACGCCGCCGTTGCGACCGAAGCATCTTGTCCGGCCTGTTCGGCGGCGCGCGTTTGTTCGGCTTTGCGTTTGGCCATTTCTTCGGGCCAGTGGAGGATTTCCATGCGGCCATCTTCATGTTCGACCAAGGCGGTGCAGCCTTCGACCCAATCGCCGTCATTATAATAAGCAACGCCCGATATATCGCGCATTTCGGCGGTATGGATATGCCCGCACACCACGCCATCGACGCCGCGCTGGCCCGCCGCTTTGGCGACCAATTCTTCAAACTGGCCGATAAATTCGACCGCGTTTTTGACCTTATGCTTGGCGATTTTGGAGAGCGACCAATAAGGCAAATTCATCCAGCGCCGCACGCGGTTGATGACGACATTAAGCCGCATCAGCGCGGTGTAAGCGGCGTCACCGACAAAGGCGAGCCAGCGATGCGCGAGCATCACCGCGTCAAATTCATCGCCATGCAGCACCAGCAAACGCCGCCCGTCGGCGGTATTATGCACCGCATGATGACGGATTTCGACGCCGCCAAAATCCATGCCGCAAAAGGGCCGCAGCATCTCGTCATGATTGCCGGGAATATAAACCACCCGCTCGCCGCGCTTGGCGCGTTTCAGTACGCGCCACACCACATCATTATGGCTTGCGGGCCAATAATGGCGCTTCTTCAACCGCCAGCCGTCAATAATATCGCCGACCAGATAGAGCGTTTCGCAATCGACATGGTCGAGGAAATCAATCAGCAACTCGGCATTGCAGCCGCGCGTGCCGAGATGGATATCCGAAATGAAGATCGTGCGGTACCGGAGCCGCTTTTCCGGAATGACCTCCGGTATGCGAAAAGGCGGAAAGCCCGCACCATCCGCGTCCCAACCCTTCACCGCCGCGCCCTTATCGAACGCCAACCGCATCAAACCGTCCATACTCACCCCGCTTATGCCGGTGTTTTCGCGTATGAGGCGGCCTATGACAGGGAAATGTTACAGTTTGGGGTGGGGGCGTAACTGTGTTCCAATGCTATTCTTCGTCGTCTGCTGTATCTACACCAATAGCCTGTAGCCGCACATCGTCGGTGCGTTCCTTGACGTTGTCCAAAAATTCGCGCCATTGATGCTTTGCTTGAGCTATCAGGGAAGCCCAATCCATGACATAGCGCCCAACATTATTCATATTCTGGATCTGAATATCATTACCCGGCCGGTCGGCAAGTTTGTCCGCCACAAGATAGCCGCTCACCGTTTTCAACCCAAGGGCGGTGTTCGTTTGCACATAGGATTGGATTACATTGGTATACATTTCAAAGCGACTGATGTGGTCCCAATCTAATTTGATGCCGGGGCGCATAAACTCTAACACGAGAAGCTGCTGATCGGCGGATAAAACTAAATCCACTCGTTTATCAAAATCGTTATTGTCTTTGTAAGCATCTTTAGCGCTTTGCTTGCAAATGGTCGACAATCTGGTTTCTTTTGCAAAGGTTTCCCATCGCGGGGAGATAAGCCAAGGATTTTTGGCGATGAAATCGCGGATAGAATTTTCCCAGTTGCGTTCCCGCACTCGCTTTTCGAGCGCTTCGATGGCTTGAATCTTCGCATTGATGGTTTCGGCTGAATGGAGCGCGGTTATAGCATTGGCTTCGGTCAAAATTTTAAGGAATTGCGTTTCGTCCATTTGTTCCGTGTTAGCGATCTGGTGAATTAGCCCTCTCAAGCGCCCTCCCTCCCACGCGCGTAAAATTGCTGTTCCCAAATCCTCAAACTGTTCAGTCGAAAGTTTTTCGATTTCTGCCAATTTGGTGAGCGCCCGTTTGACGGTTGCCGCCTCTGATCCCAGCGCTTCAAGCCTGTCTGCAAAAGAACTAATCTTGCTGTTGAGCAGCTCGACCTTTGCTTGCCCCCGTTTTTCTTTCCAGACCGACATGAGACGGCGCACCAAAGTTTCACCCCATTTGCGCAGTTCTTCGGTTTCTTCATGTTCCCATCGAATACGCTGTCTTTCTGGTGAAATTACATCTTCGCCTAGCTCATCGACCCAGTCGGCAATGACTTTACCCGACATATATTCCGGACCAGCCTGACTGGCCATGCCTCCGGTAATATTGAACATGAAAGGGCGCTGCGCCAATTTTTTGTGGGCAAAAATTGTGATTCCTGCCAATTCTTTGTCTTTGATCAGCTCTTTAAAAAAATGGATTCGCCACGTCACCGCCCGGCCGCCGGGCAGGATTTCGGTTCCCCAACCATCACCATCAATTGAAACGGACCGTTCATCCTTGTCTTTTTGCGCAAAATCTCTTGGGAAAGACATTTCGATGTCGGCATCGTGATTATCTGCGATTTCCGCTCCGTCCACCTTTACTATGAATTCGTCGGCAGTGGTGTTGAGTATAAAGCGCCGGGCTAAGGAAGCCCGAAACTGATCGACCGGGATGCGTTTGGCGATCTGCAAGCAGGACAGGGTTATAATGGTGCCGCGCTCCCGGTGCGTGCCGGGTTCAGACGGAATAATATCAATGGTCAGGCCAGTATTGTCGACATAGCTGTCGCCTTTGCGAATGGTTTCGCGATCCAGTTCAAATATTGTGTGCTCTTTGGTGGCGGCGCTGACTGTATCGACGCGAATATAGCGTGCGATACCGAAGCCTGCGAATTTGCCGATACCCTTGCGGCCCATTAACGGGCGCTTCTTTTCCGAAGAGACAGCTTTATCCGCTTTTCCTGCCCGTCGGTCATAGCCGACATTGAGAAATTTGGCTTGGCATTCGTCACGGGTCATACCAGTGCCCGTATCGGTTATGCTGATTTTCCATTGCGCTGGTTGGCTTGCGGAAAAATCAAAGTCGATATCGACGCTCGTCGCATCTGCGTCCCAAGCGTTTGATACGATCTCCGCCAAAGCAGCGGTCGGACTTTGATACATTTGAATGCCGAGATGATCGATGATGCGACCATGAAAACCTAATATAAGATGGTCCCGATTAGTTGAGCTGTTGCTGCTTTGACTCATAATCTGTTGTTACTCCCCCCAGAGATTTCATAATTTCAACTGCATGACGCCGGATGAATTCAGGTGGCAAAGCATTCCCGATCATCAACGCGACTCGACTACGACCTTTGGATAAGTCAAATTTATAATCAATTGGAAATGTTTGGAAAATAGCAGCTTCGCGAAGAGTAATCGAACGATTTTCGTCCGGATGCAAATACCGTCCTTTCGATGGATTACCGCAACCACCTGTCATAGTAGGTGAAACCTGATCCCATGCCATGCGACCATAAACGTCCCGAAAACCACCCGCATGGTTTTGATGGCATTTTAGCACAAGATGATCTGGCAAGGACGTTCGTGAGCCGCCATCATGAGGAATATGGCGAATAATTTCTTCAACGTGTGGGGCCCGTTTGGGCATAAAATCATGCAGCGGGTCGCCAGACGAACCCATCGGCTCCAATTTGACCGCTTCAAGCGCTTTGCGTACAGAAATATGTTCTGAATGTTCAGGTCGCACGATCTTACCTGTCCGCGATGCGAGCAAAATCATACGGCGGCGGCGCTGAGGAACGCCATAGTCAGCCGCATTTTCTACAGATATAGTACGCCTGCCAACACGGTAACCGAGTTGATTTAATCGCCGTAGGAATTGGCTAATGCGCTTGTCCTGCGCAAGCGCTGGCACGTTTTCCATCATGATGGTTTTGGGCCAGAGAGCCTCTACAAAACGCAGAAACTCGAAAAGAAGATCATTGCGATAATCATTGACCGCGAGGGCTTTTTTTCGCGTCCGTAGGGTCGAAAAACCTTGGCAAGGAGGGCAGCCTGCAAGAAGATCAAGGTCACCCGGACGTAGTCCGAGCTTACGCATCAGAGCGACAGCACCGAGCGTACGGATATCTTCTTCAAAACAATATACATTGGGATGATTAATACGAAACGTGTTGGCGGGGATCGCTTCGACTTCAACACCACCCAAAACGGCGAAACCAGCTTGCTTGAGTCCAAGTGTAAGGCCACCCGCGCCGCAGAATAAATCTATTGCAGTCGGGCGGATTACCGTTTCGCATTCCATGTTCGCCATTCCCCATATTCACCTTGTTTTCTCGGCGATGGAGCTCCTCATGCTATGTCAAACGTTAAAAAGCAATTCTGTGAATTCCGTTGAATCCAATTTCAACACCGTTAGTGGCATTTTTCAGGGAGCGTGCTATGGGCGCACCCCGACCCATCCCTTCCTTCAACCGGTTTCACAAAGTCCGCGTCCCATGCTCAATATCAATGCCATCACTGTGCGCCTTGGCGGGCGGACCATATTGGACAAGGCGACCGCCGCTTTGCCGCCGAAATCGCGTGTCGGGCTGATCGGGCGCAATGGTGCGGGCAAATCCACTTTGATGAAGGTGATGATTGGGCTTTTGGAGGCCGATGATGGCGCGCTCGAAATGCCGCGCAAGACGCGCATCGGCTATATTGCGCAGGAAGCGCCCGCTGGCACCGCGACGCCGTTTGAAACGGTGCTCGCCGCCGATACCGAGCGCGCTTCGCTCATGGCCGACGCCGATATTTGCACCGACCCCGACCAGCTTGGCGATATTCACGAGCGGTTGATTGCGATTGACGCTTATACCGCCCCTGCCCGTGCGGCGCGGATTTTGGTGGGGTTGGGCTTTGACGAAGAAATGCAACAGCGACCACTCGACAGTTTTTCGGGCGGGTGGAAAATGCGCGTGGCCTTGGCGGCGTTGCTCTTTTCCGAACCCGATTTGCTGCTGCTCGACGAGCCTTCCAACCACCTTGATCTGGAAGCGACCTTGTGGCTGGAAAATTTCCTCAAAAATTATCCGGCAATGATGGTGGTCATCAGCCATGAGCGCGATTTGCTCAACAATGTGGTCGACCATATCCTTCATCTGGAGGGTGGCAAGGTCACGCTTTATGCGGGCGGCTATGATGCATTTGAACGGCAACGCGCCGAACGCGCCGCGCAGCTTGCGGCGGCCAAGGCTGCCCAAGACGCCCAGCGCGCCAAGTTGCAGGATTATATTGCGCGCAATAGCGCCCGCGCTTCGACCGCCAAGCAAGCCCAATCGCGCGCCAAGGCGCTCGCCAAGATGCAGCCGATTGTGGCGATGGTCGAAGATCCCAGCCTGTCGTTCGATTTCCCCGATCCCAGCGAATTACGCCCGCCGCTGATTACGCTTGATCTGGCGAGTGTCGGTTATACGGACACGCCGATTTTGAAGCGCTTGAACCTGCGCGTTGACCCCGATGACCGCATCGCGCTGTTGGGGCGCAACGGTAACGGTAAGACCACGCTCGCGCGCTTGCTCGCCGCGCAATTGACGCCGATGGAAGGCGCGATGGCCTCTTCGGGCAAGATGAAGGTCGGCTATTTTACCCAATATCAGGTCGAAGAACTGGACGGGAGCGATACGCCGCTTGAACATATGACGCGCCAGATGAAGGGTGCAACGCCGGGCGCGGTGCGGGCGCAACTTGGCCGCTTCGGCTTTTCGGGCGACAAGGCGACGACGTTGGTGGGCAAGCTTTCGGGCGGCGAACGCGCGCGGTTGGCGCTGGCGCTCATCACCCGCGATGCGCCGCATCTGCTCATCCTTGACGAGCCGACCAACCACTTGGACGTCGATGCGCGCGAGGCGTTGGTGCAGGCGCTTAACGCCTATGACGGGGCGGTGGTGATTGTCAGCCACGACCGCCACATGATCGAACTGGTCGCCGACCGCCTGGTGCTGGTCGATGGCGGGACGGCCCAGGAATTTTCCGGCAGTCTCGATGACTATACCGACCTTATCCTGGGTAAAAATCCGCCCAAAGCTGTAATCACGGACGAGCCGCACGAAGAGGCTCCCGCGGCGCATAAGGCAACCAACAAGAAAGAGGACCGCAAGGCCGCCGCCGAAGCGCGCGCCAAGCAGGCTGATTTGCGCAAGGCGGTGAAGCAGGCCGAGGATGAACTCGCCAAACTCACCAAGGAGCGCAGCGCGGTCGATCAGGCGATGTTCGACCCCAAAGCGGCAACGCCCGCGCTTGCCAAGCTGACGATGTCGGACCTCGCGCGCAAACATGGCGAACTCACCAAAGCGATGGAAGAGGCCGAAGCGCGCTGGATGTACGCGGCGGAGAAATTGGAGATGGCGGGGGGCGCATAAAACCGCCCCCCTTCAACTGAGGGGCAGTTCTCTCGCCTCATCATTCCGCCGCCGGTTCACTCTTCGGCTTGGCATCACCACCTGCCTTACCCTTTTTCGCGGCGGCTTTTTTGCCGACGGCTTTGGGCGGGGCGGGGGTGAGTTCGAAGGCGAGTTCCTTGCCATGCTCGCCATCTTTCAAGTGGACCAGCACTTCGCCGCCATTCACCAGCTTGCCGAACAGCAATTCTTCCGCGAGCGGCTGTTTGATCTTCTCCTGGATGAGGCGGCCCATCGGGCGCGCGCCATAGAGTTTGTCATAGCCTTTCTCGGTGAGCCAGCCGCGCGCGGCATCGTCCAGACGGATATGTACATTGCGGTCGGCAAGCTGCAATTCGAGTTGCAGGATGAACTTGTCGACCACCCGCGCAACCACTTCGGTCGGGAGATAAGCGAACGGCACAATCGCATCCAAGCGGTTGCGGAATTCCGGCGTGAACAGCTTTTTGACGGCATCTTCCTGAACATCTTCGCGCGTCATGGTGCCAAAACCGATGCTTTCGCGCGCCATGTCGGACGCGCCCGCATTGGTGGTCATGATGAGGATGACATTGCGGAAATCGACGGTTTTGCCGTGATGGTCGGTCAATTTGCCATTATCCATCACCTGCAACAAAATGTTGAACAGATCAGGATGGGCTTTTTCCACTTCGTCGAGCAGCAACACGCAATGCGGGTTCTGGTCAACCGCATCGGTGAGGAGGCCGCCCTGATCATATCCGACATAGCCCGGAGGCGCACCGATGAGGCGGCTCACCGAATGGCGTTCCATATATTCCGACATGTCGAACCGCTGCATCGGGATGCCGAGGATCGAGGCGAGTTGCTTGGCAACCTCCGTCTTGCCGACGCCAGTGGGGCCGGAGAAGAGATAATTGCCAATCGGCTTGTCCGGATCGCGAAGCCCCGCACGCGACAATTTGATCGCGCTGGCAAGCTTTTCAATCGCCACATTCTGCCCGAACACCACACGCTTCAAGTCGCGCTCCAGATGCTCCAGCACCGCCTTGTCGTCGCTCGATACGGTTTTGGGCGGGATGCGCGCCATCGTCGCGATAACCTGTTCGATTTCCTTGGGCGTGATGGTTTTCTTGCGGCGCGAGGGCGGCACAAGCATCTGCATCGCGCCGACTTCATCAATCACGTCAATCGCCTTGTCGGGCAATTTGCGGTCATTGATATAGCGCGAGGAAAGCTCGACCGCCGCCTTGATCGCATCGGCGGTATATTTGACCTTATGATGGTTTTCAAACGCCGAGCGCAGTCCCTGGATGATGCGGATGCTATCCTCGATATTCGGCTCGATCACGTCGATTTTCTGGAAGCGGCGCAGCAGCGCGCGGTCCTTTTCGAAATGGTTGCGAAACTCTTTATAGGTGGTCGAACCGATACAACGGATCGTGCCGCCCGACAGAGCGGGTTTCAGCAAATTGGACGCATCCATCGCCCCGCCGCTCGTCGCGCCTGCGCCGATAACCGTATGGATTTCGTCGATGAACAGGATCGCATCGGGCATTTTTTCAAGCTCGTTGACGACCGCCTTCAGCCGTTCTTCAAAGTCACCACGATAGCGCGTGCCCGCAAGCAATGCGCCCATATCGAGCGAATAGATGACGGCGGGCTTCAGCACATCCGGCACATCGCTTTCGATAATCTTGCGCGCCAAGCCTTCGGCAATCGCGGTTTTACCGACGCCAGGCTCACCCACATAAAGCGGGTTGTTTTTGGAGCGGCGGCACAGGATTTGCACCGTGCGGTCCACTTCCGCCGAACGTCCGATCAGCGGGTCGACCTTGCCGTTTTCGGCCTTTTGGTTGAGGTTCACCGTATAAAGGTCGAGCGCGCTTTCCTTCTTGGCCTTGCCTTCGCCCTTGGCATCGGCGGCGTCGCCCGATTGTTCTTCTTCCGGCTGCGGCTGGCCCATGCTGCCCTTGCCGACGCCATGCGACAAAAAGCTGACCGCATCGAGACGGCTCATATCCTGTTGTTGCAGGAAATAGACCGCATGGCTTTCTTTTTCGCTGAACAAGGCGACCAGCACATTCGCGCCCGTCACCTCGTCCTTGCCCGACGATTGGACATGGAGGATCGCGCGTTGCACCACGCGCTGCAATCCCATGCCCGGCATCGGATCCTCGCCGCCCGACACGCGCATCGAATCGAGTTCGGTATCGACATAATGGGTGACCGTATCGCGCAGCTCGTCCAGCTCGACCCCGCAAGCCTGCATGACTTCGGCGGCGTCTTCATCGTCGATCAGCGCGAGCAGCAAATGTTCGAGCGTCGCATATTCATGGCGACGGTCGGACGCGAACTGGAGCGCATTGTGCAAGGTTTTGTCGAGGCTTTCCGAAAAGGACGGCATATAGATATTTTCTCCATCTACCGGGCGGCGCTCATGGATAAGGGAGCCACCCCGGCGTTGATACTATGTCGTGTCGCCATTGCGGTTCATCAAGGGGGCAAATGGCGGCGCTTGCGAAAGCGCCATGCCGGTCAGCCTCCCTTTTTGAACAAAGCGTCGGCGCTTGCCTTATGGTTGGCGGCAAAAGCGATGCGCGCTTCGGTGCGCGCGATTTCGGCTTTCAGCACCAGGATGCGCGCGTGCAGCTCATCGACCGATAGCGGGTCCAGATTTTCCCGCTCCAGTTCCCCCAGCGTGTCGCTTTTGCGCCGTGGCAAATTCTCGTCAAAATCCATATCAGGGTTGTTGACCCGTTGAGCCACACTGTCAATAAGGGCAATTAAGGTTAACGCGAAAGATTTTCAGGCGACGGGAATATGGAAGTGCTTGAAAAATATCGGAACTATATGGGGGGTTGAATGAATTTGCCTGACGCAATGCGTGCGATAACTATCCGTGAACCGGGCGGCGCGGATGTGCTGGCGCTGGCAACATGCGCCATTCCTGAGCCCGGCGAGGGCGAAGTCCTCATCAAAGTGGCGGCAGCCGGTGTCAATCGTCCCGATGTGATGCAGCGGCGCGGGCTTTATCCGGCCCCTGAAGGCGCGTCGCCTATACCGGGGTTGGAAATTTCCGGAACTGTGGTCGCGCTAGGCCGCGCGGTGCCCGACCATCTGCTTGGCCAGCCGGTTTGCGCGCTGGTAACGGGCGGAGGCTATGCCGAATATTGCGTAGCGCCGGTGGTGCAATGCCTGCCTGTGCCAGCCGCGCTTTCGATGGTCGAAGCCGCCACGCTCCCCGAAACTCTCTTCACCGTATGGACCAATGTGTTCGAGCGCGCATATGCGGTCGAAGGCGATGTGCTGCTCGTCCACGGCGGCACCAGCGGCATCGGCACGATGGCGATTGCGCTGGGCAAGCTGTTTGACCTCACCGTCATCGTCACTTGCGGCTCGGACGAAAAATGTGCGCGCGCACTCGAATTGGGCGCGGCCCATGCGATCAATTACAACACACAGGATTTTGTCGCCGAAGTGCTGCGCATCACCGACGGCAAAGGCTGTCAGGCGGTGCTGGACATGATCGGCGGCGATTATGTGCCGCGCAATATGCAATGCCTTGCCGAAGATGGCCGCCATGTCACCATCGCGGTGCAAAAGGGGCTGAAGGCAGAGGTCAGCCTGGTCGATATTATGCGGCGGCGTTTGACCCTGACCGGATCGACGCTGCGCGCGCGTTCGGTCGCGTTCAAGGGCATGGTCGCGGATGAAATCCACTCGACCGTCTGGCCCCATGTCGAAGCAGGCCATTTGCGCCCCGTCATCGACAGCATCTACCCGCTCGATCGCGCCAATGAAGCCCATGCGCGCATGGAATCGAGCGCCCATGTCGGCAAGATTGTGCTGCAAGTGGAGCAGGACCAAGTGGAGCCCGACAATGCAGCGTGACACGGTCGTCAAATATGGGGCGATTGTGATTTTTGCAGTCGTCAATCTGCTCGTAACCTTTACCCCCGTCATCGCCCCGCCTGACGGCCAGACGGCCATGAACGCCAATTTATACAAGGGCGCCAGTCTGGTGCTGGGCCTCATCGTCCTGTGGCTCGCGGTGCGGCAGAACCGCTATTTACTGCTGGTGGGCTTCGCGATGCTGCAACTCTTCGCGTTCAGCCGCTTTAGCGCGACATTGAATGGCGGCGGGTTGGGATAGGGGGATAACGACCTCGGAAACCCACCCTCCGTCACGCCCGCAATCCCCGCAATCCCCGCAATCCCACCTCTCGTCATTCCCTCAATCCCAGCAATCCCGTCAATCCCACCCCTCGTCATTCCCGCGAAAGCGGGAATCCACCTCCGGACTTTGAAATTGCAAGGTCCGTAGCGTTGTGCGGATAGGGAATCAGATGGATTCCCGCTTTCGCGGGAATGACGAAAGTGGGGAAGTGGAGAAGTGGGAAGGGGGCGGGGTTTTACCGAACCCAGTCATGCTCCCAATCCCTCAAACCCTAAAACGAAACTCCCACGGTTCCGAATACACCGGCCTTGGCGATATTCTTGCCTGACGGGCTATAGAGCGCCTTATCAGTATCAACATAAGTCACGCCAAAACTCAGGCTTTTCCACACATAGGTCGCGCCCACGCTCCAGTCGGTATAGCTGTTGCCGATCGCGAGATAAGACGGGCCGATGCTATGCCCGACATGCGCATTGACCGTGACCGGTGTCGTGGGAATACCCGCAGACAGGTCGGCGGCGAGGTAGAGATTATCTTCTTTGCCATGCCCGACCGACAGCGCGCTTTGCTTGGGGGCATAAGCGATGCTCGCTTTGGCATTGACCGGCCCGAGCGTGTGCGACAGCGCGGCATAGGTTTCGATGAAATCGGTATTGAGGCCGGGGGTGATTTTCTCCGCGCCGGGGTAGACATAATAGACCGCGCCGACATCGAGCGTGGTGCCGCCCAAATCCTTTTTATAGCCGAGCGTGAGGTCAATCTCCTGATCCGCACCGCCCGCCACATAATCGTCGATGGTCGAACCCCATAGGCCGCCATAAAGGCCGGACTGGTGGGTGAGGGTAATTCCGCCCTGAACCGCGAAATCCTTGTCGGTTTGCGACACGCCGCGGAAACGATAGTCGGAGGTAACGGTCGCGCTGCCCGACACGCTGACGGCGGCGGGCGGGTCGGTGTCCTGCGCAAAGGCAGGCGCGGCGGCAAATAAAGCGGAGGCGGCCAACAGGCCGGGTAAGATGGAACGCATAAATATCCCCTTATAGTTCGGGTTGGTATCCGGTTCCGCCTGCGCGTCACGGCCGGGCCTTTCATCGTCGGAATATCGCAATATCCGCACAGCCCTGTACCTGACATGACCCAAGCTGCCCGATTTTGCTGCGCTGCACAATAGGGAAAATTTGGTAGATTAGGCACAATAGCCTCTCCATGCCAGTTGGACCTAGCCAAGAAACGCAAGCGTGACCCGAGCCTTACCCCCCACAAAAAAAGCGGCGCTTCCTAACCGGAAACGCCGCTCTTTTTTTATCCGCCTTGCAGCGGCGAAGCTTAACGCTTGCGCAGAACGAAATTCTTCGCATCTTCACCCGCATAGGGTTTGCCGGTGGCGTCGAGGACGTTCATCCCGCCGTCCACGATGGTGGCCTGCAAGTTGCCGCCAGCGGCATCCAGCACGACAGTCTTGCCGTCAGCGGCCCAGCCGATCTTGCCCGAAACCTTGTTGGCGGGCTGGCCGGCAGCGGCGGTGCTGAGGTCATAGCTGCCGTCATCCTTCAACACGAGCGTTGCGTCGCCCGCCGGGGTCTTGCCGACATAACGGCCTGCCCAGTTGGTGACGGTCGGTGTGCCGGTTGCAGCAGGCGCTGCCGGTGCCACAGTGCCGGTTGCATTTTCATTGGCCGCAGGAACGGTAGCAGCGGTCGGGTCTGCCGGGGTTTCGGCCTTTTTGCCGCAAGCGGTGAGGGCCAATGCGGCAACAACCGGAAGAATGAGCATACGCATAGAAGAAAACTCCTCAAAATTCGATAATCCCCGCTCCCTTCGCCGGTCCGGACGATAAGGGCGGTTGCCCGTCTATACCGTGCAAGCCCTACGCGGCATAGCGGAAACAAATGCTTGCACTGCATTTTACATGGGCAAGCCTTATGGCTGTCCATATGCGATCCCGGCGGGGATAGCCGACATAGGCTCCGCGCTTGCTTATTGACTTTCCTCACCTTTTGACATGCGCCAGCATCTCTCGTCACCGCATGGTTAACATTTTGGTAAGTATCTTGCGCTTAACTCGCTTGGTCATGGAAGAGAGCAAGCGCAAACTCAAAATCCGGTTGTTTCTTATCGGCTTACTGGTGGTCTTTGCTTCGGTCGCCGCCTCGCTTGCGGCCACCCATATGAGCTTTGTCCTGCAGTCCGAAGCCGACTATACAGACGCGATGATCGCCGCGACGGTCATCCCCTTATGCGTTGCGCCTGCGGCTTATGGCTATTGCGCCTGGCTCAATATGAAGCTGGTCCGCGCCAATGAAAGCCTGCGCCATATTGCGCGACAGGACGGCCTTACCGGCCTGCTCAACCGCCGCGCCTTCATGGAATTTGCCGATACCGAGCCGATCCATGCCTTTTCGCATATGCTGGTGATGGTCGATATCGACTATTTCAAGGCGATCAACGACACGATGGGCCATGCAGCGGGCGATGTCGCGCTCCAGCATATTGCGCGGATTTTAGTGCAGGAAGCCCCGTCCGGTACTTTGGTTGCGCGGTTGGGCGGCGAAGAATTTGCGCTGCTCATCCCCGCAACCGGCGCATGGGATGCGCAGCATTGGCGCAAAATCGAAGCGGAAATCGAAGCGATGCGTGCGCGCCTTGCCGCGCTTCCGGTCATCACCCCAGCAGGCGTCGCGCGCATTACCGCAAGCTTCGGACTTGCCATCGCGCGCGAACGCGACAGTCTTTACAGCCTGCTCACCCGCGCGGATACGGCGCTTTATGCCGCCAAAAATGCGGGCCGCAACCGCCTCATCCGCGCGGCGAGTTAGGGGCGGACGCTAGGCTAGGCGCTTAGCGGCAGCGCACATCATCGCTGCTGCCGCGATCAATTTCGCGGCCCGCGACCGCGCCGCCAATCGCGCCGATAATCGTGCCGAGCGTCTTGGAATCGCCCGGTGCGATCACATTGCCGAGCGCGCCACCCGCTATGCCGCCCACAATAAGCCCGGTCGATCCGTCCGACCGGCGGCAATAATATTGGCCATTACGTCCGCGATAGATGCGGTCGTCGCTGCGCAAGCGCCGCTCGCTGTAACGGCGGTCATTGCGATAATATTTGTCGGCATAATAGCGCCCGTCGCGCGGGTCGGGATTATTATAATCATAACGGCCATAACGGTCATAATAGCCCCGGTCATAATAGCCGTATCCGCCATCATCATAGCCGTCATTATAGCCATAAAGGCCGGTCGAGGCACAGCCTGTAACCAGCGCCGTGGCGGCCACCAGCGGCAGGATCATCATTCGGTTCATTGCGACAACTCCTTATATAGTTGCGCCCCCGCTGGTCGGAGCCATGCCGCGCATCGGCCGCACCGTTCCGCCATTGCTTCTGTAAAGTAAGACAGTCGGACGGCGATATGGTTCCGTTAAGCAGCACAGTCGGGAGTTCCACGCGGGGCCGGTAAGCCGTTGATAGAGGCGCGCAATCGGCCTTGCGGCTTAAGCTTTAATACTTGCGCCGGATAGCCGTTCGGCCTTACCGTCGGTTATGAACTGCAGCACGATCCGTTCCGGATCATTGGCGAGATAATAGTCGAAATAGAGAGAAATATTGGCAGACATTGCGCCATCGGGGAACGCCTCCTGCGCCGTGCGGGGTAAAGGGAAGAGGCGGTATGCGTCGGCCGGTGGCGGGCCGGAAGCTTCTGCGGTCGCGCGGGCATCAGCCTTGGTGACCACCGCAACCGGCCGTCCGTCAACCTGTGCTACCCAGGTCGACCCGCCTTGCACCGAAGGCAGATAATGGCGAGCGCGCACAATATGGTCGACCAGATACAGCGCAAGGTCGGCGCGCCCCGCATCCACCTTCACATCATAACAACGCCGGTTGGGCGCTGCCGCATCATCGCCCATACACACAGACGCGCGCTCTACGGTGCAACGGACATGGCCTTGCGGGATGGGGCATTGGGGACGCGAGGAGGGCGGTGGCGGCATCGTACTATCCGAAGCCCTGACAGGCGGAGGCGTAGGGTTAGAAGCGGACTTCCCCATCCCGAACCATCGTTGCAACCATGCGCGCATGGCTAATAGCTATACCGGCTTAGAGGATGATGCCAAGACTTGTAGGCTGACCTTTCGTGGGCTTTGCCTTGATGGTCGGTAATTTGCGGGGTTCAGTCAATATCGGGATCGCGCTGCCATTCCTTTTGTTCACGCGAAGGCGCGAAGACGCGAAGATTTTTTGGTTCGCGCAGAGACGCAGAGGAAAGGAGAGGCTTGGGAGCGAGAGTTTGACTCTTCGTTCGCCCTGAGTTCCGCCCGTAAGGGCGGTGTATCGAAGGGCTGGAGATGCCCGAATATTTTGCAGGATTAAATGCCGCAAAGCGGCAAATAGGTGTATGCCTGAGAATAGATGTCGGCGCATAGACCACACGGTGCCTAGCATCTACGTTCCGGGGCTCCCCAGCGACAAAAACAGGACCATCCTATCCGCCCGCCCGACATTTTTCTCTAGCACAACGGCCCCATTTTTATCTCTCCCTCTTGCGCCCTCCGCGCCTCCGCGTGAACCAAAAAATCTTCGCGCCTTCGCGTCTTCGCGTGAATATAAAAAACTCCGCGCCCCGCGCCTCCGCGCGAACCTATTCCCTCACAGCCATGAAGCACATCGTGCAACCGCAGCACCACCATTCACCTTGCCAACTTCATCCACATCCGCACCGCACCCTGCATTCAAGCTTTCTCGCTTCACGCTTTATCCGTCCAAGCCTTATCGCCTCCACCAATCACACTGACCGGAAACGCCATCTTGTATTTGCGAATGATTATCATTATAAATAAAGCCAAGGATGGACAAACAGATTATGAACCGCGACCTTGCCAAAACCATCAGCTTTCTGGCGCTACATTTGCTGGTAGGCTTTTCGGTTGCCTATATTTTCACCGGATCCATCGCGCTGGCGGGCGGGATTGCGTTGGTGGAGCCTTGCGTCAATGCGGTGGTGTTTTTCTTCCACGAACGAGCATGGCGGGGAGAATTTTCTCTCTCCGGTTTACGTAAAACCAAGGCTGCCTGAAACCCCTTCCCTCGCGCGACACCTCTTCACGCGCGGTCCAATAAATCGTCCGTTACTTCCAGCAAGAATATCGGCCCTTCCGACGCCCCCGCAATCGCATCGACAAAAGCCGCGCGCGTTTCCGGCTCGTCATAAACCATTTTGGCATCGAACGCATTTTGCCATGTTGCGCGGTCCGGCCATTCGGCAATACCCACAAAGCGCCGCGTCCCGTCCGCCATCTCCTCGACATGCAAGCGCGAGCCGAGCGAGCCATATTTCTCACGGATCAACTCCGTCCCCCGCCGCCAAGCCGCCCGGAATTGCTCTTCCTTGGCCGGATCAATCTGCCACCAATAGCCTGCGATAAACATGGGAACCTCTCTTCATATGGCCGTTTCGGCTCAGGCCACCGTCATGGCGTTTTTGAGCGTGTGAAATAATTGGTCCGCAAAATAGATTTGCCCTCCGCCCCGAAATAGGAAGCGGTCTCCACCATCGTCTTGCCATCCCCCGCCACCGCATAGATGCGCGTCGAAGCCGGCGATGTGCCTTTGGCGAGCGAGGTGACCAGCACATCAGGCTGCGGCAAGACAGCCGCGATCTTATCCGCTTCGGGGCTTCCGGCCGCCGCGACCTGCGTGCCGTCGAGCGGGAAAACCGACACGCCATGCGTTTTGCTGCCCTTATTATCGACAATTTCGACGTCCATCTGCCAGCGTCCAGCATCGACCACGCTATAGCGGATCGTCACCCGCTGCGGCCGCGCTTCGGGCGGCATAGGGAGCCGCGTTACGTCAACATCCCAGCTTCCGAGCAGTGGCGATGGTACGTCGTGCGGGTGTGTGGGCATGGAGGGGTGCGTCGGGGTCTCAGCTTTTTTCGCGGCCTTCGCATCGGATGCTTGTGCAAGGGCAGGCGATGATAGTGAAAAGGCCAACATCACCAATGCCGCACCGAACCCAAAGCTTGCGCGCTTTCGCATACCATTCTCCCGCTAGATAAGGACATGAAAGCAAGGCGTGCCGTGCCCTCATTATATGTGCGGTCTATTATACCATATCATCGCCAAAGCTGTCATCTCGGACGCGCGCGCTTTTGCGATCTATGCTAAGCCGCTAAGCAGACATGACCGATAATCCAGACCCGAATTCCATGACGCCGCCGCCAATATCCCCTCGCATCCCGACGCCGCGCATATTGGTCGATGCCGATGCGTGTCCGGTAAAGGACGAGATTTACAAGGTCGCCTTTCGCCGCAACGTGCCCGTGGTGCTGGTCAGCAATGCGCGCTTTCGCATACCCGACCATCCGCTGATCACGAGGGCTATTGTGTCGGACAGTTTCGATGCCGCCGATGACTGGATCGCTGAGGCTGCGGACCCGCGCAGCATCGTCATCACCGCCGACATCGTGCTGGCCGACCGTTGCCTGAAAGCCGACGCCGTGGTCATCGGCAACAACGGCAAGCCCTTCACCCCCGCCTCCATAGGCAGCGCCCTAGCCACCCGCGCCATCATGGCCGACCTGCGCGCCGGAATGGATGGCATCACCGGCGGCCCAGCACCGTTCGCGAAGGCGGATCGGTCAAGGTTTTTTGCAGGCGTTGGATGAGGCTTTGGTTCGGTTGGGGTGAGGCGCTGGACGGTATTGTTTTTCCGGAAATCGGGCTTCTCAGAGGTGCTGAACGTTTAGAGCACTACCCCACTTTCCGTTCAAATATTCAACAACGAGCCTCCTATGGCAATAATGCGGCTTATCTTCAGAGCACAAAAGGCACGATTTATCAAACATTTCTGGCCTAAATTTATCTTCGATCTTCCTGCTCTCCATAAGTTTCATAAACTTACGTTCGTAAACGCTCCAATCACCTTTTTCTTTTTTAAACTCCTTAAGCATAATATCAGTAGGAGCCAATTCTGGCCGATGTGCGTATTTGATCCCTGCAATTTGCTTTAGAAAATACGGCAAATCTTCTGCTTTTGCAAATCCAGACAATTGAGATGTATTATTGAGTCTAACGTCAACAACCAAAACCACCCCCGCATCCGTCAATCGACTAAAAAAGTGGCTAGCATTTGTCTTGGTAAAGCCAATGGTAAAAGTTACTAGCTCCATTGCAGATCTCTCACGTCATTTTCTGACGGCGTATATTTCGGCTTTGAGTAAGCCACTCGCTCAGACCATTCCTTGTAAACATGCGATAAGACATCAATCCGAGGCTGAAGGAAATTTGACTGATTTTCTCCGGTCAGCTTGAGCAGCCGGCCTTCAATTTCTTGTTGCGATTGTGCGAAATTTTCCGACAGGATATGAATCATTTTCACTCCAACCTCATCCAAACTTCGCCCCACCAAAAGACATCTATGGCACTCAATTGGATCATGTTCAGAACAAAGTAGAGCTAGTCGATGATTCTTGGCTGCTGCCTGAACACGCATGATTGCCTGCTTATAAGCTGGGGCGCCCGCCATTTTTTCGTAGTCAGCGACGCCGTTTGAATAAAGGCTCGCTAGTGAAGGCCTTCCACCTAAGCTTCTACCCATGAATCGATACGAGATTCCTCTACTTTCAAGTTCAAACTTAAGAATATCTCTATTAAATTGCGGATTGCGTTTGGACCAAGGCGTAGACCGTACATCCGCTATCGCAGAAACTTCCCACGCCTCTAGAACAGCAAGAAACTCTAAGCCTGTTCGACTAGAATGACCTACTGATAAAACTTCTGATTTGGTCAAATCTGAATTCCATTTACCATGAGAAAGCATTTATCTGCCTGCGTGCCAAAAGCTCGCGCCAAGCCAAGTCGCACGTGGGCAGCGGTATTCGTCGGCAAAAACGCATTGACTGCATTGACACCTCCTTGCCTAAACAAGGTTTTGAGGTGGGCGCTTGATACTGCGCAGATGTATTCGTCGTCGCCATCATCAATTATACATTTGAGCTTATCAAACTCTTCGACAAAGCGCATGCCATTGGAATTTATTGAAAGGCCCCATAGTGAACGACAGTTGGTGCCTACTGGTATGTGAACTCCTTGCTTTCGACCCTGAAATACACTGTTCCAAACGATATTTCCACCAAAAGCCTGTTGCACTGAATTTGCTGTTTGAGGTCGGTCTTGACCAAGCCAGAGGTCTGCGCGCTGGCCCAAATTTCCTGCTTGAGTAACTCTTGTATCTTCGGTCGTATGCGGAAAATCCCCAGGATGAGCTGCGTCGTCAACAGTGAATTGCATCAAAACACCTGGGGAAATGCCAAATTGCTGAATCTGGGCCGTTGACCAATTTCTGCCATTAGGCAACGGGCGAACCATCCTACCTTGATTAGCATCCCAACCGGCAACGCAATAGTTGCCGCCGCCCATCTCCGTGTAATCCGTAATGAACACCTCCACAATAACTCTCCCCAAAAATCGATACATCCCGTTATCGTAATTGGATTGTCGTTACTGAAATTTCAATAATTCAAATAAAACGGCTCTAATTTCAACTATCTACAACTCGATGATCAATCATGCTCCCGATCGCCAGCGCCCATATACAGCTCACGCCCAGTTGCGTCATAAACCTTGCTCATCTCGGCCATGCCAGCTTCGGCCCATTCCTCCGCATTCTCTGCGTCTCTGCGTGAACCATTCTCGGCTTCGCCGAGGGCAAACTCCCGAGTTCGTGCGGGAGAACCATCCCCCGGATGGTCCTTTAATAATTCGCCTGCGGCGAATTCGCGCACTTCTTGGGTGATTTTCATGCTGCAAAACTTTGGCCCGCACATCGAGCAGAAATGCGCTGATTTTGCGCCTTCCGCCGGTAACGTCTGGTCGTGATATTGCTCGGCGGTGTCGGGGTCGAGGCTTAGGTTAAACTGGTCGCGCCAGCGGAATTCGAAGCGCGCGCGGCTTAGGGCGTCGTCGCGGACTTTGGCCGCCGGATGCCCCTTGGCGAGGTCGGCGGCATGGGCGGCTAACTTATACGTCACCACGCCGACCTTTACGTCATCACGGTCGGGCAGGCCCAGATGCTCCTTGGGCGTGACGTAACACAGCATCGCGGTGCCATACCAACCGATCATCGCCGCGCCGATGCCGCTGGTGATATGGTCATAGCCCGGCGCAATGTCGGTGGTGAGCGGCCCCAGCGTGTAGAAGGGGGCTTCGCCGCACGCTTCCAATTGCTTGTCCATATTCTCCTTGATCTTGTGCATGGGCACATGGCCCGGCCCTTCGATCATCACTTGAACGTCTTGCTCCCACGCGCGCTTGGTGAGTTCGCCCAAGGTATAGAGTTCGGCAAATTGCGCCTCGTCATTGGCGTCGGCAATGCTGCCGGGGCGCAGGCCATCGCCCAGCGAATAGGCGACGTCATAGGCCTTCATAATCTCGGTGATTTCGTCAAACCGTTCGTACAAGAAACTTTCCTTGTGATGCGCGAGGCACCATTTCGCCATGATCGATCCGCCGCGCGACACAATGCCGGTCACGCGCTTGGCGGTGAGCGGGATATAAGGCAGGCGGACGCCCGCATGGATGGTGAAATAATCGACGCCCTGTTCGGCCTGTTCGATGAGCGTATCGCGAAAGATTTCCCAGGTGAGGTCTTCGGCAACCCCGCCAACTTTTTCGAGCGCCTGATAAATGGGCACGGTGCCGATGGGGACGGGCGAGTTGCGCAAAATCCATTCGCGGGTGTCGTGGATGTTGCGGCCTGTGCTGAGGTCCATGACGGTATCGGCACCCCAGCGGATCGACCACACCATCTTGTCGACTTCGGATGCGACGTCGGATGCGACCGCGCTATTGCCGATATTGGCGTTGATCTTGACAAGGAAATTGCGGCCAATCGCCATTGGCTCGCTTTCGGGGTGGTTGATGTTCGACGGGATGATGGCGCGGCCGCGTGCGACTTCTTCGCGGACGAATTCGGGCGTCACATAATCGGGGATGGCCGCGCCAAAGCTTTCGCCATCGCGGACATATTCAGCAAGCCGCGCGCGACCGAGGTTCTCGCGCTCCGCCACATATTCCATTTCGGGCGTGATGATGCCGCGGCGCGCATAGTGCATCTGGCTCACATTCGCGCCGGGTTTCGCGCGCAAGACCCGTTCCCGCACATACGGGAAAGGCTTCACCCCGCCGCTGCGGTCGGGGCCGAGTTGGCCATTATCTTCGGGGCGCACTTCGCGCTGGGTGACTTCCTCGACATCGCCGCGCGCGACAATCCAGTCGCGGCGTAGTTCGGCAAGGCCCTTGTCGATGTCGATATGCACATTGGGGTCGGTATAAGGGCCGGACGTGTCATAAACCCGCACCGGTGCCTCGCCGCTCGAAGGCTCCAGATGAATTTCACGCATCGCGACGCGCACGCCCGACGGGGTTTCGACATAGACTTTCTTCGATCCGCGAATGGGACCAGTGGTGACGCTCGGAAGCGTTGCCTTGCCTTCGGTGCGGGCGGGCCCATGATTTTCGCCGGAAATCAGATCTTCATTAATCGAAAAGTCGGCCATCAAACTCACTCCTAAATAGTCCCGGAGTGATAACGGTTTTGGTCCTTTGGCGTGGCTTAAGGAAAAACCGCCCTCCCTCCGCCGGTCTTAACCGGTTCAGGTTCAACGGGTCGCGGGCATTACAGCACCGCCTCTCAGCCATCGGCTCCCCGGGGTATGGGCTGATGTATAGACAGTTATTGTGCCAGTGCAAATGTCTGGCGGTGGAAGCGGGTGCCCTTGTTGGACGCGCACTGTCGGGCTATGGGCGACGATGACGCTATGCCGCACGGGAGTCCGCCTTTATGCACTATGGAAAGCTTATGGTCATCGCGACAGTAACCATGATATTATCGGCGACCGGTATAATGGCCGATGCGCCCCTCAAGGCGCAATCCGTTGAAACCACCGCCAAAGCCATGATGGAAACCGCTTGTCGCGACAAGGATTTTGCGGACTTTTTTGAAGGGTTCAGCCGCGCAAGCTGGCCCGAACGGCAGGCTTATCTGGCCCCGTCCATCCGGGTGGTGAAGAACGGCAAGGCGCATATGGTCCCGCGTGCCGCTTATACCGGCTATGACATCATGCTGGTCGATTATAGCTATGCGACCGCAAGCAGCTTTACCCTGTTCGAAGCAGGCAAGCGCGCCGATTTTGACAAAATCACGCATAATGCCGTCGCCCTTCCCAAGGGCGATTATCGCGTGGACTGGAGCCGCGGCACATTTGCGGTCACGGGGGAGGATGAGGCGGAAGAAAGCCTTGTCCGCCGCTTTGGCCCCGCGCAAAGCTATAGCTTCCGTAAAACCGCAAGCTGCTGGCAACTGGCCGAAGACCGCACCGGCGCGGCCGCGCGCTGAATATCATTTCCCCCTTAACCGGAGACTTTATGCCCCATAAGTTGAAACGCCTCGCCGTCTATTGCGGTTCGGCATCGCCAGCCGACCCTGTCTATATCGAAACCGCGCAAGCGGTCGGGCGGGCGCTGGCGGAGCGTGGCATAGGGCTGGTCTATGGCGGGGGTCGGCTCGGGCTTATGGGCGCGGTGGCCGATGCGTGCATCCATGCGGGCGGCGAAGTCATCGGCGTTATCCCCGAAGCTTTATGCTCCAAAGAAGTGCGCAACGATCTTTGCACCGAACTCCATATCGTGCCGGGGATGCACGAGCGTAAGAAGATGTTCACCGACCTGTCGGATGGCTTCATCACCATTCCGGGCGGCGTTGGCACGATGGACGAATTGTGGGAAGCGATTAGCTGGGCGCAGCTTGGCTATCATGAAAAGCCGGTTGGCGTTCTGAATGTTGCGGGCTTTTATGACCATCTGGTCGCATTCAACCAGCATATGATTGATGTGGGCTTCGTCCGCGAGGCGCATAAAAATATCATGATTGTCGATGATACATTGGATGGCCTCATCACCCGCATGGCGGCCTATGAACCGCACCAGACGATTTTCCGGATGAAAGCCGACGATCTTTAATCGCGCGCACCTCACAAAGATTGCAACAACCTGGCACCCATGACCTTTTCCACGCTTGAAACCATTGCCGTGGTGCTGGGGATGATGAACATCATCTTCATCATCCGGCGTAGCATCTGGAACTATCCGTTCGGGATAGCGATGGTGATTTGTTATGCGTGGATCTTCTACGGGGCTAAGCTTTATAGCGATGCGCTGCTCCAGCTTTTCTTCTTTGTCGTGCAAATTTACGGCTGGTGGGTGTGGTCGCGCGCGGCGAGCGATGCCGAAGATCACAAAATCCCCGTGTTACAGCTTAACAAGGTCAACCAGTTGGCGGTGCTGGGCGGATGCCTTATCCTGACGCTTGGCTGGGGGACGATGATGGCGCGGATGACCGACGCCCATTATCCTTATTGGGATGGCGCGATTGCGATGATCAGCGTTGTCGCGCAACTTTTGCTCGCACGCCGTTATGTCGAAAATTGGGTGTTGTGGATCATCGTCGATATTCTGGCGGTCGGGCTTTACTGGACCAAGGCCTTGCATTTGACCGCCATTCTTTATGGCCTGTTCCTGCTGCTTGCTATAGTCGGGCTTATCCAATGGTGGAAAATCCATCGCGCGCAGCGGCCCCAAAAGGAGAGCGAGGCATTTCGTTGAATATCGTCCTGCACGGCGCGGAAAGCACCGGAAAATCAACCCTCGCGCGGCAACTCGCGGCGCATTATGACGCGCCCTTTGTGCATGAATATGGCCGCACCTATTGCGAAGCCTATGGCACCGATTTGATGCCCGACGATCTGGTCAAGATCATGCGCGGCCATATGGAATTGACCGCCGAGGTGCGCAAACAAGCCTGTGCGCTGTTTTTCTCCGACACCGACCCGCTGATGACGGCGGCCTGGCAGATGATGATGTTCGCATCGCGCCATCCCGATCTTGACGCCTTTACCGATGTGGGCGACCTCTATCTGCTGATGGATGATGATTTGCCGTGGATCGACGATGGCCTGCGCGTCCACAAAAGCGCCGCCGAACGCGCGCATTTCCAATCATTGTCCAAGGCCGAACTCGACCGGCGCGGCGTGCCTTATGTGGTGATTTCGGGCGACGGAGAAGCGCGCAAACTCAAAGCCATTGCCGTCATTGACCGGATGCTTGCCGCACGGCGCGACCGCTAAGCCAAGGCGCGCGCGGGCTTGCCTTCTGAATCAACGGTGACAGCAAGGCTTGGCCCTGCTATCGGCGCAGAATCTTTTTATCGGGCGGGCCACAAAAGGTCCGCCTTCATCGCATTATGAAGCATCCATGACCGACCTTAGCCTCATCCGCAATTTTTCGATTATCGCCCATATCGACCATGGCAAATCGACGCTCGCCGACCGTTTGATCCAATATACGGGCGGGCTTTCCGACCGTGAAATGTCGGGCGCGCAGCAAGTGCTCGACAATATGGACATCGAAAAAGAGCGCGGTATCACGATCAAGGCGCAGACCGTCCGGCTCGACTATAAGGCCAAGGATGGCATCACCTATGAGCTTAACCTCATGGACACGCCGGGCCATGTGGACTTTGCTTATGAAGTGTCGCGAAGCCTCGCCGCGTGCGAAGGGGCGCTGCTCGTGGTGGATGCGGCGCAAGGGGTTGAAGCGCAAACGCTGGCGAACGTCTATCAGTCGATCGAGCATGACCATGAAATCCTGCCGGTCATCAATAAGATTGATCTCCCCGCCGCCGAACCCGACAAGGTGAAAGCGGAAATCGAGGAAGTGATCGGCCTTGATGCGTCCGACGCGGTGCTGGCTTCGGCCAAATCGGGCATCGGGATTCAGGACATTCTCGAACAGATTGTCGCCAAAATCCCGCCCCCCAAGGGCGACCGCAATGCGCCATTGAAAGCGATGCTGGTCGATTCATGGTATGACCCTTATCTGGGCGTCGTCATCCTAGTGCGCGTGATTGATGGCGTCATCAAGAAGGGCCAGCAGATCAAATTCATGCAGGCGGGGACGACCCACCTCATCGACCGCGTCGGCTGTATGCGCCCCAAGATCGAGATTCTGAGCGAGATCGGCCCCGGCGAGGTGGGCTTTATCACCGCGCAAATCAAAGAGGTCGCGCAAACCCGCGTCGGTGACACCATCACCGATGCCAAGCGTCCGACCGCAGAACCCTTGCCGGGGTTTAAGGAAGTGCAGCCGGTGGTGTTCTGCGGCCTATTCCCGACCGACGCCGCCGATTTTGAAAAGCTACGCGAAAGTATCAGCAAGCTGCGCCTCAATGATGCAAGCTTCTCGTTCGAAACCGAAAGCAGCGCGGCCTTGGGCTTTGGTTTTCGCTGTGGTTTCCTTGGGCTGCTCCACCTTGAAATCATTCAGGAGCGCCTGACGCGCGAATATGATCTCGACCTTATCACCACCGCCCCGTCGGTGGTCTATAAGCTCAAGCTCAGCCGCTCGAAAACCGACGACGCGCGCGAGATGGAGTTGCACAATCCGGCGGATATGCCCGACGTCAACCGCATCGACGAAATCCAAGAACCGTGGATTGAAGCCACGATTTACTGCCCAGACGAATATTTGGGCTCGATCCTAAAACTTTGTCAGGACCGGCGCGGTATTCAAAAACAACTCACCTATGTCGGTGGCCGCGCACAGATTGTCTATGAACTGCCGCTCAACGAAGTGGTGTTCGATTTTTATGACCGCTTAAAGAGCATCAGCCGGGGCTATGCCTCGTTCGACTATCATCAGATCGGCCACCGCCCCGGCGATCTCGTCAAGATGAGCATCATGGTCAATGGCGATCCGGTCGATGCGCTGAGCATGATTGTCCATCGCGGCACCGCCGAAGCGCGCGGACGCGGTATGTGCGAGCGACTGAAAGACCTCATCCCGCGCCACTTGTTCAAAATCCCCATCCAAGCCGCCATTGGTGGCAAGGTCATCGCCCGCGAAACCATTGCCGCGATGCGCAAGGACGTGACCGCCAAATGCTATGGCGGCGACATCAGCCGCAAGAAAAAGCTTCTGGAAAAGCAGAAAAAGGGCAAGGCCAAGATGCGCGAATATGGCAATGTCAGCATCCCGCAGGAAGCGTTTATTGCTGCGCTCAAGATGGGGGATGAGGGGTAAACAGCGCACGCTTGAACTTCCTTTCGCTTCTCTCCTTGGCGCGTGAGGCTAATCACATGCTGTAAAAAACGCGCCTCATTCCATCGTCGCTTTTGCACTTTTCATCGCCAAAGCGCACGCATTTCTGCCGTTGTCTGGCGTTCATGCAACCAGCGTTCATATCGGTTCGTTCATACCCCAAATCACGAGATTACATCCATGCGAAAGGGTAAGAACAATGAGCATGATTATGGCTGCCATGATGGCAATTAGTCCGATGAACGGGGTGGCGACGATGCCGAGCTATGCGCCAGACCTCACCACCGCGTCGACGAGCGACTATTATAAAAAGCGCTATCGCGACCGCCGCATTCGCAGCAACGAGCGTTTGTGGCGTGACAATCGCGGTCGCTGGCGTTGCAAGCGCGACAATGGCACGACCGGTCTGGTGATCGGCGGCGTTGTCGGCGGTGTTGCAGGCCACGAGATTGCAGGCCGTGGTGACAAGACGCTTGGCACCATCATCGGTGCGGGCGTGGGCGCTATTGCCGGTCGCGAAATTGACCGGGGCAGCGCGCGCTGTCGCTAAAAAAAGATACGCCTCTTGAATGAGAGGCGTCATCCCACCCTTCGGGGTCGCAACGGACGGGCATCGGAAACGGTGCCCGTCTAGTTATGTGGGGAGCCTAGGCCTCTCCCCCTCCTCTCCCCCTCCTCTCCCCCTCCCTAGCCCGACCGACCGTCCGACTATGTGATAATCGTCACCTTGCGGGACAGGTGCGCTTTTGGCTCTACCAATATTTCCTGTCTCCTTTAAGAGTTAGCGCAGATTCGCACGGATCTGCGGGGGTATGTGCGCATCGTCCACAGGGAGAACCCAAGGGAGTTATTTTGATGAAGAAGATTCTGATCGCGCTGGCTGCGGCGAGCGCCATGACGATGGCGGCCACGCCCGCAATGGCTCAAAACAACAAAAGCAAAAGTTCGGGCCGCAAGGCGCAAGAACGCGCATCGGCCGAAATTCCGGTCTGCACCCGCAAGCTCGGTTCGATCGCGATTGTCGAGCCCGACTATCGCTGGTGGTCGGAATATGGGCTGACCTCGCCCGAAGCCTTGCTCAAGGTCATGGTCATGCGTTCGGGTTGCTTCACGCTCGTCGATCGCGGACGCGGGCTTGAAAGCCGCAATCTCGAACGCGCGCTTGCGGACAATGGCGAATTGCAGCGCGGGTCGAACATCGGCAAGCGTCAGGTGCGCGCGGCGGACTATTTCCTTGTCCCCGACATCGTGTCGCGCAACCGCAATTCAGGCGGCGGCGGCCTTGGCGGCGCGCTGGGTGGCCTCATCGGCAACCGCACCATCGGCGCGATTGCGGGTGGCCTCAACGTCAAGAAAAAGGAAGCCAATGTCACGCTGACTTTGGTCAATTCGCGCACAACCGAACAGGAACGCCTGACCGAAGGCTATGCCCGCAAGACCGACATCGGCTTTGGCGGCGGCGGCTTTGGCTGGGGCAGCGCATTAGGCGCGCTCGGCGGGTCCAGCTATGAAAATACCGAAATCGGTCAGGTCATCGTGCTGGCCTATCTCGACGCCTATCGCGATCTGGTGACGCAGTTGGGCGGGATGCCGACCAACCCCAGCGCCGCCGCCCCGCGCGCCGAATAAGGCATAGTGTGAGAAGAATGAAAGGCCCGCCGGGAGGATATTCCGGCGGGCTTTTTTCATTTCGAATATTCTCAAATAAGCCCATTAATCCTGAACCCGTTAGTCCTGAGCTTGTCGAAGGACGCCCATCAATATTGCGCCAGCCTTAGCCACGCCCTTCGACACGCTCAGGGCTAGCGGATTAAAATCCGCACTTAGTCCCTCACCGCCGCGCCGGACGCGCCTTCAACCGTTCCACTGCCGCCAGTGTGTTGCGCACATGGTCGACATAATTCATGTCGCTATGGACATAAGCAATGCGCCCGTCGCGCGCGATGACGAAGCTGGTGCGGTTGGTCATATTGACCGCCGGAAGCTTGACATCATAAGCCTGCATGATGCGCGGGGTGGCAATCGCCACCGGAAATTTGGAACGGCACACCTCGGTCGAAAAACGCTGGAGATCGGCGATATTGTCCGCCGACATGCCGATCACGGTCGCGCCTGCGGCGGCAAAACGGTCATGATTTTCCGCAAAGGCCGCCGTTTCCAAGGTGCAGCCTTTGGTGAAGGCTTTGGGGAAAAAATAAAGGACAACCGGCCCTTTCGCGAGTTGTTTGCGAAGGTCGAGCGTGAAGACTTTGCCGCCAATCGCGCCTTGCGTGACAAATTGCGGCGCGCGAGCATTGGCCTGAAGCGCGGCGGTCGTGGTGGCAGGCCGGAAGGCCATAAAGCCCAGCCCCGCGACCAGTGCGACCGGCAAAGCGACTTTCAAAATGCGGAACGCTTTGCCCGCAGCGCGGTTGGTGGCAGACATATCAAGGCTCCTTGTTTGGGCTATAGCCGATGCGCGCAAATCTTACCGTTTTTCGTGCGCGGGGTCCAGCGCAGAAGGGGCAATGCAGGAGATGATCATGACGCCCAAGTCCCTCCCCGCCGCCCTTTGCGTTGCGAGCTTGCTGGCGCTGGGGGCGTGCAGCGATACGCGTGAAGCCCCGCAGGATAAGGCGGAGAACGAGGCCGGATCTGAGGTATCTGCGACGGATGCGGCGGTTACGGACACTTCTGACGCAACGACGGACGAGGCGACCAAAACGGGTGATAGCAGCCCACCCGAAAGCGCTCCCGAAACAAAGGCGGATGCGGCCACCGGCATCCGTTCGGTCTATAGCTCGATCAAAGCGTCCGCCTGCAAAACCATCGCCACCAATGACGAGGCCGAATATCGCGAGCAGAAATGCACCGGCTTTGCGGGCGTCCCGCTCTATATCAAGGAAGGCGATTTGCGCGCCGATCTGGATGCGGGTGCGATGGGCGAATTTTTAACCCCGGGCCCGTTTAACGCCGCAAGTGACACGGTCGAATGGCGCGTCGGCCAAAACGGCCAACCCTTCGCCATCATCTTCCGCCTGACAAGCGACGTCCCCGATCAGCCCAAGCAAAGCTGGCTCATGGTCGAAACCGTCGGCAAAGGCGGCAAACCCGGCTGCCGCTTGGCCGAAATTCCGGGAGTGACGCGCGATGCGAACAAGGTCGCGCGGGACAAGGCGGATGCTGCTGCTGACGGCAAGGCGAAATGCATGACCTATTGAGGGGTCGGGAGGCGCAAGCTAAGCCCCATTCGCCATACCCACAAAAAAATCGGCCCGGTGTTGAGACCGGGCCGATGGCTAGCCTGTTTTGCGCGAGAGGCCCAAGCGCCCCCGAGCAAAACAGCGACGAAGCTATGAATTCCGTCCTTATTTCTCGGTCACGACCAAATCGGTCCGACGAGCATTCTGGTCAGCGCCGCCTTTGGTTTCGGCGATGCCACCCGCTTTAGAATCAAGGCGGCCAGCGTCCACACCCTTGGCGACAATGGCTTTGACCACATTGGCCGAGCGTTCCGCCGAAAGCTTTTCGTTGGTGGCCTTGTCACCGGTTGCATCGGTATAGCCGACAACCGAGGCTTTGACCTTTGGATAGGCTTTCATGATCGCGCCGATACTGTCGATGGTCGGCTGGTCCTCGGCGCGGATCGCGGCGGAACCGGTGTCGAAGTTCAGCTTGTCGAACGTGAAGGTTTTCGGCACCGCATCGCCCGACGTCACAAATTTATAGAGATTGTAAGTGATCGTCCCCGGCGTGATGTCGAGCTTGCTATTGTCGGCAAGCGTGACGCTTTCAACTGGTCCCGTCGCTGGGGTTGCGGGGGTGGCAGGGGTCGCCTGTTCAACGCCGGGGTCAGCAGGCATGGGAGCAGGCGCTTCGGCTGTGGTGCAACTCTTGAACGCGAGGAAAGCGGCAATCGCGGCGGCAATAAGCAACAGCCAAGGCCAAAAGCCCATCCGCCGTTCCGGCTCTACAGGGTCATTATAGGTTGCGGGCGTCACAGGATCGCGGTGCAGAGGATCGCGATGTACGGAATCGCCATGCACGCCATCACGGATACGATCACCCATCCGGTCGATCCCGCGCTCTGCTGCATGGGCCGCGCCGCCGACCGTCGCCGCAGCGCCCGCCGCCAAGCCGCCCAAAGTCGTCAATATGGTGGACCAAGCGCCGTCCAGATAGGCCGATTCTCCGTCCACACGCGCGAAACGGGTGAGCGGCACATCATGTTCGCCATCGACCACGCCTTCCTGCCGCAAGCGCACATTATCGCCCGCTACGCCCAAAATTGTGCCGATAAAATCACCGTCGGAATCCAGCACACGCATCCCTGCACGCAGATCATTTGCTGTTATCATAGTCCCTCTCCCTCTAGCGTGCGCCAGACATTTTAAGGGCGTCGGACGCAGGCTTGGTTGGTGGCTGGAAAACGGTTGACCCGTGCGAATGTTCCGTGCAGGCGCTTGGGGTCATGAGCGCGATAAAATTGGAAGCTGGCTGGAAAGACGCATTACAGGCACAGTTTGACGCGCCTTATATGGCGGCGCTGCGCCAATTCCTTGTCGATGAACGCGCCCAGGGCCGCCGCATTTTCCCCAAGGCAAGTGAATGGTTTCGTGCGCTCGATCTCACCCCGCCCGACAAGGTGCGCGTGGTGATTTTGGGGCAGGATCCCTATCATGGTGTGGGGCAAGCGCATGGCTTGTGCTTTTCGGTGCAGCCGGGCGTCAAGCCGCCGCCCTCGCTCGTCAATATCTATAAGGAATTGAAAAGCGATCTGGGCATCACCCCGCCTACGCACGGCTTTCTCGAACATTGGGCGGAGCAAGGCGTGTTGTTGCTGAACAGCGTGCTGACCGTCGAAATGGGCAAGGCCGCATCGCATCAAGGGCGCGGCTGGGAAAAATTCACCGACGCGATTATTGCTGCTATCAATGCGCGCAAGGAACCGGTCGTGTTCCTGCTATGGGGCAATTATGCGCAGAAAAAAGCCGCGTTCGTTGACAGCATCGACAAAGGCGGGCCACATCTGGTGCTCAAATCCGCGCACCCCTCCCCGCTCTCGGCCCATAACGGCTTTTTGGGCTGCAAACATTTCAGCCAGACCAATGCGTTCCTCGAAAGCCACGGATTAGCGCCGATCGACTGGACACTCCCCGATTTGACCGAGCAGCAAAATTTGCTGTGAGGACGGGCTTGCGAATCTGGCCTATCACATTTTAGCTGCGCTCCCTTTAAAGGATCAATGTTCATATTATTTGGCAGAACAAGATGCCTTTGCAAGGATAAGGGGAGCTTTGCCGAAAATGTCTCGAGAATCAACACGGTGACCGCCGCCGCTTTCATTCCGAATCAGCGGTAAACTCCACCCCTGAACGTCAGGAGAAAGGCTATGGCGCTGAGCGCGTGGTCGCCAGCCGTGCTTTTACGCGAAAGCGGCTTTGAGCTGTTCGGTAAGATCGGTCTTTTCCCACGGGAACAGATCGCCTTCGGGCTGCCGTCCGAAATGGCCGTAAGCGGCGGTCTTTTTATAGATGGGCTTGTTGAGGCCCAGATGGGTGCGGATGCCCTTGGGGGTGAGTTTCACCAAGGTCGGCAACACATCTTCCAGCTTGCGTTCCGAAACCGTGCCGGTGTCGTGCGTATCGACATAGAGCGAGAGCGGTTCGGCAACGCCGATGGCATAGCTCAACTGGATCGTGCAACGGCGTGCAAGACCCGCTGCAACGATATTCTTGGCAAGATAGCGGCTCACATACGCCGCCGAACGGTCCACCTTGGTCGGGTCTTTGCCCGAAAAAGCACCGCCACCATGCGGGGCTGCGCCGCCATAAGTGTCGACGATGATCTTGCGGCCGGTCAGGCCCGCATCGCCATCGGGACCACCGATTTCAAAGCAGCCCGTGGGGTTCACATAAAGTTCGGTCTTGTCGTCGAACCAGCCGTCGGGAAGCACGTCCCGGACAACGCCTTTCACATAATCGGTGATTTTGGCTTGGCCGTCCGCGTCCGAAAAATCCGCGCCATGTTGGGTCGAGACCACTACGGCTTTCGCGCGCACCGGCTTTTCGTCCACATATTCAAGCGTCACCTGGCTCTTGGCGTCCGGTTCCAGAAACGGCGCTGCGCCCGAATGGCGGTCAGCGGCAAGACGTTCGAGGATTTTATGGCTGTAATGCAAGGTTGCAGGCATGAGGTCGGGGGTTTCGTCCGACGCATAGCCGAACATGATGCCCTGATCGCCAGCGCCTTCATCCTTGTTGCCGCTTTCGTCAACGCCTTGCGCGATATGTTCCGACTGGGCGTGGAGATGGTTGGAAAATTCCAGATTTTCCCAGTGGAAACCGCTTTGTTCATAGCCGATTTCCTTAACCGTATCGCGCACAGCCTTTTCGATTTCGGCGAGCGCGCCATCTACCCACGCGCCATTTTCAAACACGCCCTTGCAGCGGATTTCTCCGGCCAGAACGACGCGGTTGGTGGTGGTCAAGGTTTCGCACGCCACGCGCGCTTCGGGGTCTTTCGACAGGAAAAGATCGACAATCGCGTCGCTGATCTGGTCAGCGACCTTGTCGGGATGGCCTTCGGAAACGGATTCGGAGGTAAACAGAAAATGTTCGCGCATGGTTGGTCCAGTCTTTGCTGTATCTGCGGGTTTAAGAAAAAGCGTATAAAGAAATCTTTATATCTTGGGAGGCCCTTTAGCCGGAACGGGGCCTGCGGGCAAGGGCCAAGCCCACAAGAATAAGTATCAGGCCCAATGCCACGGATATGGCATTGCCGTAACGGGCGAAGAAGGTCGGGGCTTTGGCGGGCGGTATAGCCGCGTCAATGCGTCCGGCGTCGCCTTGCGGGATGGTGGCCACGACCTTGCCGTCGGCGTCGATGATGCTACTGATGCCCGTGGGCGTCACGCGGACGAAAGGCAGCCCCTCTTCAATCGCGCGCAGACGGGCTTGGGCATGATGTTGCGACGGCCCCCACGCGCCGAACCATGCGTCATTGGAGGGCGAAAAGACAAAGGCGGGGCGATTGGCCTTATCGACCACTTGGCCGGAAAAAATCAGTTCATAGCAAATGATGAGGCCGACCTTGCCAAAGCGCCCTGTGTCGATGGTGGCGGGCCCTGCCCCCGGCTGGAATTCGAGATCCCCCGGCGCAAGGCGCGACAGGCCGAGCGGCGTCAGGAGCGAGCGCAACGGCAGATATTCGCCAAAGGGCAGCAAGTGGCTTTTGTCATACCGGTTATGAAGCTCCGCATTAGCGTCCATCATGAAGATGCTGTTGCGCGCACCCACCGGCGCTCCGGCGGTGTTGAAATCAATTTTGAGTGCGCCCAGAAGGATGATGTCGTCCGGGTTCATCAAAGCGGTGATGCGTCGCCGCGTTTCGTCGGCAGGCTGGCGGTAATAATCCGCAGGATAGCCGGTTTCGAGATAGTCGGGGATAGATGCTTCGGTCCACAAAATGAGACGCGGTGCGCTATCCTTGGGCAATGTTTGCTGCGCGAGTTTGGCGAAATTGGCATCGGTCGCATTGCCCTCCCACTTATCCTCCTGCCCGACATTGGGCTGGACCAGCGTGACCTTCGGGCCGCTCGGCGGGCTGGGCGACGGGAGGCTCGCCCAGCCCGCCACCAGCAACAAGGCCGGATAAGCAAGCAATACCAAACCCGCGATCCAACGCCGCGACAGGAGCAGCCAAAGCGCACCCGCGACCAGCACCACAATCGCGCTCAGTCCATAGGTGCCGAACGATGCCGCCGCGCCCGCAATGCCCATCGGCAACGCAACTTCGGACAGCGGATTCCACGCAAAACCGGTGAACAATGTCGCGCGCAACCATTCGAACAAGGTCCAGCTTCCCGCGAGCGCAACCACCAGCGCGACCGGCTTTTTATGCCCGATGCGCCATGCGAGCAGGCTCGCAAAGCCGATATAACAGGCCATGAACAGCGACAGCAAAACCACCGCCATCCAGCCGAGCCAGGCGGGCATCGCGGCCTGATAGGTAAAGCTTTTGGCAATCCAGTTGAGGCCGACAGCAAAATGGCCGACGCCGAAAAGCCAGCCATAAAGAAAGGCGCTGCGCCCCGTGCGAATGTTTTCCAGATATACCAGTAAAAGGACAAGGCCGATAAGCGTCAGCGGCCACCAGAATAGAGGGGCCATGCCAAGCGCCGACAGTCCGCCCGCGACGAGCAGGATAAGCTTGACCGCCCAGGATGGCGGCATTGCCGTCAGATATTGGTCCAAGGTGCCCGCCTTAGTCTCCACCGGCCTGCTTCGCGCTTTCATAAGCCCCTCACCCGCTTTGCAAATCGGCGATGCGGCGGCGCTCTGCGGGCGGCACCAACCCTTCGCATACGCGCCAGAAACCTGTCACCGCATCCTGCCCCGCATCGCCATAAGCCGCCGCCATACGCGCGCGCATTTCGGCAAAGAGCCGCGCTTCAAGCGCCGTGCCTTCCTCGGTCAGCCGCACTTCCTTTTGCCGCCGGTCATTGCGTCCCGTGCGCATGGTGATGAGGTCTTTGGCCTCCAATTCCTTGATGACCCGCGACAGCGATTGCTTGGTAATGCCGAGCAAAGCCAGCAAATCGGAAATCACAAGGCCGGGCTTGCGCGCCACAAAATAGAGCGCGCGCTGGTGGGCGCGGCCCAGCCCTTCTTTGGCGAGCATGTCATCGAGCGCGCGGACAAGGTGGCTATGGCCGAAATAGAGCAGTTCGATGCCGCGCCGGACTTCGGCTTCGCGCAGGAAAAGCGCCGAGGCGGTCATGCTATGCGCGGGATTATTCGGGTCAGCCATGCTGTAGCGTCTCTTGCGCGGACGCGGTTGCTTTGGCAAGGGGTTCTTCTAACTCTCCCCTGCCACAAAGGTATAGTCATGACATCCGCGCCCGAATTTATCGTTGAACCCCATCCCCATCCGGTCGATGCGGTCACGCGCGCGGCGATGATCGAAAATCCGGGCTTCGGCTCGGTCTTTACCGACCATATGGTGACGATCCGCTATACCGAAGGCCATGACGGCCCGTGGGGCGGCTGGCACAGCCCGACTATCGGCCCGCGCAAGGCGATCCCGCTCGATCCGGCCACCGCGGTCCTCCATTATGCACAGGAAATTTTTGAAGGGATGAAGGCCTATCGCCACGCCGATGGCCACATCGCCCTGTTCCGCCCCGAACAAAATGCGCAGCGGTTCAACCGTTCGGCAGCGCGGCTGGCCATGCCCGCGCTACCGGAAGAATTATTCCTCGCATCGATTGACGAAATCGTCCGCACCGACAAGGATTGGATGCCGTCGGCCGAAGGTGGTTCGCTTTATCTGCGTCCCTTCATGTTTGCGAGCGAAGCCTTTCTGGGTGTGCGCCCCGCAAAGGAATATCTCTACATCGTCATCGTCTCGCCCGCCGGTGCCTATTTCAAAAGCGGTGCGCCTGCGGTCAAAATCTGGGTGAGCGAAGATTATTCGCGCGCGGGGCCGGGCGGCACGGGTGCGGCCAAATGCGGCGGCAATTATGCGGCAAGCCTCCTCCCCCAATCCGAAGCGATTGAACAAGGCTGCGATCAGGTCGTGTTCCTCGATGCCAAAGAGCATCGCTGGATTGACGAATTGGGCGGCATGAACCTGTTCTTCCTGTTCGACGATGGCCGGATGATTACCCCGCCTTTGGGCACCATCCTCCCCGGCATCACCCGCGATTCGATCATGCAGCTTGCGCGCGATGAAGGCATTTCCGTGTCGGAGGAACCCTATGCCATCGACCAGTGGGAGGCCGATGCCAAGAGCGGCAAGCTGGTCGAGGCGTTTGCTTGCGGAACGGCGGCGGTCGTAACACCGGTCGGCGAAGTGCGCGGGCGGCATCATAATTTCACCATCGGGGCCGGGGGTCCGGGGCAGCTTACCGTCAAGCTGCGCGAAAAGCTCACTGGCATCCAGCGCGGCACTTTGCCCGACCCTTATGGCTGGGTCCGCACCGTCGCCGGGGTTTAATACCAAGCGGGTGAGACATGAGGGGGATAAGCCAAAATTTGTGGTTTTCCCCCTTCCCATATCCAAAGCACGGCCTTATAGGGCGCGCTTCACCGGCTTTGGGTCATAATTCCAAAGCCTGCGCGTTGGGGCGTAGCCAAGCGGTAAGGCACCGGTTTTTGGTACCGGCATGCGGAGGTTCGAATCCTCCCGCCCCAGCCATCTCTCGACAAGTTTAAGCAAAGATTGTGCGGTCAAACTGCCGAACCGCCGCGCTCTCTGCGCCTCCGCGTGAACCCTTCACCCTTCCCGCCCTTGCCCGACAAAGGCGGCAAAGCGAGAAAAATTTGCAGTAAATCAGGCCTAACCGCCGTTACGGCAATAGTGACAGGCGCTCCCCCATCGCATTGCGCCCGCTTATTCCGCCGATTCTCCGCTTGCCCCGCCCCCTTGTCGCTTATATCTTGTCAGGAAAGCCGCCATAGCGGAGAGGATCACATCATGGCCGAGCGCCCGATCAAAAGTTTTGCCGAATTCTGGCCCTATTATCTGACCGAGCATCGCAGGCCCGCGACGCGCATGCTCCATTATATCGGCACGTCGCTGGTGGTCGCACTCGCGCTTTATTCGGTTGTAACCCGCCAGTTTAGCTGGCTGTGGGCAGTTCCTGTGGCGGGCTATTTCTTTGCATGGGTCGGCCATTTCGGGGTGGAAAAGAACCGCCCCGCGACTTTCACCTATCCGCTCTGGTCCTTGGCGGCGGATTTCAAAATGTGGTTTTACTGGCTGACCGGACGGTTGGGGGGCGAACTGGTCAAAGCAGGCGTCGAACCTGCCCCTGCCCTTCCGCCCCAAGCCTGAACCATATCCATCACCAGTGGCATCATCACAAGCATCACAGGATAAACGATATTATGCGGACCGTTACTGTTCCCGTTGCCCATAATCTGCCCAAAGAAGAAGTGCGGCAGCGGATGCAAGAGCGCATTGGCGGTCTTGGCAAACATCTGCCCACAGGCGCGACCGTCGAGCCTAGCTGGCCAAGCGAGGACCGTATGGCGCTCGCGATCAACGCGATGGGCCAGAATGTCAACGCGACACTGGATGTCGAAGACCGCGCGGTGCTGATTACCGTGCAACTCCCCGGTATGCTCGGCATGATGGGCGGGATGATTGAAGGCATGATCCAAAAGCAAGGCCCGAAACTGATCGGCATGAACAAGGATCGCGACGCGGACGGTAATCCACAGGGCTAACGCCCTTTCCCGCCACGGAACCCGCTTGGTGCCTGCCCGTTAGAGACGGGAAGGAGACATAATATGCCAAGCGATGGCATCAACAAGGAAACGCCCGAAACCACCAAGGAGCAAGCGCGGCCCGATACTGCCGCTGCCAAGGCGCAGGAACGGGCGGAGAAGGTTGGCGGGCTTGCGAAGAATCCTCCCACCTGCAAGCGGGAGGGGTTAAGGCATCACCCCACCTTGCGCACGAAAACCGTGCCTGCCGAATAGCCTGCACCGAACGAGCAGATCACGCCGGTGTCGCCGCTTGCCAAGTCCGCATTGTGGAGGTGGAAAGCAATGATCGACCCCGCCGATGACGTATTGGCATAAGTGTCCAGCACCGTCGGGCTTTCGTCGGCGCTTGCTTCATGCCCCAACACGCGCTGGGCGATCAGGCGGTTCATGCCGGTATTGGCCTGATGCAGCCATAATCGGCGCATATCGTCGGGCTGCAATTCCAGCCGCTCCATCTGATCCACAATCATTTGTGCGACCATCGGCACCACTTCCTTGAACACTTTGCGGCCCTCCTGAACGAACAGGCGATCATCCTTGGTGCCATTATCCGATGCGTCGGGCGCGCCTTCATAAGCGCGGTTCAGAAAGCCGAAATTGTTGCGGATATTATTGGAAAATTGCGTTTTGAGCTTTGTGCCCAAAATGTCCCAATGCTGCGGTGGCGCGATCACTTTATCTTCAACCAAGATAGCGGTCGCCACATCGCCGAAGATGAAATGGCTGTCACGGTCGCGCCAGTTCAAATGCCCCGAACAAATTTCCGGATTGATGACCAGCACCGATTTGGCATTGCCCGCGCGGATATAATCGGCGGCGGTCTGGATGCCGAAGGTCGCGGACGAGCAAGCGACATTCATGTCGAAGCCGAAGCCCTCCTCGATACCGAGTGCAGCCTGTATTTCGACCGCAATCGCCGGATAGGGCCGCTCCATATTCGAACAAGCCACGATCACCGCATCAATATCCGCCGCATCGCGCCCCGCTTTGGCAAGCGCACCGCGCGCCGCCGCCACGCCGATTTCCGCCAATATGCTCAGCTCATCATTGCTGCGCGCGGGGATGCGCGGACACATGATAGCAGGATCCAAAATCGGCGCCTTGCTCATCACATAGCGCGATTGGATGCCGCTCGCCTTTTCGATAAATTCGACCGAGCTGGGCTGGAGCGCCTCGACCTTCCCTGCGGCAATCGCGTCGGCATTGGCGCTATTATGAGCGTCCACAAAGCGGTTGAAGCTTTCGACCAACTCTTCGTTCGAAATGCTTTCGGGCGGTGTAAACAGGCCGGTTGCGGAAATAACGGGGGTGGCGGGGGAGGTCATTATTTGCTTTCCATTTGCCAAATTGCGCCAAAATCGCAGAAAACTGTTGCTCCCTAGACACAGGGTAAAGCCCTTGCAAGCCGCAACTGGTGAACAGGAGTTGCATCACCCGATAACCGCTTGTTAACCATGGGCCACGCATAACAGGACTGTGGGCGGGGGCTTATGGACCTAAAGCGGCGGAACTGTCCGCACCATAGATAGCCCCGAGCGTCGCCCGCAGGATTGGAGGCCACGCGATGACTATCGGTTCCAAACCCGCCAACGGAGATTTCGCCCTCGCCGAAATGCGCGAATTTGCGAATTTTCCGCCCGCCACCCAACGTTATATCCGCCGCTCGCTTGACGTCGGGCTGGAGCGCGACGATGCGCTGGCCCTGTGGTCGCGTGACGAGGTAGAGGCGACCAATATTCGCGTGCAGGCGAAAATCTACCGCCGCCTCAACGATTTGCGCGACATCATTCCCGAAGATAGCGGACTGGCCGCGATTGAACCCTTTATGGCTCCGCTCATTACCTTGTCGGCTTTTGACTTGGGGCAGAACCGGCTGGGCAGTTTCGGGGCTTATCGCTTCCTTTACGAACGGCTGCTCGGAGCCGCAGCACGGCCTTGGCTGCCCGCCGCTTTTTGTGCCGCAGCGGCGTTGCCGCATCTGCACCCCGAAAAGCGGCGCGAATTGCTCCAGTCGATCAGCGAGGCGGCGGCGACCGCACCCGGCTGGTCGTATCGCGAACCGGCTTTCTACCCGCATTGGGTCGAAAAAGTGGATGAGGCCAAGCCCGCGCATTGAGGCCGCCTCCCGCTAACCGTCAGGCAAGCTCTGCCGCGTCGGGATGTTTTTCAACATAGCCTGCGACAAAGGAACATGTCGGGATAATCTTGCCGCCCTGCGCCTTCACATCGGCGAGCGCGCCCGCGACCAGTTTCGAGCCGATGCCGCGCCCGCCCAATTCGGGCGGCACCACCGTATGGTTGAAATCCCACACATCGCCTTGGCGCACATAAGCGGCAAAAGCAGTGTGGCCATCAACGTCCATTTCATAGCGGCTCTTGGTTTCGTTATTGGTCACATCCATCATTAAAACTCCTGAATAATTTCCTTTTCAACCGCTTGGGCGGACAAGGGTTCCGACAGGGTGGTTCCGACAGGCTGGTTCAGATGCAATGCCCGTCAGGTGAAATGCCCTTCAGGTGAAATGGAGACGGCGATATTTGCCCCGGAAATAGAGCAACGGGTCGCGGCGCGGTTCAAACTGCGCTTTCAACACCTGCCCCACCAAAATCACATGGTCGCCACCATCGTGCATTTCGTGGCGCTTACATTCAAAGCTGGTGAGCGAGCCGGTGAGGACGGGCGACCCGAACTCGCCATGCGTCCAAGGGGTTTCGCCAAAGCGGTCCTCGCCGCGCCGCGCAAAACGGTCGGAGGCGGGCTGCTGGCCGATTTGCAGCACATTGACCGCGAAATATTCATTGTCACGCAGCGCAGGCAGGCTCGATGCCCCGTTGGCAATGCACACCAGCAGTAATGGCGGGTCGAGCGATACCGAGGTGAAGCTGTTCGCGGTCAGCCCCACCGGATTGCCGTCGCCATCATAGGTGGTGACAATCGTCACGCCGGTCGCAAAACAGCCAAGCGCATCGCGCAAGGTGCGCGCGTCCGATCCTGCGCGGAATTCAGGCGTAACGCGCGGCACGCGGCGCTCCAGAAAATCGAGCAGCGCGCCGTTAAATTCTTCGGGCCGGTCGGCGGCGACCATATGCCCCGCCCCTTCTATTTCGACAAATTCATTGTCGGGAAGAAGATCGACAAATTTTTCCGCCGCCCCGTGGGTGGTAAATTTGGACTCGGCCCCCCTGATGAACAGCAAAGGCAATTTGAGCGTCGGCGCGGCGCGCATCACATGGGCGCGCACAAGGTCCAGATCCATATCTTTAAGGAAAGCCGGATCCCAGTCGAGCCGGTCCGCTGCCTGTCCCGATTGCGCTTCAATCCGCGCGGCAAGTGTTGCAATGCTCGCATCATCGAGCGGCAGCGCGTCAACCACGACAAGCCCCGTCGCAAGATTGGCCCCATCTTCTTCGAGCGCGGCCAAGGCGACCCAGCCCGATACGGACGCGGCCACAATTACGGGGCGCGAGGCCATCGCCCCCAGCACCATGCGCAGATCGGCGACATAGGCGTCAAAATCATAACGGCCATCGGCGGGCCGTTCGCTTTCGCCATGCCCGCGCTGGTCGAGATTGATGACGCGGCGGCCTGCGCGAGCCAATTCTTCGGCCACGTCGGTCCACATCGCGCGCGTATGGGTGCCGGCATGGAGCAACAGCACCGCAGGCGCATCTTCATCGCCAAAACTGTCGGCGGCAAGGGTGATGCCGCCAAATCCGGTGAATTTCAAATCACTCATGCCCGAAAATTCCGCTCGTCCATTTTCCTGATGTGGCCTGTCGGGACGATAAAGTCACCCCCGCTTGATAGATGATTTCGCGTCGGGCCGGCCGAGAATGGCCCCCTTGCGACACAAGATATTGTGATGGGACGTGCGCCATCATTAAAATCCCGCATTTCTGCCAAAAACACCCTCTTAGCTTCGCAAAGTTCGGGCAAATCGGCAATTTTTTTCCGCCCTTCCAGCTACCATATATAGATATGCGCCTCCTCCTCTGCGCGCCCGCTTTACCATATGACACACTCCTTTCGCCGCAGATTATCCCGCGACATATTGTCGTTCCGCCGCCGAAGAGTGGGACGGTGACGCGGCGTAGGACAGAATTTTATTGAACATGAAGGCGCGATAGAAGCGTCGCCCACAGGTTGCATTTGTAAACAAGTGATTTATAGCGTCGGACGGGGAGAATTCACGTTGGCCGGACGCGAGCTATTGCCCGCGGACGTTTGAACAGTTGCGAGTTTTTCCTTTATGCTGCATAAACGTATGCAACCATTTTCCCTGATTATTCCATTGGTTGCCGTTTCACTCAGCGCCTGTTCGGCCCAAGGCGACGCGAACAAGAAACAAGGTGGCCCCGCGCAGGTCGGCTATATCATCGTCGCCGAACAAGCGGTGCCGATCACCACCACCTTGGGCGGCCGCACGGTCGCGTTTGAAACCAGCGAAGTGCGCCCGCAGGTCAACGGCCTCATCCGCAAGCGGCTGTTCACCCAAGGCAGCTATGTGCGCGCGGGCCAGCCCTTATATGAAATTGACGCCAGCCTCTATCGCGCAGCCGCCGAGCAAGCGAACGCCAATCTGGCAAGCGCCAATGCGAGCGCGCAGGCCGCAGACGAAAAGGCGCAACGGCTGAAGCCGCTCGCCGAAATGCAGGCGGTCGCCGAACAGGATTATACCGATGCGCGCGCACAGGCCCGCGTTGCCCGCGCGGCGGTCGCGCAAAATGCGGCCGCGCTCAAAACCGCGCAGATCAATTTGCGTTACACTACCATATCCGCGCCGATCAGCGGGCGCATCGGCCGCTCGCTCGCCACCCCCGGCGCGCTGGTCAGCGCCAATCAGACCAATGCGCTCGCGGTCATCGAGCGCACCGACCCCATCTATGTCGATATGCAGCAATCGAGCGCGGAACTGACGCGGCTGCGCCAATCACTCGCGAGCGGCGGGGTCGGCCAAGGCAGCACCGCTGTGCGGCTGAAGCTCGATGACGGCAGCGATTACGGCTTTACCGGCACGGTCGAATTTTCCGAAATGACGGTCAATGAACAGACCGGCACCGTGACCTTGCGCGCGCGTTTCCCCAATCCGAAGGGGATGTTGCTGCCCGGCATGTTCGTGACCGCCTTGTTCGATCAGGCGATTAATCCCGCCGCTATCCTTGTGCCGCAATCGGCGGTGCTGCGCGATTTTGACGGGTCGGCCTTTGTCTATCTGGCGGGCAGCGACAATAAGGCGGTGCGGCGCAAAATTAATGCCGAGCGCACGGTCGGGACCAATTGGGTGGTGACCGGCGGGCTTAAATCGGGCGAACGCGTGATTACGCAAGGGCTCGGCACTTTGAAGCAGGGGGCGAATATCAAGGCGGTTCCGGCAAGCAGCCCGCAACGGGTCGGCGCGTCGGCCAACACTGCCAAAGCATCGGATAAATAAGCCCATGTCCCGCATTTTCATCGAGCGTCCGATTTTTGCATGGGTGCTGGCGATTATCGTCATGCTGGGCGGGCTGGGCGCGTTGCGCGCGCTCCCCATAGAGCAATATCCCGACATTGCGCCGACGCAGATTAATATCCGCGCTTCCTATCCCGGTGCCTCTGCCGAAACGATCGAAAATAGCGTAACGCAGATTTTGGAGCAGCAGCTTTCGGGCATTGACGGCCTGCTCTATTTCAGTTCGCAATCCTCTTCGCGCGGGTCGGCAGGGATTACCGCGATTTTCGCCAAAGGCACCGACCCCGACATTGCGCAGGTGCAGGTGCAAAACGCGATCCAGTCGGCGGTGTCGCGGATGCCGCAACAGGTGCAAAGCCAGGGCGTGCGCGTAACCAAGTCCAATTCGGACTCGCTCTTGCTGGTCGCGGTTTATGACACGACCGACACCCGCTCCAATCAGGATGTGTCGGACTTTCTAACCTCCAATGTACAAGACCCGCTCTCGCGCGTCGATGGCGTGGGCGATGTCAATGTGTTCGGCGCGCCGCACGCGATGCGCATCTGGCTCAACCCGCAAAAGCTCGCCGCTGTCTCGCTCATGCCGGGCGATGTGGTGTCTGCCATCAGCGCGCAGAATAGCGAAGTCGCGGCGGGCGAAGTCGGCGGCACCCCTGCCCCCGAAGGCCAGCTTTTGAACGCCACCGTCACCGCGCAATCGCGGATGCAGACGGTCGAACAGTTTGAAAATATCATTTTGAAAACCCTGTCCGATGGCTCGTCGGTGCGGATTAAAGATATTGCGCGGGTCGAGATTGGCGCGGAAAATTACAGCAATATCAGCCGCGTCAACGGCCATCCGGGCGCAGGGATGCTGATTTCGCTGTCGCCCGGCGCCGATGCGCTCAAGACCGCGGATCTGGTCAAGGCGCGGCTGGAGGGGCTGGCCGCCGATTTCCCCGATGGGCTCAGCTACACCTATGCCAATGATTCCACCGCCTTCATCAAATTGTCGGTGAGCGAGGTGCAAAAGGCGCTGTTCGAAGCGATTTTGCTCGTGGTCGTGGTGATGTTCGTGTTCCTGCAAAGTTGGCGCGCAACGCTCATCCCGACCATTGCGGTGCCGGTCGTGCTGCTCGGCACCTTTGCGATATTTTATATAGCCGGGTTCAGCATCAATACGCTGACCCTGTTCGGGCTGGTGCTGGCCATCGGCCTCCTCGTCGATGACGCGATTGTCGTGGTTGAAAATGTCGAGCGGTTGATGGAGGAAAATCCCGGCATGTCGCCGCGCGAGGCGACTATCCAGTCGATGAAGGAATTGCAGGTCGCGCTGATCGCGATTGCGCTGGTCTTGTCGGCGGTGTTCCTGCCAATGGCCTTTTTCGGCGGATCGACCGGCGTGATTTACCGGCAATTTTCAATCACCATCGTGTCGGCGATGGCGCTGTCGGTGCTGGTCGCGCTGATTTTAAGCCCCGCGCTCACCTCAACCTTGCTCAAGTCCAATCACGGGTCGCAAGGCAAAAGCCGCTTTCCGCGTGTCAAGCAATGGGGCGAGCGCGCGAAAATCTGGTTCAACACCCGCTTTGACCGCACGGTCAACCGCTATGCCGACAATGTCGCTTATGTGGTCGACCGTAAATGGATTTTCCTTGCCATTTATGCGGTGCTTCTCGGCCTGCTCGCTTTCCTCTTCCTGCGGCTCCCCACCGGCTTTTTACCCAATGAGGATCAGGGTCGCGTATCGGTCCAGTTCCGCCTCCCCACCGGCGCAACACAGGCGCGCACCTTGGAAGTGCGCAACGAAATCGAAAAATTTCTGCTGACCCATGAAAAGGCCAATATCGGCGCGCTGTTCCTCATGGCCGGTGGCGGCGGCGGCAATGCGTCGGGGCAGAATACCGGCCAAGGCTTCCTCAATCTGGTCGATTGGGACGAGCGGCCCGGCAAGGAAAATACCGCCGACGCGATTGCGGAACGTATCCGCGAGGCCACGCGCGGGCTGCGCGATGCCCAAGTGTTCGCGCTGGTGCCGGGCGCGGTACGCGGCCTTGGCGATTCTTCGGGCTTCACGATGGAATTGCAGAACCGCAGCGGGATGAGCCGCGAAGATTTTGTCGCCGCGCGCGATAAGTTGGTCGATATGGCCAATGCCAATCCGCGCCTTTCCAACGTGCGGTTAAGCGATTTGCCGGACTTGGCCTCGCTCAAGATCGACATCGATACACAGCGACTTTCCGCTTACGGCCTCAATGATAGCGATGTGAATTCCACGCTCTCGACCGCATGGGGCGGGCGTTATGTGAATGATTTCCTCGACAAGGGCCGCGTCAAGCGCGTCTATGTCCAAGGCGATGCGCCGTTCCGTTCCAAGCCCGAAGATCTGGGCCAATGGTATGTGCGCTCCTCCGATGGCGGCATGTCCCCCTTTTCGGCCTTTTCCAGCATCAGTTGGGCCACCACGCCCAGCACCACCTCGCGCTTCCAGGGCGTCCCCGCCTTTGAAATTTCCGGCCAGCCTGCAGCGGGCGTGAGTTCGGGTGATGCGATGGACGAAATGGAAGCGATGGCGGCGCAAATCCCCGGCACCAGCGTCGCTTGGGCGGGCTCCTCCTACCAGCAGCGCCTGTCATCGGGCCAAGCGCCCTTGCTCTATGGCCTGTCGCTGCTCGTCGTATTCCTGTGCCTTGCCGCGCTCTATGAAAGCTGGTCGATCCCCTTTGCGGTGATGCTGGTCATTCCGTTGGGGCTGGTCGGCGCAGTGTTTGCGGTCAATTTGCGCGGGCTGGAAAATGACGTCTATCTCCAGATCGGCCTGCTCACCACCATGGGGCTGGCGGCCAAAAACGCGATCCTGATGATCGAATTTGCCGAGCAGGAAGAAAAGAAGGGCAAGCGGGTTATCGAAGCCGCGATTTCTGCCGCGCGTATCCGTTTGCGCCCGATTTTGATGACCAGCTTTGCGTTCATCTTTGGCGTGCTGCCCTTGGCGCTAGCGAGCGGGGCGGGCGCGAACAGCCGTGTTGCGATCGGCACGTCGGTGATTGGCGGGATGCTGACCGCGACCCTGCTCGCAATTTTCTTCATCCCGCTTTTCTTCGTGCTGGTGCGGCGCGGCGTGCGCGACGGTGTTGCGGCGCTGCGCCAACGGTTCGGCAAGAAGCGGGGCGATAGCGGCGACACCGGCGAGACTGGAGAGGCCATAGCATGACCGTGAAGCCGCTTTTGCTCATTGCCCCTGCGCTGATGCTCGCAGGTTGTTCGATGGCGCCCAAAACCGTGCTGCCCGCCCCGCCGGTGCCCGAAAGCTGGCCGGTCGGCGATGCCTATCTGAAACAGAGCGAGGCCGCGCTCCCGATATTATCTTATAAGAGCGTGTTTACCGACCCGCGCTTGCAAAATCTGGTCGAACAGGCGCTCGCCAATAATCGCGACCTTAAAGTCGCTTATGCCAATGTCGCCGCCGCAAAGGCACAAGCGCGCATCAGCCGCGCGGCGCAATTTCCGGACCTTGGCGTGACGGGCGGCGCAGGGATTTCCGGCACCGGATCGGACAGCAGCGGCGATTTTTCCGTACGCGGTGGCGTTTCCGCTTTCGAGCTGGACCTGTTCGGCAAGCTTGCCAACGCCAATGCCGCCGACCGCGACCGCGCGCTTTCGACCGAAGCCGCCGCGCGCACCGTGCGCCTCGCCATGATTGCCGATCTTGCCGCCGCCTGGGCGATCTATGGCGCGGACCGCGACCTTTTGGCCATTGCCGAAGATACCGCGAAAAATGCGCGCGAGAGCGTCACCCTCACCCGCGCACGCTTGCAAGGCGGCATTGCCCCGCGGTCGGACCTGCGTCAGGCCGAGCAGATATTGGCGACCGCCGAAGATGCGATTGCCCAGCAACGCACCGCGCTGGCGCAAGATGAAAATCTCGTCCGGCTTCTTGTGGGGTCCGATTTTGACCGCGCATTGCTCCCCGCCAGCCTTGATGAAGTGACGCCCGCCATTGTCGCGCTTCCCGCTGGCACCAGCTCGGACATATTGCTGCGCCGCCCCGATATTATCGAGGCCGAATATCAATTACGCGCCGCCAATGCCGATATTGGCGTTGCGCGCGCGCGGATGTTCCCCTCCATCTCGCTCACCGGCCTGTTGGGACTGGCGAGCGATGCGCTGGGCGGCTTATTCAAAAGCGGCGCGTTCAACTATTCGGCGGGCGCAAATGTGAGCGCGTCCATCTTCGATTTTGGCGGCAGACGCGCAGGCGTTGCGGTGAGCGAAGCCCAGCGCGATGCCGCGCTTGCCGGCTATGAACGCGCAATCCAGACCGCGTTTCGCGACATTGCCGATACGCTGGCCGTCCAAGGCACCATCGCCGAGCGCGTGCGCGCCGCCGCCGCCAATACCGATGCGGCACAGGATTCAGCCAATCTCGCCGCCGCGCGCTATCGGGGCGGCATTGAAAGCTTTCTCGACAATCTCGACGCCCAGCGCAGCCTCTATAGCGCACGCCGCAGCGAAACCGGCACCCGCCTCCTGCTCGCCCAATCGCGCATCGCCCTGTTCCGCGCGTTGGGCGGCGACAGTGCCACAGCGGCCCCTGCTACCCCCACGCCGGAGCAATAAGCCCCTCCGCCTTTTTGTCGCGATACGCGGCGCGCGTCTTGCCGCGCCTCCCCCATATCTCCGCATATATAATGCAAGCCGGTGACGGGCCATAAGCGCAGCCATTTTACGCGCTTCATAGGCCCCTGTTCTTGGAAGCCATGCGCTTGCCAAGCCCGCTTTACATCCATTCCTATTATAGGTGCATGGGTAAATCATTGAATTAAATTATAATAATCATAAAATAACATTTTATATAATTTCAAAATTTTATATAATAAATCTTTATTTTTCTAACAGTTACACATTTTATTACAAGTATAGTGTAAGTTTTAGTAAAGTTTACACCAATTTTCTCAAAGTTACCTTTGCCCTAATTTCAAGATATTCTCCAGTGATGTAACGGCGACTTATATATTTACAAAATGAATATTTAAGTGATTCTCGCTTTTCTGGAGAGATTATTATGGTTACTCGACATAGTTCGCCTACGCATCGTGCAACGCGCCGCGATTTGAAAATGGTTTCCAAGCTGGGCGGTGCCAGCCTCATTGTCATTGCGGCCCTTGCCATGAGCGCCAACACTGCACAGGCGCAGACCGAAGATGTTGTATGCGCCGACGCTGCAACCGGCGCGCCCATCGCGTCGCAACAGGCCGCCGCCGCGCTTGCATCGGGCGTGCAGGTCATCTGCGGTGCCGGGGCGCAAGCGACCGGGGACGGCGCGATTGCGGTCGGTAAAAATGCGAAAGCAACCGGACAAAGCGACAGCATCGCCATCGGCACCGACAGCGAGGCCACGGGCGTCAGCGCGGTTGCGGTGGGCGATACGGCAAAAGCCCTTGGCGCGCGCACCGTCGCCATCGGTAATAATGCCCGCGCAGGCAGAGGCCCCAATGAAGGGGCGGGCGCGGTAGCCGTCGGCAATGGCGCACAGGCGCTCACCAACGGGACCGTCTCTGTCGGCCAGAATGCAGGCGGCGGGGCGACCAATGCGGGCACTTCGCGCGTCGCTATCGGCGATAACGCAGGCACCAATGTCGACGGCAACACCAACACGGCTGTTGGCGCCCAATCCGGCCAAACCATCAAAGGGGTCAATAATACCGCTTTGGGATATCAGGCGGGGCGCAATGTTCACGGCATTATAAGCCTTGTGAACGGGATGAATAATACCGCCATCGGCACACGATCGGGCAATGTCGTTTCCGGCAGCCGCAATACCACCGTCGGGTGGGAAGCGGGCAGCAATGTCACGGGCTTTGACAATGTCTCCTTTGGCGGCCAATCGGGCATCAACGTCCAGGGTCGGCAAAATACCGCCAACGGCTATTATGCCGGAAGCGGCATCCAAGGCAGCTATAATGTCGCAAGCGGCACCGCTGCGGGTGCCAATGTGACCGGCTCTTATAATATCGCGCTTGGCGACCATGCAGGCACATTGACGCGCGTAACCGTCGCGTCCGATGGTCAACCGGACTTCTCCTCCAGCGATAGACTCACCGTATCGGACAGCATCGCACTTGGTCGCGAAACGCAGGTGGGCGGCGACAATGCGATGGCACTTGGCAGCCTTGCCAATGCAACGCTTGCCAACAGCGTCGCTTTGGGCGCGAACGCTCTCGCCGATACGGTGATCGGCACCGCCAGCGGCACGATTGCAGGCACCACCTATAATTATGCGGGCAGCGTCCCGCTTTCGACCGTCAGCATCGGCAAAGCCGGGGAAGAACGCACGATCACCAACCTTGCTGCGGGCCGGGTCGATGCGACCTCGACCGATGCGGTGAACGGGTCACAGCTTGCCGCCACCAATGCGGCGCTTGATGAAGCGGCGGCCGCCGCCGATAATTCGGTGCAATATGACGATCCGGACAAGGCCAGCGTAACGCTGGGCGGCGTGGCATCGACCGATGGCGGCGTCAGCAACGGCACCAAAATCACCAATGTCGCACAAGGCAATGTCGCGGACGGTTCGACCGATGCGGTCAACGGCACCCAGCTTTATCAGGTGCAGCAACAAATGCTCGCCGGACAAACCCATTATGTCAGCATCAATGACAATGGCACGCAGGGCGCAAACTATAATAATGATGGCGCTGTAGCCCGCAACAGCATGGCGATTGGTGTCGGCGCATCGGCGACGGGGTACGCCGAAGAAGGCGTTGCTATGGGTCCCAACGCCGCCGTCAAGGGCTGGAGGAGTGTTGCGATTGGAAATCAGGCCATCGCTAACGGTTCAGAGGGCATCGCAATCGGCAACTCAGCGATAAGCAATGGCGGCGTTTCAATAGGCGCCAATACTGCTACCGGCATTATGGCGGTATCAATAGGCAATAACGCAGGAGAGCAAGCATCCGGCAATGGCAATACCAGTGTCGGATGGTATGCGGGCAGATTTATCACTGGCCATTTTAATTCAGTTTTTGGCACCTCAGCAGGTCAAAATGTAACCGGCACCTCTAACTCGATTTTCGGCTTACATGCAGGCGAAAAGCTAACTGGCAGCCGCAACGTATCGCTTGGAAACTATGCGATGACGGAGGCAACCGGATCGGAAAATATCGCCATCGGGTCAAGGTCCAGCACGGGTATCATAGGTGATCACAATATGGCGCTGGGCTATATGGCGAACAATAGAACCGAAGGCGATCACAATATTGCACTTGGCATGTCCGCTGGAGGCTACTCTTTTGGCGACAATAATAGCGCGATTGGGTATCAGGCGGGTTTCGGCACGATCGGCGATCAGAATATCGCGTATGGTTTTAGCGCGGGCTATCTCAATCGTGGTAGCAATAATGTTTTGATGGGCACCCAAGCCGGGAGTCGGGGCGACCTCAACGATCCGGCAGCGCTGCAACTCACCACGGCAAACGAGGTCATTGCCATTGGACAGAATAGTTTCGCCAATCAGGATACAGCGGTCGCCATCGGTAAAGACGCTACCGCCAATGCAAGCGTTGGCGATGTGGCGCTGGGTGCCGGGTCGGTGACGGATTTGGCGGTTGGTACGGCCTCCGGCACGATTGCGGGCATCACTTATAATTATGCAGGCACCAACCCGCTTTCGACCGTGAGCGTCGGTGCGGTGGGCGCTGAACGCACCGTCACCAATGTGGCGGCAGGGCGCGTGTCGGCAAGCTCGACCGATGCGATTAACGGTTCACAGCTTGCCGCGACCAATGATGCGGTGGAAGATGCCATCCTTCAGGCGCAAGGCAATACAGCCGCGCTTGGCGGCGGGGCAGCTTATGATCCGGCAACCAGCCTCTATACCGCGCCTTCCTATGTCACCTCGACCGGCACCTATAATAATGTCGGCGATGCGCTGGTTGCGGGCAATAACCAGACCAATGCGCTGGGCAATAGCGTGGCGTCGGGCCTTGGCGGCACGTCCAGCTATGATCCGGTAACGGGTCAGGTAACGACCGGCCTCAACGTGGGCGGCACTGATTATAGCGATGTGAACTCGGCCCTCAACGCCGTCAGCACACAGGCTTCGGCAGGCTGGAATGTCACCACCGGCGCGGTCGGTAGCGGCATAGTCAATGGCAGCAGCCTTGCCAATGTTGCCCCCGGCGCTACCCACACCATCACAGCGGGCGACAATATTGTCGCAACGCAAAATGGCACCGAAGTGCAGCTTGCGGTCAATCCCGACCTCAAAGTCACCAGTGTCACCACCGGCAATACGGTGATGGACAATGATGGTGTGACGGTAAGCGGCGGGGCCAATGGTCCGGTATCGCTGACCGGCAACGGCCTTGATAATGGCGGCAATACAATCACCAATGTCGCGGCTGGCGTGAATGACACCGATGCGGTCAATGTCAGCCAGTTGGCGGCGGCTACAACCGCAGGCGCAAATGCCGATGAACGCGCGGTCAAATATGACTGGACCGACTTGGACGGCGATGGCGTGGTAGACCCGGGTGAAGTGGATTATAGCAAGGTAACACTTGCGGGCGCCACGGGCACCACTATCGACAATCTGGCTCCCGGCACGATTGACGCAAGCTCGATGCAGGCGGTCAACGGCTCGCAAATCCATGCCAACCAGCAAAGCCTTGCCAATGCACTGGGCGGCGGTTCGGTAGTCAATGCGGACGGCACTTTAAGTGCGCCTTCTTATGTCACCTCGACCGGCACCTATAATAATGTCGGTGATGCGCTGATTGCGGGCAATAATCAGATTAACCTGCTGGGCAATAGCGTCGCATCGGGCCTTGGCGGGACGTCAAGCTATGATCAGACGACGGGCCAGCTCACCACCGCGCTTACCGTGGGCGGGGTCAATTATAGCGATGTGAACTCGGCGCTGAATGCCGTCGGCGCGCAGGCTGGCGCGGGATGGACGGTGACCACCGATGCGAGCGGCACGGGTGAGTCCGTAGCGACGCTTGGCGACTATACCGTGGAGCCGGGCGAAAATCTGGGCATCACGGCGGGTAATAATATGATTATTACCCAGGACGGCACGGATCTGGAATTTGCGGTCAATCCGAACCTTAAAATCACCAGCGTGACCACCGGCAACACGGTGATGAACAATGATGGTGTTACCGTAAATGGCGGAGCCAATGGCCCGGTATCGCTGACCAATAATGGCCTGAACAATGGCGGCAATATCATCACCAATGTCGCGGCTGGCGTGAACGACACCGACGCGGTCAATGTCAGCCAACTTGCCGCGGCTACAACCGCGGGCACCAATGCCGATGAACGCGCGGTCAAATATGACTGGACCGATCTGGACGGCGACGGTGTGGTCGACCCGGGAGAGGTCGATTATAGTAAGGCAACGCTTGCGGGCGTTGGCGGCACCACTATCGACAATCTTGCCCCCGGCACCATCGATGCAACCTCGATGCAGGCGGTCAACGGCTCGCAAATCCATGCCAACCAGCAAAGCCTTGCCAATGCGCTGGGCGCCGGTTCGGTGGTCAATGCGGACGGCACGCTCGGCGCGCCTTCTTATGTCACCTCGACCGGCACCTATAATAATGTGGGCGACGCGCTGGTTGCGGGCAATAACCAGACCAATGCGCTGGGCAATAGTGTCGCATCGGGCCTTGGCGGCACGTCCAGCTATGATCCGGTAACGGGTCAGGTGACGACCGGCCTCAGTGTGGGCGGCACTAATTATAGCGATGTGAACTCGGCCCTCAACGCTGTCAGCACACAGGCTTCGGCAGGCTGGAATGTCACCACCGGCGCGGTCGGTAGCGGCATAGTCAATGGCAGCAGCCTTGCCAATGTCGCCCCCGGCGCTACCCACACCATCACAGCGGGCGACAATATTGTCGCGACGCAAAACGGCACCGAAGTGCAGCTTGCGGTCAATCCCGACCTCAATGTCACCAGCGTCACCACCGGCAATACGGTGATGGACAATGATGGTGTCACGGTAAGCGGCGGGGCCAATGGTCCGGTATCGCTGACCGGCAACGGGCTTGATAATGGCGGCAACACGATCAGCAATGTCGCGGCTGGTGTGAATGACACTGATGCGGTCAATGTGGCGCAGCTTAACCAGACCAACCAGCAGGTCACCGACCTGTCGAACCGCACCGATGCGCTGGGCGAAAGCGTGGCGTCGGGGCTGGGCGGCAATAGCAGCTATGACCCCGTAACGGGTCAGGTGACGACCGACCTCAATGTCGGCGGCACCAGCTATACGGACGTCAACAGTGCGATCAATGCGATCAACGCGACCGCCAATGCGGGCTGGAATATCCAGGCCAATGGCGGTGCATCGAGCAATATCGCCACCAACGGCACGCTCAATGTGACGCAAGGGTCGAACACGCAAGTGACCTTGCAGGGCAATGAGTTGCAGGTTGCGGTGGTCGATAATCCGACCTTCTCCGGCATGGTCACGGCCAATGGCGGCTTGACGGTCGGCGCTGGCCAGACGGTCGACATGGGCGGCAATGTTGTCACCAATGTCGGCGCAGGGGCGGTCAATGCCACCTCGACCGATGCAGTCAACGGCTCGCAGCTTTATGCCGCCAGCGTGGCAGCGCAAAATTCGGTGCAATATGACGAAGGCCACACATCTGTGACCTTCAACCCCGGCGGGGATGCCATCCAGTTGCATAATGTCGCAGCCGGAACCGCGCCAACCGATGCGGTCAATGTCGCCCAGCTTAATGCCGGAATGAACGATGCTGTGGCCCGCGCCAACAGCTATACCGACAGCCGGATCATGATGCTGGAATATGACCTTGGCAACGCCCGCCGCGATGCCAATGCGGGGACGGCCGGGGCGCTCGCCGCTGCCGGACTGCCGCAAGCCTATGAGCCCGGCAAGGGCATGATTGCGGGCGGGGTCGGCTATTATGACGGCCAGACCGCCTTTGCCATCGGCGGGTCGCGCGTGTCGGATGATGGCCGCATCATCGTCAAGGCAGGCGCAACCTACAACACCCGCGGACGGGCCGGGGCCAATGTCGGCGTCGGTTACCAGTTCTGACGGGCGGCGAAGGAAAGGATGATTTTATGAAAAAGACTATGATTATATCGGCCCTTCTGGCCAGCGCCCTTTCGACAGGGGTGCTGGCAAGCGGGGCGCTGGCGGAAAGTGCCGACAGCAAGACTGTGCTTCCGACCTATAAAGCCGAGGTCAATCCTGCGCTGTTCGAAGACACGGAGCGCACGATGAAGAAACGCGGCGTGACGGTTAACCCCGCCGATCTGCGAATGATTGTGCCGGGCGTCGATAAGGATAGCATCTATACGCTCATCGGTCCGCCGCATTTTGACGAAGGCATTTCGCGCAAGTGGAATTATGTGCTGTTCTTTCCGGCGGGTAACGGGACGGAACGGCAGCGCTGCCGCGTCGAAATCCGTTTCCATCGCCCCGATAAGGCGCGCGCTGTCGAAGTGCAGCAATTGGTGTGGCAGGATCAGGCCTGCGCCGACCGCGTAGCCGGAGCGCAATAATCCATGACATTCTCCCGTGCGGCAATGAAGTCCGGCAGCATGGCCTTTGTCGGCCTTGCAGCACTCTTCATCGCCGCCAGCGCCGCGTCCCCTGTCGCGGCACAAACTTCGGGGAGCAGCGGGCCTGCTTTCGGGCCTGCGCTCCCCGGTATTTGTTTGCTCGCCAAAAAAGAGGCGCTGACCGCGTCAGCCGCCAGCCGCGCCATCGAAGCGCGCATTGCCGCTGCCGAACGGGCGCTGGCAACCGCCGCAGCGCAGCAGGAGGCCGGTTTTACCGCCCGGCGCGGCCAACTCGCCATGCTTCAGGGCAAATTGGCCCCGGCCGATTATGCGCGGCGCATGGCCGATATTGATACAGACCAGCGCACAGCGGCAGCGACCCGCAACCGCCAGACCGCGCTCATCGCAAGCGAAGCCGCCAAAGCGCGTGCAAGCCGTGAACAAAGGCTCGCGCAGGCGCTAACATCGGTGGTGACGGCGAAGAAATGCAGCCTCATCGTCGAACGCGACGCCACTTATGGCTGGAACAATGCGATGGACATCACCCCTGATGTCATGCGTGCCATGCAATAAGGCACTTCGGTCCCTTTTCGGTCCCAAGTCCCCGCATAAATTTTCAATAATGCCGGAAATAATGGTGGAGCCTAGGGGAGTCGAACCCCTGACCTCTACACTGCCAGTGTAGCGCTCTACCAGCTGAGCTAAGGCCCCTTATAGGGAGCGCCGCTGGTCTCGACGCTCCGCAGGAAGCGCAGCCTTTAGGTCAGGGACGCGCCGGTATCAAGAGAAAATATTACGCATCGTCATAAAGTCGCGCGCGCCTTTGCGCTCCCGCAATATCACCGCTTTTGCCCGCGCCTTATCCACGCGCCCCGCCCTTCTCTAAGCCCTTTGTCAAAAAAATGACTTTCACGCCAAGGCCATCGCCGCACGGCTCCGTCTTGTGATTATCCAGGGACCATTTTGTCCGCCCAAAAAAATCATATGAGGAATTTGATGCGTACGACTTTGCTTGCTTCGACCTGCTTGATTGCAGTCATGGCCACCCCCGCTTTTGCCGAAACCACGATCAGCACCGCCGTCACCGCCCCGGTCAAAACATCGACCGCCAATAATGGTGCAGCCGATGATGTGAAGATCAGTTCGACCGGCTCGGTCAAACCGGCATCGGGGACGGCGGTGACCATCGACAGCAATCACAAGATTGTCAACGAAGGCACGATCGAATTCGGCAATGTCGATGGCGCGACCGGCATCCATGCCAATGCGGGTGTGACCGGCGGCATCACCAATGCGGCGAGCGGCAAGATTATCGTCAATGAAAGCTATGAGCCGACCGACGCCGACAAGGATGGCGACCTTGATGGTCCCTTTGCGGTCGGGTCGAACCGCGTCGGCATTTCGACCGGCGGCGCGTTTACCGGCAATATCACCAATAGCGGCTCGATTGTGGTCGAAGGCAATAATTCGGCGGGCATCCTGTTGGGCGGCCCGCTTACCGGCAAATTCGTCAATGACGGCACGGTGAGCGTGCTTGGCGACCGCGCGCTAGGCGTTGGCCTTAAGGATGTGACCGGCAATGTCCGGCTAGCCGGCACGATTACCGCGCAAGGTCTTGATGCAACGGCGGCACGGCTGGAAGGCAATATTAATGGTGCGCTGGAAATCCAGGGCAATCTGACCTCGACCGGCTATCGTTACACGACTGTCCCTGCCGATCCGTCCAAGCTTGACGCCGATGACTTGTTGCAAGGCGGCCCCGCTTTGTCGGTCGAAGGCAATGTGACCGGCGGCATCATCTTTGCCGTCCCGCCCAAAAATACCAGCGAAACCGATAAGGACGCCGATAAGGACGGCATCGAGGACGCCAAGGAAGGTTCGGCACTGGTCCGCTCCTTTGGCGAAGCGCCTGCGGTGCGTATCGGGTCAGCCGACCAAGACATCACCATCGGCGCGGTGGCTGGCACCGGCACCGGCTTTGGCGTCGTGATTGACGGCGGCATCCAGGGCGCAGGTCTTTATACGGGGGTCAACGGCAACGGGCTTCAGGTTGGCGGGCTTGGCGGCGCGGTCACGATCGATGGCGGCATCGGCATCGGTGCCACCGGTTCGGTGCGCGCATCGTCCAAGGACGCATCGGCCACCGCCATCCGCATCGGCGCGAACGCCACCACGCCGGAAATCCGCAACGCTGGCACGGTTGAAGCGACCGGCGGCGGCACGGCGAGCGCCATCAGCACCGCTATCCTTGTCGAGGCGGGCGGGTCGGTCGATACGCTGCGCAACAGCGGCACGATCAACGCCAAGGCGGCGGACAAGGATGGCACGGCTATCGCCATTCTCGATAAGTCGGGAACGGTCGACCTTGTTGAAAATAGCGGCGCGATTACCGCAAGCGGCGCACTCGCAACGTCCGACCGCAATGTCGCGATTGATTTGAGCGCCAATGCCAATGGCGCAACCGTCAAGCAAACCGCAGTCGCATCGGGCGTCGCCGCTCCTAAAATTGTCGGCGATGTGCGCTTTGGCGCGGGCAATGACATATTCGACATTGCCGATGGCACGATGGACGGCACCAGCAGCTTTGGCGCAGGCGACAACCGGCTCAACCTGTCGGGCGATGCGATCTACACCGGCAAGGCCAATTTCGGGGCGGGCAATGACACGATGGCATTGAGCGGCACCTCCGCCTTCAAAGGCGCGGTCGATTTTGGCGGCGGCGCGGATGTGATGACGATTGGCGGAAGCTCGGTCTTTTCGGGCAGCCTCGCCAATGCGCAAGGCTTGGCGGTTACCGCATCGGGCGGCGTTTTCGATGTGGTCGGCTCGGCCAAAATCGCCTCGCTCACGGTCAATAATAAGGGCATTATCGGCGTCACCGTCGGCGGCACCAATATGACCGGGCTTGAAGTCAGCGGCGCAGCGAGCTTTGACACCGATTCCAAGCTTGCGATCCAACTGTCCAATATTGCCAATGCCGAAGGCAAGCATGTGGTCATTACTGCGGGATCGCTGACGGGCGCGAATAACCTCACCGCCTCGACCACGCTTCTCCCCTTCCTTTATAAAGGCACGCTGAGTTCCAACGCCAACCAGATTATCGTCGATGTTGCGCGTAAAGACACGACCGAACTGGGTCTCAACCGTTCGGAATCTTCGGCGTTTAACGCGGCTTACGCGGCCTTTTCGAAAGACAAGATGGTCGAAGATGTGTTCCTTGCTATCAATGATGGCGACCATTTCCGCAACCAACTCCAGCAAATGTTGCCCGAACATGAAGGCGGCGTGTTTGAAACCGTTACCTCCGGCTCGCGCACGCTCGCCCGCTTCCTCGGCGACCCCAAGGGGCCGTTCAAGGATGAAGGCAATTGGGGCTATTGGGTGGCACAAGCCGCTTGGGGCACCTCTAAGAGCCTTGGCGATACTGCAAGCTATGATGTGAGCGGCTGGGGCGTGACGATGGGCGGCGAACGCAAGACCGGCATCGGCAATTTCGGTGTGTCGGTTGGCTATATGAACGGCAAGGACGGCAATGGCAGCAATGCCAATGAAGTGCGCTCCAACCATTGGGAACTGGCCGGTTACTGGCGTTTGCGCAGCGATAATTGGCTCGCTTATGCGCGCGTTTCGGGCGCAAAGATCGGCTTTGACGGCACGCGCTATTTCTCCGGCGAAATCAACAAGACCAAGGTTGAAAAGACCATGACCGCCGATTGGGACGGCACTTTATGGTCGGCGTCGGGCGCGGTCAGCCATGATTTCATGTCGGGTAATTTGTCGGTCCGTCCGGTGCTTGCGGTCGATTATTACAAGCTCAAGGAAGACGGCTATGCCGAAACCGGTGGCGGCGATGCGCTCGACCTTACCGTATCGGGCCGCGATAGCGACGAGTTAGCCGTATCCGGCACGGTCGCGGTCGGCCTCGATTTTGGCGGTATCGACCAATATGACGGCTGGTATCGTTTTGAACTGGAAGGCGGTCGCCGCCAGATAGTCGGCGGGGCGCTTGGCGCGACCACGGCTGTATTCAAGGACGGCACCCCCTTCACCCTGACACCGGCAGAACGCACGAGCGGCTGGGTCGGCAAATTGCGCGCGGTGGCGGGCAATTCCGGCTTCCAGATCGGCGGCGAATTGTCGGCAGAAGAACAGCAAAGCCATGTCGCACTGGCTTTGCGTGCAAGCTTGCGGATCGGGCTATAACGCATCAGCCCGATTTTGCTGGCAAGGAGGAAGGTATCTCCCCCCTCATCCCCCACCTTCCTCCTTGCCCTTTTTGTTAATAAGAACTGGAATAGATTATTCGTGTTGCCCGCGCCTTTACCCGGCCTCCAAGCCCGACCTTGCCAATCACGCCAATGTTGCGTGTTGGCTATGGTCCGCTATATATCGTCGCCGCCGGGGGGCCACAGGATGCGCGAGTCACGACGCGCTGCATCCGGACTGGATTAGATACAGGCCGAAGCGAACGACATATGAGCATCGAGGATAGACGGCCTGCCGTGGCGCAAGGCGGCATGGCAGCATTGCTGCTTGCCCACCGCGACCAGCTCATCCGCTTTCTGGAAGCGCGCGGTGCGGGTGACATGGCCGAAGATTTGTTCCAGGAATTATGGTTGCGGCTCTCCTCTACCGCCACAGGGCCGGTGAGCCAGCCGCTCCCCTATCTGTATCGCGCGGCCAATAATCTGATGCTCGACCGTTACCGTTCGGTGCAAGCAGCGGCCAAGCGCGAACAGGCTTGGGGCGAAGCGGTTGCGCCCTATAGCCAACCGTCCAGCGAACAGCGCCTGATTTCACGCGAGGAATTGGCCGCAACCGATGCGGCGATTGACGCGACCGGCACGCGTGCTGCCAGCATTTTTCGCCAGTTTCGCCTTGAAGGACGCACGCAACGCGATATTGCAACCCTTATGGGTGTCAGTTTGAGCACAGTCGAAGCCGATTTGCGCAAAGTTTATGCGGCCTTGGCTGCTTTGCGGAGGCAGAGCGATGCGTGAGCCCATGCCCCTTCCCGCCGCTGAAACCCAGGCGATTGACTGGGTCATCCGCCAGCGCGACCCCGCTTTTGATGCGTGGGAAGCGTTTACCGACTGGTTGGAAGCCGATGCCGCCCATGCCGACGCCTATGACCGTATGGCGATGATGGACGCAGAGTTTGAAACGCTTCCGGTTCCTGTTCCGGATATGGTTGCGGATGAAGCGCCTTACGAAACTCAGCCCGCAACCCGCTTCGTCAACCGCCGCGCATGGATTGGCGGCGCGATGGCGGCGGCGCTGGTGGGCGTAATCGGCCTGTCGATGTTCGGCAATGATGTGACACGCATCGAAACGCGCGCGGGCGAACATCAAAGCATTACGCTCGCCGACGGGTCGCGCATCGACATTAATGGTGGTTCGGTTGTCGAACTCGACAAGGATCGCCCGCGCTATGCGAAACTCGAAAGCGGCGAGGCGATGTTCCATGTCATCCACCGCGACGGCGACCCTTTCACGGTCGATACGGCGGGCGCCAAGCTGGTCGATATGGGCACCGCCTTTAACGTCATCCAGCGCAAGGACGGCCTTAATGTCGCGGTGTCGGAAGGGATTGTCCTTTATAACCCCGCCAGCGAAAATGTCCGGCTTGATGCCGGGCGCGCTTTGACGGTCAAGGTTAATGGCAAGCCTATTGTCTCCGACATTGACATAAGCGGCGTCGGCGGATGGCGCACGGGCCAGCTTTTCTACAGCGGTGCGCCTTTGTCCGAAGTCGCGGCCGACTTGACACGCACGGCGGGCATAAAGGTCAGCATTGCGCCTGCGGTCGCATCCCGCCCGTTCCACGGCGCGCTGCTGGTGGGCGCCAATAAAGCACAAGCGGTGGATGATTTGGCCGCGCTTGCCGACCTGCGCGCCGACAAGCAAGCAGATGGATGGGTGCTGGCACAATAAGATGACGCGGCGCTTACCCATTTTGCTGATGCTGTTATTATGGACGTTTCCGGGCGTTGCCCATGCCGAGCCGCGCAGCATCAATGTGCCGCGCGGCACATTGATCCAGAGCCTGCCGCTCCTCGGACGACAGGCAGGTGTCAGCATCAGTGTTGCCGATGCACGGCTATGGCAAATCCGGGTCAAACCGGTGCGCGGCACGATGGAGGCAGAACAAGCCTTGGCGCGGATGCTCGCAGGCACCGATGCGCGCGCGGTGCGGGTTAGCGCCACAAGCTGGCGCATCGAACGGCGGCCGCCCAAACCGCCTGCTGTCCGCCCGCAAGCAAGGCCTCCGCAAAGCTCTGCGCCGCCGCCAGCGCAAGCGCCGCCTGCGCCAATTCCCGAATTGCCGCCCGCACCCGATATTGTCGTGACGGCGAGCAAGATCCAGACGCCCTATGCAAAATATGCCGGAGTCGCCACCCTGTTGGATGGCGGCGATTTGGCGTTTGGCGGCGAGCGCGGCACCGAAAGCATCCTGTCGCGGATGGCAACCGTGTCCTCGACGCATCTGGGGTCGGGGCGCAACAAGCTGTTCATCCGCGGCATTGCCGATTCCAGCTTTACCGGCCCCACCCAAGCGACCGTCGGGCAATATCTGGGCGATATCCGCATGAGCTATAATGCGCCCGACCCCGATTTGCGCCTTTATGATATGGAGCGGGTCGAAGTTCTCGAAGGGCCGCAAGGCACGCTTTATGGCGCAGGCTCGATGGGCGGCATCATCCGCATGATGCCCAATGCGCCCAACCCGCGCGCCGTCAGCCTGACCGCCTCGGCGGGCGTGTCGCTCACCCAACATGGCGATCCCGGCGGCGATATAGCGATGACCGCCAATATCCCCTTGGGCGATGACGGCCATGCGCTCCGTCTTGTCGGCTATTCGATTAGCGAGGGCGGCTATATCGACAATCCGCTATTGGGGCAGAGCGACGTCAACCGCACCACTATCCGGGGCGGGCGCGGGACATTGCGGCTTGATGCGGGGGAAAATTGGACGGTTGACCTTGGCGGCATCTACCAGCGTATCAAAGCCGACGATGCGCAATATACCGACCGCAACGCGCCGCCGCTCACTCGCCGCAGTCTGGTCGAGCAGGGCGCGAGCGCACGCTATGGCGCGGCCACTTTGGTTATATCGAAAGATTGGGACGAGCTGCATTTTCAATCGTCCAACGCCTTTGTCGACCATCACCTGTCCGAACGGTTCGATGCGAGCATGAGCGAGGATATGCCGCGCGCGTTCGACCAGCATAATGATACGCGCATGATTGCGAGCGAAAACCGGCTGTCGCGCCCCTATCGCGATGGGCTGGGCTGGGTCATCGGGGCGAGCTTTATCGACAATGATACACGCCAGACCCGCGCTTATGGTTATGAAGTTGAACGCTATGCGATCACCGGCGTCACCAACCGGATTACCGAAATCACCGGCTATGGCGAAGTGACGGTCGAGCTGTTGCGCAACCTCGTCGCGACCGCAGGGCTGCGCTATACCCATGCGCGGCTGGGCGGCAAGGGCGAGGATGTGACGCCTCTGGCTGCAACCACGGGCCGCGCGATTACCGCCAAGCGCACCGAGGAAGATTTCCTTCCTTCCGTTTCCCTGCTTGCCAATCTAACCGAAAATGTGACGCTTTATACGCGCTATCAGGAGGGCTTCCGCCCCGGCGGGCTGTCGATCAACGGCAATTTTGTCCAGCATTTCCGCAACGATCATGTGACGACGCTGGAAGCGGGCGCGCGTTTCGGGCGCAAGGGCGAAACGCCCTTTGATGCGGTGCTGTCGGTATCGCACAGCCGCTGGCGCGATATTCAGGCGGATTTTGTCGATGCGAACGGCTTTCCGACCACCGCCAACATCGGCGATGGCAAGATTACGAGCATTTCCGGCGCGTTGGCGCTGCGCCCGCTCAAGGGGCTCTCGCTCGAGCTGGGCGCAGTATATAATAAAAGCCGCGTGACCCAAATTTCACCAACGCTCGATATGTCGGCGGTGCGCTTTGGCGACTATATTATGAATGACAGCCCGTCCGTTACCATCTCGCCCATCGCACGTTTGGGGCGGATTCCCAATGTTGCAAGCCATGCGGTGCGTGGGTCGGTGAGCTATGCGACCTTCCTTGGCGATGAAGATTTCCGCGTCCGCGGCTGGGCTAATTATATCGGGCCGTCGCGGCTCGGCATCGGGCCGGTGCTGGGTGAAGGCCAAGGCGATTATATCGACACCGGCCTTGCCGCGCGGCTGGGCAATGAACGGCGCGGCCTGTCGCTCACCGTCACCAATTTGTTCGATTCGCGCGGCAACCGCTTTGCGCTCGGCACCCCTTTTGTGCCGGGGAGCGCAGGCTATCTGACGCCGCTACGCCCGCGTTCGGTGCGGCTCGGCGTTGATGTAAGCTTTTAAAAAGCACACCTCCCGTAAATCAGCCCAACACAGCAAGACTGCTCAGCACCATCCGCACCAGATCGGCCTGACCGCGCGCACCGGTTTTGGCGTAAATCCGCTTGCTATAATTGCGCGCGGTTTCGGACGTGAGGCGCAGCGATGCACCCGCTTCGATGATCGACAGCCCCCGACATATCGCCTCTGTCAGCGCAGCTTCGCGCGGCGACAGGCCGAACAAGGCGGCAATCGCTTTGGCGCTGTTTTGCGGATTTTTCGGGGCGTCCGTGCGCAGGCTCAGCGTGGCTGCGGCAGGCGGCGACAGCAGCGGAGCAAGTGATGGTGCTGGGCGCAGCATGGCGGGCTTTTGCTGTGCATCGGCGCTTATCAGGATGCGGCGCTCATCGGGAGCCGCACCGGACAGCGCGGCGGCAGCCTTGGCCCATTCTTCGCCCGGACGCACGGGCGCGGCTGCGGCAAAAAGCGGATCGCCGTCGCGGGTTAGCGCCATCTGGCGGATACCGAGCAAGCCAAGCGCCTCTTCGGCAATGGCGGCGCGTAAATCCAACATTTCGCGCGCATGGATTGCATCGAGCGCGACCGCAATGTGCGGCGCCAGGGCGGAAAGCAGCGCGCTGTCGGAGCCGGAAAAATCGCGATCATCATGCACAGCGATCACCCACAATGTCTGCGTCATTCCGGAAATCCGGACAAAGCGGGCGAAGGTAAAGCCTTGGTCTTTCAAAAGTTTTTTCTGTTGTTTATCAATATCCTGATTGTTGCGCACCAGCATTTCTTCGAGCGCATAGACGCGCGCAGGGCGCAAGGAGGCGTAAGGGATGAGGCCCGCGGCGCTCAGCGCCACTATATCGAGCGGGCCTGTGTGTGCCACGCCCCATGCGGCGCTAATATGCTGGCGCGGCGGCCCCGCCGCATCGCTCGCCTGACTGAGCAACGCCAGACGCTCGCCTCCCAACCGCGCGCGCAATTTGCCCGCAAATTCAGGCCAAAGCGCAGCATCGGTAATGCTCCCATAGAGCGGCACGAGCAGATCGCGTTCGTCGGTGGAGGTCAGCGCCATCGCGCTTTGCTCCCATATGGGAGTATTTTGGTCAAGAGCTGCTAGGCATCACTCGGCCACCGCACGCGCGGAAATAGAAAGTCCACCCATGTCCACAACCGCCGCCGCTTCGGCTACGCCCCTCCCCGCCGACCGCCTCACCCATCTCGAACGGCTCGAAGCCGAAGCCATCCACATCATGCGCGAAGTGGTGGCCGAAGCGGAACGGCCGGTCATGCTCTATTCGGTCGGCAAGGACAGCGCGGTGATGCTGCATCTGGCGCGCAAGGCTTTCTACCCCTCACCCCCGCCCTTCCCCCTGCTCCATGTCGATACGACGTGGAAATTTCAGGAAATGTATCGCCTGCGCGATCGCATGGCGCAGGAAAGCGGGATGGAATTGCTCGTCTATCAAAATCCCGAGGCGCTCGCCCAAGGCATTAACCCGTTCGATCATGGCGCGCTCCACACCGATATGTGGAAAACCGAAGGGCTGAAACAGGCGCTCGACCATTATGGTTTTGACGCAGCCTTTGGTGGCGCGCGGCGCGATGAAGAAAAGAGCCGCGCCAAGGAGCGCATCTTTTCCTTCCGCACCGCAAGCCACGGTTGGGATCCCAAACATCAGCGCCCCGAATTGTGGAATCTTTATAATGCCCGCAAAAATAAGGGCGAAAGCATCCGCATCTTTCCGATCAGCAATTGGACCGAATTGGATGTGTGGCAATATATCCACCTCAACACTATCCCGATTGTCCCGCTCTATTTCGCCGAGGATCGCCCCACGGTCGAGCGCGACGGGATGCTGTTGATGGTCGATGACGAACGCTTCCCGCTGAAGGATGGCGAAGTGCCGGTGATGCGCTCGATCCGGTTCCGCACATTGGGCTGTTATCCGCTGACGGGCGCGGTCGAAAGCCGGGCTAAGACTTTGCCCGATGTGATTCAGGAAACCTTGCTCACCACCACATCCGAACGCCAAGGCCGTGCGATTGATAAGGATGCAGGCGGTGCCGGCATGGAGAAGAAGAAGCAGGAAGGGTATTTCTGATGGGTGGTGAAGCAAAAACTCCCCTCCCGCTTGCGGGAGGGGCCGGGGGTGGGGCTCTTATTGAAAACGGGGCGCTTTCGTCTGACAGCCCCTCCCCTAACCCCTCCCGCGAGCGGGAGGGGAACCTGTTGCGTCCGGCTGACGGTGAAGGGAATTACATCACCCACGCCCTCATCGCCGAGGATATCGACGCCTATCTTGACCAGCATCAAAACAAAACCATGCTGCGTTTCATCACTTGCGGTTCCGTCGATGATGGCAAATCGACGCTGATCGGGCGATTGCTCTATGATTCAAAGATGATCTTTGAAGACCAGCTTGCCGCGCTCGAATCCGATAGTAAGCGGATCGGCACGCAGGGGCAGGACATCGACTTTGCGCTGCTCGTTGACGGCCTCGCCGCCGAACGTGAGCAGGGCATTACGATTGATGTCGCTTACCGTTTCTTCGCGACCGAAAAACGCAAATTCATTGTCGCCGACACGCCGGGGCATGAGCAATATACGCGCAATATGATCACCGGCGCGTCGACCGCCGATTTGGCCGTCATCCTTGTCGATGCACGCAAGGGCATCCTCACCCAGACGCGGCGGCACAGCTATCTCGCGCATCTCATCGGCATCCGCAATCTGGTGCTGGCGGTCAATAAGATGGACTTGGCCGGTTATAGTCAGGAGATATTCGATACGATTGTCTCGGAATATGCCGATTTCGCCAAATCCATCGGTATCACCGCCTTCACCGCGCTTCCTATTTCCGGCTTCAAGGGCGACAATATTACCGCGCTGTCGGCCAATACCCCTTGGTATGACGGGCCGAGCCTGATCGAGCATCTGGAAACGGTCGAGGTCAATAGCGCGGTCGATGCCGCCAAGCCGTTCCGGATGCCGGTGCAATGGGTCAACCGGCCCAATCTTGATTTCCGGGGTTTTTCGGGCCTCATCGCAAGCGGCTCCATCCGCAAGGGTGATGCGGTGCGTGTCCTCCCTTCGGGCAAGACCAGCCATATCAGCCGCATCGTTACCTTGGACGGCGATTTGGAGGTCGCGCGCGCAGGCCAATCGGTGACCTTATGCCTTGCCGATGAAATTGATTGTTCGCGCGGCGATGTGCTGGCGGCGGCTGATACACCGCCACAGGTTGCCGACCAGTTTGAAGTAACCATTGTGTGGCTGAACGATGCCCCGCTCCATGTTGGGCGCGGCTATTGGCTCAAGATCGGCGCCCAGATGGTGTCGGCCACCGTGCAGACGCCCAAATATAGCATCAACGTCAATTCGATGGAGCATCTGGCGGCCAAGACGCTCGATTTGAACGCGATTGGCGTGGCCGAAATCACCACCGACAAGAAGATTATCTTTGAAGCTTATGCGGATAACCGCACGCTCGGCGGTTTCATCCTCATCGACAAGATGACCAATGCGACCGTCGCGGCGGGGATGCTGCATTTCTCGCTCCGGCGTGCGCAAAATGTTCATTGGCAGGCGGTCGATATTGGCCGCGAAGCCCATGCGGGCCTTAAAAACCAGAAGCCTGCGGTGCTATGGTTTACCGGTCTGTCGGGATCGGGCAAATCGACCATCGCCAACCTGGTCGAAAAGAAATTGCACCGGATGAACCGCCATACATTCCTGCTCGACGGCGATAATGTGCGGCATGGCCTCACCAAGGATTTGGGCTTTACCGAAGCGGACCGGATTGAAAATATCCGCCGCGTGGGCGAAGTCGCCAAGCTGATGGCCGATGCGGGGCTGATCGTGATTACCGCCTTCATCTCGCCTTTCCGCGCCGAACGCGAAATGGTGCGCGCGCTGCTTCCCGAAGGCGAATTTCTGGAAGTGTTTATCGACACACCGCTTGCCGTCGCCGAAGCACGCGATGTGAAGGGGCTGTATAAAAAGGCGAGGGCCGGCGAGCTTAAAAATTTTACCGGCATCGACAGTCCATATGAGGCGCCGACCCAAGCAGAAATCCATGTAGACACATCGCGCGTCACGCCCGATGAAGCGGCGGACATGATCGTCAACCGCTTGCTGGGGGATAGTTAAAGCCATGACCGACGCTGAACTGGCCGCGCATCTGGCGGAAACGGCGGGCAAGATATTGCTCGACCTGCGCGCGTCGGGCAGTTTGGCGGGCAAGGCTTTGGGTGATGCCGGGGATGCGACGGCGAATCAGTTTCTGGTCCATGCACTTCAGGAGCATCGCCCCGATGACGGGCTGCTTTCGGAGGAATGTAAGGACACCGACGCGCGGCTTGGCAAAAGCCGTGTGTGGATTATCGACCCCGTTGACGGCACGCGCGAATATGGTGAAGGGCGCAGCGACTGGGCGGTGCATATCGGGCTAGCAATAGATGGCGTTGCGCGCGTTGGCGCGGTGGGCTTGCCGGGATTGGGCCTCGTCCTGCGCTCCGACCAGCCCCATCCGCTCCCGCCTGCGCCCAAGCGCTTGCGCATGGTCGTGAGCCGCTCGCGCCCTGCCAAAGAGGCAACCGAAATTGCAGCGCAATTTGGCGCAGAGCTGGTGCCTATGGGGTCGGCTGGCGCCAAGGCGATGGCGATTATTCGCGGGGAAGCGGATATTTATCTCCACTCCGGCGGCCAATATGAATGGGATAATTGTGCGCCGGTTGCGGTGGCACAGGCGTTCGGGGTGCATACGTCGCGGCTGGACGGTGGGCCGTTGGTGTATAACCGGAAGGATGTGTATCTCCCCGATCTGCTGATTTGCCGCAAGGAATTGGCGGAGGATTTGCTCGCGCGCATAGCGGGGTTGGGTGTGGGATAAGGGATAAGCCCCTCCTCCTTTAGGGGAGGGGTTACGGAGACTTATGAGCGTAGCGAATTAGTCGTAGTGGGGTGGGGGCTCTCGGCAAACGCCGCGCTTGACGGACAACCCCCACCCCAACCCCTCCCCTGAAGGGTAGGGGCTTATGTCACCAACAACAAAAAGCCCGCAGCCGACCATCGGCAACGGGCTTTTTCTCTATCCGGCAATGTGAGGCGGCACGCTTACCGCCCTGCCCCTTACCTTAATTTTCGTCGTCTTCGTCGCCGCCAGCGTCGACGCCCAGGTCATCGTCGCCGCCAAGGTCAACATCATTGTCGGGCGAGATTTCGCCGTCATCAACGTCGGCGTCAATGTCCAGATCCGTATCCAGATCGGCATCATCCTGTTTTTCGGGGGCCTGTTTCTGCACTTCTTCGAACGGCAAAGGCTGTTTCGATTTCAGCACCGCTTCGGGCACCCATTGATTGTTGCAATTGATGCAGACAACCGGGTCATCCTTGCCAAGGTCGTAAAAGCGCGTTGCGCATTTCGGGCAGGTCCGCTTTGTGCCCCATTCTGGCTTCACCATAGTGCGCCTCTATTCCTTCATAAATTCTGCAAAAATATGTGGCGCGGAGACTCCGTACCGACATAATCGGCGTGCGCCTTGCCAGAACATCGTGCCGCTGTCAAAAGCCGCGGCACAGATTCTGTCATATTTAACTGAAAAGTCTATTGCACCCATGTCCGATGCCCCTGCCCGCCCCGCCCGCTTCCGCAAAGCCAGCCCGTTAAAAGGCCAGGTGCGGGTGCCGGGCGACAAGTCGATTTCGCACCGCGCGCTGATGCTGGCGGCGCTCGCGGTAGGGACGAGCCGGGTCGAAGGCTTGCTGGAAGGCGAAGATGTGCTGGCGACGGCCGACGCGATGCGCGCGATGGGCGCGACCATCACGCGGCATGGCGAAGGAAGCTGGACCATCGACGGCGTGGGCGTCGGCGGGCTGCTCCAACCCGAAACCGCTCTTGATATGGGCAATAGCGGCACCTCGACGCGGCTCCTTATGGGCTTGGTCGCGAGCCATCCGATTACGGTCACCTTCACGGGTGATGCGAGCCTGTCCAAACGCCCGATGGGCCGCGTCATCACCCCGCTGGCCGATATGGGCGCGGATATAAGTGCGTCGCCCGGCGGGACGTTGCCGTTGATGGTGCGCGGGCTGTGCCCTGCCGTCCCTTTAAGCTACCGCCTGCCGGTCGCCTCGGCGCAGGTGAAGTCGGCGATATTGCTCGCTGGATTGAACACGCCCGGTATTACGACGGTCATCGAGCCCGTCCCCACGCGCGACCATAGCGAGCGGATGCTGCGCGGGTTTGGCGCCGAACTATGGGTCGAAGAGGTCGATGGCGCGCGCCATATCCATGTGCGCGGCGAAGCGGAGTTAAAGCCGCAACAGATTATCGTGCCGGGTGATCCTTCGTCGGCCGCCTTTCCGGTCGTCGCGGCGCTGCTGGTGCCGGGGTCGGATGTCATTATCGAAAATGTCGGTATCAATCCGACGCGCGACGGACTGTTTGGTGTTTTGAAGGCGATGGGCGGGGACATTGTCTATAGCAATGAACGCGAAGTGGGCGGGGAGCCGGTCGCCGACCTCCATGTGCGCGCGAGCCGCCTTAAAGGCATAGAGGTTCCCGCCGATATCGCCCCGTCAATGATTGACGAATTCCCCGCTTTGTTCATCGCCGCAGCCCTTGCAGAAGGGCGCACTGTGACGCGGGGGTTGGAGGAGTTGCGCGTCAAGGAATCCGACCGCCTCAGCACCATGGCCGAAGGCTTGCGCGCCATTGGGGCAACGGTCGAGGAAAGTGAAGACGGCCTCATCATCGACGGCACTGGCGGCGCGCCCCTTCCGGGCGGCGGGCCGATTGCGGCCAAATTGGACCACCGCATTGCCATGAGCTTTGCCATTGCCGGGCTGGTCAGCGAAAACGGTGTCGCGATTGACGATATGGCCCCGGTGCAAACCAGCTTCCCGACTTTCACCGAGCTGCTCGCCAGCCTTGGCGCGCCTGAACCGGAGATGCCCGCATGATTATCGCCGTCGACGGCCCCGCCGCATCGGGCAAAGGCACTATCGCCAAGGCGCTGGCCGACCATTATGGCCTGCCCTTGCTCGACACGGGCCTGCTTTATCGGGCGGTGGGCGTTCAAGTGCTACGCCATCATGGCGACCCGGCCAATGCGGCGGATGCACTGGCGGCCTGTGTGTTTGAGGATGACCTATTAGCCGATTCCATGCTGCGCACCGCCGAAGCGGGTGATGCGGCGTCCAAAGCGTCGGTCCACCCGGCGGTGCGTGCGGCGCTCCTTGAACGGCAACGCGGCTTTGCCAATCAGCCGGGCGGAGCCATCCTTGACGGACGCGACATCGGCACCGTCATCGCGCCCCAAGCCGATGCCAAGCTTTATGTAACTGCGTCTGCCCGCGTGCGCGCGGAACGGCGCATCAAGGAATTCCTTGCCAATCCGGACGAGGCCGCCATCCTCGCTTACCAGAAAGAATTGGAAGCGCGCGACGAACGCGATATGAACCGCGCCGACGCACCCTTGCGGCCTGCCGACGATGCGCTCTTGCTAGATACGAGCGATTTAACTATAGACGCGGCCGTCCAGCAGGCCATCCGGCTTGTCGAGACCAGGATAAGCCGTCAGCAATAAAGCTGTCAGGCGCGAAGGGCTTTGCTCCGTCGCGCCCTTTTGTTTTTTCCTATGGTCTTGGCGAATCGGCGGTCGCGCGGGATGCTGTGCGGGCATGAGGCCTGTATGGCAGTCTGGCCAAATAAGACCAGCGGACCCAACCGCTTGGCCGGAAAAACAGTGTAAGGAAACTCTAACCATGGCCACTACGGCAACTCCGAGCCGCGACGATTTCGCGGCAATGCTCAATGAATCTCTCGGTGGCGAAGATGGCGGCTTTGAAGGCCGCGTCGTAAAAGGCACCGTTACCGCAATCGAAAATGACCATGCTGTCATCGACGTAGGCCTGAAGTCGGAAGGCCGCGTGGCGCTTCGCGAATTCGCAGCGCCCGGCCAGAAAGCCGACCTTAATGTTGGCGACGAAGTCGAAGTCTATGTTGACCGCGTTGAAAACGCCAATGGCGAAGCGATGCTGTCGCGCGACCGCGCACGCCGCGAAGCTGCTTGGGACAAGCTCGAATCAGAATTCACCGAAAATGCGCGCGTTGACGGCGTTATCTTCGGTCGCGTCAAGGGCGGCTTCACCGTTGACCTTGGCGGCGCTGTGGCGTTCCTTCCCGGCAGCCAGGTCGACATCCGCCCCGTGCGCGATGTGACCCCGCTCATGGACATTGCCCAGCCGTTCCAGATTTTGAAGATGGACCGTCGCCGCGGCAACATCGTGGTATCGCGCCGCGCGATCCTCGAAGAAACCCGCGCAGAACAGCGTTCGGGCCTCATCCAGAACCTTGCTGAAGGCCAGATCATCGAAGGCGTTGTCAAGAATATCACCGACTATGGTGCGTTCGTTGACCTTGGCGGCATTGACGGCCTCCTCCACGTCACCGATCTGAGCTACAAGCGCATCAACCACCCGTCGGAAATGATCAACATTGGCGACACGGTGAAGGTGCAGATCATCCGCATCAACAAGGACACCCAGCGCATCAGCCTTGGCATGAAGCAGTTGGAATCGGATCCGTGGGAAGGTCTGGAAGCCAAATATCCGGTTGGCGCGAAGCTTTCGGGCCGCATTACCAACATCACCGAATATGGCGCATTCGTCGAACTGGAACCGGGCATCGAAGGCCTTGTCCACGTTTCGGAAATGTCCTGGACCAAAAAGAATGTCCACCCCGGCAAGATCGTTTCGACCAGCCAGGAAGTCGATGTTGTGGTCCTCGAAGTCGATGCCGAAAAGCGTCGTATCTCGCTTGGCCTCAAGCAAGCGCAGAACAATCCGTGGGAAGCATTCGCTGCGGCTCATCCGATCGGTTCGGAAGTCGAAGGCGAAGTCAAGAATGCGACCGAATTCGGTCTGTTCATCGGCCTCGACAATGATGTGGACGGCATGGTGCATATGTCGGACATCGCATGGGGCATTTCGGGCGAAGACGCACTCAACCTGCACCGCAAGGGCGAGGTTGTGAAGGCCATCGTTCTCGACATCGACCCCGACAAGGAGCGCATCTCGCTCGGCATGAAGCAGCTTGAAAAGGGTGCCCCTGCTGCTGGTGGTGTTTCGGCTTCGTCGAACCTCAGCAAGAACCAGGTGGTCACCGTGACCGTTCTTGAAGTGCGCGATGGCGGCCTTGAAGTTCAGGCTGGCGACGATGGCGCGACCGGCTTCATCAAGCGGGCCGACCTTGGCCGCGACCGTGACGAGCAGCGTCCCGACCGCTTCCAGGTTGGCCAGAAGCTCGACGCAATGGTCATCGGTTTCGACCGTTCGAAGAAGCCCAACTTCTCCGTCAAGGCCATGCAGATCGCCGAAGAAAAGCAGGCGGTCGCCCAATATGGTTCGTCGGATTCGGGCGCATCGCTCGGCGACATTCTTGGCGAAGCGTTGAAGGCCAAGAAGGACTAATTGTAAAAAAACGTCAAATCACAAGACTTGACCTACATCAATTCAGGGTAGAAAAGGCCCGTCCGGGATCATCCGGACGGGCCTTTTTTTATTGCCCTCAAACACTTCGCTAAAGCGCTCCGGGAAAATCGCACGGACGCTTGTAAAATTTGATTTCTGTCAAGAAATGCGGCACAAAACCTTGCGATAACAGACGCTCGCCAGAAATATAAATACTGGCGTGGGGCTTAAAACATAACAATCGTTTGAACTTGCTGACTTTTGTCCGGCAGGGGACGACGGCAAGAGGGCGATTCTAATGATTCGATCTGAATTGGTTCAAAAACTGGCTGACGCAAACCCGGGCCTCAAGCTCGCGGAAGTAGAACATATTGTCGATATTTTCTTTGAAGAAATGGTGGAGCAACTCGCCGCAGGTGGCCGGGTTGAACTTCGGGGCTTCGGGGCCTTTTCCACCCGTGCGCGCGGCGCACGTGTCGGGCGCAATCCGCGCACTGGCGAAGCCGTTAACGTCGCGGCCAAGCGCGTGCCTTATTTCAAACCGGGTAAGGAAATGCGCGAACGCCTTAATGTCCACTGATTATGGCAATTAATCACGATCACATATAAATTTTTGTAAGACTCTTTTTAAAAAAACAAGTTCAGGAAAATCCGGCGGTAAGGCCTTCGCAACATTGCGTAGCGCCCTACCGCCGGATTTTTATATGGCGCGCACATAACCTTTCACGCCCCTTCTGCCTCCCTAGGACAGGCCGAAAATCCTTGCTTGCCGATAACAAGCCTTGACCTTGCCCGATGATTGGGCTTTGGCGGGCATCCTTACGCGTGCGGACGTGGCGAAATGGTAGACGCAGCAGACTTAAAATCTGTCGAAGGAATTCTTCATGCGGGTTCAAGTCCCGCCGTCCGCACCAATATTATCGAAGGGTAGGGATAGCTTCCCCCTAATTGCTAGGTGGCCCCGCTTCTTCGCCTTCCATCAGTACGCGATTATCATCAAGCGTTCCGGCATCGAGCGAATCCGCTGCGATAATGAGACTCGTCCCCGGTTTCAGCACGCTTTCGACCTTGGCGCGCAACGCATCGTCGAGGCGGATGCGGCCACGGAAAAGGTCGGGCGGCGCATCGCTCGCAATCGCGCCGGGCAAGGCGACTTGCACCCATTTATGTGCCCCTGCACTTCCGGCAGCCCCGTCCCGCAACACAAATAGCGTCGTGCCGCGTAAGGCCGCATTCATCTTATCCTCCAGCACCACCGGCCCTGCGCCGATCACCACGCCATTGCGCAGCACCATCATCTGCCTGTCGCGCGTGCTGATGACGATGGAGACGGGGCCGTCAGGTGCTTTTTCGGGCGACCAGTGCGGCACGAACGCCCTTGTACTGGCTCCTTCTTGCGGGAGCGCACCGCCTTTAAGCTTCATCTTCGCGTTGGGCGCAATATGGGGGACGGCGGCGTCGCGGGTCACAATCACCGTCATGCCGAGCGCGGTCACGTCATAGAGGAGCTGCGCAAATTTCCTGGGCAGGCGGATACAGCCATGCGAGGCGGGATAGCCCGGCAAAGTCCCGCCATGCAGCGCAACCCCGCTCCATGTGAGCCGCTGCATATAAGGCATGGGCGCATTATTATAGAGGTTGGACCGATGGTCGATGCGGCGTTGCAGGATCGTGAATACACCGGTCGGGGTTTCATGCCCGTCCTTGCCGCTCGATATGGTCGAAATCGCAATCGGGATGCCATTGCGGTAGAGGGTCGCGCGCTGGCTGGCGAGGCTGACAATGAGGAGGACCGGCCCGTCCGGCGCAATATCGGGCGCCCAGATATATTGACCGGGCTGTAACGCTTTGGCCGCCTCCAGCACGGTCTCGGCGCGCGAGGATGCGGGCAGCGAGGCGGGCGCTACCCATGCCGAAAGCGGCGCGGCCAAAGCGAGACAGGCTATCCCCGCAAAAACCCGCTTAATCGTCCGCATAACATCCCCTTTACCGCCGCGCGCATGGTTTGCCCGCGCTAATCCCTTCGCATAAGGCGCCGGACAAGGATTTGACGCATATCAAAACACATTAACGGGTTGGCGCGTCCGGCAAGCCCCGCTACATCAAGCCTTATGTCCCGTCGCCCGCGTCTCCTGCCGCTCGCTTTCGCCCTTGCTGCGACGAGCATGGTCAGCGGATGCGGCCTGTTTAGCGATGACGGCCCTTTGCGCGTCGTGGTGATCGGCACCAATCTCAAGATGAGCAATCCCGATCAGGGCCGCCCTTCGCCGGTTGCGCAAGCTTTGCTGTCGGCAACCGCGCAAGGGCTGGTGTCGTTTGACGGCGACGGGCAGATCGAGCCGGGCCTTGCCGAACGCTGGGTCGTTACCGATGATGGCCTTAGCTATATTTTCCGGTTGCGCGATGCGGATTGGTCCGATGGCACGCAAGTGACGACCAGACAGGTCGCCGCCATGCTGCGCACCCAATTCGGCCCGCGCAGCAAGAACCGCTATGCGCGCGAAATTAGCGGGGTGGAATCCATCCGCGCAATGACCGCGCAGGTGATCGAGATACGTTTGCGCCAGCCCTTGCCGCACCTCCTCGAAATTCTCGCCCAGCCGGATATGGCCTTGCTGCGCAACGGGCGCGGATGGGGACCGATGCGCGCGACGCCGGAAAAAGGCGCGCTGCTGCTCGCCGTCCCCAAAGCGGAGGACGCGGAAGAAGCGACGCAAGCCGCAGGCGATGCGATCCGCCCCGTGGACCTTCACGCCCGCAGCGCCGCACAGGCGCTCGCCCGCTACAGAAATAAGGAAGCCGATGTCATCCTCGGCGGCCGCTTTGCCGATTATCCGTTGCTGAGCGCGAGCGGCATCGACAATAACCGCATCATCGTTGACCCCGCCGAAGGGATGTTCGGCCTGTTCATCACCCATGATGACGGCATTTTGGGAAGCGCCGCAGTGCGCCGCGCCTTGTCGATGGCGATCCGTCGCACCGCTTTGACGCAAGCGATGGGCGAGCCGAGCTGGACGCCGCTGGTGACATTGCGCCCGCCGCTCGACAAGCAGGAGCCGGCCTATGCGCCTCTGGTTCCCGCATTTGCTGCGCTCGACGAAGCGGCTCGCATCGCCAATGCCCGCGCGATTATTGCCGCAGCCACGGATGATTTGGAACGCAAGCCGGTGCTGCGCATCGCGCTCCCCGATGGCCCCGGCGCGGACCTGCTATTCGCCAGCCTGCGCGCGGATTTGCGGGTGGTTGGGCTGGATGCGATCAAGGTCAAGTTCGCCTCCGCCGCCGACTTGCGGCTCATCGACGAGGTTGCCCCGTCGCGCGATCCTTTCTGGTATGTGCGCAAGCTTGCCTGCGCGCGCGGCAATCTGTGCAACAGCATCGCCGACGCCAAGATCGAAGAAGCAATGCGCGCGCCCGATGCCGCGACCAAAGCCGCTTTGCTGCGCGAGGCGGAGACTATATTGATGGAAACCGGCGGCTATATTCCGCTTGCCGAACCGCTGCGCTGGTCGGTCACATCGCCGCGGAGTAACGCCTTGAAACCAAACCCGCGCGCGCGCCATCCATTGAATCGCCTGACCACCATACCTAGCTAAACAAAAGCGTCATAAACGCGCTGTGGTGGGAGTGAGAATTTCATGGCGGTTACACCCGATAAAAATGCCGAACGATATGATCGCATGGCAGAAGCTTTCCAGCTTCAGGCCAAGGATCCGGCGTCGATCCGCCGCCGCGTCGAGGCGCTGGAAATGCTGCTGGAACGCAGCATCACCATTCCCGGCACCAAGCAGACAATCGGGCTGGACGCGATTGTCGGCCTCATTCCGGTCATCGGTGATTTCATTACCGCCGCGATGGGCGCTTATATTGTGTGGGAAGCCAAAAATCTGGGGATGCCCAAATGGCAACGCTGGCGCATGATGGGGCACATCGCGATTGATACCGCCTTGGGCGCGGTTCCGGCGGTGGGTGATGCGTTCGACTTTTTCTACAAGTCGAACAGCAAGAATGTGAAGATCATCAAAAAATATCTCGACAAGCATCACCCGCACACGCGTGTCATCGACCAAGCGCCCAACGCGCCGGTCACGGTTGAGCCGATCAATCGCAGGATCGACCACCGGCTCTGACCTCTTGTTACGGCGCCTTACGCCAAGGGCGCGGTCAGAAGATTGGGGTCGCGGGCCATGCAATGCTGGACAAAGGCTTGCGGCAAATCTTCGATTGCATAGACATTCGTGCCTTCCGCGCGCCAGGTGAGCGACCCGTCCATATCCGCAGGCATACCGAGCCAGCTTTGCCATTCGGTCTGGCTAGTCCACGCATAGGTTGCCGGAATGGCGGGCGCGTCGGCGTTGAGCAAATCCTTGACCGAACAGGCCCAGCTATCCATCGTAAATTCGGTGCGCGGCTTTTTGGTGTCCGGCGGGGTCCATTGGGTAAAGCCGTGGCGCGTGACCACCGCCCGGTCGCCGACCTGCACTATGTCAAGCTGCACGGGCTTGCCGAACACGCTTGATTTGAGGCCGAAATTGGCTTTGAGTTCAAGCCCGTTCGCGCCCAATATTTCGCCCGAAATACCGGCGCGGAACACCGGCACATCCACGGTCTTGCCGGTATAGGGGTTGGTGAAACGGTCCATGAAGGTGCCGCGTTCCAGATCCTTATAGAAAAGCCATGAACGCGACGTGGTTTCGATTTTGCCATCCGCCCGCACGACCGAACGGCGCACGCTGCACCCTTCATAGCCGTAAAGCCGCTTGCCATAATCGGCGATTTCCAGCCCGCGTCCGGCTCTCAGCCCGAACACCTGCCCCGCCGAATAGGCATAGATAGTGCGGCCCGAAAGGTCGCTTTGCAACCGCGCAAGGGTGCGCGCGGCGGGCATCGGGTCGCGTAAAGCGCGCAATTGTTCTTCAACCGACAAAGCGGCGGGCAAGGATTGCGCTTTTGCGCCCGCCGACATGCTTGCCGTGGTCAGGCCTGCTGCCGCAGCCCCCATGCCCATCAGCGCATGGCGGCGGTCCATCATCATTCCCTTTTTCATTGTCGCACCTTTTTTTTACAGATTTTCCATGATTTGCAGCGCCGCGCGCTCGCCTGATTCCATCGCGCCTTCCATCCCGCGCGCAATGGCAGCGGTATGTTCGCCCGCAAAATGGAGACGGCCGACCGGCTGGTCGAGGGCAGCGGCAACCTTGCCGACCTGCCCCGGTTGCCAACAGGCATAAGCGCCGCCCGCAAACGGATCGCGCTGCCAGCTCCACATTTTAACCGGACGCAAAGCGCCCTTGGCAGCGGGGCGGATGCGCTCGACATCGGCCAATATCGCCGCGACCGCATCGTCAGGCTTCATCCGGTCGAGCCGGTCGGCGGCAAAACCGTTGGCAAAGGCGAGGAAGGTCGTCACATCATTGGGGTCGCTGCCATATTGAAGGCCCATGAAGCGCCCCGCCAGCGTATCGGTCCAGAGCGACGGCGGCAGGCCATCCTGTTCCCAAAAGCGCCGCGTCGGCACGAAATGCACTTGGAACACGCGGTTATAGGCGATGGTATCAATCGCATTCTGGGCAAGAGGCGGAAGGCCCGGTTCAATCTTGACCAACCGCAAAGCGGAGGCCGGGATGGTGCAAACCAGCGCCTTGCCGCGAAACCGGCTCCCGTCCAGCCCGACCGCTTCAATACCGCTTGCATCGCTGCGGATGCCGATAATCTGGCGACCGAAATGGATCGGGCCTTTGACGGCTTTGGCCATCGCTTCGGGCATACGCTGATTGCCGCCAACGCTGGCGTAAACTTTGCCGTCGCCCGCCATGACTTCGGCGTTGCGCCCGATATGCCACATCATGATGGCCGACAGGTCATGCGCGGAGTTGCCGTAGCTGGGGTTGACCGAATAAGCGAGGTGGAGCTGTTCCGGCGTCCACCCTCTTTCGGTCAGCACGGCGGCCACCGAACGGTCGAATTTCTGGAACGCAGGGTCGCGCCAGCTTGAAATGTCGGGGAGCGGATTATCGCCAAGCAAGGCGGTCGGCCCGACCAGCCAGGGCGGCGTTTCGCGCATCTTGCCCGCATAAGGATTGACCGCCGCTTGCGCCCAGTCGGCAAGCTTGACCGTTTGCCCGCGCACATGGATGGCGGTGTTGGTGCGGCTGCTTTCGGTGCGCGGGCGGTGGCCTTCAAACGCCACATTCAATTCGCGGCAACGGTCGACAAGCCGGGCATAGCCGCTGCCAACCCCGCTGCCGCCTGCTTCGGGGTGGCCCGGCACATCGTCCATCGTATACAGCCGCCCGCCGACGCGCGTGCGCCCTTCGACCAGCGCGACCTTATAGCCTTGCTCTTCAAGCAGCAGCGCCGCCTGAAGCCCCGACAGTCCGGCGCCAAGGATGATGACATCCGCCTTCTCCTCAGTCGCGGCCCGTGCGGTGCCGGTGCGCAGGAGCGGCAACAATGCCGCCGCTCCTGCCGCCTGCCCTGCCATTTGCAGCGCGGAACGACGGGTTACGGGCCCCGATCCTGTCATCTTGGTCCCCATATTGTGGCTCCCATATCCAGGACTGCCATTATTTGGCTTCTCGTTTGAGATAGGTGATAATCGACGCGCGGGTCGCCGGATTGGCATTGCCGCCATAGGCCATGCGGTTGCCCTTCACATGGGTAGCCGGGTTGGTAATCCAACGGTCGAGTGTCTGGTCGTTCCACACAATTCCCGACGATTTGAGCGCGTCGGAATAGCGGAAATCAGGACGCATCGTTCCCGCCCGCTTGCCGAACAGGCCGTTGAGATTGGGGCCGACCTTATTGGGTTCGCCCTTCTTCACCGTATGGCAGGCGCGGCATTGGAGCCATGCACGCGCGCCATTGTCGGGGGCGGTCTGGGCCGGAGCCGATGCCGGCAACGCCATCGCGCTCAAGGCGATAGCTCCTGCGGCAACGACAATAGCGGAACAGCTTTTAATCACGATAACTCTCCTGTGATGGGGCGCCTTTGCGGTAGGCGCTTTAGAATTTGACGGACGCCGTAATCCCGGCGCGGCGCGGGGTGAGCAGCGTATAGGCAAAGGCAAAGGGGATGCCGCCTGCGGTCATGTCGCGATAGCGTTGCGCCGCCGCAAAGCCTTTGCGGTCGAACAGATTTTCAACGAACAGGCTGACGCGCAGATCATCGCTTTCCGCCGACAGCCGCGCATTGACGAGCATATTTTCGCGCATCCATGCCAGATTGCTTTCATCGGTATAACGGCGACCGACATAGCTCATGTCCGCGCGCGCGATGATGCTCCAATCCTGCCCTACCGGCGTCATATGCGACACGCCGAACGAGCCTTGATATTTGGGGAAACGCGGCGCGCGGTGGCCCGACGCATCGGGATTGCCCGTCACCTGTTCGATATAAACCGAATCAAAGCTGGTATATTTGGCGTCGGTATAAGCAAAACTGCCTTCCAGACGCAGGCGCGGTGTCACGGCCAAATCCGTTTCAATTTCAAGCCCGCGGATACGCGACGATCCGCTATTGCCTGCCACGTCAAGCTGGCCCACCTGATTGGCCGCATCGCTTGCCGAACGGAACACCTGCACGCGCGACACCTGATCGGCCCAGTCCATCTGATAGGCTGCAAAATTGGCGGTGAGCTTGCCGTCAAACCATTTGGTCTTGAGGCCAAGTTCATAATTGTTGAGCCGCTCTTCATCGAGCGCGACCGTCACGCCATATTCGCTTTCGATAAAGGCGCGCTGGGTGTCGCTCAGCCCCGCAATATTGGCGTTAAACTGTTTGGGCTTATTGCCTTGGCTGAAAATCGCATAGGCCATGATGTCGCGCGTCGGCTTCCAGTCGAGAATGACGCGCGGGAGCCAGGCTTTGGTCTTGCCATTCAAGGTGCGGCGCGCGGCATTTTGCCCGCCTTCATTGGTCACATCATCGCTCTGCCAGCGCAATTCGCCGCTCAGCGAAAGATTGTCGAGAATCTTGAAGGTCGCCGAGCCATAAAAAGCGAGATTTTCCACCCGCGCAATGTCGGGCGTCTGCCCTACCGGCGTCACGGTAAAGTCGGGCCCATAGGAATAGACCGCATTTTGCGAAAAATAGCCGTCGTAAAAATAAGCCCCGACCAGCCATGTCAGCCGCCCGCGATTAGGCGAGGCGAGCCGCAACTCATAGCTTTTGTCGTTGAACGTCTGGAAGGTCGCAATGCCGTAAAGCGGCTGCGCGGTCAGATCGGCGTCGATCACATCGACATTGTCATCCGAATATTGCGCATAGCTACCCGTCAGCGAATAGCCGCCGCCAAAGTCCCATTTGCCCTGCGCGCTGAACATATCGGCATCGCGGTTGAAGCCGAATTTGGTGAGTCCCCAGCTATTTTTGCCGACCGCCGTATTCAGTTCGAATTTGCGGATGACGGGCAGTTCGCCGCAATAAAATTTGCGCTTGCCGGTGCCGAACGGCCCGCAATTCAACTGGCTGGAGCCGATTTGCGCCGACGCAATCGGGCCGTCATCATCCTGTATATTGATATAGCGCAGCTTGATTTCGAAATTATCGACCGGCCGCGCGATGAGCGACACATTATAGCTGGTGCTTTCCTGTGCGCCCAGCCGCACCCCGCTCTTATTGTCGCGGAACGGACCGTCATTATTATAATAGCGGGCGGAGGCCCGGACGAATAATTTATCGTCGATAATCGGCACCGATACGCTGCCTGCTATTTCCTGTTGCCCGCTGGTAATCGCAGTGCCGGTCACGCGCGCTTCAAAACGGTTGGTTGGCGCTTTGGTGGTAAAGTTGATCGCGCCGCCAAAAGTCTGGCGCCCGAAAAAGGCGCTTTGCGGGCCTTTAATGACTTCGACCTGCGCAATATCGTTAAAGTCGAGCGACTGCACCGTGCCGGGGAAATAAACGCCGTCGACAAAGAAAGAGGCGTTTTGCCGCGTCGGATTATTGGTGTTGATGTCGAGGCCGCGGATCCGCGCCGCGCTCCCCTGACGCGATCCGGAATTTTCAAAGTGCCAGCCCGGCGTAAACTGGGTGAGCTGTTCGACATTGGCGATGCCTGCATCTTCCAGCTTTTGCGCGCCGACAGCGGTAATGCTGAGCGGCACATCCTGAAGCGATTCCGCACGCTTGCGGGCGGTGACGACAATGTCGTCGCTCGCCGCATCGGCAACCGCCACCGGTTCTGCTGCAACTTCTTGTGCCGCTACCGGCATCGCCGCAATGGCAAGTGCGGCCAGACTGGTCGCCACGGATAAGGTGCGAATGGATAATTTTTGCATTGATACTACTCCCCTTTTATTCAAATCTTTGTTTTCAAATATTATTTCCGGTCATCCTTGCGCGCGTTACAGCTTGCGGCGACCCAGCCCAGATTGAGGGTGATATTTTCATTGGCGGTGTCGGTGGTGACGATGGCGACCGAGCTGGGCGCGCCCACTTCGCGTAAGCGCAGCAGCAGAAACTCGCCGCCCGACCGGTAATAAGGATAGCGTTGCCGCCGCAGTTGCAATTGATAGCGTTTGCCGTCGCGCGGGCTTTGGACCTGCATCATGTCGCCGAGGTCATGCCGCCCCTCAAAACTGTATGACCGGTCCTGGGGCGAGCGTTTCAGATAGCTGTCGGCGAACAGATCGACCGAACAGTCAAACGGACGCGCCTTGTAAAAAGCGACCGGTCCAAGGGGTGCGTGCGCTGGCTTGGCATCTGCTCCAACCGGTGTGCGCAGGCGCGTATAAACATCCGGCCCGATCCATAATGTTTCGCGCATCGCCTGCGCTGTAGACCCGCCCGCAAGTGCGCAGCCCGATGATAGGGTGCGCCCTTCCACCTGCGCGCCACGCCGTTCGAGCAGCACATCACAATCAGGTATGAGGGTGAGTTGGTTGCCGGTTGGCGCCGCGCCTTCGCTGCTCTTCCCGCTAATGCGGTAATAGCGCAGGCGGATGCCATCGCGTGGTTTTTCGGTGTGGAACGCAACCACATGGTCGGCCAGCACCTCATCACCGCGCGTTTCGACGACATGGAAGGCGGGAAGGCCCAACAGGCTGTCGGGGAGCCGCTTATGCACCGCATGAAAGCGGGCGTGGCGTGCATCGGCTGGCGTTGCCGAACGCGGATCCGTTTCAAACCAGATTTGCAGGTCATTATCGAACACGCCTTCAAACCACCCGAGCAGCAGGTCGAGGTCGCGCGCATTGCGGTCGTCGGTCAGCCCGGTGGGCGCATTGGCCCATAAAGGCGCGGATGCAGGGGTAGCCAGCGCCGTTGCCGACGCCAGCAAAAGGGCGGAGAGCGGCTTCACAAAAGTTCGACCACTTCCAGCGCAACCCGCTCGCCCGATTCAAACGCGCCTTCCATGCCGCGTTCCAAAATGGCGGTATGCTCGCCGCAAAAATGGGTGCGGCCATGGCGGTCACGCATCAGCGGGGCAAAGCGTTTAATCTGGCCCGGCTGCCAATAGACCCAATCGCCCGATCCATGCGGATCGCGGTGGCAGGCCTGAATGGTGATGGGTTCGAGCGCGCCTTTGGTTGCGGGCAGAACTTCGGCAAGCGTCTTCATCGTCCAGTCAAACACCTGACGATCACTCATGAAGCTGAATTTGAGCGCCTGTTCGCCGTTGATGAAGGCAAGGCCGACATTGGGCATCTGCCCTTCGGCCACGCCCCATTCAAGCGAGGCAAAACGTTCGATCGGCGTATCGGTCCAAAGCGAACGCGGACTGTCCGCGTGCGGCCACCAAGGCTTCAGATATTTGAAGAAAACCTGAAGCGACAGGCCATAATCCACCTCTTCAATCGCGCGCCAATGTTCGCCCTTGATTGGCGGATCAAACACGATGTTGCGCAATATTTTGAACGGCGCGGAGCAGACGACTTGTTTGGCTTCATAGCGCGTCCCGTCCGCGCAGCCGACTTCGACATGGTCGCCCCGTTCGGAAATCGACACGACTGTTTTGCCGAACAAGACCGGCTTTTGGAGCGCATCGACCATCGCCGCGGGCAACCGCGAATTGCCGCCTTCGATCATCAAGGCTTCGGGCTGTTTCTTATCCTTGGACAGCTTGGTGTTGAAATTGCCGACATTATAGCGGCGCAGTTCATGGAGCGCCGATGTCGTATCGATACGCCCGGTATGGATCACCACATCCATCAACCGGATCGCCTCGTCCGAAAGCCCGCGTGCCCGCAGATAGTCGGAATGGGGAATGTCGAGATGGGCAAGCTCCGGGCTGAGCCACGCATCGAGCGGCAAATCCGCCAGCGGATTATCCTTGTTCGACAGCATTGGCAGCATGGCAGTGGGCAAAATCTTGCGGTCATCGCCAACCAGCGGGTTCAGCTTATGGTCGGGCCATTCGGCCTCGCGGATCGTTTCCCCGCGAATATTGAACAGCCATTCGCGTTTGATATTGCTGCCGCGCGCGGGAATGATTTTCATGCCGAGCGATTCGGCGCGGTCGATCATTCGGGCATAATTGCCGCCGATGAGTTCGCCCGCAGCTTCGGGGCGGCCCGGCACATCCATCAGCGTATAGACGCGCCCGCCCGAGCGCTGGCGACCTTCCAGCACCTGAACATCCGCGCCCATTTCTTCGAGCAGCAAGGCCGCGTGGAGGCCGGACAGACCTGCACCAATGACCAGCACATCGGGGCGGCGTTTCGGACCTTTGCCCTGCCCTTTGCTCTGGCCTTTGGCAGCAGCCAAGCTTTTGGCCCCCGCTGCGCTCGCGGCCAACCCCGTTGCCAACAGCGCCGATCCGCTCCGGATAAAGCCACGGCGGCTGAAACCGTTTCCGGTAGCTTCACCATGAGCAGGTGCAATCTTGTCCAAGCCTTCCGGCTGTTCCGGTTGGCTGTGCGTCTGTTTAACGTCCGTCATTGAACCATTATCTTTTCTGAAAATTCTCTCCCGAATGGGCGGCATACCTGCCCGATTGCCGGCGAAAGGCACGTAAAACAGGCGACAGTTCGGGAAATAAAAATTCGCGAAACAAGACTGTCGCGAATTTTATGGTGTGTTTGAAAGGCTTCGACGCAGCACTAAGGCGTGTGTCAGCCGGGGCGGCGCGCGAGGGTCAACAGGACCGTATCGCGATTGGGTGCGCTCACCGGCAGGCGGCGCCCATTGCTGAGCAGGACGCTGGCCTTGGTCGGCGTGCTTTCCAATTTTTCGACATGGGCACCCGCAACCCAGTGCGAGCGGTGGACTTTGAAGCCATCCTTGTCCTTGAGGCACTCCAGAGCCTCGGAAAAGCTGCACCGGAAACGCATATCCGCGCCGCCTATGTCATGGACGCGCACATAATGATCCTCCGCCGACACCGACACCAACGCGCCGGGGGCAAGGCTTTCGATATAGTCGCCAAGGCTGGCAGCGGACGAGACCGCCGCCACGTCGCTATCCCCTGCGCTCCGCTCCGCAGGCGTCGGTTGCGCGATGACATAGCGCACCGCCAGCGCGCTCCCGAGCCACAGGATCACGAACGGAATGAAGGCAATCTGCCAGTCGAGAAAATTGCGCATACTATCCGGCACCGCCAGCGCGATACGATCGGTAGTCAAACCAAAATGCCCGGCAAACAGCCACGCCGCGCCGATGTTGAGCGGGCGGAAAATATTGATGCCGATGAGCGCGATGACGCAATGGCGCAGGACAAACCATGAAAGCCGTCGCGGCTCGCCCAACAGGCGGCGCACGCCCAGCGCAATAAGCGAGGTTATCCACCACAAGCTCATCGTCACAATCAGCCAATAGAGCATCCCGACCCAGCGCGCGGGCCAGGGCTTTATCATGCCGACGCCATTCCATCCGAGAATCAGCGCAAGCCCCAAGGGCAGCACCAGCAGCGCCACCAGACTGGCAAAAAAACGCCGCCGCGCGACAGAGCCTTGCGCGCCCGCTATACGCGTCATCACCGTGCGCCCCGCGCCGGCCCAGCCTGAACGCGCCCGGCCGGAACGCGTCCCGCCGGAAAGCGCAAAGCCGCCCTCGCCCGGTTGCACCATCGCTCTGTCCACGTTGCGCTCCATCATCCTGTCCAGCCCGTCCGCGCTGTCACCCAGCCACGACGCCCGCTCCCTTCTCTCTATGCCTACGGACACTAACCCCGCGCACAGAGAAAACAAGGTTGTCCGGACAAATAACCGTCAATTGCGCGAAAGGCGTAGCGGCTTCAACGAAAATAGTTCGGTTCTTAGAAGGATAGAGCGGACAGTTGCAGATATAGCCCAAGCCTTCGCCTCGCTTGGACGGTGACTAAAGCGAGTATGCAAGATTTGCCGCCTCGCCAAACGTCATGATTGTAGCGAAGGGAAAGTGGCCGATCCGGAGGTGGTGTTTCCGGGCTTACCGGAGCGCATTAAAGGGCCGTCGCTATATCAATAGCAAAGTCCACATCCGGCTAGGGCCCATTTGGATCAAGGCGATGATCGTTCCCGCGAAGGGCCTCGTAAAGCTGTCCCGGCCCAAGCAGAATGTCTTTAAGACCGGCGCGCACCCTGCCGGAATCTAACGCCTGCTGGCTCATCTTTTGATGTGCGTCGAGCGCGTCGATGATGGCGTTGAGAAGCTCATTGTCGAGTGTAGGCGATGCAGCGAACTGGGACTTGCTGTTATTCTGGGCCTGCGTAACAAGTTCCTCCGACTCCAGCAGCTTCCCCTTGATGACTTCATTCACATAGACAAGCTGGTCGCCATCGGTGAGGTCGCCATCAAACAGGTCATTCACCTTCTCGATAATTTCGCGCAGCAGCGCCTTTTGCTTATCCTGAAGCGAGCCAGAGCCCGCCTCGCCGACCGGAATGATTTTTGGCGCATCACCGCCAAGATCCATAGGCTTTTTACCCTCACTCTTTAACAGGTGATGGGTAAGCACGAGCTGTGAGACATCCACGATAACCCGTTCACGCCCGAAATCGAGCAGCCGAACCAGATATTTATAGAATAAAAAGCGCTTTTCGATATCGCTATTGCCATAGTCGACCATCTGGCTCAGGAATGTGTATATGCGGATGAAAGTCTGCATATCGCCCTTGAACAATCCGAGCGCGTTCATTTCGTCCGATGCGGCCTCGGCCGCCTTCTCGTCCCCCAGTTCATCGGCATTGACCTTTGCCTGTTGGGCAGCGGCGAAACGTTTCAACAGGCGATCAGCAACCGGCCCGACAGCGCCCGCAAGGTCGCTTTGCTTCGATGCCGGGTCCATCGCGACAATCGCTACCCGGTGAACCTCGAAACTGTCGTACCAACCACCCGCGTCAAGCTTGGCGCGCATATCAAAAATAATGTTAGGGTCGGTGACGCCTTCCAACTCTGCCGTTTCGAAATAGGTTTTGAACGCCTTTAGCACCTCTTCCGAACTGTTGACGAAATCGACGACATAAGTGGTGTCTTTGCCCGGATGGGCGCGATTGAGACGCGAGAGGGTCTGCACGGCCTGAACACCGGCTAACCTGCGGTCGACATACATTCCGCACAAAAGCGGTTGGTCGAAACCCGTCTGGAATTTATTGGCGACAAGCAGCATGTGATACTCCTCGCCGTTAAAGGCATCACGGATGTCACGCCCCTTCAGGTTCGGGTTCAACGCCTTGCTGGTTTCGCTCAATGGCTCAGGCGCAGACTCGGGGTCGTTGACCTCGCCTGAAAAGGCGACGAGCGTTCCTAAAGAATATCCCTTGCTCCGGATATATTTGTCGATGGCAAACTTCCACCGCACCGCCTCCTTGCGACTGCTGAGGACGAGCATCGCCTTCGCCTTTCCATCCAGCAGCGGCTGGACATTTTCGCGGAAATGCTCGACGACGATCTGGACCTTCTGCGCGATATTATAGGGGTGCAGGCTGACCCACTGCATGATGCCTTTTGTCGCTGCCGATCGTTCGACCTCGGTATCGTCCAGCTCTTTGCCGTTATGGGCGAGTTTGAACGCCAATTTATAGGGCGTATAATTTTTGAGAACATCGAGGATGAAGCCTTCTTCGATGGCCTGCCGCATGGAATAGATATGGAACGGCACTGGGAGCCCGCCCGGTTCTGTTCGCCGTCCGAAAAGCTGCAACGTCTTGTCCTTTGGCGTGGCGGTGAAAGCGACATAGGTGACCCCGCTGTCATTCGCCCGCGACGCCATCTGGGCGGCCAGCAGATCTTCGGTGTCGATCTCACCGCCATCCTGCAGTTCGGCAATCTCCTCCGGCGACAGCACTTCCTTGAGCTTTGCCGCCGCCTCGCCGGTCTGAGAGCTATGTGCTTCATCCGCGATGACCGCAAAGCGCTTGCCTTCAGTCGCTGCGAGATCACGAACGGCCTGTAGCGCATAAGGGAAGGTCTGGATGGTGCAGACAATGATCTTCTTGCCCGCCTTCAGCGCCTCGGCAAGTTTTCCGCTCTTGCTGCCGCTGTCGCTCTTGATCGTTTCGACAACACCGGTGGTGCGTTGGAAATCGAACAAAGCGTCCCGAAGCTGGCCATCAATCACCCGCCGGTCGGACACGACGATGACCGTTGCAAACAGCTTTTCGTCATTGGCATCGTGCAATTCGGACAGGAAGTGCGCGGTCCATGCGATCGAGTTGGTTTTACCGGAACCCGCCGAATGTTGGACGAGATATTTGCCGCCAACGCCTTCTTCCAGCACAGCCGCCTGCAATTTGCGCGTCGCGTCAAGCTGATGATAGCGGGGAAAGATAATCGCGCGGATATTTTTCTTGTCGTCGCGCTGCGTCACCAGATAGCGTCCGAGCAGTTCCAGCCAGCTATCGCGCTGCCACACCTGTTCCCAAAGATAGGCCGTGGGATGGCCGAAGGGCGTCGCCGGATTGCCCTTGCCGCCATGATCGCCCTGATTGAACGGCAGAAAGAAAGTCTGCGGCCCGGCAAGTTTTGTGGTCATCATCACTTCCCGGTTGGACACCGCGAAATGGACGAGCGCGCCCGACGGGAAGCTCAGCAATGGCTCGCGCGCATGGCCTTTCGGCTGGGGCAGGCGGTCGAAGCGATATTGGTTCACCGCATCCTCGACCGATTGGGTGAAATCGGTCTTTAGTTCCACCGTGGCAACGGGAATACCGTTGAGGAAGAAGACAAGGTCGATGCAATTTTCATTGCCGAGACTATACCGCACCTGCCGCACAACCCTTAACCGGTTGGCATTGTAGCGCGCCACAATGTCGGGGTTCATGGACATGGCAGGCTTGAACTGTGCCAGCGCCAACGCACCGCGCGCGCCGATGATTTCGATGCCGTTGCGGATAACATCGAGCGTGCCGCGGTCGTCCAGAGACTTTCTGACACGGTCGAGCAAAATATCTGCAGCCGCAGCCCCGTGGATGCCCGTCAAGCTCTCCCACGCTTTGGGCTGGGTTTCCTGCACCCATGCGATGAGATCAGCCGGAAACAACGCGCGCGTGCGGTCATAGGCCTGCGCATCGCCAACATGGTAGAGCCAGCCCTTCGTCGCAAGCACATCGCAAACTTCGCTTTCGAAGCTGATCTCTTCATGCAGCCGGCTCATTCTTCGCCTCGCGGTATCGGTGACCAAATTTGCTTCAGCGGCAATTTTGCGCGGGTGTCGTCGGAAAGGTCCGCATAGGTCCGGAACAAGGCTTTCAACAGATCGGGCATTTGCCACAAGCGCAACTTGAAGAAATTATTATCAAGCTCGCGCTGGGCAACGGCATTCACGCCGCCGATGCTGACCAATAATCCCGTTTGCGCCTGGCTGTTCGAAACCGAGCCGATGAGCCTGAGGACGACATCATGGTTCGCCGCGCCATCGCCCGACTTCACTTGCACACAGATGCGGTCTTCCCCCAAGCCAAGCGTGCCGCCAGCGGCAAGAATATCGACCCCGCAATCGGGGCCTGGCGGGGATATTTTGGTGGTATAGCCTTCCACCTCCAAAATTTCGGCCACAAGGTCGGCCAGCGCGTGTCCGGCAAATTCCGATTTGATCAGCGAAATGATCTGCTGGTGGGCAATATCTTCAATGTCCGTTGCAATGTCGTCGGCATCCACCTCGTCATCGGGCGCGGAGGCGGCGATGACCACGCCTTGCTTGTCGAGCAATGCGCCGGGGTCGCGTCCGGTCGCGAGGACCGCCTTGACCCGCTCCAACGCCTGATTGCGTTTGATTTCGCACACGGTCATGAACGCGCCAAAGGAGTGGCGTAAATCCTGTTTGAACATATCGCGTGGCACCGCCTCGTTCAGCCATTTCACCGCGCGTGTTTGTTTGCTGACGCCATCGGGTTCGAACTGATAAGGGCCGGTCACCTCGCCAATGGCAACGCCGCTGGTGAGCTTACGGGGCAGCACCACAAGGTCGCCGATGCTGATCATATTGGCAAACTGGTTCAACTGCGCGGCGAAATTTTTGCGGCTATTGACGCTGCGGTCGGCATAGGCTTCGTCCAAATGGCGAAGGATCGCCTCGCGGTCTTTCAAGGCCGACAAATCACCGACCCCTTCAAAGCCAAGCATGAGCTTGCCCTGCAAAATAGCATCAAGCTCGCGCTCCCCGTTGCGCCCGGCACGGACAATCCACAAGCGCGTCATGCGGCTTCAGCCTGTTGAGGAGCAAGCCCGCGCACGTCGATCTTGCCCGTGACAGCGGCGGAAATGAGGGCGGCGCGGCGTTCTTGGAGGAGGGTGATGGTCTGCTCCGTATTGCTTCTTAAAGCATCAAAGGCTTCACTCTGAGATGCAAGGGACTTCACAATGGCTTGCCGTTCGCTAGGTGGTGGCCATGGAGTGGGAAATGTTGCCGTAAAACCATCTGGAACTCGCTTAAGTCCACCGGCCCCTTGCATCTCGCCAACACCGAGAGAGCGAAACAAGATCGACGAGGTAACCCACCACAAATACGCGCCATCGACGGCGTCTTTTGGGCGCAGTACCGTAAGTTCAGTTGTTCCGAAGCCAAAACCGCCAATGAGTTCCGCCATCAAGGCTCCTTTTCCATTTTCGAAGCAAGGAGTGACCTTTGCGAACACAACATCTCTGTCGGCAAAATATGAATAACCATTGCGGACTTCGGCTATTGGTCGCATACGCGTCAAGTCCAGCTCGCCCCGTTCGCTTATAGCTTCCATAGGCAAGAAACTCACCTCTGTATCATCAGATGTATTGGAAATCTCCGACTTCGATGGGTTAAGCTTCGCAATATTCTTTAGTCGTTTAACCTCCCAATGCGCCGGAATTTCGCCCAGCCATTCTACGCCGGAGTCCTTCATGGGGACTGTCGTGTCGAGGCCCTTGGTGACCGAGTGGGAGATGACCGCCTGCCGCTTTTCCTTGAGCAAGTCGATAAGCCGCCGCTGCTCCTCCACCAACGCATCAATCTTGGCGGTCTCGCGATCGAGGAAGGCGGCAATGGCGGTTTGTTCGGGGAGGGGTGGGATTGGAACAGGGAAGGCTCTAATCTTTTCTTGATTGATATTCGGTTGCCCGCCGCCAGAACTTAAGAGTATTAAGGCCTCCTTAGCTGCGGCCAGCACGTAAAAACCAAAGCGTTCATCAAAATCCTCTGGGTCTGCTAATGCACAGCACGCTTGATTGGTCGTTGCAGGAGCTGCAAGCCATCCCAAACGCCCGATTGTCGCACCATACATCGCAATAAGAAGCGTGCCCGTCGGATACACTCGAAGTGAAGGATATGCCATTAAAGCGTCCGCTGTGATTGTCTTCACGGTCTCGCTTATAGCAGCTTCTCTCAATTCGCCCGTGGTAACCCAGTTAATGTCCCCGCCGTATAGGTCTTGTCGTTCACTTGGCGGAGTTGTGCCGCTTGATATAGTTCTGAATGAATAAGACAGTCGATGCACGAGCCAATGACCGGGAACATCCCCCAACCACTCAACCCCACTGTCCCGATAATGCGGATAGGCCGGAAAACTCATGCCGCCAGTTCCTCAAGCATCGCCTTGATGCGGTCGGTTACCTTTTTGAGGTCCGCATCAATGTCTTCCAGCGGGCGGGGTGGTTCGAACACGTAGAATTGGCGGTTAAAGGGGATCTCATAACCGGTCTTGGTCTTGGCCGTGTCAATCCAGGCATCATCGGCATGGGGCAGGACTTCGCGGGCAAAATAGGCCTCGACATCTTCGTCCAACGGCACATTTTCGGTATCGCGCAGCGACGTATCCGGTTGCGGCTTGCCCTTGGCTTTGCCGTTCACACCCAACACAATATTGCCATCCTCGTCGCGTTTCGGCCGTTCAACGGTAATAGTGCGGTATCCGAAACTTTTATTGGGAAGCAAACGCGAAAGCGGGGCGTATTTGACCTTGCCGCCAGCGGGGGCATCAGGGCCTTTATCGCCATCCCAGACGATTTCCCGCGCAACTTCCTTGCCATCCGCATCCAGCACCGTGGCAATCTGCGCTTCTTCCGCCCGGCCGAACAATTGCGTAATCTGCCGGATATGGTCGTCTCCCATTTCCTTGCGCTTGGAACCGAGCGATTTGCGCATCTTTTGCCAGAAGCTGGAACCGTCGACCAGTTGGACCTGCCCCTTGCGGTTGGCAGGCTTGCGGTTGGACACAATCCAGACATAAGTGGCGATGCCGGTATTATAGAACATGTCCGTCGGCAGCGCGATGATGGCTTCGACCAGATCATTTTCCAGCAGATAGCGCCTGATCTCGCTTTCCCCGCTGCCCGCCCCGCCGGTGAACAGCGGCGATCCGTTGAGGACAATGCCGAAGCGGCAGCCCCCCTCGGTCGCGGGCCGCATCTTTGACAGCATGTGCATCAGGAATAGTAGCGACCCGTCCGACACGCGCGGCAGGCCGGGGCCGAACCGGCCGTTAAAGCCCTGTTGCTCATGCTCCTTGCGGACGTCTTTTTCGACCTTCTTCCACTCCACGCCAAAGGGCGGGTTGGCGAGCATATAGTCATAGGTTTGGCCGGGTGGCCATCATCAGATAGCGTGTTGCCAAAGGCGATGTTGGAAACATCCTGCCCCTTGATCAACATATCCGCCTTGCAGATCGCGTAGGATTCCGGGTTCAACTCCTGCCCCGACATGGTCAGCCGTGCGGCGGGGTTAAGCTCTGCCAGATGCTCTTCCGCCGCGGACAGCATCCCGCCCGTGCCTGCGGTGGGGTCATATATGGTCCGCACAACGCCGGGTTTGGACAGGACGTCATCATCTTCGACAAACATCAGATTGACCATGAGGCGGATCACCTCACGCGGGGTGAAATGGTCGCCCGCGGTTTCGTTCGACACTTCTGCAAATTTGCGGATAAGCTCTTCGAACACATAGCCCATCTGGTTGTTCGTCACCTTATCCGGATGAAGGTCAATCCCGGCGAATTTTTCGGTGACAAGGAACAGCAATTTGGCGCGGGCCAGTTTATCGATCTGGTTATGGAATTCGAATTTGTCGAAAATATCGCGCACTTCAGACGAAAAGCCCTGAACATAGGATATCAGGTTCGCCGCGATATGGTCCGGATCGCCCAGCAGCCTCTGTAGGTCCATCGGGGAGGTGTTATAGAAGTTGACGCCAGCTTTGCGCCGCAGGAACGGTTCGGGATTCAAGCCCGCTTTCGACCGTAGCTCATATTCCGCCAACACATCGGCCTTTGTGCTTTCCAGCACACAGTCGAGGCGACGCAACACGGTGAAAGGCAGAATGACCGAACCATAATCGGCCGGTTTATAATCACCGCGCAACAGGTCGGCGACCGACCAGATAAAGGCGGACAGACTAGTTTGGTTCATAATGGCAACCCTTTCCCCTTACTAGCTGTTAAGCGTATCGCTCCCGCTTGCGCAAGCGAGGAGTATAGGCGCGGTCAACTTGTCGGGCATATCTCTTGTCACTTGGGCAAAAGCTATGGGACGCCCCGCCATTCTTCCACAGGTTCGACCGCATTGGTACCGGGGACGCCTCTCAAGGCAGCGAACAGCGCAGAAAATTCCGGCTTGTCGCGAGCCCTGCGCACGGTGCGCGACGCGCTGCCCTGCACGCGGCGCACAATCACCGGACGCGTTCAATCCGTTTTGATGCTCTTCTTTATTGCGCAGAATTTGCAAGTCCCCATCGCTGCGCGGAATTTTTAGAATAAAGGCATCGCGTCGCGCACCGATTTTGCCAAAAATCCGATGCAAATCTTGTTCTTGGTGGGACGGGCTGCTTTGTATAGTGGTGGACAGGGCTGGATTCGAACCAGCGTACGGAAACCCGGGCAGATTTACAGTCTGCTGCCTTTAACCACTCGGCCACCTGTCCATTGGCGCCGATATGCCGCTGATGCGGCTGGCGAAGGCGGCTCAATGGCGAAAGGAAGCTTGCCTGTCAAGGCAAGCACGTCCAAAAGACGCGCAATTTTTCATCCTGTTTGCAAGAAAGCCCGCCGCCATGGCCAAAGGACGCCGCCCGCAACGTAATAAAAGTGGCCAGCCGAGCCAACAACCCCGCTTTTGGGGACGCCATGCCGTCGCCGCCGCGCTTGATAATCCGGAGCGGCGCGTGCGTAAAATCTGGGCAACGCGCGAAACCGCTGCGATCTTCGAAATTCCGTCCGACATTCCGGTCAATTTCTGTGATGCGGGCGATATGGGCCGGATGGTGCCGGGCGATGCGCCGCATCAGGGCATTGTCGCGGAGGTCGATCCGCTCGAACATATTCTGCTCGCCGAATTGCTCGACCAGAATATGGATAACCAGCGCCCGCTGATCGTCCTCGATCAGGTCACCGACCCGCATAATATCGGCGCGATCCTGCGGTCGGCGGCGGCTTTTGATGCCATCGGCATTGTCACGCAAGACCGCCACAGCCCCGCCGAATCGGGCACGATTGCGCGCGCGGCGGCTGGCGCACTCGAAATTGTGCCTTGGGTACGTGTCGTTAATCTGGCGCGCGCGCTGGAAGAGATTGAAGATGCAGGATTTTGGCGCATCGGGCTGGATGGCGAAGCAGAGCGCACGCTTGCCGAAACCATCGGCACCAGCCGCGTCTGCCTTGTGCTGGGCGCAGAGGGCGAAGGGATGCGCCGCAACACCATCGAACATTGCGACATTATCGCCAAATTGCCGATCAATGAAGCAATGGAAAGCCTCAACGTGTCCAATGCCGCCGCGATCGCACTCTATGCGGTTGCCACCGCCAAATAATCTGGCACATTGAGCTTGGGGCCGGACTCGGCGCGTCGTTCATTCACGAAAAGGGGCATTAATCCATGCACATATCCAACCCGGCCAAGCTTGCGGTTACGCTCGTCCTGCCGCTCCTCCTTGCCGCATGCTTCTTCATTCCCGGCAAGTTCGCATCGTCGATGGAGGTCACCAAGGACGGCAAGTTCAGCTTTGCCTATAAGGGCGAAATTGTCGCTATTTCGGGCGACAAACCGACCGGTGGATTGACGGACAAGGCCGACGAAACATTCGAAGCAAGCTGCGTTACCGAAGATGTCGCGCCGCGTGACTGCACGGCCACGGAAGTCGCCGAGCAGCGCAAGGAATGGAACGCAGGCGCGGCCGATCGCGCCAAAGCCAAGGCGGACGAGGCGCGGGACAAGGGCGAAGCGATGGTCGCGATGATGGGCTTTAACCCCAATGACCCGAAAACGATTGAGGCCTTCACCGCCAAATTGCTGAAGCAGAAAGGCTGGCGCAGCGTCGTCCACAAAGGCGACGGCGTGTTCGAGGTCGATTATGCGATCAGCGGCACGCTGGACCGTGATTTTGTCTTTCCGCTGATCCCCGATGTCGCCTTGTCGCCCCCGATGGTGGTTGCGCGGGTGCGCAATGACAATAGCGTTAGCGTCGAAGCGCCGGGCTTTGGCAATAAGGATATAGACGGCAGGTCGATGATGGGCGCGGGTGCGCCCGGTGGCCTAGGTGCAGGCGCGCAAGGCAAGACCGATGGCAGCTTCACGCTCACCACCAATGGGGAAATCCTCACCAATAATACCGATAATGGTCCGTCGGCAGATGCAGCCAAGCCGGGATGGCGCAGCATGAAATGGGCCGTGAACCCGCAGTCTAAAAAGGCACCGGAAGCGTTGATCCGCTTCGGGCGGTGAGGGCCGGTTCAGGCTGAGGGGCGTCCTTCGACAGGCTCAGGACTAGCGGGTTTTACGGATAGGATCATCGGTCTTTTGGCCGAACACATGATCAAATAAACCCATATCAAACAAAAGCCGCGCCCGATCATTGGCGCGGCTTTTTTCATTATGGAGGGCGCGCGTCTCATGCCGGAACGCGGCCCCGCGCTTAATCTTCTTCCGCGATGACCACGCGCATCCCGTCAAGCGCATCGGTCATTTCAAGCTGGCACGACAGGCGCGAACGGCCGTCGCGATGGCTTGAACTGTCAAGCAAATCATCTTCATCGGGGCTGGTCGCGGGCAATTTTCCGGCCCAATCGCCGTCAATATGGACATGGCAGGTCGCGCACGAACAACATCCGCCGCACAGCGCAAGAATTTCGTCGAAGCCGTTGTCGCGGATATTTTCCATGACACTCAAACCGGTCTTGGCCTCGACCGGATGTTCGGTGCCATCGCGCGTGACGATTATCAGCTTCGGCATTGCACAATATTCCTTTTCTTCAATAACCCGAGTAAAATACGCGGCGGGATATGTCTTGCTGTCCGGACGAAATCAAGGCCTACATCGGAAAAGCGTCAGCGATGAGGACAAGTAAAATATGGGACTGAGCAACGAAAAGTTGCGCGCGGGGCTGGATGCCCTTGCCGAAATCGAGCCGCGCATCGCCTATGCGCTTGAAGTTGCGGGCTATCCCGAAACGCGGCGGCGCGACAAAGGTTATGCCACTTTGCTGCGCACCATTGTCGGGCAACAGGTGAGCGTCCATGCTGCGGCATCGGTATGGCGCAAGCTGGAAGCGACATTGGGCGAAGGCTGCGCGCCCGCTAGCCTGCTCGCAGCCGACGGGGACATGCTGCGCGGGTGCGGCCTGTCGCGCCAGAAACAAGGCTATGCGCGCAGTCTGGCCGAACTGGTCGAAAGCGGCGCGCTCGATTTTGCCGCGCTCCCGTCCGATGACGAGGAGGCGATTGCGATGCTCACCCGCGTCAAGGGAATCGGGCGCTGGTCGGCGGAAATTTATTTGCTGTTTGCCGAAGCCCGCGCCGACATCTGGCCGGCTGGCGACCTCGCGGTGCAGGAGGCGGTCAAGCGCATCATGGGCTTATCCGTGCGCCCTTCCGAAAAAGAAACCCGCGCCATTGGCGAAAACTGGCGCCCGCATCGCGGGGCCGCAGCAATCTTTGCCTGGCACAGCTATAATATTGATGCGCTAGGGTAACGGCGCGCCAGACCTAAGCCCGCTGGCACGGATGCTTACGCTGATTCTGGCACGGATTCTGGCACCTGCTGCAATTCAGGGTTGAGGCTCTTGACCTCTTCCAGAAAACTGCGCGGCTTTTTGAAAAATTTGCTCTGGCGGTTGACCTTGAGGCCCAATATTTCCGCCGCTTCCATCACGAAATGGATACAGTTGCGACGGTTTAGATTATAATTTTTCTGCGGATGCGCGGCCCATTGTTCGATGAATGTCATCAACTTGGCGTAATCCGCATCGCTCACCGTCAGCGAAAAACGCACATCGCTCGACTTGATATATTTGGGCGTCGCCTTGTCCATCTTGCCGTTAACCGAACCGAACAGGATCGCAGGCGAAACAGCGGACGCGGTAAATCCGTAATTATCATCGACCGCAGCGCCAGTCGCTTCGATTGTGCCCTTGGTGGTGAAAAAGGCGTGGGGGAAGCTATCGCCAAGTTCGTGACTGTAGAAGGTCACCTCGACTTCGGCAAAGGCCGAATCAGACCCAAACAACAGCGCCAGCGCCAAAAATATGCGTAATCCCGCCAGCCTTACCCCGAACATATCCACCCTATTTTCACTTGTGTAAGTAATTTGCTTGACGCCCGCAAAAAATTCGCGACGGTGGCGACAAAATCGAGGAGAGAGAGATAAAGCGATGAGCAACGCACGCAAGGCTATTTTCATTACCGGTGGCGGATCGGGGATCGGGCGCGCGGTGGCCATCCATTTTGCCAATCAGGGCTGGTTTGTCGGTCTCGCCGATGTGAACGAAGCCGGATTGGGCGAAACCGCCGCCCTTCTTCCTAAAGGGCAAAGCTCGACGCATCGCATGGATGTGACCGACCGCACGCAATGGCGCGCCGCGCTGGAACGCTTTTCGGCAGCAAGCGGCGGGCGGATGGATGTGTTGTTCAACAATGCGGGCGTCGGCTATGGCGGCCATTTTCCGGAGCTTGAACCCGAACGCGCCGAGCGCATGATCGCGATTAATTTCACCGGCGTGATGAACGGCATTTATGAAGCCCTGCCCTTGCTCAAGGCGACGCCGGGAAGCGCCATCCTCAACACCTGTTCGGCGGCGGGCATTTATGGCGCGGCGGGCCTCAGCGTCTATTCCGCGACCAAATTTGCGGTGCGCGGGCTGACCGAAGCCCTCGATATCGAATTCCAGGATTATGGCATCAAGGTACGCACCATCATGCCGAGCTTTATCGACACGCCGCTGCTGAACGAAACCGTCCCCGGTTCCAATGAAACCTCGCGCGAACGGGTGCGTGCGGCTGGCCTTGAATTCACGCCGGTCGAAACTGTTGCCCAGACCGCTTGGGATGCGGTGCATGGCAAGAAGGTCCATTATATCGTTGGCAAAACCGCCAAAAAACTGGCCTTTGCTGCCAAATGGATGCCCGGCCAAATCCGCAAGATGCGCGGCAAGATGGAAGCGAGCAGCCGACGCTAACCCGCTTCCTTTTTCCGGAACAGTCTTACAATAAGCGTTCAATGGCCTTGGCAAGCGTGACGTCGCGTTCGGATAGGCCATTGGCGTCGTGCGTCGTCAGCAGGATTTCGACGCGGTTATACACATTGGTCCATTCGGGGTGATGGTCATGCTTTTCGGCGAGCATCGCAACCGCGCTCATAAACGAAAAGGCTTCGACGAAATCGTCAAATTCCAATCCCAGCACAATCGCGTCGCGTTCGCTGTCATATTCCCAGTCGCCATGTTCGCCCAAGAAAACAAGGCGTTCGGCTTCGGATAATTTCTTGACCATGTGACACTCTCCCTAGCTGGCATTTGCGCGTTCGAGAGCCTATGGGACAGGCATGGAGCCGGGTCAATCGCCACACTATCTGAAGCTGCAAAAGGTCGCGTGCGTGCGCGGCGGGCGGATGCTTTTTCGCGGGCTGGACCTCGCCCTCGGCGCGGGCGATGCGGCATTGCTGACCGGTCCCAATGGCGTCGGCAAGTCGAGCCTGTTGCGGCTGTGCGCAGGGTTGCTCCAGCCTTTTTCAGGGACTGCCACGCGCCTTGCCGCCCTGTCGCTGGCGGATGAAAATCTCGCGCTCGACCGTGAGGCAAGCCTGCGCAACGCGCTCGGCTTTTGGGCGAAGATCGACGGGCAGGCGATGGCAGCGGTCGATGCAGCATTAGAAGCCATGGCATTGCGCGCACTGTCCGATATTCCTGTGCGGATGCTCTCCACCGGCCAGCGCAAGCGGGCAGGTCTGGCGCGCACATTGGCAAGCGGCGCGCGCCTTTGGCTGCTCGACGAGCCTGCCAACGGGCTTGATACCGACAGTATCGCGCGGCTTGAGCGCGCGATTGCCGATCATCGCGCGCAAGGCGGCGCGGTGCTGGTCGCCTCGCATCTACCGCTCGCTATGACGGGGGCGCAAAGCATCGTGCTTATGCCTTTTGTGGATGAGAACGCGGAGGAGACCGCCTGATGAGCGCCTTCCTCACCCTCGTCTTCGCCCTTATCCGCCGCGACCTGTTGCGCAGCGCAACCAGCGGCAGCCTCTGGCTTCCGGTCATCTTCTTCCTGCTGGTCGCAACGCTTTATCCGTTTGCCGTCGGCCCCGATCCCGAAATGCTCGCACGCACCGGCGGCGGGATGCTGTGGGTCGCGGCACTTTTGGCCGCGCTTCTTCCCGTCGACCGGCTTTTCCTGGCCGACAAGGAAGCGGGCGTGCTCGACCAACTCGCGGTGCGCGGGGTGAGCGACGAAATTGTCGTCCTCGCCAAACTCGTCGCACATTGGCTGGGCTTTGCTATACCGTTGCTCATCGCCTGTTTTCCGGCCTCGGCGCTACTCAACCTGTCGGGGGAAAGCTTGGCGCTGCTCCTCACCGGGCTCCTCATCGGCTCGCCCGCTTTGGCAGCCCTCGCCGTCATGGTCGCCGCACTCACTACAGGATTGCGCGGGGCTGGCGCGATCGGCGGCCTCCTCCTCCTCCCCCTCGCCGTCCCCATCCTGATTTTTGGTGCGGCCATGTTAGGCAGCGAAAGCGGCGCGGCAATCAAATTTCTGGCCGCAAGTTCGCTCTTCCTCACCGCCATCTGCCCTTTCGCAGCAGGCGCGGCATTGCGAGGCGCGCGCGCCTAACACCTACGCCTATTTCGGGGACACAGGCCCTACCGCGACCAGCGGGCGAAAATGGCGGTGGGTAATAACAGCCCCCGCGCTTCTTCGCGGACGGTGAGTTCGCCACATTCGACCTTGCCGCCAAGGTCGGCGAAATGCTGGTTGAGCAATTCGCCGATAGCGAGTGCGGACATGCGGACCGCATAGACGGTCAAAAACAGGAAGCGGCTATCCTCGTCGAGCAATTGGCGGCAATTGGCGATGAGGTTGGGGAGGTCTTCTTCAAGCTTCCACACTTCGCCATCGGGGCCACGGCCATATTTGGGCGGATCGAGCAGGATGCCGTCATAACGTCGCCCGCGCCGCACTTCGCGCGCGACAAATTTGGAGGCATCATCGACAATCCAGCGCACCGGCTTATCCGCCATACCCGACAGCGCAGCATTTTCGCGCGCCGCAGCGACCGATTTTTTGGACGCATCGACATGGACCATCTCGGCCCCCGCCGCGCTCATCGCGAGCGTGCCGACGCCGGTATAGCCGAACAGGTTCATGATGCCGGGCGCGTCCATATCCGCCACTTGCGCGCGCATCCAATCCCACACCGGGGCCATATCGGGGAAGAAACCCAAATGGCGGAACGGGGTGCAGCTTGCCTGGAATGCCACTTCATTCCAATGGAGCGGCCAGCCTTCCTGCGGCACCGGACGGTCATAGGTCCAACGCCCCCCGCCATCTTCATCGGACGCGGGCATAAACTCGCCATCGGGGTCCCAGCCCTGTTGCGCGGGCGCCCACATGGCTTGCGGTTCGGGGCGGATGAAGCGGTAATTGCCATAGCGTTCAAGCTTCATGCCATGACCCGAATCGATCAGGCCATAATCGCCCCACGGTTCGCCGACCATCGTGATGAGCGGGATCTGGCTCATGCCGCGCCTTTCGCCGCACCCTTGCCGGGCGTTCCGTGCGCGGTCACATAATCGCGCACCGCTTCATAGGTGCCGGGCAGTTTTTCATAACGTTCCTCGCGCTCGAACAGGCTACCGATGCGCGCCGGAAGCGCGGGGCGAACGCCGGTGGAGCGTTCCACCGCATCGCGGAACTTGGCCGGATGCGCGGTCGCGAGCGTCACCACCGGCACAGACGGGTCGAGCGCGACCTGACGCGCCGCCGATAAGCCGACCGCGGTATGCGGGTCGATCATCTCGCCCGCCGCATCATAGGCCCAGCGTAGCGCCTGCATCATCTGGTCGCTGTCCGCGCGCGCGCTGGTGAAGATTTTGGCGGCGCCCTCCCGCTGCGCATTGGTGAGTTGCATCGCCTTGGCCGCCTCAAACCCGCGCATCTGTTCGGCCAGCGCCGCGCCATCGCGCCCGCCTGCATCGAACAACAAGCGTTCGAAATTGGAACTCACCTGAATATCCATGCTCGGTGTAGCGGTGGGCGTCACTGTGGCGGTCGAATAGTCGCCGCTCGACAACGCGCGGTGGAGAATGTCGTTGACGTTGGTAGCGACGATAAGCTGCTCGATGGGCAGGCCCATTTGCGCCGCGACATAGCCGGCAAACACATCGCCGAAATTGCCGGTCGGGACCGAGAAGGCAACTTTGCGCGCGGGCGCACCCAGACGCACGGCGGCGTAGAAATAATAGACGACCTGCGCCATCAGCCGCGCCCAGTTGATCGAATTGACCGCCGAGATGGTGAATTTATCGGTCACAGCCTTGTCAGCAAAGATGCGCTTCACCATCGCCTGCGCATCGTCAAAGCTGCCGTCAATCGCGATATTATGGACGTTGGGCGCGATCACCGTGGTCATTTGCCGCCGCTGCACATCGGACACGCGGCCATCAGGATGGAGCATGAAAATGTCGATCTTGGCGCGGCCCGCCACTGCATCAATCGCCGCCGATCCGGTGTCGCCGGAGGTCGCACCCACAATCGTCAGATGATCGTCGCGATTGGTGAGGAAGCGTTCGAAGAACAGGCCGAGTAGTTGCAGCGCAACATCTTTGAACGCCAAGGTCGGCCCGTGGAACAGTTCCAGCACCCAATGCTGATGGTCGAGTTGCTTCAAGGGGGTGACGGCGGCATGGCTGAAGCGGCCATAAGCGGCTTCGCACAGGTCGCGTAATTTATGTTCGGTGAGGCTTCCCGCCACGAATGGAGCCATCACCCGCACAGCAGTTTCGACATAGGAAAGGCCGCGGAGCGCCGCAATATCGCCTTCGCCCATCTGTGGCCAATGGCGCGGCACATAAAGGCCGCCATCGCTGGCCAGCCCCGTGAGCGTCACATCTTCAAACCCCAGCGCCGGAGCGCCCCCGCGTGTGCTGATATAGTCCATGGGAAAAAGCGCCTATCGCCCCAAGCCTTGCGGGGCAAGCGGTTTGGCGTTTGGGAGGCGATAGGGCGGCTATTCTGTCCGCCCTACCCGCCCCTCCCGTCATTGCGAGGAGCGAAGCGACGAAGCAATCCAGTGTGGCGCAGCGCCGCTCTGGATTGCTTCGCTACGCTCGCAATGACGCGGTCGTTTTGTGTGCATCGCGTCATGCACCACCCCAAATCCGCTAGCCCTGAGCCAGTCGAAGGGCGGCCATAAGGCATACACAAGCCCGATACACGTCCTTCGACAAGCTCAGGACTTGCGGTTGTTTTAAGGCTCAATCCCGCCCGCGACGTTTCAGGGCCAGCACGTAAATAATCGCCGCCACCAGAGCGAAGAAGAACCATTGTCCGGCATAAGCCAGATGGTTGTTGGGAATATCGTCGAGATTGGGCGGCTCATTTGCTTGCAGCCCTGCAACCGGCGGATCGGCAATAAGCCGCACACCGGTTTGTGTGTCGGGCATGAGCGTGCCACTGAGGTCGCCGCCCTTCCAGTCCGGCGCGGCAATATCGTCCGACCAGCCGAGGACCGCACGGAATGTGATGCGCGTCTTGCGTTCATCCATTGACGTGCCGGGCGAAAAGGCGTTGCAGGTAACGACATGGGCGAGGCCGCTTTGCTTGGCGGCATTACGCCCCGCGCTGCTGATCGCATCATAGGGGGTATAGCAATGCGCTGCACTTTTACGGAAATAATAAGCGTCGAGCGGCTTATTTTTATCAAGCGGGAAATCGACCGGCGGCTTGTGCGCGGCGGCGGCATAGGTGGCGAGCAGCCCTTCCTTCCATTGGGCACGTTGCAACTGCCAGATGCCGAGCGCGATCATCGTGGCGATAGCGGCGGCGACCAACAGGGTCGGAAGGATCGGCCAACGCCGGGGCATGATTATTCGTCCTGCACAGGGGGCGGCGTGGATGCAGGGGCGGTAACCAGCTTGCCTTCCGCCGCCGCTTTGCGATGCTCTTGGATGAGCAGCATCCCCTTGGCCGCGCGCAGGGTCGCGACCACCAGAAAGGCGGTGAGCGGCACCCAGAGGAGAATATGCACCCAAAAAGGCGGCATCACGGTGAGTTCCAGCGCCATCGCAAGTGCCGTCACTAGCCCGCCGACAATCAGCGTCAAAAAGGCCGCAGGGCCATCGCCGACATTATATTGGTCATAATCAAGCCCGCACGCGCCGCAGTTTTTGGCAAAGCGGGTTGGCCCTGCGAACAGCGTCTTGGCCCCGCAGCGCGGGCACAAACCTTGAAGGGCAGCCTGCACTAATGCGGGCTGCCCTCCGGTGGATTGCTTTTCAGCGTCTGGCATCAGCGCGCCATTATCCGTGGACCGGAGCGCCCCAGCCACCCCAGACATAAACGACGAGGAAGAGGAACAGCCACACAACGTCGACGAAGTGCCAATACCAAGCCGCCGCTTCAAAACCGAAATGCTGTTTCGGGGTGAAGTGGCCCTTATAGGAGCGCACCAAGCAGACGATCAGGAAGATCGTACCGATGAGAACGTGGAACCCGTGGAAACCCGTCGCCATCATGAAGGCCGAACCATAGTTGGTGCCGGTGAAGTTGAACGGCGCGTGGGCATATTCATAGGCCTGGATGATCGAGAAGATCGCGCCAAGGATAACCGTCAGCCACAGACCACGGATAAGGTTCTTGCGGTCATTGTTGAGAAGCGCATGGTGCGCCCAGGTCAGCGTCGTCCCCGAACAGAGCAGGATCAGCGTGTTCAGAAGCGGCAGGCTCCACGGATTGATAACCGTGATACCCTTGGGCGGCCATTGCATCAGCGTGCTGGCAATGTCCTGACCGATCATATTGGTCGATGCACCATCGACGATTTCGAGCGGCGAAGGGAAGAGCGAGAAGTCGAACCACGCCCAGAACCAGCCGACAAAGAACATGACTTCCGAGGCGATGAACAGGATCATGCCATAGCGCAGGTGCAGCGACACGACCGGCGTATGATCGCCCGCATGGGCTTCCTTTACCACATCGGCCCACCACATGAACGCGCACGCACATACGGCGATGAGGCCAGCGAAAAAGACCCACGGCCCAAGCTGTCCGAAGTCGGATTTGTGCATCCACATGATGCCGCCAAAGGCCAGCGCAAGCGCCGACATGGATGCCGCAAACGGCCACGGGCTTGGCGGGAGAATATGATAATCGTGGTTCTTGGCACCAGCCATGTTGGTCTTCCCCATATTTTCTGGACCTATCCGGTAAGGCTCCCTGCGCCTTGCCGGTGACCCGGATGAATCTTCAAATTAGCGTCGCCTTACTGGCCCGCGCCCTGCCCGTCCAGCGTTTTGGCCGCTCCGGGATCATTTGCACTGGGATAAAAGGTATAGCTCAGCGTGATTTCCTCTATATCCTTCGTATCCGGATCGTCCATAATTTTCGGGTCAACATAGAATAAAACCGGCATCCGGACTTCCTGACCCGGTTCCAGCCTTTGTTCGTTGAAGCAGAAACACTGTATTTTGTCGAAATATTGGCCCGCTTGGGTCGGCGTCACATTATAGGTCGCCATGCCGACAATCGGACGCGAGGACACGTTTTTGGCAAGGAAAATCGCCATGTTGCGCTCGCCAATGCGGACGGTCTGGGTCGGACGTTCGGGCTTGAACTCCCACGGCAGCTCGGGCGAGATGTTGGAATCAAAGCGGATCGACATGGTCTTGTTGACCACTACCGCGCGCTCCAGCGCCATCACTTCATCCACCCGCTGGGTCGTGCCGCCAAAGCCCGTCACCTGACAGAAAAGGCGATAGAGCGGCACCGAGGCATAACCCACTCCGACCATCGCCACCGCCATCAAAGCGGCCAAAATTCCGGTGCGTTGATTATTGTCGAGTGCAGCGAACATCACATCATCCCGTTCCGTATTTTCTCAATGGTGATAAAATAAAATAGCAACACGAGCGCGCCTAGGATCAAGCCCGTGACAATCGCCCGGCTTTTCTGGCGGCGACGATACTCCGCTTCGTCAAAGGGTTCATGATCCGACATAGGGGAGGCTCCCGGAAACGAGCAGCCAGCGGTCTATCGCCACGACTGCAAAAAGGGTGAAAAGATACAGCACCGAAAAGCCGAACAACCGCTTTTCTGCGCGCATTTCGGCGGGATCACTCCCATTGCCCAAGCCGACGCGCACCGCCATCAGCGTGAAAATCGCGCTGAAAATGATGGCGGTCACACCATAAAGCCAGCCGGTCAGGCCAAGCGGCCAAGGCGCGACCGCAATCGCCGACATGATGAGCGTATAGACAACAATCTGGTTGCGCGTCTTGCGATGCCCCGCAACCACGGGCAGCATCGGGATGCCCGCATTGGCATAATCGGAACGCACGAACAGCGCGAGGCTCCAGAAATGCGGCGGCGTCCAGAAGAAGATCAGCAGGAACAGCAAGAAGGGTAGCAAGCTGATGTCGCCGGTTGCCGCGGCCCAGCCGATCATCGGGGGGAAGGCACCTGCCGCACCGCCAATCACAATATTTTGCGGCGTGCGTGGCTTCAACCAGATGGTATAGATGATCACATAGAAAAGGATGGAACCAGCCAGCACGGCCGCCGCGAGCCAATTGGCCGCAAGACCCATCAGCGCCACCGAGAAAACCGACAGGCCGACCCCGAAATGAAGCGCCGAGCTTTTCTCCATGCGGCCCGCAGGCAGCGGACGCTTGGCGGTGCGTTTCATTTTGGCGTCGATTTCGGCTTCATACCATTGGTTGAGCGCACCGCTGGCGCCTGCCCCCAAAGCAATCGCCAATATCGCGGTAAAGCCTAGCACGAACGGCATATGCACGCCCGATGCGAGCAGGCCGCACAGCGCGGTGAAAATCACCAGACTCATCACGCGCGGCTTGGTCAGCGCGAAAAAGTCGCGCCAGTCGGCGGGGAGCGCCGGACTTTGCCCGTCAGACGGGGTTGAAGAAGGTAGCACAGGCGTTGCCATATTCCGGATCAAATTCGCGTCAAATCTTGCTCTACTGGAAAAGGGGCCAGTCCGCCGGACCAGCCCCCTCCCCTATTGTCATCTCTTGCCCGTCGCTTAGGCGATCTTGGGCAGGGTTTCGAACTGGTGGTACGGCGGCGGCGAGGACAAGGTCCACTCCAGCGTCGTCGCGCCTTCACCCCACGGGCTGTTGCCAGCCTTCTTACCAGCCATAAGCGACCAGACGAGGTTCACGAAGAAAATGCCGACGCCCACGATGGTGATCATATAGCCGATCGAGGCGATATAGTTCCAAAGCGCATAGCCTTCGGCGAAGTCGGGATAGCGGCGCGGCATACCCTGTTGGCCGAGGAAGTGCATCGGGAAGAACACCAGGTTCACGCCGATGAAGAACACCCAGAAATGGAGGTGGCCCAGCGCTTCGTTCATCATCCGGCCCGACATTTTCGGGAACCAGTAATAAAAGCCCGCGAACAGCGCGAACACCGCACCCAGCGACAACACATAGTGGAAGTGCGCCACCACATAATAAGTGTCGTGCATATAGTTGTCGACGCCGCCATTGGCGAGCACAACGCCCGTCACGCCGCCTACGGTGAACATGAAGATGAAGCCAAGCGCCCACACCATCGGGGTCTTGAACGACAGCGAACCGCCCCACATCGTCGCGATCCACGAGAAGATCTTGATGCCGGTCGGCACCGCAATCACCATGGTTGCGGCGGTGAAGTACATCTTGGTGTTGACGCTCATACCGGTGGTGAACATGTGGTGCGCCCACACGATGAAGCCGACCACACCGATAGCGACCATCGCATAAGCCATGCCGAGATAACCGAAGATCGGCTTGCGGCTGAAAGTCGACACGATGTGGCTGACCATACCGAAGCCCGGCAGGATCATGATATAGACTTCGGGGTGGCCGAAGAACCAGAAGAGGTGCTGGTAAAGAACCGGATCACCACCGCCCGAAGCGGTAAAGAAGGTCGTGCCGAAGTTACGGTCGGTCAAAAGCATAGTGATGGCAGCAGCCAGAACCGGCAGCGACAACAGCAACAGGAATGCGGTGACCAGCACCGACCAGACGAACAAGGGCATCTTGTTGATGGTCATGCCGGGCGCGCGCATATTGAAAATGGTGGTAATAAAGTTCACCGCACCCAAAATCGAGCTGGCACCGGCCAAGTGGAGCGACAGGATCGCCATATCCACCGCAGGCCCCGGCGAACCGGTGGTCGACAGCGGCGCATAGACGGTCCAGCCCGTCGCCGCACCATTGCCCAGGCCACCGGGCACGAAGGTCGAGCCCAGCAGCAGCGCAAAAGCCGGAATGAGCAGCCAGAAGCTGATATTGTTCATGCGCGGGAAGGCCATGTCCGGCGCACCGATCATGATCGGCACGAACCAGTTACCAAAGCCGCCAATCATCGCGGGCATCACCATGAAGAAGACCATGATGAGGCCGTGCGCGGTAATCAGCACATTCCACAAATGCTTGGCCTGCGTCACATCGGTGCCGCCAACCCAGCCTTGTAGATATTGGAGGCCCGGATGCATCAGTTCCAGACGCATCATGCCCGAAATCGCACCGCCGATAATCCCCGCGACAATCGCGAAAATCAGGTAGAGCGTGCCAATGTCCTTATGGTTGGTGGACATGAACCAGCGGGCAAAAAATGCCGGCTTGTGATCCGCATCATGATGGTCGTGTGCATCATGGAAATCTGCGGGATTTGCGGTTGTATCAGTCATCGTCACAATCCCTTACTTGGCAGCAGGCGCAGCAGCTTTTTCAGCCGGTGCAGCCGCAGCCTCGGTCTTCGGTTCAGCGGCTGCAGGAGCCGCCTTGGTGTCGGCAGCAGGCGCCGGAGTCGCAGCCGGTGCCGCAGCATCGGGCTGGGCCGTGCCGGGCATGGTGCCGCCGTTAAAGGCTACCCACTGTTCAAATTTATCCTGAGGCAAGGCTTCGACCGCAATCGGCATATAGCCATGGTCGACGCCGCAAAGCTCCGAACATTGTCCATAATATACACCCGGACGGTCGACAGTGAAAGTCACCTCGTTAATCCGGCCCGGAACCGCGTCAATCTTGGTCCAGAAAGCAGGCACCGCAAAGCTGTGGATAACGTCCGCACCGGTGACGAGGAGCTTGATCGGCTTGCCGACGGGAATGACCATGCGGTTATCAACCGCAAGGTGGGTCGGCTCGCCATTGGCCTTGGCCTGGTCTTCGGTCAGCATCTTCGAGATAAGCTCGAACCCGCCATGATCGGGATATTGATAGCCCCAATACCATTGGTAACCCGTCACCTTGATCGTCACCGCATCCTTGGGCGCGGGCTGATATTGTTTGGCAATCAGCTTGATCGAGGGGACTGCAACGAGCAGCAGGACGAAAATCGGAATGACCGTCCACAAAACTTCGATGAGCGTATTGTGCGACGTTTTCGACGGCGTGGGGTTCGCGCCCTGACGGTAGCGCATGATGACCCAGAGCAGCAGCCCCAAGACCATCAACGAAATCGCGACGATGATCGGGAGCAGGATCATATTCGACAACCAATAGGCATATTCGCCATTGGCAGTGACCTGATGCTGGAAGTCGAGGCCTCCATCAATCGGCTGGCCGATGCCCGGCGTGGGCTTCATCGGAACATAGCTGCCCTTGGGCGCAGGCTTTGCATCAGCCGCGGCAGCATCAGCAGCAGGGGCCGCCGTTGCCGGAGTCGCCGCCGTGGTGGCAGGCGCCGCTTCGATCGCCGTCGGCTGCGCGGGGGCAGCAGGGGCCGCAGCCTGTTCCTGCGTCGCGGCTGCCGGAGTCGCGGCCGGGGCAGCAGGGGCCGCCGTCTGGGCTCCCGCAGCTTGGGCGACCATCAGCGATGCCGCCAATAAAATCCCTTTAATTTTCATCATATCGTCCCGATTTTACCCTGTTTTTCACACAACCGCCGGTGCTGTGCGAGGTGCCGTCCGGCATTAATCCAGACATTACCTGTTTGGTATAAGATTCCGGCCCCGAAATTCAGGGCAAAAATCCGGTTATCGGGCCGCCTATAACCGCGCTTGCCGCTTGTCTCAAGCGTCTCGTCGCACTATTTTCCGTTGGCACCCCATTTTTTCGGGCGCATAGGGTGCCACGATAACAAGAAAGAGCGATATATCCGATGACCGAAGATGAAGTTTTAGCGGAATTCCGCGCCTGCCACGCGCTGCTTGAGGGGCATTTTATTTTATCGTCCGGGCGGCATAGCGCCCATTATCTGCAATGCGCGCGCGTGTTGATGAATGCCGAACGCGGCGGAAAGCTTGCGGTTGCGCTTGCACAAAAGCTGCCGCGCGACGTGCGCCACCAGATCGAACTGGTCGTCTCGCCCGCTATGGGCGGCGTCATTATCGGCCATGAAGTCGGGCGCGCGCTCGGCGTCGATGCGATTTTCCTCGAACGTCCGACCGGCACATTCGAATTGCGGCGCGGTTTCGACATCAAGCCGGGGCAAAAAATCCTGATGGTCGAAGATGTTGTCACCACCGGCCTATCCTCGCGCGAAGCGATCAAGGCGATCCATGAAGCGGGCGGCGAGGTGATCGCGGCGGCATCGCTGGTGGACCGCACTGGCGGCGAGGTCGATTTGGGCGTACCCTTCTATCCGCTCGTCGAGCTGAACTTCCCGACCTATGCGGCGGACGAGGTTCCGGCGGCCTTGGCAGCGGTGCCGACCAGCAAGCCCGGCAGCCGCAAGGAAGCGGAAGCCGCCTGATCCCATGACGCACTCGCCCCAGCATTTGCGCCTCGGCGTCAATATCGACCATGTCGCGACCATACGCAACGCGCGCGGCGGTGACCATCCCGATCCGGTCAAGGCCGCGCTCATCGCTGCCAAAGCGGGCGCGGACGGCATCACCGCACATTTACGTGAGGACCGCCGCCATATCCGCGACGAAGATATCGCCGCCCTCATGAACGCGCTCACCATTCCGCTCAATCTGGAAATGGCCGCGACCGAGGAAATGCTGGAGATTGCGCTGCGCCACAAGCCGCATGCCGCCTGCATCGTCCCCGAACGGCGCGAGGAACGCACCACCGAAGGCGGCCTCGACGCGGCGGGGCAGGATAATCATCTGAAACCCTTTATTGCGCGGCTTAATGACGCCAATATCCGGGTGAGCCTGTTCATCGAACCCGACCCCGCGCAGGTTGAAGCGGCGATCCGGCTGAAAGCGCCGGTGGTCGAATTCCACACCGGCCGCTATGCCCATCTGGAAGGCGAAGCGCGCGCGGATGAATTGAAGCGCATTGCCGATGCGGCAGCACTCGCAGCGAAAAACGGTATTGAACCGCACGCGGGTCATGGCCTCACCTATGACAATGTGGTCCCGATCGCCGCGATCCCGCAAATCGCCGAACTCAATATCGGCCATTTCCTCATCGGCGAGGCGATCTTTGACGGGCTCGACGCAAGCGTGGCCAAGATGCGGGCGCTCATGGACACGGCGCGGTGAGGACGAACGCCATGCCAATTCCCCTCCCGTTTACGGGAGGGGCTAGGGGAGGGCCTGTCAGGGACGAGAATGCGCGAACAATAACATTCCCTCCCCCGACCCCTCCCGCAAGCGGGAGGGGAGACTTATGATCATCGGCCTCGGTTCTGACCTCTGTAATATCGAGCGTATCCAACATTCGCTCGACCGTTTCGGCGAACGGTTTGAAAACCGCGTATTCACCGACCTTGAACGCGCCAAGGCGGCCAAGCGCCCGTTCACCCGCGCGGGCACCTATGCCAAGCGTTTCGCCGCCAAAGAGGCTTTTTCCAAAGCGGTCGGCACCGGTTTCAAGCGCGGTGTCTTCATGAAAGATATCGGCGTCATCAATGCGCCTTCGGGCGCGCCTACGCTTGCGTTGACGGGCGGAGCCAAGGCCCGACTCGACGCCATCACCCCGCCCGGCATGGTCGCCATCGTGCATTTAACCTTGACCGACGACCATCCTTGGGCACAAGCCTTTGTAATCATCGAAGCGCATCCGCGCTCCGTTCCTTAAAGCGAGTATCCTGTTACGTGACTGACCTGCAAAGCACCGAAGCCACTTCCGCCTCCGCAGACAAAAAGAAGGAGGACGACAAGGTTGATTGGCTGGGCGAAATCAAAAGCATCGCGCTGCTCATCCTTGCGGTGCTGGTGGTGCATAGCTTTATCGTAAAGCCTTTCTACATCCCGTCCGAATCGATGATGCCCAACCTGTTGGTGGGCGACCGGCTGGTGGTCACCAAATATCCTTATGGCTGGTCGTTCACCGCGCCAAGCTTTCACCTGATGCCGCCGACCGAAGGCCGCTTCATGGGCAAGCTGCCCGAACGCGGCGACATTGTAATTCTGGAGCCGACCAACAAGCGCGAAGATTATATCAAGCGCGTCATCGGCCTGCCCGGTGATCGCCTCGAAGTGCGCGGCGGCACGGTGATTTTGAACGGCACGCCGGTCAAACAGCAAGTCATGCCCAATTTGCAGATCCCGGTCGATGCCAATGCCCCGTGCGACGAGCGCCAGTTTTTCGGCCGTCGCGTGAGCAAGCCGGACGGCACACAAGTGTGCGACCTCCCCATCATCCGTGAAACGCTCCCTAACGGGGTGAGCTATGACACAATCGACCTTGGCATGACCGATGTCGATAATTATCCGCCGACCACTATCCCCGATGGCCATGTGTTCGTCATGGGCGACAATCGCGACCGCAGCGCGGACAGCCGCGTGGACCTCGACCGCGACGGCCTTGGCGGACCAGTGCCGTGGGAAAATCTGGGCGGGCGTGCGGAATTCATCACCTTCTCGATGGACGGCAATGCCAAATGGTATAATCCGGTGAGCTGGTTGACCGCGATGCGCTCTGGCCGCGCGGGCGACAGCTTGCGCGTCCATCCGACGGAACAACCGGCGCAAGCTGCGAAATAAGCTTTGGGGGTAAAGTCATGGCAGAACGCAGCTGGTGGGTGAGGGCTTACGCCCTGCCTCTCTGCCTCTGCCCTTACGCCTTTATGTCACTACCCTTTCTGCCCCTGCGTCTCCCCCTACATCCGTTCGCCTCGAGCGAAGTCGAGAGGCCACACTGTTGATAGTGTCTCGACTACGCTCGACACGAACGGCAAAGAGAGGCCCTCGCCTTACCAAACCCCGATTTCGCTAAATCGCGCGCGCTCGCACACACAAACATAATCACCTTCCCTCGCGAAAGAGAATGAAGGTGGGCCTTGCCTACAGCCAACAAAAAAGCGCCGGAAACCTTAAGGCTCCGGCGCTTGTTCAATCTCTTGGGATTAGCGGTTAGGTGGTGAGGCTTACTGCCCCTTAGGCGCTCCGCCACCCTGACCGCCCTGTTGCTGCATTTGCTGCATCATCTGTTGTTGCATCATCTGCTGCATCGCTTCGACTTCGGCCTGCGAGCGGAAGTCGAGCAGGTCGACATCGAAATGAAGGTCGCTATTGGCGGGGATTACTTCCTTGCCGCTCTGATCATGCTTGGCTTCCTTGCCATAGCCGAGTTCGGGCGGGATCACGATTTTGTACGAGCCGCCCTTTTTCATGCGCTTCAGCGCCTGCGAGAAACCGGGGACGACCGAGCCGACCGGCATCGGGGCCTGTTCCTGCTGGTCGAACACAGTGCCATCGGCCAGTGCGCCCTTATATTTGATGAGCGCAATGTCGGTGTCGGTCGGGCTGGGACCAGTGCCTTCCTTGACCACGGTAAAGTCGATCGCGGGGATGCGCGTTGTCCACCAGCCATAAGCGAGCGCCAGCACCGCCAGCGCGATAATGCCGACCCACAAAGTGGTAAGCGCGCTCTTTTTGACCGGCTGCAACGGAACGGCGGTAACGGTGGACATGGGCAATAACCTTTATGGCAAAAATGGCATGGATGCTGTGCGCGGCCTATACCCATAGCGCGGCAAAGGTCAAAGCAAGAAAAGCGGCGGCAAAAGGCCCAAGCGTGAATCGCGCCCAAGAAAAAAGGCGACCTTGAAAAAGGCCGCCCTTATTCGATTCGCATATCCGTTACCGCTTCATAGCGGCGCGGTGTCCTTACCGGCTACCGTCACGTTCCATGCGCTTGCGTTCCATCTTGCGCGCGCGGCGAACAGCGGCCGCTTTTTCGCGGGCCTTCTTTTCGCTGGGCTTTTCATAATGACGACGCAGCTTCATTTCGCGATAAACACCTTCCCGCTGCAACTTCTTCTTGAGCGCACGAAGGGCCTGATCGACATTGTTATCGCGAACCATAATCTGCATAAAAAACCACACTCCAAGCGTAAATTCATCAAGTTGCCGACCCCGAAAAGCCCGCACAAACACGGGCATTTCCCATCATTCACCCGCAAATTAAAAGGCATATGAAAGGGGCCGTCGCGAATCCCTGTTCGCGCCGTAAGGCCGCGCCTCTACCAGCAGAATCACCCAGAGACAAGCATAAAGCCCGATTTTTCGACGAATTGCGGCGCACGTACACGAAGCTTAGTGCGAGCATAAAGGGAGCATAGGTAAGAAAACAAGCTTGCGCACACCCTCTTTTCACGCGCGCAAGACTGTGGCAGAAGTAATTATCAATGATGTAAATATGGAGAGCAGAATGACGGACCAGAGCCGTTCCAACCGGAGCCATGAAGAAACCGGGGCGCGCCAACAACTCGCCGCTTGTTACCGCATTTTCGCGCATCTTGGCTGGGACGAGATGATTTATAATCATATCACGCTCAAAGTGCCGGGCGAGGATAATGCGTTCCTCATCAACCCGTTCGGGTTCCATTTCAGCGAAATTACCGCCTCCAATCTCGTCAAGATCGACATTGACGGCAACAAGCTCGACGACAGCCCTTATGCGGTCAATAAAGCGGGCTTTACCCAGCATAGCCTGTTCCACCGCGTATTGCCCGATGTCCATGCCATCATCCACACCCACACCACCGCGACTATGGCGGTGAGCGCGCTTGAAGGCGGGTTGCAGCCGGTCAATTTCTATGCGTGCAACTTTATCGGACAAATCGCCTATCATGATTTTGAAGGCATTACCGTGCGCGAGGAAGAAGGCCCGCGCTTCCTTGAAAGCCTTGGCGACAAGCGCGTGATGATGCTGCGGAACCACGGCCCCGTGGTCATGGGCAGCACCCTTCCCGAAGCCTTCATCGTCCATTGGGCGCTGCAACGCGCGTGCGAAATCCAGCTTGCCACCATGTCGATGGGCCAGCCGGTCGTCGTTTCCGACGATGTGGTCGCGGTCCACCAGCGCGATTTGAGCCAGATCCAGATGCCGGTCGGGGCAGGCGTCCCCGATTTTGCCGCGATGATCCGCATCATCGACAAAATCGACCCTAGCTGGCGCGATTAAGTCCCGTTAAACGGGGGGCTATGACCGAATTCACCGTAAATGGCCGCGCGCTCGCGTTCGACCTTGATCCCGATATGCCGCTTTTATGGGCGTTGCGCGATGCCGCCAATCTCACCGGCACACGCTATGGTTGCGGGACCGGCGAGTGCGGGGCCTGCACGGTGATTGTCGATGGACAAGCGGTGCGCAGTTGCCAGTTGCCGCTGTCGCAATGCACGGGCCGCGAGGTCACAACCATCGAGGCGCTCTCCCCCGACCGCAGCCATCCCGCGCAACAGGCCTGGGTCGCCGAACAAGTCCCGCAATGTGGCTTTTGCCAGTCGGGTATGATTATGGCGGCGGCGGCTTTGCTCGCCAAAAACGCCAATCCGTCCGATGCGGACATTGATGCGGCGATCACCAATATCTGCCGCTGCGGCACCTATCCGCGTATCAGGAAAGCCATCCACCGCGCTGGCCGCGTAATGCGCGGCGAAGAAATCCTCGCCGCCGCACCAGCGCCAGGGATTAAACCGGCAGATGCGGCAGAGCAGGTGCCTGCTTTGGGTGTGCCTAAGAAATAAGCAATCTTCACCACAGAGATTGTTAAAGACAGCAAGCTCCCCGCACTATAAAATCCGTTAGTGCTGAGCTTGTCGAAGCACGGGCTTGCCGTCCCGCACCCTCAATTTCCTTACAACCGCCGTAATGCAAACCCCTCAACGTCATTGCGAGGCGCGTAGCGACGCGGCAATCCAGTGTAGCGCAGCGCCTCTCTGGATTGCTTCGCTACGCTCGCAATGACGGCAGGACGGGGGGCCGCTTATTCCCCCGACAATATGCGATCAACCAACTGCTTGACCGTCGGCACAAATCCGTTCGAGTAGAAGGGATCGCACCGGAAATTATAGGCGCCATGGCCTGCGAACATGAGGTTTTCGTCCATCGGTTCGCCATGCACCGCATTTTGCAACGATTTCTGGATGCAGAAGCTGCGCGGGTCGACATTATAGCCGGTGGTAAAATCGTCATGGTCTTTCCATGCCGAAAAGGCGCAATGCGACAGGCAACCCATGCAATCGGCCTGATCCTTCTGGATTTGCCGCGCAATATCGGCGCGTTCGAAAATCACCGTATTGTCGGGCGTTTTCATCGCCACATCAAAGCCCAAGCCCACCCATTCGCGCGCTTTTTTAAGGTCGTCCAATGTGACGAACCAGTTTTTATTGCCCTTCAAGCCGACATCGAGCTTGTGGGTATGGGTTTCATCCGCGCTGTCGGTGAACGGGATTTGCCGTTCCGATCGCGCCTCAAGGCTTTTGAGGAACGGATTGCGCACCGCGGACGAATAAAAGCCGGTCGGCGAAAAGCGGTGGAGGAGGACATCGCCTTCCTGAATGTCCATAAGCTTCGCTTTCCATTCGGGCGGAATTTCGCTTTCCTGCGTCAGCAAAGGCCGCGTGCCGAACTGGAACATGATCTGCCCAAGCTCGTCATTATCGATCCAATTATCCCAATCCTTAAGCGCCCACACGCCGCCCGCCATAACGATGGGGGTTTCGTCGGGGATGCCGCCTTCGCGCATGACTTTGCGCAATTCGGCAACCCGCGGATAAGGGTCTTGGGGGTCGCGCGGATCTTCGGCGTTGGAGAGGCCATTATGCCCGCCCGCAAGCCAGGGGTCTTCATAAACCGCCGCGCCCAGCCATTCGGGCACCTTGGAATAAGCGCGCTTCCACAAGGCACGGAACGCCCGGCCCGATGAAATGATGGGGAGATAATAAACCTCGTGCTTGGCCGCGATTTCACTCAGCTTATAGGGCATCCCTGCCCCGCAGGTTACGCCCTGCACCTTGCCCTTGGTCGCTTCGAGCACGCCTTCCAGCACCCGCTGTGCGCCGCCCATTTCCCATAAGACATTGACGTTGATCGCGCCCTTGCCACCCGCAACTTCATGCGCGCGCTCGACCTGCGCAATGCCACCGGCAATGCCATATTCGACCAATTCTTCGTGCCGTAAGGGCCGCGTTTTGCCGTGATAGATTTGCGGGATGATATTGCCGTCGGCGTCATAGCTGTCCGCATTGACCGCAGAAACCGTGCCGATGCCGCCTGCTGCCGCCCAAGCGCCAGCACTTTCGCCCGTCGAAACCGCTACCCCTTTGCCCCCTTCAACCAGCGGCCAGACTTCGCGGCCCGCATATGTAATCGGCTTCAGACCCTTGAACAACTATATTCTCCCGAACTTACCCGAACTCGAACATCAGCATTCGCCTATAGGGCTTTTTCCGTTAGGGGAAAGGCTAATCCGTCTCAAGCGGGTTGTCCGTATCTTTGTCGAGCCCCGCAGCGGCCTTGATCGGGGACAAAAGTTTCAATGTCACAAAGGTGACAATCGCCAGCACAACGGCCACATCCAGCGCGCCAAGACCGACCGCGGTGCCGATCGCGCCGGTGGCCCACAGGCTCGCCGCTGTCGCCGTTCCGCGCACCGATGTTTTCATCCGCAAAATCGCACCGCCACCGATAAAGCCGATGCCGGTAATCAGCCCTTCTATCACTTTGGACATGGCTTCGGGACTGTCGCCCATCAGACTTTCGGCGGCCTGCACAAAGCCGCAACTGGCAATCGCGACGAGCGGAAAGGTGCGCAATCCGGCGCTTCTTTCTTCCTTTTCGCGGTCCCAACCCAAAGGCAACGCCAGCACATAAGCAATCAACAGCGCGACCAGATGCGGGCCGATGCTGAAACTATCCTTGGTGAATTCCGCGAACATATGGGGTCAAACGAGCGACACACCGTAAAGCTCCGCATAGCGCGCAACCATATCGTCATCATCATAGTCGGCCTGTGCGCGCAGACGATTGGCCGCGCCTATCCGCGCGCGCAAATCGGCGTCCGCGACCAGATCGCGCAACGCCTTGGCATAAGCCGGTTCATTGCGCAGCGGCGTCACGAATGGCAGATTGTCCGGCGCGACAATATGCGCAACATCGCCGACATTGGTGGAGAGCGCAGGCAAGCCCGCCGCCATCGCTTCGACCAGCGAGACGGGGAATTGTTCGCTGTCCGACGACAGAGCGAAAATGTCGAACAGGCCGACATAGCGGTGGGGCGCGGGCAGAAAGCCGGGGAGGACAAGCTGGCCCGACAGACCGTGGCGCGCCGCTTCGGCAAGGATAACCTCGCGCTCCGGCCCCTGCCCGACAATGACAAGCTGCACTTGTCCGCGCGCTTCGACCGGCAGCGCGGCAACCGCGCGGACAAGACGCGGCAGATTTTTAACCGCGCGCAAGCCCGCCAATGTGCCGACCACCACCATGCCGGGCCGCTTTTCAAAGCCGGGAATAGCGTCGGGGTCGGGGTCTGCGGCATAAGCCGGAACGTCAATCGCATTGGGGATGCGGCGGATTTTATGCGCCGGTTGCCGCCATATCTTACGCGCTATTTCCTCAAGCCGCTGGGATGGCACCACCAGCGCGCGCGCGGTCGGGAGCATCATGCGGCGGAACAGGTTGCGCTTGGGATTGAGCCGGTCGGTCTCGTCGGCATTAAAGCCGTCCTCATGATGGATGATCGGCGGCAATTTCATCAGCCGCGCGAACAGGCGGTGCGCGCCCACTCCGTCCATCGCGCCCCAATTATAGCTTAATACCAGATCGAAATCCTGCATATAACGCGCGAGATCGCGGTAGCGGTCGGGGCTTGGCTTGCCTTGCAAGGATGGCGCATTGTCGGGGAAGGCCACGGCAATGTCGGGGTTGATCGCATCCGCGGCTCCCATTTCTTCGGGCATGGCCGACAGGATGGTATGGACCGCATGGCCGCCAAAACGGTTCATCAGATGCACCGCCCGCGCTTCCTTGCCGCCCAGCGAAAAGGTGCTGTGAAGGTGGAGGATGCGGACGGGATTGCGCCTTTCAGGTGCGGTTGGTTGCGGCATGGATCAGGCCGGAGCCACTCCGGCGGCGTGGGCCTTTTCGCGCTGGTCCACGTCGGCAAGCAGCGCATCAATCGCGGCTTGCGCTTCGGCCTCGTCCAAACTCGGCGCATGGCCGACCATATCAAGCGTTACAAGCTGCGCCTGCCCCAGCCGCGCAACCATTTCCTCCGCCGTTGCGGCGCTCAATATGTCGGACAGACGCCCGCGCAGGATCAAGGCCGGCCTGTCGCCCAAAGCCGCCAATGCGGGCCATAAATCAACGCCTGCCTCACCCCCCGGCACGCGGAACGGTTCGGCAATTTTGCTGTCATAGTCGGGGACAATGCGGCCTTCCTTGGTGAGCTTATTGGTGCGCTTCACCATGCGCAGCCAGTCATCAAGCTTCCAGCCGGGGAAATAAGCGCCGTGCATATCCTGTGCGGCGCGCGCGGCATGGACCCAAGTGGGCTGGCTCCCCGCTTGACCGACATAGCCGCGGATACGCTCTATTCCTTCGGCTTCGATGACCGGCCCGACATCATTCAGCACCGCGCCCGCCAGCTTGTCGCCCGCCATCGCCGCGAGCAGCATGGTGACGATGCCGCCAAGCGAGGTGCCGCACGACACGAACCTGTCTATGCCCAATTCAGCGCACAGGCCCAGCACATCCTGCGCATAAGTGAGCGGGACATAGCTCATCGGGTCTTTGGCATAGCCGCTTTCGCCCCGTCCGCGAAAATCTATCGCGATAACGCGGCGGTTTTTGGCGAGATGCTCGGCCAGCCCTTCAAAATCGCGCGCATTGCGCGTGAGGCCGGGCATACAGAAAACCGGCACAAGGCTTTCCGCCCCTTGTGGCGCCGGATAATCACGGCAATGGAGGCGCACGCCGTCATTCGACCACCAGTAACGGTCGCGCCACTGTCCGTTGAAATTGTCATTTTCCGTGGCTGCGGGAGCCTGAGCCGGGGGTGCATCGCTCATAAGGGTGCGCTTTAACTCCGCTATTTGCCCTGTCATGGCCTTACCTATTGCGCTCTATCAGGCATTAGACAAGCCTTTAACCCGCTTAGCCGATAATCTTGTGCGGCGCTATCATCGCCCCCATAACAAGCGCATGTCTTCTTCTGCCCTGCCCCCGCGCTATCGCCCCGACCCTGTTTTCCCGACATTGGGAGAAGGATTTTCCGACGCGGTGCGCGCGGCGGATTTCCCCGAAACCCTGTTGCGCTGGCGCAATGACCGGGCTGCGGCAGAAATTGGCCTTGCAGGGTTGGATGATGCGGCGTGGCTCCGCCATTTCGGGCGGTTCGAACCGCTCCCCGGCAATCTTCCAGAGCCTTTGGCGCTCCGTTATCATGGCCACCAGTTTCGCGTTTATAATCCCGACCTTGGCGACGGGCGCGGCTTTCTGTTTGCGCAGATGCGGGATGGCGATGACCGCCTCATTGACCTTGGCACCAAGGGATCAGGGACGACGCCCTGGTCGCGGCGCGGTGACGGGCGGCTGACGCTCAAGGGCGCAGTGCGCGAGTTGCTCGCGACCGAAATGCTGGAGGCGCTGGGCGTTCCCACCTCGCGCACTTTCTCCATCGTTGAAACGGGCGAGAAATTATGGCGCGGGGATGAGCCTTCCCCCACCCGCTCCGCCGTATTGGTGCGGATGAGCCACGGCCATATCCGTATCGGCACCTTCCAGCGGCTTGCCGCCTTGGGCGATACGGCGCGCATTGCCGCGCTCGCCCGCTATGCTTTGCGCTATTATTATGACCGCGACGCCGATGCGCTTGCCGCCCAAGATGCGGCCCAAGTGGCGGTCGACTTGCTCGACGCGGTGGTGACCCGCACCGCTGACCTTGCCGCCTCTTATATGGTGGCAGGCTTTGTCCACGGCGTCCTCAACAGCGACAATATCAATATATCGGGCGAAAGTTTCGATTATGGTCCGTGGCGCTTCACCCCATATTGGGATCCGGCCTTTACCGCCGCTTATTTTGACGAAGCGGGGCTTTATGCATTCGGACGCCAGCCCGAAGCGATCCATTGGAACTGCGCGCAGCTTGCAATATCGCTGCGCCCGCTGAGCGACGCCGAACCGTTAATTGCGGTGCTGGAACAATTCGGGCCGCGCTATCAGGCGGCGGTCGCGCGGCGTTTCCTATGGCGCTTGGGCCTTGCCAGCGTCTCCCCCGAAAGCGACCGTGCACTCGTCGAAGCGGGCGAAAAATTGATGGTGACGGACCAAATTCCGATTGACCGTTTCTTCTTCGATTGGCGCAAGCGAATCGACAACGGTGTCACTGGCGCAAATGATGGAAAAAGCGAATCGCATCAGGCTTTCGCCGAACTGTTCGGAAAATATCGCCGCGCGGCCCCCGATACCCATGATTTTTGGCAGAATTCCGCGCCGGAATCGATGGACATCGACACGGTGGAGGCCCTTTGGAGCGCTATTGACGCGCGCGATGACTGGACGCCGCTCTATCAAAAGATTGAAAAAATACGCAGCATGGGCGCCGCTTTGCGCGAAAAAATCCAATAGCTGCGTAAATTTAGCGTCATCGCAAAGAAACTCTTTACCATATCGCGCTAGAGCCTTGAATCCGGTGGTCATGAGGGCGGCCGGTGTAATTCAGGGAACGTGCTACCAGACATGGCTGACGAAATTTTTTCGTACGAACCCGCAACGGGCGCGCGGCTGTGGAGCGGTCGTGTCGGAGACCCTGCCGCCGAGATCGCCGATGCGCGTCGGGACTGGCCGAAATGGGCTGCCCAGCCGCTCACCGCACGCGCCGAAATCATCCGCCGCTTTGCCAACCGCGTCAAACAGGATAGCGAAACCATCGCCGACCTCATCGCGCGTGAATCGGGCAAACCGATGTGGGAAGCGCGCAACGAGGTCGAAAATGTCGTCGCCAAAATCGACATTGCGGTCAAATCCTATGCCGACCGCACCTCCCAGCGTCTGGTCGAAGGCGCGCACCAAGCGCGCAATGCGCTGCGCCACAAGCCGCATGGCGTGATGGCGGTCATCGGCCCGTTCAGCCCGTCGATGCAGGTGCCGGTGGGGCATATCATCCCCGCCCTCCTCGCAGGCAATGCAGTCATATTCAAGCCGTCCGAAAAAGCGTCTGCCGTCGGCGAATTGCTGGTGCGGACCCTGCATGATTCGGGTGTGCCGACCGGCATTTTACGCGCCGTTTTTGGCGGGCCGGAACAAGGCAAGGCTTTGGCCACCCATCCCGGCGTTGATGGCGTATTATTCACCGGCTCGGCGCGCACCGGCATCATGCTCAACCGCTATCTGGTGGACCGGCCCGACAAGATGCTCGTCCTCGAAATGGGCGGCAATAATCCGATTGTCGTTTGGGACACGCATGACATCCACACCGCCGCAATCATCGTCGCGCAATCGGCCTTTACCACCGCGGGACAGCGTTGCACCTCGGCGCGCAGGCTGATCGTGCGCGATACGCTCTATGACCGGTTGATGAGCGAGATTAAAACGCTCGCCGGGCGCTTGATTGTCGGCGAACCGCACAGCAATCCTGCGCCCTTCATGGGGCCGGTGATCGACAATGAGACCGCCGACGCGATGGTCGAAAGCTTTGTCATCCTCATGACCAATGGCGGCAAAGTCATCCGCCATATGACCCGCCCGATTGACGGACGCCCGTTCCTCACCCCCGGCATTATCGACGTGACCGCGATGCAGGAACGCCCCGACATCGAATTGCTCGGCCCCTTATTGCAAGTGGTTAAGGTCGCGACATTTGAAGAAGCCATCGCACAGGCTAATGCCAGCCGCTATGGACTGTGCGCCTCGCTCATCGGCGGGACGGCGGCGCAATATGACCAGTTTTGGGCCAATGTGCGTGCGGGCGTCGTCAACTGGAATCGCGGCACGATCGGCGCGGCACTCGCCGCTCCGTTCGGCGGCGTAGGCCTGTCCGGTAACCACCGCCCGACCTCTTTTTATGCCGCGGATTATTGCGCCTTTCCGGTCGCTTCTGCCGAAACCGATCAGCTCCGCGCGTCCATCGGCATAGGCTTGCGCCCGATGGCGGAGGATGCCGACGCGCCGCCGATGCCGCTAGCTATGGCTAAATAAAATAAGCCAAGTGAAGCTGAACTTGTCGCCTGTCAAAAAAGGATGTTTTGCCTGACGGGCCTGCCTTGCGCATTGGAGGCGCATGGCAAACACCGCTTTTCCCTCCCGCGCCGACAGCGATTCGGCTCCCCGCGCCCTAGCCGGAAAAATCTGGCTGGTGGGGGCAGGTCCGGGCGATCCCGACCTTCTCACCGTCAAGGCGCTGCGTCTTATCCAAACGGCGGACATTATCGTCCATGACGGGTTGGTCGATGCGTCGATCCTCGCGCTCGCCCCCGCAACCGCCGAGCGTATCTCGGTCGCCAAGGCGCGCAGTCGGCACACGATGGCACAGGTCGATATTAATGCGCTCCTTGTGCGCGAAGCCAAAGCGGGTCGCAATGTCGTGCGCTTGAAAGGCGGCGACCCGTTCATCTTCGGACGCGGCGGCGAAGAGCAGGAAGCTGCGCGTGCGGCAGGCATTGCGTGCGAAACCGTCCCCGGCATCACCGCGGCCATCGGTTGCGCGGCCGAAGCAGGCCTCCCCCTCACCCACCGCGCCGCATCGAGTGCGGTCAGCTTTGTTGCGGGACAATGCAAGGATTTGTCCGATCAGGACTGGTCAGGCCTTGCAGGACATGGCCGCACGCTCGTCATCTATATGGGGATCGCCACCGCCGAACGTATCGCCGAAAAGCTGATCGAAGATGGTGTCTCCCCCGCAACCCCGGTCGCGGTGCTGGAAAAAGGCACACGCGGCGATTCGCGCGCGATGCAGACCTTGCTCGCGGACCTCGGCGGACTGGTCGCGCGCCAACAGGTGCAAAGCCCCGCCCTCCTTGTGGTCGGCGATGTCGTGACGCGCTCCAATGCCGTTGAAATGTTCGACCATTTCTATGCCTCCCCTGCAAGGGGAGGTGGATTGCCCGCAGGGCAAGACGGAGGGGTATCGCCCTCACGGAAGGCGGAACACCCCTCCACCATCGGCTGCGCCGACGGTCCCCCTCCTCTTGCAGGGGAGGATTTGAACAGCTTCGGAGATGCGTCATGAAAATTTTGACCGGAAATAATCTGGAAAGCGGCGCGGTCACATGGTGGGCCGGTAGCTGGTGGTCGATCCATGTCGAAGATGCGGTCGATGTCGGCGAAAGCGGCGAGGCTATCCTGCAACGCGAAGAAGGTGCGCGCCGCGTCAATTCGCCTTATATCATCGACGCAATTGCGACCGATGAAGGCCCGCGCCCTGCGCACATCAAAGACCGCATCCGCGCGCTCGGCCCGACTGTCCGCCCCGACCTGACCTTGAAACCCGCCGACCCCGATGCCGGCGACTGGGTGATTTGATATGTATAAATATGACCAATATGACCAGGCGATTGTCGATGCGCGTGTCGATGAATTTCGCGATCAGGTAGCGCGCCGCATTGCGGGCGAGATTACCGAGGACCAGTTCAAGCCGCTGCGCCTGAAGAACGGCCTTTATCTGCAACTCCACGCTTATATGCTGCGCGTTGCCATTCCTTATGGCACTTTGTCGGGCGCGCAGATGCACGTCCTTGCCGACATCGCGCGCAAATATGATCGCGGTTACGGCCATTTCACTACGCGCCAGAATATCCAATATAACTGGATCAAGCTGGAAGATGCGCCCGACATTCTCGCAGACCTTGCCAAGGTCGAAATGCACGCGATCCAGACGTCGGGCGAAAGCATCCGCAACCTGTCGTCGGACCAATATGCGGGCGCTGCCGCCGATGAAATCGCCGATCCGCGCCCTTGGGCCGAATTGCTGCGTCAGGCGACGACCTTCCATCCCGAATTCAGTTATTTGCCGCGCAAGTTTAAAATTGCGGTAACAGCAGCGGACGAAGACCGCGCCGCCATCCGCCTTCATGACGTCGGCTTGAAGCTGGTTAAAAATGACGTGGGCGCGCTTGGCTTTGAAGTCTATATCGGTGGCGGCATGGGTCGCACGCCGTTCGTCGCCCCGCTGATCCGCCCGTTCCTGCCGGTCGAAAATATCGTCTCCTATCTGGAAGCGACCTTGCGCGTGTGGAACCGCTGGGCGCGCCGCGACAATATCCATAAACAGCGTATCAAAATTCTCGTCCATGATCTGGGGCAGGAAGAATTTACCCGTCAGGTCGAAGCGGAATGGCAGGCGATTTTGCCCAATGGCTCGGACGTGCCGATGGTCGAATTTGATCGTATCTCCGCCTATTTCGCGCCGCCCGCCTTTGAAGCGGGGTTGAGCGATGAGCTGGACCTTAGCGATCCCGACTTTGCGGTGTGGGTCAAGCAACAGGTGATTGCCCACAAGGCCCCCGGCCATGCCATCGTCAATATCAGCGTCAAGCCGATTGGCGGGATTCCGGGCGATGCCACCGCCGACCAGATCGATCTTATGGCCGATTTGGCGACCCGCTATTGCTATGACGAATTGCGCATCACCCACGCGCAAAATGTCGTGCTGCCCCATGTGAAGAAGCAGGATCTTTATGCCGTGTGGCAGGCATTGGATGCAGCCGGTTTGGCGACGCCCAATCTGGACCTTATCAGCGATATTATCGCCTGCCCCGGCCTCGATTATTGCAGTCTCGCCAATGCGCGTTCTATCCCGATTGCGCAAAAAATCGCGGCGCGGTTCGCCAATTTCGACCGCCAGCGTGATCTGGGCGAATTGAAGCTCAAAATTTCGGGCTGCATCAATGCGTGCGGCCACCACCATGCGGGCCATATCGGCATCCTTGGCGTGGACCGTAAGGGCACTGAAAATTACCAATTGCTGCTCGGCGGGTCAGGCGCGGAGGATGCCAGTCTTGGCAAGATCACCGGTCCCGGCTTCGACGAAGACGGCATTGTCGACGCCATCGAGCGCACCATCGACAAATATCGGGAAGTCCGCACCGATGGCGAACGCTTCCTCGACACCTATCGCCGCGTTGGCATGGACCCGTTCAAGGAGGCGATTTATGGCTGATTTTCTGCGTTTCCGCGATGACGAGCCGTTGGAAGAGCCTTCGGTCACGCTTGATGCGTTCCTCGAACAGCCCGACGCCACCGCTGTCCGCATCGAAGCGGGCGACGATGCGCGCCAGTTGCTCCCCTTCCTTGACCGGCTCAAACTGGTCGAGGTGAGCTTCCCGCGTTTCCGCGACGGGCGCGGCTATTCATCCGCGCAAATCCTGCGCGAAAATGGCTATACCGGCGAATTGCGCGCAGAAGGCGATGTGCTGGTCGACCAGCTTTTATTCATGCGCCGCTGCGGCTTTGACAGTTTCGCGCCGCACGCGCCGATGGACCCTAAAGTCGTCGAAGATACACTCGCGCGGTTCGACATTTTCTACCAAAGCGCCGCCGACAAACCGGTGCCGATCTGGAAGCTGCGTCATGGCTGAGCCGCTGCGCGCTCTGGACCGGATTGATGTTGCTCCGCGTTTTACCGGCGCGGATGTGGCCGCGCTCAACGCGCGTTTCGACGCAGTGCCGACCGCACAAATGGTGCGCGAGGTGCTGCGCGAAGGCTTGCTCGGCAAAGTTGCGCTGGTCTCCTCGTTCGGCGCGGAATCGGCGGTGCTGACCCATCTCGTCGTCGAAGCGGGCAGCGATACCGACATTTTATTCCTCGATACCGGCAAGCATTTCGCCGAAACCTTGGCCTATCGCGACACGCTCGCCAGCCATCTGGATTTTGCCCCCGTCAACCTCCAGCCCGACCCCGATAGTCTGGCCGCGCGCGATGAAACCGGCCTGCGTTGGTCCTATGACCCGGACGGCTGCTGCGATATTCGCAAAGTATTGCCGCTCGAACAGGCGCTTGGTGCTTATGATGCGTCGATTACCGGACGCAAAGGCTTCCAGTCGGGGACGCGCAGCGGCTTGGCGCGTTTCGAGTTGGACGGCGCGACCGGCCGCATCAAATGGAACCCGCTCGCCAGTTGGACCAAGCCCGAACTCGACGCTTATTTCGAAACGCACAAGCTGCCGCGTCATCCATTGGAGGCGCAAGGCTATTTGTCGATTGGCTGTGCGCCCTGCACCAGCAAGGTTGCGCCGGGCGAAGATCCGCGTTCGGGCCGCTGGAAAGGCTGGGACAAGGTCGAATGTGGCATCCATGTGCCGCTCACCCCCGGCGAAGAACCGGCTTTCTAACCCGCTAACAAACACTTAGCGAAACACACCGTTTTGCGCTGTCCGGACATAAGCAAATATTAACCTTGCACGGCGCACAAACAGGCAACAACAACTGCGAATCGGCGGTGTATGGATCTGACAGCATCGCAACGGCTAGGCCGATGGGCGCTCTTCGCGCCGGACAATAAGCGCGTCGAAGGACCGCAGTGGCTGGTGCTGTTCGCCATTTTCGTGCTCGCGGTCCTCATCAGCGTGGCCTCCGCGCATTTTTATAATGACCTGCTTTTCCGGCCTGTTCTGGGTGTAACCGTAGCAGGGTTGCTACTGCTCGACCGGCGCAATGCGATCCGTTTCCTGTTTACTACCACCGTGGTTGCGCTCGTCAGCTATCCCTTTGTCGGTGCGCCGCAGCCCAAAGCGACCATCTTCCCCTTATTGTCCGTCGCCGAAGCCTGTGTTGCGGTGATATTGGCGCGCCGTTTTTGCGGTGCGCAACTGGACTTAACGCGCCCGCGCAGGCTCGCCGCCTATTTCATATGCGCTGTTATCCCCGCAACCTTGCTGCGCGGTCTTGTCGAAAGCTTTGCACGCACGGGCTTTGTCAACGGGTTCAGCGATAATCTCGCGACCATATTGGCCTCGCATTTTGTGTCGATGGGCCTGCTTGTGCCGCTGCTGTTGCAAATCTTCCGCAAGCCCTCCCAGATGGTCGATCCCGACCGCTCCTTGCGCGAAGGTCTGGGCCTGTTTGCGCTGATGGTCGGCACCGCGCTCATCGTGTTCAGCCAGTCGCGCCTGCCCTTATTGTTCGTCGCGCTGTTGCCGCTCATATGGATTTCGTTCCGCACGAGCGCGGTCCAGTCGATGATTGCCGCAACCGTCCTCATCTTCATTGCGAGCATTGCGACCGCAGAAGGTTGGGGACCGTTAAGCCTCGTCCCCGACCGCATCTTGCGGCATGGCGCGGTGGAAGAATCCATCCTCTACCGCCTCTCGATGCTCCAGTTTTTTGCAGCTTCGGCCATGGCGATTGTGTTGCCGCTCGGCGCGTTCCGTTGCGAAGAGGCGCGCTCCCAACGCCGCGCCGACCGCGAACATATGAACACGCTCGCAGCGCTTGCCAAAGTGCGCGAGGGCGAAGCCGAATTGCGCCGCGTGGCTTTTCATGACGTCGAAACCGGTCTTCCCAACCGCGTCGGCTTTGAACAGATAGTCGCCGAACGGCTGGTCCATTCGTTCAACGGAACCATCCATGTCGCCGCGCTTGAAATCGACCGCTATTCCTCGTTCCGTGCCGCGTTAGGCTCGACCCGCGCGAGCCAGTTGGTGCAACAGGTCGGCGTGCGCATTTCCGAACAAATGCCCGACACGCCAATTGCGCGCCTGTCGCCCAGCGAGTTGGCGATTGCTTTTTATGCCACTGACCGCAACGCGGCGCGGGTCAAGCTTGACCTTGTGCGCGCGCTGTTTTCGGTGCCGGTATGGGTCGATGAAAATAATATCGACGTGCATTTCATCATCGGCGTGGCCGAAGGCGATGAAGCGTCCACCCTTGTCCATCAGGCCGAAGCGGCGGCGGTCCAAGCGCGCAAGCTCAACCTCGACATCGCCTTTTTCGATGCGGCGGCAGAACGGCAGGCAGCGAGCGGCCTTACCATGTTGTCGGACCTGCGCGCGGGGCTGACCAATGGCGATGTATGGCTGAGTTTCCAGCCCAAACTTGACCTCCGCAGTGGCAAAATCCACAGTGCGGAAACGCTGCTCCGCTGGAACCACCCGCTTTATGGCCCCGTAGGACCCGACCGTTTCATTCCGCTTGCGGAAGAAACCGGCTTTATCGACGCGCTCACCGACTGGGTGGTGGAACAGGCGATTAAGGGGCAACAGGCACTCGACGAACGCGGCGTGACGCTCAACATGGCGATCAATATTTCCGCGCGCAGCCTGTCCGATGCGCAATTCCTGTCGCGGCTGATGCGGGTGGTCGACCGCTGCGGCGGCGACCCGCGCCGCCTGACGCTGGAAGTCACCGAAACCGCGATCATGGTCCATTCGCGCGAGGCACTCGCCAATTTGCGCACCTTGCGCGACCGCGGCTTTGCGATCTCGATTGACGATTTCGGTATCGGCCAATCCTCGCTCGCCTATCTGCGCAACCTGCCCGCCGACGAGCTTAAAATCGACCAGTCCTTCATCTGCGACATTGCCGCCGACCAGCGCAATTCCATCTTGGTGCGCGCGACGGTGGACCTTGCCCACTCGCTCGGCCTGCGCGTGGTTGCGGAAGGGGTCGAAGATGAAGCGGCCCTTGGCATCCTCACCCGTTTCGGCTGCGACATTGCGCAAGGCCATCATGTCGCGCGGCCGATGGCGATTGCCGCGCTCGTCAAAATGCTCGCGCGCACCAGCCTGCGCATTGTCCGTTAGGGCAAGGCGTTAAGACCGCAACGCTTTTTCCAGCACGACAAATTCCAGCGCGCGGGTTTTGGGCAGACCGAAACGCGCATCATCGAGCGGAAAGGGCCGTGCTTCGCCGGTCAGCGCATAGCCCCGCCTCTCATAATAAGCGATCAGCTCGGTGCGCTGGCGGATAACCGTCATTTCCATGACATAAGCGCCGAAATGCGTAGCGCAGGCCACTTCAATCGCGGCGATCAGACGGCGGCCCAACCCTTGCGTCTGGAGCGCCGGATCGACGGTGAGAAGCCCCAGATAGGCGCGCCCGGCACCCACGCGGCTTCCCTGCACACAGCCGGTCAGCGTACCGCTGTCCTCTCCGGCCACCAGCAACATCACCTCCGGATTGGCGAGCAAGGCCGCGAGCGCGTCCGCATCGGTGCGCTGCCCGCCGAGCAAATCCGCCTCATGCGTCCACCCCCGCTTGGCACTCTCCCCCCGATAGGCACTTTCGATCAGCGCATGGAGCGCAGGGATGTCGGCAGGCGTTGCGGGGCGGATGTGGGTCATAGGATGATGTGGCCGGTGTGTGTGGGTGTTGTGGAGAGGCAGGTTGACGGCCGGTGTGTTGGATAGGGTTGGCATAACTATAACCGCTAGTCCTGAGCTTGTCGAAGGACACCCCTCAGTATCGCGCGCCCCTTATACCCGCCCTTCGACAAGCTCAGGGCTAGCGGATTTTAGGATGGGCTGAGAGGCTCACGGATATATTGGAACAGGCGCTCGGCTGGCGACTATTCGGGTATAAAGCCCCCACACCCCTCACATAATCCCCGCATAGCTTTCATCGGCAAGGTCGGAAAAGCGCGTGATATTGGCTTCGAATTTCAATTCGACCGTTCCCGTAGAGCCGTGGCGCTGTTTGGCGACAATCACCTCGGCGCGGTTGGCGACGGGGGCGAGTTCTTCCAATTCCCAGCGTTTATGCGCGTCGAACACTTCTTGCGCATCGGTGTCGCGCGGGCGTTTGGGCTCGCGGCCCAGCACATAATATTCTTCGCGGAACACGAACAAGACGATGTCGGCGTCCTGCTCGATAGAACCGGATTCGCGAAGGTCGGACAGTTGCGGATGCTTGTCATCGCGCTGCTCGACCGCACGGCTGAGCTGCGACAGCGCCAGCACCGGCACGTTCAATTCCTTGGCGAGCGTTTTCAGCCCGCGCGAAATTTCCGAAATTTCCTGCACGCGATTATCGCCGCCCTTGCCCGACCCTTGGAGCAGTTGGAGATAATCGACGATGATGAGGCCGATGCCGTGCCGCCGCTGCAACCGCCGCGCGCGGGTGCGCAGGCCCGCAATGGTCAGCCCCGGCGTATCGTCAATATAAAGCGGCAAGGTCTGCAAATCCTGCGACGCGCGTGACAGATTTTGAAACTCTTCGCGGTTGATCTTACCCATGCGCAGCGCGTGGGCGCTGATGCCCGATTGTTCGACCATGATACGGGTCGCAAGCTGATCCGCCGACATTTCGAGGCTGAAAAAAGCGGTCTTGGCGCCCATATTTTTTTCAGGGACAATGCCGTCTTCTTCATCGCGCCGCCAGCGTTGTGCGGCGTTGAACGCGATATTGGTGGCAAGCGCGGTCTTGCCCATACCGGGGCGTCCGGCGAGGATCAGAAGGTCGCTTTTCTGCAAGCCCCCCGTCTTGCCGTTAAGTGCGGTAAGCCCCGTCGTTACGCCCGAAAAATGTCCGCCCGATTGCAACGCGCGCTCGGCATTTTTGATAACTTCCAAGGCGGCTTGGCTAAAGCTTTTGACCGACCCCATTTCGGATTCGCCGCCCGCTACCTTGTAGAGCGCGGTTTCGGCTTCTTCGATCTGGCTCTTGGGATCAACGCTCTCGCTCGTATCCATCGCGCGGTCGACAAGCCCGCGCCCGACGCCGATCAGTTCGCGCAGCAGCGCCAGATCATAAATTTGCGCTGCCATATCCTTGGCCCCGATGAGGCCCGCCCCGCTCCCCGTCAGTTGCGCGAGATAGGCCGGGCCGCCCAGCGCCTTCATCGCCTCGTCCGCTTCGAAGAACGGCTTCAACGTCACCGGCGTCACCACCATATTGCGGTCGAGCAGCGTCAATATTTGCTGATAGACACGGCCATGCACGGGTTCGAAAAAATGGTCAGGCTCCAGCCGCACCGGCAAATCTTCATTGACCCGGTTGTCGATCAGAATCGCCCCCAGAAACGCGGCCTCTGCCTCGACATTGCGCGGCAACTGGACTTGCTCGTCGGTGGCAGGGGCTTGGGCGGTGGGCAGGCGGACAATGTCGATCATGATTAAAACCCTTCGGCCAACCCCGCGCCAAGTGCAAGAGCCGAGGCGGCTTATCCACGACATATTGCGCCCTGTGGATAAATGGGGAGAACCTCCTCGAACTCGTCTCGGGCTAAGAACCCTGAGCTCCTCCCCGAGCTTGCTCGGGGAGGGGGACCGTTCGCCGTAGGCGAATGGTGGAGGGGTAAAAGCGATTGCTTATGCAATCGCGCGAGGCTCTGCCTCGCATAACCCCTCCGTCACGCGCTACGCGCGCGCCACCTCCCCAAGACAAGCTTGGGGAGGATCTTTTTTGGTAATGGCCCATGACAAGCCCGAGGAGGATCTTTTAGGCTGGGCCGCCCTCCCCCAAACCAATTCCCCTTGCTTCCCCGCCGCTTCATCGGCAACAAGGCGGCATCATGGCCGATCCCCGCATCATAGATGTCCAGTTGGACGAAGCGACGATCATCTGGCGCAATGCCGATGTCGAGCAGGAACGGCGCATTGCGATTTTCGACTTGATTGAAGGCAATGTCTTCAAGCCCCTGCGCGTCCATCCTGATGGCTATGCGGGACCATATAGGCTGGCCTTGCGCGTCGAGGAAGGGCGGTTGGCGCTCGATATGGCGCGCGAAGATGGCACCCCGCTCGAATCGGTCATTTTGGGGCTGGGTCGGTTCCGCCGCCCGATCCGCGATTATTTCGCGATTTGCGACAGCTATTATCAAGCCATTCGCCAATCGACCGCGCAACAGATTGAAACCGTCGATATGGCCCGCCGCGCCATCCATAATGAAGCCGCCGATATGCTGATCGAGCGGCTTGAGGGTAAAATCGAAGTCGATTTCGACACCGCGCGGCGCCTGTTCACGCTCATCTGCGTGCTGCACATCAAGGGATAGCGGGGCAATGGCAGGGGGCATGGCGGGGGGAACGACCGGAAAAACAGCGGGCAGACGCGGCTGGCCCGTGTGGCGCGGGCTGTTGCTGCTCATGATAATCTTGCTGGGCGGCGCATTTATATTGCGCACCATCCATGACTGGCGGCCCGACCGCGCCGCTTATCCGGTGCAAGGCGTTGCCATCGGCGCGCGCAACGGGCTGGTCCATTTCGGGCAGTTGCGCGCAGGCGGCGCGGATTTTGTCTATCTTGACGCAACCTATGGCAGCAAGAGGCGCGACCTGCGCTTTGTCGAAAATCGCAACCGCACCCGCGCGCTCAAAATGCGGTTCGGCGCGATCCACCATTATGATCTGTGTGCGCTCGCCAGCGATCAGGCCAGCAATTTTGACGGGCTGGTGCCGCGCGATGCCGATGCACTCCCGCCCGCCATCGCGATAGCCTATCGCGACGGTTGCACCGACCATCCGACGCAGGCGATGCTGGAGGGCGAACTCACCACTTTCCTCAATCAAGTCGAAACCCATATGGGGCGCAAGGCCATCCTCATGCCCTCGCCCGCTATTGCCGGGGATTATAGCTTTACTGCGCTCGACCGCCCGCTGGTGCTGACCGGCAATTATTTCCCGCCCGAAGAGGGCAGCGTGTGGCGTATGTGGCTCGCAAATAATCGCGCGCGGATTGACGGGGCGGATGGTAATGTGCGCTGGATTGTGATTAATCCGCGCACATGAGCAAGGATATAACCCCCGCCGACCTTATCGCACACGCGCGCACCGCCGCCCGCAACGCCCATGCGCCCTATTCGGGCTATGGCGTAGGGACCGCGTTGTTACTCGCCGATGGCAGCATAATCACCGGCGCGAATTTTGAAAATGCAAGCTATGGCCTCACGTTGTGCGCCGAAACCGTCGCGTTCGGCACCGCCAATGCGGCGGGCAAATTGCGCGAAGTGCGCGCGATTGGCATTATCGGCGGCTTGATCGGCGCGGATGGCGAAATTGGCGGCAATGATACCTGCCACCCCTGTGGCCGCTGCCGCCAGATCATCAACGAAGCCGCCCACCTCACTGGCATAGACCTCACCGTTTATTGCGGCTCCGGCGACGGCACACAGATTGCCAGCTACACTATCTCGGAACTGCTGCCGCATAGTTTTGGGCCTAAGGATTTGGGATTGGTATAAGGCAATGAAGCGGGGGTGGACAATCGGCCTAGTGAGCGGCGGCGTGCTTATTCTCACCGCCATCGCCGCTTTCCTCTATGCACCCCATTGGCACCCGTCCGATACCAGTTATCCCGCGCAAGGCTTGGACATATCGCACCATCAAGGCGTGATAGACTGGGACAAAGTAAAGGCCACAGGCGAGGTTGATTTTGTCTTTATGAAAGCGACCGAAGGCGGCGACCATGTCGACAGCCGTTTTGCCATCAACTGGGCCGAAGCCAAACGCGTCGGCATCCCGCATGGCGCGTATCATTTCTTCACCCTATGCCGCTCCGGCAAAGAACAAGCCGCCAATTTTGTGAAAATTGTGCCCGCCGATCCTGCGGCCTTGCCGCCAGTGGTTGACCTTGAATATCTGGGCAATTGTTCGAGCCGGCCGAAACTGGAAAATTTCCAGCAGGAATTGCACGATTTTCTATCCATCGTTGAAGCGCATAGCGGCAAGCCTGCTATCCTCTATCTCACACGCGAATTTGATGAAGCTTATGCGGTGAGCGCCAAAAATGACCGCCCTCTCTGGCTCCGCAGCATCATCTTCAAACCCAGCTTTGGCGCGCGTCATTGGTCCATCTGGCAAATGTCGCAATTCCGGTCCATCGACGGGATTGAAGGCCGCGTTGACTGGAACGCCGCGAGCCTTGACTTTGCTCGCACCCTCCCGCCAAGGATCACCCCATGAGCATACTTTCCGACATATGGATTCGCGAGGCCGCGACCACCCAAAAGATGATCGAGCCTTTTGTGGAGAGCCAGCGGCGCGAAAATTGTATCAGCTATGGCCTGTCCTCTTACGGCTATGATGCGCGGGTGGCGGACGAGTTCAAGATTTTCACCAATGTCGACAGCGCGGTGGTGGACCCCAAGGATTTCGCGTCGAACAGCTTTGTCGATCGCAAGACCGATGTGTGCATCATTCCGCCGAACAGCTTTGCGCTTGCCCGCACGGTCGAATATTTCCGCATCCCGCGCGATGTGCTGGTCATTTGCTTGGGCAAATCGACCTATGCGCGGTGCGGGATCATTGTGAATGTGACGCCGCTGGAGCCGGGTTGGGAGGGGCATGTGACATTGGAATTTTCCAACACCACACCTTTGCCTGCCAAAATTTACGCCAATGAAGGCGCGTGCCAGTTCCTGTTCCTGAAAGGCAATGAGCCGTGCGAGACCAGCTATGCCGACCGCGCAGGCAAATATATGGGTCAGCGCGGGGTGACGTTACCGAAGTTGTGATGGGCGGGAGTATAATGGGCCGGAATTATAACGGACCGGATTGTAACCGGGCCGAATCACGCGCGCACCCTAAAGGACAAACTCACGTCATCCCCGACTTGATCGGGGATCCATCTCCCAAAGCGCGCGGTTTACCGATAGGTCCGCAGATGGATACCCGCTTTCGCGGGTATGACGACATGGGGATAGGTCTATCGGACCACCATGCCGGAACCCATGCCACTCCCGAAGCGTTGCCTTCGCACAGCTTATAACGGGAGAAGGATGTCATCATGAGCAGTATCGCCGCTTTATTCGGTCGTATTTTTCTGGCCGCGCTTTTCATTTTGCAGGGCGCTGGCAAGCTCATGTACCAAAATGCCTATAATCAAAGCTATGCCAATAACCCCTATCTGGACTGGATGGCAGCGCCCGGCACGATGGCGGTGCCGCTGGGGATTTTCGAGCTGGTTATCGGTATCCTCATCTTGCTGGGCTTTATGACCCGCGCAACCGCGCTGGTGGCGGCGATTTATGCGGTGCTGACGGCGGTTTACCTCCACCTCGCCAATGTGGCAGAGCCTATTCACCAGCAATTATTGCTGATGTGGCTTGCTATTGCGGGCGGGCTTTTGATGCTGTTTGCCTATGGCAATACGCGCGGCAGCCTTGACCGTCTGCGCCGCAAAAAGGATGACACGGTGGTGGTCGAGCGCGACCATTATATCGAACGCGACCCCGCGACCGGCGAGCGCGTCCATGTCGATACGCAAAGCGAAACCCACCACGTCAAACATTGAGCGGCGGCGTTACGCGGATTCAGGTGACGTTACGTATCTTTACGCACACGCCGTCGCCGCCTCTTTTACCGTTTTTGACGGGCGGTCTGCTCTTGTGCTGCCCCCGTCAAAAGCCTAGATAGCGCGCAAATGTTAGGACGTCTTTTCCGCAAAACTGTCGCCCCACCCCGCCCTTTGCCCGCCATACCGGCAGGCGAGCGGGTCTATGCGATTGGCGATGTACATGGCAATCTGGATCTGCTGCGTGACCTTGTCATGCAGATTGATGCCGATAATGCCAAGCGCCCGATAAAACGCACCACGATCATCTTCCTGGGCGATCTAGTCGACCGCGGCCCCGATAGCGCGGGCGTGGTCGATGCCGCGCTGGCGCTCGCCAATGCAGAAGAAGGCGGCCCCGCCGTGCGCTTCCTCAAGGGCAATCATGAAGAAGTGTTCCAGCGCGCGGCAAGCGGCGACGACAAGGCTTTGCGCCACTTCATCCGCATGGGCGGGCGCGAAACCATATTGAGCTACCCCATCGCGCAAGACGAATATGACGGGCTGACCATCGAGGAACTGGCGCAGCGGATGCTCACGCTCATCCCGCGCGCGCATGTCGATTTCATCTCCGATTTCGAAGATTGCATCGTCATCGGCGATTATGCGTTCGTCCATGCGGGCATCAAGCCGGGCGTGCCGGTCGCGGATCAGAAGAAAGCGGATTTGCGCTGGATCCGCGAAGGCTTCATCAACGATAATAGCCCGCACGACAAAATGATCGTCCACGGCCATACTATTTTTGATGATGTCGATGAACAACCCAACCGCATCGGCGTCGATACCGGCGCCTATCGCACCGGCAAATTATCCGCGATCGGCCTTGAAGGCACCGACCGCTGGGTATTGCAAGCAACCGAAGAAGCGCATCCCGAACGCGCACATGAAGGATGGGCCGGATGAGTAATCTTGATGCGGTGGTCGCGCTCGACCAGGACGAGCGCGGGCTGTTCCACGCGCATATTGGCGATGAATGGATGCAGGGGCGCACCGCTTATGGCGGCATTTCCGCAGCGATTGCCTTGCAGGCGGCGCTCGATGCCGAACCCGGCCCGCAACCGCTCAAATGTGCGCAGATCAGCTTTGTCGGCCCGGTGTCAGGCGACTGCACGGTCGAAACCAATCTGATACGGGAAAGCAAATCAAGCCGCTTTATCACCTGTGAGGTCACGTCCGAGGCCGGGTTCGGCACCCATGCGCTGTTCACCTTCACCGGCGCGCGCGACAGCCATGTCGACCATGTGCGGATGCCGATGCCCGATGTGCCGCCGCCCGAAGCTCTAGAGCCGATCCCCGACCATCCCGCACGGCCCAATTTCACGCGGCAATTCGATATGCGCCCCGTCACCGGTCCCGCTATCGACTTCGGACAGGATAAAGCCGAATTGCTCGTCTGGGTGCGGTTTATCGACGAACCGCAATGCGATCCTGCGGTCGCCCTGCTCGCGCTCGGCGATGCGCTCCCGCCCGCCGCGATTACCCTCTTCACCAAGCTCGGCCCGATCAGCTCGATGAACTGGAGCGTCCATATGCTCACCGCCAAGCCCGAAACCCGCGACGGTTGGTGGCTGCTGCATAGCCATAGCCGCTATGTCAGCGGCGGGTTCAGCGCGCAGGAAATGATGCTGTGGAACCGCGACGGCGACCCCATCGCCAGCGGCGGCCAAGGCGTCGGGGTGTTTGTTTGAAGCCATCAAAGCGCCTTCGCTTGGAAAGCAGGGGGGAACAGGTGGGGGATTGCACCGCTGCTGCCCGTCATCGACGGTAAGGTTAAGGGGGTATGTAACCTTTGGTCCGGGGAGCGTGGGGCGATCAAGTTGCACGGGACAGTCGGGGCGCACATGCGGCGATTGCTTGGCCTCGTCATTCCGCACTTCTCCCGCCTTGGCCTGCGCGCGGTCGCGGTCGCGTGTCAATTTTATGTCGGGCGTGCTGTAAAGGTCGGCAAAATCGTCCGCATCGAGCCTGTCCTCAATCTCGTCCATGATGTGTGCGGCTTGCTCGACGCGGCGGGCGGCGAGGATGGCGCGTAATTCGCGCTCGCTTTGCGGCATGATGCGCTTGCGTGCGTCGGCAGGACCGGGACCGGCATAAGCATCGCGCGGCGGGCCGATTATTTCCATATCATAGCGGGTGAGCAAGAACATCAGCATCGCGCAATCGAGCCGGACATGGGTGCCGACCTGTGCGCCACTCGCGTCGTATATCGGGCGGGCTAGGCCTTGCCGTGCGCGGGCATGGGCGATTTCGCGAAGTAACAGCACGCCCTCGCGCTGGCGGGCGTGGCAGGCGGCATCAAATTCCGCATCGCGCACCCTCAACCGCCACACACTCATCCGGCTCATGCCTACCAGAGCGGCGGCCTCTTTAAGCGCACCGCTATGGCCGAGCGCATCGAGAAAAGCGGCGCGCTTGGCGTCGGTCCAGCCATCATGGCGGACCCGCCGCGCGCGCGGGGGTGTTGGGGGCGGCGGCGTTGGCGTAACGGCTCGGGTGCCGGTTTGAAGCGGCGAATCGGCAGTAATATAGGTCATGGGTGCAAGGATGACCTTGGCTATATTATGTAGGAAAGCGCAAAAAATGCGCGCACCCAAATTCTCCCCTCAAAAGGGGAGGATTTATGGGTAAACATCTCTTATCCTTCATTATTGCCTGCGCTACTATCGTTCACTCCTCTGCGCGGCGTTGGAGCCAAAAGGGGGGACGGGCGTTGGCTGGGAGAGGGAAGGTTGGCGGCGGTGCGGCTTTTGTCATGGCGGCGTCAAACCCGGCCCTGACTAGAATAAGCAGCACAGACAAAGAAAGAGTTTCGATGCGGGTGAAGGCCGGTCCAGTCCATGGTTGACCTTGCCGAGCGCCGTCCGGCGATGCTGGAGGACGAGCCTGCGCCGCCTTTTTCCTACCCCATTTTCCGCAATGTGTGGATGGCCAGCATGGCCTCCAATTTTGGCGGACTGATCCAGGGGGTAGGCGCGGCCTGGTTGATGGTGTCGTTGGGCGGCACCGCAACACAAGTGGCTTTGGTGCAGGCATCTGCGACCTTGCCGATCATGGTCCTGTCGCTTTTTGCAGGCGCGATTGCCGATAATCTCGACCGCCGCCGCATCATGATCGGCGCGCAATACTTCATGCTGGTCGTATCGGTCGCGCTGTCGCTCGCCGCATTCGGCGATTATCTGACGCCAGTATCACTGTTGTTATTCACCTTTCTGATCGGGTGCGGCACCGCGATGAATTCGCCCTCATGGCAAGCCTTGGTCGGTGATATGGTGCCGCGCCCGACATTACCCGCCGCGGTTGCGATGAATTCGATGGGGTTCAATATTGCGCGCAGTGCCGGGCCTGCCCTTGGCGGCGCGATTGTCGCGCTGGCGGGAGCGCCCGCCGCTTTTGCGGTCAATGCGCTCTCTTATATTCCGTTGCTCGGCGTGTTATGGCGCTGGGAAAGGCCGGTCGCGGCGCAAGCCTTGCCGCGCGAACGTATCGGCGCGGCGATGGGCGCAGGCTTACGCTATGTTGCCGCTTCGCCGCGTATCCAGATGGTGATTGCGCGCGCGGCCTTGTTCGGGCTGGCGGCGAGCGGCATCCCCTCGCTCCTCCCGCTGATCGCGCGTAATCTGGTCGGCGGCGGCGCGCTGACCTTTGGCATATTGTCCGGCCTGTTCGGCATCGGCGCGGTGCTGGGCGCCTATGTAACCTCGAAGCTACGCGCGCAATATCCGCCCGAAACCAAGGTCCGCGTGGCGATGGCTTTGGTCGCGGCGGGCGCGGCTTTGGTGGGCCTTAGCCGCAATATGCCGATGACGATGGCGGGCCTGTTTCTGGCAGGCGCAGGCTGGGTCGCGGCGCTATCGACCTTCAATGTGTCGGTGCAGATGGCCGCGCCGCGCTGGGTCGTCGGGCGCGCTCTTTCGCTCTACCAGATGGGGACGTTCGGCGCGATGGCGGCGGGCGCGTGGATGGCGGGCAGCATCGCGCAGCATTTCGGCATCCCGCTCGCGCTTTATACCGTGTCCGGCATCATGCTGCTGGGCATTGTGGCGGGGCTGCGTTTTCCGATTCGCTATGAAGCGGGCCTCGACCTTGACCCCGCCGATATGTGGCATACGCCCGACACGCTGGTGCCGATCCAGCCGCGCAGCGGGCCGATTGTTATCGCCATCCATTACCGCATTGCCGACGCCGACACGATGGCCTTCCTTGCCGCCATGCGCGAGCGGCGGCGCATCCGCACGCGCGACGGGGCGCGGCAATGGGCGCTGCTGCGCGACCTTGGCGACCCGGATTTGTGGATCGAGCGGTATAAGGTGCCAAGCTGGACCGACTATATCCGCTTCAACCAACGCCGCACGCAGGCCGACATCGCCAATTTCGACGAAATCCGCCAGCTCCACCGGGGCAGTTGGCCGCCCGAAATCCACCGGATGCTGGAGCGCGAGCCCGATGCGCAGGCGATTCTCCCTGCGCCGCCCAAAGAGCCGTTAACCGACCCCGGCCGCGCCAGCTAAACCGGCCACCGGTGTCAGCATGGCAAGCGTTTGAATCTAGGCCGCCCCTTATCGCAAAGCCGCCTTTCCGTAACGGATTTCTGCGAAAATATGGCGCATTTCTGATACATTTTGCGACAATTTTACAATGATTTTGACAAAGTTCCGGCACAGACAGGCCCGATAAGGGCATCCTCAGGGAACCCCCCTTTGTTCCCGCCTTGGCGGGTGACGGTACTGGTGCGTATCTTGCGTCCGTCACCCGTGATTTTTGTGAGGACCGCGAAGCGGTTTTTGTGAGGATAGTGACGGAAATGACGATGAAGAATAGTTTCTGGCTTGGTGCCGCAGCGATTGCCTCGCTTGCGCTGGGCGGCGTGGCTGTCGCGCAAACCGCTGCGGGCGATGCGCCCAAGGCTCCGCGCGGACAGCGGGGCGGCGGCATGATGATGATGGCCGACACCAATAAGGATGGCACGATCAGCCGCGCCGAAGCAACGGCGGCGGCGGCGGCGAACTTCCAGAAAATGGATGTGAACAAGGACGGCAAGGTTGACAGTGCCGACCGGCAGGCGCGCCGCGAACAATTTAAGGACCGTGCGTTCGACCGCATGGACGCCAATGATGATGGCGCTGTCTCCAAGGAAGAATTTGGCGCACCGCGTGCTGACCGCGCCGATCGTGGTGAACGCGCCGGGCGCGGTGACGGCGAGCGTGGCCCGCGCATGGGTGGCCGCCGCGGCGGTCATCGTGGTGGCGGCTTCGGCGGTCCCGGCATGGACGCGGCCGACAGCAATGGCGACAAGGCGATCAGCGCAGACGAATATCGCACCGCCTATCTTGCACAGTTCGATGCGATGGACAGCAATAAGGATGGCAATGTCACCAAGGCCGAAATGGACGCGCACCACGCGACCATGAAGGCGGCGCGCGATGCCAAGCGGGCGGCGTCTCCCAAAGCCGCGCAACCGCAAACCCCGCAACCCGACACACCATAAGGATTTTATGGAAAACAGCAGCGCGACCTGATCCAAACGGGCTGCTGTCGGTTCGGTATCCATGCTCCCTTTGAGGGAAACCGTACCTTTGGATGCTGAACAAAAAGGAAGAGCCGGGCCGCATCTCTCTCCCCTCTGGCCCGGCTCTTTTCATATCTGTCGCGTAAGACTAAGCTGGTCCCGCCCGCGCGGGCTTGAAGGATGATGTGCAACCCGATGCCCGACCATAATCTGCCCCGTATCCTCCCCCATAGCCTCCCCCATATCCTCATTGTCGATGACGAACGCTCGATCCGCGAGCCTTTGTCGGAATATCTGGAAGGGCATGGCTTCCGGGTGAAGGATGCGGCTTCCGCCGATGCGGCGCGCACCTTGCTGGCGGCGAATAATTTCGACCTTGTGATTTGCGACATCATGATGCCGGGCGAGGACGGGCTGGCGCTGACCCGCCATATCCGCGAGCGCGGCGATTTGCCGGTGATTTTATTGACCGCGCGGACCGAAGATACCGAACGGATTGTCGGCCTTGAAATGGGCGCAGACGATTATCTGGGCAAGCCCTTCAACCCGCGCGAGCTGGTTGCGCGCATCAAGGCGGTGCTGCGCCGCACCGCGCTGGCGGGCGAGCGCGTCACTGGCGATGATGGCGAAAGCTTTGCCTTTGGCGACTGGGTGCTGAAAACCACCGAGCGCGCGCTGGTCGGCAAGGATGGCGTGACCGTGCCGCTTTCGACCGGCGAATATCAATTGCTGCTCGCGCTGGTGCGCCACCCCAATCAGGTATTGAGCCGCGACCGGCTGCTCGACATGACACAGGGGCGCGAAGCCGAAGCGTTTGACCGCGCGATTGACAATCAAGTGTCGCGCCTGCGCCGCAAGATCGAACCCGACCCCAAAAATCCGACGCTGGTGCGCACGGTATGGGGCGGCGGCTATACGCTGGCGAGCGACGTTAAACGGATCATGGATTAAGCGCGCACCCGATGAGCCACGAGGCCCCTCCTTCCCTGTTTTCGCGTCTGCTGCCGCGCAGTCTGGTCGGCCAATTGGTGTTCGCGACCGCTATTGCGCTGTTCGTTGCACAGGCGGTCAGCTTTTATATGCTGGCACGCGAACAGAATGAACAGCGCATCATGCGTATTGCCATTCCCGTCGCCAACCGCATCGTTGAAGTATCGGACCGTATTTCGGTCGGGCAAACCCCCGTGGCCGCCCGGCGCTCCGGTCGCACGCCGCGTATTCTCGTCGATGTGTCCGACCAGCCGATTGTTACCGATGCGATGATCGAGCATGAACGCGCTGCCGCGCAACTGCGCATCCTGCTCGCCGAAGCCAATGCCAATATCAAGACGGTGCGCGCGAGCGAACTGACCGGTCCGCCGCATCTCCAGCCCTTGCCGCTGATGCGCAAGATCAAGGATGAAAAGGAACGCGAGGAGCGCGAGGATGCGGCGACGGCAAAACGTGCGCTCGCCAAAGCCGGACTATCCGGCCCCAATGCGCGGCGCAGCGCTTTGTTCGATGACGGGCGCGGGCGCATCCATTATAATACGGTGCTGGTGTCGGCGCAGTTGGAAGATGGCCGCTGGATCAATATCATCCTGCCCGCCGCCAAGACCGACCCGATGCTGTCGGGACTGCTTATCGGCCAGACTTTGCTCCTCTATCTGATGCTGCTTGCGCCGATTGCGTGGATCGGCTGGCGGGTGTCGCGGCCTTTGAAGGCGCTGACGGTTGCCGCGCGCAGCACCGATGTGGGCGAGGCGGTGGACCCGATCCCCGAAAGCGGCCCGGCGGATGTGAGCGACCTCACCCGCGCATTCAATATGATGCGCGCGCGTATTTTCGGGATGCTCGGCGAAAAGGACCGGATGCTCGGTGCGCTCGGCCATGATCTGCGCACCCCGCTGGCATCGCTCAGGGTGCGGGTCGAATCGGTCGATAATGATGCTTTGCGCGCGAAGATGACCGGCACGATGGATGAAATGGCGGTGATGCTCGACGATATTCTTGCGCTCGCGCGGTCGGGGCAGGAAAAAGAAGCGATGGTCGCAACCGATGTGGGCGCGCTCCTGTCGGCGGTGGTCGAAGATTATCGCGATGTCGGCGCGGATGTGATGTTGGGCGAAATGCCGGCGCATATTGTGCGCTCGCTCCATCCCGTGCCGATGCGCCGCGTGCTGCGCAACCTTATCGACAATGCGCTCAACTATGGCACTCGTGCGCGGGTCAGTTTGAGCGACGAAGGCGGGCGCGCGGTCATCCGCGTGGCCGATGACGGCCCCGGCATCCCGCCCGACCGCATCCCCGAAATGCTCGAACCCTTCGCCCGCGCCGAAGAATCCCGCAGCCGCGAAACCGGCGGTGCAGGTCTCGGGCTTGCCATTGCCAAAACGATAGTGACGCAGCAGGGCGGCAAGCTCAGCCTCTACAACGCCCCCGACGGCGGCTTGGTCGCGCAGGTGGTGTTGGGGTAAAACCGCCATCGCGTGTAGCATATCATGTTCATATTATGCTTTCCTTGAAAAAAATCGGGCAATATTTTCCTTAAACAGTCACTTAAACGCCTTCATCTGTTAGGATGGTCCGTCCGGCCCCTCTTTCTATGTCAGGAAGCATGATGAAAAAATCCGTTGTCACCCTCATGCTCGCTGCCATCCTCCCCGCTTTTGTGCCCATAGCGCCCGCTAGCGCGACCCCGCCGGACATTATTGATGTGACCGATGAAATATTCGGCATCACCGACAATGCCACGCTGATCCTGCGCCGAACGCACGATAATCTGGGGATTTATAGCGCGTCGGTTCAGGACGTGTATCTGGTCGCTATCGACTACCGCACCGGACAGGAGGCTTTATGGCCCGTCCATCGCGTGCGCTTGTCCGAAAATGGACCTCAGCAATATTCCAGCAAGAGCGAACAGATGCGCGGGAGCGTCAATCCTTTTGCTGTTCTCGCACGCGGTAATGGCATCATGCTTCCCGCAAAAATATGGGAGCAGGACGGCACGGCAGAACTTGGCGGCACACAGGTGACGATCCGTTACAGGGACGGAGCAGTCTACCGGATCGAAGCAACGACGCTCATCGACCAGCTCATCGCCTCGCTGGACCGGCTAGGCACAAAAATCGTCAATTACCCCCGCATGTCGCCAGTCACGGTCAACGATTTAATGGTGGGACAGACTTTTGAAACGCGAAGCTGCCGTTTCGACACGCCGATCGCGCAGCACAATATCGCGCATAGCACGGTCATCCGCTTGCTCCGCGTCGCGTGTAACACCGAAGGCGAGGAACATTCGCTCTTTGTCCCCATCACCGCCCAGCCGATAACACCGCCGCGCGCGGAGTAAGCGGGCATAGCGGTTCGGGGGGGAGGAATGGCGCGCCCTGCAGGATTCGAACCTGCGACCACCCGCTTAGAAGGCGGGTGCTCTATCCAGCTGAGCTAAGGGCGCGCGGATGCCTGCTTGAAGCGGTAGAGCGCATAGCGGATTCGAGCCGCAGGGGGAACCCGCTATGCGCGGCCTTTATCGTGTAAAATGGCGTGTAAAGGGCGCGCCGCTAACGAGTAGGCCTTAATCCTTTTTGCGCAGCATCGGTGCAAGGAAACCGAACAGGGTCAGCACCAGCCCCATGCCGAGCAGGAATTTGCCAATCGCGCTGCCGCCAATTTCGGCATTATTATTGGCCGCGATGACCGCTGCGGCATCGCTCGCATTGGTGGCGGTGATGGCGGTGGCGAAATTGGCGTCGGTGCAGCGTTCGGCCAAAGAAGCATCACCGCCGCGTTTGGCCATTTCGGTGCGGCAGGCCGCTTCTGTCGCGTTTGATGCCGATGCAGGGCCGCTCCCCGGACCGAAGGAAAGAAATGCGCCGATTGCGAGCAGCACAAGGCCGATCCACAACAGGGTTTTAGGGTTTCTTTTCATAAATTTCTCCCGCTTGTGATAGTCCACCCCACCGCTATCGCGATATGTCCGGTCTTGCAAAGCCTAATCGGCGCGAGATTGGCGTTGCCGCCGCCACGCTTTGGGATAAAGTGCGCGGGCCGTGACCGACCCTAGCCGCCCTGTGATTCCCGATGCGCCTAATACGCCGGAGAGCCATGCGCCCGATGCGCCGCACGGCCATTCCGCCCATCCCGGGCATCCCGGCCATCCAGCCCATGACGCGCCCGCCACCCGCGCCGCCGCGCTCGCCCGCCACCCGTTCCTTTATTATGATTATGTCATGGCGGCCTTTGTCGTGGTGCTGCTCCTGTCGAACATTATCGGCGCGGCAAAGCTCAGCCAGGTCGCGGGTTATGAATTTGGCGCGGGCATTTTATTTTTCCCGCTGGGCTATGTGCTGGGCGACATTCTCACCGAAGTTTATGGCTATGCCCGCGCGCGCCGCGTGATCTGGGCAGGGTTTGCCGCGTTGCTGTTCATGGCGTTCATGAGCTGGGCGGTCGTCGCCATGCCGCCCGCGCCGGGCTGGGACGGGCAGGATGCGTATGAGAAATTGTTCGGCCAAGTGCCGCGCATCGTGCTCGCGTCCATCACCGCTTTCTGGGCGGGCGAATTTGTGAACAGCTTTGTCATGGCGCGCATGAAAATCTGGACCAAGGGCCGGATGCTGTGGACCCGCACCATCGGCTCCACCATCGTCGGCCAGGGCGTCGACAGCCTGCTCTTCTACCCCATCGCCTTTTGGGGCGTGTGGACGAGCGATCAGGTGATGACGGTCATGGTCACCAACTGGGGGCTGAAAGTGGGCTGGGAGATTGTGTTGACGCCGGTGACCTATGCGGTGGTCGGCTGGCTCAAACGCCGCGAGGGCGTGGATGTGTTTGACGAAGGGACAAATTTCACGCCGTTCAAGACGGGGATTTGAGGGGAAAACAGGGTTCGGGAAGGTATAGCTCCAAAAGCTCCTCCCCGAGCTTGCTCGGGGAGGGGGACCGTCCGGCGCAGCCGGATGGTGGTGGGGTAATGCGATTGCCTTCGCAATCGCGCGAGGCTTTGCCTCGCATAACCCCTCCGCCACGCGCTACGCGCGCGCCACCTCCCCAAGACAAGCTTGGGGAGGAGCTTATTTTTTTAAACCAAAACCGCCATTAACCCCTCAAACATACGTCGCCCTGCGTCCCCGCCATGGGCGGCTTCGACCATGCGTTCGGGGTGGGGCATCATGCCGAGGACATTGCCTTTATCGTTCAAAATACCGGCAATGTTGCGTGCCGAGCCGTTGACGGTTCCGGCATAGCGGAACGCAACGCGGCCTTCGCCGTCCAGCCGGTCGAGCGTTGCATCGTCGGCGAAATAATTGCCGTCATGATGCGCGACCGGAATGTGGATGACCTCGCCCTTGTCATAAAGGCGGGTGAAGACGCTGTCGTTATTTTCAACCGTCAGCGGCACATCGCGGCACACAAAATGGATGCCCGCATTGCGCATCAACGCGCCCGGCAAAAGCCCCGCTTCGGTCAATATCTGGAAGCCGTTGCAGACGCCCAGCACGGGCACACCCTTGTTCGCGGCTTCAACCACCGCCTGCATCACCGGCGAGCGCGCGGCCATCGCGCCGGAGCGCAGATAGTCGCCATAAGAAAAGCCGCCGGGGACCGCGATGAGGCCGATGTCGGCGGGCAGCTCGGTTTCGCGGTGCCACACCATCAGCGGGTCCACGCCCGTCACCAGCTTGAGCGCGCTCGCCATATCGCGGTCGCAATTCGATCCCGGAAAGGTGATGACGGCGGTTTTCATGGGGGCCTATTCCTTAAACTCGTGCCGGACTTTAAGCGGCAACCCGCTCGAAGCGGTAATTTTCGATGACCGTATTGGCGAGCAATTTCTGACACATCGCGTCCAGATCGGCGTCGGTCACGCTGTCGGCGACATCAAGCGCGATCATGCGTCCCGCGCGCACATCTTCGACACCGGCAAAGCCAAGCCCTTCCAGCGCATGGTGGATCGCGCGTCCTTGCGGATCCAATACGCCGTTCTTGAGCGTCACATAAACATGGACTTTCATTGCAATCGCCTTCTTACCTTCAAATGCTACGGGATATGCGCTGCCCCTATCGCCGCGCGGCGGGGGAGACAAGCGCGTCACGCGCGCTCTTCTTATTTCTCTTTCTTGCGGCGGTGGGTTTCAAGGTCCAGCACCGCAGTGTCCCCGCTTTCGGGCATGAGCAGCCCCAAGCGGCGCGCGACTTCCTGATAGGCTTCAACCTCGCCGCCAAGGTCGCGGCGGAACCGGTCCTTGTCGAGCTTTTCATTGGTCTGCATATCCCACAAACGGCAGCCGTCGGGGCTGATTTCGTCGGCCAAGATGATGCGCGAATATTCGCCGTCCCACAGGCGCCCGAATTCCAGCTTGAAGTCGATCAAGCGGATGCCGATGCCAGCAAACAGCCCGGAGAGGAAATCATTCACGCGGATCGCCATATCGGCAATTTCGTGCATCTCTTCCTGGCTCGCCCAGCCGAAGCAGGCAATATGTTCTTCGGCAATCAGCGGATCGCCCAGCGCATCATCCTTATAGCAATATTCGATGAGCGTGCGCGGCAACTGGGTGCCTTCTTCGATGCCGAGGCGCTTCGACAGCGACCCCGCCGCGACGTTGCGCACCACCACCTCGATCGGCACAATTTCGACCTGCCGGATGAGTTGTTCGCGCATGTTCAACCGCTTGATGAAATGGTTGGGCACCCCGATATGGTTGAGCATCGTAAAGACATGCTCGGAAATACGGTTGTTGAGCACGCCCTTGCCGTTGATCGTGCCGCGCTTTTGCGCGTTGAAGGCGGTGGCGTCATCCTTGAAATATTGGATGAGGGTGCCGGGCTCCGGACCTTCATACAAAATCTTGGCTTTGCCTTCGTAAATCTGGCGGCGACGGGCCATCTACATACTTCCCTTCAACGGCATGGCCCCGATAGCATCGCCCCGTCCGGCGGACCGGAGAATCGGGCGAGAGGCTGTCTGGGGAGATTTCTCGCCCGCGCCTTTAGCCGAGTGCGGCGGCCCGCGCAACAATGCTGCAACGCACCAGAAATTCAGCAGCGCAATTGACTCGCAAGCCCCGATTTTTATGATGGCAGGACCGACCCCTTAAAGCCAGCCCTTCCGGCCGGCGCGCGGCCCGTCCGGGCTCAGGACAACAGGGCCGCTGGGGCAACCATAGCTGGGATTGCGTTTGACCCATTATACGCCGCTCATTTCCACCATCGCGGTAGGCCTTGCACTGGCCTTCCTGTTTGCCTTGGCGGCGCAGCGCGTCAAATTACCCCCTATTGTCGGATATTTACTTGCCGGAATTTTTGTCGGGCCGTTCACCCCCGGCTTTGTCGCGAACCAGCAGCTTGCGACCGAACTGGCTGAAATCGGCGTCATCCTGTTGATGTTCGGGGTCGGCCTCCATTTTTCGGTCAAGGATTTGCGCGCGGTGCGCTCGCTCGCGCTACCGGGGGCCGTCGGACAGATAGCGGTTGCCACCTTGATGGGGGTCGCGCTCGCGCTGTTCATGGGCTGGTCGGTGGGCGCAGGCATTATCTTCGGGCTGGCGCTATCGGTGGCCAGCACCGTGGTCCTACTGCGCGCGCTTCAGGAGCGCGGCATCGTCGATACCGAACGCGGCAAGATAGCGGTCGGCTGGCTCATCGTCGAAGATCTGGCGATGGTGCTGGCGCTTGTCCTCATCCCTGCCACCGCAGAACTGTTAGGCGGGGACGCGCAGGGTGTTGCAAGCAATCCGCGCATTAGCGCCATGCTCGGCATAGATGCGATGTGGGGGACGGTGTTGTTCACCATCGTCAAGGTCGCGATCTTCTTTGCGGTGATGCTAGTCATCGGGCGCAGGGTCATCCCGCTCGCGCTCCATTATGTCGCGCATACCGGATCGCGCGAGCTGTTCCGGCTGGCGGTTCCGGCCATTGCCTTGGGGGTCGCTTATGCCGCCGCCAACCTGTTCGGCGTATCATTCGCGCTCGGCGCTTTTTTCGCAGGCATGGTGCTGGCGGGGTCGGACCTTAGCGCCCAGGCCGCGCGCGACACATTGCCGCTGCGTGATGCCTTTGCGGTATTATTCTTCGTGTCCGTCGGGATGCTGCTCGACCCTGCGGTGCTGGTCGAGCATCCGTTAGAGACATTCGCGACCTTCCTCATCATCGTCATCGGCAAGTCGCTGGCCGCCTATGGAATCGTACGCGCGTTCGGCCATCCCAACCGCACCGCGCTCACCGTATCGGCCAGCCTCGCGCAAATCGGCGAATTTTCGTTCATCCTTATCGTGCTGGGGGTCAAGCTGGCCGTCGTCCCCTCGCTCGCGCGCGATCTGGTGGTGGCGGGCGCAATTTTGTCGATCATCGTCAACCCGTTCCTGTTCCAGTTTCTGGGCCGCTGGATTGATATGCCCGCGCCGCATGATCCCGACGCCCCCGAAAGCGCCTCCGATGCCGATGGCGGCGAGCCGACCGCCCTGTCAGGCCATCTCGTGCTGGTCGGGCATGGCCGGGTGGGGCAGCGCGTGGCAAAAGCGTTGCGGCTCCAGAATATCCCCTTCCTCGTGGTCGAACAGGAAGCCCCGCTCATCCGCGCACTGGCGGAGGAAAATACCCCCGATGCGGTGGAAACCATTATCGGCACGGCGGGGCAGGCCAATATATTGGAGCGGCTCAATCTGGCGGGCGCAAAGGCGCTCATCACAGCCATTCCCGATATATTCGAATCGGGCCACCTCATCACCGAGGCGCGCAAAGCCAACCCCGCCATCACCATCATCGCCCGCGCGCATAGCGATGCGGACACCGACTATCTCAAAGGACTGGGCGCCGATCATATCGTCATGGGCGAAGAAGAAATCGCCCGCGGCATGATCCGCGCGGTGATGGCCGGATAATTCCTCTCCGCTTGCGGGGAGGTGGCGCGCGCGAAAGCACGTGACGGAGGGGGCTGTCCGTCAAACCCCGCTTAAACCGCGAACCCCCTCCACCCTTTGGCTGCGCCAAACGGCCCCCTCCCCGCAAGCGGGGAGGAATCAGCTTTACGCCGCGCAATCAATGCAGCGGGTGGCCATCGGCTGGGCTTCGAGCCGCGCCGGGGCAATATCTTTGCCGCAATTGGAGCAGGTACCATATGTCCCGTCCTCGATGCGCGAGAGGGCGGCGCGGACCTGCATGATTTCCTGATTGACCATATCGTCCAGCCCCTGATTGACTTCCTGATCGTCAATTTCGGTAAGCTGTTCTTCCATGTCATTATCGAGCGGTTCGGCCAATTCGTCGGCCACCTCGTCGGCCCGTTCGGTCAATTCCGCCAAGCGCGCGCGAAGCTGTTGTTCAATTTCCGCCAAGTCCGCCATAAAATGTCCCTTTCTGTCTATTTTGTAACAAGATGCTAGGCCGCGCCTTCAGCATCAGCAAGGCTGTTTTGCGTGCGTCGGGCGCGCGATTGCATGACCTAAATCAAGCCGGGCGATAAAAAGCTTCGGGGTCCTGTTTGGCTTCATTCGCGAACTCAGCCAAAATCCATTTGCGGAACGCGACGATTTTGGGGACGCGGCGCTTATGGTCGGGATAGACCAGCCAATAATCGCGCGGTTCGAACGCGATGCCGGGATGGATGCGTACCAGCGCGCCGCGCGCCATTTCGCCTTGCCACAAGGCCGGATTGAGCGCGGCAACGCCATGCCCTGCTATGGCGGCATTGGCGTCCATAATCTGCGAATCGAGCCTTATACCGCCATGTTTTTCGGCCGGCGGGCTGACCCCTTGCGCGACCGCCCAATGGTTCCACCAAATATCGTTGGGCGACAGGCGGGGGAGCGCCAACACATCGGAGGCGCTAGCAACCTCCGGATGGCGCGTAACAAAGTCGGGGCTGGCCATCGGCGCAATCGGGGTGCGCATGAGGAAGTGCGAGGCATGGTCGGGCCAGGGACCGGTGCTGGTGCGGATCGCAACATCAATGTCGCTCGAGGCAAAGTCGGCAATCTGGTCGGTGCTATCGAGCCGCACCGCAATATCGGGATGTTCCAACTGGAATTTGCCGATACGCGGGGCGAGCCATTCAAAGGAAAAGCTGTGCGAACAGCTAATCGTCAGCACCCCGTCATTATCCGCGCGCGCCATCGCGAAAATATCGTCGAGGCTGTCAAACGCCCGCGTCACGCGCGGCGCGATGCGCTGGCCGATGTCGGTCAGTTCGACGCGGCGCTTGACGCGGTGGAACAAGGCCACGCCAATCCGCTCTTCAAGGATGCGGATCTGGTAGCTCACCGCGGCCTGCGTCATGTTCAATTCTTCGGCGGCGCGCGTGAAATTGCCGTGGCGGGCGGCGCTTTCAAACGCGCGGATGGCGGTCAGCGGCGGCAGGTTCCTCATGCACTTCCTCCTCGGCGTATTCATAAGGCAATTTTATCATTGCTGTCGAACACTTTGTTGGCGCGCGTTGGCCAAAAGCCGCATATCGGTAACGACAGTACGGCCCACTTCGCCCACCTGTCCCCGACTACGGAAAGGAATTATGTATGCGTGAGCAGTTAGACCACCGCATTCCGGCCGAACATCATGATATTTTTTGGGCCTCTATCGACACTTTTTTCGGCAAAATCATGGAAGCTTTCAAAGCTTTGACCCGGATCAATTACAATGCGCCCTGGACGGCGCAAAAGCCCCTTGGTCCTTCGTCCCGCGTCCAGTGTGGATGATCGATTCGACCCCACCCCACCTATCGGCGGCAGGCTGTTTTACAGTCTGGCCGCCGTTTTTTTGGGCGCTCGCCACGCGCTGAATAGACGCCCCGCCAATGCGCGATTGGCAACGCTCCGTTCGTAAAGGTCAGTTTATACTTGCTCCACCTGCGGGAGCGGATGAGCCGCCCTGCGTCCCGCTTTGCGCCCCGACCTGGGCCCCGACTTGGGCCATCGTGCAAGGCTTGATCGCGCCGGGTTCGGGGCGTGCGCCTTCGGGCGTGAAGCGCGCAAAATAGCCGCCAAAGCGTTCATCTTCGACAAAGCTCACCAGCTTATATCCGACCGCTTCCATTTCGCAGAAAAGGAGGCGCGGCGGGGTGCCATGCTGGTTAGTCGGCCGGTCGGCATCGACCACGACCACCTCCCCGCCCTTGTGCAAGGCAGGGCGCAAACGCCATAAAAAGGCGTAAGGCTCGGCAATTTCATGATACATATGGATGAGGAAAACGCGGTCGAAACTGTTCGCGGGCAAGCGCGGATCATCGACCGCCCCGAGCTTGATCGACACATTATCGAGCCGTTCGCGCGATACACGGTCGGCCAGACGTTCGATCACCTTGGGCTGGATGTCCTGCGCCAACACACGGCCTTTTGCGCCGACACGCGCAGCCAAACGCACGGTATAATAGCCATCGCCCGCGCCAATATCCGCCACCGTCATGCCGGGCTCGACGCCCGAACGGTCCATCACATCGCCCGCCTCGTTCAGCTTGTCGCGGCTCGCTTCATCGGAAAAGCGGGTGGAATCAGCAGGCGCAACGGGGCGTTCGGCATGAGGGAAATCGAGCGCGGTTTCCGGCCGGTTCTTGTCGGCTCCCATCATATTGCATCCGGCAAGCGCCAGCGCAGATGTTAGGCATAGCAAGAAAGGAACGGCCCGCGCGCGCATCAATCGACGTCCTCGACCTCGACCTTTTCGCCCGTCACGCGCTGCGACAAGGCGGCGGCCATATAAGGGTCGAGCGCCCCGTCCAGCACATCGTCGGGCGCGGTCGAGGTCACGCCCGTGCGCAAATCCTTCACCATCTGATAGGGTTGCAACACATAAGAGCGGATCTGGTGGCCCCAGCCGATTTCGGTCTTGGCCTGATATTCCCCGCTTGCGGCGGCTTCGCGCTTGGCCAGTTCCGCCTCGTAAAGCCGCGCGCGCAGCATCCCCATCGCAGTCGCGCGGTTCTTATGCTGTGAACGGTCATTTTGTGAGGCCACGACAATGCCGGTCGGCATATGGGTGATGCGCACCGCACTATCGGTCGTGTTGACGTGCTGCCCGCCGGCACCCGATGCGCGGTAGGTGTCGATCTTGAGGTCGCCCTCGTTAATATCGATGTCGATATTATCGTCGATCACCGGATAGACCCACACGCTCGAAAAGCTGGTATGGCGGCGCGCCGAGCTGTCATAAGGCGAGATGCGGACCAAGCGATGCACCCCGCTTTCGGTCTTGGCATAGCCATAGGCATTTTCGCCTTTGACCAGCAAGGTTGCGGATTTGATGCCCGCTTGCTCGCCTGCCTGATATTCGAGAACTTCGACCTTATAGCCCTTCTTTTCCGCCCAGCGCGCATACATGCGCTGGAGCATTTCGGCCCAGTCCTGGCTTTCGGTGCCGCCCGCGCCCGCATGGATTTCGATGAAGGTGTCATTGCCGTCGGCTTCACCGGCGAGCAGCGCCTTGATCTTGTCCTGCTCGGCGCGCGCGGCGAGTTCCGCAAGGCTTGCAACGCCATCATCGCCCAAGGCTTCATCGCCTTCCATATCGGCAAGTTCGATAAGTTCAACCGTATCCGCCATTTCGCTTTCGATAGCGCGGGTCGCGCCAATCGCTTCGTCCAAGCGGCGGCGTTCGCGCATCACTTCCTGTGCGGCCCGTGGGTCATCCCACAAGGTCGGGTCTTCGACGCGCGCGTTCAGTTCATCAAGACGGCGCAGCGCCTTGTCCCAATCAAGAAATCGTCTGAGCAACGCCAGTGCGGCATTGATTTTGTCAACATGGCCTTGCGCTTCGGCGCGCATGATACACTCCATCCAATAACAGGTTCAAACCCTGCGCCCGCCAATCCTCAAGGGCTTCTCCCGTAAGGACCGCCAAGCGGCGCGGGGTTCGGGTTTAATAAATTCCCTCGTCGGCAAAATTGCTCTTGGGGGTTGCCGTCTGGCTTTTCGGGTTCGTCGTGGTCGGGCGCTTGGTCGCAGGCCGCACCGCTGCCTTGCGCTCGACAATTTCGTCGCTGCGGATCGACCGTTTCGGTTCGGTCGCCGGTTTGAACGCTTCCCAGATGACCGACGCCTTGGGGTCGGTGCCGGGCCAGGCGCCATAGACAATCTTGCCCGAATTGCGTTCGACCCGCACCATCCGCACACCGCCTGCTGCCGTAAACGGCACGACCGGCGCGTCTTTCAGCGCAACCTGGAAAAATTCCTTGGCAATCGGCACCGCGACCGAACCGCCCTGCACATAGCCGCCCATCGAGCGTTGCTGTTGGTCAAAGCCCATATAGACGCCCGCAATCAGATCGCGCGAACCGCCGACGAACCACACATTGGTCGGGCCGTTGGTCGTGCCGGTCTTGCCCATCATCGGACGGCCCAGCGTATTGAGGCGCGTCGCCGTGCCGCGCTGGACCACGCCTTCCAGCATATGCACGACCTGATAGGCAGTGATCGGGTCCATCAACTGTTTGCCATTGGGCAGGAAGCGCGGCATCGGCTTGCCGTCCCAATCGGCCGCATTGCAGCCTTCGCACGCGCGCCATTTGGCCGGATAAATCACGTTGCCGTTGCGGTCCTGCGCATAGTCGATGAGGCGCGGGTTCAATTCCTTGCCGTGATTGACCATCATCGAATAGGCATTTGTCATCTTTTCAACCGTGGTTTCCCCTGCCCCCAGCGCGAACGACAGATAAGGGTCATAAGACCCGATCTTCATCCGTTCGAAGGTTTTGACCACCTTGGGCATCCCGACCTGATTGGCGGTGCGCACGGTCATGAGGTTGCGCGATTGTTCAAGGCCCCAGCGCATCGTGCGCGGCCCTGCCCCGCCTGCGCCGCCAAAGTTGCGGAAACATTTCTGGCCCAGAGCCGCCGACTGCCATACGCAGAAAGGACCATCGACGATGATCGACGCGGGCGTCATGCCATTGTCGAGTGCGGTGGCATAAACGAACGGTTTGATCGTCGATCCCGGCTGGCGCATCGCCTGTGTCGCGCGGTTAAAGCTCGACAGGCGCGAATCAAAGCCGCCCTGCATCGCATAGATGCGGCCCGAATAGGGGTTCTGCACCACCATACCGCCCGACACGTCGGGGATATTGCGCAGCACGAACTGGTCCTTGCCGATAGGCTTCACCACAATGATGTCGCCGGGTTTCATCGCCTGGAACGCCGATTGACCGGTGCCTTTGCCTGCCTTGCGGTAGGGGATGGACGCATTGCCCGATGCGAGCGTGCCGGTCTTGCCCGATACAAAGCCGATCTTGGCCGACCCGCCCGATTTGGACAGCACCATCGCGGTGCGCCAATCTTCATAATCTATGCCGGTATAGCTCGACGCAAAGCGGCTCTGCCACTTGTCGTCCATTTCGATATGCTTGACCGGCCCCGACCAGCCATGTCCCGCATCATAGCGCAACAGGCCGTTGCGCAGCGCCTTTTCCGCCGCGCGCTGCATCACATCATCATAGGAGGTGCGCACCCACAGCCCGCCTGCATAGACGCTCAGCGGACCATCCTCGGCGGTTTCACCGAACCGGTCTTTGAGGATGCGGCGCACTTCCTCCATATAATAGCCGCCGACCGCCTTGAACTGTTCGCCCGGCGTGTCGATAATGCCCAGCGGCATGGATTGTGCCGCGCGCATCTGGCCGTCATTAATATAGCCATTGGCCTGCATCTGGCTCAGCACCCAGTTGCGCCGCTCCATTGCGCGGTCGGCATTTTTGGGATTGCCAAGCGATTCCGGCGCTTTGGGCAGGATGGCGAGAAATGCCATTTCGTGCAGTTCCAGATCGCCCACATCCTTGTCGAAATAAGCGCGCGCGGCGGCCTGAACCCCGAAGGAGCGGCGGCCCAAGGCAATCTCGTTCAGATAGAGGGAAAGGATTTCCGGCTTTGTCAGATAGGATTCGATGCGATAGGCAAGGATCGCTTCCTTGATCTTGCGAGTATAGCTGCGCTCGTTGGTGAGCAGCAAATTCTTCGCCACCTGCTGGGTAATTGTCGAGGCTCCGCGCGAACGGCCGTCTGACGTCAGGTTACTGATTACCGCGCCGACTATGCCGGTATAATCAAGCCCGCCATGGCTGAAAAAGCCCTTATCCTCCGCCGACAGGAATGCGCCCTTCAGCAGTTCGGGAAATTCATTATAGTCCAGTTGCACGCGCCGTTCGCGCGCATAGCTGTGGATCGGGTCGCCATTCACATCGCGCACGATGGTCGGCAGCGGCGATTCATAATTGAGCAGCATCTTGGCGTCGGGCAGGTTGCGCGCAAAAACGAGCCAGATAACCGCAATCCCGATCAGCGCCAGCCCGACCAGATAGGCCGACCAGCGCAGCCATCTTTTGTGCCAATTATTGCGCAGCCAAGCGAGCGGGCCTGTTTCGCGGCGCAGGCGCAAATGGCCGCTTCCCGCGGGGGCCGGTTCCGGAGAAACAGGGTTCAGGCTGTCGGGCGCATCTGTCATAGCCTCCGCCTCTAGCAATTTTTAACCAGATTGCCAGCACGCTAATAGAGCATCGCGCGGTTTTTCGGTGGAGCGTGGCGCGAACGCCCTTTTTTAACGGCGCGCCTGCTCAAATCCCCGCTTGTTAAAAGCCCTCCTTGCTCAAAGCCCCTGCTTGGCGAAATGGATGGCGACCGCGCGGGCAACCCCTTCACCCATCCGCTTGCGGCCCTCTTCGGAAACCAGCACCGCTTCATCCTCGACATTGCTGATATAGCCGGTTTCGAGGAGGACCGAGGGAACATCGGGCGCTTTCAGCACGACAAAGCCTGCAAAATGATGCGCGCCGGTGCGGAATTTGACACCCGCGCCCGCCGCTTCGCGTTGTAATAATTTAGCAAAGTCGGTCGATATATCCATCGTCTCGCGCTGGGTGAGGTCAATGAGGATATTGCCCACCGCCTTGCTTTCATCGCCAAGGTCGATGCCGTTGATAAGGTTCGCCCGATTTTCGCGCGCCGCAAATTTGGCGGCCTCGCGGTCGGAGGCGACTTCGGACAAAGTATAGATGCTCGCGCCCGTCGCGTCGCGATTCTCTGCGCTATCGGCATGGACCGATATGAACAGGTTCGCGCCCAGCTTGCGCGCGATGCCATAACGTTCCTCGAGCACCAGATAGCGGTCATCATTGCGGGTGAGCGCCACCCGCACCTTGCCCGATGCGAGCAAGGCGCGCGTAATTTCCTGTGCCATCGCCAGCGTGATGCGCTTTTCCTGCATCCCCGACACCGGCGAAATCGACCCCGGATCATGCCCGCCATGTCCGGCGTCGACTACCACCAGCGGCAGGTTGCGCGGGTCGGTCACGCCTTGCGGCGACAGGATGGCCGGAAGTGCATAAGCCGGGCGCGCTTTACCCGTTACCAGCGAGACATGATAGCGCGACAGTTGCGGGCCGGTCGGACGTTGTACAAACAGCGCCGCGATGACCAACAACGCCACTAGGGCGACACCCGCCGCACTCCATCCGGCGATGGTCCACCCCGCTCCAGCCCATAAGGTCGCCCGCTTCATCCCCGCCTCTATGCCCTCGCGCCAAACCGATTGCAATTTATTGAAAGCACAGGTCGCTTGCGGTGTGGGGATGCCTTTAAGGAGGGCGCGCGAAAAAGCTGCGCTGCGGTTCCCGCAGTGGCTTAACGCCCTGCCTGTTCCAGCCGCTGCAACTCGGCGCGATACAAGCGGAGGGTGTGCGGGTCCGCATTATTCGCATGATCGTCCAGAAATGCCTGCAACGCCGCGCGATATTCGGCCTTGAACTCCGGATTGTCGGGGCTGGCCTCAAGCTGCCTTTGCTTGGCCGACACCTCGCTTTTGGCAACCGCGACGATATAGGCTTTGCCATAATCGGATTCGAGCCGCATCACCGCGATATTCTTTTCAAAGCCCGGCACATATTTGACCACAAACCGCTCACCCATCGGCGGGATATAAATAGTGTTGGTCCACGGATAGATGGTCGCCGACATCGTATCAAAGCCGGTCTTTACATCGCGGCCATCGGCGGTTTTCATCACCACATCATAAGCCCACACGGCCTGTTCGTTGAGCCGCGAATTGGTTTCGCGCTGCTGCGTAATCACCGCGCTCCCGTAAGTGCCCACCGCATTGAGGAACAGGCCATTGAGGATCGAGCTAGTAAACACATTCACCATCGAAAAGATGAACACCGGCACCATCCACACATAAAGCCCCGGATTTTTGCGCCATCTGACGAGCAGACTCATCAATCCGAACCCCGCGGCCAAAATCAACGGCATCGACAAGAGCGAATGTTGGTTCAGAAAATAGAAGATTGCAGAGAGGAAAGCCATGCAAGACCCCACAATAACGTCCGCCCAACGGAATGGAACCTAGTTTTTCGCAGAGCGGGCTTCACCAGCGGAACGGCGCGCGGTCCTGCCAGATCACCCAGCGATAGCGTTCATGGAGCGGGCGATAGCCGATGGTCCGCCCTGGTTCCGCCGCACGCGCGGGATCGTAAATATGCAGAAAACCCGAATAAGAACCAACCGCCAACTGCCCCGTTTTCGGGCAATAATCGATTGATGAGGCGCTCGACCCGAAATGGAATGATGTCAATAATGACCCGTCGGGCGTAGTGACAACCAGGTCGCCCACGCCGGCAAGCGCAAAGCCGCCCGCGCCCAGCCCCGCCGCTTGCGGCAACCAAGTAGAAGCATAAACCCGCAACTCGGCGTCAATTTCGGTAACCAGCGGTGACTCTTCATATTCAGGCGTCACCGCCCCTTCGACCGCCTCCAGCCGCACGGCCAAGGTTGCGCCATGATAGAAATGGCAACTGTTGAGCGCGGCAAAATCACTGTCGCCGGAGAAACAGGCATTATGCGGATATTCGCTGCGGAACCCGATTTGCGCCCAACGCCGCACTTGCCCCGGCCCGTCTATGCGGTCGATAAAATGCCCGTAGCATTGCGAGCCGTAAGCGATGAACCGGCCATCGGGCGAAAGGGCGGCGTGCATCATGGAATCGGTCCATTCCATTTCTTCCTCCTCGCCCCACTCCTCCTCGCTCATTTCTTCGGCGATAAGCTCGATCATGGCGTCGTCGGGATAGACGCGTGTCCACAACGCTCCCTCGTCAGTCCATTGCCCCAACCACACCCATTCCTCTTCCACGGTAAACAGCAAGGTTCGGCCATCTTCTGCCACGTCCAGTTGCGCGAGCGCGCCGGGCGACACATCGTCGGGCCAGCCATAACGGTATAAGGGCGCCGCATCGAGCGCCGCCGACACGGTAAAGGCGTCTGCGGTTGCAACGACGAAAAGATCATGGCTGCGTGCGCTGCCTGCCGCCAATATGTCCGGCCGTTCGGTCACAATGCCGTCTTTAAGATGGAGCGTCGCTCTAGGCTCCATTGCGCTGCCGGGGCAGAGCAGAAACGCGTCCGGTCCCAATATCGTCACACAGCGCAAATTTTGCGCGCGGCCGTCAAAATAGGGGATGAGCGGTTCATGCGCGCGGTCAGCAAGCGGGGCCTCTTCGCGCCAATCTTCCGCCCGACCCGCAGCTTCCACCGCCGCGAGGATGCGCGCGGCTAACCCCGCATCGCGATCATCATCGGGCCATTCTTCTGGTGTATCGCGCCCTTCGCGCATTTCTTGGATAAGGTGGTTGATGTGCGTGATATGCTCCCGTCCGCTGCGGTTCCATAATGCAATCTCGTCCTGATTCGCCTGCTTCGCCAACCCTATCCTCCGACTACCGGTTCCGGTCTATCCTGTTGCAGAATAGCGGAAATCTACCTGTTTGCGTGCCGATAGCAATCGCGCGCTGTCCATCGCGTGCTTATCCTGCCGCAATTTTGTTTCGGATCGGCTTTGACGCGAATATTTTCCTGCTATCCGCTTTGCAGGGGCCGATTGTTTTTGTTGCTCCCTTCCCTTTGCGATGCTAGCACAGGCGATTAGCGGGGAGGGCCTTTTAATAAGTGCGCCAAGTCGCTATATCCGCGAACGTTGCCGGGCGGACCTTTTTGCACCGGCGGCTTTTCTAATTTTTCAGGTTGACGCTGCATGAGGCAAGACATTCTCCACCCCCCTGCCCTTAGATCGGGTGGCGTGGCGTGGTCGAATGTTGTCGACGCAACCGTTGACGGACGGCTCCAGAGTGCCGTCCTGACCGCATCCAGCAGACGCAATTCATCTTTTTTAACCCGGATACCCGACGCCGGCGCGTCATCGCCCGCCGTCGCATCCCCACCTGATCGCGCGGCCACCCGGCCTTTACGGGCCCGCTGCCGCGCGTGGAGATTTAACAATGACAACGCGTATGCTCATCGACGCGCGCCACCGGGAGGAAACCCGGGTCGCCGTCGTCAAAGGAAACCGGATCGAGGAGTTTGATTTCGAATCTGCCGAGCACAAACAGCTCAAAGGCAATATATATCTGGCAAAAGTAACCCGCGTCGAACCGTCGCTGCAAGCGGCGTTCGTCGATTATGGCGGCAATCGTCACGGCTTTCTGGCGTTCAGCGAAATCCACCCCGATTATTACCAGATCCCCAAGGAAGACCGCGACGCACTGCTCGCCGAAGAGGCTGAACATGCCGCCGAGGAAGAACGGTTGCGCGAAGCCGAGGGCGATTATGAGCCGATCAACGGCCATCATGACGATGACGGGCAGGATCATGACCGCCCGGATGCGGACATGGAACGGGCCGATCTGGAACGGAGCGATCTGGAACGGGCCGATTTCGAAGCCGTCACCATCGACGGCGAATTTGAAGACATAACCGATGGCGATGATGATGCCGCCCCGCAACCGGAATCGGTCAGCGGCGACAATGGCCATGACGATGCCGTCTCGCACGTCCAAGCCGCCTCAGCCCTGCGCGCCAAGCGTATGGCCTTGCGCCGCCGCTATAAAATCCAGGACGTTATCCGCCGCCGTCAGGTGCTGTTGGTGCAGGTCGTCAAGGAAGAGCGCGGCAATAAGGGCGCGGCGCTCACCACATATCTGAGCCTTGCCGGCCGCTATTGCGTCCTCATGCCTAACACATCGCATGGAGGGGGCATCAGCCGCAAAATTTCGAACGGCGCGGACCGCAAGCGGTTAAAGTCGATTGTCGCCGAAATGAACCTGCCGCCGTCGATGGGCTGCATTGTCCGCACCGCAGGGCTTCAACGCACCAAGACCGAAATCAAGCGCGACTTTGATTATCTCGCGCGGTTGTGGGACGAAATCCGCGACAAGACGTTGCACGCATCGGCCCCTGCGCCGATCCACACCGACAGCGACCTTATCAAGCGCGCTATCCGCGACATTTATAATCGCGATATCGAAGAAGTGCTGGTCGAGGGCGAGGATGGCTATCGCGCGGCCAAGGACTTCATGAAATTGCTCATGCCGAGCCATGCGCGGCGGGTGCAAAATTATGCCGATCCGGTGTCACTATTCCAACGCTATGGCGTCGAAGATCAGCTCGCGGCGATGTATAACCCGGTCGTGCAATTGAAATCAGGCGGCTATCTGGTCATCAACCCGACCGAAGCCTTGGTATCTATCGACATCAACTCGGGCCGTTCGACGCGCGAACATGGTATCGAGCAAACGGCGGTGGCGACCAATCTTGAAGCCGCGCGCGAAATTGCGCGCCAGCTTCGCTTGCGCGACATGGCGGGCCTTGTCGTCATCGACTTTATCGACATGGAATCTAATTCCAACATCCGCAAAGTCGAAAAGGCGATGAAGGAAGCGCTCAAAAACGACCGTGCGCGTATCCAAGTCGGGCGTATTTCAGGCTTTGGCCTGATGGAAATGAGCCGCCAGCGCCTGCGCACCGGCGTTCTCGAAGCGTCGACCCGCGCCTGTCCGCATTGCGAAGGCACCGGCCTTGTCCGCACCGCCTCGTCGGCGGCCTTGTCGGCGTTGCGGATGCTCGAAGAAGAAGCCGCCCGCGGCCGGGCAACCAAGCTGGTGCTGCGCGCCAGCACCGAAGCGAGCTTCTATGTCCTCAACAATAAACGCACCGAATTGGCGGAAATCGAGGATCGCTATGGCGTGACCGTCGAAATCCTGCCCGACGGCGAAACCGAAGGCGCACGCATGGCGCTCGACGCTTCCGGCCCGCCGCCTGCCAATGCGCCGAAATTCATTCCCGTCATAGACGAAGATGATGACTTCGACTTTATCGACGAGGAAGATGATGATGATGCGCGCGATGTGCGCGATGATGAACGCGGCGACAATGATGGCGGACGCAAGCGCAAACGCCGCCGCCGCCGTCGCGGAGGCCGCGAGCGTGACCGCGATGACAGCTTCCAGCATGACGCCGAAACCGGTGATGAGGCCGATAGCGATGCTGGCGATGGCGATGCTGTCGATAGCGACGGGAATGAAACGCAGGACGCGCGCGCCGATCAGGACGCGCGCGCCGATCAGGGCGATGAAGAAGGCCGCAAGCGTCGTCGCGGACGGCGCGGTGGCCGCCGCCGCCGTGGCCGTGAAGGCGAAGCGCGCGAAGGCGGTGAAGCCGGTGCGGACGAGGCTGGCGAAGAGGCCGTTACGGACGCCAATGCCGCTGCTGATGCTGTAACCGCCGACGCCGAAGCACCTGTTGCCGAAGCACCCACGGACGAGGAAGCCGCACCCAAAAAGACCACGCGCCGTCGCCCGCGTGCGCGCAAGGATGCGGACGAAAGCGTGGCCGAAACGGCTCCGGCTGAGACTGCACCCGAAGAAGCGCCCGCCAAGCCGAAGCGCGCCAGCCGTGCCAAAAAGGCATCGGAACCGGTCGCTGCGGACGCTGCTGAAACGCCGGCAGAAACGCCTACCGAAAAGCCCAAGCGCGCAAGCCGCGCGCGCAAGCCCAAGGCGGAAACGGCGGTGAAGGATGCGCCGGAAACAGCGGAAACCGCTGACGCTGCGCCCGAGGCCCCCAAGGCCAAAGCGCCCGCGCGCCGCACCCGCAAGGCTGCTGCGCCCAAGGAAACGGCCACTGACACAGCGACCGACACAGCGACCGACGCGGCTAAAGATGCCCCCGAAGCGCCTGCCAAGCCTGCCCGCGCAAAAGCCGCGCCCAAACGCGCACCCCGCGCCAAGAAGGACGCCGTGACCGAAGCGGCCCCGGTGGAAGCGGCGCCCGCTGAAACCGCACCTGCTGCGGCAACACCGGCAGCAGCACCGGAAACCGCTCCGGCCGCCGAACCGGCAGACCCTGCTGGCGACAACGCCCCGCGCAAGACCGGCTGGTGGCAACGCACTTTTGGCTAGGCTCCGGCGGCTAAACCTCCGGCCAGCACCATAAACCACAAAAACCCCCGCTTTTTTCATAAAGGCGGGGGTTTTGCGTTGAAGCACGCGGCATTGGATTGCCCCTTCATCATCGGTTCAGCCCCTGCTAGCATAAAGGCCATGATGGATTTGCCCCGCGCCCTCCCCCGCTCCTTTCCCCACTTCTTTCCGGGCACTTTCGCCCGTCTTGCCGCTTTCCTGCTCGCGCTCACCGGCCTGATGATGGCCAGCACCGCGCAGGCGCAAAGCATTTTGCGCGACGCGGAAACCGAAAAATTGCTCGACGATATGTCCGCGCCGATCATCCAGGCGGCAGGGCTGCAACCGCGCAACGTCAAGATCGTCCTCGTCAATGACAAGGACATCAACGCCTTCGTTGCGGGCGGGCAGATTGTCTATATCCATAGCGGCCTCATCACCGCCGCCGACAATGCCAATGAAGTGCAAGGCGTCATCGCCCACGAACTTGGTCATATCACCGGCGGCCACATCATCCGCTATTATGACGGCGCGAAACAGGCGACCGCCATTTCGCTGCTGTCGATGCTCGCAGGCATTGCCGCTGCAGCTGCAGGTGCGGGCGAAGCAGGCATGGCCGCAATGGCGCTCGGCCAGCAAGCCGCCTACACCAATATGATGAGTTTTTCGCAGACGCAGGAAGCGTCGGCGGATGCGGCTGGTGCCACCTATCTGGCGGGCGCGGGCGTCAGCGGCAAAGGCAGCATCGCTTTTTTCAAGAAGCTGCAAAATCTGGAATATCGTTATAATGCCGGGATGCGCGGCGACGGCTATGGCCGCACCCACCCGATGACTGGCGAGCGTATCCAGCGCCTTAGTGACGGGTACCAGAAAGACCCCGCGTGGGAAAAGGCGACCGACCCCGCGCTCGAAGCCCGCTTCCAACGCGCCAAGGCCAAGCTTATCGGCTATGTCGAAGAGCCTGCGCGCACCTTGCAACTTTATCCCGAACGCGACCAGAGCGTGCCAGGCCATTATGCGCGCGCTTATGCGTGGCATAAATCGGCCTATCCCGACAAGGCGATGGCCGAAGTCAATGCGCTCGCCAAACGCCTGCCCGACGACCCTTATGTGCTGGAATTACAGGGACAGGTGCTGCTCGAATCCGGTCGCCCGAAGGAATCGCTCGCCCCGCTGCGCCGCGCGGTTGCGCTCAGCAATAACCAGCCGCTTATCGCCGCGACCTTCGGCCATGCGCTGATCGCCACCGAAGACAGCACCAATTTCGCCGAAGCGACGCGCATCCTCAAAAATGCTGTCGCGCGCGATAATGACAATCCGTTTGCCTGGTATCAGCTTGGCGTCGTCTATCAGCAGCAAGGCGATGAACCGCGCGCCGCGCTTGCGACCGCCGAACGCTATAATCTGGAAGGCCAGCACCGGCTTGCGCTCCCCAATGCCGAAACCGCGATGGCCGGATTGCCGGCCCATTCCGCAGACTGGCTCCGCGCGCAGGATATTGCTATGGTCGCCCGAGCCGAAATCGCGCGTGACAAAAAGCGCAAATAGGTCCAGAATCCGCAACTACAAAGAGACAAAGGAGCGGTCCCGCCAAGGGAACGCGGGGCATAATATATGAACGAGGGTCGAGACACCCATTATCAGCCTTGGTTGCGCGATGAAGACAGCGCAAAGGCCCGCGCGGCGAACCCTTATGCGCAAGCCCCGCGCGCGGACGCTCCGGCGGAACCGGTGGAAGACGCCGCAATAGCGCCGCACCAATCGCAACAAGTGCCGCCAGTCCGCAAGCCGCCGGTTGGGCTTGACCTCAATCGCTATAGCCACGCGCCGGACACGTCCGATACAGGCACCCACGCCGCTGCCGATCCTTACAGGCCGCACGAGGTTGCGCCTTTGCCGACCAGCGGGGGCGAGGAAAGTTGGGACAGTTTGGCCGCCAAATCGTCGAAAAAGCTGGCCGCCTCGGTAAAGCGCGGCTGGAGCGGCTTTGCCAACTGGACTATTTATCTCGGCGAAAAGGCCGATATTCCGGCGCGCATCGCCGCGATGCACTTGGACGAAAAAGCCAAAGCCGCCGCCGAAGCGGTCGCCGAAGCGTCGAAGGTCGCGGCCAATAAAACCGCCGAAGCTTCCAAAGTTGCCGCCAATAAGACAGCGGAATTTTCCAAAATCGCCGCGAATAAAACCGCCGAGGGGGCCAAGCAGCTTTCGCAGAAAACCGTGGAAGGCGTGGCCAAGCTCGAACTTGGCGACAAGATTGGCGATGTTGCGGAAAAAGCGGGCGAAACCATCAAGAAAGGCGCGTCGAGCGTCGTCGATGCGACCAAGGCGGCATCCGAAAGCGTGGTGGATGCGACCAAGTCGGGCGTCGAAACCGTCGCCAAGGGCGCGTCCGACCTCACCCGCAAGCCGAGTGTTGACGCGGCGGCTATCCCGTCCGCGCTCGAACGCTTATTGGCTGAGGAAGCGGCGGCCCAAGCTCCGGCTCAGGCGCAATCGTCAGCCTCCACGACCGACGCGCAGGCAACCCCTGCCCCCGTCCCCGCTGCCCCGGTCAAAGCGCCACCGCCTTTGCCCTTGTTCGCGGAAGTCCCCGAAACCGTCCCTGCGCAGCCCAGCCCCAAAAAGCCGGGCGGCAAGCCGTCTTACCGCTCGATGGCACTGGAACGCGCGCAGTGTGACGAGGCTTTCCGGTCCGCAGAGATTATTGCTGACCCTGCCGATATTCCCGACGCGCCCCGCGATGCAGCGGACCACGTCGCGCCGCCCCCTTCTTCGCCCTCCCCTCTTGCCGCGCGCTTCGACGCGATGCGCAACCGATTGAAAGCCAAAATGACCGAACGCTCTTCTGCTGCTTCCGGCACTGCTTCCCCCGCGACCGCCGCCCCTTCAAAGGCGTGGATTTATGCGCTGGTCGGCACGCTCGCGATTGGCGCGACCTTATGGGGCGTTTCGGGAAAAATCCCGCCGCAATCCTTGCGCAGCGATGCCGCGAGTGCAGGCGCGCCGGTGCTGGCCGCTACAGGCATTGAACGCAGCGACCGCGCGGAAATCGAAGCGATTGTGCATGATTATATCCTCAACCATCCCGAAATCATTCCCGAAGCGATGGAACGCTATCAGGCCAAGCAAATGGCCAAGCAAATCGATGCGGTGCGCTCCGACCTTGAAACGCCGTTTGCGGGCGCATGGACCGGCGCGGCTAAGGGCGATGTCGTCTTGGTCGAATTTGCCGATTTTGCCTGCGGTTTCTGCCGCCGCAGCGTCGCCGATGTCGAGCGGTTGCTGCGCGAGGACAAGAATCTCAAAGTCGTCCATCGCGATCTCCCGATCCTGTCGGAAGAAAGCGTAGTCGCCGCCAAAACCGCGCTGGCCGCCGCCAAGCAGGGCAAATATCGCGACTATTATCTCGCCCAATTTGCAGGCGGCCCGCCATCCGAAGCGAGCATCAAAGCTGCTGCCGCCAAGGCAGGGTTGGACAGCGCCGCGCTCCAGAAAGCCTTTCTGAACGGCGATCTTCAGGCCGAAATCGAAAAAAATCTGGGCTTCGCGCGCGATCTTGGTTTCAACGGAACGCCGACCTTCATCATCGGTGACCGCGTGCTGCAAGGCGCGGTCGGCTATGACGAACTTAAAAAGGCGATAGAAGAAGCGCGCGCCAAAAAGTGAAGGGGCAGGCTCTCCTCAACAACGCCCGTTAAACTGCATGGCCCGCGAATTTCTTTACGCCAACCCACGTGCGGGTGATGTATGAGCCGCAGCCTGATACCGGCCGCTAAGCCCGCCTTTTAAGCCCGCCCCTTAAAGCCTTGCGCGATCACATACCATTCGGGGGAGCCTTTGCGGCTCGCCGGGGGTTTGGCATGTTTCACCGATTTGAAATTCTGCTTGAGCAAGGTGAGCAATTCGCGGTCGGTCCCGCCTGCAAAGACTTTGGCAATGAAATGGCCGCCGGGTTCCAGCACATCAACCGCAAAATGCGCAGCGGCTTCAACGAGGCCCATCGTGCGCAGATGGTCGGTTTGCGCATGGCCGACCGTATTAGCGGCCATGTCGGAAATGATGAGGTCGGGCATCTGGCCCAGCTCGGCAATCAACCGTTCCGGCGCATCATCATCCATAAAATCCATTTCGAGCAAGGTCGCGCCGTCAATCGGATCGGTCGGGAGCAGATCGATGCCGACAATCGCCGCGCGCGGATTGACACGGCGCACGACCTGCGTCCAGCCGCCCGGTGCCACGCCCAGATCGACCACGGCCTTGGCCTTGCGCAACAGCGGGAATTTTTCGTCAATTTCGATCAGCTTGAACGCCGCGCGGCTGCGATAGCCTGCGGCCTTGGCTTGCTTGACATAAGGGTCGTTCAACTGGCGTTCCAGCCAGCGTGTCGAAGAAGGCTTGCGCCCCTTGGCGGTCTTGACCCGCTGGCGCAAACCGCCACGCCGCGCCGCGCCCGCACCGCTATTTTTCTGGCCGCCTCCGCCGCCTTTCTTGCCTGCCCCTGCGCTCATTGCCGGTGTGCCCTTCTTGCGCGCAATTCCTTGGCCATGAGCGAGCGCAATATGCCTTCGCGGATACCCCGGTCGGCCACGCCCAACCGTTCGGCAGGCCAGATGTCGAGGATCGATTCAAGGATAGCGCAGCCCGCTACGACCAAATCGGCGCGCTCGCGCCCGATGCACGGCAGCGCAATCCGCTCCGGCATCGACAAGGCTGCAAGCCGCGCGCTTATCGCGCGCATCGAGGTCGCGGGCACAATCAGCCCGTCAATCGCGCTGCGATCATAAGCGGGCAGTTCAAGATGGAGGCTGGCGAGCGTCGTCACCGTGCCGCTGGTGCCTAGCAAGCGCGCTGCGCCTTCGGGCGGGCGCCCGACACGTTCGGCAAAGGGACGGAAGGCTTCGCTCACCCGCGCGCGCATTCGCTGGTAACTCGACAGGCGTTCCCCTTCGCTCGACCGGTCGAAACTTTCGACTTCGGTGAGCGACACAACCCCCCACGGCACCGATTGCCAATCGAGAATTTTAGGCGCATCGCCGCTCGCATCGACCAGCACCAATTCGGTCGAACCGCCGCCAATATCGAAAATCAGCGCAGGCCCTTCACCCGGTTCGAGCAGGATATGGCAGCCAAGCACGGCAAGCCGCGCTTCTTCTTCGGCGCTGATAACATCCAGTGCAATGCCGGTTTCGCGATAGACGCGGTCGATAAATTCCTTGCCATTGCTCGCTTGCCGACAGGCTTCGGTGGCGACCGAACGGGCGAGCGCGACATGGCGACGGCGCAATTTATCGGCACAGATGGTGAGCGCGGCAAGCGCGCGGTCAATCGCGGCATCGCTGATGCGCCCGCTGCTCGCCAAGCCTTCGCCCAAACGCACGATGCGCGAAAAGGCATCGACGACGATGAAACTGTCACCCGACGGTTTTGCCACCAGCAAGCGGCAATTATTGGTGCCCAAATCAAGCGCGGCATAGCTTGCCCGGCGGGAATAGCGGGGATTGCCGTCATAGCCGACGGCCGGGGCTGCACCGACGCGGGCCGCAAAGGAAGCGCCGGGCATCGTCCCCGGCGCTGTCGCCAAACTCCCGGGCATTTTTCCCGGACGATGTGGCGATGGTGGAAATCCGCTCACCATAGCCTTGAACACTTCTTATATTTTCCGGATACGGACGATACCGCCGGTACTTGGGGCCAAGAGTAAAGCGAAGCGCCAGCGGACGCAAGAGCCAGAAAAACGGGCGAGAAAAAGGAGCAAGAGCAGGAGAGCAGATACGTTACGGAATCGCGGGCACAAAAAAGGCCGATCCGTTTGGGACCGGCCTTTCATAATATGTCTCTGCTAACCGCTTAGCGGTAGCGACGACGGCAAGGGTCATCTGCACGGTCAATCACATTACCGGCAACCCCGCCGACCACGGCACCCAATACCGCGCCCAAGGTGCGGTCGCCGCCGCGGCCTGCAATTTCATGGCCCGCAAGACCGCCAGCAACGGCACCGATTGCTGTGCCACCACGGCCCTTGTCACATTCGCGATAATAGTTGCGATAACGCTGGCCGCGATAAGGGTTGTTATACCCATTGTCGTAATAGCGGCTCGAATTATAGTTACGATGTTTGCCGCGTTTGGCATCCGCCGGCGTAGCGAGCGCAAAGCTCGATGCGATAACTGCAAATGCACCGACCGAAAGCATGGCATTTTTAAACATGGTTTTTCTCCTTTTCCAGCTTCGCCGTTTGCGTCCCTCCGAACCGAACCGGCTAAATCCTGAAACCGGTTCTGCACTGATTCGCGTGAGCCAAAACTGAACATGCTTGTTGGCGAATATTCAGCTTATGCTTAGAGGCTTAGCATCCATGCCGCCGCGCGCCGCGCGCATCCTTGCCGCCGCCTGCCTGTTTGCCCTGATCGGGCCGACGCCGTTTGTTGAGATGGCCAAGCCCGCCTTCAACCATAGTCAGGAGATTCGTGTAACGCCGCTTGTCTATCCGGCGGGCGCAAGTCGCACCATCGGGGCGCTGGACTATCGCGAGGGCTGGGAGTTTGACAGCCGTTACACCGGTTTTGGCGGCTTTTCCGGCATGGCGTTACTCGGCGAGCGTGAATTTTTCCTTGTGTCCGATACCGGGATTGTCGCGCGCTTCACCTTGACGCACAACGGGCGGGTTCTTGATTCTTCGATCAAGCCCATCCCCGAAGGACCGGGGAGCGCCAATGATAAGCTTGCGCGCGACATGGAAGCCTTGGTCGCGTCCCCCGACAGGGAGACATTCTGGATCGGCTTTGAACATGCGAACGCAATCTGGAAATATAGTGCGGACAGCGAAAAGGCCCTCGCCCATGCGCGTCCGCAAGCGATGCAGAGCTGGGCCGGGAATAGAGGGCCGGAATCCATGGCGCGGCTGAATGACGGGCGCTTTCTGGTCCTGTCCGAAAATGTCGATGATGATCGGCGCGGCAAGCGGGCTTTATTGTTCGCAGGCGATCCCACCGCAGCCCCCGATGATGTCATCCCCTTTTTCTATGACTCGCAAGGCAAAGGGCTTGCCACCGATGTCCAGCAATTACCCGACGGGCGCGTGCTAATCCTCCACCGCGAAGTTTCGCCGCGGCACGGCTTTATCACTCGGCTCTCCATCGCGGATGTCGGCGCGATCAGGCAGGATTATGTGCTGCACTCCAAAACCGTCGCGGAAATTGCCCCGCCGCTTGTCACCGAAAATTTTGAAGGCATGACGATTGTGCGCGAAGGGGATGATCTTATGCTGTGGCTGGTATCGGACGATAATCTGATGGGGTTCCAGCGCAGTCTGCTCGTCAAATACCGCATCAATCCTGCGCTTTTGTAGCCGTTATTGCAGGCATTAAAAAAGCGGCCCGCCGGACCGCTCTTTTATCTGTTACCCGAATCGGGAAAGTCGGGGCTTATGCAGCCGCCGCAGCCTTTTTCTTGGCCACTTCCTTCTTAACCTTGAGCGCACGCGCCGACAGCTTGCTGTCATTGGTCTTGAGGAGCCAGTTATCAAGGCCGCCATTATGTTCGACCGAACGCAGGCCATGCGTCGAAACGCGCAGCTTTACGCCCTTTTCAAGCGATTCCGAAAGCAGCGTTACATTCTGCAGGTTGGGCAGAAAGGTGCGCTTCGTCTTGTTGTTGGCGTGGCTAACATTGTTACCCACCATGCGACCCTTGCCGGTCAGTTCGCAAATACGCGACATGATAAAAACCTCTGTAAATCTGTTCGGATTGTCCCGGAAAGCCCGTGCCCCTATAGTGTGAGCCGGGATTCGTCAAGGCCTGCGGGGCCTTTACACGCCAATATTTTCGGCCTGTTGCGCGCTTCTAGCGTATAAATTTTCTGCGTACCAGTGCTTTCCTGTGTCATGGCCCTTGCATCAGACAAGAGGAGAGTGCCGATGATTCGCAGGGATATTCTGAAAGCCGGTCTGGCAGGCGCCGCAATCATGGCGATGCCCGCGCCGCTCATAGCCGCCCGCCGCCCACTCAGCCGCTTGCGCATCGGCATTATCGGGACCGGCGAGCGCGGCAAGGTTTTGCTGCGCGAAGTGCTGCGCCGCCCCGATGTCGACCTCACCGCCATTTGCGACATTGACCAGTTCGTCATCGACCGCACCTTGCGTCAAGCACAGGAAGCGGGCCGCAAAACGCCCAAAGTCTATACCGGCAGCACCGAAGCCTGGCGCGATATGCTGGCCAAGGGCGGGCTGGACGGCGTCATCATCGCAACGCCGTGGGAATGGCACGCGCCAATGGCAATCGGCGCGATGCAGGCCAAAATCCCGGTCGGCTGCGAAGTGGTCGCGGGCGTCACGCTGGACGATCATTGGGATGTTTTGCGCGCGCATCAGGCAAGCGGCACACCTTATATGCTGCTCGAAAATGTTTGTTACCGCCGCGATGTGATGGCCGCGCTCAATATGACGCGCCAAGGGCTATTCGGCGAGATTGTCCACCTTGAAGGCGGCTATCAGCATGATTTGCGCGAGGTAAAATTCAACGCCGGGGTTCCGGGCAAGCCTTATGGCGGCGGCGTCGAATTCGGGCCGAAAGGCTGGTCGGAAGCGCGCTGGCGCACCGACCATAGCGTCAAACGCAATGGCGAGCTTTATCCAAGCCACGGCATCGGCCCGTGTGCGATGCAGGCCAATATCCATCGCGGTAACCGTTTCACGCGACTTACCAGCTATGCGAGCAAAGCGCGCGGCCTCCATGATTATGTCGTCGCCAAAGGCGGGGCAAACCATCCCAATGCAGCGGTCAAATTCTCGCTCGGCGATGTCGTGCAAACGCATATCGCGTGCGAAAATGGCGAGACGATTTTGCTCACCCACGACACATCGCTGCCGCGTCCTTATTCGCTGGGCTTCCGGGTGCAGGGCACCAAGGGATTGTGGATGGACCTTAACAAGTCCGTCTATATTGAAGGGCAAAGCCCCGAACCGCATAAATGGGACGATGCGCAAACCTGGTTCGACAAATATGACCATCCGCTGTGGAAGAAATATGCGGCGGAAGCGGCGGGCGCAGGACATGGCGGCATGGACTTTTTTGTCATCCGTGCCTTTCTGGAAGCGTTAAAATCGGGGTCGGATATGCCGATCGACATTTATGATGCGGTGGCATGGAGCGCGATCACGCCGCTTAGCGAACAATCCATTGCCGCGAATAACCGGACCATCGACTTCCCCGATTTTACCCAAGGGAAATGGAAGGACCGCAAGCCGATATTCGCGCTGGACGACCGTTAATGGCGTAAAAAGGCGGGAACATTGCCGGTGAACGGCGCGTTCTTTTGCGCGAGGAGCGCATAAAGCGCGCGCGTGAAGGAAGCGGAATGTTCGACTGGATTACGGCGCAGATCAGCAATTTCGGCTATGCGGGCATTGCGTTTCTGATGTTCCTTGAAAATCTGTTCCCGCCTATCCCGTCCGAACTCATCATGCCGCTAGCAGGATTTGTCGCGGACCGGGGCTTTTTGAGCCTGCCGGTCGTCATCCTGTCCGGCACATTAGGGTCGGTCGCGGGCGCATTATTATGGTATGAAGTGGCGCGGCGGGTCGGCAAAGAGCGGCTCAAAAGATGGGCGGGCAAGCATGGCCGCTGGCTCGCGCTCCATCCGCATGACTTCGACAAAAGCGAAGACTGGTTCCGCCGCCACGGCAAAAGCGCCGTTTTTATCGGTCGCATGGTGCCCGGCATCCGCACCTTGATTTCGGTGCCCGCAGGCTTTGGCAAAATGCCGTTCCTGCCCTTTTTGGGCTGGACGACATTGGGGTCGCTGCTGTGGTGCAGCGCCTTGACGGTCGCGGGCTATCTTCTGGGGCCGCATTATGATCGCGTCGAAGCATGGCTCAATCCGGTATCGACCGGCATATTGCTGTTGATTGCAGGGCTTTATCTCTACCGCGTCATCACCTGGAAAGCGGCATGATTGCTTGGGGGTCGCCGCTCGGCTAGGCAGAGCTGATGCATGATGCTTTCCCCCCTTCTTCACCCATGCAGCGCGCGCTTGAGCTAGCGCGGGCGGCGGAAGAGGCGGGCGAGGTGCCGATTGGCGCGGTAGTGGTGCGCGACGGGCGCATCATTGGCGAAGGCAATAACCGCACACGCCGCGATAGCGACCCGACCGCCCATGCCGAAATTGTCGCGATGCGCGAGGCCGCGCGCGCGCTGGGCAATGACCGGCTGACGGATTGTGACCTGTGGGTCACGCTGGAGCCTTGCCCGATGTGCGCGGGCGCGATTGCCCATGCCCGGATAGCGCGGCTTTATTATGGCGCGGACGATCCCAAAGGCGGCGGCGTGGCGCATGGCGCGCGGGTCTTTTCGCATCCGACCTGCCATCATCGCCCCGAAATCTTTGAAGGGCTTGCCGCCGATGAGGCGGGCGCGATGCTCCGCGCCTTTTTCGCCGCGCGGCGTTAGGCCTTATCGCGTTACCAGCCTGCCTTATGCGCCCTCGAGTGCGCGCTTATGGGCGCGGCCATTTTCGACATAATGGGCAACGCCCAGCCGCATTTCAGCGAGCGCCTCGTCCGTAAGATCGCGCACATAACGTGCAGGTACGCCGGACCAAAGTTGGCGGCCGACAAGCTGCTTGCCCGGCGTCAACATGGCGCCAGCAGCCAACATGCCGTCGGTTTCGATGCGCGCGCCGTTCATCACGGTCGAACTCATGCCGACAAAGGCGCGATCTTCAAGGACACAGCCGTGGATCACGGCCATATGTCCTACAAGCACATCTTCGCCGATGATGGTGGGATAGCCGTCCGGCGCGCCGGGCATTGCGCTGTCGCAATGGACCACGCTGCCATCCTGTATATTGGACCGCGCGCCCACGACAATGCGGTTGACGTCCGCACGCAGCACACAATTATACCAGATGCTCACATCGGGACCGATGGTGACATCACCGATAATCCGGCACCCCGGCGCGATAAAGGCGCTGTCATGGATTTGCGGCGTTTTGCCGTGCAGCGAAACTATAGTGACGTTCGGAAAGGAAGAATGGCTCATTCTTCCTCCTTGTCCCAAAATTTTACGAGCGGCAAGACCGAACCATAATTGTCCGTCCAACCCGAAAAACCGGTGCGCGGGGTAAGCTCTTCCCATTCGGCGGCGCTGTCTTGGCTGGGATTGGTCGCATCGGCGAGCTTTTGCGCCTCGCGTGTCATGGCAACCCATGTCGAAGCGGTGAGCGCATCATCGTCCGTATCGGGATAATCCCACCGCCCCAAAGCGAACCAGCCGCGCTTTTGCGCTTCGGCGGCCAGCACCGGCTCCAGATCAAAATAGCGGTTCGAAATATGGACGACCAACACACCATCAGGGGCCAGCACGCGCTGATACACCGCAAAGGCTTCGCGTGTCAGCAGGTGCATCGGAATCGCATCGGACGAAAAAGCGTCAATCACCAGAACATCGAGCGATTGCGCCGGTTGGTCGGCCAAGGTCAGCCGCGCATCGCCAACATGGATTGCGGCATCGGGCGTGCATTGCGACAGGAAGGAGAAATTTTCCGGCTTTTTGGCGATGTCCACCATGACCGGATCAATTTCGTAAAAATGCCATTGCTGGCCGGGCTTGGCATAGCAAGCGAGCGTTCCTGCGCCCAAGCCGACAATCCCGACACGCGCGCCCTTGGGATAGAGCGCACCTGCACGGTCCAGCACAATGCCGACGCCGGACCCGTGGCCATAATAGCTGGTCGGCTCTTTGGACTTGGCCGGATCCAGATGCTGGAGCCCGTGCAAGGTCGTGCCGTTCACCAGCTTTTGCAGATTTTCATAATGGTCGGGATAGACATTATAGACGCCGAAATAGCTGCGCGTGCGGTCGGCCTCCAGTCGCGGCTGGGCTTTATCCCACCCGTCGGCCACCCCCATAATCGCAAGCAACATCACCATGAAGGCCGGCCGATTGCCGACCATCCATATCCCCACCAGCAACATCGGCACGATGAAGTAAGGCAGCTTTTCATCAACGGGCGAATTATTATGATAGAGATAATAAAGCGCGCCCAGAAAAATCAATACCGCGATAAGCAATTGCGGAACACGGCCAATGCCGCCCGCGCGCTTGAACGGAAACAGGCTGGCCTGCGGAATCAGAAGGGCGGCGGCCAAAATCAGGATCGGATGTTCATAAACCCAATCAAACACAATCGGTGCGACCAACGCACAGAAAATGCCGCCAATCACCCCGCCTACCGACATGAGCAGATAAAATTGGGTGAGATAGCGCGGGCTGGGCCGGTCGCGATACATGAGGCTGTGCAAGGCGACCGCGACGACGAACAGCAGCACAAGGCTCCCCGCCATCATCAATACAGGGCTACGGCTGGCAGAAAGCAGCGCGGTCCCGCCGAGCGTTAAAATCACAAAGGGGCTGAGGAACAGGATAAGGTCCGCCAGCCCGCGCCGCGCGGCAAAGGCTACCGAAAAACTCAGCAGATAAAGGCCGAGCGGTATCACCCATAGCAAGGGGATCGACATCATATCGGTGGTGAGGTGCGTGGTCGTCGATAGCATCAACCCCGAAGGCACCGCCGCCAGCGCAATCCAGCGCAGCTTGCGGGAAAGGCTGGGCGGCGCTTCGTCCACCGCTTCGGCTTTCGCCGCATCTTCGGCATCCGCAGTCGCTGCGCTATCGCGGTAAATGGTGAAAGCGCATGTCCCCATCAACAGCAGCAACAGCGCATAAATGCCGGTCCACAACCAGCTTTGCGCGCTATTGCCGAGCATCGGCTCGACCAGCAGCGGATAAGCGAGCAGCCCTGCAAAACTGCCGACATTGGACGCGGCATAAAGCGGATAAGGGTCGGCGTGCGGCGCATGGATATGGAACCAGCGTTGCATCAACGGCGCTTGGGCAGCAACCGCGAGAAACAGCGGGCCGATAGAAGCGGCGAGCAGCCAGGGCACAAACAGCACGACGCTGGCATTGGCAGGCGGATTGGCGGCGATGAGGCCTACCGGCAACCATAAGGCCGCAACCACAAACAGCCCGATATGGATCATCGTCTGCCGCTTGGGCGATTGGCGCGAGATGAAATGCGCATAGGCGTAGCCGCCGAGCAGCAACGCCTGATAGACAAGTTGCGCGCTGTTCCACACCGCAGGCGCACCGCCAAGCCGCGGCATCGCCATGCGCGCGACCATCGGTTGGATAAGGAAAAGAAGGAAACTGCCGGTGAGGATAGTCAGCACAAACAGCCAGCGCCGCGATTTTGTATCGATCAAAGTCTCGGTCAAAATAGTCCCTATTCTCTCAGGCTATATAGCAGGTTAGCGACGATAGCGCCCTATGCGTTTGCACATGGTTAACGCGCCCTTCCCCTTTTTGTCCATGCTTCGCGGGTGATGGCATATACAATAGTGTTGCAGATATCCGGTCCCCAGCGCGCATCGACAAAATCAAGGTCGGGCCGCCGCTCCATGCCCAGCTTTTCCATCAGCCGCCAGGACGGCTCATTCTGGATGACGGTGAGCGCAACCACATGGGGCGCATCATAGGTTTCAAACGCGGCTTGCAACGCGCGTTCGGCGGCTTCGCGCGCATAGCCTTGGCCTTGCGCGGATTCGGCGAAGCGCCAGCCTATCTCGAAATCCCCGACAAAGCTGCTTTCGGGTGCATTGGTGCGTTTCAGCCCGCAAAAACCGAGCATCTCGTCATCCTCGCGCCGCTCGACAATCCAGAAAGTGTGGCCATAATCGCGCTGGAAGCCTTGGAGGCGCTCATAGGCATCGCGGAACGCCGCTTCATCCTGAACGCCGCCCAGCCAGCGCATCACGCCGGGCGTATTGACCCGCTCCATGAAGGGGCGAATGTCTGCCTCGTCCCAGTTGCGCAGCCGCAACCGTGCGGTTTCAAACAGCGTGTCAGCCATTCAGCAACCGGGCGGCGTGGAGCGCATGATAGGTAAGCACACCCGAACAGCCCGCGCGCTTGAAGCTGGTCAGCGTTTCCAGCACCATCGCGTCGCGGTCCGCCGCACCCGCAGCCACCGCCGCTTCTATCATCGCATATTCGCCCGACACCTGATAGGCGAACACCGGCACCGCGAAATTGTCTTTCACGCGGCGGATAATGTCGAGATAGGGAAGGCCCGGCTTCACCATCACGCTGTCCGCGCCTTCGGATATGTCCATCGCCACTTCGCGCAACGCTTCGTCGCTGTTGGCGGGGTCCATCTGGTAGCTTTTCTTATCGCCTTTGAGGAGACCGCGCGAGCCGACCGCATCGCGGAACGGGCCGTAAAAGGCGCTCGCATATTTGGCGGCATAGGCCATAATCTGCACATTATGATGTTCGCCCATTTCGAGCGCGCGGCGGATGGTGCCGATGCGGCCATCCATCATGTCGGACGGCGCGATAATGTCCGCGCCCGCTTCGGCTTGCGTCACTGCCTGGTCAACCAAGGCCGCGACGGTTTCGTCGTTCAGCACATAGCCGTCGGCGTCAATCAGGCCATCCTGTCCGTGGCTGGTATAAGGGTCGAGCGCGACATCGGTTAAAATGCCAATGTCATTACCGCACGCATCCTTGATCGCGCGGATGGCGCGGCACATCAGATTGTCGGGGTTGGAGGCTTCCGCGCCATTTTCGCTGCGTTTATCCGCAGGCGTATTGGGGAATAAAGCCACGCACGGTATCCCCGCTTCGCGTGCTTCCTGCGCGCGCTTCACAATATTGTCGACCGACCAACGCGACACGCCCGGCAGCGAGGCAACCGGCTCTTCAGCGCCCTTCCCTTCGGTGATAAACAAGGGCCAGATCAAATCGGCAGGGGTCAGGATATTTTCCCGCACCATCGCGCGACTCCAGCCGGTCGTGCGGGTTCGGCGCAGGCGGGAAGCGGGATAGGCGGCGGAAGCGGTCAGCGTCGGCTTGGTCATGATGGCGGGGGGTTTAGCCGCCCGTGCGGCAAAGGAAAAGGGTGGGCGCGCAGAAAATGCCCGAAGGCACTAACTGCCCTCTATATTAACCGCCTTTATGTCACCGCCTCTATATTTACCGTTAGTCCTGAGCCAGTCGAAGGACGGTTATCAGGATGGGATGGTCGAAATTTACACACGTCCTTCGACAAGCTCAGGACTGCGGATAAATTTGGTCGTTGGCTTTTGGGGGTTCGGATAGCCGCACCGTCAAAAAAAACTTACCTCCCCGCACCCGCTGGCACGGCTTTCAATTCCGCAAGTCTTGCCTTGAACGCCGCCAGATCGCCGCCGCTTAGCGTGGCTTGCTGCACATAGCTGATGCTGCGCGGGTTGATGCGCGCGCCGTTGCGGTACATTTCGAAATGGAGGTGCGGGCCGGTCGAAAGGCCGGTCGAGCCGACATAGCCCAGCACTTGGCCGCGGCTCACGCGCTGCCCGGGCGCGACCGCGATACGCGACAAATGGGCATAGCCGGACGCCAATCCTCCGGCAAAATTCAACTGGATGAAATTGCCGTAGCCGCCTTTACGCCCCGCAAAGCTTATGACCCCATCCGACACCGCATAGACCGGCGCACCATAAGGCGCGCCATAATCGTCACCGCCGTGCATCCGTGCAAAGCGCAGGATCGGGTGGACGCGCATCCCGTAGCTTGAGGTGAGGCGGCCATGGACCGGCGCTGCCAGTCCGCTGCTGCTTTTGCCGACGCCGGAGGCTTCATACCATACAGGCTGGTCGCCCTTGCGCCAGCGCAGCATCTGCACCTCCTTTGCGCCATTGCGCGCCAGCCCCGCATAAAGCAGATCGCCGACCACCACTTCGCCGGTCGCCGCGCGTTTATAATCAAGGATGATGTCAAACCGGTCGGACGCGAAAAATTCGGTGCCGTCGGGATTATTATTGGCAAGGACGCGCAGATATTCCTGCACCGCGCTCGCTGGCGCACCCGCCGCACGCGCGGTGCGGTAGAGCCCCAGTTCGCCGATTGTGCCGCGAATCCTGAGCGGGGTCGTATCGACCGCAATCGGCTGTTTGCGCAACGTGAGCGCGCCATTGCTGCGCTCCAGTTCGAGCCGCATATCAAAGCGCGCACGAAAGGCGATATGCTCCAACGGGCGCGCATCTTCCAACGAAGTGCGCTGGCCCAGCCGCACATCAATGCGCGTGCCGGGGCTTATGTCGGAAGGTGAGACTGCGCCCGCAATCAGCGTCATCGCCGCGCGCGCATCGTCCGCGCCAACGCCGGAGCGCGCAAGCAATCGCACCAGACTATCGCCCTGTCCCAATGTTGCGGTCAGCGCAAGTTCTGGCCGTTCGGGCGCGTTCGCCAGCGGGCGCACCGCCGCCGTCGGCCCCATGCGCGCGCCTATATCTCCGCCATAGGCAAGCGGCGCGATAATCTGGGCTTGCGCATCCTGCCAGTCGCCCGCCGCCATAGGCTGCCCGGCATAGGCCTGAAGCGGCCCGAAACCCGGCGCAAAGCCGAGCGCGCTGCTGCATAGCAGGACCACCGTTGCAACCCCGCGCCACCATGTCCGGCTGAACATATTCTGTGCAAGGTCGGGCGCGCTATCGAGTGTTGCCAGCCGGTCGCGCCAGTGTAGTTTGAGCCGTATCGGCTTTGCGGCGGATGTACCTTTGAGGCCGAATCCACGTGAAGGTTTGGCGGGCCGAGCGTCGCCACCAAAGGGCATTGTCCCCCACGAACGGTCCTCCATGCGCAGCGCCCCCGCGCCGCCGCCTGCGGAAAATAAATGCTGTTCGCGGTTCAGATACAAACCCTGTTGCCCTTTGTTCAACCCCGGCCAGCGCAGTAAAGAAACAAGATTAAAAGCAGGTTAAAAGAGATATGCCCCCTGTCCGGACCTTGCAGCCGCCGCTCGCCTGCCCCAATAAGGGCCAAGACCATGTCGAATTTCGCGCGCAGCCCCATCACGGCAGTCCTAGGCCCCACCAACACCGGCAAGACCCATCTCGCTGTCGAGCGTTTATGCGCCCATGCGAGCGGGATCATGGGCTTTCCGTTGCGGCTTCTGGCGCGTGAAATTTATGACCGGGTGGTCGCCATCAAAGGCGAAGCGCAGGTCGGCCTCATTACGGGCGAGGAAAAAATCCTCCCCAAAACGGCCAAATATCTGCTCACCACGGTCGAATCGATGCCGATGGAACAGCAAGCCGCTTTTGTCGCAGTCGATGAGGTCCAATTGGGCAGCGATGCCGAACGTGGCCATATATTCACCGACCGGCTGTTGCGCGCGCGCGGCTATGCCGAAACCATGTTTTTGGGGTCGGACAGCATGGGCAGCCTTGTGCGCAAGCTCGTCCCCGATGCCGAAATCATCAGCCGCCCGCGCTTTTCGACGCTCACTTATGCGGGGCATAAGAAACTGTCCCGCCTCCCCCGCCGCTCGGCCATCGTCGCGTTCAGCGCCGAGGAAGTCTATGCCATTGCCGAAGCTTTGCGCCGGTTGCGCGGCGGCGCGGCGGTGGTGATGGGCGCGCTGTCCCCGCGCACCCGCAACGCACAGGTCGCAATGTTCCAGGCGGGCGAAGTGGATTATCTCGTCGCGACCGACGCTATCGGAATGGGGTTGAACCTCAACGTCAACCATGTCGCTTTTGCCTCGCTCGCTAAATTTGACGGGCGCAGGCAAAGACGGCTGACCATCGCGGAAATGGCGCAAATTGCCGGACGCGCAGGCCGTCACCAACAGGATGGCACATTCGGCACGGTCGGCAATGCCGCGGGCGCGGCCTTCACGCCGGAAGAGATTGAAGCGATTGAAGAGCATCGCTTCCCGCGCCTCGACAAGCTTTACTGGCGGCGCGGCGATCCTGCGATGGACAGCATCGACGCGCTGATCGCCGATCTGGAAGAAGCGCCGGACCGCCCCGAACTCATGCCCGCGCCGCAAGCAATTGACTTGGCCGTCCTCAAACGGCTTGCCGATGAAGATGATGTGCGATCCCACACCCGCAATGCCAATATGGTCGCGCGGCTCTGGGATGTGTGCGGCGTGCCCGACTTCCTCAAAATGGGCGCAGACCATCATGCGCGCTTCGTCCACCGCTTGTGGCAATATCGGAGCGGCCAGAATGGTGGCGGGCTTGGCGGCCATGTCGATGGCGGCTGGTTTGCCGACCAGTTGGCGCGGCTTGACCGCACCGATGGCGATGTCGAAACCCTGTCGGCGCGTATCGCGGGGGTGAGGACATGGTGCTATATCGCCCACCGCCCCGGCTGGCTGTTAAACGCCGAAGATATGGCTATCCGCGCGCGCCTCGTTGAAGCGCGGCTGTCCGATGCGCTGCACGAACGGCTGACCCAGCGTTTCGTCGACCGGCGTACCTCGGTGTTGCTGCGCGCGCTTGGTGAAAACAACAAAGCCTTGGCGGTGACGGTAACTGCGGATAATGCAGTTCTGGTTGAAGGTGAAGAAATAGGCGTGTTGCACGGTTTCCGCTTTGTCGCGGACAAGGCCGCGCGCGCGTCGGATCATCGTTTATTACTCGCTGCTGCGGAGAAACATTTGTCGGAAGAATATGCAAAGCGGGCTGCGGCCCTTGCCGAAGCCCCGGATAAGGAACTTATCCTCAAGACCGAGCCTGATGCTGCGCCGGTCATCCTGTGGCAGGATGATGTGGTGGCCGAACTCGCCAAAGGCGGGAGCTTGCTTGCGCCCACCGTGCAGATTGACCGCAATTTGCGCGGCGTCACCAATAACCAGCAGCAAGACGCAATCCGCCAGCGGCTGACCGCTTGGCTGGAAGCGCAGATTGCAACGCATCTGGCCGCGCTCGCCAAGACGGCGGCGCTTGCCGGTGATGCGACCAGCAGCGCGGCCTTGCGCGGGTTTTTGGCCCCCTTTGCCGATCAGGGCGGGATTATGCCGCGCGCTGAATTGGATAGCGCCTTGGCCGCCTTGTCGCCGGAGGACCGCGCGGCGATGAAGCCCATCGGGCTTCTCGTCGGATCGCTCGACCTGTTCCAGCCCGCCGTGCTGAAACCCGAACCCGCGCGCTGGCGCATGGCGCTCATGTCCTTATGGCATGGCCAGCCGATGGGGACCGTTCCGCCCGCAGGCGCAGTGCGGCTGGTAAGCGATGATCCGGCGGTGCGTGGCGGGGCAAAGCGTGCAGGTTTCCGCTCCTTGGGTCCGCTTCTATTGCGCATCGACATGATCGAACGTGTTGCGCGTCACGCCCATGAAGCGCGGGTCAAGGCCGAGGCAGCCCGTGCGCCTACCGACCGCCGCACCCGTGTGGTGGTGGCGCTCGATCCCGCGTTCGCAACCTCGCTGGGGCTTGATGCCGATGCTTATGCGAAATTGCTGTCGATGCTCGGTTTCCGCCGCGCGCCGATGGAGGCTGCGGACTTGGTCGACGCGCCGCAGGGCGATGCCGCAGAAGCGCCGGTTGAAGCACCGGTTGCAGCCACGCCGGACGAGGCCGGAGAAGCTGTAACGGAACAGGCGGCGGAAACGCCTGCCCCTGAAGCTGGTGCTGACACGGTGCAGGAAACTGCGTCCGCAGAAGAGGCCGCCCCCGTTGCAGCGTACACCGCGCCGGATGCTGCCGAAACCGACGCCGCCGAATCCTCGCCCGCCGAAACTATATCTGACGCACCGGCCGAACCCGCAATGGGCTGGGCCTGGCATGGCCGCGTCAAGGAGCATCTGGGCCGCGACCGCAAAGGGCCGCCGCGCCGCAATCCGCGCCAGCATGAAGCGCGCGGGGACCGCCGCGATGGCGACGCGCGCCGTGACCGGCCTTCGGGGCCCCGGCGGGGTGGCAAGCCGGGGCAAGCCAATCCGCGCGGCGGCTCCGGCCGTCCGGCGCATAATGCTGCCCCGCCGCGTCCGATCGAGCATAGCCCCTTTGCCGCGCTCGCCGCCTTGCTTCCGGCCAAAGCGGCGGAACCGGCCAATGCTAAAAAGCGCACCAAGCCCAAAAAGCCGAAGCCCAAGGGCGACACGCCTGCGACCGGAAATGCGGCACCCGACAGCGTGGCCCTGCCGCAAACCGGTGCTTCCGAACCAAAGGCTGAACCCACCACCGAATGATTGCCGCTCCCCCGACCGCCCCGTCGCTGCGCCTCGACAAGCTGCTTTGGCACCTCCGGTTCGCCAAAAGCCGCAGCGTTGCGCACGCGATGGTCGAGCGCGGGCATATCCGGCTCAACGGGCGGCGGGTCGAAAAGGCAAGTTGCGCGGTGCGCGCAGGCGATGTGCTGACCCTGCCGCTTGGCGAGGAGGTGCGCGTCATCCGCCTGCGCACCCTCCCTGCCCGCCGTGGTCCGCCAAGCGAGGCGCAGGCCTGTTACGAACAGATTTGACTTGAATTTTAGCGCATCACGGTTTCAGGCCGCGCTTTCTTCTGCCGGATAGATGACCGTCTTGTCGGGCCGGATGACCGCTCCGGAAGTCATGGTTGCGGGGACAATCTTGCCCAAACCCATAATGTGGAACACGCTTTTGCCATGCGCCAGCAGATTGTCGGCTATCAAGCGGCGGTGGCAACGCCACCACACGGCTTCGGAACACATGACCGCGCAGACCCGTTCCGCCCCGTACGCCATCAACCGCTCCAGCCCTTCGCGGAACGCCTCCGTCAGCGCATAATCGGCATAATGGTGAAAGCTGCGATTGTCCCAAAAACCGTTAAGCCCGGCAGGCACATCGCGCGTCTTCCCCCGCAATCCGCCCAGCGCCGCCTCATGGACATAGCCGATCTGCAAGGCTTCGAGCGCGCGGCCTAAAGCCTCTGTGTTAAATTGCGGATTGGCGCGCGACATCGGGATTTTGCGCACATCGACGAGGCGCGCCACCGACACCTGCTGTAACAGCGCGACAAACTCCACCAAGGTCCGGGTGGAATGGCCAATCGTATAAAAAGGCAGCGCCTCTGCCATTACAACTGCGCCATCATATCAACGTCAGCGCGCTGCCTTTATGCGCGGAGATATGGTCGCTTTTGTCGCTCTTTATCTCATATTGCGGATCATCTTGGCGCGCATGGTGGGTGTAGCCTTTATAGTCGAAATCGCGCGTGTGGACTTTGACGATGACACCGGACACAAAACCCGCTTCGGAATTCCAGCGGACATGGTCGCCGACCTTGAACCTTTCTGTCATGGGTCTGCCTCCTCATGAAGCTCAACGGTGTTGCGTGCGATTGTTTCCGCCGAAACGGCCTGACGCAGGGGAAATGCGGTTTCAAATTGAAAGTGATTCGCAACAAGCCCTTCCCCGTTGACGGGAGGAAATCACAGGCATAGGTGCGAAGAAATACGCAAGTGTGCGCCAGAATAACAGGAGTATCCCATGACCTATGTCGTCACCGAAGCCTGCATCAAGTGCAAGTATATGGATTGCGTCGAGGTTTGTCCGGTCGATTGCTTCTATGAGGGCGAAAATATGCTGGTCATCAATCCCAGCGAGTGCATTGATTGCGGCGTGTGCGAACCCGAATGTCCCGCCGAAGCGATCCTGCCCGACACCGAAAATGGTCTGGAAAAATGGCTGGAGCTCAATAACACTTACTCCGCGCAATGGCCGAACATCACCACCAAGGGCGAACAACCCGCCGATGCCGACGAATTTAAGGGCGTCGAAAACAAGTTCGAACAATTTTTCTCCGCCGAACCCGGCAAGGGCGATTGAGGTCGGGTTAGCGCAATAATAATGCGCCCCCCATCCCCTCCCGTTTACGGGAGGGGCAACGGAGCCTTAGGAATTTTACGCGCAAGCGAAAATTCTTAGGCGTAGTCGGGGAGGGCTTTGGTTTACACTACGGGAGCTGACATGCCCTCCCCCCACCCCTCCCGCACGCGGGAGGAAGCCTTCAAACAAACCCCTTAAAACCAACCATTTTCCTGTCACCGCGCACGAATAATGCGGGGGGTGGAAATTTTATGACGAATCTGTTAAAAGACTCGCAAGTGCATGGACTTGTCACTGTCTGTGCGGGAGTCGCAATTTGTCATTTTGCCGGATGTATACAGCTTCAACCCCCTGCATTTGCGGGGCGGTGCATGGTTGCGTCCCGGCTCTATCATAACAGAAAGGTTTATCGAATATGGCTGCCAAGGCGCTGTCTTTCGACGTGGGCGATTATGTAGTTTATCCCAAGCATGGGGTCGGCCGCGTGATCGAACTGATGAACCAGGAAATCGCAGGGATGCAGTTGGAACTGTATGTCCTTCGTTTCGAAAAGGAAAAAATGACCTTGCGCGTTCCGACCAACAAGGCGGAAAGCGTCGGTATGCGTAAGCTGTCTTCGGACAAAACGCTCAAGGAAGCGTTGGATGTCCTGAAGACCAAGCCCAAGGTCAAGCGCACCATGTGGTCGCGCCGCGCACAGGAATATGAAGCCAAGATCAATTCGGGCGACCTTGTGTCGATTGCCGAAGTGACCCGCGACCTGTTCCGCGCCGACGACCAGCCCGAACAAAGCTATTCGGAACGCCAGATTTTCGAAGCCGCATCGAGCCGCCTCGCGCGCGAATTGGCGGCGATGGAAGAAACCGACGAGCCGAGCGCATTGAAGAAGATTCTTGAAATCCTCAACAAATATGCGCCGCAATATTATGCGGAAAAAGCGGAATAAGCCCGCTTAACCGGTAAGGATTTGCCTCCACTGGCAAAGCTTAAAGCCCGCCGGACAGCCATTGTCCGGCGGGCTTTTTTTATGCAGATCAGACTGTGCTAGACATATAAGACAGCGCGGTGTATGGTTAGCGCAATACACAAGCGACTCCACAGGAAGGAAATGAGGATGAAGGCGAATTTTCCCGCAACGGTCATCACGGTTATTGCCGCTATTGCCATCGGTGCCTGTAGCGCGGCGAGCAATGCGCGCCAAAGCGAAGCGGGCGGCCCCGACCCTTCCGGTTCCGCGACAAGCCGCACGATTGCTGCAACCGGCTTTAAAGCTGTCGGCCTTGGCGGCTTGGACCGCGTTACCATCAAGCAAGGTTCCGGCTTTTCGGTTATAGCGCGCGGGGCGGCCCGCGACCTTGATGACCTCGACATTGAAGTGAAGGGCGACAGCCTCTCCATCCGCCGCAAGCAGAATACGGGCTGGATGACGCACCGCCGCCCACTCGACATCGCGATTGTCATGCCCCGGCTTGAAGGCTTGTCGCTGGGTGGCTCCGGCACGATCAGCGCAGACCGTATGGCCGCCGACAGCGCCAATCTGTCCATCGGCGGGTCGGGTGACATCAACGTCGCCGCGCTCGACGCGCGTTCGGTGCGCATGAATATCGGCGGGTCGGGCAATATTTTGGCAGCAGGCAAAGCAGGACAGGCGTCCGTCTCGGTCGCAGGCTCCGGCAATGTCAAAGCCGCCGAACTGGCCGTCGATTCCGCCGATATTTCGGTCGCAGGGTCGGGCAATGTCGCCAGCCATGTGACCGGACGCGCCAAGGTGACCGTGATGGGATCGGGCAATGTCACCCTCACCGGTGGCGCGCAATGCGACAACCGTAAAATGGGGTCCGGCTCGATCCGTTGCAGCTAAAAGCGTAACGGTTTTACCGGATTATTAACCAAAAAAGCTTAGGGCTGTGCGCTATGAACGCAGCCCTTTCTTTTGCCTCTTTGTCCCGTGCGGCGCTGCTTGCCGTCTTGACAATGCTCGCCTCCAGCCCTGCCGCCGCCGCACAGCGCAAATATGGCACGGTCAGTTTCGAGCGAGTTGAACTGGTCGGCAATTTCAATGCCAGCATCACCGTGACCACGGGCGCGGGGGTGATCGCCGATGGCGATACCGACGCGCTGGAGCAGCTTGATGTCGTTGTGAATAATGGCACGCTCACCATCCGCGAAAAAAGGCTGAACAATGAGCGGGGGGCATCGACGCGGGCGAGCCGTCCGGTGGTTTTGACCATCCGCGCGACGGGGTTGAAACAGGTAGGCCTCGCCGGAAATGGCCGTGTCAACGTGACCGGCCTTCGCGAACAAAGCGCCGCCCTGTTCCTGCGCGGCAACGGGGAAATTACCGCGAGCGGCATCAATGTGAGCAATGCCAGCGCGATGATCGACGGGGCGGGCCGCATCGTGATGAGCGGACGCGCGCAATCGTTGAACGCTGCGCTGACAGGCGCTGCCTCGCTCGACGCCGCCGCATTGGTGACGCGCGACCTTGATGTAAATGCGCAAGGCACAGGACGCGGCAGCTTCAACGCGACGCGCCGCGCCAGCGTGACCGCAACCGGCCTTGGCGTGATTGATGTGACAGGAACCGCCGCCTGCTCGGTCAAAAATACCGGTAATGGCGAGGTTTATTGCGGCAAATAGGCCCGCGCGCTACTTTACAGCCGCTCCGCCTGCGCAATCGCGTCGGACGCACGTAACGCCGATAATATCCGCATCAGATGCTGCACATCATGCACTTCGATATCGACGTGGAAGGTGTGGAAATTGCCTTCGCGGCTGGTCAGTTTGAGGTTGAGGATATTGGCCTTGTGCGTCCCCAATACCCCGGCCATCTCGCCCAAAGTTCCCGGCTCGTTGTGCAGCACGACGCACAGCCGCGCGGTGCCGCCTTCGGTGCGCTCGTTCCACGCCAGGTCCACCCAGTCGGCATCCTGCACCTCGCCCAGCGTGTTGCAATCAATCGCATGGATTTCAATCGCATCGCCTTCGCGCCGTAACCCGACAATGCGGTCGCCCGGCACCGGATGGCAACATTCGGCCAAGCGGATAGCCATGCCGGGGGTGAGGCCCTTGATTGAAATGGCGCTGGTCTGGCCCTTCACATGGTCAAGGTCGCGCGCCTGGCTGACGCTCCCCGGCATAAGCGCTTCCATCACCTCGACATCGCTATATTTGCGGTGGCCGATGCCGAAATAAAAATCGGATTCATCTTCGGCCTTCAACCGTTTGATCGCCGCTGCAAGCGCCTTTTTGCCGACCTTGCCGGGCAACCGCGCGGCGATTTCGTCATAAAGTTTATGACCGAGTTCGACCACTTCCTCGCGCTCTTTCAAGCGCACATGACGGCGGATGGCTGCGCGCGCTTTGCCGCTGATGACGAAATTGAGCCATGCCGGTTGCGGCTCTTGCGTCACCGAAGTGAGGATTTCGACGCTATCGCCATTATTGAGGATGGTGCGCAGCGGCACCAGCCGCCCGTTGACCTTGGCCCCCACCGTCTTGTCGCCCAGCCCCGTATGCACCGCATAGGCAAAATCCACCGGCGTTGCGCCTTTGGGCAATTGGTGCAGCGCGCCTTTGGGGGTGAAGGCGAAAATGCGATCCTGATACATCGCCATTTTGGTATGTTCGAGCAATTCTTCGGCATCGCTCGCAGTATCGAGAATTTCGATGAGGTCGCGGATCCAGCCAGCCTGCCCGTCCGGCTCCCCGCCTTGTTTATAAGCCCAATGCGCGGCCAGTCCGAACTCGCTATGCTGGTGCATCTCGCGCGATCGGATCTGGATTTCCACCCGCATATTGTCATACATCATGACCGTAGTGTGGAGCGAACGGTAGCCGTTGCGCTTGGGGGTCGAGATATAATCCTTGAACCGGCCCGGCACCATTTTCCATTTGTCATGGATAAAGCCCAGCGCGCGGTAGCAATCTTCGGTATTTTTGACGATCACACGGAACGCCATAATATCGGTCACTTGTTCGAAATTGACGTGGCGTTCGGCCATTTTGCGCCAGATCGAATAAGGATGTTTTTCGCGGCCCGATACTTCGGCGGCAATGTCATGTTCGGCCAACAGGTCGATAAATTGTTTCGCGATTTTCTTGACCTGATCCTCGCCGCGCGCGGCCAGCTTTTCAAGGCGGCCCGTCACCGTTTCATAGGCTTCGGGTTCCAGCTCCTTGAATGCGAGCAACTGCATCTCGCGCATAAATTCATACATGCCGATGCGTTCGGCGAGCGGCGCATAAATATCCATCGTTTCCTTGGCGATGCGGCGGCGCTTTTCGGGCTTCGGAATATGGTGGAGCGTGCGCATATTATGGAGCCGGTCCGCGAGCTTTACGAGCAGCACGCGAATATCATCCGACATGGCGAGCAGGAATTTGCGCAAATTTTCCGCCGCGCGTTCGGTCGCGGTTTCGGCGGCGATTTCCTTTGCTTCAATCTGGCTGAGTTTGGTCACACCATCGACCAGCCGCGCGACATCATCGCCGAACAGGCGCTGGATTTCTTCGGGCGTGGTGAGCGTATCTTCCAGCGTATCGTGGAGAAGCGCGGTGATAATCGTATCCTGATCAAGCTTGAGATCGGTCAAAATCCCGGCGACTTCAACCGGATGGCTGAAATAAGGGTCGCCGCTCGCGCGCTTCTGGCTGCCATGTTTCTGGACGGTAAAGACATAGGCGCGGTTGAGCAGATCCTCATCCGCGTCCGTGTCATAGGACATGACTTTTTCGACCAGTTGATATTGGCGCAACATGGTTTCTACTTGCGAGCGAAGCCTGCTGCATTGCAACAGGAAAATAGGGTGCGGCGCGCGGGCGGGTTATTTTTGTGGGGAAAGAGCGACACTCAAAAGGTCGGGATATTGAGCTTGCCCTGTGGTCGCGTGCTTCAAATGGCAATGGAAAAGGCCGGACCTGTCCCTCATGGAAACTGGCCCGGCCTCTATCTTTGCGTCCGGTTTTAAGCGGTAGCCCTTAACCCGAGGGCCGCCTTTTATTAGCGTGCGAAGCTGTTGCAGCGGGTGAGCGCGGCTTCATCCAGCGCCACGCCGCCAACCGCGAATGCGGTCACTTTGCCGGCTTGCTTCACCAGCGCCGAACAGGAAATGGCGGGGCGCGCATTGCCGCGCGGGGCGTTGCACGCATTGCCCGCGCAATTCCACACCACATCCTTGCCCATGACCTTGGCTTGGGTGGAGGGCGTTTCCAATGTGGCGGTCTGGCGGCCATTGCCTTGCGCTGCAAGCGGGGTTGCGCCGAGCGCCAGCACCGCCGATGCACTTGCAACAGCCAGAAAAGAACGGGAAAAGAGAGTGGGGAGGGGCATGGAAAGCTCCGGATTAGTGTTGGGGAGAGGAAAGCAACCTACATTAATGTAAGTAGCGAATTGAAACTAATAAGATTCGCGGACAATGACAAGCCTGTTTTTGCAAAGTTTTTACGGCCATGATGGCTGACCCGTAACGCCCTGTTCCGGTTGCAAATCGCCTGCTTCACCTTTGCGATATTCTGGTTTAGGCTTTTTACTTATGAATCTTCGCGAACCGTTGCGCTTCTCGGAAGCAGATTGCACCTTATCCGGCGCGCTGGAAGTGATGGGGGAGCGTTGGTCTTTCCTCATCTTGCGCGGCGCGTTTAACGGGCTTTTGCATTTTGAAGAATTCCAGTCCGAACTCGGCATTGCCCGCAATATATTGTCAAACCGTCTGGGGCGGCTGGTCGATCATGGCATTATGGAGCGCCATGTCGTCGAAGAAGACCGGCGCAAGGTGCAATATCGGCTGACGCAAAAAGGGCTGGACCTCCTCCCTACCATGCTTGCGCTGCGCCAATGGGGCGAAAAATGGGTGTCGGGGATGCCCGCAACCCCGATCCTTGCCGACAAACAGGATTTGCAGCCGATCCGCGCGCTCAGCATCCAAGCCCATGACGGGCGCGTTTTGGGACCACGCGATTTATGCTGGGTCCATGCCGAACAAGTGCAACCTTTGGGTGGCACCGCTTCCACGCCAGCCGACGAAGCGGAACTGTCCGCGGCGGACCGTTGACCAACGACACACAGAAAGCAAAGCCCTTGGCCGTCATCGCCAGCCCTACCCAACCTTTTTTCGACAATAAGGACCGTGCCTTCTGGAATCTTCAGGCGGCAGGCTGGGCGGCTATTTTCTTCCAGCGGGTGATTAGCGGCTTTGCCAATGACCAGCCGGTCAGCTTCCTCATACCGCTGCTCATTTCGATGATTACCGGCTATTCGCTGACGCTGATCATGTCGGTCGCGTTCCGCACGCTCATCGACAAGCGGCCTTTTGTGATGTGGACGGTCGCGATTGCGGTGCTGGCGGCGGCCACCATCCTTTATGCTTTCATTGATGCCTGGGTGTTCCAGTTGCAAAGCCGCAACCCCGATTCGAGCTTTGCTACCTTGTTCCTCGGCGCTTTTTATAATGACGCGATGGTGTTGGGGGCATGGTCGGCGCTGTATTTCGCAATCAACTATTATCTGCGGGTCGAAGAACAAGCGGACAAGTTGATGTTACTCAACGCGCAGGCGACGTCGGCGCAATTGGCGATGCTGCGTTACCAGCTTAACCCGCATTTCCTGTTCAATACGTTGAACAGTATTTCGACGCTGGTGCTGATGAAGCAGACCGAGCCGGCCAATGCGATGCTGTCGCGCCTGTCGGCTTTCCTGCGCTATACGCTGGCCAATGAGCCGACTGCGCAGGTGCCGCTCGCGCAGGAGATTGAAACGCTCAAACTCTATCTGGAGATTGAAAAAATGCGGTTCGAGAACCGCTTGCGCCCGCATTTCGACATTGATCCGGCGGTCGCGCGCGCACGGCTGCCGTCGCTTTTGCTCCAGCCCTTGGTCGAAAATGCAATCAAATATGCGGTCACGCCCAAGGAAGATGGGGCCGATATTTCGATAAAAGCGCAGCTTGCCGGACAAAATGTTCGGATCATCGTGTCGGATACAGGGCCGGGATTGAACGCGGTGGTCGACCGTTCCACGGTCTCGACCGGCGTGGGGCTCGCCAATATCCGTGACCGGTTGGCCCAAGCCTATGGCGGAAACCAACGGTTTGAAACCAGCACGACTCCGGGCGGAGGTTTTCAAGTTGTCATCGAATTCCCATATAGTGTCGAGACAACGCCCGCGGTGGCACCTGCCCCGCCCGCAAACAGACATGAAAGTATAGCAACCGCATGACCATTCGCGCCATATTGGTTGATGATGAAAAACTGGCCATTCAGGGGCTGCAACTGCGGCTCGAAGCCCATGATGATGTAGAGATTATCGACACCTGCCAAAATGGCCGGGAAGCGATCCGCAAAATCAAGACGCACAAGCCCGATTTGGTGTTTCTGGACATCCAGATGCCCGGCTTTGACGGCTTTTCGGTCGTGCAAGGGGTGATGGAGGTCGAACCGCCTTTGTTCATCTTTGTGACCGCTTATTCCGACCATGCGATCCGCGCCTTTGACGTGGAAGCAGTCGATTATCTGATGAAGCCGGTCGAGCCGCAGCGCTTGGCCGATGCGCTGGAGCGCGTGCGCCAGCGTTTGGCCGAAAAACGCAGCATTGATGAAGCCGAGCGTTTGAAGGAAAAGCTCGCCGAAGTCTCGCCCGAAGCGGTCGAGGCAATCGAAGTGGCAACGGCGGACGATACCCCCGCCTCCAGCCGCTTTGAAAAGCTCATCAATATCAAGGATCGCGGCCAGATTTTCCGCGTCGATGTCGATACAATCGAACGGATCGAAGCGGCGGGCGATTATATGTGCATCTATACCGCCGATAACAGCCTCATCCTGCGCGAAACCATGAAGGACCTGGAAAAGCGTCTGGACCCCCGTGTGTTCCAGCGTGTCCACCGCTCATGGATTGTGAACCTCAACCATGTGCGTCAGGTCAAGCCGCACACTAACGGCGAATGTTTCCTCGTCCTCGATTCGGGCGCAGATGTGAAGGTCAGCCGGTCGTATCGCGATGTGGTGGCTAGGTTTGTGCATTAAACCGGTTCAATAAATCTCGAAACCGGTTCAAATAATCTCGTCATTCCCGCGAAAGCGGGAATCCATCTCCGGACCACTCGGTCGGACGCTCCGGCGCTGCTGGTACAACCTACAGGTTCGGAGATGGATTCCCGGTCAAGCCGGGAATGACGAGGGTTGGACGTCCCGACGCGGACGGTTACAACCTATAGGTTTGGAGATGGATTCCCGGTCAAGCCGGGAATGACGAGATTCGGATCAGGGCTGCCGCAAGCTGCCCTTGAACCCCTTCAACATCTCCGATTGTGCAGCCACTAGGGCGCGCACCGCATCGGATGCTTCAGCCAATTCTGCCTCACCGGCACGCTGGCCGCCATTCTGGCGCGCGACGGCTAGCTGGTCGAGGCTCGCCAAGGCTTCCACCGACGGCCGCCGTGCTGCTTCTAGGCCGGAAATTGCCATTTGCGCTTCCATCCACGCATCGCTGGCAGGGGCAGAACCACGGGCAGCGGTAACGCGCGCGCGGGTCGCGGCGAGTTCGGCATTGAAGCGCGCCTGCCCCTGATTGGCCTGCCCGCGCAGCTCCGCTATTTGCGCCTTCAGCGCGCCATCTGCGGGCGCAGCGGGCGGCGGCTCTATCGCATCGGGGATGCGGGTGAGGCCCATATCTTCGATCGGGCGCTTGGCGAGCGACGGGAATTGCCCCTCCCCGCTACTTGCGCAGCCGCCCAGAAGCGTGCCAAGCAACGCAAGCGGGCCGGTCGTCATCAACAAGGTGCGGGGAAGGCGCGAAAACATGGTTGTTGTCTTTAAACAAGCCCTTGGCCCCTTGCAATGCAGCTTGCAATGCAGCTTGCACCGATTCGCCCCGCTCGCGCCGGATTGCCGAGTCAAAATCATGCAATTATCGCAAGAATGCGCGATTTTTGGCATTGACAGGAGGGGCCTCCCGTTATAGTTGCGCTGCTTTCCCGCATGACCCAATGCTCTTGGGCGTGGCTGTTCGCGCGGGTTCAAATGAACTTTTTTGATTGGATGGATAGACCCATGTTCGCAATCGTGCGTACGGGCGGTAAGCAATATCGCGTTGCCGCTGGTGATAAAATTGTCGTTGAAAAGCTGGCTGGCGAAGCTGGCGACACGATTGCGCTGGATGATGTCCTGTTCGCGGGCGACGAAGGCAAGGCCAAGGATACCAAGGGCCTCACCGTTTCGGCTGAAATCATTGCACAGGCAAAGGCCGACAAGGTCATCGTCTTCAAAAAGAAGCGCCGCCACAATTATCGCCGCAAGAACGGCCATCGCCAACAGCACACGATCTTGAAGATTTTGGGCGTCGGCACCGAAAAGGTGAAAGCGGCTCCGAAGAAGGAAGCTGCTCCCAAGGCTGCCGAAGCTAAGGCTGAAACCAAGGCTGCTGCACCGAAGAAGGAAGCCGCTCCCAAAAAGGAAGCTGCTGCCAAGAAGCCCGCTACTGCTAAGAAGGCTCCGGCCAAGAAGGCAGACACCAAGTAATCACCCCCGCCTGAGCCGCTTGGAGCGCTCGGCATAATCGAAGTTCAGGAGTATCAACCATGGCACATAAAAAAGCAGGCGGTTCATCGCGTAACGGTCGTGACTCAGCCGGTCGTCGCCTTGGCGTCAAGAAATTCGGCGGCGAAACCGTCGTCGGTGGCAACATTATCGTGCGTCAGCGCGGCACCAAGGTCTATCCGGGCCGCAATGTGGGTATTGGCAAGGACCACACCCTGTTTGCGCTTACCGAAGGCCGCGTGGTGTTCCACGACGGCAAACTTGGCCGCAAATATGTATCGGTAGATATGATGGCACAAGCTGCCGAATAATCGGACAATCGACGCCCGGTTGTCCTTCAAAGGATGGCCCGGGGTCGCGGCAGATAATGCCGAAACCAGAATCGAAAGAGGGAGACGGGCCACCCCCGGTCTCCCTTTTTTATTGGCTGTCCTTCACGGGCATCCATGCTTCAAAAAGAACGGCCCGGCACAAAAATTCTCCTTCTTTCACAAAGCCGTCATCCAAATTGGATAGCGGCGCTGCATAAGGAGCGAGGATATGTTTGCGCGTACCGAAAGATTGTTGCTGCGGCCCGGCTGGATAGAAGATGCCAGCGAAGTTCATACGGGCATGGATGATGAAGCGATTGCGAAGAATCTCGCGCGCGTGCCCTGGCCCTACGGGATGGACGATGCGCGCGCTTTCCTGTCACTGCCACGCGATGCGGCGGAACCGAGCTTCCTCATTAGCCTGCGCACCGGCGGCGCACCGCGCATCATCGGCGGTGTCGGCATTTCCGAACTCGATGGCGAGATGAACTTGGGGTACTGGATCGCACGGCCCTATTGGGGCTTGGGCTTTGCCACCGAAGCGGCGGGGGCGGTGCTGCGGCTTGCGCGCGCGATGGCCCTCCCTCCCCTTGTCGCCTCGCATATGGTCGATAATCCTGCATCGGGCCGCGTTTTGCGCAAGATCGGCTTCCGGCCGACGGGCCGCATAGTCAAGCGGTTCAGCCTCGCGCGCGGCGAAGATGTCGCGATGGTCGAATATGCCGAAAGCGACGAGGATGTATGTATTCAGGACAACCGATGCACCTTCCCCACGCAAGACGGAACCGACCCGCGCCGCGCGATTCGGCTTATGGCCGCGTGAGGTCGGCTAATGGCGGCGTGAGGCCTTAAGCCCCGCCGCCGGAAAATCCGGCCCTCACCTGTTCGTCATGCCTGTTCCTGTGGCTGCCCTCTAAAGCGCGCAGCCACAAACGCAGCGGGTGCCGGTTCAGGCCGTAACGGGGGTCGCAAACGGAGTCGCGCCCGCCTTACCCGCTACCGGCGGGTCCAGCCGCGCCGCTTCATAGGCGCTGTCATAGCTTTGCACATAATGGCGGTCATCTTCGTTCCAAGGGTGGAAACCGGGCATGAAATAGCTCAGCCATTCGGGGATCATGCGGGTCAGCATCCCCGGCGACAGCAGCAGATATTTGAGGATGCCGCCGCGCGCTTTCCAGCCGGTTATGCCGTCCTGCCGCAATAAATCTTCCGCGCCGCGGATACGCTTGCGCCAGAAATCGCGCGTCACCAGGAGCATCATGATTGCCTTCACCCGCCAGCGGCGAAAGCGCGTCCAATCCTTGGTGGCATGACGCCAAGTGTCATAAGCGACGCCCTTATGCTCGATCTCCTCGATCGCGTGCCAGCGCCACATATCGGCCAGTTCATGCTCGGTCGCGGCAAATTGGCTTTTATCGTTCAAGATGAATTTGGCGAGGATCGCGGTATAATGTTCGAGCGCCATCGTGACCGCGAGATTCAATATTTCCGGACGCCCCTTGGTCATATCGAGCGATTTTTGTACTTCGATTTCAAGCTCTGTCACATCATAGCCCGCCGCGCTCACCCGCTTGTTGAACGCGATATGTTCGCGGCTGTGAATCACTTCCTGCTTGATGAACGCGTTAATTTCCGCTTCGAGCTTGGGCGACGCGCCATCGCGATATTTGCGCACGCTGTCGATGAAAAAAGCCTCGCCCTTAGGGAAGGTGATCGATAACGCATTGAAGAAAGCCGTTGCAATCGGGTCGCCACCCAGCCACCATTTTTTCTGGTCTATGGTCCGGCCAAAGCGGCGGTCACGCGGGGTAATCACAAGGTCGGAAGGCGTCGTCATTTGATTGCTCCGGAAAAGAGATTATCATTGGGGCAAATAGGGAATTATTTACATACATGTCAATATTAAAAAAACGCCTGAGCCCCGAGGAAAGCAGACTTGCTGCACTTAACGCCGCACGCGATTTGCTGGTCGAGGCAGGACCGCAAGCGGTGACGTTAAAAGCGGTGGCCACACGAATCGGGCGGACCCACGCCAATCTGCTCCACCATTTCGGCAGCGCGCTGGATTTGCAGCGCGCGCTCGCCGCTTATATCGCGGACGGGGTGTGCCAGACGATCCGCCAGACCATCCAACATGCGCGCGCGACCGAACAGGAAGACCCACAGGCCGTGGTCGATCTCACCTTCGAAGCGTTTGACAAGGGCGGCGCGGGCGCGCTGGCAAGCTGGATGATCCTGTCCGGCAATGATGATGCGCTGACCCCGATTATCGAGGCAATCCACACGCTCGTCGATGAAATTGCCGATGAAGGCCATGCCGACAAGCCGATCCACGACCATACATTGCAACTGGTGCTGATGGCACTGGGCGATGCGTTGATGGGACGGCAAATGGCCGAAGCCCTAGGCCTTCCGCGCAACCGCGCGCGCGAAATTGCGCGGCAGGAGCTGGAACGCTCGATCGAGGCGACGCACTGAACGTCCCGGTGAAAACGCCTTCCGCAGCCCTGCCCTAAGGCCCCGAAAAGATTAGCCTGCTCCCCCACTGGCGCTTGCGGGCCTTATCTCCTAAATAGCGTGCCATGCATTTTCTCGATCAGGCAAAAATCTTTTTACGCTCCGGCGCGGGCGGCGGCGGTGCGGTGTCGTTCCGCCGTGAAAAATATGTCCAATATGGCGGTCCCGACGGCGGCAATGGCGGCAAGGGCGGCGACATTATCTTTGAAGCGGTCGAAGGGCTGAACACCCTCATCGACTTTCGCTACACCCAGCATTTCAAGGCGCAGCGCGGTCATGGCGGCATGGGTCGCGACCGCACCGGCGCGGGCGGCGAGGACTTGGTCATCCATGTCCCCGTCGGCACCCAAATCCTGTCCGAAGACAAGGAAGAGGTGCTTGCCGACTTCACCAAAGCGGGCCAGCGCGAAACCTTTCTGGTCGGCGGCGATGGCGGGCGCGGCAATGCCAGTTATAAAACCTCCACCAACCGCGCGCCGCGCCAGCATGGCACGGGCTGGCCGGGCGAGGAAATGTGGGTGTGGCTGCGGCTGAAGCTGCTCGCCGATGTGGGGCTGGTCGGCCTCCCCAATGCGGGCAAATCGACCTTCATCAATGCGGTGACCAACACCAAGGCAAAGGTTGGCGATTATCCTTTCACCACCATCCGCCCGCAATTGGGCGTGGTCGAACATCGCGGCAAGGAATTTGTCATCGCCGATATTCCGGGCCTGATCGAAGGCGCGGCGGAAGGCGCTGGCATTGGCGACCGTTTCTTGGGCCATATCGAACGCTGCCGTGTGCTTCTCCACCTCATTGACGGGCATGGCGAAAATCCGGCAGAAGCCTATCGCATCGTTCAGGGCGAGCTGGAAGCCTATGGCGCGGGGCTTGAGGATAAGCCGCAAGTGGTCGCGCTCAACAAGGCGGATTTGCTCGATGCCGAACTGGTCGAAGCCTTGTCGACGGAATTGATCGCGGCAGGCGCGGCCGATGTTCTGCCCTTGTCCGGGGCGACCGGTGCGGGGCTGGACGCGGTGCTGGACAAGCTTTCGACCTATATCGAGAGTGATAAACAGGCCGACCTTGACGAGGATGACCCGGAAGAACCAACCCCTTGGTCGCCGCTCTAACGCCCGATATTCGTCAATCGCGGACAGACGATGGCGCGCGGGTGGTTGCGATATGGTGCGCCGCTGTCGATGCAACGCATGATTTCCTGAGCGCCGCCGACCGTGCGGCAATCGAAACGGAAGTGCGTGACTTTCTGCCTGCTGCTCCTTTGTGGCTTGCGGTCGATGGCAACGATGTAGCGACCGGCTTCATGCTCCTTGACGGCACGCATATGGAGGCGCTGTTCATTGACCCGCCGCATCGTGGCTGCGGCGTCGGGCGGGCGCTCGTCAATCATGCGTTGGCGATGGCGCCCGAACTCACCACTGACGTGAACGAGCAGAATAGCCAAGCGGTCGGTTTTTACCGGCATCTCGGATTTGTCCCGACCGGACGGTCTGCACTTGACGGTCAAGGACGGCCTTATCCCCTCCTCCATTTGAAACATGGCTGACAAGCGCCCCGCCAACCGCTAAGCGCGGGGGCATTATGTCGCATTTTGCTCCCGCCATTTGCCCCCGGCTTGTCGTCAAAATCGGTTCCGCGCTGCTTGTGGACAGCGCGGGCAATGTGCGGCGTGACTGGCTCGCGAGCGTTGCCGCCGATATTGCCGAACGGGTGCGGGGCGGACAGCAGATTGTGGTGGTCTCGTCCGGCGCGATAGCCTTGGGCGCGCGGCGGTTGAAACTCCCCAAAGGCGGGCGCGCGAGTCTTGAAGATGCGCAGGCTGCGGCGGCGACCGGCCAGATTGCATTGGCGGGCGTGTGGGCCGAATTGCTCGGCGCGCAAGGGCTGACGGCCGCGCAAATGCTGGTGACACTCGATGATCTTGAGGACCGCCGCCGCTTCCTCAATGCGAGCGCAACCCTCGACCGCCTGCTCAGCCTTGGCGTAGTGCCGGTGGTCAACGAAAATGATTCGGTCGCTACCAGCGAAATCCGCTTCGGCGACAATGACCGGCTGGCAGCAAGGGTAGCGCAGGCGGCGTCGGCGCGCGGCGTCGTCCTGCTCTCCGATGTGGACGGGCTATACACCGCCAACCCGCACCGCGATCCCAATGCCACCCGCCTTATCAAAATCGACGCGATTACCCCCGACATTGCAGCGATGGCGAGCAGCGATAGCGCCAGCGGCATGGGATCGGGCGGCATGGCGTCCAAGCTGCAAGCGGCGAAAATCGCGACGATGGCAGGCGCGGACCTCCTCATCCTGTCGGGCCTCCATGATCATCCGCTCGCCCGCATGGCGCAAGCCGATTGCGGCTCGCTCTTTGTCGCAAGTGCCGGAGGCCGCAAGAAAAAGAGCTGGCTCGCTGGCCGCCTCACCGCCAAGGGTCGCATCCATGTCGATGCGGGCGCGGCCAAGGCGCTGCGCTCCGGCAAAAGCCTGCTCGCCGCCGGGATTACCGCGGTTGAAGGCAAATTCGAGCGCGGCGATGTTGTTGATATAATCGACGAACAGGGCATCGCCCTCGCGCGCGGTCTGGCCGAATATGATTGCCGCGAGGCCGCCGCCATCACCGGCCTATCAACCGCCGCTATTGCGGAACGGCTCGGCGTTCCCCCCCGTGCAGCTTTCATCCATCGCGACCATATGGTCATGCTATGAATGATCAGAATAAGGGCGGGGCCCCGCGTAACCCGATGATTTTGGCGATTACCGGCGGCACCGGATTTGTCGGCAAGACGGTGATCCGGCTGGCGCTGGAGCAAGGCTATCAGGTGCGCGCGCTCACCCGCCGCGATCAAGAGCCCCGCGAGGGCGTCACCTGGGTCAAAGGCGCGCTCGACAATGGGGCGGCGCTCGAAACGCTCGCCGAAGGGGCCGATGCCGTCATGCATATTGCGGGCGTCGTTAACGCGCCCGACAAGGCTGGGTTCGAGGCAGGCAATGTTGCGGGCACGCTCACGATGGTCGAGGCGGCCAAGGCGGCGGGGGTCGAGCGGCTCGTTCATGTTTCCTCTTTGTCGGCCCGTGAGCCGCAGCTTTCCGATTATGGCGCGTCCAAGGCGCGCGGTGAAACCGTGGTGCAGGCAAGCGGGCTCAACTGGACCATTGTGCGCCCTCCCGCCATTTATGGCCCCGCCGACACCGAGATTTTTGAAATGTTCAAAATGGCGGCCAAGGGCGTTGTGCTATTGCCGCCGGGCGGGCGGATGTCGGCGATCGAGGTGAGCGACTTGGCGCGCCTCCTCTTGGCTCTCGCATCCGACCGCGACGAGACTACCGGCGCGATATTCGAAGTCGATGACGGCCACCCCGGAGGCTGGCTCCATCAGGATTTCGCCGGGGCCTTGGGCAAGGCTGTCGGCCGCCGTGTCTCTACGCTCTCCGTCCCCCGTTGGGCGCTCAACTGGGGTGCCAGAGGCGACCGCCTGGTGCGGCGCGGCGCCGCCAAATTGACACAGGACCGCGTGGCCTATTTCTGCCATCCCGACTGGGTGGTTCACCCGATGAAACGCCCGCCTGCCAGCTTGTGGGAACCAAAGATCGGCACCGAAGACGGGCTGAAAGCCACGGCAGACTGGTATAAAGCCGAAGGCTGGATGAAGTGAACGGACATCCCCTCCCGCTTGCGGGAGGGGCAACGGAGCCTTAGGAATTTGAAGCGTAGCGAAAATTCTTAGGCGCAGTCGGGGAGGGCTTGGCCTACACTGACGTAGCCGACAGGCCCTCCCCCAACCCCTCCCGCAAGCGGGAGGGGAGATGAATTCGCCCCACCTCCGAATCACCCAAGCCGCGCATTTCCGCCATTTTTCCGCGCACATCCAAAAACCGCCATTTTCTGCCAAAAACACCCCCTTGGCTTCGCAAAGTTCGGGCTAAACGACATATTTTTCTCCCGCCCCAAATCGACCATCCGCATCCGCCCTGCTTGCAATGCGCCGCACCGGATACTCCCGCGCCTTCGGGCTGTAGGACAGTAAAATCGCACATCACATCGCCCACAAATCGCCGCAATCGCTTGCCATAGCGGGGGTAATCGCGGCATGGTCGCGCACAGTTAAAAAGCTTTTATCAAGGAATATTTTTGCATGAGCGACCGCGCTGCCACTTATGAAGCGATCAAAACCCAGATTGAACCGTTCAACAAAAAGGGTGTGGAGCTTAGCGAAGCCACCACTTTTGCGGGCGATCTGGAGTGGGACAGCCTGACCGTCATGGATTTTGTCGCGGCGATCGAAGATGAATTCGACATCATCATTTCGATGAACCAGCAGGCCGAAATCGAAAATGTCGGCCAGTTGGTCGATGCGGTGGAAAAGTTGAAGGGGTAAATCCCTTTGCCGTTCGTGCGGAACTAGGCATTGCAAAGGCCGGTATCGAAGCATTGCGGTTGTTGAAACCGGCCCTTCGATACGCTGCTGCGCAGCTACTCAGGACGAACGGACAGGCAGAACCAATTTTAGATAATCCCGGTATTCATTCTCGCGAGAATCCGCCTGAAAATTCCGGTAAAAATTCCAGTCAGGTATTATGATGTCAGACTCCATTGCCACCCCCGATAATCCCGCCAACCAGCCTTTAGGGCCGGAAGTGGCGGGCGATCTTTTTTCCAAATTTGACCCGCTCATCCAGCAGCGCGAAGGCTTGCTTGCGACCGGCGTCAAAGACCCGTTCAGCCTCGTCATGGAAAAAGTGGAATCGCCGACCGTCGCGATTTGCAACGGCAAGCGCACTATCCTGCTTGGCACCTATAATTATATGGGCATGACCTTCGACCCCGATGTCATCGCGGCGGGCAAGAAGGCGCTGGACGATTTCGGCTCCGGCACCACCGGCAGCCGCGTGCTGAACGGCACCTATCAGGGCCATAAAGAGTGCGAAGAGGCGCTCAAGGAATTTTACGGAATGGACCATGCAATGGTCTTTTCCACCGGCTATCAGGCCAATCTCGGCATTATTTCGACGATTGCGGGCAAGGGCGATTATGTCGTGCTCGACATTGATAGCCATGCGTCAATCTGGGACGGTTGCGCGATGGGCAATGCCGAAATCGTGCCGTTCAAGCATAATGACATTGAGGCGATGGAAAAGCGCCTGCGCCGCATCCCCGAAGGCGCGGGCAAGCTGGTCGTTTTGGAAGGCGTCTATTCGATGCTCGGCGATATTGCGCCGCTCAAGGAGATGATCGCGGTCGCCAAAAAATATGGCGCGATGGTGCTGGTCGATGAAGCGCATTCGATGGGCTTTATCGGCCCCAACGGGCGCGGCGTGGCCGAAGATCAGGGTGTGTTGGATGATGTCGATTTCGTCATCGGCACCTTCTCCAAAAGCGTCGGCACGGTCGGCGGTTTTTGCGTGTCGAACCATCCGAAGTTCGAAATTATGCGGCTCGTCTGCCGCCCTTATGTGTTCACCGCCTCGCTCCCGCCGAGCGTGGTCGCGACCGCCGAAACCTCGATCCGCAAGCTCATGCACGGGTCGAACAAGCGCGCGCATTTGTGGGAAAATTCCAAGACGCTGCATAGCGGTTTGAAGGCCTTGGGCTTTGAACTTGGCACCGAAACCCCGCAATCGGCCATCATCGCGGTCATCATGCCCGATCTCGAACGCGGCGCGGCCATGTGGGAAGCCTTGTTGGCCGAAGGGCTTTATGTGAACCTTGCGCGTCCGCCCGCAACCCCTGCCAATATGACCCTGCTGCGCTGTTCGCTCTGCGCCGAACATAGCGCCGAGCAGGTTCAGGAAATTTTGGGTATGTTCGAAGCGGCAGGCAAGAAAGCCGGGATAATCTGAAGGTAAACGCATGATCTGCACCGTCTATATCGTCGATGATGACCCGCGCATTTTGGCGGCGACCGGCGACCTGCTCGAAGATTGCGGCCATAAGGTCGTAACCTTCGAGGACGGGCGCGAGATGCTCGCGCGATTGACGGCGGGCGAGCGCCCCGACGTGCTGGTGAGCGACATCATCATGCCGCACATCAACGGTGCCGATTTGAAAGATGCAGCGCTCGCCATTGTGCCGGACCTCCCCATCCTGTTCATGAGCGCCGAGATCGGCAACACCGACCCCCGGCGGTTGGAAGGGCATGTATTGCTGGAAAAACCGTTTACCTGTGCCGCATTGACGGATGCGGTTGAAGGGTTGGTCGGGGCGTAACAATATTCCCCTCCCGCTTGCGGGAGGGGCAACGGAGCCTTAGGAATTTGAAGCGTAGCGAAAATTCTTAGGCGCAGTCGGGGGAGGGCATGGTTTAAGCTGCGCTTGCTGACAGGCCCTCCCCCAGCCCCTCCCGCAAGCGGGAGGGGGATTCAAGCGCTCCTCCCTAAAAGGAGGGGGGATTACTTAATCGCCCCGCTCTTGAATAATTTCGGCAGCATCGTCAGCGCGCCCATAATCGGCCATTTGCGTTGCCAGGGCCTGATGGCAATCTCGGTCCCCGCATGGCGGTTGATCTTCCACGCAAGATAATCAATCCCGCCCGCATAGGTGCCAGTCGCTTTGGCGAGGCGGGCGAGGGTTAGCCATTTGCCGCGACGGCGAAACGACGCCCAGCGTGATTCGGCGTCGGTGCGGGATAGGGCGGACATGGTGCTGCCATCTGCAGTCAGCGCCGCGCTTAATCGCCGGTAATAGGCCGGATCGAAATCGACAATCGAGGTCGAGCGGCCTTTGCGTTCGGCGCGCAATTCCGCGCTATAGGTCAAATCAAAGCCGTGTCGCCACAGTGCGAGCGGGTCATCGCCCTCGCCTTCTCCCATCATCGGACGGGTGACGGTCGCGAGTGTCAGCGGCGCATGGGCGACCGCAACGAGGATACGCGCGCGCGCTGCGTCATCGGCGGCCCATACCAGCCGCGTCGGCTGCGCAAAGCGCGCCCAGACCGATACGTCACTTGCCTGCATCGAACAGAGGCGCGCAAAATCGGCTTCGTCCAGCACAGCATATTTGGCGACCAGTTCGCCATGCGCGTCGGTGTGCGTGAAGGGAAACACATTGGGCGGAATCAGCCGGTTGGCGCGCACCATCCAGCTTTTGCCATAGGCCGCTTCATAGCTCGACACGATGAGGTAAAAATCGAGCATCAGCCCGTCAAGCTGGCTTTCGCGCAGACATGAGCCGTAAAATAACACCCCGCGCGCAGCATCCGGATATTTGGCCGCCAGCGCCTCCGCCATGCCGGTCACGCGCGGGTCCACGGGCAAGGCAAGTTCGGCTGCCATCACGGCGGCGAGATGGTCGGTCACGGGCCTGCCTGTCCTTGAAAGGCTCAGGCCGCGAGGCTGAGGAACGGCACCGGCGGCGTCGATTTAAGAATGATCGGGCGATCATGGCTCGCTTCGAACACTTCGCCGTCCAGCACGACATTGCTGCGCGCGCCTTCGATGCGGATAATATCGCCGCTCTGGAAATGGACGCCGTTCATTTGCCGCCGCCCGAATTTGCCGAGCGCGCCTGCAATCCCGACCTTGACGAGCGCGCCCAGATCCTGATCGACCGCGACCAGCTTCATCCGGCCCAGCGCATCCTGTGCCCCGCCGCTATCACTGGGTTTGAAGTTGAACAGCATTTTTTCGAGCGTCGTCACGATGAGGAGCGAAAAACGCCCCTGGATCTGCCCGTCGCGGGTGAGCGAGACGCTGACCGGTTCGGGCTTGGCCGGAAGCAGCCGCCCGCCAATGCGGAACAGGATGGAGACGATCGCCGCCATCGCCGCAATCATGTGGCTGACGCTGTTGGGCAGGCCCAACGGATAGATTTTCTCGCGGCAATAGAGGATGGCTTCGGCCAGCCCCGCGCCGCCCAGAAACATGCCCAGCACCGGACGGTTATCGCCCTCGCCGCTCGACAAGGCGATGAGTTCGCGCTGGATGACATGGGCGTCCAAATCCGTCTTGGCGATCTGGATGATGCGTTCAAGCGCCTCCAAAGGATCGCCTTCGGAGCCTAAATCAAGCGCAATCAAATTGGTCTTGCCGTTGGGCAATACCGCAACCGGCGGCGGGTTTCCGCCAAAATGGCCGCCCGAATAAAGCTCGGTCAGCGCCGATTGCACCGTGCCGTCGCCGCCATTGATGACGATGACGCGCGGTTTAACGAGCGCGATGGTCCGGAACGCCTGACCAATCTGGTTGGCTTCCTCCACTTCATAATGGAAAATGTCCGGATTGGACGCGCAAAACTCCCTGACGCGCGGAAGGATCGCGCGATTCCCCGTCGAGCGGGGGTTAGAGAGAAGCGCGACCATGACCATCGCCCGTTATGTATCCTTCCTGTTGGCCCGTAAGCGCGGCTTAGCGGGCATATTTCAGTGCGACGTTGATCGACGCGGTGCTGCGTCCGACATTGAAGGCGGTCCGCGACAAAGGCGGTTTGCGCTTCAACGCCATATCGAGGACGCTGACATTCGGATTGCCCGAAAAGCCGCCGCCGTCCGACATGTCAGTCTTGCCATTGCCGTTGCGGTCATGGCGGATCGAGATGGCATAGCTGCCCGGGCGCGACACGGGGACGCACACCGCAACCGCACCGCTTGACGGCACAGCGACATCGACGCGATGCAGATATTTGCCTTTTTCAAGATAGGTGGCGGCGTTGTTGGCATAAAGATTGACGCGCAAACGTCCGGTGCGGCTTTTGAGGCCGGTGACATTCACCAGCACCGCGGAACCATCCGCTTCGCACACCGATGCCGAAGGGCCGAGCGCCGCTTCTGCCGATGCCGTATAGGTCGGCAATGTGAGCGCCACGGCGGCGGCTGCAACAAAACCGGTAAATTTCAACATGACCAATATACTCCTGCAGGTTATAGCCATCCGCCCTTTGTATCGTTAAAGCATCCGGTCAAAGATGCTGCGCATAACCAAAGCGGGCATGGCTTTGCCCTGTTTGCCTTGTCCTTGTATCGGAATCATTTGCGGCCAAATCATGGTCATGGAACGACAGAAACTTGAAACTGCTAACCGCCACTGACCGTTATATCGCAAAGCTGATCCTGATGCCGTTGGTGGGGACGCTGGTGGTGGCGATCATGTTGTTCGTTCTCGACAAGATGCTGCGCCTGTTCGATTTTGTCGTGAATGAAGGCGGTCCGGTGAGCGTCGTCTGGCGGATGCTCGCCAATATGCTGCCCGAATATATGACATTGGGCATCCCGATTGCGCTGATGATGGGCATCCTGCTCGCCTTCAGAAAGCTGGCAACATCGTCGGAACTGGACGTTTTCCAGGCCGTCGGCCAAGGCTATCCGCGCCTTCTCAAAGTCCCTTATATGTATGCGATTGCGCTCGCGCTCGTGAATCTGGCGCTGGTCGGCTATATCCAGCCTTATGCGCGCTATGCCTATGAAGGCATCCGCTTCGAGCTGCGTCAGGGCGCGCTCGGCGCGTCGATCAAAGTGGGTGAATTCACCAATTTTGGCAAGAATATGACGATGCGTATCGAAGAAAGCCGCGATGGCGGGCGCGAATTGCGCGGCATCTTCATCCGCGCACAAAATAGCAAGGAAGAATCGGTCGCAGCGACCGCGAGCGCCGGCAAATTCATGGCGACCGATGATCCCGATACGATCATCCTGCGGCTTACCGATGGCGTACTCATCCATGATTCGCCCAAATTCGAAAAGCCGCGCGTTTTGTCGTTCAAAGGATATGACGTGCCGATCCCGCTCCCGAAAATCGAAGCCTTCCGGCAACGGGGCGCGGCGGATGCGGACAAGGAACGCACGCTCCCCGAACTTATCAAGGTCGGCCGCGATGACACGGTTTCCACCGCAACCCGATTGGAAAGCCGCGCGCAATTCCATTATCGCGTGGTCGAGATTGTCAGCATGTTCCTCATTCCGCTGCTCGCGGTATCGCTCGCGGTGCCGCCCAAGCGCTCGACATCGGCGCTCGGCGTTTTCCTGTCGATTGTGCTGCTGGTGACGCAGCATAAGATTAACGAATATGGCCTGAGTTTGGGCGCGCAGGGCAAGGTGCCTGCCATCCTTGCGCTCTGGGTGCCGTTCACCCTGTTTGCTGCTTTATGCTGGTGGATGTTCCGCACGCTCGCCTTTGTGCCGGGCGGCCAGCCGATCGGCGCGCTCGAAGTCGTCTTTGCCAAAATGGGCAAGGCGATCAAAGGCTGGATGCGCGGCCATCGCAAATGGGTGCCCGCCGCGGTGCAACCGCTTGACGAGGAAGAAACCGCCTGATGCGCGTGCCCTTATTCCCTTCGCCTACCATGGCCTGGTATGTCGGCAAGGCGTTCATGATCCGCACCTTCGCGATTATGGCGTTGCTGGTCGTCGTGCTGCTCGCGCTCGACCTGCTCGGCGAATCGGGTAAGATTTTCGCGGTGCCGGGCAATGGCACGCCCGAACTGATGAAATATATGGGCCTGCGCGTGCCGCAACTTGTGTCGCGTTTCCTGCCCTTTTCGGTGCTGCTCGGCACGTTGGTGACATTCATTACGCTCAACCAGAATAGCGAAGTGGTGTCGATGAAAGCGGCGGGCATGTCCGCGCACCAGATTTTGGCCCCGCTCATCCTGTGCGGCGCGATTGTCGCGCTCATTTCCTTCGCCTTTAACGAGCGGGTAGTCGCGCGCGCCAATGCTGCGCTCGATGTGTGGCAAAAGGTCGATTATGGCACGATCCCGCCCGACCCCGGCTATAAGACCAATGTGTGGATCCGCCATGACAGCAATCTGGTTCATGCGGGCGTAGTGCGCGGGGTTGCGCCCAATATCACCTTGAGTGACATCACCATCTACAACCGCACCGAAGGCGCATTGAACAGCCTGATTACCGCGCAAACCGCGCGTTCGCTGCCCGATGGCTGGCGCATTGTCGATGCGACCCGCTTCGACACCAGAACCGGCGTCAGCACCAAGCTTGGCACGATTGAGGCGGCCAAAGGGGTCAGCCCCGAACAATTTACGCTCGCCAATATTGACGGCGATAATCTCTCCTTCTTCCCGCTCAAACATGCGATCAACCAGTTGAAGGTCGCAGGCCGCCCGACCGCCGCGCTGGAAGGCACATTATGGCATAAATTGTCGGGGCCATTGTCTGCGGTGCTGATGCCCTTGCTCGGCGCGGTCGCAGCCTTCGGCCTTGCGCGGTCGGGCAAGCTGTTCGTGCGCGCGATCATCGGCATGGCGCTAGGCTTTGCCTATTTTGTCGCGGATAATTTCGCGATTGCGATGGGGAATCTGGGCGCCTACCCGCCTTGGCTCGCCGCGTGGGGGCCGTTCTTGCTATTCGCGATTATCGGCGAATTGGTGCTGTTAAGGACGGAAGAATAATCGCCCTAAACGCCCCTCCCGCGTGCGGGAGGGGGTATCGAACTTAATGCATCGTCCCGCGCACAAGCTGCGTTACCAGCCCCGGCAGGCCTTTATAATTGGCGCGGTGATAGGCCGATGATTCGCCCAGTTCTGCGCTGAGGCGGCGATGCGCTTCGCCGAGCGCATGATAGGGCAAGGTCGGCAGCAAATGGTGGAGCGCATGGTAGCGCAGACCCACCGGCGCCCAGAGCGCAGGCAGCAGGCCCGGCGGCGGGACGTTAACGCTGTCGAGATATTGTTCGGTCACGGTCAGCACATCGCCATCATTGGCCCATAGATGCGCAACCAAAGTGCGGATCTGGTTCAGCACGACCGCCGCGCCCGCAATCCCCAGAAAAATCGCAACCGCTTTGAGCGGCAACAGGCCGGTCGCGGTGCCGATAATGAGGAACAAGGCCCACAGGCTTGCGCCGGTTTCCTGCCACAACCAGTTGCGGCGCTGGTCGCCTTCGGGAAATTTGCGGCGGAAAGCGGGGTTGATGACCAGCCCCGAATAACGCTCGACCACCAGCTTGCGCAGCGGCGGAAACACAAAAGAAAGCGGCGTCAAAATGCCATAGCGCAGGATGAGCGCAAGCGGCGCAAGCGCCGACACGGCAACAAATACCGGCACCGTCCACGGCTTCATCAGCGCGAGCGGCAGATATTCGGGGTCTTCGACCGTGCCATAACGCGTGCGCGCATGGTGGAGATTATGGACGCCTTCATACATGAAGCTTGGCACCATCAGCGGGATGCCGACGACAAGGTTCCAGCCCAAGCGGAAACCCGGCACCGCGCCATCTTTCATATGGGTGATTTCATGGATGAAGCTGCCCGCGCGATAAAGTGCCAGCACCGCAATCACGGCGGCCAGCAACGCAACCCATAAAGGCTGCGCGACAATCGCGACCGCAACACCGGCATAGCCGATCAGCGCAGAGGCGAGAAAATCGCCCCAGTAAATCGCCGGATTGGGATGCACGAGGTCGCGCGTCAGCTTGGCCGCCGCGCGCAGCATTTCGCGATCTTCAAACGCCACTTTTTCGGCCGGATCAATGGATATATGCTTGGTCATGCGTGCCATGTGGTCATGTAAAATGGCAAATTCATGGCAAAACTGGGCCATTTGCCGTGCGCCCTGATACCGGTTTTCGCCACAGTTGACCAGTAACCGGTGACGACAAAAACAATATATGGGTCGTGCTCGACACGCGCGCCGCACTTGCATAAGAGCGAGTATATGCAGACCGAACCGCTTTCCATCCGCGCTATTCACAATGATAATAAAGGCGATATACGCGCCTTTGTCGAGCTGGCCTATCGTTTGAACGCAGCTGACCCCAATTGGGTGCCGCCGTTGAAAGACGAGGTGTATGGCCTGTTGAACCGCAAGAAAAACCCATGGTTCGATCATGGCAAGCAACAGCTTTTTCTGGCCGAACGCGGGGGCCGTGTTGTCGGTCGCATCTCGGCGCATATCGACACGCTCGCGCTACAACAGCCGCCCGAACAGGGCATGGGGCCGGGTGTCGGTAATTGGGGGATGCTGGAAGCGGAAGAGGAAGAAACCGCCGCCGCGCTCATCGCCAAGGCCGAAGATTGGCTGCGCGGGGAAGGCATGACGCGCGCGCTGGGGCCGATTTCAATTTCAATCTGGGACGAGCCGGGGCTGCTGGTCGAAGGCTTTGACAATCCCCCCACCGTGATGATGGGGCATAATGATCCGGCCTATGGCGGCTGGATCGAGCGTGCGGGCTATGAAGGGGTGCAGGATCTTTATACCTATGCGCTGCCGATCGAAAACGGCTTTCCCGAACTGGTCAACCGCATTGTTGCGATGGGCGAAAAGTCGGGCAAAATCCGCATCCGCCATGTCGATAAATCGCGCTTCAACGAAGAAGCCGCGCTGATCATGGCGATCCTCAACAATGCCTGGTCGGATAATTGGGGCTTTGTGCCGATGACCGACCGCGAAATTGCCTATGCGGGCAAGAAGCTTAAACCGCTTGTCTATGAAGACCTGATCCGCATCGCCGAAGTCGACGGCGAACCCGTCGCCTTCATGATGACGCTTCCCGACCTTAACGAGAAAATCAAGGATTTCGGCGGTTCGCTCTTCCCGCTCAACTGGGCGAAATTGCTGTGGTGGTTGAGGAAGCCCCAAGTCACCAAAATGCGCGTGCCGCTCATGGGCGTCGTCAAAAAGCTGCAAGGCACCCGCATGGCGAGCCAGCTTGCGATGATGCTCATCGAATTTATCCGCCGCGATGCGGTCATAAAATATGGCGCAACCCAAGGCGATTTCGGCTGGGTGCTGGCCTCCAACGGCCCGATGGTCAGCGTCGGCGAAGCGGTCGGCGGCAAAGTCGACCGCATCTACCGGATTTACGAAAAGACGCTGTAGGCGCACGCCAAGGGTAAGGGCGGACTTATGCCGCCCCTTCCCATGCGCCAGCGGACAGGCGCAGCGCATAGCTTTGCACTGCGTCCGGCCAGCCGGTGATGGCGCTTTCAAAGCCCGCTTGGTCGCCCGCATAGAGCGCGCGGATGGCGTCTTCGAAACGCGGATAATCGCCCGCTTTGGCCGACAGGAAATGATAGGCCGCATCGCGCGCGCGGGCGCGTTCGGCAGGGCCGCTATCGTCGCGCATCGCCGCTTCGACCAATTTGCGTAAGGCGACCGACGCGCCGCCCTTTTGCTGGCCAAGCCAGTCCCAATGGCGCGGAAGAAGCGTGATTTCCTTCGGAATGACGCCAAGTTTAGGGCGACCCCGGCGCGGTGGTTCGGCAGGCGCATCGGGTGGCGTGGGGGTAGGCGGGCTCGCGCGCATATCGACATCGCTCTGTCGCCCGTTGCTATCGTCAAAAGCCAGTACGGGCGTGGTGACACCGCCCGCCTCAAGTGCGCGGATGGCATCGCGGATTACGGCGTCGGGGCCGTTGGCTAAAAAATTATCACCGACAAAGGCGGTAAGGATTCGGGTTGTCATCATAAGCTCCTTCATGTGGAAGCTTATTTATATCCGGATATAATAATGTCAATATTATACGGGTAATATATTTTCACCCTCGCAATTCCACCCACACCGGCGCATGGTCACTCGCCTTTTCGCGCCCGCGATAGGCTTTGTCGACTTGGGCGTCGATGAGGCGGTCGGCGGCTTGCGGGCTGAGCAGCAGATGGTCGATGCGGAAACCGGCGTCGCGCTGCCAGGCTCCTGCCTGATAGTCCCAATAGGTCCACACACCGCCCGCCGGATGGCGCGCGCGCAGCGCATCGGTCCAGCCGTCCGCAAGCAGCACGCGATAGGCTTCGCGGGATTCGGGCTGCATCAACGCATCATCCGCCATCGCCGGGACCGAATAGACATCATCGTCATGCGGGATGACATTATAATCGCCCACCAATACAGCCGGAACTTCCTCGCGCCAGATTTCGCCCGCGCGGGTGCGCAACCGCTTCATCCAGCGCAATTTATAGTCGAATTTGGGGCCGGGTTGCGGATTGCCATTAGGGAGATAGATGGACGCGACGCGCACGCCCTTCACATCGGCTTCAAGATAGCGGCTATGCTCATCCTCCGGCTCGCCGTCCAGCCCGCGGCGCACTTCAACGGGGGTTTCCCCTTTGGCGAGGATGGCAACGCCGTTAAACCCCTTTTGCCCGTGCCACAACGCGCCATAGCCGATGGCTTCAAATTCCTTGACGGGGAAGCCTTCATCGGCGGTTTTGATTTCCTGAAGGCAGGCGACATCCGGCTGTGTTTCCTCCAGCCATTCAAGGAGGCGGGGCAGGCGGGCTTTGATGCCGTTAATATTGAAGGTCGCGATTCTCATGGGGGAGGCTTAGCGCAGCTTTACATATCCTGCCACTATCGTGACCATCGCATGGCTCTCGCGCGGGGATACATCAGCGCTACAGCGCAAGGCTTGCCCAAACCCAAACCCATCGTCATTGCGAGCCGCGTAGCGGCGCGGCAATCCAGAGACTGCGCCGCGCAACACTGGATTGCCGCGCGCCTACGGCGCTCGCAATGACGAGAGAAAACGGCTTAAACGATCAAACCGAAAAACTTGCGCCGCAGCCGCATCCTACCGCCGCATTGGGGTTTGTCACCTGAAAGGCCGAACCGCCCAGGGATTCGACGAAATCGACCATGCCGCCCTGCACCAGTTCCAGCGATATATCATCGACCACCAATTTGACGCCGTCGGTTTCGGTCACAATATCATCGTCGTTGATCGCATCGGCGAGGCCATAGCGATATTGGAAGCCCGAACAGCCACCGCCTTCGACCGACAGGCGCAGCATGGCAGGCTTGCCCTGCTTGTCCGCGATGAAGGCAACGCGCTTGGCTGCGCTGGGCGAAAGGGTCATGGGGGTGAGGTCGCTCATGGGTCCAAGATAGGGAGGAAAAAAGGGAGCGGCAAGCTTATCGCCCGCGCTCCCTTAGATATTGGCGCAGATTCATCCGATCTGCGTCCTCTCCCAAAACCCGTGCAAAAAGAAAAAGCCCGCGAAAACCGCGAGCTTTCCTTCTTGTTTTAGCTGCTTATTCGGGGCCGCCCATCTGGGTGTGGCCATTGCCGACATAAGCGAAATTCGTGTCTGCCTGCACGAACGGAATCGGATTGACCGGCGTTCCGGCGATGCGGACTTCATAATGGAGGTGCGGGCCGGTCGAACGGCCGGTCGAGCCGACATAACCGACAATTTCACCCTGCTTGATACGCTGGCCCGGTGCCACCGCGATGCGCGACATATGGCCGAAGCGGGTCTGGATGCCGTTGCCATGTTCGATTTCGGCATAATTGCCATAACCGCCAAGGCGCTGGGCGCGGCCGACAACACCGTCCGCCGGTGCGTAAATCGGGGTGCCGGTAGCGGCGGGAATATCAATGCCATTGTGGCGCATCCGCTTGCCGAGAACCGGATGGTTGCGCATCCCGAACGAGGAGGTGAGGCGCATTTGGTCCACCGGCTTGCGGCTGGGGATGGCGATCTTGCGCGAGGCCGCGCCGTCCATCTGCTTCATCGTGCCGAACAGGTTGCGGAAATTGCTGTCCCCTTGCGGCGCGCCAATCTTGGCGGCGAGGAGACCGGGCGTTGCCATACCGGCGACATTAGCCATCTGCGCACTATTTTGCGCATCGGTCATTTCTTCATCCGGATCGTCGAGGGTGGTCGGCGTCCCGGCATTATTCGCCTGCGCTGCGACCGAAAAACAAGCAATGCCCATAAAAAGTGCAACATTGCGGAACTTCATCTTGGAAACGACGTTGATCACTGCGACCCCACTCTAGTTTCGTCATGCACTTGGCGATCCGGTTTGGCCCCGATCTGCACCGTGCAGCTTATTATCAAAATGTGGGCGAAATCTTTTTCGTCCCCGCTCGTTGAAACCTGTGTGCGGGGACGAGGTTAATTAGGCAATAATTTTATAGAAATCCTGCGTTAAACCGCTCGCAGCACGCGCCGAGTCGTTAAATGGAGGCTTCAACACCCCCCTGAAATGTAACTTCACAAGCGCCTGCCAGTGGCGCGCGGGGTCAAGGCCGCTGTCCATACAACGCGCTTTGAACCATCGGGTTCCCGCTGAAACATGGCGGATTTCGTCCTTATAGATGCGCGAAAGAATCGCCGCGCTGGCCGAATCTCCCTGCGATACAAAACGGTCAATGGTGGCGGGCGTGATGTCGAGCCCGCGCGCTTCCAGCACCATCGGCACGACCGCCAATCGGGCGAGCGCATCATGCGCAGTCTCTGCTGCCGCCTCCCACAAACCGTCATGCGCGGGGAGCGCGCCATAATGGCTGCCTAATTGTTTGAGCCTGCGGTCGAGGATGGCAAAGTGCATCGCTTCGTCTGCACCGACGGCAAGCCAGTCATCGACAAAGCCGCGCGGAAATTCGCCGCCAAACCGGCCCGCCATATCGAAGGCGAGATCAATCGCGACAAATTCGATATGCGCGAGCGCGTGGAGCAAGGCGATGCGCGCGCGTTCTGCCCCGCCCCTACGGCGCGGCATCTGATTGGGTGGCAGCAGTTCGGGCTTGGCGGGCCGCCCCGGCCTGTCCGGCATCTTGACGTCAAAAACAGGCGCGAGCCGCCCCAGCCGCCAATCGCGCGCCACCATCCGCGCGCGCATCAGTTTGGCATAAGGATCGGCGGTTTCCAACACTGCGCGGCAGGCGGCGGCGATGGTCGGGGTTGGGCTGTCCTTCATTATAATCAGAGCGCCTTGGCGGCCTCCAGCACCTCGGCGGCGTGATTTTTGACCTTCACCTTGCGCCATTCGCGCACCAGCGTGCCGTCCTTGCCGAACAGAAAGGTCGCGCGGTCGATCCCCATATATTCGCGGCCATAAAGCTTCTTCTGCACCCATGTGCCGAACGCTTCGCAGGCAACGCCCTCTTCGTCCGACAGGAGTGTGACGCCCAGATCATATTTGTCGCGGAACTTGGCGAGCTTTGCGGTCTTATCCTTGGATATGCCGACAATTTTGACGCCTGCTGCGGCAAAATCCTTGCCGAGCGCGGTAAAGTCCTGTGCTTCGGTGGTGCAGCCCGGCGTGTCGGCCTTGGGGTAGAAATAGACCACCAAGGGCGTGCCGAGAGCGGCCAGCGCGACTGGTGCATCGCTCGCATCGGGGAGCGTGAGCGCGGGGATTTTATCTCCGATATTCATGGGTTTTCCTTATATATCCTTCAATATTCTCGTCATTCCCGGCTTGACCGGGAATCCATCTCCCAACCCTTAGGTTTATGGCGACGTCCGGAGATGGATCCCCGCCTTCGCGGGGATGACGAATGTTAAATATGAACACTCACTCCCGCACCACGTCCCACCATGCCGCAACCACCGCGCGCGCTTTATCATAATCGGCCAGCAATGCCTCCCAGCTTTCGGCCTGACAGGCGCGCGCGATGACCGGCTTGGTGACATCGGGCGGGTCAATACAATCGGGGCAGACCAGCCGCAAGGTGACGAGCAGCCGCGTCAAAAGCTGTTGCGCGGGGACAATCGCATCGGGCGCGAGCTCTGCCCCAACCAACGCCGGAAGCGCGCGGTCAAGTTGCGGGAAAAGCCCTGCGCCGCTGGTCAATTGCGTGACATGGGTGGCAAATTCCAGATCCACCAGCCCGCCCGCGATGAGTTTGGCATCGAGCGGACCGCTGGGCGGTTTATGCCCCGCCATATCGGCGCGCATTTGCGCTGCATCGGCCCGCAATTTAGCCGCATCGCGCGGGGCTTTCAGCACGGCGTCGATAATCGCCTGCACCGCCTCGCGCGCTTTTTGCGACCCATAAACCGACCGCGCGCGGGTGAGCGCCATATGCTCCCACACCCATGCCTCTTCTTTCTGATAGCGTTCAAACGCGTCCAAAGTGACCGCAAGCGGCCCTTGCGCGCCGGATGGGCGCAGGCGCGTATCAACTTCATAAAGTCGCCCCGTAGCGGTCGGCACCGACAAAGCCGCGCTCACCCGCTGCGCCAGACGGTTATAGTAAAGCGTCGCGCCAAGCGGCTTTGCGCCATCCGATTCTGCCATATAATCGCCGGTGAACAGATAGATAAGGTCAAGGTCCGACGCATGGGTCAGCGCCTCACCGCCCAGTCGGCCAAGCGCGAGAATCACAAATTCGCTGTCCGGCACCCGGCCATGCGCGGCTTCAAATTCGGCGCGGGTAGCATCGGCGAGCGTCACCAATGCAGCCTCGGCGACATGGGCATAGCCGCGCGCGACCTCCATCGGATCGGCCATGCCGTCGATAATCTGGACGCCGAGCGCAAAGCGGCGCTCCCCCACAAGGCGGCGCACATGGTCCAGATGGCGCTCATAATCGACCGCGTGGCGCGTATCGGAAAAAGCGGTGAGCAGCGCCTCGACGCTGGGATTGGGGTTGAACACGCTCTGGTCAATGAGGCCATCGAGGAGCGCGCTGCGCCGCCCCAACTGCTCCGCCAAAGCGGGCGCATAGGTGAGGATATTGCCGAGCGTGGTCGCCAGTGCGGGCCGCGCATCGAGCAGATGGAAAAAATTGATCGTGCTGGGAAGGCCGTCAATCATGCGGTCAAGCCCGATCACCGCCGCCATCGGGTCGGGCGCTTTGGACAAGGCGGTGAGCAATTTGGGGAGCGCGGTTTCGAGCGCCTCCAATGCAGGCCCGGAGCGCAGCGCGCGCACCTTACCCGACCGCCAGGCAGCAATGCGCTGCGCGACGCTTTCTGGCGCGGCAAAGCCCAAATTGGCGAGATAAGCGGTGAGCGCATCATCGTCGCGCGGGGTTAGCGGCTGGCTTTCCTCGCCCTCCTCGCCCGCGATCAGCCGGTCGTAAATTTTGCCGACGCGCTCGACATGGGGGGCGAGCAGCGCAATCAGCGCCGCGCCATCCTCTATCCCATGCAGCCGCGCCACACGGTCGAGCGCCTCGCTATCCTTGGACAGGCTATGCGTTTGCTGGTCATCGACCATTTGCAGGCGATGTTCGATGGTGCGGTAGAGCGCATAGCTTTCGGCCAATTGGCCGGCTTCGTCAGCGTCAATCCGTCCGGCCTTGGCGAGTGCGGCCAGCGCGTCGCGGGTCGCGGGCGCGCGCAAACTTGCATCGCGTCCGCCATGGATAAGCTGATGCACCTGCGCGAAAAATTCGACCTCGCGGATGCCGCCGCGCCCGCGCTTCAGATCATAGCCGGGGCCGAATTTCTGCCCGCCCGCATAATGGTCGCGGATGCGCTGGCTGACCGATCCGATCTCCTTGATCTGGCGATAGTCCAAGCTTTTGCGCCATACAAAAGGCCGGATGGCGTCGAGGAAATAGCGGCCCAGCGCTTTATCGCCCGCACAGGCCCGCGCGCGTATGAACGCCGCCTGCTCCCACGCCAGCGCCTGCGATTCATAATAGCCGATCGCCGCATTGACCGGCAGCACGATGGGCGTGACTTCGGGTGTCGGGCGGAGGCGCAGATCGACGCGGAACACATAGCCGTCGCCGGTGCGCGCGCTCAAAATTTCGGTGACGCGCCGCCCCATGCGGACCGCCGCTTCAGCCGGATCATCACGCTCGCGCCGGGGCATAGTCGCAGGGTCGAATAATAATATCGGGTCAATGTCGGACGAATAGTTGAGTTCATGACTGCCATGCTTGCCAAGGCCGATGACCGCAAAGCCTTGCACCGGTTCGCCCGGAACACGCTCGTCAAACGCCGCGCGGATCGCATCGTCAAGCGCATGGTCGGCAAACGCGGACAGGGTTTCGATGGTATAAGTAAGATCCGCTTCGCCCGACAGATCGAGGAGCGCGGTGAGCAGCGCGAGTTCGCTGCGCTGGTCACGCAGGAACGGCATGATGTCCGCCTCTCCATCCCACCGCTCGGCAAGCAGCGCGGTGATGCGTGTTTGTGCCGTCCCTTGGACAAAATGGTCGAGCGCGGGCGCGAACCTTTCACCGAGGCGCGCGAGGAAGGGCGCATGGCCACGCGCGCGTTCGATCACCTTAAGGCGTTCATTTTGTGACATTTTTGCGGCGGTCATGACGGCTCCGGTTCAGGCGGCTTTATGGCTGTCATTGGCGGAATCCCGTCCTTTCGCAAGGAAAAAGCGCGCCGCGCACCCTCACCCACCGCTGCACGGGCTTGGTAAATATTGCAGTTTGAGGGAACCGCGACGCCCTTTGCCCCGTTGAGACAGGATGAATGAATTTGATGCCCTTATTCCCAACGCCGCCGAGGCTTCCACGGCCCGTCCGTGCCGCGCTGCGGCGGCGCGCCTCGCGTCGGATATGACGCTGAACGGCGTCCATTGTGACGAGCTGGGGCAGATTGGCATAAGCTTGCGCTATTGTTTCGATGCGCGCGAGGGTGCAGGTAGCGCGGCCACGGCCAAGGGCGATGATCCGTTTCAGGATTTGCTCGCCAAATTAAGCTGACCAAATTAAGTCGGATTGCGCTGCACTGCGCCGGAGGCTGCTCCTTAAGCTTCCCCCGAACCTCTTACACGCAATTAATCCTGACGGCTGAGCCTGTCCACATCGGCAAGGATTTCGGTGAGCGCGGTTTCGCCCGACACGCCCGAATCGGAGCGTTTGGGGAGCGCATCGCCCGCCATAATATCTTCGAGAGCCACACGCCCGCGTGCCACGCGGCTTTTGATTGTGCCAACCGCAACGCCGCAAATATCGGCGGCTTCTTCATAGGCAAACCCGCCCGCTCCGACCAAAATCAACGCCTCGCGCTGGTTTTGCGGGAGCAGCATCAGCGCGCGCTGGAGGTCGGAAAGATCGACGCTGCCATCCTGACTGGCGGGCGCGGCCAAGCTGCGCTCTGCGGTCAGATCATCCCATTCGCCCTTGAACCGCGCGCGGCGCATTTGCGACAGGAACAGGTTACGCAAAATGGTGAAGGTCCAGGCGCGCATACTGGTGCCCGCATGGAAACGCGCGCGCGCGGCCCATGCTTTGAGCAAGGTTTCCTGCACTAAGTCATCGGCGGTGTCGCGATTACCCGACAGCGAGCGGCCAAAGGCGCGCAGATGCGGAATGACCTCGCCAAGCTGGTCGCGGAACGCATCATCGCTCAGCCGTTCAACCGGTGCGCGATTGTCCACATTGTCCGCCGCATCATCGCCGGGCTCAGCGCCAGACTGGGCGCGCGCACTTGTCTGCGCGCCAGCCTGCGCAGAAGCACGCACGGAGGCTTGCGCCGCTGCTTTGGAATCTCGTGCTGCCATAGTCCGGCTCATTCTGTCCCCATCCCGGCGCATGAAGAAGGCTGCGCCGACAGTCCATCTGCTCCGCCTATAGCGGGGCGGACGGATGAAGCCAATTTTACGATGTTAAGATGATACAAAATTATTCAGATGTCCTTCGCAGGATAAAATGCTGCCCGCGCTCAGGCCGGAACGGTCGCTTCGTTGAAGAACAGGGCTTGCGAAATCGCCGCTTTCACCGTTGCCGGCTGGAACGGCTTGGTGATGAGGAAGGTCGGCTCCGGACGGTCGCCGGTCAGCAAGCGTTCGGGGAAAGCGGTGATGAAGATGACCGGCACGTCATGGTCGCTCAAAATATCCTGCACCGCATCAATGCCCGAACTATTGTCGGCAAGCTGGATGTCGCTCAGCACCAGGGTCGGCGGATTGGCCTGCGCTTCGGCAACCGCTTCGTCGCGCGTTACCGCAACGCCGGTCACATCATGGCCAAGATCCCGGACAATCGCTTCAATGTCCATCGCGATAATCGGCTCGTCTTCGATAATCAGCACGCGCGCCTTGGTCTGCTTGTCGATTTCGGCGAGGGCTTCAGCGACGAGAAGCCCCGTACTGCTGCTGTCGGTATCGAGAATATAAGCGGCATCTTCGGTGGTGAAGCCTTCCATCGCGGTCAACAGCAAAGCCTGACGCGATTGCGGCGAAATGCGCGCCAGACGCTGCGCTGCAATCTGTTCGGCAGCATCGCCCGCAACATCGCTATCGCCCGCGTCGACGCGCGCGCTATTCCAGATCACATGGAAGGTGCGGTAAAGACCCAAGCGCGGTTCGACCGTGTCGGGAAATTCGTCAGGCGCGGCAATCAGCGCTTCAAGCGTCGCGCGCACATAAGCATCCCCATTATCCTGTGAACCGGTAAGCGCACGGGCATAACGCCGCAAAAAAGGGAGATGGGGTGCAATTTTCTGACCAAGCGACATTAAGGAAAAACCTCCCGATTATTTTCCGACTATAAAAATTTCGTCTATTCAAATTTACGTCTTTTGGGACACGCAACCAGCAGAAAAGCTTTCATCCGGACGCGCGTCAACGCCCCCGAAATTCTACCCCGCTGATTTACATGGAACCAATGAGCGGGAAATAGGTTTCATACAACGCTAAATAATCACCAATCGGCCTGATCGCACTATCGCCTAATTTACAATTTGCGTTTCGCGACCGGATGAGAATAAGACCCGGACAAGGGTTATGCGGGTCGGACGGGCATAGGCATAAGGAACAAATCTGGGGCTGATATGGAACCCGTACAAAAGAATGAGCATGTCGGCGCAACTGGTATAGGCGCAGATAAAGACATGGGTAAAGATTTGGGGAAAAACGCAATGGTCGACGGGACATGTGACCTGCCGGGCCTTTCTGCCGCCGGAATTACGGCCACAAAAATCCATCCCAAACAGGGCAAGGATAAGGCCAAGGACAAAGAGCGGCTGGGTCAACTCTCCTCGTCGCTGAAACAGGCTTATCAGACCACGCTCGATGAAGCGGTTCCGGATTCGATGATGGATTTGTTAAAGAAGCTGGGCTGATCTGTCCGGACCTACCCCAAATCCGGCGCACAAAATCTCGATTTTCAAGGGAACCTGCCGGACTATGAGGGGTTCATCCTCCATATGCTTGCGGCGGTGCGCGCCAGTAAGCGGTGATTTATGTTTCCGGATCAAAGGTTTGAAGGGGTAAATGGACGCTCAGCCAACCGAATCCTCTGTTGAGCTCCGCGATGCGCCACTCCCGCCCGATCACGTCCCGTCGGAAGAGGCCGTAGCGCAGCCCTTTGGTGCGCAGACCAAATCCGGCAATAACAAAGGCAAGGATAATCTCCGTTCCGCCAATGAGCGGCTGATGGCTTGGTATTATCATATGCCGACGGGCCGCAAATTATTCATTGCCATCTTGGTTGCGCTTGCCCCGCTTGCGCTTATCACCTTCATCGCCAATGTCCGCTCGGCCCAGTCGGCGGACGAGGAACGGCTTGCGCTGATTTCGGGGGCCAATCGCGATATTGCGCGGCGGATTGCATCTACGTTGGTGACGGATGAAGATATTGTCCGGCGTCCGCTCGAATCCTTCCGGCTGACCCCGGCAGGCGAGGGAGATGCGGAGAGCGCGCCATCGGGCGCAGCTACGACGCCGGCGGCACCCGCAACGCCGTCCACCACCCCCGCTCTGGTGCCGACCCGCACCGATTTCCATAGTTTGTGCCAGGATATTAGCCGCGCGCTATCCACCAATAAAAGCGCCGCCCCCGAACTCCATTTGCTCGATGCGCGCAGCGGCGCCCATCTATGCCATGAGACAAGAACGGATAGCGATGCGGTGCTGTCCAACCTCCCACGTAGCAAAAACCATCTGGAAATCAGCGAAGATCTGAAATCGGTAATCGACATTTTGCCGGTAACGGACGGCAATGGCACGCCCTTGGCCGCGATGATGGTTTACCCCTGGACAATGTTAGAAGAATTGTCGCAGCCCAATACCGAGCTTCCCGACTATAATCTTTATCTGACGCAAGGCGACCGGCAGATTGATATCACCACGCAAGTCGGCGTGTGGGTGCCGGGCAACAGCCTGTCCGCGACCAGTCCGGTGGGGCGCACGGGGACAACGCTGGAGATTGCCTCGCGGCGCAAATCGGTGTCGGGGACTGACATTATCTCGCTGCTCGCGCCGCTTGGCATGTGGCTTTTGGCAGGGGGCCTTGCATGGTTGCTTGTGAATAAATTGCTGCTGCGGCCCTTACGCGACATCCAGCGCACCGTTGCGCATTACCGCCCCGGTCAACGCTATCGCGCCCAGCCGCGCGGCCCCGGCGTGGCGGCGGAAATCAGTAGTCTTGAGCAGGACATGACCGACCTGTCGGAAATGGTTGCGCGCGACAAGCGGGACCTTGCGAGCGGGCTGGAACGCCAGACCTTGTTGACCCGCGAGGTGCATCACCGCGTCAAAAACAACCTCCAGATTATCGCAAGCCTGCTCAATATCCACAGCCGCGCGGCCGATACGGTCGAGGCGATGGAAACCTACCGGTCGATCCAGCGGCGCGTCGGCGCTTTGTCGGCGGTCCATCGCAACCATTTTGCCGAGCTGGAAGATAATGAAGGCATTGCGCTGCGCCCGCTCCTCAGCGAACTGGCGGCGGGGCTTAAAGGCAATACGCCGATGGATGCCCATGCCGCTGTCACGGTCGATGCCGCCGCGATACAGATCCAGCAGGATATTGCGGTGCCGGTGTCGTTCCTGTTCACCGAAATCGGCGAACTTGCGCTGCTGTCCGACCCGACGCAGCCGCTCACCATCCATGTGCATCGCTGCACGGATGAAGGCCATATGGCCGCATTGTCGATCCAGTCCGATGCGTTGAAAGCGGGCGAGAAAGTGACCGGCTTGCTCCACCACCGGTTTGATCGCGTGCTGACCGGATTGTCACGGCAATTGCGCCAAGCGCTCGATTATGACGGCGAAAGCGGCACATTCCATATCCACTTCCCGACGCTGGATTGACGCGGAAGTTTACCGTCCGGGAAAATAATCGCGACGGAAATCAGCTTCAAAGGCGGCAAAGCGTTGGTCGGCAATCGCCGCGCGCATAGATGCCATCAAATCTTCGTAAAAATGGATATTATGCTGGGTCATCAACATCGCGCCCAGCATTTCGCCCGCTTTCACCAGATGGTGCAGATAGGCGCGGCTCCATGTCGTGCACACCGGACAGCCGCAACGCGCATCAAGCGGCCCGCTATCTTCGCTATGTTTGGCATTACGGATATTAAGCGGACCATTCCAGGTGAAGGCCTGCCCGTTGCGGCCCGAGCGCGTCGGCAACACGCAATCGAACATATCAATCCCGCGCGCGACCGCGCCGACGAGGTCGTCGGGCTTGCCGACCCCCATCAGATAGCGCGGCTTGTCGTGCGGCAATTGTGACGGCGCAAAATCGAGACAGGCGAACATCGCCTCCTGCCCTTCGCCCACCGCAAGGCCGCCAACCGCATAGCCGTCAAAACTGATGTCGATGAGTGCGTCCGCCGAGGATTTGCGCAACGCTTCATCGAGCGCGCCCTGCTGGATGCCGAACAAGGCCGCGCGGCTTGCATGGCCTTCGTCGCTGTCAAAACCTGCGCGCGAGCGTTTGGCCCAGCGCATCGAGCGTTCCATCGCTTGGGCCTGCTCTTTCGGCGTCGAGGTCGTCGGCACCAACTCGTCAAACGCCATCACAATGTCGGAGCCGAGTAACCGCTGGATTTCCATTGAACGTTCGGGCGACAGCATATGGCGCGAGCCGTCGAGGTGGCTTGCAAATACCACGCCTTCTTCCGACCTTTTGGTGAGCGCGGACAGGCTCATCACCTGATAGCCGCCGCTGTCGGTCAAAATCGGACGGCCCCAACCGGAAAAGACGTGCAGGCCACCAAGTTTCGCCACCCGCTCCGCGCCGGGGCGCAGCATCAGGTGATAGGTATTACCAAGAATGATGTCCGCGCCGGTCGCGCGCACTTCGACGGGACGCAGGCCCTTGACCGTGCCAGCCGTGCCGACCGGCATGAAAGCAGGCGTGCGGATATCGCCGCGCTGCATCCGGATAACACCGGTGCGCGCCTTGCCTTCGGTTGCGTGGATCGCAAAGTCGAAGCGCGGGCGGTCGACGCCTGCTTCAGGCGCGACGCTTGCGCAAGGCGAAGCGGTCGGCATGGTGCGCTACTCCCGGCGATTATCCGTCGGCAGCGTCGGCCGCATCACGCCCAATTGCGTCAGGGCCGGTAGCATCAGGGCCAGCCGCTACGCTTTCCGCCTTGGGACGGCGGCCCCGGCGCGGGCGCGGGGCGGCGGCGGCTTCGTCGCCTTCGCCTGCATCCGAAACGGGCGCAATCGAGGGCGGCAGCAGTGATGCGTCAAGGCCCAGCGGCGCTTCATTCGCGTCATCATGGCCATTGGCAGCGGCAGCGGGCTTGCGGCCACGGGGCGCGCGTTCGGTGCGTGCAGGACGTTCGGCGCGATCATTGCGCTCATTCCGCTCGCTACCCCGATCACCACCCCGATCCGCGCGCGGCTGACGGCCACGGCGCGGGCGGTCTTCGGTGCCCTCAGTGTCGGAAAAGTCGCGATCATCGCGCGCAGCGGGGCCTTCGAGCATAGGCTCGCCTTCGACGCCATGTTCGACGCCTTCAATCTCGCTGCCTTCATTTTCTTCGCGGCCGTTAAAGTCGCGGCCATTGTCGTCGCGCCAATTCTGGCTGCGTTCTTCATGGCGGGCGCGGCGTTCGGCCTGCTGTTCTTCCTGACGCGCGCGCACATCGGCAAGCACGCGGAAATAATGGTCGGCGAATTGCAGATAATATTCGGTCAGGACGCGGTCGCCCTGCATTTGTGCATCGCGCGCCATATTTTTATATTTTTCAAGGAGTTGCGCTGCATTACCGCGTGCGCGGCTGTCGATACGATTGGCGCTGTCGCCGCCACCCCGGTTATTATTCTGGCGTGGCGAATTGTTGCGACCGCGACGGCGGTTGCCTTGACGGTTATTGATCACCGAGCTTCTATCCCTATTGTCAAAAAAGCGTTCAAACCGAAATCATACTTTCCTTATCCGTCCCCCCGGACCGCATGACTTCATGCCAATCCCCGGACGTTTCGGTGTGTGAAACACCCGTATCGGAAATCTTGTGTCCGACGGATATTCCGGCCATCAGCCTTGATTTTATGGCACCGGGCTCTTGGGGGAGCCACGGGGCAATCCATCGATGCGCTGTGGGAGCTAAGGGAGGGCGAAGGGGTCAAATCAAGACTACCGGCGCGTCCCTTGAACCAACGCCTTATCCAGTTTGCGTCCGAAAACAAGTAAAAAGCGACTAAAAGCGCGATTTACGCCTTTCTTTTTAGCAAAAGCGCACGATCACGCCCGCCCAGATCATGGAATAAAGTCACGTCAAATCCTTGCGATTCGGCAAGTTTTGTGACGCTCGCTGCCTGCGTCCAGCCGATTTCGAAGATCGCAACGCCCTGCGGCGCGAGCAGATGGTCCAGCACCGGAAGCAACAGGCGATAATCGTCGAGTCCGTCGATTCCGGCAAACAGCGCCTCATGCGGTTCATAGTCCGCGACCTGCGGCATCAACTCTGCCGCAACCTCGATATAAGGCGGATTGCACAGGATGAGATCGAACGGCCCGCCAATGCCGAGCCACCAATTTTCTTCGGTCCAGTCGCGCCGGAACCACATGGTGCGCGGCTCCATGCCTAAGCTTTGAGCATTTTGTTCGGCCAGTTCGCGCGCGAGCGCCGAGCGTTCGACCCCGACGCCGACCGCGCGCGGCCATTCGTCGAGGGCGGCAAGCAACAAGGTACCGGGGCCGCTCCCGATGTCGAGCATGATGGACGGGCCTTGCGGGCCGAAATGGCCGACCGCGGCTTCGATCAATGTTTCGGAATCGGCGCGCGGGATGAGGACGCCGGGTTTGACCTTAAGGTCAATCGTCCAGAAAGGCTGATGGCCCAGAATATACGCCACCGGTTCATACAGCGCGCGCCGTTCGACCATCGGCCAAAAATCTTGCGGTTCGGTAAGATCACGGCTTTTGAGGAGATAGTCGCTGCGGGTGAGGCCAAGCGCATGGGCCATCAATAATTCGGCATCCAGTTCGGGCGTGTAGCTGATCGGCTCCAGTCGCTCGGTTGCCGCGCGGACGGCCTCGCGCGCGGTGCGGGTCATGAATAAACTCCCACCTCATACTCCCACCCCCGTTTGTCTCGAGCGTAGTCGAGAGACGGATAGCATTGCGCTCGCGTGTCTCGAGCGTAGTCGAGAGACGGATAGCAAAGGGCTCGCATGTCTCGACTGCGCTCGACACGAACGGAGAGTTGGTGGTGCGAGGCCGCCCTCACCCTTCCAACCCGGCCAGGCGTTCGGCCTGATCCTGGAAGATCAGCGCATCGACCAACTCATCCAAATCCCCTTCCAAAATTTCCGGCAGGCGGTGGAGGGTGAGGTTGATGCGGTGGTCGGTCACGCGGCCTTGCGGGAAATTATAGGTGCGGATGCGCTCGGACCGGTCGCCCGAACCCACCATCGACTTGCGCGCGCCCGCTTGTTCGGCATGGAGCCGTTCGCGTTCCATGTCATAAAGCCGCGTCGCCAGCACTTTCATCGCCTTGGCGCGGTTCTTGTGCTGCGAGCGTTCGTCCTGACATGTCACGACTAGGCCGGTCGGAATATGGGTGATGCGGATCGCGCTGTCGGTTGTGTTGACATGCTGCCCGCCTGCGCCCGACGAGCGGTAAATATCGACGCGCAGGTCGCTTTCGTTAATGGCGACATCCACCTCTTCGGCTTCAGGCAAGACCGCGACGGTCGCAGCGGACGTATGGATGCGCCCGCCGCTTTCGGTGACGGGGACGCGCTGGACGCGGTGGACGCCGCTTTCAAATTTCAACCGCGCGAATACGCCTGTGCCTTTGATCGAGGCGACGACTTCTTTGTAGCCGCCGACATCGGCTTCATTGGCCGACATGATTTCAAGCTTCCACCCGCGCGAGGCCGCATATTTTTCATACATGCGGAGGAGATCGCCGCCGAACAAAGCGGCCTCATCGCCGCCCGTCCCTGCACGGATTTCGAGCATGGCGGGGCGGTCGTCGGCAGCATCGCGGGGGAGAAGCGAGATAGCAAGGTCGCGTTCGGCTTGGGGGAGTCGGTCTTCAATTGCCGCAATTTCCTCCTTGCCCAACGCGACAAGGTCGGGGTCATCGCCGTCGGCTACCATCTCGTTCAAGGAGGCCAATTCCCCGCGCAAATTGCGCACGCCCGCCGCGGCTTTGGCCACCGGTTCTAGCTCGGCATAATCGCGCGAGGCCTTGACAAAGGCGTCGCCGTCGAGCGTGCCGGAGGCCATTTTGGCTTCCAGTTCCTCAAAACGCGCGATGATGCCGAAGATGCGGTCTTCAGATATGCGGGTCATATCACTCCCTCCCGTTTACGGGAGGGGTTGGGGGAGGGTCTGTCCGCAAACGCAGCGCTGGGCGGACAAACCCCACCCCACTACGACTAAGAATTTTCACTATGTTCAAATTCCTAAGTCTCCGTTGCCCCTCCCCTAAAGAGGAGGGGCTTGAAGCGGCAGCCCCACACATCTTCGTCACCCCCGCGAAGGCGGGGGTCCATCTCCGGACCGTAAGGTTTACCGAAGGGGCATCAGATGGATTCCCGCTTTCGCGGGAATGACGAGGAAAAACACACCCTATCATCCGCGCGCATTATCCCGCTCGCGCACGACCAGTTCGCCATCGCGCATATCAAAGGCAATCAGCGAACGTGCGCCCAACTTCACCGCCTTATCAAACCGTTTCTTCGGCGAACCGCTCGCGACCATATCGGCAGAGCGGCCAGAGCGGCGGATTTCGGCGAGTTTGGCTAGAGCAGGCGTAAGGGCTGCGTCATTTTCGACGACCACCATCACATCCAGCACCGGCACCTCCGGCGCATCAATCAGCATCGCCAGCCGCTCAATCCCGGCCGCCCAACCCACCGCAGGCGTTGCCGGACCACCCAGCGCCTCGATCAACCCGTCATAGCGGCCGCCGCCCAGCACCGTGCCTTGGGCGCCCAATTGGGTGGTGATAAATTCAAACGCGGTGTGGCGGTAATAGTCCATGCCGCGAACCAGTCGCGGGTTGCGCGTCCAAGCGACCCCTGCCGCATCCAGCCCCGCCGTCACCGCATCAAAATAGGCGCGCGCCTCATCGGTCAAGAACGCATCAATGTCGGGCGCGGATTGCGCCACGGGAATGTCGCGCGGGTTTTTGCTGTCCAAAATGCGCAGCGGGTTGCGTGTCAGGCGATCAAGGCTTTCGTCCGAAAGCTGATCCTTATGCGCTTCAAAATGCGCGACCAGCCCCGCGCGCCACGCTCCGCGGCTTTCGGCATCGCCGAGCGTATTAAGCTGCAACGTCACGCCATCATTGATACCCAATTCCTTGAGCAACTGGTCGGCCATGACAAGCAAATCCACGTCCGCCGCCGGTTCCGCCGCGCCGATGATTTCCGCGTCAATCTGGTGGAACTGGCGATAGCGGCCCTTTTGCGGGCGCTCGTAACGGAATAGCGGCCCCCATGTAGAAAGCTTCAACGGCGCATATTGCTGCCAGCCATTGGTGATATAAGCGCGGCATAATCCGGCGGTAAATTCGGGACGCAACGTCACCGATTCCCCGCCGCGATCTTCGAATGTGTACATTTCTTTGGACACAATATCGGTGGTTTCGCCCAGCGAGCGCGCGAACACGCCGGTCGGCTCGATCACCGGCATTTCGACGCCCTTGAAACCATAAAGCTTGCGCACGCGGTTGAAGGTTTCGACCACATGGGCAAAACGCTCTTGCGCGTCACCGAAAATATCTTGGGTGCCGCGAATGGGCTGGGGGGTTTGAATCTTGGCCATAGGCGCTGCCCTCTAGTGTAATTCGCCCGACATGGCTAGGGTGCCGCACAGTCATGACAATATCCACAACCAGCGATAAAAAAATCGGCAATCGCATCGCGCCGCCGCGCTTTATCGCTTATGCCATCGGGCTGGCAGCCGCAGGCGGATATGCCGCTTTTGGCCCGCATAAGGGAATCGAGGATTTCCTTGTCGGCTTCGATATTGTCACCTTCCTGTTTTTGGCCTCGCTCATCCCGCTTTTCCAGACCGATAATCCGCAAGATATAGGCCGCCATGCGCGCGACAATGACGCCAACCGGATTGCATTGCTGGTCATCGCGATCGGCATTTGCGCGGTGATATTGGGCGCGCTCACCGTGGTGGTGACAGGCGGGAGCGATTATTCCAAAATATTGGTAGTGGTGACGCTCGCTCTATGCTGGCTGTTCGCCAATAGCGTTTATGCGCTCCATTATGCCCATCTTTATTATTCGGTCGATGATAGGGACGGCTCGGCGGGCAAGTTTGCAGGGGGGCTGGCCATCCCCAGCACCAAAACGCCCGATTATCATGATTTCCTCCATTTTTCGCTGATTTTGGGGATGACTTTCCAGACCGCGGACATCAATATTACCGACAGCAAAATCCGCCGGGTCTCGACCTGGCACTGTCTCGAAGCCTTTGTGTTCAACATCGGCATCATCGCTTTTACCATCAATATGCTCGGCAATTAGACCGGGGCCAACAGGAGAAACCATGCGCATTTTCATCTTACCGCTTTTGCTCGCCACCACCGCCACGCCCATCATGGCGCAGGAAAATGCGGCTGATTTTGTCTACCCCGAAGCCACCGGGCATAATATTCCCGCGCCCAAGGACGTCGCCTATCCCGGTGTGATGAAGCTCAGTGTCGATGCGAGCGATACGACGCGCGGTATTTTTGTGGTCGACCAGTCGATCCCCGTCGCGTCCACCGGCAATGTAACCCTGCTCTTCCCCGCATGGCTCCCCGGCAATCATGCCCCGCGCGGGCAGATTGAAAAAATTGTCGATATCCGCTTTTCGGTCGATGGCAAGCCGGTCAACTGGACGCGCGACAGCCTTGATGTGTTCGCTTTCCATATTCCGGTGCCGGAAGGGGCAAAGAATATCCGCGCGCAGTTCAAATTCGCGTCGGCCACCGTGTCCGATCAAGGGCGTATCGTGATGACGCCCGCGATGCTCAACCTGCAACCCAATAGCGTGTCGCTCTATCCGGCGGGCTATTATGTGCGCCAGATCCCGGTCGATATGTCGGTCACTTACCCCGCCGGATGGACGCAGGCCGGCGCGCTGCGCGTGTCGTCGCGCAAGGGCAACACTATCAATTACGAGCGCACCAATTATGAAACCTTGGTCGACTCGCCGATTTTTGCGGGCAAATATTACCGGCAGGACAAGCTTTCGCCGACCGTCACCGCCAACTGGTTTGCCGACGAGGCCAAAGACCTTGCGGCAAAGCCCGAACAGATTGCGATGCACAAAAAGCTGGTCGCCGAAGCCAAGGCCGCGTTCGGGATGGAGCATTTCGACCATTATGATTTCCTCACCGCACTCACCGACGAGATGGGCGGCATCGGGCTTGAACATCATCGTAGTTCGGAAAATGGGGTGAACCCCGGCTATTTCCTTGAATGGGATAAGGGGCCGGGCCGCCGCAACCTGTTGCCGCATGAATATACCCATAGCTGGGCGGGCAAATATCGCCGTCCGGCAGGGCTTGCGACGCCCGATTTCCGCACGCCGATGCAGAATAATCTGCTGTGGGCCTATGAAGGCATTGACCAGTTTTACGGCTATGTGCTGGGCGCGCGCTCCGGCCTGTTCAGCAAGCAACAGACGCTCGACGCGCTCGCCGCGATTGCCGCCAATCTTGCCGAGCGTAAGGGCCGCAACTGGCGCGCGCTGGAGGACACCACCCACGATCCCATCATCACCGCGCGCCGCCCCAAAGGCTGGGTGTCGATGCAGCGGTCGGAAGATTATTATAATGAAGGGCTGGTCGTCTGGCTCGAAGCCGACAGCATCATCCGCGCGCAGTCCAAGGGCAAAAAGTCGATCGACGATTTCGCCAAGATTTTCTACGGAGGCACCCCCGGTGATTATAAGGTCAAACCCTTTGTGTTCGGCGATATTGTGACCGCGCTTAACCAGACCGTGCCTTATGATTGGGCAAGCTTTCTCGACACGCGCATCAACAAGCCCGCGCCGACGCTGAACCTCAACGGCTTCACCAATAACGGCTATCGCCTCACTTATACCGACAAGCAGAATGACTATCTGAAGTCAGTCGAGGACAGCAATCTGGACCTCAGCTATTCGCTCGGCATGACGGTCAATAAGGACGCCAAGGTGACCGCGGTGATGTGGGACAGCCCCGCGTTCCAGAATGGCATCACGGTCGGCACCAAAATCCTGTCTGTGAATGGCCGCGCCTATTCCAAGGATGCGCTTAAGGACGCGATCACCGCCGTCAAAGGCAGCAAAAACCCCATAAAATTCATCCTGCAAAAGGGCGATTATTATGAAAATTTGGACCTCGCTTATCAGGGCGGACTGCGCTATCCGGTGCTCGAAAAAATTGGAGGGGGCGAGAGCGGGCTTGACCGTCTCTTGAAGCCGCAAACGCCGTAAACATCCCGCGCAAAGAGGATGTAGCGACGCCCGTAAACCTATTAGGATAAAGAGACTTATCCCATGAATATCGACAAGATTCCGATCGGGGACAATGTTCCCGACAGCATCAATGTGATCATCGAAGTGCCGGTCGGCGGCGAGCCGGTCAAATATGAGTTCGACAAGGAATCGGGCGCGTTGTTCGTCGACCGCATCCTTCACACGCCGATGCGTTACCCCGCCAATTACGGCTTTATCCCGCACACGCTGTCGCCCGATGGCGACCCGCTGGACGCGCTGGTCATCGCCCGCTCGCCCTTCGTGCCGGGTTCGGTGGTGCGCGCGCGCCCTATCGGCGTCCTCAACCTTGAAGACGAACATGGCGGCGATGAAAAGCTCATCTGCGTGCCGGTCGATTCGACCTTCCCTTATTATACCGACGTGGGTGAGCGGCAGGATCTGCCCTCGATCGTGCTCGCGCAGATCGAACATTTCTTCACCCATTATAAAGACCTTGAAAAAGAAAAATGGGTCCGCGTCGGCAAATGGGGCGACGCCGAAGACGCCAAACGCATCCTCTTCAAAGCGATTGAAGACGGCGCCAAGGCCAAGGCTGAAAAAGAAGCTGCTCAAGGCTAAGTCCTAACACTAGACATCAAACACCAAACATCAGGCCCTCATGAAAATGGAGGCCTGATTTTTTTTGCCCGCGCGCTTCGCCTCCCCCCTTCCTACCACTCACGATGGGGAGCCTTTAATCCTTAAAGTCGCATAGAGTCGCACCATCGCGCGCATATCTTTCCCCTCTTCCGTCCCGCCACGACATAGGCGCGCGCGCATCACGGCACCTTATCGAGCGTGTGCGGTCAGGGTTATAAATCCGGTATAGATAGGCAAGCGAAAGATGGGCCAGCGTCGCTGCGCCCGTGAGTCCCCGCGCAGATTCAGAATTGGGCGGTGTTACTATCGCGTAAAGCGGGTAGAGGCGCACCAAGCGGAAAGAGGCCCGGCCTCCAACCGTCACGCGCGCGAACCCTCAATCCTTCGGCGTAAAATGTCCGACAATATCCTGTGCGATTTTGGTGGGGCGCATGGTGGTGGCGCTGATGCAGCACCAGCTTGACTGGACTTCGGCCAGCACTTCTTCGCCGCGCTTGATGACGGTTTGATAGAAAGCGCGCGCGCCGTGGACTTTTTCCAAAATCACCGACGCGACCACCTGATCGTCGAGAAACGCGGGTTTGCGGTAGGTGATTTCATGCTTTAGCGCGACCCACAAATGTTCGGCCACCGCTTGCGGCGGGGCGATCGAGCGCCAGTGGGATAGCACCGCTTCCTGCACCCATTTGAGATAGTTCGCATTATTGACATGGCCCATAAAGTCGATGTCGTCGGGAACGACAGCGACGGGGAAGTCATGCGGGGTCGCAAAGGGGCTGGGCCGTGATTCGCTCATAAAATTAACAATAATGTCAGCGCGTAAAAATTCAATGAAAAAGCGGGATTTTTGTGGTTGCCGCCGCAACTTTCTTCCCTGTTTGAAGCGCGGCCCGCCTGTCCAGACGAAGCTTTCACGCACCAGCTTTTCCTACGCCTCTCACCCGCGCCCACGATAATTGGCGACGCCTTGGTCGGGTAGCCACAAGCCTTTGGGCGGCTCTCCCGATTGCCAGAAGACATCGATGGGGATGCCGCCGCGCGGATACCAATAGCCGCCGATGCGCAGCCATAAGGGCTTCATTTCATCGAACAGGCGCTGGCCGATACCGACGGTGCAATCTTCGTGAAAGCCCGCATGGTTGCGGAACGCGCCCAGAAACAGCTTCAAGGATTTGGATTCAACGATGCTTTCGTCCGGCGCATAGTCGATGACCAGATGCGCAAAATCGGGCTGGCCGGTGACGGGGCAGAGCGAGGTAAATTCGGGCGCGGAAAAGCGCACGCAATAAAGCTGGCCCTTGCGCGGGTTGGGCACATAATCCAGCTCGGCCTCTTCAGGTGACGAGGGAAGCGCGCTGGTCTGGCCCAGATGTTTCGGGTTCATGGTTTCGGTCATGGTGCCCCATGTAGTCACACGGGACTTGTCTCACAACCCGCCAATCGCCTAGCGTCGCGCCCGGACATAATGAAAGGGAGGAGTCGCTCATGCGCGCCTATATGCTATCATCCTGGAAGGCATCATTTTTGGCGCTAAGCCTTGTGCTGGGCGGCACCGCCTTGGTGGGCGCAGAGCCTGCTGTAGCTAAAAAATCCGAACGCGCCGACAAGAAAAAGGACGCAGCCAAGGCCGAACCCGACGCGCCCATCCGCGCGCCTTTGGTATCGGTGACGCAACATAGCGGCACCTTTGGCGGCGTATCGATGAATTATCAGGCGACCGCAGGCGAGATTTTCCTCAAGGACAAGGATGGCACGCCCAAAGCCGCCATCTATTCGACCAGCTATATCAAGCAACCGCGCGATACTTCGCGGCCCATCACCTTCCTGTTCAATGGCGGGCCGGGATCGGGATCGGTATGGCTTCATATGGGCGCATTCGGCCCCAAGCGGGTGGTTATCCCGTCCGATGCCAAGGATGACGGCGCGCCGCCTTATCCGATCATCGACAATCCCCATGCGCTACTCGACCAGACCGATCTGGTGTTTATCGACCCCGTCGGCACCGGCTTCAGCCGCGCGCTCGGCAAGACCGATCCCAAAGAATATTGGGGCGTGACGCAGGACGCAAAATCGGTCGCGGAATTTATCCGGCTATGGCTCACCCAGAATGACCGGTGGAATTCGCCCAAATTTTTAGGCGGCGAAAGCTATGGCACGACCCGCTCCATCGCGGTCGCGCACGAGTTGGAATCGAGCTATAATGATGTGTCGCTCAATGGCATTTTGCTGATTTCGACCATCCTTGATTTTGCGATTGATGCCGAAGTGCCGGGCAATGAAATGCCTTATGTCATCAACCTGCCAAGCTATGCCGCGACCGCCTGGTATCACAAGAAAGTCGCCAACCCGCCCGCCAATGTCGCCGATTGGGCGCAGCAGGCACGCGAATTTGCGAGCGGCCCTTACCTCACCGCGCTCGCCAAGGGGAGCAATTTGAAAGGCGCGGCACGCAATGCCATCCGCAAGCAACTTTCGCACTTTACCGGATTGTCCGAAGATTATCTGGAGCGCGCGGATTTGCGCGTGGTGCCGGGGCGTTTCTATAAGGAATTGCTGCGCGATCGCGGGCTGGTCGTCGGCCGCCTCGATAGCCGTTATACCGGCAAGGATAGCGACAATGCGGGCGAAACGCCGGACAATGATCCGAGCTTTTACGGGATTGACGGGGCTTATACCGCCGCCATCAACAGCTATGCGCGCGAAACGCTTAATTACCGCACCGACACCCAATATGTGACCATCGGCAGCGTCGGCCCGTGGGACTGGAAAGTCGGCAATGAACGCGGCGGCTATGGCTATCTCACCGTCGGCCAATATGTCGGGCCGATGCTGCGCGAAAATAGCGGCTTGCGCATCTTTGTCGGGCAAGGCTGGTATGACCATGCAACGCCCTTTTTCGGCGCGGAATATGCGCTGACCCGCAGCGGAATCCCGACCGACCGGATCGAATATCATTATTATGATGCGGGCCATATGATGTATGTGCGCGAGGCCGATCTGGTCAAACTTTCGGGCGATATCAGGCGCTTTATCGCCAACCGCACCACCGGACGTTAGCAGGTGCAGCATTCGGGTTGCATGGGGACAAGCTTGTCATTACCGTGCGGCCCGCTTGTTTGGATCAGGCCAATATCATTATGTTCGCAACACCAGCCGCGCGTGCGTGGCGGGATCAGGGAGTATCAACTATGGACGCGCTGGTAACGACCGACTGGCTGGAAAAGGAAATGGGGGCATCGGACCTCCGCATTGTCGACGCCACCAAATTGGCCCCCGACCTTGGCCGCAATGCGCGTGCCGAATATGAAGCGGGCCATATTCCGGGCGCGGTGTTCATGGATCTGGACGACCTTGTCGACAGCAATGATCCGGTTGAAAATATGGCCCCGCCGCCGGAAAAATTCGCGAGCCGGATGCAGACATTGGGCTTGGGCGACGGCAGCCGCATCGTCCTTTATGACGATAGCCCTTGGCACACATCGGCGCGCGCTTGGTGGCTCCTTACCCTGTTCGGCGCGCATGATGTCGCCATTCTGGACGGCGGCATCGCCAAATGGAAAGCCGAAGGCCGCGCGCTTGACGAAGGCGCGCACAAACTGCGCCACCGCCATTTCACCGTGTGGAAGGATAATAAGCTCGTCCGCACCAAGGAGCAGATGCTCGCCAATCTCGCCAGCAAGGCCGAAGAGGTGGTCGATGCACGTCCCGCCGCCCGCTTCACCGGCGAAGAGGCCGACCCGCGCCCCGGTATCGCGGCGGGCCATATCCCCGAATCGCACAATGTTCCGGCGGGAACGATGTTCACGCCCGAAGGCCTTTATAAAAGCGAAGCCGATATCAAGGCGACGTTCGAAGCGGCGGGGGTCGACCTTGCCAAGCCGATGGTCACGACCTGCGGGTCGGGCATTACGGCCTGCGTGCTGGCGTTCGGTGCGAACCTCACCGGCAAGCGCGACTGGGCGGTCTATGACGGCAGTTGGGCCGAATGGGGCGCGGACGCCGATACGCCCAAGGCAACCGGAGCGGCCTAATGGCGAAGAAGGGGGACCGTCCGTTACGCACCGATACGCTGCTTGCCCAGGGCGGGCGGCGGCCGGAATGGACGGGGCATCCCGATATTGGCGGGAGCATCGTTAATCCGCCCGTATGGCGCGCCTCCACCACGCTTTATGACAGCATGGCGGACCTTAAAGCCCGCCCGCATGATACGCATGACAAGCTTTATTATGGCCGTCGCGGCACGCCGACCGTGTGGGCGCTCGCCGATGCGCTCACCGCATTGGAGCCGGGGGCGCAAGGGACGTTGCTTTATGCGTCGGGGGTGCAGGCGATTACCGCAGGGCTGACCGCCTTGCTTGGACCCGGCGACCATTTACTCATGGTCGACAGCACCTACCAGCCGAGCCGCGCATTTTGTGACGGCTATCTGAAGCGCATCGGGGTTGAAACGACCTATTATGATCCGCTGATTGGCGCGGACATTGCCGACCTTATCCGGCCCAACACCAAGCTGATTTTCCTCGAAAGCCCCGGCAGCCATAGCTTCGAGGTGCAGGATATTCCCGCGATTGTCGAGGTGGCCAAGGCAAAGGGCATTATCACCTTCCTTGATAATACCTGGGCGACCCCGCTTTTCTTTCCGGCATTGGCGGCGGGTGTCGATGTGACGATGATGGCCTGCACCAAATATGTGGTCGGGCATTCAGATGTGATGATGGGCTCGCTCACCACGCATCAAGGCTTGTGGCAGACATTGCGCCGCTCGACCTATGAATTCGGCCATAGCGTCAGCCCCGATGATTGCTACCTCGCGCTGCGCGGTTTGCGCACGATGGGAGCGCGGTTGCGCCAGCATCAGGAGAGCGGGCTTGCGGTCGCGCACTGGCTTGCGGATCAGCCGTGGGTGAGCAAAATGCTCCACCCCGCTTTCCCTGATTGTCCGGGCCATGCGCAATGGAAACGCGACTTCAACGGCGCCAGCGGGCTATTCTCCTTCGGCCTGAAGGGCGCGAGCGAAGCCCGGCGCGAAACATTTATCGACGCGCTCACCTTGTTCGGTCTGGGCTATAGCTGGGGCGGCTTTGAAAGCGTCGTTGTGCCCAGCGATGTGGCAGGCATCCGCACCGCGACCAAGTGGGGCGAAAGCGACCCGTTCGTGCGGCTCCATATCGGACTGGAAGACCCCGCCGATTTGATTGCGGATTTGGAAGCGGCGGCCAAGGCGGCGGCGCTTGCCTAATAAGCCGGCGCTTTCCGTCCTGCCTTAACCCAAAAGCTCCACACAGACAGCGAACCCAAGAGCGTCAATGACAGGCCGGTGAACATGATGACAAGCTGCCAGACAATCCCGCCGACTTTCCCTGAATGGAGCGGGTAGGCCATATTGAACAGCTTCAACCCGCGCGGAAATTTATTAGCATCGCGCGTATCTATGACGCGATTGTCCGCCGCATCAAACCACAGCATCGTCCGGCCATTGGGGAGCCATTCGCTTGGTTGCTTCATGCGCAGGGATACCGGCGCACCGGGCTTGCGGGGAAGCGAGAGGATACGAAATTCCGCGTCGGGGAAAAGGGCATGGGCTTGGGCGATCATGACGCCCACATCGGTTTTGCGCCCTACCGCACCATAGCTGCCCTTGGGCGGCGCAATCGCGCCCTCCATTTCTTCCGCGGTCGAAAAGGGACGGAGCACCAAAGCAGCAAAAGGATCGAGCGTTAATAGCGCGCCGGTAAAGCAGCTTAAAAATAAAATGGGCGCAACGACTATGCCAAGGTCACGGTGATGACGCACAATCGCCGGACGCGACAGGCGGCGGGGCCATAAGCGCCATTCAAAAGTTTTGCGGGTGCGCCACCAAAGGATCGTACCTGTTATGATAAAACCAAGACCAATAAGCCCCAATATCCCGACCACAATCGCGCCGGGTTTATCCGAGAATAAATAATGGTGAAAATCGAACAGCCATAATTCCGGACGATCCCAAATACTGTTCCATTGCGCTACCATCTGCCCATTAGCGTCGACATAGCCACCAACGCCTTTTTCCGCGCGAAATTCATGCAAGCCGAAACCATCGCCCGCAAAGATCAGCCCCGCATTGTCTGTTTTACCTGCCAGGACCGTTTGGCTCACGCGGATTATTTCATCGACCGTTTGTGCGCGCACTTCCCAGCCGCCGGGTACAGCAATCCACCAGTTTTTAACCGAAAGAATAGCGCCCGTCAGACCCATCAGCGCGAGCATCAGACCAATGATGCCGCCGGTCCAACGATGGAGGAGCATCAGCCATTTCATCAGAAGCGCCAGTCCCAGCCCAACGTCACAACCCGTCCACGCCCGGTAAAGAAACGGGCATTGTCCGTTGCGGCAATCGATGACCGGATCGTTTGGCTGTTATAGGTAACATAATCGACGTCGAACAGATTGGATGCCGCAAGCGTAATCGCGCCCATCTTTGGCAGCTCATACCGCACCACGGCGTCGGTCAAAGTGTAACCGGAAAAGGCCGTGTTCGCAGGCGCGCCATCAAATTTGCGATCAAGATAAAGGCCAGCCTGCACACGTGCCGAAACCGGTCCATTATTATAGCTCGCCCAGAAATTCACCCGGTCCGGCGAAATATTGGCACCATCAAGATCAATATCGACCTTGTCATCCTTATTGCTGTCGGTGCGGCCGGATAAATGGGCATAGCCAGTGCCGATTTTCAGCCCTTCGACGGGTAAGCGCACTGCAAGATTAATTTCAAACCCTTGAATTTCGATACGTTGGCGTTGCACATCAAAAATGCCCGCACTATTCGCCACCAACAAACCGCCATCTTTCGACGTTGACCAGAAATAGGAAGCGCTTGCGTCCAGTGGGCCACGCTTGATTTCAATGCCAAGTTCACGATTATTGGAAATAACGGGCGTTACATTGACGTCGTTGATGGTGAAATTAGGCTGGGTCTTGCCATTGACGGATCGCAATATGCGGCCAATGTCGGCAATGGAATAGCCTTCGGCATAGCTCGCATATCCACGGATGCCCTGTACCGGCTCAACAATCACGCCGCCATTGATCAACAATTCCTTGAAATTACGTGTGCCACCGGAAACACGCGCCGAATTATAGGAAGCAAGCGTAACAAAATCATCGACCTTAAGCTGGCCATTTTCCCAGCGCCCGCCGCCTGCAAGCCGCAACACGCCGTCGAATAGTTTGAGATTTACCTGACCGAACGGCGCGAGCGTGCGGAACGTGGTGGGCGGCACCCAATAGCGGTCCGTTTGGATCATCGCTTGTTCGGTCTTGTCCCACATACTGTCAAAGCCGAGTGTTACATTGAGCGCGTCGAAAAATTGACGTTCATAACTAACCCGTGCGCCCAATTTGCGGGACTTATTGGCAGACTGGTCGAACAGGGTGCCAATCGGCGCAAGGCTCGCATCTTGGAACGTCGCACTAATGTCCCCGCCAAAAATATCACGTGACCGGTTATAAAAGGCCTGAAAGATAAGATTGCCGCCGCCAAGGTCGGTATCCGTCAAGGTTAGATTGACCGTCTCTACCCGGTTGGAGGCCATCTCGCCTTGTAATTCACCGCGGCGGGAACTGGTCGGCACACCAGTCGTGCGATTACCCGCCACCTGCACCCAATCGCCATTGCCTTCCAAGGAAAAGCGCGTTGCGAATAATTCGATCCGTGCAGAGGGCGATAGATCATAGCCGAGCCGCGCAAAGAAGCTGAGACTTTTGCTGTCCTGCACATCGCCTTGGGTATTATCGATCCCGATGCGGCGGCCCGCGCCATCATAATAAACCCCGCGTGTTTCAAATGCCACGCCGCCGGTCACATCAAAGGCACCGCTACGATAAGAGAGCAGGCCGCCCAGCTTGCCCCCAAAGCTATGACTTTCAAAATTGCCGGTTGAACCTTGCACCAGCACGCGCCCCGACAGGCCATCCTGCTTCGGCGCGGCAATCACCACCTGATTGACGACACCCCCAGTGGCTCCGATACCCTGCAAGGCATTGGAACCATAGATTAATTCGATGCGGTCCACAAAAAAGGGATCGATCGTATAGCCATCGCGTGAACCATCACGGATCGGCGTTGATTGAGGAATACCATTAATTGCATAAAGCGGCGAACGGCCCCGCAACGTTTCACCGCTCCCCGACAATTTCTGCCGCGTCGGGGAAAAGGATGGCGATAGGTTGGACACCGCATCAATGGTCGATCCTGCAATCGCGACCTGTTGGTCCAGCGCTTGTGAATCGATCACATCTATCGTCAGGGGGAGCGCGCTCGGCGGCAATTTCGTACGCGCGGCGGTGACGACAATCGCATCGGATGTATCGGCGGCACTGTCTTCAACATTATCCTCAGGCGTCGGATTTTCCGCCAATATCTCGGCGCCGGCTCCATGGGCCGTAACCAGGACAATGGCGGCTGCAGATATATGAATAGACCTAAAAAATCGGCGCGACACCATTGACCAAACCCCCTTCATCTTACGAGCCTCCATAACTCGAAACGCGCCCTATAACGCGAATCATGTTATTGCAAGTCATTTGCAATTACGTATTGATAAGAACGGATATGGCTGTGGAAATTCATGCCTGACCAGACATGGTTGAAACAAATTTCGGCTGACATAGTTGGAGCGACTCTCGAAGCGTGTAACGCCGCCCGCACTCAACCGTTCAACTTGACACCGGCGCACTGCGGTTCCAAGTCGTTGCGCCTGAAACCGGATGGCGGCCCTTCGCGCCGCTTATATCAGGAGAGTGATCCATGAACCGTTCCGCCCGTCCGGCAGCGTTGCTGTGTGCCGCCTCGTTTTTATCGCTTTCGGCCTGTGCGAGCGTAGCGGAGGGCGGGCCTGTTGGTGGGCCTGTGGGCGGCACGTCTGCGACCGTTCCGGCGGCTCCCGTAACCACCCTCGCCCCCGCGCTTCCCGACAGCGTGACGACGCAGCTCCCCCGCAATGCGGTGCCGACCCATTATAGCATCGAGATTACGCCCGACGCGGCGGCGGCGACCTTTACCGGTTCGGTCAAAACACGGCTCGATATACTGATCCCGTCCGACAGCGTGACGATGAACGCGGCCGACCTTGCCATTGAAGGCGCGACCCTCACCGGCGCAAGCGGCGCGCACATCCCCGTCACCGTTACCACCGATGCGGACAAGCAAACCGCAACCTTTACGTTCAGCAAGACGGTTGCCCCCGGACATTATGAATTAAGCGCGCGCTATGCGGGCAAGATTTACGATCAGGCAAACGGCCTGTTCCACCTTGATTATAAAGACCCCGAAGGCGCGGACAAACGCGCGCTGTTCACCCAGTTCGAAGCGCCCGACGCGCGCCGCTTTGCGCCGATGTGGGATGAACCGAGCTATAAGGCGACATTCGACCTCACCGCCAATGTCCCTGCCGACCAGATGGCGGTCGGCAATATGCCGATTGCCTCCAGCACCGCCACCGGCAATGGCAAAAAGCGTGTGACCTTCCAAACCACGCCCAAAATGTCCTCCTATCTGCTCTTCTTCGGCCTCGGCGAATTCGGCCGCATCAACCAGCAGGTCGGCAACACCGATGTCGGCATCATCATGGGTAAGGGCAATGAAGAAAAAGCGCGCTTTGCTTTAAAGTCCGCGACCGAATTATTGCCTTATTATAATGAGTATTTCGGCGTCGATTATCCGCTCCCCAAACTCGATAATATTGCCGGGCCAGGGCAGAGCCAGTTTTTCTCCGCGATGGAAAATTGGGGCGCGATTTTCTCGTTCGAACGCATCCTGCTCGATGACCCCAAGGTCACGACCGAGGCCGGACGACAGGCCATTTATGCGGTCAACGGGCATGAAATGGCGCACCAATGGTTTGGCGATCTGGTGACGATGAGCTGGTGGGATGATCTATGGCTCAATGAAGGCTTTGCAAGCTGGATGGAGACCAAGGCCACCGCGCATTTCAACCCTGACTGGCAGGTTGAGCTGGGCCGTGTCGGCGGGCGCGAGGCCGCGATGGGGTTGGACGCGCTCAAAACCACCCACCCTGTTGTCCAGAAAATCCGGACGGTCGAACAAACCAGTCAGGCGTTTGATTCAATCACCTACTCCAAAGGTGAGGCGGTCATCACCATGCTCGAAAATTATGCGGGCGAGGATGTGTGGCGCACCGGCATCCGCGCCTATATGAAACAGCATGCTTATGGCAACACGGTCACTAACGACCTGTGGAGCGCGGTCGAAAAGGCGGGCGCCAAGGGGCTGGTCGCGATTGCCAATGACTTTACGCAAAAGCCCGGCATCCCGCTTATCAAGCTGACCGGCGCAAGCTGTGAGGGCGGGCAAACCATACTGCAATTCCAGCAAGGCGAATATAGCCGCGACCGCAAGGATGCCGCGCCTTTAAGCTGGAATGTGCCGGTGGTCGCGCGCACTGTCGGCGCGGCCCCTGCCCGCACGATTGTGACCAATGGCATCGGGTCGGTGACGCTCTCCGGATGCGGCACCGCGCTCGTCAATGCGGGCCAAGCGGGCTATTATCGCACGCTCTACACCGCGCCGATGCTCGCCGCGCTCACCCGCGATTTTGTGAAACTGGACCCGATTGACCAGCTTGGTCTGCTCGCCGACCAATATGCGCTCGCGAGCGGCGATTATCAGGGCTATGCGGCGGCGCTTGACCTGCGCAATGCGGTCCCCGCTTATGCCAATAGCAAGGTGATTGCTGCGGCCGCCAGTTCCTACGGCGGCAATTATGACCTGTTCAAGGGCAATGCCAAGGTGCAAGCGAAGATCGCGCGGATGGCCGATGCGCGCTTTGCCCCGGTGCTGGCGCGACTCGGCATGGAACCCAAGGCGGGCGAGCCGGCCAATGATGCAATCCTGCGTAACCAGTTGGTCAGCCTGTTGGGATCGATGGGTAATGCAAGCGTTTTGGCCGAAGCCAAGCGGCTATTCGCAAGCCTCGACACCAATCCGGCGGCGCTGGACGGGCCGATGCGGACCACTTGGCTCGGCCTCATTGCGGACAAGGCCGACAAGGCGACATGGGATAAGCTCCATGCGCTCGCCAAGGCCGAAACCAACAAGCAGGCGCGCTCGTCGCTCTATAGCCTGCTTGCTTCGCCCGCCGATGCAGGCCTTGCGAAGGCCGCGCTCGACCTTGCCATGACCAGCGAGCCGGGGCCGACCGATAGGCCCGCAATGATCTCGCGTGTGTCCTACAACCATCCCGAACTTGCGCTCGACTTCGCGCTCGCCAACACGGCCAAGGTCGAGCAGATGGTCGATGTGTCCTCGCGTTCGCGCTATGTTGCACGGCTGGCAAGCGGGTCGAGCAAGCCGGAAACGATGGCGAAGCTCGAAGCCTATGCAGGCCAATATCTGACCGCCGCGTCACGCAAGCCGGTCGATCAGGCCTTGTCTTCGATCAAAAGCCGCATCGAAACCGAAGCGCGCAGCAAGCCGCAGATCGAGGCTTGGTATATGGCGAACGGGCGGAAGTAAGCGGGAGGCGGTTTCCTCCCGCAGCAAATCCCCCTCCCTTCAGGGAGGGGTTAGGGGAGGGCATGTCAAACTCAAGACCAGCTCGCCATAAAGGGAGAGGGTATATCTTTCTGAAAGCCCCTCCCGCAAATGGGAGGGGAGATAGGTTACCCCCGCGCGGCCTTCCTTGTCATCGTGTAGAGCGCGGCGATTAGTGCCACGAACACGGCCAATCCGGCCACAAGCGCAACCGGCGCAAAGCCTTCGCTGACGACCGCGAGCGGGTTGTCATTTTGCGTTGCGCCGACAATCGCGGCGAACAATACGCCGAACAGGCTTTCGCCGACAATCAGCCCCGTCGCCATCAGCACGCCCATCCGTTCGGCGCGCACGGGGTCGGCTTGGCGTTCGGCCCATTTATTGTAGAAATGGCCAAGAACAGCCCCGATGACGATGGGCAATGTCAGTGCCATCGGCAGATACATGCCCATGCCCGCACCCAAGGGCGGCAGGCGCAGCTTACTGTTCATCCGCGCCAGAATTTCGTCGATGATAACAATGCCTGCGCCAATCGCAGCACCAATACCGAGCAGGTTCCACGGCAGATTGCCGCCCAGCACGCCTTTGGCAAGGCTGGAGATGAGCGCGGCTTGGGGCGCTGCGAGCGCGGCATTACCTGCGCCGGCCACGCCTTGGAACCCGAATGCATTATTCATCAAATCCAGCACCGGCGGGATGGTGAGCGAGCCGAAAATCACGCCGATGACCAGCGCGACCTGCTGCCGCCAAGGGGTTGCGCCGACCAACTGGCCGGTCTTCAGATCCTGCAAATTATCGTTGGAGATGGTCGCAATCCCGAACACCAAAGCGGTCGCGAACAAGGCGAAGGCGATCAGGGCTTCGGTCTGGTCAGGCGTCGTGCCACGTCCGAACACCATGACCAGCAGCAAGGATGCCCCCAGCACCGCCAAAATACCAACGCCCGAAATCGGGCTGTTCGACGCGCCGATAAGCCCCGCCATATAGCCGCACACCGATGCGATAATCACGCCGGTGATGAGGACATAGAGCGCGGTCAGGATGATTAGCGTCCATAAATGGTCGTGGAGCGCGGTGCCTTGCACGAACAGCCACAACAGATAGGCAATCGGCACGAGCGCGGCGATAATCACGCCGCCGACAATCTTGATCGGAATGTCGCGTTCGGTGAGCGACAGGCTCGCGCCCTCTCCGGCCTCGCGGGTGCGCGAGGCGGCCAATGCCGCGGTCACGCCCTTGGTGATCGGACCGATGATTTTAAGGAGCGTCCACACCGCCGCAACGCCGATCACGCCCGCGCCGATGAAGCGCACCTGATCGCGGAACACGGTGCCGGCAATCTCTTCAATGGGGGCGGTGCCGACCATGCCTTGCGTCAAGCTCGGCATGAGGACGCCCCAGGAAATCAGCAGGCCGAGCAGCATCGCCAAGCCTACCGACAGGCCGACCAGATGGCCGACCGCGACCAGCGCGAAGCTCAAGCCCGACGACACGCCCGACACACCGCCGCCGACGACAAAATTGCGGCCCGCTTCTTCGCCGACCAGCTTCATCTTGGCGAGCAGGCCAAAGCCCGCCGCGACCAGCGCGTTGAGCGCGATAAGGTTCAAGCCCTTCTTGTTTTCCGCCGCGCCCTCTTCGCTCGCAGAGCCGACCTTGAGGACTTCGGCAGCGGCGCGGCCTTCGGGATAAGGCAGGTCCGATCCGGTGACGAGCGCACGGCGCAAGGGCACCGAAAACATCACGCCTAATATGCCGCCCACCGCGCACACGGCGGCGGTCAGCCAGAAAGGGAAATCCTGCCACCAGCCGATCATGATAAGCCCCGGCAACACGAAAATAATCGCGGACAAAGTGCCAGCGGAGGACGCAATCGTCTGCACAATATTATTTTCAAGGATATTGGCGTTGCGGAAGAAACGCAGCACCGCCATCGAAATCACCGCAGCAGGAATAGAGGTCGCAAAGGTGAGGCCCGCTTTCAGTCCCAGATAGACGTTCGCGGCGGTAAACAGCAGCGTAATCAATCCGCCAAGGATGATGCCGCGAATGGTAAGTTCGGGCCAACTGCCTCCGCCCGGCTGTTCCACTGGCGCGTCGAGACCGGTCGAACCTGCGCTTGTTCCTGTGGTGTCGACCATGTCCTTGATCCCCTTATTTGCTTTTATGATATGCGCTTAGCGGAATAAACCACCCAATATGCCGCGGACAAGCGATTTTCCAAAGCTTCCCGCAACTTGGCGGCCAAGGCTGGTCGCCGCCGAGCGCGCCGCCGATTGCACCATCTTTTCGGCCATGCTCGGCTTGGCGTCCTCGCGTGCCTGACGGGCGGCTTCGCGTGCAGCCTCCTTGGCGGCGGCGGCCTGCGCTTTGGCATCCTCCTTGGCCTTGGCAGCGGCAAGCTTGTCGGCTTCCTTTTGCGCGGCGGCTTCGGCAGCAGCGGCTTGGGCTTGCCCTGCCTTGGCGGCCAATATTTCCTCGGCGGATTCGCGGTCGACCAGCGTGTCATATTTGTCGCCGATAGCATCGGTTGTAATCATTACGCCGCGTTCTTGCGGGGTGAGCGGGCCAACGCGCGAGGACGGAGCCTTGATCAGCGTGCGCTCGACCATCGCGGGCGAGCCGTCGTCCTGTAGCAGCGACACCAAGGCTTCACCGATTTTAAGTTCGGTAATCGCCTGCGCCACTTTGATTTCGGGGTTCGGGCGGAAAGTATCCGCCGCCGCTTTCACCGCTTGCTGGTCGCGCGGGGTAAAGGCGTTCAATTTATGCTGGATGCGGTTGTTCAACTGCGCCGCCACCGTATCGGGAATGTCGATGGGGTTTTGCGTGATGAAATAAACGCCGATGCCCTTGGAGCGGATTAGCCGCACCACTTGTTCGATTTTTTCGAGCAAGGCCTTGGGCGCGTCGTTGAACAGCAAATGCGCTTCGTCAAAGAAGAAAACCAGCTTGGGCTTGTCCGGATCACCGACTTCGGGAAGGGTTTCGAACAATTCGCTGAGCAACCACAGCAGGAAGGTCGAATATAATTTCGGGCTGGACATCAGCTTGTCGGCGGCAAGGATGTTGACGATGCCCCGGCCATTATCGTCGGTCTTGATGAAATCCATCATGTCGAGCGCGGGTTCGCCGAAAAATTTGTCGCCGCCCTGACTGCGCAATTGCAACAAGGACCGCTGGATCGCGCCGACCGATTGTTTGGAGACATTGCCATATTGCAGTGTCAGCTCATCGGCGCGCTCGCCGCAATTGACCAGCATCGCCTGCAAATCGTCAAGGTCGAGGAGGAGCAGGCCTTCCTTGTCGGCGACATGGAATGCGATGGTGAGGACGCCTTCCTGCACTTCGTTCAAATCCATCAGGCGCGCCAGCAAAAGCGGTCCCATTTCCGAAACGGTGGTGCGCACCGGATGGCCCTGTTCCCCGAACAAGTCCCAAAATTGCACCGGATTGGCGGTAAGCGTCCAGTCCGACTGGCCGATTTCAGCCGCGCGCGCGGCGAAAATATCATGCGCCTTGCCCGACGCATCGCCCGCCATCGCCAGCCCCGACAAATCGCCCTTCACATCGGCGACAAAGCTTGGCACGCCCGCCGCCGAAAAGCTTTCGACCAGCCCTTGCAGGGTAACGGTCTTGCCGGTGCCGGTCGCGCCTGCAACCAGCCCGTGCCGGTTGGCGCGGCGCAAAGGCAGCACCTGCCGTTGATCGCCGCTTACACCGATGAAAATGCCTGCTGTATCGCTCACGCTTTTGTCTCCGCTTGTCCAAGATCGGCGCAAGGCAGTTGCCGCGCGCCGGTTCGTGCCAAACGTCCTAAACCCCATCGCCACAAAATCAAGCGAAGCCAGCGCCGAAACAAAAGACCCTCCCGTCACATGTCGTAACGGGAGGGCCGGATGTAGGCTTATCGAAAAACGCGGATTAATCGTTGAAACGCACCGCCATCGGGAAAGTTTCTACGCCCCGTGCGCGCAGGTCCAGCATGATCGCGGCGCGATTCTGTTTCTTGGCCGCGCTGATTTGTGCGGCAAGATCTGCGGCGCTTGTTACCGGCTGGCCATTGGCGCGTGTAATCACGACGCCGCGACGGATACCCTTGCGCGCTGCATCGGAGCTACCCGAAACCGCCGCAACTACCACGCCGCGCGTATTGCTGTCCACACCGATTGCGCGCGCAATATCGGCTGTTACCGTCTGGACCGCAATGCCGAGCGCGTCACGGACCTGTTTGTCCTGATCGGTGCCCTGCGCTTCGTCGATGGTTTTTTCCTCTTCGGGGTTGAATGTTTCCTTGGGCGTATCCGCGTCCGCCGGACGGGTGCCGACCACCGCATTCAGCGTCATCGGCTTGCCATCACGCATGATTTCGATCGGGATGCGGGTGCCGGGCTTCACATTCGACACGACATAGGACAGCGTATTGTTGGGCGTAACTTCCTGCCCGTTCACCTTGGTGACCACGTCGCCAACCTTCAAACCGGCCTTGGCGGCGGGCTGTCCGTCTTGCACCAGCGCGATAAATTCGCCGCGATCCTTGGCAAGGCCAAGCGCGGCTGCGGTGTCGCCGTCCACCGGGCGCAGCGAAATGCCGAGATAACCGCGTGTCGGCTTGGCACCCCGGCGCAGCGCATCGACCACCGGCACCGCCTGATCGGACGGAATCGCAAAGTTCAAGCCGATATTTGCACCATTGGGGCCGAGCAGGCGGTTGTTGATGCCGACCACATTACCGTTCATGTCGAACAGCGGACCACCGGAGTTCCCCTGGTTGATTGCCGTGTCGGTCTGGAGGAAGCGGTCATAGGCACCGCCTGTCCCGAAATTGCGCTGCACAGCCGAGATAATCCCTGCCGTTACCGTGCTACCAATGCCAAGCGGATTACCGATGGCTACGACCCAATCGCCTGCGCGCAGGCTGCTCGATTGGCCAAAGCGCACAAACGGCATATTGGTCGCGTCAATTTTGAGGACAGCCAAGTCGGACGCGGCATCGCGGCCAACCAATGTTGCCTTATATTCCTTGCCATTGGTCAAGGTCACGGTGATCGAATTGACCACCTGATTGGTCGGGCCGGTCGCAATCACATGGTTATTGGTAACGATGAGGCCGTCGGCGGAAATGAAGAAGCCGGACCCGCCGCCTTCCATATCCTGCACGACCGGACGGCGCGAGCCGGAGAAGGGATCAACCTCAATCGCGACCGGCACTTTGGCCTTGGTCGAGATATTGACGACCGCCGGTTGCAGCCGTTCGACCATATCGGCAAAGCTGTTCGGCGCACCGGCCCGCGGCACCACACTGGTCGCCTGCATGGTGGCCGGAGCGACGAGCGATGGCAGATCCTGCGCATTGCTCGATTGCGACACAAGCGCGAGGCCGGTTCCGCCCAGCAACAACGCCGCCGTTACTCCATAAACATAGCGCACCATAAAAATCCTTCCTTAGAGGTTGATCGCCGTTACACGCTTTACCGCTGTTTTGCGTAGGTCCGGCTTAACCGTAATTGAACATGAACGGGCGATAAAGGGGGAAAGTCCGGTGCCTTTGCCGCCTGCTCTTGGCCCCTTTTACCGTCCGCGAAACTCCTTCAGATATGCATTGTCCGGTGACAATATGACGGTCGTATCGCCTTTATTTTGTTCGTTGAAGGTTTGACGATAAGACTGCATCGCGCGGTAAAAATCGTAAAAATCAGGGTCTTTACCGAAGCTGTCGGCATAGATTTTGGCGGCTTGGCCATCGGCTTCGGCGCGGATGATCTGCGCTTTTTTGCGCCCTTCCGCGTCAATCGTGATCGCCGCCTGCTTACGCGCGGTGCGCATCCGGGCAAAAGCCGAATCGAGCGGTGTGCCTTCGGGCAGGTCCGCGCGCTTGATGCGCACATCGATAATTTCCGCGCCATATTTGCGCGCATCATCGTTAAGGCCGCGCTGGATATTCTCCATCACCTCGCCGCGCTCGGCCGACAACAGCGCCGCAAAGGGCCGCTTGCCAAGCTCCGAACGCAAGCGCGAACCGAGAATCGTCTTGAGCTGACCCTTCAACGCTTCTTCGGTGCGAATCGAGGTGTACATTTTGAGCGGATCGGTAATGCGATAGCGCGCAAAGGCATCGACGAGTAGGTTAAGCTGGTCGGTCGACAGCACCTGTTGCCGGTCCATCTGCACCGACAGGATGCGCTTGTCGATCCACTGGATCTGCTCGACCAGCGGGATGCGCGCGACAACGCCCGCACCGGTTTTGCCGAAATCCTCATTGCTCTTATAAGCGTTCACCACGCGGATCGGCTGGCCGAAGGACAGGATCAGCGCCTGTTTGGTTTCGGGGACCACCGAGAAAGTCATCGCGCCGACCACCGCAATAATAACGGCACCAATGGCGAGGGGGACTGTGCGTTTTACCATTATTCCTGCCCCTCCCGCACGACGGGTTGCGCATCCGGCGGGGCCGCCTTGGCGCGTTTCTGGATTTCGGGCAGCGGCAGATAGGCCTGCACACCGTTCGTTTCTACCACGGCCTTATCGACCTGTCCCAACACATTCTCCATCGTTTCATAATACATACGGCGTCTGGTCACTTCGGGCGCCAGTCGATATTGTTCATAAACCTTGTCGAACGCCGCCGCTTCACCGGTCGCGCCTTGCGTCACCTGTTGTGCATAAGCACGCGCATCATTGAGATAGCCTTCGCTCTTTTGCTGGGCAGCGGACACTTCGTTAAATGCATCCTTGACCTCGTCGGGCGGCGCAGTCTGGTTCAAGGCCACGCCTTCAACCGAGATGCCTGCCTTATAGCTGTCGAGCAAATCCTGCATACGTTCGCGCACTTCGGCTTCAATCTCGCCGCGCGCAGGGCCGATCGCATCGGTCAGCTTGAAGTTCGCAATCGTCGCGCGCATCGCGCTTTCGGCGACTTCCTTGATCGTGTCTTCAGGGTCCGCCAACTGGAATTCATATTGCTGGGGATTTTTAATCTTCCAGCGCACCGCATAGGCCAAATCGATGATATTCTGGTCGCCAGTCAAAACCAGATTTTTATCGTCCGGCGACGCGGACCCGATTTCGATGGTGCGGACCAGTTCAACATTGACCTTCTTCACCTGATCGATAGGCGCGGGGAAGGTCACATTCATGCCGGGACCGATATTATGGCTGAATTTGCCAAAGCGGGTGACAACCCCTTCTTCCGACGAATCAATCCGGTGGAAGCTCGTCATAATCAGCCACAGGCCGACAATCACGATGAGGATCAGCGGCAGCACCGACTTGCCATTGCCGAATTGCGGGCCCCCGGAGCCGCCGCGACGGCCACCACCGCCGCCGCGCTTGCCAAGGCCGTCGCGGCCCATGCGCCATAATTCGTCAATCGCGGTCGGGCGCGAAAAGCTTTCACGCGCCGGACGTTCGCCCGCAGGCGGCTTGGTCCACGGATTGCGCGGTCCGGGCTTGGGCGTATCACTGCCGCCATTATCGCCACCGCTGCCGCCCCAAGGGCCGCGCAACGGTTCATTGCCCGTGCCCTTTCCCTCGCCTTTATCGCCGCTGTCCTTGCCGGACGATTTGCCCGGGCCTTCATCGCTCATCAAACTGGCCCCGCCATCTAGGTTGATCGGTGCAGTAAAGCCTTCAAAAGCCGCACGCTTGCGACCGAAACGCTTTGCCACGCTCTTATATATTTTTTTCATACCCCTCATTTATAGGTGCGCGCGCCACGAAAAACAGTGCCTTTGCGCAAAATTCCCTATATCGGCCCTGTCATGACCGATTTGTCCCCGCTTCAGCCCATTGTCGCAACGCTATCAGGGCCGCGTGCGAGCGCGCTCAAATGGCAGGAGGGCGTTGTCTCGCTCGTGCTGGATGTGAGCGGGCTTAGCGTTGCCGAGCGCGGCGCGCTGGAGGCGGACCTTAAGGCACAGCTTGGGGCGATAGAGGGTGTCAATGACGTGCGCGTCGTGATGACTGCCGAGCGTAAGGATATGCGTATCATCGCGGTCGCGAGCGGCAAGGGCGGTGTCGGCAAATCGACTATATCCGCCAACCTTGCCATTGCGCTCGCGCGGCGCGGGGTGAAGGTCGGCCTTGTCGATGCCGATATTTACGGTCCCTCCCAGCCGCGCCTGCTCGCGAGCGAAGGGGTGAAGCCCGACGCGCGCGACAATAAGATGATCCCGGTGCGCAACGGCTATGGCGTCCCCATGCTGTCGATGGGGCAACTCGTCGCGCCGGGGCAAGCGATAGCCTGGCGCGGGCCGATGGCGGGCAATGCGCTGGCCCAGCTTATCGACGCGCATTGGAGCGATTTCGGCATTGATACCCTCATCATCGATATGCCGCCGGGGACGGGCGACATCCAATTGTCGATGGTGCAAAAACATAAGCCCAAGGGCGCGGTGATCGTCTCCACCCCGCAGGATCTGGCGCTGATCGACGCGACCCGCGCTATCCATCTGTTTGAACAGGCCAATGTGCCGGTCATCGGCATTATCGAAAATATGGCCGGTTATATCTGCCCGCATTGCGGCGAAACCAGCGATCCGTTCGGCAAGGGCGGCGCGGAGGCGACGGCGGCAAGTTTGGGTGTGCCTTTCCTTGGCCGCATCCCGCTCGCGCTCGATATTCGCGAATGTTCGGACGCGGGCGACCCGCCTGCTGCGGGAACCGATCCGGTGGCCGAACCGTTTCATGCGCTAGCCGGACGGCTCGCCGACTGGCTCGCTACGCCGCATTAGGCCTGCGCACGCGCGGGCCTGATTTACCACCGGATTGCCGGACAGAAAGGACCGCCGCCATGCCACTCGAAAGCGATGCTGATATTGCCACCTTGCTCAAGGAGACAAAGCGCATCGCGCTGGTCGGTGCGTCGCAAAATCCGGGGCGGCCAAGCTATGGCGTGATGCAATATCTGCTCGGCCAAGGCTATGAGGTCATCCCCGTCAATCCGGGGCTGGCGGGGCAGGAATTGCTTGGCCAGACGGTGGTGGAATCGCTCGCCGCCATCAGCCCGCCGGTCGATATGGTCGATATTTTCCGCAACAGCGAAGCCGCCGCCGCCGTGGTCGATGATGCCATCGGCCATGGCGCAAAGTCCGTCTGGCTCCAGATCGGCGTCATCAACGAAGACGCCGCCGCCCGCGCCGAGGAGGCGGGGTTAAAGGTGGTCATGGACCGCTGCCCCAAGATTGAAATAGCGCGATTGGGTTTGTCGGCGAGGTAAGGTTTGCCGGTGTCGTAAAAGGCAGGCAAAAAAGCTGACCTTAAAAGTTCCTCGACGAGCTTGTTTTGGACCGAAACGTTAAGCTCCTCCCCGACGCCATCCCCCTCCCCCGCCCTCCTCCGAACAATAGTGATTGACCGCCTGTTTGGCATGACTATCAGGGCTCTATGGGGAACCCCGATGATATGCGCAGCCGTTTGACCCGCAAAATGGGCGATATAAGCGCGCGTGCGCAGATGAACCGGCGCACTTTGCTGATTGGCGGAGGGGTCGGTGCAGGACTGTTGATCGGCTTTGCGCTGTGGCCGCGCACATGGACGCCTAACCTCAACGCCGCCAAGGGCGAGACGATTTTCAACCCCTTTGTCAAAATCGGCAGCGACGGGCGCATCACCGTGATTGTGCCGCAAACCGAATATGGCCAAGGCGTCACCACCGCGCTGCCGCAAATTTTGGCCGATGAGCTGGGCGCGGACTGGCGCACGATTGCGGTCTCCCCTGCCCCGATCCATCCCGTATATACCAATAGCCTGTTGGTCGATGAAGAAGCGGAGCTGGTAACGCCGCGCAGCTATGCCCCGGCCTTTATCGGCAAAGCGCGGCGCTGGCTGATCGACGAGCAAGTGCGCCGCGATGCGGTGATGCTGACCGGCGGCTCCACCTCGGTGCGCGCGTTCGAGGCCGCCTATCGCGAGGCAGGCGCCGCAGCCCGCACCCTCCTCCAGATGGCAGCGGAAGAGATTTTCGCCGAGCGCGTCCACAGCGTTACTTGGGACGTGCTGGACACCAAAAACGGGTTTGTGATCGGCCCTGACAGAATGAAGGCGCGGTTCGGCGACCTTGCCGCGCGCGCCGCGACGTTCGACCTCCCCGGCGAAATCCCGTTCCGCGACCCCGGCGACGATAGCCTTTATGGCCGCGAACTGCCGCGCCTTGATGTTCCCGCCAAGGTTGATGGCAGTCCGGTGTTCGCAGGCGACATCCGCCTCCCCGGCCTTGTCTATGCGTCGGTGCGGCAAGGTCCGTTGGGGGCAAACAAGCTTATCGCGACCGACCATAAGGTCGCCAAGGCGATCAAAGGCGTGCTCGATATTGTCGAGCAGCAAGAATGGGTCGCGGTTATAGCGCGCGACTGGTGGACGGCGAACAAGGCGCTCGATGCGCTCGCCCCGGTGTTTGAAACCACAGGGCCGGTGGCTGACGATATAGCGATTGCGGCAGCCCTCAAAAATGCGCTCGATGCCGATGGTGTGCGCACCATCGAGGCGGGCGATATTGACGAGGCCTTTGAGGGTCGCCCGCTCCTTTCCGCCATTTATGAAGTCGCGCCCGCGCTCCATGCGCCGATAGAAACGCGCACCGCGACCGCGCGCATCGAAGGCGGAAGGCTGCAACTCTGGGTCGCAACCCAAGCGCCGTCGCTATGCCGTAAAGCGGTCGCCGACGCGACGGGCTTGGCCGAAAACCATATCACCTTATTCCCGATGATGGCGGGGGGCTTGCACGGCATCGGTTTTGAACATGATGTTGCGGTGCAGGCGGCAATTATCGCGCAAAAGACCGGCAGGCCGGTGCAGCTTATCTGGTCGCGCGCCGAGGAAATTTTGCAGGACCGCCCGCGCAGCCCCGCCCGCGCCAAAATGACCGCGACGCTCGACACCGCCTATAATATCCACGGCCTCAAAGCCGATATTGCAGCGCCCGCGGGCCATAAACAATGGAGCGCGCGGCTATTCGACGGCGCATCGCCGCAAGAGGCGTTGCGGGCGTCGCGCAGTGAGGCCGATGCCCATGCGGTGCGCGGCAGCTTGCCGCTCTATGCCATCCCGCACCGCGCGGTCGATTTCCACAGCGCCGATGTGCCGCTCCCGGTCGGCCATTGGCGCGGGCAGGCGGACAGCTATAGCTGTTTTTTCACCGAAGCCTTTGTCGATGAAATGGCCGCAAAGTCGGCGCTCGACCCGATGAGTTACCGGTTGCAAATGTTGATGCAGGAACCCGAACTCGCGCGTTGTCTGACCCAGGCGACGATGCTCGGCGAATGGGAGGGCGGGGCCAAAGGAACGGGGCAAGGCCTTGCCTGCCATGCGATGCGCGGCAGCTATATCGCAACCGTCGTGACCGCGCGTCCGACCGAGCGGGGCCTGCGCGTCGAGCGCATCGCCGCCGCCGTCGATGTGGGCCGCGTGGTCAATCCCGCGCTGGTGCGGCAACAGATAGAAGGCGGGCTGATCTTCGGCCTTGCCGCAGCGCTTGGCGCGTCCACCGGTTACAATAAGGGCCTTGCCACTATCCGTTCCTTAAGCGGATTGCGCTTGCCCGGCCTTGCGCAAAGTCCCGAAATCCGCATTGAAATTATCCAGAGCGACCGCGCGCCGGGCGGGGTGAGCGAGCTTGCGGTGCCACCGGTTGCACCCGCGCTTGCAAACGCCTATTTCAGCGCCACCGGCCAGCGGATGCGCCGCCTGCCTTTCAGTTTGAAACCCGTCACATGACCCTCTCTCCTTCCGCCGACATGGCCCGCAAGATCGGGGTGCTGCTAGTCAATCTGGGCACGCCCGACGCGCCCGATGCAGCATCGGTGCGCCGCTATCTCAAGCAATTCCTGTCCGACCCGCGCGTGGTCGAAATCCCGCAATTTTTGTGGCAGCCGATCTTGCGCGGGGCGGTGCTGACAACGCGGCCCAAAAAATCAGCCCATGCTTATGCGCAGGTGTGGACGGAGGCGGGCTCGCCCCTGCTCGCGATTACCAAGGCGCAAGCGCAAGATTTGCAGGCGCGGTTGGGAGGCGCCGCCATCCATGTCGATTATGCGATGCGTTATGGCAATCCGGCGATCCCCGAGCGGCTCGCCGCGATGCAGCAAGCGGGGTGCGCGCGCATTCTCATCGCCCCGCTCTACCCGCAATATTGCGCCGCAACGACCGCGACCGCGCTGGATGAATGTTACCGCGCGCTGGCTGCGATGCGCTGGCAACCGGCGGTGCGGACCTTGCCGCCATATTATGCCGACCCTGCGCATATCGCCGCGCTCAAAATATCGGTCGAAGCCGCGCTCGCCGCGCTCGATTTCACCCCCGATGCGATTGTCGCAAGTTTTCACGGGATGCCCGCGCGCACTTATGCGCTGGGCGATCCTTACTACGACCATTGCCTTGAAACCGCGCGTCTGTTGTCGGACGCGCTGGGGCGTCCGCTTATCCCCACTTTCCAGTCGCGTTTCGGCAAGGCCAAATGGCTGGAGCCTTATACCGACGCCAGCCTTGTCCGGCTCGCCACCGAAGGCAGCCGCAAGGTCGCCATTCTCGCGCCCGGCTTTTCGGTCGATTGCCTTGAAACGCTCGAAGAACTTGCCATTCGCGGCAAGGCGCAATTCATCGAAGCAGGCGGCACCGACTTTGCCTATCTCCCCTGCCTCAACGCCGACGCCCCCGGCATGGCGATGCTCGAAACCTTGATGCGCCGCGAACTGGCTGGCTGGGTATAAGAATCTCACCTTTACGTTTCCGGAACGCTTGCACTTTGGCCCGCGCGCAGTAGGTTCGGTATATAACTGACAGGATGAGGAAAGGCACTGATTATGGCACGAGTAGCAGTCGTTACCGGGGGCACGCGCGGTATTGGCGAAGCGATTAGCATTGCGCTCAAGGAACTCGGCTTCACGGTGGCGGCCAACTATGCGGGCAATGACGCCAAGGCCAAGGAATTTTCCGACCGCACCGGCATCAAGGCCTATAAATGGGACGTGGGCGATTATGAAGCCTGTCAGGCCGGATGCGCGCAGATCGCAGCCGAGCTTGGCCCGATTGACGCGGTGGTTAATAATGCGGGCATTACCCGCGACGGCACGCTCGCCAAAATGAATTTCGACGACTGGAACGAGGTGATGCGTATCAACCTTGGCGGCTGTTTCAACATGGCCAAGGCGACCTTCCCCGGAATGGTCGAGCGGGGCTGGGGCCGCATTGTCAATATCGGTTCGATCAACGGGCAAGCGGGCCAATATGGTCAGGTCAACTATGCCGCCGCCAAGTCGGGCATCCACGGCTTTACCAAGGCGCTCGCACAGGAAGGCGCGCGCAAGGGCGTGACGGTCAATGCGATTGCGCCGGGCTATATCGACACCGATATGGTCGCGGCGGTTCCGGCCCCCGTTCTGGAAAAAATCGTCGCCAAAATCCCGGTCGGCCGTTTGGGCAAGGCTCAGGAAATCGCGCGCGGCGTTGCATTTCTTTGTTCGGAAGATGCGGGCTTTGTGACCGGTTCGACGCTCAGCATCAATGGTGGCCAACATATGTATTGAGGCGGGTCGATAAGGCCTGTTTTTTCGGTCAGGCGACAAGCTTGACCAGAAACAGGCTGAGCCCGGCAATGAACAGGAAGGCGGCAAGGCCGAGCAGAAAGGGGCGCACCCCTTCGGCCTTCAATTTACGGATGTCGGTTTCAAGCCCCATCGCGGCGAGCGCGGTGGCGAGGAGGAAACCTGTCACTGTCACCAACGCCTGATGGGCGGATGCGGGAAGCGGCATCAGCGAATTGACGCCGACCATCGCGATAAAGCCGAGCGCGAACCAAGGGACCGGCGCTTTGCTACGCGGGGCTTCGCTATCGACATTGGCGCCGCCGCGCTTTGCCTGCCGCGCACTCCACAGGCCGATGGCCATAACCATCGGCGCGAGCAGCAGCACGCGCGACAATTTGGCGATGGTGGCAAATTCGCCCGCCTCTTGGCCGTCCTGAAAACCGGCGGCAATCACCTGCGCAATCTCATGGATCGACGCGCCCGCCCATAGGCCATAGCCATGCGGGTCCAGCCCTAAAATCGCCGGCAAAAGCGGATAGACAAGCATCGCGACCGACCCGAAAATCGTCACACAAGCGACCGCATAAGCCACATCTTCATCACGTGCGCGCGTCACCATATTGGTCGCTATCACCGCTGATGCACCGCAGATGGAGGTGCCCGCCGCGATAAGCTGCGTCAACGCAGGTGCAACACCGAGCCGCTTGCCGAGCCAGCTTGTGAACAGGAAGGTCGCCCCCAGACTGAGCGCAATCACCAGCAAGGCCGATGCCCCGACATCGGCAATTTGCTGCGCGCTGATCTGGAAACCGAGCACGATGATCGCAAAACGGAGCAAGGGCCGCATTGCAAACGTCACGCCTGCGCGCGCCTTGGCGGGGGTTCCGACACTATTGCGGAACGCGATGCCAATAAGGATCGCAAGGATCATCGGACTGAATAGCCCAAGCCCCGGCAGGTGATGCGCCCATGTTGCCAGCGCCGCAATGCCGGCCGCGAGCAACAGGCCGGGAAGCTTTCCACCGAAATGCGGGGAAAGAGATTCGCCCTGTTTGGCTTCCATCGGGGCGGAGGGGGAAGAAATATCGGGATACATGGCACAGCCTTTTGCCGGTTTCTCAACAAGATGGCTTGGAGATAGGCGTGTTGATTCCATATATCCAATATATGATTTTAATGTAATTAATCTGTTTTTATGATTGATTGACGATATTGACGATATTGACGAATAAGGCCCTCCCGCCATGACCCTTGAGCAACTCCGCATCTTCGTTGCCGTCGCCGAACGCGAGCATATGACTGCGGCGGCGCGCGCGCTCAATATCGCCCAATCGGCGGTGAGCCACGCCATTGCGACGCTTGAGGCGCGCCATGATGTAACCTTGTTCAACCGTGTCGGGCGGCAGATTGAGCTGACCGAAGCGGGGCGCGCCTTGCTCGGCGAAGCGCGCGCGATTTTGGCACAGGTCCGTCAGACAGGAGAATTGCTCGGTGATTTCAGCACGTTTGCGCGCGGCACACTAACCATCCATGCCAGCCAGACCATCGGCAGCTATTGGCTCCCGCGCCGCCTTGTCGCCTTCCATGAAGCCTATCCGCGCATCACCCTGTCGCTGTCGATCGGCAATAGCGTGCAGGTTGCCGAGGCCGTCGCGGACGGGCGCGCCGACATCGGCTTTGTCGAAGCGATGGTCGCGCATAAAGGCCTCGCGCTGGAGCCCGTCGCGCGCGACCAGCTTATCATCGTTGTCGGCGGCACACATGAGTGGGTGACGCGCCCGCCGCAAAATATATCGGATCTGTGCGGCTCGCTTTGGGTGCTGCGCGAGGCCGGATCGGGCACGCGCACCGGATTGGAACAGGGGCTGGCAGCGCAAGGCTTGCCCGCAGGCCGCTTGCCGGTCGCGCTCGAACTGCCCTCCAATGAAGCGGTGCGCGGTGCGGTCGAGGCGGGGCTTGGGGCGACCGCTTTGTCGGTGTCGGTCGCGGCCTCCAGTCTTGAGGCGGGGCTGCTCCACCATGTGTGCTGGCCGTTGCCGACGCGCGAATTTTACCGGCTCACCCATCCCGACCGCAGCACCAACCGGCGGCTGCGCGCGTTTCTCGACGGGCCATTCTGGTAAGGCCAGCGCGCCTTGTTTAAGGCAAGCGCGCCTTGTTTAAGGCAAGGCCCCTGTTTATGGCAGGCCTATGTCCGATTCCGCCCTCCCGCTCTACCATCCGCCGGTCAAGCGCAGCGTGACGATTGCGGGGCATCAAACCTCGATCAGCCTCGAGCCTTTATTCTGGCAAGCGTTGCAGGCCGCCGCCGAAGCGCGCAACCTTCCCTTGAATGCCCTCGTCGCGCGGATTGATGTCGAGCGGCTGGACGCCGACACCCCGCCCGGCCTTGCGAGCGCGATCAGGCTGTGGCTGTTCGCCAACGGATAAAGAAATTTAAATCCGCCCTGCCTGCAAGAAGGGCGACCAGCCGCATATACGGATGATCGAGAGGCTTGCGGTTCAACCGGAGCTGCACGGAACACACCCCCTTACGTCATAGGCGACGCGCGCGCAACTTCCCCGTGAATGGCGCATATCGGCATCCTTCTCTTCCAAAACCCCCTAAATCCCCGAATTTGCTGTCCCTTCGTCATGCCAGCCTGACATAGTTTTGCTACAATATTGCGAATGATTATCATAATCGTTGACTCTGATAATCATTCGCAATAGACCGCGCCCCGGATCATATATTTCAAGGGGAATGAACGTGCCGAAACCGGCTCCATCTTCGTCGCGCGGCACGATTGCTGCACTGGGCTTTCTGGGCTTTCTTGCTACCGCACCGGCCGCCGCGCACAGCTTTGACAGCGCCGACAATGCCGCGCCCGATGCTGCCTATAAGGCCGCAGCGTCCGCTTATGCCGTCGAAGCGGTCGCAGACGATAGTGTAGCCGATCCGCAGCGCGACATCATCGTCACCGGCGCGCGCCATGATGACGAGGTGCTGAAGGATAATCCCAAATCGACCGCCCCGATCCTCGATACGCCGCAAAGCGTGACGGTTATCAGCGCGCAGCGTATCCGCGATGAAAATCTCCTCACTCTGCGCGATGCGTTGACCACCGTTCCCGGCATCACCTTCGGCGCGGGCGAAGGTGGCGGCGGTTATGGCGATTCGATCAATTTGCGCGGCTATTCGGCCAATAATGACATCACCATCGACGGCATCCGCGACAGTGCGCAATATAGCCGCACCGACCCGTTCAACATGCAACAGATTGAAGTCTATAACGGCGCAAACTCGGCATCATCGGGCAGCGGTTCGGTCGGCGGTTCGATCAATCTGGTGTCGAAACAAGCAGGACGCGGCGACCTCACCATCGCGCAGGCCGGTATCGGCACCGATAATTATTACCGCGCGAGCATCGACAGCAACCAGCAGCTTAACAATCTGGTCGCGGTGCGCTTGAACGGCTTTTACCATCGCAATGACGTGCCGGGCCGCGATGTCGAAAAATATAAGCGTTGGGGCGTTGCGCCGTCCATCAAGCTTGGCGTCGAAGGGCCGACCAGCCTCATCCTGTCTTATGTCCACCAGCAGGACCGTAACACGCCGGTTTATGGCGTTCCTTATTATAAGAGCCTCGTCAATGACGGCCCGCTCGCTGATGTGGACCCCAGCGATTATTATGGCATCGCCAATCTCGACAAGCAGAAGATCAATGTGGATCGCCTGACCGCAACTTTCTCGCATCAGTTCAGCGAGGGCCTGTCCGTGCGCAACCTCACCCGCTGGCAGCGTGTGGCACAATATAGCGTGACGAGCGCGCCGCAGGGTGCCTTCTGCCTGTCCGCCACCGGCCTGCAACCGGTTGGCGAGGACGGTAAGGCGACGACGGGCACGGCTTGCCGCACGACCATCAACAATGTTGTCGATTCTACCGGTGTGTTTAGGAACAGCATCACGATCGACGTAGCGCCCGGCTATTTCCAGCCCAACGGCCCGCGCGGATTGGTGCGCGATCAGGTCAATGACCTTATTGTCAACCAGACCGACCTGCGCCTTGTGAGCGGCCAAAAGGGCGGCCTCCATAATACGCTCGTCATCGGGGCGGCGCTCACATGGGAGGATTATTCGATCACCTCCGCTTCGCTGATCCGCAATAGCCTTGGCCAAGCGATGCTGCTTCCACAGATCAACATGGCTAATCCCGATACGACCTATACCGGACCGATCAACTTCACCGTTACCGGCCGTTCGCGCAGCCACACGATGAACAAAGCCATCTATGCGTTCGATACGCTCGAAATTAATGATATGTTCGAGCTGTCCGGCGCGGTGCGCTATGAAAATAACCGCGGCACCTTCCGCGCCGTGCCTTACCCCGGTTCTCCGGCAACCCCCGCCACTTATGCGGCCCAGACGAGCGATGAAAATCTCTTCTCCTGGCGTTTGGGGTCGGTGTTCAAACCGACCGCAGCAACCGCGCTTTATGCGTCCATCGCCAATGCCAAGACACCGACATCGGCAACTGTGCGCTTGGGTTGCGGCCTCCCCGCCAATCCCGCGGCCGCCAACCCGTGCGATGTGAAACCGGAAACCGCGCGCAATATCGAAATCGGCGCGAAGGCCGAGTTGATGGATGGCGCTTTGTTTGCGACCATCGCCGCGTTCCGCAACGAGCGCACCAATTTCCGCCTGCCCTCCAATAATCCGGATCTGCCGGGCTTGCAGGTGCTGGACGGTCGCTCGCGCGTCGATGGTGTTTCGCTCGGCCTGTCGGGCAATATCACGCCCGCGTGGAAATTCTTTGGCAACTACACCTATCTGAAGAGCAAGGTGCTGCAAAGCGTGTCGGACTATGACCTGGAGCATGGCATAATCGACTATCAGCGCGGCAGCGAATTGGTGCAAATCCCCAAACATGCGGCGAGCCTCTACACCAGCTACACCCTGCCCTTCGGCCTCGAAATCGGTTATGGTCTGACCTATCAGGGCAGCTATGCGACCCATTCGCCCAATGCGAAGCAACCGCGCCAGTTCCGCGTGCCCGATTATCTCATCCACCGCGCCTTCCTGTCCTACAAGCTGATGGACGGCCTCACCGCCCAGCTTAATGTACAGAATGTCACGGATGAAAATTACTACACCAATGTGCGCAACAATGCGAACGCGTCCACCGGTGCGATCACCGGCGGCTGGGCGACACCGGGTGAAGGCCGCTCGGCGGTGTTGAGCCTGTTCTACAGCTTTTAAGGCTGCTAGAGCATCGCCCATGTTGTATCGCATCCCCGATATTCTTGATGCCGACACGCTGAAAGCGGTGCGCGCCGTCTTGGACGCCGCCGACTGGGTGGATGGCAATGAGACATCGGGGCCGCAATCGGGGCTGGCGAAGCGCAATCGCCAGCTTCCCGAACTGGGCGATGCCGCGCATCAAGCGGGCGCGCTGGTGATGGCGGCGCTGGGGCGATCGGCGACCTTCATGGCCGCCGCGCTTCCGGCCAAAGTCTATCCGCCTTTGTTCAACCGCTATGGCGTGGGCGAAGGCTTTGGCGACCATATCGACAATGCGATCCGCCACCGGCGCGGCAGCGATTTTCGCATCCGCTCGGACCTGTCTGCAACCTTGTTCCTGAGCGAACCGGACAGCTATGATGGCGGCGAGTTGGTGATTGGCGATGCTTCTGATGGCGATAAAGCGGGCATCAAATTGCCCGCTGGCCATTTGCTGCTCTATCCCGCCTCGACCATCCATCATGTCACCCCGGTGACGCGCGGTGAACGGGTGGCGAGCTTTTTCTGGATACAGTCGATGGTGCGTTTGAACGAGGACCGCGCATTGCTCTATGACCTCGACCAGACCATCCAGTCGCTCGCTGCCACGCATGGGCAAGGCAGCAAGGAAGTGGTGCGCCTGACCGGAACCTATCATAATCTGCTACGCCGCTGGGCCGAGGCTTGAGGGGGAAGCCTTAAAGGACGACCGAGGGGTAGCGCCCCCGACCTTCGTTGAGCGGCCTTGACACATACACGCTAGACCTGCTGCCTTGGCATATATCCGTGAGTGCTGAGGCCGTGACGCATACCCGCTAGTCATGAGGCCTTGGCGCATACCCGTTGGCGCTGTGGCCTTGACCCATACCAGTTAGTCCTGAGCTTGTCGAAGGACGGGCATAATGCAGGCGCTATGCTGACGGGCGTCCTACGACAAGCTCAGGACTAACGGATTTTTTACTTTACCTTTTCGCCTTGTTTCCCTTGCCTTCTCCCCTCTCCCTCTCCCTCTCCCTTTCCTTCTGTGCCTCAGCTAACGCGCATAGCCCGAACTATGCGATTGACTTGCAATAGCAGGTATGGCAACGGCGAAGCCCGCCAGACAACCGGCCTAAAAGGGGCATTTCCACGATGAGCAAGATCGCTCTGCGCAATATCTGGTTCCAATTTCACAAATGGATCGGCCTGATCCTTGCCATTGCGATCATTCCGATTTGCGTGACCGGCGCGGCTTTGGTGTGGCATGATGCGCTGGACGAGGCGCTCAATCCGGTGCGCCATGCGTCCACCGAAGCCCCTGCGCTTAGCCCGACAGCCTATGTCGCGGCGGCGCAGGGCGCGATTGGCGCGGACCAGCGGGTTGCGCAGCTTATCTATCCCGAAGAAGGTAAGGGCAGCGTCCGGCTGGTGCTGGCAAACCCGCCCGTTCCCGGCGAGCGCCGTCCGGTGCGCACGACGCTCTGGCTCGATCCGGTCGATGGCCATGTCCTCGACAAAGCGCGCAGCAATGAAGGCGCGGCGCGTGTCATGCACGTGTTGCATGGCTCGCTCTACATCCCCGAATGGGGCCGCCCGATTGTCGGCTGGGTCGGCGTTGCGATGGTGATTTCGTGCATTAGCGGTATCTGGCTATGGTGGCCGACCGTGGGCAGTTGGGTGCGCGGGCTTCGCTGGCGGCGGCACAATAATTTCGACACCAACCTCCACCATTTATTCGGTTTCTGGATTGCCATCCCGCTGTTCATATTGTCGCTGACCGGTGTGTGGATCAGCTTCCCCAAAGTCTTTTCCGAGCTGGACAGCAAGCCTGCCGCTGCAAAGAGCGAGGGCAAGGAAAAAGGCGAGGCTAAGGCTAAAGACAAAGCGAAGGGCAAAGGCGAAGGCAAGGGCGAAGGCAAGAACGGGGGACGCCCGCCCGCGCCGCAACCGCTCGCACAACCCGCAATGGACGCAGACAAGGCGCTCGCGACGGCCAAGGCGATGGAGGCCAAACCTTTTGTCTCGATTAGCTGGCCGACCGAAAAAGCGGCGGACTGGGAATTCAAGACCGACGGCAAACCCAATAGCGATAATTCCCCGCGCACCATAAAAGTTGCGGACGCCGGGGGCGCGGCATCGCTCAAGGCAGAAGAACCGCCCGCACGCGGTCCCGTCATGCGGCTGATGCGCCAGATCCATGACGGCACCGACACCGGCTTTGTGTGGCAGTTCATCATCTTTCTGGGCGGCCTGCTCCCCGCGATCCTTTCGATCACCGGCCTCATCATGTGGTGGCGCGCGCGCAAATGGCGCGGGCAGTTGAAGCAACGCCAACGCGCTCGCGCGGCGGGGTAAAGGCGAAGACGTCCCACACCGTGTCCCCGCGCAGGCGGGGACCCAGAGCGAGGTCACGCTACGCTACCCTGGACCCCCGCCTGCGCGGGGGAACAGTAGGGTTAAAGCCGTGCGGCCACCGCTTTGGCGAAGGCCGCGCCGCCATCCGCCGCGCAGTTCAAGAACAAGGACGGCTCAATCGCTTCCAGTTCGAGCAGCAGCAACGCCCCGTCGGCCCCGCGCAGCATATCGATGCGCGCATAGAGCGGCGTTGCTGCAAGGCCGTTGATGGAAACAAGCGCGGCCAAAGTCTGTTCGGCCAAAGCCAGCGCGCCTGCTTCGGGCGCCACCGCCGTTTCGCGCGCGCCAAATTGTTCCTGCACACGGAAATCCCCGGCCTTGGGCGTTTTGAGGAGCGCATGGCTGAAGCGCCCGTCAAAATAGAAGAGCGAATATTCGCCTTCACTCTGCACTGCGCCAAGCATCGGCTGGACCATCATCCGCCGCCCCGCGACATCGGCAGGGATCGCCTCGCTTTCGCCCAGCACATAGGTGCCGAGCGACCCCGCCGACACGGGCGGCTTGACGAGCAGGCGCGTCGCCGAGAAATGCGCGCGGGCCTCGGACAAATCAGCGTCCGCCAATGCTTCGACCCATAAGGTCGGGATGGTCGGCACGCCTGCGGCTTCCAATGCACGCATATAGATTTTATCGCTATTCCACCGCATCAGGCGCGGCGGGTTATGGACAGGCAGCTTTTCCGCTTCGAACCAATCGAGCAGCGCAAACCAGCGCGCCGGATCATATTGATAACCCCATGCGAAAAGCGGCAGCACCAGATCATATCCGGCCAAAGCTGCAGGATCATCGCGCCAATTATGGAGCGTGACTGCTGCGCCGGTTTCGCGTTCAATAAGTGCCGTCAGTTGCGCCGCATGGGGTTGCCAGCGTTCGGCATAATCGGGCGCGGGGACAAGGAGCGCAATGCGCGGCATAAACGCTCCCCTTGTCTCCGCTCAACCCGTCATAATCAGCGCGCGAGCAACCCGCGCGCCTGCCCTGCAATTTGCGCGAGCATCACGCCATTGGCCGCCGTCGAAAGCCGCGCGCGGTTCACAATGCGGGTGAATTGCTGGACGCGGTCGGCGTTGGCGGCAAGCCAGCCATCGACATAGTCCATCATATCGCCCTTGCTGCGCGACAGGAATTCAAGCCGCATATGCTGGAAATCGCGCGCGAGGCCGTTGACGAGCAGACGCTCCCACGGATCGGACGGCGACATGCGCGTTGCAACCGTTTGCGCCCAATCAAGGCCCAATTCTTCGCCCAAATGAGTGAAGGCCTTGGTCGCCTTGGTTTCGTCGATGCCAGCGCGTTCAGCAAGGTCCGCAAGACCGACCACGCCGTCAATCTTGAACAGACGCACGACCGGCTCGATCAATTTGGCATCGCCGCCTGCTTCGAGCAGCTTGGCCGCTATCTGGTCGGCATTGCGCTTGCCCACATCGGACAGGAGCTTGTCGACATTGCCCGCAAGGCGATCAACGCCCGGCTTCAACCGTTCGACAATCTCGCCCGGCAGCGCGCCCGCAGGCACGATGCGCAACAAGTCCGCCATTTGCGATCCCATCGCCGCCGCGGCTTGCCCGAACAGCGCAAGGCGCGTGCCTTCGTCAATCTTCGCCGTGTCGAGCGCGGCCCAGATCTTGTCCATTTCGAACAAGCGTTCGGCGGCGAGGAACATCACCGCAATATCGGAAAGGCTACACCCTTCCTCTTCCGCCAGTTCGAACGGGTGGATGAGGCCAAGCCGGTTAATCATGCGGTTCGCAACCTTGGTCGCGATGATTTCCTTGCGCAATTGATGGTCGGCAATCGCTTCGGGGAATTTCTCCTGCATCGCGACGGGGAAGGCGCGCAGCAATTCGCCTTCCATCGACGGGTCGGTGGCTAAATCGCCATCCTCGATCGAATCCTGCAACGACAATTTGGCTGTCGAAAGGAGGACCGCCAGTTCCGGACGGGTAAGCCCGCGCTCATCCTGCCCGCGCCGCAGCAATTCCTCGCTCGACGCCAAGCCTTCAACCTTGCGGTCCAGCTTGCCATTGCCTTCGAAAATTTCGATGAGACGGACATAGGATGGCAAAGCCGCCGCGCCGCCACGCTGTGCAATCGAAAGCCCCAATGCCTGCAAGCGGTTGTCGTTCAAGACAAGCTCCGACACATTATCGGTCATTTTTTCGAGCAGCACATTGCGCGCGTCTAGTTTCAGCCGGTTTTCAATCACCTCGCGATTGAGGGCAATCTTGATATTGACCTCATTATCCGAGCAATCAACGCCCGCGCTATTGTCGATAAAGTCGGTGTTGATGCGGCCTCCATTTTGCGCATATTCGATGCGCGCAGCCTGCGTCACGCCAAGGTTCGCGCCTTCGCCGATGACCTTGGAGCGCACGTCGATACCATCGACGCGCACGCGGTCATTGCCCGGATCGCCGACATCGACATTGGCCTGACCCGACCCCTTGATATAGGTGCCGATGCCGCCGAACCAGATAAGGTCGACTTCGGCCTTAAGGATCGCGGAAATGATCGCCGCCGGTTCCATTTCGCTTTCGTCAACGCCCAGCATTGCCTTGATTTCGGGCGTCAGCTTGATCGTCTTGTCGGCGCGCGAGAAAACGCCGCCACCCTTGGAAATCAGCTTTTTGTCATAATCTTCCCAGCTTGAACGTGGCAGGTCGAACAGACACTTGCGCTCGGTCCAGCTCTTGCCTGTATCGGCAGGATCGGGGTCGAAGAAGATATGGCGATGGTCGAACGCGGCGACCAGCTTGATCGCTTTTGACAGCAGCATCCCGTTGCCGAACACGTCGCCCGACATATCGCCGCACCCGACAACGCGGGTCGGTTCGCTCTGCACGTCGATGCCCATTTCGGCAAAGTGGCGCTGGACCGAAATCCACGCGCCGCGCGCGGTAATGCCCATCGCCTTATGGTCATAGCCGTTTGAGCCACCCGAAGCGAAAGCATCGCCGAGCCAGAAATTATGGTCGAGCGCAATCGCGTTGGCGACGTCGGAGAAGGTCGCGGTGCCTTTATCAGCAGCAACCACAAAATAGGGGTCTTCCTCATCGCGGATCACAACATTGTCCGGATGAACGACCTTGCCGCTCACAATATTGTCGGTCACCGACAAAAGCGTGCGGATAAAAACGCGGTAGCTTTCCTTGCCTTCGTTGAACCACGCATCGCGGTCCACCGCCGGATTGGGAAGCTGTTTGGGATAGAAACCGCCCTTCGCGCCCGCAGGCACGATAACTGCGTTTTTGACGCGCTGCGCTTTCATCAGGCCCAAAATTTCGGTGCGGAAGTCGTCGCGACGATCAGACCAGCGAAGCCCGCCGCGCGCCACCGGACCGGAGCGCAAATGGATGCCTTCAAGGCGCGGGCTATAGACCCAGATTTCGCGCCAGGGCAGCGGTTTGGGCAGGCCCGGAACGAGCGAAGAGTCAATCTTGAACGCCAAGGCTTCGTTCGCACTGTCGGCAAAAGCGTTGGTGCGCAGCGTGGCTTCGATGACCGCGCGGGTGGTGCGCAGGATGCGGTCGTCATCGACGCCTTTCACATGGGCAAGCCCCGTATCAATCACATCACGCGCCTTGGCGGCAGCCTTGTCGCTATGCTGTTTGGGGTCGTGGAGGGCCACGAACAGACCGATCAGCCCTTCGGTAATCGTGCGGGCATTGCGCATCGCGGCAACCACCGTGTCCATGCCATAGGTAAGCCCCGCCTGACGCAGATAGCGGAACCAGGCGCGCAGCCAGACGATGGATTTGGGATCAAGTCCCGCCGAAACGATCAACTGGTTGAAGCTATCATTTTCGGATTCGCCCATGAGGACACAGGCGAGCGCCTGTTCAATCGTGTCCGCACGGTTGATAAGCTCTTCGGCCTCTTGACCGTCCATGCGCGCAAGCTGGAAGTCATGGATATAGCCCGACGCGCCGCCATCCAACGCGGTCGGCACTTCTTCAATCACGCGGAAGCCGAAATTTTCGAGCGCGGGCACAACATCCGACAGCGCGAGCGGCTGACGGATGGCATAGGCTTTCATGCGGAAAAATTCGCCCTTATCGTCGCCGTCGCGATAGAAGCGCACCTTATGCACCGGCTTGTCGCCGCTGATTTCAGCCGCCGTATCACGCAGGCGCACAATATCCTGCGCCGCTTCCGCCGCGCCATAGGTCGCGCGGTAAGCAGGCGGGAAGCTGTTCGCATATTTGATGGCGAGCGCCGCCGCACGGCCTTCATCGCCCAGTTCGGCAAGGCGGGCTTCGACTTCCGGAACCCAGCCGCGCACCATGACCTGAAGCATCTTGTCGAGCGCATCATCGCCCGGCACCTTGCCACCATCGCGCATATCGAGCGTGTAGCGCAGCAGCGCAGGCGCGCCGTCTTCCAGCACAATCGTCCAGCCGATCACATTGGCATGGGCGGCCTCTTCGATCATTTGCGCAATAGCGAGACGGCGACCGGTCGACACATCATCACGCGGCAGCCACACGAATGCGAACAAGTGGCGGCCCAAGGATTCCAGCACCGTTACAATCTTCGCGCGCGGGCGGTCGGACAGCGACATGGCGGTGAGCGCGAGCCGCTCCAAGGAGGCCGCATCAAAGCTGATGAGCAGATCATGCGGCAATGCGGTCATCGCATGGACGAGCGCCTTGCCCGCATGGCCCGACGGGTCGAAACCGAATTTATCGTTAAGCCCGGCAAGCTGCGCGCGCAGCACCGGCACTTTTTCAGGGGGCGCAGACAGCGCCGAGCTGGTCCACATCCCGGCATGGATGGAGAGCGCCTCCAGCCCCTTATTGCCATGCACCGGCACGATCACAAGGTCGATGAGGACGCGGCGGTGGACCGTCGCAATCTGGTTCGATTTGACCAGCAAAGGCGTGCGCCCGCCGCGTTCGAACCATTGGAACGCGCGGTCAATGGTCGCGTCCGCCAAGAGTTGCGGCCCGCGATTAGCGCAAATACCCAACGCATCGGTGACTTTGCCACCACGGTCGCGGCTTTCATGGCCAAGCTGGGTGAAATTGCGGTCAAGGAACCAGCGCAGCAACGCCGCGCCTTCGACATCGGCAATGCGGTCGGCATCCGCCGCCATCGCTTCCTGCATCTTGCCCCAATCGCGCACCGCTGCACGGACATCGGCAAGCGTTGCCTTGATTGCGGCGACCAGTTCGGTGCGTTGCTTCGCATCCCCGCGGTCAATTTCCATATAGATGACCGATTCGCGTTTTTCGCCGCTCGGATGGCCGTCCAATATCTGCGTCAATTCGCCCGCATTATCGCGGCGCACCGACAGCACGGGGTGGAGAATACGGTCCACGCCAAGGCCGGTCGCCGCAACGGTCGTCGCAATCGAATCGACAAGAAAGGGCATATCGTCATTGATGACCGCCAATTGCATCGTGCGGTGGCCGCTGGTGGGGGTCAGCGTTTCCAGCGCAATCGCCGGTTCGCCCGCTTTGCGCTTCATCATCGTGCCCGCAACAAAGGCGGTCGCTTCGGTGCGATAGGCTCCTTCAAAGCCATGTTCTTCGCCATGCAGCGCGGCATCGGTCAGTGCGGTCGAGAGCGCTTCCAATAGAGCGGCAGGGGCGGCAACAGCAGATTTTTTGGTGGCCTTTGCGGTTTCAGACGCTTTGCTAGGCATGGGACAGGCAATCCTCCGACGAATAATAACGACGCTTGCCGCAACCCCGAAGATTACGGCGATACATTCTGTTCTGGCGAAGCTCGCGTTCCGGTACGACAAGGACGCTATCCCGCCCGACCGGAAAGCAAAATTCCGCTTAGCTATGCGCCTGCCTGACAAAAGGCTCAAGCCTTTTGGGAAAAATAATTGTTCAACGTTGTGAAATATTATTTCGCGCTGAAATCGCGCAACAAAATGACAGAAAAAGGCAAATCCGTCCCGATGCGATGCTATCCGGCCTTTACGGCACGGCATCCTGTGAAGGTATGGCGCAGCTCATCACACCCAAGAGTCGCGAACCCCGCGCCCGCGCCTTGCGCTCCACCCGCGACAGTCGCGCGGAGGTGCAAGGAACAAGCGCGGGCCTCGCCGCTATATATCTGTGGCTTAACGCCGGTCAGGTACAGATTTTGCGCAGCACCTTGTCGAGCAACACCGCATCATTGAGCGCGCCCACAACCCCGACCTGATCTTCGCTCACCTTGCGCGCGACCAGCAGGACAAAATCATTGTCGCCTGCATGTAATTCGGCAAAGCCCATCGGGCGCGCATCCTTGAGCCGGTCAAGCGTTGCGCTAAACTGCGCGTCGGATGCTTGGGGTTTGGCCCCGCGCCGCGCCGCGCGCGCCTGTTTGACCACGCCCTTAAGCCCGCCATCAAAGCCTTCAAGATAGCGCGCCAAAGCGCCGCGCCCGATGCCCTCTGTCCGCGCATGGCCGATAACGGTCGCATATTCGGTGAGCCGCGTTTTGTCATAATCCGCGCCGAACACCAGCTTGACGACCGGCGTCATCGGCGCACGGGCTTGCGCCTTCAATCCGGCATCGGCCAGCAGCGCCGCATAATCCGCCGGGCAGTCTTCCGCCGCCAGCGCAAAATCATAAGCGCGGCCAATCGCATGATAGAGCGCCCCGCGCCCGCGCGCATCGGCATCGCGCGCTTCAAGCGCATAGTGTCGCGCCTTGGCCAGATGGTCGGCAAGCGTGTCTGCCTCGCTGGCCCCGTCATTAGCCCCGTCACTGTCTGCGCTTACGCCGTCTCCCAGCCCGCGCGCAATGTCCGCAAGGACGGGCGTATAATCATAGCCCGCCAGTTCCTGACTGTCCGGCCCGTCTGCCCAAGCCGGTGCGGTGACACTGGCTATGGGCGCGTGCAGCACCGCCTCCTGCACCTCGCGGCGCAAGCTGGAGGCCAGCGGTTCGCCCGCGACTTCCTTCCAGTTGATGACCCCCAGCATGAAGTCGATGGAATCATCGTCCGACGAAAAGGGCAGCAAAATCCCGCGATAGAGAATGGCGAGGCCTTGGTCGTTCAAAAACTCCGCCTCGAACCCCACGGGGGCCTGATTGGCGATAATCTGCAAATAATGGTCGGTAAGCCGCGACAATAAGGACCGCCCCGGCACTTGCGACAGATAGGAGATAGGCTCGTCCAGCCCGCACGCGCGCTGGATGGCAGCGCCCAGATAGGTAATGCCCGGATTTTCCAGCCCCGCAGTAAAATCAAGCATCACCGCATGGTCGCCAAAATCGCCCAGCCGGTCGAAGTCGAGATCCTCGACCGACGGCAAGGAGCGGTCGCCCAGCATCTGCGCCCAGAAATTATAAGCACGCACCTGCATCCGCCGCTCATCGGTGCCGACAAAGGGCGGCGCTTCAATGGCCGCATCGTCGGGAGCGGTGGCATCGTGCGCGTGAGGCTCGACCGCGTCGCGCACCATCGCATCACGCCCTAGCTCGTCCACCAAAGTCGCCGCGCCATATCCGGCCAAGCCGCGCCGCACCAAAGCGGACACGGAATGTGTTCCGTCTTGGCCAACGTCTTGCCCCCCGACGTGCTGCCCGACATCTTGCCCGACGTCTTGGCCGCCGCTGATACCCCTGAAATCGTCCATTCGCTCATCCTTGCCGGACCCATATAGCCGACCTTAATAGTCAAAACTGGTTAAGCCGGAGTTAAGCGATGAACGGCGTCGCTTGCCGCTTGCAAATCCGCACAGGGATTGCTAACGGCGCCCATTCCGTGAGGATAAGGAGCCCCGCTCCCACCCCGCACCGGGCCGCTTTAGCTCAGTTGGTAGAGCACATCATTCGTAATGATGGGGTCACGTGTTCGAGTCACGTAAGCGGCACCATAATGTTTCTGGCATATCCGGCTTCAATCGCGTGGGCTTTTGGCGTCGTTGACGCAATTCTCACGCTTTAGGCCAAGCGACCAAGCATTGGGCGTCGGGTGCGAGGTGCATCTGTGTGCCTGCCGGGGCGAGCGCGCACTCTCCGGGGTGGAGGGCGATTGCACCGAGGGTCACCTTGCCGCGCACGGGGATGATGTTCATCATGCCGCTTGCGGTATCGAGCGGGCTTTGATCCGCGTCGGTAATCTGCGCGAGGGTGAAATGGGCGGCATCGAGCAAAACCCCGCTTTGCCGTGCGTCCACCGCTTTTCGCGCATCGGGCGGAAAGGGTATGGCCTTGGCGACCGCAACCGCATCGTCCAGATGGAGCGCGCGCGGGCGGCCATAATCATAGAGGCGATAGGTGATGTCGCTATTTTGCTGCACTTCAATGAGCGAAATCCCTGCGCCAATCGCGTGGATCGTGCCGGGCGGGATGTGATATATCTGGCCTGCCTCGGCCTGATACCAGTCCATCAGGCTTTCAATCTCTCCCGACAGCGCAGCCGCCCGCAATTGTTCGGGAGCAAGCGGGCGCTTGGTGCCGATACCCAGCGTCGCACCGGGTTCGGCATCGACAATATACCAACATTCCTCCTTGCCCGAAGAAAGCCCACGCGCGTGTGCTTGGCTATCATCGGGATGGACCTGAACCGACAAGGCTTCGCCGGTGAACAGATATTTGACCAGCAAGGGTGTTGGCGCGTCTTCGGGCGCGGGGAACCATATTTCACCGATGCGCGTGCCTTGTTCATGCGCGAAGGGCGCGGGCAAGCGATCCCGGCCCCACGGCTTTTCTACCCGTACACATTCCAGCTTTATCACGCCGGTTATGCTGTTCCTGTCCGCGCGCGTCATAATGTCAATCTCATATGCCATGCGGGTATAATCGCACAATCCTATTGGGGAATCCTTTACGCGGCCGCTTTTTCTTTTTTACCCGTAAGGCTCGGCGGCCGTGAACAGATGTGCCAACATCGCCCCGCGAAACTTTTTCGCCCCCGCGGCTTTCCACCGCGAATCGCTTATCCTAGAGGGACATTATGGATCTTTCGCCCGCCTCGCTCGCCTTTGTTTTTGCTGCCGGAATTGTCGGCGGTGCGATGAATGCGCTGGCGGGCGGCGGCACTTTTGCGACATTGCCTGCCTTGCTTGCGATGGGGCTGCCCGCCAATCTGGCCAATTCGACCTCCAATGTAGCCTTGTTGCCGGGCGCGGCGACCAGTGCATGGGCGTTTCGCGATGAACTGCAACCGTTGTCCGGTGTCTCCATCCGCACGCTTGCGGCGATCACCTTTGTCAGCGGGCTGGTCGGGAGCGCGCTGCTCGTGCTGACGCCGAGCGATATGTTCGACATTATCATTCCCTGGCTCGTGCTTTACGCCTTTGTCGTGCTGGCGTTCGGCAAGACGGCGAGCGAGTGGCTGCGCAACCGGGTCGCGATTGGCCGCAAAACCTTGATGGTCGTCCAAGCCCTGCTTGGTCTTTATGGCGGTTATTTCGGGGGTGGCGTAGGGTTGATGACCACGGCCACCTATGGCTTGCTTGCAGGCCATTCGCCGCGCGCCTTGTTCGCGCCGCGTACCTTGATGCTCGCCACCGCCAATTTTGCGGCGGCCTTTGTGTTTCTCGCGTTCGGCATGGTGGTGTTTCTCGCCGTCATTCCGATGCTGATAGGGTCGGTTATCGGCGGCTGGCTGGGCGCGATCATCGGCAAAAAGCTTCCGCCACGCGCGGTGCGGCTATGGACGCTGTTCGTTACCGGCGCGACCACCATCGTCTTTTTCCTGCGCGCCTACGGGTAAGCGCCGGAAGCTTCTCCCATCCCGCTCGTCATTGCGAGCGCCGACAGGCGCGCGGCAATCCAGAGTCGCCTCACACAGCGACCCTTTGTTTGACTCTGGATTGCCGCGCCGCTTGCAGCGGCTCGCAATGACGAGGGGGAGGTATAAAGTGCCTCGCCTAGCGATTATTACCGCCAATCTGTTCGGGGAGCGCGAACAGGTTGAGGAAGCGTTGCGCCAACGCGCGGTCGCCTTGCGCGGCAATCACCCCCTGTTTTTCCGAAATGGCGAGCGGCTGGCTGCCGTAAAGTGACGGCAAAATCGTATTGGCCGTGGCAACATTGAGAGTGAAGGCGGGCGCGGGCGCTTTGCCGCGTGTGATACGGAGCGCGCCATCGTCCATGACCAGGCGGAACGCATCTTTGCCGACGATAATTGCTGCTTCATAATCGCCGCCTGTGCGCGCCGCCTCGCTGTCCATCATCGTGCGCAGCGACAGCATCAGCGAGGACGCCCCGAACGGCAGGGTCGGATCATGCGCGGGCGAGCGCGCGCCCCAGCGGCCCAAGGCTTGCGTCACCTCTTCAAGCTGCTGCCCCCACGGGGTCAACGCATAGCGGATGACGCCATCCTCTTCGACGCGCTCGACCACCGCCATCGCTTCCAGTTCCTCAAGCCGCTGCGTCAACACATTGGCCGAAATGCCGGGCAGGCCGCGGCGGATACCACTGAACCGGCGGGGGCCGAGCATCAGCTCGCGCGCGACCAGAAGCGCCCAGCGATCCCCGATCAATTCCAGTGCATGGGCGGCGGCGCAGGCATCGCCATAGCGGCGGTTCATCGCAGTTTTGGAACGTTTGGTTATTTTTTCTAACTTCATAGTTGCTTTTTATAACTAATGCAGCATCATAAGGCAAGTATCGAACGAGTCGGAAGCCTTGAAACACAGGCAGCGGCGCACCCGAAACAGACAGAAAGGCTTGGAATGATGACCGGAAATGACAGCCAGCAAGCCCATGTAAAAATGATCTTCGTGAACCTTCCGGTGCGCGATCTTGCCAAGGCGATGGCCTTTTACGAGGCGATCGGCTTCACCAATAACCCGCAATTTTCCGATGAAACGGCGGCCTGTATGGTGCTGAGTGACACCATCTTTGTCATGCTGTTGACCCACACCAAATGGCGCAGCTTCACCGACCGCCCGATCCCCGATAGCGGGGCCAGCGAAGTCTCGCTCGCGCTCACTTGTGCAACCAAGCAAGCGGTGGATGCGATGGTGGCCGCCGCCGGACAAGCGGGCGGAACGCCGGACATCAACCCGCCGCAGGATCATGGCTTCATGTTCCAGCGCAGCTTTATCGACCCCGACGGCCATCTGTGGGAACCGTTCTGGATGGACCCTGCCGCCGCAACCAACGGCCCGCCTGCCGAGGGCTGATACGCGCGCCCTTCTCTTTTCTCCCCTCCCCCCGGAAAGGAAATCCCAATGCCGATTAACCCGCAAGCCTCGCTTGAAATCACCGCATTCAACTGGGTGCCCGACTTTGCCCAAGGCTTTGTCCGCGATCTGCGCCCGCGCTGGGCGTGCGAGGAAATCGGCCTCGATTATAGCGAGCGGCTGATCTCGGCGGTCAAACGCCCCGCAACCCATTTTGCCGACCAGCCGTGGGGACAGGTTCCCACCGCCAAGGATGGCGACGTCCATCTGTTCGAAAGCGGCGCGATTTTGCTCCATATTGCCGAGAAGGATGAACGGCTGTTGCCGCACGATCCGCAAGGCCGCGCGACGGTGTTAAGCTGGCTGTTTGCTGCCTTTAACAGCATCGAGCCAAGCTTCTTCGAACTGGGCAATATCGACTTGTTTTCAAAAGAGGAACAATGGGCGGAACTTCGCCGTCCGGGGTTGGTTGGATTTTTGGGCAAGCGGCTTGACCGGCTTGATGAGGCGCTGGGCGACAAGCCATGGCTGGCCGGAGAATTCAGCGTCGCCGATATCGCGATGGTCACCATATTGCGCGAAGGCAAGGAGGATGCCGTCATCAAGGATCGCCCGCGATTGGCCGCCTATGTCGAACGCGGCATGGCCCGTCCCGCTTTCGAACGCGCGCTGTCCGCGCAGCTTGCGGTCTTTGCCGCCCATCCGCCCAAAGCCGCCTGAACCGGAAAAAACCGAACCGGAAAAAACTGAACCCGAAAAACCATACAGGGTCTTATTTTGAGGAGAATAGCATGACCTATGTTGAAGGATTTATCACCGCCGTGCCCAAGGCCAATAAGGACGCTTATAAGGCCCATGCCGAGGAGGCTTATGGCCTGTTCAAGGATATGGGGCTTACGCGCATGGTCGAAAATTGGGGCCATGATGTGCCCGAAGGCAAAACCACCGATTTCCGCAAAGCCGTTCAGGCCACGCCGGACGAAGAAGTGGTGTTTAGCTGGTTTGAATATCCCGACAAAGCCGCGCGCGATGCCGCCAACCAGAAAATGATGGAAGACCCGCGCATGGAAGCGATGGGCAGCTCCATGCCGTTTGATGGCAAACGCATGATCTGGGGCGGGTTCGACGCGATTGTCGATGATAAGGCCAGCGGCAAGACCGGCTATATAGACGGCATCGTCGTCCCCGTGCCGAACGGCAATAAGGACGCCTATCGCGCGATGGCGGAAAAAACCTCGGCCAAATTCCGCGAGCATGGCGCGGTGCGCGTGATGGAAAGTTGGGGCGATGATGTGCCGGAGGGCAAAGTCACCGACTATCAGCGCGCGGTGCAGGCCAAGCCGGACGAAAATATCGTCTATTCCTGGATCGAATGGCCCGACAAGGCGACCCGCGACAGTGCATGGGAAAAGATCATGGCCGACCCTGATATGCAGCCCGGCGGCGAAATGCCGTTCGATGGCCAGCGCATGTTCTGGGGCGGGTTTGAACCGATACTCGACAAATAATCATCTCCGCTAAAGCCACGAATGAAGGAGGAATAAGATGAGTGATATGCAAGGTAGCTGGGTCTGGTATGAACTCATGACCCCCGACGCCGATGGGGCCAAAGCCTTTTATGACAAGGTGGTGGGCTGGACTATCCAGACCACCCACGGCGGCGGCGCGGATGGGAATGCGCCGGGCGAAACACCCTATGGCTTTATCGCCAACCCCGACGGGTCGATGACCGGCGGTGTGCTGCATTTGGATGACGCGATGTGCGAACAAGGCGCGCGGCCATGCTGGATGGGCTATATCGCCGTCGATGATGTCGATAACGCCTTGAAAGCCATCGAAGCGGCGGGCGGCAAGACTGTGATGCCGCCGCGCGATGTCGCAATGGCCGGACGCATTGCGATGGTGGCCGACCCTTCCGGCGCGCATGTCTATATCATGACGCCGACCCCGCCGCCGGGCATGGAAAATTCCGAAAATGAAAATGCCGAAAATACGGCCTTTTCCCCGACCAAAAACGGAAGCTGTGCGTGGAACGAATTGTGCGCGAACGGCCAGAAACAGGCGCTGGATTTTTATACCGAGCTGTTCGGCTGGGACATGGGCGAAGCGATGGATATGGGGCCGATGGGCAGCTACCAACTGCTTACCAAGGGCGACACCCAAATCGGGGCCATCATGGAAAAGCCCAAGGAAATGCCTGTATCCGCATGGAGCTATTATTTCCGCGTGCCCGACATCGAAGTGGCCAAGGCTGCGGTCACCGCCAATGGCGGAACGATCACGCTTGACCTCACCGAAGTCCCCGGCGGCGAATGGGTGCTGAACGGCATCGACCCGCAAGGCGCGCACTTCGCGCTGATCGGCGTCAAGGCGTAAGGCAGGGCGGTGGCCCGCCGGTCACCGCTCCCCTATCCGGACGATGCACCCGTCTATGCGACGTTCCCCAAAGCCTTTGTCGCGACCTTGATGAGGGAATGGGTGAAGAAACTGCCGGGGCGGTAAATCGGGCGGTAAATATAATATAGGAAAGGATTTTCATCATGTCCGACTCTAAAATGGCGACTTGCCTGTGGTTCGACAATGGCGAAGCGAGCAAGGCCGCGACCTTTTACGCCAGCCTCTTCCCCGACAGCCATGTCGGCAAAATCTATACCTCCCCCGCCGATAATCCCTCAATGAAAGCGGGCGGCGAACTGATGGTCGAATTTACGCTGTGGGGACAGGCCTATCTCGGCCTCAATGGCGGCCCCGCCTTCACCCCCAACGAAGCGGTGAGCTTTGTCATTTATACCGACACACAGGAAGAAACCGACCTTTATTGGAACGCGATTATCGACAATGGCGGGAAGGCGAGCGATTGCGGCTGGTGCAAGGACAAATGGGGCTTTTCCTGGCAAATAACCCCGCGCGCGCTCATGGAAGCGATGGGCGACCCCGATCCGGCAGCGGCCAAACGCGCGATGGAGGCGATGATGACGATGCAGAAAATCGACATTGCAACCATCGAGGCCGCTCGCAAGGGCTTGTGAGCAAGCCATGGCGCTGGAACTGTTCGCCCACCCTTTTTCTTCTTATTGCTGGAAAGTGCTGATCGCGCTTTATGAAAAGCAATTGCCGTTCACCTACCGGATGCTCGACCCCGTCCATCCGGAAAATATGGCAGAATTGCGCAACAGTTGGCCGCTCGGCAAATTCCCGCTGCTGCGCGACGGGACGCAGGATTATTTTGAAACCAGCATCATTATCGAACATCTCGACGCCAATGCGCCAACCGATCATCCGCTCATTCCGGTCAACCCCGTCGATGCGCTCGAAGCCCGCCTGCTCGACCGTGTGTTCGACCTGTGGGCGATGAACCAAGCGCAGCCATCGGTCGACAATGCGCTCCGCCCTGCCGATGTCCCCAAAGACCCTTATAGTGTGGACAAGGGCTTGCGGCAGTTGCGGATCGTCTATGACTGGCTTGAACAGCGCCTCGTGGGACGCGAATGGGCCAATGGCAGGGACTTCAGCCTTGCCGATTGCGCCGCCGCGCCTGCCCTATTCTATGCCGACTGGATCGAACCGATAAGCGCGGCGCGACCAACCCTCACCGCCTATCGCGCGCGCTTGCTCGCCCGCCCCTCGGTCGCGCGCGTGGTCGAAGAAGCGCGGCCCTATCGCGCGTTCTTTCCGCTCGGCGCCCCTGACCGCGATTGAATTTTTTATATATCAGGAGACATAATATGGCCGAAGCCCCTTTTGAACTTGCGATTGAACGCACTATTGCGGCCCCGCCCGAAAAAGTGTGGGACATTATGACCAACCGGCTGGAAGAATGGTGGGTGCCACAGCCTTGGCGCGGGGAAGTGGACAAGATTGACTGGTCCGCTGGCGGCGCGTTCGACACGACCATGAAAGGCCCCGATGGCGAAGAATTTAGCGGCAGCGGTATCTTCCTTGAAGTGACGCCCAACCAGCGGTTCGTCTTTACCGACGCGATTTCGAGCGACCATATGCCGCAGGATGCGTTCATGATCGGCACCTTCGAACTTGCCCCCGACGGACAAGGCGGCACGCGCTACCGCGCCGCAGCCCGCCACTGGAGCGAGGAGGCGATGGAAAAGCATAAGGAAATGGGGTTCGAACCCGGCTGGACCGCCGCCGCCGCGCAGCTTGCCGCGCTATGCGAAGGCTGAGCGCGCGGCGTTAAACTCAGGCGTCAAACTGTAACCGTGCGAGGCGCGCATAAAGCCCGTCCTGCTTGACGAGTTGGTCATGCGTGCCTTGTTCGACAATCCGGCCTTCATCCATCACGATGATGCGGTCGGCCGCGCGCACGGTTGCAAGGCGGTGGGCGATCACGATGGTGGTGCGCCCTTCCATCAAATGTTCGAGCGCATCCTGCACCAGCCGTTCGCTTTCGGCATCGAGCGCGCTGGTCGCTTCGTCGAGCAACAGCAACGGCGCTTTGCGGAGCAACGCCCGCGCAATTGCGACACGCTGGCGCTGGCCACCGGACAGACGCGCGCCGCCTTCGCCCATATAAGTGTCGAGCCCTTGCGGCAGCGCCTTGAGGAAAGTTTCGGCATTGGCCGCGCGCGCGGCTTCCCAAAGCTGCTCGTCGCTCGCACCCCAATTGCCATAGCGTAAATTGTCGCGCGCGGAGGCTGCAAAAATCACCGTTTCCTGCGGCACCATCGCAATGCGCGCGCGAATATCGGCGGGGTCGGCGGTTTGGAGGTCAACCCCGTCCATCCGCACCACGCCCGCTTCCGGATCGTAGAAACGCTGGATAAGCTGGAACAAGGTCGATTTGCCCGCGCCCGACGGCCCGACCACCGCAACCGTTTCATCGGGCTGGATCGCCAGTGAAAAATCCTTGAGCGCGGCGACTTCGGGGCGCGTCGGATAGCGGAACTCGACATGGTCGAACGAGATTGCGCCGCGTGCCGGAAGCGGCAGGGCGACCGGATGCGCAGGCGGGGCAATCACCGGCTGTTCAGCCAGCAATTCGGCCAAGCGGCTCGCCGCCCCCGACCCGCGCACCAGATCGCCGAACACTTCGGTCAGCGCACCGAACGCGCCTGCAATCAAGCCGCCGGTCAGCACGAAGGCAAAGATGGAGCCGCCGGTCATATCGCCCGAGCGCACCGCTTCTGCGCCATACCACATCAGCATCGTAATCGCGCCGAAGATGAGACCCATCACCGTTGCGGTCATCACCGAACGCAAGCGGATGCGGCGCTTGGCCGCAACAAAAGTTTCATCGACCGCGCCCGCAAACCGGTCGCCCTCGCGCTCTTCCTGCCCGAAGGCCTGCACGATTTTCATCGCGCCCAAAGTTTCGGAGGTCATCGCGCCGACATCGGCAATGCGGTCCTGACTGGTGCGCGACAGGCTTTGCAGCCGTTTGCCAAGCAACACGATCGGCGCAATCACCAGCACAATCCCGCCAAGCATCATCAAGGTGAGCTTGGGCGCGACCCACAACAGGAAAGCGACCCCCAAAATCGCAATCACCACATTGCGCAGCGCCACCGACACGGTAGTGCCGACAATCTGTTCGATCAGCGTCGTGTCCGATGTCATGCGCGAGGCGATTTCGGCGGGGCGGTTTTCTTCAAAAAAGCCGGGATGGAGGCGGAGCAAATTGCGCTGCACAGCAATGCGCACATCGGCCACCACCCGCTCGCCAAGCCAGCTTACAAAATAGAAACGCACCGCCGTCGCAAGCGCCATGATGACCACGATGGTCAGGAGGAAATAGAAGTAGGGCGCAATATCACCCGGCTGTCCGCCATAAATATTGCGGATGATGCTCGCGATAATCGAGCTGGCCGACACGCTTTGCGGAACGCCTGCGGCCTCGGCCATATTGCCCATAGGGTTGCCCACCGGATTAACCGGCGCAGGACTCGCGATACTATGCGCGCCAAAGCCTTCGTCGATAACGGCCATAAAGCCTGCAGGAATGGTCATGGTCGCGGTCGCAGCGACAAATAGCGCAAGCGCCGCGCCCAATATCTGCATCGGATAATGGCGCGCAAACGCCCATATCATCTTGAGATTGCCGATGCGCCGCGCGCCCGGCTTGGCGTCATCCTTGACGGATGGCGTGTCCACCGGAGCGGTTTGCGGAACCGATGCGGTATGCGGGAGAGTGTCGCGGCTCGACGCGGTGCCTTCTTGTGCCATATCCCGCGCCCTTAGCAGTGCTACAGGAGCGCCTCAACGCAATTTGCAGTTAAATTCACGCCAATTTTCGCGACACTAGCACCCCCGATGACCCCAAGCCCTTGGCGACGCGCGCCTCCCCGCGCCCTTCCGGCCAATTTTATTGCGTTGCAACACGCAACCGGTTGTGAGACATTGGGGGGTCAAACATAAAATTCGGGTGGTTTCGCATTCATGCTTTATGATGCTTATGAAATGCAGCGTAGCTGGCTTGCCGGCATTGGGGCGCTCGCCAATATGGGGTCGCAATGGCTGCAAAACCCCGCAAATCCTGTGGGTTATCTAGGCGGAGGGCCGGTTTTGGCCCATGCGCTTGATGTGTTCGCCCATGCCGCAGCCCCGCGCGGAAAACCCCGTTTTGACCTCGATACCACGATGGTCGATGGCAAAATTGTGCCGGTGAAGGAGGAGATTGTCCTTCGCAAACCGTTCGGCCAATTGAAGCGCTTTGTCCATAAAGGCATTGTCGGCGCGCCCAAATTGCTCATTGTTGCGCCCATGTCGGGCCATTATGCGACGCTACTGCGCGGCACGGTCGAGCGGATGCTGCCGAACCATGATGTTTACATCACCGATTGGGCCGATGCTAAGCTTGTCCCGACCAGCGAAGGCCGGTTCGATCTTGACGATTATATCGACTATCTCATCGAATTTCTGGAAACCATCGGTCCCGGCGCGCATATGCTGGCGGTGTGCCAGCCTTCGGTGCCAAGCTATGCCGCCGCTGCGGTCATGGCCAAGAAAAAGCATCCCTGCCGCCCCAAAACGCTCACTATGATGGGCGGACCGATTGATACGCGCGAAGCCCCCACCACGGTCAACACGATGGCGATGCAGCGCCCGCATGAATGGTTCCAGCAAAATGTCATCGCGACCGTACCGTTCCAATATGCAGGCGCGGGCCGCAAGGTTTATCCCGGCTTCCTGCAACTGGCCGGCTTCATGTCGATGAACCTCGGCAATCATATGATGAGCCATTATGCGATGTTCAAACATCTGGTGTCGGGCGACGGCGAAAGCGCCGAGGCGACCAAGGAATTTTACGATGAATATCGCGCGGTGTGCGACATGACCGCCGAATTTTACCTGCAAACCGTCGATGTGGTGTTCCAGACCCACGCGCTCCCCAAGGGCGAATTGCTCCATCGCGGCGAGAAAATCGACCCCGGCGCGATTACCGATATCGGCATCCTCGCGGTCGAAGGCGAACGCGACGATATTTCAGGCATCGGCCAGACCAAGGCCGCGCTCAAAATTTCCAAAAATCTGCCCGCCGAGCATAAGAAATATTATCTCGCCAAGGGTGTCGGCCATTATGGCATTTTCAACGGCAGCAAATGGCGCGACAAGATTGCGCCGGTGCTGGAAGATTGGATCCGCGCGCACGATAAATAAGCCTGACACGCTTGGCTTTCGTCAGGCGCATCTGGATTATCCGGCTGTGCGCGCCGCTCTATACAGTTGAAATCCTATGGCCTATTCTCCTTGTTCAAGGAGAATAACCATGAAGTGCGTTGTGAAATTATCTGCCGGCCTGCTTGTCGCCGCTACTGCTTTACCTGCCGCAGCCGCGCTCCCGCCTTATCATCAGCGCACCGCCGAAATTCGCGAAATTCTGGACAATGGCGATGTGCAGAAAAAGCTCAACGACCAGCCGATTACGGCCGTCACCTATGTCGGCAATAACAGCTATGAAGTGCGCAGCGAGCAATGCCGTGTGCCGGTGCAGACCGTCACCCGTCCCCGCGCCAATCCCGGCCCGCGCCTGTTCAGCTTAAGGGTCGGCACCGCCCGTTGTATCCCTGTGCGGTAGAGGGTGTTTGGCTGTCGGTCATTTTACGCGGCTCCTTCATTTTGGTGCGCGATTTTTTCCGCGGGGCTGATAAGATGGTTTCAATCGTAATCTGATTTGAAGGACATCGCACATGGCCAAAAAGCCGACCGAAGGCACGCCTCCCGTGGAAGCGCGCATCTCCCCCAAGCCGCAAGTGGACGAAATTGGCGGGCGTAAATTAAAGGCCTCGACCCTGATGATGGGCCACGGCTTTGATCCGATGCTATCCGAAGGGTCGCTGAAGCCGCCGGTTTTCCTGACTTCCACCTTCGTCTTTCCCAATGCCGCCGCAGGCAAGCGCCATTTTGAAGGCGTAACCGGAAAGCGCCCCGGCGGCGCGGACGGGCTCGTTTATTCACGCTTCAACGGCCCCAATCAGGAAATTTTGGAAGACCGGCTGGGCGTATGGGAAGAGGCCGAAGATGCGCTCGCTTTTTCCAGCGGCATGTCGGCGATTGCGACCCTGTTCCTCGCGATGGTGAAGCCCGGCGATACCATCGTCCATTCCGGCCCGCTTTATGCCGCAACCGAAACGCTGATTGCGCGCATTTTGGGCAAGTTCGGCGTGAATTGGGTCGATTTTCCGGCTGGCGCAACCCGCGAAGAAATCGACGCGGTGCTGGGCAAGGCGGCTGAGACCGGCAATGTCGCGCTTATCTATCTGGAAAGCCCGGCCAACCCGACCAATGCGCTGGTCGATGTGGAAGCGGTCGCCGCTAGCCGCGATGCGATTTTTGCCGGTGCCGATGCCAAACCGCCCATTGCCATCGACAATACTTTCCTTGGCCCCCTCTGGGCGCAGCCGCTCAAACAAGGCGCGGATCTGGTCGTCTATAGCCTCACCAAATATGTCGGCGGGCATAGTGATCTGGTCGCGGGCGGCGTGCTCGGCTCTAAGGAGCATATCAACACCATCCGCCTGATGCGTAACACCATCGGCACCATCTGCGATCCCAACACCGCCTGGATGTTGCTCCGCAGCCTTGAAACGCTGGAACTGCGTATGAGCCGCGCGGGCGAAAATGCGGTCAAAGTATGCGAATTTTTACGCGACCATCCCAAGGTGGAAAAGGTTGGCTATCTCGGCTTCCTTGCCGATGGCGACGATAAGCGGCAGGCCGATATTTATGCGCGCCACTGCACCGGCGCTGGCTCGACCTTCTCGCTTTACTTGAAGGGCGGGGAGAAAGAGGCCTTCGCCTTCCTCGACGCGCTCAAAATCGCCAAACTTGCCGTTTCGCTGGGCGGCACCGAAACGCTCGCATCCGCGCCCGCTGCCATGACCCACCTGTCGGTCCCCGACGAGCGCAAACAAGCACTCGGCATCACCGACAATCTGGTCCGCATCTCCATCGGTGTAGAAGATGCCGACGATCTGATCGCCGATTTCGCTGCGGCCTTGGACGCGGTGTGATGAATCTGGAAAGCCCTGTCTCTGGAAAGAGGCGGGGCTTTCGCTTATGACCCGCGCATGACTATCACTCTCCAAAATGTGCGTGTTGAACGGTTTGATGTAGACGGGCATTTCACCATAGCGCGTGGGGCCAAGACTTTTGTGGATGTGGTCACGTGCGCGGTGAGCGATGGCGTGCATGTCGGTTCGGGCGAAGGCACGCCGATTTATTATGAGGGGGAAACGGCGGAGCTGTGCGCCGAGGCTATTTGCGCGCGCATGGCAGAGGATGCCCCGGTATCGCGCGAAAACTTGCTCACCAGCATGAAGGCAGGCGCAGGGCGCAATGCGCTCGATTGTGCGCTGTGGGATTTGGAGGTCAAGCGGACGGGGCAGCCTTTGTGGCGGCTTGCCGGATTGCCCGAACCCAAGCCGCTTGTGACTGCCATCACCATTTCGCTCGACGCGCCGGACGCGATGGAGGGTGCCGCGCGCAAGGCAGCGGCGAACGGCTATCGCCTGCTCAAGATGAAATTGTCGGGAGAAGGCGACCTCGAACGGGTCCGCGCGGTGCGTAAGGGCGCGCCGGATGCGCGCTTCATTGTCGATGCCAATGAAAGCTGGGACGCTATCGACATAGGAGAGGCCGCTGGCGCGCTTGCGGCGCTCGGCGTTGAAATGATCGAACAGCCGGTGTCGGCGGGCAAAGAGCATTTACTACGCGGCGTCCGCTCACCCGTGCCTTTCTGCGCGGATGAAAGCATCCAGACGCTTGACGATCTCGACCGCATCGGCGGTGCGTTTCAAGCCATCAATATCAAGCTCGACAAGACGGGCGGGCTTACCGCCGCTTTATTGCTCGCTAAACAAGCACAGGCGCGCGGGCTCGACATCATGGTCGGCTGTATGCTCTCCACCTCGCTCGGCATCCGCCCTGCTTTCGCACTGGCGCAAAAGGCACGGTGGGTGGATTTGGATGGGCCAGCTTTGCTCAAACAGGATCGCCCGGGCGGGTTTATTTTCAAAGGCGGGATGATTTTACCCTGAAGCGTTGAACCGTCAGCGCGTCTGTTCAGCAACCATATAGCTCTTATCGGCAAATTGATGGTTGGCCGCAACGCCATGATCTTCATCGATTGGATGTGCCGGAGCAATATTATGACGAGCCGCATCAACACCCGCTTTATCTTGATGGCGCTTATGCTGGCCAGCGGGGCGATAAGCGCGCCGCCTTCCCTGGCTAAATCGCTCCAACCTGTGGCTCTCGCCACCCCGGCAGCCAGCCTGCGCACGACTATCGACGGCCATTTTGCGCGCTATCGCTACACGGACATCAGAAACATTCCGCCGCGCTACCATGAATTTGAAAACTCGCCCGCCTTGCAGGCGCTGTTCGACCGTGCAGGCGGCGGGCTGGATTATGATGTTTATTGCGGATGTCAGGAATATGAAGAGGATAAGTTCCGCTACACTATTCTGTCGACCAAGATAAGCGGCCGACGGGCGGACGTGAATATGCAGGTCTTTCCTTTCTATAATGATGATGGCCGCCGCATCACCGTGAAGTTTTTGCGCAATGCCAAAGGCGTCTGGCAGGTCGATGATGTGATTGGTGACGTGACTGACGCGCAACATAATAGAAGCCTCCAAGCCACCTTACGCGCGATGGGGCCGGGGTCATTGCGGGTCGAATAAGCCACCCAGCCGCTGCCAGTCACACCCTGTCCGTCCGGCTATTTTGCGCCGCACGGATTTTCCATATGCCCGCTATTCTAAGCAAGGTCAGCGTTAACAGGCCCGCCCTGTCCTCAGCCGACGCATCACCAGCGCGGAAATCCGGCCAATCCCATCGCCCGTGCGCGAGGGCGACGGTGGGCGCAAGCGCCTCCCATTTAAGCGGCTCAAAACGGTAGGCCGGCAATTGCGCGGCAATCGCCGCCTCTATCGCGTCATGGCCTTGGTGGATTGCCGCGCGCGACGTCCACCACAGCCCGCCCCAACTGATAAAATCCGCTTTTTCCGCAAAAAGACCGGACCAGCTTTCCATATCGCCTTGGGTGAAAAATTCGCCCGTACGACGTAACAAGGCGTTGATCGCATCGACGTCGCTCTGGTCGAAATTGCTGTCGTCATGCTCTGCCCTCATGACATTTTCTGTCCGGCAGCGCTTGGAGCAGCATAGCTCACAATTTCATATTCAATGGCGTTTTCATCGAGAAAATAGAAGCGACGGCCCGGCGCATAATCGCCATGATTGAAAGGCTGGAGGCCGAAATCAATTACGCGGCGTTCCGTTTCGTCGAGGTCATCGACGACGAACGCCAAATGGTTGAGCGCCGTTCCAGGCGTAAATTCTACCTCTTCATGGATACCGCCCGCGCTTGTGTAAAACGCAATATAATGGCTGTCGCTGCCGACATGGATCGTAAAGCCCTTATTTTTGGCAGGACCGCGCCAGCGTTCTTTCCAGCCGAACAAGGCGGTTAGCATTTCAGCCGCGCGCTCGGGGTCGCGCACGGTGATATTGGCATGTTCGAGATAGGCTTGCGTCATCTTGTTTCTCCTGTGACGGCGCGCAGGATGCGATGGAAGCGACGCTAATCATTCGCCTTTTCCCCATGACATTGCGCCGGTTTACCGCACTATGCGGAGCGACGCTTGTGTTCATAAAAGTTCAACCTAAGTTGAGGTCAAGATAAAAATGGACAGGGCTTAGCATGAAACAGGGCAGGACATGAAAGCGAGTGACCTTCTGACGATTGGCGAGGTCGCCACACGCACCGGCACATCGGTATCCGCACTGCGTTTCTATGAAGCGAAGGGTTTGCTTGAGCCTTGGCGCAGCAATGGCGGGCAACGGCGCTATTTGCGCGCGGACATTCGCCGCGTGTCCTTCATCCTGATCGCGCAGCAAATGGGGTTGAGCATTGCCGAAATAGGCGAGGAGCTAGCAAAGCTCCCACATGGCCGGACTCCGTCGGCGCAGGATTGGCACCGGATCAGCACCGCCATCCGCGCGCGGCTTGATGCACAAATAGCCATGCTGGTGCGCACGCGCGAACGGCTTGACCAATGTATCGGCTGTGGCTGTCTGTCGCTCGCGCGGTGCCAATTATATAATAAGGAGGATCGCGCCGCCGCGCTGGGGGCGGGCCCGCGCTATCTTGTCAGCGACATGGCCGCCGATATGGACGTGCCGGGATAAGCGGCGAAGCGCGGGCGGAAAATAGGCACAAAAAAAGGCCGCGCCATCGGTGAGACGGCGCGGCCCTTTTTGAAGAATAGTGACAGTGCTTACAGCACTTCGAACAGTCCGGCTGCGCCCATGCCGCCGCCGATGCACATCGTCACGACAACATATTTCGCGCCGCGACGCTTGCCTTCGATGAGCGCGTGGCCGGTCATGCGCGCACCCGACATGCCATAGGGATGGCCGATCGAGATCGCGCCGCCATTGACGTTGAGCAGGTCATTGGGGATGCCCAGCTTGTCACGGCAATAAAGCACCTGCACGGCAAAGGCTTCATTCAATTCCCACAGGCCGATGTCATCCATCTTGAGGTTGAAACGTTCAAGGAGCTTCGGAATTGCGAAGACCGGACCGATACCCATTTCATCAGGTTCGGTGCCAGCAACCGCCATGCCGACATAACGGCCGAGCGGAGTGAGGCCCTTTTTCGCAGCCGTTTCGGCTTCCATCACCACTACCGCCGACGAACCATCGGAAAGCTGCGAGGCATTGCCCGCCGTGATATTCTTGTCCGGCCCCATGACTGGCTGAAGCGATTGCAAGCCATCCAGCGTCGTATCGGCGCGGTTGCCTTCATCCTTTTTGAGCGTGATGTCGGTTTGCGACACTTCGCCCGTTTCCTTATTCTTGACGCCCATCACCGTCGACACTTCGATGATTTCGTCGTCAAACTTGCCAGCAGCTTGCGCGGCGGCGGTGCGTTGTTGCGACTGGAGCGCATATTCATCCTGCGCGTCGCGCGAAATGCCATAGCGTTCGGCGACCACTTCTGCGGTCTGGAGCATCGGCATATAGATGGCATTGTGCATCGCGATCAGTTGCGGGTCGGGCATGACGCGCATTTCGGCGGTCTGCACAAGGCTGATCGATTCCTGACCACCGGCGACGACGACATCCATCCGGTCGGTGATGACCTGCTTGGAGGCGGTCGCAATCGCCATGAGGCCCGACGCGCACTGGCGGTCAACCGACATGCCCGAAACGGTTACGGGAAGCCCGGCACGCAGCGCCGCAAGGCGAGCGATGTTAGGGGCCTGTGCGCCCTGCTGGAGCGCCGCGCCCCACACCACATCATTGACTTCCGCGCCGTCAATCCCGGCGCGCTCGACAGCGGCCTTGATCGCATAGCTGCCAAGCGTCGCGCCCGGCGTCATGTTGAAAGCGCCACGGAATGCACGGCCAATCGGCGTGCGGGCGGTCGAAACAATTACTGCATCACGCATGATGAAATTCTCTTTCCGGTAAAAAGGGACGGGTTCAAACGAAAATCTGGCTAATCCATTCGGCGATCAAGGCGGGCTTATCCTCGCCTTCGATTTCGAGCGTATATTCGATGGTTTGCTGGAACTGGCCGGGGCGCTTTTCCGCAAAATCGAGCAGCTTGAAATGGCCGCGCACGCGCTTGCCGGAGCGCACGGGCGTTAAGAAACGCACCTTGTTGCCGCCATAGTTGATGCCCATTTTGACACCATCAGGGTGCGGCAGATTGGCTTTTTCCGCGAGCATTGGGAAGAGCGACAGCGTCAGGAAGCCATGCGCAATGGTGCCGCCAAAGGGCGTCATCTTGGCCATATCTTCATTGACGTGAATGAACTGGTGGTCGCCGGTCGCGTCGGCAAATTTGTTGATCATCTCCTGATCAACCGTGACCCAATCCGAAGTGCCAAGATTTTCACCGATCTTGGCGGTCATGTCCTGCGGCGTCATGCGCATATCCTTCCCTTAGCTGAGCATAGCGACGGGCGCCTTGGATAGCGCCCTTATCCCCGTCAATTTGCCACTTTACGTTTACGTAAACAAGCGCAAATTGTCCAACCAAGGATACCGTAACGGCATATGCGCCCCGCCGGGCGAATCAGGCGGCTTTTTGCAAAGGCCCGCGCGCTGATTCGTGAAGGGCGTTCAGCTTGTGGGCGGCGCGTCCTTGGCCGGATCGGCTTTGCGCACCGCATAGGGCAGGACAAGCTTGCCGTCCGGCCCGGCGGTGTAGCTGGTCTGGGTCGGGTAAGCGAAGCTCAACCCTTCCTTGGCAAAGGCTTGCCACAGCAACAGGCCCAACCGGCTTTTCTCCGATGCCACATAATTAAGGTCATCGCTCATCACGTCGAACAAAAGTTCATATTCAAGCGCGCTCGCGCCGAAATTGATGAAGTTGCAGCGCACCAGTTCATGGCCCGCATCCTCGACAAGCTTCTTACAGATTTCGGGCACTTTGTGCGCTTTGTCGGATGCGGTTTCATAGATGATGCCGAACAGGAAGGTGACGCGGCGGCGATAGAGGCGCGTCAGGTTGGTGATTTCCTTACCCAGCAAATTTGTGTTCGAAATGATTTTCTGCTCGCCCGTCACCGCGCGCAGGCGCGTCGATTTGAGGCCGATTTTTTCGACGGTCGCGGTGGTCTGGTCATATTGGACCGTATCGCCCTTGCGGAACGGCTTGTCGAAGATGATCGACAATGCGGCAAAAAGGTCGGAGAAAATGCCCTGCGCGGCCAAACCGATGGCGATACCGCCGATCCCCAAACCTGCTATCAAGCCTGTGACATTGACGCCCAGATTGTCCAGCACCATGATCGAAGCAATGCCGAACAGGACAAAGGTGATGAGCATTTTGATGAGGCCCATCGCATTGTTCAGCGTTTCATGGTCGCCCGGCTCGCCGGTCAAGGTGCGGCGGCGGATGAAGCCCAGCACAATCTCGCGCGCCCAAATCGCCACCTGGAACACGGCGGCAACGGTGAACAGGAAGTTGATCGTCGCATCGACCATTGCGGGCGTGCCCGCATAGCGCGACAATAATTTCAGCGGCACCATGATGATGAAAAACTGGCTGGTGCGCGCAAGTGCCTTCAACGCGATATAGGCAAGGCTTGCTTCATCCTCATGCTTGTCCGCCCGCCGCGAGGCGAGGCCCTTCAGCGCATTGAGGCCGAGATAGATGAGGACACCGATGACCGTAGCAATCAGGATCGACAGCGTATGGCTTTCGACCCAACTGACGGATAAGTCCCAATAATATTGGAGCTGCTTTTCCAGCGGCAGGCGTTGGACGGCATCGGGGATGAAATCGACCTTGGGTTGGATCAAAGGTTCGGCCGCGCCGGCTGCAGAAGATGATTTTGTCGCACTCATGGCGCGCGCATTTAGACAATTTTCGGTTTACTGACTAGCCGGTCTGCGATGGACCGCCAGTTTTCCTCGTGCTCACGCCGCCGCATATAGGTCCAGAACCCGATTTGCAGTGCGATAATCATATAAACAAAGGGTTGGAAGGCGATACCGACAAACAGGCATCCGACAAGATAGATGATCTGCGCATTTTGCAAGGATACTGCGAGCGGGGACACCCACATCATATCCTCGCGCGTGGTCCGTTTATATTTGCGGTGCAATATTTCCATCTGAACCAGACCGGATATGTGCAGCAAAAACCATATGATGAAGCCGGGATAACCCTGTTCTCCCAGCATTTCAAAATAGCTGCTATGATAAGCGCGCGATTTGTCATTAACCTCTTGCGATCCCGAACCCTCGTCCTTTGTAGACGCGCGGTCATAGCGGATGACATTACCGCGAAAGGCATCAAAACCCCCGCCAAACGGATGCTCCTTTGCATAATCCCACGTCCATTTCCAAACAGCGACACGGGTAGAGGCGGACTCGTCGGCCTTATATTCCTTGATGGTGGACATCCGGTCGGTAAAGCTGGACGGCAGGAAGGGAATGGCAACCAGCAACGCCCCGCACGCGATGGCGACATAAGCGAAACGGTGGTTGGTAAAACGCAACATCAAAATGGCGAGTGCGGCAATACATACCAATCCGGTGCGCGCCTGGGTTCCTATGGGAATCAGCAGACAGGCAAAGCATAAGGCATAAGCGAAGAGTTTGACGCGCCAATCCGGCGCAAAAATAGTGCCATATTTTGCCAGATACAGGATGATCGGAATGATGGCGATGGCGACACAGGAAATGATACTGCCTTCATATAGCCCGCTATTGTCATTGACCAAAAGCTGCATGGCTCCATAGCCGCCACCGCCCGCCAAAGTTTTGATGCCCCCGGTAATGATAATCGAGGACGCACACAGGATCATGGTCAGCGCAAGGGCTTCGATACGCAATTTCGTCCGCAAGGTGAGCGGAAGGAAAATGCCCCACAACAAGGCTTTCCATACCCACGACCATTTGGCGGCGGCTTCTATCGGAAAATCGGCGCTTTGCGTCGTCAAACCGCAATATATCAACAGCAGCACCAACAGGAATTGCCGCATCGAAAAGCGGACATCCTTTTTGTCGTCTATAAACAGCCACGCCCCGACCGCCAGACCGAATACGATCAGTGAAATCGGCAGCGAATTGACCAGAAAATAGGATAAACGCTGGGGTGCAACTATATCGACATAGCAATATGCGAGAACCAGCAAAAAGGGCCTGCGCAAACCAATGCCAATAAAGACCAGCAGAAAGAGGGCAAACGCAAGGTCACGCATCGGAGTCGGATTTCTTTCCGATGGGATCGCTTCTATATTTCCGGAAACCGCGTTTCACATCGCCTGTGTCATGGTCGAGATTCGGGCTGTGATACAGGCGCCACAGCATGAACACTAACAATATATGGCTGACCGCTATGGATAAATTATCGACCATATTTGCTTTATACCCTTGGCATTTGCGGTTGAGCCAGTGTTAAACCGTTACGATATGAGCGAGCATGTAGCGTATTTGGGTTGACGGCGCGTTAATCCTTTGGCGGTTATGAGGCAAGCATGACCCGGATACTTCATATATTGGACCACAGCCTGCCCGCGCATAGCGGTTATACCTTCCGCACGCGCGCGCTGATGAAAGCGCAAGCGGCGAAGGGGTGGGCGGTTGCAGGCGTCACCAGCGTGCGCCATCCGCTTGCAGGGCCTGCGGTCGAAACGGTCGACGGTCTCACCTTTTACCGCACCCCCGCCATCGCCGACGGACGCGCGCCATTGCGCGAAATAGCCGAGGTAAAGGCACTCGCCGCGTCCATCGAGGCAGTCGCAGCCGAGTTCAAACCTGACCTCCTCCACGCCCATTCGCCGGTACTGACCGCGCTTGCGGCCTTGCGCGCGAACAAAAAGCTCGGGCTGCCGCTCATCTATGAAATTCGTGCTTTTTGGGAAGATGCGGCGGTCGGCAATGGGACGGGCCGCGAAGGCTCGCTCAAATATCGCGCGACCCGGGTGCTCGAAACCTATGCGGTGCGCAAGGCTGATGCGGTCGCGGTCATTTGCGAAGGCTTGCGCAGCGATCTTGTCAAACGTGGTGTCCCGTCGGGCAAGATTATCGTGTCGCCCAATGGCGTGGATTTGAACCTGTTCGGGGATCCGCCGCCGCGCGATGATGCGCTGGGCGCGCAGCTTGGCCTCGATGACGCCGATGTCATCGGCTATATCGGCAGCCTTTATGATTATGAGGGGCTGGATGACCTGATCGCCGCCATGCCCGCGCTTGTCGCGCGCAATCCGCGTGCAAAATTGCTGCTCGTCGGAGGCGGGCCGATGGAAGAAGCCTTGCGCACCGCCGCACAACAATCGCCGGTCGCCGACCATATCCTGTTCGTCGGGCGCGTGCCGCATCAGGAGGTCGAACGCTATTATAGCCTCATCGACATCCTGGCCTATCCGCGCAAGAAAATGCGCCTTACCGACCTTGTGACACCGCTTAAGCCGTTGGAAGCGATGGCGCAGCAACGCTTGGTCGCGGCCTCCGATGTTGGCGGGCACCGCGAACTGATCGACGATGGTGTCACCGGCACGCTCTTTCCCGCCGATAATCCTTCGGGTATAGCCGATGCACTGGCGGCCTTGCTGGCGGACCGTAGCCGCTGGGCGGAACGAAAAGCCGTGGCGCGCGCTTATGTCGAACGGGAACGCAATTGGTCCGCCAATATCGTGCGTTACGAACCTGTTTACCAAAGCTTGCTACATGATTCGAAACGAATCGAATATGTTGGAGCTTAGAGCGGATGAGTAAGGTGGCAATAAACGGTCGCACACTTCCCCTGATACCCGTTGCCGCAGGGTTGGCCGGTGTTATGGCCTTGGGCGCGTTCATGATCATGCCGCAATCCGTGCTGGAAGCGATGGTGTGGCAGACGCGGCTTGATACCATATTGCCCGCAGCACAGCCGCCGCTGGGCGGCACCGCACGCTTGCTCGTCGCCATTGCAGCGGCAGCTATAGCGGCCGGTCTCACCGCTTTGCTCGCGTGGAAATTTTCAGGATTGACGACACCCAAGAAACGGCGTCGCCGTCGCGGCATGGGCCAGAGCGACATATTGGCCGCACCGGTGATCGCCCCTGCCAGTGCGGAAAGCGCGGCGCCGATTGCGGCTCCGGTCGCTGCTCCCGTTGCGGCCACCGCAGACGTCGCTCGCTATGAAGAAACCGCCGCGCCCAAAGCCTCCTTCCTCGACCGTTTCCGCCGTAAAAAGGGGGAAGAAGAGGAGGAGATTGATCTGGAAAATATGCCGAACCTGCGGCGGCGCGATTTCCACCCCGATGCGCCCGCGCGTCGCCCGTTGTTTGCGGACGCCGAACTGCCAGGCAAGACTCTGGATAGCGTCGAACCGGTAATCGATATGCCCGTATCGGCAACGCCTGCGCCGACGCCTTTCGGCAGCACGCCGTCTGCCAAATATCCGAGCTGGGCGTATGAGGAAAAATGTGACCTTAGCGGTCAGGCCGGGCGTTTGGCGGCGGAAAGCCATGCGGCACCTGACGCGGCTCCGGAAGTGATTGCAGAACCGGTTGCCGAACCGGTTGCAGAGCCAGTTGCTTCGGCAACCGAGCCCGCAGCAGAGACAGGCGACCAGCCTTCCTTCACCCACGCACCGGGCAGTGCCGGTACCGCAGATTGGGACGATCCGAGCGCGTTCGACCAATATATGGAATCGCAAGCCGAAGAGGCGCGCGAACGCGAACTGGAGGACCAGCTTGAAGCCGCCTCCTTGGCGACAGGGCCGGTAGAACAGCAGGTTGAAACCCAACCCGAACCGTGGACCATAGCCGCGTCAGAAGTTTATGCAGAGCCTGCCGCTTTTGCGCCGGAGCCCGTTCTTGATGCGCGTGCGGTCATTTTGAATCCGGTTGCCGATGCGTCGGTGCCTGAAATGCCCGCGCCCGAAATGCCGGTATTTGCGGAAGCCGCTCCCGCGCCTGAACCGGTCCAACCGGACATGCCCGCCTGCCCTGTTGCAGCCATGCCGCAAGCAGCCGCGCCGCAAGAAACGCAGGCACAATGGCTCGAAACCGAACTCGCCAAAACCGAAATCGGCAGCGAGTCGGTCGATATGCTGATGGGCCGTCTTGAAGCCGGTATGGCCCGCCGCGCGACACGCCGCGAAGCGCAGCGCGCTGAGGCCGTCCGCAAGGCCGAGCTGCAAGCCGCTACGCCTGTAATACAACAAGAGGTTTTGCCCCCGGTAGCACCTGCTCCCGTCACTCCGGCACCTCTCGCGCCCATGACCGGCGCGGAAACGGTCGCATCGCAGCCTGCACCCGCCCCGTCGGCCAATCCCTTTGCGGCCATCGACCCGCTCGCCAATCTGGCGGACAAGGAAGCCGAAGTGGATGAGGCATTGCGCGCAGCGTTAAGCACGCTCGAACGCATGAACCGCCGCGCGGGCTAATTTCCCCGCGCGTCTTTCCTGCCCCGATCTCTCCGCCTCAATCCTCTTCGAGCGTCAATATTTCGAGCGTGATGACGGTGGCATCACGGCCATCCTCAAGCGTTTCGGCACGATAATCGGTGACAAGCGCATCCGCCACCAAATGCCCGCGCAGAGTAAATTCCTGTTCGGGCAAGCTGGCTTCCAGCCGTTGCGCCCATACCGCATGGCGCTCCCCCGTCACCGCGAACGTCCAATAATGGCGCGCACCGGTAAAGGTCGCACTAGCCCAAGGCCGTTCGCGATGGGCGAGCATTTCCGCCTCACCGCCCAGCAATGCAACAAGCACAGGCCGCAACGCTTTGGCCGCATCCGCGCGCGCAGGCGATGACGGGCGCACATAGCTGGTCCGGCGCGGGCGGCGCGGGATATAAGCGGGGCGTTCGGGCTTGATAACCGGATCGGTGCCACGCTCTTCCATATAGTCTTGCACCCGCGTCGCGAGCCGCGCGCCCGGCTCGCGCCCTTGCCGCAAATCGAATACCAGCCGCGGATCCTTCGCCGCCTCGCGCCCGAAATTGGAAGGACGCATCCCCGTCACGCGCAGGAATTTTTCGATATGCCAGATAAGCGGTGCAGTCATGGGCGCGGTCTCCTTATTGCCGTCTTGTGCTGGACGGGAAGCGACTCGTTGGCCGTTCCCGATTGAGGAAATATCCTATCACAGGAATTTTCCTACTTGGCAAGAGGAAATTTCCTGCTATATCTCCTATCCATGGAACAGAACCCAAGAGAGGCGCTGGACGCCATCATCCAGGAACGCGGCGAAGATTATGTTTCGCTGTCCAAGATGCTCGGGCGCAATGCGGCCTATATCCAGCAATATATCAAACGCGGTAGCCCCAAAAAGCTGGACGAGGAGGACCGCGCCAAGCTGGCGGCCTATCTCAATGTGCCGGAAAGCCGCTTGGGCGGACCCGAACGCCATGCGGGCGCGAACGACAATATCGTCTATGTGCGGCGGCGCGATGTGGGCGCGTCAGCAGGCGCGGGCGCGCTGGCGGATATGGATTATGAGCGCGGCAGCCTGACCTTCAACCGGCAATGGCTGCGCAAGTTGGGGGCCGACCCCAACCGCTTGTCGATCATTGATGTGATGGGTAATTCGATGGCGCCGATGCTTGCCGATGGCGACCATATCCTTGTCAATGAAGCCGACCATTTCGAAGCGCGGCGCGAGGGGATTTATGTCCTGCGCCACGGCGATGAACTGATCGTCAAGCGCGTGCAGAAATCCGACCGGACCGACCATATCCTTGTCACCAGCGACAATAAGGAATTTCCAAGCCCTGGCCATTTGCCGCTGGGCGAGGTGATGCTGATCGGGCGGGTGATCTGGACCGGGCGGCAGATCGGCTGAGTGTTCCTCAGCCTGCCGCTTCGCTGACCGGCGCGGCCAGACGCGGGCGGATGCGCGCGACGATGAGGCACCCGGCAACGATGAGCGCGGCTCCGGCAAGGATGGCGGGCGTCAAGGCTTCCTCAAACGCGACATAGCCGACAATCGCCGCCCAGATGAAGGCGGTATATTCGACCACCAGCAGCCTTTGGGCTTCGGCGCGCGCATAGGCCCAGCTCAGCAACATTTGCGATGCGAAAGCGAGTGAGGCAGAGGACAATACGGCGGGCCATTGCGCGAAGCTTGGCAGAACCGCAAACCAGGGCGCGGCCAAAAGCAGCATCCCGGCTATCGTCAAATTCTGGAACAGCGCAATTTCGGTCGGTCCCGCAATCAATGCCTGCTGGCGCTGGAGGATGAGATTATAGGCGTAAAAAAGCGCGGACAGCAGGATTGCCCCAACACCATAAGGCGCATCGGGCGCATAGGTGCCGCCCAGCTTGCCGAGAAGAATGATGCCTACCCCGCACAGGCCCAGCATCGAGGCGATAATCGCCGCGCCGCCGATGCGCTCCTTCAGCAATACCGCCGCAAGATAGAGCGCCACCAACGGCGCGATAAAGGATAGGGCAATTCCTTCGGCAAGCGGCACCCGCGCTATTCCCCAAAAGAAGCAAAGCGCCATCACCATCACGACAAAACCGCGCCAGATATGGAGGCGCAGCACCGCCGGAGCAGGCCACTTCCCCCGCCGGACCGCAAAAGCCGCAACGCCGATCCCGCTCCCCGTCACCGTGCGCCACAGCATCGCATTATAGGCCCCGAACGCAATCGACAGCCCCTTCATAAACCCGTCCATCACCGAAAACAGTGCAATGCCAAGGCAGGCTGCGAAGAAAGGCAAGAGAATGGTGGATCGCGATACGGGCATGACGCAGCTTCTATTGCAGCGCCCACTTGTCCGGGCAAGTCGGGCTTAGCGCACGGGCCGGTATTTGCGGAAATAATCCATGCGCTGCGCCGAAGTCTGGCGCGCAGCGGTGCGCAATTTGGACATCGTTTTTCTATTGAGCAACGCACCGTCGCGGCCCGACAGGATGAGCAGCGTCGGCGTCCCTTCGATACGCTCCACACCGAATTTCCGTGCGAGCGCAAGGTTGCGGTCTTTGGCGGGGCCGCTTTCGACAAGGATGAAATCAAAGGATGGTTCCAATGCTTGCGCAACGTCAGCCTGTCCAAGCCATTGAAGCAAGGCGCGGGTATCGGGGCAGCGTTCGGTGCCGAAAATAATTGCGACATTGCGCCCTAAGGCGGCTGCTTCCTCTTGCGCTGCCGATACCATTTGCTCGGCTTCCGCGCCATCGAGATACTGCCATTTTGTCGGGGCTTGTTGGTCGGCGATTACCGGCTCTGCTTGTGCGGTGCCAGCCACGGGCAATGATAATGCCAAAACCGCCAGCAAAAGCCCTGCCCGCATCCCTGTCACGCCGCCTTGCCGTGGAGCGTGTCCATACTCACCGATTGGCCGGATTCGATTTCGGCCGCCTTGGCTTCGACCAGCTTGACGATGTGCGCGATCATATCGGCATCTTCGACATGGTGGTCGGTGAGGCCGGACAGATAGACCATATGCTTGCCATTGCCGCCGCCTGTGATGCCAATATCGGTTTCGCGTGCTTCGCCGGGGCCGTTGACGACGCAGCCCAGCACCGAAAGCGACATGGGAACACGGATATGCTGGAGGGCTTCTTCCAGTTTTTCGACCGTGCGGATAACGTCAAAGCCTTGGCGTGCGCAGCTTGGGCAGGACACGACGCGGACACCGCGGGTGCGCAGGCCCAATGTTTTCAATATGTCGAAACCGACACGCACTTCTTGTTCGGGCTCGGCAGAGAGCGACACGCGCAACGTATCGCCAATGCCTGCCCATAGAAGATTACCGATGCCGATCGAGGATTTGACGGTGCCCGCAATCATCCCGCCCGCTTCGGTAATGCCGAGGTGCAGCGGGCAATCGACCGCTTCGGCAAGCTGCATATAGGCGGCGACCGCCAAGAACACATCGCTCGCTTTGACCGCGACTTTATAGTCGTGGAAATCATGGTCCTGCAAAAGCTTGATATGGTCGAGCGCGGATTCGACCAAAGCTTCGGGGCAAGGCTCGCCATATTTTTCGAGCAAATCTTTTTCGAGGCTGCCCGCATTGACACCGATACGGATTGCGCAGCCATTGGCCTTGGCCGCGCGCACCACTTCGGCAACCCGTTCGGACGAACCAATATTGCCGGGGTTGATGCGCAGACAGGCCGCGCCTGCATCGGCGGCTTCAAGCGCGCGCTTATAGTGGAAATGGATGTCCGCAATGATGGGGATGGCCGACGCGCGGACAATCTCGCCCATAGCAGCAGTCGATTCGACGTCGGGGCAGGACACGCGGATCATATCCGCACCCGCTTCTTCGCAGCGGCGAATCTGGTCGATTGTCGCTTTAGCGTCGGATGTGGGCGTGTTGGTCATGGTCTGCACCGTGATCGGCGCACCGCCGCCAACGGGGACATTACCAACCATGATCTGGCGGCTTTGACGGCGCATAATATCGCGCCAGGGACGGATGGAAGACATGGGTGCGCCTTACCCTGCTTTGCGCTGCAGTGCAAAAGGAGAAAGGGTGCAGGGAGGGTGTTCAGGCACAGAGGCGCTGTGCGCGGTCAGTGTGCTAACGGGTCGACGCCATCTTGCCAGAAAATACGGTCGGGCGCGCAATGAAGCCTTCACTGATGACCAAGGCCACAGCCTGCCCTGCCCACCAAAAACCTAGCGAACTTGGCCATCCGTCGCGCATGAATGTTCCCGAATCGCGCACAAAGAAAAAGGGCGGTGCCTTTCGACACCGCCCAAATCCTGTTTCCGTCCGGTCCCGATGAAGGGACCGAGCGCAAATCTTACATGCCCGAACCCGGACCGTAGGTGATCTGCACGTTACGGTTCTGGTCGTTGCGAACGCCATCGGGGGTTTCAACGCGCGGACGGCTTTCACCGAATGCCTGTGCGCTGAATACGCTGCCCGAAATGCCGCGCGAGGTCATGTACGACTGCACCGAGTCGTTACGACGTTGCGACAGGCCGACGTTGTAGCGTGCGTTACCCGAACGGTCGGCGTTACCAGCGAGCATGATCGTGGTACCCGAGCAACCAGCGTTATAGGCGCTGATGGCGTTGTCGAGGGTTGCAGCAGCTTCCGACGTGATGTCCGACTTATCCCAGTCGAAGAACACGATATACGGTCCCGGCTGGCAAACAACTTCAACCGGCGGCGGCGGCGGCGGCGGCGGCGGCGGCGGCGTTTCAATTACCGGCGGCGGCGGCGGCGGAGCTTCAACCGGCGCACCGAAGTTATAACGCAGCGAACCCATCAGCGAGTGCGAACGCATCTTGGTTTCAACGTCGCGACCGAAGCGGTCAACAAGGTCCACGCCCGGTGCGTTGAAGAAGCGATACTTCAGGCCAACGTCCCAGTTATCCGAAAGCGGCGCACGGATTTCGGCAATAGCCTGCCATGCGAAACCGGTGTCCGAATCCTTGAGCCAGCTCGGAGCTGCAACGGTGTCATGAACCATGACGCGGGCAATACCCGCACCGCCGCCGACCGAACCCTGAAGGCCGTCATCGTCACCGAAGTCAAGCAAACCGTTGACCATGAACGAAAGAGCGGTGGTTTCGCTGTTCGACGGGCCGGTGTAGGTCGCCGGAATATTGCTCGGACCGGTGCCGATGCCCGGAGCACCAGCAGTAGTAGCCTTGTGGCCAGCTTCACGATACGAAGCTTCAGCTTCCAAACGGAACGCACCAAAGTCATAACCGATCACGCCGCCGGCATCAAAGCCCTTGTCGTGGTCGATCGTAACAGCATTGTTGAATTTAGTCGTTGCCGTCGAGATATCGAGATCCATATCTTCAACAAGCATAACGCCGCCATCAACGCCTACATACCATGCATCGTTGCGCGCAAGTGCGGGCGACGCGATAGCAGTAGAGGCGAGCGCCATAGCAATGGCTAACTTCCTCATTTTATATTCCCCTTTCAATAGAGACACGAAACTCTGCCTGAACCTCCTAAACCGGAGAAAGTTTCCACGCAACTAGAGTTTTTCTTATCTGTTGCCAAAATGTCGCAGTTTTTTCAACGAAAGCGGGACTTTTCAGTATATTCACCAACAACTATTTCAGTTTCGTTGCAATCAGGCCAGACCCCATTTTACAAGCAAAGCCGCAATATTCGCGATGGTTGCGCGCGCTTCGGTGTCAATCACCGTGCCGCCGACTGGTTCAATTATATTATTCGGCACAATCCAGTCGCCTTCATGGAAGCGATATATTTTTGCGCGCGCCCTGTCCCATAGAATCAGCCCTTCGAACGGATCAATATAGCGCCAGCCGCCTTCCGTCATCGCTGCGAGTCGGCCTGCCTGACCGCTCCAGACACCTGCGGGCGCATCCGGAACCAGCCACATTTGCCCCGCTACCGGTGTTGCAGGTGGCGCGGTCAGCTCTGCGCTTTCGACCACCGGATGGGTAAGAATATCGAGCAGGATGAGCCCTTCATTATGGGTGGTTTCTTTCTGCGCCTGCCCCGCTGCGAGCAGGGGGAGCGCAAGGCGTGGCGATTGACCAGAGGGCATGATGATTATCCTTGATAAAGGGAATGGGGATTAAACGAGAGGAAGTGCAATCAGCGCAGGAGGCGACAGGCCATATTGGCCTACTTGCTGCACCGAAACGGACAAGGAATGGGCACCGCCACCGGTGAAGGAGGTGATGAGAGCCGCATTCAGTGTGATGCCCGGCGCATTACTATCCAGTAGCTGCGTCGCCCCGACATCGGGCGCGAGCGAAATGCGGTAAGCCTCGGTTGGCTCGTCCAGCGGCGCATCAACCCCGTCCACCCACAGCCAGCCATCGCGGCTGCGGCGGATCCAGTTCAGGACAATCCCGCCAGCACTATCGCGGACAGCCACAAGATGGACGGGTGCCCAGGGCCTGAGCGCGCGTCCCACCGATGGCGGCGACAAAGCTACCAGCCCCTCGCTCCCCGGACGGCGCAAGGTCACAATTGTGTCGCTGCTTACCGGCTGCAAACCGATCCGGTCGGGAAGCAATGTGAGCGCCAGATCGCCCGCACCATCATCGAGCAAGGCAAAGGCGTCGCCCGCCGCATGGTCTGCCATCCGGTCCTCGGTACCGCCACGTCCGCGCAACAGGCGCGACAGGCGATAGCGCGGCTTGCCATCACCATCCGGCGGGAGCGCGTCCGCGCGGCCGAACTGGAACAGCTCTCCGCCCAGCATCGCCGCATTGGCTCCGGCAAAAAGCGCCGCATCGCTCGCATGGGCGAGCATCATGTCGGGATTGACGAGCGTGACGGTCACGGTCGAAACCGTATCAAACAGCCACGCGCTGCCCGAAGGCAATATAGTGTCGGCAAAGCCCAGCACCGGCGCGTCAAAGGCGCGCGCGACCGCAACCGATTCGCCGCTTCCGGCGAGCCGGATACCAACCTCGACCGCACCGCCGCCGCTGTCGCTGGCTTGCGCCAGTGCGAGCAGCGCAGCGGCGGGGCGCTCACCACTCCCCCAGCGCGGCAGGTCGAACAAAGCCGCATGGAGTGCGCCGGGACTGTCATCGACCGGCGGCACCACCGGATCGACCGGCCATATTTTCTCCGCTGCATGGCGCACAAGCGTGAGATCACCGCTCCCGCCGCGCCATTGCCATTGCCGCACCCGCCACAGGCCGCTCTGGTCGGGGAAGCGCAGCAAACTGCCTGCCGGAAGCGCAAAGGCGAGCGGCCCCACGGGTAGCGTCAGGCTCTCCTGCGCTTCAAGCGCACGCACGGCAAAACGCGCAGCAAGACTTTGCGCGACCAGTCGCCCCAGCGCCATAGGGCAGTCGATAATGGTCTCGCGCCCCCCTGCACTCCCCGCAACGCCTGCGCGCTCCAGCCCGATGAGCCAATCGCGCGCGGGGTCATAATGGCGCACCGCTATGCTGGCCGGAAGGTTCGCGGCAGGCTCGCGCTTCTTTTCAGGCCAGGGCTTGCCATCAGCGGAGGCCGCCGCGTCGGATGGCAAAGTGACCGGTGCGCTTTCCCCCGTCAGCCGCCCCGCGCTAAGGCCAAGCCCGCTCGCATCAAGGATGGGCTGCACCGCTTGCCGCACGCTCGACCCGCTCGCCGCATAGCCGCCGGGGGTAAAACCGCCCGTGCTGCTATCCACCATGTCAGGCAAAAGATCGGCGAGGATCGCCCCGCCATCCATCGCGCCCGTATCGGCGATCAGTTCAAAACTGAGCGAGGGGATGCGGTTGCCGAAATCGGCCAGCGGCATATCTTCAAACACCACATAGGCAAGGTCGCGATGCGCGGGTGTCACGCCCATGCCTTGCGCCGAGGCAATGAGCGGATCGGGTGCTTGATCGGCTGTGCCAAGATGTACGCGAAAGCCGGTATCGAGCGTAAAGCGCCCGCCGCTGCTGCGGATCAACGTGCCATCCGCCCAGATCCGCCCGACGCCCGCAATCCGCCGCGACGACAAAGCGACCGCAAAGGAGGCACTATAGTTATAAGTCACCTGATCGGGCTGGCCCTTGGCCTTATGCTTTTTGCGGCTTTCCTTGAGCGGAGTCGCCCAGATGACCGTCCCCGCCACCCGCATCCTCCCGTAAAGGCGCGGGATTTGCGTGCCGTAACTTGATGTCTGCACGGCTAAATCGGTGAGGCGCGGACCATGCACGGCCTTGGGTTTGAACAGAATATTCTGGTCAATATATTGCCCCGCCAGCGCACCGATCATGCCCCCGATAGGGCCACCAAAAATCGTGCCGACAGTCGTAAGAACAAGGGTCGCCATGGGAGGAATACTTTCAGTCTGGTGAGGTTGAAGCCCTCAAATATCGTTCGTCATTGCGAGCGCCGAAGGCGCGCGGCAATCCAGCATTGGGCGCGTGAGGTTCTGGATTGCCGCGCCGCTACGCGGCTCGCAATGACGGGCGTTGGGGGAGGATTTAGAGAGGGTTTCCTATCTGAAACACACCCACAACCCCGTCCGGCCAACCGGGGGTTTCGACTACACGGCGGAGGCCCGCATGGGCGTGGATATGGCTATCAGGGCCAAGCAAGGCGACATGATATTGGCCATGCCCGCAGGCGATCAGCGCAATATCTCCGATGCAGGGGCGGCCTTGGCGCAGGGTCAGGCCGGACGCAGTGAAAGCATTGATAACAGCGGGCAGGGCCATGCCGCGTAAGGGATAATCCTCAAGCGCGGGGGCAATTTCCACGCCCGCCTGCCAGTATGCTGCAACGACCAGCCCGATACAATCAAGGCCGGTGACAGCATCGCGCCCATGCAGGCGGAAGCGTGTGCCGATCAATGCGCTGGCAAGGACAAATAGCTCCTCCCCGGCGCGGGGAGGGGGACCGTTCGCCGCAGGCGAATGGTGGAGGGGGCTTTCGGGTTGCCCACCACAAGACGGATGGCCCCCTCCGTCACGCCCTTCGGGCGCGCCACCTCCCCGCACACGGGGAGGATTTTGACCATCAAGCCCCCGGATAGCGTGTGACATAATCCATCCCCGGCAAATAAGGCTCGCCCCGGAAATTGACGGCATTGCCGAACCGCACTGCACAGGTCGCAAGCTGTTTGTCACAGCCTTCGGTGATTTCCGCGCGCGTCCCCGCATCCACCGCAAAGACCGGATCGCGGGCTAACGTGAGGCTCTGCCCTGCGCCTGCGACAATCAACCCCGTCAGCCCTGCGTTAGGACCGCTCACAAAGCGCAAGCGTCCATAAGCAAAGGCCGCGCCGTTTATTGCGCCATCCCCTGCACTTTCGACCGTCACCATGCGCCCCTCGACACCCGCCAGCCGCACCAGCCTTGTGCGCGGGGCCAGATCGACGCGGCAGGCGCTATCGCCCAGCCTTGCGCGGCATCCCGGCGCGGTTTCGGGCGCGACGGGCGCGTCCAGTCCCGCATCGAGCGTGCGCAGTTCCGCCGCAAAGGCCCCGCGCTTGCGCTCGACCGCGCCCAAACTCCCCTGCGCCACAAGGATAAGCGGCTCGTCCGCATCCTCCCAATTAACGATATGGAGCGTGACCGCAGCGCCGTCCCAGCGTCCTGCGTCGAGATCATCCTCGCTAATCGCATCCGCCGTGAGCGCGCCCGCTATATCCATCGTATCGGCATCGAGCGAGGCCGACAGCGACAGCGCGGAAGGGGCAATGCCCGGCGTTGCCACAAAGGTCATGCCGCCGCGCACCAGATCGCGGTCATGGCTGGTAAAGCCCAGCACCATCCCGTCGCTGCGCGCAATTTTCCACGCCCACGCAAGTGGCACAATCGGCGCGGTCAGCCAGGCAGCTATTGCACCGCTCATGACTTAAAACTCCCGCACTTCGACAAGCGGCACCGACGCGATTTCGCCCGCAAGGAAGGTTGCGCGGCTGACCTCCAGCCGGTCGCTCGCAAAGCGCACCGGCACATCATATTCATAACCGACCGTCAGCACAGCGCCTTTGGGCGGTGCTTCGTCAAACTGGATGATGCCCAGCCCCATATGGAACCAGTTGGTGACTTCCACGCCATTCACCGCCACGCACACCGTATCGACCACCGCGCGGGTAATCGGGCGGCGTTGCGCTTCGGCGCCGGGGCCATAATGTTTATAGAGGCCGAAGCGGGTGGTGAGGCCATCGCCCGTCCCCAAAGGCTGGTCGAGCGGCGTCACCGGCGCGCCGGTCGGCGACGAGCTGCCGTCAAACGGATCGCGGAAGCGGAAGCTTTTCGCCGCACCGCGCCTTGCCCGGAAAAATTCGGTGAGCGCGGCAACATCGGCTTCCGATCGCAAGCCCGGCCCCGCATCATAGCGCATCCGCGCATTGGACCAATCGACCATGCGCTGTTCATGGCCCGATGCACTTTCCACCACAGCGGTTGAAAATTCGGTCAGCACACTGGCTTCGCGGCCAATCGCTATCGGGAAACGGACATTGTCAAAATGCAGCATATTCTGCTCCTCTTCCAAAGCATAAGGGTAAGCGGTGAGGCCATCGCGGCAGATTTGCGGGAGCGCCCACAGGAAGGTCGCGGCCACGCCGCGCTGCGCCGCCGTGCGCGCCGCCGCCATAATGGCGGGCCATTGCCGCGCGGCATCTTCGCCCTTCAGCACAAAGCCCGACAGATAATGTTGCCGCTCCACCGGATAGCCGAGCCGTTCCTCGATGACCGTAACCCCGCGTGCGCTCGCCACGGTCAAGCCTTCGGCGGCCCAGTCATAATCTTCCAGTTGCAATATATCGAACGCGCCGGGCCGCGCCTGATGCCAGCCGACCGGCACATTGGCGCGGCTCGCTTCGGGCATTTTGCTGTCCAATATGGTCGGCAGATAGATGAGCAAATGGGTGGTGCAGCCTTGCGCGCCGCCCGCATCCTTGGCCGCCGCCGCCAGCGCGAGCGTGGACGCGGCCAGCATCTCTCCGCAACGATCGAGCATCGCCTTTTGCCGCGCAGTCAAACTGCCGCGCATATCCGCAATCGGCACCGAGGCACTCCCCAGCATCGCGCTGGTTGCGCCATCATAAAGGCAAGGCGTGCCATCGCCGCGCACCCACCACCACGGCTCGCCCACCTGGAATTTAGGCGGCAAGCCCGCTTCGACCGCAAAGCCGACAAAGGCGCGCGCCACCAACTGCAAATAGCCCATCGCGCCGGCATTGGCGGGCGACAGTAAGGCCGAAGGCGGCTCCCATCCGGTGAGCGCAGGCGATCCGTCGGCGGCGCGCTGTATCCAGTCATTCCAGCAATGCTGCGCGAATAATTCATAGGATAGCGACCAGATGATGCCATAGCCCGCCGCCTTGGCGCGCCCGCAAAAATCGCGGTGCCATGCGGCGCACGGCCCGTTCAGCGTCCCGCCTGCAAGGCTGATATAAAAGCCGCCGCTATTGGCTTCGAGCCGGAAATAATGGCTCATCCCGACATAATGGTTGAGGTCGCCGCGATAGCCCAAGGCCAGCGCATTATGCACCACGCGCGCGGGTGTCATATGATAGCAATCATCATAGCCGGTCGCGACCGACAGGCCCGTTTCGGGAAGCATCGCATCGCCAATGCGCAGCACCGACCCCGCGCCGCTGCACATAATGTCGGTGAGTTCCGCCCACGCCTCCAAGGGCGCAGGCAAGGCGCCTTCGCTCTTGTCATAATCGGGCGGCACGAGGGAGATAAACATGCGGTCAATATCGCCCGCCCACACAGGGTCCGCTTCATCGGGCCATAAATAGCCGCCGGTGAGTGCTGCAAAATCGAGCGTGATGCGCGCGTCGGTGGGCGTGCCGCTCGCATAATTCCATAGCCGGACATACCAGGCCTTGGCCGCCCCGCTGGCATCGCGCCCTTCGATGGTGAGCGTCGGGCCGTGGCGTTCATCGAGCGGTTTCATCCCCGCCGAACGCCAGCGGAAGGACAGACGGCACGCACGGAAATCGCGCGCGGTTTCATATGCACAGAGCGGATGGTCCCACCGGTCCTCCGCCTCCCAGATCAGCCCGACCAGTTCCTGACGGTTATAAAAAGTGCAATCGACCCGCATGGTCCGCCCGCGCGTCTCCGGCGCCCCCGGCGTCGTCAGCGCCGCCATCGTCGGCCGCGGAAAATCGACGGTCCAATAACGCGCATCAAACCGCTTCATAAACGCGAACGCAAAAGGCGCAGGCGAAGCAAAAACGCTCCCCCGCTCATGCAGGAAATGGGTCATGGGGGTTACTCTATCTTTGAAAAAATAAGCCCCTCTCCTTCAGGGGAGGGGTTGGGGTGGGGACTGTCCGCAAGCACCGCGCCGGACGCTGTTTCCCGTTTTATGTCTCAAGCTATGGGCCGCGCGCGCAGCCTATCCGCCCGGCGCGGTGCGCACCTGTTCGGGCGTAAAGCCGCTGTCGATCAACCGTTGTTCTTCTTCATCCTGCACGGAAGGCGTCGCGTCCATCCCCTCCAGCAAATCAGCCGCTGTGTCACTGTCAGGGTCGAGCGCCAGCGCGCGTTCGTAAAAATAGCGCGCATCCTCGCGTTTTCCCGCCCCCTTTTGCGCCGCGCCTTCCGGAGCGGGCCGGGTGTTACCCAAGCGCGCGGCATTCTCGATAGAAAGGCCAACCTCTATACAGGCCTTGGAAATATTGAAGCGGCACGCCTTGCGCATATAGTCGTCGCTCATAGCCGCAGCCGCCGCCCCATCCGCCGCATCACGGGGACGGTGCATTGCGCTAATCTGTCCAAGCATATGGCATGAGGTGCCATTTTGCGCAGCGCATCCGGTCTTGAGCATCCGGATGGCGTCGGAACTGTCATCCATGCCGCGCTTCGCGTTCGCAGCAGGGTCTTTCATATAATAGACAAAACCAAGGTCTCCGCAGCCGTGCCGCCCTTTCGCCGTATCCATCGAGCAGGCGGCGCGACCAAGCTGTTCCGCGCGGGCCATATAATCGGCTCCCTTGGCGGCATTGGCGGGGGTGGTGCGGCTACCGGTATGGTAAAATTGCGACGCCGCCACGCAGGCAACCACATTATTGGCAGCGCATCCCCGCTCGCTGGTTTCGCGGCGAAGCTCGGAGCGTGCATCCGCGACGATCGCATCGACCGTCGCCATACGCGAGCGATCGCCGGTCCAGGCGGACCCTTGCGCTGCGGCGCTTGAGCCTGTTCCAGCCAGCGCGCATCCGATAATTAGCGTTCCCAAGAAACGTATCATAATCGCACTCCCGGTTTAGGCCGGATTGAGGCCTGATTCAGGGCCGGCCCGGACTCAAACGTTGGTTAAGCGGCATATCCGCCCGCACGCTTTATTCTGACATGCTTTTGTCCTGATGGCAAAAATCTGCGTCTCCCCCTTCAAACATTTTCATCTTGATCGCCCGCAGCCGCGCTGCATAATCGGGGAGCGCCTTGCCGCCCTCGGCGAGGAGGGGGAGGAGCGCGCAGCTATCATTATCTTTCAAATCACAGCCCTTGGTCGCAAGGCGTTGTGCGGCTTCAACATCGCCCGGCACGGTATCGCCCGCCAGCAAGAGCAAGGCAGCGCGCCCGCACGCCGCCCCCGCATCGCCCGCGCAGGCTTTCTGCAAAAGCGCAAGGCCCTTTGCCCCATCGGGGGCAACGCCGCGTCCGGTCACCGTCATAACGCCAAGGCCATTGCATCCCGCTACATTATCGAGGGCGCAGGCCCGGCCATAATAGTCTGCCGCGCGTTCAAGGTCGCGTTCAACGCCCTCCCCTTTTTCATAAGCGATGCCAAGGTTGAAACAGGCCGATGACCGCTCATCTTCGCACGCAGTATCAAAGGCGACCGCCGCCGCCTCAAGATCCTTTTCGACCCCCAGCCCTTCATGCAGGCTATAGCCATAGCGCATACAGCCATAGGCATGTTCGGCGCAGGCGGTGCGGAACAGCGCCGTTACTTCAACCCAGCGCGGGTCAATAGACGGCCCCCGTTCGGGCAAATCTTTGCTCAACATATCGCCCAGATTGGCACAGCCGAGCCCCGGCTTCAGCGTGCAGGCCTTGCGATAGAGGATGATCGCCCGCGCTTTATCCAGCGTCACCCCGCGTGCATTTTGATACAAGACGCCAAGATCATTGCACGCCATCGGGTCATCTTTGTCACACGCACGTTCAAAATAACGCGCCGCCTGGGCATAATCGGCGGTCACGCCTTTGCCATTGGCATGGAGGAGGCCCAGATTATAGCAGGCCCCTGCTTGTCCTAAATTGCACGCCTTCCCATATTCGCGCTGCGCGGTGGCATAATCGCCCGCTTCATACGCCGCATAGGCGTTCTGGAAAGCGGTGACGCCCGCTTTATACCGGCTCGACGAGCGCGCCGAAGCGGGTGCATCCGTCAGCGCGATGCCAGCGATGAACGCAAGCGCCGTGCAGATATAGCCGATGATCCCGAAGCGTGGTTTGCGCATCCATCCTCCCGATTTTACGGCATTATCCGCAACCGTCATACTGGAAACATAGTGCAAAATCGCTCTGGCCCGCGCAAGACTTGATAGTGGCTTTATCCAGCCCCTTCGACCGCCGCGCGCACCGCCCGCGCAATCTGGCGTCCCGTCGCCTGCATCCGGTCGGGTGATTGCCCCGCCGCGCCGCCTTGGACATTGATGGTAATGCGGATGTCGCGCGCCGCTTGGCCGCCATGCGCCTCGACCCGCCCGCTGGTCGTCGGCACGAACAGTTCCGGGCCATTTTCGCCAACCCGATATGCGCGCCCCGGTGTGACCGGCCCGCCGGTCGCGCGTCCGGGCGCACCGCCGCCGATAAACGCGCCTGCAAGCTGGATCGCCGCACTGATAAGCCCGGCAGACCCCCCGCCACCACTTGCCCCGCCCGCGCCGCCATTCTGTCCGATGGCATTGATGCCCGCCTGAATAGCCGAGCGCGCAATTTCGGACATGACGGAAAGCGCGACCTTCTTCAAATCTTCAAAACCGAATTTTCCGGTCTGGATGAAGCGGTTGAGACTCGCCTCCAAAGCGCGGCCCGCTTTGTCCATTCCGGCGGCCAAAGGCCCTTCCAACTCGCCGCGCATCTGCGCAACATCACGCGCAAAGCCCTGAGTGTCGGCACGCACCGCGATAAGCAAAGTTTCCATAGTGTCTGACATGATTAACTTTTCCCAAAAAATGGCTTGTTTCCGCGGCTCTTACATAGGTTTTACGTAAGTATAACTTGTAAATTTCGGCCCTTTGGACTATGCGGAAGGTGGGGAGATTCCATGGGTAGAGCGCACGGGGCGCAACCGATTGGAAATATTATTAAACCATATGAATTCATCTTTTATGGATAATGGCGAACCGGGCTCGGCGCGCGAAAACTATAGTGCTGAACATATATCTGATCCCACCGATCACCCGGATTTTTACAAACAGATGCTGGATGTCAGCGTCGATTGCATAAAGCTGCTCAATCTTGACGGCACAGTGCGCTATATTAACCGGTCGGGCTGCATCGCACTCGGCGTTCCGGTGGGCGAAACCGTGTTCGGAATGGATTGGCTCTCGCTCATGCCCGCCTCCGTGCGCCACAATGGCAAGCGCGCCCTCACCCGCGCGCGCAAAGGCCAGAAAGCACAGTTCTCGGGCCTGCGCATGTTACGCGGACAAAAGACGATGTTTATGGAAAACATCCTCACCCCCGTCCTTAACGGTCAGGGCAAAGCAACCGCCATCCTGTGCGTATCGCGCGACATCACGGTGCAGCGCGAAGCCGAAATGCGACTGCGGTCGGCGAGCGAAAATGATCCGCTTACCGGCCTGTTCAACCGCCGCGCATTCCGCAGCCGCCTTCACAGGATGCTCAACCAGAGCCGCATCGAAGACCGCAAGGTCGGGCTGTTCCTCATCGACCTCGACCATTTCAAGCATGTCAATGACGCGCTCGGCTATGCGGCGGGCGATTATCTGCTGCGCGTCCTGTCGCGCCGTCTGACCGCCATCCTGCCGCCCGACGGCTTTGTCGCGCGGCTGGGCGGCGATGAATTTGCGATTGTCTGCCCGATCGGCAATGACGACAGCGAAATGGGCGCTTTTGCCGAACTCATCCTCCAGCAAACCGACAAGCCTGTCACTTACTCCAACCGCCCGATTAATGGCGGGATGAGCATTGGCTGCGCGCTTTACCCGCGCGATGCACAGGATGTGTCGGGCTTGCTGCGCTGTGCCGATACCGCGCTCAATGACCTCAAAGCGCGCGGGCGCGGCGGCTATCGCCTGTTCGGCCAGCGCATGATGGACTTGGCGGCAGCGGCGGCGACCCAGCTTGCCACCGCCCGCCATATGCTGCGCGACAATCTCATCGTCCCGCATTACCAGCCCAAGGTCGAACTGGCGAGCAACCGCATTGTCGGCTTTGAAGCCTTATTGCGCTGGGACGATGGCCCCAACGGGATGCAATCGCCCGCCACCATTTGCGGCGCGTTCCGCAACTATGAGCTGGCCAGCCAGATTGGCGATGTGATGCAGCGCAAAGTCTTTGCCGACATGGTGCGCTGGCGCAATGCAGGCATGACTTTGATGCCGGTGTCGATCAACGCCGCGCCGGTGGAATTTCTCCACGACCGTTTTGCGGAAAATTTCCTCAAGCGGTTGAAGGATCATCATATTCCGCCCGCCTTGGTCGAACTTGAAATTACCGAACATATGCTGTCGGAGCGCGGCTCCGAACTGGTGGTGCGCGCGGTCGAGGAACTGAGCGCGGCGGGCATCCGCGTGCTGCTCGACGATTTCGGCACAGGCCGCTCCTCGCTCGCCCATTTGCGCGACTATCCGGTCGACGGCCTCAAAATAGACTATAGCTTCACCCGCGACATTGTGACCGACCCGTCAATCCTCGCCATCGTCCGCGCCATCGCCCAACTCGGCCCCAGCCTGTCGCTCGACGTGGTCGCGGAAGGCATTGAAACCGAAGAGCAAAGAAGCACCCTCATCGCACTGGGATGCGGCTATGGCCAAGGCTTTCTGTTTAGCAAAGCCGTCGGCGCCGAAGAGGTCGAAGGCCTGTTGAAAGCGGGATAGGGGCTGTATTTACAACAATTCTATCCGTGTGCTAAGCAGGTTCACTGTCTCGATCAAACCTTCCGCATCCATATCGCGTAAGAGATCGTCTGCACTTTTATGCGGGCGATTTAGCCGCTCGCGCATTTTCTTGATCGCCGCCACTGCAGTTTCCGGAGACAATGCAATGGTGTCGGCAATAAACTGGTCGGCCGAACGGGTTTCAAGATTGAAGCGTTGCAGTTCATCATCGGGGAAATCTTTCAAATTTTCCGTGACAATGGTTGCTGCTTGCGCCTTTAATGCGGCTGCAACGACATGACGATCCTTGGCATCGGGCAAATGGATGACGGGAATAAATTGGTCGAACTCTGTGACCATCGCCTCTTCAAACGCGGTTTCCATATAGTCACGCGCCCGTTTGGCTCTTTGTTGGTAATCTTCCATCTGCTTTTTATGCAAGATGGCAGCAATGGCTTTTTCGGTCTCATCCAGAATGACCCCTGACCACCGGATCCGGAAAAATTCCGCCTCCGCCAATGTCAGTAACAGGTTGCGCCGCAATGTCCCGACCAGCGAACATGCATCGACAACGGCTGTATAGCGGTTGGCAAACATCGGTTACAGCGTTTCCCCGTCAAGCTTCGCCAAAGATTCCAAAGCCTCACGCCTTTTCCCGTTCCGCTTCTCCTTATAGGCAAACAGATCGTCGGCACGGATGCGCCTGTGTCGTCCGACAAGTTCAAAGGCCAGTTCTCCTTTTTCCAACAAACCGATCAGATAAGGCCGTGACACATTCAGCAAATCCGCCGCCTGTTGTGTCGACAGCTTCTGGGTCACCGGGACAAGCGTAACCGCATTGCCTTTGCTGAAATGACGCAGCAGATCGAGCAACATTTCGGACAACATCGGGGTCAGCACAACTTCCATTGTGTTTTTGTCCCCATCGACCAGTTTCAATTTCTTGTTGGAAGCAACAATCCGTCGCAACTGGTCGGCGATGGCGCGCTCCTGCTCTGACGGCAAACGCCCACCCAATTTTTGTGCAGATGCTGGCAATGTCATCACTATATCCTCTTTCCGACGTGCTGGCCTATATATCGCAAATTCGCAATAAATGCAACAAACGCAATAAACGAAACGCTATAAACGAAACACGCGGCCTATCTTATTTTATATCCGGAAAAGCCCGGCGCAATGCTGCCAATGTGTCGGCATCCGGCGGCGTGACCGCGCCCCGCCCTTCTCCCGCTTGCATATCCTGCCAGGCGCGGAAAATCGTTTCTACTTCGTGCGGGGTGGCGTGCCAGAATTGGTCGGGGGACCAGTGGAGGAGGAGTGCGACGAGGCCGGAGAGGCGGTTGGCCGCGGCGGTGAAATCGCTCACCCACTGCCTTTCAATATCGCTTCGAGGAGGAGACGTAGTTGCGGGGTGACGCTTGCCAGCCCTGCCACCGCAACGCTCTCGCCAATGTCCTCGCGCGAAGGCCGCGCGCCGTCTTGCGGTTCGCAGCAATGCCAGAATAGCGCGACCAGCTCGGTGAGTTTCATGCCCCCGCCCGCCGCGCGTTCGACCAGCGCGAAGAGCGAGCCTAACTCTTCTTCCGCCGCCACCAGCGCGGTGAAGCCGGGGCGCAATTTCCACGCCCGCCCCGCTATCACCAGCCGTGCTTCGCCGCGCGCCGGATTGGCCGCGATGCTGTCACGCACGCCCTTCATATTGCACGCCGCGCTCATGACGCCACCACGGGGCCGGACGATTCAAGGCTCATCGCATAGCTGCGCTCGCCATTATAATCGCCCGCATAATCAAGCCGCGTAACCAGAAACCGCCCGCGCAATTTCTCGCCGCTTTCGAAAGCGAGTTCATAATCGTCGATGGTCCCGGCAAGCGCATTATTCTTGATCCGGACTTCCGCCGCAGAGCCGGTAAATATCCCCGCCCCCGACGCCGACACAGACCGCACGCCCGCACCCGACAGCAATTCACGCCAGCCGCCCGAATCCTTGCTGGTCACATTGACCGGATCGCCATTGACCGAAAGCTGCGTCGTGCGCATTCCGGCCACGGTCTGATACGTCGGCGGCGACCCGCCATTGCCGACCTTCAGGAGGAAGGCGCTGCCTTTTTCAATAGCCATGATATGTGATTCCTTGTTTGTGTGTGAGAGCGCGAAATTCAGGTTGCGTGTAAGAAGCCCCTCCCGCCTGCGGGAGGGGTTTGGGGTGGGTCTGGCTATGTCACTGATAGGAACGAGGCCCACCCCGACTTCGACTAAGAGCCTTCGCTTACGCTCATGCTCCTAAGTCTGCGTTGCCCCTCCCGCACGCGGGAGGGGATATCACTTATCCGGCTTCCCCTAACGCCATCACCCTCACCCTGATGTCCATCAATGCGGACCAGCCGGGGGGTTTCATGAGGACGGCAGAGCCTGCGATGCGGGTGCGGACGATGCGGGCGGAGGCTATCTGCCAGCCTTCGACTTCGCGCGGGAGGCTGGCCAGTGCCAGTTCGGCCGCGCGCAACGCGGCGGCGACGCGGATACTGTCGCCGCTGCGCACATAAAAGCTGAGGCCAAGCAGCAGCTCGCGCCCTTCGGCGGTCTTGCTGCCCCAATCACTGCCCAGACTTTCGCCCAGCACGACATAAGGCGCAGCCGCCTGCCCCGGCGTGCCATCCTCGACACGATTGACGAGCGCCATCAACGGCGCATGACCGCGCAGCGCAGCAAGCAAGGCGCTGCGCACGACAAGGTCGGGAGAGGTAAGGGTTGGCATGGAGGTTTTGCTTTCGGATGGAGGGGCGGATGGAGAGAGCGGAGGAACGAGACGCAACGCGGCGAAAGTGGCGTGCAAAAAAGTGGGTCGCGCCCCTCCCGCCTGCGAAAAGAATTTTAAGCCCCGCTCTCCCCTCCCCTTCAGGGGAGGGGTAGTGAAGCCTTAATGACCCGGAGCGAAGCGAAGGGGAATTTAGGCGAGCGGGGTGGGGCCTGTCCGCACACGCTGCGTTTGCGGACAGACCCTCCCCAACCCCTCCCTGAAGGGAGGGGCTTTAAGGAGCGCCTCTCCTGAAGGGCAGGGCTTTTTTTCCTAACGCCCCAACCAGCGCAGCCGCGCATCGTCAGCCTGCCGCGCGCGTAAATTGCGTCCGCGGATTTGGAGCCCTGCGCCGGTCCGTGTCACCGCAATATCCGGCACATCGCGCGCGAGGGTATCGGCCAGCCGCGTTGCTGCGCGTTCGGCCTCTGCCGCCCCGCGCTGCGCCACTTCGGTTTCGACCCTGCGCCAGAGGGCATCGCTCTCCACACACGCCTTATTCACAACACCGGCCTTCGCCAGGGTTGCCACAGCATAGTGACCGCATCGGGCGGGACCGCATCGCGGGCATCATCGCGCGCGGCATAAAGATGGGCGACGAGCCGCAACAAGCCTTGCCGCACATCGGGCGGGAGCGCGTCGGCCTGTTCGGCCAAGCCCGCCACATAGGTGACACGCATCCGCCCCGCAGCGCCCGGTTGCGTCACCCGCACCCAGCCTTCGCCGGTCGCATCCACGTCGATGCCATAATGTTCGACCGGAAAAACGAAGGGCGCGCCGTCGGCGGGGACGCCTTCTACATTGGTCAAGGCGCGCACCGGGCCAAAGCCCAGCCGCTGCCAGTTGCCTGTCTTGATAGGCAGGATTTCGGTCACGGCGCGCGCGATAAGCAATTGCCCGATAAAGGCTTCGCAACTGGCGATGGCCGCCGCGATCAGCTCTGCGATCACCGCATCCTCCTCGTCCAGCTCCACGCGCATCCACGCCTTGGCGTCGGCGAGCGCGAGCGCGGGCGTTGCGGCAGGCGGCGGCTGCACGCCTTCAAAATAGGATGGAGTCATTTGATAATTCCTTGCTAAAGAGCGGGATATGAAGGATCCGAAACCCGCTTCGGGCACGCTGGAAGTGCCGCGCCGCATGGCCGGAAAAACATTGGAAGCCCCCAAAAGGGGCGGATTATTCGGGGCAAGCCCTGCGCGGCCCAATCTGCCGCCCGCGCCGGTGCGGCCTTATGAGCGCGCCGAAACGCGCGGCGAACTGGACGCATTTCAGGAAGAGGCCATATCCGCCCGGAGCGGGCCTGATAGCCCCGCGCCAATCGATGTGATCATCGCGCAGGCGATGCAGCCCAAGGCGCACATGAGCGAACGCCAGCACCGCTTGCGCGCACAACTGGAGCGCCAACGCGCGATGCAGGCCGACCGCCGGGGACGGGAAGCGCCGACGGCTGGCCCGCAACCGCGTAACCATCGCGGCACGCCCAAGCCGCCGCTAACCGCCAGTTCATCGTCCGCCTCCGCCCGCAATATGTCCGCCCGCAATATATCCGCGCGCAATTCTGTGCCGCAAAATGGCGATGAATGGCTGGAGCAGCTTGTCCATCGTATGCGCGACGCGCAAAAAAAGGGGGCGTCTTCGGGGACAGGCTCCAAAGGAGATGGCAGCTATGCGCTGGCGATTGCCGTCCTCATCGGCATCCCTATGCTCATCTTATGGTCCTTTGTCGGCTCGTCCGCGCTCTTCATTATCGGCGTGCTGCTATGGGTCGGCTCGAACAAGCTTTACGCCTTTGCCAGCGGCACCCACGAATCCGCGCTCATCGCCCGCCAGCAACTCGCGCGCATCCACCCAAGCTGGTCCGACCCCGACACCGCCCGCCTCCATATGCGCGTCCTTGCGGGCATGTGCGTGGTGGCGTGCGTGATATTGCAATGGGACGTTATTTTCGGGTGAACGTAATGTTCCTCCCCGAGCTTGCTCGGGGAGGGGGACCGTTCGCCGCAGGCGAATGGTGGAGGGGTCATGCGATTGCGTTCGCAATCGCGCGAGGCTCTGCCTCGCTTAACCCCTCCGTCACGCGCTACGCGCGCGCCACCTCCCCAAGACAAGCTTGGGGAGGATCTTAGGTTTCGGCCCAAGACAAGTTTGGGGAGGAGCTTAGGTCAAGCATGGTCACGCACACACCCCATCACGTCGCGGCAAATTTCATCACCTTGATCGCCTCGCTATTCGTGACCGCGCCGCCGATGCGTTTGGTGGCGTAAAAATGCACGAACGGTTTATTGGTATAAGGGTCGCGCAAAATGGCGGTTTCGCCGCGGTCGGCGATGACATAGCCCGCCTTGAAATTGCCGAACGCGATCGACAGGCTATCGGCGGCCATAGCGGGCATATCTTCGGCCTCGACCACCGGATAGCCGAGCAAGGTCTGCGGCTGGGCTTCGGACAGAGCCGGTTGCCACAGGAACGCGCCGTCCGATGTTTTGAACTTGCGCACCGCCGCCAAAGTGGCCGCGTTCATCACGAACACCGCGCCTTGCCGGTACGGCGCGCGCAAGGCTTGCACCAGGTCGATAAGCTTGTCGCCGGGGTTGGAGCCTGCAAACGCGCCCGCTCCGCCCGACGCCACATATTGCAGCGTGCCGAACGCGCGGGTGGCATCGCCGGTGACAGCGGTCGGTAGCGTCAGAAAGCCTTTGGGCTTGTTGACGCCATCGCCGGTGATGAACGCAGCCCCTTCGGCGCGCGCAAATTCGCTCGCGATTTCGCTCGCGAGCCAGCCTTCGACATCAAAGGCGGCATCATCGAGCATCGCCTGCGAGGCGGCAGGATTGGCATAAAGCTCGCCCATTGGCGGGGCGATTTCCTGAAAGGTCGGGGTTGCGGTCAAAGGCCGCGCCGCCGTTTCACCCGCCCAGCCCGACGGGGTGCCGCCGGTGGTGACGAGCTTGCGATAGCCTGCGCTCCCCGTCTGCACGACATTGGCCACCGCGCGGATCGGCGAGACGGATTTGAGCGCGGCGTCGATCACCGCATCAATTTCGCGCGGCACCGCATAGCCGCCCTCGGCACCGGTCGCACCGGTAAAGCTTTTCAGCTCCACGCCGGTTTCAAGCCCGCGCCGCAAATAGCGGTCGACAAAAGCCGCGCGCGCCGGGTCATCCTGTGCGGCAAGGCTTTTGACGCCATCGACGCTAAGCGCCGGACGGGTGCTTGCACGCAGCCGCCCTTTGAGCGCCGCAACATCACGCTTCAACGTCGCGACATCGGCAAGCGCATCAAATGACGCCGCGAGCGGATCGCCCGACTTGGCGGGCGGCACCGACGACAGGGATTTGGTCTGGTAAGTAGGGATATGGGACATGAATAGTCTCTCCTGTTTGTAAAGGGGTTTTCTCGAATATTCAAAGATTTGCGTAAAACCGCCCCCCCTCTCCCCTTGTGGGAGAGGGTTGTGTAGCGTTAGCGAGGAACGAGCTTACGCGGAGCTGGGTGAGGGGTAAGCGAGCCGACGGCTCGCGCGAGCCTGTGGCTCGCACACCCCTCATCCAAGTCCGGCTAGGCGCGTCCGCGCCAAGCCTTCCTATCCTTCTCCCACAAGGGGAGAAGGTTTAGGCGCCGTACAGGCGCAAACATTCCTAATCCTCCCCTGACAAGGGGAGGTGGCGCGCGCGATAGCGCGTGACGGAGGGCTGTCGCGCTATCTAGAAGGTATCACCCCTCCGTCTTGCCCTACGGGCAATCCACCTCCCCTTGTCAGGGGAGGATTTAAGGGGTGAGGGTAAGCCTCCCCTCACCCCACCATATGCACGCGCGCTTTGGGCTGCATCGGGGTCGGGACGAGGCTGATTTCTATGAGGTCCAGATCGGTTAACATGCGGGTGCCGCGCGGGCCTTGTTCCATCTGTTGCACGCGATAGCCAAAGCTTAATCCGGTGAGCGCGCCCGCTTCGACCATCGCCGCGACCGAACGCGCGGCGGGGCTCCAGTCGTGGAGCGAGGCGATCACGCGCAAGCCCTTATCGTCCTCGGCCAGCAGTTCAATCTCGCCAATGCGTTTCAGCGGATTATGGCCGTACAGGAGCGGGATGCGCTTGTCGCCCGGCCCGCTCAGCGCCCCTGACAGGCTGCGTATAAACGCGCCGCGCTTGACTACATCGCCGCCGCGATCCACCTGGTCGAACAAAGCCGCATAGCCTGCAAAGCGCACGGATTTCCGCCGCGCGCCCGCCTCATGCGGCGCCCTTGCCTCATCTGTCATCCTGTTTCTCCATTATGTCAGGCGCACCCCGTCGCGCAGGCGCCTATTACGCGCCCGGGTGCATTTGGGTTTTGCGCCGCCTTGCGCTATCACCGACTCATGCAGAGGATCACCAAAAGCTTCGCCTTGATGGCCGCAACATTTCTGTCAGCCAGCCTGTTGCCGCCGCACGTCATCGCGCAAAGCACGACGCCGCCGCCGAACCAGGAAAGCCCGACCAAAAAGATCACCATCGACACCGACCGTTATTTTGCCGATTATGCGCGTATCAAGGGCTATCCGGTCATCCCGGATGGCGTCCCGCCTTCGACCGAACCGGCGCCGGGCCAAAAGCTCATCGAATGGGCGCGCCCGCCGATCCTCGATTATGAAATTCCGACCCGATGGAGCGGTTATGCGATCGCTTGCGACGAACGCGACACCAATGCGCTGATGGCGGCCGCCGCGACGTGCGCGCCGTTGCTCGCTACGGCCAAGCTTTTCACTAAGCTTGACTTCGCGGTCAATGACGCGCGGACACACTTTTCCAAGGATCGCCCCCGCGCCGACGCAAGCCGCGCCGAAGCCATTGCTGTGACGGACGAAATTATCGCCCGCTTTGCCAAGCCGCAATATCCGCTCCAATATATGTTGCTCGCCAGAAGCTATGAGCGGCGCGCCGAGCTTCACAAAAAATGGGGCGCGCTTGATGCAGCGATTGCCGATCAGGACGCCGTCATCCGCTTGCTCTCGGGACCAGACCGCTATGGCATGGCGGCACGTGTGTCGGCGAGCGCCATCTCCGCCAGCACGTCGCGCGCGCAGGCCTATCTTCACAAAAGCGAATTATTGCTCGACAAAAAAGACCGCGCCGCCGCCAAAGCCAATTATCAAGCGAGCATTGCGATGTCCGCCGCCAAAGATCTGTTTGTAATCTTCAGCCCCGACCGGCGACACAGCGAAATGATGGTCAAAGACGCCATTTTCGCGCGCGAAGATGGACAAGCGCGCTTATGGGTCGATGGGTTTATCACGCGCTATGGCGAGGCCGCGCGCGCTTCACTCACGCAAGAAACCCGCGACATGATGCGGCACCAGCAATTGCGCACCTTATTTTCCTATAAACTCTATATCGCCGCGCGCGCCGGGGATAGCGACATGGCGCTTGAGACGCTTGGCCGCTATGCCCTTACCCAAGAGGGTGGCAAGCCATGTGTGGTCAACGACCTTTTCCCCTACGCCATCGCCCCGTTGCACAAAAATCCCGCAATAGCCGCCGAACTGGCGCGCATGGGCTGCACCGCCGATGTGCTGGCCAAACTCGACGACATCCCCACTAAGGGCCGATCCGGTCCCGGCCGAACGATGAACCTGCCGCCGCATAAGTGAGGCCGAATCCGGCCCCCCCCAAATTCTCCTCTGCCTAAAATCCTCCCCGGCACGGGGAGGGGGACCGTTCGCCGTAGGCGAATGGTGGAGGGGGCTCGCGATTTACATTGCGTTTGGACGACAGCCCCCTCCGTCACGCGCTAAAGCGCGCGCCACCTCCCCGTCACCGGGGAGGACTTAGAGGGGAGCATTTGGAAAGGCTTTTCTCACGGCAACAACTCCTTGACCGCTCCTTCCCCCACACCGAAACGCGTCGCGAGGCCGAACAGCGCCAGCACCAATAGGAAGCGCAGCACCCAATGGATCAACCCCTTCAGCGCCGATGATTTGGCATCGCGCCAAGCGGTCAGCAAATCGCGTAACTCGTCCAAGTCCGCCTTTGCCTCGTCATCGCCAAGACCCAACCGCTCCAGCGCCCGCACCGCACCGCGATCACTCGCCTCTTCAATCATCGCGCGAATCTCCACCAGACTGACCGGCCGCCCACTCGTATCGGCCACCATACGTTCCAGCATATTCCCGAATTCCGGATGGGAGGGCATATATTTCTCCTTTATCCAGCACCGCTTGGAAAAGGCTCAAGGGAGCCGGGTTGCCCCGTCCCCCTTGTCCTTCATCATGCGGTTTGTTTCCGTCCGAAAACGACCCGTCAGGCGATATTAGGCAAAGCCGTCCAGGTTGCGGCCGTTGTCGCAGTACTGGCGACGGTACACATCCAGCCCATCGGTTGACCCGATGCTGCATTGGCGTTGAATATGATGGAGCCGCGCTTGTAAGAGCCGCTCGTCGGCGCAGCGGTGCGGCTTTCGATCGACGCCCATTCATAATAGCCGCCGCCCAGTGTCGCATCGCGTTGCAAGTCGAGCCGTTGCACTGCAACCGCACCAGCATCATAACGCCCGTCGCGGCGGTCCGTGTGCGGATAACCACCCGCGCCGACAGACCAGCTATTCCATTTGAGCGTATAATTTTCGCCCGGCACAATCTCGCACCGCTGCGCCTTGGCCCCCGACATGGTGACGTAAAGCCCCTCGCCCGCAGGATAGCTGTTGGACGCCCCGACCGGGGTGAGATCAACCAGGGTCACATCCCGCAAATCGGCATTATCAGCAAGCATGGCAAAGCTTTTACTCGTCAGCTTGTCGCTGCCCGTCGCTACCTTGATTGTAGCGCCGCGCACGGTCATGCCGCGCACATCAATATGTCGGCGCACCAGTTTGACCGTCAGATTTTCTACAACCACACCCGCCCCTGCGCCGGTGCCCTGAAGAAAAGGTACGCCGCTCGATAGCGTCGCTTTGCTCGCGACGTCAATGCCGTGGCAGTTGCGGATCACACTATTGTCCGTCCCGCTATTGCCCAGCAATTTTGCAAACACCCCGCGAATTTCGCAATTTTCGAATAAGGTTTGCGGTTTCGACGTCCAGATTTGACCGTCGAGCAGGCTGTTGCGGACGCAGATATTCCGGCTGTCCCCGGTATCGGCAACGAAGGCGGTATTGCCGTAAGCGCCTTGCACAAAACGGCATGCGTCGAACAGGACATTATGGTTTACCCCGCCAAATTCGGCTTCGACATCGACGCAAGCGGCAGGCGACGAGGCGATGCGACCGTCGGGTGCGCCCGGATTGGGGCAATTGCCCGCTTCTTCAAACACACAATTTTCCGCAACAAAAGCATTGGAGGCGGTCAGCGACAAACCGTTGCGCCCCGAATAAATCGAGCGGACATTACGCAGCGATACCGGCTTGAGCGGCGCGTCTGCGGCAAGGCCGGGGTGGCCGATGGCAATGCCGTCCGTTCCGAAATCATGGAGATACATGCTTTCGACAACAACATTGTCGCATTTGAAGACATAGACGCCATAATTGACGATTTGCCAGCCATTATCATAGGCTTTGCCGCCAACCGTCATTGTCGCACCATTGCCGTCACATTCCCCGCCAATGATACGCACCTCGCGCACGCCTTCGGCGCGGATCATCACGCCGACATGGGCGACCTTGCTGCTGTCGACATTGAGCGGCGTATCGGGAAGTTTTTCGCCGGTTACCGGGTCAAAGCTGCCGAACTTCATGCCCGGCTTCAACTTCATCGTCGCGCCGTTAAGGTCCACATGGAAATGGTCGACATTATAGGCATAGAGAATATCTTCGCCACGCTGGTAATAAACACCGGCGCCTGCCGTCTGCTTGCCGACCATATATACGGCATTTTGTGCCAAACGCACCGATCCGCCGCCCAGCGCGGCAATCACCTTGGAACAGGCGATGAAAGCGTCGCTATCGTCGGTCAAGCCGTCGCCTTTCGCGCCGAACATTTCGGGCGAAAGCCAGCCATCAACCTCTTCGCGCACCCACATTTTGGTCATGTCCACCGTCGAGCGCACGCAAATGGCGGCCAGCGTGTCAGCCGTTACCCAAACTGTGTTGAAAGGGCGCAGCGTCCAGATACTGCCATCGCGCACCATATGCGCATTGGCCAGCGGCGCAGCGGCAAGCTCCGCTACACTATCGGCGACCTGAAGATCGGTAAGGGGCATAATCACTCCTTGAAAATAGATGGAAAGGGGCCAAGACGCGCAAATGCACGATATTGGCCTGGAACAATCCGACATGCGCCCGCGCTTTCCGGCGCAGGAAAGCAATGTCTTTCCCTGCCCGCCGAAGCGACTCGCATTATCCGATTGTTCTTGTTATGTACCTTATAAGCGTTGCGCTGTCAACTATTTTTAACCGTTTCGGTTATTTATTCCACAATCCCGACCATCGCGCGTTTTTCCTCCCGCGTGAGGAAATCGGCGGCGCCGACTTGCGTCCATAACCGTTCGCGTTCTTCGGCGAGGGCGGGGATGTGGTTCATATTGACGCGCAGCGAAAGTGGCGCGGGCGTGTCGCCATTGGTACCCTCATCCGCGAACCAGTCCGACAGGCCATGCGCCAATCCGGTGAGTAGACGGTTTGCGATCGGCACGATGCGGTTGCGCCACAGCGCGCGGTTAGCCTCTTTATAATTGGCATAGGTCGCGTCGCCCGGCAGGCCGAGCAGCATCGGCGGCACTCCAAACGCCATCGCAATTTCGCGCGCAGCGGCGTCTTTGAGCGCGACAAAATCCATGTCGGCGGGGGTCAGGCTCATCGTCTGCCATTTAAGATTGCCGTCCAGCACCAATGGCCGCCCGGCATTGGGCGCACCCGCATATTGCACCGCAAGCTCCGATTTCAGCCGCTCGAACTGGTCGGCAGTCAGATAGCTGCCATTGGCACTATCATGGATGAGCGCACCCGAAGGCCGCGCCGCATTGTCGAGCAGTGCCTTGTTCCAGCGCGCCGCCGCATTATGGATCGCCATCGCGCCCGCTGCGGCCCCCAGACAGCCCAGCCCGTAATGATCGTCGGCCGGATGGACCGATTTCAGATGGATGATGGTCGCAAGCCCCGCTGCGTCATAGGGCATAAGCCGCGTCACAGATGAGCCTATACGGTACAAATAAGCACGCGGCCAGCCATCGGGACCGGCCTCTACCGTCACCCGTTCGGGGCGCAGCGCATAAAGTTCCGCGATCCCGCCCGCGCCATCTTCGACCAATTGCACATAGGCATTGCCGTGCAGCAGCAAATGTGCCGCGAGCGTTTCGAGCAGCGCCTGCCCCGCGGACGGCGCGGCAATCAACGCCGCCACCCGCGCATCGCTGGCGGCAATCTCGACCTCGCCAACCGCGTCGGTGACGAGCCGGAGCGCGGCTTGCGCCACCGCATTTTTGCAAAAAAGCCCGCGCACCTGCGCTTCATAGCTTTGCGGCACATCATCGCCCGCCCCCGAACCTAATAACGCAAAAGGCACCCCCGCCCCGCTCCGCGATTGCACAGGCCGCACCATATCGAGCGCAGCTTTGGTGCCGGTAAATTGCCGGAGGAAGTCGAGGTTAAACATGGAGAATTCCTTTGTGAAAATGGTGCGCCGCCCAGATTAGTCCGGCCTCTACGCCATATCGGACCATCTGTTACTTGCTGCACGATTATGTCTGGTTAGGCTGGACGGAGGGGAGCCGAGTCTATGATCCGGCCAGCCGTCAGGAGGAGGACGTCATGAAGAAAAATATATTTGCATCCATCGCTTTAGGTGCTGCTTGCACATTTGCGATGCTCGGCGCCGCGCCGAAGACAGCCACGGCGCAAAGCGGCCATGCGGCCTATTATTATACTTATTACACCGACCACACGATGACCACCGCAGTCGGCTGGTCGCGGGAATTGTGCGACGGCAGCTATATAGGCGGCGGCATGATTACCGAATATTCGGAAGGCGTATTTTACGAATGGTGCCCCAATGATTTGCCCGGTGGATAAAAGCAAGGCAGTAGAAAACTGAGGTCAAGGCCGGATGGCGCGTAAAAACGGGTGGGCGGGCTCTGCGCGTCCACCCGTTTGATGTTCAGACGCTCAATGGACGGCAAAGTCGAATCGCAATTTCCGACTGTTATTGATATGTGCCATATCAGCGTTGCACTGTCAAGTTGTTTTTACCATTTTGGTTATTAGTGAATGTGCGTTTGGTTTAACGCAGAGGCGCAGAGGTTTGCCCAGTGGCGCAAGGGGCTGTTTAAGAATATTCGCGCGAAGGCGTGGGGCGCGGAGTTTTTTGGAAGGTTCCGCGTTTTTTCAGATTGGGCTCACGCGAAGACGCGAAGACGCGAAGCGCCCTCTCTGCGCCCTCCCTTCCCTCTGCGCCTCTGCGTGTACCCGGATCCTGCCCTTAGCCCCATTGGTTCCGCGACAGTCGCATAGCCTCGGCGTAGCGGCGAGCCGGGGGGAGGGTCGAGAGGGTGAGGCCTTGCGCCGGGGTCAGGGCATGGTCGCTGATCCAGTCGGCAAGCGCGGTGGGGTCGTTCTGGAAGCCGATCCAGCGGCGATGATAACCGGCCTTGGCGCCCAAGCGAGCGGCAAGCGGGCGCGGATGCCCGCCCGTCCCTTCTTCCGCCAATAGGTCCAGCAACAGCGCGCGCAACGCCTGAGCCACAGCATCGGGATTAGCATCGCCCGCCATAGCGTCAGGCCCTATATCGCCAGACCCACTATCATCAGGCCCAATATCATCGGCCCCCGCATCATCATCCGCCACCGCCCACGCGCGGCACCGCACCGCCCATAAGGCATCCTCCGGCTTGGCCTCATGGCGTTTGCGCAGCCAGCCTTCGCGCTTCAACGCGCGATAGCAGCCTGCTTGATACACACCATCCAGCGCCAATAGTTCGACCGGGGCGAGCGCGTGGAACATCGGCGACGTGCTATCCTCCGGCTCGTCCCCCACATCCTCCGCGTCCGCCATCACACAGAGCATCCCGACAGCCCTCGGCTCCAACCGGGGCGCGGCGATAAAATAATGGTTGCGCAAATTATGGTTCCGCAATGCCCCTTCACCCGCGCCATCCGTCAACACCGCAGCGAGCGGCACCTCTGCTCCCACGGCAAAATACCGGCCAGCGCGCGGCGTATCGGCACAGACAAAGGCGGGATAATAAGCCGCACTATCGACCGGCACCGCGCCTGCTTGCTGCCCTGCTTCCTGCCCCGTCACCCCACCAGCCACCGCACCGAACAGCGCATCGCTCGCCACCGCATCACTCAGTGCGACAATATCGGGCGGGCGCAACGCCAGCCCCACCCGCACCCCGCGCGCCTCTTCAAATTGCACGACATAGTTGGGGAGCTTGTCGGGCGCGTTCGCCGCGCCTTCCTCGGCCTGCCATTCAATCCCCGTCACCGTCACCGCATAATCGCCATCGGGCAGCTTCACCCAATATTCTTCATTGTCGGACGGGCTGGCGGTGCGCGCTTCGGAGGGGAGCGCATCGCCATTGTCGAAATAGACGCGGCCATGACGCACGCGATAGGGGAAAGTCCAATGCGGCCCCGCAAAGGCTTGCTCGCGCGCGCTCAACGCGCCGGTGGTAAGCCGCACCGCAAAGCTCCCCGCTATGCCGGTTGCCCAGGCGACCAATGTGCCCGCCGCCGTCTCCGGCCCCCAGGCAAAAGCGTCGCGATACCAATGGCGCGGCCATCCTGCGGCATGGGCTAGGTCATCGGGGTGGAACAACAGCAAATGCGCGCTGTCGGCGGGCATCATCAACCGCCGCGAAAAACCGATCATAGCAAGGCCAAGCTCCCCGGAACTTTTCTATTATATCAAAGGGACCGCCCTGCTCCGGCCCGTTTCGGCCTTGCGAAAGCGGGCGGGCAAAAGCAATTGCGCGCGCGGCCAATGCCCTGTTGCGCGCGACGGGTTGAACCCCCGCGGGCGGAGAGGACGCCGGGCAAGGCTCCGGCCTTATCCTGCCATCCCCCCTCACCCCCTTTCAACCCCATTGCCAGCGCGGCGCGCACAGCGTAGATTGCGGCCATGACGTCGCGCCCCCTCTTTGCCTTAATATCCTGCCTTATGATGGGGTTAACGGCGAGCGGATGCGACCGGGGCGAAGCGAGCGCCGCTGAAGCCCGCGCCAAGGCCGAAGCACGCAAGCCGATCGCCGTCACCGTCCATTTTGAAGCGCCCGCCAGTTGCGGGGTCGAAATGGGCGATGCACGCTATCCGCTCCCCGAAGCCCAGGATGCGCTTGACGAGGCGCTCAAAAAATTGAGCAAGACCCGTCCGGTCGCCATCCATGCCGACACCAAAATCCCCTATCGCTGCATGGGGCCGGTCATTTATTATTTCGAACGGGCCGGCTTTGACCGCATCGAAGGCGGACCGAAAGCGCCGGTCAAAAGCTGACAGGGTGTAAGGCCAAGCGTCTTACTTGCGCCCGCGCACCGTCCCCGCGCCCGTCCGCCCTCAGCGCGCGATAAAGAGCGCAACCCTTTGGCGGGGCTTTCGTATTTTCTTACAGGAGCGTCCGGGAACGCGTTGGTTAAAACCGCAGGCGAGGCCTTACGTCCGCCAAACAGCGACCCCTTAATGGCGCTCGAACACTCATCCACAAAGGAGCCATCCGATGCCGAATTTCAACGATCTTAACAGCCGCCAGCAAACCGGATTGGGCATTGCGGGCCTTGCTTTGGGCGCAGGGGTGGGCGTTGCCGCCTATCTGTTTGCCAAATATAATCCGCGCGGCGGGCCGGTCGGTAATCGCGACGTTCCCGAACCCTCAAAGCGCGTGGACCTCAACCGTTATCTTGGCCGCTGGTATGAACAATATCGCTATGAAGCCCCGTTCCAGAAAGGCATGGAAGCGGTCAGCGCCGATTATGCGTTGAAGGACGACGGCACCATCCGCGTCGATAATCAAGCGCGCCGGGGCAGCGTTGACGGCCCGTTTGCCGAATCGGTCGGCAAGGCCAAAGTGGTGGACAGCGAAACCAATGCCAAGCTCAAAGTCTCCTTTTTCGGCCCGTTCTGGGGCGATTACTGGGTCCTCGACCATTGCGACGATTATCGCTGGTCGATCGTCGGCGAACCGTCAGGCCGCTTCCTGTGGATCCTCACCCGCGACCGCAACCCGGCCCCCGCCATGCTCGCGATGCTGGAGGGTAAGGTCAAGGATATGGGCTATGACTGGAGCCTCATCCGCCGTACCAAACAGCCCGGCGGGGCTTTGGATGTCGCGCGCGATGATGGCGCGCAGAGGGAGGCGCGGGATGGGGGCAAAACGCGCGATACCGCCCCCGCCTACCCCGGCCTTGCCAGCGTAAGTTGATCGCGCGGAACAAGGGTGCTGCATCGTTCAGGATGCGGTGCGCGCGGTGCTGGGTGCAGGATACAGCGCGTGGGATAGAGGGCGTGCGGGCATGAAAAGCCTTCCTCCCTCCTCCCCGTTAGTCCTGATCCAAATTATGTGAACTTTAACCGCTAGCCCTGAGCCAGATTGCGCGAATTATAACCGCTAGTCCTGAGCCTGTCGAAGGACGGGTATAAGGACTGCGCAAAATTATCGGCGTCCTTCGACAGGCTCAGGACTAGCGGATTTTTTGAGGGATGTGCGTCCGATAAAGGGGATAAAATTGTCCGGCGTGGGTTAGGGATTAGGACCTAAGATTCAGCCATTCCCCCTCACCTCCGTTCGTCCTGAGTAGCCTGCGCCAGCAGGTGTATCGAAGGACCGGACCGCTTGCATCCATAGATTCACGCGAAGACGCGAAGGCGCGAAGGAGTGAGAGACGCACAAAAAGGCCACCGGCCTTTTCTTATTACCTTTTATCTCTGCGCCTTCTGCTTCTCTGCGTGAACCCTGCTACGCCTTCCGCTCCCAAGCAAAACTCTTCGCGCCTTCGCGTGAAATATTTACAAACAAGACTCTACCCTACCTACCCCACCGCGTCCACAATTCACCCTCCCCCCACCCCCTTCCCTTCCAAGCCCGCCCGGCCTAAAGCCTGCCCGCATGGAATTCGGTTTCGACATCATCATGCTGCTTATGGGGGTCGCCTTTGTCGCGGGGGCGATTGATGCGATTGCGGGGGGTGGCGGGATGCTGACCATTCCGGCGATGCTGGCGGCGGGGATACCGCCGGTGAATGCGCTCGCGACCAACAAGCTGCAATCGACCTTCGGCACCGGCGGCGCGGTATTTGCCTTTGCGCGCAAGGGGCTTATCGATGTGCGCAGTTTTGCGCGGCCAATCATCGCCTCCTTGCTGGGGTCCGCGCTCGGTGCCTGGCTGCTCACGCAAATAGCGCCCGATTTCCTGTCGGCGCTAATCCCGTTGTTGCTCATCACTATGGCAGGCTATTTCCTGCTCGCGCCCAAAATGACCGAAGAGGACCGCAAGGGCGCAGGCGGCCCCGTGACCTTGCTCCTCATCGCCGCAACCTTGGGCTGTTATGACGGGTTTTTCGGGCCCGGCACCGGATCCTTCCTCACGACCGCCTTGGTCGCAATCATGGGGATGGGCCTCACCCGCGCGGTCGCCCACACCAAATTGCTCAATTTGGCGAGCAATATTGCAGCACTCGCGGTGTTTATCGCCAGCGGCAAAATCATCTGGATTATCGGCTTCACCATGGCGATCGGCAGCCTCGCAGGCGGCCAATTGGGCGCGCATCTCGCGCTCCGTTTCGGCGCGAGCGCAGTGCGTCCGCTACTCGTCACCATCTGCCTCGCGCTCACCGTCAAACTGCTCGCCGATCCGGAAAATCCGCTAGGGCTGATGGTGCGCGGATGGTTGGGGGGAGCCTGAGGGTTTCATCGTAAAATCAGTCGTCGAAGCGATCGAGCAAATATTTTGCTTTCTGGTGAGATGCGTCTTGACCCAAACTTATTTCGACGAGACGTTCCCGACCCCGTAAGTAGCCAATATTATGTAAAATATCGTGCGTGATTTTTCCGGGGTTGGGATAGCACATTGTAAGCCCTTCCATGATGACAAGAAATTCTCGGTCCGATATGCGCTCTATTGCCGTATTAATGCCATCAATACCATGTATTGAACTCCATGATTGAATCAATCTATACAACCTAGGAAGTCTTACTAATTTATCCGCTGAGAGTGTTTGAAGTATACCACCTATTCTTACTTTCAACGAAAAAACGATATTCTTTGACATAAAGGCGAGTCCATCTTCACCTAACCACTCATCATCAACAAGCATATTCAACCAACTCAATGCGCCCCCATTGTCCATAAAATATTTCAGCTGTGAGCCGTTATTGCGGATTTCTTCGGCATAACTGTTTAGAAATATTTCAACAGCGTTGTCTTGCTCAACCATGACGGGATGGTCCATCACATTCACAAGGGCGCCGATAATGTTCAACAATTGGTCGGGTGACAGCGCATCGTCAGTGTCCGGTTCCGATGTCATGAAGAAGGAATTGATCGTCCCGAAATCTCCGGAACGAATTGCATCGTAGACAAAGTGAGCAAAACGCGACGCGGAAATATCTGCCGCAGCTATCAAAGCATGGTGATCCACATTTGATGTAAGGCTTTCGGGCTGATACCCAGAAAAATATAAACGATAGTGGTCGAAATTTCCCAGTCGCGAACTGTTCAGAAATTTCTTACCGTCGACGCCAGCCACATAAAAATGGCTTAGTCGCCCCACTTGATAGTCTGCGATTTGAGGCAGAATACGCCGTAGCATCCGCAATTCATTATCGTTATCGATGGTTACAGATTCTTTCTCGACAACTTCAAAAAATTTCCGGCTATCTGCTTCCTCTTGGGCCGTAGAATACTGCTTTGTCCCAAATTCGATTCCCGCTACCGACGCAACATAGTGTGCGACCCAATCATAATATTCGGGATTGCCATGTCGCAACAATTGCAGAAACACATAGTCAGGTCCGTCCACTTTATCTTTCAGATAGGGCCAAGCAAACCGAATGGTATCAAGCACTTTGTTCAACATGCGTGGGGTAGTCAGATAACGGCTTCCCCAGTGATGGACCACGCGCGCCATACGGTCCCGACTATCGGCGTTCGGGCAATCTATAAACGTATCCAGTTCCTTGCGGAAAAGCTGGGTCATCGTGAAGCTGTGAACCGGCGGAACCTTGAGTTCCAGTTGAACGATTTTTTCCAGGAATTTCTTGCCATCGTCGATTTGCATGGCGCGGCTGATGGCTTCGGAAATAATGTGATTGTCATAACACAGCACATAGGTAACATTTTTGAAGTCGGCGACCGAGCGGACCAGCCGCAATATTTCCATGATTTCTTTGGGCTCCAACCGGTCAAGATCGTCGATAATGACGATGATGCGGCGGTTGAGCTTACCGAGGGCTGCATCGAGCGCGGCCTTTAGATCGACCAAGCTTTCAACCAATTCCTCTTCCTCTATATCCGGCGCTTGGGATGCCTCCTCGATCCTTTTCAGCCCTTTGGCTGCCAAGGTCGCGCCGGGGATCATATCAAGATAAGCGATCGCCTCTGCCGCATAACGAAGCGGTGCCACCCGCCGCCCGAAACTTTTCAGCTTGGCAACCGCATCTTTAACCGCGGTTAGGCTCTTTCGCGTACTGTCCCCATCCTCTGCTTGAATCCCGTCAATCTTGCGCCGCAAATCGTCGAACAAGCTGACGAGCAACGCGTCACGTTCGCCGACCAGCCACGGATTGAAATCGACAATGACAGGTTTTTTATCACCCTCCATCATTTCCCATTGGTGGCGGGCCAGATGCACGAGGCTGGACTTGCCGGAGCCCCACGCGCCCTCAATGCCGACGACAAAGCCGTCAGCAAGCTCACGCGATACGGCGGCCATCGCGAGCCATGTCGCCATTTCGGAAAAGCCCAACGCATCATCGTCCGGCTTGGTAATTGGTCTATCCCCGTTTATCACCGGGTGATTTTAATCCAGCGTTCGACAAGCGCAAGGCGTTAAGATAGAGGTGCTTTACCCTCCCGAAATTTCCTCCAGCACCCCGCGGCATGGCGCGAAGAAGGTTGTGCCGGTTTTGGCTTCGGAAAAGTCCAGCAGCCGGTCATATAAGCCTTCGGGCGCGCCGATGAACATACGTTCGAGCATTTTTTTGGTGACCCAGAGCTTGCCCGAATAGCCGATAAAATAGGTGCCATATTCGCCCGCGCCCGCGCTGCCGAACGGCATATTGTCGCGCAATATGTCATGTTCAACGCCCGCATCATCGGTGATGGTGGCAAGGCTTTTGTGCGATTTCTGGCGCTTGGCGTCATCGTCAATTTCCACATTGTCGATTTTCGTGCGCCCGATAATCGCCTCTTGCGCCTCGGTGCTTTGCTTTTTCCAATTGGCCAGATTGTGGATATATTTTTGCACGACAATATAAGCGCCGCCCGCAAAATCGGGGTCATCCTCGCGCGAGACTTGGGCGGATTTTTTAAGGTCGGGGCCGACCGGATTGGCCGTGCCGTCGACAAAGCCGAGCAGGTCGCGCGCGTCGAAATAGCGAAAACCCGTCACTTCATCGACGAGGTTCACCGCATCGCCCAGCGTGTCGAGCAGGATGCGTTCAAATTCGAAACAGAAATCATGCCGCTCGGCGCGGATATGGAAGAGCAGATCGCCCGGTGTCGAAGGCGCATCATGCGCCGCGCCCTTGATGGCGGCAAAAGGCTTCAGCTCCTTCGGCTTTTTGGGAAGCTTCAGCCGGTCCCAAAAATCGCTGCCGATGCCGACCACACAGGAAAGCCGCGCGTCCAGATCGCGGAAGGCGACATTTTTGACCAAGTCATCGATCTCGCCCAGCGTATCGCGCACCGTCGCCACCGCTTGGGGGCTATCCGGCACCGTCACCACCAGAAAAATCGCCGAGGCGGAAAGCGGCGCATCGACGCTCTGCGCATCAATCGGCACCCGGTCCCACGCATGATCGCCGCTATTGTCCGCCATAAATAATGTCCGCCATAAATAGTCTCCCGCCGTAACGCGCGGATATTTAAGCCGGATTGCGCCGCCAAGACCAGCCCCCAAACGCGCGCGCCTCCACACACGCGCATAAAAAAGGGCGGCACCGCGGCCGCCCTTTTCTGTTTGCTCTGTCCTGATTGACGCTAGCGCCAATGCAGGGGTGATTAAAACACCTTGGCTTTGACGCCGATGTAGAAGGCGCGGCCTTCTGCACTGATCGGGTATGCAGTGGCGCCCACGTCCGGCTTGCGGTCGAACAGGTTGTTGATGCCCGCATAAACGTCGAACCGGTCATCGACATTGACGTTGGCATAAAGGCGCTGGTTGAACTTGTTGCGATACCAGAAATAGCCGGGTTCGATATAATCGGGGTTGGCTTCTTGCGATTCACGGCTGACGCGGCGGGTCTTGGAGAACCAGTCAATGCCGTAATTCAGCGTGAGCGCGCCCTTGGTCCAGCCGATATCGAACGTACCGCTATATTTGGGAGCCGGATAGGCTGCCGAATACATTTCATTTTCCGGGTCCGCTCCAAGGCTCGGCACGAAGGAGAGCGACTTCAGATAGTTGCCCGCCAGACGCACATTGAACTTGCCCGCATTGTCGAACGGTTCAAAGCTGTAATTGACTGCAACGTCCAGACCGGAGGTTTTGAACGAGGCGACATTCTGGGGGATCACGGTATAATCGTTGATATACCCCTTCGGCCCGCCACGCGAGATGAGCGAGCAATAGGCATTGTCGAGGGTCGGCTGGTCATAGCACAGGTCGACAATATCCTGGGCGGTCGAATATTGGATCGCCTTTTTCAAACGGATATCATACCAGTCCGCCGTAATCGACAGGCCGGGCGCGAAGCCGGGGCGCAGCACAACGCCTGCGGTCCAGGTTTTCGCGGTTTCCTCTTTCAGGTTGCGGTTGCCGCCGACCGTGCCGAGCAGGCTGCTATTGGCAGGCGAAGTTGGGTCGGTGGCCGGGTTGAACGTGGTCGGATCAATGCCGAGCGCGTTCAACGCCGTTGAACAATTGGCCTGACGATATTCGGTACCTTCGCCCAGACGATCGACGCCGCACGGGTCGGTAATCCAGTCATAAGTGCCCGACGTTGCCGCGAACAATTCGGTAATGTTCGGCGCGCGGACGGCTTGCGAATAGGTGCCGCGGAACATGATGTCGCGGACCGGAGCCCAAGTGCCGTCCACTTTCCACGTGGTCGTGGTGCCGATGGTCGAATAATCCGACAGACGCACCGCGCCGCCGACCGACAGGATATGCGCGAACGGCACATCCTTGAGGATGGGCAGGTTGATTTCGCCGAATATTTCCTTGACGTCGAAGCTGCCCTTTTCGGGAGCAGATTGCGAGCTGTCCATAATCCAGCCATTCTGGGTGAATTCGGACGGGATAGTGTGGCTGCTTTCCTTGCGATATTCCGCACCGACCGCAAAGCCGACCGGACCACCGGGCAGATTGAAGAAGGAGCCGGTATCGCCCGACAGCGAGGCCGAAACGACATGCTGGCGCACGCGCGCCCAGTCGCGATGGTCAACCGTGATGAAGTCCAAAGCTTCGCGGCTCGGCGTGCCATTGCCCAAAATGTTGAGCGGCACACATTCGCCCGGCTTGAACGTCACCGGCGGGCCGTTGAATGTCGGCAGGCCGCCGTCATTATAGCCGTAAATATCGGTTTCGCCCGGCAGATTGATGCGGCAGGTGATATTGCCATTGGCATCCCGCACCGCGTCGATCGCCGCATAATAACGGTCGGTGACGCGCGCATTATAATCGGTCGCTTTTTGGGTCGACTGGCCGAAGACATAGGAAATGTCATATTTCAGGTTCGAGCCGATATCGCCGCGCGCGCCAACAACGGTTCGCCACAATTCGCGCTGCATTTCATATTGGCGCACGCCAAAGTCGAAATTGTCGCGGCTGAACAAGGCACCATTGGCACCCGCTGCCCCGAACCGTTCGATCAGATACGGGTTTCCGGGAAGCAATTCCGTGAAAAAATCATAGGAAGGCTGACCGAAAGTGTCGGCTTTCGAGCGCACATATTTGCCTTCTGCATAAAGTTCGAGCGCAGGGCTGACTTCATAGCGCGCCATGATGTTCGCGATATGGCGACGCGAATAAGGCGTATAGTCGCCATAATAGATTTCGCGCGGGGTGTTGGTGCCGCCAATCGCAAGGCCACCGCCGCCGGGAAGCGCTATGCCATGGTCATAAACGCCGCCTTCACCGGTAAAGTCGGGCGAATAATCGAAATCAAGGTCGATCGCGCCGCCCATCCAGCTATCCGCCCAGGTGAGGTTGGTATAAAGGACGCGGTCGGGCACATTCGGATCATCCGGGAAATCCTGATTGTTGCGGATGAACGCATAGGAAGGCCCCGTGCGGCCATAATTCAGCCGCTGCGTCTGGCGGAAGCGGTCGCTTTCGTTAAATTCATAGGACAAGGTGATGTTACCGCGTCCATCGGCGAAATTTTTACCGAAGGTCGCCGCAATATAGCGCTCGCCCGCATCGCCGCGCTGCGAAATGCCATATTGGCCGCGCAGGTTCAGCCCTTCATAATCCTTCTTCATGATGAAGTTGACCACGCCCGAAACGCCGTCCGCACCGTAAATAGCCGACGCGCCGCCGGTCAGCACGTCAACACGCTCGACCAGATCGGTCGGGATGGTGTTGATATCGACCGCAGCATTGCCCGGAACACCGGCAACATGGCGACGGCCATCGACCAGCACCAGGGTGCGGCTTGACCCGAGGTTACGCAGGTTGAGCGTGTTGACGCCGACCATCTGCGAACTCGACAGGTTGGTGCCTGCGACGTTGATATTGGTGGTCGAGCCGAGCAGCGCCGGACTTTCGACAAGGAAGTCGGTGAGGTTCACATTACCCGTTTGCTGGATATTCTGTGCGCTCATAATCTGCACGGGGTTGGGCGACGACAATTCGGGACGCGCGATACGCGAGCCCGTTACGATGATCGCTTCTTCCTGTGCCGGCGCAGTGTCCGCGCTCGTGCTGTCCACTGTCTCCGTCACGTCCTGCGCAAAAGCAGGTGCGGAGACGAGCGCAAGGCCTAATACCGCACTCGCGCAGGTCGATTTGAACGCTGAAATTCTTGTCACGGTCTTATCATTCCTTTTATCGTTTAGACGTAAAAGGGCGTCAGGGGGAGGAGCGAAAATTGCCAGCCATGACGCCCCCTGTCATGCGGGTTCTTTACAACCGTCATTATGTCCGTAAAGGAAAACAGCCTTTTTTTAGGAAATTTTCATCTCGCCGTGGCAATTATGTCACTACGGTTACAGGCAACTACCATATTAAAACTGGCGATGTAAAACGCTGCCCCTGCTTTGCGAACCAGTCTCAGACCCACGCCCAGCCGATCCGCGCCGCAAGGAAAATAGCGGCCATGATGATGCCGATGAAGAGGCTGCGGCGGTCCTTGATGGCAAAGGATACCGGGTCCCCGTCCACTTCCCCGCGCCGCGCCATCATCCAGATGCGGTTGAGCCAATAAAGCAGCGGCAAACATAATAGCCAGAGCAGGTCCGGCGCGGCATATTGCGCCACCGTCGCCGGATCATGTGCGAACAGCGCCAACACGAGAATCGACACCATCCCCGCCGACACACCCGATGTCATCACCACATCAAGGTCGCCGCCGACATAGCCGCGTCCGCTCAGCAAACGGTGCGATTCCACCGCATCGCGCATTTCGATATAACGTTTGAGATAGGCAAGGCTGAGGAACAGGAAGACCGAAAATAACAAGAGCCAGAAGCTCAACGGCACAGCAATCGCCACGCTGCCAATCCAGATGCGGATGGTATAAAGCGCCGCCAGAATAATCGCATCGCCCACCATCACCGCTTTCAGACGGAAAGAATAAGCGGTGGTAATCGCCATATAGACACCGAGCCAGAAAACGAGCGGCGCACCGCCTGTCACCCAGCCGCCGACTAGCCCCGCCACCGCTAACAGGACCGCCCCGACCACCGCCGCAGGCACGCTCACATCGCCATGCGCGATGGGGCGTTTCCATTTGGTGCGATGGGCGCGATCGGAATCGATGTCGAGCAGGTCGTTGATAAGATAGATGGACGAAGCGATGAGCGACATGGCCACCGCCGCCAGTACCGACACCAGCAGCACGCGCGGATCGGTAAATTGCCCCGATGTAATGGCAGGCACCAGCACCAGCGCATTTTTCGCCCATTGGTGCGGGCGCATCGCTTTCAGGAAAGAGCGCGCAAAGGAACGACGCGGCGGACCCAGCTGCTCGACCTGCGGCGCTTCGCCCGACCGGGGCGGGATATAGCCCGCCGACCAGCCACGCCGCGCGGCGCGCCACAGGCTGGTATCGGCGCGGCTGTCGCCCGCATAATCGAACGCCTGTCCTTCCCCGATGCGGCGGCGGATCATCGCCAGCTTGGCGCGCCCCTTGATATTGTCCCGCCCGCGCGTGGCGATAACCGCTTCATCAAGGCCCAAATGGCGCGCGATTCGGACAATATTGCGATGGTGGCTGGCGCTCGCGAGAATGACCGGCCGCCCTTCGGCTTTGGCTTCGGCCATCAAGGCCAGCACCTCGTCACGATAGGGAAGATGTTCCGGTTCGACCGGCGCGCGGCGCGCGGCCATGGTTTTGGCAACCGCGCGGCCCTTGAACAGCCATAAGAGCAGCAATAGCAACGGTCCCAGTCCCGCTTTGGCCAGCCGCACAAAGCTTTCGAGCGAAATATCCGCGCGGGTGAGCGTTCCGTCCACATCGACGAATAGCGGCACCGGAGGCTGAGACTGCTGAGACTGGGGCGACAGCGGAGAGCCCGTGCCGCTACTCTGTTGGGGTGCGATATTATCCTGTTGAGCCATAATGGTCAGTTCCGCCCTTGGCCAGATCCTGCGCCAGATCCTGCGCCCGATAATGTTGCAAATCCGGCCCCCTTATGTGCGCGGCGCGCATCGAAACGCTGCCAGCCTTGCGCCAGCGCAGCGCCCGCCATCACGATCAGCAAGGGCATCACCGGATCGCGGTAGCGCATGATGATATAGGCCGCGGCATGGATAAGCCAGAAGCCGGCAACCATTGCGGCGATGACCGTCTTGTCGGCACGCGCGATGGTCCGTCCGGCAAAACCGGCACATGCGAACAGGAGTATGAACGCATATTGGACAATATCGAGCAGCCGGATGCTCGCGACCGCTTTGGACGCAGCGAAATCGGCAGCGTCGGGCATATTCGGCTCCCAAAAATAGCCAAGCTTGGCAATCGCAAGTTTACCCGCCTCTACCGGATGGGCAGTAATCCATTCGCGCGCCGCCGCCTGTAACCTTTCGGCATTGCGGACTTCGCCCAAAGCCACGCGCGTTTCATTCCAGCCTGCGCCCAACGGCGTATCGGCAATGCTTATAAATTTGCCGGTCGCAGCCGGATTATTGCCGAGATAGAGGTTGAACGCACCATTGGTTGTCAGCACCGCTTTTCCAACCATCTGCTGCGTCGCATAAAGCCAGGGCGACAGGATGAGTAGGGCGGCAAGGCTGAACAACAGCCCGCTTTTCAAGGCCAGCCCCGCATTTTTGCGATACCATAGCCACAAGAGCGCGACCGCTACGCCTGCGCATAGCAAAAGCGAAGAGCCGCCTACCAGCAATCCTGCGCCCCACAACAGCCCCGCAATCGCTGCATGGCGCATCGGCCTCTCCCCGCGCGCAATCGCGAGCGCCGCGAGCGTCATGCCCAACAGGAGCGGCGTCGACAGATTTTCCTTTGCCACCATCGTCGCATTCCAGATGGCCGTAAGCCACAGCGCATAAACGCCCGCCGCCAGCCAACCAGCGCGCGGCGTGCCGGTCAGCGTCTCCCCCAGCCGCACCAGCAGCCAGACGGTGAGCGCACATAAAAACAAATTGACTGCCAACACCACGCCGACGCTTGTCCCGAAAAGTGCGAAAAAAGGTACAAGCAGCATCGGATAGCCTGCGCTGTAAAAAGCGTGCTGGCCGTAAATATCGGCCCATTCCCCGCGCGCGACCCAGCCTTGCGCCATGGTGAAATAAGCAAGACCATCGCTTTCGAGCGGCTGGTCCAGCACCAGTATCGCCGCCACCCGCACGATGAGCGCGAGCAGGATAAGGAGCGCCGTCACGCGCCCGCGAGGGGGCAAAAGCGTCATGCCGACCGCGCCACCAGAACGCATCCGGCAGCGATCAGCAATGTGCCGATCAAACGCCCCGCGCTCAAATGTTCGCCCAGATATAAGCTGCCCGCCGCCATAGTCAGGATGAAACCCATGCCGACAAAAGGGTAAGCCAGCGACAAAGGCGCGCGGCCCAGCACGAACAGCCATAACAGCGCCCCGAACCCGTAAAGCCCCAGCCCGACATATACCATCGGCGATTGGAGCAGCGCGCCCATTTCTCCGCCAAGGCCCGCGCCAGAAGCAGAGGCAGAGGCCGCCCCCGATGCGCCGCTTTTCGCCGCGCTTGTGCCGATTTTCAGCGCCAGTTGCGCAAGCGCGGACAGGCTGACACTTGCGACAATGAGCAGGAACAAACGGAATGTCATATCGGCAAAGCTCCCATCCCGGCCATGCTGGTCCGGTTGCCCTTTGAAAAAAGAAAGAGGCGGACCGTATAGCCCGCCTCTCTTAATAAGTGATTAGGCAAAATATCGACCCGTTTTTTGCAAAACGGGCCAATATTTACGCACGGCCTTATGAAATGGCCGGGTTATTCGCCGCTTGCAGATAGCGGAACCAGGTCGAACCCGCACCAAAAGCGCCCAGCGCCTCCTGCTCGGTCTTTTTCTGGTTACGCCAGCCGGTCGCAGTGGCCTCGGCATTCGCAAGGTCGCTGCCGCTTTGTCCCAGTTGCGCACGCAGGACGGACGGCCCTGCAATAATCTGGTCCATCGCCTGCCCGTCTTTGGTGTAGGTCGCGCCGCCGGTAGTGAAAATATCCCAGCTTGCAACAGTGCCGTTCTGGATCTCCACATCCGCATAATTTTGCGGCAATGCGGCGACATTTCCGCCCGACGATGCAAGCGCGCTTCCGCTCCACAGGATGAAATAATATTCCACCGTGCTGCCCGTATTGGCGCGCGCAGCATCATTGATGCGCCCGACAATGCGCTTGCGGTGCTGGGCGATGAGCCAGTCGATGACCGCGCCTGCTTTGGCAGACGCTGCCCGGACCGCCGCATTAAAGCCCAACCGTTCGCCGATCGCCAAAGCGGTCAGCCAGTAACCGATATAGAAATCATGCTGGGCAATCGAATCATTATCACCCCCGACACACGGACCGAAACGGTGGGTCGCAGCATAGATCGCAAGCGCCTGATCAATTTGCCCGTTCGTCATGATATTCGCGGGCGGATTGTCAAAGCCGGGCGTGCTCGTTTTGAAACGGTCACTAAAGGCTTCGAAATCCTTGACGACAAAATCCAGCGTTTCGGCACGGCTGTACAAACGGTCCGAATTTTTCGACCCGGTTTTCCAGCACATCACGCGGTGGAGGAACTGCCACGCCGCCGAGCGTTCGGCAAACATCCCCGGATACCCGTTTCCGGAATTGAGGATGATATTTTCATACAGACGCGCCTGATCGCTGAAGCGATGGCCGAGGAACGCAAATTCCGGCGTTTTCCACAGCAACGACCCCCAATGCGGGAATTGGTGCGCGTGGAGCAGGTCTATCTGGTTGGTGCCGAAATAGGGCTTGCGCGCCGCCGAACCGCCGCGCGGTACCTTGCAGGTGAGCGGGCTGTAACCGTCGGCAAACTCGTAAGGACGACCGCCTTCGATATACCAGCTCCGGTTGGCCGGACGCGATGCTTCGCCATAGCCGTAATAGTGGTTGCGCAGACCCGCATCGCGATTGGCATGAACCCCCTTGAACACCGGCACACAGCGCCCGCCTTCAAAAGCGTGGTAAGGATCGCTGGCATAAGCCGTCATATAATCCAGCGCGATGGTCGCCCAAGGGCGGCCGTCATGCGGACGGGTTGCGGCCACATCATACATATATTGCCCCACCGGTTCGGGGAAGGCTGCACGGTCATCGCGCGCACCGCCCGGCCCCGTAACCGGCGACCGGCCCGACTGGTTGAACGGCGTATATTTGAGCCACACCGCAGCATTGGGCATCAACGCATCGGAATGATAAAGGCCCTTCCACGGATCCGAGGTCACACCGACTTGGGTTTGCAGCGTGGCATAATCGGTCGGTTCGTACGGCATGGAGCGACAATTGGCAAAGCCGTTAAGCTGGCCTGCGCCGCCCAGACGCATATCCCCGCCATTGACCGAATAGCCAAGGTGCGACGCATAGCCGATGGTCACATCATAACGCGGCAGATGCGTGTTGATAAATGTCTGGTCATAAGCATCGGGCGCTTTCGACCGCCAGATAATCCCCGAACGCACGGTGCCGCGCGGATACCATTTGTCGGTCGCATTGGTGATCGGAACGTCCCGGCCATCATAGCTGCCTTCAAAAATACCCGGAACATCGGTGCCGTTGAGCGGACCGCCATCAGGACGTTCGATCATGCCGAGCAGCACGCCATTCTTGTCCTCGATGCGCCATTTATGGGGCACCATATAGCTTTCCTTGCCCGACGGATCGCCGAACGGATTGCTCGGCATTTCCGCCGCCGTCCAGTCATAGCCGAACTGGAACTGGACATAATCGTCCATCCGCACCGCTTCGCAATAATAAGCGATACCGCCAATGACGGGCACCGCGCCTTGCGGCAGACATTCCATCCAGCGCGGTTGGTTGGCGCCAAGCACGCTATCTTCGAACTGGCAATTCTGGCGCGCCGGGCGCGTCATCACCAGCATATTGGCATGGCTTACCGCCGCACCGCTGGACCAATCCTCCAGCACCGCGCGATAAGCGACACCGGCTGCAATATCGAGCGGACCGACAATGACCGTGACGGTCGAAGCCGTGCCGCCGCCTGCGGGCGTATAGCTGATAGTGCGGGGCGGTTGTGCCGTGCCGACCGCAAGCGCGTCGACATAAAGCTCTTCAATATCCGCCGCGCTCACCGTGCCCGATGTGACCGGAACAAAGGATTCCACGCCGACAATTTCATTGAGCGTCACGCGTACCGACTTCACTTGCAGATTTTGCGCATTGGAGGTGTTGCCGATTGACGCATTGCACTGCAATTCCGCCGCCGGTGTCATGCGCAGCTTGAAGCCGATGGACTGCGGCGCGCCAAAAGGCACACCGTTGCGCAGGAACGTAACCGTGCCGCCCGGTCCCGCCACATCATCATCATAACGCACGCCGATCCGTTCTTCCGCGCTATTGGAAAGACCGGTATCGCTGAGCAGCGTGATATTGGTGGTGCCACGGTCGATATTGACCGAAACCCGCCCCGCTTGCCAATGCGTGTTCAACTGGAAACAGGCTTTATTATAATCATAAAGCGACACCAGCACCGCGCTCCCCACCGGAACGATGCCGGTATATTCCAACGTAAAGGAAAGCGGGGTCTGGGTGATTGCAGGATCATTGGTGGTGGGAAGCGTAATCCCGGCGGCACCAGCGGACAGATATGTACCGGCGGGCAGGTTGAAATAGCCGCCCGAATAGCTTGTGCCCGTTCCCACGACCGTCAAGCTGTTGGCGGTCACACCGCCATTGGTCTGCGCCGGGGTAAAGCTGCTGCTATTGCTGTCCAGCACATAGCTGCTCGACTTGTCGGTCGGGGTCGGCGTCACCACACGTTTGACCAGAGACAGGCCGGAAGGCACCGACAGCGTATAATTGCCGCTTGCGCCCTGCATATCAATGTCGAGCGGAAAGCGCGTGCCGGGATCGCCATAAACGGTGAGGTCATCCGGACCACCGGTGCCGCCATCCTGTGTTTCCTTGACGGTCAGCGCGATGCTTTTAACCTGTTGCAGCGCGGAATCGGACGTATTGCCCAATGATGCGTTGCACTGGAACTGGCATTGCGGCGTCACCCGTGCCTTATAGGCCAGATTTTGCACAGGGCCGAACGGCGCACCGTTACGCAGGAAGGTAATCGTGCCGCCCGCGCCGCCGGGATTATCGTCATAGCGCACGCCGACCACTTCTTCGCTGGTCATCGAATAGCCGCTAATGCTTTCGATCATTTCCAACGGCGAGCCTTCGCGTTCGACATAGACGCGCACGCGGCCCGGTTGCCAGTGCGCGCATAAATTCATGCTCGCCTTATTCCATTCCTGAAGGCTGACCAGCGGCGCATCGTCCGCCGGAAGGATGCCGGTCCATTCCAGCGTCATCGATGCAGGACTCTGCGTCAACGCAAGGTCGGAACTGGTCGGCAGATTGATGCCGACATTGCCGCCATCAAGATAACAATTGACCGGCAAGGACAAGCGCCCCGCCGAATAGCTCGCCCCTGAACCGACAATGGCAAGCGACGTGCCGGTCGCACCGCCATTGGTCTGCACCGGCGCAAAAGGCCCGGTCGCATTGGCGAAATTATAGGTAGATGTTACGGGAGTACTCATGCGTTTCTCCATCGAAGCGTAAGCGACCATGCCGCCCGCCCCCCACGGGGGTCGCGGACAGACGGCATGGTCCGGACAATACATCCGGACATTTTGATACGCGCCGCTCCCCGCCCGTCGGGGCGCGCAAAGAGGCGCGCCCACGGCCCGCCTGATACAGGCCGTTCAGGACCGGGACCGGTCAAAGGCACAGGCCGACACCCCGCTGCCCGCCCCTCCCATGCGCCACCCCAAAGCGGCACAGCAGAAAAAGCAGGACATAAGGATAAAGCCCGCCCCCGACGGCAGCCACAAAACTGCCCCGACCCACGGAATCACCATGTCTGAATGTTCCCCTGATATAAGAAGCCGAGGTTAATTTGTCAATTTTAAAATAACCTGTTTGGTTATTTTAAACTATAACGCGCTGTCCCGTCACCGGCTGCGCAGGCTGCACAGACCACGAAAATTATCCCCACGCACGCATCACCAAGCTCATTCTCTCTCTTCCTCTATTTTTGCACCAATTCCACACCGCAAATCCTTTTCACCCGATATGGACATAAGATGTTATTTTTGTTGAAATAAAAATAATATGCGGACATTAACACATATGTAGAATTCGCAAAAAAGGGGGCATAACAGATGCAGAAGATTATTTATTTCAATATTGGCTGGATGAAATTTTATAACGGCCCGGCTGCAGATGATCCGACGTTGGGCGCGCACGGCTATCTCGCCGACAAAAAGCATGGGCATGAAGCGTCGAACTTTAAAAAAACGTCAGATAATAAGGCTCAGGGATATCGCCCTCCCGGCACTGATGATGCCGTAAATATCAAAAGGCTGGGCGCGAAGCCGTCAGACGAAAAAATCGACAATGTGCTTGTCGTCTGGATTGCGCGCCATCCGAAATCCAATGTCACGCAAATTGTCGGATGGTATCGCAACGCAACCGTTTACCGCCACTGTCGTCAAGGAGAATTCACGATAAACGGATCTCGTGTCTATCATGCTGCAACCTGTGCCTACAAGGACGCCTATTGTATTCCCGAAGATGCACGCAGCTTCCAAATCATGAGCAGCCGCCAAAAGCCCGGTGCAGGATTCGGCCAAAAGCCGACATGGTATGGTGCCCCTGCCGTCGACAAAAAAGTCATCCGCTATATCGACAATTATGATGCGCGCATGGCGAACGCCAAAAAGAATAAATCCGGTAGCGGAAAAATCACCACGCAATATGGACCCGGAAGCCCGCAAGATTATCGAGGAGAAAGCCGTTAAATCGGCCGCTGCACATTTTAAGGCCATCTACCCCCGTTGCAGAATCGTATCGGTCGAACGGGATGCTGTGGGATGGGATCTGGAAGTCTTGATTAACAGAAAGGTGCAATGGAAAGTTGAAGTTAAAGGCCTGTCGGGGCCGTTCGGAATTTGCGAATTGACGCCGAACGAATATACACAAATGCGCCACGCCGACCATCGCGCACAATATGTCATTTTCGTCGCATCAAATCTTGCTGCGCCTCCTCCCGCTGTGCCGGTAAACACCGTTTTTTATCCGGCAGACAAGGGCGAGTGGCTCACGGAAGATGGTGCCATTCTTACCATAACGGAGGCCACAGCAGCACGCCTTTCCTATAAGCGATAAGCCGCAAACAAGGGGCCGTGCGACCACAATCCGCGGCCCCTTCACCCCCACCCCAGCACCCGCGGTCCTGACGCCATAGCGTCGCTTAACAAAGCGGTCAGCGCATAGACGAGGGCGTCGGCGCGGTCGGGGGATGTGCCGGGGCCGATATAGCCTTGCGTCATGGTGAGTCCGCACATTTGCGCTTCCAGTTCGGGGAAGAGGTCGGCATGGGCGATGCGGCCGGTTTCATACCAGACCGACACCGGTTCGGCGCGCGCGGCCTTGCTTTTATGCGCGTGGGTGAGCCGGATGGGGATGCAGCAGCCTGCCGCTTCCAGCACCTTGCGCACCATCTCGCCGCCTTGGTTGCTTTCGGCGATGACCAGCCCCGCGCCCCATTTTTGCGCCGCGCTATTGACGCGCGCGGCCCAGCCGCTCGGCCCTGTGTGGCCCACACTTTCATCAGACAGGATGACCGCGCGGTAAGGATGCGGCGAAATAGCCGGTAACAGGCCCTGCGATAAGCCCGGCGGCGCCCCATAGCGGCTGTCCCCGCCTTGCAGCGCGCCCCCTTCATCGGCTTCCGGATCAAGCAGCGCGGCGACAATAATCCCGCATGCATCGCCATTGCCGGTCGTCGCCGGGTCGACCCCGATTACCACCCGCCGCCAAGGCAAGCCCGGATCATAGCGCGCGCGTGCCGCGTGCAACAAAGCGGGCGTCCACAGCGCATTGTCCGCGCCCTCCAACAGCTCGCCATCAAGCTCCTGCCGCCCGATCCGGCTATCGCCATAATCGTCGCGCAGCGCGGTGCGGGCCGATACCGGCAAGCAGGTGCGGTTATCGTCCATCCGCCCGCTGCTGATAATCACCGAAGCCTTGTTATCGGCATCGCGCACCAGATCGCTGACCAAGGTGCAATAGCGCGGCGTTGTGGTCGCCAGCACACGCGGACGCAGGCCCAGCCGCAATCCCAACCGCAAATTCATCCACGCCCGCTTGCCATGCGGCCATTTGGCGATTTCGTCGCACCACGCATAATGATGTTGCGGCCCGCGCAGCGCATCGGGTTCCGCCGCGCCATAAATGAAAGCGCGCGCGCCATTGGGCCAGCTGAGCTGGCGCAGGCTCGGCTCCCAGGTCGGCGCATCGTCGGGATGCGCGGCATACAGGGCGAGCAGCCCGCTTTCGCCTTCGACCATGACACTGCGCGCTTCGTGGAGGCTGGCGGCAACAAGCGCGATCCGCATATGGCTTTTCGGTCCGCGATGATGCGGGTCGCCGACAAGCTGGCGCACCCATTCGGCGCCGGCGCGTGTCTTTCCAAAGCCGCGCCCCGCCATCATCACCCACACATCCCAGTTGCGCCGGTGCGGAATTTGCGAGCGCCGCGCGGTCATCGCCCAACTGCCCAGCACCGCCGCCGCCTCGTCGGGCGCCGCGTCCAGCGCATAGGCAAGCGCGGTCGCAATATCTTGAGGCTCGACCTTGGCATCCAGAAAACTCGGACGCGGATCATGGGGTAGACGCGGCATGGAACGGATTCCTTTATGTGGGGGGCTTGGGAATATGTGGGTGACTTGGGAAGTAAATGAGAGAGGGTTCACGCGCGGGGTTTCGGACAGGCTGCGCGGTCGTGCCGGACAATAGATTCACGCGAAGACGCGAAGACGCGAAGGCGCGGAGGGGGCTGCCGCACAGTCTGGTGAAGGCGTCAGAGTGGAATGCCTGAAAATCCTTCCCTGACAAGGGGAGGTGGCATTTGCGTCAGCAAATGACGGAGGGGTGATGCCCCATCGAGAGGGGAACACCCCTCCGACACGCGCTTACGCGCGCGCCACCTCCCCTTTTGAGGGGAGGATTATGGAGGACTCCGCGCGGACATCCTCACGGAAATACTCCACGCCCTCACAGGACCACAGCGCCCCAATCTCCGCGCGAACTCCTGAAAAACACTTCCAAAGAATCACCTCGCCAACAGCATCAAGCCACGTCCGCGCAAAACCCGTCACCCGCACGGGCAACCCGTCCTATCCGCGACACCAAAGCACCCCATGCAACCGCCACCGCATCAACCGCTTACCGCACCTGCGTCCATAGCGTGCGCGGGCGCATTTTTGTCCGGACAGGACAGCCCTTGCATAATCGCCCGCCTTATGACAAACTCCCTGAATTATGGGAGAAATGACGGCTGGACTGGCCCCGATGCCAGCGACCGGACCGGCGCACCGTATGCGCCAGATTTTAATCGCGGTGATGATCATCGCCTTTGCCCTGAGCCTTGTTCCGGGTGTGGCGGCCAGTGCGCCGCAAGCGCCTTTCGCGCTATTCATCGTCAGTATCGCCGCCGCGATCGGCCAGGCCTTTGTCGGCTGGCGCGATGATGCGGCCTATACCGCGCGCCATTTTCGCGGGCGCTGGACGTTGAGCCTCACCGCTTTGGTGCCGGTCCTCTTCTTTTGCGGGCTGATTTTCCGGATCATTGCCGCGCGCGATATGCTTGCGGCGCTGGTGGTGACGGGGCTGGTGCTGGGCGCGATGGTGCTCTGCCTTGTGCGCGATCCGACCGGAGACGCGGCCTGCGGAGCCGACGCCGAAGCGCAGGATATATGCCGCACCCGCGCCCGATGGATCCACCGCACGCAAATGGTCGTGCTGACGCTGATCGGCATCGGCGCGATGGCGCAATTTTATGCGCTCGGCCATGCGCCGCATTATGCGCTCACCATCCCGCAATTCGCGCTGGCGGTCGGCGGCATAGTGGTGCTGGGGCTGCAAGGCGTCAACAGCCTTGCCATCGGCCGCCAACTGCGCAATCCCAACCGCCGCCGCGGCCATATCGACCGCTGGCAGGACCTCCTCCCCGGCCTGCTTTTCCTGATCGTGCTGACCGGATTTACCGCCTGGTTTCTGGGGCCGGACGGCGTCTATGCGATCGCCATAGGCGCGGTCCTCGTCGCGTTCCAACTGGCAACCATGCTCGCACTGGCGAATAAGGAAAGGCCCGGTAAGGAAGAGTCCGGCACTGAAAAGCATAGTCCGGCGGGATAGGTTCGTCTGGGTTGGCCCAACTGGCGGGCTGCCTGCCCGTTTAACCTTTCTCGGAAAAACACCGCGCTAGTAAAGCGTCTTCCCGAAAAGCGTCCTCATAAAAGCGCCCCCCTCAAAAATCCTCCTCTTGGCAGGGGAGGATTTGGGTTCACGCAGAGACGTGAGAGTTAAGCGAGGCCGCAGAGTGGGAACCGCGTAGGTGGATGTGGCTATTTGCCCGTCACCCCGCGTCCTTCATCCGCACCGTCCTCCCACCGCCTTCACCCCGCCCCGTCGTCCAGCGCGCGGCCTTCGCCTTTGCGGCGGCGGGCTTCATAGCCTGCAATCCAGCTTTCCCAGTCGCCAAAGTCGAACCCGCTTTGGATATGCACATCGCCGTCCCATTCGTGCGGATGGCGGTTGCGGTGGCGGTGCATGAGGTCGAGCATGAGCGCGTGGTTGGGGCTGATGCCTTCCTCCCCCGCGCCGCTCTCCCCTCTACCGTCACCGCGCCCGATCCGCCCGCCAGAGGCTTCGGCAATACGCGCGGTTTCGGCGGCCAAGGCGGCCGCTTCGGCGCGGTCCTCGCGGTCGCGTTTATCGACGAATAGCACAAGCTGCATCGCCATGCGGTGGTCATAGACGCGCCGCTTGCCCAAATGCTCGTTGCGATACCAGACATCTTCCTCCCAGCCGAACGCGGCGCGGAACATGAGCTGGTCAATCACGGTATTGATGTGGAGTTTCATGGCCTGTTTCCATAAGGCGGCAAGGCCGGGATCGGCTTTGCGGCGCGCATAAAAAGTCGTGTGATGCACACCGAGCGTGCGCGCGGTGCGGCGGACATTGCCGGTCGCGGCAAGCCCTTTGATAAAATGATGACGCAGCCGCCCGCTCCACACCGGACCATTGGCGCGCGGGCGGGGAGAAGGTTGACGGGGAGAGGCGTGACGGGTGCGGGTGCGGCTGCGGGTGGCGGAGGTGGTCGCGGAGGTGGAGGCGGGGGCAGACGCGGCCTCACCGGCACAATCTTGCGCCGGGCCACTCCGCATCGACGGCGGCAACCGCTTTTCCCACCGCGTCGCCCGCCGCAGCATGGAACGGCGCAACCCCGCACCCGCCGGCCGCAACCGCCACATGCGCGCATAAACCATGGTCATGGCAACTATCCTTTATGATGATGGGGAGGGACGCGGCAGGCGGAAAATATGGTCAGGATAGAGCGGATTTGGCATCCGCTTGACCGAGCGCCCCGCCAACAAGGTGCGACTCGCGCATTTCCCGACGATGCGCTTTCTGTGCCATATCAGCGTTATGATGTCAAGCTAGTTTTACCTATTTGGTTATTATAAAACGCGTCACATCTAACCCCATACCCCTTCGCGCCTTCGCGCCTTCGCGTGAATCTGTTTCCGGCGGACCCTGTGCAAGGTTGCGAGACGTTATGGTTTCACGCGAAGGCGCGAAGGCGCGAAGAGGTGGCGTGGGCCGATAGGGCGGCGGGTTCGCGCAGAGAGATTGCGGGTGTGGAAGGGGTCGGGGGTGTCTGGCATCTACCTACACCCGCAAGACTATCTCTTTTGGCCCCCTCGCGAGAGAGGGTGAATATAGCACCGCCTCCCTCCCCTCCCCTCCAATCTAAACCTGCGCCTAACATATTGTTCAGCTTGGCGTTATCCGGCTTATGCTTGTCTCGACGCGCGGCATCCGTTTTCCCTTCCGGCGCTTCCCCCATGCCGGAGTCGGCCCCGCAATAATGAGGAGGAGCCTGTTATGTTGACCTTGAAGCCCGCTTTACCCCGCCCTTTTGCCCGCGCTTTGACGGCCGGTTTTGCGCTGGCCGCAGCCACCGCAACGCTCGCCAGCCCTGCCACCGCGCAAGGGCGGCCCAGTGCCGCCGCGCTCGGCTGGTATGGAACGTATGTTGCGCAGGAAATGGTCCCGCGCGGAGAACTTACCGGCTCGATCACCACGCGGCTTACGGTCAATAATGGCGGATGCCGCTTGCGGGCGCAGGGGGTGATGACCGACGAGAATATCAAATGCACGGCGCGGATTCGCGGGCAGAGCCTTGTCATCAGCTTTTATAGCTATGGCGATGGTTCGATGCGTAACCAATATGGCACATTATTATATCGGCGCGGCACGCCGCTGCTCACGCTGACCAAGACCCCGCGCGGGCTTGTCACCAACTGGCAAGCCTACACCATGTCGGACGGGAAACGGAAAAGCGGGCGCTATTTCCGCAAGACGGGGCGTTGACCGCCGCCGCCCCTTAAACCTTTCCTAAATCCGCCCTAAAACGCCGGACAGTTTCCCACGTCCAGCGTTTGAGCGTGTCGCGACTTGGCGGCCGCCGAAGCCTTGCGCGTATCGCGCGGCACGCGGTTGAGTTCGGCGATCAAGGCCGCCACCCCCGCTTGGACGCCCGCATCATAAGCGGTTTTACGAAAATGCGGGACAATATCGGTGTCGATAATCGCTTTCGCGCGCGCATCGGAGATATAGGCTTCAAGGCCATAGCCCAATGATATCCTGAGTTTGCGTTCGACAGGGGCGACGAGCAGCACCGTGCCGTCATCATGGTCCTTGCGTCCCACCTTCCAGCATATCCCGATTTCGCGCCCTGCATCGGACACGTCTTTGCCGCCCAAACTGGGCACTGTCACCACGACCATCTGGTGGCCGGTGCGCTGCTCCAAAGCCTGAAGATCCGCAATAAGCGCGGCTTCGGTTTCGGGCGAGAGGATGTCCGCACTATCGGCAACCCATGCCGGGGCGGGCATCACAAAAGGCGAAGGCCGCGTTATGCTGTCCTTTGCGGGAGCCTGATTATCCGGAAAATGGACGCTATAGCCTTGCCCGCGCTCATCCGCTGGGTCAGGCGCCGGGTCAGGCGCCGTGCCGGTCTGGCAGGCAGCGAGGAGGAGGAGGCTCGCCGCCACCCCCCATCGCTTGCCCGCGCCGGACATTGCCCTTCCCGCCTCAAGGTCGCGTCCTTCAAGCGTGCGGCCCTTGGCGTTTCGCCCATATCGCATCTGGCTCTCCTGCAAAATATAGCGGGTAAATATCCGCCTTTTGCAACAAATCCAAGGGCCGCCGCTCTAGGGTCAGGACCTAGCTTCCGGCGCTAAGCCAAGTCCTTAAAGCCCCCTCGCGCTCAGACCGTGACCGGCTCTTGCGGGAGTGCGGGGGCTTGGCCGTCTTTGACCGACCAGACGCTATCGCGCGGGCCGTGGAGCGCGCGGGTACGGGCGCGTTTGGCGGCATAGAGGAAGAAGGCCGCGCCGAGCAACGCAACGCCATCGACCAGCAAGGTCGCACCGCCATAATTCCACGCGCCCATGATTTCGCCAAGCAGGCTCGTCACCGGAATGGCGAGCGTCGCAAGCGCGGTGAGGATCAGCAATTCGGGCGCTGACTTGGCCGCGCCGCGCACAAACGCCCAAGCGGTCATGCCAAGGAACAGCGCGTAATAAATGAGGCTATGCTGTCCCTCGGTCGCCCCGCCGCCCAGCCATTTGGCCGCAGCGATAGTGAGCGAGATGCCCGCCATGCTGCCGGTCGTCACGCCAATGGTGAGGCTGGCGAGCGCGCGGGTCGAGCGGGTCTGTTCGACCGCGCCCGCCTTACGCTCTTTCTTGCGGCGCGATTCCACCCACAGCAAATTGCCGGTGTAGAACAGGAACGCGCCCGCTAATCCCAATGCGAAATACATCCAGCGCACCGGCGCGCCGCCGAAATTGCCGAAATGGAGCGAAAAGAAGCTGGAGACGGTGGCAAACCAGCCGCTCTGTTTGCCCGGCAGATAATCATCGCCGACAATCGCGCCGCTATAAGGATCGACGATGCCGACGCCAAAGGTCGGCCCGCGCAGCCCGCGCATCGGGTCGACACCCTGCACGCGCAGACCATAAGCCTTGGTCTTTTTGTCCTGCGCATAAAGCAAGGTTTCGGGGGTGAAGGAGGGCAGTTGCCGGTTCACTTCCTTGACCAGCAGATGCGGGGCCATCAGCGGGCCGTTTGCTTTGGGCTTGTCATGATGTTCCTCCGCCACAATCGAGCGTGCGAAAACCGTCTCTTGCACTTCGTAAAACTGGTCGTGAAACGCGAACACCAAGGATGTCAGCACGATGACGATATGGAAGGGCAGCGAAAACAGGCCCAGCACATTATGCACATCAAGCCACATCCGCTTCACATTCTTGCCGAGGCGGACGAGGAACAGATCCTTGATAAGGCTGGGGATCAGCACGAAAGTGCCGGACACCAGCGCAATCGCGTAAAGCAGGCACACCGCGCCCATCAGCATCATCGCCGGTTCGTGCGGGAGCGGCAGGCCGATTTGCTGGTGCAATATATCGACAAATTCGGCGACCGGCGACGGGCCTTGTTCGGTGACAGCGACCTCGCCCGTCTTGTCGAAGCTCGCATAATAGGTCGGTCCCGGCTCGCCCCGCTGGCCGGTGGTCCAGCTCATCCGCGCAGGCGTTTCGGGCGTCACATTGACATGGATGGTATAGCGTTTGGCAGCGTCCGGATGTTCGGCAATGACCGCCGCGACGAGCTTGTCCGTGTCTTCGAGTGCGACCGCCTGACTATAGCCGGGCATGGCCGGAGAGGGGGGCGACGCCCAGCGTTGCAACGGCACCTCGAACATGGTGATGGCGCCGGCATAAAAGGCGATGAACAGGAACAGGCCGCTAATGATGCCGACCCAGCTATGCACATCCTTATACATGCGGATAATATCGCTGCGCATCATTTGGCTCCTGCAAAACCGGTTGCGAAAAGGAGGCCCCAGACAAGGAGGCTTGCAAGGCCTAACCAGCCCCACGCGCGCCAGCCGTCGCGGAACAGGAAGCTGAAACTCAATATCCCCGCCCATAAAGGCGCGGTGAGCCACATCGTTACCTGTCCTTGTGCGGATTCAAAGCTGACCGAACCGGGGCCGTAAGCGGCGAACATGCCGCACAGGCCAATTGCCAGCACAAAGCCGAGGATAACCCCTGCGCTCGTTTTGCCGAACCAGTTTTTGCTGCTGAGTTGGGGGGCGGCATCAGCCATTGCGGCGCGCTCCTTTCGCGTTGGCATCGCCTGCATCGGGGCGGATGAGGACGAGGAAGGGTAACAGGCTGAACAAGGTCATCAAGATGGTCGCGGCGGTAAATATCGCCGACGCGCTCCCCATATGGCGCAGCAGCAAGGCGGTGCCGGCGATCAGCGTCACGAAGCCTGCGCCCAGCGCAATCTTGCCGTCGAGGGCGCGGGCCAACAGGCGCTGGTTACGCCCGCCTGCGTAAAAAAGCAGCGCCGACAGCGCGCATAACAGCCCGCCTGCAAACAATATTCCGGCCATATTCACCCCTTATTGCGAATTAATATCATTATCTCTCTAGTGCGAATGACTCGCATTTGCTAGTGCGCCGTCCGAATCAACAACAAATAAGGATTTGTCAACAATGACCGTCACCAGTTTCCGCATCACTTTGGGCGTTTTGCTCGCCACCGCAGCCATGCCTGCGGTCGCTTATGCCGCCGCGCCGGAGACTGCTGCCCCGGAGACTGCTGCCGAAGCCGCGCCGGATGCTTCCTATGATGCGGCAGATAATGGCGACGCGATTGTTGTAACCGCATCGGGCCGCGAACAGAAAATCGCGCAGGCTCCGGCCAGCATCTCGGTCCTCGACCGCGAAGAGCTGGAAAACCGCCCGTTCACCTCGCTCGAAGATGCCGTGCGCAATGTCGAAGGGGTGAGCATCAACGGCGAAAATAACGCCAAGGACATCGTCATTCGCGGGATGCCCGGTGAATATACCGTCATCATGCTTGACGGCCGCCGCCAGACCACGCGCGAAACCATGAACCGCGGCACCGGCGGGGTGCAATCGCACCTGTTGCCGCCGCTCGCCGCTATCGAGCGTATCGAAGTCGTGCGCGGCCCCATGTCCTCGCTCTATGGATCGGACGCGATGGGCGGCGTTATCAACGTCATCACCCGCAAAGTGCCGGAACGCGCAGCGGGCACCATCACCTTGGGCGGCATCGTTCAGGAAGATGGCGATTATGGCAACACCACGCTCGGCAATTTCTGGGTGGGTGCGCCTGTGTTCGATGGCCGCGTTGGCGTGCAAGTCTATGGCGGCATCGCCAACCGCGCCGAAGATGATATTTTCTATCCCAAGTCGCTGACCAGCGGCTCCAACCGCATCCGCGACCGCAATATCAATGCGAAGCTGAGCTTCCTCATCAATCCCGACCACAGCATCACCTTGGCGGGCGGGCATAGCACGCTTGAATATCGTGACACGCCGGGCCTGTCGATTGCACCCAACGCCGCGCGCGCCGACGATGACCATAACCGCGATTATTACAGCCTCGCTTATGAAGGCAAATGGGATTTCGGCACCTCGCGCCTTTCGGTCTATCGCGAAAATGAAGATTTCGCGACCTTCAGCAACGGCAATCTCCTCAACAAGCCGGAGCTGACCAACACCACCGTTGATGCCAGCCTCAATGTGCCGTTCGGCGCGCATAATGTGACGGTCGGCGGCCAATATATCCACGCCAAAGTCACCGGCATCGGACGTCAGGATAGCGTGTCGGGCTATGTCAATGTCGATAAGGTGGTGCGCGAAAGCTGGGCGCTGTTCGGCGAAGGGCAGGTGCGCCCGGTCGAACCGCTCATCATCACCGTCGGCGGCCGCGTCGACCATTATGACCAGTTCGGGTCGCACTTCACCCCGCGCGTTTATGCAAACTATACGATTGTGCCGGGCATCACCCTGCGCGGCGGCTATGCGGGCGGCTTTAAAGCCCCCACCATCCGCCAGAGCGAAGCGGGCTATTGCATGACATCGGGCGGCGGCGTGCTTCCGCGCGGACCGTTGTGCGGTAATCCGGACCTCAAGCCCGAAACCAGCAACACGACCGAAATCGGCCTGCGCTATGACGGCCCCGACAAGCTGATGGCGGGCCTCACTTTGTTCGACACGCGCTTCAAAAATAAGGTGGTGAGCTATGTCACCGACCAGATGGACCCCAAAGACCCGACCCGCCCCGTCTATGTCTATGACAATGTCGACCGCGTGCGCATCAAGGGCATCGAAGCCACGGTCGCGGTGCCGGTCGGCCCGTCGGTCTTGGTGAGCGCCAACTACACCTACACCAACTCCAAGCGCAAAGGCGGCGGCGAACCGGCGTTTGACGGCAGCTCGCTCGACGGCTTCCCGCTCGACAAGAGCCCCGAACATATGGCCAATGCGCGCATCGGCTGGGATGTGGATGATCAGGTCAACCTCTATGCGTCGGCTTTCTACACCGGCAAACAATATTGGTCGGCGTTCCGCAACGGCGCAACCAAAAGCCGTCTGCGCCCCGCCAGCACCACCTATGACATTGGCGCGACCTTCAAGGTCAACGACAATTTTGCCCTGCGCGCCGCCGTCCTCAACGTCACCGACAAGATCATCCCCGTCGACGAACGCGGCCGGTTTGAAGGCCTGGACGGCAACTGGATGCTCGACGAAGGCCGCCGCTTCTGGGGCACGGCCACGGTGAGTTTTTAAGGGGGCACAATCCCCCTTTGCGTCATTGCTAGGAGCGAAGCGACGAAGCAATCCAGTGTTGGCGCAGCGCGACTCTGGATTGCTTCGCTACGCTCGCAAGGACGATAAGCGGGGGGAGAGGGGGGGGGTGAGGTAGCGCACCCATCACCCCTCCTCCTTCAGGGGAGGGGTTACGGAGACTTAGGAATTTGAACGCTAGTGAAAATTCTTAGTCGTAGTGGGGTGGGGTTTTGCGGTTTACACTGTGCCAGACGGACAGCCCCCACCCCAACCCCTCCCCTGAAGGGGAGGGGCTATTAAGGCGCACCCTATCACCCTCCCGCAGGCGGGAGGAGAGTGCCCTCTTATCCCCTCCCGTTTACGGGAGGGGCAACGCAGACTTAGGAGCATGAGCGTAGCGAAGGCTCTTAGTCGTAGTCGGGGAGGGCATGGTTTAGGCTGTGCTTGCGGACGGGTCCGCTCTTGACGGACAGACCCACCCCCGACCCCTCCCGCAAGCGGGAGGGGAGACTAGACTGGAATCTTGCGATGAAATATTTTCTTCTTCCGCTCTCCTTGGCCTTCAGTGCCACGACTGCCACAGCGCAACCCACCCCCGCGCAGTCAACCCCCACCCCCTACACCCTCCCCGGGTCCACCACCCGCATCGTCACCGCGCCCGGCGGCGAGGCATATCGCTTATTCGTCCATATCCCCGACAGCCCGCCGCCGCCGCAAGGTTTCCCCTTGCTCTATGTCCTCGACGGGGCGGATAATTTTCCGATTGCGGTGGCGACCGCGTTGCGGCTTGCGCGGGCAGGGGCGCGCAGCGGGGTTGAGCCGGGCATCATTGTCGGGATTGATTCCGGCACCCTCCAGCGCCGCGCGCGCGATTATACGCCGCGTTTCGACCGGCCCGCGACACGCGAGGGGCAGCCGGGGCATGGCTTGCCGACCGGCGGCGCGGACGCCTTTCTCGACTTTATCGCCCAGCATCTGCAACCCGCGCTCGCCAAAGAACAGCGCATCGACCCCGCGCGTATCGGCATCACCGGTCATAGTTTCGGCGGCACACTCGCGCTCCATGCGGCGCTGACGCGACCCGCCATGTTCAGCAATGTGACCGCCGCCAGCCCGTCGCTATGGCTCGCCGACGAAGCGATGCTGCGAAAGGCGCAGAATTTGCCGCAGAACCTGCCGCAAAACCTGCCGCAAAACTTACCACTCCGCGCCGGGAACACCAAAAACGCGCCGCGCCTCCCCGCGCTTATCCTGACCGTGGGCGAACAGGAAAAGCCCGAACCGCTGCACCGTTTCGCCGCCGCACTGACCGCCAAAAACTATAAGGTGCGCACCCGCATTTTGTCCGGCGAGGATCATGGTTCGACCATGCCGACCACCATTACCGAAGCCGTGCGCGCAGCCTTTGCCAAAGCGCACGGGACGAGCGTCGCACATTAACGCCCCATCGCACGGTTGCCGGTAAAGCGCCCCCCAAATCCCCCCCTTGACCTTATAGCCACTACAAAGATTATAGGGATACGGCTTGCTGCTCCGCTGCACGTCTGCCGGAGCGTTTTTGCTGCCGGAGATTTTGTGTGAAACCCTCGCTTGTCCGCCCGTTCCCGTTCTTGTTGGGGGCGGCTATTATGCCTTTTTTGTGGGCGACAGCGGCGGGGGCGCACGATACCAGCCTCGCGCAAATACAAGTCCCGCGCGCGCCTGCTCCCGACACTGAAGAGGAAGCAGAAGAAGAGGTTATCATCGTCGAGGCGACACGGTCGGGCCGCCGTGTGCAGGATGAAGCGATCCGCGTCGAGGTGATGGGGCGCGAGGAAATCGAAGAAAAAATCATGATGACCCCCGGCAATATCTCGATGATTGTTGCCGAAACGCCGGGCGTGCGGGTGCAGGTCACATCGCCCGCGCTCGGTTCGTCCAATGTGCGGATGCAGGGCATGTCGGGGCGCTATACCCAGCTTTTATCGGACGGCCTGCCCCTGTTCGGCGGACAGCCCTCCTCGATCGGCCTCATGCAAATCCCGCCGACCGATCTGGGGCAGGTGGAAATCATCAAGGGCGCAGCCTCCGCCCTTTATGGCCCGTCGGCGCTGGGCGGGGTTATCAACCTTGTGTCGAAACGCCCCAAAAGCATCGCCGAAGGCGAGCTATTGCTCAACGCCACCAGCCGCAACGGACAGGATGCGACCTTTTATGGCGCGGTGCCGCTGGGCGCACAATGGGGCGTGTCGCTGACGGGGGGCTATCACCAGCAACGGCGGCAGGATCTCGACAAGGATGGCTGGATTGACATGGCGGGCTATGACCGCTGGACCTTCCGCCCGCGCCTGTTCTGGGACGGAGCGGAGGGCGGCAAGGCGTTCCTGACGCTCGGCCTGTCGGACGAAAACCGCAAGGGCGGCACCTTGGCGGGCAAGGTCATGCCCGATGGCCAGCCTTTCACGCTCACCCGCGCGACCCGCCGGTTCGATGCGGGGATGGTGGGCGAATTTCCCGTTGAAGGGCTTGGCAAGCTCCACCTGCGCGCATCGACCACCCACCAGCGCCACCGCCAGATGTTCGGGCCGTCGCGCGAAAATGCGCGCACTTTAAGCTATTTTGCCGAAACCTCTTTGTCGGGCGATAGCGGCGATACCAACTGGGTCGCGGGCGCGGCTTACCAGACCGACGATTATCATTCCAAAGACTATCCTGCGGTCGATTATCATTACCGCACCCCCGCATTGTTCGCGCAGGTCGAACAGGAAATGGGCGATGCGCTGTTGCTTGCGGGAAGCGCGCGCGTCGATTTCCACAATGTCGATGGCACAAGGTTAAGCCCGCGCCTGTCGATACTTTATCGCCCCGGTCCGTGGACCATGCGCGCATCTTTGGGGCAGGGATTTTACGCGCCGACGCCTTTTGTCGATGAAATCGAAGCGGCAGGTGTCGCGCGGCTGGTCGTCCCCGACCGGCTCAAGGCCGAAACCGCCAAAACCGGCTCGCTCGATCTGGGCTATGCCACAGGGCCGTTGGAGGCGAATGTAACGCTGTTCGGCTCCGACATTGACCATGCGGTCCAACTGCGCGCCATAGATGCCGCCCGTGTAACCTTGGCCAATGCCAGCGGCCGCACCCGCACGCGCGGCGGCGAAGCGATGCTGCGTTATCGCTGGAACGATATTGTGCTGCGCGCCAGCTATGTATTTGTCGATGCGTCCGAACCACAGCCGGAGGGGGCAGGCCGCCGCGCGGTCCCCGGCGTCCCCAAACATAGTGCGGGCTTTATCGCCATGTGGGAAAAGCACGGACGCGGACGCATCGGCTTTGAAGCTTATTATACCGGCCGCCAGCCGCTCGACGGCAATCCCTATCGCGCCCACGGCAAACCCTATGTCGAAATGGGGATGCTCGGCGAAATCACGCTGGGTAAGGTCAGCCTGTTCATCAATGCCGAAAATATATTGGATGTGCGCCAGACCAAATATAATCCGCTGGTGCGCCGCCTGCGCAACCCGGCGGGCGCCTGGACCGTTGATGCCTGGGCGCCGACCGACGGCTTTGTGCTGAATGGCGGTATAAGGCTGCGTTTTGGCGGGGCTTGAGCGGACGGATTATTATACAAATGGGCGCAGAAAAGGCGCGCAACACAGGAGAGAGGCTCGACCATCATGCGTATCGGCGAACTGGCGCGATTGACCGGCACCAGCGCGGAAACCATCCGCTATTATGAAAAAGAAGGGCTGTTGCCGTCGCCTGCGCGCACCGGTGCCAATTATCGCAGCTATGGCGTAGAACATCGCCAGCGGCTGACCTTCATCCGCCGCGCGCGTGATTTGGGGTTCCGTTTGGACGCGGTGCGCGAACTGCTCGCCCTCGCCGACGACCGCAGCCAGCCCTGCGCCGCCGTCGATGCCATTGCGGGCGTCCATTTGCGCGAAATCAACAGCAAAATCGCCGACCTCCAGAAGATGCAGGGCGAATTGCAACGGCTGGTCGGCTCCTGCGATCATGGCACCGTCGGCCATTGCCGCATCATCGAAACGCTCGACCCGACCGCAGGGGGATGAGGGGCAAGGCGGAAGCGCGAACAATGCGCGTTCCTATCGCTGTGGCACCCACATGCGGCATAGGATATAAGCGCGTGTGCCCATATAGCCCTTTCTTTATCATTTATGCCCCATAAACCATAGTTTTCCTCATAGGAGGCTTTTGCTATAGAGCGCGGCTATGACGGCGGGTGATAGCGATACGGGCGCGGGGGGCCTTTTATGAAAGCGGGCGCGTGGCCGCTGACCGCTATGGTCGCGGGGCTTGCCGCTTTGTCCCTGCTCGGCGTGTCGGTCTATGCCTTGGGCCAAGCGCGCGTTCCACGTGAAACATCAACCTCTTACCCCAAAGCCAGCGCCCCGCTCGCGCCCTTGGTGGCGGCGCCCGACCTGAGCCGCGATACTGGCCGCGAAACATGCGGTGGACATAGCGGAAAAGCCTGTATTACGGGCGCTTCCGGCGTCCCTGCTCTTCCCGCCAGCAATGATGCCGAACGCCGCCTCGCCCGCGCGCAGGCGCAATCCGCCGCCGCACTGGCCCGCAGCCGCACGCTCGAAGCGCGCGCCACCGCTAGCCGCGACAATCACGAAAAAGCGCGTCTCGCCGCCGCTGCGATGACCGCGCAGATACAGGCTGCCGAAGCCGATATTGGCGCGGCCCAGGCCCGCCTTGCCATCGTCCAGCGTGCGCAGGCGATGCAGGCCGCGCGCCTTGCCGATGAACAGCAGCCGGTGGTGCAACTGACCGGCATGTTGCAACTGCTCGCGCGCAAACCGGCGGTGAGCGTGCTCGCCCAGCCCGGCACGATTGACGACCTCGTCCATGCCCGCGCTATTTTGGGCGCAAGCCTGCCCGAAATCGAGCGGCGCACCGCGGGGCTGCGCGCCGAAATGGCCAAGAGCCGCGCGCTCAAGGCCGAAGCAGAACTGGCGCTCAAAACCTTATCCTCGGCGCGTGAACGGTTGGCGGGGCAACGCAGCGCGCTCGCCAGACTGGAGCAAAGCCAGCGTATACAGGCGCGCCAGCTTGCTTCCTCGGCGGATCTCGAATCGACCCGCGCGGCGGCCTTGGGCGAAAAGGCGCGCGACATTGTCGAGCTGATGGAAAGCCTGCGCGCCGATGCCGAAGTGCGCGCCGATCTCGCTGCGCTGGACGGCCCGCTGTTGCGCCCTGCCGTCCCCGAACAGGGCTGGGGTCCGGGCTTTGCCAGCCTTGTCAGGACGGCCACCGGAGCGGGCGACACCCCGACCGCCAAACCGCTTAGTTACCGCCTGCCGGTGATTGGCGAAGTGGTGGCAGGGCTGGGCGAAATATCGCCAAGCGGGGTGCGCTCGCGCGGCCTCACCATAGCGGCGCAATCGGGCGCGCAGGTCGCAGCACCCGCCGCCGGGCGCATCGCCTTTGCCGGTCCCTATCGCGGCTTTGGCACCATCCTCATCATCGAACATCCCGGCGGCTGGACCAGCCTTATCACCAATATGATCAGCACCAATGTGCGCGTCGGCGACGAAATCGTCTCCGGCGCCCCCATCGGCCGCGCCGGACCCGACCGCCCCGAAATCACTATAGAATTGCGCAAAAACGGCGTGCCACAAGACATAGTCGCGCTGGTGGGTTGAGGATTTGCGGGAAGGCTAAAGCGGACTGGAACCGCCTTCCGGAACGCAAACCGCTCCATATAAACCCGCAGGCCACTACATATAACCCGCTAGTCCTGAGCTTGTCGAAGGACGGACCTAAAGCGCGCGCAGGCTCAGGATTGGGCAGTTCAGAGGAGCTTAAACCGGTTTATCGGCCAACACGCTTTCCATCTTGGCCTTGGCGCATTTTTCGCTGCTTTCTGCGCCGCCGCCGGATAATTTTCCGGCCAGAATGAAGCCGCCGACCACTAGCACCACAAAGGCGATCGAGATGATCGTCAGATATTTTTCGAGAAAGGCTTTGATCGGCGCGCCGAATTTCCAGAAGAGGAAACCGACCAGCAGGAACTGGAAACCGCGCGAAACCGTGCTGGACCAGAGGAAGGTCAACAGGTCCATATGGATGAAGCCCGCTGTCAACGTAATCAGCTTGAACGGGATCGGCGTTGCGCCTTTGACGAGGATGATTTCCGCGCCATATTCGCGCAGATAACAGGCCGCCTTAGGGAAGCTTTCGGTCAGATGGAGCGCGCTTAAAATCGACTGGCCCAAAGCTTCGAACGCGAAATAGCCGATAGCATAGCCGAACAATCCGCCCAGCACCGACGCGACCGTGCAGATAAAGCCGTAACGGATCGCCCGTTCGGGCCGCGCAAGACACATCAGGCCGAGCAACGGGTGCGGCGGAATGGGGAAAAAGCTGGATTCCATGAAGCTGATAACCGCCAGCCACCATTCGGCATGGCGGTGGTTGGCCAAACTCATCGTCCAGTCATACAGGCGTCGGATCATGCGGGAAATGCGCTCGCGGAAAAGAGGTGAAACCCGCTGTAGCGGGCGCATCGCCCGATGAAAAGAGTGTTAGAGATGAAGTGCGGGCATCGGCGTAAAAAGGCCGGACGCGCCGAACCCGCGCGGGGTTAAGCCCGCATCGCTTCCGCGCGCAATTCTTCGACCGTTTTCAACATGACAGGCGCGCGCGGCCCCTCGTTCAGAATAGCGGGGCGCACCCGCAATTCTTCCAATATATCTTCGCTGCGCGCGCGGATCGCCCGGAACCGTTCCTCCGGCTCCAGATGGGCGTCCATCAGAAGCACAGAAATATCGGTAATCGCTTGATCGACACGATCCATCATCTGCCTCCATTGTCTAGCCCGGGAAACCCCCATTGAGCGTGCCACAATATCGCAAGAAGGCGGGCATGGCGAATCGTTTCTTTTTAACCTGTATTAACGGCCAATAAGCGGGCGGAGCGGAAAGGATCAGCCGCAGGTGAAGCGGATAATCCTGCCCTGTCCGGACAATTCGGCGTTGAGCCGGTTGCTGCGATAATCCATCGTCACCGCCATGCCGGGTTCGATCCAGCGGACGCGTTCCGCCCCGCTGATCCGCGCGATTTCGGCGCGGGTGGCAGGGTTGGCGGACTTGCCGACATAGGATGCGACCTTTGCCGCGCCGCAGCTATTGGGGCCACTTACGATCGGATCGGGTTGCGGCTTGGTGGGAACTGTCGGGGCGGGTGGAGACAGGCGCCCGGCCTTGCCGACCAGCTCGACAAATTCCTTGCGCACCGGCTGCCAGGGCTGGCCCGCCAGTTGCAGGATCGAGCGCCAGCTTGTGTTGCCAAGGGTCGTGTCGCCGCGCAATTTCTGCCCGAAACTGGCGACCGCAACGGCAAAGGCCATATCGCCTTGCGGTGCGCGCGCATTGCGCATCAGGCTCACCGGCACCGCGCGTTCGATAAGCCGCGAAGTGTCGCCATCGGGCAGCTTATAGCGCAGCTTGAGCCAGGCCAGCTCATTGACCGGTCCGGCTTTTGCGGATGTGCGATTGGCTTCATAGCGGCGGTCGGGGAGCCAACCGCGCGCGCCTGCCGGAATGATTTCATACAGCGCCGTCACCTGATGCCCCGAACCGATATCGCCCGCATCAACCGCATCATTATCGAAATCCTGCTCGTTCAAAATGCGGTTTTCATAACCGATCAGGCGATATTCCTTGACCGCAGCGGGGTTGAATTCGATCTGGATTTTCACATCCTTGGCGATGGTGAAAATCGTCCCCGCCATTTCATCGGACAGCACTTTGCGCGCTTCGGAAAGCCCGTCAATATAGGCGTAATTGCCATTGCCGATGTCGGCGACGCGCTCCATCATCGCTTCATTATAATTGCCCTGCCCAAAGCCCAAAGTGGTGAGGGTGATGCCGGTTTCGCGATTCTGTTTGACGATCGTTTCAATGCCGTCATTGGACGAAATGCCGACGTTGAAATCGCCATCGGTCGCCATGATGACGCGGTTGACGCCGCCTTTGACGAAATGTTTGCGCGCGGTGGCATAGGCCAGTTCCATGCCTTGCCCGCCCGCCGTCGATCCGCCCGCTTCAAGGCAGGATAGCGCCTGTTTGATATAGTTGGGGTTATTGGTCGGCTCCAGCACTATGCCCGCCGCGCCCGCATAAACGACAATCGACACCTTATCCTTGGGCGTCAACTGGTCGGCCAGTTGCGACAGTGCATCGCGCACCAGCGGCAGCTTGTCGGCGCTGTTCATCGAGCCTGACACATCGACCAGAAAAACAAGGTTGGTGCGCGGGCGTTCGGCCTTGGGAATATCATAGCCGTTAATGCCGATGCGCAGCAATTTGGCCTCTGCGTTCCAGGGGCTGGTCGCCATGTCGGTTGCCAGCGTGAAGGGCACCGAACGGTCCTTGGGGGTCGCATAATCATAGCGGAAATAGTTCAGCATTTCTTCGGTACGCACCGCCGATGCAGGCGGCACCCGATCCTGATTGAGGAAGCGCCGGACATTGGCATAGCTCCCCGTATCGACATCGACCGAAAAGGTGGAAACAGGCTCTTCGGCCACCGCTTTGACGGTCGAAACCTCTTTGCCGTTATAGCGTTCGCGGTCAGTGTGCATCGGGGGAGAGGGACGCGGATAGCCGGGCGGCGCGATGCGGGAACCGGTCACGACGACGGCACTTTCGGCAACCGGCGATGCCATCACTGGCGGCGGCGGTGGCGCAGCCGGAGGGGCCATGACTTGCGGGCGTATAATGCGGTTCTGGCGTGTATAAACCGCGCGGCCATAATCGCCGGTAACGCGGTTAATGTCACAGCGCACCGGGCTATCGGGATCAACCGGCGGCGGAATCGGGCTGGGTTTGATGACGGCTGGGCGGCGCGTCGCATTTTGCGCGGACGCCACCGGAGCCAGCGGACCAAGGATGAGCGCGACAAGCGCGGCGCCACCTAAAGCTTTGGATAATGCGCCTCCGGATAATCCGCCAAAAATCGGGGTTTCGCCTGTTTGCCGATGATCCATGCTTTATCTCCTCCCGTTTTTTCCGGAGTCTGCCGGTCCTTCATTGTCCTACAGGGATAATCCTATGGACAAGCGGCTTTTATGCAAGCGCCGCCAAGCTTTGCATAAATGATATATTATTACATTTAGGTGAACGGAGAAGGGCGGGCGGTCCGTCGGAAAACGATGATTAGGCCCGCGATACCGTCGCTATTCACTTACAGCCGCGGCCCAGTTTGCTGATTGCACCCTCCCCTTGCCCGCTGCCGGTCGAGGCTGGTAAGCGCGGGCCATGCACAATATTGATATGTCCCCTGTCCTTGCTTCCAACCATTTTATCCCGACCGGCCAAGGCGTTATCTTTGCGCGTCAGTGGGTGCCAGTGCGGGAAGAGAGTGCGGGAAGGGAAATGTCCGCCCCGCAAGATACCCCGCTCCCCGCCCCGCTCATCCTGTTCCACGAATCAACGGGAAGCGTGGCGCAGTGGCGGGACTTTCCGGCCTTGCTGGCACAAGTTACGGGTCGCATGGTGATTGCCTATGACCGGCTGGGCTTTGGCCAATCGGACGCGCATCCGCGCCGCCTGACGCGCGATTTTATGGGGGACGAGGCGCGCGATTTCCTGCCCGCTTTGCTTGCCCGTTTCGGGGTCGGGGCCTTTGTTGCGCTCGGCCATAGTGTCGGCGGCGAGATAGCGGTCGCGACCGCGGCGGCGATGCCCGAACGGGTCGCTGCGGTCATCACCATTTCGGCGCAAAGCTTTGTCGAGGAAGCGACGCTTGAAGGCGTGCGCGCAGCGAAAATCGCCTTTGCGGCGCCCGACCGTTTTGCGCGCGTCGAGCGGCATCATGGAGCCAAAGCGCGCTGGGTTCTGGACGCTTGGTTCGACACCTGGCTCGACCCCGACTTTGCCGATTGGAACCTTGATGCCGATCTTGCGCGGCTCGTCTGTCCGGTGATGGCCATCCACGGCAGCGACGATGAATTCGGCACCTCCGCCCACCCACGCCGCATCACCTCCGTGCCGACCAGCCCGACGCGGCTGGAGTTGCTGGAAGGCATCGGCCACATCCCCTATCGCGAAGACCCGGCGCGAGTTGCGGCACTCATCAAGGATTTTCTGGAGGAAGCAGGGGTATAAGATAGTTTTTCCGCTCCTGCGGCGCTCGACTTTGGCGCGCGCTTCTGCCTAAAACGCAAGCCATGAAACTTTTTATCGGTAACAAAGCCTATTCAAGCTGGTCGTTTCGCGGCTGGCTTGCGTGTAAATTGTCCGGCGTTCCGTTCGAGGAAGTCGTGGTTCCGCTTTATGATGCGGAATGGGAAAAGCGGCGTGAAGGCGATGAATTTGCGCCCTCGCGCGGCAAGGTGCCGATCTTGTGGGATGGTGATGACACCGTTGTGTGGGACAGCCTTGCGATTATCGAATATCTCGACGAAAAATCGGGTGAGGATAAATTCTGGCCCGAAGCGACACCAGCGCGCGCGATGGCGCGTTCTATGGCAGCGGAAATGCATTCGGGCTTTGCGGCGCTGCGCCGCGATTGCGGCATGAATATCCGCCAGATTTATCCCCCCGCCCCGATCAGCGACGAGGTGGTCGCGGACATTAACCGCATCCTCCAGCTTTGGGCACAAGCCCGCGCGCGTCACGAAGGCGAAGGTGAATTTCTGTTCGGCCCGTTCGGCGCGGTCGACATCATGTATGCCCCCGTCGTGACGCGCTTCATCACCTATTCGATTCCTGTTCCGGCCTTTGCCGCCGCTTATATGCAGGCGGTGGTCCAGCATCCGTGGATGCAGGACTGGATTGCCGCTGCACAGGAAGAGGATTGGGTCATCGAACAGTTTGAAAAACAGGCGGAGTGAGAGGCGCGGGATAACGCCCGTCATTGCCGTCTCGTCTTCCCCGGCTTGACCGGTGATCCATCTCCAGACCGCCCGGTTCGCTTTATCGGTGAGGGCCTTTTTAATGTCTGGGTCCCGAGATGGATTCCCGCTTTCGCGGGAATGACGAGATTTGGATTCGCCTTCCCCCTCCCCCATTGCAATTTCCGTCGCGGCCTTTAGTCCCGTCGCCATGACCGCACCCAACGCCGCCGCAACGCTTGACCCTGTCGCCCTCACCGCCGCGCTTATCGAGGCGAAAAGCGTGACGCCTGCGCGCGGGGGCGTTTTTGATGTGCTCGAAGATATGTTGCTCCCGATGGGGTTTGAAGTGCTGCGCACCATCGACGGGGAGGAACCGGACGGGCCGGTCGAAAATCTGCTGGCGATAAGGCGCGGCCCCGAAGGCAGCCGCCATTTCGCCTTTGCCGGTCATCTCGATGTCGTGCCACCTGGCGAAGGCTGGTCGCAGGATGCGTTCACCGCGACGCACAAGGGCGACCTGCTCTACGGGCGCGGCGCGGTCGATATGAAGGGCGCAATTGCCGCCTTTGTCGCCGCAATTGCCGACATCCCGCGCGAGGCGGGCACGCTCAGCCTCATCATCACCGGCGACGAAGAAGGCCCCGCCGTCCACGGCACGGTCGCGATCATGGAGCATATGGCAAAGGCCGGCATCAAACCCGATCTCTGCCTGGTCGGCGAGCCGACCTCGGTCAACCGGTTGGGTGATATGATGAAAATCGGGCGGCGCGGGTCGGTCAATATCTGGATCACCGTGCCGGGGGTGCAAGGCCATGTCGCTTACCCGCATCTGGCCGACAATCCGATCCCCAAACTGGTGCGGATATTGGCGCGGATTGACGGGATTTGCCTTGATGAAGGGACCGACTGGTTCCAGCCGTCGAACATTGAAACCACCGATATGGCGGTCGGTAATCAGGGGACCAATGTGATTCCGTCGTCAGCGCAGGCGCGGCTGTCGATCCGCTTCAACGACCTCCATTCGGGCGAGGCGCTAGCGGCGATGGTGACCGCCATCGTCCATGACGAAGATTCGCGCGCCGAAATTATCGCCAAAATTTCGGGCGAAGCGTTCCTCACCCCGCCCGGCGATTTTTCCGCGATGATCGCGGACGCCATCCGCGCGGTGACGGGCGTGGAGCCGGAATTATCCACCAGCGGGGGCACGTCAGACGCGCGCTTTTTGACCAAAATTGTGCCGGTGGTGGAGTTCGGGCTGGTCAATGCCACGATGCACAAACTCGACGAAGCGGTCGCGGTCGCGGATTTGCATGAGTTGGTTGAGATTTACCGGCGGGTGGTGGAGCGCGCGTTACAATAAGATTGCGGCTTTGGATGAAAAACCCGACCGGGTAATAAGTGCAACGCAAGTGCCGCCCAGATATAGCCTATATCCATGCACCTATGGCTTTCAAGCAAGCCTGTGCAAAATGTAGCAAATATGTGCAAACCCTGCTATGGGCTATCGTCTCGACGGGTCGCAACCTTAGTCGAACAGGGACCATATCCAATGGAGCAGAAGCTGGTTTATGCCGCGCCTGCAGAAGATGTCCGGGACATTGTCTCGGCTTATTATTTTGCCGATTTTCCGCGCGAAGCTTTGCCCGAAGGCGGCATAATCGCGCATGAACGCGCCGCGATTGCGCAAATCCGCATCGTGTTTAGCGGGTCGGCGATTGTCATGCCGCCGGGCGGCGCGCGTATCTTTGTGGACGGCCCTGTCGTGGTCGGGCCGACGACCGGCCAGACCAGCTATGAAATTGTCGAAGGCGTGCGGCTGGTGGGGGCGGGGTTGCTGCCATGCGGCTGGCACGCGATGACGCGGCGGTCTGCGGCCGACTATCTCAACACCACCATCGCCATCGACCGGCATTTCCATCCGATGATGCACGAAGCGGTCGCCAAATTGCGTGGCATGACGGACTTTGCCGACATGATACGCCTGCTCGACGAAGGCGCGCGCGCGCTCAACCATTATGTCGATCCCGATGTGCGCCAGTTCGTCCATATCGTCGATAATTGGCTGATCAGCAGCATCGCGCCCGAAGTGTGCGATCTATACGAAAAATTCGGCCTGTCGCGCCGCCATGTCGAGCGGCTGGTCAAACATTTATACGGCGTCCCGCCCAAAATGCTCGCGCGCAAATATCGGGCGCTCAGAACCGCCAAGCTGCTCCACGCCCGCAACGCGCCGACCGAAGATTATGCCCACGCCTTTTACGACCAGTCGCACATGATCCGCGAAATCAAGCATTTCACCGGCCAGACCCCGCGCGAAATCCGCTTCGACATGACCGAATTCAGCCGCACCCTCGACGCCCGCTCAGACCTTGTCGGCCAAATCCATCCGCTGACTGCATTGATTTAGGGGAGGCTCTAGACTCTAGACCCTACTCCTCCCCATTCTAATCCTCCCCTGCAAGGGGAGGTGGCGCGCCCGTAAGGGCGTGTCGGAGGGGTGTCGCGCTATCGAGACGCGGCACCCCTTGCGTCTTGCGCTAACGCGCAATCCACCTCCCCTTGCAGGGGAGAATGTACGGCGGACGGGTTGAAATTTTGATGTAAAGTTGATAAATATGCCATGTCGAACGGCATTGCGTCCGGACACAGGCGATTGATCGCGGCAGATCCTTAAAGCCTGTGTGAAGCAACAGAGGGCCCAGCGTGAATGCGCTGGGCCTTTTTCATTTGCGCTTCTCCCGCCCCGATAGTTTTTGCTCGTAATTATTGTCCGGCCACGCGGCAGAATAGCCTATTTTCCCTTGAAATCCTGTCCGTTCCGGCCCACATGGCCCCTAAGTGGAACGAATCAGTCCGATTAATGCGGGCGGAGTGTTTGCCGCTAAATGCCTGGATTAATGACGATATGCGCCTCTCTTCCCTTGCCGACTATGCGATAGTCATGATGTCCGCGATTGCGCGGCATTGCGGGGCGGCGCGTTTGAATGCCGGACAGGTGGCCGAAGAAACCGGAATTCCGCTTCCCACCGTGCAAAAATTGGTGAGCAAATTATCCGCCGCCGGATTGCTGCGTTCGATGCGCGGGGCGGGCGGCGGCTTCCAGCTTGCGCGCCCTGCTGCGGCCGTCACGCTCGCCGAAATTATCGAAGCGATTGAAGGCCCGATTGCGATGACCGCCTGTATCGAAGAAGGCCGCCACGAGTGCGGGCTTGAAAATAAATGCCGCGCCCAGCCGCATATGCTGCTCGTCAACGAAGCGGTGCGCGGGGCGCTTCAGGGCATAACCCTGACGAGGCTGTCATGACAGTCCCGAAAGCGGCAAACCCGAAAGCCGCAGGCCGCCGCTCCCCTCCCGCCTTATCCCCTTATAAAAGTTGCAAGCCATGACCGACAATATCACCACTCCCGTAAAAGACGCAGCCGCGCATGAAGCCGCCGCGCGCGTCGCCGATTATGAGCATGGCTGGTCGTCGGACATTGAAACCGACTATGCGCCCAAGGGATTGAACGAAGATACGGTGCGCTTCATTTCGGCCAAGAAGCAGGAGCCGGAATGGATGCTCGATTGGCGGCTGAAGGCGTTCCGCCACTGGCTCACCATGGACGAGCCGGAATGGGCCAAGCTTGATATTCCGCCGATCGACTATCAGGACGCTTATTATTACGCCGCGCCCAAGCAGAAGAAAACGCTGTCCAGTCTCGACGAGGTCGATCCGGAAATCCTTCGCGTTTATGAAAAGCTCGGCATCCCGATTGAAGAGCAAAAGGTGCTGGCGGGCGTCGAAGGCGCGCGCAAGGTCGCGGTTGACGCGGTGTTTGACAGCGTATCGGTCGCCACCACTTTCCGTGAGGAATTGAAGAAGGCGGGGGTTATCTTCCTGTCGATTTCCGAAGCGATCCGCGAATATCCGGACTTGGTCAAAAAATGGCTCGCCAAGGTTGTCCCCATCCATGACAATTATTTTGCGGCATTGAACAGCGCGGTCTTTTCGGACGGCACCTTCGTTTATATCCCCGAAGGCGTGCGCTGCCCGATGGAGCTTTCCACCTATTTCCGTATCAATGCGGAAAATACCGGCCAGTTCGAACGCACGCTCATCATCGCCGATAAGGGCAGCTATGTGAGCTATCTGGAAGGCTGCACTGCGCCGATGCGCGATGAAAACCAGCTTCATGCCGCGGTGGTCGAACTGATCGCGCTTGATGATGCCGAAATTAAATATTCGACCGTGCAAAACTGGTATCCCGGCAATGCCGAAGGGCTGGGCGGCATCTATAATTTCGTCACCAAGCGCGGGCTGTGTCAGGGCAAAAACAGCAAGATTAGCTGGACGCAGGTCGAAACCGGCAGCGCGATTACGTGGAAATATCCGTCCTGCGTGCTGAACGGCGAAAATAGCGTCGGCGAATTTTATTCGGTCGCGGTGACGAATAATTACCAGCAAGCCGACACCGGCACCAAGATGATCCACAATGGCAAAGGCTCACGCTCGACCATCGTGTCCAAAGGCATCAGTGCGGGTAAGTCGAACAACACCTATCGCGGATTGGTGCGCGTCGCCCCGAACGCGGAAGGCGTGCGTAACTTTACGCAATGCGACAGCTTATTGTTGGGCTCGGACTGCGGCGCGCATACGGTCCCTTACATCGAAGTGCGCAATCCTTCGGCGCAAATCGAACATGAAGCAACGACGAGCAAAATCTCCGACGACCAGATGTTCTACGCGATGCAGCGCGGATTGGGGCAGGAAGAGGCGGTCGCGTTGATTGTCAACGGCTTTGCCAAGGAAGTGCTGCAACAATTGCCGATGGAATTTGCGGTAGAAGCGCAGAAATTGCTGGGAATTTCGTTAGAGGGAAGCGTGGGGTGATGGCACTCCACGACAAAGGTTGGCGCCCTGAAGCCCCTCCCCTTCAGGGGAGGGGTTTGGGGTGGGGCCTGTCCGATACACAAATAGACTGGCTTCACGCGCGCGCGCGTGAAATGCGACGCAATCCCACCGAACCGGAGAAACGGCTCTGGAGGCATTTGTCCGCTAGCCAAATTGACGGCATGAAGTTCCGGCGACAGGAGGTTGTCGGCCCTTATATTGCCGATTTTATGTGTCCGATGCGCGCGTTGATTGTTGAAGTGGACGGCGACACCCATGTCGATGGCGGCGATCACGAGCGCGATGATGCACTGGCAGCCTTAGGGTTTCGCGTGCTGCGTGTGACAAATGCGGATGTGATGCATAATGTTGAAGGCGTAATTGAGGCTATTCGCAATGCAGCTCATGGGCGTGTGTCTCGACACATGCCCCACCCCAACCCCTCCCCTGAAGGGGAGGGGCTTTAACCGTTGAAACCACAAATAACCCAAACCAAAAATAACAGGACCAAAACCTTGTACGACGAAGATGATATTCAGGACGCCCTCGCGGATTTCGCGGAAGATGTCAGCAATGGCCAGGCATGGAGTGCGGCGATCCGCATTTTGAGCGAAGATTATGAAATCGAAGCTGATTTGCTGGAACGGCGCGCGCGCGGGGATTTTGGCGATTTGAACGACTATCAGGCCGAATGTCGCGCCACGCTCGACAGGAGCGACAAGGCGTTTGCGGACAAGCTCGACAGCGACAAGGCGTTCTTCAAACAGAAAGAGCCGAACTTGAACCGCATGGGGCCGATCGAAGAATTTGTCGCAGGCGTCCTCGACAAAGGCCCGCCCGCCCCCGGCACCGACTGGTGGCCCTATATGCCGATCAAGCGCCACATCGACACCCTCTTCCCCGCCCCCGGCGACGTGCGTGACATGGCCTTTTGGACCGCACGGAAGCTGATGCGCGCGCGGGGGGTGTAAGGAAATACCATGCTGAAAATTGAAAATCTCCACGCCACGGTTGCGGATAAGCCGATCCTTAAAGGTCTGTCGCTCACCATCAATGCCGGTGAGGTCCATGCGATTATGGGGCCGAACGGGGCGGGCAAATCGACGCTTGGCTATGTGCTGGCGGGCCGGCCCGGTTATGAAGTGACCGACGGGTCGGTGGTGTTTGACGGGATAGACCTTCTCGACCTTGAACCGCATGAGCGGGCGGCGGCGGGGCTGTTTTTGGGCTTTCAATATCCGGTCGAAATTCCCGGCGTATCCAACGTCCAATTCTTGCGCGAAAGTTTGAACGCGCAGCGTAAGGAACGCGGCGAAGACCCGCTTTCGGGCGGCGATTTCCTCAAACTTGCGCGCGCGCAAGCCGACGCGATGGGGATGAACATGGATATGTTGAAGCGCCCTGTTAATGTCGGCTTTTCGGGCGGCGAAAAGAAGCGCAACGAGATGGTGCAAATGGGCATCATCGACCCGCGTCTTGCGATCCTTGACGAAACCGATAGCGGCCTCGACATTGATGCGCTGCGCGTCGTGGGCGACGGCATCAACCGCATCATGCGCGCGCCCGACAAGGGCGTGTTGCTCATCACCCACTATCAGCGCCTGCTCGATTATGTGCAGCCCGATTTCGTCCATGTGCTGGCCGATGGCCGCATCGTCAAAACTGGCGGCGCGGAGCTGGCGCTGGAGTTGGAACGCGAAGGCTATGCGGAGATTTTGGGGTGATGGCGCGCACCATAATCCCTTCTCGCAAAATCCTCCCCCTAAGGGGGAGGTGGATCGGGCGGAGCCCGAGACGGAGGGGTCTCACGCTATCGACAGGGCAACACCCCTCCGTCAGCCGCTTGCGCGCCTGCCACCTCCCCTTGCAGGGGAGGAGTATGCTATGACCACCCTCACCCTCCCCACAAAACGCGACGAGGCATGGCGTTATTCCGACCTCGCGGCGCTGGAAAGCGTGTGGCCGGTGGCTGCGCCCGAAACGCTCACCGTAGCGGCAGGCGATGCGCAGAGCCTGTCCTTCGTGCAGGACGCGGCCGATGACGCGGTGGTCGTGCGCGATTATCAGATCGTGCTGCAAGCGGGCGCGCGAATGGATGTGCATTTGCTCAATATTGGCGGCAAGCTTGGGCGTGTGACGTTCGATGTGACGCTCCATAAGGGGGCGCATTTCGAACTGGCGGCGGCGCAGATTGGTGCGGGCCAGCAAACGCTCGAAATCATCACCACCTTGAACCATGTCGAACCCGAAGCGACGAGCAATCAGGTGGTGCGATCGGTGCTGGGCGGGCAGGCGGTGGGCAATATGCTCGGCAAAGTCCATGTCGCGCGCGATGCGCAACTGACCGATGCGAGCCAGTCGGTCAAAGCCATGCTGCTCGACCGCACCGCGACCGCGAACAGCAAGCCCGAGCTTGAAATCTACGCCGATGATGTGAAGTGCGCGCATGGGGCGACCGTGGGCGAGCTTGACAAGGCCGCGCTGTTTTATTGCGCCGCACGCGGACTGCCCCCGCATATCGCGCAGACTTTGCTGCTCCATGCGTTCGTCGCCGAAGTGTTTGAAGGGGTCGATGGCGGCGACGCGATGCTGGAAGCGGCGCTCGCGAAATTGGAGGCTTTGGGGTGAGTATCACACGCAGCCTAAACCCTTCTCCCTTGATGGGAGAAGGATATGGAGCCTTAGCGAACGATAGTGAGCTTAGGCGCAGTTGGATGAGGGTGGTGCGAGCCGGAGGCTCGCGCGGTCGTGCCGACCGCTTACCCCTCACCCAGCTCCATCTAACTTCGCTACGCTCAGTAAGATTACGCAACCCTCTCCCACAAGGGGAGAGGGGGGACTTACTTCATATGCTATCTTTGGCGGGAGGGGCATAAGATGAACCGCGCTGATTTCCCGTCGCTTGCCGATGGCTGGCATTATCTTGATACGGCCGCGACGGCGCTCAAACCCCAAGTGGTGATTGACGCTGAACTGGCGGCGCTGGGCGTCGATTATGCCACGGTGCATCGCGGGGTGTATGCCAAGTCCGCCAATATGACGCTCGCCTATGAAGCCGCGCGCGAAACGGTGGCACGCTTTATTAATGCGCAGAGCAATGAGATTGTGTTCGTGCGCGGGGCGACCGAGGGCATTAATCTGGTCGCGCATAGCTGGGGCAATGCGACGCTCAAAGCGGGCGACCGCATCCTGCTTTCGACGCTCGAGCATCATAGCAATATCGTCCCCTGGCAATTGCTTGCCGAGCGCACCGGTGCGGCGATTGATGTATGTCCGCTCACGCAAGACGGCCGTATCGACCTCGACGCCGCCGAAGCGCTGCTCACGCCCGCGCATAAACTCGTCGCCTTTGCTCATGTGTCCAATGTGCTGGGGAGCGTCCTCGACGTGCCGCGCGCGGTTGCATTGGCGCATAAGGTGGGCGCGAAAATCCTGATTGACGGTTGTCAGGCCGTGCCGCGTTTGCCCGTCGATGTGGCGGCGCTTGATGCGGATTTTTACGTCTTTTCCGGCCATAAACTTTACGGCCCGACCGGTATCGGTGTGCTGTGGGCGAAGGCCGGGATATTGGACGCGATGCCGCCTTGGCATGGGGGCGGGGCGATGATCGACAAAGTGACGTTCGAACGCACGACCTATGCCCCGCCACCCGCGCGCTTTGAAGCAGGCACGCCGCATATTACCGGTGCGATCGCGCTCGCCGCCGCCATCCGCTATGTCGAGGGCATCGGCGTTGCAGCAATCCACGCGCATGAGGCGAAGCTGGTCACCGCGACCCGCGAAGGGTTGCGCGCGATCAACAGCATCCGCCTGTTCGGCCCCGAAGATAGCGCGGGAATCGTTTCCTTTGCGATGCAAGGGGTGCATCCGCACGACATCGGCACCATATTGGATGAAGAAGGCGTCGCGATCCGCGCTGGCCACCATTGCGCGCAGCCGCTGATGGACCATCTCGGGGTTCCGGCAACCGCGCGCGCAAGTTTCGGCCTTTATTCCGATGAAGGCGATGTGGATGCGCTGCTTAAAGGGCTTAACCGCGTCACGCGGATTTTCGGGTGAAAATAGATGAACGAAGAACGCAAAATCGAATTTGAAGAAGTCACCGAAGTGGCCGCCCCGCCCAAGGCGCGCGTCATGGCCCCGTCGCCCTTTGAAGCGGAAAGCCTGACCGACAAGGTCGAGCGCAAGCGCGACTATCTCGACGGCTTTCTCGCGCAAAAACCGGCAGAACCCGACGCGAGCGGGCCGGGCGGCAATGTGCAGGAAGCGATTATCGAGGAATTGAAAACCATCTTCGATCCCGAAATTCCGGTGAATATTTATGATCTTGGCCTTATCTATAATGTCGAGGTGACGGACGATGGCCATGCGGTTGTCACCATGACCTTGACGACGCCCCACTGTCCGGTCGCGGAATCGATGCCGGGCGAAGTGGAACTGCGCGTCGGCTCCGTGCCCGGGGTCGGTTTTGCCGAGGTGAACCTGGTATGGGATCCGCCGTGGGATGCGTCCAAGATGAGCGACGAGGCGAGGCTGGAACTGGGGATGTTGTGAGGTAAACCTTCTCCCTTGATGGGAGAAGGATAGGGAGGCTTGGCGCGGTAGCGCTTAGCCGAACTTGGATGAGGGTGAAGCGAGGCAAAGCCTCGCACGGTCGTGCCGACCGCTTACCCCTCACCCAGCGCGGACATAGGCAGCAAGCTGCCAAGTCCTTGCAACCCGTGATGGGGTTTTGGGTAAACCATGCCCCGCACGGTTTAGAAAATGCCTGGGGCATTTTCGACCCTAAACCCCATCACGCCCACAAGGGGAGAGGGGAACCCATATAAGCCCCTCCCCTTCAGGGGAGGGGTTGGGGGTGGGGGATGTCAGTCTGGCGCTGCGCTGTGCCGATAGACCCCACCCCGCTGCGACTAGCCAGCAAGCTGGCAAGTCTCACTGCCCCTCCCCTGAAGGAGGAGGGGCTTTTGAAACTGGAATGACCAATATGACGACCACGACCGAAACCACCACCGCCCGCAAACCGCGCCCTGCCGCGATTTTGCTGACGCCTGCGGCCGAAGCGCGGATTGCCGCGCTCATGGACCGCGCGCCGGAAGGAGCGATTGGCGTCAAACTCTCCACCCCGCGCCGCGGTTGTTCGGGGCTTGCCTATTCGGTCGATTATGTCAGCGAAGAAGTCGCGATGGACGAAAAGATCGAAACGCCGGGCGGCACATTTTATGTCGATGGCGGATCGGTCTTGTATCTGATCGGCTCCACCATGGACTGGGTCGAAGATGATTTCGCCGCAGGCTTTGTGTTCAACAATCCCAACGCCACCGGCAGTTGCGGCTGCGGCGAAAGCTTCACGGTTTAAGCTGCTCCGTTGTCGGACAGGCTTTAAAAGTCGGACAGGCTCTAAAATCCGCGCGAATAGCTTACCACCGCCCCGACTTCATCGGGCATCCAGGCGATATTGCCGCGCTGGATGCGGTAAAAGCCGTTCACCGCCATGCGCCCGCCCCAAAGTCCGCGCCCATAGGCCGCCTCCCAATCGCGCGCATGGCCGTTGGGGGTGAGCCCCATGCGTTGCGCGCCATAGGTCGCGCTTTCGGTGGTGTAATCATAGGCGGTTGGCAGCCATAATTGGAGCGCGCCGCCATCGACGCGTAGCGGCTCGGAGTAACGCAGCGCCAAGCGGTCATCGCCCAATATTCCGCTTTTGGCGAGATCGAACGACCAGCTTTGGCTGTGCAATGTGCCACCGGCGAGTGCGGCACCTTTACGCGCCATAGTCCAGCCTTTGCGCGCGGCGAGCGCGGCGCTCCAGCCTTGCCCCAAATCGGCATCGACCCCCGCATTGATGAACCAGCTTTGCGCGCCGCCATCGCCGAAAAACGGCCCCAGCCGCGATCCCAACAGGGTGCGCTCTTCGTCAAGCCGGGTGAGGCCGAGCGATAGTTTGGCGGGGCCGACAGGATGCGATGCGGACAGTCCGACCAGCGTATAATCGCTGTGGTCATAGCGCCCGCGCAGCGCGAGCATCGGATGGAGCGAAGGGGTGAACACCGCGCCGCGCTCGGCCGATGCGGTGATACGCGTCTGTCCCAGCCGGTAACTTGCCGCCATAGCGGTGCCGGGGGCGTTGCGGAAACCCGTGGTGCGCCCGCTCGCTTCGGCGACCATGAACGCACCGCCGGGCCGCCCTTCGACACCTGCGACCAGATTGCCCGCACTCTGCGAAAAGCCGAACGAGACATCGACATTGCGGCTGATCCGGCTGGCAATCACGCCAGCGGTGGCGCGCGCCATATGTGCTTCCCGTCCTGTGAGGGACGCCCGCTCCATGCCGGACGGGCCGACCATTACCGCCATCATCGTCGCCCCTGTATCGACCGAAAAATGGCGGCCATCGGGTTGGGTCAGCGAAAAGAGGGTGGGTACGGCGCGCGCGGGCGCAAGGTTCGGGCTAAGCTCGACCGAAAAGGCGCGGCGATAGCTGTCGGTAATGATAGTTGCCAGCGGCTTGGCGGGGCCACCATCGCCCAACGGCGCGCCCAATATGCCGTCCATCGTACCGCCTTGCGCCGGGTCGATGACCATGCTGCTCGACGCGAGGGTGGTCGTCCCGACCGGCTGGAACGCGCGGCTGAGGTCGAGCGCGCCGCGCCCGTATACATCGTCAATCCCCGCGCCGCCCAGATCACGCGCGGTCGAAAAGACAAGCTGCACCACCTCTTCGGGCGAAAGATTGGGGAAAGCCTGACGCAACAGGGCAATCGCCCCCGTCACCACCGGCGCGGAAAAAGAAGTGCCGCTCCACAAGGTCGGCGTGCCGTCCTTGTCGATCGTGCGCACCCTTGTGCCGAGCGCGGTGATATAGTGATTGGCCCTTGTTCCGGCGCGGTTTGAAAAGCCCGCAATCGTCATATTGTCGGTGCCGAGCGCGCCTGCGACCAGCACCAGCCCGCGCTGCCCCGCATCGACCAATGCGGCGGCAAAAGCGTCGGGGTTGCCGCCGGTTGCTTCCTCGCCGTCATTGCCTGCGGACACGACGATGATAATGCCTTCGGATGTCGCGCGGCTCACCGCCTGACGCAGTGTATAGCCTGCCCCTTCCTCGCCGCCGAGCGAGATGTTGATGACCTTGGCACCTGCCTGCCGCGCAGTATCTATGCCCGCCGCAATCGCGCTGTCGTAAAATTCGCAGCCCGCATCTTCGCCTTGCCCTTCGGTGGCGCAGGTGCCGGGCTTGTCGGCGCGGATGACCACCAGCGAACTGTTAAACGCGACGCCATGATGGCCGCTATCATCCTTGTTCGCCGCAATCACGCCCGCGACCGCCGTGCCGTGGCCGTCTTCGTCGCTATAGCTGCTATTGCCCGCCGTATCGCGGGAGGCGGCATGGATGCGTCCGGTAAATTCGGACAGCGTTGCGTTGATGCCGGAATCAATCACCCCGACATTGATGCCCGCACCGGTCGCGCCCGATTGATAGGCTTTGAGCGCGTTGATCGACGCCGCGCCATTGGAGGCGCGATATTCCGCCGTGTCATAATTGATATTGGCCGGTGGCGGTGGTGGCGGAGGAGGAGGCGGCGGATTGACCGGCGGTGGAGGCGGGGGCGGGGTTGAAATCACCCCGTTGCCACCGCCGCCGCCACACGCAGTTAAAGCGAGCAGGACCAACATGGTGGATCCGCGTAATAAAAGCTGTTTCATGGCCGCAACCCCTCGCTAAGCCCCCTCGACCGCAATCCGGTCGGCCTTATGCTGCGCCCGCTCCGGTTAGGATAAGATAAACAAAAGCAGGTGCCGTGGATATTATAAAGATGTAACGCACGGACGCAGCACGCTAATCCGGCTAAAACAGGCGGATTTTAAAGCCGCTCCAGCCGGATTTTCAGCCCATCCTTGGGTTTGGGAATCGGCCAGGCCTGCCATTCGGGGGTATAACCTTCGTCGAGCACGATGCGATGCGTGGTCAGCAAATGGTGGAAGAAGATTTTCGCCTGCATATAGGCAAAATGGAGACCCAGACACATATGTGCGCCGCCGCCGAACGGCACCCACGCATATTTGTGGCGTTCGCGCATCTGTTCGGGGGTAAAGCGCATCGGGTCGAATTTTTCCGGCTCCGGCCAATATTCGGGCATATTATGCGTATAGGTCGGATTGATGCCGACATGGGTGCCCGCAGGGATGGTGTAGCCGCCAAACTCGAACGGTTTGAGCGCGCGGCGCGGGATGGCAGGGACCGGCGGGATCATGCGCAGGCTTTCCTTGAACGCCATTTCGGTGAGTTCCAACTGCCCCAGCGCATTGTGCGACAAGGGCGCCCCTGCTTGCGCTACGCCCAGCATTTCCGCGCGCAGCCGCTCCTGCCATTCGGGATGCTGGCCGAGCAGCCAGACCATCGATGTGACCGACGATGTAATCGTGTCATGCGCGGCCATCATCAGGAAATTCATATGGTCGATAATCGCCTGATCGGACAAAGGCGCGCCATTTTCATCGACCGCATGACAGATTTGGGTGAAAATATCGCTGCCTTCGCGCTGGCGCCGTTCGGGGATTGCGCGCGCGAAAAAGTCGCTGAGATAACGCCGTCCGGCTACGCCTCGCGCCATTTTGGTGAAAGGCAAAGGGGTGCGTGCGACCCCGACCGATGCCGCGACCATATCGACAAAAGCCTGATTGATGCGGTCCGCTTCTGGCCCCCATGCAATGCCGAGGAAAGAGGTCGCCGCAAGGTCGAGCGTTAGCTGTTTGATGGCGGGGTAGAATTGCATTTCCGCCCCGTCCGCTTCGCTCCATTGTCGGACGCGCGCGGCAATGCCTTCGTTCAGGCTATCGGCATAATATTTCATCGGTTCGGGCTTGAAGGCGACCGACAAGGTTCGCCGGTCCATGCGGTGATGGTCGAAATCCATCAGCATCAGCCCGCGCGGGAAGAGCCGCCACAAAATCGGCCCCCAGCCTTGTTCGGAGGAAAATATCTTGTCGCGGTCGAACAGCATCAGCTCATTGGCTTCGGGGCCGAGCAGCGCCACCTGATAGCCGCCAAAGCCGCGTGTCCGGAAAATCTTGCCAAAGCGCGCGACCATTTTGGCGGTGAAAGCGCGCGGGTCTTTAAGCTGTTCCAGCGTGGTGCCCAGAACCGGCATCCCGTCTTCGCCGGGGATATGGGCGAGCGCGTCGCGGCTGTGAAAAGGGGGCCAGTGCGGATGGGCGGCCAGCATCGCCGTGCGTTCGCTCATGGGTTTCAGCTCTCCAACGGGTCGCGGCGCGATGGGGGTGCCCGCAGGACGGATTCGCGCCTAGTTACCGGTGTTGAAGCTTACCGGACCTGCTTACTGACACAAGCGTAAATTTATACCGGTTTACATCTGTGTTCACCCGCAATTCAAGTCGATATGGTATTAAGTCACGATAAAGTGAGCCGATTCGATAGCCTGCTTGCGCGTTAATAAGAGGCACGGGGCGGTTTTTGTGGAAGGAATAATGACAATGTCTTTCAAGCTTCCGGTTTCGCGCAAGCTTATGGGTCGCGCAGGATTGGCTGCGGCTGCAGCGTTCAGCCTGTCGGGCTGCATGTATGATGGCGGCATTTATGGTGCCAGCGATTATGGCTATTATGACGATGGTTACGGCTATGGCTATGATGACGGTTATGGCTATGGCGGCTATGACGATTATTATTATGACGATTACCGTCTGGGCTACCCCAACATAGGCTATGGCGGCGGCTGGTACGATAATTATTATTATCCGGGCTATGGCGTTTATGTTTACGACCGTGGCGGCCGCTATTATCCGATGAACCAGAAATACCGCAATTATTGGGGTAACTGGCGTCGCGATTGGCGGATGCGCAACGGGCGCGGCAATAATCATGACCGCAACTGGCGCGACAAGAACCGCTATGACCGCCCGACCGCAGGCCGCCCGCCCAACATGGTGCAGCGCCCTGAACATATCCGCCGGGATGATAAGGACCGTCGCGGTTTCGGGCATCTTGCGCCTGCTGCGCGTGAGGCTGAACGCAACCGTGAGCGCGAACAGCGCCGCGTGATCCGCCAGCAGCGCCAGCCTGACACAACGCAACCGTCGCGCAACTGGCGTGGTAATCGCGGGGAAGGGCGTGGGGATGGTCAGCCGCGTCAGTGGCAGGGGCAGCAACGCCCCGACGGTACCCCGCGCGCACGTCCGCAATGGCAAGGCCAGCGTCCCGAGGGCCAACGGCAGGAAGGCCAGCGCCGCTGGCGTCAGGAGCAGCGTCAGCAGGTTGCCCCGCAAGCTCGTCCTCAGCCGCAACAGCGCCAACAGGCCGCACCGCAGCAACAGCGCCAAGAACGCGCGGCACCCGCCCAGCGTCCCAACCGCGAAGGCCGTGGCTTTGGCCGGATGCGCAACCAGAATGAGCGCCCGGATTAATCCACCGCGCTTGAAATACACCCGCCCGTAAACCGGGCAACAGGGTGAGAAAAGGGTTGCCGTCCTTCAGGTCCGGCAACCCTTTTTTATGCAATCCTTTTTATGGGGCCGGATGACAGGCTGAATCCCCTTTCTGCCGGAGGCGTATCCGGAACACAGGCTCCTATGCTGCGCGATTACGAGCCGGGGGCATGCCACCGGTAAAACCGGGAAAATAGCGCGCGATACTCTATTCAAAACAGCACAAAAAAGGCCGCATAAGAGCGGCCCGAACAGCGGATGAATTAACAACAGCATTCGCTTTGCAAGAGGCAGGTATTATCCCGATATTTTCCTGAAAATCAAGACTTGATCCGCGAATCACAATGACTCACAAAGATGACGTGCAGCGATGATTTTCATCCCGCACCGAGCGCCACACGTAGCGAAAGGAGGTGATCCGATGTCTCATGGTTCAGTATGGGGGTCGGTCAAGTCCGTTCGGGGAATGCGCAGCTAATCCACTAGCGCGAAGAACCATTTACCGAAGCAGACGGGAGATCGTCCGCTGACCATGTTGATGGGCCGTCCGGATGCACCCGCTCCGGCGGCCCCTCTCATTTGCGGGGTTGTCGGGGGTGTGGGCCTATTGGGGTTGTAGGCCTATCGGGTTTGTAGGGATGCTTCATTTGCACGCCTATCGGATGTGCAGGATATTGCATTTACAAAAATAGGCAGGTGTCCGGTTTTGGGTTGGAGTATCCCGGACCATCTCTCCGGGAAGATTTGCGGGAAACCGCCGCAAATATGAAAGGATTCACGCGAAGCCGCGAAGCCGCGAAGATCGTCGAGGATGAGCGGCACACCATTTTCCCTTAAAAATCCGTCGCCTATCTAGCCAAAATCCTCCCCTGTAAGGGGAGGGGGACCATTTGCCGCAGGCAAATGGTGGAGGGGTGTCGCGCTATCGAGAGGGCATCACCCCTCCGTCACGCCCTACGGGCGCGCCACCTCCCCTTGTCAGGGGAGGATAAGGTGAAGGATATAACCGTCGTTTAGCCTGCGAAATTCTCCGTGCGCTCCGCGCCTCCGCGCGAACCCGAACATCTTCGCAGGCTTCGCGCCTTCGCGTGACTCCCTATTCCCTAATAGTCCCGACACAGCCGGAAAAACAAAGCGGTAGGGGCGGTGGAAGCGGTCGCTCGAGAACTGCAGCCCCCCTCTATCCCGCCCTAAACCGGCTTGCTGCGTTCATCCTCGAAATTGCTGGGGTCGAGCTCCAGCCCGCGTGCGCCGTCATGGACGGTATGGGCAGGCGCATGGGGGAGATCTTGTTCGGCTGGCTCTTCGACTTCCAGCATCCCTTCCCATTTGGTGATGACCGAGGTGGCGACCGCGTTGCCGACCACATTGGTCGCGGTGCGGCCCATGTCGAGAAACTGGTCGATGCCCAGGATAATCGCCACGCCTTCGACAGGCAGCCCGAACATCGCCAGTGTGCCGGTGATGACCACAAGGCTCGCGCGCGGGACCGCGGCAATGCCCTTGGACGAAATCATCAAGGTGAGCAGGATCATAATCTGCGTGCCCCAGCTCAAATCCATGCCATAGGCTTGCGCGATGAAAATGGTCGCAAAGCTGGAATACATCATCGACCCGTCAAGGTTGAAGCTATAGCCCATCGGCAGCATGAAGCCCGAAATACGGCGCGGCACACCGAAACGGTCAAGCTGTTCGAACAATTTGGGCATGGCGGCTTCGGACGAGGCGGTCGAAAAGGCGATCAGCACCGGCTCGCGGATATAGCGCACAAGGTCGAGGATGCGCCGACCGAGGAAAATCCCGCCTATCCCCAACAGGATCAGCCACAATAGCATCAGCCCGAAATAAAATTCCGATACCAGCTTGCCATAGGTCAACAGGATGCCAAGGCCGTTAATCGCCACCACATTGGCGAGCGCGCCGAACACCGCGAACGGCGCAAAACGCATCACATAGCCGGTGATTTGCAGCATCATTTCGGCCAAGGCTTCCGCACCCCGCACCAAGGGCGCGCCCTTTTCGCCGAGCGCGGACAAGGCGACGCCCGCAAATAGCGAAAACACCAATATCTGGAGGATATTGTTGGTCGCCATTGATTCAAAAATATTGTGCGGGAAGACGTGGAGAATGAATTCGCGCCCGTCGAGTTTCTTGACCTCGCCAAGGTCCGCAATGGTATGCGCGCCGACCGGTGCGCCGACGCCCGGCTGGAACAGATTGACCAGCAACAGCCCCAGACCGATCGAGATGAAACTGGCCAGAATGAACCATGTAATCGCGCGGAAGCCGATGCGGCCCAGCGCGGCGCTATCGCCCATATGCGCGATGCCGACCACAATGGTCGACAAAATCAGCGGCGCGACCAGCATTTTGACAAGGCTTAGGAAAATATCGGACAATAGCTTGAACCAGCTTGCCCAGACTTTGGCGAGTTCGGCATCGACCGACTGGTTGACCGCATATCCGGCTATTACGCCGAGAACCATCCCGGCCAAAATCCACCATGTCAGTTTGCGATCCATCGCTCCCCCGTTCCTTATGCGCTTATATTGTGGTCCAATCGTCGGGGTTTGGCGGAAGCGCTAAGGAATTGCAACAGACTGCGTTACGGCGGCGGTGCTTTTGCGACGGACGGCGCAGGGGATGGCGCGGGGGAAGCTGTGGTGTCGGCTGGATAATCAGGCGCGGTATCGGGAGCTTCTCTGCCATCCTTTTCCTCCCATGAAGAGATGACCTGCGCGGCCACCAGATCGCCCGTGACATTGAGCGTGGTGCGGCACATGTCGAGGAAACGATCGACCCCCAGCACCAAGCCGATACCTTCGGGCTGGACCCCGACCATGCTCAAAATGAGCGCGATGACGGGGAGAGAACCGGCGGGAACGCCTGCCGTCCCGATGCCGCCCAATATGCACACCAGCATCACCATCGCTTGCTGTTGCAAGGTCAAATCCACGCCGAAAAATTGCGCGAGGAAGAGGACGGTAATGCCCTCGAACATCGCGGTGCCATTCTGGTTGGCGGTCGCCCCGATGGTGAGGACAAAGCGCGCAATGCGGCGTGGCAGGTTCAATTCGGTATCGGCCACCCGCAACGCGGTCGGCAAGGTCGCATTGGACGAGGAGGTCGAAAAGGCGATAATCATCGCGTCGCGTATCTCGCGGTAAAAGGCGACCGGCGATTTTTTGGCGAGCAGCATGAGGATAAGCGGGAACACCACGAACATCTGGAAACCGAGCGCCGCCAGCACCACGCCGACAAAGGCCGACAAGCGCACCAGCAAATCCCATCCGAACACGGCAGCGAGGTTGAACATGAAACAGGCAATCGCAACCGGTGCCATGCGGATGACAATGCTGATAAGCCGCATCGAAATGTCGAAAATCCCTTCGACCGCATCCTTCAAAGTGCGGGTCGCGCGCGTATTGACCAGCACCAAGCCGATGCCGAAAAACAGCGCAAAGAACATCACCGCCAATATGTCATTGGCGCTCATCGCGGTGACGATGTTGGACGGCACGATATTGACGAGCGCGTCTATGCCGGTCGGCGCATCGCCCGACCGCTGGATGATCGAGCGCGCGCCATCGCCCGCATTGGCGAGCAATTCATTGGCGACAACCGGGTCCACCCCCTTGCCGGGTTTCAATATATTGACAAAGGCAAGGCTGACCGCGACCGCGATGGTCGATACTACCACTGTATAAAGCAAGGTGCGGATGCCGACGCGCTTTAACGAGCGGATTTCTCCCATTTCCGCAATGCCCATGACGAGCGCGGAAAAGAGTAAGGGGATGACCAGCATGAACAATAGCCGCAGGAAAATCTGGCCGATGGGGCCGGTAATATAGGTCGTTACCCATTTGACCCACGCGGCATCCTGTGCGGTAAAATAAACGATAAGACCGCCGACCAGCCCAACGATAAAGCCGATCACCATCTGCCATTGCAGCGATAGCCCGCCTGCCTTGGGCGTATCCGGGCCAGCACCGTCCGGGCCGTCTGTTGCAATCATTTCTTCGGTTTCCACAGCCGCGTCTATCGGCACCGGTCCGGTCATGCGCATTCCTTTCCTGCGCCCCCGCTCTGTCTGGATCTTTGCAGCTCTTCGGCCTGCTCCTTGACCAGTCTGACAGGAGCCTTGCGCCGCCGCGCGGCCCCGCTCCCGATTATAATAGGCTCCCGAACATTATAGGCTCCCGATTATTGTGGCCGAGTATGTCGGCACAAAGACGATTATGCAAATATCGAGGCCAGCGGGCGGTATCGGGTAAGCTATCGCATCCCGAAGGCCGTAATAAAGACAGCAACAGAAAGGCTTAACCTTCGTCCGCAAAACGGACGCCCTTCCAAGCGAACCGCGCGCAAACCACTATTTTCTTTCACTTTATTTTCTTTTGCGCTCCGTCCCCTGCGCTGTTATTAATCCATGTTAGTAAAGGCAGGGGGCCAATAGGGGGCATCTGCTGGCACATCAGGTCCATATCCTCCCGCTTGTCGCGGCGGGGGGCGGCTATATTGCCATGACCCACGCATAAGACGACCCACGCATAAGATGGGCGGGCGTATGGCAGGTACATAAGCCAAGGATAATGGCCCGAAAATAGATGTGGACCCCCTCTCCTGCCGCGCTGACGGATGCGTCGGCTTTTGGAGAAGGAGCTTGGGGATGACTATCAAACGCGCGGCATCGGCCGCATCTTTACTGGTCATGGCATTGGCCTTGACCGCCTGTGGCAAACAGAGCGCGGATGGCGCGGGGGCAACAGCTGCGACAGATACGGCAAGCGCCGCTACCGCTGCGCCCGACAAGGCCGCCGACACCTTGCCTGCCCCTGCGCTCGCCGCGTGGGAAAGCTATTCCAAGACATTATGCAAAGAGATGGGCGAAAATTTCGCCGCTGTGCGTTTCTACCCGCTGGCTGGCGCTACGTCGGCGAGCGAAGGCAGCGACCCTCAGGGCGGCTATCTTCAAGGCGATTTCAACAGCGACGGCACGCCCGATTTTGCAGTGACCAGCGACAATAATGGCTGCGTTAACACCAGCGGCGCGCCGCCTTATGGCAATGCCGGACCGCCGGTGGACTTCATCATCTCTGACGCAAAGGGCTATAAGGTCGTAGAAGGCTTTATGGCCTATCTCGCCGCCGGTAATCTGGGAAAGCATGGCGGGCGCGATGTCGTCATCACCGATGGCGCGTTCAACGGCACATGCGGGCCGGTCACCAAAATCGTCTGGGGCTGGACCGGCAGCAAGATGGACGTGCTGGAACGGCGCAACGACAAGGGCGCCAAGGTCGATCAGGAAGGCTGTCCGGTCGGCCAAGCTGCCAAAGCCAGCGGCAATTTCCCGCCGGTCAAGCAAGGTGTTTATGTCGTCGAGGGCACAAGCTGCCAGCAAGCGGTCACACAAAGCACACCGGGCAAGGATGGCTGGCCCGCCGACGCCTTTGCCTATTTCGACGACAAGACGTGGGGCTTTGTGTTCGAGGACGGAATGCCATGGGGCAATCGCGACTATAAAGGCTTCGAACCGGCTGGCCCTAACCGCTACAAGATCAAGCTCCACACTTTCGGCAATGGCGATGGCCCCGGTTTTCCGGACAGTGCGACCATAAATGTCGCATCGCCGACGCGGTTCAGCGAAACCTATAATGGCCAGACCACCACCTATAATCATTGTCCCGACGCAAGCCTGCCCGCTTGGCTGCGCAACCATTTCAAGGCCTGACGACTATGCGTTATATATCTGCATTTAGTGTGGCGTTGCTGGTGAATAGTCCGGCAGCCGCGCAAACCGCTCAACCCTCCGCCACCCAGCCGACCGCCGCCCAAGCGGCTGCCGCCAAGCCTGCGCAGCCCGGCAAGCCGGCTCTCCACATATTGGGCGTGCCCCTTGGCGGCACGGTTGCCGACATTGAACAGATGAGCCGTGCGCAAGGGTTTCAAGGCTATTCGCGCGAAAATTATTGCGACAGCGGCCGTCTGTGCCGTTACCGCGTGAGTATTGAAAATATCCCCGGCACCGATTTCATCTTCACCATGTGGGGACAGAAAAAGACCGCGGATCACAGCCTTGCGATCAGCTTTGCCTTCACCGCGCCGCCTAACGCGCATCGCATCTGGTCGGCAGGAACGGACCAAAGGTTCGGCGATGAACGCAATCCCGGAGCTTCGGCCCCGATGTGGGCGGATGTGCAGGCCGAACTCAACCAACGCTTTGGCAAAGCCTCTTATGTGCGTCCGCTCAATGGCGGCACACAGGCGCTGCATATGCGCTGGGTGTGGGACACGAACGGGCGTCTGCTTAGCTGGACCAAGCCCATGTTCAATAATTGCGGCCCTGCCATTGCGCGCGCATCGGTGGAGCCGGGCATCGGCGTGCTGGCCAATTCCAACGTCGCCCCGCTCCAGCCGCAGGCCTTTTTATGGGCGCGCCAAGGCGGCTGCGCCCGCGCGGCAGAGGTTGAAATGTACCAGACGCGCGGCGTGGTCTATTATCTCAAAGTGCGCGTGATGGACTTCCAGATGGGCCATGATTCGCAATATTACACAACGCGGATGCTCAACGAACATCGCGCCAAAGAAAACCGCGCCCGCACGGTCAATAATAAACCAAATTTCTAAACAAGGTGCGGCGACATAGTGCGATCGACTTGCGCATGTCCCCTACGCACCGCATGTCCACAAAAAAAGACCTGAACCGGCTGGTGCCGGATCAGGTCTTAAGGGAAAAGGTCCCTCTTGTCGTATAACGACGCCAGAGCCCTTCGGGTCGCAGGGCGGATATGAGCGAGTCGCCTTTCAAAGTATTGTATAAAATCGACATGGTGCGGAATCTCACAATGATTATGTAGTGGATAGCACCGGATATGGCTGATTATTACCTTTTCGCGTAATCATTCATTCATTTTTGTCCGGTCAACTATCGTTTATCGACCGGCGCGACTCGGCAACATTATTGTATCGGAACCGCTTTCCTTGCGCATCTTGCCCGTCCGGTATGACCGCTTGCATTAGGGGCGCGCCTCCCGCATGGGGCGGCGATGCTCTATAGTCTTGCCAAGCCCGTCCTGTTCGGCCTCGATGCGGAAAATGCCCATAGCCTGACGATCAAGGCGCTCAAGCTGCGGGCCCGTGCGCGGCCATTGGCTGCCGACCCGATGCTGGCGATGGAGGTTGCGGGGCTGCACTTTCCCAATCCGGTGGGCTTGGCGCCCGGCTTCGATAAAAATGCCGAGGTCATCCACGCGATGCCCGCGCTGGGGCTCGGCTTTGCCGAGGTCGGCACGCTCACCCCGCGCGCGCAAAGCGGCAATGACCGCCCGCGCCTGTTCCGGCTGGTCGAGGACCGCGCGGTCATCAACCGCATGGGCTTTAACAATGACGGGCAAGAGGCCGCCGCCGCGCGCATCAAGGCCTTGCGTAGCTCGGGGCCGGTGCCGCTTCTCGGCATCAATATCGGCGCGAACAAGGACAGCACCGCCGAGGGCCGCGCGACAGAGGATTATGTGCGCGGGGTCGAACACATGGCCGCGCTCGCCGATTATCTCACCGTCAATATCAGCTCGCCCAACACGCCGGGACTGCGCGCCTTGCAGGACAAGGGGGCGCTGGACGCGCTCCTTGCTGCGGTCATGGCGGCGCGTGAAAATGCACGTAAAAATGCACGGGGGAGCGCTGGGGGAAATGACGCCCCGCCCGTCTTCCTCAAAGTCGCGCCCGATCTGGAGCCTGCCGATATTGACGATATTGTTGCCCTCGCCCACCAGCACCGGCTCGACGCGCTGATTGTCAGCAATACGACGATCAGCCGCCCCGCCGACCTGCGTTCGCCCCATGCGCAACAAGCAGGCGGCCTGTCCGGCGCGCCGCTGTGCGCCCTGTCGCGCCAGCGGCTCAAGGATTTCGTCGCGGCCGGAAGCGGGGCCATCCCGCTCGTTTCGGTCGGCGGTATCGCGAGCGCAGAGGAAGCCTATGCCCGCATCCGCGCCGGGGCATCGCTCGTGCAAATTTACAGCGCGATGGTCTATGAAGGGCCGATGCTCGCCAGCCGCATCAATAGAGGCTTGAAGCGCCTGCTCGCCCGCGACGGCTTTGCGCGGCTGGCCGACGCCGTGGGCGCATAAGCCCGCGCATCATCGCCGCCTTATTCTGTTACACCATTAGGAGCTTGCCCTTGGCGCGGGACGCTGCTTTTATGGCGCGCATGAAAATGACAAAAATGCAGGGGATGAAAGGCATGGGCGTCATTGCAATCGCAATGCTCGCACAGCCCGCTTACGCCCAACAAATCGATCCCAATAATACGGTCCCGCAAACCGCCGCCACCTTGCCCGCCGCCAAAACCGCGAGCGGGGCCGCTGTCGTTGCATCCGCCGATCCGCGCGCCACCGCCGCCGGACAGGAGATGCTGCGCGCAGGCGGGTCTGCGGCCGATGCGGCCATCGCCACTATGCTCGCTTTGAGCGTGGTCGAGCCGCAATCGAGCGGCATCGGCGGGGGCGGTTTCTTTGTCTATAATGACGCCAGCACCGGCACCACCGGCACGATTGACGGGCGCGAAAAAGCCCCCGCTTCGGCCACCCCCAACCTGTTCATGGGCGCAGACGGCAAGCCCATCCCGTTCGTCCAAGCCTATCCCGGCGGCAAGTCGGTCGGCGTGCCCGGCAATATCCGGCTGGCGGCCATGGCGCATAAAAAATGGGGCAAGCTTAAATGGAAAGCCTTGTTCCAACCCGCAATCCGGCTCGCTGAACAAGGCTATGTCACCAATGCCTGGACCGCTACCGCGATTGCGATGAACGCCAAGACCATCGCCGAACAGCCCGCAACCCGCGCGCTTTATTTCCGCGACGGCAAGCCGATTGGCGAAGGCGTCACCATCCGCAACCCCGCGCTTGGAAAATTGCTGCGCGACATTGCCGACAAAGGCCCCGATGCTTTTTATACCGGCAGCAATGCGCAGGCGATTGTCGATGCGGTCGGCAAGGCGTCGGTCAATCCGGCGGTGATGACGCTGGACGACCTTAAAAGCTATCAGGCGGTGGACCGCGAGGCGGTCTGCACCAGCTATCGCCAGTATAAATTATGCGGCATGGGACCGCCTTCGTCGGGTGCGACCACAGTGTTCCAGATTATGGGGATGCTGGAAGGCTATGACATGAAGGCGATGGGCAAGGACAGCCCGATGAGCTGGCATTTGATCGGCGAAGCGATGCAGCTTGCCTATGCCGACCGCGCCAAATATCTGGGCGATCCGGCCTTTGTCGAGGTGCCGGTCAAGGGCCTGCTCGACAAAAGCTATATAGCCAGCCGTGCGCATCTGATTTCGCCCTTGCGCGCGCTTGGCACCTATGAGGCGGGGACGCCGCCGGGCGCCAAACCGCGCACCGCCGCGCCTCCGGGCGAAGTTTCCGGTACCACCCATTTCGTCGCGAGCGACAAAGCGGGCAATCTTGCCTCGATGACATCGACCATCGAAGGCATATTCGGCAGCCAGTTGGTCGCCAACGGCGTGGTGCTCAATAACGAGATGACCGATTTCACTTTTGCGCCCGAAGAAAAGGGCGCTCCGGTCGCCAACCGCGTCGAACCCGGCAAGCGGCCTTTATCGTCAATGGCCCCCACCATCGTTTACGGTCCCGACGGCAAGCCGATCCTCGCGGTCGGCTCGGCAGGCGGCAAGCGCATCATCATGCACGTCACCAAAACATTGGTCGGCGTGCTTGATTTCGGGATGCCCGCCAGCGAAGCCATCGCACTCCCCAATATTTTCTATGACAAGGACGGGTTGCAGATGGAAAATTCACCGCTCGGCAACAGTCTCGCGCCGCGCATTTCGGCCTTCGGGCAGAAAGTGCGGGTGATCGATCTGGGGTCCAAACTGACCACCGCCCAACGCACCGCTTCGGGATGGACCGGCGCGGCCGATCCACGCAGCCAAGGCAATGCGCTGGCGCAATAAATGCCGCCAGCGCACGTCCGCTTACCCCTCTTCCCCATGGATAAAGGCCAAAATCAATGAAGCGCAGCACCAAAGAGCGCCCGATGGAACGCTTTCCCAATCTGGTTTCGATGTTCTTCACCCGCGCCGAAGAAGAGGGAGACAAGCCTTTCCTATGGGCCAAAAAGGACCGCGCATGGACGCCGATAAGCTGGCGCGAGGCCGCACATATGGTCGCGGCGCTCGCCCATTCGTTCAACGAAATGGGCCTCAAAAATGGCGACCGCATCATGCTGGTCAGCGAAAACCGGCCTGAATGGTGTATTTCGGACCTTGCCATCATGGCGGCGGGGTGCGTGACCGTCCCGACCTACACCACCAACACCGAACGCGATCATCAGCATATCCTCGACAATAGCGGCGCGAGCGCGGTGATTGTGTCGGATGCCAAACTCGCCAAGACGCTCATGCCCGCGGTCATGCGCTCCAATGCAAGACTGGCCATCGGGATGCAGGATTTGCGCATCGGCCAGCAAGGCGATGTCGAAATCCGCAACTGGAATAATCTGGTCAGTGATGGCGAAAAGCATCTTGCCGCGATCCGCGACCGCGCCGCCAAGGTAACGCGCGACGAACTTGCCTGCCTCATCTACACCTCCGGCACCGGCGGCGCGCCGCGCGGGGTGCGCCAGCATCATGGCGCGATCCTCCACAATGTCGAAGGCTGTATCGACATTATCGAGAATGATTTCGGCTGGGATGATGAGGTGTTCCTGTCCTTCCTGCCGCTGTCCCATGCTTATGAACATTCGGGCGGGCAATTCCTGCCGATCGCGCTCGGCGGACAGATTTATTATTCGGAAGGGCTGGAAAAGCTGGTTTCGAATATCGAGGAAGTCAAACCCACCATCATGGTCGTGGTGCCGCGCCTGTTCGAAGTCATTCGCGCGCGCATGTTGAAGGCGGTCGAAAAGCAGGGCAAGCTTGCCAATATATTGCTCGACCGCGCGCTCACCCTAGGCGAAAAAAGCTATACCAAGGGCGGGCTGCCATTCTATGACAAGCCGGTGCAATTTGCCGTGGACCGCTTGTTCAAGCCCAAAATCCAGCAGAAATTCGGCGGGCGCATCAAGGCGTTGGTGTCGGGCGGCGCACCGCTCAATCCGGACATCGGGATTTTCTTCCACTCCTTGGGCCTGACCTTGCTGCAAGGCTATGGCCAGACCGAAGCAGGGCCGGTGATTAGCTGCAACCGCCCCGCCGCCGGTTTGAAGATGGACACGGTCGGCCCGCCGATGCTCAACACCGAAGTCAGCATTGCCGAAGATGGCGAAATATTGGTGCGCGGCGAACTCGTCATGCACGGCTATTGGCGCAATCAGGCCGAAACCGACCGCGTGCTGGTCAATGGCTGGCTCCACACCGGCGACATCGGCCATTTTGACGAACAGGGCCGCATCGTCATTACCGACCGCAAGAAAGACCTTATCGTCAACGACAAGGGCGACAATGTCGCGCCGCAGCGGGTCGAAGGGATGCTCACGCTCCAGCCGGAAATCCTGCAAGCGATGGTCTATGGCGACAAGCGCCCGCACATTGTCGGCATCATCGTGCCGGATCCCGAATGGGCGAAGGAATGGGCCGAAATCCACGGACTGCCGACCGATCTGAAACTGCTCCAACAGCATGACAAATTCCGCGCCGCCGTGCGCGCCGCGATTGACCGGGTCAACGCCAATTTGTCGGTGGTGGAAAAGGTGCGCAAATTCGATTTTGCCGATGAAGCCTTCACCATCGAAAATGAACAGATGACCCCCTCGATGAAAATCCGCCGCCATATACTGAAGCAGGTCTATGCAGACAAAATTGCCGCGCTCTATGGCGGCAAGGAATAGGGCCGCGCCTGCCCTCCCCTTCAGCGGAGGGCAAGCGCGACCTGGAAACTTGAAGCGAAGCTGAAAATTTTTAGTCGTACGGGGGGTGGGGTCTGTCCGCCCGCACTACGTCGGTTTAACAGTCCCCGCCACGACCCGCTTCACCGCTGAACGGAAAGGAGCTTTACCGCCTATCCCGCCGCGCTGCGATAGGGCACAAATTTCCCGAACGAACAACTTCCGCGCGGCATACCGGTCATACGGTCGACCATGCGGATGATGTCGCCATCACATTGCTGGCTGGTGCCGAACTGGCGGATGACCATGATGTCATCGCCATTGGCAAGGCCCGAACAGCTTCCGACCAGATCATTGCGGTACACAAGCTTGCTCGACGCGCGGTAAAGGATGATTTCATCCGAAACCTTGATCGGATTATCGGTGTCGCTGCGCGAGATGCAGTTAACCGGTTCGCCCGGCACTTTGCCTGCAAGGGCCTTCTGCATGGTCGCGGCCTGTTTTTCGCTAAGCTGCGCCGCGCCGCCATCGACCCCGCCATACCAGCCGCCGCTTGCGCATCCGGCAAGCAAGAGTGCGCCGCCCGTTGCAAGGATGGCGGCTTTCCAAGGAAAAATGCGTTTCATCTGTCTAACTCCTGTCGAACGCAAAAGGCCTCATCCACCTTAAAATTGAACCTCTTCGCCTTAATATAGGCTGTATCGCGGGAAAAGTTCCTTGTCGGCTATATCCCTATAAAGGCGCCCCTATAAAGGCGTGGCCCTCAAAACGCATCTTTTGCCGCGCGCCGTTCGGCGAGTTCCGCCACATCATTGGCGCGCATGAAGGGGTTGGTCGCCTGTTCCAGCGCGATGCTGGTCGGCACGGTCGGCTCGCCGCGTTCGCGCGCGGCTTCGACCGCCGCAAGCCGCTGTGCCAAGGCTTGATTGTCAGGCTCGACCGTCACCGCAAAACGCGCGTTGGAGAGCGTATATTCGTGCGCGCAATAGACAGCGGTTTCGGGCGGGAGGATGATGAACCGCTGCATCGCGTCGAACATTTGCGCCGCCGTGCCTTCGAACAGACGCCCGCATCCCATCGCGAACAAGGTATCGCCGCAAAATAGCGCCGCGTCTTGTGCGAAATAATAAGCGATATGCCCGGCGGTATGCGCGGGGACTTCCATCACCACACCTTCCTGCGCGCCCAAGCGGACCGTATCGCCTTCGCCGACCATGCGGTCGAGCGTCGGGATGCGGTCGGCTTCGGCGGCGGGGCCGGTGATAGTGCAGCCGGTCGCTTCCTTAATCGCCGCATTGCCGCCGGTATGGTCGGGATGCCAATGGGTGTTCCAGATCTGGCTGATCGTCCAGCCCCGCGCCTTGGCCGCCTCCAGCACCGGCTCTGCGACGGCAGGGTCGACCACCGCCGTTTCGCCGCTCGCCGCGTCATGCACAAGCCAGACATAATTGTCGTTGAGGACGGGGATGCGGACGATTTCCAGACTCATCTCACCATTCCCCGACATTGGGCATCGAGGCCCAAGGCTCTTGCGGGTCGAGCCGACCATCCTGCAACAGTTCGACCGAAATATTATCGGGCGTGCGGATGAACGCCATATGCCCGTCGCGCGGCGGACGGTTGATGGTGACACCGGCGTCCATCAGCCGCTGGCAGGTTTCGTAAATATTATCGACCTCATAAGCGAGATGGCCGAAATTGCGGCCGCCCTTATAGGCTTCGGGCGCGCTGCCATCTTCGGCGGGCCAATTATAGGTCAGCTCGACTTCGGCGATGCCCGCCTGTCCGGGGCAGGCGAGGAAGATGAGGGTGAAGCGCCCCTGTTCGCTCTCCATACGCCGCACTTCTTCCAGCCCGATCAGCTTGAAAAAGCCGATTGTGGCTTCGGGATCGGTCACGCGAATCATGGTGTGGAGATATTTGGTCACAGGGAGACTTCCTCGTTTCGTCTATATATATGCACGGTTCATCGTTCATTCAGCGCGGTCGAGCGATAGCAATGAAGGACGATCGCGCCCGCTATCGGGCTGGATTGTTACAAATCTACCAATAGCATCGTTACAGGGAAACCCGCCATGGCCGAAAATGCTCCCACGCTCCCCGAAACTTCCGCTGTTTATGCGCCGTCCACCCGCTTCGGCTGGGTCAAGGACCGCAACAAAACCATCCTTGCAGCGGCGGCGCTGACGGGGATCGGCTTGGTCGCGGGCGGCTATCTGCTCGGCGACGGGCTGGTGCGCGCCAAAGCGGTGGACCGTTCGGTCACCGTGCGCGGATTGGCCGAAAAAGATGTGGTCGCCGACCTTGCAAGCTGGACCTTGAGCTATTCCTCGGTCGCATCCGACCTTGCGAGCGCACAGGCCGACAGCGAAGCCGACACCGCCGCGATCCGCGCCTATTTTGCCAAAGCGGGCTTTCCCGCCGACGCGCTCATCCCGGCGGGCGTCAATGTGTCAAGTTACACCGAACAAGGCGTGCCGCGCATCACCATCAACCAGCGGATGCAATTCCGCACCACCGACATTGCGCGCGCGCAAAAGGCCGCAGCCGGGCAATATGATCTGGTCCGCGCGGGCGTGAGCCTGTCCGAAGGCTCGACGATGAAATATAGCTATACCAAATTGAACGACATCAAATCCGCGATGGTCGCCGAAGCCACCCGCGATGCGCGGAAGGTCGCCGAACAATTTGCCCGCGACAGCGGAGCGCGCGTCGGAACGATCAAATCTGCGAGCCAAGGCTATTTCGAAATCAACGCTCGCGACGGCACCGGCGAAGGCTATGGCGTATCCGACACGCCCAACAAAAAGGTCCGTGTGGTGACAACGATCGACTATTATCTGAAATAATTCGGTGGGGCTGATCAAGAGCGTCAGCCGCCTGTGCCGGCATCATCCTCCCGGTGCTGTGTATGGGTATGGGCATCAGCGTTGATAGATTCACGCGAAGGCGCGAAGACGCGAAGAGAATAATGGGGTCGCGGCGAACGCCGGGTCATGTCCCGGCCCTCTTTGTTTCAACACGCATATCAAGAAAATGCGGGCAAGAAGAGCTTCCGGACCTTCAAACCAAAAACCCACTCTTTTCTTCGCGCCTTCGCGCCTTCGCGCCTTCGCGTGAAACTTCATGTCCCCAGCCTAAATTTTCTCCGCGCCCCCGCGCCTCCGCGAGAAAATATTCTACGCAGCGGCGCAGAGATTAGGGAAACGCAAAGGGGCCGGGCTATCCGCCAAGGAGGGCGCGCATAAAGTCGGGATAGAAGAAGCTTGGCTTCGGTATCTCCCCTTCCTCTGCACCCTCTGCGCCTCTGCGCGAATCTTTATCTACCTGAGGCCAAGCTGGCACTCAGGCGGTTCGCAATTGTCAGATTTCTGAGCTTTTACTGCGGTGTCTTGGTCGCAGCCGGTTTTGCGTCCATCGCGTCGAGTTGGGCGAGATGGGCTTGGGCGGTGGCGGCTTCGGGGCCGCCTTGGGCGAGGTCAATCGCGGCTTGCCAGTTTTTGCGCGCGCCTGCCTTATCGCCTGCACTGATCGCGATATTGCCGGCCTCCAAAGCGATAGCGGGGTCGCCACCGGCAATTTTGGCGGCGGTCGCAATATCATTTTGTGCGCGCGGCAAATCGCCTTCGCGCCGCGCAAGAGTGGCCGACAAGAGCCAGCCGAGCGGGTCTTGCGGGACCAGATTATGCGCCTGTTCCAAATCCGCCTTGGCCTTCACCATATCGCCCGCCGCTGCATAAGCACGGGCGCGATCGATATGCGCTTCGCCCAAGCCTTCGCCGCGTAATTGTCCGCCTGTTATCGCTTTCCCCAGATAGTCGATCGCGCGCGGCGGCTGGCCTGCGAGCAAGGCTGCATTGCCCGCCTGCACCCATAATTTGCCGCTATCACCGGCCTTGGCTGTGGTCGCTTGCTGTGCGGCTTGTTCATAAGCCGCCAGCGCCGCCGCTGCATTGCCCGCCTTGAATTGCGAAAAGCCGAGACATTGTTTGGCGCGCCAGCCGCCGCCCTTTTGCGCCCATTCATTGGCGCGCACGATGCCCGATTGCGCGTCCCCCGACGCGAGCCGCATACATTCGTTAAAGTCGACCTCGTCCATCGAGGGGAGGGCCGCAGGCGATTGCAGAAATAGCAGCAGCGGTAAGACCATGAGATTATCCGATCAGCGCGAGCATATCCGAAACGGTCGCAATAAGGAGCGCAATGTCTCCATCCCGCGACAGGCGATGGTCGCCGTCCTTAATCAGGTGCGTCTGCACATCGGATGAACGCAAGGCCGCCGCAAGGCGCAGGCTGATGTCCCACGGCACATCGCTATCGGCTTGCCCGTGGAGGAGGCGCACAGGGACATCCAGCGCAATCGGGCCATCAAGCAGCCGGTTCGCCTCGCCCGATTGCCAGAAGGCGGCGGTGGTCACATAAGGGTCGTCCGAATAATCGGACGGCTCTTCCAAAGTGCCGCCGCTTTGGAACAGGGCTTTTTGCGCGTCGTCAAAACCCCAACCGGTAAAATCGGGCGCAGCGGCGATGCCGACTAACCCCTTGACTTGCGCGGGGCGGGCGAGCGCGACGAGCAGCATCAACCAACCGCCCATCGACGATCCGACCAGCAGCAAGGGCGCGTCCGGCCCTAACACCGCATCGGCCACCGCCAGCACATCATCGCGCCAGCTTGTGAGCGTGCCATCGCGGAAATCGCCCTCACTCTCGCCGCATCCGGCATAGTCGAGCAGCAAACAGCCCTGCCCCGCCGATGCAGCCCAATCGAACAGCGCGCCCGCCTTACTCCCCGCCATGTCGGACATATAGCCGGGGAGGAACAGGAGCGTCGGTTGCGCGGGGCCGCACGGCACATCGCTGGCGGGCGCGGAGTAGCGATAGGCGAGCTTCAGCCCATCGGGCCGCGCGCTATAGTGGACGGGGGCAGGTGCGGTCATGCTTATGCGCCGATCGTCACCACCAGCTTGCCGATGGCGTTGCGGTTACCCAGCTCGCGGATCGCGTCCGCGCCCTGTTCGAGCGGATAGGTAGCGGTGATGCGCGGGCGGATATGGCCTGCTTCCCACATGGTGAAGAGGCGCTTCACATGGGCGCGGTTGGCTTCGGGATCGCGCGCGGCAAAGGCCCCCCAGAACACCCCGCAAATATCGCAGCTTTTGAGAAGCGTGAGATTGAGCGGCAATTTGGGGATGCCCGCCGGAAAGCCGACGACCAGATAGCGGCCCTCCCATGCAATCGAGCGCACGGCGGGTTCGCAATAATCGCCGCCCACCGCATCATAGATGACATCCGCGCCATTGGGGCCGACCGCTGCCTTGAACGCATCGGCAAGCGCCTTGGATTGGTCCTTGTCGAACGGGGCGCGGCCATAAATCACCACTTCATCCGCGCCTGCGGATTTAGCGGCATTGGCCTTTTCCTCGCTCGAAACGGCAGCCACCACGCGCGCGCCGAACGCTTTGCCCAGCTCGACCGACGCCAGCCCGACGCCGCCCGCTGCGCCCAGCACCAGCAAAGTCTGTCCCTGCTTCAATCGCCCGCGATCCAGCAGCGCATGGATCGAGGTGCCATAGGTCATGAGCAGCGCCGAGCCTTCTTCAAAGCTGCGGCCTTCGGGCAGTTTGAACGCATTGGCGGCGACCAGCACCGCTTGCTCCGCCAGCCCGCCATGCCCGACCAAGCCGATCACGCGGTCACCCACTTCAAAGTCGCGCACGCCGTCGCCGACCGCGCGGACTATCCCTGCAATCTCGCCGCCCGGCGCGAACGGGCGCGCGGGTTTGAACTGGTATTTATCTTCGATAATCAGCGTATCGGGAAAGTTGATCGAGCAGGCTTTGACATCGACCAGCAATTGCCCCGCGCCCGCAACCGGTGCGTCCATTTCGCCGACCGTCAATGTTTCCGGTCCGCCCACCGCTTGTGACAATAAAGCCTTCATCCCGCGCCCTCTTCGCTAATTCAGTTTCAATCCGCAACTGCTGCCATAAAAGGCCTTTGTTTCGCAAGTGTTGCTTCATAGGCGTCAATCGCACCCGCATCGGCCAAGGTCATGCCGATTTCGTCCAGCCCTTCGATCAGGCAATGTTTGCGGAACGGGTCGATTTCAAATTCATAGCGGTCCTGAAACGGGGTCGTCACACTTTGCGATTCAAGGTCGATATGGATGGGGTCGGTTTGCGCTACCTCCATCAACCGGTCGATGGCCTCTTGCGGCAAGACCACGGTGACAATGCCGTTTTTGAACGCATTGCCGGAAAAAATATCCGAAAAGCTGGGCGCGATGACCGCAGTGACGCCCATATCGAGGAGCGCCCAAGCGGCATGTTCGCGGCTTGACCCGCACCCAAAATTATCGCCCGCAAGGATGATCGGCGCGCCCTGATATTGAGGGTCGTCAAACACATTGCCGGGTTCGGCCCGCACGCTTTCAAACGCGCCCTTGCCAAGCCCGGTGCGGCTGATGGTCTTCAACCAAGCCGCCGGAATAATCACATCCGTATCCACATTCTTGCGCCCGAACGGATAAGCGCGGCCTTCAACTTGGGTAACGGGGGTCATGATTGTCTCTCTTTTGTTTGCCAGTCTTCCCATAAAAGGGCTTTGACGCGGGAAAATTCACGGACATTATGGGTGACGATGGTGAGGCCGAGGCTGCGCGCATGGCCGGCGATCAGCATATCATAGGCGCCCAGCAGCGCGCCCGATTTAGCGAGATCTGCCCGAATATCGCCCGCATGATCGGCCGCCGCAGCGTCAAAGTCCAATATCTCCAATCGCGACACCATATCCATGGTCAACTGGCGATGGTAATCGGGGCGCGGCGATTTTTCGACACCGTAAAGAAGCTCATGCAGGCTGATCGTCGATATGCACATCTCTGCCGCATTCGCCTTGAAATGATCGGCAATGCCGCTGTCCGGGTGGCGCATCGCGTGGATGCACACATTGGTATCGAGCATATAGCGCAGCATCAAACGCCGAAATCCCGCTCCTGAACGGGCGGCTGGTCGCGCTCGGGGAAATCGGGGCTCGGCTCGCGATCGAAAAAATCGTCCCACAAAGCATCGACCGGTGTCAGGATGACCGACTTCCCAACCTTACGGATGATGACTTTCTTTACCCCGTCGGGAAAGGCCATATCCTTGGGGATACGCACCGCTTGCGAGCGGTTGGACTTAAAGATGGTAGTCTGTGCGTTCATGGGTGCAGGATGCTATTGCAAATGGGATATGTCAATGGGATATACATCACATCAATTCCCGCACATCGGTCAGCCGCCCTGTCACTGCCGCCGCCGCTGCCATAGCGGGGGACACCAGATGCGTTCTAGCGCCCGGCCCTTGTCTCCCCACGAAATTGCGGTTGCTGGTGGAGGCGCAGCGTTCGCCTGCGGGGACTTTGTCGGGGTTCATGCCGAGGCAGGCGGAGCAGCCCGGCTCGCGCCATTCAAGGCCTGCGTCGATGAAGATGCGGTCCAGCCCCTCTTCCTCCGCTTGCCGTTTGACCAAGCCCGACCCCGGCACGACAATCGCCCATTTGATACTGTCCGCTTTTTTGCGGCCCTTGAGGATGGCGGCGGCGGCGCGCAAATCTTCGATGCGGCTGTTGGTGCAACTGCCGATGAAGATATTCTGCACTTCGACCGCGTCCATCGGCGTTCCGGGTTCAAGGCCCATATAGGCGAGGCTCTTGGCCGCCGCTTCCTGTTTGGACGCATCGGCAAAGCTTGCGGGGTCGGGCACCATGCCGGTGATCGGCACCACATCTTCGGGGCTGGTGCCCCATGTGACCGACGGCGCAATGTCGGCGGCGTTGATGACAACCACCTTATCATAGGTCGCGCCCGTATCGGTCCCGAGGCTCTTCCACCACGCGACTGCCGCGTCCCAATCCGCGCCTTTGGGCGCCATCGGCCGGTCTTCAAGATAGGCGAACGTCACCTCGTCGGGCGCAATCAATCCGGCGCGCGCGCCATGTTCGATGGCCATGTTCGAAACAGTCAGCCGTCCTTCGATGCTAAGCGCGCGGATCGCGCTCCCTGTATACTCGATCACATGGCCGGTGCCGCCCGCCGCGCCCAAAACGCCGGTAATGTGGAGCACAATATCCTTGGCGGTAACGCCGGGGCCGACTTCGCCTTCGACGCGCACTTCCATCGTTTTGGAGGGCGCGAGCAGCAGGGTTTGGGTCGCCAGCACATGCTCGACCTCGCTCGTCCCGATGCCGAACGCCAGCGCGCCGAGGCCGCCATGACAGGCGGTATGGCTGTCCCCGCACACAATCGTCGCGCCGGGGAGCGAGAAGCCCTGCTCCGGCCCCACCACATGGACAATCCCCTGCTCGGGCGCGGTATCGTTGATATAGCGGATGCCGAAGGCGGGCGCATTGGCTTCGAGCGCGGCCAGTTGCTGCGCGCTTTGCGGGTCGAGGATGGGGAGCTTATGCCCGTCCGCATCCAGCCGCGCCGTGGTCGGCAGATTATGGTCGGGAACCGCCAGCGTAAGGTCAGGCCGCCGCACGCTGCGCCCCGATGCGCGCAGCCCTTCAAAGGCTTGCGGGCTGGTCACTTCATGCACCAGATGGCGGTCGATGAAGATAAGGCAGGTGCCATCGGGCCGCTGCGACACGATATGCGCGTCCCAGATTTTTTCGTACAAGGTGCGGGGTTTTTGAGTCATAAAATGGCCTTAATGCGCAGGCGTCGCGCAATCAACCGTGATTTGTGCAAGTGCGAAGGGTGGATTGAAGACGGCTACTAGGGGCGGCTATATAGGACAATGAACTCTCGTCATTGCGAGCGCCGGAGGCGCGCGGCAATCCAGAGTCGCGCTAAGCCGCTCTAGATTGCTTCGTCGCTTGCGCTCCTCGCAATGACGGAAGGGGTGGAGCCAAGTCCTACTTCTTCACCCCTATTTCTTCACTAGCGCGAAATCGACCTGCACGGCCACTTCGGCCTGCTCCATGCCCGGCCTTATCGGCGGGGCGGCGACGTTCGCGACCGCGTCGGCGGCCTGTTCCGCCACCGGATAGGGCATGGGCGGCGCACCTGCCTGTCCGCCGTCGCGGATGATGAGGATGCGGTCGATTTTCAATCCCGCCGCATCGGCATAGGCTTCGGCGCGGGTGCGCGCGGCTTTATAGGCGGCGGCATAAGCGGATTTGGTCGCATTTTCGCGATCGGACACCACCATATCCGGCCCCGACATGATGTTCGCGCCCGCCTCGGTCGCCGCGCCAATCGCCTTGGAGGCTTTTTGCCCATCCGCGTCCAATTCGCGGATACGCACCTCGATGATATTCTGCGCTTCGAACTTGCCCTTGTTCGGGCCCCAGTCGAGCCGGTTCACTGACACGTTGCGCGTGCGGATGTCATCCTTGGCGATGCCCAGCGCCTCGATGGACGCAACCAGCGTATTGATCTTCTTCGCGCTCGCCTCGCTCGCCGCAGGGCCGCTGGCGCCGATGGCCGAAATGCCCGCAGTAAAGCGTGCCTCGTCGGGGCGGGTTTCGGACTTGCCGCTGGCGCGCACCTGAAGCAAGGTTTCGTTGCGTTCCAGCCCGCGCGGGTCGACGACTTTTTCTGCGCAGCCGGCAAGAAAAAAAGGCACAACCAGCCATAATCCTGTTTTCATCCGCATAATCCGTCCTTTTCGTCTGGCGGGGGAAGAGGCGGCGCATTTTATCGGCTTTCCTTCGCCTGTCCACCCGCCTATGGGCGGCGTCATGGAAGCCTTATTCGTTTCGACTCTCATCGTTGCCCTTGCCGAAATGGGCGACAAAACCCAGCTTCTCGCCATTGTATTAGCGACCCGTTTCAAGCGGCCCGTGCCTATTATCCTTGGCATTTTGGTCGCAACGCTCGCCAATCATGCGATGGCGGCGGGGGTTGGCATGTGGGCGTCGAAACTGCTCGAATCGGACTGGTTCAACTTTGCCGTGGCCTTCTCCTTCATCGCGATGGCGGCCTGGACGCTGGTGCCGGACAAGGAAGATGACGAAGCGGGCAAGAGCAACCGTTTCGGCCCGTTCCTTACCACCACCATCGCTTTCTTCCTCGTCGAAATGGGCGATAAAACGCAGGTCGCGACCGTCGCCCTTGGTGCGCGTTTCGGCGATATGTTGTGGGTCACGTTAGGCACCACGCTCGGCATGATGATCGCCAATGTGCCCGCCGTTTTCCTTGGCAACGAGCTGGTCAAGCGCGTCCCCATCCGCACCGTGCAGATTATCGCCGCACTGATCTTCCTTGTGCTGGGCCTATGGTTGCTCGCGCAGACCTTGGGGTGGCTGGGTTAAAGCAGCCCCCCGCGCACCGGCCTTACGCGCCAGTTAGCCTCAAGATTTCGGGATGATCGTGACGGTTCCGGGCAAGGGATGGTCAAGATCCACCTTTGGCATGGGCGATGTATAATCCCCCACCTTATTCGCATGTTTCAGCGAAAAAAGCGTGGGCAGGATGCCGTCAATCCCGTTCTGGCGCGCGAGATAATCGGCAAAGCTATCGTTCATCCGGCCCTTCACCTCGGCGCTTTCGGGTTGCAGCGCGTTGAAGCTTTGATGCTTCTGGCGCAACGCCTCAACCTCTTGCGCGGTCAGTTTGATTTCGATTTTATCGCCGACCTTAAGGGTAACATTGGCCGTCATCTGCTTGGCATTATGAAGCTGGCTATGCTCTTCGGTGGTGACCTCAAGGGTCAGCGTATAGCTTTCATTGCTCCACGTCTTGCCGTCGGTTGAAGTGGCGGTCTTGGTCAGTTCGCCCTTGCCGTCGCCATTGGCATCATAGGTGCGCGAATATTCGACGCGGCCATCGGCATAAGTTTTCCAGATGCTCTTGGAGCCTTCCTTATGCTCCGGCCCGAACGATCCGAACGGCGTATTTACTTTGGCCCCGCCGGTATAATTCCAGTCGCCATAAGTGGTGTCCATCAGATTGGAAACGCCATCGGCATTGGCTTTGGGGGCTTCGCGCGCCAGAAACACATCGGAGAATGTCTGCGCGCCGCCGGGGGCCTTGAGGTCAATGTCGAACGTCTTGTAGAAAGCAAAATCGACTTTATTTTCTCCGCCCAGCTCAACCCCGAAGCCCGCACCGATATCGACTTTCAGCTTGCCGCTGGTGGTGAAGCCCGATGTCGGGCCGGTGGCGACAGAAAGCTGGTCGCCGCTCTTCTTTTCCATCACGATAGAGGTGCCGTCGCGGGTTTCAGCGCCCGCCTCGACACCGAAATTGGCATAAGCCACACCCATGGTGCTGCCGTTAAAATCTTCGGATTTGATCAGCACCCGCGTGCCTTCGGGCCAGCTTTCGGGCTTGGTCGGGTCGATGGTCTTGGGGTCGACGCCCTTGGGCACCGTTACATTGTGGACCGTGCGCTGGCCTGAAAACCAGCTTGCATCCACCGATATTCTCTTGGCATCGACCCCGCCCGCCAGCGTGAGCTTGGTTTCGCCGATCAGCTTATAGGTGGTCGAGCCATCGGAATTTATCGACAATTGCTGACTGTCGGTCATTTTATAATCGACCGAGGCGCTGACCGGTTTGCCGTCGGGCGTTTTCAAGCTGAAGCTGGTAGTTGTGCTGTCTTTGGTGCCATTAGGGCCGGTTGTGTGTTCGCCTTTCACCTGCGCGCCCACGGGGCCAAGGTTAAGCCCGCCCGTGCCGCTGACTTGCACATTGCCATTTTCGTCGATTTTCAAGCCGCCGGTGGCGCTGGCTTTGCCGGGCCCGACCTCGACGCTCTTGGATTGGCTCAAGCCGTTTTCGTCGACTTTTGTGGTGGTGGTATAGCTGCCCTTCACGCCATTCTTCTCGCCGCTCACCGAAACGGTGGCGGAGGCGCTATCCTTATCGACCTTGACCCCGACGCTGCTTTCGACCTTGCGTTCGACTTCGCTGGTCGGCGCGCCGCTTCCGGCCTTCACCGGACGGCCATTGGCGTCGAACAATGTGTTGACGGTCTGGTCGGTTGTGGTCTTGGTCACCGACCAAATGCCGTCGCCGCTTTTGGTGACGGTCTTGTCGGTCAGGCTTGTGGTGGTGTTGCCTTCATGGCTGGTCGTGCTGGTTACCAAGCCTTTGGTGGTCGTGGTCACACCGTCTTTTTCATGGCTATCGTTAATGACCGCGCGGGTCGGCAGACGGGTTGTAGCGAGCGTTGCGCTCGCCAGCGCCGTTCCGGTCATGAAGGCGGGCTTATAGCTGGCGCGGCCGACCTGCTCATTGGTCGCCAAGCGGTTGCCGCCATTTTGCTGGTCGAGCGTGCGCATCGCGTGGCCTGCTTCGACCGGTCGGCCATTGGCGGCGGTCTGGGTCAGCGATTGACGGTCAGCAGCGGGGGCAGCCGTCGCGGGCGCTGCCGCTTTTGCCGTTTCCGCGCGCGCAGCATCGACGGGGCGCAGCACCGGCGGGGGCGGCGGCGGAGGCGGGGGCGCTGCGACACGGTTTGCAATTTTCCCGCTCGCCTGAACTCCGTCCCCTGCAATCAAAACCATGACCCGTCTCCGTCCTTATGTGTTGAACCGGAGAGGATTTTAGGAGGGCAGCCAACCCCCGACAATCAGCGAATCGTTTAGATGGACGCGATAAAGCGTGGAAAATCAGCGCCCGAACGAGGCGGGCAGCCTCCTGCCGTCAGAAGAGCCGCCGCCTATTTTATCGACATCTCTCAGTCGATATAGTGCGCCGTCGTTTTTTCCCGCACTTCTTCCTTGGTCACACCCGGCGCGAGTTCGACCAGTTTGAACGGGCTGTCATGGTCGGGGCGCTGGAATACGGCCAAGTCGGTGATAATCATATCGACGACATTTTTGCCGGTGAGCGGAAGCGTACATTCGGGGATGAATTTGGGGCTGCCATCCTTGGCATTATGCTCCATCACCACGATGATTTTCTTGACGCCCGCGACCAAATCCATCGCGCCGCCCATGCCTTTGATCATCTTGCCCGGAATCATCCAGTTGGCGATGTCGCCTTTTTCATCGACTTCCATCGCGCCGAGGACGGTCAGGTCAATATGCCCACCGCGGATCATCGCAAAACTGTCCGACGAGGAGAAATAGACCGATTGCGGCAGTTCGCTAATCGTCTGCTTACCCGCATTGATAAGGTCGGGATCGACTTCATCGGGATAAGGGAAAGGGCCGATGCCGAGCATCCCGTTTTCCGACTGGAGCGTCACCTCGACGCCCGCCGGAATATGGTTCGCCACCAGCGTCGGGATGCCGATACCAAGATTGACGTAATAGCCGTCCTGCAATTCCTTGGCCGCGCGGGCCGCCATTTCGTCACGAGTCCAGGGCATGGATCATCCTTTCAACTAAATCATTCAATCGGTTCGGCCCGTAAGCGGGCGGGAAAGCGGTCATTATGGCTGCGGCTCCCAACGGGTCGCGGCGGGGAAAGCGTCATCATAGCTTATGCGGTCCCACGGGCCATAGGTCGAATTGGGGAGCAGGAACCAGCCTTTGCCCCACAAAGCATAAACCGGCGTTGTGGTGGCCAGTGTGCGGCGTTGGGCAGCGGTCAGCGCCTTATCGTTAAAGGCTTGGGCAAAATCGCCAAGCTGGTCGCCGACCATCGCGACAACGCAATAGCGTTCGGCGATTTTCGAGCGGCGCGCATCTTTGGCCGAACCGGTCGCATCATCGCCTTTGAGGAACAAGGTTTCTCCGTGGACGAAATCGCCCAGCCCTGCGGTCTTGAGCGTGGCGGCGGTTTGGGCCGCGTTGCGCGCTTCGCGGTTGGTGTTGACGACGACCGTGATATTGGCGGCGCGCAAGGCTTTGAGCGCATCAACCACGCCCGGCATCGGCAAGACTTTGCCTTCGCCGGTGCGCTCCCAATCGTCCCACACTTTAGGGTCGAAATGTGCGCCGCGTTCGGCGGCCCAGCGCGCTTGTCCCAAATTCCAGATGAGGGTTTCATCGGCATCGAAGATCACCGCCGCCGGTTTGGTGCCACAGGAAGCAAAGTGCGGGGCCTGCAATGTCGCGCCCGCGCCCAGCACCACCGATTGCCGCTTGGCGCGATCCTCGTCGCGGGTCTTGGCGGCGGTAACGGCATAATGGGTCATTGCGTCATAAGTCTGGCGGATGATGACGCTCGCTTCGGCCGAGCCGAACAGCCATTGTTCGGCGGGGCGGATGGGCGTTACTTGCTGCGCGGCGGGCGCAGGCGCGACGGGCCCAGGCAGCGGGGCGGGTGTATCCTGATGCGCCGCAACACTCGCACAGCCACCCAGCACCATAGCGGCAACAAGTGCCGTCACCCCTGTGCTGTTGCGCATAATCTTCATGGCTGACCTCCTGCTAGCGGCGCCCGCAATTCGGGCAAGATGAACCAGCCTGCGCCCGCAAGCTTTTGCACCGGCGCGCCGATCTGGCCGCTATTACGGGCAAGCGCGGGGGTGAGCTGGTCGCTAAAATCTTCATAACGGTCGCCCGCCATTGCAACGATGCAGTTGCTGCTCGCAATTTTCCAGCGCAGCGTGTCCTTGCTATTCGATTGGCGGTCGCCGACCAGATAGAAAGTATCGTTGCGCTTGGCCGGACCAAGCCCCGCGACGACCAGATCGGTCGCCACCATATTGGCTTCCTTTTCGGGAACGCTCGCGACGAAAATCACCTTGCCGCCCTTTTCGCGGATGCCGTCGAATAATTCGATCAGCGCATCGCTCACCGGCACGCTGGTTTCGGTGGTGCCGTCAAGGTCAACCAGTAAAGCGGGCGGCATATTTTCGCACAGGGTAAAATCAGGCTTGGCCACCGTGCCAAAGGGCGACAGCACGACCGACCCGCTCGCGGGTTTGACGCCGGGCTTAAGCTTGCCGTTCCAATAATCGGCCACGCGCGCCGCGCTATCGGGAGAGCGCAGGTCAAAACCGGCAAAGCCCGATGCAGGCGGCGCTTCGGAAATGGGTGGAACAGCGACCGCCTTACGCGGATCAAACGCATCCGCCGATACGATTTTCGGACCGCCCTCGCCTTCAAGGCCCGCCATCATCGCGCGCGCTTCTGAGGTGGCTAGGCCGGAGGCCGGAGCGCCCTTGTCCGCCGCCGCATGGTCGGCAATCGCCTTGTCGGTCACCGCCGGATTGCGTTTATAGCGCGTGCGCCGGTCAAGCTCCTTCTTGCCCAGCACCGCCGCCGCGCCCACCGGGATGACCGCCGCGACGCAGCCGCCTAGGCCGGTCGCGAGCAAGGCGGACAGCAGAACCACGGCAAAAGGGCGGCGCATCGTCATACGCTTAGTTGACCGTGCCGGACGGCACCTGCTTCACCGCATCGGTGGGCGATGCCAGTTCGGCGTTAAAGCCTTCCATAATGCGTTCAAACGCATGATCGGGCGAAACCTGCACGGCTTGCGCCCAGGCTTGGGCGGCGTGGCGCAGCGCATCGACCGCTGCCATACCGAACAATGCCGGATCCGCGCCCAGATTTTGCGGCTCGATAATGCAAAAGGCCTGCGCGCCTTGCTGCCCCGACCACATGCGCAAAAATTCCTTATGGCTGGTTAGCCGGTCGGCGATGGAGCTGAGGTCCAGCTCGCCCTTGATGTCGCCAGCCATTATGCGGTTTCCCGCTCGCGGGTCGTCACAAATTCGATTTTTTTGTCATAAGGCGCGCCGACGATCATGCGCTTCACATAAATGCCGGGGAGGTGGATGCAATCGGGGTCGAGGCTACCGACCGGCACCACTTCTTCGACTTCGGCGACGCAAATTTTGGCGGCGGTTGCCATTGGCTGGTTAAAGTTGCGCGCGGTTTTGCGGAACACCAAATTGCCCGCCTCATCCGCTTTCCAGCCCTTGATGATCGCCACATCGGCAAAGATGCCGCGCTCCAATATATAGGTCTGGCCGTCAAAATCCTTATGCTCTTTGCCCTCGGCCACCTGTGTGCCGACACCGGTTTTGGTGTAAAAGCCGGGGATGCCAGCGCCGCCAGCACGGCAGCGTTCGGCGAGCGTCCCTTGCGGGCAAAATTCGACCTCCAGCTCGCCGGACAGGAACTGGCGTTCAAATTCCTTATTTTCGCCGACATAAGAGGAAATCATCTTTTTGACCTGACGGGTGCGCAGCAATTTGCCGAGGCCTTCGCCGTCAATCCCCGCATTATTAGACGCGATGGTCAAATCCTTGACCCCGCTTGCCTGGATGGCGTCGATCAACCGCTCCGGAATCCCGCTCAGCCCGAAGCCGCCCGCGCATAAATGCATCCCGTCGAACAATAGTCCGTCGAGGGCGGAGGCGGCATCGGAATAAAGCTTTTTCATCGGAAACGGTCACTTTCTGTTTTGAGAGCGCGGGTGATGGTGCGAGCAGCCATAAAAGCCGCCCCCGCCCCGGTCAACGTCCGAAACGGGACCATGCCGGTTGCTGCCGGAGGCTATAGCATAAATGTCGACGCTCCGTGCGCAATCAAACTGCGCCGTCAAACTATGCAGGCAAATCCGTAACGTCAAAAACGGGGCTTTTAGCCGGGAGCCAAATCGCGGCTGGCGCATTTCACCTTTATAGGGGCAGCGATTTTCCCGGCGCCTTGCAAAAGGCGCAGACAGATGGGCAGACAGATGCGTGGTTAGGCGCAGACTTTCTTGATCCTGAACAAAGAGCGAGACACAATCATGCCCCATAGTCAAAGCGGATCAGACGGAAGCGGCCCTGCCGAGTCGCGCGGCAACACGCGCTCGCGCCCGCTTCATCCCGCGCTGCATCCGATGGAGGGCAAGATGAAATCTGTTATTTTATATGTGCATGACGACAACGGCATGGAAAGCCGGATGCAGGCGGCGCTCGATATTGCGCGCGCGGATAATGGCCATATCGAATGTGTGACCTGCAAGCCGCTGACCGCGCTGATGCTGACCGACCCGTTCGGCGCGACCTTCATGGTGCCCGAAGCCATTCAGGCGGTCGATGAAGCCGCCGAGCGCGCGAGCAATCTTATCGAAAAGCGTATGGCCAAGGAGGATGTGTCCTGGTCGCTGGTCGGAGGCGATGGCGACCCGGCGGAAATCCTCGCCAATCGGGGCCGTTTGGCCGACCTCGTCATCCTGTCCTTCAACCATGACAATGACGCTGACGCGGCCATGAGCCAGTCACTTGTCGGCGATGTCGCGCTGGCCGCGCCCATTCCGGTGCTGGCCGTCCCCGGCGATGGCCGCCCGCTGGCGCTCACCGGCACCTGCGCCATATTATGGAATGGTAGCAAGGAGGCCGCCAACGCGATCCGCGCCGCCGTGCCTTTGCTCAAACAGGCCGCTTCGGTCCATCTTGTCACCATCACCGACGAAGCACAGGAATTTGCCGCGCTCGATGCTGCCAGCTATTTGTCACGCCACGGCATCAAGGCCGAAATCATCGCCGCCGAAAAGAAGGACGGCACGGTGATGGAGGGCCTGACCAGCGCGATCGACCAATGCGGGGCAGGCTGGATCGTGATGGGCGCTTATAGCCGCGGGCCTTTGCGCGAATGGCTGTTTGGCGGTGTCACCCACGACATATTATCACGCACCCGCATCCCGCTCTTTATCGCGCATTAAGGGGTGCAATAACGGGCGCATCGAGGGGCGTAATCAGCGCCGCAACTAAGCATAAAAAAAGGGCCGCCCCGTACTGGCAGCCCTTTTTCTGTTTCAACCGGGTTTTGGTCAGGCGTGGTGCGTTCAAGCCGCCGCGCGGTAACGCATCCGTTCGTCGAACACTTCTTCCGATGTGTAGGGCTTGGCGTCGGGGTCAAAGCCGGTCCAGCCATTGTCGCGATAGGCCGCGCCGCGCTTTTGGGGGGCGACCCCGCCTGCGCCGGTGAGCAAGGCTTGGACTTCGGCGCTGCGGGTGGCATTGGCGCGCACTGCGACCACCGATGCGCCGCGATGCAGGGCTTCGGCGAGCGTTTCTGCATCGCTGGCGCTATGGCCCGCCGCTTTCAGCGTTTCGACCACCGCTTGGCCGGTCGTGCCGCGCGCGGCGATACCCGCCGCCAACCAGCCGCCAACCGCCAGCGGACCTGCGCCCGGAATGACCATAAGGCCCAGCGCCTCAAGCAATCCTGACGGGTTGACCGGCGCAATCTGTTCACCCGGTGCATAGGCATGAAGGCTCATCAAATCATCGCCGCCGCGGCCGACAAGGCTGATAAAGGCGGGCGAGATTTTCGATGCTTCTAACGCGCTGACCGCCTCTTTGGCGTCGCTATAGCGGTCAAAAATATAAGTATGTGTCAGCATGGCAATATCCTTGTGATCCTGCCCCCTGTTGCTGTGCCGTTAATTATCCGCCCTATTTGTAACCAAAACGTTAATTCGACTATCAAATGCGACGAGCCGCCAAGCGCGGACGATGAACAGAATGTTGAAAAACAGGGGTTTTTTTGCGGATTTTGACGCTGCCCGCGCAACGCATTTGCCAATTTTACTTGTAAAATCAAAGATTAACCATCGCTATCCTTCGCGTACCAGATAGGCGGCGATGCTATAGGCGACCTTGCCATCGGCATTGAACAAAAATGTCTCGCACGCCTCCGCGCCGGTCTGGTTGCGATAATGGAGCGTCAAACTGTCATGGCCGGTAAACACATCGATCAGCTCGAAATGGAGATGCTCGATCAACGCGAGCGCCTTTGCCCAATAGGTTTCCAGCGCTTGCTTGCCCTCCACCCGCCCGTCCTCCAGCAGATTTTGCGCAGTGGGCGAGCGGAAATGCACATCATCGGCATAATGCGTCATGATGCGCGGCAGGTCGCGCGCGTTCCAAGCGGCAATCCAGTCTTGCGCAAATTGCTGCGCGGCTTCGGGTGTCATTGCGCTTTCTCCTGTGCGGTCTATAGTGACCGGTCTTACAAACACACTCGATTATTATTTCCGCGCACAATCGAATTTTTCGATTAATCATTGCGGGATTCCTCATGAGCATTTTTGTGCTGCGCCCCTATATAGGGTGTCCATCACCGGGGAACAGACAAGTTTGCGCAACGGTCGCCGCAAGGCGGTCGGTTCGCATCTTCGCTGTTTTCCGGCTGGCCAATTTTTTACACCGCAACACAGAAAGACTGTTTCTCATGGGTATCATCGGTTCCGAACTTAAGCCGTTTAACGCGACCGCCTATCATCAGGGCAAGTTTGTCGATGTGTCGGATGCCGACACCAAGGGCAAATGGTCGGTCTTCTTTTTCTATCCGGCAGACTTCACCTTCGTTTGCCCGACCGAGCTGGAAGACCTTGCCGGCAAATATGACGAACTCCAGCAAATGGGCGTTGAAGTCTATTCGGTATCGACCGACACGCATTTCAGCCACAAGGCTTGGCATGACAGCTCGCCCGCCATCGGCAAGATCAACTATTTCATGCTGGGCGACCAGTCGGGCACGATCACCAATAATTTCGGCGTGATGCGCGAAGGCGCTGGCCTTGCCGACCGTGCGACCTTCGTGGTCGATCCCGAAGGCGTCATCCAGGTGATGGAAATCACGTCGGAAGGCGTGGGCCGCAACGCTGACGAACTCGTCCGCAAAATCAAGGCTGCACAATATGTCGCAGCGCACCCGGGTGAAGTTTGCCCGGCCAAGTGGGAAGAAGGCGCTGAAACGCTCGCTCCCTCGCTTGATCTTGTCGGCAAGATCTAAGGACTGATCCAGTCCTTACGGGCGTCGGGTCTCCCCTCCTCCCATCCCCGACCCGGCGCCCACCCTTTTTTCACATATGCTGGCTTATGCCCCTTTCGCGTATCTTTAAGATTGCGCGGGAGAGGCATCAGTCGCGCCCGAACCATTTGAGGAAACTCCCATGCTTGACGCCACCATGACGCAACAACTTGGCGCTTATCTCGCCAATATCCGCACGCCCATCGAACTGGTCGCGAGTCTGGATGACAGCGAAAAGGCACGGGATCTGGGCGCATTGCTCAATGAAATCGCCGCACTGTCCGACAAGGTGACGGTGCGCAATGACGGCCGCGCGCCCTTGCGCCCGTCTTTCCAGATCACCCGCGTCGGCGAAGATACCGGCGTCGAATTTGCAGGCATCCCCTTGGGCCATGAATTTACCTCGCTGGTGCTGGCGTTGCTCCATGTCGGCGGCCATCCGCCCAAGGAAGAGGCCGAATTGTTGGAGCAGGTGAAAAGTCTCACCGGCACTTTCCACTTTGAAACATTCTATTCGCTGACCTGTCAGAATTGCCCCGATGTGGTGCAGGCGCTCAACATGATGGCGGCGCTCAACCCCGCTATCCGCCATGTCGCGATTGACGGCGCTTTGTTCCAGAGCGAAGTCGACAAGCGCAAGGTGATGGCCGTGCCGACGGTGTTCTTGAACGGCGAACCGTTCGGGCAGGGCCGCATGGACCTGGCGCAAATTGTCAACAAGCTCGACAGCGAAGCCGACACCAAGGCGGCAGAAAAGATCAACGCCAAGGAGCCGTTTGACGTGCTGGTGGTCGGCGGTGGTCCGGCAGGGGCAGCAGCAGCGATTTACGCTGCGCGCAAGGGCATCCGCACGGGCATCGTCACCGAACGCTTTGGCGGGCAGGTGCTCGACACCATGTCGATCGAAAATTTCATCTCGGTCCAGCATACCGAAGGGCCGAAATTGGCGGCCGCGCTCGACGCCCATGTGCGCGACTATGATGTCGATGTGATGAACCTGCAGACCGCCAAGACATTGGTGCCTGCCAAGGAGCAGGGCGGCTATCACGAGATCGAGTTGGCCAATGGCGCGCGGTTGAAATCGCGCACGCTCATCCTCACCACCGGCGCGCGCTGGCGGCAGATGAATGTGCCGGGCGAAGATGAGTATCGCACGCGCGGCGTGACCTATTGCCCGCACTGCGATGGCCCGCTGTTCAAGGGCAAAGCGACGGCAGTCATCGGCGGCGGCAATAGCGGCGCGGAAGCGGCGATTGACCTTGCCGGTGTCACCGCGCATGTCACGCTCATCGAATTTATGGACGAATTGCGCGCCGATGCCGTGCTGCAAGCGAAATTGCGCAGCCTCCCCAATGTCACCATCATCACCGGCGCGGAAACGACCGAAGTGGTGGGCGACGGCGAAAAGGTTACGCATTTGACCTATAAGGACCGCAAATCGGGCGAAAGCCATAAGGTCGATGTCGCGGGCATCTTCGTCCAGATCGGCCTGGTGCCGAACACCGAATGGCTGCGCGGTCCCGATGGTGCAGAAGGGGCCGTCCCCTTATCCCCGCGCGGCGAAATCGAAATCGACGCCGGCGCGCGCACGACCGAACCCGGCATCTTCGCCGCCGGCGACGTGACGACAACGCCCTATAAGCAAATCGTCATCGCGATGGGCGAAGGGTCGAAGGCGGCACTGTCGGCGTTCGATTATTTGATCCGGAATTGAAAATAGGCAGGCTTCATAAAACGGAGCTTTATAAAATATCGTCATCCCCGACTTGATCGGGGATCCATCTCCCGCCTTTTCGGTTTACCGCGCGGTCAGGAGATGGATTCCCGCTTTCGCGGGAATGACGATATTTTTTAAGAACGCCTACCCCCGCACCTGCCCTGTCCCGCGCACCTGCCATTTGTAAGTGGTCAGCCCTTCCAGCGCGACCGGGCCCCTAGCGTGCAAACGCCCCGTCGAAATGCCGATCTCGGCCCCCAAGCCGAACTCGCCGCCATCGGCGAACTGGCTTGACGCATTCCACATCACAATCGCACTATCGACCGCATTCAAAAAGCGTTCGGCGACCTGCGCATCTTCGGTGATAATCGCGTCGGTATGGCCGCTGGAATGGGCGGCGATATGGGCGAGCGCGCCGGACAGGCCTTCGACCATCGCGACCGACACGATGGGGAGCAGATATTCCGTATCCCAATCTTCCTCGCGCGCGGGTTGGATACGGTCATCCAATTCCATCACCGCATCATCGCCGCGCACTTCGCAGCCTTTATCCAGCAGCGCCTTTACCAACGCGTCGGGCGCAAAATAATCCTGGTCGATGAGCAATGTTTCCATCGCGCCGCAAATGCCGGGGCGGCGCAGCTTGGCGTTGACCGCAACACTGGCGGCCATGTCAGGGTCAGCGGCTTTATCGACATAGCTATGGTTGATGCCGTCAAGATGCGCGAGCACGGGGACGCGCGCTTCGGCTTGCACCCGCGCGACAAGGCTTTTGCCCCCGCGCGGGATCACAAGGTCGATAAGCCCCGCCGCGCCCAGCATCGCGCCGACCGCCGCGCGGTCTTGTGTCGGCATAAGCTGCACTGCATCCGTGGGAAGCCCCGCCGCTGCAACCGCCTCCACCATCGCGGCATGGATCGCGCGGTTGCTATGCACCGCTTCGCTGCCGCCGCGCAGGATGACCGCATTGCCCGCGCCAAGGCCCAGCGCCGCCGCATCCGCCGTCACATTGGGGCGGCTTTCATAGATGATGCCGATGACCCCCAAAGGCACGCGCACGCGGCTTAGCGCCAAACCATTGGGGCGGGTCGCGCGGTCGATCACTTGCCCCACCGGATCATCGAGCGTTGCCACTTGTGCCACCGCATCGGCAATTCCGGCGACGCGCGCGTCATCAAGCAACAGCCGGTCGAGCATCGCTTCGCTGAGGCCATTGGCGCGGCCCGCTTCCATATCCAGCGCATTGGCCGCAATAATCGCAGGCGTCGCCGCGCGGATCGCCTGCGCCATCGCCTCCAGCGCCGCGCGCTTTTGCGCCGTTGTCGCACCCGCCAGCACCCGCGCCGCCCGCTTCGCTTTTGCGCCCATATCGACGATGAGTGCCGGAATATTGTTGGTTTCGGTCATAGCAGTGAGGGGTATGCGCAAATAGCATCGCGTGCAATGGCGGGGTGGTTACGGGGGTAACCGGATGGGACAACAAAGGCCCCTCCACCTTTAGGGGAGGGGCAACGGAGACTTAGGAATTTGAAGCGTAGCTGAAAATTCTTAGTCGTAGTGGGGTGGGGTTTGTTCGTCAGGCGCTGTATTCGACTGACAGACCCCACCCCAACCCCTCTCCTAAAGGAGGAGAGGTTTGCCTTCCCCCTTCCCTCTTTCGTTTCAGTTGCAAGCTGTTACACCTGCCGTCCATGAGCGAGGGAATCGAAGCGATAGGGGCGGCGGCGACCGGTGGTTTGGCTGCGCGTGCGGTGGAGCCGGGGCATGGCGAAGCGGGGCATGGTGCTGGCGGGCATGATGCGGGCGGTTCCCGCTGTCTCAATTGCGGCGCGACGCTAGACGGACCTTATTGCCATAGCTGCGGCCAGAAAGGGCATCTCCACCGTTCGGTCGGGGATTTCTGGCATGATTTCCTGCATGGCGTCCTCCATTTTGACGGCAAATTCTGGCGCACCTTGCCGATGCTGGTATGGCATCCGGGCGATCTCACCCGCCGCTATATCCACGGCGAGCGCGCGCGTTTTGTGTCGCCGCTTGCGCTGTTCCTGTTCGCGGTATTCCTGACCTTTGCCGCCTTCCACAATCTGGGCGGCAGCGATTTTTACGAAGGGGTGAAAGCGGGCGCAGCCGAGGACGGCACTCCGGCCGCCGAACAGGGCGGGCTTACCGCCAATATTGCCGAAGAACATGCACGGCAGGTCGCGGACATGGTCCGGCTGGAAGTGGAAATCGAGCGCGCCGCCGAAGCGGGCCAGCCGACCGAAAGGCTCACGCGCCAACTGAATGACGCTGCCGATTCCGTTTCTGCAATCGAATTATTGCGCCCCGACCTTGCGCGCGAACGGGAGCAAAATCATCCCGGCGGCCCCCGAATCAAAGCGCCGACCGTCTATAGCGATGTGCCGCAAATCCAGCACGCGATGGAAAAATTCAAAAAGAATCCGGAGCTGCTTTTCTACAAGCTGCAAAGCTATGCCTATAAATATGCCTGGGCGCTGATCCCGATTTCGGCGGCATGGATGTGGCTGCTTTTCCCGTTCAGCCGCCGCTATCATTTTTACGACCATATCGTGTTCGTGACCTATTCGATCGCGTTCATGATGCTGTTTGTGATTATAATATTGGTCGCGATCAGCGTGGGCATATCGCCCGGATTTCTGGTCCCCGCTTTCTTCATCCTCGCGACCGCGCATATTTATCGCCAGTTGCGCGGGGCCTATCGCGGCAGCCGCTGGGGCGCGATTTTGCGCACCCTCGCGGTTCTGTTCGGCTGTGTCATTGTGCTGACTTTATTCATGGCAATTCTGCTCGCGCTCGGAGGGTCATAAGACCCCGCAACCATTTCGCAGGGAAATTAGCATGACCGAATTTTTGCCGATCAACCGCCGCCTGTTGCTGCAAACCGGCGCGCTGGGGCTGGTGGGATTATCCACCCCCGGTGCCGCACAAATCACCCGCGCGCGCGGCTTTAGCCACGGTGTCGCGAGCGGCGAGCCGACCGCCAATTCCGTCCTTTTATGGACGCGCTATGTGGCGGATAGCGATACATTATTGCGCGCCGAACTTGCCGAGGATGCAGGCTTTACCAAAATACTTGCCGGGGCCGAAGCCACCGCGCGCGGGGCAAGCGACCACACCGCCAAAGTCACCGTCACCGGTCTCCCCGACAATCGCTGGCTCTATTACCGCTTTGTCGCGCCCGACGGCAGCATGTCGCCGGTCGGCCGCACCCGCACCCTGCCGCAAGGCCAATGCGACCGCTTCGCCCTTGCGGTGTTTAGCTGCGCCAATATGGGCTTTGGCTATTTCAACGCCTATCGCCACGCCGCCGAACGCGGGGACATCGACCTTGCCGTCCATCTGGGCGATTATTTTTACGAATATGGCTATGGCACCTATCCGGCGGCCAAACAGTGGGTGACGGGCCGCGATGTCCAGCCCACCCACGAAACCGTCGCGCTCGCCGATTACCGCTTGCGCTTTGCAAGCTATCGCGCGGATGCGGACCTGCGCCGCTTGCACCAGCTTTTGCCGATGATTGCGCAATGGGACGACCATGAAAGCGCCAATGATACATGGCAGGGCGGCGCGCAAAACCATCAGCCTGACGAGGGCGAGTGGCAGGTGCGCAAGGCCGCCGCCATCAAGGCCTATCAGGAATGGATGCCGGTATCGGACGCGCCCTGGCGCAGCTATCAGGTGGGCGATCTTGCGACCATCCAGCTTCCCGAAACAAGGCTCACCGCACGGTCGAAACAGTTTGAATATGGCGACATTATCGCAGGCGCAGGCACGGGCGATATTGGCGCGGCCTTGCGTGCGTTCCGGGACGGTGCCTATCAGGATCCATCGCGCACCATGCTAGGCAGCGAACAGGAAGCCTGGCTCGCGCGCGGGCTGAGCGACAGTGTGCGCAACGGCACGCGCTGGCAGGTCTTGGCGCAACAGGTGATTATGGGCAGCACCAAAAGCCCGGTGGAATCATTACAATGGCTCCCCGCCAATGCGCCCGATTATGCCAAGCAGCGCGTGCAACTGGGCGCGCTTGCGGCGCAAAACGGCCTGCCTTTCAATCTGGATAATTGGGACGGTTATCCGGCGGCCCGCGAACGGATTTATACGTTCGCGCAGGCGGCGGACGCCAACCTAGTCGTATTGTCGGGCGACAGCCATAATGGCTGGGCGTTCGATCTGGTCGCCAAGGACAGCAAGGACGGCCAGCCGGTCGGCGTCGAATTTGCCGGCCATAGCGTCAGTTCTGCCGGTATCGAAAGCTCGACCCGCGGTGTGCCCCCCAAAGATGTCGCCGCCGCCCTGCGCCGCGCCAACCCCCACCTCAAATGGTGCAACACCGAAAATCGCGGCTATATGAAAGTCAGCTTCACCCGCGACATCGCCGCAAGCGAATGGGTGTTCATGGACACCGTGCTGGACCGCTCGGCAGCCGTCAAAGGCAGCGAAAGCATGATGGTGAAGCGGGGCACGAATAGGTTGGTTGCGGGGTGATTTGGCGGGGTTTTTGTGGGGGTGTTTTGAAGGTGCGCGCGCTTACTGACCCCTCCACCGTTACGCCCTAACGGGCGCACGGTCCCCCTCCCCACAAAGTGGGGAGGATTTTTTTGCGCGAACCCCAAGCTCCTCCCCATTTTATGGGGAGGGGGACCATGAGCGTCAGCGAATGGTGGAGGGGTAAGGGTTAGCGCAACCTTGCCAATTTCTTACCTCTCACCCACCCCTCACACCGTCACCGCCCCATCCGCGCCTTCTTCGCCAGCGCATAACCCAATATCCCATCCGCCGCCGCTTGCGGATCGGCCAGCACCTCCGCCGCTGCTATCCGCAGAGTTTCCACGCCCTGCGCCGCCAGCCACCTGTCGCGTCGTTCATCGCGTGCGCCTTGCCCGCCTGCCCGGTGCGCGGCGCCGTCCACTTCGATACACAGCGAAGCCGCTGCGCTATAAAAATCCAGCACATAAGGACCGAGCGGATGTTGCCGCCGGACCCGCAAACCTTGCGGCGACCCGCGCAGATGCCGCCACAGCAGTATTTCGGGCAAGCTCATGGCGCGCCGCAACCGGTGTGCGGCCTTATAGGCTGCATCGGTCGGCCTTTTATCCCCTCCCTGTGTCACACGCTCATTCCTTCCCCCGCTTGCTTATGATAGGATAGCGACGGTCGCACCATCCTGTTATATTCAAAGGAGAAACATGATGCCCGGAGATCTGGCGATTGTGTTGAGTGGCGGCGGCGCGAAGGGGGCGTTCCAGGTGGGCGTCCTCGACGAGCTTATTACCAAACGCAAAGTGAAACCCAAAATTGTCGTCGGCACCTCGACCGGTGCGATACAGGCGCTCGGTGTTGCCCAAAATGACGTGCCGGGGCTGGTCGCACAATGGATGGGGCTTAAGGGCAATAGCGACATTTATACCAAACGGCCCTTGGGCGTGGGCGGGGCGTTGCTCGGCGAAAAGGCGATTTATAATGCCGGTCCGCTTAAGAAAATGATCAAGGCTTTTGCCGATGACGACAAGGTCAAACGCTCGAAAATCGAGTTGCGGCTGGGGGTCGTCAATCTGGGAAGCGGGCTGTTCCGCACCATCGACCAGAAAGTGCCGGGCCTCCATAATTGGGTTTATGCAAGCTGTGCGATGCCGCTCTTTTTCGATCCGCTGCTGACGCGCGCGAGCGATGGCACCGAAGAACAATGGGTCGATGGCGGGGTGCGCGATGTGACTCCGCTTGGCACCGCGCTCGATTTCAATCCGCGCGGCGTCATCGTCATCCGCGCTTCGCCCAAGGCCGAAGTGGGCGCGGAGCGCACCTATGGCAATCTGGTCGATATTGCGTTGCGCGCGGTCGCGATCCAGCAATCCGAAGTGTCGATGAACGACCTTGCCAATGCGACGATGATCAACGACCTCATCGCCGCGCGCGAGGTGCAGTTCCGGCTGTTGGAAGCCCAAGGCATTACCGGTTCCGCCGCCCATGCGCTGCTCCAGCCGTGGGATTTGCAGCTTGCCAAATATCGCTTCGCGCCCATCCGCATTATCGAACCCGCGCGCGAATATTGCGACACGCTGGAATTTAACCCCGCCAAAATCCGCACCGCAATGGAAGCCGGGCGGCAGGCGGTGGCCGACAATTGGGCCGCGTTACAGCCATTGTTGAGTTGAGGGGCGGGCGGCAAATCATACCCCCTTTCGTCATTGCGAGCGAAGCAAAGCAACCCAGAGTCGCGCTGCGCCAACACTGGATTGCTTCGTCGCTTCGCTCCTCGCAATGACGATAAAGGCTTGGATGAAAGGCCTGCCTGCACATTATCTGCATCACATCGCCTTTAAATTTCGGCAAGGCGCGCCGTAGCGCCTGCTTGGCCGCGCCCTACTCCCCGTCTCCGGTTCAACGGAAATGGGAGTGTTTATGGTCGGGCGTTCGGGGCGCAATAATCTGGCGGCGCGGGGCGGGTTGCTGGTCAAGCTGATCGCGGCTTTGGCCGTCATCATCGCGGGCGATTTGATATTTTGGCGCTACACCCAATTGGGGAGCGGCTTCGGTTTATTTGCCGCCGTCTTGCTCGGTGCAATCGTTGCGGCACGGGCCGGCCTTATCACCAACAGGATGGCTTGGGGGGCCGCAGCCATAGCGGCGCTCACCGCGCTAGCGTTGATATTCGACCCCGGCCCGCTTGCGGCGCTCTTATTCCTTGTCGCCGCTGGCGTCATGACGCTGGCCCCGCTTGCGGCCAAAGGCGGCGATGGCTGGCAATGGTTCCAGCGGCTTGGCTATCATGGCGTGCGCGCGCTCTTTGCGCCTTTCCTCGACCTTGCGCTGTGGCTGAAGCTGCGCGGCAAGCAGCGGCGGATGGGCAAAAGCGGACGCTTCACGCGCCACCTTCCGGCGCTGGTCCTGCCGCTCATCGGCAGCATCGCTTTTGTGACCTTGTTTGCTGCCGCCAATCCGGTCCTCGAAAGCTGGCTGATGCGCCTGCATCTACCGGTGTGGCGCGACGAAACAATCGCGCGCATATTCATCTGGGCGTTGCTATTCTGGCTGTCGTGGAGCCTGTTGCGGCCTGCGCTCCCAAGGCGTGTGGCGGGGACGGCCGAAGGCCGCGGCGATGTCGCTATTCCGGGGGTCACGCCGCAATCGCTGCGCCTCTCGCTCATCGCGTTCAACCTGTTATTCCTGATGCAGAACGGCATGGACCTTGTCTATCTGTCGGGTCTGGCCCCGCTCCCCGACGGCATGACGCTTGCCGAATATGCACATCGCGGCGCCTATCCGCTGATCGTTACTGCGCTGCTCGCGGGGCTGTTCACGCTCATTACCTTGCGGCCCGGATCGACAAGCGCGCGCGATCCGCTCATCCGCCGCCTGCTGGTCCTGTGGATTGCGCAAAATATCCTGCTGGTCGGCTCGTCAATCGAGCGCACTTTGGATTATATCAGCGTCTATTCGCTGACCCAGTGGCGCATCGCCGCGCTGGTGTGGATGGCACTGGTGGCGGTCGGCCTCGCGCTCATCTGCTGGCGGATGCTGCGCGACAAAAATGCAAGCTGGCTCATCAATGCCAATCTGCTGGCCGCAGGCATAGTGCTGCTCGGCTATTGCTTCGTCGATACCGGCGCGATGGCGGCGCAGTGGAATGTGCGCCATGCCAAGGAAGTCGGCGGCAAAGGTGCGGCGCTCGACCTTTGCTATCTCAACCGCCTCGGTGCGTCGGCCCTGCTCCCGCTGGTCGAGTTGGAGGAACGCAAAGGACTAAGCCCCGACTTTCGTGCCCGTGTCACCATTGTCCGCCGCATTGTCCAGTCGGATACCAAGCGCGATCAGACCGAAAATTTCTGGACCTGGCGCAATGCGGCCCGGCTGGCCAAGACCGAAGCGGTGCGCCGCAAGGTCACCATCCACGACCAGTCGAGCGGTTATCAATGCGACGGCAACCCGATCCCGCCTGTCCATATCACCGGTTCGGCGGCCCCCATCGAAGGACCGCCGGATGCAAATAACGCACCCCAAAACATCCTCCCCCAACAGCGGGAGGCGGCAGGGGAGAAAAGCAAACCGCCCTCGCCCCCGCCGGGTCCGGTTCCCTCGCCCCAGCCGGGACCGGTTCCCCCGCCCGCTAAGGCCCGCGAACACACCACCCAATCCCACCAACCCGCAAAGGAGCCCCTTCATGTTTCACGCTAAAATCACGCCCGCCGCTCTCCCGCAAATTGACAGCCGCGCCCTAAACATGGTGATGTGTCCTATGCCGCGCACCATATTGATCGTCGATGATGACCCGCATATCCGCCAGCTCCTGACCTTCGCCTTTACCAAGGCGGGGCTGGATACGCTGGAGGCGGGCGATGGCGAGGAGGCGTTGGCAATGGCGCAGCGCCACGCCCCCGACCTGCTCGTCCTCGACATTAATATGCCGCGCATGGACGGGCTCGACCTGTGCAAGCGGCTGCGTCAGGACAGCGAGGTGCCGATCCTGTTCCTATCCTCGCGCGATGACGAAATTGACCGCATTTTAGGCATCGAACTGGGCGGCGATGATTATGTGGTGAAGCCCTTTTCCCCGCGCGAGGTGGTCGCGCGCAGCATGGCAATCCTGCGCCGCACCGCCGCCAAGCCGCCTATGGTCGAAACGGCGGCCTTGTTAAAGCATGGCGCGCTCACGCTCGACCCTGAAGGCTGGACCGCGATTTGGCGCGGGGCAGAGGTGAGCCTCACCGCGACCGAATTCACCATATTGCGCACGCTCGTGTCGATGCCGTCCAAAATATTCAGCCGCGACAATATTATCGACCGGCTGCACGGCCCCGGCTTTGCGATCACCGACCGCACGATTGACAGCCATGTGCGCAATTTGCGCGGCAAGTTCATCGCGGTGGGCTGCGCGGACCTCATCGAAACCAAGCCCGGTGTCGGTTACCGGCTCGGGTCTTGCAGCGGAGACGCATGAGCGCGGCTGCACCGCCCGGCTTGCTCAAAGCCTTCATCATCCGCCATTGGCCGGAGTTAAGGCTGCGCACCTTATTGTTCGGGGCATTATTGTTGGCAGCCGCCTTGCCCATGCTCGGCGCACTGCTCGTCCTGCGCCCGCCGCCGGTGCTGCTCGATTCCTTATGGGAAGAACGGCACGGGCTGGCGCTCGCGGCGGTGGTCGTGCTCGCGCTTCTCATGCTGCTCGCGGCGACCTTGGCGCGCACCATCGTCGGCCCTATCGAGCGCCTCTCCGAAGCGAGCCGCATCCTCGCGGCTGGCCAAGGAAAAATCCCCGATAACCCCTCGCTCAAAGTCACCGAGATCGAGCAGCTTTATGCCGATTTCCGCACGATGGAGGCCGCCATTGCGCGGCGTTCGCGTTACTTGCGCGACTTTGCCGCCTCGGTCAGCCATGAATTCAAAACCCCGCTCGCCGGGATTAGCGGCGCGATTGAACTCATCGAAGATCATGGCGGCGAGATGACCGACGCCGAACGCCGCACCTTTCTCGGCAATATGCAGGCCGATAGCGAACGCCTCTCGCGCCTCGTCAAACGGATGATGGATTTGGCCAAAGCCGATATGCAGCCGGGGGATGATACGGCCATCGCCGACCCGCTTCATGCCGTTTACGCGATAGCGGAACAATATGAACGCGACGGTTTTTCCTTCACTTATAATCTCCCGCGCGACGGGATGCGGATGCGGATCGGCCAGGATGCCGTCGAGGCGATCATCACCACGCTCATCGAAAATGCCCAACAGGCGGGCGCGACCAATCTGCACATTGCCGTATCCAATCGCGGCCTTACCTTCACCGACAATGGCCCCGGCATCGCGCCCGCCGACCGCGAACGCATTTTCGAACCCTTCTTTACCAGCAAACGCACCGACGGCGGCACCGGCCTAGGCCTCGCCATCGCCCGCTCCTTGGCCGAAGCCTATGGCGGGCGGCTGGAGTTGGAGGAGAGCGACAGCAGCGGGACGCGCTTCAAACTGGCGCCTAGAGCCTGAAACCGCCCCATCCGCTCTTTACACACATGTCAGTAGTGTGCCACGGTAGCGGGGCGTGCGGAATCGACAAGTGCGATGCCGGACGGCAATATGACCCGCGCAACCCCTTGCCAGCCGACTCGAAAAGGATGTTCCCATGACCGACTTCACCGCCGACACCAGCAAATTCTATATTGATGGCGCATGGGTGGAGCCTTCGGGGCAGGCGACGCGCGATGTCATCAACCCGGCGACGATGGAAAGCGTTGCCAAGGTGGCGCTCGGCAACGAAGCCGATGCCGACCGCGCGATTGCGGCGGCGAAAGCAGCCTTTCCGGCTTGGTCCGAAACCAGCCGCGAAGAACGGCTGGGCTATTTGAAAGCCATTCTCGCCGCGCTGATCGAGCGCAATGACGAGCTTGCCGCCGCGATTCAAGCGGAGATGGGCGCGCCGACGTCCGTGGCGCAAAAACAGCAAGCGCCGTCCGCCATCGGCCATTTTATGGAAACCATCCGCGTTCTGGAAGAATTCGACTTTGAAGAAGCGATGGGGACGACGCTTGTGCGCAAGGAGCCGATTGGCGTTGCGGTCCTCATCACGCCGTGGAATTGGCCATTGAACCAGATTGCCTGCAAGGTCGCGCCCGCGCTCGCGGCGGGTTGCACGATGGTGTTAAAGCCGTCCGAACTTGCGCCACTCGATGCCGCCATTTTCGCCGACATCGTTGATAAAGCGGGCCTCCCCAAAGGCGTGTTCAACCTTGTCCACGGCGAAGGCCCGGCCATCGGCAATGCGCTCACCGGCCATAAGGATGCCGATATGGTGAGCTTTACCGGATCGACCCGCGCAGGCATTGCGATTTCAGCCAATGCCGCCAATACGATCAAGCGCGTCGCGCTCGAACTGGGCGGCAAATCCGCCAATATCCTGCTCGACGATGCCGATTTCGAAAAGGCGGTGACCAACAGCGTCTTTACGATGATGAATAATTCGGGCCAAAGCTGTAACGCGCCCTCGCGCATGATGGTGCCGGAAAGCCGCTATGAAACGGTCAAGGCGATTGCGGCGGCGGTTGCGGAAAAAGTGTCGGTCGGCCAGCCTCAGGATGATGCCCGCATCGGCCCCATCGCCAATGAAAACCAGTATAAGCGCGTCGTCAGCCTCATCGACGGCGCGAAGGCCGAAGGGGCGGAACTCATCATCGGCGGCTCGGACAAGCCTGCCGGTCTGGAACAGGGGCTGTTCGTCCAGCCCACCATTTTCGGCAAAGTCACCCCCGACATGACCATCGCGCGCGAAGAAGTGTTCGGGCCGGTCTTGTCGATTATGACCTATAAGGATGTCGATGAAGCCATCGAAATCGCCAATTCCAGCGAATATGGCCTGTCGGGCTATGTCTGGTCGGGCGATGCCGACAAGGCGCGCAAGGTCGCCAGTCGCCTGCGCACCGGCATGGTCCATATCAATGGCGCGCCGCTCGATAATAAAGCACCGTTTGGCGGTTATAAAATGTCGGGCAATGGCCGCGAATGGGGCATTTACGGGCTGGAAGAATTTTTAGAAACCAAATCGGTGTTCGGCGGCGCGGCGTAAAAGTAGCGCCGGGCGGATATAAATCGGGCGGGTAAGAGCCGGGCGCACCCGCCACCGCATTTTTCGCTTTCCTATCAAGGCGAAGGCGCGCAACCCTCTGTTTTGCGGGCCATGCGCCATCGGGGTGCATGAAGGCTGGCTATGCGGTGGCATGGCCGCGCCCTGATGCCCGCCAGCAGGAAAGATGCGCTTATGCCCGGCCCCGCGCCACTCGATACGCTGATCCCCGCATGGCTCGCGGCCCGCTCGGTTGCGCGCGGGCTGCCCTTACCGGTTGCCGATCGCGGCGGGTATCGCGTCGATAGCGGGCTCGACACGGAAATCCGCCGTTGGGTTTTCCCCTATGTTTGTGACGGGCTGAAAGAATTGGGACGCGAAATCAACGCGCCCTTCCTGCCGTTAAAATTATGCGGCGACGGGGCGGCCTTGATGGCGTGCCTTCCCGACCGCTGGCAGTTGGAGCCGCCGACATGGTTTATGCGCGGCGGCGGCGTCATGACCGCACCCGCTTTGCCATCGGGCTATCGGGCCGAAACCATGCGCCAAGGCGCGACGGTCTATGTGCAGATTAACACGACAAGCGGGGATGTGGCGGCGAGCGGTTATGCGGCCTATTATGGGGCCACAAATCAGGGGGCCAAAAATCAGGGGCCTGTCTTTGTCTATGATCGCATCATCACCGCGCCCGCGCACCAGCGCAAAGGTTTGGGACGTGTGGTGATGGCGCGGCTACAGGCGGAAAAACCGGAGGCAGGCTGGACCGAATTGCTGGTCGCCACCAGCGAAGGCCGCGCGCTATATGAAAGGCTCGGTTGGACGCTGCTGTCGCCCTATTCCACCGCCTTGATTCCGGCGGAAACGGTTGCGGAGAGGGAGGCAGGAACAGAGGCGGGCGCGCGCATCTGCCCCCCGCACAATAAGCGCGATAGCGTGTGAACTATGTGAACTTGTAAAATCGGGTACACGGAGGCGCCCGACCGGAAATGCAATTATCTTATTGTTTTTATTGATATTTCTTGCGCAACCGCAACGCCACTGTCCAGGTGCTGCGCACATATAGGCCGATCAGGATGAGGCCGATGGTGAAGGCGAACGCATCGAAGATGGTGAAATTGCGGATGCCGACCGGCACCGGTCCCAGCGCCCACATCGCGATGGTGAGCGCAATCAGCATGAGGCGCAATTCGGTCGGTCCCGCGCCCGCATGGGCCAGTTGGAACTCGCCCATCACCTTGGCCGAAATGAAGGTGTGGATCGCAAGGAGGAGATAACCGAGCAGCGGAATCGTCGCGATTTCAAACTCCATATAGGGCGTAAAACCAAGCCCGCCGACAATGCAGATAATCGCCAGCGCATCGACACTATGGTCGATAAAATAGCCATAATCGGGGCGCTCTATCTTGCGGAAACGCGCCAGACTGCCGTCGAGCGAATCCCCGAACCAGTTGATAAAATAGGCCGCGACCGACAGCCACAACCAGTTGCGGTCCCATGCCGACAGGACATAGCCCGCGCCGATCAGCACCGCGCCCAGAAAGCCGAGCGCAGTCATCTTGTCCGGCGTCGCCCAGCGCGGCAACCGCGCGCACAGCCAATTGAGGATGCGCCGCTCGCTGCGGGCCAGCACATTGCCTTGCAACCGCTCAACCGGCGTCATCTGGGAGGTAATTTTATCCTGATACATAATGGGTAATCCGAACTTCAATGCGGCAAGCGCGCCAATAAGGCGCCGCGCGCCGGAAACGCACCGCCTTGCGCCTCCCGCCGCCCAAGGGCAAGAGCGCATGACATTTTTGTTGCAATAGCGCGTCCAAACGGGGGCAGCGCACGATAGCGCGAGCGGCGCTTTGCCAGCTTTTACGGACAATATGTCCGGGGTCGGGGCCTATGACCCTAGCGCGGCAGCTTATAGGCTTTCACATAATCGCCCGCTTTGGTGCCGACCGATCCGTGGCCGCCCGCGACGATCAGCACATATTGTTCGCCGCCTTCTTTATAGCTCATCGGGGTCGATTGGCCGCCTGCGGGGAGCCGTGCCTGCCAGAGCTGTTTCCCCGTGGTGAGGTCATATGCGCGCAGATAATTATCGACTGCCGCGCCCAGAAAAACGACGCCGCCGCGCGTAATCATCGGCCCGCCAATACCCGGCACCCCGACCTTGAAGGGGAGCGGCAGCGGCGTCATATCGCGCACGGTGCCGTTGCGGTGCATATAGGCAATCTTGCCGGTGCGCAGGTCCGCGCCCGCAATATAGCCCCAAGGCGGCGCTTGGCACGGCACGCCGAGCGGCGACAGGAACGGCCCCATCACCACCGCATAAGGTGCACCGTCATTGCGGTTCAGCCCTTGCTCGCTACCCTTTTCGCCTTGCTTGACCGGTGGTACGTCGGCGGCGGGAACAAGCCGCGAGGTGAAGGCAAGATAGGTCGGCATCCCGAACATCACTTGCCGTTCGGGATCCACCGCAACCCCGCCCCAGTTAAACACCCCGAAATTGCCGGGATAGACCAGCGTGCCTTGCAAGGAAGGCGGCGTATAGCGGCCTTCATAGCGGAGTTGCTGGAACTGGATGCGGCAGGCAAGCTGGTCGAACATGGTAATGCCCCACATATTCTTGCCGGTGAGTTTGGGCGGGTTGAAGCTCAACGCCGAAGATGGCTGGGTCGGGGCCGTATGGTCTTCGGGGATAGCCCCGCCGGGCGCCGGCCGTTCGGTGACAGGCAGCACAGGCTCGCCCGTGCGGCGGTCCAGCACATAAATATCGCCCTGCTTGGTCGGGCCGACCAGTGCCGGAACCACGCCATTTTTGGTGGTGATGTCGACGAGCGACGGCTGGGCAGGAACATCCATATCCCACAGATCATGATGCACGGTTTGCCGCACCCAGCGCGCTTGGCCGGTATTCAGATCGAGCGCGGTAATCGAGGAGGCATATTTCTCCACGTTTGCGCTGCGCCCCATGCCAAGCTGGTCGGGTGTCGCATTGCCCAAGGGCACATAGACAAGCCCCAACGCTTCATCCGCGCTGGGGGTCGACCACATATTGGGCGAATTTTTGGTATAGGTCTGCCCTTCGCCGATCGGCGCGGTCTGGTCGGGATTGCCCGCATCCCAATTCCACACAAGCGCGCCGGTCTGCACATCGAAAGCGCGGATAACGCCCGACGGTTCATCGACCGAATAATTGTCATTGACCGCGCCGCCGACAATGATCTTGTTCGCGACAATGAGCGGGGCGGATGTCGAATAATAATAGCCGGGCTTGGGATAGGGCATCCCTTTATAAAGGTCGAGCGTGCCCGCATCGGCAAAGCCGGGGCAAATCTCGCCGGTCGCGGCATCAAGCGCGATCAACCGCGCGTCGGCGGTCGGCAGATAGACGCGTTCAGCACAGGGCTGCCCCGCCGCAACGCTCGCATCCTTATAATAGGATACGCCGCGACAGGTTTGATGCTGGCGCGCGGCCTCCATTCCGGACTTGGCATCAAAGCGCCATTTTTCCTTGCCCGTCGCCGCATCGAGCGCAATCGCCAGATTATGCGGGGTGCAAAGATAGAGGGTCGAGCCGATCTTGAGCGGCGTCACCTGATAGGTGGTTTCGCCCACATCATCGGGGCCACGTATATCGCCGGTGCGATATGTCCATGCCTCTTTAAGCGCGGCGACATTGGCGGGGGTAATCCGGTCAAGCGGCGAATAGCGGTCACCAAAGGGGGTGCGCCCGTAAAAATGCCATTCGCCCGCCGGAAAATTATCGCCCGGATTGGCCGCCGCCAGCTTTTGCGTGCCGAGCTTGCCATCGAGATTATAGGGGTCATTGACCATCGAAATGCCTGCGACAATGATCGCGGCAAGGACGGCGGCAAGGAGCGGCGGCTTACCGCTTTTGCCCTGTAACCGGCGGGTGATGAAAGGGAGGAGCAGCCAGATGCCAAGGACGATAATCACGCCGCCACGCGGGCCGAGCGACCACCAGTCAAACCCGGCTTCCCACAGCGCCCAGACGAGCGTGCCATAAACGAGTGCGGCATAAATCCACAGTGCCGCCATGCGTTGTCGCCACAAGGACCAAGCGGTCGCGAGGAATAAAAGCCCCGCAATGCTATAGTAAAAACTGCCGCCCAGCGCCGCGAGCCACAGGCCGCCTGCGCCCACGCAGAGGCCGATCAGACCCAACAGGATTGCGGTTATTTTCCCCATGATCGCCTCCCGATCTTCATCGGCCATGCGGGCTGTCCCGAACGGCGCGATGAAGGGCTAACCCCCGAAAGCGGGTTTTTGTTCCTGAAACGACAGGAGGGTGGCGCAGGAAAGGTCATTTGACGCGGGCGGTTATTCGGGCGGTTATTCGACCGGTTCCACTTCGGCCGCGACCGCAGGTACCGGCTGAAAATCGCGCACAAAGCGTTCGAGCAGTCGCACGCCCCAGCCCGCCGAGCCCTTGTCGGTCCAGCCCATATTGGCCATGTCGATATGCGCCCAAGGCGTCGTCGGGGCGACAAATTCGCCGATGAAATGCGCACCAATCCCTGCGCCCGCGCCCGATCCGCCGCCATTTTTCATGTCGGCATAGGTGGATTTAAGGTCGGTGGCGTAGCTCGGATGGAGCGGCAAGCGCCACACATCTTCACCGGTCGCCTTGCCCGCTGCATCAATTTGCGCCGCAAGCGCATCATGGCGCGAGAATAGCCCCGCATATTCGCCGCCCAAGGCCGTGCCGACCGCGCCGGTCAAGGTCGCGACATCGACCACCGCCGCCGGTTTCAACCGCGCTTCGGCGTAAGAGAGCGCGTCGGCCAGCACCAACCGCCCTTCGGCATCGGTCGAGACAATCTCGATGGTCTTGCCGTTCATCGCGCGCAAAATGTCGCCGGGACGCACCGCGAGGCCGCCCGGCATATTTTCCGCCAGCGCCGACACCGCAATCACATCCACCGGTGCGCGCGCTTCGGCCAAGGCCAGCACCGCGCCGGTCACGCTCGCCGCGCCCGACATATCGAATTTCATATTGCCCATATTGGTGCCGGGCTTGAGGCTGATGCCGCCGCTGTCAAAGGTGATGCCCTTGCCCGCCAGCACAACGGATCCACCGGCAGGCGCACCGCTCCCACGATATTTGACGATGAGCATACGCGGCCCGCGATCCGATCCGCGCCCGACGCCAAGGATCGAGCCCATGCCAAGTTTTTGCATGGCCGCGGGGTCGAGCACCTCGATGCTGACACCGGGCAAACCGGCAAAAGCCGCGCGGGTGCGCTCGACAAAGGTTTCGGGGTAGATGACATTGGCCGGTTCGTTGGAAATGTCGCGGGTCCACGCCATTGCGCGGGCAAGTGCTTTGCCGCGCTGGGCATAAAGGCTGCGCACATTTTGCGCGGCATCGGACACGAGTGTGACCGGACCATAAGACGCTGCCCCGCTGTCCTTGCTGCGGTAAAGATCGGCGCGATATTCGCCCATGCCAAAGCCGCTGGCAAAATCGCTCGCCTGGTCTGCGGGGAGGCCGTGGGTCAGCAGGGCGACCGCGCCTTTATCTTTGGCGATGGCTTGGGCGGCCTTGATCCCCGCCGATTGCAGCGCGCTGCTGTCCGGCTTTTTGCCAAGTCCGACGATATAGATGCGGTCCCATGCGCCGAGCCCGCGCAAGGAAAGTTCGGCCCCTTTGCCATATTTATAGTCTGCGCTGGCGAGCGCGCGGGCAATCGCGTCCTTGGTCGCGGCATCAAGGCCGGTGGCGCGAGCATCAAGCTCTGCGGCACTGGCGAGCGGGAGAACCAGCGTGCCGCCATTGGCGGCAAGCCGGTCGGCAAAGGCGATGTCGCTAATCTTTTGCGCAGCCGCCGCGTGCGGCAAGCCTGCCGTGGCCACCCGATCCGCGCGGGATGATGCTGCCGTTTGGGCCTGTGCCGGCATAGCGGTGAGCGCCAGAAGCGGCAAAGCGGACAAAAGCGAACGGCGGATCATAATCTCTCCTGAAGATGGCTGATGGATGTAATAGTTCCGGTGATAGCGCGGGTGATGCCGAGATTTAAGCGGCGCGGCGAAGAAAACATTGTTCCCTCCGATTTGGTACTCCGTGGCGCGGTGCATGGTATCCGCGGGGCGGCGTTCCGACCGCCGCACCACAATATCTTGTGCTTGGTCACGCGAAACAGACGAACGGCTGATTTGAGCCGAAAACACCCCCTTAACTTCGCAAAGTTCGGGCAAATCGCCATATTTTCGATCCACAATATATGGTGTGCAGCACGGCGCGGTGGCAGGGCGCGGCGGCACGGCACGGATTCCCGGGCGGACAGACGATAATGATGATCGGACATGGGCTTTCCTTTGCCCGTCAGCGTGGAAAACGCGGCATGTGTAGGACAGCAGAAAGTGGAATGATGGGAGGCGGCGCAATGGTGCGCCTAGGGTTGGCCGTTGTAAACGCAAAGCCTGTAAACGCACAGCCGTGACGACATGGTTAGCGCGTCGACGATATTGGGGGAATCTCTGCCTACGCCGCCAAACTGACCCACTCCTATCGTCATTGCGAGCCGCGAAGCGGCGCGGCAATCCAGAAGCAGCCCCACGCAACACTGGATTGCCGCGCGCCTACGGCGCTCGCAATGACGGATGTTGGGGGAATGTGTTGGAGAAAACGCAAAAGTCTGAATTCCGACAAGAATAAAGTCGGAACGACTCCAAAAACAAAAAACCGCCAGCGTAAAACTGACGGCGTTTCAATTGTCTAGATTGGTTGCGGGAGTAGGATTTGAACCTACGACCTTCAGGTTATGAGCCTGACGAGCTACCGGGCTGCTCCATCCCGCGCCACCAATGTTGGGCTGCCTTAGCAGCCCGGAAGCCTTTTGTTTTACGCCTCGCTTTCGCGAGGCTTAGGCGGGCTGCTCCATCCCGCGCCACCAATATTTTCTGCCATTCCAAAGGACAGCAGAAACACAAAAAAGGCCGACCGGTTAAGGTCAGCCCTTCTAGTCATCCCGAACCCATGGTTCAGAACAACTTTGACTGTGAATGGGTTTATACCCCCGCGTTCCTCATATGCACCGGCTTTAATGCCTGGCGACGACCTACTCTTCCAACGCTTAAGCGGTAGTACCATCGGCGCAGTCAGGTTTCACGGCCGAGTTCGGGATGGGATCGGGTGGGTCACTGACGCTATGGCCACCAAGCAATAAAGCAGGTGCATATCAGTTAGCGGGTTTAATCGATGCGATGGATCACATGGTGTGATCATCTAACCATTATCGGGCTGCGATTTGAATATTCATCACCGCCGACACTTCTGTTTGACCAGAATTGTCATTGATGGTGGGACTTCAAACGCGAAAAGAGCAATTAGGACCGGTTAGCTCCATATGTTACCATACTTCCACACCCGGCCTATCAACGTGGTGGTCTTCCACGGCTCGATGAAATCTTATCTTGAGGGAGGCTTCCCGCTTAGATGCTTTCAGCGGTTATCCCGTCCATACATAGCTACCCTGCTGCACCGCTGGCGCGATGACAGGTACACCAGAGGTATGTTCAACCCGGTCCTCTCGTACTAGGGTCAACTCCTCTCAAATTTCGACGCCCACGGCAGATAGGGACCAAACTGTCTCGCGACGTTCTGAACCCAGCTCACGTACC
>JAFAFE010000002.1 GCA_023423655.1 Pseudomonadota bacterium
GGGGAGGTGGCGCGCGCGAAGCGCGTGACGGAGGGGTTATGCGCGCCAGCGGCGCGCGCGATTGCATAAGCAATCGCTTTTACCCCTCCACCATCCGGCTACGCCGGACGGTCCCCCTCCCCGAGCAAGCTCGGGGAGGAGCTTGCAGGCTTTGGCCAAAAGGAGTTTGGGGATGAGCCTAAGAATACGGTGTAATAAAATATGGGTGCAACACTTCACCTCCCTAAACCACACCCTGCGCATAACCTCTCCGCACCCAACCCCCTCCCACCCTCAAATGCTGGTAATTTGCCCGATGCGTCCCTATACTGTCCACTAGGGTGTCAAAGATAAGCCGGGAAACGGCTGGATAAAAGCCAAGCGAAGCGGGACGCGAACTTATGTTGAACAGTCTGGTCGACTATCTGGATTCGGTTAAGGCGCGCGATCCTGCGCCGCGTTCGCGGTGGGAGATTTTGCTTTATCCCGGCGTCCATGCGCTCGGCTTTCACCGTGTGGCGCATTGGCTGTTCGAAGCCGAAATGTTTTTCCTCGCGCGGTTGATCAACCATATAGCGCGACTTTTGACCGCCATCGACATCCATCCCGGCGCGAAGATCGGCAAGCATCTGTTTATCGACCACGGCTTTACCGTGATCGGCGAAACCGCGCATATCGGGGACAATGTGACCATCTACCAGTGCGTCACTTTGGGCGGCACCAATCCGGCCAACGGGGTGGCGGGCAAGCGGCACCCGACTTTGGAAAATGATGTGATTGTCGGCTCCGGCGCGCAGATTTTGGGGCCGATTACGGTTGGCCCGCGCGCACGCGTTGGCGCTAATGCGGTGGTGACGCGCGATGTGCCCGAAGGCGCGGTGATGGTCGGCATCCCGGCCAAGCCCACTTTGGTCGATGCGATCGAGTATCAGAAAGAATTTGTGCCTTATGGCACGCCGTGCAACGAATTATTCGATCCGGCCACGCAAAAGCTGGAAATGCTGCAATGCCAGCTTGAAACCGCGCAAAAACAGCTCGCCCAGTTGATGGCTGAACGCGATGCAGCGCAACGGGGCGGTGATGCGCCCGAACCGCCCGCCGCCAAACGCGCGCGCATCAAGGTTGTCGATAAGGGGTAATCGCGCGTCATAATGCACAATGTCACCCCTTTTCCGCTCGCCGCCGCCGGACCCCGGCAAGTCGGTTTCGAGCGCGGGGAATTGATGCGCATCCTTGACCTTTACGGCCGCATGGTCGCCGCCGGACATTGGCGCGATTATGCGATGGATATGGACCGCGACGCGGCGATTTTCTCCTGTTTCCGCCGCAGCGCCGAGCGCCCCGAATATCGTATCGAAAAACGCCCCGCCTTACGCAACCGTCAAGGCATGTGGGCGCTGGTCGGTGAAGGGGGCATTGTCCTTAAACGCGGCCATGAACTGGCGGGCATCCTCGCCCCCGTCGAGCGGCGGCTGATGAAGATTGTCGGCGATTAGATTCTGCGCTCCCCGTTTTGGCGGGCTTCATTATCTCGCGCGCCATTTCGCCCTATTTCGGGGACATAATAGCTAATTATATACAACGTTTATTGGCGCACTCGTAAGGTTCTTTGCGTCTCCCACGAACATTCTTGCCTACACAATAGCGGGTAGGGCAGGCTTGTCGGTTTCCGGCATCGGGTCGGAAAAGTCGAGGACGGATGTTCATGCGAACGATGCAGGCAGGCTATAGAGGACGCGGGGCGAGCCACTATATATGGTATGGTTTGAAAAAGCGCGATTTGCCCGAACTTTGCGAAGTTAAGAGGGTGTTTCCGGCAGAAACCGGTGATTTTTGCCGACAAACTCTTCCACCACAACATATAGTGGTTTCCTGTCCGGCCCCCGCTTCGGGTTCCGGATTGCTACCATCAGTCGAAGTCAGCGCCGACTCAGGCCTTGCCGATAATGCTTTCGGGCAAATCTTCGCCGAACACGCGCTGATAATATTCGGCGACAATCATCCGCTCGGCCTCGTCGCATTTGTTGAGGAAGGAGAGGCGGAAGGCAAAGCCGACATTTTTGAAAATCTCGCTATTTTGTGCCCAGCTAATCACGGTGCGCGGGCTCATCACGGTCGAAATATCGCCGTTGATAAAGCCTTGGCGCGTCAAGTCCGCGACCTTGACCATCTTGTCGACCAGCGCGCGCGCACCCGGCGCATCATATTCGCCCGATTTGGCGAGCACGATATTGGCTTCGGTTTCTGCCGGAAGATAGTTCAGGGTAACGACGATGTTCCAACGGTCCATCTGCCCTTGGTTAATCTGTTGCGTGCCATGATACAGCCCGCTCGTGTCGCCCAAGCCAATCGTGTTCGACGTCGCAAACAAACGGAAATAAGGGTTGGGGCGGATCACACGGTTCTGGTCGAGCAGGGTCAGCTTGCCATCGGTTTCGAGCACGCGCTGGATAACGAACATCACATCGGGGCGCCCCGCATCATATTCGTCGAACACCAAAGCGGTCGGGGTTTGCAGCGCCCAAGGGAGCAGCCCTTCGCGAAATTCGGTGACCTGCTTGCCGTCCTTCAACACAATCGCATCGCGGCCGACCAGATCGACGCGGCTGATATGGCTGTCGAGGTTGATACGCACACACGGCCATTTAAGGCGGGCGGCGACCTGTTCGATATGGGTCGATTTGCCGGTGCCATGATAGCCCTGGATCATCACGCGGCGGTTGAACGAAAAGCCTGCAAGGATGGCGAAAGTCGTGTCCGGATCAAACACATAAGCGGGGTCAAGGTCGGGCACCCGCTCGTCGGCTTCGCTGAAGGCGGGGACTTCCATGTCCGAATCAATGCCGAACATCTCACGCACCTTGACCATCTTGTCAGGGGCTTCGAGGATGGTCGTTTCCATGCTGGCAGGCTGGACATTGGGCAGATCGGACATCAGGACTCTCGGAAAAAAGGTGAGTTTCGAAGCTGCGTATAGGCGGAAACGGTGCGTTGCAACGCCTTTTCGTGGGTGCGGTCGCCGCCGTTACGGTCAGGATGATATTTATGGACAAGCTCGGTATAGCGTTTTCGGATGGCGCGGCGGTCAGCGTCGGGGGCGAGCCCCAAGGCTTTGAGCGCCTTTCTATCCGCCTCGCTCAACATATGGCCATTGCGGGCAGGGGGCACCTTGCGATGTTCGGCATAGCGCGCGCCGATGGCGTCGAGCGGATCGGCAAAATCGGCCCAGCGCGGCCCCGGATCGGTGCCGTTCGAGGCAAAGGCGCGGGTTTCGCGCTGCCACCCCGCATAAGGGGTTTGCGCGGCATAAATCTCGTCGCTGGTCATGCCGGAAAAATAGTTGAAGCCCGCGTTAAACTCGCGGACATGGTCAAGGCACAACCAGCGCCACGCGGGCGGCGAACCATCTTCGGGCAGGCCATAAAGCGGCGGCGCGCGAAACTCCCCGCTTTCGGGGCAGCCTTCAACCGCGCAAGCGCGCGTGCCGTCGCCGACCCGGCCATGAAATCTTGAATGTCGTGTTTTGTCTGTCATAATCGTGAAGAAAGCCAAGATGGGAATGATATGAGCAAAGGTCCAGTGCAACAGGAAATGGAAAAGCGGTTGGTTGCGGCGCTATCGCCCGACCAGCTCGTCGTTACCAATGACAGCGAAAAGCATCGCGGCCATGCCGGATATGACGGCACGGGCGAAAGCCATTTTTCAGTCGCGGTGACAAGTACAAAATTTTCCGGCCTCAACCGCGTTGCGCGGCAAAGGCTGGTCAATCAGGCACTTGGCGATTTAATGGCAGAGCGGATTCACGCGCTCGCCATCAAGGCTGTTGCGCCGGGGGAGTGAGGGGTCGCCGTCCGCTAGGAACAGCAGGCGCAGCAGGCTGGCCACAGCCGCCTCTATGCAGACACCAGCGCAGCGTGATAACACCGATGGCCGCGCCTTTTGCGTCATATACGCCTTGCGAAAGCTGGTCGATCTCGCCCTTGGGATGCTGTTCACTGCCTTCATAAAGCGGCTTTTGTGCGCCGACCGCTATGGTCTGCTGAAACTTGGCTTCGTCGGACTGGACAAGGTCGTGGCTTGTCTGGTTGACCGCAATCAGACAGCCTCTTTTGTCCATCACCATGATAAGGTCGAGCCGCCCGCCGGTTTGCGCGCCTTCCTGCGCCAGCGTTTGTGACAAGGGCCGCGCGAGCATTGCGGCGATCACGCCATCGGGGGGGGGCGCTTCATATTCGGCCAGCCAGCGCGCATTATCACTCTCGCATGTGTCGGGGCGTGCATTGGCCGCTACCATCGCCGCACGAATATCGGCGCGGGCGGCATAAGCTTGAATCCGCGCCAAACTCTCGCTGTCCGGCTGAGGCGCCTGACACGCGGCCAAGGGGAGGGCGAGCAGCAAAGATAGACGGGTGGCGCGCGCCCTCATGCGGCAGGGGCCAGTTTGGCCGGCACCAGCATCCGCACACTATCCAGAATTGGCCGGGTATAAATGCCAGCCAAGGAGGCATGGTTGGGGGTTTCATCGCCAATGCCGTAAGTGATACGCTCGCGCATTTTGGTGGTCACATAAAGCGTGCCGAACAGGCGGTCCCATATCGCCAAAGTGCCGCCCATATTCTTGTCCCAGTGGCGCTGGTCCTCGCTATGGTGGATCTGGTGTTGGGCAGGCGAAATCAGCCAGCGTTCCACCTTCGGGCCGAACGAAATCCATACCGGCGAATGGCGAAAGGCGCTCCCCAGCAAATTGGCGAGAACCCAGAAAATATTACCGCCCATCAAGGTCGCCATTGTCAAACGATCGCCGAACAAGGCGAGGAACAGCCCGTTCACGGTCGCTGCACCGGCCATGATAGCCAGTCCGGTATAGACCAATGCCACGGGATGATGGCGTTCTGCGGTCATGAAATTAAGGACGGTCGCACTGTGATGGACCTTGTGGAATTGCCACAAGAGCGGGATGCGATGTTCGGCATAATGGACCGCATAGCGGATGAGGTCATCGACAAGGAACAAAGTGGCGGCCAGCAGGACGGGGGCGATAACCGTCATCGCGGTGATGTTGTCCGGCACCGCAGGCAGCAGGGCGCTGGCTCCATGCGCGATGAAGGCGGTCAATGATTCGCGGTCGGGCGCGATGCCGTCATAGAGCATCGCCAACAGCGCGCTGTTCATCATGATCAGGCCATAATCATTGATGGCGCTCCGGCTGAACCATGTTTCGCGGCTCCACAACCGCTCGCGCGCCGTAAGGTGAAATTGCTTTTCGGGTCGCCATAACAAAGCAGCCACGATGCAGGACGCGACGATGAACAGCCAATAAGTACGCGATCCGCTATTGAGGAAAAGGCCCAATAATTTAAGGCTCATCGCTTCGCTGGCATGACCGAAATATTCCATGCGCTGCCAATAACATAAGGCGGTTTATAATTGGTTTAACCCTTAAAAAGGCCGGTAATCCTCGACAAAGCTGCGGGGCTGTGGATATTGGCGGCTCCATAAAACGCAGCCGATAAGCGGGGAGAGAATTATCATGCGCCAACCTTTTGCACTGGAGCGGATCACGCTGCCCAGCGGGATTGAACTCGATTATGTCGATGAAGGGCCGCGCGATGCGCCCGCGATGTTGTTCCTCCACGGCTTTCCGGAATCGCACTGGACCTGGCGCAACCAGATCCCGCATTTTTCCGACCGTTATCGGGTGATTGTCCCCGACCAGCGCGGCTATGCCAAATCATCCAAGCCCGAAGGTGTCGAAAATTATACGGCAGACAAGCTGGCGCAGGATATTTTCGCGCTCGCCGAAGCTTTGGGCATCGAACGCTTCACGCTCGTCGGCCATGATTGGGGCGGTGCGCTCGCATGGCTGATCGCCCTGATGAGCGGCCCCAACGGTCCCGCCACCTATCGCGGCAAAGTCGCGCGGCTCATCATCGCCAATGCACCGCACCCTTATATTTTCCAGAAATTGCTGTTCGACAATCCGGAGCAGCGCGCGGCGAGCCAATATATTCGTGGCTTTCGCGATAGCGCCAATGATGACCTCATCCGGGACACCGGCATTGCTGGCATATTGATGAAGGAATTTGGCGGAGCGGAAGGAAGCGCTGCGCTCACCGATCAGGACCGGCAAATCTATTTCCGTGACTGGAACGAGCCGGGCGCGGCCTTTGCGATGCTGAACTGGTATCGCGCGTCCAACGTGATTGTGCCAGCGATGGATGAAACGCCGGAGCGCCCTGCGTCGGTCGATGGCCCGTTCCCGCCCACCGCGATGCCGACCCTAGTGATCTGGGCGCTGGATGATGTTGCCTTGCCGCCATGCAATCTCGACGGGTTGGGCGATCTGGTGCCGGATCTGAAAGTGGTCAAAATTCCGGGCGCGGGCCATTTTGTGCCGTGGGAAAAGCCCGATGCGGTCAATGCTGTGATGGACGAATGGTTATCGACGCATTGAGACGGGTTTAGGCCGGAGGTCTATGCTCGACCCAAAAGCCGTGGGCATGGGCATGGCCGATTAGCACCGGCGCGCCATGTCCCGGCCAACTGCGGATGACAATATCATGGCGGCTCAAATTGCGGTCGGCCTCCACCGCGACCCAGCCGAGCGGGCGGTCTGACGTGGCTTTGGCGCCCGCTGCCTCCATCGCTTCGGTAATCCGGCGCTGGCGCGGTTCGTCCATATATTGCCACATGATCGAGTGCATGAGGACGCGCATCACGCCTTCTTCTTGCGGTAAAGCCAGTTGTGCCTCGACCCAGTCGGCGGCATCGGACTTGACCAGATTGACTGGCCGTTCGCGCTGCATCACAATCGCTTTGGCAACCCGTTCGAACCGCGCCGGATGGTCTTGCCACACATAAGCAAGCAAGCGCCGCTCATTGGCGGGGCGGGTCGCATCCATCGGCTGGATGTCGCTCCCGCGCACGGTGAGGATGTCGGGCAGCGTATGCGGCGGGGGACTGCCGCGCCATTCCGGCGTGATCTGTACGGTCGAGTCTTCCGGTCCGACTTTGACTCCGCCCAAATCCATATGGAAACGGTCAATCAACAGGTTAAGCCCTGCACTTGAACCGATTTCGATAATCTCCATACGCCCGCCATGTCGCGCGGCAAGATGGAGGAGGCCGGTCATCAGCGAAGCGGACCGCCCCGGCTCGTTGGTTTGCGGCGGGCTATCAAGCCAGGGAAGAAGCGCCGCGTCCTGTCTTGCCAGAAAGGCCGCAACAATTGGGAGCATATCGTTCGCGCGCGCCTCCCCCTTAAACAGCCCGTCCAGTTCCGACGCATCACCCGTAAGCCACAGATCATGCACACCGCCGACCAGCCGCAACGCCAGTCCGTCCGCGACCGCATTGCCTGTCCAGCCCAGCACTGCGCGGCCTGTCTTGGTTGCCGCGCTTAACCCGCCCGCCAGCGCGCGGCATATTTGCGCCGTGATAGGTGCCTGATTCGCATCGCAATAAGCGGCCTGTATTTCGAAGGCGGCGCGGACAATATCCGCGCTATGTCCCGATGCTTCAATTCTATCCGTCATCATGGTTGCCCTTCGCTTGATGGTCGCGTAACGCTGCACCGCAGCATGACCCAAAAACTCATCTTTGCAATCCCCAAGGGGCGGATTCTCGACGAAGCCTTACCTTTGTTAAAGGCGGCGGGCATTGAACCCGAAGCGGCCTTTTTCGACAAGGAAAGCCGCGCGCTGACCTTTGCGACCAACCGGCCGGAGATCGACATCATCCGCGTGCGCGCGTTCGATGTGGCGACTTTTGTGGCGCATGGCGCAGCGCAGATCGGCATTGTCGGCTCGGATGTGATCGACGAGTTCAACTATTCCGAACTCTATGCGCCGGTCGATTTGAAAATCGGCCATTGCCGTCTGTCGGTCGCAGAGCCCGAGGGCCTGGCGGCAGAAGATGTGCGCGGCATGAGCCATGTGCGCGTTGCGACCAAATATCCGGCGACCACGCGGCGCTACTATGAAGCGCAGGGCATACAGGCCGAATGTGTGAAACTGAATGGGGCGATGGAAATTGCGCCCTTGCTCGGCCTGTCGCGGCGGATTGTTGACCTTGTATCGTCGGGCCGCACGCTCAAGGAAAACGGCCTCACTGAAACCGATGTGTTGGCGCAAGTGTCCGCACGGCTCATCGTCAACCGCGCCGCGTTCAAACAGCGCAGCGCCGAAGTGGTGCCGCTGGTCGACCGTTTCCGCCAGATTGTATCGGAGCGCGCCGATGTTGCGGCTTGATGCGGGTGCGCCGGGTTTTGCCGATGATTTTAATGCGCTCGTCAACGGGCGGCGCGAAAGCGATGCCGATGTGGCGCGCGATGTAGCGCAAATCATCGCGGCGGTGCGCGAACAGGGCGACGCGGCAGTGGCCGACTATACGCGCCGTTTTGACAATCATGATCTCGACGCCGACGGCTGGCAGGTCGACCCCGCTCTATGTGCCAAGGCACGCGATGAACTCCCCAAGGATTTGCGCGAGGCGCTCGAATTGGCGGCGGAACGCATCGAGACTTTCCACGAGAAGCAGAAGCCGCAGGATAGCTGGACGACCGACAGTATCGGCGCAACGCTTGGTAGTCGTTGGACGCCGGTGGACGCGGCGGGCGTCTATGTGCCGGGCGGCCGCGCGGCCTATCCCAGCTCGCTGCTCATGAACGCTATCCCGGCCAAAGTGGCGGGGGTCGAGCGGATTGTCATGGCGACACCGACCCGCGACAGCGCGCTTAATCCGGCGGTGATGGCCGCCGCAGCGATAGCGGGCGTCGAGGAAATCTGGTGCATCGGCGGCGCGCAAGCGGTGGCCGCGCTTGCCTATGGAACGGAAAAAATTCGTAGCGTCGATGTAATAACCGGCCCCGGTAACGCGTGGGTCGCCGAAGCCAAGCGCCAGCTTTATGGCGTGGTCGGCATCGACATGGTGGCGGGGCCGAGCGAAATTGTGGTGGTCGCGGACAAGCATAATAATCCGGACTGGATCGCGGCGGATTTGCTGAGCCAGGCCGAACATGACCCGACCAGCCAGTCGATCCTGTTCACCGATGATGCCGCTTTTGCCGATGCAGTGATAGCGGCGGTCGAGCGGATCATCCCTGCTTTGGCGACCGCAACCACGGCGCAGACTAGCTGGGCGGCCTATGGTGCCGTCGTACTGGTGCCGACGCTGGAAGCGGCAATGCCGCTCGTCAATGCGCTCGCGCCCGAACATCTGGAACTGGCAACTGACAATCCCGATGCGCTGTTTGCGCAAGTGAAACATGCGGGATCGGTCTTTCTTGGCCGCATGACGCCCGAAGCGATTGGCGATTATGTTGCGGGGCCGAACCATGTGTTGCCGACGGGACGCCGCGCGCGCTTTTCTTCGGGCCTGTCGGTCACCGATTTTATGAAGCGCACCAGCTTCCTGTCGCTCGATGATGCGGCACTTGCAGCCATTGGTCCGGCAGCGGTCACGCTTGCCGAAGCCGAGGGGCTGCCCGCCCACGCTTTATCGGTCGCGCAGCGGCTGGCCCCCTCACAAGCATAAGGATATATCCATGAGTTTCTCCCTTTATGACGCGGTCGTGCCGTCCAACCTGCAGATTTTGGGCGCGGTGGCGGCTATTGTCGACAAAGCGGAACGCTGGTGCGCGGAAAACGGGCATGAGGCCGACAAGGTCATCGGCGCGCGGTTGGCCGACGATATGTTGCCCTTTGCCTATCAGGTGAAATCCACCGCTTTCCATTCGGCAGGCGCACTGGAAGGCGCGCGCGAAGGGCTGTTTTCGCCCGACTTTACGCCGCCGCCGGGCGATTTTGCAGGACTGAAGGCCAGACTGGCCGACGCGATTGCGGCACTTGAAGCTGTCACCCCCGACGAAGTGAACGCGCTTGCGGACCGCGAGGTGGTATTTGCAATCGGCGATATCCGGATGCCGTTTACCGGCGCAAACTTCCTGCTGTCTTTTTCGCAGCCCAACTTCTATTTCCATGCCACGACCGCTTATGATCTGGTCCGGATGCTTGGCGTTCCGGTCGGCAAGCGGGACTTTTTGGGCCGTATGAGACTGACTCGATAAAAGGCGCTATAACAGGTTGATATGATGACAAATAAAGCTCAATCCCGCTCGGCAGCGCGGCTCGCAGCGGTGCAGGCGCTCTACCAGAAAGAGATGGAAGGGACGGCCATTCCTTCGCTGCTCCATGAATTCCACCAGCACCGTTTGGGCGCGACCATTGAAGATGTCGAATATGCCGAAGCCGAGGTCGATTTTTTTGACGATCTGGTGACCGGCACCGATGCGCGGCTCGACGAGATTGATGGCGTCGTCGCGTCCAAACTCAACGCGCAATGGTCGCTGGAGCGGCTCGACAAGCCGATGAAGGCAATCCTGCGCGTCGGCACTTATGAACTGCTCGCGCGCGCCGATGTGCCGACGGGGAGCGTGATCAGCGAATATGTTGATGTCGCCAAAGCCTTTTACGACAAACGTGAAGCGGGCTTTATCAACGGCCTGCTCGATGCGGTCGCCAAGGAAGTGCGCGCTTAAATCGGGTTTGTGCTGTAGGGTGCAGCCATGAAGAAGCAAGCATGACAGGTGAAAGCCGGTTTATCGACGCCTTAAAGGCCCTTGCGGTGGACCCGTCCGCGCGGGGCCTCGCTGATGATTGCGCGGTGCTGCCCGATATGCGCGGCGCGCTGGTGCTGACCCATGACATGATTGTGGAAAGCGTGCATTTCCTTAAAGGCGCTGACCCCGCGGACATTGCCTGGCGGTTGGTGGCGGTCAATCTGTCCGATCTGGCCGCAGCGGGCGCAACGCCGGTGGGCGTGCTATTAGGCTATAGCCTTGCCGATAGCGACAAATGGGATACGCGCTTTGTCGAAGGGCTGGGCGCGGCGCTCCACCATTTTGCGGTGCCGTTGCTTGGCGGCGATACGGTGCGGATGCCGCAAGGCGCGGCGCGTGCGTTCGGGCTGACCGCGATAGGCAAGGCAGGCCCCAACGGCGCGCCTTCACGTGCTGGTGCCAAAGCAGGAGACACCTTATGGGTGACGGGGACCATTGGCGATGCAGGCGCGGGGCTTGCGCTGGCGCATCTAGGGCAGAGCGAACCCGCCGCGCTCCTTGCCGCGCATAACCGCCCACAACCGAAACTGGTTGAAGGGCAGGCGCTTGGGCCGCTGGTCAGCGCGATGATGGACATATCGGACGGCCTGCTTGTGGATGCGCGGCGCATGGCGGAGGCAAGCGGGGTATCGCTCCATATCCGGCTCGACGCGGTGCCGCTGTCGGACGCTTATAAAGCTCATGCAGGGGAGGGCATTGAAGCGCGCCTTGCCGCCGCGACCGCAGGCGATGACTATCAACTCCTGTTCACCTTGGGCGAAGGGCTGGTCCCGCCGGTCGATGCGACCGCCATCGGCCATGTCGCGGGCGGGGCAGGCTTGTCGCTCAGCGTTGTGGGCGAGGCCCTGCCCCTACCCGACAGGCTCGGCTACCAGCATTAAGCGCAAGCCCGCTCCCTGACACACACACACAGGCCGCGCACCCGCGCTTCCGCAGCGGCACCCCCCACGGCTTCCCACGGCCGCCCGCGCAAAAAACAAATTGTTCGGGCTTGCTCTACTGTAACTTTCCCCGCATAGATTGCGTTGTAGAGATAATAATCAAATGGCGGGGATCTAAAAAGCCGGCCTCAAAGCCTGCGGTTTCCCGCACTTTACAAAAGGGGAAGGAAATCAACACATGAATGTGGTTTTGATTGCCATTGCCTGTGGGCTCGCCGCAGTGATTTATGGCTTTGTGACCCGCGCGCAGATTATGCGCTCCGATGCGGGCAATGAAAAAATGCAGGAAATTGCCGGAGCCATTCAGGAGGGCGCACGCGCCTATCTGGGTCGCCAATATCGCACCATCGCCATTGTCGGCGTGGTGGTGGCCGTGCTGGTCGGTATCTTTCTGGGTCCGCTATCCGCCATCGGTTTTGCGCTTGGCGCGATCTTGTCGGGCGTGGCTGGTTTTATCGGCATGAATATTTCGGTGCAGTCGAACGTGCGCACCGCTGCCGCCGCGCAGTCGGGCTTGCAGCAGGGCTTGACCCTCGCTTTCAGGGCCGGTGCGATTACCGGGATGCTGGTGGCAGGCCTCGCTCTCCTCGCGATTGCAGGCTTTTTCTACTATCTTGTGGGTGTTGCAGGCCATGCGCCGGGCAGCCGCACAGTGGTTGATGCGCTGGTCGCGCTTGCCTTCGGCGCATCGTTAATTTCCATTTTTGCGCGTCTGGGCGGTGGTATCTTTACCAAAGCGGCCGACGTTGGCGCTGACCTTGTCGGCAAGGTCGAAGCTGGTATCCCCGAAGATGACCCGCGCAACCCTGCGGTGATTGCGGACAATGTCGGCGATAATGTCGGCGATTGCGCAGGCATGGCGGCGGACCTTTTCGAAACCTATGTCGTGACCGTGGGCGCAACCATGGTGTTGCTCGCATTGTTGATGAAGGATGCAGGCGATATGCTGCTTCCGCTCATGTCCTTGCCGCTTCTGGTCGGCGGGGTGTGCATCATCACCTCGATTATCGGCACCTATTTCGTCCGTTTGGGCGGTGGCACCAACATTATGGGGGCCATGTATAAAGGCTTCCTCGTGACCGCCTTGCTGTCAATCCCCGCCATCTGGTTTGCAAGCCAATATGTGCTGGGTGATTTGAACAGCGCGATTGCGGGCCCCGATGGCAGCAGCTTTACTGGCATGAGCCTGTTCTGGTGCATGATGCTGGGCCTGGTAGTGACTGGCCTCATTGTGTGGATTACGGAATATTATACCGGCACCAACTATCGTCCGGTGCGCTCGATTGCCAAGGCTTCGGAAACCGGCCACGGCACGAACGTCATCCAAGGCCTTGCGATTTCGCTCGAAGCAACCGCGCTGCCGACCTTGGTCATCTGTGCCGGTATCATCATCGCATACCAGTTGGCGGGCCTCATCGGCATTGCCTTTGCTGCGACCGCAATGCTGGCGCTGGCCGGTATGGTCGTCGCGCTCGACGCTTATGGTCCGGTGACGGACAATGCGGGCGGGATTGCCGAAATGGCAGGGCTTGACGATTCGGTGCGTGAAAAGACTGACGCGCTTGATGCGGTGGGCAACACCACCAAGGCCGTCACCAAAGGCTATGCCATCGGTTCGGCAGGCTTGGCAGCGCTGGTGCTGTTTGCGGCCTATACCACCGATCTCAAGGAATATTTCGGAGACTTGCAAGTCAATTTCAGCCTCGAAAATCCCTATGTGATCGTGGGCCTGCTGCTCGGCGCGTTGCTCCCTTATCTGTTCGGGGCGATGGGCATGACCGCTGTTGGCCGCGCTGCGGGCGATGTGGTGAAGGATGTGCGTGAACAATTCAAAGCCAATCCCGGCATCATGGATTATTCAGTGCGTCCCGATTATGCGCGCACGGTCGACCTTGTGACCAAAGCGGCGATCAAGGAGATGATTATCCCCTCGCTGTTGCCGGTGCTCGCCCCGATTGTCGTCTATTTCGTGATTACTGCTGTGGCGGGTCAGGAAAACGGCTTTGCGGCTTTGGGTGCCTTGCTCCTTGGCGTGATTGTCGGCGGCCTGTTCGTCGCGCTCTCGATGACTTCGGGCGGCGGGGCTTGGGACAATGCCAAAAAATATATCGAAGATGGCAATCATGGCGGCAAGGGCTCCGAAGCCCATAAAGCGGCGGTAACCGGTGACACGGTTGGCGATCCTTACAAGGACACGGCTGGCCCTGCGGTCAACCCGATGATCAAGATTACCAATATTGTCGCGCTGTTATTGCTCGCTGCTTTGGCGCACGGAGCCATATAATCCGCGCGCGACACTATTTTTAACACTCTCCTTTCAAAGCCCTGTCCGGACATAAACGGGCAGGGCTTTTTTTGCTGTTGATATATGTTAACCTGATTGCGCTAGGGCCGCAGTGAATGTGCAACAATAGCGGGGACAGACTCTGTTCAACGGGGTATATGCGCAAGACAGTCACCGTCCGCTTGGCGAGGCGGTGGTTTTGTCGTGCGCTACGCAGACAGCCTATCCCAAACTGACCGTCCACGATCCTTTGTCCGCCCCTTTATCCACGATGCCGGGGTTGCAAGCGGCGTGGGACCGGTTGGCGGCGGGGGCGGTAGAACCCAATCCCTTTGCCGAAAGCTGGTTCATGCTGCCGGGTTTGCAGCTGTTTGATGGTGACGCCAAGGCGCGGCTGTTTGCATTGTGGCAAAGCGAAGGAGAATTGGCCGGGTTGATCGCGCTGGCTCCGGCCCGCCGCTATGGTCGTTTTCCGGTAACCCATTCGGAAAATTGGGTGCATCCCAATTGTTTCCTCGGAACGCCGCTCATCCTGCCGGGATGGGAGGAGACGTTCTGGGCGGCCTTGCTGGACGCGCTCGACAAGGCACGCATCGCGCATCCCTTACTCTATCTGGTCGGCATGGTCGAAGAGGGACCGGTTTGCCGTGCGCTAAGCGCCGTAGCCGCGCGCGAGGGAAGGGGGTGCGACATAGTGCTGCGCGAATCCCGCGCAATGGTGCAAACCGACATTCCCGCGCAAGACTATTGGGACCGCCATGTGCGCGGCAAAAAGCGCAAGGAATTGCGGCGGCAGGCCGCGCGGCTTGCCGAGCTTGGGCCGATGCGCTTTGAACGGTTGGCTAAAGGCGATGATGTCGATGCCTGGGCGACGCGCTTCCTTGCTCTCGAACGCACCGGCTGGAAGGGCGAGGAAGGTTCGGCGCTCGGCTCTGACGCGCGCACTGCCGGTTTTTTCCGTGATGTGCTGGAGGGCGCACACCGGCGCGGTCAACTTGACGGGCTTACCTTATGGCTGGGCGACAAGCCGATTGCGATGCTGTGCCATTTCCTGAGCGGGCGCGGGGGCTTTTCGTTCAAAACCGGCTATGACGAAGATTATGCACGCTATTCGCCGGGTGTTCTTATCCAGCGTGAAAATCTGGAATTGCTCGCCGCGCGCGGGCTGGACTGGATTGATAGCTGCGCTGCGCAAAATCATTCTATGATCAACAGCCTATGGGCCGAACGGCGCGCGATTGTGCGCATCGCGGTTGCGGTGGGCGGGCCAAGGCACCGGCTGATCTTCAAAAGCATCCGTGCGCTCGAACGGTTGCGCGCATGGAGCAAGCGGCCAAAGGCGGAGGAAAAGGGGTAGATATGACGGCAACCGACCAACAGCGGGTGTTCGGCGCAGACGCGCTTGCCGATTTTGCCGCCGCTTATCCTGAAAGCCCGCGCGCGCTGCGCCATAATTTGCACGCGCATGACCTGCTGACATTGGACGCGCTGGCGGACCTGTCGGGGCAGCTTGCACCGTCCGCTATCGAATATAATCGCGGTGATTTGCCGGTCGGCATCGACCCCCACGATATTCCCGCAAACGGCCTTGCCATCGCCGAAACCATCCGCACGATTGACGATAATGGCTCTTGGATGGTGCTCAAAAATATCGAGACAGTGCCAGCCTATCGCGCGCTCCTGCTGGCGTTGCTCGGTGAACTGGAACCGACCGTGCGCGCGACGACCGGCGAGATGCTGACGCCGCAAGGGTTCATTTTCATCTCCTCGCCGGGCGCGGTGACGCCGTTCCATTTCGACCCTGAACATAATATCCTTGTCCACTTGCGCGGTGCCAAGACAATGACCGTCTATCCGGCGGGCGATGCGCGCTTTGCCGCCGACACTGCGCATGAAAATTACCATGCGGGCGGCCATCGCAACCTTGTTTGGGAGGATGGTTTTGACGGGGCGGGGCTCGCCGTGACACTCACCCCCGGCGATGCAATCTATGTCCCCGTCATGGCCCCGCACTGGGTCAAGGTAGCGGATAAGGCCGCGATTTCCTTGTCGATTACCTGGCGGTCGGAATGGAGTTACCGCGAAGCCGAAGCGCGCCGCACCAACGGGCTTATCCGCAAATGGGGTCTCGCGCCCGCAGCCCCGCCGCGCTGGCCCGACGAAGCGCACGCCAAATCCTTGCTGTGGCGCGGGCTGCGGCGCTTGAAGCTGGTCCACTGACCCCGCATCCGTCGGGCCACACGACTTTTCTGCGCAAAGACTTTCTTTTTTCCTGCTTTGGCGTTACAGGCGCGCCAAGAATATTCGAATATTACATCTGTAAAAGAGATTTATGGCAAAAGAAGAACTGCTTGAAATGCGCGGCACCGTTGTGGAGCTTCTCCCCAACGCGATGTTCCGTGTGAAATTGGAAAATGACCATGAAATATTGGGGCATACCGCAGGCAAAATGCGCAAGAACCGCATCCGCGTGCTGGTGGGCGATGAAGTGCTGGTCGAATTGACGCCCTATGATCTTACCAAGGGCCGCATCACCTACCGCTTCATGCCGGGCCGTGGTGGCCCCGGGCCGTCCTCGTCGTAAAAGCCGCATTTTTGCGGACGTTTACGGGTTAAGACTATGACGGCGCGGCTGATCCTTGCCTCTTCATCGCCGCGCCGACGCGACCTTTTGGCGCAGATCGGCGTGACGCCTGACGCCATTCATTCGCCCGACATTGACGAAAGACCGCGCGCTGGCGAATTGCCGCGCCTCTATGCGTTGCGCATGGCCGAAGAAAAAGCGCAGGCCGTGCCGCGTCCCGAAGGGCATATCGTGCTGGCAGGCGACACCACTGTCGCGCTTGGCCGCCGCATATTGCCGCCTGCCGATACAGACATTATCGTCGCCGACCTCATCGCCAGATTATCGGGCCGCCGCCATCATGTGTGGAGCGCGATTGCGCTCATCGACACCGAAGGGCGGATGCGCAGCCGTGTCACCGACACGATTGTCCGTTTCAAACGCTTGAGCGATACCGAAATCGCGGCCTATGTCGCGAGCGGCGAAGGGCGCGGCAAAGCGGGCGGCTATGCCATTCAAGGCCGCGCTGCGGCGCTTGTTGATTTTATGTCCGGCACCTATACCGGCGTGGTCGGCTTGCCGCTTTACGAAGCGCGCACCTTGCTGCGCTCGGCGGGCTATCCGGTGGATTGAAGCGCATAATGGCGGAATGGATTTACGAAGACGGTATCGGTGAAGCGCGCGCCGCGCTCGTCCATAAAGGGCGCATCATCGAAGCGCAGATCGAACGCGACAGCGACCAAGCCCGCACCGGCGCGATTGCGGGCGGGCGCATGGTCGAACAGCGTATCACCAAGCTGCGTGGCATTGTCCGGCTGGATAGCGGTGAGGATGTGCTGCTCGAACCGATCCCGCCTAAATTGACCGAAGGCGGGCGCGTTACGGTCGAAATATTACGCGAGGCGATTATAGAACCGGGCCGTGCCAAGCTTGCCAAGGCGCGCGGGGTGAAGGGCGCTGCCAAACCGGCCCCCGGCAAAAAATTGCTCCAGCGTATCCGCATGACCGGCCATAATGTGTTGATAGCCAGCCCGCATGATGCCGAGGACCGGCTCGAAGAAGCGGGCTGGAGCGAGTTGCTGGAGGAAGCGGCGAGCGGCGAGGTCGCTTTTGACGGCGGGGCGCTGCGCATCGCGCTCACCCCTGCCATGACCGTCATTGACATTGACGGCCCGTTAAAGCCCGCAGAGCTAGCCAAGCGCGGCAGTGCGGCGGCGGCCGACGCGATCCGCCGCATGGGGATTGCGGGCTCGATCGGTATCGACTTTCCGACACTCGAAGAAAAAGCCGCGCGCGCCGCGATTGCCGATGCGTTTGATGCGGTGCTGCCGCAACCGTTCGAGCGCACGGCGGTGAACGGCTTTGGCCTGATGCAGGTCGTGCGCCGCCGCGAACGGGCATCCCTGGCCGAACTCATCCAATATGAGCCGGTCGAATCAGCCGCGCTCGCGCTGTTGCGGCGGGCCGAACGTGCGAAGGGAACCGGGCTTGCAACCATCACCGCGCCGCCTGCGGTCATTGCCTTGCTTGAAAGCCGACCGGACTGGGGCGGACAGTTGGCGCGCAGCCTGGGCCGTGAAATAAGCTTGGCAAGCGATGCCAGCCTTGGCATTCATGGCGGCTATGTCAGCTAAACCTGTTTCCTCGCCTCCGGCCCAAACTGCCGCCAAACGTACGCGCGCCTGCCCGATTTGCGGCAAAGCGACGGTTCAGGACTATCGCCCTTTCTGTAGCAAAGGCTGTCGCGACCGCGACTTTTTGCACTGGGCGGACGGCGGTTACAAGCTCCCCGGAGCGGCGCTCGACGAGGATGCGCTCGAACAAATCGAAAAAAATAACATAAACGGGCTGGACAGTGGCACCGATGACTGATTAAAGGCGCGGCTTCCAGACGGAGCCGACTGAAGCGAACCGGCCCGCCAAAGATGCCTCGGTAGCTCAGTTGGTAGAGCATGCGACTGAAAATCGCAGTGTCGGTGGTTCGATCCCGCCCCGAGGCACCACTTTTCCCCTTCATATTATTATCGGCCTATGCGCCTTTACTGGCCGCCAAACTGTGTCTTGCGTGCCGCACTTTTGACGCTCCTGCTTGTCCGGTCACATTTTCGTCATCATCCTGATTGCCAAGCTTTCAAGGATTGATTAGCCTCGCATGGGAGACCGGCAAAAGTATCCGCACGAAACAAGGGAAGTGCCGGAGATAAAAGGGGATATAAGATGAGGAAAATGGCCTTTAAGGTAACGGCGTCCGTTCTGGCGTTTGGCGTTGCGGCAACCCCGCTTTATGCGCAGGAAACGACCGAAACCACGACCAGCGTTGCGAGCGATTCTGCCGAAACGTCCGGCGATAGCGCCATCATCGTAACCGGATCGCGCATCAAGCAGGATCCGACCAAAAGCGCCCTGCCGCTCCAGGTTGTGACCAGCCAGGAATTGCAACGCGAAGGGATTAACAGCCCCGAACAACTGATTTCCTATTTGTCGACCAACGGCAACGGTTCGGACAATCTTGCGGCGAATTCCGATGTCACCAGCGGCGCGCAGCGCGGCACCAATGGCTTATCGGCTGCCAACCTTCGCGGGCAGGGGGCCTCATCGACATTGGTGTTGCTCAATGGACGGCGCGTTGCAGCGCATGGCCTCACCGGTTCTGCGGTCGACGTCAACCAGATTCCCTTTGCCGCAATCGAACGGGTGGAAGTCTTGAAAGACGGTGCATCCGCTATTTACGGCACTGATGCCATCGGCGGCGTGATCAACTTCATTACCAAGACCAACTATCAAGGCCTTACCCTGAACGGCTTTACCGATTTCACCGAAAGGGGGGATGGTAATATTTATCGTTTGTCGGCGACGGCTGGCTATGGCGATCTCGAAGAACAGGGCTTCAATATCATGGGCGCTGTTTCGTATAGTTGGAATAAAATCCTGCGCGGATCTAAGCGCGACTTTGTCAACACCAACCAGCCGGAACGCGGCCTGTCGGCGGATACACGCGGCACGCCTATCGCGACGATATTTTCCATCGGGGCGAACGGTATTTTTGCGCCGAACGGAAGCCTTCTTGCAGGAACAGCAGTCCCGAATGGCGGGGTGAATACACTGGATCTGCCGGGCGGAGCGGGTTGCGATTCGGTCGAAGGTGGCATGGCTTATGATGAGCTGTTGTGGGGCGCGCCCACAGCCCGCTATGCTTGTGCTTGGGATACCGGCCGGGCGGCAGTGCTGCAGCAACCGTTGCAGACCCTGACCTATTATGGCCGCGCTACGGTGAAACTGGGCGACCACCAAGCCTATGCGGAAGTCACAGGGTCGGATGCGGAATCACGCAAGATTTTTTCGCATAACCAATATTCGGGTAATACTGCCGCGTTGCCGCTTTATTATCCGCTCAACAATGTAACACAATCGACCTATAACGGCATTTTCAATCAGCTGGTGGCCGCTTTCCCCAATGATGCGGCTTTGCGCGCCAATTATGGCAAGCCTATCGCTTATCGCTGGCGTTGTATTGCCTGTGGCGAGCGCGAATATATAACCGATACCAATACGCTGCGTGCGGCCGTTGGTCTGGAAGGCCCGATCGCGACCAATTGGGATTACCGCGTGGGCGGGTCGTTTGCCCGCAGCCGCGTTACCTCCACCTTGGGGAGCGGCTATCATTATCGCGGCGTCTTTCCCAATGCTGCCTATGCAGCAGCATCGGGCGTGACGAAGCCCGATCCGAACGATCCTACAAAACGAATTCCAGTCGTCGCGGGTGACATTGACCCGCGCGCGCCTATCGCGCCCGGTGCGACGGCTCCGGGCATTGTCGGCTTGCTCAATAGCGGCATTTTGAATCCCTTCTCGGTCACGCAAACGCCGGAGGCTATGGCTGCTCTCAAGGCTATCTCCGCGGAAGGGGTTATGTTGTATAGCGGGCAGTATAAGGTGACGCAGTTTGACGGGTCGGTTTCCGGGACGTTGTTCGCGCTACCCGGTGGCGACGCAAAATTGGCGGCTGGTATCGACTATCGCCGCGAAAGCTATACGTTTGACGGATCTTCTGCCGGTATTGTCGGTGCCCCCGACATCTTCAACGTTGCCTTTGACAATGTGAATGCGTTGGAGGGGCTGCACCGCACGGTGAAGGCCGCCTATGCCGAAATATTGTTGCCGGTGTTTGACAGGCTGGATGTGACGCTGGCGGGCCGCGTGGACGATTATACCGGCTTTGGCACCACATGGAATCCCAAAGTTGCGGTACAGTTCCGCCCGACTGATTGGTTGATGTTCCGGGGATCATACAGCACCGGCTTCCGTGTCCCCAATTTCAACCAGATTTTCAACGGCACGACCGAATCGCCGATCACCGGCGCATCGCTGGGTGATCCGTTGCTATGTCCCAATGGTGTCGTCACGACGTCGGTTCCCGGCTGTGTGTCGATTGCGTCACAGAATATCAATGCGGAAACCCTCACCGGTGGCAAGCTTGATGTCGGGCCCGAAAAATCTAAACAATATAGTGTTGGTGTCGTGGTGAAGCCTTCGCGCCATTTCACCGCCTCGGTCGATTTCTGGTCGATCAATGTCGATGATGTGATTGGTGCACCGACGTCGGGTGACGTGCTGCGTTATTCCCAATTTTTTGCAGACCGGATTATCCGCAATCAGGCCGGGGTCATCGACCAGTTGGATTTGCGGACGGGCAATCTCGGCTCGCGCCGCACCCAAGGGATTGAACTGGTCCTGCGTGGCGGGTTCGATGTTGGCAATGGTTCGTTAACGGCGGGTATTGACGGAACCTATCTTGTTAAAAAGAAAGAGCGTTTTGTCGATGAAGCGCCGTGGCGCGATCTCGTTGGTATTTTCACTTACACTGGCGACCTTGGCTTGCGCTGGAAGCATAATGCCTTTGTGACATGGTCGAACGATGACATTAGCGTGTCCTTCTCGCAAATCTTCCGCAAAGGCTATGAAAATAACCGGTTGATTGCAGGTGCGCTGACCCGTCCGGACTATAATGAAAAGGTCAAAGATTATGTCATCTATAATCTGTCGACGGCCTTCAAGGTTACGGACCGGTATCAGATGACCGTGGGTGTCCGTAACTTGTTCGACACCGATCCGCCCTTTGCGATTACCTATGACAGTAATACCGGCGCGGGGTCGAGCTGGGAGCCGCGTGTGGCCGATCCGCGTGGGCGTTCCTTCACGGTGGGCGTCGAAGCGAAATTCTGACCAAAGCTGCATAAGCGATAAAAAGGGGCGCTTCCCGATGGTGGAAGCGCCCCTTTTTATGGTCGGGGAAAGCGCGAGCGGGGGTGAGCGAAGTGGTGGGCGCAAGCGTGAACCCCCGCGCCCCTTATTTCGTCTTCCAGCTCCCGCTTTCCTTAAACTGTTCCTTGACCTCGCCCGATGTGTTGAGCGCGGGGTCGGCATAGTCGCGCTGGACCGGCGGGGCGGCAGTGAAGCCCGGCGTTGTGGCCGAGCGGGCAGGTGTAGCGGGCGCCGGATGCGCGGCGCTTCCGTCCACTACAGTCCGTCCGCCAAGGTCGGCAGCTTTGGCATCGGCAATCGCTTTGGCGACCGCCGGATCAAGCGCGACCGCTTCGCCGCCCGCAGCGCCCGCCATCGGCGTAGTGGCTTTACCCGCAATCTGGTCGGCAATCGAACGATGCGGTCCCGGCACCGGTTCGCGGCCCGCATAAGGCTGGCGGAAAGCCGACAATTCGCCCCAGCGCCCGCGCCAGCGGTGAAAAATATGCGCGCCGATCACATTGGTCATCACCAACGTCTTGCCCCAATAGGGCCAGATCGCTTGCGTATGATAATGGGTCGCAAGGCCGACGCTCGGGAAAGTCCGCCCCGACAAGGCTTCGGCGGCAATGCGGCGCGAGCGCAGCCATTCCGCCGTTGCGGGCCGCCGCGCCATCGCGCCATCGCACGCAAAGCTGAACTGGCAACCGGTGGTGCGCTCCGACCCTTGGAATACCACGCCGCACACGCTGTTCGGAAAACTCGGATGGCGCACGCGGTTCAGCACCACTTGGGCAACGCCGCGCATCCCGTCATCACTTTCCGATGCGGCTTCATAATAGATAGCGGTGGTGAGGCATTGCAGCGCGCGCGACGTATCGGTCGCGCTGCGTCCGTGGAACACATAGCGGTTGGCGGCGGGACCGATAAACGCCTGTTCCTTGACCTGAAGCGGGGTGAGTGCCGTCCCGCTCGCTGCGTTCAGAAGGTCGGTCGCATTGGGGTCGGGGATGGACGGGTCGATCATCGCGGCGGCATCGCGCGATCCGGCATGGGTCGCGGCCCATAGCTGCGTATCATAAGGTTTGAAGCGGACGGGGGTGGAGACCTTATACCCTTCCGCCGCGCTGCTTGCGACGGCGTGCGACACGGTGAATAGCGACAGGATGAGCGCCGTGCCCGCGCCATAGCGCACCCACGCGGGGAAGGGGGCTTTCATCCCCAACGCCGCGCGCTCGGCTGCTGCTGCCTTGCGCAGCCTGTCCTTATGTGCCCAGCCCTTTTGCATCTCGTTCAATAATGTCGCACAAATCTTTATGGGGGAGGGAGCAAAGGTCACCCGCCCGGATTACAAATTTCGACCCTTTTACCCGATATTTATTGCCAAATAACCAAAGGATTCGGGCCGGAACCCACTTTGTCCCGTAAAGGGACACGCCCATAGCAGAAGTTTAACCCTGAAACCAGCGGCACGCGGTATCAAGATGTAACGCAAAATATCCCGTGATTACAAGGAGTTTAGGGGGTGTGCGCCGTGCAACATCTCAGCCCGCTTCGGCAATCAGGGCGGCGGCTTCCTTGCCGGTCCAATCCAGCGCGCCATTGACGCGCAACACTTCCTTGCCGTCCTTGTCGATGAGGATGGTGGTCGGGAGCGCGCCGACTTCCAGCCCTTGCCCCAATTTATTTTCGGGGTCGATAAAGGGTTTCAGATGCTTGAGGCCGGTTTTGGCAAAAAAAGCATCGACCGGCTCCGCGCCTTTGAGATCCTGCGACACCGCGATCACCGCCACCTTGCCTGCAAGCGTTCCGGCAAGGCTATCGAGCGCAGGCATTTCAACGACGCACGGCCCGCACCAAGTCGCCCACAGGTTCAAAAGCATCGGTTTCCCGCGATAATCGCTCAAACTTACCGCCGCATCATCATCGCCGGTAAAGCCCAGATCAGCGACCGGCTTTCCCTTACGGCTGCGGTCGATTGTGTAATTTTCCTTGGAGCCATCGGCAGTTTGCGCGGCTGGCCCCTCCGGAACAGTTCCATCTGTTACCATATTCTGCCCCGCCGGGGGTTGCCCGTCCCCCGCCTTTTCCTTATCGCACGCGCCGAGCAACAGCGCGCCCGTGACGAGCGTGCCAAAAGCGATGCGGGAAAAGGCAGACATGGCGGATACTCCAAAGGCGAACAATATGTGGGGCGGGCGCTTTGCCGCAGGGCCAAGCGCCATCATGCGCGAGATAAATGCCTCCATCCCGTTCGACAAGCGTTTGTGGCAACAGGATATAGCAGGGTCGAAGGCTCATGTCGCGATGCTGGGCGCGCAAGCCATTATTGCCAACGCCGATGTCAAAGCCATTATAGACGGGCTGGACCGGATCGCCGCCGATTATGAAGCCAATGGTGTCCCCGTCGATATGGCGCTTGAAGATATTCATATGACTGTAGAATCGCGGCTCGCCGAACTGATTGGCTCGGCTGCGGGCAGGCTCCACACCGCGCGGTCCCGCAACGATCAGGTTGCGACCGATTTCAAACTATGGGTGCGCGATGCGATCGACGAGGTTGATGCAGGGCTGGCTGCGCTCCAGACGCAGTTGGTGACGCGGGCAGGCGAACATGCCGATAGCATCATGCCCGGCTTCACCCATTTGCAAAGCGCCCAACCGGTGACGCTCGGCCATCATCTTATGGCCTATTATGAAATGATCGCGCGCGACCGTAGCCGTTTTGCCGATGCGCGCGCGCGCTTGAACCAGTCGCCCTTGGGGGCTGCCGCACTGGCTGGCACCGGCCACAAGATTGACCGGCAAGCCACCGCCTCGGAGCTCGGCTTTGAAAATGGCCCGACACGCAATAGCTTGGACAGCGTATCCGACCGCGACTTTGCACTCGATTATCTGATGGCCTCGACCCAATGCGCGCTGCATTTGTCGCGCTTGGCCGAAGAATTTATCATCTGGGCGAGCCAGCCTTTCGGCTTTGTTGCGCTCCCCGACGCTTATTCGACCGGCAGTTCGATCATGCCGCAAAAGCGCAACCCCGATGCTGCCGAGCTGGTGCGCGGCCATGCGGGGCGGATTGCGGGCTGTATGACCGCGCTCGTCATGACGATGAAGGGCCTGCCGCTCGCTTATTCCAAAGATATGCAGGATGATAAGCCGCCCGTATTTGAAGCGCATGACCTTCTTGCGCTGTCCATTGCGGCGATGACCGGCATGGTGAAAACCACGACCTTCCGCAACGACCGGATGCGCGCGCTGGCCGAAAGCGGCTTTGCGACCGCGACCGATTTGGCCGACTGGCTGGTGCGCGAAGCGGGCGTGCCGTTCCGTGAAGCGCACCATATTACCGGCGCAGTGGTCAAAGCGGCCGAGGATAAGGGTGGTGGTCTGATGGCGCTCACGCTTGACGATTTGAAGGCCATTGACAGCCGTATCGACGCGGGCGCTATGGCTATGCTAACGGTGGACGCATCGGTGGCGAGCCGGACCAGTTTCGGCGGCACCGCACCTTCGGAGGTGCGCGCGCGGGTCGCCGAAGCACGGAAGGAATTGGGCCTGTGATGCCGATAGCGCGCAAAAAGACGGCCATGCTGGCGGCGCTCCTTGTCGGGAGTCTGTCGCTTACGGCTTGCGGCAAAAAGGTCGCGTTGAAACCGGCGTCGGGCGAAAGCCTGCCGGTCGCGCCAGCCGGTGCGGAAACGGTGCCGACCGCCGATGACCTCATCACGCCCAAACCGCAAACCCGTCCGGACCGCAGCGATGAACTGCTCCGGCGGTCCGAAAAACGGAAAGACGACCCGTTCGATCTTCCTCCTCCCGGCTAAAAAAACTAACAGGACAATTTGACAGTGGATCATTTCCAATATCGCGACGGCCAGTTGATGGCCGAAGACATTCCGGTTGCGACCATCGCCGCCGACGTCGGCACACCCGTTTATCTTTATTCGCGCAGCACGCTGGAACGTCATGCGAAAAGCTTTGCCGAAGGGGTCGCGCAGGCCGGCGACGTCAAATGTTGTTTCGCGGTCAAAGCCAATCCCAACCTTGCAGTTCTGGGCCTGATGGCGCGCATGGGCTATGGCGCGGATGTTGTCTCGGCAGGCGAGCTTGAGCGCGCGATTGCGGCGGGCATGAAGCCGGAGGACATCGTCTTTTCCGGCGTCGGCAAAACCGAAGAGGAAATGCGCGTCGGGCTGGAACGCGGCATCGGCCAGTTCAACCTTGAAAGCGAGATTGAAGGCGTCGAACTAGCGGCGGTGGCCGAGAAAACAGGCAAGCGCGCGGTGGCGACCTTGCGCGTCAACCCGGATGTAGACGCGGGCACTCACGCTAAAATTTCGACCGGCAAGGCGGAAAATAAATTCGGCGTGCCTTATGATTTGTCGGCGGATATTTATGGCCGCTTGGCCGCATTGCCGGGCTTGGAAATGCGCGGCATTGCGCTCCATATCGGCAGCCAATTGTTGAGCCTTGACCCGTTGGAGGCGGCGTTTACGCGCATTGGCGACCTTATCGCCAAGCTGCGCGCGGACGGTCATACAATCAGCCGTGTGGATTTGGGCGGCGGTCTTGGCGTGCGCTACAAGGAAGGCGAAGTGCCGCCGACGCCGGAAGAATATGGCGCGATGGTCGCGCGCGTGACCAAGGATTGGGGCGTCACTTTGATGTTCGAACCGGGCCGCGTAATCTGCGCCAATGCAGGCATTATGGCGACGACTGTAATCCGCGTAAAGCCGGGTATCGCGCACCCGTTCGTCATCGTCGATGCAGCGATGAATGATCTGGCGCGACCTGCACTTTATGACGCCTGGCATGATTTTGCGGCGGTCACGCCCAATGACAAGCGCATGGTTGCGAACATTGTCGGGCCGGTGTGCGAATCGAGCGATACTTTCGCGATGGCACGCGACATTGATGCGGTCGAAGCGGGCGATTTGGCGGTGTTCCGTTCTGCGGGCGCTTATGGCGCGACGATGGCGTCCACTTATAATAGCCGTCCGATGGTGCCCGAAGTCATGGTCGATGGCGACCAATGGGCGATTGTCGCGGACCGCATCCCCGCCGCCGCCATTGCCGCTGCCGAGCGCGTCCCCGATTTCCTTGCCCATCCGGCCAAGGGCGGCGCGGACTGATGCACAGCCTGCCGGTCTTTGTCCGCTTGACGGGCGAAACCGTGCTGGTGCTGGGCGAAGGCGACGCAGCGGACGCCAAAAGGCGGCTGGTCGAACGCGCGGGCGGCATCGTCACCGTTGACCCTGCCGCACCTGCGCGATTTGCCTTTATCGCCTTGGAAAACAAGCACGAAATGGCGGCGACGGCGGCGTTCCTACGGGGCCGAGGGATGATCGTCAATGTCGCTGATATGCGCGATCTTTGCGATTTTACCTTGCCCGCCATTGTCGACCGCGATCCGGTGATTGTCGCCATCGGCACTGGCGGAGCTTCCGCCGGATTGGCCAAGGCGCTACGCCAGCGGATCGAGGCGCTTTTACCCGCAAAACTGGGTGCGCTCGCCGCCGGCTTGTTCGCCAACCGCCCGCACATTACTGCGCGCTGGCCCGATGCCGATGCCCGCCGCCGAGCGATTGACGAAGGCCTTGCAGATGGCGGGAACATCGACCCGCTGCGGCCCGATGCCACCGACCATATCGACCGCTGGCTCACCGCATCCGGCGCGGAGTACCCGGCGCTCCACCACTTCAAAATCGCCAGCGATGATCCCGACGATCTGACGCTAAAAGCGGCACGTTTGCTCGGCCAAGCCGATGAAATCTGGCACCAGACAGCGGTTGCGCCCGCCATCTTGCATCGCGCGCGCGCCGATGCGAAACGGGTGCCAAGCGAAACGCCGCCGCCCGACAGCGCGGCCACAGGCGGAAGGATCATCATTTGGTTGACAAAGGGCTGAGTGAAACCGTCGAGAGTGACACGACGCGCAAGCTGACCGTGTGGATTGTCGACCAGAACGGCCCGCACAAGGCGCGGCTGGAAGACGCGAACCCCGCCGCCGCCAATGGCGCGGAGCTTGTCTGGATCCATTATGATCTCGAGCGCGGCGCGGCGCTGCATCCGGCAGATTGCCCGATTTCAATGCCCGATATGGCGCGCGATGCGTTGACCGCCTTTGAAACCCGCCCGCGCTCCGAACGGCTGGGCGACGGTGCGATGCTGAACCTGCGCGGGCTGGGCGAGGTCGAGCAATATAATGGCGACCCGCTGGTGTCGCTCCGGATGTGGGCCGAGCGCAATTTCCTTGTCACCGCAAGCTTTCGCGACCTTCTCGCGCTCCATACGGTCCATGCCGCGATGGAGCGGGGCAAATATAGCGATGCGGGCGATGTGATTGCCGCGCTCGCCGATGCGATTACCGAAGAATTGGACCCGAAAGTCGCCGATCTAGGCGACCGGCTCGACGATATTGAATCGGTCCTCGAAACCGCGCAGCGCCCGATGGCGATCCGCCGTCGTGTGTCGCGCGTCCGGCAAACGGCAATTGGTTATCGCCGTTTCATCGCCCCGCAACGCGCGGCCTTGGAGCGGCTCCAGCAAATGAATTTCGACTGGCTCGACGAAAGCGACCAGATCAAAATCCGCGCCGCCGCCGACCGCTGCGCGCGCATGGCCGAAGAATTGGAAGCGGTGCGCGAACGATCGGCAGTTGCCCATGAAGAACTGACCGATCTGCGTGCGGAAACCATCGACCAGCGTTCGCTCTTCCTGTCGATTGTCGCGATGATTTTCCTGCCCTTGACCTTCATTACCGGCCTTCTCGGCATGAATGTCGCAGGGATTCCCTACGCCCAGCATCCGCACGCTTTCTGGTGGGTGACGGGCGGCTGTTTCCTGCTGTCGGTCGCAATTATCGGCTGGTTTTCGATCCGCAAATGGTATCAAAATTAAGCGCGGACGCTGGTGCTAATCAGCCTTTGAGGAAGTTACAGCTTGCCGACGCAATCGGGGCGTTGGCATCATCTTGCCAGGCATGGGCCTCGACATTGGCGACGCGGCTCCCGACACGGTTCACCACCGCTTTGGCATAGGTCATCATCTCGCGCCCGCCGCGCATATAGGTGATGGTGACATTGATCGGCTTGATGACGGTGTCAGCCGCCTCGGCGCCCAATTCTTCGCGCAACGCCTTGTGCAGGGCCATCTCCAATAATCCCGCAATCGCACCGCCGTGCAGATAGCCGGGGCGGCCCAATACCGCAGTGCCGAACGGCATGGCAAGCGTGCCATCCGCTTCGACGCTGATGCCCAACAGATGCGCATAAGGGGGAAGGTTTGCGCTCATCTTTTCCCCCAAGGCTCGCCGGTAAACATGAAGGTGCCCGCGACATGGGCGACCGGATCATCGGCATCACCTTCATGCGCAATGCCGCGCACAAAGGCGATGGATTTGGTGAGCCGGTAACATTGGCCGCGCCCGATAATCGCATTGCCGACGCCCGCCGCGCGGAGATAATCAACGCGCAGGTCCAGCGTTGCCTGCGGTCGGAAATGGCCTTGCTTTTCCCACGCCGCAAGGCTGGTCGCCATGTCCATCAGCGTGATGATCGGGCCGGTCGCCATAACGCCGCGCGCCGCATCACCGACCAGCGCATCCTGCCAGGGGAGGCACAACTCGATCCAGTCCGACCCCCGCCCGTGCCATTTCATGCCCAAGACCCCGCCATGCCCATGCACCATCGTCGCTTTGGAAAAGAGTTCGCCGTCAAATGCGCCGGGCGGCGGATAAGCGGAATCGGAAGGGACGGAAATATCGGCCATAAGAAGGCAACTCTTTGGAGGCACAGGGCTGAGGGCGCAAGTCCGAAGTGAGTCGCCCTCTTTACCCTGTGCCTGCCAACCCCTACATCGACGCTATGCCTCGCAAAAAATCCCATCCCATCCTCCCGCTCCCCGATCAGGTGGCGCTGGTGCTTCAAGGCGGCGGCGCGCTCGGCAGCTATCAGGCGGGCGTGTATGAGCAGCTTTACGAACTCGACATCGAACTGGATTGGGTGGCGGGCATTTCGATTGGCGCTGTCAATGCGGCGATTATTGCGGGGAACCGCAAGAGCGATTGTCTGGAAAAACTGAAATCCTTCTGGACCCAAGTGTCCGGATGGTTTCCCGATATTGTCCCGCTGCCCGGCAATGAAATGCGCGAAATGGCGCATCTTTGGTCGGCGGGTGCGGTGACTGCGATGGGGGTTCCGGGCTTTTTCGCGCCGCACCTCGTCAATCCCTTCTGGGCGCCGGAAGGATCGAATGCGGCGATCAGCTATTATGACACCGCCCCGCTCATCAAGACGCTTGACGAACTGGTGGATTGGGACCGGGTCAATCATGGCCCGATGCGTTTTTCGGTTGGCGCGGTCGATGTCGAAAGCGGCAATTTTGCCTATTTCGACAATCGCGACAGCGCGTGGAAGGGCAAGATTGATGCGCGCCATGTGCTCGCCTCCGGCGCGCTCCCGCCGGGCTTTCCGCCGGTTGAAATTGACGGGCGGTTTTATTGGGATGGCGGCCTCGTTTCCAATACGCCCTTGCAACATATTCTCGACCATCAGGAAGGCGATATGCTGATCTTCCAGGTTGACCTGTTCCCCGCAGAGGGCGCTTTGCCGCGCCTCATGTCGGAAGTATGGAGCCGCGAAAAAGACATACGCTATTCCAGCCGCACCCGCATGGTCACCGACCAATATTTGCGCGCGCGGCGTGAACATAAGGCGATGTGCGAGCTGCTCGACATTTTACCCCCCGACCTGCGCGAAACCAAGCAGGCGAAGACGCTGGAAAGCTTTATCGACGACAGCGCGGTCAATATTGTTCACTTGATCTACCGTAATCGCGAATGGGAAACCGGCGCGCGCGATTTCGAATTTTCCAATGCGACAATGAAGGATCATTGGCAGCAGGGACAGGAAGCCGTGCAGGACGCGCTGCTCGACGGCGATATGCTCGCGCAAAATATTTCGGATGGCAAAACGGCGGCGTTCGACGTCGATCGCAACCACCATCTATGCAAAAAAGACGCAAAAGGAGTTGAACCATGAGCAAAGAGAAAAAGGCCAAAAAAGCGGACAAGAAACCGGCCAAGGCGATCAAGGCGGCGACAACGCCGGCTGTGAAGGCGACCCCTGCACCCGCTTCCGCACCGGCTATCGGGGCTGCCCCGACGCTTCAGGGCAAAACCGCGCTCGTCACCGGTTCAACCTCCGGCATCGGTCTTGCCATTGCCAAGGCTTATGCAGGCGCGGGCGCGCATGTCATCATCAACGGCTTTGGCGATCAGACGGCTATCGACAAGGAATTGGCCGAAATCAGCGTGCTATCGGGCGCGAAGGCGCTTTATTCCTCCGCTGATCTCACAGATGTTGCCGCTATCGAAGCGATGATGGCGATGGCCGAAAAAGAAACCGGCGGCGTCGATATTCTCGTCAATAATGCGGGGATGCAATTTGTCAGCCCGGTCGAGGATTTTCCGGTCGAAAAATGGAACCTCATTCTGGCGCTCAACCTGTCCGCGGCCTTCCACACCACGCGACTTGCACTTCCTCATATGAAGAAGAAGAAATGGGGGCGCATCATCAATACCGCGTCCGCCCACTCGCTCGTCGCCTCGCCGTTCAAATCGGCCTATGTCGCGGCAAAGCACGGGATTGCAGGGCTGACCAAAACGGTTGCGCTCGAAGCGGCGACCTTTGGGGTGACCGTCAACTGCATCAGCCCCGGCTATGTGTGGACGCCGTTGGTCGAAAACCAGATTCCCGACACGATGAAGGCGCGCAAATTGACGCGCGATCAGGTGATTAACGATGTGCTGCTCGCGGGCCAGCCGACCAAGCAATTTGTAACGGTCGATCAGGTTGCGAGCCTTGCGCTCTATCTCACCGGCGATGCAGCCGCGTCGATCACCGGCGCGAACATGTCGATGGACGGTGGCTGGACCGCCGGATAAGCGGCCCGGCTTTTTCTAAAGGCGGCCCTTCAGCGGCCCGCCTTTAGAAAATCGACTTGTAGAGGCTGAACAGGCTGGTTGCGATAAGCAGCACGCCGACCAGCGCAAGCAGGCGCTTGGGGGGGATACGCTTGACGAGGACCGCCCCCATTGGCGCTGCCAACAGCCCGCCGATAATCAACCCGACAGCCGCGATAGTGAAGGCGCTAAGGCCGATCTGGCTTATGAAGGTGAGCGATACGGCGGTGGTCAGGAAAAACTCCGCCGTATTGACCGTGCCGATCGTGCGGCGCGGTTCGCTGCCTTGGACGAGGAGGTTCGAGGTTACAACCGGTCCCCAACCGCCGCCGCCCGCTGCATCGAGGAAGCCGCCGACAAGGCCGAGCGGGGCGACATAGCGCGGCGTTTTATGGACAACGCCATGCCCCATTTCCCAAGCTTTCCACAGCAGATAAAGCCCGATGCCGGTGAGATAGGCCATCACGAACGGCTTGGCCGCATCGGCATGGACATTGGCCAATATATAGGCCCCGCCAACGCCGCCGATAACGCCGGGTATCACCAGCCTTGAAAACAGCTTCCAATCGACATTGCGGTGATAGATGTGGCTGATGCCCGACGCTGCCGTCGTAAAGCTTTCGACCAGATGCACGCTTGCGGACGCGCGGGCAGGGGGGAGACCCAGCACGCTCACCAACAGCGTATTCGTAATAACCCCGAACGCCATGCCGAGCGCGCCATCAATCAACTGGGCGAAAAAACCGACCGCAATGAAGGGCAATATTGTCTGGATATGTTCGGGCGTAAGTTCCGGTAGGACAAACGGAAACATAGTCGGATGCTCTCCTTGGACGGACGCCGCCTGCCGACTCGCGCCCCGATGAAACTTTAACCCTACTAAAATGATTGAATATGATGGTGCGACGAAATTTGCCTTTCGCGCGCCCAAGCGAAATTTGCGCTCCAAGGGTAAGCGCACGCGAAAATGGTTCAGATGGGGAGGGCAATGGGCTAAGCAGGGCTTTATGTCCCCGGATCTGGTCCGCAAGATTATCCATATTGATATGGACGCTTTTTTCGCGTCGGTGGAACAGCGCGACAATCCGGAGTTGCGCGGCAAACCGGTCGCGGTCGGCGGGATTACGCGCGGGGTTGTCGCGGCGGCGAGCTATGAGGCGCGTAAATATGGGGTGCGCTCGGCGATGCCCTCGCAAACCGCGCTGCGCCTCTGTCCGGAACTGCTGTTCGTGAAACCTCGCTTTGCCGCTTATAAGGAAGCATCGGCGCAGATCCGGACGATTTTTGCCGATTATACCGATCTTATCGAGCCTTTGTCGCTCGATGAAGCCTATCTTGATGTCACCGCCAATTGGCGCGGCCTGCCCAGTGCGACCGCCACAGCGCAGCAAATCCGCGCGCGGATATTGGAAGAAACCGGCCTCACCGCATCGGCGGGCATCAGCTATAACAAGCTGCTCGCCAAGCTGGGATCGGACCAGAATAAGCCCAACGGCCAGTGCGTGATCCGCCCCGAACAGGGCGAAGCCTTTGTCGCCGCGCTCGAGGTTGGCCGCTTTCACGGCATCGGCCCGCGCACCGCTGAAAAGCTCAACCGCTACGGCATTTTTACCGGCGCGGACCTCAAACAATATAGCCTTGCCTGGCTGGAGGAGCATTTCGGCAAAGCGGGGCGCTGGTATTTCGGCATTGCGCGCGGGATTGATGATCGACCGGTTAAGCCCGACCGTATCCGCAAATCGTCCGGTTCCGAAACCACCTTCAACCATGACCTGACTGCACCGGAAGAAATCCAGGCCGGGCTTTTGGGGCAGGCCGATGATGTGTGGGAATGGAGCGCGCGCACGCAAAGCTTTGGCCGCACGGTGACGGTCAAAATCAAATATGCCGACTTCCGCATCGCAACGCGCAGCCGCACATCGGACGAGCCCGTCATCAGCCGCGCGGCGCTCCACCAGATTGCGCTTGAACTTGTCCGCAGCATCTATCCGGTCCATCTCGGCATCCGCTTGCTCGGCGTCACCTTGTCCAACTTCGGCGTACGCGCGGAAAAGGACAGCAGCCCCGTTGCCCCGACCCCGCAACAACTCTCGTTCGAATTATAAGCCGCCCCCGCGCGCAAAAGCCTTGCTATCGGCGGCGCGCAGCATAGACTGGCGGGATAAGCAAAAAAACCTAATATAAGAGGGCCGCAGCATCATGATACCAGCCATTACAATGGAGCGCACCGCTTTGGGTGCCATATTGGCGGGCCTGATGATGAGCGGGTGCGCGGCGCAAAATGCGGGAAGCACGCCCGCGCCGAACCCTGCGCCTTCTCCGGTCCCCGCGCCCAACACGGACGCTAGCGCCTCCCAGCCCGACGGCTGGCGGCGGGTCGCAACTGCACAGGATCGCGAGCGGGTGCGCGGCTGGTATCAAGCCTGGCGCGAGGCCCATGCGAGCGTTGCCGCAGGTGGCTACACCCCGCAAGCCTTGAAGGAAGGCGCGTTGCTCCGTGCAGATGCCGCGCTCCCCAATCCGCATTTGCCGCCGGGCGATTATCGTTGCCGCGTGATCAAGCTGGGCAGCAAAAGCAACAGCAGCTTGACCTATATATCCTATCCCTTTTTCAAATGCCGCGTGCGGCCCGAAGAGGGGATTTTCAGCTTTGAAAAACTTACCGGATCGCAGCGTCCCGTCGGCCTCATCTTCGACGATAATGACCGGCGCCAGATTTTCCTCGGCACCGAAATATTAGGCGATGAGCGCGGCGCGATGGATTATGGTGTGGACAAAAGCCGCGACCGCGTGGCGCTGGTCGAACGCATAGGGCCGAACCGCTGGCGGCTGGTATTTCCCTATCCGGCGTTTGAATCGATTGTCGATGTGATGGAAGTGGTTCCATAAAATCAGGCGGAGGGGCGTAAAATGAAATATGTCGGAACTAGTGCATTGGCCTTGATGCTGCTGGCCAGTCCTTTGGCTACTCCAGCGGCGGCGCAAGTCGGCGGCACTACCGGCAGCGGCACGACCAGCAGCGGCACGGGGCCGGAAGTGGCCAAGCAAATGCCTTCGCTCATGGCGATTTACCGCGACCTTCACGCCAATCCCGAACTCTCCTTCATGGAAGTCAAAACCGCCGCGAAACTCGCCGCGGAGGTCAGGAAGCTTGGCTTTACCGTCACCGAAAAGGTTGGCGGCACCGGCGTGGTTGCGGTAATGAAGAATGGCCCGGGGCCGGTCGTCATGATCCGCACCGATATGGATGCGCTCCCCGTGGTCGAACAGACCGGCCTGCCGTTTGCCTCCAAAGTTAAAGCGACCCCGGCGTCGGGCGTCGAAACCGGCGTGATGCACGCGTGCGGCCATGACACCCATATGGCAAGCTGGGTCGGCACCGCGCGGATTATGGCGGCGAACAAGGATAAATGGTCGGGCACGCTCATCATGCTGGGGCAACCCGCAGAGGAAGTGGGCGGCGCAAAGCCGATGATTGACGACGGGCTTTATACCCGTTTCCCCAAACCCCAATATGCGCTGGCTTTCCATGATGCCGCCGCGTTGGAAGCGGGCAAGATCGGCATTTCGCCGGGCTATGCGCTCGCCAGTGTCGATAGCGTCGATATCACCGTCAAAGGCGTTGGCGGGCATGGCGCTTACCCGCACACGACCAAGGATCCGGTGGTGCTGGCGAGCCGTATCGTGTCCAGCCTTCAAACTTTGGTGTCGCGCGAGATTAACCCGCTCGACAATGCGGTGGTGACGGTCGGGAGCTTCCACGCGGGCTCCAAACATAATATCATTTCGGACGAAGCGAAATTGCAACTGACCGTGCGCAGCTATCGCCCCGAAGTGCGCAAAGCCCTGCTCGACGGCATCGCCCGCATCGCGCGCGGCGAAGCGATTGCGGCGGGAATGCCGGACGATAAAATGCCGGTGGTCACCGTCGATCCGCGCCCATACCCCGCCACCTATAACGACCCCGATTTCGCCACAGAAATGGGCGCACTCCTCACCGAACGCTTCGGCGAGCAACGCGTCAACGCCAAAATGTCCCCCGTCATGGGCGGCGAAGATTTCAGCGAATTTTACCTGGCGGATAAGTCCATCAAGTCGCTCATCTTCTGGGTAGGCGGCGAAAATGCGGAGAAGATCAAAGCTGCAGGCGGCGACCCGGCGAAGTTGCCGTCTTTGCACTCACCATTTTGGGCACCTGAAGCGGACAAGGTGATCGCGACCGCGACCGAAGCGATGACGACGATGGCGATGCGGATTATGGGGCAGTGAAGAGCGCCACGTTATTAATTATTGGTGGATAAAAACACATTTTAGGACAATGTGGAAGAGATTTACGATTGCGATTGAGGATTCTGAAAGCTGAAGAATTAGCTGGTTATTAAATTCGAAAAATTTCATAGAAGAAAAATTGAACTTGCATTTCTATATGTTTCTGTTATGTTCTCATTGGAGGCGTGATGAGATATTTGCCGCAAATAGTGTGTTTCATGCTTACGTTTGCGTTGGGCGCAATTTTTCTTTTAATTGTGCAACGTGCTGCACATCTGCCTCCTCCCGGCTCCGATATGACATATGCTGATTTTATAGGTATAATGCTGACGGCCTTGGGGGTCATGTTGACCGCACTGACTATTTTTTTGGGCGTGTTGGCTGTGTTGGGTTGGACAACATTTGAAAATAAACTCAAAGACCATTCGACGAATTATATACAAGGTGAACTAAGTTCGAACGGAAAGCTGCGTTACGATCTGGAGAAGTTAATTACTGACATAGCCTATCGAGGAGTTGAAAACTTCAAAGCGCAACAGGGCTTAAACCCTGAAGTCGATGCCGGGTCAGAAAGTGAGTATAATGACTAGGTTCAGTTTCGAACAAAGATTGCTTCCACAGCATATAGCTATACTCGACCAATTCACCTCCACTGTTCCAGTCAGGGTGGGAGCGTTAGCAAAGGCACTTGGATTAAAGGTTGTTGAAGCTGCTTTGCCATTGAATATTTCTGGTTTGATCCAGCCCGATGGCGAGGAAGGTTTTATTATTAAAGTGAATAGATTTGAATCAAAAGAAAGGCAGCGATTCACGATTGCGCACGAAATTTCTCATTTTTTGTTGCACCGTGACAAAATAAACGCTGGTGTTGTTGATTCGGTCTTATATCGCTCTCGACTATCTTCTAGAATTGAAGCTGAAGCCAACAAATTGGCGGCGGATATTTTGATGCCGGTCAACCAAGTTGAAGATTGTCTTGGCACTGAGGAGTTTTATGATAATAATGATAGGGTCGCATCTCTTGCACAACATTTTGGCGTGTCGAAACAGGCAATGGGAATTCGGTTGGGGGTCTAATGCTTGCTGGGAAATCTTACGTTCCGCTATTGAAAACAAAAATTGCAGAATTGGAGGCCTATAGGAATCTGTCTTCGCAAACAAAGGAACTAATTTTTCCAATTTTTTTGTTGCGCCCTTGGCCAAATGCTAATCACCTTAGTTTGGCTATTACGAAAATTAAGGATGCCGTTGCTGGTCATTCGTTTGGCCTTGGCTTGGATGACGAGCGATATAGAGCGACAAGCGGTAAGCCAGCTCAATCTGAGTTTGACGCGTTGTTTAGTGGAGATGCAGGTTATAGGAATTTTTACGAATTTTTGAGGGATATTGATGATGCGGTGCCCGTGTTGCGCCCGACCAGAGATGCAAATGAGCTTTTGTTACAACTTGGAAATGCCGAAAATCTTGATCGAGGCTTGGTTGTCTATCAAAATCGACAATCACTAATTCCCATATCTGATTCAATCGCCGCCGCTCCGCCGTTGATTCATGATACAATTTTTGTTGTGGACGCTGGCTGGTCACGTGACTTGCCTCAAATGCAAGCGTGGGCGCATCCCATCGTACAGCGAATAGTCGACGCGGTGCCGGATGCAGAAATAGTCGTCATGTCGAGCTCTTTCCCGGATAGCTTCGCACATATTGTTGGCAATAGTGAGGAAGTTGCCCACGAACACGGTGTTTTTTCCGCAGTTAGACAGCAGGTCCAATCGGCAGATTTAACATTTGGAGATTGGGCAAGCACTCGCATGTCTCAAAACGGAGGCGGTGGCTCTATTCCTTCTAGAATCGATATTCCAAGGTCAAATTCTTGGCAAATATTTCGTGAAGACCCCAACAATGATTTGGGATTTTTAAATGTTGCCAATGCAGTACAATCTCACGAATGTTTCATTTCAACACCTCATTGTTGGGGTAGGATGCAAGTCGCAGCTACGGATGGAAATGGTAGTGGAATAACGGGGACTAAGGCAAACACATCTGCTCGGATAAATATGCATATGACGATTCAATCTGGTGCTACTAACACCATCGATACTGATGAACGTCCCTACGAAGACTAACCTCTTTAACATAATATTTCAATGATTTGTCACTCCAACATCCCCTTCAAATAGCCGCCCGTAAAGCTCGCATCATTTTTGGCGACCTCTTCCAGTGTGCCTTGTGCGACGACTTCACCGCCATTGACGTCCCCCAACGGCCCCATATCGATGATATAGTCCGCTGTTTTGATCACATCGAGATTATGTTCAATGACGACGACGGTATTGCCTTGTTCGACGAGGGCGTGGAGGACTTCCAATAGCTTGCGGACGTCTTCGTAGTGCAGGCCGGTGGTGGGTTCGTCCAATATGTAGAGTGTGTTGCCAGTTGCGCGGCGGCTTAATTCCGTGGCGAGATTGACGCGTAACCTAAAAGGTCACCACTTCCCGCCAGCATCTTCGATTGCTTTCAGCAATGTTTGCTTGCTCGTGCTACGCCTTGAGCCGCTGTTGCGCGGTAAGGAGATTTGCTTTCCGGCGACGGCACGACGGCGCGCTACGTCGGCCCCGAACGCTTCAAGCGTCGGAAGTGGCTTATCCGTTTCGCAAAATTTCGAGGCCATAATCACCGCCGGTTTCATATCTTATGCGTCGTTCCATATAATCCAGATCGGCATCGGGATATAGGTCAAATAGAGCGCGCGCCTGTTCCAGCATTTCTGCGGCACTTCCGGACGCATATTGCCCCATACGGTCAGCGATAATATCTTCGATTGCAATGAAGGCGGCGCGTCCGGCGTTGCCGATCTGAAGCATCATCACGCGGTCGCGATCCGCTTGCCCGTCGAGCAATGTCGATGAAACCACCTCGAAACCCAATTTGAGTTGCGGGTGTATCCATCCGCGTGTCGCCATGCCTGCTCCGGATGGCCTCACAAAACCATGGTCTTGCAAGATCGTTTCGAAATCATCCTGCCGACCGGTAACAATATCGAAGTCACCGGTGTTGATGGCGCTCGCCGAATATAGTTCGACGGCCGCGCCGCCGACGAGGATGGGGGCTTCATGCCCCCGCGCCCGCATCGCTTCGCTCACTTGTGCAAATAAGCCAAGCGCGGCTTCAAATTCGGGGCGGTAGGGGCTGGTCACCCCAACATCCCTTTCAAATAGCCGCCCGTAAAGCTCGCGCCATTCTTCGCGACCTCTTCCGGTGTGCCTTGCGCAACAACCTCACCGCCATTGACGCCGCCGAGTGGCCCCATGTCGATAATATAGTCCGCTGTTTTGATCACGTCGAGATTATGTTCGATGACGACGACGCTATTGCCTTGTTCGACCAGCGCGTGGAGGACTTCCAACAACTTACGCACGTCTTCGAAGTGCAGACCGGTGGTGGGTTCGTCCAATATATAGAGCGTGTTGCCGGTTGCGCGACGGCTTAATTCCTTGGCTAATTTGACGCGTTGGGCTTCGCCACCCGATAGCGTGGTCGCTTGTTGGCCGACCTTGATATAGCCGAGGCCCACTTCCGCCAGCATCGCCATTTTGTCGCGGATCGGCGGCACGGCTTTGAAAAATTCGACCGCATCTTCGACCGTCATGTCGAGCACGTCGGCGATGCTCTTGCCCTTGAATTTTACCTCCAGCGTTTCGCGATTATAGCGTTTTCCGTGACATTCCTCGCACGTCACATAGACGTCGGGGAGGAAGTGCATTTCGATTTTGATAAGCCCGTCGCCGCTACACATTTCGCAGCGTCCGCCCTTCACATTGAACGAAAAACGCCCCGGCTTATAGCCGCGCGCCTGCGCTTCGGGGAGCCCGGCAAACCAGTCACGGATATTGGTGAACGCGCCGGTATAGGTCGCGGGGTTACTGCGCGGGGTGCGGCCGATGGGCGATTGGTCAATGTCGATGACCTTGTCGAGATATTCGAGCCCCGTCACCTTGTCGTGCCGCCCCGCAATGATGCGCGCGCCGTTCAACGTGCGCGCGGCGGCGGCATAAAGGGTGTCGATGGTAAAGCTCGACTTGCCCGACCCCGACACGCCGGTAATGCAGGTGAAGGTGCCGAGCGGGATGCTCGCGGTGACCTGTTTCAGATTATTGGCGGTGGCATTATGGACGGTGAGCTTCTTGCCCGTGCCCTTGCGGCGCTTTTTCGGTACGTCGATTTTGCGCGTGCCGTTGAGATAATCGGCGGTCAGGCTGTTCTTGGCCTTCAGCACCTGCTTGAGCGTGCCTTGCGCGACGATCTCTCCGCCATGCACGCCCGCGCCCGGCCCCATATCAACAATATAATCGGCGCTGCGGATCGCATCCTCGTCATGCTCGACCACGATCACCGTATTGCCAATGTCGCGCAGGCGTTTGAGCGTTACCAGCAAGCGGTCATTGTCGCGCTGGTGGAGGCCGATGCTGGGCTCATCGAGAACGTAGAGAACGCCGGACAGGCCGGAGCCGATCTGGCTGGCAAGGCGGATACGCTGGCTTTCGCCACCCGACAAGGTGCCGGAGGTGCGGTCGAGGTTGAGATAATCGAGGCCGACATTGTTGAGGAAGCCCAGCCGCTCGATAATTTCCTTAAGGATCGGCGTTGCAATCTGGCGCTGCTGGTCGGTGAGCGGGGAGACATCCGATTGGAGTGCGGTAAACCAGCCGAGCGCGTCCACCACGCTGCGCCGCGTCGGGATCGAGATATTCTCGCCCGCAATTTTGACCGACAGGGCTTCGGGTTTCAATCGCGCGCCGTGACAGGTTTCGCACGGCTGCGCGGTCTGGAATTTACTCAATTCCTCGCGCATCCACGCGCTGTCGGTTTGCAACATCCGGCGGTTCAAATTGCCGATGACGCCCTCGAACGGCTTTTGCACTTCATAGCTTTTGCGGCCATCGACAAAGCGCAAAGTCACGGGCTTGCCCGCTGTGCCGTGGAGGATGATGAGCCGTTGTTCGGGCAGCAGTTCATTCCACGGGGTTTCAAGGCTGAAGCCGAATTCGCGCGCGAGGCTCCCCAACACCTGCATATAATAAGGGCTGGGCGGGTTGGATTTGGCCCAAGGCACGACCGCGCCTTTTTTCAAGGACAGGCTTTCATTGGGGACGATGAGTTCGGGGTCGAACTCCAACCGCTCGCCAAGGCCGTCGCACGCCGGACACGCGCCTTGCGGGGCGTTGAAGGAGAACAGCCGTGGCTCGATTTCGGCAATGGTGAAGCCGGACACGGGGCAGGCGAATTTTTCGCTGAAGATGATGCGGTTGGCGGGTAGGGTGGCATTTTTCATGCCGCCCGTGAGGTTGGAGCCGCCATTGTCCCCCTCCCGTTTACGGGAGGGGTTAGGGGTGGGATTGGCTTCGGAATCGGGTGCTGTATCAGACCCACCCCCGGCCCCTCCCGCAAGCGGGAGGGGAGAATTAGCTGCCGCCTTCATTGCCTCCGCAACCGTCCCGTCGGCCAAATCAATATACGCCAACCCCTCGGCCAGTTTCAGTGCGGTTTCGAAACTGTCGGCAAGCCTTGTTTCGCTGCCTTCGCGCACGACCACGCGGTCAACCACGACTTCAATGTCATGCTTATATTTTTTGTCGAGCGCAGGCGCTTCGTCGATATCGTAAAATTCGCCATCAATCCGGACGCGAGTGAAGCCCGCTTTCTGCCATTCGGCCAGTTCCTTGCGATATTCACCCTTGCGCCCGCGCACGACCGGCGCGAGCAGATAGGCGCGCGTGCCTTCGGGGAGCGCCATCACACGATCGACCATCATGCTCACGGTTTGCGCGGAAATCGGCTCACCGGTCGCGGGTGAATAAGGAATACCCACACGCGCCCACAGGAGCCGCATATAGTCATAAATTTCGGTGACCGTCGCAACCGTCGAGCGCGGGTTGCGGCTCGTGGTTTTCTGCTCGATGCTGATCGCGGGGGATAGCCCGTCAATATGCTCGACATCGGGCTTTTGCATCATCTCCAAAAATTGCCGCGCATAAGCCGACAGCGATTCGACATAGCGGCGCTGTCCTTCGGCATAGATGGTGTCAAACGCGAGGCTGGACTTGCCCGATCCCGAAAGCCCCGTAATCACGACCAGACTGTCGCGCGGCAATTCGACATCGACGCCCTTGAGATTATGCTCGCGCGCGCCCTTAACTTTAATGTGAGTCAGCATAGGGGGAGATATGTTCCATATATGTTCTGATGCTGCAAGCCTCAATTCCTCTATCCTGTCACAGAAGCGGCCGACAACATGGTGTCAAATGGGAATGAGTCTTCTCGGAAACAAGGGCCGGTGATATGCGTTACAACTGCATCACTGATGGAGAGAAGTGAATGACAAAATTCGGGATTATCACAGGGATTGCGGCTTTGGCGTTGCTTGGCGGGTGCGGCCGTGACGAGCCGGGCGATATGGTGGACGAGGGCAAGGGCCAACCGCGGTCGGGGCAGGAAATTGTCGTGGAAAACGGCCTCAAAACCGTTCCCAATGTGGTGATTGACGATAAGGGCAATCCGGTTCTCAACAATGACGGCACCCCCAAGATGGAAGGGCAGAAGCCGGGACCGGTCTATAATGGCGACCTTCCCAAGGCACTGGAAGGCGCATGGGCGATCAATGCGGCGGATTGCGCGCGCGGGTCGGGCGAAACGCGCATCCGTGTCGGCGCGCGTCAGGTGATCTTCTATGAAGCCCAAGCCAAGGTCAAAAAGGTCGAGCAGGCGGGCGATGTGACGATTGCCGATATGGACATCAGCGCCGAAGGGCAGGCGTCGGTTGCCGAACATAAGTTCAGCCTTGCCGATGGCGGCAAGATATTGGTCTATGAACGCGCTGGCGAAGTGTATCGCTATCATAAATGCGCGGTGTGAGCGGGCCGTTTATTCCCCGTTCAGGGGCGAAAATATAGCCTGCGGATATGGCCTATAAACACGCTTATAGTCGCGCTTATAGTCGCGCTGGCATCGCCGCATTGATGGCGCTTCCCTTGGCCGCAATTCCGGTTCAGCTTTCCGCTGCACCCGCCAAAGCCAAGGTGCGCGCAGCGCCGACTTTCAACTGTGCCCGCGCGGCGAACCAGTCGGAAAAGCTTATCTGTCAATATGCCGATCTTGCAGCGCTCGACCGCGCGGTTGGTGCCGCATACCGGACCGCGCTCGCCAAGCTAGATGCGCGCGCGCGTAAGGCGCTGCAAGAAGACCAGCAGGCCTTTTTGCGCCTGCGCGAAGGTGTTGCCAATCCGGATTTCACACATTTCGATCCGCGCCCCGCCCGTCAGCGCATGGCAACCGTGCTGACAGAGCGCCGCAACTTCCTCCGGTCTATCCGCAAGCCGGACAGCCGCGCGATTGTGACGGGGGAGTGGCGTAATCTATTTGGTGGTCCGGTCATCAAAGCCTGGCCGCCGCGCGCGTTCGAAGTGGATGTTGGGACCGCCGACCCTTTATCGGTCCGTTGGGTGTGCGAGGCAAAAGGCATTGCCGGACATCGCGGCAGCGCTGTGGTTCTGGATGCCAGCCCGGATACCGGTGCAGAACTGCGCTTCGTGCGCGAAGGGGATATGTTGACCATTTCGCAACATTATCCGCCGGATACATATGGCAACGGGAATTGCGGTCTCAATGGCACCATGGCGGGCCATTATTTCTATGTGGCCGGTAAAGGCTCTAAGTAAGACCGGCGCCAGTGGCATCGGGGGCGGCATCGGGGGCGGGATCGGCGACCAGCATCCGCGCTTTGCGCCAAGGTCCCCATAGATAATAAGCCAGCGTCAGGATGAGCGAGGCGATGCTGGTGGCACTGAACGCCCACCATAGCGCATCGGTGCCGAGCCAGTCGCGGGCAAATTCGGCAAAGCCCACGCGCACCGGAAAACAGGCGATAAACAGGATGAACAGCGGCACCATCACCGCGCCATTGGCACGCATCGTGCTGGACAAAACCATCGACACGCCGAACAGGATGAAGCTCCATGCGACGATATTGTGGATGTGCATCGCAATCGGCACCGCGGGGCTGTCGGGCGTCAGGAACAGGCCGAGGAGCGGGCGGTCGACCAAGGTCAGCGCAACCACCATCGTGCCGGTGAGCAAGACGTTAATCCCCGCGCCCGACCAGGCAATGCGCTCGACCCGATCCCATTTGTTCGCGCCGATATTTTGCGCCGCCATGGCGCTCACCGCCGCGCCGATGGCGAGCGCGGGCATCTGGATATAGCTCCACAACTGGCTGGTGACGCCAAAGGCTGCGGTAGTGGTCACGCCCTGCCGGTTGACCAGCCCGATCATCACCAGCATTGATGCGGACAGGACGGTCATCGAAAGGCTCATCGGCACGCCCTTGGCGATAATGCTTTTGAGCAGCACCGGATCGGGTTTCAGATACGCCCATTCCGGCCCGCGCAAACGGATGGGCAGATCGCGCTTATAAATGATGATGATGGTCACCACCACGGTCACCAGCGCTGCGATCAAGGTGGCGGTCGCAGAGCCTGCTATGCCCATCGCGGGGAAGGGGCCAATCCCCAATATGAGGAGCGGGTTGAACAGGGCATCCAACACGACATTCAGCACCATGATCCAGAAAGGCGTCATCGCATCGCCCATGCCACGCAACGCGCTCGACACCAATGTCGTCAAAAAGGCGAACGGCATGAGCAGGAAAATGATGCGCAAATAGGAAATCGCGAGCGGTTTCGCATCCGCCGGTGTCGCCAGCACATCGAGCAAAGCGGGCGTGAATATCCAACCGAGGAGGGCCGTCACCACCGACAAGCCTGCAATCAGCGCAATCGCGCTTCCCAATGCGCGGCGGGCGGCTTCGACATCGCTGCGGCCCATATTCTGCCCGACCATGATGGTTGTGGCCATCGCCAGCCCGAATATCCCCGCAAACATCAGGAACATCACCAGATTGGCGTTGGAGGTCGCGGCCAGAGCCTGTTCGCCAAGGAAATTGCCGACCCAGATCGAATTGACCGATCCGTTCAAGGATTGCAGAACATTGGCGCCGAGCGTCGGCAGCGCGAAGATGAGCAATGTCTTTGCAATCGGACCTTGGGTAAGGTCGCGCTGTCCGCTTGGTTTGCCGCTCATCCGCAACAAACCATTTGTGTCTCAATGCGTTCCGCCGTCATGATGTTCGGGCCGGGCCGCCTTCTATTTCGCCGACACAATGAATCTCGGGATCGACCTTCGCCTGCTGCTCCAGCTTTTGCGTTTCGGCGGTAATGCCGGGCATGAGGGCGTCGGGCGCAACGCCATAGGTGCGGATGAGATTCATGGCCCAGCGATAATGGCGCGCGCCGTCCGCACAGCTATTGCTCCCGCCATCGCTTTCTACCCAGACGGAGCGCCAGCTTTGTCCCTTTTTTTTGACGAGCAGCATCCGGAAGCTGCCGATTATACCATTGTCGCCTTCAGCATAAGCAATCGCGCGGCTGCCGGAATGACGGACCCGCAAATGGGTGAAGGTGAAACGCGCGGTAGGGTGGAAGCGCAACGCCGCCAATAAAGCATTGCGCTCGGCGCTCCCGACTTTGGGGGTGTAGACGGCGGGCGCGCGGGGCGTTGCCGCTTGGGCAGGCAGCGGCGAGGCCGTGGCGATCGCCATGCCCGCAATCCCTAGGCCCGCAATCCCTACGCCCGAAATCCTCATGCTTGCAATCTTCAGGGCCGTTAATGTAGCAGCGCGTCGCATCCCGTTATGTCCCCTTATCCCAAGCGCGCGAGGGCAGCGGTGAGGCGCTCCACCTCGGCGGTGCGGCTGGCATGGTCCTCGCGGGCTTTTTCCACCGCTTCGGGCTTGGCCTTTTCGGTGAAAGCGGGGTTGTTGAGGCGTCCGGCAAGCGAAGCCGCATCCTTTTGCGCGGCGGCCAAAGCCTTTTCCAGCCGCGCTTTTTCCGCGCCTACATCAATCAAGCCTTCCAGCGGCACCGCATAGGTTGCGCCTTCGACCACCAGCGCCATCGACGCGCCAGCGGGGGCAGGGGCAAAATGCACCGCCTCGACCCGCCCGACCCGCTCGACCGCCGCGACAAGCCGCGTAAAGCGCGCCTTGATTGCGTCACTCGCATCCGCTGCATAGAGCGGGAGGCGCGCCCCGGGGGCCAAGCCCAGTTCCGCCTTCGCGCCGCGCAAGGCCTGCACCAACGTCACCAGCCAATTAATGTCGGCGCTCGCTTCGCTATCAATCTGCGCGCGCGGTTCCGGCCATTTGGCGATGATGAGGTCATAGGGGCGCTCGCCTTGGGCGTGCCACAATTCTTCCGTGATAAACGGCATGAACGGGTGGAGCAGGACGAGGATCTGGTCGAGCACCCAACCCGCGACCGCACGGGTTTCGTCCGCGTCCTTCCCCTCCCGCGTGCGGGAGGGGCTAGGGGAGGGCATGTCCGAAGGGGAAGCTGTCTCAACAGACCCTCCCCCGGCCCCTCCCGCAGGCGGGAGGGGAGAGAGTTGCCCCTTAATCAGCTCCAGATACCAGTCACAGAAGGTCGCCCATGCAAATTGGTAAATCGCATTGGCCGCATCATCGAACCGGAGCGCGGCAAAGGATTCGTCCATGCGCTGCACGGTCGCCGCGACCTCGCCGATGATCCAGCGGTTGACTGCGGTGGTGGCGGGCGGTGCGGCGATGGACTGACTCGCGCCGATGCCGTTTGATTGGCAAAAGCGCGTCGCATTCCACAGCTTGGTCGCAAAGTTGCGATAGCCTTCCAAGCGGCTGTCATCCATCTTGATGTCGCGGCCCTGGCTTTCCATCGCGGACATGAAGAAACGCAGCGCATCCGCGCCATATTTGTCGATAAGGCCGAGCGGATTGACCACATTGCCCTTCGACTTCGACATTTTTTGGCCGTCAGCGGCGCGGACAAGGCCGTGAAGATAAAGCTTCTTCCACGGCGCCTCACCCATGAAGTGGATACCCTGCATAAGCATCCGCGCATCCCAGAAAAACAGGATGTCAAAGCCGGAGATCAGCACATCATTGGGGTAATGGCGGGACAGTAAGTTCCCCTCCCGCTCGCGGGAGGGGTTGGGGTGGGGGCTGTCGGCAAGCTCAGCGTCAGTTTGACCGCCCCCACCCCCGGCCCCTCCCCTAAAGGGGAGGGGAGACTCTTCCGGCCAACCCAGCGTCGCAAACGGCCACAGCGCCGATGAAAACCATGTGTCCAACACATCGGGATCGCGGGTTAGCACCACACCCTCGCCTGCCTCAGCCTGTGCCACCTCTTCGCTTTCGGCGACATAGATTTTGCCGTCATCGCCATACCAGGCCGGAATCTGATGCCCCCACCATAATTGCCGCGAAATCGCCCAAGGCTGGATATTTTCCATCCAGTGGAAGTAGGTTTTTTCCCAACTTTTCGGGACAATTTCGACCTTGCCCGAACGCACCGCTTCAATCGCGGGTTTGGCGAGTCTTTCGGCATCGACATACCATTGGTCGGTCAGCCAAGGCTCGATCACCACGCCGCCGCGGTCGCCAAAGGGGGTCTGGATGGTGCGCGGTTCGGCATCCTGTTCGACGCTTTCGCCGTCTTTATTCTTGGTGACGTGCGGCACGAGCAGGCCTTGCGCCTTGAGGGCCTGCACCACATCGCTGCGCGCATCGAACCGGTCGAGGCCGAGGAAGGCTTCGGGGATGAGCCCGTCGGCGGTCTGCACAACTTTTGCATCCTTATCCAACATATTGAGCATGTCGCTCGTCTTGATGCCCGCGCGTTTGCCGACTTCAAAATCGTTGAAATCATGGCCCGGCGTAATCTTGACCGCGCCGGTGCCAAGTTCGGGGTCGGCATGGTCATCGGCAACAATCGGCACGCGCCGCCCCGTGAGCGGCAAGGTCACAAATTTGCCGATAACGCTCTTATAGCGCGGGTCTTCGGCGTTCACCGCAACCGCCATATCGGCGAGCATGGTTTCGGGCCGCGTCGTCGAAACCACCAGATGGTCGCGACCATCCTCCAATGTCACCCCGTCCGCCAGCGGATAGCGGAAGCTCCAGAAATGGCCCTTCACCTCGCGGGTTTCGACTTCAAGGTCGGAAATGGTGGTTTTAAGCTTCGGATCCCAATTCACCAAACGCTTGTCGCGATAGATGAGGCCTTCATTATAAAGGTCCACGAATACCTTGACGACCGCCTTGGTAAAATGCGGATCCATGGTGAATTGTTCGCGGCTCCAGTCCATCGAACAACCCAAACGGCGGAGTTGCTGGGTAATCTGGCCGCCGGATTCAGCTTTCCATTCCCATACCTTATCGACAAACTGGTCGCGCGTATAATTGGTGCGCTTGTCCTGCCGCTCTTCAAGCTGGCGCTCGACCACCATTTGCGTGGCAATGCCCGCATGGTCTGTGCCGACCACCCACAACGCATCCTTGCCGCGCATCCGCTCATAGCGCACCAGCACATCCTGCAACGTATTGTCGAGCGCATGGCCGATATGGAGCGCGCCGGTCACATTGGGCGGCGGGTTCACAATGGTGAAGGGCTCGGCGTCGTTGCGTTCGGGGCGGAACAAGCCGTTCGCCTCCCAATGCAGCGCCCATTTCGCCTCGATAGCGGCAGGGTCAAAGGTTTTGGCAAGCGTGGTGTGCGATGTCGATGCGTCGGGCGTGTCAGTCATGGGCGATGCTCATAACCGGAGGAACAAAAAAGGGGAACCCAAGAGTTCCCCTTTTCATTGTTGATGCGGTGCATCCGTAGCCTATCGGTTCGCCCCGATTATTACTTCAGATATTTGGCGAGCCAGCCGAACACTTCACTGTGCCACTGGATCGAATTTTGCGGCTTGGTCACCCAATGGTTTTCGTCCGGAAAGACGATCAGGCGCGAGTCGATATTTTTGCGTTGCAGCGCGGTGAAGGCCGCCAAGCCCTGCGTGTAAGGAATACGGAAATCCTTTTCGCCGGTAATCACCAGCATCGGGGTTTTCCAATTGGCGACATGGTTGACCGGGTTCCATTTTTCATATTCTTCCGGCGCTTCATGGTAAGGCTTGCCGCCATGCTCCCATTCGTCGAACCATAATTCTTCGGTTTCATAGGCCATCGCGCGCGCGTCGAACACGCCGTCATGCTGGACAAGGCATTTGAAAGCGTCCGGCCACTGGCCCGCAATCCAGTTCATCATATAGCCGCCATAGGATGCGCCAAGCGCGCACGCATTGGCGGTATCCACCTGCGCGTCGAATTTCGCTGCAGCCGCCAGCCCCAGCTTCAAATCTTCGAGCGGTTTGCCGCCCCAATCCTTGTTGATGCTGTCGGTGAAGGCTTGGCCGTAACCGGTCGAGCCGTGGAAATCGATGCTCACCACCGCATAGCCTTGGCTCGCCATCACCTTGGGGTTCCAGCGGAACGACCAGCCTTCGCCGAACGATCCTTGCGGGCCGCCATGAACGACGAACGCGACCGGCAGCTTGCCGGTTTTGCCTGCGGGCTTGGTCACCATGCCCCACACCTTGTCGCCATTGGCTCCGGCAAAGCTGAAGCGTTTCACATCCACCTTGTCGATCGCCGCATCTTGCGTCGCATTGACATTGGTGAGGCGCGTCACCTTGCCATTTTTGGCGACGCGATAAAGGTCGTCGGGCGCTTGGATGCTATTCAGCGTATAGAGGACCGAGCCGTCCGCGAGCGCAATCGCATTATTGGCCGAGCCTTCCTTGGTAAGCCGCGTCACCTTGCCGCTCGCCACATCGACGCGGAAGGCGGGATGGTCGAGCGTGTCCTGTGCGGTGACGATGATGCTCTTGCTGTCGGGCGCCCAGGCGATGCTGCCCACCGAACGGTCCCAATCTTGGGTCAGCGCGCGGACATTGCCGCTGGCGAGATCGCGCAGCATCAGCACCTGCCGGTCGCTTTCATAGCCGGGCCGCGCCATTGCGGCATAAGCCAGCGACTTGCCATCGGGCGAGGGCGAAGGGAGCGTGTCCATCGCCTTATTTGCTTCGGTCAGATTTTGCGGCGGGCCTTCCTTGGCATTGACCGCATAAATATCGAGATTGGTCGACAGCGGTTCATCGCGGTCCGCCTTGCGCAGCGTGAAGAACAAGGTTTCATTATCCGGGCTCCACGCAATTTCCTCGCCGCCGCCGAACGGTTTGGAGGGCGTATCGCCGACAAGCTGGCCGACGCGCGATTGGCCCATGCCGCTCATCTTGCCGTCGGCAAGGTCATAGACGAACAGCCGCGAGCGTTCCTTGGGATTAATCCATGTGTCCCAATGGCGCACGAACATCTGGTCATAAACGCGGCCCGAACCCGGCCCCGGTCCCGCAAGCTTGACGGTCGAACATTCGGCATCGGGGCAGGCAATCGGGCGGTCGGCCCATACCGCCATCTTGTCGCCCTTCGGGCTGATCTTGAAGCCCGATATATCATAGCCGGTTTCGCTCACTTGGGCGGGAGTGCCGCCTTCCAGCGCCACGCGCCAGATTTGCTCCAAACCACTCTGGTTGCTGAGATAATAAAGATGCCCGTCCGGCCCGAACACGGGGTCATGTTCATTCTTGTCGGGGGCGGAGGCGATCTTGACCGGCTGCGCGCCCGCTTTTTTAAGGTCGAGCAGATAGAGGTCCATCTTGCCGCGATTATTGTCGAGATCGGTTTCGCGCAGTTGATACACCACCCAGCGGCCATCAGGCGAAGCGGTGGGCGCGGCGAGCCGCTTCAACGTCGCCAGATCGGTTTGCGTCATCGGCTTGGCGAGCGCAGGCGAAGTTAAGGGGAGGGCAAGGGCGAAAGCGGCAACAGTGCCGAACAAGGATGTGCGAGTCATGGTAACGATTGTTACGACTGCGACATCGAAGTCGCAACGACATTTCCGTGTAGAATGAAACGCCATATTTCGCCCGGTCAGGACGCGTCATTGTTGCAATTTATCGCGCCCATCGAACAAATTATCTTTCAAATCTAAACGAATCGCTGATTTTTTGGCGCCGCGAACCCGCCTATAAAGCGCGAATAGATTCCCGTGCAGGGCATACATATCGAGGAGGCGTTTTATGATTGCGGTGAATGATTCGGCAGGTGTGCGGACAACGTCCAATGTGGCTGCACCGCCGCCGCCCCCTCCGGTAGATCAGGGTGCTAAACTGGTTCAGCAGGCAACACCGGTCGCGTCGGCTCGACCCGATACTAAAACTCTTGCCGGATGGGTGAACGATGCGCGCACCGCATCGCCGCAGTCGGCAAACTCTGCCCAAGCCGCCATCGAACGGCATTTGACACCGGTCGAAGTTGGACATTTTCGTCGCGAACTGGACAATAGCGCCAAGACTGCATCGAACGACAGCGGTTTTCCCGCCCAATCGGCAACAGCTCTTGCTCATTCACCCGCTGTCGCTGGTAGCAGGATTTTGCGCGACAATCCGATTCTACAGATCGAATGGCATAGCAGCATCAGTCCGGTGACCAACAAAGGGGGATTCACCAAGCCGCTCCAGGAAAATTTGACGCAGTCGGGTATCCGTCACAGCGGCATCCCGACGCATCCGATACCGCAAGGGGCAGTTGCCAATAATTCCCCGTCGATGCGTACGCATAACGGTAACGCCGCGCGCGACGCCATCGCTGCCGATTTCCGCGCGCGGGGTTTTGAAGTGTCCATTGAACAGCCGCGCACTTCCGCGTCGGGCAATCGGGTAGTGGACGTGGTCGCGGATAAGGCCGGACCCAACCGTGAAAATAATATCCGGGTAGAAGCGGAATCCAAACTTGGACGTGCGTCCAATGATAGCAAGACCCGCGTGCAGGTTGCCAAGGATGCCGAACGACTCGCTGACAATGTGAACGTCCGCAATTTTGGCGTTGCAGCTAAGGGTGTTGGTAAAGTTCTGCGCCCGGTTGGCGTCGTGGTTGATGCTATTCAGGTGGGATCGGCCTTCCGCGCCGATGGCAATAAAATCGGTGAAAATACCGTTCGCGCCGGTGCTAATCTGGCAGGCGGTGCCGCGGGTGCTTGGGGCGGCGCGCAATTGGGTGCGGCGATAGGCAGCTTCGGCGGACCGGTGGGCACGGTTGTAGGCGGTGTGGTCGGAGCTGCGGTTGGCGGTATTATCGGCAGCGGCATTGCCGACAAAGCGGTCGACTTCGTAAAGGGCTGGTTCTAAATTGTAAGAATGGTGTTTGGCCTGATCCGTAAGAAGCCCGAAAAACAGTCGCGTCTGGCGTTATTGCTGCGCGATTATCCGGCGGCGATCCCGCCGCATCTTGGTGAAACCACCCGCACCCTGATCGGTGCGGGGCCCCGTCTTACGCCCGAACAGGCGCTGGAAAATTTCAACTGGCATAATTCCGTGCGGAGTGAACGCTTGGCGATACTGGCGGGCTTGATGGCGCATATCGGGCTGGACCAAAAGGATGTTTTTGACGCTGCCCGGCGGCAATCTGTCTTGCAAGCGCGCGACCAATGGTTGGGGCAAGAACTTCCGCAGATCGGGAGCGATGCGACCCGTGACCGGCGCGCTTGGGAGGAAGAGCGCCCGGACGGTGATTATATCATCTTCTCGCTGCTGCGCGACTTTGCCATGCTGGACGAAGAGATTATGCTACGCGCGGTTCCGGGCGCGATGATGGTTTTGGACACGGACAAACATGACGCCGATATGGCGCATTATATGCGGCCCTGCATCGGCGGTCTGGTGGATCGCCTCTACCCCGACAATCGACTCATTCAGGATTTTGCCGGAAGCTGGTTCGGCTTTTATCAGGAAAATTCGGTGCCCCGCCTGTATGAGCCCGCGCCACGTGAACTTCCCGGCGGATATCTGGCGGAATTGATGGATCGCTATGTCGCGGCAGACTGACTTTCTCGGGATTCATTGAACGGGCTTTGGGTTGATTGAACGGGCGGATTCCCTGCCATGGGCATCGTGCAACACCGTAAATGCAAGATAAGCCTGTCCTACAGATGCGCCATATTACAGGCTCAGCGGATGAGCCACCACCTAATTCCGTCATTGCGAGCGCCGCAAGGCGCGCGGCAATCCAGAGTCAAATCAAGCAACACTGGATTGCCGCGTCGGCTTCGCCTCCTCGCAATGACGATGAGGGGGTGGGCGCAGCAATCCAAATGAGGCCAATCACCCCATGCCTATAGCCCGTTTTCAACCGAGCTATCACACGACCGTCCCGCCCCGCACAGACGCTTCATACCATATATGGTGGTCAGAAAATTCGCCGATTTGCCTGAACTTTGCGAAGCTAAGGGGGTGTTTTTGGCAGTTTTGCGGGCTTTTATCGCAATGTCTGTTTGCGCCACAATATATGGTATCGGGGCGCTTGCCTGCGCGGTTACAGCGTGACCAATCCGCTCGCGACCGCAAGGCCCAAAAAGGCGAGGAAGCCCATGCTGTCGGTGATCATCGTCACGAAAATGCTGCTCGACACCGCCGGATCCTGATCGAGCCGGTCGAGCAGCACCGGGATAATCACGCCCGACAATCCGGCCATCATGATATTCGTGAGGATCGCCACCGCGATCACGCCGCCCAGCATCGGGTTTTGGAACCACAACCAGGCACCGACCCCGGCCAGCAAGGCAATGGTCGAACCCATAGCGAGCGCCACGCGCATTTCGCGCATCACCGCGCGCAAACTGTTCGATTCGGTCAACTGGTTGGTGGCGAGCGCGCGCACCGTGACCGCCAGCGTTTGCGTGCCTGCATTACCGCCAATCGAGGCGACAATCGGCATCAAGACCGCCAGCGCGACCATATGTTCAATGGCCCCGCCGAACAGCGAGATGATCGACGATGCAATGAGCGCGGTCCCCAGATTGGCAATGAGCCAACGCACGCGGCTTTTATAGCTTTCAAAGACCGGCTCGTTAATATCGCCTTCGCCTGCACCCGACAGGCGCAAAATATCTTCGCTCGCCTCTTCCTGGATGATGTGGACGACGTCATCGACCGTAATCATCCCCACGAGGCGGCCCGATCCGTCGATAACCGCAGCGGAAATCAGCGCATATTTCTGGAACCGCAGCGCCACTTCTTCCTGATCCATATCGACCGGAATAAGCGTTTGTTCGCGCTTCATTACGTCCGAAATCGCAATATTGCGGGGCGTACGCAAAATCCAGCTAAGCTGGCAGAAACCGACCGGACGGTGCATCGGGTCGACCACATAAATTTCCCAGAAATCTGTGGTCATATCGCCATCTTCGCGCAGCCGGTCGATGACCTGACCGACCGTGGCATGTTCGGGCACCGCGATAAGGTCGCGCTGCATGATACGGCCCGCACTGTCTTCGGGATAGGACAGCGCATCTTCGATCGCGATACGGTCTTCAGGCGCAAGTTCGGCAAGGACGGCCTGCTGGTCATCCTCGTCCATTTCCTCGATGATCGCGACGGCATCGTCGGTATCAAGCTCGCTCGCCAGTTCCGCAACCTGCGCTGCGGGCATATGTTCGAGAACATCCTCGCGGACATAATCATTCATTTCCGCCAGCACTTCGGCGGAAACAAGATCGCCCAACGCTACCGCAAGTTCGGTGCGCTCCTCTTCGGACACCAGTTCGAAGAGGTCGGCAATGTCGGCGTCATGCAGCGGGCGGACAAGATCGCGCGCGGCTTCATCATCACCCGCTTCGACACGGGCGAGGACTTTGCGGACGAATTTCGGCTTCAGCCGGTCATCATCGTCGAAATTGCTTTCGGGGGGGCTGGCGTCGTGGGTGCGGTCGAGCGTCGCCGTGTCGGCGTCGCCCTGACGGTTCAGCGGGTCATGCGGCTGCAGGTCGGGACGGTCTGGCTGCATCGACTGTCTCCTTCCTGGGGCATGGTGGTAATCCTTTTCGCTTTCACGCTCGGTTGCGTTGCGCATCATTGCATATCGGAAGCGTGCCCTAAGCGGGTGACAGGCGAAAGGCAACTATTTTGGTAGCAGGGGGGTGGCGCATGGCGGATGAGCCCCTATGTAGCGGGCAAGCTTATGCCGCATCATTTCTACTTCGGAATAAAGGATATAAAATGACCGACCAGACCCTGACCCTGTCGCTGTCGACCGGCGATGTTGTGATTAAACTGCGTCCCGACCTTGCCCCCGGCCATGTCGAGCGCATCACCCAGCTCGCCAAGGAAGGCTTTTACGACGATGTTGTGTTCCACCGCGTCATTGACGGCTTCATGGCGCAAGGCGGTGATCCGACCGGCACCGGCATGAGCGGCTCCAAGCTTCCCGACCTCAAGCAGGAATTCAACGCCGAACCGCATGTGCGCGGCACTTGCTCGATGGCGCGCGCGATGAACCCCGACAGCGCCAACAGCCAGTTTTTCATCTGCTTTGACGATGCCCGCTTCCTCGACAACCAATATACGGTGTGGGGCAATGTGATTTCGGGCATGGAGGCGGTTGACGCGCTCCCCAAGGGCGAGCCGCCCGCCAATCCGGGTAAAATTTTGAAAGCTAGCGTCAGCGAATAATTGCTTTCGCGCATTTGTTAAGCTTACAGCAAGGCGGGGCCGCTACATGCGGCCTCACTCTGCAAATAACCGCCGCTGTTGATGGTTTCTTTTTGGAAATTTATCAGGAGCGGCGGTTTTTTATTGGCGCAACGGGCAGGGCCTAAGCGCACCTAATATATGCGTCACACACTTTCACTGACCAGCCAGTCATGAAAGGTTTTCACCGCCGGATTTTTAAGCGCCCGCGGCCTGCAGATGAAATAATAGCTATACGGGCTTTCGACCTCGAAATCGAACAGGCGGACAAGGCGCGGGTCGTGCGAATCGGTTAAATGATGCCCCAGCATGAAGGCGACCCCGACCCCTTGGGCAGCCGCCTCAAGCATCAGCGGACCGGAATCGAATTCGTCAATGCTTTGCGGTTCAAGATAGGGCTGTCCTATCGCTTTGCGCCATTCGTAAAAAGTGTCGGGCATTTCGCTGTGGATCAGCACCGACATCCGGCCAAGCTGTTCGGGCGCGGTGATGCGGTCCGGCCCTTCCGCATATTTTTTGGCCGCAATGGGAAAGACAAAATCCTGGTCGAGCTTGATCGAATAGACCGCCGGGTCAATATCGCGGGCAAGGGTGATGGCCGCATCAACTCCTTCGCCCAGCCGTGCCTCGCCATTGCCCAATGTTTCGACATCAATATGGAGATTGGGATGTTTGGCGCGCAAACCGGGGAGGTGGGGGAATAATCGCTGGCTGGCAAAGAGCGGCAGGACGTTGAGCCGTAACCGCAAATTTTCCTGCCCGCCAATCACGCTGTCAATCGCAGCATGGACCTCGTCGAGCGCCGGCCCCAACCGCGCGAGCAGGGCTTTGCCGGTTTCGGTGAGTTTGAGCGATTGATGGTGCCGGTCGAACAGCGAATGGCCGATAGCTTGCTCCAGCCCTTGTACCCGTCGCGACAAAGCGGGCATCGACAGATTCAGTTCGGCAGCGGCGGCTTTGACCGACCCCAGTCGCGCAACCTGAATAAATGCTTCAAGCCCTGTGAGGGGCGGGAGCCGTCTCATCCATCTCTACCTTTTTACTTTATTTGCAAATTTTGCATGAGCGCGTTGCAAATAACGGGTTCTTGTGCGGGTGCAAACAGGAAGTGAATGACCGTTTCCTGCCATCTTTCGTGTAATGCGTATAGGTTGTAATTGCAAAAACTGCAATCGCGATTTTGTTCTTCGCACTTGCACAATAACCGAGTCTCGACCATATGGGACGGGCCTTTCAGGCATCCTCTCCTATAAAACTTTCAACGGGTCGCTCTTCGGAGCGGCCCTTTTTTTGTCTGTTCAAGGCGCGGTGCAAATCGTGTTGTGCGCGATGTTTGCGATTTTCCGTTCCTAATATCGCCCATAATATCGTCTTTGTTTCGGGCCTTTTTTCCGCTTCGCTCGTTATCTCTCTCGAAACAGGGGGGCGGGCACCCTATGTTGCCTTTCAGCAACTCGAAAAAATAGCCACAAAAGATGGAACGGAGCGAATGGCCGATAGCGAAAATGAAAAGCCGGTAGCGGGCGGAGAAAAAATCCAGGTGGCCAATGCGCGCCCCGAAGATAGCGGACGCGGCCTTGCCCGCTTACCCCGCGCCTTCATGCAGAAATTAGGGCTGGTTGAAGGCGACCTTATCGAAATAGTGGGGAAGCGCACCACCGCCAGTCGCGCGGTTATGCCTTATACCGAAGATGAAGGCATTGATGTAATGCGCCTCGACGGCCTCCAGCGCGCCAATGCGGGCGTGGGTTCAGGCGATTATGTCGTCGTGCGCAAGGCCGAATCCAAAGCGGCGCAGCGGGTCGTGTTCGCCCCCGCCCAGCAAAATCTGGTGTTGCAAGGGTCGGGCGAGGCATTGAAGCGCACCTTTATCGGGCGCCCGATCATGGCCGGTGATGTGGTCGCCACCCACGGGCAACAGCGCGTCGATCAGGGCAATATGCCCCCCGAACTACGCCAGATGCTTGCTGCGCCGACCTTTGCCTTGCAGGAAATCCGGCTCGTCGTCGTCTCGAGCTTGCCCAAGGGCATCGTCCATATCGACGCCGATACCGAGGTTGAACTGCGCTCCGAATATGAAGAGCCGTCGACCGCACGCCGAGCCGATGTGACCTATGATGATCTGGGCGGTATGGCCGAAGCCATCGACCAGCTTCGCGAAATGGTCGAGCTTCCGCTGCGCTATCCCGAACTGTTCACCCGCTTGGGCGTTGACCCGCCGCGCGGCGTATTGCTGCACGGATCGCCCGGCACCGGCAAGACACGGCTTGCCCGCGCGGTCGCCAATGAAAGCGATGCGGAATTTTTCCTTATCAACGGGCCTGAAATTTTCGGGTCGGCCTATGGCGAATCCGAAAAGAAATTGCGCGATGTGTTTGAACAGGCACAAAAATCCGCGCCATCGATCATCTTCATTGACGAAATCGATTCGATCGCGCGCAAACGCGATCAGGTTCAGGGCGAAACCGAAAAGCGTATCGTGGCGCAACTCCTGACCCTCATGGACGGGATGGAGGCACGCGCCAATGTCGTTGTCATTGCCGCCACCAACCGTCCCGAAGCGATAGACGAGGCGCTGCGCCGTCCCGGCCGCTTCGACCGCGAAATCGTGGTCGGCGTGCCGGACGAGCGCGGGCGCAAGGAGATTTTGGGCATCCATACCCGCGGTATGCCGCTCGCTGATGATGTGGATTTGGGCGAGCTTGCCCGCACCACTTATGGCTTTGTCGGCGCCGATCTTGCTGCCCTTGCGCGTGAGGCCGCCATCGAGGCGGTGCGTCGCATCATGCCCAAGTTGGATCTGGAAGAACGCAGCATCCCGCCCGAAGTTCTGGAAGATGTGCGCGTCACCCGCGATGATTTCCTGAACGCCGCCAAACGCGTCCAGCCTTCGGCCATGCGCGAGGTGATGGTGCAGGCCCCGGACGTCAAATGGTCGGATCTTGGCGGACTGGACGATGCCATCCGCAAGCTTAAAGACGGGGTGGAATTGCCGCTCAAGGATCCCGGCGCGTTCCGCCGCCTCGGCATCCGTCCGGCGAAGGGATTTTTGCTCTATGGACCGCCCGGCACCGGCAAGACCTTGCTCGCCAAAGCGGTCGCGCGCGAATCGGAGGCCAATTTCATGGCGACCAAATCGAGCGATCTCCTGTCCAAATGGTATGGCGAGAGCGAGCAACAGATCAGCAAATTATTTGCCCGCGCGCGGCAGGTTGCGCCTTGCGTCATCTTCATTGACGAACTGGACGCGCTGGTGCCCGCCCGCAAATCGGGCGGTAATGAACCGGCTGTGACCGATCGTGTGGTCAACACTCTGCTTGCCGAAATGGATGGGCTGGAAGAGTTGAATTCGGTGGTCGTGATCGGCGCGACCAACCGGCCCAACCTGATTGATCCCGCACTGCTGCGTCCGGGCCGCTTAGACGAGCTTATCTATGTGCCGGTGCCCGACGAGAAAGGGCGGCGCATCATTTTGGGTATCCATACCAAGAAGATGCCGCTCGACAAGGATGTGGACCTTGACGCGCTGGCCGCGCGCACCCCGCGCTTTACCGGGGCGGATCTGGAAGATCTGGTCCGGCGCGCAGGGATGGTGGCGTTGCGAAAATCCTTGAAATCCAAAAAGGTGACGATGGAGGATTTTGAAGAGGCGCTCAAAGAAACCCGCGCATCGGTCACGCCCGAAATGGAGAAGGAATATGAAGCCATTGCGGGCCAGATCAAACAAAATGCGCTGCGGCTCGACCCCATCGGCTTCGTCGCACCGGGCCAGTTGAAACCGGTGCGCGAGGAAAAACATCCCGCAGATGATGTAAGTTCTTAAAGCTAATAATCTCCCCTCCCGCTTGCGGGATGGGTAGGGGGTGGGTAAGCCTTTATCGCGCCTTTAGCGACATCCAGCCCCATATGGCCATGATGAGGCTGAGCGCGGTAACGCCGCCGAACAGCCACCAAGCATGGAGCGAATAAATCCACACGCCGATGGCTGGGGCGACAATATAGGCCGCCCCGTTAATCGAGGCGACCATGCCCGCCACCGCGCCTTGCTGGTCGCGCCCCACGGCTAGCGATGCGCCCGCCGTAAATCCCGGGCGGAACAGGCCAAAGCCGAGCGACGCGACGGCATAGCCGATCATGATGCTGTGGAGTGTCGTCGCGCTCCCGACCATTACCGTGCCGAGGCCACCCAACAGGCCGCCCCATATCACATTGGCGCGCGCGCTGGGGTTGAGCATCGGAATGATGCCCCACTGCGACAATAGAGTCGCACCCGCGCCCGACATCATGATGATGCCCAGCGCCTGCGCGGCTTCGGCGGGTTGCTGGCGCATATGCAGCCGGTCGAGGACGAAGAAGCCGATAACCCCGATCAGCACCGCCTGCGCATGGCCGCCAATAAGGCCTGCAACCAGCCAAGGGCGGATGCGGCGGTCGCTCCAAGCAAGGTCGGTTTCGCTTTGGTCGGGTGCTGTAAGTTCTGCATCCTCCAGCGCATCGTCCTCGCTGTCAGCAGCGGGCGTCGCATTGGCGCTCCCGCCGCCCGGATAGGTCGCCACCACTCCGCGCGCTTCAAAACGCGGGGCGTCATCCGGCAAAATGATACGCAGCCCGATCAGCACCATGATCCCGATGACCGCAAAGCTGAGCAATGGCCCCGACAAGCCCACCACCGGAAAGATAAGATAAGGCGCAATCGCCGGGCCAATCACCGTGCCGAGGCCGAAGGAGGAGGATAAAAGCGCCATCGCTTTGCTGCGGTCATCGGCTTCGGTGCGTGCGGCGACATAGGCTTGGACGGCAGGCGGGGCCGCCGAACCAAACCCGCCATAAAGGCTGCGGAACAATGCAAACAGGATGAAGGTCAGCCCTGCGCCCATCCACCCGTGCAAACCACCGAACAGCGCCGCGCCGCACAGGCCCATCGAGGCAGAAAAACCGATAAGGCCAAGCGCCATCAGCATCCGCCGCCCGCGCCGGTCCGACATGCGCGCCCAATAAGGTGCGGTCAAAACCCATAATAAGGCCGACCAGCTAAACGCCATCGCCACCCATACGTCCGGCACTTTGAGCGCAGCTCCGATCGAGGGAAGGATGGATTGCATTGCGGTATTGCCCGCCGCTGCCACCATCATCACCAGAAACAGGATAACCATACGGTCCCTGCGGATCGACGACGGGCCTAAGGACGGACGGGCGCGGGGCGGTTTACCCATCGCTATATTTGGTCCAGCCATAGTTGCGCACCATGTCCGCAACCGTCAGTTGATAGCTTTCATACCAAAGCGCGCGGCCCTGTTCGCGGATTTCGCTATGGCGCGGATGGTCGCGCCAATTACGCGCGGCTTCTTCGTCGGCCCAATAGCTCACCGTAATCCCAAAGCCGTCCGGCCCGCGCGCCGATTCGATCGCGATATAGCCGGGCTGTTTGGCGGCGAGCTGTTCCATCTCCTGTGCTGCGGCCTGATAGCCCGCCTCATCGGCTTTGGTCCGCTGCGATGAAAATATCACGGCGATCATGCTGGCCTCCCTTCCAAGCGTGGTGCGGACAGAAGGCATAGACAATCCGTGCAATGCAGCAACCCTGTCGTCGCAAATAATCCGTATATTGGTTGCATCCGCGTCTTTTTTTTGCGACGGGAACGACATTATAAACAATGACGCGGGTAGCCGATGACTTTGAGTAAAGCCGATACCAACCCGGAAACCCGGCGTATTTCAGCACGGATTATGCGGGCGATGGGGCCATGGGGCGTTTTTCTCAAAGGGTTTATCAAGCATCCGGTCATGGTCGGCTCGATCATTCCATCGACGCGGGTGCTGATCGAACAGATGCTCGAACCGGTGGATTGGCAAAATACCAAGCTGTTCGTGGAATATGGCCCCGGCGTCGGCACTTTTTGCCGCCCGATTCTTGAAAAAATGCGGCCTGATGCCACGCTTATCGCGATTGATCTGAATGAAGATTTTATCGACTATCTAAAGCGTGACATCAAGGATAGCCGCTTCATTCCGGTTCATGGTTCGGCAACCGATGTCGCCGAAATCATCAAGGCGCATGGCTTTGACCATGCCGACTATGTTGTTTCCGGCCTGCCATTTTCGACCCTTCCAGCGGGCGTTGGCGACATTATCGCCAAGGAAACCGCCCAAGTCATCCGCCCCGGCGGCGCGTTCCTCATCTACCAGTTCCGCGCCAAGGCCCGCGATTTTGTCGCGCCTTTCTTCAAGCGCATCGACAAGGGCATGGCCTGGTGGAACATCCCGCCTTGTTTCCTGTTCTGGGCATGGAAAGACTGACGGGGCGGTTTAAGCCTCAGCCTTTAATCCCGAAATTCAACCGCCGCGTGACGCCATAATCCATGACGGCGACGATGAAATAAGCGAGACTCCAGCGCAGGCGGTTCAATGGCGTCAATTTGCGCTTATGCTCCTTGCGCGTGATGATGTCGCTATAATCAGCGTGGATACCGATAAAGGCGCGCATTTCTTGGGCAAGGCTTGCATCGTCAATCCGCAACATCAATTCCATATTGATGAACAGGCTGCGCATATCGAAATTGGCGCTACCGATATAGGTGACCGAATCGATGACAATAAGCTTGGTGTGGAGTTGGCACGGGGCAAATTCGGCAATCTTAACGCCGCGCTTTAGCAAATAGCCATAAAGGATGCGCGCCGCACCAATGGTGGCGCCATTGTCCGATTTGGACGGCAGTATAATGCGCGCGCCTTTGCCATATTTGGCCATGCGCACGATGCGCCGCAACATGCCTTGTCCCGGTGCAAAATAGGCTTCGATCATGTCGAGTTGCTGGCCGCGTTCCATATCGGCCTTGATCGCTTTGGCCCAAGGGTTGAGCCGCCGCGTCGGCCCGCCGACATACCAATGGAGCGCGCCTTCCTGGGACGAGGGCGAGGAATAAGCGAAGCGTTTGCGCGCGCGCTCCGGATCAACACGGTCCCAGGTGTGGATAAGATAACGCAGACTCTTCCAATTATTGCCGCGCGTGCTGACCCAGCGGTTGAGCTTGCGATAATAATCGACCATCGGCGCAACGGCAGGGCCGGTAATCTGGAGCCCCAGATCCTGCCAGCCTTCGGTGTCGGACACGGGCGCAAAATAATCATCGGCAATATTGAATCCGCCAATGATAAGCGTGCGGTCGTCGGCAATCAGCAATTTCTGATGGTTGCGGATCAGATAGGTCACGCGCCACTTGGATGAAAACACATGATAATCCCCTCCTGCATGACAGAAAGGCTCGAAAAAGGCGGCCGGTGTCTGGTCGGAACCGAAACTGTCGATGATGAGCGATACCGAAACCCCGCGTTCCAGCGCCGCCATCAGGGCTGCCATCACCGCGCGCCCTGAAGCATCATCGCAAAACATATAATAAAGCAAGCGAAGCGAATGGCGTGCTTCGTTGATAATGGCGAGCAATTTGGTCAGCCGCTCCGGCCCTCCGGGGAGGAAATCCAGCGCATTGCCGTCGGTTTCGTGCTGCCAACTGCGGGTCAGCGCAGCGCTGCCTTTGGTGGCGGGCGCATGGTCAGGTCCCTTGAGAAGATCAAGGTCGGGAACGAGCGGGGAGGGAGGCTCCTTGTCCATCGCCATCCCCATGCCAAACACCGCCGCCTGTGCCAAGGTCTGGAAATTTTTGACGCGCCTTCCTACATACAAAGTTGCGCGGGAAGGGCGCGGTTTTCATTGACTCTGCAGCGCTAAATTGTTAGCGGGCAGCCTTTCCGAAACAACGGACCTTCGCAAGAAGGCGATATTTTTTCAAGGAAGCGAACGATATGGCTCGCGTTACAGTCGAAGATTGTGTCGACAAAATCCCTAACCGGTTCGATCTGGTCTTGCTTGCTGCGCAACGTGCGCGCGAGATTTCGGGCGGCGCCGAACTGACGCTTGACCGCGACCGGGATAAAAATCCGGTAGTCGCGCTGCGCGAAATCGCCGAGCAGACCATTCGCCCCGATGATCTGGAACATACGCTGGTGTCGGGCTTGCAGAAGCTGCAGATTGACGATGATGATACGCCCGATGAAATCGGTTCGATCAGCCGTTCGGCAGAAGCATTGCGTTTGACCGCTGCCGCGCCGCCGCGCAACACCAATATCGGTGCGGATTATGACGGCTGAGCCAGTCTTTTCGTAAGAATATTTGAAAAGCCCGGTCTGATATTCAGGCCGGGTTTTTTCATATTTGCTCAAGTTCGACGACGCGCACGCTATTATCTTTGATGAACGGCGCGAGGATATGGCGGATGCGGCCTGACCGGTTGGATGCGGTGGCAAGATTATAGATGCTGTTCGCTACCACATCGGCAATCTGGATGCCGGCACTGCGCCGACTGTCCGCGACGCTTATATGCGCCCAACTACCCAGATGCTGCTGCACGTCGCGCTGGAGGCTGTGGAGCAACTCTGCATCATAACGGCCAGCGTCGATGATAATGTCTTGCGCGGCCTCCCCGGTGCTTTCCATATCCTGCCGCCAGCGGTCGAGGATGGTTTCGAGCAGGCGCTGATAGACTATTATATCTTCCGGCAGTGTCCCGCCCGCGCCCTCAAGCTTGTCCCGCCGGACGACGCTCACCCAAGCGCGGCCTTGGAAGCGGTGGAAGATTTCAAAGAATAAGGCGCGCTCGACAAGACCGATGCGGCTGCCTTTCAACTCGCCGCGTAGGCCCGTAACATCACGATAGCGGTCGAGCAATGCAACCGCGCTTTCTGGCGGCAACGCAATGGCCGCAAAGCACATTGCGCCTGCGGGCAGCCCACCGCTTTCATCGCAATAAATGGTTATGACAAAGCCTCCCGATTGCGGTTCAGCGCATCATAAGGGAGGCTTGTCATAGGGCAGTCAAATCGCGCGCAGGGGCACGACTTATTTGAGCAGGCCGCGGAAGCTCACCTTGCCGCTTTGGCCGACAGCGATCGGCTGGGCAAAGGTCCAGCGCACATGGGTCACATCCGTGCCCGTCGCCGCACGGTCGCCGACTTTGAGCGTTTCCAGCTTGCCGAACGTCTTGCCGCCATCAACCGAAACGACGATGTTGGCATCGGTCGAGCCGACATATTGTACCTGCGCGGGCAGGGGATTATTGATGATAAAGCCCGGTGCGGGCGCTGCCGTGTTGTTCACATATTCATGCACGAACAAAACGGTATCGCCCGGCACCACTACAGTGGTCGGTGCCAGTGTAACCTTCTTTTTGCCTGCAGCATCAGTAGTCGTTTTTTCAACAAAGGACGAAGAGGTAATCTTCGGCCGTGCATCCTGCGCAAAGGCCGGGGCAGCCGCGAAAAGCGCGGTGCCTGCAAATGCCGCGATGGCGGCCTGCCCGAAAAAGCTGTTCATCTTCATGCTCGTTACCCCGATGATTGGATGCCCCCTGCGTTAGCCTTGTCCGTACCCGCAGGAAATCCCCGATTTGTAAACCAATGTCATGCCGTTTGGCGGCACATTTCTTATAGTCTTGTTTAGCGTAAAACTGGTGAATGGGCTCTTAATAACGCTTTAACCTTTTCTTTACCAATAAGGCCGGATCGCCCGTGTGGCATCCGGCCTTATGGTTAAATATGCGCGGGCTTTCATGCGATGAAAGCGCGGGCTTTATCTTAAGTTCCTTGCGGGCGGATATCGCCGAACGGATCGCGCGGGCGCTTGATCTTCGGAATCGAGCCTGCATGACCGCTAACCGGCTGGATCGTGGCCTTCTTGCCATGATCGCGGTCAATCGGATCGCCCGCAATCGCCTTTTTGGCTTCATCACCGGACAAGGTTTCATATTCCAGAAGTGCGCCCGCCAGACGGTGCAGTTCGTCAATATTTTCGGTCAGCACTTCGCGGGCTTTGGCTTCGCCTTCTTCGACCAAGCGGCGGACCTCCTGGTCAATGAGGCGCGCGGTTTCTTCCGATACCGTTTGCGAACGCGCAACCGAATGGCCGAGGAACACTTCGTCCTGATTGTCGCGATAGCGCAGCCAGCCGAGTTTCTCGCTCATCCCATATTCCATAACCATCGCGCGCGCCATGTCGGTCGCTTGCTGGATGTCATTGGATGCGCCGGTGTTGAGTTCATCCAAGCCATAGATGAGCTGTTCGGCAATACGGCCACCGAAAGCGAGCGCAAGCCGCGCCTTCATCTGCTTCATATTCATGCTGAAGCGGTCGCGTTCGGGAAGGTTCCACGTTACGCCGAGCGCGCGGCCACGGGGGATGATCGTTACTTTGTGGAGCGGATCGCAACCTTCGACATGGAGCGAAACCAGCGCATGGCCTGCTTCATGATAAGCGGTCGCTTTCTTTTCATCTTCGGTCATGACCATCGAGCGACGTTCCGCGCCCATCATCACCTTATCCTTGGCCTCTTCAAATTCGAGCATGGCGACAAGGCGCTTGCCCTTGCGCGCGGCCAACAGCGCCGCTTCATTGACGAGGTTAGCCAAGTCCGCACCCGAAAAGCCCGGTGTGCCGCGCGCAATCGTACGGACATCTACGTCGGGGGCGAGCGGGGTTTTCTTCATGTGGACCTGAAGAATCTTTTCGCGGCCTTCAATGTCGGGGCGCGGCACGACCACCTGACGGTCGAAACGGCCCGGACGCAGCAGCGCAGGATCAAGCACATCGGGGCGGTTGGTCGCCGCGATGATGATGATGCCCTCATTGGCTTCAAATCCGTCCATTTCGACGAGAAGCTGGTTCAGCGTCTGTTCGCGCTCGTCATTGCCATTGCCAAGCCCTGCGCCACGATGGCGACCGACCGCGTCGATTTCGTCGATAAAGACGATGCACGGTGCGTTCTTTTTGGCCTGTTCGAACATATCGCGCACGCGGCTTGCACCGACGCCGACGAACATTTCAACAAAGTCCGACCCTGAAATGGTGAAGAAGGGCACGCCCGCTTCGCCCGCAATCGCGCGCGCCAGCAAGGTTTTACCGGTGCCGGGTGAACCGACGAGCAAGGCACCCTTGGGAATTTGTCCGCCAAGGCGCGAAAATTTTTGCGGGTTTTTGAGGAATTCAACGATTTCCTGCAATTCCTCGCGCGCTTCGTCGATGCCTGCGACATCGTCAAATGTCACCTTGCCCTGCTTTTCGGTGAGCAATTTGGCCTTGGATTTGCCAAAACCCATCGCACCGCCCGCGCCGCTTGATTTCTGCATCTGGCGGAACACGAAATAGCCGACGCCAAGGATCAGCAGGAAGGGAAGCGCCTGCACCAGCAAGATCATGAGGATGCTGTTGCCCTCCGGCGCTTTGGCCGAATAGGTCACGCCCTTTTCATCAAGCTTTTTGGTCAGTTCCGGATCGCGGATCGGAACGGTGGTGAAGGGCTTGTCATCCTTCAACATCCCCGAAATCGAATTGTCGTTCATCACGACCGATTGCACCTGACCTTCGGCAACCTTCTTTTTGAAGTCCGAATAGGGAATGGGTTCCGCGCCCATGCGCGTCCCGCCACTGATGAGCGAGGTCACCAGAAATAAAGCTACCAAGAGACCCGACCAGATCAGCAAGCCCCGAATGAGGGGGCTGGGTTGCTGCTGCGGGTCTTTGTCGTCGTTCATCGCTTTGTCCACTCGTTTCCGGCGCGCGAAACGCGCGCACTTTCATGGGTGAATGTAGGGATTATCGCTTAATAGGCAATGACCCAATGGTCTAATTTGTGCATGGGTTGCGCCGGATGGCGGCGGGCAAGCGCAATCCCTGTCCTGGCGGCAGCAGGTTGGCGCGTGGCGCTATGTTTAATCCCTCTGTTCTAGCCACCATTTCTGGAACCATTGCTGCTGCGAGGCGACCGGCGTTCCGGCGGCATTACGCGCGGGTTCATAGCGGAACCTCTCTTCGATGAGGCGGCAGGTAATTGCATCATCTTCGCCGCTGCCGCTGGTGCGGATGATGCGGCATCCGGTGACGCGGCCATTGGGCTGCACGGTGAAGCGCACCCCGACTGATTTGCCGTTGCGCGCATCGCGGCGATTTTTAGGGAAATCCTTGATCCGGATGGTGCCGGCAATTTTGCGCGCAGGCGTGAGGACGCCGCCACCGCTTCCGCCGCCACCATCGCCAGAGCCGCTCATCCCGCTGCCGGTTCCGGTGCCGATGCCGCCAGCGCCAGTGCCGGGACCGGGGCGGACGGACGCGCCTTGGGTAGCGTCATTGCCGGTGCCGGGCTTTTCGGCGGCGGGCGCCGGATTTTTAGGCGGCGTGACAATTTTCGGTTTAGGCGCGGTGGTTTGCGTCGCTTTGGACTTGAGGTTTTCGGGCGATGCCGCGCCTTCAGGATTTTTGGGCGCGCTTTTTTCGGGCCTTGCTTCGGGTGGCGGCGGTTGGGGAGGCGGCGGTGGCGGTTCGGCGTCGAGCGCGATCAGGTCGAAACTATTTTCGACCCGCTGCGCAATATCGGGACGGATGCCGTAAAGGAGGCCGGAGCCGACGAGCAGGCAAATGAGCGCCACGCCAATGCCTGCCTTGATGCGGTCTCGCGTGCGGCTTTCATCGCCATAGGCCATTTTTAGCGGGCGTCCTTGGAAGATGCGCGCGGTGGGGCGGGGTATATGCGCCAGTGCGGCGCGGGCGTTTCGGGCGTAACCAGCAGATTGCCGATCATCGCTTTCTGGCGCGCGATCATGCTTTCGAGCAGCCGGTCGAGCGCGTCGCCGCGCGGTGCGATGGCAGGATCGGCGGCGGCGAGCGCGCGGGCGAGCAATCGGCGGGCGAGTTCGTGCGGTAGTTCGGCGAGCGGCGCGTTGAGCAAAATCGCGGCGCCATCATCGCTACCATGACGCACGACATATTTATTTTCCAACTGGCGGGCGGTCCATGACAGGGCAGTCTCGGCGTCAGACAGGTGGTTAGAAGCATTGGATAAGGATGCAACATCAATCCAATCGCTGGCGGCAATGGCTTGGCGCATCCGGACGCGGTCATAGGCGCGGTTGCGGTTGGAGGGGTCATCGCAGGCGACAAGACCGGCCTGGTCCACAATCGCCTGTAATTCTGCGCGCCGCCACCCGAGCAGCGGGCGCAGGACAGTGCCGTTGCGCGTGCGCACTCCGGCAAGGCCGCTCACGCCTGCGCCGCGGTTCAAGCGCATCAGCAGGGTTTCGGCCTGATCGTCGGCATGGTGCGCGGTGAGCAGCCAATCCAGCCAGCGCGCGGCTCTCCATTCTTGCAATAAAGCATAGCGCGCCGCCCGCGCGCCCGACTGGATATTGCCTTCAATCACGCGCTCGACCGTTAAAATGCTGTGGGGAATAGCAAGCTTTGCGCATAATTCCGCGCACCATAAGGCTTCCGCGCGCGCTTCGGGGCGGAGGCGATGGTCGACCGTCGCCGCCTCGACCTGCCCCGGCGTCGCGGCGGCTGCGAGCAGCAACAGCGCGACACTATCCGGCCCGCCGGAAAGCGCCACGCCAAAACGCGCGCTCGCGATGTCGGAATTCAGGCCAAGCCCTGTGGCATTATCTGTGCGGGACTCTATGCTCTCAGGGGCAGGGGATGAGAAGATCCCCGACCCCTCCCGCGCCTCCGTCTTCGCCAATAAGGCCGTCAGGCTTGCACGATAGCGGGCGGCGTCTTGCGCCCCCGGCAAAACCAAGCCCTGAAACGGATCAGGCGCAACCAGCTTTGCTGCGCTCACTCGACGCCTGCGACTTCAACCCGCCGCTCATGCTGTTGCCATAAACTTTGAACAATTCGGTAAAGGCGGTGCAGGACGCTTCCTTATTCTTCATCTTGGCAAAGGTCATGCCCAGATACATCAAACTGTCCGCCGCGCGTTCACCCTTGGGGTTATTCTTGTAATTGCCGTAAAGCGTGTGGACCGCATTTTCATATTGCTGGTCGTCCATATAGGCGCGGCCCAGCAGATTTTGCGCAAAGCTCATGCGGCTATAATTGGGGTAGGTTTTGACAAGTTTTTCAAGCTGCCCTTGCGCTTCGGGGTAAAGCCCCGCGCTCCACAGGCGGAAACCGTAATTATAGGTATCTTCCGCCGCATTGCCGGTCGAAGGGATTTCTACTGCTTTGACCTTGGCGAGCCGGTCGGCCGACGCTTTGGTCGTGGTTGTGACCTTAGGCGGGGTGACGGACGCGGAAGGAGCGGCGGTCAACGGCGTTGTCCCTGTTGCTGCGGGCGCAGCCGGAACGACGGTCGCCGCGCCTGCATTGGCCTTATAGGTGGCAAAGTCATTTTCAAGCTGGCGCAGCTTGAAGCTATTCTGCTCAACCTGCCCGGTCAGCTTGGCCAGTTGGGCCTCAATCGCATCGACACGTGCGGTGAGGTCGGCGACCGGTGCGCTCGATCCAATCGGTGCGGTGGTGGGAGCGGTGGGGATGCCCATTTCAGGTTCAACCACGCCGCCAGCGCCGAACACCTTGCGCTGCACCGCACGCATTTCGCGCTCCAATTTATCGATCCGCTGGACGGTTACGCCGTCCTGCGCGCTCACCGGAGCGGACAGCCCCGCCATCGAAACCGTGGCCAGTCCTACTATGAGCGTGCGACGCATATTCAACCTTTCCCGTAAATATTAACCATATTTTCCGCGTTGATAGCGCAGCTTCCTGCTATCTTACAAGAGGTCCGGAATTGCGCTGTCATTTCCATATTTTGATATTGCCCCAACGCGCCTGATCCCAATATGAACGCGGCCAGAATCGGGTGGTCGGACTAGGGTAGAGGGAGGGCCTGAGGCAGAAACAAAGGTTCGTGCCTTAATCCGAAAGATCAGCCCCTGCCGCCGGTGTCGTGCCGCTTGCCCCGGTGCCCGCAGTCCCGGCAGCGGGTGCACCCGCAGCAGGCGCTGCCCCTATGCGCTTGGCAAGTTCTGCCGGATCAAGCGCGACATTTTTAACCAAAGTATCCGCCGCGCCCAGTTGCGGCACTACGCGGCCCGCGACCGACACATCCATGGCCTGCGGACGGCTGGTGCGGATGGTGAGGCCCTTGCTGCCAGCGGGAACGACATAACGCTCGCCGGTTTTAAGTTCGGCTTCATGGACACGCTTGCCGGTCGCATCGTCGATGCGGAACCAGACGGCATCTTTGGCGGCAATCACGACTTCGGCATTGGCATCGACAGCGGGCGCCGCAGCGGTCGCGGTGCCGGTCGCAGCGCCAACCGGTGCGCCGGTGTCGGCTTCGGGGGTGAGTTCGGTATCGGCGACGGTCACATCATTGCTGCTGGTGAACACGCCCGAACGCCACACGCCCCATGCGCCGACAAGCAGCAGCGCGATCAACCCTGCGGTCCAGGCAAGCTTGCGCGGCGGGACGCGGGCCGGGTCGACCGGCTCATAAGCTTCATAGGTTTGCGCCGGACGATAATCGTCTGTGCCCAATTCTTCGCGCAACCGTGCGACCATCTGCACTTCGTCAAGGCCGAGCGAGCGGGCAAAGGCGCGCACAAAACCCATGGCATAGGTTTTGCCGGGCAGACCCGAATAATCGCTCGCCTCGATCGCCTTCAAATGCCGCAACGGGATGCGGGTGTCGGTTGCAATATCTTCAATAGATTTCCCTGCTTTTTCGCGGGTTTCTTTCAAAAACGCCCCGACCGCGCTGATTTGCGGCGTTTCGGTTGCGTCTTCATTCGTCTCGTCCATGATCGTCTCCCGAAGGGCGTGCCCACCCATATCGTTATTTTCTGCCCTCGTCCCGCTTCAACACAATAGTTTTTAACCATTGTCAAATCCGGTGCGGGGGCTGCCTCAAGATTTTATAGGCTTGCCTGCCCATTGTTATATTTTTGCGTTCACCAGCTATCTTTTTAGAGGCTGAGATCCACGCCATTATCCTTGGCCCAGCCGAGCAAGGTTTCACGCGGCTTTGCGGGGGGATGGGCGATGAGTTGCGGCATGAAATCGCGTAACTTCTGCACATCGAGCGAATGGATCATCGCCTTCACCGGCCCGATGCCCGCAGGGGTGATTGAAAGCCGCTCGATCCCAAGGCCGAGCAGCGCCATCGCCTCAAGCGGTTTGCCGCCCATTTCGCCGCAAACGCCCAGCTTGACGGGGCTTGCGCCAACAATAGTGACGACGCGGTGGAGGAAACGCAGCACCGCAGGGCTGAGCCAGTCATAGCGTTCGGCAAGCTTGGGGTGCGACCGGTCTGCGGCAAACAGGAATTGGGTGAGGTCATTGGTGCCGACCGAAAGAAAATCGAGATGCGGCAGGATGAGGTCCAATGTTTCGGCGAGCGCGGGCACTTCCAGCATCGCGCCATATTGGATGGCGGAGGGAAGCTTTGCACCGCGCTTGCACAGAAAATCGCGCTGGGCGGCAAACAGGGCGCGCGCCTGTTCAAACTCCCACGGCTCCGACACCATCGGGAACATCACATGGAGCGTGCGTCCGGCGGCGGCTTCGAGAAGCGCGCGCGCCTGACTTTTCATCAGCCCTTCGCGTTCCATCGCCAATCGCAACGCGCGCCAGCCCATTGCCGGATTTTCCTCATCTTCGATGTCGCTGCGCATATAAGGCAGCGCCTTGTCGCCGCCTATATCGACGGTGCGGAATACTACCGGACGGTCGCCTGCGGCATCCAGCACATCTCGATAAAGCCGCTGTTGCCGCTCGCGCTGGGGCATGGTGGCGGACACGAGGAACTGGAATTCGGTGCGGAACAGGCCGATGCCATCCGCGCCTGTGAGATCCAGATTGGTGACATCATCGCGCAACCCTGCGTTAATCATCAAGGTGATGCGCTTACCGTCAAGGCTGACCGGCGGCTTGTCACGCAAGGCGGCAAAGGCTGCGCGGCGCTTTTGTGTGCGGGCCAAACGCCCGTCAAAGGCTTCGTCAAGCTGCGCACTGGGGCGCACGATAACGGTCGCCTCCATCGTGTCGAGGAGCAGCATATCACCTTCGCGCACCTTGTGGCGAATGTCGCGGACGCGCCCTAGGACGGGGACGCCCATCGCACGCGCGACGATGATGACATGCGCGGTGAGCGAGCCTTCTTCCAGCACCACGCCCTTCAAGCGGCGGCGGTCATATTCGAGCAATTCTGCCGGCCCCAGATTGCGCGCGATGAGGATGGAATCCTGCCGCAAGCCCATTTGCGCGGCGGTGCCGACCTGACCCGATACGATGCGCAGCAAGCGGTTGGACAGATCTTCCAGATCGTGCATCCGGTCGCGCAGCAGCGGATCGTCAATCTGCCGCATCCGCATCCTTGTGCGCTGCTGCACACGTTCGATGGCAGCTTCGGCGGTGAGGCCGCTGTCAATCGCTTCGTTAATACGCCGCGACCAGCCTTCGTCATAGGCGAACATTTTATAGGTTTGCAGCACCTCGTCATGTTCGCCGCCGCCGCCAAATTCGGCCTGCGTCGCCATTTTGTCGATCTGCTCGCGCATTTTGTCAAAGGCGGAATAGACGCGGTGGCGTTCGGCCTCGATGTCTTCGGCGACCGTATGTTCGATAGTGATGCGTGGTTGGTGGAACACCGCGGCCCCGCGCGCCATGCCGTCGACCAGCTTCAGCCCGTCGAGCCGCTGCGTCGATGTATCAAAGCTGTCGGTCGCGCCGGGGAGGTTTTCATCGACCAGTCCCGCATTCGAGATTAATTCCGAAAGAACCATCGCAACTGTTTGAAGCGCTTCGATTTCCACTTCGTCATAACGACGGGATTCGCGGTGCTGGACCGACAATACACCGGCCGCGCGCTCGCGCCGGACGATGGGAACACCTGCAAAGCTGTTGAACATTTCCTCGCCGGTTTCGGGCTTATAGGCAAAGTCCGGATGGGCGGCGGCTTCATCAAGGTTCAGCGTTTCGATATTGGACGCAATCGTCCCCACCAAGCCTTCGCCCAACGCCAATTTGGTGACATGGACCGCTTCCTGGTTAAGCCCGCGCGTCGCGAACAGTTCCAGCACGCCTTCGCGCAGCAGATAGATAGAGCACACCTCGCTATCGAGCGCTTCACCGATAATCTGGACGACCTGATTAAGCTTGGCCTGCGCGTTGGTGCGCGATGCCATGACATCATGAAGGCGGGTGAGGATTTGACGGGCGGCCTGCGCGGCGGAAGAGGGGGGAGGGGGAGGCGTGGTCATGCTCCCCTCCCTTAGCAGAGAAAATCTGTCTTTGTCCCGTTATTTTGTCCGGCTTATGCGGGCAAAGCCCACTTCCGGCCTATTTTTTGGGTGGCTGGGTTGGGGGAGCCGTGGTCGGTGCGGGCGCGGGCGCAGGGGTAACTACCGGTGCAGGCACGCTGCTCGGCGGGAGCGGCGTGGTCACGGGACCGCTTACCGGATTGGCGGGCGTTGTGGTGGCAGGGCCGGTCACTTCGCGCGGTGCTGCAAAAACGACCGGATTGTCCGGCTGGACAGCGGGCTGGGCGCTTGCAGGGCCGGTAATTTCACGCGCGGGGGCAAACACGACGCGCTGCTCCGGCGTTGATCCCGGAGCGATCGGATAGACCGCCACCGGACCCACAACTTGCGCGGCAGGCGCGGGCTGATAGGGCGCAGCTCCCGGCATCATCGCACCGGTCGGCGCGGTGGAGGCAAATTCGGGCTTGGGCTGGAGCGCATACCAAGCGGCATAATCGCGCTGGTAATTGGCATAAGCTTCAAAGAAATCGACAAACGGCTTGTCCATCGCCGCCATGTTGAGCGTCACAAAATCATGCACGGTCGCGGGCGTGGTCAGCACGGCCTGTCCCGCCAACGTCATCGCAGTCGAGCAGAATTGCTTCATCACCGGCGGCGTTGCGAAATAATTGTACAATTTGGTCGAAAGCTTGTCGCGTTCGGCAATGCCGTTGGTGCCATACATGGTCGCGAGATTTTTGATGACCCATTTTTCAGAGTCCGCAATCGGCTTTTTATTGGCTTTCAGAAAGCCGTTATAATTGGCGATAAGCTGATCCTCGCCGACACCGCGACAGCCGAGCGCGGCGACGTTCAGTGCAATGCGGAAATTCCACAAAGCCTGTTCGCGTGACAGATTCACATTGGGCGTCAGACGCGTTCCGAACTGGTCGGTCGCCGGAATGGCAAGATTGGTTGCGGCCTGATTGGGCGGGACAGGCATCGGCACCGGCGGCGGCGGGGGCGGCGGCAATGTCGCCACCAACTGCGGCGGCGGGGTTTTGGTGCCACAGCCTGCCAGCACCATTGTCAGCGCGACAAGCGTTCCGCGTTTAACCCAATTCCCGTACGTCATTCGTGCCACCCCATTTGTCTGGATACCATAGATTAACCTTGAAGGCCCTGTTGCCAGTTTACACCCCCGAAGGTCAAGCAACCAGCTTTAATCACCGCTGAACCGCGCGACGAAACGGTCCTGTGGCGAGTCAAAATGCACTGGCCACGCAGCAGATGCGCGGCGGTGCGCGTCAGGTATGTGTCGGCTGACGGCCGGATGCTTAGCGCGCCAGCGCGGTTTCAGCCTCTTCGACCAGCCGCGCGATAATATCGGCGACCGGTTCTTCCTTATTGACCATGCCGACCGATTGCCCCGCCATGAGCGAGCCATTTTCAACATCACCATCAATCACCGCGCGGCGCAATGCGCCTGCCCAATAATGTTCGATTTCAAGCTGGGCTTCGGCCATATCGACCAAGCCTTCGTCGAGCCGGTTGGCGACTTCGCGCTGCTTGGCGGTAAAGGCTTCGGTGCCTGCATTTTTGAGCGCGCGCACGGGGATGACCGGAAGGCGCGGGTCAATCTGGACACTCGCCACCGCATCACGGGCCGAGGCGCGGATGAAGGCTTTTTTGAAATTGGGATGCGCGATGCTTTCATTGGCACACACAAAGCGCGAGCCAAGCTGCACACCCGCTGCACCCATTTCCAGATAGCCCGCAATCGCTTCGCCGCGCCCGATGCCGCCTGCGACAAAAATCGGCACATCATCGGCGATTTCGGGGAGGATTTCCTGCGCCAACACGCTAGTCGCGACCGGCCCGATATGGCCGCCTGCTTCCATACCCTCGATGACAATGGCGTCCGCGCCCGAGCGCACCAGCTTCTTGGCGAGCGCCAAAGTCGGTGCAAAACAAATGACCTTCGCGCCCATTTCCTTGATCGCTTCAAGGCTGCCCTTGGGCGGCAATCCGCCTGCCAGCACGACATGGCTGACCTGATGTTTGGCGCAAACCGCGATAAGATCGAACAATTGCGGGTGCATGGTGATGAGATTGACGCCGAACGGCTTTTGCGTGAGCGCCTTGGTGCCTGCAATTTCACCGTCGAGCAATTCGGGCGTCATCGCGCCGCACGCAATCACTCCAAAGCCGCCCGCATTGGAAATGGCCGCGACCAGATGGCGTTCCGACACCCAGCTCATCGCGCCGCACATGATGGCAACCTCGCAACCGAGAAAATCGGTGCCGCGTTGCATTAAGGATTTAAGGCTACCCATTAGGCCGCATCTTCCGCATCAAGGCCATAGGCCGTATGCAGCACACGCACCGCAAGTTCGGTGAAATCTTCGTTGATCAGCACACTGATCTTAATTTCACTGGTCGAGATGGCCTCGATATTGATGCCGCGTTCGGCCAAGGCTTCGAACATGGTGGCGGCAACGCCTGCGTGGCTCTTCATGCCGACCCCGACAATCGAGATTTTGGCAATCGTGCTGTCATGAAGAATACGGTTGAAGCCAATGGTTTCTTTGGCATTTTCCAGAATTTGCGACGCGCGTGCAAGGTCGGCGCGGGGCAAAGTGAAGGTCACATCGGTTTCGCCTTTTTCGCGTCCGACATTCTGGATGATCATATCGACATTGATTGCAGCGTCGGCCAGCGGGCCAAAAATATGCGCAACCGCGCCCGGCTTGTCGGGCACCCGCGTCAGGATGATTTTGGCTTCATTCTTGTCATAGGCGACGCCGGTGATGAGTTGCCGTTCCATATCGCTTCCTTCAATTTCTTCGTCGCTAACGATCATTGTGCCGGGGGTGGGCGCTTGGCCGGGCTCGACAAAGCTCGATAGCACCTGCACCCGCACGCCTTCTTTCATGGCCAAACCGACCGAGCGCGTCTGCAAGACTTTCGCGCCAACGCTCGCCAGTTCCAGCATTTCTTCATAGGTGACCATTTGCAGCTTTTGCGCCTTGGGCACAATGCGCGGGTCGGTGGTATAGACGCCATCGACATCGGTATAAATGTCGCAGCGGTCGGCCTTGATCGCTGCTGCGACCGCGACCGCCGACGTATCGGAACCGCCACGACCCAAAGTCGCGACGCGGTTATCGTCCATCAATCCTTGAAAGCCCGGGATGACCGCAACCTTGCCCGCCTGCATCGCGGCGACGAGGCCTTCGGTTTCTACAGTATCGATACGCGCTTTTTCATGCGCTTCCATCGTGCGGATGGGAAGCTGCCAGCCAAGCCAGCTCCGCGCTGGCACACCAAGCGCCTGCAAGGACAAAGCGAGCAAGCCCGAGGTCACCTGTTCGCCGGATGCGACCACCACATCATATTCCGCCGGATCATAAATGGGCGACGCTTCACGGCAGAAATTGACCAGACGGTCGGTTTCGCCCGACATGGCGGAAACCACCACGGCCACTTCATTGCCCGCATCCACCTCGCGTTTGACGATTGACGCAACCGTGCGGATACGTTCCGTTCCGGCCATCGAGGTGCCGCCGAATTTCATCACTATACGGGCCATGGTCTGTGGTTTATTCTCCGTCTTTGCGAATGCCAGCGCCTCTTAGGCAAGCGGCCTTTTGATGGCAACCGCAACGAACGAATATTTTCTTAAGGTAGAAAGCAACAAAACATGTCTTCTATTGTCGCGCGGGAAGCAGAACATTTCGGTGAGCTGGCGGCGGATTGGTGGAATCCCAAAGGATCGTCCGCCATGCTGCACAAGCTGAACCCCGTGCGTCTGGGCTATATCCGCGAGGCGATTGACCGGCATTGGGGGCGTGATGCGCGCAGCCGCACGCCGCTTGAAGGCAAGCGCGCACTCGATGTCGGCTGCGGCGCGGGGCTGCTGTGCGAACCGCTCGCGCGCATGGGCGCCGATGTCACGGGGGTGGATGCCGCACCCGAAAATATCGCAGCGGCCAAGGATCATGCGGCGGGGCAGGGGCTTTCCGTCCATTATCGTCATGGCGATATTGCGAAGATGAAGCTGGAGCCATTCGACCTTGTGACCAGCCTTGAGGTGGTCGAGCATGTCGCGGATCCGGCAGCCTTTGTGGCCGCGCTGGCGGACAAGCTGGCTGATGGCGGGTTGATGATCCTGTCCACCCCCAACCGCACCGCCTTGTCGCGGCTGGCAATGATTACGGTCGGCGAAGGGCTGGGGCAAATCCCCAAAGGCACGCATAATTGGAGCCAATTCTTGACCCCTGACGAACTGGAGGCCCATGCCAAAGCGGCGGGGCTGGTGGTCACTGATAAACGCGGCCTGTCTTTTTCGCCTTCGCGCGGGTTCAAGATTAGCGATGATATGACGTTGAATTATTTGATGACCTTGGTGCGCGGTTAGGGGTAAAAGGGGGTGATTCAAAGAGAGTTGCCATGCCTGAAACCGACTCGCGCATTGATGCTTATATCGAAAAATCCGCAGCCTTTGCGCAGCCCATTCTGACGCATCTGCGCAAGCTCGTCCATGACGCCGTGCCGGAGGCGGAGGAGGCGATCAAATGGGGGGTGCCGCATTTTACCGTCAACGGCAAAAATCTGGCGGGAATGGCCGCGTTCAAGGCCCATGCGAGTTTCGGTATCTGGCCGACCTTGGAGGAGGATGCCCCCGAAGCGACCCGCGATGGCATGGGCAGTTTCGGCAAGCTTGCCTCGCTTTCCGACCTCCCCGATGCGGCGGAATTGACCGCGCGGTTGCAGAAAGGGGCGGCGATACTCCGCGCAGGGATTAAAGCCCCACCCAAGCCCAAAAAGCCCGCCAAACCGCTCCCGCCTATGCCCGATGATCTGGCGGAGGCGCTCGCCGCCAATGCGGCTGCGAGCGCGATATGGGACGACTTTGCACCTTCGCATAAACGCGAATATCTCGACTGGGTTATCGAGGCGAAACGCGCCGAAACCCGTCAAAAACGCATCGCCCAAGCGGTCGAATGGATTGCAGAGGGTAAACAGCGCAACTGGAAATATATGAACTGTTAATCCGCGCTCCTTCTCCCTTGATGGGAGAAGGAGATGAAGACTTGGCAGCGTGCTGCCTAGTCGTAGCTGGATGAGGGTGCGCTATCCGTTTGAAGTGGCGCATGGTTGAGAGCACACCCTCATCCAACTTCGCGTAAGCTCGTTCCTCGCTAACGCTTCGATATCCTTCTCCCATCAAGGGAGAAGGGGGTGGGGGAATATCCGGCCACTCCCCCAATCCCTCATTTTCCCAACACCCTCACTTTCCCAATAACGTCTTTTCCCAGAACATCAGGTCGGTCCAGAATTGGTAATCGACATTCTCCTTCTTGCCCCATTGATGGCCTTCATTTTGGGCGATGGACACCCAAACGGGCGTTCCGGCCTTGCGCACGGCGGCGGCAACCTGCCGGGCTTCTGAGGCAGGCACGCGCGGGTCATTTTCGCCCGCGACGACATAGAGCGGGATCTTGATTTCCGTAATGCGGCGCATCGGCGCGATTTTTTTGAACTGCGCCAGCTGCTTGGGATCGCGCTCGTCACCATATTCGACGCGGCGCAAATCGCGGCGATAGCTTTGGGTATTTTCAAGGAAAGTCACAAAGTCCGAAATCGCGACCACGCAGTTTGCGCTCTTGAATTTGGACGGATACCTGATCGCGGTCGCATAGCACATATAGCCGCCATAGCTGCGGCCGGTTTCGGCCATGCGGGCGCGGTCGACGCCTGAGTCCTTTTCCAGCACACTCATAAATGCGCCAATATCCTTGACCGAATTTTCGCGTAAGAAAGGCCCATTGTCGAGATTGACGAAGCGTTTGCCATAGCCTGACGATCCGCGCACATTGGGGTAGAACATAGCAATGCCAAGCTCGTTCATTAGATAATTATAACGGCCAAGGAAATTGGGCCGCGCCTGGCTTTCGGGGCCACCATGAATCCACACGAGCAAGGGCCGCTTGCCGGGAAATTTTTTGGCGTCGGGGCGATAGAGGAAACCGGACACCGGCTCGCCGTCAAAGCTTTTGACCGAGACAAGTTCCGGCTCGACATTGGCATCGGGGTCCAATCCGCCGGTTTCGCTTTCGGTCCAGCGCGTAACGGCAAGCGTTACAGGGTCGATGGCAAAGGCATCGGACGGCACTTTGGCCGAAGATAGGGTGAGGCCGATCATGCCATTGGGGGCAATGTCCAGCCCGCTCGCAACGCCGGTCGGCAGGCCGCGCACATCGCGGATCGCCTCGCTCGCCATATCGAGGATTTTAAGCCGGCTCGCGCCCGCTTCATTGACGAGATAGGCGACAAAGCCCTTACCCCCGCTTTTGCCTAGCGCAAATTCCTCCACCTCCCATTTGGCGGCGGGGCTTTTGGGCGTGAATTTGCCGGTCGCAGCGTCGATGATGCCCAGCCGCGCGACGTCCGAACCTTCGTCGCTGGTGGTCCACAAACTGTCGTCATCGGCATAGCGGACACTACCATAAGCAATGTCTTTCTTATGGTCGCCAATCGGGGCCATCTTGCCGCTCGCAAGGTCGAGCCGGTAGAGATTGGTTTTGGAGATGGACAGGGATTGCGTCACAATCGCGCTCGCTTTGTCAGGCGAAAAGGCGTTGATCGCCCAGCCACCGCCTTGCAATTGTGCGACCATGCGGTCGGTCTTGGGGGCGCGCGGGTCCATCACATAAAGGTCGGTATCGGCCCCGTTGCGGCGGGTCGAAGAATAGCCGATAAGGCTGCCATCCTTGGCCCAAGCGCCGAAACCGTTGCGGCTCTTGCCGTCGGTGAGCAAGGTCAAGCGGCCATTTTGAAGCGTATAAAGCTGGTAAAATTCGCTGCCGCCTATGTCTTTGCTGACCAGCAATACATCGCCTTTGGGCGACCAGTTGCCCGATACCGGCTCATCCTCAAAGCTGATCTGGGTGCGCGCCGCACCGGCTGCTTTGACGCTGTGGAGTTGCGCGGTGTTGCCGAAACGGGTCGTGACCAGCATCGCGCCATCTTGCGGGTTCCAGCCTTCAAAGGTCGCGGTGCGATATTCGAGATACGGGCGCACCTTGGCGGCAAGGCTGGCGGGGACTTGCGGCACATCTTCCATCTGCATAGCAGGGGGACGGGGGGCAACGGCTGTGCTTGTGCTTTCGGGCGCAGCGGCGTCAGGAGCGGCATCGGGTGCGGCAAATGCCGGGGAGGCCATGCTGGCGAGCAAGGCAGCAATTACGAGTCGGCTGGTCATATCATCTCCCTATTGCGGAAAGCCAAAGTCACGGATTTCCGCCATTATGTGGTCATACGCAAAAAGCCACGCTTTTCCGCCAAAAACACCCCCTTAACTTCGCAAAGTTCGGGCAAATCGGCAAATTTTTTGTGTAGGACATCAAAGGCCGATCCGCGACGTTGCACGGAGGAAAAATTGCAAAGGGGGACGGAAAGCGTGTCACGGGTGCCATCATGGCGGCGGCGATGGGCGTAGGAAAGGGGGAGGAGGAAATAATTTGTCCGGAGTTTTGGGTGCGCTGACAGGCCCTCCCCCGACCCCTCCCATGAATGGGAGGGGAGATTATAAGCGCAACCGATTCCCCTCCCGCTTGCGGGAGGGGCTAGGGGAGGGCCTGTTACTAAGGCCGCTCAACCAAATTCAAAAATCGAGCTGCTCATAATGGGGCGGGGGCCCCACAATTTCCATGCGTTCGGACAGCAAGGGCCGGAAGCTGGGGCGCGATTTGAAACCGGCATACCAGCCTTTGGTGAGTTCATGCCCCGTCCAGTCAATCCCGCCGAGATAATCGGCAACCGACAGATGCGCCGCTGCGGTAATATCGGCAAGGCTCATGGTCGCGCCCGCGAGCCAAGGGCGGTGATCGAGAAGATAATCAATATAATCAAGGTGAAAGTTCGCAAACTTCATAGCTTCCCGAAGGATGCGCGCATCGGGCGGTTGGCGGTGGACGATGCGTTTCAGCATCCGTTCGTGGAGCAAAGGCGCACCGACATCGCCGAAAAATTGTTCGTCAAACCAGGACACCAAGCGCCTTATTTCCGCGCGGCTGGTTGCGGTTCCCGCAATCATCGGGTTTTTTTCGACCGTTTCTTCCAGATATTCGCAGATCGCCTGACTGTCGATGAGCGTAATATCGCGTTCATGGTCGCGCATGACCGGCGTGCGGCCTGTGGGGTTCATGTCGATAAATTCGTCACGGCGCTCCCACGGCGATTCGCGCACCACTTCATAGCCGATGCCCTTTTCACCGAGCAGCAGGCGCACCTTGCGCGAAAAGGGACAGAGAGGGAATTGAAAGACTTGCCACATGCTATGTCCCTGTTAGGCGAGGCGCGCGGATTCCGGAAGCGAATATTACAGGCGTGTTAAAAAGCGCCACGCATAACGCTCGCCGGTAAAGAGGCGCTCACAAAAAAGCCCGGCCATAGTGGACCGGGCTTTTGAAAATTATATGTAAGGCGCGCGCCCGAAGCGCGGGCGGTCAATCGACCGGACGGCGCATATCGCGGTCGATTTTGCGCATTTCGCGGCCCATCGACTTTTCCATCTCTGCGCCCATATCGCGCGCCATTTCGACCATCACCGGCATCATCCGCGCCATGCCGGACGCCATCACGCCCATCGAGCGGGTAGCGGCGCGCGATTGATGCGCAACACGGTCAGCCACATGGGGGTCACCGCGCGCGACCATATCGCCCACGGTTGCGTCGGGATGCACACGACGATGACGCCCGCGCGGGTCCATCTTGTTGGCCGCGTCAATGACCGGGCCGACCTTCATCGCCATGACCGCCTTGACCATCCCGCCCATCATATCGGCAACACCATCCTGAAAGGCAGGGTCGTTCATCCGCCGCACCATATCGCCTTGGGCTTCACGCATTTCGGCGTCGTCGCTGGCGTAGTCGTCGCCAGTGTAATCGTCGGCGCTATAATCATCATCATAGCGATAACCATCGGCATAGTCGGCGCTCTGTTCGGGCACGTCATAGCTTGGGTCGGCATTGCTTTGCGCGACAGCGGGCACAGCCATCAATGCAATCAAAGGCGCAACAAAAAACAGGGTAGGGCGCATGGGTCGTCCTCCTTGGTGTCAAACAATCAACCGGATATAGGCACAATCGCTTTCCGGCACAAATTCGCCTGCGCTTTTAAGGGACTGCGGCTTATCCCAAGCTGAACGGAGTTTGCGATGACGTGAACTGTTGTAAAGCCGCGATGGATGGGGGACGGGTGTGTCCTATTTGCGCATCTTCAACCTCTGCCCACCCCACGCGCCTAAATTCGCTGATGCTCATTAAGGCTTTGTTGCCCCTCCCGCAGGCGGGAGGGGGTAGCGTCTCACTCAGCCGCTTCCAGCACGGCTTCATCACTCAACGGATGGGCCAATCGCGTCAGCATTTCCTTCGGGCATACCTGCCAGAATTTATCGCGGGCGCGGTCCCAATCGCGGAGCAATTCTGCCGACCATTGGCTGTCGGTTGCCTGCGCATGGTCTTCGATGAGCGCCTTCAACACACCTTCCCAATGCGCGCTTTCGATGCGTTGCCACACGATATTTTCCGGGTTGGCATTGCGCGCAAACTGGTCGCCATCATCATAGATGAACGCCATGCCCCCGGTCATGCCTGCGCCGAAATTGGCGCCGGTTTTGCCGAGTATCACCGCGATGCCGCCGGTCATATATTCGCACGCATTGGCGCCCGCGCCTTCGACCACGACGGTCGCGCCGGAGTTGCGCACCGCAAAACGCTCGCCCGCCTGACCCGCCGCGAGCAGGGTGCCGGAGGTCGCGCCATACAGGACGGTATTGCCGAGGATGGTGTTGTCCTGACTGACCAGCGGGCTGGAGACGGTCGGGCGCACTATGATGCGGCCGCCCGACAGCCCCTTGCCGACATAATCATTGGCCTCGCCAAACACCTCGAGCGTGATACCTTTGCACAGGAATGCCCCCAACGACTGGCCCGCCGTGCCGCGCAGCCGCACCTGGATATGGTCGTCGGCCAGCGTTTTCATGCCGAATTTGGCGGTGACTTCCGCCGACAATCGCGTGCCGACCGCGCGATGCGTGTTGCGCACCGTATAAGTGAGCTGCATCTTTTCGCCGCGTTCGAATACCGCGCGCGCGTCCGCAATCATCTGCGCGTCGAGACTATCCGGCACTTCGTTGCGGAAGGTCGGGATGCTGAAGCGGCGTTGTTCGTCCGGCGCATCAACCTTGGCGAGGATCGGGTTCAAATCGAGATCGTCGAGATGCTCCGCCCCGCGGCTCACCTGTTTCAGCAATTCGGTGCGGCCAATCACTTCGTCCAAGCTGCGGAAGCCCAGCCGCGCCAATATTTCACGCACTTCTTCGGCGATGAAGGTCATCAAATTGATGACCTTTTCCGGTGTGCCGGTGAATTTGGCGCGGAGGCGCTCATCCTGCACACATACGCCGACGGGGCAGGTATTGCTGTGGCACTGGCGCACCATGATACAGCCCATCGCGACGAGGCTCAGTGTGCCGATGCCAAACTCTTCCGCGCCCAAAATGGCGGCGATTACAATGTCGCGCCCCGTTTTGAGGCCGCCATCCGTGCGCAGCTTGATACGGTGGCGCAGGCCATTGAGGGTCAACACCTGATTGACTTCGCTCAAGCCCATTTCCCACGGCGTTCCGGCATATTTGATGCTGGTGAGCGGGGACGCGCCGGTGCCGCCGACATTGCCGGATACAAGGATGACGTCCGCATGGGCCTTGGCGACCCCTGCCGCGACGGTGCCAATGCCTGCCGAGGAAACCAGTTTCACGCACACCCTTGCGCGCGGGTTGATCTGTTTGAGGTCATAAATAAGCTGCGCCAGATCCTCGATCGAATAAATGTCATGGTGCGGCGGCGGAGAAATCAGCGTGACGCCCGGCGTTGCATGGCGCAGCTTGGCGATGAATTCGGTGACTTTGAAGCCGGGAAGCTGTCCGCCTTCGCCCGGCTTTGCGCCTTGGGCAACCTTGACCTCGATTTCCTCGCACGCGCCCAGATATTCCGCTGTCACGCCAAAGCGGCCCGACGCGACCTGTTTGATGACGCTATTGGCATTGTCGCCATTGGCATAAGGGTGGAAGCGGCTGCTATCTTCGCCGCCTTCGCCCGATACGGCTTTCGCGCCGATACGGTTCATCGCGATGGCGAGCGTTTCATGCGCTTCGGGCGACAGTGCGCCCAAGGACATTCCGGGCGTCACGAACCGCTTGCGGATTTCGGTAATCGCTTCAACCTCGTCGATCGACACCGGCGCATGGTCGGAAGAAAATTCCATGAGGTCGCGTAAGTAAACGGGGGCCATATCCTGCACCCCGCGCGCAAATTGGAGATAGGTGGAATAGCTGTCGGTCGCGACGGCGGTTTGCAACAAGTGCATGAGCTGTGCCGAATAAGCATGGGTCTCGCCCCCTGCGCGCTGGCGGTAGAAGCCGCCAACCGGCAAATGCACCACGCCATCGGCAAAGGCTGCATCATGGCGCATTTCGGCGTTGAGGTAGAGCGAGGCATAGCCTTCGCCCGAAATTTTGGCGGGCATCCCCGGAAACAGGTCATTGACCAGCGCGCGGCTAAGGCCGACCGCTTCGAAATTATAGCCGCCGCGATAGGAGCTGATCACCGCAATCCCCATTTTGGAGAGGATTTTAAGGAGGCCTTCCTTGATTGCGGTGCGGAAGCGTTCGAGGCAATCCTCAAGGCTGCGATCCCCGAACAGGCCGCGCGCCTGCCGGTCGGCAATCACCGCTTCGGCAAGGTAAGCGTTGACCGAGGTTGCGCCGACACCGATCAGCACCGCGAACGCATGGGTGTCCAAAGCTTCCGCCGAACGCACATTGACCGATGCATAGGAACGCAAGCCCTTGCGCACCAAATGGGTGTGGACGGCGGCCGCCGCCAGCACCATCGCAATGCCGATCTTGTCCGCGCCGATATGTTCGTCGGTTAAGAAAAGTTCGGTTTGTCCGGCGCGCACCGCCTGCTCGGCTTCCGCGCGGATGCGGGCAATCGCATCGCGCAAGCCTTGCTGGCCGGAGCCTGCGGGGAAGGTGCAATCAATCGTCGCGACCGCATCGCCAAAATAGGCGCGCAACCGGTCCCAATCATTCGAGGTCAGAACGGGCGAATCGATAATCAGAACATGGTCATTCTGCGCATCGGTTTCGAGGATATTGGCAAGGTTGGAATAGCGCGTCTTGAGGCTCATCACATGGCGTTCGCGTAACGGGTCAATCGGCGGGTTGGTGACTTGGCTGAAATTCTGGCGGAAGAATTGGCTCACCATGCGCGGCTTGTCGGAAATGACCGCAAGCGGGGTATCATCGCCCATCGAGCCGACCGCTTCCTTGGCATCTTCGACCATCGGCGAGAGGATGAGCTCCATATCCTCAAGCGTCTGTCCTGCGGCCACCTGACGACGCGTCAATTCCTCCTTCGACCAAGTAGGGGCGGACGAGGTTTTGGCGTGTGGCAAATCGGCGAGCGTGCGGAAGCCTTTGACCATGTCGGCATAGGGCTGTTCGTCGGCGATGCGGTCCTTGATCGCATGGTCGTGATAGAGTTTGCCCTCTTCCAGATCGACCGCGATCATCTGCCCGGGGCCAAGCCGGCCTTTCTGGACGATGCTGCTTTCCGGCAGCACCACCATGCCCGCTTCGGAGCCGACGACCAACAGGCCATCATTGGTGATCGTATAGCGTAAGGGGCGCAGCGCGTTCCTATCCATGCCCGCAACCGCCCAGCGGCCATCGGTCATTGCAAGCGCTGCGGGACCATCCCACGGCTCCATGACCGAGGCCAAAAAGCTATACATGGCGCGGTGATTGTCCGGCACATCGCTATCATCGCCCCATGCTTCGGGAACCAGCATGAGCTTGGCGGTCGGGCCATCGCGGCCCGAGCGGCAGATCGCTTCAAACACGGCGTCCAGCGCCGCAGTATCGGACGCGCCCGCCGGAATGACCGGCTTGATGTCCTCCGAATGTTCGCCAAATGCGAGGCTCGCCATCTTGATTTCGTGGCTTTTCATCCAATTTTTATTGCCGCGAATGGTGTTGATCTCGCCATTATGGGCAAGGCAACGGAACGGCTGGGCCAGCCACCATTGCGGGAAAGTATTGGTCGAATAACGCTGGTGGAAAATCGCAAGGCGGCTTTCAAAGCGCGGATCGACAAGATCGGGATAGAAAACCGACAAGGATTCGGCGAGGAACAGGCCCTTATAGATGATCGAGCGGCACGACAGGCTACAGATATAAAAATCCGCAATCTGCGCGGCGATCACCTTTTTTTCGATGCGGCGGCGGATGAGGTAGAGCTGTTTTTCAAACTCGGCGGCGGATTGCTCGTCAGGGAGCGGCCCGGCAATCATGATCTGTTCGATTTCGGGGCGGGTGCGCTGCGCCTTGTCGCCGATCACCGACACATCGACCGGCACCTGCCGCCAGCCATAAATGGTATAGCCCGCGTCAATGATTTCCGCTTCGACGATGGTGCGGCAGGTTTCCTGCGCGTCCAAATCCGTGCGCGGCAAGAACACCATGCCGACCGCCAGCCTATTGTCGCGCGGCTTATGGCCGGACGCGGCAATCGCTTCGTCAAAAAAGCGCAGCGGCAAGTCGACATGCAGTCCCGCGCCATCGCCGGTCTTGCCATCGGCATCGACCGCGCCGCGGTGCCATACGGCTTTGAGCGCATCAATGGCCGAAGCGACCACACGGCGCGACGGCTTGCCATCGGTGGCGGCGACAAGCCCGACACCGCACGCATCCCCTTCAAATTCGGGGCGATACATACCGTGGTCAGCGAGATATTGGCGTTGGTCGTTGCTCATTATTTTTTCCCGATAGAGTCGCGCAAAGCGTCCAGATAATCCTGATCTGCTGCGGATAATTTTTCCCCGCTGCGGAGCCGGGCTTCATAGGTTAGGAGTTCAAGGCGGCCCCGTTGGTCAGCGAGGCGGGATTCTGCGCCCGCGACCTCGGCTTCCTGCCGCTCGACGGCTTTGCGGTCGGCGGCGGACCAACGGCTACGCTGGTCTTCGTTCGTCCCGCCCTCTGTGTCTCCGCCACCATTTTTTCGCGATAGCGCATCCATATCCAGCGCAAATTGTTGCACCCGCGCCATAGCTTTGGCGTTGCTTGTGGTTATGGAATCTTGCTGGGCGGCGGCGACTTCAGGGTCGCGCATCACATCGGGGAGCCGTGCCAGATAGGCACGGCCCGTGCGCGTTGCAAAAAACCGCGTCATCCCGTCCAGTTCTTCGACGCTGAATAGACGCGCATAGGCTTTGGTCATTGCCGCCATGGTTTCGGGCATGGTTTCGCGCATCGAGTCGATTTCCAGTTGCTTCACATCGGCGACAAACCGGTCGAACAGCGGCTTGGCTCCGGCTGTTTGTTCCAGTTGCGTCCGGAAATCCGGATCAGCGGTGAGTCCTTGGACAAGATTGTCCATTAAAGGGCGCGCCAGTTGTTCGAAATAGGCGTCGCGCTCACCCACCGGATAGGTGGTGTCCATCAGCCGGGTTGCAGCGGCCAGCCGGTCGGGGGTGGGGTTATTTGCCACAGGAGCCGTTGGCGCCGGGGCATCAGCAACGGGCTGCACCTGTTGCGCGGCCAGCGGCGCAGCGATCATCAGCAGGGGAAGAGCAAGAAACGATGCGCGCGTCATGCCGCTTTCCTTTCCGCTTTTTTCGCCGTGCGGGCGGCTTTCAGATAGGCGTTCATATGCGCCGATACATCGCGGCCATCGCGGATGCCCCACACAACAAGGCTTGCGCCGCGCACAATATCTCCGGCGGCGAATACGCCATCAAGGCTGGTCATCATGCTTTGATGATCGACGCGCACCGTGCCCCAGCGCGTGACGCCCAAATCTTCGGCCCCAAATAAGCGCGGCAATTCTTCCGCGTCAAAGCCGAGCGCCTTGATGACAAGGTCAGCGGGGAGGGTGGTTTCGCTCCCGGGATCGGCTTCCGGCGCGCGGCGGCCCGAGGCATCGGGCGCGCCAAGCCGCATCCGCGTGACGCCAACGCCGGTGACGGCATCCTTGCCTTCAAAATGGGTGGGCGCAGACAGCCATTCGAAATCGACGCCTTCTTCTTCGGCATTTTGCACTTCGCGCTGCGAGCCCGGCATATTGGCGCGGTCGCGGCGGTAAAGGCATTTGACCGATGTTGCGCCTTGGCGGATGGCGGTGCGGACGCAATCCATCGCGGTATCGCCGCCGCCGATGACGACGACATTCTTGCCCTTGGCGTCCAGACTGCCATCGTCAAAGGCGGGCACCTTATCGCCAAAGCTTTTGCGGTTGGACGCGGTGAGATAGTCGAGCGCCTCGACCATGCCGCCCTTGTCGTCGCCTGCTATGCCCATCGGCTTGGCCTTATAGACGCCGGTGGCAATCAGCAGCGCATCATGCTTGGCGCGCAGCGCATCAAGCGTCGCATCCTTGCCGACTTCGAAACCTTCGTGGAAAATGATACCGCTTTCTTTCAAACGGTCGACGCGGCGCATCACCACTTCTTTTTCCAGTTTGAAGCCGGGGATGCCGTAAGTGAGTAGCCCCCCTGCGCGGTCGTGGCGGTCATAGACATGGACCTCATGCCCCGCATTGCGCAGATATTCGGCCGCCGCCAACCCCGCAGGCCCCGCCCCGATAATGCCGACCGACTGGCCTGTCGCGGTGCCGACGCTGACCGGTTCCACCCAGCCTTCGGCCCAAGCGGTGTCGGTGATATATTTTTCAACCGAGCCGATGGTGACCGCGCCGTGGCCGGAAAACTCGATCACGCAATTTCCTTCGCATAAGCGATCCTGCGGACAGATGCGCCCGCAAATTTCGGGCATGGTCGATGTGGCATTGCTCAGTTCATAGGCTTCTTTGAGCCGTCCTTCGGCGGTCAAACGCAGCCAGTCGGGGATATGATTATGGAGCGGGCAATGGACCGAACAATAAGGCACGCCGCATTGCGAGCAGCGTCCGGCCTGTTCTTCGGCCTTGGGCGCGGCATAGCGGTCGGCAATTTCCTGAAAGTCGCGGGCGCGCTCGGCGGGGCTGCGCTTGTCGGGATAATCCTGCCCCGTCCCCACAAATTTCAGCATCACAGTGTCGGCCATAATCGTCTCACCTGTTGGAATAACAGTAGAGCGCATGGCCTGACCGCAATGCCGCTGTCACGCGGAAAATGCATGATAGGTCAGTTTTATTGACCTAATAAGAAATTATGTTTCGTGCTTATCGCGAAGTTTCTGACTGTAGTCTATTAATTAGTAAATTTATGGGACTATTTTGCAAGAAGCCACACCAACGCAACACTTCCCAGCACGATTCGATACCAGGCAAAGGGCGCAAAGCCATAGCGTCCGACCAGGGCGACAAAGGCTTTGACGATGAACAGCGCCACGACAAAGGCGGTGCCAAGGCCGATCAGAATGAGGTTGAGGTCGTCCAAGGACAAAAGGTCGCGGTCGCTCCACAGTGAAAAAACGGTCGCGCCGATCATCGTCGGCACCGCAAGGAAAAAGCTGAACTCGGCGGCGGTCTTGCGCTCGACACCCATCAGGAGCGCGCCCATGATGGTCGCGCCCGAGCGGCTCACGCCGGGGATCATTGCAATACATTGCACCGCGCCAATGGCGATGGCGGTCTTGAGCGGCATTTTTTCGACGCTTTCGACGCGCACATGCTTGACCATGCGTTCGATGAGCAAAATCGCGATGCCGCCGACTATCAGCATGATCGCCACAGTCATTGGCGACTGAAGCAACTGGCGGATGCCCTTATAGGCAAATGCGCCGATCAGCATGGCGGGGAAAAAGCCGACAAGGATGTTGCGGGTGAAGCTGATCGCATCCGGATCGCGATGGAGCAAACCCACGCCGACATTCCAGAACCGCTTCCAATAGGCGACAATCACCGCAAGGATCGCGCCAAGCTGGATCGCGATTTTGAACGCGACCGTGCCTTCGCCGGTAAAGCCCAGAAGCGAGCTTGCGAGAATGAGGTGACCGGTCGAGGAGACGGGCAGAAACTCTGTCAGCCCCTCGATGATACCAAGCAGAACCGCCAGAAGGATAGGGGACATGGGCAGGATTACTTTCCGTCAGAAGATGGGATGCAGGAGAGGCGTTGTCCGGGTGGGCCCCCGTGGACCTCGCGTGGACCCGTGCGGTTCAGGCGCGGGCCTTGTTGCCGAAGCGGCCATTGGTGCGATATTGCACCAGCCAAGGCTCGGCAACCGCCGCAATCGGGGTCGCGGAAACGCCCAGATCGGCGAGCGTCTTTGCGCCTTCGCTCACCACCACATCCTTTTGCAGCATCAGCCATTGTTCATAGGTGACCGGCGCACCGGGGAGCCAGCCGGTGAGGCGCGCGGCTAGGCCGGAGATGAAATCCGGAATATCGAGCGGATAGACGGTCTGCCCCGTCGCACGGCCAATCCAGAAGAGCAGGCCCTTCATCGTCGAAATTTCGGGGCCGCCCAGCTCATAGGTCTGGCCTTGGGTCGCGGGCGCTTCCAATATGGCCGCGCGCACCGCTTGGGCGACATCTTCGACATAAACGGGTTGCAGCCGGGTCTTGCCCATGACGATGGGCATGAGGTTCAGCCCGCTAAAATAGCCGGCAAATTTGTTGATGAACTTGTCCTCGCGGCCAAAGACGATCGACGGGCGCAGGATGACCGCTTGCGGGAAGGCGGCGCGGACCGCGGCTTCGCCTTCGCCCTTGGTGCGCGCATAAGCCGCTTCGCTTGTCGCGTCGGCACCGATGGCGGACACATGGACGAGATGCTGCACGCCATGCGCTTTGGCCGCTTCGGCAATATGCTTGGCCCCGTTCGCGTTGACGCCGTCAAAATCGCCTGCAATCGTGCCGACCAGATTGATGACAATGTCCGCGCCAGCGCAAGCAGCCGCGACCGTATCGGGCTTGGTTACGTCCGCGGGGACGAACTGGGTCTGGCCGAGCTTGCCGAGCGGGCGGATGGCATAGGCATCTTTGGGCTGGCGTTCGGCGATGCGGATACGCGCGCCTTCATCCATCAAAAGCTGTGCGACATAATGGCCGATAAAGCCGCCGCCGCCAAAGATTGTGACCAGTTTTCCGTTCAATTGCCGATGTGCCATTGGCCTGTCCCGCGCCCTTCTGATTTGCTGCGAAAATATCTGTCCCAAGCCCATGCCGCGAACCCTCGCCCGAGGCAAGCCTCTTGCGCGTCTTTCCGCCACAAACGGAGCGGGCATAGGATGGACATATGCCCTTGACACACGCCATTGACACGAGGGCCCAATCCGGCAGAAGGGCAGAGCCTGTTTGTGCGCGGATTGCGTAACGGTAATGACGGATTTTACGGGACAGATTTTTACGGAAAGGAATAGCGCGTGGCGTGTGACCGCGATTGGGTAAATTGGGCCATCGGACGGATCGAAGCGGATTTCAACCGCTCGGCAGATACGCATCTTATCCCCGTTGCGCTGCCCGCGCTGCCGCATATTGCGCTCTATCTGAAGGATGAATCGAGCCATCCGACGGGGAGCCTCAAGCACCGGCTTGCGCGCTCTCTGTTCCTCTATGCGCTCTGCAATGGCCGCATCGGCCCGCGCACCACCGTGGTCGATGCGTCGAGCGGCTCCACCGCTGTATCCGAAGCCTATTTCGCGCGGATGCTTGGCATCCCGTTCGTTGCGGTTTGCCCCGCCAGCACCGCGCCTGCCAAAATCGAAGCGATCGAATTTTACGGCGGGCGCTGCCATTTCGTCGATACCGCCCATGAAATGTATGGCGCGGCACAGCAGCTCGCGGACGAAACCGGCGGCCATTATATCGACCAGTTCACCTATGCCGAGCGCGCGACTGACTGGCGCGGCAATAATAATATCGCCGAATCCATCTTCAGCCAGATGAGCCATGAGCCGCACCCGATCCCGACCTGGATTGTGACCGGGGCCGGGACGGGGGGAACCTCTGCGACGATAGGCCGCTTTGCGCGCTATAACCGCCACGCGACCAAGATTTGCGTCGCCGACCCCGAAGCGTCAATCTTCCACAAACATTGGCATGACCGCTCCATTGTGCGGCAGGAAGGCGGGGCAGGGCGCATCGAAGGCATTGGCCGCCCGCGCGTCGAACCCAGCTTCCTCCCCGATGTGATCGACCGGGTGATGGCGATTGAAGACGCGCAAAGCGTCGCCGCCACCCGCGTATTAAGCAGGCGGTTGGGCAAGCTGTGCGGCGGCTCGACCGGCACGAGCCTGTGGGCCTGCGCAGTCATCGCTTCCGAAATGGCCACGCGCGGGGAAGCAGGCTCGATTGTCTCGATCCTGTGCGACGATGGCGAACGCTATCGGTCGAGCTATTTCAATGATGCGTGGGTCGCCGAACAAGGGCTGGACATCGCGCCCTATGAACGGCGCATGGACCGGTTTTTTGATACCGGGTTGTGGGATGAGTGAGGTAGGGTTTTTCCTGTAAATCCTCCCCATTTTCGTCATTGCGAGCGTAGCGAAGCAATCCAGAGCAGCTTTGCGCCAACACTGGATTGCTTCGTCGCTTCGCTACGCTCGCAATGACGGCGAGGAGTAGGGGTTAGAAACTAATCTTCACCGTGCCGCCCCACGTCTGCGGATCGCCGGGTAGGCCTACGATCAATCCCGTATTGCCCGGCCCCACACTTAATTGTTCCATATAATTGCGGTCGAACGCATTGCGCACCCACAGATAAGCGTCCAGCCCGTCCTCGGTGCGGAAACCGCCGCGGAAGTTGGACAGCGCATAGCCGTCTATCCATGTATAGGCCGAAGGCGTCGGGTTGGAGGAAAAGTCGGAACGGTAACTGCCGTCATAGCCCAGATAAAATTGCCCGTCCTTGCCAAGAAATTTGGCGGGCACATTAGCTTCCGCGCCGAACGAGAAGGCCCATTTGGACACGCCGGGGAGCCGCGCGCCGGAAATGTCGCAATTGGGCGGGCTGTTGCTGCCACCCGATAATTCCGGCGGGCAGGGCGCGTCGACAAATTTCACATATTTGGCATCGGTATAAGCGCCGTTGACATAAGCATGGAAACGCGCGCTCGGTCGCACGCTAAAGTCTGCCTCGACCCCTTGCGTGCGCACTTTGCCCGCATTGGCGAGATAGCCGCGCAGCACGCCAAATTGGCCATTATTCACATTGGCCTGATAATTTTTAATGTCGGTGCGGAAGGCCGACAGGTTGAAGGTCGCGCGGCGATCCCAAAATTCGGTTTTGGCCCCCAGTTCGAAATGATGGACCGATTCCGGCTTGACCGTCGCGGCGGCAAGGATGGGATTATTGCTCGCATCGGACGGCACGCCATTCTGGTTGATGCCCCCCGATTTGAACGTTTTGGCATAGGTTGCATAGAAAAGGAGGTCGCGGTCCGGCTTATAGGTCGCGGTCAGATCATAGCTGAAATTCCAGTCGCTAAAGGTCGGGGAAATTTCCTGCGGCGCGAATACGCCGAGCCTTGCGAGCGTCACTGCATCGGTCGGGCCGTAAACCACCGGCGACCCGTCGCCCGCAAACACCCGCCGCTGGTAAAAGCCCTTCTTCTTGTCGTAATTGACGCGGATGCCGGGCTGGATCGAAAAATGGTCGCTCACTTTCCACGTCGCCTGCCCGAACAGGGCAAGGCTGGTATTTTTCAAATATTGCGTGTTGATCGCGGTGAGGCCGTCCAGCACCGACGGGTCGTTTGCGAGCGGACTGGACGGATTGAGTGTCCAGCGGCTGGAGGCTGGCCCATGCGCTTCGGTGCCTTGTGTGTCGATGCGCTGATAATAGGCAAAGCCGCCCACCACAAAATCGAACCGGTCGGCGCTTACATTATAGCGCAATTCCTGCGTATATTGTTTTTGCTGTGAAGGGTTTTGCGATTTTGTCACGATAGGCAAACCGGTAAAATCGCGGTCATTTTCCGGCTGCCAATCCCAATAGCGCCACGCGGTGACGGACGTCAGCGTGCCGGGACCAATATCCCATTTAATGCGCAAAGCCGCGCCGCCAATTTCATTGCCCGCATTGAGGTTGGCATCCAAGTCAGTCAGCCGGTCATAAGGATTACGGCTCACCACCTGATAGTTTTGCGCGGCGGCCAAGGCTTCATATTGGCGGTTCAAAGGCCGCTGGGTCGCGCCGGTGCGGACAAAGACCGACGAGCAGCACACCGCATCCTGCTTATTATAATCGCCCACTAAAGTGACACTCAGATTATCGGTCGGCTTCCATAAGAGCTGCCCGCGTATGCCGATATTATCCTGGCTCTGGGTCCAGCGGTCGGTCGCGACATTATAGATGGTGCCGCGTCGGCTGGTCGCCGAAATCGCAATGCGCGCGGCGAGCGTATCCGACAATGGCCCCGAAATTGCGGCCTTGGCCTGTTTGAAATTCAGATTGCCGATGCTGAGTTCTGCTTTGGCTTCAAAATCGAAGGTCGGCTGGTTGGTGGTGATATTGACCGCGCCCGCCGTGGTATTCTTGCCATAAAGCGTGCCCTGCGGCCCGCGCAGCACCTCGATTTGCGCAACGTCCAGAAAGTCGAAGGTGGCGGACGCCACGCGCGAATAATAAACATCATCGACATAGATGCCGACGCCCTGCTCGATACCGTCATTGGTAAGGCCGAACGGCGCGCCGAGCCCGCGAATATTGACCGCCGAGTTACGCGGGTTGCTTGTATAAAATTGCAGGGTCGGGGCAAGCTGTTGCAAGCGCCCGACATTGAACGCGCCGGTGCTGTCAATCTGCGCGCCGCTCACCACCGAAATGGCGATGGGCACATTTTGCGCAGTTTCGGCGCGGCGGCGGGCGGTGACGACAATGTCGCTTGCTTCGGTGTCGCCTGCCTCGGTGTCGGGCGCTTCCGTTTCGGGTGCAACCACTTCGGGCGCGCTGTCAGCAGCGGTGCTAGGGTTAGAATTTTCCGCCCTTACGCCGGACGCGCAAAAGGCAAGACTGGCCGCTCCGGCCAGCCAGAGGGAACGTGCGATCATCAAAATTTTCCTTTTGTGACGAGATCGCAGCGTTTCCGGTGGTCCGGTCAACGGTGCTGATTGGGAATAGGCGCGCCGCTTTTCGTGGCGGCCGGGAAAAAGGCGCGGCTCAGCTAAAGTTGAGCCGCTTCTTTTCGGTAATGTCAATTTGCACGACCCGCCCTTCATGGACGGTGAGCGCAATATTGCCGAAGCTGAGGTTCAACAGCGCATCGCGGACATTGGCGAGGCTCTGGTCAATATGCCGGAGCGTATCCGACGAGATCGGGCGGGGGATCGGCGCGTTCATCTTAACGGGCCTTCCATCGGTTCGACAGGTCTGCGCGTTTCATAGGCTCTCCTTCATTGGCTCTATCTGTTGTCCGGCTTATCGCTATACTCAAGTAATTTAGTTGACAATAAACTTATCCTTATGCGCGGGCAAATCTGGCTTTTGCCTTAGGGCTGCTAAGCCGCCCGCTCATATGTTCGGTCATCCCGTCAGGGGCACAGGCGCCCTGTGGACAGCATTGCGGCCATCGCTGACCCCGTGCGAGGAGGGCCAATGCTGGTGCGGCGACAGTTCAGCGAGCGTCGGCGGCACCGGCGCATGGCTTGCCACCAGTGCTACGAGTTGTTGTCCCTCCTCCCATGCGCCCAATCCGGTTTCGGCATTGATATGGCCAAGATACCCCCCATCGACAAAGCGGCTCCCCCAAAAGCCCGCCAATGACCGCGCGCGGTCAAACTGGACATAAGGGTCATTGCGGCTTGCAACGAGGATCGAAGGGAAGGGCAGAATTGCCTTGGGCGTGGGCCCGAACGAGGCAAGCCTATGGTCGGTGGGGAAGGCATCGACTTCGGGCGGCGCGACGAGCATCGCGCCTGCCACCTTTTGCCTGACCTCTTCGTCCGCGAGCGCCGCCCACCATGCGACCGCGTGGCAGCCAAGGCTGTGCGCGACCAATATGAGCGGGCGTTCGGCTTGTGTCACCGCCAGATTGAGCCGCGTCACCCAACTATTGCGGTGCGGCTGTGTCCAGCTTTCCATATTGACGCGATAGGCATGGGCGTGCTGCTCTTCCCACAGGCTTTGCCAATGGGCAGGGCCGCTATTGTCGATCCCCGGAATGATCAGCATGACAGGGCTATTGGCCGTTTCCGGCGCGCTTGCGGTTTCAAATATCGTCATCGTCCATACTCCTTCAAAAAAGGGTTCTGGCCGGTCGACTCTGTTTACGTCCCGACAGCGACAAACTATTTCAACAATTTTAATTGAGAATAGGCTTGCGCCCACCCGAAAGAGTTTTTCGGCAGGTTGAAATCCGGGCGCGAGGATGCCGGGCGCGGTGTGGCGCGGGATAAAGGCAGGTAAAAAGCGTGACTTAGCGCGCGGTAAAAGCGTCCAGCATCAAGCCGATAAAGCGCGTCGCCCAGCGATATTGGGCGTCGGTATCGAAAGGCTTGGCGCAATCGGTGACGCGCGCATGGCCGATAACGCCTTCCAGCATGAAACGCGCGGCTTCGGGCACATCGGTGATGCGCAATTCGCCGCGGCTATTGGCGGCGCGCATCAGATCTTCGGCGCGCTCGAACGCGGTCTCGAACGCCCATTGCCGCACCGAGGCCTCCCCGGCATTGCCTTCATGGTCGAGCCAATCGACTAGCCGGTCCATCAACCGGCCTTCGGGCGACAGGAAGGTTTGGAGGATCTGGATCGCAAGGAAGGGCATGACCTCCTCGAACGGCTTTTCACCGGCGGATGCGGTGATTTCCATCTGGCGCTGCTCAATGCGGTGCTGGAGCAAGGCTTGGAGGAAAGCGCGTTTATTGGTGAAGCGCGAATAGATGGTCGGTTTGCCGACGCGGGCCTTGCGCGCCAGCTTGTCGAAGGAAAAGCCGTCAAAGCCATGCGCGAGCAGCAAATCCCAACCGGCTTCGAACATATGTTCGGATAAAAGTTCGGCTTCGGCTGCGGTCGGGCGACCGGTGCGCGCGCGTTTGGACAGGATGTGCTTGGAGGAAGCCGGTTTCGGGGAGGACGGTTTCGGGGAGGACGTTTTTGAAGGGGCCAGTTTCGAGGACGCCGCTTTTGCCGGGACTCGCTTGGACGGCGCGCGGCTGCGCGGCGACGGGGCTGGCGGCATGGAACGCGCGGACGGCTGGGCCGGAGCGGCTTCCTTAGTGCGCGACTTTCCGTTTGACGGCGGCAAGGGTGTTTCTATTTTTTTCATGCCGCTTTTTCAATGATTTAACTGCATTTTTGGTCGCCTTGTGGACAGGGCATGACATGGTCAACCCTTCCTGATAGGCGGCCAAAAAACGCCGGACAGCGTTGTTCAGCAAACTCATCCCTCACATCCTCACCATATTGCCTGACGCTTTTGCGCTTTTTGGCAATGATCGGATGAAAGGATGCCCCAATCGGACGAGATGTCAAGGGGCTTGCCTTTTGATGCGGGCCGATGACCGGCGCTCCACCAAGCATTTTAATCGCTTTTTCTTGAGCTTATCGTCGGCGCATCCCACCCCAACCCCAGCGCCTTTTGCACCGCGATATAGTCGCTGGTGAGTTCGGCGCGCGCATTGATCGCGGCCATTCCGGCCTGAATCCGCTGGCGTTCGGCGGTGAGCGCATCGCTGGTGCCGATGGTGCCAGCCCGCGCACGCTGGCGCTGCAATTCGGTCGCGCGCGCGGCTTGCGCTTCGGTTTCAAGCGCCTTGGCTAACTCCACACGGTCGCTGCCGAACCGGGTGAGGGCGTTTTCGGCGTCGGTCAGCGCGCTCAACACTTTGGCGCGATAATTGGCTTCGGCTTCGGCATAAGCGCCTTTGCTCGCGTCAATCTTCGCCTCGGTGCGCCCGCCGTCGAACAGGTTCCAGCTAATGCGCGGCAGCACAAGGCCGAGCAAATTACTCGGATTCAGCATATCGCCCACCGACGTTCCGCCCATGCCGAGCATCCCCATAAAGCTAATCTTGGGGAATTTCTCCGCAATCGTCGCGCCGACATCGGCATTGGCGGCGACCATTTGCCGCTCGGCAATGCGGATGTCGGGCCGGTTGCGCAAAAGCCGCGCCGGATCGCCAATCGCAACCTGCGCAGGCGGCAAGGGGATGGGCGCAGACGCGGCAAGATCGGCATCAAGCGCGCCGGGCTCGCGTCCGGTCAGCAGCGCGAGCTGGTCCTTCAGCACGGTGATTTCGGCGGTGGTCGACGCAATCTGTCCGTCCGTCTGGGCGGCCTGTCCGCGCACCTGATTGAGCGGCTGTTCGGGCGCGGTGCCGCGCGTCAGGCGTTGGCTGGCAAGGCTCACCAACTGGCTATCCACCCGCTTTTGCGCTTCAAATTCTGCCAAAATCGCTTGTCGCGCGCGGATGCCGACATAGGCGCGCGCGACTTCGGCGGAGAGCGATACTTGCGCGTCGGCAAGGCCCGCTTCGGCGGCTTGCGCCTTGGCCGATGCGGACTCGACCTTGCGCCGCGTGCCGCCGAACAGGTCAATCTCCCACGACGCATCAAAGCCGAGACTATATTGCTGCACATCCAGCCGCTCGTCGCTTTGCCCCTGCTGCTGGAGGAACGGATTGTTCGGCATATTGAGGTGCGGGGCTGAAACCGACGTGCCTATGGTCGGCACATTGGCCGTCTTGTTCGCGGCCAGTCCCGCGCGCGCTTGCGCAATTTTGGCATTGGCTATCGCGATATTGGGCGACCCGGTGATCGCATCATCGACGAGGCGGGTGAGCAAAGGATCGTTAAGCTGCTCCCACCAGCGCGCCACCGGCGCATCGGGTACGGCCTGACCGGCACGCAGGAACGCGCCGCGCGCTTCTGCGCTCGATGCGGTTTGCGGCGGGCCTTGATAGTCGGGACCGACCGTGGTGCAGGCGCTCACGCTTGCAAGCAACAGGATAGCAGCGGCGGAGCGCAGCGACGGGTAAGAAGAGGGCATAATATTCATCCTCAATGCATAGCCATATTGACCTGCCCCTTGGGCAGCGGTTTCAAAAGAAGTACGAGCGGCAGCACCACGGCGATCCCTACCGTCAGTGCGAAAAATTCATCGTTGAACGCCATCACCAGCGCATCGCGCGTGACCATGCCGTCAATCATGCGATAGGCCGCCGCCAAGCCTTCGGGGCCACCGCCATATTGCATCGCCATGCCCTGAACCTGTTCCTGAACCGCTGCGTCATTGGCGGAAATCCCGCTATGCAGTGTCCAGCGATGATATTCCCAGCGTTGGTCTTGTAACGTCGCAAGCAGCGCCAAACCGATAGAGCCGCCAAGGTTACGCGCGGCGTTGAACAGGCCGGACGCATCGCCCGCCTCGTCCATCCGCACCGCACTGATCGCGGCCTGGTTCAAAAACATCATGCCCAGCACCTGCCCGAAACCGCGCAGCAATTGGGAGTCGGTGAAATCGCTCCCCGTTGACCCCGCGGTGAGCGTGGTGTCGATCCAGCAGGACAAGGCCATGACGATAAAGCCGACCATCACCGCCAGCCGCAAATCGACATAGCGGATCATCAGCGGCACCAGCGGCATCATCATCAGTGCAGGGATGCCGGAGAGGAACACGACATGGCCCGCCTGCATCGCATTATAGCCTGCAATCGCGGCCAGAAATTGCGGGATGACATAAGAGGTGCCGTAAAGCACCGCGCCCAATATGAGCGCCAGCACAAATACGGCGGCAAATTCGCGGTTTTTGAGAAGCGCGAGTTTAATCACCGGCTTTTTGGCGAAAAACTGTCCGGCGGCGAGCAGGATGAAGCCCACAATAGTCATCGCCGTCAACTGCCAGATTAGAGGCGATTCAAACCATTGTTCGCGGTGGCCTTCTTCCAGCACGAGCGTCAAACCGCCCAAGCCGATCGACATACCCGCAATGCCGAGCCAGTCGGCATCGACCAGCTCGTCGAGCCGCATCTTGTCATTGGGCAGGCCGACAATGAGCAGGCCCATCAGCGCCAGACAAATCGGCACATTGACGAAAAAGGCGTAATGCCAGCTAAAATTTTCTGTGAGCCAGCCGCCGACCAGCGGCCCCATCACCGGCCCCAAAATGACCGTTGCGCCGAACACGGCGGTGCCGATCGGCTGTTGCGAGCGCGGTAGCCTTGTCGCGATAATTGTCATCGCGGTCGGGATCATCGCGCCGCCGGTAAAGCCTTGGCCGATACGCCCGATAATCATCGTGGTGAGATCGGTGGACAGGCCGCAAATCACCGAAAAAACGGTGAATAGCGCGGCGGCGGCAAGCAGGAAGCGGCGCAAACCGAATACGCGCTCCAGCCAGCCGGTGAGCGGAATGACGACAATTTCCGCGACCAGATAAGCGGTCGCGACCCATGTTCCTTCCGACGCCGACGCGCCGATTTCGCCTTGAATGGTCGGCAGCGATGCGTTGACAATCGAAATGTCGAGCGTCGCCATGAGCGAGCCGATAGCGCCCGCCGCGACGCCGAGCCATGCGGTCACATCCGCGCGTTCCTCGGTCGGCTTGGCGGGCGGAGACGCATCCGCCCCCGCCTCCATTGTGGCGGCCTTGCTCACTTGGCCGCTCCCGCTTTACCTTCCTGTTCGCGGCGGATCGCATCGAGCGCGCTTTTGGCGGTGCGGGTATCGACCTTCACTTCCAATGACAGCCCGGGGACCAGCACTTTGCGCGATTCCGGGCCAGCATTAAGCTTGATACGGACGGGTACGCGCTGGACGATTTTGGTGAAGTTGCCGGTCGCATTTTGCGGCGGGATCAGCGAGAAATTCGCACCTGTTCCCGGTGTGATGCTGTCCACCACGCCCTTGAATTCGACATCGGGCAGCGCATCGACCGAAATGGTCACCGGCTGTCCGACGCGCATCAAACCGATCTGCGTTTCCTTGAAATTGGCTTCGACATAAAGATTGCCGGTCGGAACAATGGTCATCAGCCGCTGGCCGGGCTGGACAAATTGGCCGACGCGCACGGTCGAACTCGCAACCTTACCGCCCACCGGCGCGGTGAGGCGCGTGGCATTAAGGTCATTGGCGGCGGCGCGGCGCTGCACTTCGGCGGCGCGGATTTGCGCGACCGATTGGCCGCTCTGCGATTTGATGGAAGAGATGCGGCGCTGGGCGGCAACGACCGAGGCTTCCTTCGCCTGCACATCGGCCAAAGCTTTATCGCGATTTGAAATCAACTGGTCGAGCGCCATTTTCGGCTCTGCGCCAGTCGCGACCAGCGGGCGGTAGCGCGCAATCTCGCCGTTGAGGAAACTCACATCGCGGCGGGCAGCGGCGACCCCGGCCTGTGCTTGACGCACGCCGGCTTCGGCCTCGCCAATGCTGGACAATGTTGCTGCTTCGGTGGCGCGGGCGACGTCGATTTGCGCGGCGGCTTGGTCAATGCGCGATTGATAATCGGTGGGGTCGACCTCGACCAGCAAAGAGCCGGGGCTGACTTGCTCATTATCGGCGACATTGACGGCCTTCACATAACCGCCCAGCTTGGAGCTTACCGCAACGCCATCGGCGCGCACATAAGCATCGTTGGTCGATTGCATATAACGGCCGACATTGCGGTAATCGATATAGGCATAACCGCCATAAAGCAGGCCGCCTGCAAGCAGGGTCAACAGGACCGGCGCGAGCCAGGGGCGCTTTTTGGCGGGGGCATCATCGTCGCTATCATCGCTGTCATCGTCCACATCGAGCGTGGTTTCATCAGCCGGTCCGGCGTCGGTTTCCGAGGTAGTTGCGGCGGGGGATTTTGCGGGCGCAGCGTCACGGACAGCTTCGGTGTCGTCATGACCGGCGGCGGGCGTTTTGTCGTTCATAAATTCATATTCCCTGAAAGAACGAAACGGTATCGTTTTGTTATTCGCGAGCCAGATAAACGCGAGCGTGCGCCCGGTCAAGTGTGAATTATGCAACCGCGATTGCATCCGCGCGATAATGCGGCGCTTCGGCGTTCAACACGGAAACTATGATGGAGTTCCAACCGGTTGGCGTTTTGGATCGATCAGGTTGGTAAGGTTCACGCGGAGGCGCGGAGACGCGGAGATTATTTGGTGCGGAGGCGCGTTGCTCAATTGAGACGGAGAAATGGGGGGAGTGAAATATATATGGTTCGAGCAGGTTAAACCGCAAAAATTATATCAACCCCTTCATCCTGAGAGGCCCTTCGCCTATCGAGAAGGGGTGTATCGAAGGGCCGGTTTAAACCTCGGATCCTTCGATACGGCTCTACGAGCCTGCTGAGGACGAACAGATTTAAATATGTCTGTCCTACGTCCGGTCCTTTTGCCAGCCTTGCCGTGGAATCGGTTTAGCCGTTACGCAACTATCGGGGAAAGGCCATGAATATGCAGGTGAAACCGGTACGGGTCGCCCGAACGGCAGCACTATATATGGGGGTTCGCCAATTTGGCGATTTGCCCGAACTTTGCGAAGTTAAGGGGGTGTTTTTGGCAGAATTGCGCGAGTTTTATGTTTCGTCAACCAATGCACAACATATTGATTAGGCCATGCTGCTTGGCGCCTCCTTCCACGCTTGCGGCGCAAAAAAAGCCCCGGCCCCATCCTTTCTGGTGAAGGATGATCGCCGGGGCGGGGCCCGAAGGTGGGGGCGTTGGGGGTGCCCCTTCTGGATAGTTACGCGCCCGGCGGGGTCTGGTCCGCCGGGCGCGGCTTGGTCTTAATCGTCGATATTGCGGCGGAAGGTTTCCGGCAGGAAGATGAGGCCGACCACCACGGTCAGCGCCGCAATCACTATCGGATACCATAGGCCGTAATAGATATTCCCCGTCGCCGCGACCATCGCAAAGGCGATTGTAGGGAGGAAACCGCCAAACCAACCATTACCGATATGATAGGGCAAGGACATTGATGTATAACGTATGCGGCTGGGGAAAAGTTCGACCAGCATTGCGGCGATTGGCCCGTAAACCATCGTCACCAACAGCACGAGATAGAAGAGCACTGCAACCACCATCGGCTTGTTCATCTGGTCAAGGTCGGCCTTGGCCGGATAGCCCGCCGCCTGGAGCGCACCCTTGATTTCGCCTTGGAAGCTCTTGATCGCGGCGGCCCGCGCTTCGCCCGTCACTTGCGACGGATCGGGCGCGGTAAAGCTTTGGTCGCCAATCTTCACCATCGCAATGCTGCCCGCAGTAGCTTCGACATTATTATAGCTGATCGCATTTTTGGCGAGGAAGGATTTGGCAATATCGCAACTTTTGCTGTCAAATTTATTGCGGCCAATCGGATCGAATTGCACCGAACAATCCGCGTCATGGGTCACAATCGTCACAGGCGATGCGGCTTCTGCGCGGGCGAGCGCAGGGTTGGCGGCTTGCGACAACATATGGAAGGCGGGGAAATAGGTGAGGGCCGCCAAGGCACAGCCGAACAGGATGATCGGCTTGCGCCCGATCCGGTCCGACAGCCAACCAAAAAAGACAAAGAAAGGCGTTGCGAGGGCAAGCGCAATGGCGATCAATATATTGGTCGTCGCGCCATCCACCAGCAACATTTTTTCAAGGAAGAACAAGGCGTAAAATTGGCCGGTATACCAAACCACCGCTTGGCCCGCGACCGCGCCGAGCAAGGCGACCAGCACCCATTTGGCGTTTTTCCACTGGCCGAAAGCTTCGGTAAGCGGGGCTTTCGATGTTTTGCCTTCTTCCTTCATCTTGAGGAAAACGGGGCTTTCGGCAAGCTGCATACGGATCCACATCGAGACACCCAGCAGGATGATCGACACAAGGAACGGGATACGCCAGCCCCAGTCCTTGAATGCTTCCTCACCGACCAGCGTGCGCGTGCCGATGACCACCAGAAGCGCTGCAAACAGGCCGAGCGTTGCGGTCGTCTGGATGAAGCTGGTGTAAAGGCCGCGCTTATTATTGGGCGCATGTTCGGCCACATAAGTTGCCGCCCCGCCATATTCGCCGCCCAAGGCAAGGCCCTGGATAATACGCATAAGAACGAGGAGGATCGGCGCTGCGACGCCTATCGAGGCATAAGAGGGGAGGAGGCCGACCACAAAGGTCGAAAGCCCCATCAGCCCCATCGTTACGAGGAAGGTATTCTTGCGCCCGACAAGATCGCCGATGCGCCCGAACACCAATGCGCCAAAGGGCCGCACGGCAAAGCCTGCCGCGAAAGCACCAAGCGCCAGAATGAAGCCGGTGGTTTCATTGACGCCCGAAAAAAACTGGGCGGTGATAATTACGGCCAAAAGCCCGTAAAGGTAGAAATCATACCATTCAAAAACCGTACCCAGCGACGAGGCGGTAATCACAAGCTTTTCGCTTTGTGTCGCCTCGTGATGCTTGGGCAGGCCGTCATCATGTACGGTAGCCATGCACGCTCTCCTGTTGTTAAGGCCCGATATACGCGGCCTGTTGCTTATGGGTTAGAAATTATATTTGGCGGCAAATTCGAGCCGGTTGAGCTGGCCGCTCAAACCGTTGACGAGGACGCGCTCGCCGTGGCGATATTCGACGCCAAGGTCGATGCTGGGGACCGGCGACCAGAACAGGTTGCCCGCAACGCTCCACGCTTCCTTGTTGAAGGCGTTGAAATAGCCCGCAGCGAAATCGTCAGGATAATAAGCCTTTTGGTAACTCGCCATGAGGTTGGAGCGCAGCGTCGGCGTCCAGCCCAGCCGCACCGCACCGAAGGCGGCGAGATTATCGACCTTGTGGAGCTTACCGGTTGCAGGCACCCAGATCGCATCGGGCGCGAAATTGAGACCGACATAGCGGCCGATGCCGCTGCCATAAGTGGCCATGAAGCGCACATCATAGCGTTTGTCGGCGTCGAGATAGATTTTGCCGCCAAGGCTTGCGCCATAAGCGGTGCTGCTGTCACCCAAAGCTCCGTCATCGACCGACAGGCGACGCACAAGGCCTGCGAGCGACAATTCGCCAAATGCGGCATTATGCTGCAACCGCGCGGCAAAATCGGGGAGGCTGTCATCGTCATTTTCGACCAAGGCGGGGCTGGCATTAGTGGACGACGCCGTTTCGGCATTTTCGACCGACAGATGGAGCGTGGTCGCTTTGCTGTTGAACGGAATCGAATAGCGCACCAGCGGCTGGCGCGAAAAGACCGTGCCTTCGGTTGTGCCGACAAAATCGGTCGATTCCGGCAGAGCGCCGACATATTGGAAGGTCGACCAATCCTGACCCACGGTCAGATTATCAAGCTGCACAAAGGCACGGCGCAGCGCGAGATTATAGCCGTTGGTGGTGCGTTCCGACCCTTGGGTGCCGGTCGCGGTCTGGAAATCGGTTTCGACATAGCCTTTGACGCTATGCCCCGCAATCTGCGTATCCATGCTGAGCCACAGGCGGGTTTGCTTGGCGTTGAAATCATTATCGGTGGACTCGCGCGTTCCGCCGACGGGAATGGCTTGCGGCAGATAGAAATCACGGCCCAGCGAATTGCCCGCCACAGCGCCATCATCCCATCGGCTGAAGGTCGCGGTGGTCTTCAAAAAGCCGCCGATTTTGATGCGGGTTTTGCCATTGCCGACGGTGAAGCCGTCTTGCGGCGGGGCGGCGGCGAGTGCGGGGGCGGACGTGTTTGCGGGTGCCGGGGCGGGCGCTGTGGCCAGTTCGGCGGTGCGGGCTTCGGCGCGGCTGACGGCGGCCTTCAACTGGGCGTTTTCGGCGCGGCTGCTTTCCAGTTCGCCCTGCATCGTGCCGAACGCGCGTTCCAATGCTTCGATGCGCGCTTCAAGCTGTTGCTCCTTGCTGGTTTGCGCAAGCGCGCTGGCGGGGAACAAGGCCAATGCCGCGACCCCGCCCATAAGGCCGTTTTTCAGGATGTTTTTCATCATATCTCTCTCCCGTATCGCCGTGGAGCGTGCGCTGGGGGGGAGGCCGCATCCACTTTTCGAGACAGGCAGCATCGGTCGAAAGGCCGCATAATAACAGCCGGACATAGGTCGTAGGCGCTTACGACTTAGGTAGGGGGTGCGGACGAACGCGCGGCGGCATAATTTATAGGGGACGCTTTGTAACAAAAGCCTTATATCTGGACATCCATATGACCGACACGATCCTCATTGCGGACGACCACCCCTTGTTCCGGCAGGCGATTGCGCTTGCGGTCGGACGGGTGCGGCCCGATGCGCTGATTGTCGAGGCGGGGACGCTGGCGGCGGCGGCCCGCTCGGCAGTCGAGGCGGCGGATTTAAAGCTCATCCTGCTCGATCTTAAAATGCCGGGCGCGGTCGGCTATTCGGGCATTGCGATGCTCCATGCCGAGCGGCCTTCGGTGCCGATTCTGGTTGTCTCCAGCGTCGAAGGCCATGCCGCTGCCGACGAAGTGCGCGCGTTCGGCGCGATCGGGTTCCTGCGCAAGGACAGCGATCTGGCGACCATTGAAGCCGCGATTGCCGCCGCGCTGTCGGGGGCCGCGCTCGCACCGCAACAGGCGGACGAGGATGCGCCGCTGGAAACCATCCGGCGGGAAGTGGCGGGCCTCACGCCGATGCAGCTTAAAGTGCTGCTCGCGGTGCTGGACGGCCAGCTTAACAAGCAGATTGCGCACAGCCTTGGCATTAGCGAGGCGACGGTCAAGGCCCATATGACCGCGATCATGCGCAAGCTGGACGTGCGCAACCGCACACAGGCGGCGCTGGTCGCGCGCTCTTTAGGGCTGGATTTGCGCCACTGACAGCCGCGCCAGAAAAGCGTCGATGAGCGCAGGCGAGACCGGTTTTGCCAATATGTCGATGCTCAAAGCAGCGGCGCGCTGGCGGATGGCGGCGTTGGTTTCGGCGGTAATCAGGATAGCAGGAAGCGCGGGATAGGCGATCCGCACTTGCTCGACCAAACTCAGCCCGTCCTCGCCATGATCGAGATGATAATCGACCAGCATCGCATCAATGCGCGTTTCTGCAAGCCGCGCCAATGCGCCCGCGTAATCGCCCGCTCCATAAGCGCGGTGGCCAAGGCGGGTGAGAAGCGCAAGGCTCGCTTCGACGATGCGCGGGTCATTATCGACCACCAATATGGAGAGCCTTTGCGCTTGGCCGATGCTTTGGCCCGGCGTTTCGTGCGCGTGTTCGGGGAGACCTTCAAAGGCGGAGAGATAGAGGCTGAACCGGCTCCCCATACCGGGGCGCGAGGCAACTTCGATGCGTCCATCCAACAGGCGCACAATCCGGTCGCATAGCGCAAGGCCAAGGCCGATGCCTTCCACCTCCACTTCGCCGAGGCGCACAAATTCGTTGAAGATGCTGCCGATTTTGTCCGGCTCTATGCCAACGCCGCTATCCACCACATCAATACGCAATTGGTCGCCGCGCCGTCTTGTGCCGATGAGAACGCCGCCGCTTTCGGTATAACGCACCGCGTTCGACAGGAAATTCTGCATGACCGAACGGAACAGGCCGGGGTCGGTAAAAAGATGGCCGCTTAACGGACCGATTTTGAGGCCCAACCCTTTGGCCGCCAACATCGGCCGGAAGCTTTCCGCCATATCGGTGAGGAAGGGCGCGAGCGCGAGCGGTTCGGGCTGCGGCTCCACCCCGCCTGCATCAATACGCGAAATATCGAGCAGCGCCTTCAGCAAATCTTCTGCCGCAATAATTGCATTATCGACGCGCTTCACCAAAGGCCGCGCGCTGTCCGACACATCACGTTCTAACGCTGCAGCGAACAATCGCGCGGCGTGTAACGGCTGGAGCAAATCATGGCTGGCGGCGGCGAGAAAGCGCGTCTTATCCTGTGTCGCGCGGTCAAGCTGGCGGTTGGCTTCGCTCAAGGCAAAGGTGCGCTCGGCGACCCGTTGTTCCAACCCTTCCAAAGTGCGCTGCAATTCGTCGCGGATTTCGACGTCGGCGGTAATGTCGGTGAAGGACATGATATAGCCGCCGCCCGACATCGGCCCGCCGACCGTCTTGATAACGCGCCCGTCCTTGCGGTGCCGTTCAAAACTATGGTCAAGCCGCCGCCGCAAATGGCTGAGCCGCTTTTCGATATGGAATTCTATGTCGCCCGCGCCGAAATCACCACGCAGCGCATTGTGGCGGATAAGGTCGGCGACCGGCACCCCGACACGCACCAGCCCCGGCGGATAGTCGAACAATTCCTCGTAACGGTTGTTCCACGCGACAAGGTTTAATTCGGCATCAACCACGCTGATGCCCGCATCCATATTTTCGAAGGTTTCGTTGAGAAGCTGGCGCGAAAAGCGTAAGGATTGTGCGCGTTCGTCCAAAAGCCGCGCGACCGCTTGCAGGCTCATCTGCCCGCCTTCAAGCGCCGAGGCGACGAGCGAGCGGGCCGACGATGCGCCCACGACGCTGGCGATCAACTGCCGCGCGCGATGGGCCGATTTTCCATCGACCGGAACACCGGTGCGGACTTTGGGAAATTCATGATCGGCCCGCTCGCGTCCGACAAAGCTGGCGGTGAGTTGGACAAGATCGTTAAGGTCGGTGACCTTGCGGTCGGGCCATAGCAAACGGGGCAGGGGATTGCCTTGTGCCTTGCGCGCCGCGACGAGCACCAGCACCGCAATATTGGCGCCAAGGCTCCACAAGACGCCATGCACGATGGGCGTCGCTTGGCCGATGCCGAACAGGCGCAGCGGGTCCATCGCGGTTCCCGACAAGGCGGCCATCCACCCGGTCGGCAGGATGGGCGGCAGCGCGAGCGTATAAATCCACAGGATAAGGCCGGTCACAAGGCTGGCGCGGGCGGCGAGCGGATCGCGGTGTGCGCGGTTGGTAGCGAGAATGAGATGCGGGGTGAACTGCGCCATCGCGGCAAAGGCGACCAACCCGATGGAGGCAAGCGATTCCATGGGCGACAGCAGCAACGCCCACATTAATGCCAGCCCGATAATGCCGATAATCGACAGGCGGCGCACGCGCAGCATCCGCCGCCCGATGGTGCCATCTGCCGCGCCCGACCCTTGTTTCAATACCGACGGGAAAATCAGGTCATTGGACACCATCGTCGCAAGCGCCGAAGAATCGACAATCACCATGGATGCCGCCGCGCTAATCCCGCCTAACAGCGCAATGCCGATAATCCATTGCTGGCCCGCCGCGACGGGAAGTTGCAGCACATACAGGTCGGCGGTCACAGGGCCGGTAAGGAGCGCGCTCCCCGCCAAGGCTATCGGCAGGATAACCAGCGCCATAATCGCCAGATAGGCAGCTAGGCCGAACCGCGCACGCACCAGATCATCGGGCTGCTGCGCTTCGGCAAGACCCATATAAAATTGGCGCGGCAACACGATAATCGCCATCGCCGATATGAGACAGATGACGAAAAATTCCAGTGAAAGTCCTGACGGGTGGAAGGTTTGCGCAAATATGCTGCGCGCCATGTCGGCGGTAACGGGCGGTGCGCTGGCGAGCATGGTTATAGCGAGTGCGCCGACCAGCAATAGCGCGGCGATTTTGACGACCGATTCTAGCCCGATGGCCGCGAGCAAGCCTTCGCTGCGTCCGGCCAGCTCAAACCGCCGCGCGCCGAACAGGATAGAGAAAAGCGCAAGAATGAGCGCGGCGGCGACCATCGCGCTGGTGGCCACCTGTCGCCCCGAAACCGCCGTCAACGCGCTCCCGATCGAACGGAATTGCAACGCAACATAAGGGACGGTGCCGAGCAGCGCGATAATTGTCACTAGCCGCGCTACAATCACATCATGGCCGAACCGGGCGGCGATAAAATCGGATACGGTGGTGGCCTGTTCTTCGGCGACGGCATGGGACAGGCGGCGCAGAAATTTGGGCGCGCCGATTAGCAAAAGCACGGGCGCTAGATAGATAGGCAGGTAAAGCCAGCCATCGCGCACCGCGCTCCCGACAGCGCCGTAAAAAGTCCAGCTCGAACAATAGACGCCCAGCGCTAGCGTATAGGCAAGGTGGCGCAGACGCGGGCGTTTGCGAAATTCTTCGCTGCGCGCTTCGACCAGCGCCGCCACCATGAACAGCACGATAATCATGGCGAGCGCCAAAATGATCGACGAATTAAGACTCATGCCTTGACGCCTCTCCCCCTAACTCTCCTTGTGCGCGACCGTAACGCGCGGGATGCGAAGCGCAATATTCTTATTGGCGACGGTTGACGGGGATTTTACGGGCGTGGGGCAGGCGCGGGCGTGATTTTCTCGTCGGCATAAATGGCGGTGCGGCGCGGACTGGTCGCGCTGACCGCGCCGCGATACATGCCCAGATCATTGATCGCGAAGGCCGGTCGGCCCGCAGCATCCATCGCTATCAAGCCACCATCGCCGCCGATGGTGCCAATCGCCATGATTGTGTCATAGGCTGCGCTGTCAATATCCTGACGCCGCCACATCACACGGTCGCATAGCTGGCGGCCTGCGCTTTCGCGGATGAAATATTCGCCCGACCCTGTGGCCGACGCCGCACACACACCATTGCGCGCATAGGTGCCCGCGCCGATGACAGGAGAGTCGCCGATGCGACCCCAGCGCTTACCGGTCATGCCGCCGGTCGATGTAGCTGCCGCCATATTGCCCATATTGTCGATGGCAACCGCGCCGACTGTGCCGAACAAATGGGTAGGATCAAGGCTTGCGCGATTATCCTTTTTCCATTTTTGAAGCTGTTGCCAGCGTTCATCGGTGCGGAACCATGAAGGGTTCACCTGTTCCAGCCCTTGTTCGACCGAAAAGCGGTCCGCGCCATCGCGCGCGAGCATGACATGGCGCGATTTTTCCATGACGGTTCGGGCAAGGCTGATCGGATGGCGGGTGCGGGTGACACCAGCAACCGCGCCCGCTTTCAAGGTCTTGCCGTCCATGATCGACGCGTCAAGTTCATTCTTGCCCTCCGCAGTGAACACCGCGCCGCGCCCGGCATTGAACAGCGGATTATCTTCCAGCACGCGCACAGTTTTTTCAACCGCATCAAGCGCGCTGCCGCCTTGGCGCAGCACGGCCTCGCCTGCCGCAAGTGCTTCATCGAGACCCTTGCGGTAAGCAGCATCTTTTTGCGGTGTCAGGTCCTTGCGGTCGATAGTGCCTGCGCCCCCATGAATGGCGAGCGACCATTGTTGGTCGCCGACCAGCTTGCCGCCTTCAACGCGGAAATTGCGGGTGAAGGAGGGGTTAGCAACCGTCAGCCGCTTCATGTCGATGCTGGAGCGCACCCCGATGCCGGTGACGCGCACTTTGGCAATATCGAGCGGCACGCCTTCGCGCGGGGTGGCGGGCGATACCGGACTTACCAGCCATGCGCTGCCGCCATTCATACTGAATATCCGGCCAAAGCCTCTATCGTCGATGACAAGCGCGGTTTCTTCATCAACGCCGATGCCGGTCACGGGCGGGGCACTTGCGCGCTTCATTCTGTCGGCTTTGCTGACAAAGGCAATCAATCGCCCCAGCCGGTCGCGCGCGGAAAAATGGCTGTCCGTAATGATATTGCCCATGAAGGGCAGGCGGAACAGGCCGGATTCTATGGTGACTTTGGAGCCAAGCGGGTCCGCAAGGGCCTCTTCGCTGGTGATGCTGTCGCCGTCCATCGCGCCATAAAGATATTCGCCTTGAACCGCCAATCCTGCGCTGGTGCCGCCCAACGGCTTGCCCGCCGCAACATGGCGGTTGATGAGGTCGGCAACTGCTGTGCCTTTCCAATAGCGCACATAATTGGCCTGATCGCCGCCGCCCAGAAACAGACCGTCCGCGGCTTTGATGGCGGCAAGGACATGCTTGTCGGAGGACGCCTTGCGGTCGTTGAACACAAAGGTGCGGACCGACTGGACGCCGCCAATCTTGTGATAGATTTCCTCGCCATTCTGCCCTTCGCCGGACGCGCGCAACACCACAATATGCCCGCCGCCCGCGCGGTTGATGAACCAGCGGAACGCATCATAATCCCACTCGCCGCCACCCATCAACATGAGGCCGCCCGATGGTTTGTGCGGACGTTTGGCGCGCGGGTTGCCGACCACATATTCGGCATAGCCTTGCTGGGCCTGCACCGCGCTTGCCGCGCTGTCCGTCACTGTCCGCACCTCTTGGGCATAAGCAGGTTGAGCAAGTGCAATTGTGGCGACCAGAAAGGCACAGGACAGAGGCGACAAAGCGGGCAAGCGGGGCATCATATCTTCTCCGTAAGCGTGAAAATCTATGGGATCATCCCATCGCTAAAAAGCAACATAATTACAATGGAAATTAACTTGCCATAATTTGATTGCAATTTTTGGGGAAGTGGCGTTCTCATTCCTCCAATATCAAAAATAGAGCCGGGGAGTTAAGAGGAAATGGCAAAAAATTTAAATTTGTCCGGATATTTGCCAGAAAAAATGAGAGGTGCAGCCCTTGCTTTGGCGGGCGTGAGTCTGGGGAGTTTGGCAACGGCCGCCGCCGCGCAAGATGTTGCTGACCCGCCCGCTTCAACCGCGCCGCAGGAAGAAAATGACGCTATCGTCGTCACCGGATCGCGTATCCCGACCATCAAGGACCAAGGCCCGTCGCCTGTCACTGTGGTCGATGCCGATTCCATCCGCGCCAACGGCTATACCAGCGTCCCCGATCTTTTGAGCGCGATGACGCAAAATAGCGGCGAAACCCAAAGCCCGCAGTCGGGGAGCAGCGCCGACTTTACGCCGGGCGCGCAGCAGGTCGATTTGCGCGGGCTTGGTCCAAACCATACGCTGGTGCTGGTGAATGGGCGCCGCATCGCGGACTTTCCGCTTCCCTATATCGGGCGCAGCAACTTTACCGATATTTCCAATATTCCGGTGAGCCTCATCGAGCGTGTTGAAATTATGAGCGGAGCGGGTTCGGCCATTTACGGGTCGGATGCGATTGCAGGTGTCGTCAACTTCAAGATGAAGGAGAAGCTAGACGGGATCACACTCGATTACCGCCACGGTCGCACCGAACATGGCGGTGGCATGTCGCACCGCTTCACCGCGACCGCAGGCTGGTCAACCGACCGCTTCAATATCGCTGGCGGCATCGAATATCTCGACCAGCGCCCGCTTTGGGCTTACCAGCGCGCTATTCAGGACAGCACGGACGATAGCCCCAGCGCATCGACCGGCATCCCGCGCCGCACCTTCCTGCGCATCGACGATAATGTCGACTATATCGCCCCGCCTGCGGGTGCGTGCGAGGCGATGGCGGGGCTGAATGGCGGCAGCATGGAACTCGCCTTCCGCCCGCGCTACGGTTATTATTGCGGCAGTCGCACCTCGATCGGCTATGGCACGATCATATCGAGCCGCAAGGGCTTTAACAGCTTTGGCACCCTGTCTTACGAATTGTCGGACAATGCCAAATTATTCGCCGATTTCCAGCTTGGTATCAGCAAGGTCAAGCTGATGTATGACACGACAAGCTGGGCATTCGAGCAGGAATCGAGCAGCGCAGACAATTATTTCTTCAATGCCTTCACCGGCCAGTTGGAAGACTGGTCGCGCCAGTTCACCCCCGAAGAAACCGGCGGGTTGGAAATGCAGCGCAGCAAGCAGATTACCTACAGCATCACGCCGGGCATTCGTGGCAGGTTCGGCGGAAGCTGGGATTATGAGCTGTCGTTCAACTATAGCCGCTATAAATCGACCGTGCGCTGGCCGCAGATTATCAATAGCAAGGCGCAAAAGCTGTTCTTGGGCGACCAGTTGGGGATTGATCCGGACACCGGCTATCCGATCTATAATGCCGACCCCGCACGGCTCTATCGCCCGCTCACACCAACCGAATATGACAGTATTTCGGCGGACACCGTCTATAAACCGGTAAGCTGGACCAGCAATATACAGGCAACTGTATCGAACACCTCACTGCTGGAATTGCCTGCCGGTCCTGTCGGTTTTGCCGCAGTCGCCGAATATGGCAAGCAAGGCTATAATCTCAACCCCGACCCGCTCGCGCTCACCGACTATTATTATAGCTGGAAGGATAGCGATGGCGAAGGCAAGCGCAGCCATGCGGCTATTGGCGGCGAAGTGCGTGTGCCGGTATTGAGTTTCCTCACGCTGACCGGGGCAGGGCGCTATGACCATTTCCGCTTTGCCGGACGCGGAGTCGGAAAATTTACCTATAATGGTGGCGCGGAACTGCGTCCGACCGATAGCATCCTTATCCGCGCGGCCTATGGCACCGCCTTCCGCGCGCCTGACCTCCATTATATCTTCACCGGGCCGGGCAATGTCGAAGGTAGCGTCAACGACTATATGCTTTGCGCGAAAGAAGGGCAGGATATTGACGATTGCGATTATGCCGACACCGGCGTCATCGTGAACCGCAACGGCAACCGTTTGCTGAAGCCCGAAACCGGACGCAGCCTGACCGCAGGCATTGTCTTTTCGCCGTCGCGCCGCCTACATCTTTCGGTCGATTATTTCCGCGTGACCTTGAGCAATCAGGTAACCGACCTCAGCCTAGATACGCTCGCGCGGACCGAAGCGGATTGCAGCGGCGCATCGCCGTCAATCGACCCGTCCTCGCCCACCTGTCAGGATGCTTTTGACCGGATCCGGCGGTTCGGAGAAAACGCGGCGCGACCGGGAGAGATTGAGGCGATCCGCATCAACCCCATCAATATCTCGCGCGAACGCACGAGCGGCATCGACTTTTCCTTCCGCGGCACCTTGCCCACGGGAATTGGCGATTTCACGCTGACGCTGGGGCACACCCATGTCATCAACCATAAATATCAGCAATATCCCGGCGATGCCTATATCAACAAGCTTGCGGTCGATAGTGGCTATTATACCCCGCGCGACAAATCCAATGCGAGCCTCACTTGGAAGAATGACGGGCTGCAACTGACCGTATCGGGCACGCGCCTTGGCCGCTTGCCCAATTATGACGAGGATGCGTGGATCAAGGCGAGCTATTTGTTCAACACGACCCTGCAATATGATTTCACCGATCATTTCCGGGGATCCATCACGGTCAAGAACCTCACCGACAAAAAACCGGTCAAGGACGACACCTGGTCCAGCTATCCTTATTATAATACAAGCTGGTATGACAGCATCGGGCGTAGCGTGTTCCTGCAACTCACCTATAAGCTGGGCGGAGGCGCGCTATAATTGCAGTTAATATTAAATTAGTGTCCGCGCAGGACATAAAAACGGGCGGGGATATGATACCCCCGCCCGCCATAGGATCAGGATTTAGCTTACGTTCAATCCGGGAATATCGATTTTAGCGTTAACAATCGTGCAGGTTTGATGCGAAGGGTCAACCGGCGGCAATGTTTTATTGGTGATGGTCAGCTCTTTTGTGCTGTTATTCCAATCCGCAATAACCGTACCATAGCAAGGCTCGTTCATGATGGTATTGGCACCCAAAGTCAGCGACAATTTGGTTGCGTCCCCCGGAACCACCGCCATGCTCCAAGCTCCATGAGGCACAACCACAATGCAGCTCGCGTCGCCGGGTGTGATGCTACGGCTGCTGATCGGCTTTGTCGTGGTTCCTGCATCAGCCGAAACCGCAACATTGCAATCCAATATGGTCGATTGGCTTAAAACCGCAAAGCCATTGCCGGTCACGGCCGCGTTCGACATAGTCTGCGCGGATGCACCCGTTGCCATAGCGATCGAAATGGCAGAGCCGATCAAGATTTTTGTAAGACCTTTCATAAAAACATCCTTTTCGAAAAAACAAAAGTTTTAGAAACGGAGACTAACTTTGTCTCCGTATATATAGACGCGACGGCGGAGAAAGAGGGGGGATGCCTAATCAAATTTTTTTGATATTTTTTTATATTGTCTTGAAATCAAATAAAAAAGAAAGGTTGTTACCGTGATTTTCATGACGGTAACAACCTTAGGCGGGAGAAGATTGTTGATATTAAAGGAAATTAAAAGCGGACTGATGCGCTAAACCCGATAATACGGGGGTCCAATGTAAAAATATTGGTGCTGAGACCGGTATCATCGCTGTTGGTGAAGGTTCCGGTGATCGGCGCTTTATCGAATATATTTTTCACATACGCCTGGAGCGCAAAATCGCCATCGCCTCTCGACAATGTAACGGCGAAATTGGCATTATCCCATGCTTTCAGCCTGTCATATTCTGTATTGAATACACGTGCAAAGCTTTTGTCCTGCCGGTAATAATCGCCGCGGAACGTCAATTTCCAATCACCCCCTTCCAGAAAGACACTATATTGAGCCCCTACATTGAATGTGTATTTGGGGGCATTGGGCAATTCATTACCTTCCAGATTGGCATAAAAGCCCCGTCCGCCATTGGGAGCATCGGTCAAAGGATTATAGGTAAAACCGAGCATGAGATCATAACGGTAATAAGGAAGGACATTCGGCAGATCGGGGTTGAATGTCCCGAAGCGCGCAGCGCCGGCACATAGCGCGGACAGCATCAACAGCTTTTGTTCGTCCAAAGTGGCATATTGAAGAATGGCTTCAACATGTTTTTTGGGTGCGATACAATTTGACGGCACCTGAATCCACGGTCGCAAAACCATCCAGTCGGGATTGCCCTGGGTGCGGTCCATCACATCAATTGATTGGGCACCCTTGCCGATGCGGGTCCGTAACAATCCCAAAGTGGCATCGAGGCGGAAATTTCGCGACGGACGCCAGGCCGCTTCCAGTTCCAACCCCCATGTCGATGCGTTGAAATTTTCGTTCAAAGAGATGCGGTCGACAATCTGGGAAATCTGGTAATCTTTATACATATTGTAAAAGGCCGAGGCATTGAGGATGAACCGTCCCCCGTCAAAGCTGTTCTTGCTGCCGATTTCAAAAGCCGTCACATATTCGGGCCGGAATGTTTCGGGCAAGGGCTGATATTGAATGACTTTCGGATTAATGTCGGCGCGCGGCGGGTTTGCGCCGCCGCCTTTATAACCTCGCGAAATGGAAGCATATAAGAGGCTGTCATCGGTAAAGGAAAATCGCGGTTTCCAATCCACCACAAACCGGCCGGTGAAGGCACCCCATTTCTGGACAGTGTCGGGAAGATTGTGAAAACCGCGCGTGATAGAGCCGCCGGACACAGGGCCGGGGCGATCGGGAATGGTTTCATGCGCACCGAGCAAAAGCTGACTTGGCACCGGCGTCGCAATTTTTTTGTCGTGGGTGTAACGTAACCCTAAAGTAAATTTCAAATCCTCATTGGGTTGCCAGTAAAATTCCCCGAACAAAGCTTGTGATTTTGTCCGTACCGGATTTTTACTGCGGAAATAATTATGGCCATCTTCTGGGCCTTGGCCAATGGGGTTGGGATCAACCCAAAGACAATCCGGTCGTCTTCCTCCCGGCTCACCGCAATTTTTCGTTGCCATCCCGCCAAAGGAACTAATGTCCCTGTTATAATTATATTGGGCGATAAAGGTGAAAAGATTATTATAAACAAAATAATCATCCAGAGATTTGAAATCGAGATAATTTGCGCCCAGATTAAAATTGAACGGACCATCGAACGATGACTGCAATCGTAATTCTTGCGACCATTGCCGGTTATCGGACCGGCTAAGATCGGCGGATAAAATACGGTTGGAAGCGCCCAATTGTGGATCGGTGAATATGCCACCAGGCGTGGGTCCTGGAGTAGTAACCGGCACAAAATTAGATGGGTTACTGCTAAGAATGGATGAATCATTGAATACCGGGGCAGACAGGAACCGGTTATAATCTTGCGACGAATAATATTGATCTTCGGAATAAGCGGTCTGGGAAATTAATTTCAGATTATCACCTAATGCCGCCTCCATATTCAATTGGAATACATCATTATTGGCCCGGAAAACCGGATCATAGCTTGTTTCGATTTCCCTTAAATTCCGGGACTGGACCACATTGCCATAAGGGTCGGTTCCACGGTTAATCGGAAAAACCAAATTTCGCAGCGAGTTTGGGTCGCGCCCCATGCTCATATTGATTTGCAGATAATAAATATAGGCCAGCGATGCTCCGTTCGGCGCGCCAAAGGCTGCGTCGTCATAAAGCGATGCGGGCTTACACCCTTGGCTGAAACGGTTTTGCAGGAAGGGGGAAATGGCGGTTCCGTTCACTTCGGTCAAGCCGGGGTCGCGCGTACAAAGCTGTTTGCCTGTGCGCGAGCGGTTGTCATCCTCTTCGAAATGCTGCCAGATGAAATTTGCTTTGAAACGGTCGCTCGGTTCCCATGCGATCGTCGCGCGCGTGGACCATAAATCGCGCCCGTTCACATGTTTTTGGGTATAGGTGTTATAATCAAAGCCCTGACGCTTGGTCATCGCGCCCGCGACGCGCACGGCCAGCGTATCGCCGAGGGGGATATTGACCATACCCGACAGGCGGCGGGTTTCATAACTGCCTACCTCGCCCTTCATGTCCGCTTCAAAGCGGTGGCTGGGCAATTCGGGCAGGACATTGACGACGCCAGCCGTCGCGTTGCGGCCATAGAGTGTGCCTTGCGGGCCGCGCAGGACTTCGACACGCTGGAGATCGAAAAACTCCGCTTCGAACAAGCGGTTGCGGATGAGCGGGGTGTTGTTGAAACTGACCGCCACCGCCGGGTCATTCGACGCCGATATGGCCTTGGTGCCGATCCCGCGGATAGTGAAATCATATCCGCTGAAATTGCTTTTGGAAAAATTGACGTTGGGCACGGCGCGGACAAGTTCGGACCCGCCTTCAATCTTGTGGTCATCCAGCCCCTGCGCAGAAATGGCGGTCACCGCGATCGGGACATTTTGAAGCTTTTCCTCTTTCTTTTGCGCGGTGACGATAATGTCTTCGCCGCTATCTTCCATCGGAGCGCTGGCCGATTCCGGAACGGGCGGAGCCGTTTGTATTTCGGCCGCACTGGCCTTTAAAACGACGACATAAACATTACCATCGCGGCGGAAGCTTAGCCCGCTACCATTCAATAGCGTGCGCAATGCCGCATCGGGCGCGGCAACCACATTGATTTTGGCGCTGCGCTTGCGGGCCGTGAGGTGCGCATCAGCCATGATGGTGATTTTACCCTGCCGCGCAAATTCGCGCAGAGCCGTATCAAGCGACTGTGACGCGATATTGAACCTCACCCGTTCTTGCGCCTGTGCCGGTGTTGCGATTGTGACTGCACATATTAACGCAGTGCTCGCGAATAATTGCCGCTGAACACTGCCCGCCCAATTTGCCATTTTTAGGTCCTCCCTATTTTGTCAGGTTGCCAAACGGCACATTTTGTATCCGTCTGACCCCCTATAAGACGCATTGCAATCAGGAGGGGGGGGATCGTTTTCTAAAAAAAATTCACTTTTTTTTATTTTGTCGGGCCCTTGGTTTGGACACTGATGTCAATTTCCGAAATATTTCAAAAGGAAAAGGCGCGTCGCATAATGCGGCCCGCTATTAAAAAAAATTTTTCTATTGTGGGGCTCCCCCCGCATCCGGTCCGGCTGCGTCTATTAAACAGCGACGATCACAATGCGTTTGGTGCCGGATAGCCGTATTTACGAAAATGGCTGCCCGGCTACGCCAGAATGAGGAAGCCATGACGCCATGACCAATTTGCCCTTCACCACCGGACAATATCCCGTTTTCCGCATCCCCTTGCGGTCGATCGTGTGACCGATGGTGACTGCATCCCGTAAGCGACGGCATAGAAAGGCCGAAGTTGCACGCGAACAAGGTTTGGCGGCAGCAAGACGTTTATTGCTCAAAGGTGGACCTGCGGCCGTTACCCTCGTCAATGTGGGGCAAGAAGTCGGAATGGGCCATTCCAATATCCTCCATCATTTCGGATCGGCGACCAATCTCCAGCATGATCTGATGCGCGAAATGATCCAGGACCTGTCGACCGCCTTGGGCGAGGCTGCGGTCGAGCCTGCCTCAGGCAAGCCTCTAAGCCGGTCTATGGTCGCCAAGACATTCAAGGCTTTCGGTAGGCAAGGGGGCGGACTGTTGGCCGCATGGCTGGTCCTTTCCAATTCCACGGACCATTTGAACATGATCGACGGGGCAATCGATGAGCTTAAAGCTACATTACTGGCCTCCGGTTCCTCACAAATTGTGGAGGAGAATATTTCCTCTATCATTCTGGTTGTTGCCTTGTGTGCGCTGGGCGATGCATTAATCGGTAAATATCTAAAGACCATGCTCGACCTTCCAGCCGATGCCAGCGAGACATTTTTGTCCGATATCCTGTCTGTTATCTTATCGAATGACCCTAATATGTTGAACTTATAGGAAAGATATAAATCCCAGTCTGCACAAATATTATCGCGGGCGCTGATCGCTTTTCTGCAATTCTTGACATTGACGTCAATATGCCGATCTTTTCCTGTCTGAACAGGAGAGGATAATGATTCACAGACGCCACGGAAAATGCGGTGAGCGCTTCGACGCGCATAAAAAATTTGTAAAAAAATTGTTCCGCTATCCCCCCGACCTCCTCCGTCTTGCGTCTTTAAGAGGGAGTGAAGCGTGCAGGGCGCTACATTCCCCATCAATTCCGGCGGCAAAAAGGAGGTCGCGCGCGGCAAGAATATTATGGTTGCAGCCGATTGGTATCCTGTCATGACGGCGCAGTCGCCGCAGCCGCCACTGCAATTTGCAGATCGGGCGCAACGCTATGCCCCGGCTCTTCGCCACTATTTTAGCCGACGGGTACCAGCGTCAGATGTCGAAGATTTGGTGCAGGATGTTTTTGTAAGGATGCAAGCGGCTCAATCCAGACAGCCGATTCAAAATATCGAGCGCTACATGTTTGTGATAGCACGCAATGTTCTTGTAAGCCAGAATCGCAAACGCACTGCCAGACGGTTCCGCTTGCATAGTGAATTAAAAGAATCCCGGGATTATGCGGATGAAATTACGCCCGAACGCATCGTCATAGCAAAGGAAGAATATGAACGGGTCATGCAATCTATTCTGGACCTTCCCCCAAGGGCAAGGGCTGCGTTTCAATTTCACAGATTTGATAATTTGACTTACCAGGAAATCGCCGATCGTATGTGTATCTCGAAAGAATCTGTAAAAGAGCTTATGCATCGGGCGCTGGTTCGTATCGCAATGGAAATGGATACAGACGAATGAAAGCCCCTCTTGCGAAGCTTGATGATGATGCAAGGGCGCAGGCTGCGCACTGGATGGTTTTGCATCAATCAGGCGAAATGACAGAAGCGGACGAGCAAAAGTTTTTTGCTTGGATAGAGGCATCGCCTGAAAATCAACGCGCATTTGAAAAGATGCAGCGGGGCTGGGCGGCATCTCGATTGGTTGCGCAGGAGCCCGAAATCCTCGCCATGAGGAAGAAGGTGCAATCCCGCTACACCAATGGGCGCTACAATAATATCGTGGCGCTCGCCGCTACAATTGCCTTGTTCGTGGTGCCGTCCGTCGTGGCGTTGGAAAAATATCTTGAACCCGCTCCCGATAGTTCAAGTGCGCCGCAAGCATTTTTGACGCAATTGGGCCAACGTGCGGACATAACATTGGCTGACGGTTCTGCGGTCAAGCTCGATTCCGAAACCAATATGGTCGCACGAAATTTGCCGACATCCCGCAACGTAGTGTTGAAAAGCGGGCGCGCTTATTTTGATGTCGCCAAAAATCCGGACCGCCCCTTCACCGTTATCGCGAACGGAAAAGCTATCCGGGCATTGGGCACCGCATTTTCCGTCAGCATTGACGGCAATGATGTCGTGGTAACTTTGGTCGAAGGTAAGGTGCGCGTGACAGATGTTGGCGGAACCGAAACGAGCGTTGAAATGACCCCCGGACGGCAATTAATTGCACGCAAGAACCAGAATTGGACGATGAAATCGGTCGACAGCAGCAAAGAGGAAAGCTGGACAATCGGAAAACTCACTTATATGCGCGATCCGTTATCTAAAGCGGTTTACGATATGAATCGCTATTCCAAGAAAAAAATCATTTTTGAAAATGGAAGAGTTCCACAGAAAAACATCATTGGCGTTTTTGATGCGGGCGATGTGGACAGTTTTGTTACAGCAATCGAATTGAACGATATCGCCAAGACTGTAGAAACAAGGGATGATGCCATCATTCTTCGCGAAAATTTTCACTGAATATGCTGTCACGCTCTCAGCATCTGTCTCCAAAACAAAAGCAACGGGATGCCAAGCGTTATAGCGCGTAACACCCCGTCGCAGGAGGGAGATGGCTTTTTCTTATTTCAACGCATTATGGAAGATTGGCAGAAGGTCTTTCTTTTCCTGTGCGGTGAGGGTGAAAAGCGGCTTGTCGGTGACCATCGGACCGGCGCGGGTTTCGATGATCGTGGTGGTTGCATCCTGCCCGATTGGCGGGTCTTCGGGGCGCACGCCCAATTGTTCGCGCCGCTCTTTTGAAACCTCATAGAAATGCGGAGTTGCAGTGCGCTTATTTTCAAAGGTGGTCACAAATTCCGCGCCCAGATCCTGGCCGCTCTTGCGGTCCCGCAAGGTCCAGATTGCGATGGTCGGACCCATCGACGCATAAACGCGCTGGAGCCGTTTGAAATAGGCACGATCGGGCGAATCGGTTTCGACGCTGCCATCCTTGCGCGGCACGCCGATGAAGCGGACTTTTTTATAGGTGCCGTCCTCGTACCAATATTCATTCACCTGATAATAGACATTGCCATAGACCTGCATATTTTTGCGGGCGCGATATTGTTGCATCAAATTGCCCTTGCGGTCGCGCACGTAAAAATGGCTGTCCCACACGCCGACATTGGCGGCCATATTGGGGTTGCCGAGAAGCTCCCATGTGCCAAGGTCGCTGGCTTCGGCGCTGGTGCCGGGGACGACAGGTGCCTCGCTTGCGGAGGTTGCAAAAACCGGTGCGCTGAGGGCGAGCGCCGTCAATGCACCAAAATGGGCCCAAAACTTCATCATTTTCTCCTTCGTTGTTGAGTGGGGGATCAGAATTTATGCCGGAGCGTCAGCTTCCATTCCCGCGGTTTGGCCGGAACGACCGCGGCTGCGGTGCCGATCTGGATGGCGGTTTCCTGATAATGTTCATTGGCAAGGTTGGTCGCGGCAAGGATGACGCCCCACCGTTCATCTTCACTTTCCCATTCAATATTGGCGTTGACGAGATAGACCGAAGGCACGCGCAAACGCGGCACCGGGCTGACCCCAAGCTGGTAGTCGGCGCGATAGGCGACGGTCGATCCGACCGCGATTTTGCCGAACCCGTCAAAATATTTGTCCCAGTTGAAGCCTGCGCTCCATGACAAAGCGGGGGTGCTTGGCACATCGGTGGAATTAAGCCGGACGGGCTGCGAACTGGCCTCCAGATTTTTATAATGGTCGGCCATGGTGGACAATGTGCCGATAAGCCGGAAATTGGAGGTGATGGCGGCGGTCGCTTCGGCTTCGACACCTTGGACAACCGCGCCGCCTGCATTGCTGATAAGCGTCGCATTGCCCGCGCCGACAAAATTGGTGAGCTGGAGGTCTTTAAAATTATTGTAGAAATAAGCGATGTTGAGCCGCAGCTTGCGGTCGAATAGCTCCGATTTTACCCCCGCTTCCCACGCCTGGACCTTTTCCGCTTCAAACGGTGTGGACATGGCCAACGCATTGAGCGCGCGGCCATTAAAGCCCCCGCCCTTGAAGCCGCTCGAATAGGAGGCATAGACCATTATGTCTTTGCTGGCCTTGAACTGGACATCGATTTTGGGCGTAAATTCGCTAAAGCTTTTGCGCGCATCGACAATCGCCCCATTGGCCAGCACGGCCTGCAAAATTTTGCGGTCATGCGTCCAGCGGCCGCCCAATGTTGCTGAAAAACGGTCGGAGAAATTGACCGTCGCTTGACCGAACAAGGCATAGCTGGTGGTCGATGCGCGGTCGAGACGGGTATAGCTTGTCGGCAAGCCCGACCCGATGCGGCCATTGCTCTTTTCGTGAAACGCATAAGCGCCCATCAACAGGTCCACATGGTCATTGAACAGGCCGTCCGGCTGGAATTTCAGCTCATGCGACATTTGTTTATTGTCGAGCGTGTCGTCCATCATGCCAAGGTCGGGACGCTGCCCGCCGGTAAGGTCGGCGCTCACATCATTGTCGATCCAAATGAGGCTGCCGATATATTGGAGGTTGAACCCGTCCGGCTTCCATGTTGCATCAATATTGGCGTTGGTTTCGCGGTAGCGGCTGAACGCGCGTTCAAGGGCACTGGTTTCGAACATCGAGCGATAAAGCGGCTCCATGTTGGTGCCGGGAGCAAGCGGGGTTGCGGTCATGCCATCGCCGCTATCGCGCATATGGCCGGCGCGAAGGATGATGTCCCATTCCGGATCGCCATGATAGCGTAAGGTCGCGCGGATATTGCTGGCCTCGCGATTATTGACATGGATGCCGAGTGCGCGGTTGAAGGTGCGTCCATCCCTTTTGGTCCACAGACCGGACAGGCTTGCCGAAAGTCCGTCGCTGATCGGGCCTGCCAACAAGCCGCGCACCCGCCAATAATCATAGCTGCCATAGGTCGCATCCGCTTCCATCCGCACCTTGCTGCCGGGGCGATAGGTCACGACCTTGAGCGCGCCGACCATCGTGTTGCGCCCGTACAGCGTGCCTTGGGGGCCGCGCAAAATTTCGATCCGCTCGATGTCCGGCAATTCCAGATTAAGCCCGCCGCCGCGCGCCTGGTAAATATCGTCAATATAAAAGCCCACCGCTTGTTCGGTCGTTGCGGTGAGGGAATCATTCGATCCTGCCCCGCGCATGAAGGCGCGCACCGCGCTCGGCGAGGACGACCCTGCCGCGAGAACGAGGTTGGGAACGGTGGCCGTAATATCCTTAAGTTCGGCGACCCCTTGGGCGCTGAGCTGGTTCGCGCTTACGGTGGTGACGGCGATGGGGACATCCTGCAAATTTTGCTCGCGCCGCTGCGCTGTCACGATAATGTCGCCGACCCCGATGTCGCTGGTTGTATCCTCGTCCATTTGCGCGTCTTGTGCGGTAACCGGAACGGTGGGCAGCAATAGCGGGCAGGTCGCCAATAATAGGGAACGGAAGCGGGGGAGCCTGGGGCGCATTGCATTTTCCTCTCGATCTGGATGTCCGCTGAAGCGGTTTTTATTTTTGTTAGATTTGCATCGTTCCTGCGCATGGCTTCGGCCTGCGAGAAGCGTTGGCGACACATGCCGGAACAGCCATCGGGCTATCGGGCATCGGCTTTCAAACCAAAGCAAACTCGTGCAATTTCACGAAATCAGATTTCGCGAAGCATGGCATTTCACGAAAAATGGGCCTGAAGTAGTTATGCCGAAGACGAGAGGATCAGCGCCCCGCCATAACGGGTGCTTTATCCGCTCGCCGGGCATGGCGCGCGCCGAAATGGGTGGCGACCTCGTCCCGATAGGTCAGGCTGACGGGCAGGCGAAGCCCTGTCGTCAAAAGCACACTTGCTTTAGCGGCATTGCCCTCCAACTTTTTGACATGGCGCAAATTGGCCCAATAAGAACGATGGATACGCACACCGCTGCACGCGCTCAAACGGGACAGGGCTTCCGAAAAGCGATAGAAGATGCGCTCTTCCCCGTAAGTGGAAAGGATGCGGACATAATGGCCCTCGGCACAGACCGCGATCAGCGCCTCATCACCAAGCATTTCGATATGGACGGTAAACAGATCGGCATTGCTCTGAGGGCTGGCTGCTTTTCCTGCGCGCCGTTCGTAAAAATCGAGCAGCAATATGCCGAACGTCCACATCATCAGGAAGGGCGTATAATCGGTGTGCCAGATAATCAGGCTTTCAAGCGAAACAGGGTAGGGCGTGACCACCTTGTCGCGCGCATAGCCCATTAGCCAGCCATAGCTGTGGCCATAAAGACTCGCGATCGGGCGGAAAAATGCTGTGCCGATAATGGCGCTACAGGCCGCAACGCCGAAATGTAGCGGCAAAGATTCCCGCACGCGGATTTTGCGACGCATCAGCCGGTAAACCAGATAGGTGAAGTTCCACAGGAGAAGCATCAGCCCGACCCAAAAGGGAATGGGCGCAAGCCGGCTCGACCAAGGCTTGAACACGCCCAGCCCGAACCAGGCGACAATGAAGGCGAGCGTGAGCGGTGCCACGACGAGCAGCATCATCCGTCCCACCCGTTGCGGCGCCATGATATGCGAACCCGCCTGCTGAACCACACGCGTCAACCTGTCGATGAATCCACCCATCCCGCATTTCTCCCCATCCCATATTATGCAGCGACCTTTTGATCGTCTGCACATAAGGAACCAAAAAACGGCTATGAATGTCAACGTTGTCCGGACAAATTTATTTTGACAGGACGCAAGCACAGGTTGCTGCGCAGGAGAGATACGCGCGTTCGGCGCGCTTTACGCACAGCAAAAACAAATTATGATCAGGAAAATGGTGCCCAGAAGAGGACTCGAACCTCCACGCCCTTGCGAGCGCCAGCACCTGAAGCTGGTGCGTCTACCAATTCCGCCATCTGGGCACGGGGTAGGAGGGCGCGGATAGCGGGGAGGGGGGTAGGTGTCAACGGGGAAAGCGGCTGACGCGGATTAAAATATCCCGTCTATCCCTTACGCTCCGGCCAGCCGGTCAAATCGCGCAATATTATGTCATGTTCGCCGAGCATGGGCGAGGGCGCGTCGTTTTGGAGTGAGGCGCCCGAAAAACGGATCGGCGTTCTGACGCCGGGGATAGTTTGGCCGCAGCTATCGGCTGGCGCGATTTGCATGGCGCGCGCCTCCACTTGGGGGTCGGCAAAAACATCGTCGAGCGGGTTGATGGGGCCTGCTGGCACGCCATGTGTCTCGCATAAGGCCAGCATGGCCGCGCGAGTATGTTTGGCAGTTTCTTGCGCAATCTCGTCCATCAAAATGCTACGGTTTGCCACGCGCAAAGCATTGGTCGTGAAGCGTTCGTCTTGTGCCAGATCATCGCGGCCATGAGCGGTTACAAAACGCGCAAACTGGCCGTCATTGCCGACCGCCAGAATGAAATGGCCATCGCTGCACGGAAATACCGAATAAGGTACAATATTGGGATGCGCATTGCCCATGCGCGTGGGCGGCGTGCCCGATGCGAGGTAATTCATCGCCTGATTGGCGAGCACGCCGACCATTGAATCGAGCAGAGCCATATCAATATGCTGGCCCTTACCGGTGCGCTCGCGTTGGGCAAGCGCGGCCTGTATCGCGATGGTGCCATAAAGGCCGGTCATAATGTCGGCAAAGGCAACGCCGATCTTCTGGGGCTGCCCGTCCGGCTCGCCGGTCAGGTCCATGATACCGCTCATACCCTGAACGATGAAGTCATAACCGGCGCGCGGGGCATAAGGGCCTGTCTGACCAAAGCCGGTGACCGAGCAATAGATAAGGCGCGGGTTGATTTGGGCGAGGCTTTCATAATCAAGCCCGTATTTGGCGAGCCCGCCAAGCTTGAAATTTTCAATCAGCACGTCGGCTTCACGCACAAGGGTGCGGATAATCTCCTGCCCTTGCGGCGTGGTGAAATCGACGATCACCGAACGTTTGCCGCGGTTGCACGCATGATAATAGGCCGCTTCCTGTTGGCCATCATGACGGGTGATGAAGGGCGGTCCCCATTTGCGGGTATCGTCGCCTGCGGGACTTTCGACCTTGATTACATCCGCGCCCAAATCCGCAAGCGTTTGCCCGATCCAAGGCCCGGCTAGGATGCGGGCAAGCTCGATGACCTTCAAATTTTCATAAGGGGGTGTGTGCGCGGGGGTATCGGACATGCTGGTTTCCTGATGGCGTGATCGGTCGAAATGTTCCGCAGCGAGCCTTAGCGGATGCGCGGGCAACAAGCGACTCCCCACCACCTCCTCTTATCCAGACAGATTTTTTTGAGTGGGTCGGCAACCGTGGCCGTACAGGAACGTTATAAGTCGATGAGATGAAAATGGTTAATCCGGTAAATCAGTATGTTGGGGGACATGAGCAGCGTCAGTGTGTTAACCCTGTTTACATTGCGGCTATGAATCGTGATAACAAGCGCCTAACCGGGCGCGAAAAGTTGGTATTGAGGGCCAGCACATAAGGGCTTGAGTCGGCTCTTATGTGTGACGGCAAGAAGGGTGATAAACAATGAGCGTGGCGAAACGCACCGGAAACAAATATGCGTTGCCGACCGGCGACGACAAACATTCGGAAATGAAAATTGCTCCGCGCCAAAGACGGGCGCGGGTTACGATTGAAGCGATATTGGATGCAACATCAGACCTTCTTGTCGAGCAAGGTGTTGAAAATCTTTCGACCAATATGATTTGCGAACGGGCGGGACTGACACCCCCGGCACTCTATCGCTATTTCCCGAATAAATATGCGGTGCTGAAGGAACTCGCAGTCCGGTTGAAAAACCTTCAATATGACATTTTCCGCGAGTGGCTGGAGCGCGGCGGCGCTTCGATTTTCCAGGCTGGCAAGGCGCTTGATTATGATGCGGTGGTGAGCGGTATTTACGAGATACAAACCGCCATTCACTCCGCGACCAAGGATAATCCGGCCAATTTATGGGTCGGGCGCATTATCCGCACCCAACCGGCTATGGCGGAATTGCGCGCGGAATCGCGGGCCAATTCATGGCGCTTGTTAAAAAAGCATCTGGGCGCGCAGACGTTTAATACGTCGTATGAAGATGTGTTTGTCGCAGGGCGCGTGGCGCTCGACCTCATCCACACGACCATTGATATGGTTACGGAAGATGAGACGCTGGACCAGCATCTCGCGTTCAATTCGGTCGCGAATATGATTGCGTCTGAATATATCCGCTTACTCAACGCCGACCGTACGGCAGCAAAGTTGGCGGCAGAGTGACATCATAGGCTCGGCGGCACGACAACGGGCTTGCGTCATGGTGGCGGGCGCGATAGCGACGCATCCATGACGTTCCAGCTTGACCGTTTCGATCTCGACCAGTTTGTCGCCGCGACCCTATCGGAAGATTTGGGCGATTTCGGGGATATTACTTCCGCCGCTGTTATCCCCGCCGAGGCACGCTTTTCAGGCGTCATGGATACACGCGATGACATTGTGGTTGCGGGGCTGCCTTTGGCCGAAGCGTTTTTCCGTAAGCTCGACCCTGCGGTGGAGATCGAACTGCTCGTGGCCGATGGCGATGCGGTGCCACGCAAAAGCGACCTGATGCGGCTCAAAGGCAATGGCCGCGCGATGCTGACAGCGGAGCGGTCGGCGCTCAATACGGTGCAGCATTTGTCGGGCATTGCGACGATGACGCGCAGCTATGTCGATGCAATTGCGGGAACGGGCGCGACCTTGCTTGATACGCGCAAGACCATTCCGGGGCTGCGGGTGCTGGAAAAATACGCAACGCGCATGGGCGGAGCGACCAACCACAGGATGCGGCTCGATGATGCCGCGATGATCAAGGATAATCATGTCGCGGTGGCAGGCGGTATCAGCGAAGCGGTGCGGCGCGCAGTTGATGCGGGCATTGCGCGGATTATCGTCGAGGTCGACAGTTTGGAGCAGATTGAACCGGCGCTTGGTGCGGGCGCGACCCATTTGCTACTCGACAATATGGATGTGCCGACCTTGAAACAGGCGGTGGCGCTGGTGGGCAAACGCGTGCCGACCGAAGCGAGTGGCGGGGTGCGGCTCGACACTATTCGCGGCATTGCCGAAACTGGCGTCGATTTTATCTCAGTCGGGCGGCTCACCCAGTCGGCGCCTGCGGCAGATATAGGGCTTGATTTTGTCCAGCTTTAAGGGCGCGCTATTTGTGGCGGCATTGATGCTGCCACAAGCCGCTTTTGCGCAAAGCGCGCTTTGTCGCTTGCCGCAACGGCTCCCCGATGCAAGGCCCGAATATCCGCCGCGCGCGCAGGATGTGCGCCCGACCAAGGTGACCAACTATCTGCTGACCCTAAGCTGGTCGCCGGGGCATTGTCGTTCGGAACGCAACCGGGACACGACGCAATGCGACGGTAGCGCGGGGCGGTTCGGCTTTGTGCTGCACGGCCTATGGCCCGAAACCGATGGCCCCGCTTATCCGCAATGGTGCGCGCCGGTGCCTGCGCTTTCGCGGCAAATTATCCGCGAAAATTTCTGCATGACCCCATCGGTGGCCCTGTTACAGCATGAATGGGCCAAGCATGGCAGTTGCATGACGCGCGATCCGCAAAAATATTTCCGGCCCGCGCGCATCATGTATGAAGCGATCCGCTATCCCGATATGGACCGCATGTCGCGTGACCGCAATTTGACGGTCGGCACCTTCCGGCTCAATTTCGCGCGGGCGAATAAGGGCATCCGGCCCGACATGATACAGGTCGCCAAGACCAAGGAAAATTGGCTCGACGAAGTGCGGATTTGCCTTGCCAAAGATTTCAAGCCGCAACGCTGTCCTGCGCATGTGAGGATGCCATCGGACCGGTCGAAGCTTAAAATCTGGCGCGGCGGGCGGTGAGGGGGTTGAGCGTTTAAGCGACCCTTCCGGGGCGGGTACCGCCTTTCCCTAACCGCCTGTCCCATAACCGCACATGCACCGCATCTTTGCCGTTGCGGACGGTAAACAAACTCTTAACGTCAAGGCCATGAGTCGTGATCTGGCCCGTATCATTGTCCGCCAATATCCGCCCCGGCGTGATGCCTTGTGGAATCCGGACCTGTTCAAGCACCGCTTTGAAATGCGGTCTGAAAACGGCGGTGGAGCGCCGGGTGCTGCGTCCGTGACCGCGGGCGTTGATCAGGCACCGTCCTTGGCGGCAGGCGAGGCGCTTTCGCTGCCGCTGCGATTGTGGGCGAATGAGGATGTGCGGGATTTTACCATGACCTTTACGGTTGCCTTTGTCGGGCTCATGGTATTTTTGGCTTGAATTTCAGATAGTTAATTTGCGCAGTCGTGCGATGAAAAATCCGTCCGCGCCGCCTTGTTGTGCAAGCGGGCCGGGGAGGATGCGCACGTCGCCTTGCGCGTCCGGCGTGAAGCCCGCGCATAATTCGTCTGCACTCACCGGCACTCGCGCAAAATCGGGGTGGCGCGCGAGGAAATCCGCCATCCTGTCTTCGCCTTCCGCCCGTTCAAGCGAGCAGGTAGCATAGAGCAGGAGGCCGTCCGGCTTGACCCATTCCGCCGCGCGGTCGAGCAAGCGGGCTTGGAGGGCGGCCAATTCGGCAATCTGGCGCGGGCCGATGCGATACAGCACATCGGGATGCCGCCGGAAAATGCCGGTCGCGCTGCACGGCGCATCGAGCAACACCGCGTCGGCAGGCGCTTGCGGTTGCCATTTTTCAATATCGCCCTGCACCAGATGCGCAGGCAGGCCGGTGCGCGCAAGATTGGCTTCAAGCCGCTCCAGCCGCTTGGCCGAAATATCGACGCCGGTGACGTCCCAGCCTGCTGCGGCAAGCTGCATGGTCTTGCCGCCGGGGGCCGCGCATAGATCCAGCACGGTGCGGCCTTCACCGGCTCCGAGCAGCTTTGCGGGGAGGCTTGCGGACAGATCCTGCACCCACCACGCGCCTTCGTCAAAGCCGGGGAGGGTGGTGATATTACCGGGGTCGCTCAACCGCACATTGCCCGCGCCAAGGCTGATGCCGCCCAATGCGCCCACCATCTTTTCGGTGTCGCTGGCATCGCGTAAAGTGAGGTCAATCGGCGGATGCTGCGCAATCGCACCGCGCGCGGCATCGACCATTGCCTCGCCCCATTGATTGGCCCAGCGCGCCGTCACATCATCCGGCAAAGCGGGTGGGGCAGGCAGGTCCGGTTCGCTGCGCATCAACGTGCCGAATACGCCATGCACCAGCCTTTTGGGCCCGCCATCGACTAGCGGAAGCGCGGTCGCGATAGCGGCGTGCGGCGGCGTGCCGAGCGCCAGACATTGCACCAGCGCAAGCCGCAAGACCATGCGCGATTTGGCATCGTCGGGGATACGCTGACGGGTGGCGCTGTCGATCAGCGCATCAAGGTCAGGCAAATGACGCAGCACTTCGGCGGCTAAGACCACCGCATGGGCGCGGTCGGCGGGATTGCGCAAGCCTTGGGTCGCGGCATGTTGCGCGCGGTCCAAAGCTTCCCCCCGACGCATCACCGCATCAAGCATTTTGAGCGCGGCGCGGCGCGTGGCGGTGCCGACCGGATCGGTCACGTCAGAAAAGGGTTTTGCGGAAAATGGTTTTTTGGGGCGCATGGCAGGCCGATAGGCGTCCTACCGCATTTACGCAAAGAAAAAGCCGGACTTGGCGGCAAAGGCCACGCAAATCTGGCTTTCCTATAAGCGATTAATCGCGGCGTAGCGGGTTTAGCGCGCTCGACGGGCGCGGCTTGGTCTCCATAGCGGCGCGCGGCTCTGCGCCCATTTGCGCGGCAATATCCTGCAAGGCAGCAATGCGGTTTTCGGTCGCGGGGTGGGTCGAGAAAAGTTCGCTCACACCGGTCGGGACTATGTAAAGCTGCGCCACCGCCGGATTGCTGCGCTCGGCTTCAGTCGGGCGGCTGGCGGCGGGCCCAGCAATTTTGGCGAGCGCGGAGGCGAGCGCCATCGGGTCGCCGGTCATTTGGGCCGAGCCTGCATCCGCGCCAAATTCGCGAGTGCGGCTGATCGCCATCTGGACAATCATCGCGGCAAAAGGAGCGACAAGGACAGCCAAAATGCTGGCAATACCTGCTCCGCGATTGTCACCGCCGCCGCGGAAGAACATGCCGAAATTGGCGAGCATCGAGATTGCGCCCGCAATCGTCGCCACCATTGTCATGATGAGCGTGTCGCGGTTTTTAACATGCGCCAGTTCATGCGCCATGACCGCCGCCACCTCGTCGCGGCTTAGCATCGACAGCAAACCGGTGGTTGCGGCAACCGCCGCATTTTCGGGATTGCGGCCCGTTGCAAAGGCGTTGGGATTGGGGTCTTCGACAATATAGACGCGCGGCATCGGCAAGCCACCGCGCGTGGCAAGCTGTTGCACCATGCCGTAAAAATCGGGCGCGCTGGCGGCGTCCACCTCGCGCGCATTGTGCATTTTGAGGACAATTTTGTCGGCATTCCAGTAAGTGAAAATATTCATGCCGATGGCGACCAGAAAGGCGATCAGCATCCCGCTTTGACGGCCGAGCGTATAGCCCAGCGCCATGAACAGCGCGGTGAGCGCCGCCAGCAGCATTGTCGTCTTGAACCCGTTCATCCGTTAAACCTTCGCTCGATCGGCACGCTTTTGAACGTGCAGTGTGACAGGGAGGATGCAAAAGCGGCACCCCCTTCCATAAAAAATATATGGGAATGGCGGCGGCCCTCTTCAACTTTTCGATAAACAGGGGTAAATCAGCGCCATGTCCGACCCTGAACCGACACGCGCAGACGCGCCGCACCCCCGCCGCGCGACCCAACGCCCGCCGCACGTCAAAGCCCCGGCGCATTGGGACAAGAGCGCCGCGCCAAAGCCTGATCCGCTTGATACCGAACCTGCGCTCGAACCGCTCGATCCGGTCCGCTATGGCGATTGGGAACGCAACGGGGTTGCTGTCGATTTTTGAGTAAGGCGCAGGCGCCTCAGATCATCGAGCGTAGAGTAAGGCGCAGGCACCTCACATTTCTTTTAATTTAGAGTAAGACGCAAGCGCCTTACTCTTTGGTCTTGCGGTAATCCAAAGGCGGTTGGCGGTTGCCGACCATCGCTTCATATTTGAAGTCGGGGCCGCGCTCTTTCTGGAATTCCGCTTTGGCTGCCGCAATCACATCGGGCGAGCGGAACAATTCTGCGGTGGTGAGTGCGAGCGTTTTGGCCGCGACCACGCCGCCCTTCATGCCATAGCTATTGCCGCTCGCCGCAACCGCTTGCCAGCTATGCGCGGCCGTCCCCGGCACCCACACGGCAGTGCCAAGCCCGACGGTCGGCACCGTCCAACTAATATCGGCCACATCGGTCGACCCGCCGCCTGCTTCGCCAATGACCATTTTTTCAACTTCGGTGGCGCTGGAGAGCGGCTTTTTGACCGTCAGCGTCTTTTGCAGATTTTCGGCAAAGGCGATTTCGGCGGGGGTAAAGGGTTCCCATTTCACCTTGCGCAAATTGCGGTCCATGACGGTTGCGAGCGTTGCATTGGGGAGCATTGAATAGACCCCGCCGGTTGCTTCGAACGTCACGCTGGTGCCGGTCGCGAGCGCGGCCCCTTCGGCGGCTTTTTGGACGCGCGCCATCACATCCTTGACAATCTGCGGATCCACGTGGCGGACATAATAATAGCTTTCGGCAAAGTCGGGAACGACATTGGGGGCCTTGCCGCCATCGGTCACGACATAATGGATGCGCGTGCCGTCGGGGATATGTTCGCGCAAATAATTGACCGCGACATTCATCACTTCCACGCCATCGAGCGCCGACAGTCCGCGCCAAGGTGACGCGGCGGCATGGGCGGAAACGCCTTTGAAGCGGAATTTGCCGCTGATATTGGCAAGGCTGCGCGCTTGGCTTGCGCCATTGCCGGAGCCGGGATGCCAGTGCAGCACGGTATCGACATCGTTGAACAGCCCTGCGCGCACCAGATAGACTTTGCCCGAACCGCCTTCTTCGGCGGGGCTGCCATAAAGGCGTAATTCGCCATCGACTTTGTTGGCGTCCATCCATTGTTTGACGGCTATCGCAGCGGTGACGGACGCCGCGCCGAACACATTATGGCCGCACGCATGGCCCGCTATCTGGCCTGCGATCGGCGCGTGGACGGGCTCGGCTTTTTGCGCAAGGCCGGGGAGGGCGTCATATTCGGCGATAAGGCCGATGACCGGCCCCCCATTGCCGCGCTTATAGCGGGCAACGAACGCCGTCGGCATCCCCGCAACGCCCTTGTCGATGGTGAAGCCTGCCGCCTTTAACCGCGATTGGAGGAGGGCAGAGCTTTGGTTTTCCTGATAGCCAACCTCGGCCCATTGCCAGATTTTGAGCGCTGTATCGGAAAGCTGTTTCGCGTCGGCATCGACCGAGGCTTGCAGCGCGGCCTGTTCATTTGCGGGCAGTTCGCCTGCCTGCGCGGCACAAGCGCCCATCATCAGCGCCGCAAGCGCGCCCATCACACCGACCCGTTTCATATCAACCTCCTGTTGCGGCCTCATTAGCGGGCCGGTTTATTTTGTTCTTAGCTCTATTTCACCCCTTCGGCGAGCGCGTCGGGGCGGCGCGTGTCGGCAGCGCCCAGAAAGCGCACACTACCATCGGGGCGGCGTTCGACCATGATCGACTGGATGCTGCCCATCGTGTTCGATCCTTTGACCTTATGGCCCTTCTTTTCAAGCAGGGGAATAAGGTCCGGCGAAAATCCGGTTTCCAGCTCGACCGGCGCATCGGCCCAGCCTTGGTTGATGCGCGGACGCTGCGCGGCTTCGGCAATGTTGAGGTCATGGTCGATGACGTTCGACAATAGCTGCACCATCGTCGCGATAATATAGCCACCGCCGGGCGTGCCGGAGATAATCCACGGCTTATCCTCCTTGAACACGATCAGCGGCGTAATGGTGGAGCCGACCCGCTTGCCCGGAACCGGAGCGGTGGCGCGCTGGTCGACGCCCTCGCGCTTGGTCCATGCCAGGTTGCCGAGCGAATTGTTGAGGAGAACGCCGGTGCCGGGCGCGACCACATGCGCGCCATAGCTCGCCGAGAGCGTATAGGTATTGGCGACCGCATTACCCCATTGGTCCGCGACCGAATAATGGGTCGTGTCCTTGCTTTCATAAGGATAGGGATTGCCGTCGGGCAATTTGGTCGCGTCGAGCGCCTTGTCCTTGCGGATGAGCTTTGCGCGTTCAGCCGCATAGGCTTTGCTCGCAAGGCCCGATGATGGCGTGCGCCAATCAGGGAGGCCGCCGACAAAGCGCCGGTCGGACGAGGCGATTTTGACCGCTTCGGCAACAATGTGGAGCGTATCCGCGCTCCCCCACTGCATTTCTTTGATCGGGAAGCGTTCGAGGATGTTCATCGCTTCTGCGACCGTCACCCCTGACGCGGTGGGCGGCATATAAGCGATGCGGTTGCCGCGATAGCTTGACCAGATGGGTGGGGTGACAATTGCGTGATAATTGGCCAGATCCTCATGGGTGATAATCCCGCCGCCCGCTTTCATGCCCGCAACGATGCGGTCAGCGACCGGTCCTTTGTAGAACCCGTCCGGCCCTTTGCGCGCGATTTGCGTGAGCGTCCAAGCTAGGTCGGTTTGCCGGAATGTGTCGCCCGGCTGCCAAGGCGTGCCATCGCGGCGGAAGAATATCGCCATCGCGGCGGCATCGTCGGCCATCAGCTTTTTCTGGTCGGCATGGGCTTCGGCTTCATCGTCCGATAGCGGCACACCCTTGCGCGCCAAATCTAGCGCGGGCGCGACCAGCTTGCTCCATTTGAGCTTGCCATAACGGCGATGCGCTTCCCACAGGCCCATGACGGTGCCGGGGATCGAAACGCCTTTCATCGACATGCCCTTGGCACTGTCAAACTTGCCCTTATCGTCGAGCAACAGGTCGGGCGTGGTCGCGGCAGGCGCTTGGCCATAATAGTCGATGGCGATGGTTTCGGCAGGCTTGCCGCCTTGGGCTGCCATATGGACGACCATATAGCCGCCGCCGCCGACATTGCCTGCGCGCGGCAAGGTGACAGCGAGCGCAAAGCCGGTGGCGACCGCTGCGTCCACGGCATTGCCGCCTTCGCGCAAGATTTGCACGCCAACGCGCGTGGCAATCTCGTTCTGGCTCACGACCATTCCGCCGCGCCCGATTTCGGGATGGTGGATCTGGCCATAGCCGACAATGTCGCCGCCGCTGGGGCCGCGTGTCGTGACGGTTGCAGGGGCAGCAGGCGCTGCGCTTTGCGCGCCAGCCGGGGTGAAAGCCGGGGCGGCGAGGACAACCGCCAGCCCCAGCGCGAAGAACCGCTTAGAAACCGACGCGGACATTGGCATACCAGTAACGGCCATAAGGATTATAGAGGCTGCCAAGATAACCGTCCGATGACAAGGGCGGCTTTTTATTGGTGATGTTACGCGCGCCAATGCGGAAACGATATTTGTCCGTCGGCTTGAACTGGACATAAAGATTGCCCGTCAGCGTATCATCGACCAGCCAATTATTGCCGTCGCTGTCGAGGAGTCCTGTATCTTCGACATAGCCGGTATATTGCGTATAGCCGCCAATCTGCACCTGATCGTCAATGTCCCAGGTGAGCGAGGCATTCCATTTCCACTTGGGCTTGCCGTTGCGCCGGACAAGATCGCCCTGTTCGGCAATATTGGTGCCCGCATTAATCTCGCCCTTTTCGCGCGCTTCGAGCAAAGCCTTGATCGGCGCGGAGGGTTCGAGAAAGAATTTCTTTAGATACGCAACATTGACCGACAGGTTGAACCGGCCAATCCCCGTTTGCGGGGTGCGCCAGCTCAGGCCGAAGTCAATCCCCGATGCCGCTTGCGGCAACAGGTTCACATATTGGTCCTTCACATAAAGCACACGGCCCGCAGGGGTGAGGCCGGTGCCGTCGAACAGGGCAATATCATCGGCGGTCGGGTCGGCGCGGATGACATTGGGATCGGACGATCCCTGGGTGCGCAACCAATAATCATTGATGAGCGCATTGCCTTCACCGAACAGGCCGACAATGCCCTTTTGCTTGATGTTCCAATAATCCGCGGTGAACACGACGCGACCGACACTATCTTCAAGGAAGCGGGGTTGCAGCACCACGCCGACCGTCCAGCTTTTCGACGTTTCGGGCTTAAGGTCGGGGTTACCCGACCGCTGCGCCGTGGTCGCAAAGCCTTGCGAACAATTATTGAAGCCGGTGATGTGGAGCGGGTTGGGCGCGCCGCCGGGCAGGGTTGCCGGTTGGCGTAATTGCGCTTCGCAGCGCAGATAATCGGTGCGCGTATTGGAGCGCGTCACCAAGGTCGCGTTAATCTGTTCAAGGTTCGGCGCCTTGAAGCCTTCGGAATAGGAGCCGCGCAAACGGATGCCGTCAATCACATCCCACGCCGCCGCAACCTTTGGCTTCGCGACCGAACCCACATCGCTATAATGTTCGAACCGGCCCGCCACTTGCAGGTCGAAGCGATGCACGAGCGGAATATTCATTTCGGGCGACACGATAGGGATTGCAACTTCGCCATAAGCGGCAAAGACGGTGCGCTTGCCGCGCGTATCGGGCGAGGGGCTGGAGCCGACAAGGTCGCTGCCATTAACAAAACCGGTGACGGCATCGGTAAAGGTGATGGTGCCATCCACCCGGGCATCGCGGTCGTCAAACTGGGTTTCGCGCCGCACTTCGCCGCCAATCGCCAAGCCGACATCGCCCGCAGGAAGCGAGAACAGGTCCGCCTTGCTGCCCTTGATATCCCACATGGCGAGCGAGGTTTTGGAACGCCGCACGGTTTCAATGCGGATCGCATCAATCGCCGCCTGGCTGTTTAAGGTCGTGTCCGCGCCTGATGGGTCGAGCAAATTGCCGCCGGTGAACGGGTTATAGGCATCGGGCGTCGACAGCGCGAGCTGGCGTTGCAGCAAAGTCGCGCTGATCCCGTCAGACCGGTCGCGCGCCGTGGCTTCGGAATAGACCACCGCCGATTCCCAATCAAAACCAGCCGCTTCAAAACGGATACCGCCGAGCAAACGGAATTGCTCATTCTTCACATTGACGAGGTTGGGGCCGACATCGGCGAAATTATAGCTGCTCAATGTAATCGGGACGCCAGCGGCAGGCACAGGGCCGGTCGGGGTGAACACGCCATTGACAATGCGTCCGCGCACCAATCCCGGAATCCGGTTCGGGTTGGGCTGACCATTGGGCAGCGTCGCAGCGCCGAACGGGTTCCAGTAATTGCTTGCGGGAATGACAACCGGCCCCGAACTCAGCGTGCCGGTCGGCGACTGGACGCTGTCGGTTTCGGCGCGATAATATCCGGCCTCGCCGAACAATTCGACGCCATCGGCTATTTCATATCGGCTGGTGAGGAACAGGTTCAAACGCTGCACCGCAGGCATGACATCGGTATTATAGGCATAAGGCGCATCAAAGCGCAGGTTGCGGTCGGCGACCGCCGTATTGGTGCCATCGTCGATGCAAATGCCCCCCGCAAGGCCGGTCTGGCAGCCTGCATTGGTGCCGGGCTGAATATGGAATTGCCCCGACGCATTGGTGAGGTTGCGGGTGCCGATGCCGACCGCGCCGCCGGTCGCGGTGAATGAGCCCCAAGGCGTAATCGTGCTGCGTCCGTCAAGCGCGGTCGAGCCTTCAAACCTTGTGCCTTCGAACAGGTTCATCTTGTTGGCCGAGCGCGTATAGTCCTGATCGGCAGCTTTCAGCGCCGACCGGTCGGTATAATCGACGAACAGGGTCACATTGCCGCGCCCGTCGCCAAAATTATGACCAAGGATGGCGTTGGCGTTAAATTCGTGAAGATGGGTACCTTCGGCCATACCATATTGGAGCGAGACTTCGCCGCCTTCAAAATCCTTGCGCAACACGGTGTTGACCACGCCCGCAACCGCATCCGACCCGTAAATCGCCGCCGCGCCATCGCGCAGCACTTCCAGCCGCTCGACACCCGATACGGGGATCGCGTTGGTATTATAGGTCAGCACCGGCACGAGATTATCGTCCGCGCGGCTGGTCGGGTGCCACACCACGCGGCGACCGTTGAGCAAGGTCAGCGTGTTGCCGACGCCAAGGTTGCGTAGGTTCACCGAACCCACATCGCCGCGCGCGGAGTTGGAGCTATTGGGCAGATAGGCGCTGTTGAAACTCACATCGCCCATTTGCGGGATGGAGCGGAACAATTCGTCGCCGGAAGCGGCGGCCGTGTTGGCAATCTCTTCGCTGCCAACCACGGTGACGGGGAGGGCTTCGGTGATTTTGCTGCCCTTGATCTGCGATCCGACCACGACAATCGCGTCGCCATCATCGGTGGAGGGATCAGCGGCGGCGTCTTGGGGCGCGTCGTCGGGGGCGGGGTCTGCCGTCTGCGTTCCGGCTGCGCTGCTATTCTGGGCGAGCGCCGGTCCGGCCAAAGTCAGCGAAGCGGCTGAAGCGAGGAGAAGAAATTTTGTTACGCGCATAGGATCCCCCACAATGGTTTGTGACTAATATCACAAGATGGACCATAGCTTTGTGACCTGCATATGAAAAGGAAGGTGCGCCAAATTTCTCCGCCTGCGACAAAAATGCCACGGATTTTGCGCATTTCGCGTCAAATCAATGACCGGACAAGTTAACAAAAATGTCAAAGTAGGAAGGGCGCGTGTAATAATCGCGTGGCTCCGCTGAAGGATAACCGGGCGGTGGCGGTGTCGGCCGAAAGGGAGTTAGGCGCAGGCCTTGCCAGCCCCGCGATCGCGCACAAAAACGCGCTAAAATAAAAAACGGGGGCCGTAGCCCCCGCCTTATTTGGTGCAATTCAGATTGCTTGTTAACAACCAGAACCGCGATTTCTGAATAAGGCAAATCTGACCCAACACGACAACAATGTCAATTGCAGAAATGTGACATTTTGATACGTATGCATTTATGGGGGAGAATCAGATGAAAACATCCTTGGGACTGGACCTTGGCACCAACTCTTTGGGCTGGTGCTTGTACGAAATGGACGGGGACACCCCCAAACGGATTATCGATATCGGTGTCCGGATTTTCGGCTCTTCCCCCCAAGGTGCGGGCCGCGATCCCAAGTCCGGTGCTTCGCTGGCCGTCGATCGCCGCGATGCGCGCGCGATGCGTCGCCGTCGCGACCGTTATATCGGCCGTCGTTCTGCCATACTGCGGGTGTTGATGCGCTACCATCTGATGCCGCCCGCTTTGCTCGATGCCAAAGCTTTGGAGAAAGAAGATCCGTATGAATTGCGGGTGCGAGCGCTCGATGAAAAGCTTGAGCCTTATGAATTCGGGCGCGCGCTGTTCCATCTGAACCAGCGCCGCGGTTTTAAATCAAACCGCAAGGCGGACCGTAAGTCCAAAGACAATGAGGGTGGCAAGATTGCGAGCGGCTCCAAGGCACTTGATAGCGCCATGGACGAAATGGACGCGCGCACGTTCGGTGAATTTTTGCTGAAACGCGACCGCGTCTCCGGCGGGCGCTTGGGCAAGCGCGTGCGGATGCGGCCAGATGCAGAGGGTTATGATTTTTATCCCGATCGTAAGCATTATGAGGGAGAATTTGAAAAAATCTGGGCTGCGCAAGCCGCTTATCATCCGGACCTGCTGACCGAAGAAGCGCGCGCGGCTATCCATCGCGTGATTTTTTACCAGCGCCCGTTGAAAGAGCAGGTCGTCGGCTTTTGCACCTTCGCAGGGACCGGCGGCGTTCCGGCGGACGAAAAGCGCCTGCCAAAAGCGCATCCGCTCTTTCAGGAGCGGCGGCTCTATGAAGAAGTCAACCAGTTGCGCATCGTTTCGGCAGGCGCGGCGGAGCGGGAGCTGACGTTGGACGAGCGCAATGCGCTCATTCTCAAGCTGCGCACCAAGCAGAAAGTGAGTTTCAGCACGCTCGGCAAAACCATCAAACTGGCCGAAGGTGAACGGTTCAACAAAGATAGTGAAAGCAGGAAAGACCTGCTCGGCAATGAAGTCTATGCCGTGATGGCGGACAATAAACGTTTCGCCGGACGCTGGGGCGACTTCCCGCTCGACAAGCAGTTGCGGATTATCGACAAGGTCGAAAATGAAGAATCTCCCGAAGCCTTGCTGGCATGGCTCAAGGCCGAATATGCGCTCGACGATAACACCGCCGAGGCCGTGGCGAACGCAAAGCTCCCCGAAGGCTATGGCCGTTTCGGCGAAACCGCTACACGGATGTTGCTGGACCAGCTCAAGGCAAGCGTTATCACCTATGACAAGGCTGCGCTTGCGGCGGGTTTCCACCATAGCGATTTCCGCACCGGCGAAGCCTATGATGAATTGCCTTATTATGGCGCCGTCCTCACCCGCGAAATCGCGCCGGGCAAGGAGGAATATGGCGACGATGACGAGCGCCAATATGGCAAAATCACCAACCCCACCGTCCATATCGGGATGAACCAGCTTCGCCGGGTGGTGAATGCAATCATCAAAAAACATGGCCGCCCGGACGTGATCTTTGTTGAACTGGCCCGCGAGTTGAAGCTTAATGACAAGCAGAAAGCCGAAGCCAACCGCAAGATCAAAGCCAATACCGATGCGGCCCAACGGAGATCAAAAAATCTGGAAAAGATGGGGGAACGCGACAGTGGGGGCAACCGGATGCTGATGCGTTTATGGGAGGAGTTAAACCCGACCGACCCACTCAACCGCCGTTGCCCTTATTGCGGCGAGCAGATCAGCGCCGAAATGCTGATGAATGGTTCGGCAGATGTCGACCATATCATCCCCTATTCGCGCTGCCTTGATGATGGCGCGAGCAACAAAACCGTGTGCCACATCCACTGCAACCGCCAGAAAGGGCGGAAAACCCCGTGGGAACAATGGAGCCATAGCGAACGCTGGGAAATTATCCAGGATCAGGTCGCGCGGATGCACAAATCAAAACAATGGCGCTTTGGCCCCGATGCGATGGATCGTGTGAACAAAGTTGATGGGCACGTAACAGAAAATGGGTTTTTAGCACGCCAACTGCATGACACCCAATATCTCGCCCGCTTGGCGTCGCAATATTTGCGCAGCCTTTACGCGGAAAAAGAGGAAGGCTCGCGCCGTGTCTATGCGGTGCCGGGGCGGATGACCGCGATGCTGCGCCGCTTATGGGGGCTGAATTCGATTTTGCCCGACCATAATTATGTCGAAAACGAACATAGTGATGCGCCCAAAAACCGGCTCGACCATCGCCACCATGCGATTGACGCGGCGATTATCGGGCTGACAAATCTGTCTTTATTGCAACGTATCGCGACCGCAGCCGGGACCGCAGAAAGGATGGAATTGGACAGCCTGTTTTCGGACCTTGCCAAACCTTGGCCGACATTCCGCGAAGACCTGCAACAACGGCTGCGCGCCACTATTGTCAGTTTCAAGCCCGACCATGGCCGCAAGGGCAAGCCCGCAAAAAATCGCGATGTTACGTCGGGCCGCCTGCACAATGAAACCGCTTATGGCTTGACCGGCAAGGTCAACGCCCGCGGCGCGCCGATTGTTGTCCACCGGATTCCGTTTATGTCGCTCCAGCCCAAAGATCTGACCAATCCGGAACGGATCGCCGACAAGCTTTTGCAAGAAGAGCTTTACAAGGCCACGCAAGAGCTAAGCGGGAGCGAATTCCAGAAAGCCTTGGAGGATTTTTCGAAAACGGCCGAACATTATAAAGGCATCCGCCACGTCCGCGTGCGCGAGCCTTTGCATGTGATCGCAATTCGCGACGCGAACGGGCGGCCCTATAAAGCCTATCAGGGCGATTCCAATGAACGCTATAATGTCTGGCGCTTGCCGGACGGCAGTTGGACCTATGATGTGATTTCGACCTATGATTTCCATCGCCATGATTTCGTCGAACAGCGCCCGCATCCTGCCGCCAAAAAGATTATGAGCCTCAAACAGGATGACATATTGGCCATCGAGAAAGAGCCGGGCATCCGTTCAATCGTCCGCGTACAGAAATTCGGGCAGAATGGACAGATATTCCTGATAAACCATCATGAAACCGGCAACATGGCCCAACGCGACAAGGATCCTAACGACCCGTTCAAATTATATGGTCCCGGCGTAAATGCGCTCAAAAAAATGAAGGCTCGTCAGATCCGCATCGACGAACTTGGCCAAATATTCGATCCCGGCCCGCGCGATTAACGGATTAACCAATGGTTAGGCATAGTCTGCGATATTCCGCCCCTGAAAGGGGCCAGACTTGGACCGTATTGTCGATATTGCCACCGACAATCTCCATCTGTCTGCCTATCGTGGTCTGCTTCTTGTCAGCCGCGACGGGCAAGAGCAGGGGCGTGTCGCGCTCGATGATATTGCGGCCCTTATCGTCCATGCGCATGGCGTAAGCTGGACCACCAATTTAGTGGTGGAATTGGCCGGACGCGGGGCCATCATGGTCCTGTGCGGTTCGAACCATGCGCCTGTCGCGGTGACGATGCCGCTGTCCGGCCATCACGCCCAAAATGCGCGGATGCGCGCGCAATGGGACATACCGCGCCCCTTTTTCAAGCAAGCGTGGAAACGGATTGTTGCGCATAAAGTGCGGATGCAGGCGAGCCTCCTCGACGCGCATGGCCGTGATGAAGCGCAAGCCTTATATCTGATGTCTGACCGTGTCCGTTCTGGCGACCCCGACAATATCGAAGCGCAAGCTGCGCGCCGTTATTGGACCGCGCTTTTCGGTCCCAACTTCCGCCGCGACCGGCAGGCAGAGGGCGTTAATGCGATGCTCAACTATGGTTATACCGTGATGCGGGCGATGGTGGCGCGATCCGTTGTCGCGTCGGGCTTGCATCCCAGCATCGGCCTCCATCACGCCAATCGGCTCAACAGTTTCGCGCTCGCCGACGATCTGGTCGAGCCTTTTCGCCCGTTGGTCGACGCGGTGGTATGGCAAATGCAGGCGGACGGGGTTGCGAGCGTGGACAGCGACTGCAAGGCGCGCTTAACCGCGCTTATCGCCGCAGACCTTGATCTGGAGGGCGCCTCCTCCCCCGTATCGGTGGCCGCGCAACGGCTCGCCCAGTCCTTGGCCGCCAGTTTTGAAAATAACGACCTTTCGCTAGCCTTGTTCGCCCCGCCATCGCCCTTGTCCTGGGCGAGCATCGCGCGGCACATCCCCGACGGCGAAACACGATGAAAGGGCAGGGGGCGGCGCATTATAGCGGGTATCAGCTTATGTGGATTTTGGTCATGTTCGATCTGCCGGTCACCACGCGCGAACAATCGCGCGCTGCCACAAAATTTCGCGAATTTTTGCTGGACGAGGGCTATGAAATGAGCCAGTTTTCCATCTATGCACGCTTTTGTTCCGGCAAAGAACAATATGAAACCTATGTCCGGCGCATCGGTGCAAACCTGCCTGAAAAAGGCGACGTCCACATCCTCGGATTTACCGACCGCCAATATGAAAACATCATCCGTTTCTCAGGCCAATCCCGAAAACGCCAACGCAAAAACCCAAGCCAACTCGCGCTTTTTTGATCGATTCGCGAGGGATTTTGCCAGTCGATACGGCGTTAAATTGATTGATTACAATAATTTAACGCCGTATCGATTATAGCAGTTCAGAAATCACGGTCCAGCTGCAACGACTGCGTTTACTTCCTCTTTACTTGTGCTATTATAGCAGTTCAGAAATCACGGTCCAGCTGCAACACGCGATGCTTCGGATTGATGCGGCCTTCCATTATAGCAGTTCAGAAATCACGGTCCAGCTGCAACAGCGATATGATCCGTACGGCTATCAGTAATATTATAGC
>JAFAFE010000007.1 GCA_023423655.1 Pseudomonadota bacterium
CCGTTGTGTTGGACGACTCTGGATTGCCGCGCCGCTTCGCGGCTCGCAATGACGCAGAAAAGGGGCGCGGCCTTGGTCCTGAGCACCTCTGGATTGCAGCGCGCCTTGCGGCGCTCGCAATGACGGACGGTTGAGGTGGTGGGACTGGCCGCTCAAACCCACCCGCTGCCGAGCAAGAGCAGCAATTTCACATCCATGCCGCATCCTTCGGCGCGTTTGGTTGCGATAAAGTCACGCAAATTTCCAAGCGCCACACGGTGGACGGTGATATTTTCGCCCTCGACCCCGCCGCCATCGCCGACGCGGGTGAGGTCGCTCGCTTTCATCAGGGTGAAGCTTTCGGACACCATGCCGGGCGAGCTGTAAAATTCGCCGAGATTTTCGATGAGCCCGGCGCGGTAGCCGGTTTCTTCTTCCAACTCGCGGCCCGCCGCGATTTCTGCGGGTTCGCCTGCAACCTCGTCGCCGACAAGGCCTGCGGGCAATTCGAGGCAATTTTTGCCAAGCGGCACCCGATATTGTTCGACGAGCAGCACATGGCCGTCATCGACCGCAAGGATTACTGCCGCCTTGATACCGCGTGCGCGGCTCACATACTCCCATGTCCCGCGCTGTTTGACGGTCAAATATTGGCCCTCCCAGCGGACGGCTTCGCGGTCATCACTCATAATTCGATGAGCCGGTCGGGCAATTCGTTCACATCATCATCCTGACGCGGGAAATATTCTGCGAGGATTTTGCCGACATCGCGCACCGCAGCGACCATACCGTCGGTTACGCGGCCTTCACGCACGTCGCGCAGCAAATCGACCATCGCTTCGCCCCACACTTCATTGGCGACCTGTTTGTGGATCGCTTCATCGGCGACGATTTCGGCGCGATGTTCGGCAAGCGACAGGTAGATGAGGATGCCGGTGCGGCCCGCCGTGCGGCTTTCCGCGCCCACTTTGAAAAAGTCGATCGCGCGGTTGCGCACGCGCTTCGATTTGACGCGCGGGAAGGTGAGGGCGGTGCGCAGCTTGGGGATTTGGAGGATGAGCCGCACTATCGCGAAACTCAGCACAAAGGCCGCGAGTGCCAGCTCGAAATATTCCATCGCGCCAATGTCTGTCACCCAGCCACCGGTCACGGTTTCGATCACACAGGTGGCGATGCCGGGAAAAGCGGTAAGGAAGGCGAGCTTCAACAGCGCGGCACCAGAGGCATACCAGAGTGCGGTGTCGAGATAATGGTCGGATGAGTCGGCGATAATCGTGACAATTTCGCCCGCCGTGCCCGCTTCTGCCGCGCGCACCGCTTCGGTTACGCGGTCATGTTCGGCATTGGTCATGCTTTTATTATTGCTCATAAATGCCCCTTACCAGCTTCCCGATGCACCGCCGCCGCCAAAGCTGCCGCCGCCGCCGGAAAAGCCGCCGCCTCCGCCGCCAAAGCCGCCGCCTCCGCCAAAGCCGCCACCGAAACCGCCGCCGCCATAGCTGCTGCCAACGCCCGGGCCCCAGATAACGACGGGGCCGCTGCTGCCAAAGCGCCGCCCGCGCTTGCCGCGCATCATGCGGATGATGATCGGCAATATGACGAACAGGAAAACGAACAGCCAGAACACCGCCGCCCCTGCATCGCCGCTATCATTGCTGCGCTGCTGAGCCTGTTCGGCGAGCGCCCGCGCCTGTTCGGGCGGCAGGCTGATCTGCTTGATGATTTCATCGACGCCGGCATCAATGCCTGCAGGGAAGTTGCCCGCCTTAAATTGCGGGGTTATCGCCTGATTGATGATGAGGCTGGAATAAGCGTCGGTCAAAATGGGTTCAAGACCATAGCCGACCGCAATATGGAGTTTGCGTTCATTGGGGGCGATGAGCAGCACGGCGCCATCATCCTTGGCGACATCGCCGACCTTGTAATGGCGTCCGGCCTGATAGCCATAATCGGCAACATCGCGGCCCTCCAGCGACTTGACCGTCAGCACGATCAATTGGTGGCCGTTGGTTTTTTCAAATTGTTCAAGCTTGCTGTTGAGCGCGGTTTCATCCGCTGGCGGCAATATGTCCGCATCGTCAATCACCCATTGGCCGGTCGGCGCGGGGAAATTTTGGGCAAGGGCCGGAGCGCCGGACAGCATCATGGCCAAAAGGCCCAGTGTTACAGCCACTATCCGGGTGAACATCAGGCGCTTGGCCTCGGTGAATGTCATCAATCGGGTCACGATCTGGCTTTTATGCCTCCGCTGGTCGGACGGGTTAAAGCGCGGGCAGAGTGATGCGGGGAAGGGCGCGTATCACCGCTCCCCCGCATCGCTCTTATTTGGCCCGCTTGGTGATCATTTGGTGGCCGCAGCGGGGCCGGTGTCAAAATTGACAGTCGGCGCGCGGTCGGCATTGGGAGCGGTCGCCTGATAGGTTACCATTGGCTTGGCCCCGTAAAAAATCTTCGCACCAATCGCGTCGGGGAAGGTGCGGATCGTGGTGTTATAGGCCTGCACCGCTTCATTATAATCCTTGATCGACACATTGATGCGGTTTTCCGTGCCTTCAAGCTGGGACTGGAGCGCAAGGAAATTCTGGTTCGATTTGAGGTCGGGATAGGCTTCGACGGTCGCGAGCAAGCGGCCGAGCGACTGGCTCAATGCGCCTTGGGCTTGTTGGAATTGCGCGACTTTGGCCGGATCTTCGAGGTCCGACGCGCTCACCTGAACCGAAGTCGCCTTGGCGCGCGCTTCAACCACCTGTGTCAGCACGGTCGATTCCTGCTTGGCATAGCCCTTCACGGTTTCGACCAGATTGGGAATGAGATCGGCGCGGCGCTGGTAATCGGCCTGAACATTGGCCCATTTCGCTTTTGCATTTTCTTCCGCGGTCGGCACGCTGTTGATCCCGCAGCCTGCGAGCGAAACCGCCGCAACCGGGGTGAGCATGGCCAGAGCCAGACGTTTGCTGTTCATAAATATCCTCCACCAAGGGGTTGGTCCCGTTTTGATGTAAGTTCGCATGAGCCAAAGCGCAATATATCTTGCAATCCGATGCGAATTAGGATTGGTGCCTTGATGCATGTTAACCATATTAATATGCAATGACATCACAAGCTTACGGGATAAGGGGATCGGACAATGTGGACCGAATTCAAGGAATTTATCAACAAAGGAAGCGTGCTTGATTTGGCGGTCGGTGTGATCATCGGCGCGGCGTTCGGCAAGATCGTTTCCTCGCTCACCGACGATATTTTGATGCCGTTCATTGGCTGGATTACCGGCGGCGTCGATTTTTCGAACAAGTTCATCCTGCTCGGCGCGCCGCCCGCGGGTGTGGACCCGACCGACTATGCCAAGCTTAAGGAAGCGGGCGCTGCGATGCTCGGCTATGGCTCGTTCATCACCGCCATCATCAATTTTCTCATCATGGCGTTTGTTATTTTCCAGATTGTGAAACTCGCCAATCGCGCAATGCCCCGCAAGGAAGAGGTCGCAGGCCCGACCGAAGTGGAATTGCTCACCGAAATCCGCGATTCTTTGAAGAAGTAAGCGTTGGAAAAACCAGAAAAATTCACATTCTCTACAAAAACACTTGATATTTGAAATATCAAGCATAGATTCAAAGCCGTTCGGGAGGAGTGACGCTTCCGGACGGCTTTGTTTGTAATCTGGATTAGGTTGTTTTTTGGGGATTATTGTTCCCGCAAAGGAACCAAAAACGCTTTTACAGGTTACTGCAACCAGCGTTGTCTGACAGCGCAAAATGGGAGTTATGAAATGAAAAAGTTTGCTATTATTGCTGCCGCTGCGTCGGCATTGTCGCTTGCGGCGTGTGACACCGCTGCGGAACAGAAGGTTGACGAGCAGACCGAAGCCAAGGCTGACGCTCTTGAAAACCAAGCTGACGCCGTGCGTGAAGCTGATCCGGGCGTAAACAGCCAGGTTAATGAAGCCAAGGCTGATGCGCTGGAAGAAAAAGCCGACGTGGTTCGCGCTGAAGGCGAAGTGAAGGCTGAAAAGCAGGAAGCGGCTGACGAAGCTGCGGGCAAGACCGCACCTGACGCTCCGGTTCCGGCAACGGCTACCACCGAAAAGAAGTAATTCTTATCGGACACTTCATGCCTTTGATGGCATAAAGGACGGGTCGTATCTTAGGATGCGGCCCGTTTTTTGTTTGCGTCGGTTTTGCGCGCGCGTTCGGGACGCCGAAACAGGGAGGGCGTTCCACGGCTTTTCGCAAGCCCCTCTTTTCAAACCGGAGCTTGCACCCTATATCGGTCGGGCCGGAGCAATCCGGCTATGATGATAAACTGTGGCGTGTACTAGGCACAGCGGACCCGGGGGCGGTACCCGGCGGCTCCACCACCAGACCCGGCTATCGGGCTTGATGACGGGGCCGAACTAGGATCGACGTGTGTTGAAAAGCGGTATTTTCATCCGGGCTGAGTAACCCGTTAAAGGCTCAAACACGATAAGTGCCAACGATAACGAAGCACTTGCTCTTGCAGCATAATTGAGGCCCTCACGGGCTGACATTATCCTAATAGAACGCGGTACGGGCCGTACCGGGCAACAGAAACGGACACCAGCGGTTTGGGGAGCACCGGGCAACAGAAGCTCCCTATTTCCCTTTACAATTGTTCGCTTACAGGCCGGATAAGTGCGGATCGCCATATATTCAGCGCGACCGGATTTTGTGCGCGCATAACAAACGGGGCAGACATAAAAGTCTGCCCCGTTCGGATTCATGGCTTAATCTATGGATATGCGCCTTGGGATTTAAGTCGATTAAAGTCCTTCGACCGCCTTGCTGACAAGGATGCTCACCGACACGCGGCGGTTCTGGCGGCGGCCTTCGGCGGTCGAATTGTCAGCGGCGGGGTCCGCTTCGGCCATGCCGCTCGGTGTCAGCATCCGATAGGGTGCCCACCGGCATTTTTGCTGCAGATAGTTGACCACACGGCCCGCGCGGCGTTCGCTCAGCGTCTGGTTGACGTCCTCGCTGCCAACGGCGTCCGTATAGCCGACCACCAGCAACAGTGCATTTTCAGTCGAATTAGCCTCGGTCGCGGTCGCGCACAGCTCGGCTTCGGCCTGCGGCGACAAATTCCATTTGCCGGTATCGAAATAGACATTGGTGGTGCGGCGCACATTATATTGGTCTATATTGCCGACACGGCTGCGCAGCGCGGCGGTCGCCGCTGTCTGCTCGGCAAAGCCTTGCGCGGTGCCGTTGCGGATCATGTTCGCGGTTTTAAGATCGTCATTGCGCAAGCGGATGCTCTTGCCAACCAATGTTCCGTTCCAGTTAACGGTTTCAACCGTCACGGGCAGACCGTTGAGCAGCGAATTGGCGGTAAGAGCGGTGCGGTTAAGACCCAAAAAGCCCCCGCGCCCGCGCACTTCGGTTGCCGGACTGATGGCGATTACCGTATTGGCCTGATCGGCTCCCGTAATCTGGATACGGTCGCCGCGACGCGCGGTGATGATGCCTTCGACATCCGGACCTTTTTCAAGGCCGGTGAGGTCAGCGGGCGGGGGCGGGGCATTGACTATAATGGCTTGGCCAGTGGGCGCTGCAGTGGGCGGTGCGGCCTCGACGGGCGGCGGCGCATCCTGTTGCTGCGCCAGCACCATGCCGGGCACCGATACCGCACAAATAGCTCCCAACATCAGGCCCGCAGACCGGGGTGAAGTGATACGCATTATTCTCTCCTTCAAACGCAGGCAGCTTATGCCGCGTATTTCCATGAAATCTCGTACCGTCGTTTTTTCCCTCAAACGGCGTTTTGGCCCTGCTAGAACGGCAGGGGGCCTCTTTCCTGTTCAGCCCAAACTTGCTGACAGATGAACAATGCGCCCCGTCCGATTGAGAGCGGGGGTGACAAGAGTTTACTTTGCGATGAGCCGAGCCGGTGCGGGTGCGCGATGCGGCGTAACAAGCGCGGGGATGGGAGCCCCCTCGCGGCCAATAGCCTTTCTGACACAATCTCACGCTATGCTGCGGCTCGCACCCGAGTGTGTCAGAAAGGATGCGCTACGGAAGCTGTTCGGGGCCTTGTCCGCCGACGGGACGATAGGCCCACTCGCCGCATAATCGATTGTATATCGCGCACTCTGCTGAAACAGCGACGATAAACTTTTCTATAAACTAGAACATTATGTGCCAACTTATAACAGTGTTTAGAACGTCGGCAAAAGCTTAAAAGCCTCTCATACACAGTCACACGCCGCCTTGCGCGGCTAGGTCCAAGAGGAAAATATAATGTCGATTATTGCTGAACCCCGTGCCGCACAGAGCCTGCTGACCCCCGATGATCACGCGCTCATCTTGATTGATTACCAATCGCAAATGGCCTTTGCCACCAAGTCGATTGCCCCTGAGGTGCTGCGTAACAATGCCGGTCTGCTGGCAAGCTCGGCGGCCGGTTTCCAGGTGCCGACCATCCTGACCACAGTAGCCAAGGATAGCTTTTCCGGCCCGATGTTCAGTGAGGTGGTTGAACCCTATGGCGATCAGGTGATGATCGACCGCACGACCATGAACACTTGGGAAGATGCCGCGGTCATCGACGAAGTGAACCGCATCGGCAAGGACCGTCTGGTCATCGCCGGTCTATGGACTTCGGTTTGCATCGTCGGCCCGGTGCTGTCTGCGCTGGAACAGGGCTTTGAAGTCTATGTCGTGACCGACGCCAGCGGCGATATTTCGGAAGAAGCGCATGAACGTGCGATCGCCCGCATGGTGCAAGCTGGCGCAAAGCCGATTACCGCGCTTCAATATCTGCTCGAACTGCAACGCGATTGGGCGCGCGGAGACACTTATGAACTGACCACCGGCATCGCCGCACGCTTGGGCGGGGCTTACGGACTCGGCATCGCTTACGCCAAGCAGATGTTCAACGCATCCGAAGGCGGTCTCTAAAGGGAACCATCTGGGGGCGTAGGCGATGATCCTATGCCCCTCTGGTTCAATCTGTTTCGTAAACCCCATTCGCCACCAATTACAGGAGAGAGACAATGCCCCGTTTTACCCGCCGCGAAACCATGATTGGCGCGAGTGCGCTGGCATTGCTCAGTGCCAAGGAGAGTGTAGCTATGACGACTTCCGGAAAAGTGATTTCTGAAACGCTTATCATCACTAATGCCAAAATCACCACGCTCGACCGGCAAAATCCGGTGGCCGAAGCGGTGGCGATGCGCGATGGCCTCTTTCTGGCAGTGGGTTCGGAACAGGATGTGCGCGCCGCTGCTGGCCCCGATGCGACGGTGATTGATGGCGAAGGACGACGGTTGATCCCCGGCCTGATGGACAGCCATACCCACCTCATCCGTGGTGGCCTTAACTATAATATGGAATTGCGCTGGGACGGCGTGCCGACCTTGGCCGACGCAATGGAAATGCTGCGCCAGCAAGTCGCGCGCACCCCAGCGCCGCAATGGGTGCGCGTTGTCGGCGGATTTACCGCGCATCAATTTGCCGAAAAGCGCCTGCCGACGCTCGAAGAAATCAACGCGGTTGCGCCCGATACGCCGGTGTTCATCCTGCATCTGTATGACCGCGCGCTATTGAACGCCGCCGCGCTGCGCGTCGTGGGCTATACCAAGGATACGCCGAACCCGCCGGGCGGCGAAATTATGCGTGATAGCGCGGGCAACCCCACCGGGCTGCTTTTGGCACAACCAAATGCGACGATCCTTTATTCGACGCTGGCTAAGGGGCCGAAACTGCCGCCCGAATATCAGTTGAATTCCACCAAGCATTTTATGCGCGAACTGAACAGCCTCGGCATCACCAGCGTGATCGACGCGGGCGGCGGCTTTCAAAATTATCCCGATGATTACGAGATTATCGACAAGCTCCACAAGGATGGTGAGCTGACGGTCCGCATTTCCTACAACCTCTTCACGCAAAAGCCGAAAGAGGAATTGCAGGACTTTACCAATTGGACCAACACCGTGCGTTTCGGTCAAGGCGATGACAGCTATCGCCACAATGGTGCGGGCGAAATGCTGGTCTATTCGGCGGCCGATTTTGAAGATTTCCGTGTCGCGCGCCCCGATATGCCGCCCAATATGGAAGGCGATCTGGAGTCTGTCATCCGCTTGCTGGCCGAACAACGCTGGCCGTGGCGCTTGCACGCAACCTATGACGAAACCATCAGCCGCGCGCTCGATGTGTTTGAAAAGGTCAATCGCGACGTGCCTTTTGACGGGCTGCACTGGTTCTTCGACCATGCCGAAACCATCAGCCACCGCAATATCGACCGTATCGCCGCACTAGGCGGCGGCATCGCGGTGCAGCACCGCATGGCCTATCAGGGCGAATATTTCATCGAACGCTATGGTGCCAAGGCTGCCGAGGCGACCCCGCCGATCAAACGCATGATAGAAGCGGGTGTGCCGGTGGGCGCTGGGACCGACGCGACGCGCGTGGCTAGCTATAACCCTTGGGTGTCCTTGAATTGGCTGGTGACGGGCAAGACCGTCGGCGGCACGTCGCTTTACCCGACGCGCAACCGTTTTGATCGTGAAACTGCTTTGCGGCTGTGGACCGAACAAAATACCTGGTTCTCCAATGAAATGGGCAAGAAGGGGCAGATTAAAGCAGGCCAGCTCGCCGATCTTGCGCTCCTGTCCAGCGATTATTTCAGCGTGCCCGAAAACGATATTCCGCATCTGCGCGCGGTGTTGACCATCGTTGGTGGCAAGATTGTACATGGGGAAGGGACTTATGGGCCCAAAGCCCCGGCGCTGCCCGCACCAATGCCCGATTGGTCGCCGGTTGCGCTGTTCGGCGGCTATTATCGCGGCGGTGAAACCGGTGGCCAGCAACATGCCCAAGCGATGGCTTCGGCCTGTGGCTGCGCTCATGCCTGCTCGGTCCACGGCCACAACCATGCCGCCGCTTTGGGGAGCAGCGTGCCCGCGCGCGATGTGCAAAGCTTCTGGGGTGCGCTTGGCTGCGGTTGCTGGGCGGTCTGAACCATGACACCCGGTTTTATCGCAGGGCTGGTCAGCGCACGTTGGTTTGCCCTGTTGGCGGTGGCGCTGTTGACCTTGCCTTATTGGAGCAGCGCCATTTTCAAAGCCATCCATTGGCAGTCCGGCGTAGCCGAAATGCGCGCCGCCCGTCTGTCGCCAGCGCCGCTGTTTGCCGTGTTGACGATAGCGGTGCAGGCCTTGGGCAGCCTGCTCCTCATCACCGGTTTTGCGCCGTGGGTGGGGGCAGGGATGCTCGGCGCATTTACCGTCGCGGCGACGGTGATTGCCCACCCTTATTGGAAACAGCATAAAAGCGCGCTGCGCATCCAGCAACGCACGGTGGTATTTGAACATGCCGCGTTGATCGGCGGGTTGATGCTCGCGGTTGCTGTCATGGAGTATTTTTAATGTCCGACGCCGCCTCTTCGGCCACTACCCCTACGCCTGATGCGCCGCCGACCAGCGAAAAGCCTCTGGCCAATCCGGTGTTTCGCGCGCTGTGGATTGCCACGGTGGTTTCCAACATCGGCACATGGATGCACGATGTAGGTGCCAGTTGGCTGATGACCTCGCTCTCGCCCAGCCCGCTGATGGTGGCGCTGGTGCAGGCGGCAACAACGTTTCCGATTTTCATCCTGTCGCTGCCCGCAGGCGCGCTGGCCGATATTGTCGACCGGCGCAAATTGCTGATCGCCGCACAGGCCTTTGCGCTGGTCGCAATGGCGGTGCTGGCGGTGATGACCTATTTCGACATCACCACGGGCTGGATGCTGCTCGCCTTTACCGCCGCGATTTCGGTGGGCGGCGCGCTGTCCGCTCCGGCATTTCAGGCGATTGTGCCTGAATTAGTCCCGCATAAATCGCTGCAGCAAGCGGTCGCGCTCAATTCGCTCGGCATCAATATTGCCCGCGCAATCGGGCCGGCGGTGGGCGGCGCGATTATCGCGCTGTCGGGGCCGTGGGCGGTGTTTGCGCTGAATGCCGTGTCGGTCATCGGTATCCTGTTTGTGCTATTCCGCTGGCAAAGACAGGTCGCGCCGCGCCGCCTGCCCGCCGAACATTTTATCGGCGGGATGCGCGCCGGGGTGCGTTATGCGCTGCGTGCGCCAGAACTGAAGGTGATTTTGGCGCGGTCAATGGCGTTCTTCTTGTTTGCCAGCAGCATGTGGGCCTTGCTACCGCTGATCGCGCGGCGTGACATGGGGTTGGGGCCAGCGGGCTATGGCGCACTGCTCACCTTCATGGGCGGCGGCGCAATTGCGGGCGCGTTGCTGCTCCCCAAAATCCGCGCGAAACTCAGCACCAACCGTATGACCCTGATAGCCTCGCTGGTGCTGGCGGTGGTGATATTCGCGCTCAGCTTTGTGAAAAGCTTTGCACCCGCAGCGGCCATACTGACTTTTGGCGGCTTTGCGTGGATCGCGATGATGGCGGCGTTAAACGGCGGCGCGCAGGCCAGCTCGCCTGCATGGGTGAAAGCGCGCGCGCTCGCCATTTATCTTTTGGTGTTTCAAGGCGCGATGACCGCAGGCTCGACCATCTGGGGGGCCACTGCATCGCGTATCGGCATAGCCCCGACGCTCGAAATCGCTGCTGTCTTGCTCGTCATCGCCACATTGTTGAGCGTATGGCGTTTCCCGATTGGCGAGGCGGGTTCGGTCAACCTCACCCCGTCGATGCACTGGCCCGCACCCGAAATAGACAGCGACGTCGCCCATGATCGTGGCCCCGTCATGGTTACTATCGAATATAAAATCGACACGGATGCGCTTGATGACTTTAGTGCGGCGATGGCCAATATGCGCCGGATACGCGTGCGCGATGGCGCTATCCAATGGGGCCTTTATCAGGACGCGGCCGACCCGACTTTAGTGGTGGAATTTTTCACCGTCGAAAGCTGGCTCGAACATCTGCGCCAGCATGACCGCGTGACGCATACCGACAAGCTTGACCAAGATGTCGTCCACGCCTTCCACCGTGGCAGCGAGCCGCCGCGTGTACGCCATCTCATCACACCGGATAGTTAAAAGCTTGAAGAAAGGCACGGGTTAAAGGTCGCCTGCGCCGGGCAATCCGCGATCATCTTTGCCAAGCTCGGCAAAACGGTCGAGCAGCCATGCCGCCGCTGGCCCCGGCGGATTGTCCGTGCGCCAGATCCCTGCAAAACGATAAGTGCCGCCCGGATCGTCCGGCATATTGAGCCGCACCAAGCGGCCATTTTTCAGGTCATCTTCGACCATCGGCAGCGGCATATTGCCCCAACCGACGCCCTCCAGCAGCAGCGCATATTTGGTGCCGAGGTCGGACAGCCGCCAAGTCTTGTCGCTCACCACCGCATAATTGACGCCCGCCGTTGCCTCTGACCGGTCCGTAAGCACAATCTGCATATAGTTGCGCCCCGCGCCGCTCGTAATCGCGTCCATCATCCCTAGAGGATGACAGGGGGCAGCGACCGGCACCAGCGCCACCACGCCGACTGCGCGGCTGTCGATACCGGGCTTGCCGACATAGAGCGGCCCCGAAATGCCGATACTGGCGGTGCGATTGAGCACCATCGACGTCACCGCGCCCAGCGCCTCGACGTGCAAACAAAGCTGGACGCTGGGAAATTCCGCCGCAAATTCGCGCAGCACACGCCCAAGCCGGGCACTCGGCATCATCACATCGACCACCAGATCAAGTTCGGGCTCCAGCCCTTCCAGCAGCCCCTTGACCTTGGCGCGCAACGCATCGACTTCATTATTGATCGAACGGATTTCGGCCAGCACCGCGCGGCCTGCCTCGGTCAATTGCGGTTTTCTGGTCCCCTCGCGATCGAACAGCATCACACCCAATTGCGCTTCCAGATTGCCGATACCGTAGCTGATAACCGACACCGCCCGGTTCAACTTGCGCCCCGCGCCTGCAAAACTGCCCGTGTCGACAATGGCAAGGAATATCTGCAACTGGTCAAGCGTAGGCGTGCCGGGCGTAGTCATGGGCGCATTTCTTTAAAAAGAGGAGGTCCAACCTATACAGATTTTAAGTCAAAATCCTAATGGCCGGTAAAATGGCCAGTAAAATGCCAAGGGATAATAAGGCTGTTCCCGGACTTGGCAGCGCGGATGATGTCACAGGAAAAATGGTGCCGGCTAGAGGATTCGAACCCCTGGCCCCCTGATTACAAATCAGGTGCTCTACCAACTGAGCTAAGCCGGCGCACAGCGGTTGCGGGTGAAAGCCCGGACCGTGTTGCGCGGTGCCTAATCGGGTGGAGGCTCGGGTGCAACCGAAATTCGCGGGCCTGCATTTCTTTTTGCGCATTTGTTTTGTGAAAAATATGCGCGTCTTTTTCGATCCACGGCAAGCAGCGGCTTTTTTGCACAGGCAAGGCTTTGCCTATTGCCGCGTTAACCGGTAACGCCAAATTAAGCAGATTGTGTCCATAACAGCGCCGACGAGCGGGAAACCATTAGATAGTTATGAAGATACTCAGTGTTTTTGGAACGCGACCGGAAGCGATCAAAATGGCGCCGGTGGTGCAATGCCTGGCGGCGGACCCGCGTATTGATGCCAAGATTTGCGTGACCGGCCAACATGCCGAGATGCTCGATAATGCGCTGGAATTTTTCGGCATTACGCCTGATTATGACCTAAAGATCATGAAGGCAGGGCAGGGGTTGAGCCATATCACTGCCGCCGTCATCCAAGGACTGGAGCCGATATTGGCGGCAGACAAGCCCGATTATCTGCTGGTGCATGGCGATACGACGACCTGCATGGCGGCCTCTTTGGCGGCTTTTTATGCTGGCGTGCCCATCGGCCATGTCGAAGCGGGCTTGCGCTCGCACAATATGCTTGCGCCCTGGCCCGAAGAAGCCAACCGCCAGTTGACCGGCCGTTTGGCGACCCTCCATTTTGCGCCGACCGCGCTAGCCCGCACGAACCTGCTGAAAGAAAATGTCGCGGAGGCCAGTATTCATGTCACCGGCAATACTGTGATTGATGCGCTGCATATGGCGATTGCCAAGCTGGACAAGGACCCCGCGTTAGAGGTGGAGCAACGCGCGCGCTTTGCCTTTCTGGATGACGCCAAGCGCATGATTTTGGTGACAGGCCACCGCCGCGAAAACCAAGATGGTGGCTTGGCGCGCATTTGCGAGGCGCTTGCCAAGATAGCGGCGCGCGGTGATGTGCAGATCGTCTATCCCGTCCACCTCAACCCGCGTGTGCTGGATGTGGTGACGCCGATCATCAAGCATATTCCCAATATTTTCCTCATCGAACCGCAATCCTATCTGCCGTTCATGTGGCTGTTGAACCGTAGCCATATCGTGTTGACCGACAGCGGCGGGATACAGGAAGAAGCGCCCAGCCTTGGTAAACCGGTGCTGGTCATGCGCGAAACCACCGAACGGCCCGAAGCGGTTGAAGCGGGCACGGTGCGGCTTGTCGGCACGGATGCCAACTTGTTGTTTGCCGAAACTACGCGACTTTTGGACGATGACGCGGCCTATCAAACCATGTCGCGCGCGCATAATCCTTATGGCGACGGGCAATCTGCTGCCCGCATTGCCGACATATTGGCCGGATCACAGTGAATGGAGACGAAGCGAGTGCGTTCCGCGAAACAGCGTTCAACCTATAAGAAAGTATCGGTGATCGGCCTTGGCTATATCGGCCTGCCGACGGCGGCGATGTTTGCCTCGCGCAAAATGCCGGTGCATGGCGTTGATGTGAACCAGTCGGCGGTCGATACGATCAACCGCGGCGAAATCCATATTGTCGAGCCGGACCTTGATATTGTCGTGCGCGCGGCGGTGAGCGAAGGCTATCTGAAAGCGGCAACCGAGGCGGCGCCTGCCGATGCTTTCCTGATTGCGGTGCCAACCCCGTTCAAAGGCGATAATAAAGAGCCGGACCTGCGTTTTATCGAGGCGGCGGCGGCGGCGATTGCGCCGGTGCTTAAAAAGGGCGATTTGGTCGTGCTGGAATCAACCTCACCGGTAGGGACGACCGACAAGGTTGCCGCTTGGTTGGCAGAGGCACGGCCTGACCTCAGCTTCCCGCCAAGTGCGGGCGAGCAGGCCGACATCCGCATGGCCTATTGTCCGGAGCGCGTATTGCCCGGGCGGGTGATGCAGGAGCTTATCTATAATGACCGCATCATTGGCGGGATGACGCCGCGCTGTGCCGATGCGGCGGTGCAATTATACAAGACGTTTGTGCTGGGCAATTGCGTCATCACAAATGCGCGCACCGCCGAAATGGCAAAGCTGACCGAAAATAGTTTTCGCGACGTGAATATCGCGTTCGCCAATGAATTGTCGGTGCTGTGCGACGGGCTGGACATCAATGTGTGGGAGCTGATTTCGCTCACCAATCGCCATCCGCGCGTCGATATTTTGCAGCCCGGCCCCGGGGTTGGTGGCCATTGTATAGCGGTCGATCCTTGGTTCATCGTCGCTAATGACCCTGAAAAAGCGCGGATCATCCGCATGGCGCGCGAGATTAATGACAGCAAGCCCGACTGGGTGGTCGATAAAATTTTGCAGGCGGTGGCGGAAGGCGGCAAGGGCGCTGTCACGAAAATCGCCTGTTACGGATTGGCGTTCAAGGCGAATATCGACGATGTGCGCGAAAGCCCGGCGATTGAAATCGTCAAGGAATTGCTCGCCAAAGGGGCAGGCGAGATTATGGTGGTTGAGCCGCATATCGATTCCTTGCCACAAGGTCTTGAGGGGGCCGAACTTGTCGCTTTTGCCTATGCGGCCAAGACGGCGGACATCCATGTCCTGCTCGTTGATCACCGCCTTTTTGCCGAAGAGGCGCGACCCGAAGGCGTGATTATTGATACGCGCGGGGCTTGGACCCGTTAAAAGGCGCAGAATTGCTGAAATTGGGCTTGCATCGGCGGGCGTGATTTCCCACATGAGCGCCATGCTTATCGAAACCGAATTGACGCCCAATCCCGCCACCATCAAGTTTCTCCCCGGAACCATTGTGATGGAGAGCGGGACGCGCGATTTTGCCTCGCCCGAAGATGCCAGCGTGTCGCCGCTGGCTGAAGCCTTGTTTTCACTGGGTGATGTCGAAGGCGTGTTTTTCGGGCGCGACTTTATTTCGGTGACGGCCGCGCCCGGTAGCGATTGGCTGACCTTGAAGCCTGATGTGTTGTCGATTTTGCTCGACCATTTCAGCGCGCAAATGCCGTTGTTCAAGGCGGGGTCGGCGTTCGACATCCATGTGCCTGCAGATGATGAGAGCTTTGCCGATGATCCGGCGGACGCCGATATTGTCGCGCAGATCAAGGAGCTTATCGAAACCCGTGTGCGTCCGGCGGTCGCCAATGATGGCGGCGATATTGTCTATCGCGGATTCGACAAGGGCCATGTTTATTTGAAGATGCAAGGCGCCTGTTCGGGCTGTCCTTCGTCCACTGCGACCTTGAAGCATGGCATTGAATCGCTGCTCAAACATTATGTCCCTGAAGTCGTCGAAGTCCACGCCGTTTGACAGGGGAGGGGCTTGTGGAGCCGACCCTTGCGCGGCGCTTGGTGATTGATACCGCCACGATCGCCTGTTCGGTTGCCTTGTTTGAAGGCGATAGGCTGATTGGCCATTTCCATGATGTTTTGGGGCGCGGCCATGCCGAACGGCTCATGCCGGTGATCGCCAGCCTTCCAGATGGCGGAAAAGCTTCGGAAATTCTTGTAGATTTCGGCCCCGGCAGTTTTACCGGTGTGCGGATCGGCGTCGCCGCTGCTAAGGGGCTGGGCCTTGCTTGGGGCGTGCCGGTGCGCGGCTATACAGTGATGGCGCTTGTCGATGCAGGCGCGGCGCTGGAAATTGAAGGGTGGCGCGATGCGCCGCGCGCGATCGTGATGGAAGGCGGGCATGGCGAATGGTTCGTCCGCGTCGCGGACAAAAACGGGTGGGGCGATATTGCCTCGCTCACCCCCGATGCCGCCGTGGCGCGGGTAGGCGCGCTTCCTGTCGCAGGCTCGCGTGCGCAAGACCTTGTCGCTTTGCGTGGCGGCGGAGTCGCGGTGCCGCTTTTGCCTGATGCGCGGTGGGTGACGCATCTCTACGCCGATGACCTTACAGACCATGTCGCGCCCGTTTATGGTCGCGCGGCCGATGCCAAAAAGATGGCAGGCTAGGGCGGTCAAATATGGCGGACATCAGCATAAGCCGCCTGCCGCGCGCGGAAGCGGCGCGTATCATGCCGGTCATGACCTCTGCGTTTGACCCCGCTTTTGGCGAAGCTTGGCGGCTCGACCAATGTATCGGCAGCCTGTTGCTCCCAGGAAGTGCGCTTTATGTAGCGCAGGTCGATGGCAAAGATGCGGGCTTTGCGCTTGTCCAAACCCTGTTTGAAAATAGCGAGCTGCTGCTACTCGCGGTCGATCCCTTGTGTCGCGGGAACGGAATTGGAACAAAACTTGTCAAATTGTGGCAAGAGATTCATGTGTCCGAAGGCGGACAGCAATTGTTTCTGGAGGTCCGCGAGAATAATCCTGCACTTAAATTCTATCAGGATTTGGGGTTTGATATCGTTGGGCGGCGTGCGGGATATTATAAAACCCCGGATGGTAACAATCTTGCAGCATTGACAATGAATAAAATTATTACTGATTTTAACGGTTGAACCCTCTTGTTCTCCTTATTTAATGATGGCATTATAGAATCAATATAGGGTCGGATGCTGATAAAGCATAAGCTAATATTGAAACCATTGTTCATGAATAAGAGGAACCCTTGATGGAAGACCAAGCCGAAATGCAGGAAATGCTCGTCACGCTGACCGCCGATATTGTTGCCGCCCATGTCAGCAATAACAGCGTTGCTGTGTCGGATTTACCCCTGTTGATTCAAAATGTTCACGGCGCACTGGCAGGGCTTTCGGAGCCTGCTGCGGCTCCGGCGGAAAAGCAGGAACCGGCTGTGTCTATCCGCGCATCGATCAAGCCCGACTATATTGTCTGCCTTGAAGACGGCAAGAAGCTGAAAATGCTCAAGCGCCACCTGATGACGCATTATGGCATGACGCCGGAAGATTATCGCGCCAAGTGGAACCTGCCCGCCGATTATCCGATGGTTGCGCCCAACTATGCCGAACAGCGCCGCGAACTGGCGCACAAGATCGGCCTCGGCACCTCGCGCAAGGGTAAGGGCAAGAAATAATTGGCGCAGCTTATGTGCCGGTAAAAAAATATGCTGGTGAAAAATAAACGCGCTTGTGCATGATAAGCGCGAGCGGAATGGCGGGGGCAAGGCTTCCGCCATTTCCTGTTTGGGCCTGTGCCTTTCTCCGCGCTAGGTCCACCCATTTTGCCTTTTACGGTCTTGCTGTTTTGCGGCGGCCAAGCCATAACAGGCCTCATGCCAAATAAAATCGACATTGAAGCCTTGTGTGCCGAAAAAGGCCTGAGAATTACCGAACAACGCCGGATCATCGCGCGGGTCATTTCCGAAGCGGATGACCATCCCGATGTCGAAAAACTTTACGAGCGCGCCTCCGCGCTCGACAGCGGCATTTCGATTGCGACCGTCTATCGCACGGTGCGTCTGTTCGAAGAGGCCGGCATCCTCGACCGCCATGATTTCGGCGATGGCCGCGCGCGCTATGAAGCTGCGCCCGAAGCCCATCATGACCATCTGATTGATGTCGAAACCGGCAAAGTCATCGAATTTGTCGATCCCGAACTCGAAGCCCTGCAAAAGCAGATTGCCGAAAAGCTTGGCTATCGTCTGGTCGACCATCGTATGGAATTATACGGGGTCGTGATCGACAAGAAGGGCTGACCGGATTAACGCGACAACATCCTCGGTCGAGGAAGCGGGATGGCACCCGCGCGCACTTTTGCGCAGTCTGGCGATTGTTGCCGGATTGTTGGTCGTGCTGGTCCCGCATTTGCTGTTCCGTGGTTTAAGACAACGTTCGCCAATCCCGCGCGTCTATCTTAAATATGTAGGCTGGATTGCGGGCATGGATGTGCGTGTCCATGGCACCCGCGTGCGCGATCATGTCCTCTATGTCGCCAACCATGTAAGCTGGATGGATATATTGGCGCTGGGCGGCGAGACCGGCTGCGCCTTTGTCTCAAAAGCCGAAGTCGAACAATGGCCGGTCATAGGCTGGCTCGCCGATCAGGTCGGCACCGTCTATGTGAAACGCGAAGACCGGCGCGCGGTCATGGGGCAGGCCGATGATGTGCGCGGCGCGGTCACCAAGGGCAGTCCCGTTGCGCTCTTCCCCGAAGGCACGACCAATGACGGGGTGACGATAAAGCCGTTCCGCGCGTCGCTGCTCGCCTCGATGGTCGACCCGCCCAAAGGCGCGCGCGTCCAGCCTGTCGTGATAGATTATGGCGATATTGCCGAAGATATTGCCTGGACCGAAGCCGAGCTTGCGCCCAATTTGAAGCGCGTCCTCGCGCGTCGCGGGCGGATGAAGATCGACCTTTATTTCCTTACCCCCCTCAGCGACGACGTCACCCACGACCGTAAGCTTATCGCATCGGTCGCGCGCGATGCGATTGTCTATGCACTCGCCAAAGCCGGTAACAGTGCTTCCGGTCGCGTGCGCTATCGCTTATAGAGCAGCGCATGAATCACTCGTCTCCCAAAAAATATCATGTAAAAAGTTTCGGTTGCCAGATGAACGTCTATGACGGCGAACGCATGGCCGAAATGATGGCGGCGCAAGGCTTGCGTGCCGCGGACAGTACCGATGATGCCGATCTGGTCATCCTCAATACCTGCCATATCCGCGAAAAAGCGGCGGAAAAAGTCTATTCCGATATTGGCCGCCTCAAGCGCGAGGATGGATCGCGCCCGATGATTGCGGTCGCCGGTTGCGTTGCGCAAGCCGAAGGCGGCGAAATTGCCCGCCGCGCGCCCACTGTCGATATTGTCGTCGGCCCGCAAGCATACCACCGCCTGCCCGAACTGGTTGAGCAGGCGAAAGGCGGCAAACGCGCGCTTGATACGGATATGCCCGCCATCTCCAAATTCGACCATCTGCCCGCGCGCGCCAAACAGGCTCGTCCGGGCGCGTTCCTCACTGTGCAGGAAGGTTGCGATAAATTCTGCACCTATTGCGTCGTCCCCTATACGCGCGGCGCGGAAATTTCGCGGCCTTGGGGCGATATTGTTCGCGAAGCCCATGCGCTGGTCGAAGGCGGAACACGCGAAATCACCTTGCTCGGCCAGAATGTGAACGCTTGGACGGGCGATGATGAAGCAGGGCGGGGGCAGGGGCTGGACGGCCTCATCCGCGCGCTCGCCAAAATCGACGGGCTGGAGCGTATCCGCTATACCACCAGCCACCCCAATGATATGAGCGACGGGCTTATTGCGGCGCATGGCGAGGTCGACAAGCTTATGCCCTTCCTCCATCTGCCGGTGCAGGCGGGGAGCGACCGCGTGCTGAAAGCAATGAACCGCAGCCACACGGTCGAAAGCTATCTGAAGCTCATCGAACGGGTGCGCGCCGTGCGCCCAGACATTGCCATTTCGGGTGATTTCATCGTCGGCTTTCCCGGCGAAAGCGACGCCGAATTTGAAGAAACGCTCGGCCTTGTCCGCGACGTTGACTATGCGATGGCCTATAGTTTCAAATATTCGCCGCGCCCCGGCACTCCGGCCGCCGATATGGACGGCCAGATTAGCGCAAATGTGATGGACGAGAGGCTGCAACGCCTGCAAAACCTGCTCAATGAACAGCAAGCCCGCTTCAATGCTGCGACCGTCGGACGGCAATGCGCGGTGCTGCTGGAGCGCAAAGGCAAGCTTCCGGGCCAACTCATCGGCAAATCGCCCTGGCTGCAATCGGTCATCGTCAATGACAGTGCAGCGGCGATTGGCGACCTTGTCCATGTCGAAATTGCGTCGGCCGGACCAAATAGTTTGATTGCCAACCTCATCAGAAAGGCGGCCTGAATGTCGAAAAAGCCTCAACCCGCGGTAGCCGGAGATCGTGCCCGTATCGAGGTAAGTTTTGACAAGCCCCATTTGCTTCATGCGCTGTTCGGCGAATATGACCAAAATCTGGTGACCATAGAAAACCGTTTGGGCGTCTATATCGCCGCGCGCGGTAACAAGGTCCAGATTGAAGGCGAGGCCGAAGCTTGCGCCCGCGCCCGCGATGTATTGACGGGCCTTTATAACCGGCTCGTCCACGGGCAGGAGGTCGATAAAGGCGTGGTCGATGGCGTGATTTCGATGTCCGCAGAGCCGACCTTGGAAGGCATTATCCGCCGCGACGTCGAGCCGCCCAGCATCATGATCCGCACGCGCAAAAAGACCATCGTGCCGCGCTCGCCCACCCAATATGGCTATATGGAGGCGCTGGCGCGCGATGATGTGATTTTCGCGCTTGGTCCGGCGGGCACCGGCAAAACCTATCTGGCGGTCGCGCAAGCGGTGAGCCAGCTTATCACCGGATCGGTGCAGCGGCTTATCCTGTCGCGCCCTGCCGTAGAAGCTGGCGAGCGCCTTGGTTTCTTGCCCGGCGATATGAAGGAAAAAGTCGATCCCTATCTGCGACCGCTTTATGATGCGCTTTATGATACACTCCCTGCCGAGCAGGTCGAGCGGCGGATTGCGAGCGGCGAGATTGAAATCGCACCGCTCGCTTTCATGCGCGGGCGCACGCTGGCCGACGCGTTTATCATCCTCGACGAAGCGCAAAATACCACCATTCCGCAGATGAAGATGTTCCTCACCCGTTTTGGTATGAACAGCCGCATGGTGATTTGCGGCGATCCGCGACAAGTGGATTTGCCGATGCCGGGCGCGTCAGGCCTTGCCGATGCGGTGGAACGGCTTGAGGGGGTCGAGGGTATATCGGTCGTCCGCTTCAATGCCGCCGATGTTGTCCGCCATCCGATCGTCGGGCGGATCGTTCAGGCTTATGAAGGGCCGGACAGTTAAAAGGCGGCTTCGGCTTGGTTGAAAGCCGCGCTTCTTTGCTGAAACGAGTTTGAATGTGATGCGTTTTTTACGCAATTTCGTAATTGTTTTTGTCCTGCTGCTGGTGGGCGGCGCTTTGTTGTTCACCTCGTCGGAGCCGCTTTTCAGCGCGCCCGCGCCGCGTCCCGACAATATGGCTGTGGTGAAGCAAGCGTTGAGCGACTTTAAGGGCCGCGACAATGTTTCCGAACCGGTGACTTTGCGCCTGTCGAACAAGGAGTTGGCGGCGGGCTCGTCACTCGCCGGGCGGGCTTTGGCACCGACCATTGTGTCCTCGCGGCTCACGGATACACAATGGGAAGCAGGGTTCAGCAGACCCTTGCCGTTGGGTCGCTGGCTTAATGTCGAAGCAAGCCTGCCAGCCGAAGATTTTGTCAACAGTCCCGACGCGATACCGCCGGTCCAGCTTAAAATCGGCGTGGTGCGTTTGCCGCAATGGCTTAGCGGCAGGCTCGTCAAATGGGCGGTGCGTGCGGCACGTTACAAATATCCCGATTTGCCCGCGCCATCCCATGTCCTTAAATCCATGCATTTTTCTGCAGGTGAAGTTGCGGTCACATTGAGCGTGCCGCGCGTGCGCGAAATTTACGCCAAAGCGTCCGATGTGGCGGGCTTGCGTGCCGATGATGGTCTGGTGCGCGGGGCCTTGTGCCATTTGGCGGCCGAACAGAAGCGCCATCCGTCCACCGCTTTTGACGAACAGGTGCGCCGCGCTTTTGCAGCGCCTTTGCCGGGTAAGACTGCGGCCACCGATGCCGCCGCGCCCACGCCCGAAGCGCGCAACCGTGCGTCTATGGTCGCGCTTGCGATCTTTGTCGGGGGTGAACGCGCGCATCGGCTTTTCTATACTGCGAAAATCCGCGATGCCTCGTGTCCAGTCCCTCCCGAAGACCAGATAAAATTGGCGGGACGCGCCGATCTTCCCAAACATTGGGCGATCAGCGCCGCGCTGTCCGCGACGATGGGCACCGAAATGACCGGGGCGCTGGGTGAATGGAAGGAATTGTCCGACAGCTTGGCTGACGGCACCGGCTTTTCCTTTGTCGATATGACGGCCAACCGTTCGGGTTTCCGTTATGGTCAGGCAGGCACAAGGCCGCAAACCGCCGCGACTATCACGCAGAAAATGCAGAACATTACCGAAAGCGGGCTGATACCACAGGCGGCACTGTCTAATAAGGAAGGCCTTGCGAATCAGCAATTTACAGAGGATTTTTCGGATCTTGATTCAAACAAATATCGCGCGAGCATTGCGATGATTGACGGACAGCTCAACCGCGCGGGCGTTCCCCAATGATCGACGTCGCCATCCTTGCGGAAAATCCCTGGCCCGCAAGCGCGCGGGTTAGCAACGCCTCTGCGCAAAACAGTGATGGTCTACCCAATGATTGGGATGCTCTGGCGACCAAAGCCGTCTTGGCTGCGCTCGCTGCAACCCCCTTCGCCGCGCTCGCCGACAGCAATTTGTGTATCGAAGTCGCGATAAAATTATCCGGCAATGCTGAAGTGCAAATGCTGAACCGCGACTATCGCGGCAAGGACAAGCCGACCAACATATTGTCTTTCCCGCAAACCCCGCCCGATCTGCTCGTCGCCATCGCCAGCAGCATGCCCGGTGGCGCTGCGGGTGATGATAGCGAGGCCATTTTGGGCGACATGATTCTTGCCTATGAAACATGTATCGCCGAAGCAGGCGACAAGGCTATTTCGCTCGCCGACCATGTAACGCATCTAATCGTTCACGGGACATTGCATCTTTTGGGCTATGACCACATAGAAGAAGAGGAAGCGGTCCATATGGAGGCGCTTGAAATTGATATTTTGGCGGGATTGGGCTTGGCCGATCCCTATGGAGATAGAGACTGAACGCCCATGGCGGACGATAATGGTGGAACAAATGGCGGGCGTCGCGGCGCTGACAGCGAAGAAGGCAACTCTATCTGGCGCAGTTTGCGCGCGCTGATTTTCGGAGACGGGGAAGAACCGTCGCTGCGCGAGCAGATTGAAGACGCGATAGACGAACATGAAGAAGAGGAAGGCCGCGACAATGGCGCGGCGCTCCACCGTTCATCCAAAAGCAAAGTCGCCGATTTATCGCCGCTCGAACGGCAGATGCTGCGCAATCTTCTCCACTTCGGTGAAATGACCGCCGATGATGTGTCGGTCCCGCGCGCGGACATTATCGGGATTCCCGAAAATGCCTCGTTCGACGAACTAGTCAGCCTGTTCGTCAAAGCGGGGCATAGCCGCTTGCCGGTGTATCGCGACAATCTCGATGAAGTGATCGGCATGATCCACATTCGCGACGCTTTCGCCACCCTTGCCGCAGAAGGCGAGCCGCCCAAGACTATCGAATCCCTGATCCGCCAGCCGCGCTATGTGCCGGTGTCGATGGGCGTGCTGGATTTGCTTGCGGAAATGCGCAGCACACGCACGCATCTCGCCATTGTCCTTGACGAATATTCGGGCACCGAAGGCTTGGTGACGATCGAGGATCTGGTCGAAGAAATTGTCGGTGACATTGAAGACGAGCATGATGAGGCTCCCGAAGCTTTGCTTGTGCCGTTGGACGATGGCCTGTGGGATGCGGATGCACGCGCGGAACTGGATGAGGTCGCCGAAGCCATTGCGCCCGCGCTCGCCGAAGTCGAAGAAGATGTCGATACGCTGGGCGGCCTTGCCTTTGTGCTTGCAGGCCATGTGCCGGAAACCGGCGAGATTTTGCTGCATCCGAGCGGGTGGCGGCTTGAAGTGACCGAAGGCGATGAACGGCGCGTCACGCGCCTGCGCCTCCATCCACCCAGCGTGCCTGTGCAAGCAAATCTTGATTAGACGCGGTTGAACGATTAACGGACAATTATGGAAGTTTCGGGGCTCCGCGTCGCGCTTTTTAGCGGCAACTATAATTATGTAAGGGACGGAGCGAACCAGGCGCTGAACCGTTTGGCGGGCTATATCTTGCGTCAAGGGGCATCCTTGCGCGTCTATTCGCCGACCACCGGCACGCCTGCCTTTCCGCCCACCGGCGATCTGGTGAGCGTGCCGAGCATCTCGATTCCGGGCCGCGCGGAATACCGGTTCGCGACCGGCCTTTCGGGCGATGCGCTGCTTGACCTTGAAGCCTATGCGCCGAATGTCATCCATGTATCGAGCCCGGATGTGCTGGGCCACAAGGCGATCCGCTATGCCGAAGCGCATAATATTCCGGTCGTTGCCTCGTTCCATACGCGCTTCGAAACTTATTTGCGCTATTATGGGTTGGGCTTTCTGGAAGGCGCGTTGCTGGGTGTGCAGCGGCGTTTTTATAACCGTTGCGATGCGGTTTATGCGCCGTCGGAATCGATGGCCGAATTTTTGCGCGAGCAGAAAATGGGTCATGACATCCGCATCTGGACGCGCGGCATCGACCAGAGCATCTTCAACCCCGCACACCGCGATATGGCGTGGCGGCGCAGTATCGGGCTGGTAGATGACGTCCCGGTTGTTGGCTTTTTTGGCCGCTTGGTGCTGGAAAAAGGGTTGGATATTGTGTCCGACACAATTGCTTTGCTCGAAAAACAGGGCGTTCCGCACCAATTGCTGATTGTCGGCGAAGGTCCCGCGCGGCAGATAGTTGCGAGCAAGCATCCCAATGCCGTCTTTACCGGCCATTTGATGCGCGAAGATTTGGGCCGCGCGGTCGCCTCGATGGACCTTTTTCTGTTTCCCTCGATCACCGAAACCTTCGGCAATGTGACGTTGGAAGCGATGGCGTGCGGACTTCCTGTCGTCGCCGCCAATGCGACCGGATCGCGCGATATTATTTCGGACGGTATTGATGGCCGTTTGATCGAACCCGGCAACGCCAAAGCCTTTGCAGCGGCGGTGCGCGCCTATTGCGAAGATGATGATTTGCGCCGCAAAGCGGGAGCGGCGGGGCTTGAAAAAAGCCGCGCTTATAGCTGGGATGCGGTCAATCAGGTGATGATTGACGGCTATCTAGACGCGGTGATGACCCACCCGCAGCGCAAGTGAGCTTGGCCTGTGGTTGACCTTTTCGGCCCTGATCCTGCGGCATCCAGCCCACCACCGCCATCGGAAAATGCGCCGCTTGCGGACCGTTTACGCCCGACCATATTGGAAGAAGTGGTAGGGCAGGACCATCTGGTCGGCGTTGATGGTGCAATCGGCTTGATGGTCGCGGCGGGCAAATTATCCTCGCTCATCCTGTGGGGGCCGCCGGGGACAGGGAAGACCACTATAGCGCGTCTTTTGGCGGCAGCAGTGGGATTGCGCTTTGTTGCAATTTCTGCCGTTTTTTCCGGCGTTGCGGATCTTAAAAAAGCCTTTGCCGAGGCCAAAGAAGCGGCGCGGGCAGGGCAGCAAACCTTACTTTTTGTTGATGAGATCCACCGTTTCAACCGCGCGCAGCAGGACGGGTTTCTGCCCTTCGTCGAAGATGGCACGGTGGTGCTGGTCGGCGCAACGACCGAAAATCCGAGTTTCGCACTTAATGCCGCTTTGCTTAGCCGGGCGCAGGTTCTGATCCTCAAACGGCTCGATGAAGCGGCGCTTGGCGAATTGCTTGACCGCGCCGAAGCTTTGGTGGAGCGCCCGTTGCCCTTGACCGACGAGGCGCGCACCGCGCTCATAATATCGGCGGACGGGGACGGGCGGTTCCTGCTCAATCAGGTCGAAACGCTGTTTTCGGTGCAGTTTGACGCGCCGCTGGACCAGGCTGCGCTGTCAGCATTTTTGCACCGGCGCATGGCGGTTTATGACAAGGATCGCGACGGCCATTATAATCTGATTTCCGCGCTCCATAAGGCGGTGCGCGGGTCCGATCCGCAGGCGGCTTTATATTGGCTCGCGCGGATGCTGGTGGCCGGCGAAGAGCCGCTCTATTTGCTTCGCCGTCTGGCGCGCATGGCGATGGAGGATATCGGTCTGGCCGACCCGCAAGCACTAGTCCAGTGCATGACGGCCAAGGACACATTCGAATTTTTAGGCTCGCCCGAAGGCGAACTCGCGCTCGTGCAGGCAACGCTCTATTGTGCGACCGCGCCCAAATCGAACGCGGCTTATAAGGCGCAGAAAGCCGCTTGGAAATCGGCCAAGCAAACCGGCTCGCTGATGCCGCCTTCCAACATATTGAACGCGCCGACCAAGCTGATGAAGGATATCGGCTATGGCGCAAATTACCATTATGACCATGATGCGCCCGACGCTTTTTCCGGCGACAATTATTGGCCGGACGATATGGCGCCCGAAACCTTCTATGAACCGGTCGAGCGCGGCTTTGAAAAGCGCGTGGCGGAACGGCTTGCTTATTGGGAAGAGCTGCGCCGCCAACGCCGCGATTGAGTGTGTCCCTTAAACCGGGAATGGCAAGAATAGCTATATGCAGAATGAACGCTAATGGGCGAGAGATGCATCCCGGACGTCGCTATCATCGCATATCATGACGCAAAGTTCATTCCATACCCGGATAGCGTTCAAATCCCGCTATGTCGGGTAAATGCTCCATATAGCCCAAACGTTCGGCGGTCTGGACCTGCGCGCCCAAGGCGTAGGCTTCGGGATTGTCGAGGGTGGCCGATTGAATGTCGATTTTGCCGGGGAAAATCTGTTCGTTAAGATAGAAGAGGCTGGTTCCGCATTGTCCGCAAAAGTGCCGCTCGCCCAGTTCGGACGAGGCGTAGCGGGAAGGCTGGCCGTCAATGGCAACCGCGCTCTGGTCGAACAATGCCCACGCCACGGCAGGCGCGCCGGTTGCGCGGCGGCAATCGCTGCAATGGCACATCGCATGATAGACCGGCTCCACGCCGTCGGTAATTGTATAGCGTATCGCGCCGCAATGGCATCCACCGGTTTCACCCATGATCCAACTCCTTATTTTTCCTGTAGGAGAATAAGGCAGCGTTGGAACATGTCAAGAACATTGCAGCGCGGGCAGAAGAGTCCGCATCGACTATTCCGCCCGGAACAAGGCCTTACAAAATATATTTGCTAAGGTCGGTGTCGCGCGCGATGCTGGAAAGCTGACTATCGACATAAGCCGCATCGACGACCAAAGTTTCACCCTTGCGGTCCTCGGCTTCAAAGCTGATTTCTTCCAACAGCTTTTCCATCACCGTCTGGAGACGGCGCGCACCGATATTTTCGACCTGGCCATTAACCTCTGCCGCAATCCGCGCGAGCGCCTTGATCGCATCATCGGTAATGTCGATTTTGACATCTTCGGTGCCGAGTAATGCCACATATTGCTGCGGCAAGGAGGCTTTGGTTTCGGACAGGATACGGACGAAATCTTCCTCCGTCAGCCCCTGCAATTCAACACGGATCGGCAAGCGGCCCTGCAATTCAGGGAGCAGGTCGCTCGGCTTCGCAACGTGGAAAGCGCCGCTGGCGATAAACAGGATATGGTCGGTCTTGATCGGCCCATATTTGGTCGCAACCGTAGTGCCTTCAATAAGCGGGAGGAGGTCGCGCTGCACGCCTTCGCGGCTCACCGATCCGCCACGCACATCGCTCACCGCAATCTTGTCGATTTCGTCGAGAAATACGATGCCATTGGCCTCCGCGTCAGCCAAGGCCACGCGCGCCACATCATCCTGATCGAGCCGTTTTTCCTGCTCTTCTTCGACCAGCTTGTCCCACGCATCGGCGACGCGCAGCTTGCGGCGTTTTTTGGGCTGCTGGCCGAACGCTTTGCCCATAATGTCGGACAGGTTAATCATGCCGACATTGCCGCCCATGCCGGGAATTTCCATCGGCATATTGGGCGCTTCGCTGACCTCGATTTCGACTTCCGTGTCGTTCATCTGGTTCTGTTCGACGCGCTGGCGGAAGGCAAGGCGCGTCGCTTCGGATGATTCCTTACCCGTGAGCGCATCGAGCAGCCGCTCCATAGCGGCTTCGGACGCTGCGGTGCGCACCGCTTCGCGGCGGCGGTCCTTTTCCAGCCGCACCGCTTCTTCGACCAGATCGCGCGCAATCTGTTCGACATCGCGGCCGACATAACCGACCTCGGTAAATTTGGTCGCCTCGACCTTGACGAATGGCGCGTCGGCAAGCTTGGCCAAGCGGCGTGAAATTTCGGTTTTGCCGCAACCGGTGGGGCCGATCATCAGGATATTTTTGGGCGTCACCTCGTCGCGCAGATCGGCGGACAGGCGTTGACGGCGCCAGCGGTTGCGCAGCGCGACCGCAACTGCCTTTTTGGCGTCGGTCTGTCCGATAATATGTTCGTCAAGCGCCTTAACTATGGCTTTGGGGGTAAGGGTGTCGTTCATTATCTATCCGTTGCGGCCCGCAAGAGCCATGCGATAAAAAGGGAAGGGCGTTTTGAATGGGGCAGCGGATCAGGTCGCGCTATCCATCACTTCGGTGGTGGTATTGTCATTGGTATAAACGCAAATGTCCGCCGCGATTTTCATCGCTTTTTTGGCGAGCGTTTCGGCGTCTTGCTCATAATCCATAAGCGCGCGGGCTGCCGACAGAGCGTAATTGCCACCCGACCCGATCGCGGTCACGCCTTCGAGCGGTTCCAGCACATCGCCATTGCCGGTAAGGACGAGCGTCACTTCCTTGTCCGCGACAATCATCAACGCTTCCAGATTGCGCAAATATTTATCGGTGCGCCAGTCTTTCGCGAGCTCGACCGCTGCGCGCATAAGCTGGCCGCGATGGGCTTCCAGCTTCTTTTCGAGCCGCTCGAACAAAGTGAAGGCATCGGCGGTCGCCCCAGCAAAGCCGCCGATCACGCTGCCGTCATGAAGGCGTCGCACTTTTTTCGCATTGGGTTTCATGATGGTCTGGCCCATGGACACCTGACCGTCGCCTATCACGACGACTTTGCCATTTTTCCGGACCGACAGGATGGTGGTGCCATGCCATTGCGGCATGGAGCTATGGTCATTTCCGCTCATGACGGGCGATATGGGACAGCAAATCGCCTACTGCAAGGGGGAGATATAATGTGAATTGGCCTATGGAGAAAGTGGCTCCGCAACATTCTTTTGCAACATTGCTATTCCTATCGGTGCTGGAAATATGTAGATGCGCTTCTTATCGAATTTGTCAGTGGCACGTTCCCGACGCCTGCTGAACTGGAGAAGCTGATGCGTATTTTAGTGATAATATTGTCTTCCCTGGCGCTGGTGTCTTGCGTCAAGACGGTTCCTTTGGGTGGTGATGGAACAGGGCCGGTGAAAATTTCTGCAGGCGAACTTCCGCCGCCGCAAAGCGCCGATATGATGGATCAGAATCATCCCTATCTGATCGGGCCTTTTGACAAACTTACCATTGATGTGTTCGGAATCGAGGAATTGACGCTGAAGGAAGTGCAAGCTGACGCCAGCGGACGCATTTCCTTTCCTTTGGCAGGTGTCGTGGAGGCTGGCGGAAAGACACCCCATGATGTGGAAAGGCTGATCGAAGATCGCTTGCGTGGCCGGTATATCCGTTCGCCACAAGTTACTGTGAATTTGAAAGAGGCAGTAAGCCAGCGTGTTGCGGTTGACGGCGAAGTCAAAGAGCCCGGCCTTTACCCGGTCATGGGCAAAATGTCGCTGATGCGGGCAGTCGCAACAGCAAAAGGCGTTAGTGAAAATGCCAAGCTGGATGATGTGGTTGTGTTCCGGACAGTGAATGGTCAGAAGATGGCTGCGCTGTACAACCTTAAGGCTATTCGCAGGGGCATGTACGAAGACCCGGAAATTTATGCAAACGACATTGTTGTCGTAGGAAACTCGCCCGCAAGACAAATTTTCCGGGATCTGTTGCAGGTTGTTCCAGTTCTTAGCTACGTGGCTGTAGCGATACTGCAAAAATAATTACATGAAATACAAGGCGTAAATAATATTTTCCATAACTTGGAAAAATATATTCATTTATTAAGAAGAATATTTTCTTCTGTTAGTGGGAATAATATCAATTTAGAGAAATTCGGGAAATCAAAATTCCATAGCCATCCCTCCCTTGTCCACCCGATATGCCCAAATCGAGTATCGTTGCGTTACAGCGTCGATCAACGGAGAAATTGACCTTGCTGACCGGCGTACTGATAGGGAATTGCTGGCTGGTTGATGTTCCGTTTTCCATGGAACAAGAAACATGCCACCGCAAAGTTGCGCCATCGATATTTTCCGCAGACGAAGCGTTTGTTGTGAGCGTATAAGTTCCAGGAGTTAAATAAACAATTTTTCTAGCAATTGTTCGCGTTGTGAAGGGATTCACATAAGCATTCAAAATAATTCTATCATTCTCGGTTTCAAATTGGGCGCCCGCATCATCAACGTCAAGTATTTCCCAGCCCATCGGACCATAGAATTGAGCGGTATCAGTCACGGAAAAGCCAGCGCTAGTAAGACGGGCGGGATCAGCGCCATTCATTGTAATAAAAAGCCGTCTGGCGTCATTATAGTATTTTTGAGATATCAATATCTTTAATAAATTCACCTTTTGCAGATGTCTGTTTTCAGAGTCATTTTTTTTGACACTGTCGGCCATCAGATCGACAATATAGGGAAGGTTCTTCCCTTCGTTGGTCGCATATGAAAGAAACGCATTACCCCACCCGGCGGAGTCTTCCAAAAACGGCCTTAATGCGTGCCGGATATTTGGATCGGATATCGCTGCAAGCAATTGCGGGAATAGCACATCTTGGCTTGCAGGGTTGGTTCGTAACAATATATCATAATGGTCTAATGCCGCTGCGGCATTATTGGACCGCGCTTCATAATCCAGTAACCAAATTTGTGCTCCGGCATCCCGACGAGAAAGCCCTTCTGCAGTTTGCATGAAGGCCAAAGCTTTTTTATTTTCGCCCTTACTGTCGGCGAAATAACCCAGTGTCCGTACTGCGGACGGGTTGACCAATTGGTTTTCCAGCGCACGTATGGCCAAGTCTCGACTATGCTGAGCAGGATTTTTGGGGTTTTTAAAAAGTAATTGTTCTGCGCTTACCGCTAGAGCACGGCTCTCATTTGGCACGTAATTTAGAGCCAAAGACGGCACCTTGACACGAGTAACGCCTGACATGGCTAACGCAAAGCTGTACCAAGCACCGGCCGATCCGGCTATCGCAATGAGGGCGAATTTAACAATCTGTGCAGAAGAAAAGTCTGACTTGCGCATTATTTTGTTTCTTCTCATTGTCAAATAGCTACTTTTTTCGTGGCGTAAGACACCCAAACGCCCATAAGCGAGAATAAACACATCATTGTGGGGGTGCGGAGTGGATAGTCACTGATGCTGGCAGCGCCAATCAACGCTATAATCAAAAGCGCAACCTGTCCGTATATTTTTGCATCGGTGGCAGCTTGGCGTCCCTTCCAAAGTTTGATGCTCGCGCACAAAAATATAAAAACAGCGCCAACAATTATCAGTAATCCAGGAAGTCCGAACGTTACGAGGGTTTCAATCCAATCATTATGGGCGCGATTGAGATATGTTGAGGACAGGAAGTTTCTGGTTTCGGCAATTTGAAACGCCTCGACAAACGAGCCCGCGCCGGATCCAACCGGAAAATATTTCCAAAACATGCCCAGCGATATTTGCCAAGCTTCAGTGCGAATCTGGTCTTCTGTTCCAATGTTCAATAATCTTTGAATGGCTACTGCGCGCGATAGATATTGGGAAATAACTGCTAATATTATGACTAGCATTCCAATCAAAACAGGAACTGCGAAAGATTTTACCTTACTCTTGCTATTCTGGTATTGTGTTCGTTCATGGTAAAAATAAATGCCCATAGAGCCGGCTAAACTGACCGCCGCGAGAAACAACCCCGAACGAGATCCGGTAACTAATATTAGTGGAATGAGAAAAAGGCCAAAAGATAACGCAAAAATTTCGCGAACATATTTCCTGCTTCGTGCGTCACTTTTCTGGTTTCGCGCTCCTTTTTTTGTCAAAATTAGAGCTGCAAGAAGCGGGAAAGCGCAATTCAAAAATGTTGCAGCGTGGTTACGATTTGAGAATAGCCCTACGGCATTTCCGTTATTAGTGATTCTGTATAAATATAGTGGCCCGTTGGGATCGCCGATGACTTGAAGCAGACCAAAAAGTCCGGATATAAGTATCATACCGATCAACAGTGGCAGCAAACGACGCAAATCCCTACCGTTAAGCTGGACTGCAAATAGTACGACTGCGAGAGGCGTAGCGAGCGAGGCTAGCGAATGCCAGCCATTCATTGGCGTTATAGTCAATGGCCGCCATTTATTTCCGATTTGCGCTAATTTTTCTATTTCTACAAGCTCGGACCGCCCTGCAAGCTGGCTCCAGATACTATGTGGCAACGGGACCAAATGCGCCAGCACCAGCAATATTATCAAGCCATATCCAAAAAAAATGGTGCGATGATTTGTGAAGTGCTCTTTTCGCAGGGTTATTAAGGCCAATGCGCAGGCAATAACCGATAACGGCCGTAAAATAACAAGCGATTGAACGTCGATTCTGGATGCGCCTCCGGTCAAAAAAACCACTATCAGCAGCACTGATAGGCCCCAAAACTGGAATGACGGTTTGGTTGAATTTGTAATGTTCACGGGAGTCAAGACACTGGGCACCTTGCTGTTTGGCGGCTTTAGAAGTGGCGCCGAGTCACGTACGTAGACTACTACTTACAGAGCGCATGTTACAGAGCGCCTGCAAATATGGCAAACATGGCAGGTGCACAAGAACATAAAACAGGATCGTGGTTTTGCAATCAATGGATCAACGCTACCAATGTTAATATCATATCACTCTCCATTAAAATCGGCTCGCGTGGGCATTCGACAAGGCAAACATTTGCACATCGTAGATATAGCGTGAGGGAGTTGTTCGTCGTGGCAAGGAGCAATGGTATGCCCAATTGTTTTGCTTGCGTTTTTTTGGTGTGGCCATAGCCGTACATCGTCGAAAACGCGCTCATGAGTTTGCGGTTTGCCATATTCCGCAACGAAGAAGGGTGTTAAATGCACGCAGGGCTACCATTTCAAAAAAGGCGCCTAAATTAAAGTGGAAGTTGCAGAGGCTTTACGCTAGCAGGCAACTTCAAATATGGATTGGCATGGTTCTCTCAAGGCAGTGCGAGCGCAGTCGAGGCGGATGCAAACCATGTAGTTTCAAAGAGATTTACGACCAATGACCGTATCTAATTCCATCAATACACAGGCACAGGATGCCGATTCAGACGCATTTTTTGTGCAAGGTCGCGAGCGGATTGCGCCGCCGGTTTTGCTACAATATTGGCAAGTTGCGCTGCGGTGGAAATGGGTGATTTTTGGTCTGGTACTCGGAGCACTCGTATTCGGTTTGATCGTCACTTTAATGACCGCCCCAAAATTCACGGCGAGCTCGCGCATTGAAATTAGTCGTGATGAAAAAAAGGTGACCAACGTTGAAGGCCTTGAGTCAGCCGATATGCGGCGAGATATGGAATTTTACCAAACGCAATATTCGCTATTGCAAGCGAGGTCACTAGCTGAACGCGTTGCGAAACAATTGCGCTTGAGTTCTAATAATGCTTTTTTTGAGGCGCATGGGGTGGACCCGAATGAAGGTGCGATTTTTTCAAAAGAGAGCAAAATATTAAACGCGGGTGAGCGTCGATTTCGCGACGATTTGGCGGTCCGCCTCTTACTTAAGCACATATCTATCCAGCCAATTCGGAATTCCGCGTTGATTGATATCGCTTATACAAGCTCATCTCCCCAATTATCTGCACAGATAGCTAATAGTTGGACAAATCAGTTCATGGCGCAAAGCATGGACCGGAAATTTGCTGCAACCGCTGATGCCCGAAAATTTTTAGAGGGAAGATTGGCGGATTTGAGAGGTCGTTTGGAACAATCTGAAAGAGACTTGGTCGCTTATTCCGCGGACAAGGGCATTGTTGCGCTGGGCAAAACCAAATCTGTCGATGGTCGTACAGAAATTGAACGCACATTGGTGTCAAGTGATCTAGAGGCGCTGAACTCGGCGTTAGCCACTGCCACAGCAGAACGGATTGCCGCCGAAAGTAAGGCCTCGGCACGTAACGGAAGAGAGAATAACGAGGTAGTCACCAATATTGCCATTGGTCAGTTGCGTCAGAAACGCGCCGAACTCGCTTCGGAATACGCAAAACTTATGGTTCAATTTGAGCCGCAATACCCAGCCGCTCGCGCGCTATCCCAACAAATTAAGGCACTCGATACGAGCATCGCTCGTGAAGAGGGGCGTGTCTTAAATAGTAACACTGTGGCTTATAACGAAGCTGTTCAACGCGAGCGCGATTTGAAACAGCAGGTTGCTGAGTTGAAGTCTCAGATGAACCGTCAACAGAGTGATAGCATACAGTATAATATATACCAGCGAGAAGCTGACACAAACCGGGAATTGTACGACGGACTCTTGCAGCGTTACAAAGAAATTGGCGTTGCTGGCGTGGGAACCAACAATATATTGATAGTAGATGCGGCAAAAATTCCCGAGAAGCCGTCGGCGCCGAGCTTGCTTCTCAATATGCTTGTTTCGTTGGTGGCAGGATTGGGACTGGCCGCGATTGCTACTTTTGCACTCGACCAAATCGACGAAGGTGTGCGCGACCCATCTGAGGTTACCAGATTGCTCCATACACCGCTGCTCGGTAGCGTTCCCGACCTTGGTGAACAAGATTCTATGGAGCTACTCAAGGACGCTAAATCCGAATTGTCGGAGGCGTATTTAAGTATCAGGTCCAACTTGGCATTTTCTACCGATCATGGCTTGCCACGCTCATTCATGGTGACTAGCACGCGACCAGCCGAAGGTAAGAGTACGACTAGCTTTGCCCTCGCTACAGTTCTGGGGCGCACGGGAAAACGAGTCCTGATAATAGACGCGGACATGCGTTCTCCTTCCATACATTTGCTTACGGGCAATGAGAATCAATCTGGCTTAAGCAATTTCCTCGCGGGCGAAAATGATTGGCAAACGTTGGTCGCTTCGACAAATATGAAAGGGTTGGAATTATTGTCTGCGGGCCCCACCCCGCCTAGCGCTGCAGAGCTATTGAGTAGTGATCGGTTACGCACGCTCGTCGAGAATGCGACCCAAACTTACGATCATGTTGTAATCGACTCTCCTCCGATCTTAGGATTGGCAGACGCACCGCTTATTTCTGGGGCCGTTGAAGGGTGCATTTTTGTGGTCGAAGCAGAAGGCGTTGCACTGCGTGGAGTAAGGGCATCCATCAATCGACTGCATGCGGTGCAGGCTCACCTGTTCGGCGTAGTGCTTACCAAGCTGAAGGCGAATCAAGCGAGCTATGGTTATGGTTACGGCTATGGTTATGGCTATGGTCATAGCCAGAATGCTAACGAGATATAACCATACTCAAGTAACGTGATCCCGAATAATTATTCGCATTATCGGAAATGATTAGCATGGAACTTATACGAGGCATTATTTTTAATTTTAATGCTTTCTAAGTTTACACTTTTTATTGAGCTCGATGATGACGATTTCGGCTATGCTGATGGCGAACACGTTGATGGCGCTGTCGATAGAGCATAATGTCGTGAGAGATCGGAGTTTTGCGATTACTTTTGACGGGATGCCGACTGGATATGCGCTCAGCTAAGCCGCGGGCGGAGCCACTCATCATCAAAGCCACCGTCGCGAAGCACGGCCTCGGCGCGCGGAAGGCATCGACCATCGGTGCCGCCCCCTTATAGTCGTTCATTTGCCTTTTATAGACAGTGTGGAACTTTAGGTTCAGGCCGTCTTTAGTACGTCCTATAACTTGAGGATCACGAAACAGGCCAGAAACTTGTTTCCCCGAAAGCGAGGAAACGCCCATTTTTGTGTAAGCTGGCGGCGCTGCGGCACACTTTGAGGTGCGTGGCGCCGATCATGGGCTGATCTGGCTTGGCATCCGTTGTTCCTAACGCCGCAAATATCCTGTTGAATACGCCTATTCGGTTCTAGCTGATGAACGGCCCGTAGGCTGCAGGTGCGCCCTGCCAGCGCGGACCACTCCCTCCGCAGAGGATCATCCCGCTGAGGATCCGGCGATCATCAGCCTGCGGCATACTCGTGCGACAGCGGCCAATCGGGTTCAATCTGACGCATTTGCGTCTCCGACAACTCCATCGTACCACTCATGATACCGCTCCATTACGTCGCCGTTTGACCCGTTCGGCGATAATCCGGCATAGACGGATCTAGCTTCACAGATCGTTGATCAATATAAAAGTTTGAGGCCGCAAAAGGGAGCAATAATTGTCAACGCGGTACAAATAGCGCGTATCAAATATATTAGAATAAATGGTGAGCCCTGCTGGGTTCGAACCAGCGACCTACTGATTAAAAGTCAGTTGCTCTACCGACTGAGCTAAGGGCCCTCAAAGCGTCCAAGACGTTTGTGAGGCGCTCCCCCTAGTAAGCGATGGGCTTGCGGTCAACCGTCTTTCGATATCTTCTTACGCAAACGCGCAAATAAATGTCGCACAGTAAGGCCTGTAACCGGATCACGCCAATGCGCTGCAATGGCGTTGGCGGGGCGCAGGACGAAATCGCGTTCGCGGAACAGGATATGCGGGATGGTCAGGTTTTTGGCGTGAAACGTGCCGCCATCCCACAGGATGATATCGAGGTCGAGCGTGCGGCTACTCCATCTTTGCCCGCGGCGGCGGCCGAAGTGGGCTTCGATTGTCTTGAGTTTGCGCAGCAGCTTTTGCGGCGGGTGGAGCGTCGAGACCAGCGCCGCGCTATTGGCATAGCTGCGCGTCGATGGGCCGATCGGCGCGGTGGTATAAATGGGCGAGGCGGTCACCAGCTTGATGTCCGCCTGTTCAAGCGCCTTCGAGGCTGCCTCCAGCACGGTGCGCGGGGGGCCGAAGCGGTGATGCCGCCGGTTGGAGCCGAGAGCGATCAGGTAATGGTGGCGCTGTGCCATGACGAGGGCAGGGGCTTCCTCAGATTAATTCCGCAAATTCGGCAACCACATTGCGATAGAGCTTTTCCTTGAACGGCACGATAAGCGCGGGCAGCTCTTGCGGATCAACCCATTGCCAGGCGCGGAATTCCTGATGGTCGGTTTCGATATTCACATCGCCATCCTCGCCGGTGAAGCGCATCAGGAACCATGTCTGGCGCTGGCCACGCCATTTGCCATGCCATAATTTGCCGATCAGCTCTTCGGGCAAGTCATAAAAATGTTCGTCCGACGAGCGCGCCAGTATGGTGACATATTCGCGCGCAATGCCGGTTTCTTCCTCCAATTCGCGCAAAGCCGCGACTTCGGCATCCTCGCCCTCGTCAATCCCGCCCTGCGGCATCTGCCAGGCTTCGGTGCGCGTATCGAGCCTTTGCCCGACAAAGACTTTGCCGGAACGGTTGACCAGCATGATGCCGGCGCAGGGGCGGTAGGGAAGGGTGCTTATATCGGTCATGCCCTGACCAATAGAGTATCGAGCATCGCGCGCAAGGCCGTAAGATTGGCGGTAACATCTTCTTGCGCCGACGGAATCGCTTTGCGTAAATTGATATAGCCATGAATCGCGCCCTCGCTGTTCCGATAATCGACCGGCACACCTGCCTCTTTCAGCTTTTGCGCATAAGCCGCGCCTTGATCGCGCAACGGATCCAGCCCTGCAGTTACAACCAGCGACGGCGGCATCCCGCTCTGGTCATGATCGAGCGGTGATCCGCGATAATCGGCATTGTCCGGATTATAATGGGCATAAAACCACGCCATCCCTTCTGCGGTGAGAAGGTGGCCTTCGGCAAAATCCCGCATACTTTGCCAGTCGTTGCTGCTGCTGACGGCGGGATAGATAGGATGCTGGAGGATGACCGGCACCGTGGCCGGACGGTCACGCAAGGCCATTGCGGTTACAATGGTGAGATTGCCGCCCGCGCTATCGCCCGAAAGCACAAGGCCGGTCACATCATAGCCAAGCTCTGCCGGGCTTTCCGCCACCCAGCGCGCTGCGGCTTCGCAATCATCGCTGGCAGCGGGGAAGGGATGTTCGGGGGCGAGGCGGTAATCGACCGAAAGAACCGGAATATCCATCTGCCGCGCAAGTTCCGCGCAATAGGGATGATAGACTTCAAGATCGCCGATGACAAAGCCGCCGCCGTGGAAGAATAGCAGCACCGGACCGCTCCCGCGCTGCTCCTTTATATCATAGAGTCGGGCGGAAATATCGCCTGCCGGACCGGGAATCACTATATCGCGCACAACCGCCACTTCGCCCGCGGGCAATTCGGCAATCGGTCCCATGGCGAGCATCATCTGGCGCGCCACTTCGGGGGCGACCTCATGCATTTTCGGGCCTTCAACGCTGTTTAAAAAGCCTAAAAAGGCGGCGACATCGGGACGGGGTGCAGCTATATCGGTCATAAATATCCTCTCGCTTGACAGCGCTTCACAAACAGTGCTGACATTGATGCCAGTAAGCCGGTCATCCGGCAAGAAGGGGACTATAAGAAAATTATTGTTTCAGGCGCGCGCCATTTTTCTACTTTGCGAGATAAGGCTGGCGGGCGTAGGGGGTTCATGTCAATCATTGCGGTTTACGCATCAAGCACGGGAATATTACATGGTAAGCGCAACCTTCACGGTCGATGAAGATACAGAGGTCGATCACGCGCCGCTCGAATCTATGGTCGTCCGCTTTGCCGGGGATTCCGGTGACGGGATGCAGCTTACCGGCGGGCAATTTACTTTGTCGACTGCGCTGGCGGGCAATGATCTTGCGACATTTCCCGACTTTCCGGCCGAGATTCGTGCGCCGCAAGGCACGCTGTTCGGGGTTTCGGCCTTCCAGATCAATTTCGGTTCTTCCGACATTTCGACCGCAGGCGATGCGCCCGACATTTTGATTGCGATGAATCCTGCCGGGTTGAAGGTCAATCTTGACGCGCTCAAGGAAGGCGGCCTCATCATCGCGGACGAGGGCGAATTTAACGAGCGTAACCTTGCCAAAGCCAAATATGCGGCCAATCCACTCACCGATGATAGCCTTGCCAAATGGCGGTTGCTGTCTTTCAATATTTCGCAACTGACCTTGGAAAGCGTCAAGCCGTTCGGGCTGGGCAATAAAGAGGCGTTGCGCTGCAAGAATATGTGGACGCTCGGCCTTGCGCTGTGGATGTTCGACCGCGAGCGCCAGCCGATTATCGATTGGCTCAACAGCAAATTTGCGAGCAATCCGGTGCTGGCCGAAGCCAATATCGCTGCATTGAATGCAGGCCATGCCTATGGCGAAACCGCGGAATTGTCGGGCGATGGCATCAGCCATGCGCGGCTCCAGCACCATATTGCACCAGCTCCGGTAGAGCCGGGCCTTTATCGCACCATCACCGGTGCCGAAGCGATTTCGCTGGGGCTGGTGGCCGGTGCCAAGCTTGCAGGCCTTCCGATGTTTTTCGGCGGCTATCCGATTACGCCAGCCTCGGCGATCCTCCACCATCTGTCGCGCCTCAAGGAATTTGGCGTGACGACCTTCCAGGCGGAAGATGAAATTGCCGCTATCTGTTCGGCAATCGGCGCAAGCTATGCGGGGCAGTTGGGCGTGACCAGCTCGTCCGGCCCCGGTATCGCGCTGAAAGGCGAGGCGATGGGTTTAGCGATCATGACCGAATTGCCGCTGGTGATTGTCAATTCGCAGCGCGGCGGTCCGTCCACCGGCCTTCCCACCAAGACCGAGCAATCGGACCTGTATCAAGCCGTTTATGGCCGAAATGGCGATGCGCCGCTGCCGGTCATCGCCGCGCGCTCGCCCGAAGATGCGTTCGAATGTGCAATCGAAGCGTGCCGCATCGCGGTCCAATATATGACGCCGGTGATGCTTTTGACCGATGGCTATATCGCCAATGCCGCCGAGCCGTGGAAGGTGCCGGACATGGACGGTTACACCTCGTTCCCGGTCGAATTCCTTGAAGAAGCGCCCGAAAGCGGGTTCCTGCCTTATGGCCGCGATGAAAAGCTGGCTCGGCCCTGGGTGAAGCCCGGCACGCCCGGCCTCCTCCACCGCATTGGCGGGATTGAAAAGGCCCAAGGCACCGGCCATCTCGACTATTCGCCCTTCAACCACCAGGCAATGACCGACATTCGCCGCGACAAGGTGAACGGGGTCGCCGCCAGCATCCCCGACCAAGAGGTTGATAATGGCGAAGCGGGCGGCAAGCTTGCGATTGTGGGCTGGGGCTCGACCTATGGCCCGATCCGCCAAGCGGTGCGCCGTGCGCGCCGTAAGGGGCAGGATGTGAGCCATATCCATATCCGCCATATCTGGCCGATGCCCGCCAATCTTGGCGAATTGCTTAAAAGCTATGACCGCGTGATTGTGCCCGAAATGAACACCGGCCAGTTGAAAACCGTGCTGCGCGACCAATTCTTGGTCGATGCCAAGCCACTCAACAAAGTGTCGGGCCAGCCATTCAAAATTGCCGAAATCGAGGCCGCTATCGAGGAGCACCTCCAATGAACGATATGACCCCCATCAAAACCACGATCAAGGATTGGGAAACCGATCAGGAAGTGCGCTGGTGTCCGGGCTGCGGCGACTATGCGATTTTGAAGGCGGTGCAGCGCACCATGCCGGAATTGGGCGCAAGTCCCGAAAACACCGTGTTTGTAAGCGGCATCGGCTGCTCGTCGCGCTTCCCTTATTATATGGAAAGCTATGGTTTCCATACGATCCACGGTCGTGCGCCCGCTTTTGCGACCGGCATCAAGCTGGCTAATCCCGATCTTGATGTGTGGCTTATCACCGGCGATGGCGATGGTTTGTCGATTGGCGGCAACCACACGATGCACGTCATCCGCCGCAATCTGAACACGCAGATCATGCTGTTCAACAACGAAATTTATGGCCTCACCAAGGGCCAATATTCGCCAACGAGCCGCGAAGGCACAAAATCGCCCTCGACCCCGTTCGGCTCGGTTGACCATCCTGCCAAGCCTTGTGCCTTTGCTTTGGGGGCAGGAGGCCGCTTCATTGCGCGCGCATATGATGTGTCCAAACAATTGCCCGACGTTCTGAAAGCCGCTTATCACCATACGGGTGCGGCTTTTATTGAAATTTTCCAGAACTGCATCGTCTATAATGCTGATGTCTTTGCCGATTTTACCGAAAAGAAAAATCAGGATGACCATCAGCTTTGGGTCAAACATGGCGAACCCATGCTGTTTGCCAAGGGCAGCAAGGGCATTGCGCTGGATGCCGAAAAGCTGACATTGAAAGTCGTCGATGTGACCGATGGCGATTGGCAAGGTGCGGGCGTGATTGTCCACGACCAGACCAACCGTTCGGTTGCGCATATGCTGGTCGAAATGCCGTTCGGACCGTTCCCTATGGCGCTTGGCGTGATTTATGATGATCCGATGCCAACCTTTGAATCGGCGGTGGTCGAACAGAATCGCAAGCTGGCCGAAGGTAAAATGCCCGACCTGCAAAAGCTCGTCAGCAAGGGCCAGACCTGGCAGGTGGAAAAGCAGTTGCGCGAAGAATAAGTCTTGCGCATCAAGGCGCTTATGAATGTCCATTCCACTCCAAGGGGGCAACATCTTGTCGCCGCAGACAAAGGAGTGGCATCGCGTGCGCGCTTTTCGCGATTGTTGGAACGCGGCGGCGCGGCGCTGTTCCATAAGCTCATAGACCGGATCGACGCCGGCATGGAGCATGGCACGCTCGAAGGGCATTTGCCCGATGGCAGCGTGCGGGTGGTTGGCGGTCGTGGGGCAGGGCCTTCGGGCAGCATCACAATCCATAGTTGGGCGACGTTCGTGCGGCTTGCGCGCTCCGGCTCGGTCGGCTTTTATAAAGCGTGGGAAGCGGGCGAATGGTCCAGCCCCGATCCTGTTATCATTTTCGACCTGTTCATGCGCAATGGCCGCACCTTGGGCAATGTCGCGCGGTCACGCGGTGTGTGGAAATATGCCAAGCGCCTGCTCCACCGGCTGCGCGCCAATTCGCGCGCACAAGCACGGCGTAACATCGCTTTCCATTATGATCTGGGCAATGATTTTTACCAAGGCTGGCTGGACCAAAATATGGTTTATTCCAGTGCCTTATTTGCCAAACCTTATAGTGTATCCGAGCCGTTGGAAGTCGCGCAATTGCGCAAGATCGACCATCTGCTCGACCGCTTGGACTTAGCCCCCGGCAACAGCTTGCTCGAAATCGGCTGTGGTTGGGGCGGCCTCGCGCACCGTGCCCGTGTGCGCCATGATGTGCGCTATACCGGCCTGACCCTGTCCGAAGAACAAGCGGCTTGGGCGCGTGACTGGTTGCAACGCGACGGGCTGGATAAGGACGCGCGCATCGAACTCGTCGATTATCGCGACGTGCAGGGACAATTTGACGCGATTGCGAGCGTCGAGATGGTCGAGGCCGTGGGTGAGCAATATTGGCCCGCTTATCTGGAAAGCATCGCCGCCCGCCTCAAGGCCGGTGGCCGCGCAGCACTCCAATATATCGCGATTGATGATGCGCTTTTTCCCGCTTATGCCGATGGGGTCGATTTCATCCAGACCTATATTTTCCCCGGCGGAATGCTGCTGTCCGAAAGCCGTTTCCGCGCTATCGCAGAGGGTTACGGGTTGAAGTGGGCTAATCAGGTGAACTTTGGAAGTGATTATGCCGAAACGTTGCAACGCTGGCGCGCGCGTTTCGATGCAATGGTGGAAGCGGGCGCCTTACCTGCCGGTTTTGATGAAAAATTCATTCGTCTTTGGCGCTATTATCTGATGTATTGCGAAGGCGGTTTTCGCGGGGGCGGCATCCATGTCGCGCAAGTGACTTTGGTCAAACCGTAAGAAATAAGGGAGAGTTTTATGGCTAAGGGCAGGATTTTGCTCGCAACGGCGACGGCATTTCTGGCGCTGGCGGGGTGCAATAATGATACGGTGCAATTGCTGTCCAATCTCCCCAAGGATAAAAATGTCCTGTTCTGGACGCAGGACCAGCGCGATGCAGCGTTTCGCCAGCTTGAAAAGCTGAGCAGTTCGCACACCATTAAAGCAGGCGCTCCGGTCTATCCGTTGCCCGAAGGCAAGCCGATGACCTTCCCGTTCGACATTGACCAATATATGGCCAAGCAACGCAATGCGGGGCTGATTATCGTGCAGGACGGCAAAATCCGTTTTGAACGCTATGCGATGGGCTATAGCAAGGAAGGGCGCTGGACCAGCTTTTCGGTCGCCAAATCCTTTGCCTCGACGCTGGTCGGCGCGGCGGTGAAGGATGGCTATATCAAGAGCCTCGACGATAAGGTTTCGCTTTATATTCCAGATCTTAAAGGCTCTGCTTATGACGATGTCTCGGTCAAGCAATTGCTCACCATGACGTCAGGGGTTAAGTGGAACGAGGATTATGCCGACCCCAAATCGGACGTGGCTTTGTTCGCCAAACAGCCGGTTGAAAAGGGCGTCGATATTACCGTTTCCTATATGCGCAAATTGCCGCGCGAAGCCCCTCCCGGCACCAAATGGGATTATAAAACCGGCGAGACCAATCTCATCGGCGTGTTAGTATCGAGCGCGACCGGCAAGACGGTGAGCGACTATTTGAGCGAAAAAATATGGAAGCCGTTCGGCATGGAGCAGGATGCAATCTGGATGCTAGGCGAAACGGGGAGCGAGATTAGCGGGTGCTGTATTTCGGCGTCGCTGCGCGATTATGCGCGTTTCGGTCAGTTTATCCTGAATGGCGGTGTTGCAGGCGGGAAGAAGGTTCTGCCCGACGACTGGCTTGCCGCCGCCACCACAAAACAGGCCCCGACCGGCGCACCGGGCCGCGGCTATGGTTATCAATGGTGGACCAATGATGATGGCAGCTTTGCCGCGCAGGGCATTTTCGGGCAGGGGATTTTCATCGATCCCAAGCGCAAGCTGGTGATTGCCTCGAACGGCAACTGGCCCAAAGCGACCCATCATGATGATCTGGGGCCGGAGCGCGAAAAATTTTATAATGCGGTGCAGAAGCTGGTTGATGCGGAAGCCGCCTCTACCGCCGCGCCCGCACCTGCGCCCGCCGCTAAATAAGGATTTTAGCGGCCTAGCGCCAAATATTCGGTGCTGTCAAAGCCGCGCGTGACGAGCGCAGCGATGGCATCGGCGACCACCACAGGCTCTTTGAGGCTGGCCGGATCTTCGCCGGGATAGGCTTTGGCGCGCATTTGCGTGCGCGTCGCGCCGGGGTCGACGATGGCAGTGCGCACGGTCGAAATATTGGCCATTTCATCGCCATAAGCGGTCACCAAGGTTTCGAGCGCCGCTTTCGATGCACCATAAGCGCCCCAATAAGCGCGCGGTGCGCGGCCGACGCTGGAGGTAATCGCAATCACCTTGCCGGCATCGGAACGGCGCAGCATCGGGTCAAAACCGGTGATAAGCGCCTGCTGTGCGAGCAGGTTCAAGGTGAGGACGCGGTTAAATTCCTTGGTGTCGATGCTCGTCACCGGCGTCAACGTGCCAAGGATGGCGGCGTTCAGCACCAATATGTCGAGCGCCTTCCAACGCCCGGCAAGCGCGGTCGCAAGCCGCGCCACACTATCCCCGTCGGCAAGGTCGAGCGGGGCAATTGTCGCCGATCCGCCCGCTTGGTGGATACGCTCCTCCACCTCTTCCAACGCTTCGGCGGTGCGCGCGGTCAGCACGACATGCGCGCCGAGAGCTGCCAATGCTTCAGCGGTGGCCGCGCCAATTCCGCGCGATGCGCCGGTCACAAGGGCAAGCTGCCCGTCCAAAGGCTTGTCGGTCATAAACTAAATTTTTCTAATCAGACGATACGCTCGGCGAGCAGGGAAAACTGGTCCTCGACCGCAACTTCGTCATGGTCGGTAAGGGCGGTCGGATAATCGCCGGTAAAGCAGGCGTCGCAATGGCGCGGCGCAACATTGTCGCGCACATCTTCGCCCAAGGCTTTGTGCAACCCGTCGATGGAGAGGAAAGCAAGGCTGTCGGCCTGAATATAGTCCGTCATTTCCTTAAGGTCCATTTTCGCGGCGAGCAGTTTTTCGCGTTCAGGCGTATCGACGCCATAAAAGCAGCTATGCCGCGTCGGCGGGGAGGCGATGCGCATATGGACTTCGGCAGCGCCCGCATCGCGCATCATCTGCACGATTTTAAGGCTGGTGGTGCCGCGGACAATGCTGTCGTCAACCAGAATGACCCGCTTGCCGGTAATCAGCGCGCGGTTGGCATTATGTTTAAGCTTGACGCCCAAATGTCGGACCTTGTCCGAAGGCTGGATGAAGGTGCGCCCGACATAGTGCGAGCGGATGATGCCGAGTTCGAACGGGATGCCCGATTCCTGCGCATAGCCGATGGCCGCTGGTGTGCCGCTGTCAGGGACAGGGATGACGAGGTCGGCTTCGACCGGGCTTTCGATTGCAAGCTGTGCGCCGATCGCTTTGCGCACCGAATAGACCGATGCGCCATCGACGATGGAATCCGGGCGCGAAAAATAGACATGTTCGAAGATACAAGGCCGCGCGCGCTGGTCGGGGAAGGGACGCACCGAGCGCATCTCGCCATTTTGCACAATGACGATCTCGCCGGCATCGACCTGCCGGATAAATTCCGCGCCGACCACATCAAGCGCCACCGATTCCGACGCGAATATCACCGCATCGCCCAATTTACCCATAACGAGCGGGCGGATACCGAGCGGGTCGCGGCACGCGATCATGCCTTCTGCGGTCATGCAGATCAGCGAATAAGCGCCTTCCACCTGTTTCAGCGCGTCGATGAAACGGTCGATGAGCGTGCGATAGCTGGAGGTCGCGACCAGATGGATGATGGTTTCGGTGTCGCTGGTCGATTGGAAAATCGAGCCGCGTCGCACCAGTTCGCGGCGCAACTTGCCTGCATTGGAAATATTGCCGTTATGCGCAATCGCAAAGCCGCCGCTCGACAATTCAGCGAACAGTGGCTGCACATTACGCAAGCCCGCGCCGCCTGCGGTCGAATAGCGCACATGGCCGATGGCCATTTCACCCGGCAGGGCCTTGATCACATCGTCGCGGTCAAAATTGCCTGCCACATGGCCCATCGCGCGATGGCTGTGGAAATCATGGCCGTCAAAACTGGTAATGCCAGCCGCTTCCTGCCCGCGATGCTGCAACGCATGGAGGCCAAGCGCGACCATCGCAGAGGCCGTATCCGCGCCGGTAATACCAAAAATGCCGCACTCTTCGCGCAGCTTGTCGTCGTCAAATGGGTGAGTCGTCAGCATGGTCCATGTCCGTGGGAAGGCATCGCAGCCCCGCTTTGTCATGATTCTGACGCGCATATAGGTAGCGTAGCCCCGTTTGTCGCCCCCTTTATGTCGGTAATGCGACAGGAGGGCGCATCCGGCCCCGTTTTTTTGCGGGGCTGACGGTTGCAGCCTGCGCTTGGTTGCGCCATCAGAGCGGCCATGAGCGATGCACAAGACCCTAACCCCGAAACAACCGAACGGCTAACGCCAAAATATGATGCCAACGGGCTGATTACAGCGGTTGTGACCGATAAGGGGAGCGGGGTGCCGCTGGTTGTCGCGCATATGAATGAACAGGCGCTCAGCTTGACGCTCGACACTGGCGAAGTCCATTTCTGGTCGCGCAGCCGCGGTAAATTGTGGAAAAAGGGCGAAACCTCCGGCCATATTTTGCGCTTGGTCGATATGCGGATCGACTGCGATCAGGATGCGATCTGGCTCATCGCTGAACCGCAGGGGCCGACTTGCCACACAGGCGCGAAAAGCTGCTTTTACCGCCGCATCTTGCCCGGTGGAGCGCTAGTGCGCGCCGACTGATTTTGCATTAAATCCTGTATCCAGACACGGCTTCACGCATTTTTATTGCGTGACGCAGCGTAAAATATTTGCGTAGGCGCGCGCTTTCCCTTGACGTTAACGTGAACGTCAATTATACAGAGTCGCATGACTGAAGATCTTGGCCGCTCGCATATCGACACGCCCGATGCTTTGGATCGGGAGAGTTACAGCATCACCGATTTGTCCAACGAGTTCGGGGTTACCGCCCGCGCGCTGCGTTTTTACGAGGACGAAGGATTGATTGCGCCCGCCCGAAAAGGCCTCGCGCGCATTTATTCCAAACGCGACCGCGCGCGTCTTGCGTGGATTTTGCGCGGCAAGCGGGTGGGGTTCAGCCTTTCCGAAATTCGCGAGATGATCGACCTTTATGACGTGGGCGACGGCCGCGAGGAACAGCGCCGCGTCACCATCGAACGCTGTCAGGCGCGCATCGACCTGTTGACGCGCCAGAAAGACGATATCGACAGCGCGATTGATGAACTGGAACAATTTGTCCGTTCCATCCGTGATCTCACCCTTGGCCAACGCACACAGGATTTCGGCTGAGGCGTGCCCCCTTACCCCTTGCTAACGATCTTACGCGATAGGAGTTAATTCATGCCCGTTTATAACGCGCCGGTAAAAGACACGAAATTCGTGCTGGACCATGTGGTCGGCCTTGAAAATTACGGCAATCTGCCCGGTTTTGAAAATGCGACCCCCGACATGGTCGATGCGATCCTTTCCGAAGGCGCAAAATTTGTCGAGCAGGTGACCTTCCCGCTCAACTATTCGGGCGATCAGGAAGGCTGCACCCGCCATGACGATGGCAGCGTGACCACCCCCAAAGGCTTTAAGGAAGCGTTCGCCAAATATAAGGAAGGCGCGTGGGGCACCTTGTCGGCTCCGGAAGAATTTGGCGGTCAGGCATTGCCGCATATTTTGGGGTCCGCCTTTGCCGAATATATGTCGGCGGCCAATATGGCCTTTGCCATGTATCCCGGCCTCACCAACGGCGCGGTCGAAGCCATTCTTGCCAAGGGCAGCCAGGAACAGAAGGAAACCTATGTTCCCAAGATGATTAGCGGCGAATGGGGCGGCACGATGAACCTCACCGAACCGCATTGCGGGACGGACCTTGGCCTTATCCGCACGCGCGCGGTGCCCAATGGCGATGGCAGCTACAAGGTTTCGGGGACGAAAATCTTCATTTCGTCGGGCGAACATGACCTGACCAGCAATATCATCCATCTGGTTCTAGCGAAAACGCCGGATGCGCCGGACAATGTGAAGGGCATTTCGCTGTTCATCGTTCCCAAATTCATCCTCAATGAAGATGGCACGCCGGGCGAGCGCAATGCCGTGTCGTGCGGCTCTATCGAACATAAGATGGGCATCCATGCCAACTCGACTTGCGTCATGAATTATGACGGAGCGACCGGCTGGATGGTCGGCGAGGAAAATAAGGGCTTGGCCGCGATGTTCATCATGATGAACGCGGCGCGCCTCGGCGTTGGTATCCAAGGCTTGGCACAGGGTGAAATTTCTTACCAGAATGCCGTCCAATATGCGCAGGACCGCCGTCAGGGCCGCGCGCTCACCGGTCCGCAAGATCTGGACGAAAAGGCCGACACTTTGTTCGTCCACCCCGATGTGCGCCGCATGTTGATGGACGGCAAGGCGTTAACCGAAGGCTTGCGCGCTTTGTGCCTGTGGGGTGCGCTTCAGGTGGACCTGGCCCACCTTGCGCAGACCGAAGAAGAGCGCCAGCACGCTGACGATCTCATCTCGCTCTTGACGCCGGTTATCAAAGGCTATGGCACCGACAAGGGCTATGACATCGCGACCAATGCGCAGCAAGTCTATGGCGGACATGGCTATATCGAAGAATGGGGGATGTCCCAATATGTGCGCGATGCGCGTATTGCGATGATCTATGAAGGCACTAACGGTATTCAGGCGATGGACCTTGTCGGTCGCAAGCTTGCCCAAAATGGGGGCCGCGCAATCCAGCTTTTCTTCAAGGTGGTCGATGATGAAGTCGCCGAAGCGAAGAATGATGAAGCACTGGCCGATTTTGCCGGTCGTCTGGAAAAGGCCAATGGCGAATTGAAGGCCGCGACCATGTGGTTCATGCAAAATGGGATGGCCAACCCCAATAATGTCGGTGCGGGCGCGCACAGCTATATGCACATTATGGGCATTGTCGTGGTCGGCTTGATGTGGCTGCGTATGGCCAAGGCGGCCAATGCCTTGCTGGCAGCGGGCGAAGGCGACAAGGATTTCCTTGAATCCAAGCTTGTGACCGCGCGCTATTATGGCGAGCGTATCATGCCCGACGCGGGCGCGCTTCGCCGCAAGATCGAAAGCGGTTCGGACAGCGTGATGGCCTTAAGCCCGGACATGTTCGCGCGCGCCTGATCGGCACTGCACATAGAAAACAGCAGGAGGCGGCCTTTCGGGGCCGCCTCTTTTTTGTTGCCACCCCTTTTGTATTTCTACCCCGCGCAACAAACTGCGCGTCCCTGCGTTAGCCAAGGGACGAAAAAGAAAGGGACAAAAGCCGACATGGGTGAGGGGAGCGCGGGGATCGCAAAACCGGGACGTAATTGCTGGCGCATCGAACATGCCGGCAGGGTCAAGGTGATTGTCGATGCGGCGGACTATTATCATATTGTCCATGAGGTGATGCTCAAGGCCAAGGCGCGCATTTTGCTGATTGGCTGGGATTTCGACACGCGCATCTATCTGGAGCGCAGCGAGGATGGCGCGGGTGAAGAATCGCTCGGCAATTTCATCCTCGACCTTGCCAAATCGCGGCCGGACCTGCGCATCGACATTTTAAAATGGGATTTCGGCGCGCTCAAATCGCTGTTCCGGGGCAGCCATTTGCTCATGCTCTATCGCTGGTGGCGGACCAAGCGCATCACCTTCAAATTTGACAGCGCGCATCCCAAAGGATGCAGCCACCACCAGAAAATCGTGGTGATTGACGATAGTATCGCGATTTGCGGCGGGATCGACATGACCGGCGCTCGCTGGGATACGTCCGAACATCTGGACGATGACCCGCGCCGGACCTTGCCCAATGGCAAACTTTATACGCCCTGGCATGATATCACGACGCTGATCGACGGCGATGTCGCGACCGCGCTGGCCGAATTGGGGCGCGAGCGGTGGGAACTGGCGACCAAACATCCGCTCGATGCGGTCGATGAAGATGATGCCGACGAATTATGGCCGGAGGGGGTGGAGCCGGACTTTACCGATGTGCAGCTTGCGATTGCGCGCACGCGGGCGGAATATGAAAATCTGCCTGAAATCCGCGAAATAGAACAGCTTTATGTCGATATGATCGCCGCTGCCAAAAAATTCATCTATATCGAAAATCAATATTTTACCGCGCCCGAAATCGCAGCCGCGATTGCGCGCCGGATGCAAGAGGAGAACCCGCCCGAAATCGTCATCATCATGCCCGAACAGGCCGATGGCTGGATTGAACAGACCGCGATGGATGGCGCGCGGGTGCGGCTCTGTCAGGCGATAGGCAATATCGACACGCAAAACCGCTTCCGCATTTTCTATCCGGTGACGAAGGGTGGCAACGCCATTTATGTCCATGCCAAGCTGATGATTGTCGATGACCGGATGCTGCACATCGGTTCGTCCAACCTGAACAATCGCTCGCTGGGGCTGGACAGTGAATGTGATGTGATGCTGGAAGCACAGGAAGGCGATGATAATATATTGGAAATCGGCGCGTTAAGAACGCAGTTGATGGCCGAACATCTCGACGTCGACCCTTCTGAAATCGCGGATAAATTTGCCGAAACCGGTAGCCTGCTCGCGACCATCCACGCCTTCCAGAAACCCGAAGGCCGTTCGCTGCGCACGTTGGAAATTGAAGAACCGGACGGCCTCGACAAATTCATCGCCGACAATGAATTGCTCGACCCCAAAAGCGCCGACGGCTTTTTTGAACCCATGTCGCAGCGTGGCCTGTTCAAAGGCTTCCGCCGCCGCATCGCCGAAGCGCGTGGCCGCCGCAAGGGCCGCGCCAATTATTGGGAAACAGACCGCAACCGCTTTTGCTATAAACGCGATGATAAGGAAGGTGGCGATGATAGCGCGAGCGCCGCCGAAGCCGACCGCTTGACGCAATAAGGGCGCACGACCCTTAAGCGGTCAGACGCCGCGCATACATTGTTTCTTGTTGGGGCGCGGGAATTCCTTGCAATTCCACAGCGCCTTTTCAAAGCCCGCATTATTATTGCGCAGGAAGCTGAACGACATCGCCGCGCGCTGGTCCTCGCTGACATCACCCGAGGTCGCGACCTTGGCCGCATTGGTCCAGCCCAACACTTTGCAATAGCTTTTGTCCCCGCATTTGCTGCGCGCCAAGGCTTCGAAGCTATCGGGATCGCTCGCTTTATTGAGCGTGATGACAATCGCTTCGCCGGTCGTTGCGGTGGTGCTGGGCGTGATTGTGCCGGTGACGCGCCCGCCCGCATCGGTGCGCAAAGTCGCGGTCGCCGGAATGGTGACTGCCGCCACCTCGGCATCAAGAGCTGACGCCGCATCACCTGCGTCCGCCAGTTCAACCCCCGCGCCGCCAAGCGCAAGCGCATGGGCAGGGGAGAGCTTGGCCATTTTGCCGATGCCGGGTTCGACACCATTGCTACGCTGGCGAAACGCGGCGGGCTTGCCCCATCCGCCCGGCCAGCGGAAGAAAAGATGCGTGCCGACCGCCGTGATTTTCTCAAGGCTGTCGCTCCAATAAGGGACCACCCAATCGGTATGATAATGGGTCGCAAGCCCCACCGGCGCATAGACATAACCGGCCAGCGCCATCCCCGCGACCCCGCGCGCGCGGTCCCATGCGGCCGCCGAATATTGGCGGTTCAATGCGCCATCGCAGGTGAAGGTGAACTGGCAACCGGTGCGCCGCTCCGACCCTTGGAACACCACGCCGCACACGGTGCTGGGATAAGCAGGGTGGCGCGCGCGGTTGAGGACAACCTGCGCCACCGCCTGCTGCCCGACCGCATCATCACCCGCTTCGTAGAGAACCGCTGCTGCAAGGCAGTCCGAGGCACGCGCGCGATCTTCTATGCCTCCGGCGAAAATAAACGGCCGCGCGGCGGGATTGGGCGCGGTCGAAAAAGTCACACGAGCGTTAATCGCCTTGGCATCATTGGGCGCGACCACCAATATTTCGTTGGGCTGCACTTCGGGTAAGGCTTCGGCGGGGAGGGCGCCAAATTCATCCGCTTGCCGCGCGCCGACGCCGGACGTGCTGCTGGTCGCAGCCCCGTCAAAGCCGCCGCGCATCGACACCGCACCGATGATAATCACCGCAAGCGCGAGCAAGGCCGCCATCAACACAATGATATGGTCGCGCTTGAAGCGCGTCCATCCGTCCGGGCGCGGAGGCGAGAAGGCAGAGCGCCGCAACCCGTCCGGCTTTATACCGGACAGGGGTTGAGATAGCGGCGTCGGCGCGCCGGTGTCGGGCAATGAAAAATCCATCCAGCCCGCGTCTTTAGCTTATCCCGCTTCCGGAAGGAAGTCAGGAACACTCAGATAGCGTTCGCCGGTATCATAGTTGAAACCGAGCACGCGGCTGCCTGCGGGCAATTCCTTGAGCTTTTGCGCGATGGCCGCAAGCGTTGCCCCCGACGATATGCCGACAAGCAGGCCTTCTTCGCTGGCCGAACGGCGCGCCATATCCTTGGCGGATTCGGCTTCGACCTGAATTGAGCCGTCGAGCAATTGGGTTTCAAGATTGGCCGGAATGAAGCCCGCGCCAATGCCCTGGATCGGGTGCGGCCCCGGCTGTCCGCCCGAAATAACCGGCGACAGCACCGGCTCGACCGCAAATACCTGAAGGTTCGGCCAAGCTTTTTTGAGAACGCGCGCAACGCCGCTAATATGGCCGCCAGTGCCAACGCCGGTGACGATCGCATCGAGCGGCGTATCGGCGAAATCGTTCAGGATTTCCTGCGCGGTGGTGCGTTCATGCACGTCGATATTGGCCGGATTTTCAAATTGCTGCGGCATCCATGCGCCGGGGGTCTGTTCGACAATTTCAATCGCGCGTTCAATCGCGCCCTTCATGCCCTTCTCCTTGGGCGTCAGGTCAAAGCTTGCGCCATAGGCGAGCATCAGGCGGCGGCGTTCGATCGACATGGATTCGGGCATGACGAGAATAAGCTTATAGCCCTTGACCGCCGCAGCCATTGCAAGGCCGACACCGGTATTGCCGCTGGTCGGCTCGACAATCGTGCCGCCGGGTTTCAAGGCACCGCTTTTTTCCGCCGCTTCGATCATGGCAAGGCCGATACGGTCCTTGATTGACCCACCGGGATTGGCGCGTTCGGACTTGATCCACACTTCGGCATCCCCGAACAGGCGGTTCATGCGGATATGCGGGGTGTTACCGATGGTTTCCAGAACATTGGCAAATTTCATCAGTTGATCTCCTTTGGTGGATCGAAATTCTTGGCCTGACGCAACTCAGGGAAAATATAGGCCCATAGGCCCGTCACGACAACCGCTGCCGCGCCGCCCCATACGACGGCACCGACAGGCCCCAGTAAAGCGGCCATAAATCCGGCGCGGGTTTCGCCCAATTCATTGGAGGCGGAAATGGCGATTTGCCCGACCGAACTGACGCGCCCGCGCATTTCATCGGGGGTGTGAAGCTGGATGAGGCTGGAGCGGACATAGACCGAAAACATATCGGCCGCGCCCATTGCGACAAGCAGGGCGAGCGAGAGCGGCAGGCTTTTGGAAAAGCCGAATGCTGCGGTAATCGCGCCGAACGCACCGACCGCGAGGAGCATTTTGAGGCCGACTTCGGTTTTGAGCGGACGCCAGACGAAGAATAGCGCCACCAAAGCCGCACCAATGGCAGGCGCCGCGCGCATCTGCCCCAAACCTTCCGGCCCGACGTGCAAAATATCGCGCGCATAGACAGGCAGCATCGCGGTCGCTCCCGCAAGCAGCACCGCAAACAGATCGAGCGTGATCGCGCCCAAAAGGAAGCGGCGACGGCGCACATAGCGCAGCCCGTCGACCATCTGCTGCAACGGGTGAGCGGTGCCCTTGATGGACGGCGCGCGCACCGGCTTGATAAAGGACAGCGCCAGACTGCCGAGGCCAAGCAGCCCTGCGCTCATCCAGTAAGGGGATGCGGGGTGCGCGGCATAGAGGAAGCCCGCAACGGCAGGGCCGATGACCGAGGCCGACTGCCAAGCGATGCTGCTGAGCGCAATCGCTTGCGGCAAGGAGGCGGGCGGCACCAGATTGGGAGCGAGCGCCGACATCGACGGCCCCACAAAACTGCGCGCCACGCCATGCGCGACCGCGACGGCAAACAAGGCGGGCAGGGTAAGCGTGCCGCTATAGGTCATCCACCCCAAGGCAAGCGCAATCAGCATATCGATACTATTGGCAAAACGCGCGACCGTGCGGCGTTCGAACCGGTCGGCGACCCAGCCCGCGACGGGAGCGAGCAGGAATAAAGGGATAAACTGTGCTGCACCAATCAAGCCAAGCTGGAACGAGGCTTCTTTGGGCGTCATCCCATAGTCGGAGCGCGCGACATCATAAACTTGCCACCCGATGATAACAATCATCGCCATCGTCGCGAAAACCGCCGAAAAGCGCGCAACCAGAAACAGGCGATAATCGCCGATGGAAAGGGGATGGACGGGCTTTGCGGAAGAAGAGTCGGTCGTTATCACGCCGCCCCTTTAAGCGCGTAAAGCGCCTGTGTCCAAGACAGCTTTTCTTTGCGCGCCCCAAAGCCGTTTGTCAGTCGTTGATACTGGCCAGCCCATAATCATCGACGGCTTCGAAAATCGCGACCAGCGCCTGTTTTTCGGCTTCGGATATTTCGGGCCGCCATATGTCGAACAGCAAGATGATCCGGGTTTCATTGCTGCGGTTCCATGCTTCATGCTCGATGGAATCATCGAAGATCAACGCCTCGCCTTCGCGCCAGCTACGGGTTTCATTGCCGCAACGCAGCGCACAATTTTCCGGCACAACCAGCGGTATGTGGCAGATCAGCCTAGTGTTAAGCGCGCCATGATGCGGGATGATATGGGTGTCCGGCTCCAGCACCGAATAGAGCGCCATTGGCGAGCGGTTGCGGATGACCGGAATGGGCGCAAGGTCGAGCGCCGCCATCGTTTTCGGGCATTGCGCGCCGTGGGCCGCAATCCGTTTGCCATTTTCCCAGAAATACCAAGCGCCCCATTTATTGTCATCGGCGAGCGGATTGACCGAACGCGGGCGGCCTTCCTGCGTTACAATATAAGGGTCGAAATCATGCCCCGATGCGCGCACATCGCGCAATTCCTCCTGCATGACAGGAACCAAGGCTTCCATGTCGGCAATCCACGCAAATTCGTCGCGTTCGTAAAATTGGCGTTGGGGCAGGCCGGGCAGGTAAAAGACCGTCGGTTCCTGAACATAACGCTGCTTTTCGCCAAGCAGCAGCGACAAGGCTTCGGCAATGCGGGGCGGCTGTGTGCCTGTCAGGCCCTTGGCGGCGAGATGCGTGGCAAGATGGTCTGCAAACCGGCTTTGCGAGGCTTGCAGCCATTGTTCGGCAGCGTTGAGCATCGGATGCAATGCGGGCGGAACCGTGCCGCTCGCGCCTGCATAGCCGAGCGCCCGTTTGAAATATGAGGTGGCCGCGCGGTCATCGCCCGTGCTGGCCTGGGCATCGCCCATCATCAAAAGGGCGGCGATATTGGCCTGATCTGCCGCCAATACCTGTTCCAGCGCCTCCATTTCGGCAAGGCGGTCGCCTTGATGACGGCACGCTTGGGCAAGCAGGAACCAGGGTTCGGGGACACCGCTTTTGCCTTCTATCGCATCGGTGAAGCGCGTACGGGCGGTCGCACTTTCCCCGCGCCGGAGTGCCTCCAAACCTTCGCGAATATGCTGTTCTGCTTGCTGCGGCGTCATGCAGCAATTGTTATGCCAGCCGCACGAAGGAGTCGAGAACCCGTTTGCGGCCCGCTTGTTCGAATGTAATTTCCAGCTTGTTGCCTTCAATTTCCTCGATCACGCCATAGCCGAATTTTTCGTGGAAAATGCGCTGGCCGACGCTGACATCGTCGCGCCCCTTATTGCCGAGCGATACGGCGCTGGCGCGGCTTTCGATAACGCGCGTGGGCGCAGGGTCATAATTGCCGCTGGTCGAGCGTTGCTGCCCGCGCTGCCAGCCGGGGCCGCGCCCAGTCCCGCGCGAGACATGGGCGAAAGGGTCGGCATTGCTCGTCCAGTTGGCGCGCCACAGCGATTCCCCGCCCGCCATGCTGGTTTCGTGGAGGACATGGTCGTCCGGCAATTCACCGATAAAGCGCGACGGGATCGAGCTGGTCCATTGCCCGTAAATGCGCCGGTTAGCCGCGTGGAAGATGGTGCAGCTATGCCGCGCGCGGGTGATTGCGACATAGGCCAAGCGGCGTTCTTCTTCGAGGCTCGGCGCCCCGCCTTCGTCGAGCGCGCGTTGCGAGGGGAATACGCCATCTTCCCAGCCTGCCAGAAACACATGGCCGAATTCCAGGCCCTTGGCGGCGTGGATGGTCATGATTGTGACTTTGGGTTCGTCCGACTGCGCATCATTCTCCATGACAAGGCTGACATGTTCGAGGAACGCATCGAGGTTTTCATAGTCCTCCATCGCGCGCACTAGTTCGGTGAGGTTTTCCAACCGTCCGGCGGCTTCGGTGCTGCGTTCGGCCTGTAAGGCTGCGGTATAACCGGATTCGTCCAGCACCAGCCGCGCCAGTTCGGCATGGGGGAGGCTGTTGGTCATGTCGCGCCAGCGCCGGACATTGGCAACAAAATCGCCCAAGGAGCGCCGCGCTTGCGGGGTTAGCTCATCGGTGCCGAGAATGTCGGCTGCGGCCTGTAATAACGGGATGTGTTGCGCGCGGGCAAAGCTTTGCACCCGCGCCACCGCTTTGTCGCCCAATCCGCGCTTGGGCACATTGATGATACGCTCCAAGGCCAGATCATCGGCGGGCTGGTGGATGACCCGCAAATAAGCGAGCGCATCGCGGATTTCCGCGCGTTCATAGAAGCGGAAACCCCCGACAATGCGATAGGACAGACCGGTAGCGATGAAGCGGTCCTCAAACTCGCGCGTCTGGAACTGCGCGCGCACGAGGATGGCAATATCGTCAAGGCTTGCGCCCTGCCGTTGCAGTGTGTCGATGGTTTCACCCACGCGCCGCGCTTCTTCGGGGCCATCCCACACGCCGATGACCTTGACCTTGTCACCGCTGTCCACCTCGGTCCATAAAGTCTTGCCGAGCCGGTCGCTATTATGGTGGATGACGCCGCTCGCCGCGCCCAATATATGCGGGGTCGAGCGGTAATTCTGTTCCAGCCGGATAACTTTAGCTCCCGGAAAATCGCGCTCGAAGCGCAGGATATTGGCGACCTCCGCGCCGCGCCAAGAGTAGATCGACTGGTCATCATCGCCGACGCAGCAGATATTCTTGCGCTGTTGGGCGAGCAGGCGCAGCCATAAATATTGGCTGGAATTGGTGTCCTGATATTCATCCACCATGATATATTTGAACCGCTGCTGATAGCTTTCCAGCACATCTCGATGCGTCTTGAGGATGGTCAGCGTGTGCAGCAAAAGATCGCCAAAATCACAGGCATTGAGCGCCTTCAGCCGGTCCTGATAGGCCTGATAAAGCTTCTGGCCCATGCCATTGCCATAGCTTTCGGCATCGCCTGCATTAAGGTCGCCCGGCAATAGTCCGCGATTTTTCCACCCGTCTATCAATCCGGCAAGCTGGCGCGCGGGCCAGCGTTTTTCATCGAGTTCCGCAGCATTGATAAGCTGTTTCAACAAGCGGAGCTGGTCGTCGGTATCAAGGATGGTGTAATTGCTCTGCAACCCCACCAGTTCGGCATGGCGGCGCAGCATTTTGGCAGCGATAGAATGGAAAGTGCCGAGCCAAGGCATCCCTTCAACCGCATCGCCGATGATCCGCCCGACCCGTTCGCGCATCTCGCGCGCGGCTTTGTTGGTGAAGGTCACCGCCAATATTTCACTCGGCCATGCGCGGCGGGTGGCAATCAGATGCGCAAGCCGCGCGGTGAGGGCTGCGGTCTTGCCCGTGCCTGCACCGGCCAACACCAGCACCGGCCCTTCGGTCGTCAATACGGCGTCGCGCTGGGGCGGGTTCAGTCCGGCAAGATAGGCCGGTTCGGGTTCGCTGCTAATCGGGTGAGTCACCGGTGAACAGTTAGGGAACATACGGATAAACCGCAAGCATATCCCGCAAAAAGATGCCCGGCTGTTTGGAGGGGCCAGCCGGGCATGAGGTTAACCAAGGAAGTTATGGTTATTATTAACGGCGCGGTTTTTTGGTCGCTTTTTTGGTGCGCGGACGCTCCGACGGATTGATGCAATTATCGGTCACCGTCTTGCTGCACACCGGATATTCGGCCGGAGGCGGCGGCGGGGCGGGCAAGGCCGCAGGCGGGGCCATCGTTTGGACCGGAGGTGCTTGCGGTGCTGCTTCCGGAGGTGGCGGCGGAGCAGTAGGGTCGGCTGCCGGAGGCGGTGCCGGTTCCGCAGGCGGCATCGGCTCTTCCGGCGGAGGCGGCGCGGGCGGCATGGGGGCATCGGGCGGCGGCGCTTCTACCTCAGCCGGAGGGGGCGGAGGCGGCGCATCTTGGGCAATCGCTGTTCCGGCCAGTCCGGCGCTCGCCAGTGCCATCGGAATCGCCCATTTCAAGGAATATTTCATGTGTCTCTCCTGACATTTGCCCCCCGCCTCACGCACAAAAGCGCCCGTTTCCTTGCTCCCAGATGAACAAGGCGAGCGTAGCACGATGTAACGTGGCGGGTTGGCGATAAGCGCGCAGGAGAGGCGCGGCTTATCTCTGTGGCTTTACACCTATGGTGCGTGGCGGACTTAGCCGCCGAGCAAAGCGCGGGTGGCGGATTCGACATCCTGTTGACGCATCAGGCTTTCCCCGACAAGGAAGCTTTTGACGCCATGCTGGGCGAGACGCACACAGTCCGCATGGGTATTAATCCCGCTTTCACCGACCAATATATGCGTCTCCGGCACCAGCGCGGCCAGCCTTTCGGTGGTCGCAAGGTCGGTTTCGAATGTCTTGAGATTGCGGTTATTGACGCCGATTAATTGCGATTGCAGGTGGGTCAAGGCGCGGTCCAGTTCGGCTTCGTCATGGACTTCGACCAATATGCTCATGCCAAGATTGCGCGCTGTGTCTTCAATTTCGCGCATAAGACCATCTTCAAGCGCCGCAACAATGATGAGGATTGCATCCGCCCCGATGGCGCGCGCTTCCAGCACTTGCCAGGGATCAACCATGAAGTCCTTGCGCAGCACCGGCAGCGCACATGCGGCGCGCGCGGCGACGAGATAGTCTTCCGATCCTTGGAAAAAAGGCGCGTCGGTCAGCACCGACAAACAGGTTGCGCCGACCTTTTCATAAGCGACGGCGTGGGCGGGCGGGTCAAAATCCGCACGGATGAGGCCCTTGGACGGCGAAGCTTTCTTGATTTCGGCAATCAGCGCAAAGCGGCCATCGTCAATGGTGCGGCGCAGTGCCGCTTCAAATCCGCGCGGCGGGGTTTGCGCAGCCGCCCGGTCGGCCAGCTCTGCGAGCGTGACAGCGGCCTTGCGCCCCGCTACTTCGTCGCGCTTGGTCGCGCAAATTTCGTCAAGCTTGTTGGTCATTGGCTACTCGCAATCCAGCAATTCAAAAGGGCGTTGGCCAGCCCCTTGTCGATGGCTTCGGCGGCTTCTTCGACACCGTCCTCGAAACTCTCGACCTCGTCGGCAATCATCAGCGCGGCGGCAGCGTTGAACAGTACCGCATCGCGATAGGCCCCGCGCTCGCCTTCGAGCAGGCGTTTTAACGCAGCGGCATTTTCCCCAGGACTCCCGCCGCGAATGGCCTCGACCGGATAGGTTTGAAGCCCCGCTTCTGCGGCGCTCGCGCGCTGCATCCGCACGCCATCGCGGGTGATGACCGCAACTTCATTGCCGCCCGCCAGCGATAATTCATCCAAGCCTTCATCGCCCGACACGACAAAGCTTTTGTCGGTGCCAAGCTTGTAAAGCGCATCGGCATAGATCGGAATATAGGCGGGGCGCGCAATGCCGAGAAGCTGGCGCGTCACTTGCGCGGGGTTGGCGAGCGGTCCCATCAGATTAAAAATGGTGCGCCGCCCGATTTTCTGGCGGATCGGTTGCAGCCATTTCATCGCCGGATGATGGTTTGCCGCAAAAAGGAAGCAGATGCCGATATCGCTTAAGGTCGCTTCGGCATTGGCAGCGGCTTTGGTAAGGTCGAGGCCGAGGGCTTCGAGCGTGTCCGCTGCTCCCGCTTTCGACGATGCCGCGCGGTTGCCATGTTTGGCGACCGGCACATCGCAAGCCGCAACCACCAGCGAAACGGCGGTCGAAACATTGAGCGTATGATGCCCGTCGCCGCCGGTACCGCACACGTCGATCGCGTTGGCGGGCGCGTTCACCGGAATGACGCGATCGCGCATCGATTGGGCGGCGGCGGCGATTTCTTCGGCGGTTTCGCCCCGTTCGGTAAGGCCGATGAGGAAGCGCGCAACATCTTCATCATCGCGCACATTGCCATCGAGCAAATTGGCGAAGGCGGCCAAGGCTTCATCGGCGGAGAGCGGCGCAGCGGTATCGGGAAGGCGCGTCATGACGTCACCCGCGCGCGCACCGGAATTCCGGCGATTTCAAGGAAATTGGCAAGCATCTCATGGCCATATTCGGTAGCGATGCTTTCGGGATGGAATTGGACACTGTGGATCGGAAGCTCCTTATGGCGGAAACCCATGACCGATCCATCATCGGCGGTCGCGTTGACGATCAGGCTTTCGGGAATATCTTCGACGATCAGTGAATGGTAGCGCGTCGCGGTGAAGGGCGAGGGCAGGCCCTTGAACAGGCCGCTGCCATCATGGCTGACCGGCGAGGTTTTGCCGTGCATCAACCCGCCGCGCACCACTTTGCCGCCAAAATGCTGGCCGATGGATTGATGGCCGAGGCACACACCAAGCAAGGGCAGACGCGCATCGGCACAGGCCGCGACCAGATCAAGGCTGATGCCCGCCTCATTAGGCGTGCAAGGGCCGGGCGAGAGCAGAAACGCGCTCGCCCCCGATGCCAGCGCCTCGCTCGCGGTCATGGCATCATTGCGGACAACTTTAACTTCTGCGCCTAACTCTATGAGATAATGGACAAGATTCCATGTGAAGCTATCATAATTGTCGATCACCAATATCATGGCGTATTGCCTCCGGACGGGGCCTTTTCATCCATAAATTTCTGCAAATCCGCCTTCCAGAATTTCGCCCAGGTGTGGGTGCCATGCCCCTTGGTTTCGGGCGTTGCCGCAATGAGGATGAAACGCGCGCGAGGCATCCGCTTCACCAGTCTGGGGCCAAAATCATTGCCCGGCGGGTTGATGAAATCATCGGCGGAATTAATCCACAAGACCGGCATGGTGACGCTGTCGAGCTTTGGCTCGGGATTATAATTACGCGACGATTCAAGCTGGTAAATCTTGTCATTGGCATCGCCCGCCATGCGCGCGGGCAGGCTTTTGGCGAGCGCCTCTTCGGCCGCCGCGCGTGTCGGATATTGCGCTTGCAAGGCGAGGGGGTTTGCCCCCGCAATCGCGTTCAATACCGCGGCGGTCCGCATCCCCGCCACGGGCTGCGCGCTATAATTGCCGCCATTCCACGCCGGATCTGCCTTGAGCGCGTCGACCGACATTTTGCGCCACATCCGGTTCTGCCCCGCAATTTCGACCGGATTACAGGCAAAGGGCGCAAGCTTGGCCACATTGGCCGGATAAGTTTCGCCCCAGACAAAGCCGTGCATACAGCCCATCGACGTGCCAAGAATGAGCCGTAACTGTTTTATACCAAGAGTTTCGGTCACCAGCCTATGCTGCGCGCGCACCATATCATCATAATCATAAGCCGGGAATTTCATCCGCAAGCCATCGCTCGGTTTGGACGATGCGCCATGACCGATATTGTCGGGCAGGATGATAAACCAGCGGCTTATGTCGAAAGGCTGGCCGGGGCCATAAAGTTCATCGGCAAATTGGGGCTGGAGAAATTGCTTTCCGCTGCCACCCGTGCCGTGCAGCACCATGATCGCATTGTCGATCTCGCCCTTGGCATTGCGGTGCGGTGTCCCCAATGTCGTATAATGGATTTTAAGTTCGGGCAGGGTTTCACCGCTGCCAAAGCTGAAATCGCGATAGACAGCATCATGTTCGCTCACCGGCCAATCCTTGGCGAATGCGGGACTTGCGCCGAGCGCCAGCAAAGCTGCCACAGAGAAGGCTGCTACTGAAAAGAATGACCGCATGATTGTCCTCCTCACTGCCCGTAGCCGCTTGTCTGCGCTTGTTTGACCGCTTCGCGCGCGGCGGCGAGCAAGGCACCTGCTTTGGCTTCACATTCGCGCTGTTCATAGGCGGGGTCGCTGTCGGCGACGATGCCTGCGCCGGATTGGACGTGCATCATGCCGTCCTTGACGACCGCCGTGCGCAGCACGATGCAGCTATCCATATTGCCGTCAGGCGAAAAATAGCCGACGCCGCCCGCATAAGCGCCGCGCGTTTCCTGCTCCAGTTCGGCGATGATTTCACACGCGCGGACCTTGGGCGCGCCCGATACGGTGCCTGCCGGGAAACCCGCGAACAGCGCGTCAATCGCTTCCTTTTCGGGCGAAAGCTTGCCGGTCACATTAGAGACGATATGCATGACATGGCTATAGCGTTCGACCATGAAACTGTCGGTGACGGTCACGCTTCCCGCGCTTGCGACGCGGCCCACATCGTTGCGGCCAAGGTCGAGTAACATCAAATGTTCGGCGCGTTCTTTGGGGTCGGCGAGCAGGCTGACCTGATTGGCCGCATCTTCCTCCGCCGTTTTGCCGCGTGGACGGGTGCCGGCAATCGGGCGGATTGTGACCTCGCCTTCGCGCGCACGCACCAATATTTCGGGGCTGGAGCCGATCAGCGCAAAGCCGGGCAGGTCGAGATAATAAAGGAAAGGCGAGGGGTTTACGCGGCGCAAGCTGCGGTAGAGATTGAGCGGCGGGAGCGGGAAGGGGCAGGTGAAACGCTGGGCCAGCACCACCTGGAAAATATCGCCTGCAACAATATAATCCTTGGCGGCGGCGACCATTTCGCCATAGCGGCCCGGCGCAAGCTTGGGGACAAGCGCCATCTCGTCCGGCACCAACTCCCCGTCCAACCGTGCGGCGGCGGGTAAGGCTCCGGCAAGCCGCGCGGCGGCAATGTCTATACGTTCCGATGCCGCCGCGATGAGCGCATCTTCATCAGCGCCTTCACGCGGCCAGACCGGCGCGATGATGAACAGTTCATCCGCCAGCCGGTCAAAAATCAGAATGACAGTCGGGCGCACGAACAACATGTCCGGCACGCCGAGGTCATTGTCGGCAGGGCGCGGGAGGCGCTCGATAAGGCCAATCGTCTCGTAGGAAAAATAGCCGACCAGACAGGCCAAAGCGCGCGGCAGTTCGGACGGCACATCGATGCGGCATTGCGCGACCAATGCGCGCAACGCATCGAGCGTCGGCACGGAGCAGGGGCTGAAAGCTTCCTTATCCTCTGCCCAACAGGCGTTGATTTCCGCCTGATCGCCGCGCGCGCGGAACATGAGGTCAGGGGCAAGGCCGATAAGGCTGTAGCGTCCGCGCACTTCGCCGCCTTCGACCGATTCGAGCAGCCAGTCGCCGCGTCCCGGTTCGACCAGCTTCAAGGCCGCCGACATTGGCGTGTCGGTATCGGCCACCTGCCGCTGCCACAATAAAGCGGGGCGTCCGGCCTGCAATGCGGCCTTGGCGGCGTCTTTTCCTTCAATCATATGCCCCATTCCCGATGCGCCGGTCATGTGACCGGAGTGCGGGGCGGACTGAGAGACCGGCAGGCATATGCGGGGCTTGGGTCCCAAGCAGCCATTATTGCGTCGGACATTATTGCGCCGCCTGGTCGGCCCCTATGAGGCTCGCTTTGACTTGCTCGATAGCATCCGCATTGCGCTTGATGCCCACGGCCTTGCGCGCAACGAGCAGAAGCTGGTCGACATATTCCTTGCCCAAAATCCCGCCAAGCTGTTGCTGGACAGCGGGGATTGCGCCTTCTTCCTTGGTCGCATCGCCGCGCTTCGATTGTTCGAGGAAAATCACCATCCAGCCCATATTATTGGGCATTTCGAGCGTTTTCGACGTACGCGGGGCCATCGAGAAAAGCAGCGCGATTTCGGGCGGGATGCGCCCTTGCGCCGATGTCACCTGCATCCGCTTGCCGCCGATGCGCTGGACCGGTTCGGTTTTCGCGCCTTCGGCCTTGATAGCGGCGTCAAGCGTCGCGCCCTTGGCGACACGGTCGTTAATCTTGCGCGCCAGCTCGCGCGTCTTTTTCGCCCCTTCCGCGCGCTTCCAGTCTGCTGTCACGCGGGTCTGGATGGTCGCCAGTTGCGGCACGGCGGCAGGGATGATTTTGGCGGCATCCACCAGCGCAAATTCTTCATTTTCCTTGATCGTGATAATCTGGGTTTCGCCGCTCTGGCTTGCCTGGAATGCACCGGAAGCCACCGCGCTGACCAGCGCATCAGGCTTGAAAGCAGGGTCGGCAGGCGCGCTGCCATTGGCGAAAATCGCAGGCGTCGTCACAATGGTGAGGCCGTTCTGCTTGGCGATTTCTTCGACCGATGCGCCATTGTCGGCGGCATCCTGCATCTTGTTGAACACGTCGCTCACCGCTTCCTGTTGCTTGCGGGTGAGCAATTCCTTTTCAATATCGCCGCGCGCTTCGGCGAGCGTTTTGGCGGCGCTGCGTTCGATTTTCTCCAGCTTCACGACCGACCAGCCAAGCGGCACCTTGATCGGGCCGACGACACCGCCTTCGGACGCGGCAAAGCCTGCTTTCGCAACCGCATCATTGCTCGCAAGCGCCAGATCCTTTTGCGCCTTGGCGTTAATCGTGCTGGCCGACAGACCGATGGCGGTCGCAGCCGCATCGAGCGGCTTGGAGGCGGCATCGGCGGCCAGCGTTTTGGCCTGCGCTTCGGTCGGCACGATCACCTGTTTGAACAAGCGGGTTTCGGAGGCCGCGAACTGCGCTTTATTATCTTCATATGCCTTGGCGATTTCGGCGTCGGTGACGCTTGCGGTCGAGGCGGCATGGGCCTTGTCGAACAGCGCATAGCGCACCACGCGCTGTTCGGGGACAAGGTAGCGCGCGCGATTCTTGGTCACATAATCGGTAAGCTGCGCGGTCGTGGGCGCGGTGGTCGGCTCATAATATTGCGCCGGAATGAAGGTTGCGAGGCCGCTACGCTCTTCGAGCAGCAAATCGCCATAAGGACGCGCAAAGCCTTGCGGCACCTTGACGGGATTGACCACGGGGTTGAGCAATTGCTCGATCAGCAATTCGCGTTCCAGACCCTTACGCAATTCGCCTTCGTTAATCGCATTTTGCTGCAAGGCCTGCTGGAACATCAGCGGGCTGAATTTACCGTCAAGCCCTGCAAAAGCCGGGTTTTCCGCAATGCGCGCATCGACAAGGCGCTTCGATACGCCCAGCCCGATTTTGCGCGCATATTCTTCCAGCGTATAGCTGTCGATAATGTCATTCAGCACATCGTCATAAGCGCCGCTTTTGAAAAAGGTCGCTTGGTCAAGGCCCGGTTGTTGCTGTTTGGCAGCATTATAAGCGCGCAGCATCGACGAGCGCAGTTCGGCGACGCTCAATTCATTGCTGCCGATTTTGGCCGCTGTCCCGCCGCTGGTCACACCGCCAACACCGCCGCCAATATCCGACAGGACAAAGGCCAGCGCGATCACCCCCAGCACAGCAAGGCTGATAAAAGTGCCGATTTTGGATTGGAACAGGCTACGGAAGAAATGGATCATGGAATTAGCAACGCCGCCTTGTTGGTGGAACAGATGACAAGTTTTGCCCGGCCGCAAAAACGGGGGCGCCCGATGCTTTAGGGTGCAGTTGCGCTGGCTTCAAGTCTTTCCTCTATCGCCGCTTTATGGAGGCTTTCCATATCGCGACAGCGCGGCTAGGTACGCGGCCAATGATTAAGGCTTTAACTTTCCAACCATAAGGGCATCATCATGGCTAATCGCAAATATATTGTCGGCAACTGGAAGATGAATGGCGACCATGCGGCGCTTGCAGAGGCCAAGGCGATTGCGCAAGCGGCGGCGGCCCATGCCGGGGTTGATGCGGCCTTATGCCCGCCCGTGACACTCATCGCGCCGATGGCCGAGGCCGTCAAAGGCTTTGCGGTCGGCGGGCAGGATTGCCATGCCGAACCCAAGGGCGCGTTTACCGGCAGCATTTCGGCGGGGCTTTTGCAGGATGCAGGTGCAACCCTCACTATCGTCGGCCATAGCGAGCGGCGCGAAGGCTTTGGCGAAAGCGATGCGGCGGTGCAGGCCAAGGCACTCGCGGCAATGGCGACGGGGCTGGATGTGATCCTGTGCGTTGGCGAACCTAAAAATGTGCGCGAGGATGCGGAGGCCGAAGCCTATGTGCTGAACCAGCTTGACGGCTCGCTTCCCGATGTTGCGGCGGGCCGCACGCTTGCGGTTGCTTATGAGCCTATCTGGGCGATCGGCACCGGCCTTACCCCGACCGCAGACGATGTGCGCGTGATGCACGCGGCCATTCGCGGCAAACTTATCGACCGCTATGGTCCCGAACAGGGAGCGGCCACCCGCATCCTTTATGGGGGGTCGGTGACCGGCGATAATGCGGCGGAATTGCTTGGTATTGACAATGTCGATGGCGCGCTGGTCGGCGGCGCGTCGCTCACCGCGGCCAAATTTGTGCCGATCATCGAAGCGGCTGCGGCACTTTAAAGAAGCAGGCGCGGCCAACCAGCGCGGTCAGCTAGCATATTGCAAACAAGGCCGGGCGGGGCGATAATCACCCCGCCCGCGAACAACAGTTGAAGTTCGGCGCTACTCTCTCTATGTGCGGCGCGAACAATTTCATTTTCGTAGATCAGGCACCTTCTTCATGTTCAATTTCCTGCTAGTCGTTCAGGCCCTCGTTACGCTGACGCTGATTGTTGTCATCCTTATGCAGCGTTCGGAAGGTGGCGGCCTGGGGATTGGCGGGGGAAGCCCGTCCGGCCTTATGTCGGCGCGCGGAGCTGCGGATTTCCTGACGCGCGCGACTACGGTGCTGGCCTCCTTGTTCGTCATCCTGTCGATCATATTGGCAGGGCTTGCTTCGACCAACCGCACCAGCGGCGACATTGACACCTCGCTGGCGCGCACTCCGCAACAGCAATCGGCACCCGAAGCGCCGGTGGGCGGCCCGCTCGGCGGCGCTATTCCGATGGAAGGCGGCGCAGCCACCGCACCGGCCGCAGGCGCAGCCGGTCAGGACGCAGCACCCAAGGCGGACGATAAGGCTGCCGATAAGGGCGCGGCTCCGGCCTCCAAACAGCAGGGCAATATCCCGCTTCAGCAATAATTTGCGACTTGACGCACTTTTTTAAGGTGCAAGCGGATTCGACCGCTTGCGCTTTACCCTTAAACTCGACTAGGCATTATCTCCCATGGCGCGGTATATATTCATCACCGGCGGCGTGGTCTCCTCGCTCGGAAAAGGTCTTATGGCAGCAAGCCTTGCTGCCCTTCTCCAAGCGCGTGGCTACAAGGTCCGTATCCGGAAATTCGATCCCTATCTCAATGTCGACCCCGGCACCATGTCACCCTATCAGCATGGCGAAGTCTATGTGACGGATGACGGCGCGGAAACCGACCTGGATTTGGGCCATTATGAACGCTTTACGGGCGTGTCGGCGCGCCAGTCGGACAATGTGACCTCCGGCCGCATTTACCAGACGATCATCCAGCGCGAACGGCGCGGCGATTATCTCGGCGCGACCGTTCAGGTCATCCCGCACGTCACCGACGCGATCAAGGAATTTGCAACCGCCGACACGGACGACCTTGATTTCGTGCTGTGCGAAATTGGCGGCACGGTGGGCGACATCGAATCCCTCCCGTTCATCGAAGCGATCCGCCAGCTCCGCAACGAAGTCGGCCGCGAAAATGCGATTTCGGTCCATGTGACCTTGGTGCCTTACATTGCCGCAGCGGGCGAACTGAAAACCAAGCCGACCCAGCATAGCGTGCGCGAACTGGCGAGCCTCGGGGTCCAACCCGACATTTTGCTGTGCCGCTGCGAAAAGCCGCTGCCCGACAGCGAGCGCGCGAAAATCGCGCAATTCTGTAATGTGCGCAAAGAGGCGGTTATCCCCGCGCTTGATGCGACTTCCATCTATGCGGTCCCGGCGCAATATCATAAAGAAGGCCTTGATGATGAGGTGCTGCGCGCTTTCGGCATCACCGATGCGCCGCCGCCCGCTATGGCGCGCTGGGTCGATATTCTCGACCGCTTCCAAAATCCAGAAGGTGAAGTGACGATTGGCGTGGTCGGCAAATATGTCGGCCTGCAAGACGCCTATAAATCGCTCCATGAAGCCTTGGTGCATGGCGGCATGGCCAACCGGGTCAAGGTCAATATCAAATGGCTCGACGCGGAAATGTTCGAAATGAACGGCGATCTCGCCGCACAGCTTGAACCGATGCACGGCATCCTCGTTCCCGGCGGCTTTGGCGAGCGCGGCAGCGAGGGCAAGATTGCCAGTGTCCAGTTTGCACGCGAACAGAAAGTGCCGTTCTTCGGTATTTGTCTGGGGATGCAGATGGCCTGCATCGAAGGCGCACGCAACACGGCGGGCATCAAGGATGCGTCCACCACCGAATTCGGCCCGACCGATGAGCCGGTGGTCGGCCTTATCACCGAATGGATGACCAAGGACGGCTTGCAAAAGCGCGGCATTGGCGATGATCTGGGCGGCACCATGCGGCTTGGTGCCTATCCTGCGAAACTTGGCCAGAACAGCCATGTTGCGAGCGTTTATGGCAGCAATGAGATTAGCGAACGCCACCGCCACCGCTATGAGGTCAACGGGGCCTATAAGGACGCGCTCGAAAAGGGCGGGCTGATTTTCTCCGGCATGTCCCCCGATGGCACGCTCCCGGAAATCGTCGAGCGCCCCGACCATCCCTGGTTTATCGGCGTGCAATTCCACCCCGAATTGAAATCCAAGCCGTTCGACCCGCACCCGCTTTTCGCAAGCTTTATTGCGGCGGCGGTGAAGCAGAGTCGGTTGGTTTAGGACTTAGGCTAACCTTCATTTCTAAAATTCGTCATACCCGCGAAGGCGGGTATCCATCTGATGCCTCTTAAATTTAAAGCTCAGGAGATGGATCCCCGGTCAAGCCGGGGATGACGATGTAGAAAATGACGGCGGATATTTCCCGCTTCGCCCCCAAAAAAAGCCAAGCCCCAAAACAAAATCGCCCCAAAAAACAAAAGCCCGGGTCGCAATGACCCGGGCTTTCGCGTGACGAATAAGTTCGCCATCCCCCGATGGCAGACCGGTTAGACTGTGCCGTGTTCCCTTCGGCACGTCCCGGTTCTTAACCCTCCCTGGAAGTTGGCCTGTTGGCGCATCCAGTGACGCCATTGGTATGCGCTCGGGGGGCGAAAGTCATGCGTTGAATCGTTTCTGGTGCAAGATTAACTAACATATGTGTTTATTTGGCAACACCTGTTTCCGGGCCGATAAGCGAGTCGACCCGCGAGTCGGCTTGCGGCCGACGGGCAGGTCATTATCGCGCCCGCGCCCCTCGGCTTGCCTGTTGCAGACCGGCGTCAATCGCCTTATGGCAAGGCGTTTTCCATCATCCTCGAACAGGGCCGTCCAATAGGGCTGCCCGACAGGGAAGGGCGCTTTCACTTTCATGCTGCTCAGTGCTTCCGAACGTTTGATCGTCAAGCGTTATATTCTTCCGGCCAAGGGGGAGGGCTTTATCTTCCTCGTGGCGAGTATCAGCCTTGTCGCGGTGATGCTGGGCGTTATGGCGCTGGTCATTGTGATGAGCGTGATGAACGGCTTTCGCGCCGAATTATTCGACAAAATTGTCGGGCTGAACGGCCATGCGATCATCCAGGGCTATGATGGCCGACTTGATAATTGGCAGCAGGTGCTGCGCGATGCCAAGGCGACGCCCGGTATCACCAGCGCCAAGCCGCTGATCGAACAGCCCTTGCTCGCCAATTATAATGGCCGTGTCGAAGCGGCGCTGGTGCGCGGGCAGGCGATTGCGGACATCCGGTCGAACAAGAGCATGAAGGTGGTCGCGGGTTCGCTCGAATCGATTGCACCGGAAAGCGGCAAAATCGCCATCGGGTCGGGGCTCGCGCAAAATTTGGGGGTGCAGGTCGGCTCGCAAATCAGCATCATCAATCCGGCAGGGCGTGCGACCCCGTTCGGCACCGTGCCGCGCGAGGTTGGCTACGAGATTGGCGCAATCTTCGAAATCGGGGTTTATGAATTCGACAAGGCCTATGTCATCATGCCGATGCAGGATGCGCAAACCTTGTTATTGCTCGGCGATTCTGTCGGGATGATCGAATTACAGACCAATGATGCCGACAATGTCGCCAATATTGTCGCCCCCTTGCGCTCCAAAGTGGCCGCGCAGGGCGTGATAACCGACTGGCGCACGCTCAACAGTTCGCTGTTCGAGGCGCTGGCGGTCGAGCGCGTCGCGATGTTCGTGGTCCTGTCGATCATCATCCTTGTCGCGGTGTTCAATATCCTCTCCTCGCTCATCATGCTGGTGCGGGCGAAAACGCGCGACATTGCAATCTTGCGCACAATGGGCGCGACCCGCAAATCCATGCTCAAAATCTTTGTGAGCGTGGGCGTGATGATCGGCATATTGGGGACAATATTGGGGTTGATCGGAGGCTTTATCTTCCTCTTCTTCCGTCAGAATGTGGTCAATTTTGTCCAGTTTGTGACGGGGCAAAATCTATGGGATCCGTCCATCCGCTTCCTGACCGAACTTCCGTCCAAGGCCGATCCGGTGGAAATCACCATTATCGCGGTGATGGCCATCTTGTTCAGCTTCCTTGCAACGCTTTATCCGGCGTTCAAGGCCGCCAATACCGACCCCGTGCAGGTGCTGCGCTATGAATGACCGAAACGAGCATATGATCGAACGCGCCGCCGCCCGTTTTGAAGGCGCACCCGCAAATGCCCCGCAGGCTTCGGCTTATGCGGGAGGGGCGGGGGCGTATAGTGGTGATGGCAGCATCATGCTGCAAACCCGTGGGCTGAAGCGCAGTTTCGAACAGGGCGGCGAGATTATCAATGTGCTGCGCGGCGTCGACCTTGCTATCCGCAGTGGCGAAATTGTCGCGCTGCTCGGCCCTTCGGGATCGGGCAAATCGACCTTGCTGCAAGCGGTCGGCCTGCTTGAAGGCGGATTTGAAGGCTCGATTGCCGTTGACGGGCAGGAAGTCGCCAAGCTCGACAATGAAGAGCGCACCGCCGTGCGCCGCGAAAAACTGGGCTTTATCTATCAGTTCCATCATTTGCTGCCCGATTTTAACGCGACCGAAAATGTGATGATGCCGCAACTTGTTTATGGCACCGGCCCCGCCGAAGCACAGGTGCGCGCCGAACGCCTGCTAACCGATTTGGGGCTGGGCCACCGCCTCACCCATAAGCCGAGCAAGCTGTCGGGCGGCGAACAGCAACGGGTTGCGGTCGCACGCGCAATGGCCAACCGCCCCAAGCTGATTTTGGCAGACGAACCCACCGGCAATCTCGACGAAAAAACATCGGATGTGGTGTTCGAACAATTTGTCGGACTGGTCCGCCATCACCGCAGTTCGGCACTGGTCGCGACGCATAATGAAGCTTTGGCGCGGCGCATGGACAGGGTGGTGCGCTTGCATGAGGGTGTGTTGGAGTAACGGCCTTTCTCCCGCCGTTCGTCTCGAGCGAAGTCGAGAGACGGGTAGCGCGGGGTATAGGTGTCTCGACTAGGCTGGACACGAACGGAAAAATATAACGCCCCGTTCGTCCTGAGTGGCTTTATTGCCTCGGCAATAAAGGCGTATCGAAGAACATTTGGGCAAAACGGCCCTTCGATACGCCTCCTGCGGAGGTTACTCAGGGCGAACGGTTGCGGGTGTTACGGGTATCAAGAGCGAGAAGGGACGATGTGATGACCAGCCTTTATGATTTCACCGCAAATGCCGCCGACGGCAATGCGCTCCCGCTCGCCGATTATCGCGGCAAAGTGCTGCTCATCGTCAACACCGCGTCCAAATGCGGCTTCACCCCGCAATATGAAGGGTTGGAAGAGCTCTATCGTAAATATCACGACCAAGGCTTTGAGATATTGGCCTTTCCGTGCAACCAGTTTGGCGAACAGGAGCCGGGCGATGCAGCAGAAATCGCGAATTTCTGTTCGCTCACCTATGACGTGACCTTCCCCGTCCTCGCCAAAGTCGATGTCAACGGGAAGCAGGAAGACCCGATCTGGGCCTATCTCAAAAAACAACAAACCGGCTTGCTCGGCTTTTCCGGCATCAAATGGAATTTCACCAAATTCCTTGTCGATAGGGAGGGCAACATCGTCGCCCGCCATGCGCCCACAACCAAGCCTTACCAGTTGGAAGAAGAAATAAAGGCATTGCTCGCCCGCTAAAGAGGCGCGCCCGCAAAGCGGCTTTCCTACACCTGTCCGAGGGCGCATGACCGCTTGTCCGGCGCACTATGGAAAGGAGGATTTTAACGGCAATGGAGCGGGATGCACTATCGCCAATGGTGTGACTCAATGCGATTTTAAGCGGTTTCCCCGTCATCCGCGCGTTCTAATGTCATTGGTGTGACTCAATGCGACTTTAAGAAAATAATCTTGCACGGCAGGCCCCTTCCCGAATCACGCGCCAGCCCCTAACGTCGCCGCCATGCCGCACGCCAATTTCGTCCCTTTGCGGGTTTTTTCCTGCTACACCATGCTCGACGGGGCGATTGAACCTAAAGGGATTGCCAAGGCGGCGGCGGAGATGAAATTTCCGGCGGTGGCGCTCACCGACCGCAACGGGCTTTATGCCTCGATGGCCTTTTCGGATGCCTGTTCGGGCGCAGGGGTTCAGCCGGTGGTCGGCACCATGCTCGGCATCCAGCGCCCGCAGCGCAGCGACGGCAGCGGCTCCGGCACCGATTGGCTCGCGCTCTATGCGCAGGATGAGGCGGGCTATGAAAATCTGTGCAAACTGGTGTCGATGGCGCATCTTGACCGGCCGCCGCATGAAGAACCGCACGTTCTCTTGTCGGACCTGCATGGCCTCACCGATGGCCTCATCTGCCTCACCGCAGGCGGGGAAGGGGCGTTGGCGCGGCTCGCGGCGGACGGGCAACGGGTCGAGGCCGAACGCTATCTGGACGGGCTGCAATCGCTGTTTCCCGACCGGCTCTACATCGAGCTGATCCGCCGTCATGACCGGATCGAGGAAGCCGCCGAGCCGGTGCTGATTGATCTCGCCATGACCCGCAACCTGCCGCTGGTGGCGACCAATCCGGCTTGCTACGTCAAGCCTGATTTCCACCCCGCCCATGACGCAATGCTGTGCATTTCGGCGAGCGCCTATATCGAAAGCGACGAGCGCAAGAAAAGTTCGCCCGAAGCCTGGCTCAAACCGGCGCGCGATATGGAGGAATTGTTCGAGGACATCCCCGAAGCCCTCGCCAATACGCTGGTGGTCGCGCAACGCTGTGCGGTGATGGCACCCAAGCGCAAGCCCATCCTTCCCAGCATGGCGGGCGACCGGGAGGCGGAAGCGGAGCAGTTGCGGCGCGATGCACGGGCAGGATTGGACGCGCGGCTTGAAAAGATTGAAGGCCTCACCGATGAAGAGCGCGAAGCCTATTATGCGCGGCTGACCTTCGAGGTCGATATCATCATCGGCATGGGTTTTCCGGGCTATTTCCTGATCGTTGCCGATTTCATCAAATGGGCCAAGGACCATGATATTCCGGTGGGACCGGGGCGCGGCTCGGGCGCGGGTTCGGTGGTCGCTTGGGCGCTCACCATCACCGACCTTGACCCGCTCAAGCTGGGCTTGCTGTTCGAACGTTTCCTCAATCCCGAACGTGTATCGATGCCCGACTTCGATATCGACTTTTGCGAAACCCGCCGCGGCGAGGTTATCCGCTATGTGCAGGAAAAATATGGCCGCGATACGGTCGCGCAGATTATCACTTTCGGTAAGCTCAAAGCCCGCGCGGTGCTGAAGGATACCGGCCGCGTCTTGCAGATGAGCTATGGGCAGGTCGACCGGCTCGCCAAGCTGGTGCCGAACCAGCCCGCCGACCCGTGGACCTTGGAACGCGCGCTCAACGGCGTGTCCGAACTTGCGACCGAATATAAGCGCGACAGCGGGGTGCGCAAATTGTTCGACCTCGCCAAGCAATTGGAAGGGATGCCGCGCCATAGCTCGACCCACGCGGCGGGCGTGGTCATCGGCGACCGGCCTTTGGCGGAGCTGGTCCCGCTCTATCGCGACCCGCGTTCGGATATGCCCGTCACCCAATTCGACATGAAATATGTCGAAGGCGCGGGGCTGGTGAAGTTCGACTTTCTGGGCCTCAAAACCCTGTCGGTTCTCAAAATGGCGGTGCGGCTTTTGGCCGAACAGGGTATTAAGGTCGATCTTGATACCTTAAGCTGGGACGATGCGGCAGTTTATGAGCTGCTCCAGCGCGGCGAGACGGTCGGCGTATTCCAGCTTGAATCCGAAGGGATGCGGCGCACGCTGTCGGCGGTGAAGCCCACCAATTTCGGGGACATTATCGCCCTCGTGTCGCTCTATCGTCCGGGGCCGATGGATAATATCCCGCTGTTCGGGGCGCGCAAAAATGGCCGCGAAGCTATTGCCTATCCGCACGCGTTGTTGGAGCCTATCCTTAAGGAAACCTACGGGATTTTCGTTTATCAAGAACAGGTGATGCAGGCCGCGCAAATATTGGCGGGCTATTCGCTGGGCGATGCAGATTTGCTGCGCCGCGCGATGGGTAAAAAAATCCAGGCCGAAATGGATGCGCAGCGCGAACGCTTTGTGGTGGGCTGCGCCGACAAGGATATTAGCGCGCAGCAGGCCAATGAATTGTTCGACTTGATCGACAAATTTGCGGGTTACGGGTTCAACAAGAGCCACGCGGCGGCCTATGCGCTGCTCGCCTATCAGACCGCATGGTTGAAGGCGCACCATCCGGCGGAATTTTTTGCAGCCTCTATGGCCTATGACATCCACCAAACCGACAAGTTAGCTGTGTTCATGGACGATGCGCGGCGATTGTCTGTGCCGGTGCTGCCGGTGTGCATCAATGCGAGCGAGGCCGATTTTTCGGTCGAGGTTCAGGACGATGGCGTCCATGCGGTGCGTTATGCGCTGGGCGGACTTAAAGGTGTTGGCGAAAAGGCGATGGCCGATCTGGTTCTCGAACGGGTCGAGCGCGGGCGATTTGCCGCGATTGACGATTTTGCCGACCGGGTGGACCCGCGTTTGCTCAACCGCCGCCAGTTGGAATCGCTTGCGGCAGGCGGCGCGTTTGACGGGCTTCATGCGGACCGTGCGGCGGTTTTTGCTGCCGTTGAAACGATATTGGCGGTCGCCTCCAACGCAACCCACCAACGTGAAAGCGGGCAGGGCGGTCTGTTCGGCGGCGATATTTCGACCACCCCTTCGGTGCAAATTCCGAACGTCCAGCCTTGGACGCTGACCGAGAAAATGGCGCGCGAAAAAGATGCGTTCGGCTTTTATTTTTCCGCGCATCCGGTTGACCATTATCGCCATTTGACTGACGCCAATGGCGCGCGGTCTTTCGCGGAAATTGCGGCGTCGAACATGACGCCAGGGCAGCGTCGCCCGGCGATTATGGCGGCGCTCGTTGAAGGCGTGCGCTGGCGTACTTCGCAGCGCGGCAACCGCTATGCGATGCTCAACCTGTCCGACCGATCGGGCCAGTTTCAAGCAAATTGCTTCGATGAAAATGCCGCAACTCAGCTTGAGGAAATGGGCAAAGCAGGCGAGTGCGCTTTGCTCCATGTCGAACTGGACCTGCCCGATGGCGAAGAAGTGCCGCGCGTGGTCGTGCGGACCGCAACACCGTTCGACAAGCTAGGCGCGACCGCGTCCCTGCGCATGGAAATTCCGGTGACCGAGGTGGCTGCGATTGCCGACATTGCGCACCTTTTGGGCGACAGGAGCGGCGGGCGCGGCGAAGTGGTGTTGTTCGCCAAGGAAGCAGGCCGCGCGCCGGTCGCTATCAGCGTCGGCACGCGCTTTCTGGTTGATTCGACCTTGGCCGAAAGGCTGGAGCGGATTGACGGGGTGGAAACCGTCAGCCTGCGCCCGATCAGCAACGGCCGACTCTGACCAACGCCCCAATTCGTAACGTCATTTTCCTTCGTAAAATTCTTTCCGCAAAAGCCGTTGCACCTGCGCATCCGCCCCGCAATAGTAGGGGCAGATAACAGGAGAGCATGATGTTTGGAGGAATGCAGGATTTTTCGCTGCGCGTGACGACGTTGATAGACCATGCGGTGCGCGAGCATGGCAGCCGCGAAATTGTGACGCGCTGGGCCGATGGTTCGCTGGAACGCAGCAACTGGGCGAATGTCGGACTTGAAGCCCGCAAAATGGCGCAGGCCCTCCTCCGGCTCGGCATGAAGAAAGGCGACCGCATTGCAACGCTGGCGATGAATCACGGGCGGCACCTTGCCTCTTGGTATGGCGTTGCGGGCATGGGCGGCATCCTGCACACGGTCAACCCGCGTCTGTTTGAAGAACAGCTTGTCTATATTTTCAACCATGCCGAAGACCGGGTGCTATTTTATGATGCGGCCTTCCAGCCGATCATCGACAAGCTGAAGCCGCAGCTCAAAACTATCGAACATTATTTCTGCTATGATGGCACGGGCAATGTGCCGGATTATCTGGGCCTTATCGGCGCGGAAGATGGCGTGTTTGAATGGGTTGATGGCGACGAGCATGACCCGTGCGGCCTCTGCTATACGAGCGGCACCACGGGCGACCCCAAGGGCGTGCTTTATACCCACCGGTCCAATGTCCTCCACGCCATTGCCGAAATGCAACCTGATGTATTTTCGCTCTCGAGCCGCACGGTGGCGCTGCCGATTGTGCCGATGTTCCATGCCAATGCGTGGGGCCTGCCTTATGCGGGCGCGGCGGCGGGCGCGAAAATGGTGTTTTCGACCGTCAACGATCCTGCGGTTTTGTGGGAACTTATCCGCGGCGAGCATGTGACGCATAGCGCAGGGGTGCCGACCGTGTGGCTGTCGCTCTTTGCGCATATGGACGCGCATGGCGGCGATTATGCGGGCCTTGAACGCATCGTCATCGGTGGCTCGGCAGCGCCGCGCGCGATGATTGAGCGGTTCCTGCGGGCGGGCGTGCTGGTCGGCCATGCGTGGGGCATGACCGAAACATCGCCCATCGGGACAATGGGCGCTTTGCCGCCGGGCTGGGAAACGCTTTCCATCGAAGAACAGGTCGAGGTGGTGAGCCGTCAGGGCCGCGTTCCATATCTGGTCGAAATGCGGATTGTCGATGATGACGGCAATGTGCTGCCACGCAATGGCGAGGTTTCGGGCCGCTTGCAGGTGCGCGGACCGTGGATTATCGCGCGCTATTTTCAGGATGGCCAAGGCCCCGCGACTGACGCGGACAATTGGTTCGACACCGGCGATGTGTCTATTCTCCACCCCGATGGCACGATGCAGATTACCGATCGTTCCAAGGATGTGATCAAATCGGGCGGCGAGTGGATTAGTTCGATTGAACTGGAAAATGCCGCGATGGGCTGTGCGGGCGTGGCTGAGGCGGCGGCGGTCGGCATTTACCATCCCAAATGGGACGAACGGCCCTTGCTGCTCGTCGTGCGCAAACCCGATAGCGGCATTGGCGCACAGGAGGTGCTGGACCATCTCAACGGTAAAATCGCCAAATGGTGGATGCCGGACGAGGTGAAATTTGTCGAACAATTGCCACACACTGCAACCGGCAAGCTATTGAAACGGGCTATCCGCGACGATTATCGCGATTATCGTTTCCCCGGCACCGAAGCCTCCGGCGCCTGAGTTAAAACAGGTCCATTTGCCCGTCGAGGTTGGGCGGGCGGAACAGGTCGGTGCGCAAGCTTACCGATGCGCGCCCGATGCCGTAGGCCTTGCAGGCACGACGGAAACGGGTGCGCAACAGGTCAGCCCACACGCCCTGTCCGCGCATCCGCTCGCCAAAGCGCGGGTCATTGTCGCGCCCGCCGCGCAAGGATTGGATGATCGTCATCACCTTGCCCGCACGGTCGGGATAATGGACGCCGAGCCATTCGCGGAACAAGGGCGCGACTTCATGGGGCAAGCGCACGGGGATGAAGCTCGCCGATTGCGCGCCAGCTTTGGCGGCGGCCTCAAGGATTGCTTCCAGTTCATGGTCGGTGATGGCGGGGATGACGGGCGCGACATTGACATGGGTGGGGATGCCCGCTGCGTGCAACTGGCGGATCGCTTCGAGGCGTTTTGCAGGGCGCGGCGCTCTTGGCTCAAGGCGGCGATGCGTGTCCGGATCGAGCGTTGTCACCGACACGCCGACAAACACCAATTGCTGACGCGCCATCTCTGCCAACAGGTCAATGTCACGCGTCACCCTATCCGATTTTGTCGTAATAGTGAGCGGATGCCCGACCTCTTGCAGCAATTCGATAAGGCTGCGCATGATGCGCCACTTAGCTTCTATCGGCTGATAAGGGTCGGTATTGGTGCCGAACGCAATAGGCGCAACCCGATAGGATTTTTTAGCCAGCTCTGCGCGGAGCAATGCCGCTGCATCGGGCTTGGCGAACAGCTTGGTTTCAAAATCAAGCCCCGGCGACAGGTCATGATAGGCATGGCTTGGCCGCGCAAAACAATAGATGCAGCCATGCTCGCACCCGCGATAAGGGTTGATCGAGCGGTCGAACGGCACATCGGGCGAGCGGTTGCGACTAAGGATTGTCTTGGGATGCTCGATGCTGACCACCGTTTTAAGCAGTCTTTCCTCCTCGCTCATCGCCGCATAATCGAGCCAGCCGCCATCATCCAGACGGTCCGGCAAGGCAAAGCGGGTCGGCGTCCAGTCACTCTGCGCGCCGCGTCCCTTTGTACCAGAAAATTTGTTGGGCGGCGGATTTTCCATCGTCCGACCATAAATCTATATGAGAACAATTCAAGAACATAATGATATTTCCATCAAGGAAACAAAGGAAAAGGCACCGGCTTTTGAAAGCCGGTGCCTATTAAAATAAACGCCCTTCAATGGGCTAATAGAGCGGAGGAAAACGGCGCTTAACCCACCCGATCCACCGCCATCAGCCGGCCATCAATTCGCGTGGCTACCGCCCGGCTGTGTCACTTCGCCAAGCGCCGCGCCAGCTACCGCAGGATCTTTCTCCCGCGCAGCATCTGCAAGCGCGACCACACCGACCAGATTGCTGTCGGCATCGACTACCGGCAAGCGGCGCAACTGGGCATCGCCCATCATCTTGACGGCGGATGCGAAATCATCGTCCTGACTGACGCTCTTGACGCCCTCGCTCATAATGTTCTGTATCGCATCATCGGGATTGCAGCCCTTGGCGACGCCGCGCACGACAATGTCGCGGTCGGTGACGGCGCCGACTAGCTTCTGCCCGTCCACAATCGGGAGGAAGCCCATATCCTTGCTCGCCATAAGCTGTGCAACGCTAGCGATATTGTCGCTGCATTGGGCCGAACAAATGTCGGTGCTCATCACTTCGGAAACTTTGCCCATTTTTCGGATAATCCTCTTCGCTGGTAAAGGTTGATATGCCTTGCCAACGAGGGGGAGGGGCGTTCGGTTCCTTACGCTGACGGATCAGTTCGATGAACCGTGCGCGCTTTCGCCATAATCAGTGTAAACATCTGTATTGCTGGCATTGCTGGCGGTGCGGGTCTGCATGGTGGGGAATTTGGGCCATTTGCCTTGCGCCATTTCGACCATGCTGCGCGAGCTTTGCCCCGCTTGCTGCTGATACATCCAATAATTGCGCAGCACGATGCCGACATAGCCGCGCGTTTCCCAATAAGGGATGGATTCAATGAATAGTAACGGATCATTATTGTCGCGCACTTCGGAATTCCAGCGCGCGACAGGATTGGGCCCCGCATTATAGGCGGCGATCACTTTGGGGAGCAGGCCGCCGGTTGCGCCATTATCGCGCAGATATTCCATATAGCTTTGCCCATATTCCATATTGATGGAAGGCTTGGTTAGGTCGCCATTGCGCAAGGTGATGCCGCGCGTGCGGGCAATATCCTGCGCGGTGCCGGGGCGGACCTGCATAAGACCGGTCGCACCTGCCGGGCTGACGACTGCGATGCGGAATTGCGATTCCTGTAAAGCATGGGCGTAAACCAGCGAACGGTCGACGCGCCAGCCGCCTTCGGGCTGCCAATCGGGCGCGGGGTAGCGCGCAAATTTATCGGTCGGCGCACCCGACGGGCCATAATGGGCGAGATACATTTGCGTTGAAGGGAGACTCATCGCGCGGGCCAAGGCGATCAGCGCGGGATAATCGCCCGCCTGACCGATGCGCGCCTGATAACGCAAAGTTGCATCGGCGCGCGCGGTCTGGTCGATTTCCTTCAACGCAATGGCGGTGCGCACATTGGTCTGGTCCTGGAGGCGGCGCAGGCTGTTGCGGTCCGCACTATGCCGGTCCGCCTGCGTGGCAGGTGACACGCCCAAAGCCTCGGTCGCGAGCAGGCCATAAAAGGTTTCGCCCAAGCGCATTGCGGATTTCAACCGCGCACCGGCCTGTTGCGGCTGACCCGACGCGACCAGTGCACGCGCGGCCCAATAATGGCCGGCGGCTTGCAATTCCTGATCGGAGGTCAAGGTCGGGAGCAGCGAGAATTTGGCGGTGGCGCTGGCATAATCGCCCTGACGCCATGCCGCAAGACCGCCCGCCCAATGGGCTTGCGCAACCCAGTTGCCGGTGCCGCGCGAGGCAGTCTCAGCAAGACGGCGCGCATTACCATCGTCATTTTCGATATAATAGGACCAGGCGATACGATATTGCCATTCGGTCTGCGCGGCGGGCGACATACCGCCGATCACGCCGTTCAATATGGTTTCCGCACCCGCCGGATCATCATTTTTGATGAGCGATAAAATCTGGTTAGAAACTGACGCCGCGACCGGATCGGGCGTTGTCTGGAGATTGAACACGCGGCGCGGCGCTTCGCCAAGATAGGCAAAACGCTGTTCGCTCGGCAGCGAGGGCAGGGTGGTTGCCCCGCGTTTTTGCGCAAGTTTCGCCAGTTGCGCGGCTTGCGGCAAATTGGGCTGGCGTGTGAGCAGGCTCATCAGCGCATCCAGTTCGACCTTCGGGCTATTGGCCGCTAGATAATATTCGGCGCGCGCATAATCGTTGAGATATTTTTCCGGGCCCGTGTCGAGAAGCGGTTGCACATCGACCCAGCGACCTTCGTCAATCGCTGCAAAAAGCTGGCGGTAATGGCGCTGTTGGCCGCTGTTCAAGACGGACGGCAAGGGGGCGGGAGTGACACCGCGCGCCAATGCGGGCGCTGCGCTTTGGGCCATCGCCCCGCTGGCTCCAAGGCCGCCGACCGCAAGACTACCTACCAATGTTGCCGAACAGGCCAAGAGCAGCTTACGCACGATCATCAATCCCTTTTTTCAATCGCTTCAGATCCTCCCACGCGGCGCGCTTTAATTGCGGGCGCTGCAGAAGGAAACGCGGATGGAATGTTGTTACAGCGGCAATAGTGCCATCGGGATGGTTAACGTCGCGTAACCATCCGCGCGCTTCATGGAGGTCCATCCCGGTCAAGGCACGGCTCGTCTTGTCGCCGAGCAGCAAAAGATGGGTGGGGGCGGCCAAGGATATAAGTTTGCGCTGGATTGCTTCCATACGCTTGGCGTCGCGCGCATCGACCCTGCCGCCCGGAATACGGGTGAAAGCCAGCGAGGAGAAAAAGCATTGGCTGCGCGAAAGCCCGATGGCCTTGAGCATCGCGTCGAACAAGCGCCCGCTTGCTCCGGCGAGCAGATGCCCTGCGGCCATATCGTCGGCATCGGGCATATCGGTGATGACCATGACCATCGCGCCAGCCTCTCCGGCGGGCAAGATTTTATGTGGCGCTGCAAGCGGTCCGGTGAAAAGCTTTTGTTCGGCCAGATAGCGCAGCATCTCCGGCAGACTGTCGGGGAGCGCCAAGGGCGGGGGTTCGGGGACAGGCGCTAATGCGGGGTTCACCGGAACCGCGCGCGAGATAGTTTGTTCTGTAACCGAATCAGGAGCTGATATTTTATCGCCCTGACGCGTCAAGGTGGCGAAATTTTCGGTCGCATAGGCGATCGGTTCGGGCGCAAATGTCATATCGACACCCGATAAAGCCCACCAATTCACATAGCTTTCCGCTGCGTCTTGTAGTCGCCCCTGCATATCTTCTCTAAACAGGCGGTTGACTATCGGGTCAATTAGCAGGCATCGCATTTTGTGACAAAGCGTGGGTTGGCCACGATAATATGCCGTTGCGGCTGGAATAGCGCCCGCAATGCGACAGATGAGGTGATGAAAGATGAGCGAACGGGAATCCATGCCCTATGATGTGGTCATTGTCGGGGGCGGACCGGCGGGACTATCGGCGGCCATTCGCCTCAAACAGATTAATCCCGACATTTCGGTATGTATTCTCGAAAAAGGCTCCGAAATCGGCGCGCATATTTTGTCGGGTGCGGTGGTTGATCCCAAGGCGCTCAACGAGCTTATCCCCGATTGGCGCGAGCAAGGCTGTCCGATGGCCGAAGTGCCGGTCACCGAAAACCATCACTGGGTGATGTCGCAAAGCGGCCATATGTCGATCCCGCACATCCTCACCCCGCCCTGGATGCACAATAAGGGCACCTATACCGGCAGCCTTGGCAATTTGTGCCGCTGGCTTGCGGGGCAGGCGGAAAATCTGGGCGTCGAAATCTTTCCCGGCTTTCCGGCGGCGGAAGTGCTTTATAACGATGATGGTTCGGTCAAGGGTGTTGCGACTGGTGATATGGGCGTTGCGCGCGATGGCACGCACCGCGCCGATTACCAGCCCGGCATGGAACTCCACGCCAAATATACCTTATTCGCAGAAGGCGCACGCGGCAGCCTCACCAAACAATTGAAGGCGCGCTTCGACCTTGAAGCCGATTGCCAGCCGCAGGTTTACGGCCTTGGCATGAAAGAATTGTGGGACATCAAGCCAGAAAATTACGTGCCGGGCCGCGTCATCCACACCCAAGGCTGGCCCTTGTCGGAAAGCGAAAGCTGGGGCGGGGGGTTCCTTTATCATCAGGCCAACGGTCAGGTGGCGTTGGGCTTCGTCGTCGCGCTCGACTATAAAAACCCCTATCTTTTCCCGTTTGAAGAGTTTCAGCGCTGGAAGACCCACCCCGAAATCGCCAAGATTTTGGAAGGCGGCAAGCGCGTTTCCTATGGCGCGCGCGCGATTAACGAAGGCGGGTGGCAATCGGTGCCGAAACTTGCCTTCCCCGGCGGCGCGCTGATCGGCTGTTCGGCCGGATTTGTGAACGTGCCGCGTATCAAAGGCACCCATACCGCGATGAAATCGGGGATGCTCGCGGCGGAGAGTCTTGCAGCCGCCATGGCAGCGGGCCGCGCCAATGATGAAGTCGTCGATTATCAGGCCAATCTCAATGATAGCTGGATTGCCAAGGAACTGAAAATGGTCCGCAATGTCCAGCCAGCGGTCGCCAAATATGGCGAGGATTTCGGCACGATATTGGCGGGCATCGACATGTGGATGAACACGCTCAAAATCGGGCTGCCGATCACGATGAAACATCATCGCGACAATGAAAGCCTGATCCAGAAAAGCGTGTTCAAACCCATCGCTTATCCCAAGCCCGACGGCGTGTTGACCTTTGACCGGCTGTCCTCGGTGTTCCTGTCGAACACCAATCATGAGGAAGACCAGCCCTGCCATTTGCAGCTTAAAGACCCGTCAATTCCGATCGATTATAACCTACCCATGTATGACGAACCGGCGCAGCGTTATTGTCCGGCGGCGGTCTATGAAGTGGTCGATAAGGACACCAATCCGCGCTTTGTCATCAATGCGCAAAATTGCGTCCATTGCAAAACCTGCGACATCAAAGACCCGCTCCAGAATATTAACTGGGTCACGCCCGAAGGCGGCGGCGGCCCCAATTATCCGAATATGTAATTGGCGGAAATGTCGTCCAGTCCGTGCATGGCGGAGGCGTTCGATAGCGAAACCGCGCCTGCCAAGATCAACCTCGCGCTGCATGTGCGCAAGCGGCGCGCGGACGGTTATCATGAACTGGAAACCTTATTCGCCTTTGCCAAGGATGGCGATGAACTGAATGTCGAGGCGGCGCCCGATATCAGCCTGTCGCTGACCGGCCCGTTTGCGCAAAGCTTGGCGGCAGAAGCGGACAATCTGGTGCTACGCGCGGCGCACAGGCTTGCACAAGCGAGCGGTGTGCGGGCGGGCGCACGGATGCGGCTCACCAAAAATCTCCCCATAGCGTCGGGAATTGGTGGCGGGTCAGCCGATGCGGCAGCGGCTTTGCGGATGCTCAACCGTTTCTGGAGGCTGGACTGGGACGTCGCGCGCTTGCTCCCGATTGCGGAGGAGTTGGGCGCTGATGTGCCTGCCTGTCTTGTCGGTAAAAGCTGCATCGGAAAAGGGCGCGGCGATGCGTTGCACCTTCTCGACCAGACCGAACTAAGCGGCACGCCCTTATTGCTGGTCAATCCGCTAAAACCCGTCTCGACCGCCGAAATATTTGCCCGCTGGGATGGCACAGACAGGGGGCCGATGCCGCAAGGCTCCGACCGCGATATATTGCTGCAAGGCCGCAATGATTTGCAGCCTATGGCCTTAGCATTGGTTCCCGAAATCGCCGACTTGCTCGCCGCTTTGGAGACTCAAGCGGGCGAGGGGATGGCACGCATGTCGGGGTCTGGCGCTACCTGTTTTGCCCTATTGGACAGCCTGTATAAACGCGACCAAGCTGCACAGCATATCGCCCGCAAATTCCCCGGATATTGGATATTTCCCACCCATGTCGCCTGACACCCACGAAGCTTGGACTCTCATCGGAACGCCGCGCACAGGCGGCATCCTTATCATCTCCGATCATGCGTCAAACCATGTGCCGGACGATATTGATTTGGGCATTGTTCCGGCGTTGCTCGACAATCATATCGCCATCGACATAGGCGTCGCCGACGTCGGGCGCTTGATGGTCGAACAAAATCCCGGTTTTGCCGCCTATCAATGCGGCATTTCGCGGCTCGTCATTGATTGCAACCGCGATCCCGCCGCGCCCGGCCTTTTGCCGCATATCAGTGATGGTCATAGCATCCCCGGCAATTATTCGACCGAAGCGCATCGCGACGCGCGGCTCGCCCGTTTCTTCACCCCCTATCATGCGCGGTTGGAGCAATTGCTTGCCGAAGCACCCCCTGCGCTGATTGTCTCGCTCCACAGCTTCACGCCGCATTTGCATGAGCATCCCGATACCGAACGGCCTTGGCAGATTGCCTGTCTTTACAATGAAGATGACCGCGCCGCGCGCATCGCGATTCCGCTGTTTGAAGCGGCGGGACTGGTGACAGGCGACCAACAGCCTTATTCGGGCAAGCTGCTCAACTATACGATGGACCGCCATGCCGAAAGAAAATTCCCCTATCTCGGCATAGAAGTGCGGCAGGATCAGATTAACGCGGCCACCGGACAGCAGCGATATGCGGATATAATTGCACAAATTGCGTTGCAGTGCAGCAATAAGCTTGCGTGAGAGCGTGAAAGGCGATTAGGGAATTTCGCGACAGAAAGGAATTCCCGTGACCGCCAACCGTTTTGACAAGTCCAAACTCCCCTCCCGTTATGTTTCCGTCGGCCCGGAGCGCGCGCCGCACCGCAGCTATTATTATGCGATGGGGCTTACCGAAGAGGAGATTGCGCGTCCGTTCGTAGGCGTGGTGTCGGCGGGCAATGACAGCGCGCCGTGCAATACCGCGCTTGATGCGCAGGCCGATATTTGTCGCGTCGGCGTCGAAAAAGGCGGCGGTATGCCGCGCCGGTTCAACACCATCACCGTGACAGACGGCATTGCGATGGGCCATCAGGGCATGAAAAGCTCGCTCGTCAGCCGCGAAGTCATTGCCGACAGCATCGAATTGTCGGTGCGCGGCCATTGTTATGATGCGCTGGTCGGTTTTGCCGGATGCGACAAATCACTCCCCGGCATGATGATGGCGATGATCCGCCTCAATATCCCGTCCATCTTCGTTTATGGCGGGTCGATATTGCCGGGCCGTTTCCATGACAATGACGTGACCGTCGTCGATGTGTTCGAAGCGGTCGGCCAGCACGCCGCTGGCAATTGCCCGCTACAGGAGCTGATCGCGCTCGAAAAAGTCGCCTGTCCGGGGCATGGCGCGTGCGGTGGTCAATTCACCGCCAACACGATGGCCTGCGTTGCCGAAGCCATCGGTTTATCCTTGCCGAACAGTAATATGGCCCCCGCTCCTTATAAGAGCCGTGAAGAAGTAGCCTTGGCTGCTGGCGAACAGGTAATGGAGTTGCTCGCGCGCAATATCCGCCCGCGCGATATTGTGACGCGCGCATCGCTCGAAAATGCCGCGCGTGTGGTGGCGGCGACCGGCGGCTCGACCAATGGCGCGTTGCATTTACCCGCAATGGCGCATGAAGCGGGGATCGAATTTGACCTGTTCGATGTCGCCGAGATCTTCAAGTCAACGCCCTATATTGCCGATCTGAAACCCGGTGGCCGTTATGTCGCCAAGGATATGCACGATGCGGGCGGCGTTTATATGCTAATGAAAACCTTGCTTACAGAAGGCTTTCTCGACGGAAATTGCCTGACCGTCACCGGCAAGACACTCGGCGAAAATATTGACGAGGTGGTGTGGAACCCTGACCAGAAGGTCATTTATGACGCCAAGACGCCGATTACGCCGACCGGCGGGGTTGTCGGGTTGAAAGGCAGCCTTGCCCCCAATGGTGCGATTGTGAAGGTTGCGGGGATGCACCGCTTGCAATTTAGCGGCCCGGCACGTTGTTTCGATTGCGAAGAAGAGGCGTTTGCGGCGGTCGAAAACCGCGAAATCGCCGAAGGCTCGGTCATCATCATCCGCTATGAAGGCCCCAAAGGCGGTCCCGGTATGCGTGAAATGCTTTCGACCACGGCGGCGCTTTACGGGCAAGGCATGGGCGAAAAGGTTGCGCTCATCACCGATGGCCGTTTTTCGGGCGCAACGCGCGGCTTCTGCATCGGCCATGTCGGGCCGGAAGCTGCCGAAGGCGGGCCGATTGCATTGGTCGAAGATGGCGACATTATCAGCATCGACGCCGAAACCGGCACCATCGACCTTGAGGTTGACGCCGACACGCTCGCCGCGCGCAAAGCGAAATGGCAACCGCGCCAGAATGACTATCAGGCGGGCGCTTTGTGGCGCTATGCCCAAAATGTCGGCCCTGCCTGGGCGGGGGCGGTGACGCATCCCGGCGCGCAGAAGGAAACCCATGTTTTTGCCGATATTTAGGCGCGCATCTTTCGCCGCTTTGCTGGTGCTGGCAGGATGCGGGAGCGGGGGCGGCAATGATGCCGACCCCGCCGCCGAGCGCATCGCCTGTGCGCTTGACGGGGCGAACGACTTTGCCACCGACTGCACGGTCGAGCGCAGCGGCGGTGAGGACGGGCTTGTCCTCACCATCGGGCATCAGGATAAAGGCTATCGCCGCTTTGTCGTGCCAACCGACGGACGCGGGATTGTCGCGGCCGATGGCGCGGACTTGGCCAAAGTCACCATTAGCGGCGACAATCAGGTTGAAGTCAGCATCGGGCGCGACCGTTACCGCCTGCCTGCAACGATCAAGCAAGGGCAATGAGCATCGGGCCGCCGCGCGGTCCGGTGTTGGGCGCAGCGGCCATGCGCGCGGCGGAAGCGGCCTGCTTTACGGCTGAAAAGCCCGCGCTTCACTATATGGAGAAAGCGGGGAGGGCGGTCGCCCGCCTTGCACTGCGCATAGCGGCGGGGCGCGCGATCATCATATTGGCAGGCCCCGGCAATAATGGCGGGGACGGCTATGTTGCGGCGCGCTATTTGCGCGAGGCGGGGGCGGAAGTGCGGGTCATTGCCGTGCTGCCGCCCAAAAGCGAAGGCGCTTTATGGGCGCGCGGGACATGGCAAGGTGCGGTCGAGCCTTTGGCGGATGACACGGCCCCTGCGCCTATCCTCATCGACGCGATTTTCGGCACGGGTGCGCGTGGCGGGCTGGATCCGGCATGGGCGGCGCAGGCGCTCCGCCTGTTCCGCGCTGCGCGCTATGTGTTGGCGGTCGATCTGCCCAGCGCGTTGAACAGCGATGATCCGGAAGTGGTGGCTCCATATGCCGCGCAATGCACGTTGGCGCTGGGAGCCTTGAAACCGGCGCATGTGTTGCAGCCGTCCGCACCGCAATGCGGCACGCTTTTGCTCGATACGCTGGATATTCCGGTCGACAGCGATGTGCGGATGCTGGAGCGCCTTATGTTCCGCGCGCCGGGGCCGGACGACCATAAATATAGACGCGGCATGGTCGCGGTTATTGCCGGACAAATGCCGGGGGCCGCTGCCCTTGCAGCCCGTGCAGCGGCAAGGGGCGGGGCGGGCTATATCCTATTTATAGGAGATTATGCCTCGCAGCATCTGCCCGATGCGGTGGTCCGGCGGCCTCCGCAAGATTTGCCCGCTATATTGGCCGACAAGCGGCTCAACGCCTTAGTCATCGGCCCCGGTGCAGGACGGGATGCACCGGCGCTCCACCACCTCGAAACGGCGCGGATTTCCGGCAAATCTTTGGTTATAGACGGCGATGCACTCCATCTTCTCGATGCGGATAAGCCCTTCACCGCGCCCGCCATCCTGACCCCGCATGATGGCGAATTTTCGGCTCTGTTTGGCGCGCTCTCCGGCACCAAAATCGACCGCGCCCGTGAGGCCGCGCGCACCATCAATGCGGTGGTCGTCTATAAAGGCGCCGATACGGTGATCGTCGCGCCAGACGGGCGGGTGCGCATCGCCCCCGCAGCCTCGCCCTGGCTCGCGAGCGCGGGGACCGGTGATGTTTTGGCGGGGCTATGCGGCAGCACGCTCGCCCGCACGCCCGATGACCCGTTCGGCGCGGCATCGCTTGCGGTTTGGCTGCATGGCGAAGCGGCGCGGCTTGCCGGACCGGCGCTCATTGCCGATGATCTCATTGACCATTTGCCCGCAGCCGTGCAACGCGCATTGCCATGAGTGTTGAAATCTTAAGCAATGAAATTATCCGCATCGCCGCGCGCGGGGATGGCGTGACCGCCGATGGCCGCCATGTCCCTTTATCCGCGCCGGGGGACCGGCTGCGCGAAGATGGCGGGCTTGACCTTGGCCCCAACCATAGCGCGCCCTTATGCCAACATTTCCCGATTTGCGGCGGCTGCCAGCTCCAGCATCTCACCGATAGCGCCTATGCCGCTTATGTGCGCGATCGGGTGGTCGGCGCATTGGCTGGGCAGGATATTATGTGCGATGATGTGCGCCCCGCTATCATTTCGCCCCCGCGCACCCGCAGGCGCGCTGCCCTGCGCGGCACCCGTTTCGGGCGGCATTTCCAGCTCGGCTTTAACGGGCAGGGGAGCCACCGCGTTGTCGATATGCAGCAATGCGAGATATTACACCCTGACCTGTTTGCGCTGGTCGCCCCGTTACGTGCGATGCTGGCCGCGCGGCTCCCCGACCGCCGTTCGGCGCAGGTTAAGATGAGCCGCGTCGACCAAGGTGTTGATGTGTTAATCGAAGGGCTGGAAGCGACCGACCTTGCCGCCGCCGAAGCGTTGAGCGATTTTGCGCAAAGCCATAAATTGGCGCGCCTCAGCCTCGACAATGGCTATGGCCCCGAAACGCGCTGGGAGCCGGAGCCGCTCACCATCACGCTCGGCGGGCTGCCGGTCGCAATTACCCCTTACAGCTTCTTGCAGGCGACCGAAGAAGGGGAGGCGGCGCTGGTCGATGCGGTCAAATCCGCCATTGGCAATGCCAAAATGGTCGCCGACCTGTTCTGCGGCCTTGGCACTTTTGCACTAGCCGTTGCGGACGGGCGCAAAGTCTATGCCGCAGAAGCCGCGCGTGAACCTCTATTTGCGCTGAAGTCAGCGGCGGGCCTTGGCGGGAAGGCAGTGCTGACCGACCATCGCGACCTGTTCCGCCGTCCGCTGATGGCTGCCGATGCTTCGCGTTTTGAAGCGATCATTCTCGATCCTCCGCGCGCCGGTGCCGAAGAACAGGTGCGCGAACTCGCCACCTCGACCGCGCCGGTAATCGCTTATGTGAGCTGCAACCCCGCCACTTTCGCGCGCGATGCGAAAAAGCTGGTGGCTTCAGGCTATAGGCTTGATTGGGTGCAGCCAGTCGGACAATTCCGCTGGTCCACCCATGTCGAACTGGCGAGCCGTTTTTCGCGTCCCTAATCCGTTCAAGCGCCTTGCGCGGCGGCCATTTGCTGCATGATCGTCGGCATCAGATGCGCCATATAATCGCGCTTGCCAATCTCGACGCCATTAGCGCGCAAGATATTGTAAGCGGTCACAAGGTGGAAATAGAAATTGGGGAGCAACCATTCATCGGCATAATCGCGGCCTGAAAGGTTGAAGCGCATATCGCCCGGCAGCTTCATTTCTTTGATCCTGTCGAACTGGCTGTCATTTGCTTTCACCCCGGCCAAGAGCTGGCGCACTTGGGCAATATGCGCATGGGCTTCGGCGAGCGTCGCTATGTCGCTGTCGGTCGTGCTAATCTCTTCGCCAGCACACCATTGGGTAAATTGTCGCGGCAGATTACCGGCAATCGAAATTTGCCGCCCCAGCGGAAACATATCGGGCGCAAGCCGCGCACCCAGCAAAGCGGTCGCTTTTTCCTCCCCCTGTTGCTGAACGGCGGTGGCGAGCAACGCGTCGAGCGTCACAAGGCGGCTGTCGAAAAGCGCGATAAGGCGAGCAATGGCTAACGTCATGACGGGGATGTCCTCTTAAAAACTTCACTCTTAAAAAACAGCAATAGCCGCGCGCACGATCAGCGCACCCAGACATAGGCTGGACAGAAGAAACAAGGCGAAGCGCACCATGATGCGGTTCCAGAAAATCTGCACAAGGCTGTGCGCGATACGCAAGACCACATAGACCCATGCGAGGTGGAGGCTATGCCCGCCGCCTTCGCCAATCACCGCCAGCACCAGCGCGAGCGCATAAAAGACAGTCGGCTGCTCCATCAGATGATTATAATTATGCGCAGGCCATTGCGCGCGTTCGGGCAAAACATCGTCGAGGTTACGCCCTGTCCCACCAACCCATGTACCAATGTCGATCCGCGAACGGCGTAGCGCCGGAATCCGCTTGATATAAAGCCAGAGCCAAACCAGCATGGTCCAAGCGGCCAAGACAATAACAGGCTGCACAATCATCTGCATAAAAAAAACTCCACCCCTGCGATTTTTCGCGAGGGTGGAGTCTTTAAATTATGCTGTCAAACGAAACTTGTCAGCCGTTGGGGCGCAATACCCGCACATTATCTTCGGCCATCGGCGCGCTACGATCTTCGCGGTAAAGCGAGGCCATCGGCTCGTCGGAAACGACCACGGTTTCATCCGAACCAAAGCCGTTAAACTTGGTCCGCATCGCGCAGCCATAAGCGCCGAGCATCCCGATTTCGATATAATCGCCCGCCATAATGTCGCCCGGCAAATAGAAGGGGCCGGCCATATGGTCCATATCGTCGCAGGTCGGGCCATAAAAGCTGAAACCGGTCAGCGCCTCTTCGCTCGCATCGCGGCGCAGATGCTTGACCGGAAAGCGCCACCCGACATGAGCGGCATCAAACAGCGCACCATAAGCGCCGTCATTGATGTATAGCTCGGTCCCGCGGCGCTTTTCGACGCGCACGATGAGCGACGAATATTCCGCCGACAAAGCGCGGCCCGGCTCGCACCACAATTCTGACGAATAGCTGATCGGCAGGCTTTCATAAGCGCGGTCGATGGTTTCAAAATATTGCTTGAGCGCAGGCGGCTCCATGTCCGGATAGACGGACGGGAAACCGCCGCCGACGTCAATGATGTCGACCGTTACCGCAGCCGCAACAATCGCTGCACGGACGCGTTCGATTGCGTGGACATAGGCCTGCGGGCTCATCGCCTGACTGCCGACATGGAAGCAAATGCCAAGGCCGTCCGCAAGCTGGCGGGTTGCGATCAGCAATTCCTTCGAATCTTCTGCTTCAACACCGAATTTCGATGCGAGCGAAAGCTGCGCATGATCAGACGATACGCGCAAACGCACGCACAGGTTCAGATCTTCGGCGCTGTTGGTGGCTTCGCGGATTTTTTCCAGCTCTTCCATCGTGTCGAGCGAGAAAGTGCGCACGCCATAATCGAAATAGGCCTGGCGGATCGCTTCTTCAGCCTTGACCGGATGCATGAAGCAAAGCGTGGCTTCGGGCAGCGTTTTGGCCACCAGCCGAACCTCGGCAATCGAGGCGACGTCGTAATGCGTGATACCGCTATCCCACAACACACGCAGCAGATCGGGCGACGGGTTCGCCTTGACCGCATAAAGCGATTTTCCGGGAAAATTTTCCACGAAGAAACGGGCTGCGCGCCTTGCCGCATGGGGGCGGACAAGGGTTACCGGTTCAACGGGCTTTTGGTCCGAAACTAGACCCAGTGCGCTATGGTAGCTGTGCAACTCAAGGGACCCCCAAAAAACAAAGTTAGAAAACGACAAGCTGCCTTGCGGTTATTGGAAGTCCCCTTGGGGCAGCGAAGGCGCGATATATGCAGGCTTTCGGGGTGTGTAAAGAGATTCGTTGCAAAAATTATACATTCACCGTTGGAACGTGTTTTCTACGGGATTTGCTGCATCGCCCAAGTTCGGCTAGTTTTTACCCGAACGGACGGATTTCGATCGGCTTTGAGGGGACATGCTATGGCTTTATCAACATTTCTTGCTGCTTTCGCGATGCAGGGCGCAACGCTCCCGATGCCGCAGAAAATAGATGTTCCAAGCGATCTTTCTACGGTCCTCTGTCCGAACGAAGCTGCGGCCCGGCGGATGCTGGACGAGTTTTACAAGGTCAAGCCCGCACCTAATAATTATAACACCAGTAGCGATGCCTTTTTTGAAGGCTTGCGGGTGACGGGATGCCGTCAGGATAGCCCGGACAGCAATGTTGCGATTACGATCCGTGCGGTGCTGGCCCGCAAAACAGTCAAATTGGCGCGTGAGAAAGAAACCTACATGCTCTATCGCGGGGTTAATGCAAAGGGCGTGGCGGTGGTCGGCATTGTCAATGAAGGCGCGAATAACGTGCATCCGCGCACTGATTATGAACGTTGGCTCAGCGAATGGGCTCCCGGTGGCCGGATTGAAGTCGGTACCGGGCAGGGCAGCGATCCGGTCTATCTATGTCCGTCATTAACGGCTGCGCGACTTACGGTGCGCGCAATACCGCTCAAAGGGAATGATCGAACGAAGAACATTGCCTTTTCCAATGCCCGTAAGGCGAATGGCTGTAGTTGGGCTGTTGCGGGTATTTACCGCGTTACGGCGCGCTATGAGCATCGCGCGATAGCATGTGGTTATGAATGTTATGATGAATGGAACGTGCTTGCGGCCACCGACCCGCGCGGGCGCGCCGTTGCTCTCATTTTTGATGGATCACATTTCTAACTGAGGCGGGTTTTGAAATCCTCATAACCGAAGGCGCGCACGCAGGTGAGCGCGTCGCTTTCGCTATTCCACAGCCAGATGGAAGGGAGCGGCACACCGTTGAAGGTGTTGGTCTTGACCATCGAATAATGGGCCTGGTCGAGGAAAGCGAAACGCTGTCCGGGCTCGGCCGTGACGGGGAGGCGATAATCGCCGATAATATCACCGGACAGGCACGACGGTCCGCCCAGACGGATGACCTCGCCTTGCGCGCGCTCGCCCAGCATAGCGGGACGATAGGGCGCTTCGATAACGTCCGGCATATGGCAGGTCGCGCTGATATCGGTGATGCCGATGGCCATGCCATTGTCGAACACATCCAGTAATTCACCGACCAAAATCCCCGCATCGAGCGCCACCGCCTCACCGGGTTCAAGATAAAGTTCGCACCCCGTTGCGGCCTTGACGTCGCGCATGAACGTCACCAATTCGTCGCGTTGGTAATCGGCGCGGGTGATATGATGACCGCCACCAAAATTCAGCCATTTCAATTGATTGAAATAAGGTTTGAGCAGCGGTTCTATCTTCGCCCAAGTGCGTTTCAGCGGCTCAAGATCCTGTTCGCACAAATTGTGGAAATGGATGCCGTCAATGCCTTCAAGGTCGGCGGCGGTGAGTTGGCTGACCGGATGGCCCAAGCGGCTATGCGGCTGGCTCGGATCATATTTTTCAACTTCGCCTTCGGGATTTTGCGGGTTGATGCGCAAGCCCACATGGATATGCCGCCCGCCCGCCCGCGCTTCGTCAATGAAGGGGCGGAAGCGGCGATGCTGGGCGGGAGAGTTGAAAATCACATGATCGGACAGGGCGCAGATCTCGGCTATATCTTCGGCCTTATAGCCCGCACAATAGGTCGCAATTTCGCCCTGATATTCTTCCGACGCGAGCTTGGCTTCAAACAAGCCGGAGGTGCAAACGCCATCAAGATATTCGCCCACTACCGGCCCCAAGCGCCACATCGAAAAAGCCTTGAGCGCCGCCAGTAATTTTATCCCAGCACGGTCGCGCACATCGGCCAAAATGGCGAGATTGCGCCGCACCGCAACCTCGTCCACCACAAAGGCAGGCGAGGGCACGCGGTTCAAGTCAAAACGGGCAAACGCCCCCGGGTCCCCGGCTTTGGTTTCCATTATTTTTCTCCCGTCATGCCCGCGAAAGCGGGAATCCATCTCCGGACCATTGTTCAAACCGGACGCTTATCAGATGGATCCCCGGTCAAGCCGGGGATGACGAATATATTGAGGAGATTTTAAAACGCCAACGGCCCGTCCAGTTCCTTCACCTGCCAAGGCAGGCCATGCTTGTTGAGCATATCCATGAACGGGTCGGGGTCGAATTGCTCCATGTTGAACACGCCGTCACCCTTCCACTGGCCGGTGACGACCATCGCCGCGCCGATCATTGCGGGAACGCCGGTGGTATAGCTCACCGCCTGATTGCCGGTTTCGGCATAGGCTTCTTCATGGTCACAGATGTTGTAGAGATAGAGCGTCTTTTCCTTGCCATCATTGCCAAGGCCGGTCGCGATCACGCCGATATTGGTCTTGCCCTTGGTGGTTTCGCCAAGACTGGAGGGTTCGGGCAGCACCGCTTTCAGGAATTGCAACGGAATGATTTCCTTGCCTTCATAGACCACCGGATCAATCCGCGTCATGCCGATATTCTGGAGCACGGTCAGGTGGGTGATATATTGGTCGCCAAAGGTCATCCAGAAGCGGATGCGCTTGATTTCGGGCAGATGGGTTTTGAGGCTTTCAATTTCCTCATGATACATGAGGTACATATTTTTCTCGCCAACTTCCTCGAAATTGAACGGCTGCTTCACCGACATAGCGGGGGTTTCGACCCAATCCCCATTTTCCCAGTGGCGCGCAACCGCCGTCACTTCGCGGATATTGATTTCCGGATTGAAGTTGGTGGCAAAGGCTTGGCCATGATCGCCGCCATTGCAATCCAAAATGTCGAGCGTGTCGATCCGGTCGAAATGATGCTTTTTGAGCCAGGTGGTGAATACGCTGGTGACGCCGGGGTCAAAACCGGAGCCGAGCAACGCCATGATGCCGGCATCCTTATACCGGTCCTGATAAGCCCATTGCCAATGATATTCGAACTTGGCTTCATCGCGCGGTTCGTAATTGGCGGTGTCCATATAATCGACGCCGGTTTCAAAACAGGCATTCATGATGGTGAGGTCTTGATAGGGAAGCGCGAGATTGACCACGAGCGCGGGCTGCACCTGCTTGATGAGTGCGACCAGTTCGGGAACATTGTCCGCATCCACCTGCGCGGTGTCGATGGTGACGCCGGTGCGCGCCTTTACCGATTCGGCAACCGCATCGCATTTAAACTTGCGGCGGCTCGCCAGTGTAATATGGCTGAAAATATCACTATTCATAGCCATTTTATGAACCGCAACCGAACCCACGCCGCCTGCACCAATCACCAAAACCTTGCTCACCTGCTGTCTCCTGTGTGAGAGAATATCCATGTTGAGGCGCGATATAAGGGGTGAGGCATGACAGCGCAAACAGATGCACCGGATTTTTCCAAAGATCGTGCGCCGACGCGGGTAGGCGTGTTGCGCGCGGCAGAGAAAATTCGCGCCATCTTGCCGCCAACGCCTTTGTTGCCGCTGGAGGTGGATGGGCGCACTTTATGGTGCAAAGCCGAATGTTTGCAACCGATTGGCGCGTTCAAGATACGCGGCGGCTGGCACCGGCTCACCGATTTGAACGCAGAGGAACGCGCGCGCGGGGTGGTTGCTTTTTCAAGTGGCAACCATGCGCAAGGCGTCGCTTGGGCGGCCAAGCGGTTGGGGGTGTCGGCGACCATCGTCATGCCTGCCGACGCACCCGCCAGGAAAATGGAAGGGACGCGGGCGCTGGGCGCAAAGGTCGTGACCTATGACCGCATGAACGAGGATCGCGCCCAAATCGCCGCGCGGATTGCGGCGGAACAGGGCGCGGTGGTGGTCCCAAGCTATGACGACCCTTGGGTGATTGAAGGGCAGGGCAGTGTTGGCATCGAAGCCACCGCGCAGCTTGCGGCAATGACGGACGGCGCTATGTTTGACCGTGCGCTCATATGCTGTGGCGGCGGCGGCTTGGCGTCAGGCATAGCACTGGCCTTGCCCGATACGGCAATCACGATTGTCGAACCTGAAGGCTGGGACGATGCGGGGCGCTCCTTGGCGAGCGGGAAGATAGAGCGCGTCGGACCCAATCCACCGCCCACCGCTTGCGATGCCATCCAGACATTAGAGATTTGCCCGCGGACATTCACGGTGCTGCGTGAGCGCAACGCCGACAGTGTGACCGTAAACGACGCCGAGGTCGGGGCCGCCATGCGCGTCGCGTTCGAGCGGTTGCGCGTTGTGGTGGAACCCGGCGGCGCGGTGGCCCTAGCGGCGGCATTGTCGGGGAAGGCCGCGTTGGGGGATTATACGCTGGTGACTTTATCGGGCGGCAATGTGGATTGGGATATGTTCCAGGCGATGGTGGGCCGGGAATAAAGCTATCATCGCAACACCATCTCCCCTCCGTCATTGCGAGCGTAGCGAAGCAATCCAGAGTCGCGCGAAACTGCACTGGATTGCTTCGCTACGCTCGCAATGACGACACGGCGTTATTCTAAGGCCGTCAAAGGCTCTCATCCGCTAACCCCGTGCTTCGACAAGCTCAGCACTAACGGTTATATTTTACAGCTAAATCAACCGCAGGCGTGAACCCGACGTCTCAAGCCGCCTTACGCAATTCCAACCGGCCCCAAATTTCGCTCAAGGCATCGGTCAGTTCCTGCATCATCTCTTCGTTATGCGCAGGGCCGGGGGTGAAGCGCAGGCGTTCGGTGCCGCGCGGCACGGTCGGGAAGTTGATCGGCTGGACATAGACGCCATATTCGGCGAGCAAAATATCGCTGATTTTCTTGGCCTTGACCGGATCGCCGACCATGAGCGGGACGATATGGGTGACGGTGTTCATCACCGGAAGGCCGGCGTCGGCGAACATCTGTTTAAGGCGCGCGGCCGCGGCCTGCTGCGCGTCACGTTCGACGCTGGAGGCTTTGAGGTGGCGCACACTCGCCAACACTCCCGCAACCAACACGGGCGACAGCGAGGTCGTGAAAATGAAGCCCGGCGCATAGGAGCGGATCACGTCGATAATGACCGTATCGGCCGCAATATAGCCGCCCATTACGCCAAAAGCTTTGCCGAGCGTGCCTTCAATGATGGTCACACGGTCCGCAACCTCGTCGCGTTCGGTAATGCCGCCGCCGCGCGCGCCATACATGCCGACCGCATGGACCTCGTCGCAATAGGTGAGCGCGTTATATTTATCCGCGAGATCGCAGATTTCCGCAATCGGCGCGATGTCGCCGTCCATCGAATAGACGCTTTCAAATGCGATCAGCTTGGGCGCTGCGGGGTCCGCTTCGCTTAACATCTGTTCGAGATGCGCGAGATCATTGTGCCGCCAGATGCGCTTTTCGCAGCCCGAATTGCGGATGCCCGCAATCATCGAGGCATGGTTCAACTCGTCGGAAAAAATGATGCAGCCTGGTAAAATCTTGGCGAGCGTCGCAAGCGTCGCTTCGTTCGAAATATAGCCGGAGGTGAATAGCAGCGCGCCTTCCTTGCCGTGCAAATCGGCAAGTTCGGCTTCCAGATCAATATGATAATGGGTGTTGCCGCCAATATTGCGCGTGCCGCCCGATCCTGCGCCGACATCGTGCAGCGCCTCTTCCATCGCCGCAATCACATCGGGATGTTGGCCCATGGCAAGATAGTCGTTCGAACACCAGACGGTGATCGGCTTCGGGCCATTATGCCCGGCAAAACAGCGCGCATTGGGGAAGGCCCCCTTGTTGCGCAAAATGTCGATGAATACGCGATAGCGGCCTTCACTGTGCAGCCGGTCAATCGCATCGGTAAAAATCTTGCCGTAGTCCACTGTTTTTCGGTCCCGCTCAATTCTTCTTACGGACATTTTGCTGTGCCATTAGCTCCATCTTTGCGCATTTGCCAGTGATAACGATTCGCAACTTGTCCTTACAAAATCTCGATTGTATCAAGACCAAGCCGCGCCAATGCGGGGCGGAGGCGGTCCAGATCGGGATCAGCGCGCGTGAAAATGGCGCGCCCCGATGGCGTTTCGGGCCATAGCTGGCCTTGCGTCAAATAAGCGGTGCGCCGCGCAATGCCTTGGCCGGAATCGACCAGCATCACCCCGTCCGCACTCGCCGCCGCAATCTCGTTGGCAAGCAGCGGGAAATGGGTGCAGGAGAGGATAACTGCGTCAACCTGATCGCCTTGGGGTTGGCTGAAAAGCTTGTCCATTTCGGCTTTGACCGCAGCGGGATCGGGGGGAGTGCCGCGCAGCTTCGCTTCGGCCATATCAACGAGGGCGGCTGACCCCAGCCTTAGCACGGTGCAATCCGCGCCATGATCCTGCACTAACTGGTCGACATAAGGCTGGCGCACGGTCGCATCAGTGCCCAGCACGCCGATAACCCGGCTTTTCGAAAGGAGCGCAGCAGGCTTTACCGCAGGCACGGTGCCGACCACCGGCACATCAAGCGCCGAGCGCACATGGGCGAGCGCGATGGTCGAAGCGGTATTGCACGCAATTACCACAATGCGCGGCTTGACCCGCTCGACCAAGCGGCCAAGGATTGCCGGGATACGCGCGGTAAGTTCGGCCTCGCTCTTGGTGCCATAAGGATAGCCCGCATTATCCGCTGCATAGGCAAAGCTCGCTCGCGGCAATATTTTGCGGATTTCGGCCAACACCGAAAGCCCGCCGACGCCGGAATCGAAAACCAATATGGGCCGTTCATCTGCCATGCGATGAGCCTCTAGCGTTGGCGCGGGCGATTGGCTAGTGTCGCGCCAAGCACAGCTCCGGCCAACGGAGCGCAGCATAGGGAAATTCGGGGCATGATCTTGTGGCAACAACCGGTTCTGGCGCTCCTCATCGGCTATTTTCTGGGCAGTATCCCGTTCGGGGTCATCCTAACCCGTATCGCGGGCGCGGGCGATTTGAGGCAGATTGGCTCCGGCAATATCGGCGCGACCAATGTACTGCGGACTGGCCGCAAGGGCTTGGCGGCGACGACCTTGCTCCTCGATATGCTGAAGGGCGCCGCGGCGATATATCTGGTCGGCTATTTGTTCGGCGATGATTTGAAATTGCTCGCAGGCGTCGGGGCGTTTGTTGGCCATTGCTGGCCTGTCTGGCTCAAATTCAAAGGTGGGAAGGGGGTTGCGACCCTCATGGGGATTGTGGCCGCATTAAGCTGGCAAGTGGGGCTTGTTTACGCGCTTGTGTGGATTGCGATGCTCGCGCTTACCCGTATCAGCTCGCTGGCGGGGATGGCAGCGGCTTTGTCCGCGCCGGTTGCAAGCTTCTTTTTCGGGCGGCTCAGCATGGTGCCGATGGCATTGGGCCTCGCGCTTCTCGTGCTTTGGAAGCATCGCGACAATATCGGGCGATTGCTGCGCGGCGAAGAACCCAAAGTTGGCGGGTCGAAGGCTGCTCCGGCGGTGGATGAGCCTCTATGACGCTCGCCGGTCAAGGCGCCTATCGCGCCGCTGGCATGGAAGACACCGAAAGATTTAACCGTCTGCGGCTGATCCGATCGGCCAATATCGGGCCGGTCAGCTATGCGCAGTTGCTGATGCGGTTCGGCAGTGCAGGCGCGGCGCTTGATGCCTTGCCCGACCTTGCGCGGCGTGGCGGCGGGCGATTGCCGCAAATCGCGGAAACAGCAGCAATTGATGCGGAAATGGCGGCGGTGGAGCGCCTGGAGGCAGCCTATCTGTTTCTGGGAGAATCCAACTATCCGCCCGCCTTGGCACAGCTTGCCAATGCGCCGCCGGTACTGACATGGCGCGGAAATCTGGCACTGTCGCAGCGCCCGATGGTGTCCATTGTCGGCGCGCGCAATGCGTCGGCTGCGGCCTGTCGCTTTGCGCGGCAATTGGCGTTCGACCTTGCCGCTGAAGGCGTGACAGTGGTGAGCGGATTGGCGCGCGGGATTGATACCGCCGCCCATATCGGTGCGATCCAAAATGGCACGGTCGCGGTCATCGCAAGTGGAATTGACATAAGCTTCCCGCCGGAAAATACTGAACTACAAGAAAAAATTGCGCGTGACCAACTATTGCTGGCCGAACAGCCGCCAGGCACCGAACCGCTTGCCCGCCATTTCCCTTACCGCAACCGCATCATTGCGGGGCTGAGTTCGGGTACGATAGTCGTTGAAGCCGCGCCGCGTTCCGGATCGCTGATCACCGCGCGGCTGGCGGGTGAGTATGGGCGTGACGTCATGGCGGTGCCGGGATCGCCGCTAGAGCCGCGCGCGCAAGGCTGCAACGGGCTTATCCGAGACGGTGCAATCCTCATCCGCGATGCCGGTGATGTGTTGGAAACCATCCGTCCGCTCGACGCACGCGCCGTGCGTGAAGCCCGCCCGCTGTCCTTGACCGCCGATAGCCCGCCGCATCCGGATGCCGATGATAGCGACCGCGCGCGTGTCACCAGCCTCCTTGGCAATGGCGCCGTCAGCGTCGATGAACTGGTGCGCCAGTCCGGCGTCGATGTCGCGCTTGTTCAGCTTGTGCTGCTCGAACTCGAACTGGCCGGGCGGCTCGACCGCCATGCCGGTAACCGCGTTTCATGGAAGGATTAAATGAATGGCGGATGTGCGTTTCAGTGATTTATGGCAGGCGACAGTTGAGGCGATCCGGTCGGATTTTGTCTATTTCGTTGGCTTTATCGTAGCCCTCACTGCTATTTGGGTGGCGAATGATATTTTGATGCCGGACTCTCTAACGCTAGGGTCAATCGGTAGCGCGATTATCACCATAGTTGGCCAATCCGTGATGATCCGTCGGCATCTCCAGCGCGCAGGCATATCGAGCGCCGCATCGCTAGCCGATGGGCGCTATATTGCAGTGTTCGGCATATCGTTTTTGACTGGCCTGGGTATTTTAGCCGGTATCATCCTGCTTGTCATTCCAGGACTGTTTCTCGCCGCGCGCTGGTATCTCTCGGTTCCGGCCATGTTCGGTGAAAATTCCGGTGTTACAGAAGGCATTGGCAGCAGTTGGCGCGCAAGCGAAGCGCATTTTTTCCAGATATTAACCTTGATGTTGCTGACGGCGGTGCCGATGCTGATCGTCTTCGTTTTCCTGTGGGTGGAAACTAATCCTGAACTGCCGCTCAACCTAGTTGAATCGTTCCTCGGCAATTTAGCGGTCGCGGTCACCACGGTCACCGGATGGCTGGCGGCGGTATCAAGCTACCATGTTATCAAGGGCGGCGATGCACAGGCCCGCGAAATTTTCGGGTGAAGGAATTTTGCATGGAAACGAACCGGACGAAGGGAGTTGACGTTCTTAAATCCAGTCACCACCCTCGCGCGTACGTGTGAGAAAGTAGAAAAACATCGCAATGCAGCTTGTAATCGTCGAATCGCCTGCCAAGGCAAAAACCATCGAAAAATATCTGGGGCGCGATTTTCGCGTGCTGGCTTCTTACGGCCATATCCGCGATTTGCCGCCCAAGGATGGCTCGGTTGATCCCGACGCCGACTTTGCGATGAAGTGGGAAAATTATGGCGACAAAGCCAAGCAGTTAAAGGCGATTGCCGACGAAGCCAAAAAGGCGGACCGCCTGATCCTCGCGACCGACCCTGACCGCGAAGGTGAAGCGATTAGCTGGCATGTGCAGGAAGTGCTGCGACAAAAAAAGGCGCTGCCGCAAAAGGTTGACCGCGTTACTTTCAACGCGATCACAAAAAATGCGGTGACCGAAGCGATGGCCAAACCGCGCGCGCTCGACGAAGATCTGATCGACGCCTACCGCGCCCGCCGCGCGCTCGACTATTTGGTCGGATTTACTTTGTCGCCAGTCTTATGGCGCAAATTGCCGGGCGCGAAATCGGCGGGCCGTGTGCAGTCGGTTGCGCTGCGCCTCGTCGTTGACCGCGAGCGCGAAATCGAACTGTTCAAGCCGCAGGAATATTGGTCGGTTGCCGCCGATATGGAGCAAGGCGGGCAGGGCTTTGTGGCGCGTCTCGTCAAATGGCGCGGCAATAAGATTGACCGCCTCACCATCGGGCAGGAAGGTGACGCCATGGCGGCAAAGGCCGACATTGAAGCGGGCCATTTTGTCGTGCAATCGGTCGAAACCAAGCCCGCCATGCGTAACCCGCCCGCGCCCTTCACCACATCGACCTTGCAACAGGAAGCTGCGCGCAAGCTTGGTTTTGCGGCAAGTCACACGATGCGGATTGCGCAAAATCTCTACGAAGATGGCGCGATCACCTATATGCGTACCGATGGTGTGCAGATGGACGGCAGCGCCATTTCCGCCGCGCGCAAGGCGATTGCGGATCGCTATGATGGCAGCTTTGTGCCTGACAAACCGCGCCAATATCAGACCAAGGCCAAAAACGCGCAGGAAGCGCATGAGGCTATCCGCCCCACTGATTTCAACCGCGACAAGGCCGGGTCGGGCGACCATGCGCGGCTTTATGACCTCATCTATAAGCGCGCGCTCGCGAGCCAAATGGCCTCGGCACAACTGGAGCGCACCGTCGTCGAAATGGCGGACGGCACCGGCCAGCATGTGCTGCGCGCAACGGGGCAGGTGGTGAAATTCCCCGGCTTCATGGCGCTTTATGAAGAAGGCCGCGACGATAAAGGCGAGGACGAGGATGGCGCGTTGCTCCCGATCTTGCGCGAAGGCGATGCGCCGGTGAAGCGTACGGTCAATGCCGAACAGCATTTCACCCAGCCCCCGCCGCGCTATTCGGAAGCCAGCCTTGTCAAAAAGTTGGAAGAATTGGGCATCGGCCGTCCGTCCACTTATGCGTCCATCCTTCAGGTTTTGAAGGATCGCGCATATGTTCGGGTCGAAAAAAACCGTTTCTTTGCAGAGGAAAGCGGACGGCTTTTAACAGCATTTCTCGAACGTTTTTTTGAACGCTATGTAAGCTATGACTTCACCGCCGGCCTAGAAGACGAGCTGGACGATATTAGCGGCGGCCGCGCGCAATGGCAGGCGGTGCTGGAAGCATTTTGGCGCGACTTCAAACCCAAAACCGCCGAGGTGATGGAGCAAAAGCCGTCGGATATTACCGCCGAAATCGATAAATTTCTGGAGCCTTTGCTCTTCCCCGAAAAGGAGGACGGATCCGACCCGCGCTTGTGTCCCAAATGCGGGGAAGGGCGGCTTGCGCTGCGCGGTGGCCGGTTTGGTGCGTTCATCGCCTGCTCCAACTATCCGGAGTGCAAATATACCCGCAAATTTGCCCAGCCCGGTGGGACGCAGGATAGTGGCGAAGAAGGCGAGCTTGGCACCGATCCGGTGACCGGCGAGGTGGTCACCCGCAAAAATGGCCGCTTTGGCCCCTATGTCCAGCTTGGCGAGAGCAATAAGGAGGAAGGCAAGAAGGCCAAAATGGCCTCCATCCCCAAAGATGTTCCGGAACCGATTGATCTCGACATGGCGTTAAAGCTGCTTTCGCTGCCGCGCGTGATTGGCGAGCATCCCGAAACAGGAAAAGAAATTACCGCAAGTATAGGGCGTTATGGGCCATATCTCGCACATGATGGTAAATATGCGCGGCTTTCCAATACCGCCGAAGTGTTCGACACGGGCATGAATGCGGCGGTGGCGCGGCTTGCGGACGCGGCCAATAATCCGGGGCGCAGTCGCCAATCGGCGTCGCGCGAACCGCTCAAAATATTAGGCAAACATCCGCGCACCGAAGCCGACATCAAGCTGATGGATGGTCGTTATGGCGCTTATGTCACCGACGGCATCACCAATGCGACCTTGCCCAAGAGCGTCGACAAGGACCAGTTGACGCTGGAGGAGGCCGCGCAGCTTATCGACGATCGCGCCGCCAAGGGACCGGCCAAGAGTAAACGCAAGGCCCCTGCCAAGAAAGCGCCTGCTAAAAAGGCTCCGGCTAAAAAGGCCACAACCAAGAAACCGGCTGCCAAGAAGCCCGCAGCGAAGAAAGCTGCGCCCAAAACGGCAGCGCCCGATAATGAGGGTTAACCGCCCGGCATAAAGGACATGGCGATGCTGATAAGCGCGATTTTGTTGGCATCGGCTTCTCCCGCTATGGTGCGGCAGGAAATATTGCCCGAAGCCGATGCCAAGAGCAGGCAAACCGGTATATCACAGGCCTGCACAAGTGGACGGGTGTGGTGTATTCGTTTGGAAATTCAATCCGATGACGAACATTCCTCCCACAGCATCACAGTGCGTCAGGCATCAGGCCAGTCCGCGCAAACCACTATTGATTATGCCGACACCATCGCTGTGAGTGGAACTGGCCTATGGACTAGGCCGGTTTCCTATCGCACTGCGAACGGGCGGAGCGGGTTGCTGTTCGGCATCGTCACAACGCGTGCGGAGGCCTATTCGGGCGGCGGGGCTTATGCCGAAACCCTCCAATTTCTGCGCGCCGAAACGGAAGCTTCCGGCACGCTTGCGATCACACCCATGGATGATCCGGTGCCGCTGGCGGCCTCTGTCATGATCCGCGCCTGTTTTTCCGAACAGGATATGAAGTTGCGGCGCAACATCTGCCATGACGAATATGATCTGGCCGTGACATTGAAGCTGCGGCCCAAGCTGGTCCATGATCTGCCCGCTTTTACCTATGTGTCGAAGGCAACCATCACGCCGGGCTTTGCCGCGCGCGATAACGACAATAGCGATGCAGCACGCCTTAAGGCCATGAAAGCGGCGGACTTCAAGACGCGCAGCGACACCCGTTGCAGCTTCACCCGACCGTTAGACGCGGATGCGCGGCGCGCGCGCTATGTCTTGGATGTGCCAGATTGCAGCAATTACGGACCGGGTGAAGAATAAGCCGGGCGAGCAATAAGTCCGGCTCGCGGGTGGAATTAATCCACCCAATCCAGCCCCATATCGCGGTAAACCGAACGGTCCTCGTCCCAACCCGGCTTCACCTTAACGTGAAGGTAAAGATGCACCGGCTGGCCGAGCAATTGGCCGAGTTCCGCGCGCGCACGACTGCCGATTTCGCGGATGCGCTGGCCGCCTTTCCCCAAAATGATCGCGCGCTGTGACGGGCGCTCCACCAATATTTGCTGGTGGATTTCAACTGATCCGTCCTCGCGCTCCTGATATTTTTCCGTCTCGACCGTGGCGGCATAGGGCAGTTCGTCATGCAGTTGCAGATAAAGCTGTTCGCGCGTGATTTCGGCCGCGGTCGTGCGGTCGGTCGCGTCCGACACTTGGTCTTCGGGGAAGTGCCAAATGCCTTCGGGCATGGCTTTGGCAAGTTCCGCTTTGAGTTCGGGGATGCCATCGCCCGTCGCGGCGCTCACAAAGAAGGTTTCGTCAAAAGGCGCGAGCGCGTGCAGCTTTTCAGCATGGACAAGCAGCTTGGCCTTGTCCGCAATATCGACCTTGTTGAGGATGAGGAATTTGCGTTCGGGGCGGTCTTTCAGTCCTTCGACGATCTTTTCAACCTTGGGACCAAGGCCGCCTTTGCCGTCTACGATGAGCGCAATCACATCGGCATCCTGTGTCCCGCCCCAAGCAGCGGCGACCATCGCGCGGTCGAGCCTGCGGCCGGGTTCGAAAATGCCGGGCGTATCGACCAGCATGATCTGGGTTTCGCCTTCAATCGCAATGCCCATCAAGCGCACACGCGTGGTTTGCGCCTTGGGGCTGACAATCGCGACCTTTTGCCCGACCAGCGCATTGACCAAGGTCGATTTCCCCGCATTAGGCGCGCCGACAATCGCCACAAGCCCGCATTTTTCTGTCATTTTTTAAGGTCCATTTCATTGAGTTGCGCAAGCAATGCGCGGGCCGCCTCGGTTTCGGCCTCCTGTTTGGAACTGCCGCTCGCACTCGCTTCGGCAAGTTTGTGGATCGCAACCGATACGGTAAAGCGCGGCGCATGGTGCGGGCCGTCGCGGCTCACCACCTGATAATTGGGCGAGCGGCGCTGATGGGCTGCGGCCCATTCCTGCAATGCGGACTTGGGATGTTTGGGCGCGGAAAGCTGTTTTTCCAAACGCTCGCCCCATAAGCGCAGGATGAACGCGCGCGCTTCCTCAAGTCCGCGCTCGCGATAGACCGCGCCGATCAGCGCCTCCATCACATCGCCAAGGATGTTGTCGCTGTCATGCCCGCCATCATCGCGCGCCTGCTTGCCAAGTCTCATCAGCGTGGCCACGCCGTTTTCGCGCGCTATTTCGGCGCATAATTCGCCCGACACCAGCGCGTTCAAACGGCTCGACAATTTGCCTTCCGGCTCTTCAGAAAAACGCGAAAAAAGGGCGTCGGCAATCACCAGCCCCAATACACGGTCGCCCAGAAATTCGAGCCGCTCATAGCTTTTGCTACCATAACTGCCATGCGTCAGCGCCTCGATATAAATATCGTCCGCGCCGAGCGGCCAGCCGAGCAAAAGCTCCAGCGTTCCGCGTTCCTTATCAGTTAAAATACTGTCCCGTGCCATCGTCAAAGCCCGCCTCCAATGCGATCGGGGCGACTGGCCGACGCCCAACTCAGCGGATTGAACCAGCTTGCGCTGCCATCGGTGGAAAAATAGAGGAAGCGCGCCTTGCCGACAATATTTTCCATCGGCACGATTCCGATACCACCGCCTTCGATTGCCGGAAAGCGACTGTCCGCGCTGCGGTCGCGATTATCGCCCATCAGGAATAGATGGTCCGGCGGCACAATATAGATACCGGTCGTGTCCATATCCCCGCTGATAAGGTCAAGAATATTGTAAGATACACCATTGGGCAGCGTCTCGCGATATTGCGGATAACGGCACAAATCGCCGCCCAAATTGCCTTTCACCTTGAAAACTGGAAGGAAGCAAGGCGCGGCGCTGGCGGCGGTCATATTGTCGGTCACGGGGATGACGAAATCGGCAATTTGTTGTTTTTTGACCGGCGTGCCGTTGAGGATCAGCGTGCCGTCGCGCATCTGGATGCGGTCGCCCGGAAGCCCGATCACGCGCTTGATATAATCATCCTTATTGCCGGGCGGGGCTTTGAATACCACCACATCACCGCGTTCGGGCACCGCGCCCAATATGCGCCCCGAAAACAGCTTTGGCGACAAAGGAAAGGAATGGCGCGAATAGCCATACGCCATTTTATCGACGATGAGATAATCGCCGATGAGCAAGCTGGGTTGCATCGATTCCGAAGGAATATTGAAGGGCGAGACAATGAAGGTCCGCAGCGCCAGCATGACAAGCGCGACCGTCAGCAAAAAGCGCCAGAAGCTTCCCTTCTGATCGCTTTCGTCTGTCTCTTCGGTCGCAATTATGTCCGGCGATGGCATATCGTTCGCAAGCATGAACGCGGCTTAAGCGGATTGCGGTAAAGGTCAAGGAAATATGCGGTAACTATGCGGTATCTGTGCGGGCGGGCAAGGTTGCGCTGGCGCATTGGATGTAGCTTTAGTAGATGCGGCAATCATCCCTTTCTATTTGAGGCAGGAATCCTTTTATGTCTGACCGTTGGGCCGCCCTTGAAGCTTTGCCGGACACATCGCTGGTCGACCTGTTCGCGAACGACGCGGAACGGGTAGGGGGTTTCGGTGCGGTCTTGCCCGGCCTCCAGTTCGATTTTTCCAAGACCCATTTGACCGACGATGCACTCGCCGCGCTGGCTGCACTGGCCGACACGGTGGGCCTTGATGCGGCGCGCAAGCGGCTGTTTGCAGGAGAGATTGTCAATCCGACCGAAGGCCGCGCGGCAACGCATAGTGCCGAACGCGGCGAGGGAGATGCGGAAACTGTCCATGTTTCGCGGATGCTGCATGACCGGATGCGCGCGCTGATTGACGCCATCGAGATGGGCGCATTGGGCGAAATCCGCCATATCCTCCATATCGGCATTGGCGGCTCGGCGCTCGGCCCCGACTTGCTGGTCGATGCGCTTGGGCGCGATGCGGGCCGTTATGACGTTGCGATTGTGTCCAATGTCGACGGCAGCGCGCTCGCCGATGTGTTTGCCCGCTTCGACCCGCATTATACGCTGGTGAGTGTCGCATCCAAAAGCTTCACCACCACCGAAACGCTGATTAACGCCAATTCGACGCTCGACTGGCTGGAGCAAGCCGGGGTGGAGGACCCGCTCGGCCGCTTTGTCGCGCTCACCGCCAATCCGGGAAAAGCAGTGGAATGGGGAATTGATGAAACCCGCATCCTGCCTTTTGCCGAAAGCGTCGGCGGGCGTTATTCACTCTGGTCCTCCATCGGTTTTCCTGCGGCTTTGGCACTTGGGTGGGAAGCGTTCGACGCTTTGTTAGAAGGCGCGGCGCAAATGGACCGCCATTTCCGGCTGACCGATTGGCGCGAAAATGTTTGTTTCCTGGGCGCTGCTGTAGACCTTTATTATACCCAAAAGCGTCGATGCGAAACGCGCGCAGTGTTTGCTTATGACGAGCGGTTGCGCTTGCTGCCATCCTATCTCCAGCAACTCGAAATGGAGAGTAATGGCAAATTGGTGACGGCAGACGGCAAGGCGCTTATCTATCCGTCCGCCGCGATTACATGGGGCGGGGTCGGCACTGATGCGCAACATGCGGTGTTCCAACTTTTGCATCAAGGCACGCATCTGGTGCCGGTCGAATTTCTCGCAAGCAAAACGCCGGGGTCGGACCTTGATCCGGTGCATCATCGCACCTTGCTTATCAATTGTTTCGCCCAAGGCGCGGCGTTGATGGCAGGGAAGGCCAATCCCGGCGATCCCGCGCGCGCTTATCCCGGCGACCGGCCTTCGACCACCATCTTACTCGACGATGTCGATCCGCGCTGCGTCGGCGCGCTTATTGCCTTTTACGAGCACCGCACCTTCGTTAATGCGGTGCTGCTCGGCATTAATCCGTTTGACCAGTTCGGCGTCGAATTGGGCAAACAGATTGCGCGCTCGATTGAAAGCGAGGGCACGGAGAGTTTCGACCCGTCGACACAGGCGTTGATCGCCGCCGCTTTCGATTAGTCTCATCACCCTTTATCATTAGAAGCGGCAACCGGCCGTCCCTAATTTGCGTTATACGGGATATGCCCGCCCCTATCCTTCGGAGAGCCTCGACATGGCAGATTATGATTTTGACCTTTTTGTGATCGGTGCCGGATCGGGCGGTGTTCGTGCCGCGCGCGTATCCGCCGGCTATGGAGCGAAGGTCGCGATTGCGGAGGAATATCGGGTCGGAGGCACCTGTGTCATCCGTGGCTGTGTGCCGAAAAAACTGCTCGTCTACGGCGCGCATTTTGCCGAAGATTTGCACGATGCCAAACGCTTTGGCTGGGAGGTCGAAACGCCGACTTTCAACTGGGCGACCTTGCGCGACAATGTGCTGGCGGATGTGGACCGGCTCAACAAGGCTTATACCGAAACGCTCTACAATAATAAGGTTACGACCTTCTTGGAGCGCGCGACCATAGCAGGGCCTCATGAGGTCAAGCTGGCCAGCGGCAAGACGGTGACAGCCAAAGTGATATTGATCGCAACCGGTGGCTGGCCGGTAATACCGGACTTTCCCGGCGCGGAACATGGCGTGACCTCGAACGAGGTTTTCCACCTCGATAGCCTGCCCAAGCGCGTCGTGATCGCGGGCGGCGGTTATATTGCCAATGAATTTGCCGGGATATTCCACAGCCTTGGTACCAGCGTCACCTTGGTCAACCGCTCGGATACGATCCTGCGCGGGTATGACGAACAGATACGGGACCGTTTGCTCCAGATTTCGATGACCAAGGGCATCCAATACCGGTTCAATTGCCACTTTGAAAGCATTGAAAAACAAGAGGATGGCAGCTTGCTCGCCTCCTTCTGCGACCATGATCCGGTCGAGGCAGACCTAGTGTTATTCGCCATCGGTAGGCGTCCCAATGTCGAAGGGCTGGGGTTGGACCAAGTCGGCATCACCATCACACCGCATGGCGCTATTCCGGTGGACGCGCATAACAAGACCAGTGTTGATTCTATCTATGCGGTGGGCGATGTCACCGACCGGGTTCAGCTAACACCGGTCGCGATCCGCGAAGGCCATGCTTTTGCCGATACTTTGTTCGGCGATAATCCGCGTACGGTCGATTATGACACCATCCCGTCTGCAGTCTTTTCGCAGCCGCCCTTGGCAGGCGTCGGGCTCACCGAAGCGCAGGCGCGCAATAAGCTGGGCTCGATCAAAGTCTATTCGTCGGATTTCCGTCCGATGAAAAATGTGCTGGCGGGCCGCAACGAACGCAGCCTTTACAAGATGATTGTCGACGCGACGAGCGACAAGGTGGTGGGCTTGCACATGATTGGCCCGGATGCGCCGGAGATTTTGCAGGCCGCTGCGATTGCGGTGAAGGCCGGGCTTACCAAAGCCGATTTTGACGCGACCGTCGCGCTCCATCCCAGCATGGCCGAAGAGCTGGTATTGATGAAGTAAGCGTCACTACCCTACCGAATAAGGCACAACATCCCGCCGGTCAGGGTCGATGATAAGATCACGATCCGACGGCGGGAAGGCGCGCTGGTCGCAATCGACCCGCGGGCATAGGCGGCATGACACGCCGATGGGCGTGACCGAACGTGGATCCTCCACCGCCATGCCGTCGGCATAAATGAAATCATGCGCGTGGGTCGCCTCGCACCCCAAAGCGACGGCATAGCGGCGCGGGGGCCGGTCATAACGGCCCGACGGTTTGACCAGCCCTTTGGCCATCGACACATAGCGCACCCCGTCGGGCGTTTCTGCGAGCTGCACCAAGATGCGGTCGGGGATCGCGACCGCTTCATGCACAATCCATAACGGGCAAGCCCCGCCAAAACGCGCAAATTGGAGGCGGGTCGCCGAATGGCGCTTGGTGATATTGCCCGCCATATCGACGCGGCAAAAGAAGAAAGGGATGCCGCGCAATCCGGGGCGCTGCAGCGTCGATAGACGGTGGCAGGCTTGCTCGAAACTCACGCCGAACAAGGGGCGCAGGCGGTCAATATCGTGGCGCACCTCCATCGCGGCAGTGCGGAAGCGTTGATAGGGCATGAGCAGCGCGCCGGCCGCATAATTGCTCAAGCCGATAAACAATAATTGCCGCGCGGCGGCGCTGGACAGCGCGGCTTGCCCGATAATATGGCTGATGTCATGGCGCAGCGCGAGCGCACAAATCTGGTGCGCGAGTTGAAAGCGGCGGGTTTCTTCGGGCTGGCTCTGGTCGATGACCAGATGGCCCATCGTCGCATCAAAATCGCGCAAGCCTTTGGCGGGTGCATAGCTTAACGAGATTTCGAGTGTATCGCGCAAATGCCGTTCCAGCGCGGCGGTCGCGGGGGAGGGGGCCTTCCCGCTCATCCGCGCGGCCAGTTTTTCCGCCGCGCGGTCAAGCGCATCGACATAATTGCCCGCATTATGGAACCAGTCACGCACCTGCTCCCACGGCAAGCGGCCGCCGCCGTCCTGTTCATTGGCGAGCGCCTCGTCGACAATTTGCAAGCGTTGCCCCGCCCGGCGATAGGCGCTGTGGAGCGCGACAAATTGGTCGGCGACCGCTGGCTGTTGCTGGGCAAGCCGTGCAATCTGGTCGGCAGTCAAGGGGCTGGCAAAGATCGGATCGGCAGCCGCTTCGCGCAACGCGGCAAAGCGTCGCGTGGCATTATCCGCCTCCAACTCCTCCCAATCGAGCGGGAAGTCGCGCGCAAGCCGCTCCATCAGGGCTGGTGTCAACGGGCGGTCATCATGCTCTAGCTGGCTGAGGTAGGAAACCGAGATGCCGAGCCGTCCGGCCATATCTGCTTGTTTAAGATTGCGCGCCAAGCGGATGGCCCGCAATTTTTCTCCCGCAAAGAGCCGCCGCTTCATCATCTTCTTAGCATATTTTGCAAAGTGGATATTTGCAACTTTGCAAATTCACATTTGCAATTACGCTGTGACCCGCCCATGCGAGACTTCATAAATCTAAGTATCGGGAGCCAAAACCATGTCCGCCAATATCGCCGAACTCGAAAAGCGTCGCGAGGCGGCGCGCATGGGAGGCGGCCAAAAGCGCATCGACGCGCAGCACGCCAAGGGTCGCCTGACCGCGCGCGAACGGCTTGAAGTGCTTCTCGACGAAGGCTCGTTTGAAGAGCTGGATATGTATGTCGAGCATAATTGCACCGATTTCGGCATGGATCAGAACCATATTCCGGGCGACGGTGTAGTGACGGGTTCTGGCACTATCAATGGTCGTTTGGTATTTGTATTCAGTCAGGATTTTACAGTCTTCGGCGGCTCGTTGTCGGAGCGCCATGCAGAAAAAATCTGCAAGGTCATGGATATGGCGATGAAGGTCGGGGCGCCGGTCATCGGCCTTAATGACAGCGGCGGCGCGCGTATCCAGGAAGGGGTTGCCTCGCTCGGCGGCTATGCCGAAGTGTTCCAGCGCAATGTGCTGGCGTCGGGCGTCGTGCCGCAGCTTTCGCTTATCATGGGACCATGTGCGGGCGGGGCGGTCTATTCGCCTGCCATGACCGACTTCATCTTCATGGTGAAGGACAGTAGCTATATGTTCGTCACCGGCCCCGATGTGGTCAAAACCGTCACTAACGAGGTTGTGACGCAGGAAGAATTGGGCGGCGCTGTCACCCACACGACCAAATCGGGCGTCGCCGATGTGGCGTTTGAAAATGACATAGAGGCGCTGCTTGCCGCGCGCGATTTTATCGACTTTCTGCCCGCTTCGAACAAAGAGCCGGTCCCGGAGCGCCCGACGGCGGACGCATGGGACCGGATAGAGGAAAGCCTTGATACGCTGATCCCGCCCAACGCCAACCAGCCTTATGATATGCACGAGCTTATCCGCAAGATCGTGGACGAGGGCGATTTTTTTGAAGTCCAGCCCACCCATGCGGGCAATATCCTCATCGGCTTTGGCCGTATCGAAGGCCGCACGGTCGGCATTGTTGCCAATCAACCGATGGTGCTGGCGGGCTGCCTCGACATTAATGCGTCCAAAAAAGCCGGGCGCTTCGTACGCTTTTGTGATGCGTTCGACATTCCGATCATCACTTTTGTCGACGTGCCGGGCTTCCTTCCGGGGGTCAGCCAAGAACATAATGGCATCATCAAGCATGGCGCGAAATTGCTGTTTGCCTATGCCGAAGCAACCGTCCCCAAAATCACCGTCATCACGCGCAAAGCCTATGGCGGCGCGTATGACGTTATGGCGTCAAAACATTTGCGCGGCGATTTAAACTATGCTTGGCCGACCGCCGAAATCGCGGTGATGGGCGCGAAGGGCGCGGTAGAAATCATCTTCCGTCAGGACATAGGCGACCCCGAAAAAATCGCCGAGCGCACGCGCGAATATGAAGAGCGTTTTGCCAATCCATTTGTGGCGGCGAGCAAAGGCTTTATCGACGAAGTCATCATGCCCCATTCCACCCGCCGCCGCATCGCTCTGGGCCTGCGCAAGTTGCGGAACAAGGCGCTCGAAAATCCTTGGAAGAAGCATGATAATATTCCGCTATAAGGCGGGTCGAACAGAGTCATAACTGCGAGATGAATTGTTCGCGAAGGAGTTTTCCCATGCGTTTTTCCACTATCGGTCTTGGCGTCGCTTTGATGCTTGCCCCTGCCATAGTCACCGCCCAAACCGCGCGTGGCGGTGTGGCGGTCAGCTTTGAACAGGGCAATGTCGACAAGGCCAGCCTTCAGGAAGCGTTTGAAACCGCGTTTGCAACGCGGATCAAACCCCGCCAGCCGGTCAAATTTACGCGCGCAGTGGGCGACGAGGGCGTTATCACCTTCGAGCCGGTGGCGCTTTATCGCATCCGTGGTGATCTCTATGCACTGCTCAGCACAGGGTCGTCGGAAGAACAGGGCCATGCCTCCAGCGGCACCAATGCGGTCCACTATCTGCGCAGCGCTGAAGGTGGCTGGCAAAAGGCGGGTGAATGGTTCGGCCTTGGCAGCACCGGCACATGGGGCAATGGCGCGACCGAATGGAAATTCACGCGCGGGCTTGGCAAAAAACCTTATATGCTGACGAGTGGTGGCGGAACCTGGCAAGGTTGTTCGCTGTCGCAAACCATCCTCACCGAGCTTGCGCCCGATGCCCCCAAAGACCGTGGCAGCTTCACGGACCATAATAGCTGGTCCGAAGAAAGCATGGGCAAGAATTTCAGCTATGATGGCGCCATCAGCACCGCCGTCGCGGACCGGAGTTTCACCCTATCATACAAAGGCACGAAAAATTTGCGCCAGCAATTCGTGCGGCAGGGCGAGGAATATCAGCGTGTCAGCAAAGACGAAATTCCGGGCTGTTAAAAGGAAAATATTATGAAACTCGGTCGTCTCAACCATGTCGGCGTGGCAACGCCTTCGATTGCGGATAGCATCGCCTTTTACCGCGATGTGATGGGTGCCACCAAAATCCATGAACCGTTCGACCTAGAATCGCAGGGGGTGAAAGTGTGTTTTGTCGATACGCCGGGCGAGAATGGCACCAACGGTACACAGATTGAACTGATCGAGCCGCTACCCGGTAACGCGTCTATTGCCAATTTTCTCGATAAAAACCCGCAAGGCGGGCAGCATCATATTTGCTATGAAGTGCCTGACATTGCCGCCGCAAAGGCCGAATTTGAAGCGATGGGCAAACGCGTACTGGGGGAACCCCGCATCGGCGCACACGGCACGATGATCTTCTTTGTCCACCCCAAAGATATGGGCGGCATACTGACCGAGATTATGGAAACGCCCAAGGGGCATTCAACAATTAAACCTTCTCCCCTTGTGGGAGAAGGATAGGGAGCCTTATCGCGTAGCGATTAGGCGGACTTGGATGAGGGGTATGCGAGGCTTTGCCTCGCGCGATTGCAAAAGCAATCGCTTACCCCTCACCCAGCTACGACTAGCGAGCAAGCTCGCAAGTCTCCACAACCCTCTCCCACAAGGGGAGAGGGGGATAGAGGAAAAAATGACTGACTATAATGACTGGAAAAACCTCGCCGACAAAGAGGTGAAGGGCCGCGACCTTGATTGGGACACCCCCGAAGGCATTACGGTAAAGCCGCTTTACACCGCCGAAGATGTGGTGACCGATCCGGGCCTTCCCGGCTTTGCGCCTTATACGCGCGGTGTGCGGGCTTCGATGTATGCCGGGCGGCCTTGGACGATCCGGCAATATGCGGGCTTTTCGACCGCCGAGGAATCCAACGCCTTTTACCGCCGTAACTTAGCGGCAGGGCAAAAGGGCCTATCCGTCGCGTTCGATCTCGCGACCCATCGCGGCTATGACAGCGACCATCCGCGCGTCGTTGGCGATGTCGGCAAGGCCGGCGTTGCGATTGACAGTGTCGAGGATATGAAAATCCTGTTCGACGGCATCCCGCTCGATCAAATGTCCGTGTCGATGACGATGAACGGTGCGGTCATCCCGATCCTCGCTTTCTTCATCGTTGCGGGCGAAGAACAGGGGGTGCCGCCCGAAAAGCTCGAAGGCACGATCCAGAACGACATTCTCAAAGAATTTATGGTGCGCAACACCTATATCTATCCGCCCGAACCTTCGATGCGGATCATTTCGGATATTTTCGCCTACACCGCCGACCATATGCCCAAGTTCAACAGCATCTCGATATCCGGCTATCATATGCAGGAAGCGGGCGCGACGCAGGTGCAGGAACTCGCCTTCACCATCGCGGACGGGATGGAATATGTGAAATATGGTGTGGCGTCCGGCCTCGATATTGACCGGTTTGCCGGGCGGCTCAGCTTCTTCTTCGCCATCGGCATGAATTTCTTCATGGAAGTCGCCAAGCTGCGCGCGGCCCGTGTGCTGTGGTATCGGGTGATGACCAAGTTGGAGGCCAAGGATGAACGCTCCAAAATGCTGCGCACCCATTGCCAGACATCGGGCGTGTCGCTGACCGAACAAGACCCTTACAACAATGTCATCCGCACGACCATCGAGGCGATGGCGGCGATGCTGGGCGGCACCCAGTCGCTCCACACCAATGCGCTCGACGAAGCGATTGCGCTTCCCACCGACTTTTCCGCGCGCATTGCCCGCAATACGCAGATCGTGATCCAGGAAGAAACCGGCATGACCAATGTGGTCGATCCGCTGGGCGGCAGCTATTATGTCGAAGCATTAACGCAGGAACTGGTCGACAAAGCGTGGGAGATTATCGAACGCGTCGATAATGAAGGCGGCATGGCGAAAGCGGTCGCCGCCGGTTGGCCCAAAGCGATGATCGAGGAAGCGGCGGCCGCGCGTCAGGCGCGGGTCGATCGCGGCGAAGATGTGATTGTCGGCGTCAACAAATATCGTCTGGCCAATGAAGACCTGCTCGAAACGCTGGAAGTCGATAATAGCGTGGTGCGCGAAGCCCAGATTGCGCGCATCAATGCGGTCAAGGCCGCGCGCGATGAGGCCCGTTGTCAGGCGGCGCTCAAGGCCTTGGCTGAAGGCGCGGCGGGCAAGGGCAATCTTTTGGCGCTTGCCGTCGATGCCGCCCGTGAACGCGCAACCTTGGGCGAAATTTCGCTCGCGATGGAGCAAAGTTTTGACCGTTATGGCACCACGCCAACACCGGTAAAGGGCGTCTATGGCGCGCCTTACAAGGATGATACCCGCTGGAAACAGGTGCTGGACGGGGTCGCGGCGGTCGAACGCCGCATGGGCCGCAAGCCCAAATTGCTCGTCGCCAAAATGGGGCAGGACGGCCATGATCGCGGTGCCAATGTGATTGCGTCGGCGTTTAGCGATATGGGCTTTGATGTCGTCTCCGGCCCTTTGTTCCAGACACCGCAGGAAACGGTTGTGCTGGCGCTTGATACAGGCGTCGATGTGGTCGGCGCGTCAAGCTTGGCTGCGGGCCATAAAACGCTCATCCCCGAACTGATCCAGAAATTGAAAGCCGAAGGCCGCAATGACATCAAGGTCATCGCGGGCGGTGTCATTCCGCCGCAGGATTATGACTTCCTGCGCGAAGCGGGTGTGCAGGGGATTTACGGCCCCGGCTCCAATGTGGTCGAATGTGCCGCCGATGTGCTGCGTCTCCTCGGTCATAATATGCCGCCGCTCGATGAAGCTGCGTAACCCCATTTGTCTGACCTAAATATATACAGGAATTAGCCGTGACCCATAAGCCTGATACCCTCGCCATCCATGCCGGGACCGCGCCGGATCCGACGACCAAGGCGCGGATTACGCCGATTTACCAGACCGCATCCTATGTGTTCGACGATGTCGACCATGCCTCGCGGCTGTTCAATCTTCAGGAGTTCGGGAATATCTATACCCGGATTATGAACCCGACCAATGGCGCGCTGGAAGGCAAGATTGCCGCGCTGGAAGGCGGGCAGGCTGCGCTAGCGGTGGCATCAGGTCATGCCGCGCAATTCCTGACCTTCCACACATTGATGGAGCCGGGCTGCGAGATTGTTGCGGCCAAAAAACTATATGGCGGGTCGCTCAACCAATTGGGGCAGAGCTTCCGCAAAATGGCGTGGCACACCAATTTTGTCGATGCCGATAATGCCGACAATGTGGCCGCCGCCATCACCGATAAAACGCGCGCAGTGTTCATCGAAAGCCTCGCCAATCCGGGCGGTGTGGTGCAGGATATTGAAGCGATTGCGAAGGTCGCGCATGATGCGGGCGTGCCGCTCATCGTCGATAATACGATGGCAACGCCGATCCTGTGCCGCCCGATTGACTATGGCGCGGATATTGTTGTCCATTCGACCACCAAATTTTTGAACGGCCACGGCAATGCGATTGGCGGGGTGATTGTCGATGCGGGCAGTTTTGATTGGGCGAAGGGCGGCAAATATCCGGCCTTGAGCGAACCCAATGCCTCTTATCATGGCCTCACTTTCACCGAAGCGTTCGGCAACCTCGCTTTCATACTGGCGACCCGCACCTTGGGCCTGCGCGACCTTGGCCCGGCGATGGCCCCGATGAATGCGTTCCTTGCACTGACCGGCATGGAAACGCTGGCGCTGCGCATGGAGCGGCATTGCAATAATGCGTCGGCTTTGGCGCAATGGTTGAAAGACCATCCCAAAGTGGGTTGGGTCTCCTATGCTGGGCTACCCGACGACCCCTATCATGAACTGGCCCGGCGTTACCTTGGCGGCAAAGGCGGGGTGGTGTTCACCTTTGGCTTGAAGGGCGGTTATGATGCGGGGACCAAGCTGGTCTCCTCGGTCAAATTGTTCAGCCATCTGGCCAATTTGGGCGACACCCGTTCGCTCATCATCCACCCGGCATCGACCACGCATAGCCAGTTGGAAGGCGAAGAACTGGTCGCAGCAGGCGCTGGCGCCGATGTGATCCGCGTGTCGGTCGGTATAGAGCATATTGACGATATTATCGCTGATCTCGCGCAAGCGTTGGACGCAATCTGATGTCTGACCTGATGATGGCCGAAATCCGCACCGACTGGACCCGCGACCAGATTGCCGCTTTGTTCGACCTGCCGTTCGATGAATTGATGTTCCAAGCCATGACCGTGCATCGCGCGCATCATGCGGTGGGCGAGGTGCAGCTTTGCACGCTTCTCAGCATCAAGACCGGCGGTTGCCCCGAAGATTGCGGCTATTGTTCGCAAAGCGTGAAGGCCGATAGCGGGGTCAAGGCGACCAAGCTGATGGATGTGCGCGAAGTGCTGCAATCCGCCGCGCGCGCCAAGGATGCGGGATCACAGCGTTTTTGCATGGGCGCCGCCTGGCGCAACCCCAAAGACCGCGACATGCCCGCCATCGTCGAGATTGTGAAAGGCGTCAGCGCGATGGGCATGGAAACCTGCATGACCTTGGGGATGTTGACCCCCAAACAAGCGGATATGCTCGCCGATGCGGGGCTTGATTATTATAACCATAATATCGACACCTCACCCGAACGCTATGCCAAGGTTATTACAACGCGCACGATGGACGAGCGGCTTGAAACGCTCGACCATGTGCGCAAGGCTGGCATTAATGTCTGTTCGGGCGGGATTGTCGGCATGGGCGAAACCCGTGCGGACCGTGTCGGTTTCATCCACACGCTCGCGACTTTGCCGCAACATCCCGAAAGCGTGCCGGTCAATGCGCTGGTGCCGGTCAAAGGCACGGTGCTGGGCGATATGCTCGCCGACACACCGCTTGAAAAAATTGACGATATCGAATTTGTCCGCACCATTGCGGTCGCGCGCATCACCATGCCGATAAGCATGGTGCGCTTGAGTGCAGGGCGCGAAAGCATGTCGGAAGCAACGCAGGCGCTGTGCTTCATGGCGGGTGCGAACAGTATCTTCACCGGCGACAAATTGCTCACCGCCGCCAATGCTGGCGATGACAAGGATGCAGCGATGCTGGCGAAACTTGGCCTGCGGGCAATGGTGGCTGAAGAGCCGATGCGCGCGTGCAAATCCGTGCGGATGGAGGCAGCGGAATGATGATAATCGCTATGCTCATGGCTAATGCAGTGATGGCGGAAAGCCCCACGCTCAATTGCGAAAATGCGACGGCGCAGATCGATATGACAATGTGTGCGGGGCAGGATTTCAAAGCCGCCGATGCCGAAATGAACGCGCAATGGGCGCTCACATCGGCGACGATGAAAAGGGACGATAAAAGTCTGGATCGCAAACGCGATACCCGCCCCGGCTATTTCGATACGCTTTTGGCGGGGCAACGGGCGTGGCTCACCTATCGCGACCAGCATTGTCGCAGCGAAGGCTATACGATGCGCGGCGGGTCGGCGGAACCCATGGTGGCGAGCCAGTGCAAGGCCAAACTCACCCGCGCCCGCACCGAACAATTAAAAGATCTTATGCAGGAATATTAAGCCATGTTCAAAAAAATCCTGATCGCCAACCGTGGTGAAATTGCGTGCCGGGTTATCCAGACGGCGCGCAAGATGGGCATCGCGACGGTGGCCGTCTATTCCGATGCCGATGCGCGCGCGCCCTTTGTCGCGATGGCCGATGAAGCGGTCCATATCGGTCCTTCACCTGCGTCGGAATCTTATCTCGTCGCGGACAAGATTATCGAAGCGTGCAAGCTGACCGGCGCAGAAGCGGTGCATCCGGGCTATGGCTTCCTGTCGGAACGCACCAGCTTTGCCGAAGCTTTGGCCAAAGAAGGCATCGCTTTTGTCGGGCCGCCGGTTGGCGCGATTGCGGCGATGGGCGACAAGATTGAATCCAAAAAGCTCGCCAAGGCGGCGGGTGTCAATGTGGTCCCCGGCTTTGTCGGTGAAATCCGTGATACCGATCACGCGGTCGAAATTTCGAACGAAATCGGCTATCCGGTGATGATGAAGGCGTCCGCTGGCGGTGGCGGCAAGGGGATGCGCCTGGCCTATACCGAAACCGATGTGCGCGAAGGCTTTGACAGTGTGAAGCGCGAAGGGTTGAACAGCTTTGGCGATGACCGTGTGTTCATCGAAAAATTCATCGAAGACCCGCGCCATATCGAAATCCAGATCCTCGGCGATAAACATGGCAATGTGCTTTATTTGAACGAACGCGAATGTTCGATCCAGCGCCGCCACCAAAAGGTCGTCGAGGAAGCGCCGTCGCCTTTTGTTACCCCTGAAATGCGCAAAGCGATGGGCGAGCAATGCGTCGCGCTCGCCAAAGCGGTGGATTATCATAGCGCGGGAACAGTCGAACTCATTGTATCGGGTAAGGATCCGACGGGCGAAAGCTTCTATTTCCTTGAAATGAACACCCGCCTTCAGGTCGAGCATCCGGTGACCGAAGCGATTACCGGCATCGACCTTGTCGAGCAGATGATCCGCGTTGCCGCGGGCGAAAAACTGCCCTTCACCCAGGCCGATATCGGTATTGATGGCTGGTCGATTGAAAATCGTGTCTATGCAGAAGACCCGTATCGCGGCTTCTTGCCCTCCACTGGCCGCGTCGTACGCTATGGCCCGCCAGTTGAAGGCTGGACCAATGACGGCGAAGCCAATGGCCGGCGCGGGGTTGATGGCGTGCGCGTCGATGATGGCGTGTTCGAAGGCGGCGAAGTGTCGATGTTCTATGACCCGATGATCGCCAAGCTCATCACTTGGGGCAAGACTCGCGACGAGGCGATTGCCAAGCAGATCGAGGCGCTTGATGCATTTGAACTGCAAGGCCTTGGTCATAATATCGACTTCCTCTCTGCGCTGATGCAGCATCCGCGCTTTCAGGAAGGCAATCTCACCACCGGTTTCATCGCCGAAGAATATCCCGAAGGCTTTCATGGCGCGCCTGCCGATGCAGCATTGGTCCGCACGCTTGCGGCTATCGCGGCCTTTATCGCTGCGGCCGAAGCCGATCGCGCGCGCCGGATTGACGGCCAGCTTGGCGGACGCTTGCGCCCGCCAGCTAACTGGCAGGTCAAGCTTGGCGATGCGCTCCATGTCGTGCAATTGAATGAAGATGAAGTGATGGTCGATGCCGAACCGGTCGATCTCGCTATGGCCTATACGCCCGGCGACCGCATGGTGGTTGCCGAGGTGGATGGCGCGCCCTTGTTCGTCAAAATCGCCAAGGACCGTGCTGGCTGGACCCTCACCACGCGCGGTGCGAGCCGTAAATTGCGCGTGTTGCCGGGAAATGTCGCGCCGCTCGCGACCCATATGATCGACAAGATTCCGCCCGATCTGTCCAAATATCTGCTCTGTCCGATGCCGGGCCTCCTCGTGCGTCTGGATGTCGGTGCAGGGGATAAGGTCGAGGCAGGCCAGCCGCTCGCTGTAGTCGAGGCGATGAAGATGGAAAATATCCTGCGCGCCGAAAAAGCGGGCACGGTCAAATCGGTCGAAGCGGCAGTCGGTGACAGCCTCGCGGTTGACCAGATCATTTTGGAAATGGAGTGATGCACCTCCCGCACGACCCTGCAAATCCTGCTGCCGACCCGATCCATTTTGACGATTTTCTGAAAGTCGATATTCGGGTCGGCACAATCATCGAAGCCGAACCCTTCCCCGAAGCGCGCAAAGCCGCTTTCAAACTGAAAATCGATTTCGGCCCGACGCTTGGTGTCAAAAAATCGAGTGCGCAGATTACCGCGCATTATGCTTTGGAAGAGCTGGTCGGGCGGCAGGTTGCGGCGGTGGTCAATTTCCCGCCGCGCCAGATCTGTAAATTTATGTCCGAGGTGCTGACGCTCGGTTTCGGCGATGAAGCGGGCGAAGTTGTGCTGTTCGCGCCCGACCATACAGTGCCGGACGGCGCGCGCCTGTTCTGAAAAAAAGCCGCCTGCAATCCCTTATTGCGCACGTCTACATCAGGAGTAAAACAAGCGCGGACGGAATCCGGTAAGATGATTCCGCCTTAAAATAGGGACGGGGGCTGGAAGATGGTTGAAGCCGAAGCGGGCGCGGAGCTGGTCAATGTCGGCGACGGTGTCCACCATGAATTGACGCCCAAGGAAACGCGCCTCGTCATCACCGCCTCGTCGCTCGGCACCATTTTCGAATGGTATGATTTCTTCATTTACGGCACTTTGGCAGCGATTATCGGGCGGACTTTCTTCCCGTCCGGCGATCCGACGATGGAGCTATTATTATCGCTACTTGGCTTTGCAGTCGGCTTCGGCTTCCGGCCGCTTGGCGCGATATTATTCGGCTATCTGGGCGATAAATTGGGGCGCAAATATACATTTCTGGTGACGATTACGGTCATGGGCCTTGCGACCGCCGCCATCGCTTTCGTGCCCGCGCATCAGGAAATAGGCATGGCCGCGCCGGTCATCATCCTGTTCCTGCGCATCTTGCAAGGCTTGGCGCTGGGCGGCGAATATGGCGGGGCGGCGGTCTATGTCGCCGAACATGCACCAAAGGAAAAGCGCGGCTTTTATACAAGCTTCATCCAGGCCTCGGTGATTGGCGGCTTTATATTGAGCCTCGCGGTCGTTCTCGGCACCAAATTCGTCGTTGGCGCGGAGGCTTTCGATGCAGGCTGGTGGCGTTTCCCCTTCGCCTTCTCGCTCGTGCTGCTCGCTATATCCTTGTGGATGCGGCTAAAACTCAATGAAAGCCCGGTGTTCAAGGCGATCAAGGAACAAGGCCAAATTGCCAAAAATCCGGTCAAGGAAAGCTTTACCTATCCCGGCAATATCAAGCGTATCATGGTCGCTTTGTTCGGCATTGCGGCGGGACTGACGGTGATCAGCTATACCGCGATGTTCAGCATCCTGTTCCTGCTGACAGGGCCGTTGCGGGTCGAGCCGACACAGGCCGAGATGGTGATCGGCGCAGGCTCGATCATCGGCACGCTCGCTTTTCTTTTTTCCGGTTGGTGGTCGGACAAGATCGGACGCAAAAAGCCGATTATATTGGGTTATGTGCTGACCTTGCTGCTGATGTTCCCGGCTTTCCATCTGGTCGGGCGCGTCGCCAATCCGGAGGTCAATGCGCTGTCGGACACCCAACCTATCATTGTTGCAGGCAATGATTGCACTTTTAACCCGTTCGTCAAAGCGCAAAAGACCGAATGTGGCCAATTGCTAGGCGGCTTGACCAAGGCGGGCATCCCTTATGACACGCAAAAGGCATCCACCTTGTCGGTCACGATTGGCGGCGAGAAAGTGGCCGAACCGACTGCCGCCGCGGTCGAGGCGCAACTGCGCGCCAATGGGATTAATCTCGACCAGATCAGGCTGGAGGCAGGGCAGATTGCGGTCATCCTGCTTATTATCATCTTCATTTTCTCTTTGTCTGGCCTGACATATGGCCCCGTCGCCGCTTTGCTGTCGGAAATGTTTCCGCCAGCCATCCGCTATAGCTCCCTCTCGATACCCTATCACCTCGGCACCGGCTATTTCGGCGGATTTCTCCCGCTTGTGAGCCAATATATCAACGCCAAGACCGGCGATCCGTATAATGGCCTCTGGTACACCTTTGCGGTGGTAGGGATGGCTTTGCTGGTCACTTGGTTCGGACTTAAAGATACGCATAAACAGGGCGTGGACGCAGGCGTCACGAGCGGCTAGGGGAGCCGCGTGACCGAACATATTGCCCCGCTTCGCCTTTCCCTTTCCGTTGACGCGCTCCAGTCCAACTGGCGCTGGCTAGCGGCGCAAAGCGGGAGCGCGGCGTGCGGGGCGGCGGTCAAGGCCAATGCCTATGGCTTGGGCGCACGCGGGGCGGTGCAGCATTTGCAAAACGCCGGATGCCGCGACTTTTTTGTCGCAAGCTGGGCCGAAGCGGCAGATGTCTTGCCCATGCTTGCAGACGGCGCGAGCCTGTCGGTGCTGCATGGCGTGCGCGGCGACGATATGGCGATGGCGGCTGCGTTACGCGCGCGGCCCGTGCTCAACAGTATCGAGCAGATTGCGCGCTGGTGGCAAGCGGGGAAAGGGCGTCCCTGCGACGTGATGGTCGATACCGGTATGAACCGGCTTGGCTTGACGATGGACGAAGCCCTGTCCGGCGCGCTCGACGGCCTTCAGGTCCACACGCTTTTAAGCCATCTGGCAAGCGCCGATGAAGATGTGCCGCAAAATGCCGAGCAGCTTGCGCGGTTTCAGGCTTTGAAAGCGGGCATCACCGCTGACCGCTACAGCCTTGCCAACAGTGCCGGGATTTGTCTGGGCGCGGATTATGCGTTCGACCTGACCCGCCCCGGCCTGGCTCTATATGGCGGGATTGCGCGCGATGCCTGTCTTGGTCATATCCGCCAAGTGGTATTTCCCGAGGTGCAAGTTCTCCAGACCCGCACGGTCAAAGAGGGCGCACCGGTCGGCTATAATGCGACCTACACGCCTCTACAGGACCAGCGCATCGCGATCATTAATCTGGGCTATGCCGATGGCTATTTACGCTGCTTTTCCGGCGGCAAGGGCGGCGCGCATTTTGAGGGCCAAGCGTTGAAACTGGTCGGCCGCGTGTCGATGGATTTGGTCGCGCTCGCTATCCCCGAAGACTGCGCGGTCACCGAAGGCGATTGGGTCGCAATAGACTATGACCTCCCCGCAACCGCCGCTGCATCCGGCCTGTCACAATATGAGCTGCTCACAGGGCTTGGCGCGCGCTACGACCGGATTTGGGGCTGAATTTATGAAAATCTTGCCCCTCCTCTTCAGAGGAGGGGCAACGGAGACTTAGGAATTTTACGCGTTAGCGAAAATTCTTAGTCGTAGTGGGGTGCGGTCTATCGGTTTACGCTAGGCCAGACGGACAGACCCCGCCCCAACCCCTCCCCTGAAGGGGAGGGGCTATTTCGCGCAAGACTTACCGTTCAACGCATAAGGCGATGCCCATGCCGCCGCCGATGCACAGCGTTGCAAGGCCCTTCTTGGCGTCGCGGCGTTCCATTTCGTGGAGCAAGGTCGTCAATACGCGCGCGCCAGATGCGCCGATCGGGTGGCCGATGGCAATCGCGCCGCCATTGACATTGACCTTATCCGCCGGAAGGCCGAGTTCCTTGCACACCGACAAGGCTTGGGCGGCAAAGGCTTCATTGGCTTCGATGAGATCAAGATCATCGACGCTCCACCCTGCTTTTTCGAGCGCCTTTTTGGTTGCGGGCACAGGGCCGATGCCCATGATCGACGGGTCAACGCCTGCGGTCGCCCAGCTTGCGACCCGCGCAAGGATAGGCGCGCCGCGTTTTTCGGCTTCTTCGCGGCTCATAAGAACGAGCGCCGCCGCGCCGTCATTAATGCCGCTCGCATTGCCCGCCGTGACGCTACCATCCTTTTTGAAAGCGGGGCGTAAGCCTGACATTGCTTCCATCGTTGCGCCAGCGCGGATATATTCATCCTGATCGACGACGACATCGCCCTTGCGGCTTGTGACGGTGACGGGCGCAATTTCCTTGGAGAAACGGCCCTCGCTGCGCGCGGCTTCGGCTTTATTTTGCGATGCAACCGCCAGTTCATCCTGCGCATCGCGGCTGATCTGATATTGTTCAGCCAAATTTTCCGCGGTGATGCCCATATGATAATTGTTGAACACGTCGGTGAGGCCGTCCTTGATCATCGTGTCGACAAATTCGACGCCGCCCATTTTGGTGCCGCCGCGCAAATTTTGCGCATGGACGGATTTGGACATGCTTTCCTGACCACCGGCGACGACAATGGTGGAATCGCCGGTCTGGATCGCTTGGGTTGCAAGCGCGACGGCGCGCAGGCCCGACCCGCACACCTGATTAAGCCCCCATGCCGGGACTTCCTTGGGAACGCCCGCTGCCATTGACGCCTGACGCGCAGGGTTCTGCCCTTCGCCAGCGGTCAGCACCTGACCCATAATGACTTCGGAAACCTCTTCGGGGTTGACGCCTGCATCGGCCAATGCGGCTTCAATTGCGACCTTGCCAAGCTCATGCGCGGGCACGGTTGCGAGTGCGCCTAAAAAGCTCCCCACAGGGGTGCGGCGGGCGGCGGTGATAACGACTTCGGTCATGCAAAATCTCCGGACAGGAATAAACGGATCAAGGTGATGCGGACGCTGATATGGCGACTCTTTTCACGATTGGCGTTTATGCTGCACCTGCGAAAGCCACTTTGCAAGAGGCGACCATAAAGTCGGGCGCGCGGTGGAGCCGACGACCATCCCGACATGGCCCGCAGGCGAGGGGATCGCCTCGATAGAGTCCGGACAACTATCGACCGGTACAATACGGTCGGTGGTCGACACAAATTGCCGCGCGGGGCAGGGGAGGGTTTCGGGGCTTATCCTTTGCCCCCCGACGCGCCATTCGCCTTTGCCGGTGAGATTGCCGGTGAAGAAGGCGGCAAATAATTGTTCACCTGCCGCATAGGTGAGCGGCGCGCCATCATTGGCCCAATCTTCAAGCGCGACAAATTGCGCGAGCTTGTCGGGCGTTACTTCCGGCAATCTGGCATATTTGCGCACGGTGCGGTCTGGATCCATACGCCAGAAAGCGGTTTGTAACACTTCCATCGGCACCAGTCCTAAAGCAGCGCAGGCTTCCTGATTGTCGGTCCATAAGCCCGCCAACATTGCGCGGTCCTCGCCATAATGATCGAAATGCCAAGGGGAGGCGATCATCGACAGGCTGGCAACCTTCGCGAGATGCGTGGCAGCCAAGGCCATGACGCCGCCAAGGCAATAGCCGACCAGATGCGGCGGTTCCGACGCGCCCCCGATCTCATTTATCAGCGGCACCAGATAATCGGTGACATGCGCGCCAATATCTTCGGCACGGTCGGCAGGCGTGGGATAGCCCCAATCGACCAGCAGCACGCGAAAGCCTTGCGCGCGCACAAATTCGGCCAGACTATTGCCCGGTGCAAGGTCCAGAATGAAATGCGGGTTGATAATCGACGGCACGAAAATAACGGCAGGGCCTTCGCCGCCATAATCGAGTAACCGCACCCGCCCTTTTTGCGCTGCAATAATGGTAGCGCGGGCCGAAGGGCGGCGCTCGGCCTGTTGGTAAAGCGCCAAGCCTTTCAGTGCCTTGGCCGATAAAGCCGGGTCCTCCACCGCAATTTCGCGCACCAGATCGAGGAATAAGGGCAGCGGGCGCGGCTTTTGCTGGTTAGGGGTCATGCCTGTTCTGCTCCTATCCTGTCGTGCCGGTATTTGCCGCAACTACGGACCGGTTCGTCCTGATGTTGCGGTGCATCAACATCTTGTGCTACGCAACATATACGCATTTTGCATCCCCCTTTCGGTGAGAGTTAAGCCAATATGGCACGTAGCAGCAACAAGTCGCAAAAAGACACGGACGTCGACGGTAACACCGCCCCCATCATTATCAAAAAATATGCCAACCGCCGCCTCTATAATACGGATAAAAGCTGTTATATTACGCTCGATGACCTAGCCGCGATGACGCGCGGCGGCACCGAATTTACCGTTGTCGATGCCAAGAGCGGCGAAGATATTACGCGCAGCGTCCTTACCCAGATCATCATGGAGGAAGAAGCGCGCGGGCAAACCATGTTGCCGGTAAGCTTCCTGCGCCAGCTTATCTCCATGTATGGCGATTCCATGCAGGCAATGGTGCCGCAATATCTGGAAGCCTCGATGGACAGTTTCCGCCAGAACCAGCGCCAATTCCATAGCGCGCTGCAAGGCGCCTTGTCGGGCGGACCGCTCGCCGAAATCGCCAAGCGCAATATGAAAATGTTCGAAGCCGCCACCAATGCCTTCCGCCCGCACGGTGAAGGTAAGGCAGACAGCCGCAAGCCTGATAGTGGTAAGCCGGACGGTGCCGCGCCAGATAGCACTCCGAATAAGACAGACGCGCGCGACCTTGAAATAGAACGGTTGAAGGCCGAACTCGACGCGCTTAAAGCGAAAAAGTGAAAGGACGCGCAACGCTTGCGCGGCTTTTTCCTTACCCCAGACGATCAACTAAAAACATAACGGAACATCATGGCTATCAAGCACGCGCTCTCGGTCACCCGCGAAAAGGATTTCGCCGCCTGGTATCAGGAGGTCGTCAAGGAAGCCGATATGGCCGAAGAATCGGGCGTGCGCGGCTGTATGGTCATCCGTCCGTGGGGCTATGGCATTTGGGAGCGCATCCAGCAGCAGCTTGACCGCCGCATCAAGGATGTCGGCTATGATAATTGCTATTTTCCGCTGTTCATCCCGCTCGAATATTTCGCCAAGGAAGCCGAGCATGTGGACGGTTTCGCCAAGGAAATGGCGGTCGTCACCCATCACCGGCTGATTGCCAAGGATGGTACGCTGGTGCCTGATCCGGCAGCCGAACTGGAAGAGCCGCTGGTGGTGCGCCCGACCTCCGAAATGGTGATTGGCGCGGCTTTTTCACGCTGGGTGCAAAGTTGGCGCGACCTGCCCGTGCTTATCAACCAATGGGCCAATGTCGTGCGCTGGGAAATGCGCACCCGCATGTTCCTGCGCACCAGCGAATTTTTGTGGCAGGAGGCGCACACCGCCCATGCGACCGCCGCCGATGCGATGGAATCGACCCTGGAAGGGCTCGAAGTCTATCGCAGCTTTGCCGAAGATGTGGTTGCGATGCCGGTGGTCGCGGGCGAAAAACCGGAGCATGAACGCTTCCCCGGCGCGGTTGCGACCTATTCGATCGAAGCGATGATGCAGGACGGCAAGGCGTTGCAGGCCGGCACCTCGCACTATCTCGGGACGAATTTCGCCCAAGCGCAGAATATCCGTTATCAGGACAAGGAAGGCGGTCTTGCGCTCGCGCATACGACCAGTTGGGGTATGTCGACGCGCATGATCGGCGGCCTCATTATGACGCATGGCGATGATGACGGGCTGCAAGTCCCGCCGCGCGTTGCGCCGCACCAGATTGTTATCGTGCCGATGCTGCGCGACGATGAAGGTGATGAAGCGATCATCACCTATGCGCGCGATGTTGCCAAACAGTTGAAGGCGCTTGACGTGTTCGGTGAAGCGGTGCGCGTGCATCTTGACCTCCGCGCAGAAAAAGCCGCGACCAAGCGGTGGGGCTGGGTCAAAAAAGGCGCGCCGGTCATTATCGAAATCGGTGGCCGCGATGTAGCGGGCGGCAATGTGTCGGTCATCCGCCGCGATGCGCTTTATAACGGTGACGGCAAACTTGCCTCGGCCATCCAACCCAAACAAGACTTCGCAGACAGCGCGGTGGCGACGCTCGAAGCTATCCAGACCGGTCTGCACAGCCGCGCCCGCGCCGCGCTTGAAAGCCGCATCCGTCGCGACATTCACGATATGGATGCGCTCAAAGCCTATTATGAAGGCGATAAATATCCGGGCTGGGTTGAAGTGAGCTGGTGCCGCCCGTCGGGTGAAAAACTCGACAAGATTGTCGAACAGCTCAAAGCGCTCAAACTCACCATGCGCAACGTGCCGTTGGGATCGGAAGATGTCGAAGGCATTTGCTTCTTCACCGGCGAACCGGCGGTCGAACGGATATTGATTGCCAAAGCCTATTGAGCCGCCCGCTCCTTATAAGCGGGCCGCTTAGTCGGCGACCGATTGGACATTGGCCTTTTGCTGCGAACGCCTTACAGGATAGAGGATGGCAAAAGCGAAAATATCCAAGCCGAAATCATCCACCAAGCCGGGCCTTCCGACCCGCGAGCAGATTATCGCGTTCATCACCGAAAGCGACCAGCCTGCGGGCAAGCGCGAAATTGCGCGCGAATTCGGCCTTAAGGGCAATGAAAAAATCGCTTTGAAAGCCTTGCTCAAGGATATGAGCGATGAGGGGCTTATCGACAGCGCGCCGGGACGGGCCTTTCACAAAATGGGCGGCGTGCCTAAGGTTACGGTGCTGCGTATCGTCAATATTGACGGTGACCAGCCTGTTGCGGTGCCCGACCGGTGGGAGGCCGAGGGCAAGCCGCCGCCGCATGTCCGTATCCTTGAAAAAGGGCGGAAATCTGCGTTGGGCGTTGGCGACCGCATCCTTGCGCGCACCGAAGAGCGTGGATCGGGCTATGTCGCCCATGTGATGAAAAAACTGCAAGCCTCCGCTGATCTCGTCATGGGCGTGGTCGAGCAGGAGGAAAGCAGCCGGGGGCCGCGTTATTGGGTGCGCTCGATCGACAAGCGCCAGCGTTATGACTATCTGGTGAGCGATATTGGCGAGGCCAAGCCCGGCGATCTGGTGCTGGGCGAGCCTTCCGGGCGTCCGCCGCGCCAGATGGTGCGCGTCACACAGATTCTGGGCGACCCGCTAGCGCCCAAAAGTTTCAGCCTCATCGCGATCAACAAATATGGCATCCCCAACCACTTCCCTGAAGAGGTGCTGGACGATGCGGAGCGCGTGTCGAAACTTGATCTTGCCGCCGATCATCGCGAGGATTTACGCGGGCTTCCGATTATCGCGATTGATCCGGTGGACGCGCGCGATTTTGACGATGCGGTGTGGGCCGCGCCCGACGAGGATTCGGCCAATGTGGGTGGCTATCAGGCAATCGTCGCGATTGCCGATGTGAGCTTTTATGTCCGCCCCGGCAGCGCGCTCGATAGGCAGGCAAGGAAGCGCGGCAATAGCGTCTATTTCCCCGACCGCGTGGTGCCGATGCTGCCCCATGCCTTATCGTCGGACAAATGTTCGTTGAAAGCAGGTGAAGACCGCGCGGCGATGGCGTGCCATATGGTCATCGACAAAAATGGCCAATTGAAAAGCTGGCGCTTCACCCGCGCGCTTATCCGCATCCGGGCTAATATCCCCTATGAGGTCGCGCAGGCCGCAATGACGCCGGACGATGTCGCCCCCGAACATCGCGACGCGCTCGACCTGTTCCGCGGCAAGGGCCAGCATCTCGACCGGCTTGCGCCCGATGGCGTCGATCTGGTCGAACAGGCATTGCGGCCCTTATGGGATTGCTGGCACCTGCTCGCAAAGGCGCGGGACAAGCGCGAGCCGTTGGAGCTGGACCTTCCCGAACGCCGTGTCGTGCTGGACGATCAGGGTAGCATCGTGTCGGTTGCAGTGCGTGAGCGGCTCGACGCGCACCGGCTCATCGAAGATTATATGATTGCCGCCAATGTTGCGGCGGCCAAGGCTTTGGAGGCCCAAAAAGCGCCGGTCATGTACCGCGTCCATGAACCGCCGAGCCGGGAAAAGCTGGCCGCGCTCAAAGATTATCTCGCCACCCACGGCATTAATTTTGCGCTGGGTCAGGTGGTCCGGCCCGCGACCTTCAACCGCATCATCGCGCAAATCATGACGAGCGATGCCAAACCGCAAATCATGGAACAGATTTTGCGCAGCCAGACCCAGGCCTATTATGCCCCGCAAAATGCAGGGCATTTCGGGCTGGCACTGGGGAGCTACGCGCATTTTACCTCGCCGATCCGGCGCTATGCGGATTTGCTCGTCCACCGCTCGCTAGTCGGGGCTTATCATCTCGAAATGCCGCCGCCTGCCGACAAGCAAATCCCGCGCACCACCACGCTTTCGGGTGATGATTATGCGCGGCTTGCGGTGATTGGCGAGCTTATCAGCCAATATGAGCGCCGCGCGATGGAGGCCGAACGCGAAACCATAGACCGCTATGTCGCGGCCTATCTTGCGGAAAAAGTCGGGCAGATATTGCCGACCCGCATCACCGGCGTCCAGCCTTTCGGCTTTTTCGCAACCGTGGAAGGGTTGGGCGGTGATGGCTTGGTGCCGGTGTCCACGCTCGGCATCGAACGCTTCCATTATGATGAGGCCTCGCAATCCTTGATCGGCGAGGAAAGCGGCGACACCTATCATAGCGGACAAAGGCTCGAACTGCGGTTGGCCGAGGCCAATCCTTTGACCGGCAGCCTGCGCTTTGAACTGCCAGAAGGCGCTAACCATCTGCCGATGCGCGGGAGAGGACCAGTGCGCCGTGACGGCAAGGGACCGAAACCCAAAATGGCGGGCAAATATAAAGCAGGCCCGCGTGGCCGCCCCGGCAATATCCCCCATCAAGGGCGCAAACGATAGAGCTTAGGGTCTGACCCTAGCTTAACCTATCCACATCTTCGGCGGACAGGGAACCGGGGATAATCATCACCGGACAGGGAAGGGTGCCTGCATCATTGCCGGAAAAATGCTGGACGAGCGGTCCAGGTGCGCCGCTTGCGGCGGCCCCCAGCACAAGCGCCGCAATCTCCGGATGATTGGCGAGCAATTCGCGCACCGCTTCATGGCCTTTCCCTTGCACCACGGTAATGGACGGGCGGATACCGCTTTCTTCGACCAAAGCGCCCGCCGCCTGCCGCACCAGATTTTCCGCGCGCTCCTGTGCTTCGGCTTCAATCGTTGCCTGCACATCGCCCCACGGCACAAATTCCTGTGGCTCGGTGACGGTCAGCACATGGACAGCGCCGCCTGTTTTCGCCGCACGCCGCGCGGCAAACCGCATGGCTAGCGCGGATTCGGGACTTTCATCAATCACTACAAGATAGGTGCGCATCTTTGCCCCCTATGACCTATGCGTGGTGGAGCCTGCTTCACAATTGCAAGAAACGCAAGCACAAGCCGCGTATTGCCCCTTGACCTTTACCCCTAAAATGCGGTGGAAGGGAAGGAACGCTACGACATACACATAAAATTCGAGGAATATCCTGATTATGCCGATTGAGCTTAAAATGCCCGCTTTGTCGCCGACGATGGAAGAGGGGACGCTGGCCAAGTGGTTGGTCAAGGAGGGCGATACGGTCCAATCGGGCGATCTCCTCGCCGAAATCGAGACCGACAAGGCAACGATGGAATTTGAAGCGGTCGATGAAGGGGTGATGGCGCAAATTCTGGTGCCTGCGGGCACGGACAATGTGAAAGTCGGCACCGTCATCGCGATGATCGCAGGCGAGGGCGAGGATGCCGCGAGTGCGAAAGCGGCTCCTGCGGCAGAAGCGCCCAAACCGGCTGAACCACAACCCGCTAGTGCTGAGCCTGTCGAAGCACGGGGTGAAACTGAAGCACGTCCTTCGACAAGCTCAGGACTTACGGATAATAAGAAAGCGGCGACCGCTAAGCCGGAAAGCGGGAAGGGCGAACGTGTCAAAGCCTCCCCGCTCGCGCGCCGTATTGCCGAGCAAAAGGGTGTGGACCTCGCAGGCCTCACCGGTTCCGGCCCAAATGGCCGCATCATCAAGGTCGATGTTGAAGCTGCACAGCCCGGCACGGCGGCGGCTCCCGCGACCAGTGCAGCCGCGCCCGCTACAAGCGCGCCCGCTCCGGCCGCATCGGGCGAAGTTCCCGCGCCTTTTGCCGATATTCCGCACACGAGCGAAAAATTGTCGAATATGCGCAAAACCATCGCGCGCCGCCTGACCGAGGCCAAGCAGACCATCCCGCATATTTATCTCACGGTCGATATCCGCCTCGATGCGCTACTCAAATTGCGTGGTGAGTTAAATGCGAGCCTCGAACCGCGTGGCATCAAATTGTCGGTTAATGATATGCTGATCAAGGCGCTCGCGACCGCGCTCAAGCAGGTGCCCAAATGTAATGTGTCGATCTTCGGCGACCAGTTGGTCAGCTATGACCGTGCGGATATTTCGGTGGCAGTGAGCGTCCCCAACGGCCTTATCACGCCAATCATCACCGGCGCGGACGGCAAGGCGATTTCCGCTATTTCGACCGAGATGGGCGAGCTTGCGGGCCGCGCCAAGGAAGGCAAGCTGCAACCGCATGAATATCAGGGCGGCACCGCTTCACTCTCCAATATGGGGATGTTCGGCATCAAGCAGTTTGATGCGGTCATCAACCCGCCCCAAGGCATGATCCTTGCGGTCGGCGCGGGCGAAAAGCGCCCCTATATCGTCGATGACGCGCTCGCCATTGCAACCGTCATGTCCGCCACCGGCAGCTTCGACCACCGCGCGATTGACGGCGCAGACGGCGCGCAATTGATGAAGGCCTTGAAGGAACTCATCGAAAGCCCGCTGGGATTGGTTGCTTGATTGAAAAGACACCCTGCTCCTCTCCCGTTCCGGGAGAGGAGGTTGGCAATTAAAATCGGTCTTTCAAATATATAATGGCGCTTCTTCATGCGCTCTATAAATAAGGACGCTTATATGGCTCAAACCTATGACCTTATCGTTCTCGGCTCCGGTCCGGGTGGCTATGTTGCGGCGATCCGTGCGGCACAACTGGGTCTTAAAACCGCGATTGTCGAGCGCGAAAATCTGGGGGGGATTTGTCTGAATTGGGGCTGTATTCCAACCAAAGCGCTGCTGCGGTCCGCGGAAATTTTCCATTATATGAGCCATGCGAAAGATTATGGCCTCGCTGTCGAAAAAATCAGCGCGGATCTGGACGCGGTGGTCAAACGCTCGCGCGGGGTGGCGAAACAACTTAATCAGGGCGTTACGCACCTCATGAAAAAGAACAAAATCGACGTCCATATGGGCGACGGCGTTCTGACCGCCAAAGATAGCATCACCGTCACCAAGGACGGTAAAGCGACCGCGCTCAAGGCCAAGAATATCATCATCGCAACCGGCGCACGCGCGCGTGAACTTCCCTTTGCCAAGGCCGACGGCAAGCGGGTTTGGACCTATCGCGCCGCCATGACTCCGCCCGAAATGCCAAGCAAATTGCTGGTCATCGGGTCGGGCGCGATCGGCATCGAATTTGCGAGCTTCTATAATGATATGGGCGCAGAGGTCACGGTGGTGGAAATGATGGACCGTATCGTGCCGGTAGAAGATGCGGAAATTTCCGATTTCCTCCAAAAGGCGTTGACCAAGCAAGGCATGACCATCCTCACCGGCGCGGGCGTTGAAAAGATCGACGTCAAAGCCAATGGCATCACCGCCGCCATCAAGGGCAAGGATGGCAAAGTCACGCCAACCGATTTCAGCCATGTCATCGTCGCGGTCGGCATTGCGCCCAATACCGAAAATATCGGGCTGGAGGCTTTGGGCATCAAAACCACCAAGGGCCATATCGACACGGACGGCCTATGCCGCACCAATGTCGCGGGCGTTTATGCCATTGGCGATGTGACCGCGCCGCCCTGGCTTGCGCATAAAGCGAGCCATGAAGGCGTGATTGCCGCCGAAGCGATTGCCCAAAGCCTTGGTAATAAGGACGTGCACCCCCATGCTATGGACAAGGCCAATATTCCGGGCTGCACCTATTGCCATCCGCAAATTGCGAGCGTCGGCATGACCGAGGCCAAGGCCAAGGAAGCCGGACGCAAGATCAAGGTCGGCAAATTCCCGTTCATCGGCAATGGCAAAGCGATTGCGCTGGGCGAAGCGGAAGGCTTTATCAAAACCGTCTTCGACGCGGAAACTGGAGAGTTGCTGGGCGCGCATATGATCGGCGCGGAAGTCACCGAACTGATCCAAGGCTATACGGTCGGCAAGCAAGCGGAACTGGTTGAAACCGACTTCATCCAGACCGTTTTCCCGCACCCGACTTTGTCCGAAATGATGCACGAAGCGGTGCTGTCCGCCGAGGGCAGGGCGTTGCATATCTGATGGTTTGTTTGCGCCTCTCCTTGATGTGAGGCGCGAATTAGCCCTTGTGCAATCCTGAAACGCTAATCCCGTCCTTGCTAATCTTGGCGTCTATGCCATAGATTTGCGCAAGCCGCGTTGGCGTCATGCTGTCGTGTGGCGGGCCTTCGGCAACGATGCGGCCGTCCTGCATCCAAATTAACCGGTCGGCAAAGCGATAGGCGAGGGCGAGGTCGTGGATGACGACCAGTGCGCCATTACCGCGCGCGACATAGGCTTTGAGCAAATCCATCACTTGCCATTGATGCAACGGGTCGAGCGCGGCGAGCGGCTCGTCGGCAAGGATGAGCGGGGTTTGCGCGGCAAAACAACGCGCGACATGGACACGCGCCATCTCGCCGCCGGACAGGCTATCCGACCGGCGGCCGGCAAGGGGAAGGGCATCGACGGCTTCCAAGGCTTGGGTCACCGCGGCCTCATCCTGCTTCGATAGCGTGTGCGGCGCGGCGCCATAGGCAAAGCGGCCAAGCGCGACAATATCGCACACCAATAAGGGCCAGGCGAGGGGGCGGCTTTGCGGCAGATAGGCAATGGCGCGCGCGCGTTCCAACGGCGTAATCGCGGCAAAATCCTGCGCATCCAGCATCACACCGCCCGATACGGCTGTTTCCAACCCCATCAGCGCCTTCAAAAGCGTGGATTTCCCCGCACCATTGGGGCCGATGAGCGCCACCAATTCGCCCGGCGCAACGCTCAACGACGCATCGCATACCAGATTGACTGTGCCCGCCCGCACCGTCAGGTTAATGCCGGAAAGCCTAGCCATGACGGATATTCCCCTGCTTGACCGCAATCCAGATAAATAAGGGCGCGCCGATTATGGCAATGATTACACCGAGTTGCAGCTCCACCGGCGTCGGCAATACGCGCACGATCATATCGGCGGCTAGCACCATCATCCCGCCAAGCAAGGCCGACGGAATGACTGCCCGCCCCGGTTCATAGCCGGTGAGCGGGCGCACCAGATGCGGCGCGACCATCCCGACAAAGCCGATGGCGCCGCCCAAAGCCACACTCGCCCCACTCGCAATACCGGCACCCAAAATGATGAATAACCGCGTGCGCTTGAGATTAACCCCAAGCCCGTGCGCGCTTTCCTCGCCCAAACTCAGCGCCGACAATGACCGGCGCTCCACCAACAGAAAAATCAATCCGATCAACATCAAAGGCAGGGTATAGAGGAGGTCATTGATGCTCCGGTTGGCCACCGATCCGAGCATCCAACGCACCATATCGGCCAGCGAAAACGGGTTGGGCGCAAAGTTGAGCAGCAACGACATCAACGCCCCGGCAAGGCTCGACAGGCCGACACCGACAAGGATCAAACTCGCGACACCGCGCGCGCGAATGGCTGCGATGCTCATGAGGCCGGTCGCCAAAAGCGCGGTGCTGATCGCGGCCAATGGCACAATCACCGGCGACAGCGCGCCATAGCCGAAATAGAGTGCAGTGGTCGCCCCGAAAGCGGCGCTTGCGGAAATCCCCAATATGCCGGGTTCGGCGAGCGGATTGCGCAGCAGTCCTTGTAAAGCTGCCCCCGATGCGCCGAGGACAATGCCGATTGACAGCGCCGCTATGCTACGCGGCAGGCGGATGTCAAACAGGATGAGGGTGGTGCTCGTGTCGGCCTGCCCTGAAAGCCCGCGCAAAATCTCGCTTAGCCCCAACGGTAATTGGCCGATGGCAAGCGAAGCCAGCACAAGCGCCACCATGGCGGCACCCAGCAATAAGGTCATGATGCGGTTTATCGGGCGTTTCATAAACTTCTCCGCCCTAAATTTCTTCGCAGTATGCCAAGCTTTTCCACCACATCGCCTGCCATCCAATTGCTGCAACTCACCGATGCGCCTGATACTTCAAGCCGCGGCACATCGCGCAAAATCTGCCGCACCAGCGGATGCCGCGCCGAAGACCAGGCATCCTGATCATGCGCGGGATTGTCGAAAAAGGCCATCAGCACCGCATCCGGCTTTTCGCGCGTCAAGGCTTCAAGCGGCAGATTATGCCAACCGGCGCGCGTTTCATAATTACGGAACCCGCTCGCGCGGATCATATCGTCGATCATCGAGCCCGGCCCGCTCGTCACGCCGCCGGGGGTGACATAAAGGAGGGAAGGGGACGTGTCCTGCTTTGCCGGTGGCGCAAGCTGGCGGTCCAATCGCGCGACCATATCGCGCCCTGCGGCTTCGGCCTCCAAAGCGCGCGCGGTGGTCATTGCCTGCGGACCAATATCGGCCAAAGTTGCCGCATAACCAAGCTGCACCACCTTGATTCCCGCCTTATTCAATTGCGCGTCGAGCATCGGTCCGCCGCCATAGCTTTTGACCACAATGGAGGGATTGACCTTGAGGATGCTCTCGATATCGGGCCGCACGCGCGGTAAGCCCGCTGCACGCGGCAACGAAAATTCGCGGTCCAGTTCAACCTCGCGCGAAACGCCAACAATGCGGCTGCGGTCGACCAGTTTCAACAACATCTGATCTGCACAATAATCAATGCTGACGATACCGGACGGAGCATTGCCTGGCAGGGCGGTGCGCGAAGCTTCCACCTCCGCGCGCCCGCACCCGTTCAGCAATAGGATGCAGCCGATGATGGCCAGCATCCGCATCAATAGCGCGCCCGTACACCTATGCTCGCGGTCCGCCCCATGCTGTTATAGCCAAAGGCCGTCTGGTATCGCACATCGGTAAGGTTTTCGACCCGTCCGAATAGGCTCAAATATTGCCCGACCGGCACATTGGCGCGCAGGCCGAACAATTGGTATCCGTCCAGACGCACGCCGTTATAAGCATCGTCAAAACTGTCCGACACAATCCGCATATCGGCCGCAATCATCCAGCCTGACGGATGTTCGTAACTGATCGCGCTGTTGAGGCTATGTTCTGGCCGCCGTGCAAGACGGTTACCGTTCGTGACGCTGTTCGCCGAAATATCCTTGGCGTTGAGCAGGCTGTAATTGGCCGTCACGACCAGATTGGGAATGGGCTGCGCGGTGGCTTCCAGTTCGATCCCGTTGGCGCGCGTTTTGGTGAGGTTGAAATAGATGCCCCACGGACGATTGCCGTCAAGACAGACTTGCGGCTTATCCGCCACCATGGCGCAATCGCCATAAGCAATCTGGTTTTTGGACGTGCGCGTAAAGGCTGTCGCACCCAAAATCAGCGTGCCGTCAAGCAGGCGCGCTTCAATGCCGCCATCGAAAGCGCGCGCGGTTTCTGGGGCGAGTTCCGGATTGCCATAGCCGCCGGCGCTACCGTCAAGCTGGTAGAGGGTAGGGGCTTTATAGCCTTCGCTGAAGCTGGTTTTGATACGCAAAGCGGGGCTTATTTTATAAGAGCCACTCGCGGAAAAGTTAGTGTGCCCACCAAAATCGCTATGATGGTCGTAACGCACACCCGCAACCAAATTGAGGTGGTTATCGGGCTGGAACAGCCATTGCGCATAGGCGCTGTCGTCATGGTTGCTGGCGGTCAGGCTGCTCCACGCATCCGCTGTTTTAAGCCGGTTGGTTTCGCGCTCGAGCCCGAACAACAAGCGATGTCCGCTAGCGACCGTCCAATCGCCTTTATAGGCGATAGTTTCGGTCTGTCCGCGCGCCTTGAAACTTGCATCGCGCGCCTGTTCATTATCGAAATTGTCGCGGTTAATATCGGCAATGCTATATCCGATGCGGCTGACAAAACTGTCATTCAGCAGCGAAATTTTGAGTCCACCATAGCCATTGGCTTGCTGCGACGTCGAATAAGCCGGAAGATCGGCAATGCCGTTGACGGTGAAATCATAGCCGTCGAGATCGACGCGGTTATGCGCGTAAAAACCACGCAATTCGACTGTTAGCGGTGCGGCAAGGCTGATGTCCATGCGTCCATGCGCGAGGTATTGGCGCATCCCGTCGGCTTCGGTGCCATTCGCCGCCGCGCTGATACCGTCTGTATCATAATAGCCGCCGCCAAAAGCGAAGGCGACGGGGCCGCGTTGGTCGGCAACACCGATGCTCGCACGCTTGCTTTCATGACTGCCATATTCGGCGAGCGCCTGGACATTAAGACCGTGATCGTCGGGCGCGAGTGTCTGGATCGAAACCACGCCGCCAAGCGCCTGATTGCCCCAAGTCGTGCTGTTCGCGCCGCGCAGCACTTCGAGCTGCTGGATATTGGTCGATAAAAGCGTGCCGAAGTCAAAGCCACCGCCGGGCGAAGACGGATCATTGACCGCAATGCCGTCGATGAGGACGCGGGTTTGTTCGGCTTCTGCGCCGCGAATGCGCACGCCCGCAAAGCCGCCGACAGGCCCGTTACGCGAGATGGAAACGCCCGGAAGGCGCGCAATCTGGTCGATGACGGTCGCCGTGCCTTGGCGCTCGATCTGGTCTTCGGTGAGGACGCCGATAGCGACATTGACGTCGCTTTGCGGCTGTTCGATGCCGAGTGCAGTAACGATGATGGCCTCATCATCGCTATCATCGCGCACATCTTGCGCAAAGGACGGCGTGGACAACAGCGCAGCGGCGCTGGCAAGAAGAAAGTAGCGTTTCACAAAATCCCTTTCATAACAACATTTTATATGCCGCTATTCAGGAACAATCCCGGTCCGAAGGCACACCCCGTCCTACAGAACCAAACGGCGATACGGGGCAGGTTTCCTGACTCGCCGGGTCAATGCGCTGTCGCTACCTTCCCAAAGCTAATGCCTTAGTGGTTTTGCTGCGGCAGTGCTCGCCGGTCACAGTTGCGGGGGCAGCGCAGGATTTCAACCTGCTTCCCTCAATGTCCTTTTTCAAGGAACCGCCATATCTGCGGCGAGCCTCTAGACCGCAGAAAAACGGATTGCAAGGGCGAGAGAGGAAAATTGCCACTATGTCATTCGGATGTCATGCGCGCCTGATAATCATTATATTTAACATAATATATATTATCGAACTTATGGTAATGGGTAAGAAGAGCTATCTGACGGATATATGTGAATTGTATTGCCCCCTCACCGGTAGCCATGCGTGAATATCAAATGATCTTTGTATGGGCACAGCGATGTTACCATAAATTTATACGCACCGGCGCACCAATCAGAACGTCATCGCTTTGAATTGCAGCCTTGCCACACTAAGAGCAGTCCATGACCGATTTACCTGCCGAGCCGTTGAACCGGATTCTTGCCATCATGCAGCGCCTGCGCGATCCGGACACGGGCTGTCCGTGGGATGTGCAGCAAAATTTTGCGACGATTGCACCTTATACGATCGAGGAAGCTTATGAGGTCGCCGATGCCATTGAGCGTGACGATATGGCCGACCTTCAGGATGAGCTTGGCGATTTACTGTTGCAGGTGGTGTTCCATTCGCAAATGGCGCGCGAGGCCGGACTATTCGATTTTGACGCGGTGGCACGCGGAATAGGTGATAAAATGGTTCGCCGCCACCCGCATGTTTTTGGTGAAGATAGCAACAGCATAGGCTGGGAAGCTATCAAAGCCGTTGAACGTCGCGACAAGAGCGAGGATCCGAGCGCGCTCGCCGGATTGGCTAAAAGCCTGCCCGCGTTGATGGTCGCCGAAAAGTTGCAAAAACGTGCAGCGCGGGTGGGGTTCGACTGGCCCGATGCCCAAGGCCCGCGCGACAAGATTATCGAAGAAATGGCCGAACTTGATGCTGCGCCCGATGCGCAAAGCCGTCAGGAAGAATATGGCGATTTACTATTTGCTATAGTAAACTTAGGTCGCAAATTAAAGATTGATCCTGAAGTTGCGTTACGCGCCGCCAATGCCAAATTCGAAGCGCGTTTCCGTGGCATGGAAATGCTTGTCGGCGCGGAACAATTTGCCGGACTGAGCATCGATGAACAGGAAGATTTGTGGCAACGGGTGAAGGGGCAATAAAGCCCCACACCTTAAATAACCCTCTTAACTTTGCGCCTAGCCCTGTGACCACCGCCGGATGAATCGCGCATAATCCTTATCGGATAAGCGCGCATCAACTGTGGTTAGTTGCGCATTCTCACCGTTAGTTTCTTCGCGCAACACCTGCCCATGTTCATGCAGCCAGGCGAGCGCCATACCGTCGGCAGCATCAAGCGTCAGATGCCGTACACGATTGCCGATGGTCAGAAATTCCGCGATGAACGCACGCGCTTCGGGCACGCCATCACCGGTTAGCGCCGACACCAGCGCAACATCGTCGCGGCGCGCGGCTTCCTCTTCAATATTTTTGCGCGCTTCATCGTCCAAAGCGTCGATTTTATTCCATATTTCGATAACCGGAATGGCTGCAACCACTAGATCGTCATCCCCCTGCCCGTCAGCATCCCCACCCTCACCGCGCACTCCCAATTCGGCGAGAACCAGCTCGACATCGCGCTTTTGGGCGGCGCTATCCCCATGCGAAATATCGCGTACATGGACGATGAGATCGGCGGATAAAACTTCTTCCAGCGTCGCGCGGAAAGCCGCAATCAATTGGGTCGGCAGGTTCGACACAAAACCCACCGTATCGGACAGGATCACCTTGTCGATGCCGGGCAATGATACTTGCCGCATGGTCGGGTCCAATGTCGCAAACAGCAAATCTTCCGCCATGACCGCACTTCCCGTCAGGCGATTGAAAAGCGTAGATTTTCCTGCGTTAGTATAGCCGACCAGCGCAACTACCGGCCAAGGCGCGCGTTGACGCCGTTCGCGATGAAGCGAGCGGGTGCGTCTCACCTGATCAAGCTCACGGCGTAATTTTGCCATACGGTCGCGGATCATGCGGCGGTCGGCCTCGATCTGCGTTTCGCCAGGACCGCCCAAAAAGCCGAAGCCGCCTCGCTGGCGTTCCAGGTGGGTCCAGCTACGCACAAGCCGGCCTTGCTGGTAATCAAGATGCGCGAGCTCGACCTGCAACCGCCCTTCGGCCGTCGCCGCGCGCTCGCCGAAAATTTCCAAAATAAGCCCGGTACGGTCAATCACCTTGGCGTTGAGGGCTTTTTCCAGATTTTGCTGTTGCACTGGGGTGAGCGAGGCATCGACCACCACCAACTCGACGCCCAATTCTTCGAGTTTTTCGCCAAGGTCGGCAATTTGGCCTGACCCGAACAGGGTCGCAGGTTTGACCGAGCGCACGCGCAAAATTTGGGCGTGTACAATATCAACGCCAATCGCGAGCGCGAGCCCCTTGGCCTCTTCAAGCTGCGCGTCCACATCGCGCGTGGAGCTTTCCCCGTCGCGGCGGACAATATCCGCAACAATGACGGCGGCGCGGGCACCCCGCGTCACCTCATTGTCCGGCTGTCTTGAAAATATACTCAATCGCCCTCGGCCGTTTCGCTTTCGCCCGCAAGGTTGATCGGTCCCGACGGCTGCACCGTCGAAATGGCGTGCTTATAGACAAGCTGGACCATGCGGTCGCGTTCAAGCAGCATACAGAAAAGATCGTAAGCGGCGACCTCGCCTTGAAGCATCACCCCGTTGACAAGGAACATAGTGACCGAATCCTTGGCTTTATGGACAGCGCTTAAGAAGACTTCTTGCAGCAGGCGTGATTTGCTCTGATGCGCTTCAAAACTTTCACGGATCGGGGCCAAATCCATCGTCTGCGACGGCATGATGGTGGAAATGGCGTGCTTATACACCAGTTGCGATTGCCCGTCGCGACGTAGCAGGACCGAGAAATTATCAAACCAAGTGATAATGCCCTGAAGCTTCACACCTTTGACCAGAAACATGGTCACCGGCGTTTTGGATTTACGCAACCCGTTAAGGAATACGTCTTGAAGATTATTGACCTTTTCGGACATCGAATAAGCCCTCCGGTTCTTGGCGGGCACTTACCCGCAGGCGTCGTTGAGACAATTGGGCAGCGGAATTGGTTCCGCCGTCAGGCTTAAATATATGGGGCATCCCCGAGAAGTCCAGTGAGTTAGCGTAAAAATATAACAATGTTTTGACATAGATTATAATGTTCGTGCCAGCGCAGCACAGAGGGCGTTAATCAGCCCTCTTCCTCCCCTTCCCCACCAGCCTTACCGTCTGCAATACCGAGTAATTTCAGTTTGCGGTGGAGGGCGGAGCGTTCCATGCCGATAAAGGTCGCGGTGCGCGATACATTGCCCGAAAAGCGGCGGATCTGGACGCGCAGATATTCGCGTTCGAAATTTTCGCGCGCTTCGCGCAAGGGGGCACCCATCAGCGAGGTGGCCGGATTGCTGCTGCCATATTGACCGCCCGCCACTTCATTGGGGAGCATATCGACGTCAATCTGGCCAAGCCGGTCGCTCGGCGCGAGGATCATCACCCGCTCGATGACATTGCGCAACTGGCGCACATTACCCGGCCAATCATAGGCTTCCAGCGTTGCAAGCGCGTCGGCGGAGAGCGGTGGCACGGCAATGCGACGCTCATTGGCGTAGCGTGCGAGGAAATGACTGGCGAGAACGCCAATATCCTCGCGCCGCTCGCGCAAAGCGGGCAGATGCACGGGGACGACATTGAGCCGATAATAAAGATCCTCGCGGAAACGCCGCTCGGATATTTCTTCAAGCAGATTGCGCGCGGTGCCGGAAACAATCCGCACATCGACCTTGACCTGCCGCGTGCCGCCGACACGGGTAAAGCTCTGATCGGTAAGGACGCGCAGGATTTTCCCCTGAGTGGTGAGCGGCATATCCGCGACTTCATCCAAGAAAAGCGTGCCGCCATGCGCTTGTTCGAGATAGCCGGGCTTGACGGTATTGCCATCGGCTTCGACGCCGAACAGCTCTTCTTCGACCGTTTCCGGCTCCATGCGCGCAGCGGTGACGACGTGAAATGGGCCATCGGCGCGGTTGCTCCAGCTATGGAGGAGGCGCGCGGCGACTTCCTTGCCGACGCCCGAAGGCCCCGAAATCAGTACGCGCGATCCGGTCCCCGCCACCCGTTTCAAGGTCGCTCGCACATTGTTCATCGCCGCGCTTGTGCCGGTCAGTTCCTGCACATGGCCAACGCGTGCGCGCAACGCTTCATTTTCGCGGCGCAAACGGTCGGTTTCGGTCGCGCGTTCGACCATGAGCAGCAATTTTTCCGCCTCAAACGGCTTTTCGATAAAATCGACCGCGCCCTTGCGGATCGCGGCAACCGCTGTGTCGATATTGCCGTGGCCGGAAATGACCAGCACCGGAATTGACGGGTCGCGTGCCTTCACTTCTTCCAATAATTCAAGGCCGTCCAGTTTGGAGCCTTGCAACCACACGTCGATCAGCGCGAGCGAGGGGCGACGTTCGGCAATGGCGGCGAGTGCATCATCGCTGTTCGCGGCGCTGCGACATTCATAGCCTTCATCTTCGAGCACCCCGGCGACCAGTTCGCGAATGTCGCGCTCATCATCGACGATCAGAATATCAAGTGCCATATCAACTACCTTGGATTATAGGGGTGAGCGATGCGGGGATCCCTTCGCCTTCGCGTCCTTCATGGTCCGCAACCACAGCCAGCGGGCCAAGCGTTTGCGGGTCGAATATTAGGATGACCAGGGTGCCGCCGCCGGGCCGGTCTTCAAAATTGATTTCGCCGAAATGCTCTTCGACAATCTTCTTGACGATGGCGAGGCCCAGCCCCGTTCCCCCTTCCCGCGTGGTCATATAAGGCTCGACAATCGCCGAGCGTTCCTTGGGCAAGCCGACGCCGGTGTCGCTGAGCGTAATGACCAACCGGTCATGCTCGGGCTGATGGATGTCGAGTAAAATCACATCCTCGTCTGTCGTTTCAACAGATTTCGGTTTATGATGAATGGCTTCCACCGCATTTTTGATAATATTGGTGAAAAGCTGCGCCATCTGGCGGCGGTCGCATACCATCGGGCTGATCTGTTCGCCCATATCCACTTCAAAGCGGATTGCGGGGTGCGCGACTTCGTGCAGGAACATCGCCTGTTTTGCGAGTTCGGTGATATTTTCTTCGCGGAACACCGGTTTGGGCATCCGCGCAAAGCTCGAAAATTCATCCACCATGCGACGTAAATCACCGACCTGCCGGACGATGGTTTCTGTCAATTTGCGGAATGTCGAGCGGTCGCCTTCGACCGTTTCGCCATAACGGCGTTGCAGTCGCTCTGCCGCCAACTGGATAGGCGTCAACGGGTTTTTAATCTCGTGCGCAATACGGCGGGCCACATCGGACCAGGCCGCGCGGCGCTGGTCGAGCAATTGCTGGGTGATGTCCTCGAACGTCACGACATAGCCTTGCTCGTCATGCACAGTCTTGGCCGCCAAAGTCCGCGGGTCGCCCTTGACCGCGACCTGCACAATCGCCTCGCCATCCTTGCGCGTGACAAATTCATCCAGTTCGGGAGCAATATCGGCAAGCCTATGCCCGATTAATGCGTGCCTGTCCGATCCGAGCAAATGCTCGCCCGACCGGTTGAGCAAGCGGATAATCCGATCCTGATCGAGCGACATCACGCCAGACGACACGCCCGAAAGCACGGTTTCAATAAAGGAACGCCGCGCTTCCAACTGGCTGTTGGCCTGCAGCAAGGCGCTGGTCTGGCCGTTCAGTTGCAAGGTCATGCGGTTGAACGCGCTCGACAATGTGCCGATTTCATCCTTGCTGTTGGTTTCGGGGACGCGCACCGAAAAATCCCCCTCGGCCACGCGGCGGGAGGCGGTCACCAACTCCAGCACCGGATTGACGAGCCGGTCTGCCACCGCAAGCGCGATCCATACCGCCAAGCCGACAAGGGCGAGCGATAGTAAAAATAGTGCAATATTAAATTGTAACTGCAACTGTTTCGACCGTGCGAAAAGGACATTATAGTCCGTCAAAACCGTCTGCGCGCGTTGTAACTGGCCAGATCCTAAGATAATGGAATCGCGCGATACATAGAGATACACTTGGCTATCCGGTATCAGCAAAGTCGCCGCCGCATACCGATCGGGTGCGTTGATGGACACAACCTGCTGCCCCTCGGCCAGTTTGCGCACTACCTCGGGGGTAATCCTATCAGTTGCAGGCTTGCGATCGGGGCTGACCATCACGGGTGTGCGCGCAATGCCGTCCTCGCCGACCTCAATAATCGCGGCCTGATTGAAGCGTCGTACAACCGATTGCCATGATAAATATTGCTGGAATGGTTTGCTTGTAATGTCGTTAATCGACAAACGGTCGCGAAGGTCGGATGCCATGACCACCGCATTTCTCGTTAAATCCGAGACATTTTCCTCATTATAACCAGCCGCAAAGGAGGCCGCATTTTCAAACATGCCGCGCGATTTATCGGAAAACCAGAAATCGACGCCATATTGGAATAGCATCGAGGCAAAGATCGCAACGAGCAAGGTCGGAACCGCCGCAATCATGGAGAAAATGGCAACCAGTCGCACATGCAGCCTGCCATTGCCGCCAATCGCGGTGCGCTCGGCGCGGGCCTTGGCGACGCGGCGACCGAACAACACAAGCAGCCCCATTGACGGCACAAGATTGGCAATGAGCAGTGCTGCTGTCATGGCAGGCGTGAGAAGATTATCCTTCTGCCAGCCCGATGTCAGGATGAAATAGGTGCCGATGGATACCGCGACAAAAGTTGCGAACACCAAAAGTTCGAGCAAAGCTGTAAAGCCCGACGATGCGCGCGGGTCTTCACCGCCGATTTCCGGCCCGCCAATCTCCGGCGCCTTCATGGCGTCAATCGACCTGTTCGCATCCATTGTGTCTTGGATACGACATTCACGTTGCAAAAGAAACACAGTAAATCGACGAACCGCCTTTTTCTGCGACGAAATTCCTATTTTAACCCAAGCTGCTGCATCTTCTTGCGCAGTGTGTTGCGGTTAATGCCTAAATGTTCGGCAACGCGCAGTTGATTGCCATGATGATGGTCAAGCAGCAGCATAATTAACGGGCGCTCGACCTCTTCAAGCAGATGATCGTAAAGTTTGCCATAGTAAGCCGGATCAAGCAGGCTCGCTTCCCCCCGCGCCCGCACGGCATCGGAGAAACGAATTGGTATTGCATTGGTCTGATCGCGCACATTGGCGGCTTCGCTATCCAGCAGCAGCGCGCTGACGTCGCGCGCGGTGATGCGTGGGTCGCGGGCAAGCACGAGCAGCCTTTGCACGATATTTTTAAGCTCGCGCACATTGCCGGGCCAATCATGGCGAACAAGCGCGTCGAGCGCGCCGGGTTCAAAAGCTTTTGCGGCAAGCCCTTCTACCACCGACAGCCGGATGAAATGGTCCACCAGTGCCGGAATATCTTCGCGCCTGTCCCGCAGCGGCGGGAGCGCAATCGGAATGACGTTGAGCCGGTAATAAAGATCCTCGCGGAAGCGGTTTTGCCGCACCAGATCGGGCAAATCCTGATTGGTGGCTGCGACAATTCTTATATCGGCTTTGATCGGCCGCGCGCCGCCCACCGGCACAAATTCGCCCGATTGCAACACACGCAGCAGACGGGTTTGTGCTTCCATCGGCATATCGCCAATCTCGTCAAGGAATAAAGTGCCGCCCTTGGCCTGCTCAAACCGGCCGGTCGCGCGCGCATGAGCGCCGGTAAACGCGCCTTTTTCATGGCCGAACAGCTCTGCCTCTATGAGGTCACGCGGAATGGCCGCCATATTGACCGCAACAAAAGGCCCACCAGCGCGGCGTCCGGTTTCATGGATGGCCTGCGCGACCAGTTCCTTGCCCGTGCCGGATTCACCGAGAACCAGCACCGACAGGTCGTTCGAGGCGAGTTTGGCGATGGTGCGATAGACCGCCTGCATCGCGGTCGCGCGCCCGATAAGCGGCATAGCATCAGGCTCGACCGGCTCCGGCAAAGCGGCACTTTCGGTGGCCGGACGGGCGAGCGCACTGGCGACCACACGGACCAATTCGTTGAGATCAAAAGGTTTGGGCAAATATTCAAACGCGCCCTGTTCTGCGGCACGAATGGCAGTATTCAGCGTATTTTGCGCGGACAACACGATGACCGATGCGATGTCATGATGGTCGCGGAGGGCAGCCAGTTCGCTCAAACCATTGCCATCGGGCAGGATCACATCGGTAATCATCAACCGGTAACGCGTCTCGCCAAGCGCACGGTTGCGTTCGGCAAGACTGGCGGCGCGGTGGAGCGCATAGCCTTCGCGCGCCATTGCGGTTTCGACGACGAGCGCAATCGCATCATCATCTTCGACCAGCAATATCGGGTCGTGATCGTTCGAGGCGCGGCTCAGGCTCATGCTTGGCTCACAGGAAGATGAAGGCGGAAATGGGTTAAATTTTGCACGCTATCCCGTTGATAACGCACCAGACCGCCCATTTCGCGGACAAGCTTGTCGACCATCGCAAGGCCAAGCCCCTGCCCGCCTGCATGATCGGATGAACCTGTGCCAAGACTGCGCCCGGATACGAACGGGCTGAACATATCGTCGACCAGTTCGGGCGGCGCGCCGGGGCCATTATCACTCACACAAATTTCGACCGGCAAGGCAATCCGCCCGCGCCCGTCGCCGCTATCATAAGAGAGGCCATGACGATAAGCGGTGCTGATAGTTATGCAAGGATTATTGTTGTTAACAAGAGCTTCCGATGCATTTTTAAGAAGATTTATCAATATTTGCACTAAGCCGTCATGCGAAATGACGGCTTCGGGAAGCGACGGATCATAGCGTTCGGCAATCGGAATATTTTGGGCAAACCCAGCCTTGGCGACCTCGCGCGCTTGGTTGATGGCGGGGTAGATATTTTCAAGTGCAAGCGCGGGCGCTTGTTCCAGACTGAAATTCTGCATCGCGTCGATTAGCGCAGCGATCCGGTCCACTTCAGTACATATCAGATTGGAAAAACGCGATATGTCTTCACCTTGCGCGCTTTCCAAAAGCTGGGCGGCCCCGCGGATGCCTGATAGCGGATTTTTGATTTCATGCGCGAGCATCGCCGCTGCCCCCATAGCGGTGCGCGCGGCACTACCGGGCCGCAGCGCACTGCCCTTGGTCGCATCGCCGCCATTAGGGAGCGCGACGAGTCGGTAACCTTCGCCAAAATGCGCAGGACTGATGAGTAAATCAATCACATGGTCGCCGCCGCGCCCAAGCCGCACGGCAATGTCGAATGCGGAAAAACTCTTGCCCTCGCCTTCCAATATCCGGTCAAGCGGAACATCGGGCGACACGATAAGTTCACCCAGCGCCGCGCCAATCATGCCGGTGCGGGCCAGATTAAACAAATCCTCCGCCGCAGCGTTCGCCTCGACAATATAATGGTCTGCATCAATAATCAGCGTTGCGACAGGATGCGCGAGAACGGCGTCTCTGGCCGAATAGATAAGGTTTGCCGGCGCGCTATTCACGCGGCTTTTCGCGTCAGCCAAGGCGCGTAGAAACGCTCCAGCATATCCAGCACCGTGGCGCTGTCGGGTATCTGGTTGACCGCATTGCGGAATTCGGCGGAACCGTGCAGCCCCTTGGTGTACCAACCTATATGCTTGCGCGCCATATTGACGCCGGTGGCCTCGCCATAATGGTCGAGCATCATCTTATAATGCGCAACAATCAGCGCATATTGTTCGTCAAGATCAGGGTCGGCGCGACGCTCTCCGGTTGCGAACCAGTGCATCACCTGCCCCAAAAGCCAAGGCTTGCCATAGGCCCCGCGCCCGATCATCACGCCGTCTGCGCCGCTATGGTCGAGCGCGGTTTCCGCATCCTCGATTGAGCAAATATCGCCATTGACGATGACCGGCAGTTTAACTGCTTGCTTGACGTTGGCGACAAAGCGCCAGTCGGCGCTGTCGCGATACATCTGGCACCGGGTGCGGCCATGGACGGTGATAAGCTGCGCGCCCAAATCCTCGGCAATATGCGCAAGTTCCGGCGCATTGAGACTCGCATGGTCCCAGCCCATCCGCATCTTGACCGTGACCGGCACTTTGACCGCTTTGACGGTGGCCTCGATAAGCTTGGCCGCAAGTGGCAGGTCACGCATCAGCGCCGACCCGGCATCGCCATTCACCACCTTTTTGACAGGGCAACCCATATTAATGTCGATAATAGCAGCCCCGCGATCTTCGTTAAGCTTGGCCGCTTCCGCCATTTCTTGCGGGTTGCAACCGGCAAGCTGCATCGACACCGGCTCTTCGACCGGATGCCAAGCCGCCTTTTGCAAGGATTGCCGCGTTTCGCGGATCATCGCGGGACTCGCAATCATTTCCGTCACATTGAGGCCCGAGCCATAGCGGCGCACGAGCGTGCGGAACGGCATATCGGTGACGCCTGTCATCGGCGCCAGAATGACGGGATTTTCAATCTCGACGGGGCCGATCTTGATAGGGGTAAGTCGTGGGTTCATTGCGCTAATGCCTAAAATTTAGGCAGCGCATACAGATTTTGCCATTGGCGGGCAAGAGGCGTGCGGCTATGGGCGGCAGCGTGAGCCAGGAACATGCCCGTTATGCCGCCATCATCGTCGCCGCCGGAACTGGCGCGCGCAGTGGTCAGGCCATGCCCAAGCAGTTTGTCGAGGTCGCGGGTAAACCGATGCTACGTTGGAGCGTCGAAACATTTGCAGCGGATTCACGCTGTGATGCGGTGATTATCGTCATCGGCGAAGGGCAAGAGGATGCGGCGCGCGCGGTGCTTGAGGATTTGGGCGCTGTCACTTTCGTTACCGGCGGCGCGACGCGACAAATGTCGGTGCGCAACGGTTTGGCAGCATTGGAGGCTCAGGCGAACCATCCCGATCTGGTGCTGATCCACGATGCCGCGCGGCCTTTTGTGCCGGAAGCGGTGCTTGACCGCTTGCTGGCTGCTTTAGCGGATAATGCGGGCGCGGTGCCGGTGCTGGCGGTCGCCGACACGATGGCCGCGAGCGAGGGGAAGCATCTGGGCGATATAGTCCCGCGCGACACTTTGCGCCGTATTCAAACCCCGCAGGCTTTCCATTTGGCGGCCATTTTAGCTGCGCATCAAGCAGCCCCCGATGATTTTGCCAGCGATGACGCGCAACTATTGCGCCTTCATGGCGGCACAGTCGCGCTGGTCGAGGGCGCTAACGACCTCAACAAATTCACCTATGCGGAGGAATTCGCCATGGCCGGACATCTCGCTTCTCCCCCGCCACCCCGCATCGCGGTCGGGGTGGGCTATGATGTCCACCGCCTTGTGCCGGACAAGCCGCTCTGGCTCGGCGGTATAGAGATTGCGCATAGCCACGGGCTTTCGGGGCATAGCGATGCGGATGCGGCGCTTCATGCGCTCACAGATGCAATTTTGGGCGCACTGGCCGAAGGCGATATCGGCCAGCATTTCCCGCCGTCAGACCCGCAATGGAAAGGCGCGTCATCCGACCGCTTTCTCGATTTTGCAGGGGCGCTCGTGCGCCAGCGCGGCGGGGATATTCACTCTGTTGACCTCACCATCATTTGTGAAGCGCCCAAAATCGGCCCGCACCGCACCGCGATGCAGTTACGGATTGCTGAAATTTTGCAATTATCTCCCGACCGCATTAGTGTGAAGGCAACAACAACCGAAGGATTGGGTTTCGCCGGACGCCGCGAAGGCATTGCGGCACAAGCTGTTGTCAGCATCGCCCTTCCCTTGACCTAACATCCCGAAAAAGAAGAATTTTATCCATGCCTACAGCCGCTGAATATTGGGTTCGCATGAGCGAGCTTGCTGCGACCATTTTGCAAGAGAATCGTGATGCAGGGCGCACTGTTGCAGTCGTGGAAAGCTGCACCGGCGGCATGGTGATGGCCGCCCTCACCTCGGTGCCCGGCGCATCCGATGTGTTCGACCGCGGCTATGTCGTCTATTCTGACGAAGCTAAAGTCCAGACTTTGGGCGTCGGATCAGATATTATCGAAACCTTCGGGTCGGTATCGGTTGCGGCCGCTTGGGCGATGGCGGTGGCGGCTATCGAAAAAAGCGGCGCGGATGTCGCCGTTTCGGTGACAGGTATAGCAGGGCCGGATGGCGGTTCGGAGAAAAAGCCGGTTGGCACGGTAGTGTTCGGGCGCGCGCGCAAGGGCCAGAATCCGGACCACATCCACACCGACCTCATCCATTTCGAGCCGACCAACCGAGATGAAATCAGGCGCTTGGCCGCGCTCCATGCGATCGAACTCCTCTCGCCCTCGCGCGACGAGGAGGAAGAAGAGGTTTAAGCGTAAAGCTTGGCCGCGCGGCGTTCGAAAGCGCCGATCATCTGCCGCAACGCGCTGTCGAACATCTGGCCTGCCAGCTTGTCGAACAGGCTGTTGCGGAAGGCGAAATCGACCATGAAATCGACCTTGCACCCGCCTTCGGGCCGGTCGGTAAAGCGCCATTCATTGTGCAGATGTTTGAGCGGTCCTTCAATATAATCAATGGTGATTGCCCCCGGGCGCTGTTTCAACACGCGCGAGGTAAAGCTTTCGCGCAGCCCCGAAAAACCGACAATCATGTCCGCCATCATTTCCGTTTCGCTGTCCGACCGCACGCGAATGGCGACAACCCAGGGCAGAAATTCTGCATAGCTTTTTACGTCGGCGACCAGATCATACATCTGGTCCGCCGAATAGGGCATGATCCGCGTTTCCTGATGCCGGGGCATGGGTGAAAATGCTTAACCCGCTTTGGCCGCAAGTTGCGCCTCGCGCGCGGCCTTCATCTTCGCAAAATCATCACCCGCATGATAGCTGGAGCGTGTCAGCGGCGAAGAGGCAACCAACAGGAACCCCTTCGCGCGCGCAATTTGCGCATAAGCATCAAAGGCTTGCGGGGTCACAAAGTCGATGACCTTGGCATGGCGCGGGGTCGGCTGGAGATATTGGCCCATCGTCAAAAAGTCGATGTCGGCCGAACGCATATCGTCCATCACCTGATGCACCTCCATCCGCTCTTCACCAAGGCCGAGCATCACGCCCGATTTGGTGAAAATGGTGGGGTCATGACGCTTTACGCTTTCAAGCAAACGCAACGACGCATAGTAACGCGCGCCGGGGCGAATGGTCGGATAAAGCCGCGGTACGGTTTCGAGGTTATGATTATAAACGTCCGGCCGCGCAGCGATAATCGCCTCAACTGCCGCTTCATGCTTGTTGCGGAAATCGGGCGTCAAAATTTCGATAGTGGTGTTAGGCGTTGCGCGGCGCACCGCTTCGATCACCTTCACAAACTGGCTCGCGCCACCGTCGGGCAGGTCATCGCGGTCGACCGAGGTCACGACGATATGGGACAGTCCCATGGTCGCGGCGACATCGGCGACATGTTGCGGCTCCAGCGGATCCACCATGCGCGGCATCCCCGTCTTGACGTTGCAAAACGCACAGGCGCGGGTGCAGGTATCGCCAAGGATCATCACCGTTGCGTGCTTTTTCGACCAACATTCGCCGATATTGGGACAAGCCGCCTCTTCGCACACCGTCGCGAGATTTTTGTCGCGCATCAGTTTGCGGGTTTCGGCAAAACCGACACTGGTCGGCGCTTTGACGCGGATCCAATCGGGTTTGCGGGCGCGCGGCTCGCGCGGGGTTTCGGACGGGGTGATGGGACTCATATCGTTCATAGGCGATGCCAATAGCTGCAAAATTGCGACACTTCCACCCCCGCAGTTGCCAGCCGCACTTCATGCGCCTACCCCCTTGGTTGATGGTTCGATTCGAAGATATGATTAATGGATATCGCCGCTTCCGTAGCGGCGCTTGGCAAAGCTACCATGAGCGGTGGGAAGCCTTGGCGCACGGGCAAAAGCCCAAGGTCATGGTCATTGCCTGCTCCGACAGCAGGGTCGAGCCGACCAATATTTTCGACACCCACCCCGGTGAGATATTTGTCGTGCGCAATGTCGCCGCTCTCGTGCCCCCCTTTGAGACCACGCCCGGTCTTCATGGCGTATCGGCGGCACTGGAATTTGCGGTGCAGGTGCTGGGTGTCTCCCAGATTGTCGTGCTGGGACACGGCAGTTGCGGCGGCTGTCAGGCGGCTTTGTCTCAAGGGTTCAAGGATGCGCCTCCCGGGGAAGGCGGTTTTATCGCCAACTGGATCCAGATGCTCGATGATGCACGCGAACGGGTAGCCGGTCGCCACGCCGATCTGGAAGGCAAAGCCGCACAACGCGATATGGAATTCGAAGCGGTTAAGGTCAGCCTAGAAAATCTGCGCACTTTCCCGTGCATCAAGTCCAAGGAAGCCAAAGGCAATCTGACCCTGCACGGCGCATTTTTCGCCATCCATGATGGCGTGCTGCATTTGCTCGATGAAGCAGAGGATGAATTTTCGCCCGTGCATTGAGCGGCTTTTGCCGCCGCAATGCAGGGACACTGGCTAGGCTAATAAGCAGCCGGTAAAATATAGGGAGGCACATATGCAAACGGGCACAATCATAACCTTGGGCCTTTATTTTGCGCTGATGATTGCCATAGGCTTTTATGCGTGGCGCAAATCGACTGCCGATGCTGACGATTATATTTTGGGCGGGCGTCAGGTCGGCCCTGCGGTGACGGCCTTGGCGGCTGGCGCTGCGGATATGTCGGGGTGGCTGATGATGGGCTTGCCGGGTGCGCTTTATGTGACCGGGCTTGCCGAAAGCTGGATAGCCATCGGGCTGTTTATCGGGGCGTTCGCCAACTGGATTATCGTTGCCCCGCGCCTGCGCGAACAGACAGTCAGCGTCGGGGATGCGCTCACCATCCCCGAATTTCTCGGCAAAAAATTCAAGGATAAAAGCAATTTGCTGCGCCTCGTGTCCAGCATTGTCATCATCATTTTCTTCACCCTTTATTCCTCCTCCGGCCTCGTCGCCGGCGGAAAATTATTCCAGAGCGCGTTCGGTGCCGATTATGTCACCGGCATCTGGATAACCGCAGCGGTGGTCGTCGCTTATGTGGTGATGGGCGGTTTTCTGGCGGTAAGCTTGACCGATTTTGTCCAAGGCACCATCATGGTGATTGCCTTGATTGCCGTCCCCGCCATCGCCTATTTTTCGCTCGGTAATGAACAGAGCCTTACGGGCATATTGAACAATATCGACCCCAATCTGCTGTCACTGACCCAAGGGACGACCGTGCTGGGGGTTATCTCCGCGGCGGCATGGGGGCTTGGCTATTTCGGGCAGCCGCACATCATCGTGCGCTTCATGGGCATCCGGTCGGTGGACGATATTCCGACCGCCCGCAATATCGGCATGGCATGGATGGGCCTATGTATGCTGGGCGCGCTCGCTATCGGGCTGGTCGGGCGCGCATGGACGAGCGCCAACGGCATCGCGCTTGCCGATCCCGAAACAATCTTCGTCGAAATGGCCAAGACCCTGTTGTCGCCCCTGCTCTACGGTTTTGTCCTTGCGGCCATATTGGCGGCGGTGATGAGCACGATTTCCGCGCAGTTATTGGTGACAGCCTCCAGCCTCACTGAAGATGTTTACCGGCTGTTCTTCAACCGCACGCTCAGCGACACGCAAAGCGTCAATGTCGGGCGTCTCTTTGTCCTATTGGTCGCAGCCGTCGCGATCATGCTCGCATGGAACCCGGATTCGAGCGTTTTGGGTCTGGTATCCAACGCTTGGGCAGGCTTTGGCGCGGCCTTTGGTCCGGTGATCATCCTGTCGCTGACATGGGGCAAAATGACCCGGAACGGCGCTTTGGCCGGGATGATTGTGGGCGCGGCCACCGTTATTGCCTGGACGGCGCTGGGTTGGAGTTCGTGGCTCTATGAAATCGTTCCGGGCTTTATCGCCGCATGGATTGCGGTTGTAGCAGTAAGCCTCATGGGGAAGCCGCATGAAGCGGCGGACGCAGACGCCTGATACCCGCCCTTTGGCTTGAGTTTTCTACAAAAAAAGGGGGAGGTTTATGGCCTCCCCTTTTTTTGTGTGTTTCGCTTAGCGCGTCAGCTTCTTGTAAGCCAGACGCGTCGGCCTGTCCGCCGCATCGCCCAAGCGACGGCGCTTATCTTCCTCATAGGCTTCGAAATTGCCTTCGAACCATTCGACATGACTATTTCCTTCAAAGGCAAGGATGTGCGTTGCCAGACGGTCAAGGAAGAAGCGGTCGTGGCTGATGACCACGGCGCAACCGGCGAAATTTTCAATCGCTTCTTCAAGCGCGCCCAAAGTTTCGACGTCAAGATCGTTGGTCGGTTCGTCGAGCAGCAGCACATTGCCGCCCTGTTTCAGCATCTTGGCCATGTGGACGCGGTTGCGTTCACCGCCCGACAGCTTGCCGACATTTTTCTGCTGGTCCTGCCCCTTGAAGTTGAACGCGCCGACATAAGCGCGCGTCGACATATCATGGCCATTGACCTTCATATAATCGAGGCTGTCGGAGATTTCTTCCCACACATTTTTGGACGCATCGAGATGGTCGCGGCTCTGGTCGACATAGCCCAGATGCACGGTTTCGCCGACTTCGATGCTGCCGGTGTCAGGCTCTTCCTTGCCGGTGATAATCTTGAACAAGGTCGATTTACCCGCGCCGTTGGGGCCGATGACGCCGACAATGCCGCCCGGCGGCAGCGTGAAGGACAGATCTTCGAACAATAATTTGTCGCCATAGGCTTTGGAGATATTATTGACCTCGATGACCTTGCCGCCAAGCCGTTCGGGCACTTGGATGACGATCTGCGCCTTGCCGGGTTTGCGGTCGGCCTGTGCTTCGACAAGCTGGTCGAACTTGGCGATACGCGCCTTGGATTTGGTCTGGCGGCCTTTGGGGCCCTGCCGGATCCATTCCAATTCGTCCTTGATCGCCTTTTGGCGACCCGATTCCTCTCGCTCTTCCTGCTCGAGACGCTTGGCTTTCTTTTCGAGATAGGTCGAATAATTGCCCTCATAGGGGAAGTATTTCCCGCGATCGAGTTCAAGAATCCATTCGACAACATTGTCTAGGAAGTAGCGATCGTGGGTGATCATCAGCACCGCACCCGCATATTCTTTGAGATGGTTTTCAAGCCATTCGACGCTTTCCGCATCCAAATGGTTGGTCGGCTCGTCGAGCAGAAGGATGGAAGGCTTCTGGATGAGCAAACGGGTGAGCGCCACGCGGCGCTTTTCCCCGCCCGACAGGTTAGCAACATCGGCATCGCCCGGCGGGCAACGCAAGGCTTCCATCGCAATTTCAAGCTGGTTGTCGAGTGTCCAGCCATCGACCGCATCAATCTGTTCCTGAAGCGTGCCCATTTCTTCCATGAGAGCGTCAAAATCCGTATCTTCCTGCGGGTCGCCCATTTCGGCGGAAATCGCATTGAACCGGTCGACCATGTCAGCGATTTCGCGCGCCCCATCCTTGACATTTTCGAGGACGGATTTGGTGGGGTCGAGTTCCGGTTCCTGCGGCAAATAACCGACGGTGATATTTTCACCCGCCCAGGCTTCCCCGGTAAAATCGGTGTCGATGCCGCCCATAACCTTCATCAAAGTCGATTTACCCGCACCGTTGGGACCGACAATGCCGATCTTCGCACCTTGGTAAAATTGCAGGTTGATATTGTTCAGCACCGGCTTTTGCGCACCGGGGAAAGTTTTTGTGAGGTTTTTCATCACATAGGCGTATTGCGCAGCCATGATGCGAGACTCCGTAGCTGGTGGGATGCGGATGAACAGCAGGATGCCGCCCTTCGCGAAACATAAGTTTTGGCCGCGCGTTAGCGGACGGCTTGCTTTTAGGCAAACGGGAATTGGCAAGCCGTGTCGTCCGCGTTACCGTCGGGTTCATGCAGACTCGCCTCCTTGCGGCTTCGGCCCCCCTCGCCCTTCTCTCCCTATTTATGCTGTCCGCGCCCGCGCTTGCGCAAAATAACGCTTCGGCCACTGCTGACGCTGCCGCACTCAAAGCGCAGCCGATGATTGACAAGGTGCTGAACACCGACACTATCGCATGGGATATTGTTGAAGGGCTCACCACCGAAGTCGGCCCGCGTCTCGCCGGCACAGAAGCCGAGGCGCGCGCGCGGGTGTGGGCGGTAACGAAATTAAAGGCGCTGGGCTTTAAAAATGTCCGCGCCGAACCTTATAAAATGCCGGTGTGGGTGCGCGGCGAGGAGAAGGCCGAGATTGTCTCCCCCTTCCCCCAGCGCCTCACCTTAACCGCGCTCGGCAATAGCGGGGCAACGCCTGCCAATGGCTTGGCCGCCGAGGTCATCTATTTCAAGGATCTCGCCAGTCTCGAAACCGCGAACCCTGCCAGCGTCAAAGGCAAGATTGTGTTTGTCAGCCATAATATGCAGCCGACACAGGACGGCTCTTCTTATGGCTATCATGGCCGTGTGCGGCGGGTGGCTCCCGCTTTGGCGGCGAAAATGGGCGCGGTCGGTGTGGTCATCCGCTCCATCGGCACCGATTATCACCGTAATCCGCATACCGGCGTGACAAGCTGGCCGGACGGCATGACGCCAATTCCGGCGGCGGCTCTGTCGCTCCCCGATGCCGAAAATCTGGAGCGTATCTTCAAACGCGGCAAGCCGGTGATGATGAATTTGACGCTCACCCCGCGTTTTGTCGGCGAACAGGAATCGGGCAATGTCATTGCCGAAATTCCCGGAACTGACCCGGCGGCGGGCATTGTGCTGGTCGCGTGCCACCTTGATAGTTGGGACTTGGCGACCGGCGCGATTGATGATGCGTCGGGATGCGGCATTGTCACCGCAGCAGCGCTCCACGCCACGCATATTAACGCCAAGCCGCGCCGCACAATCCGCGTGCTGTGGGCAGGAGCCGAGGAAGTCGGCCTGTTCGGGGCGCGCGCTTATGCAGCCGCCCACGGATCCGACAATCATGTGGTCGCGGGCGAATCCGACTTTGGCGCCGACCGTGTGTGGCGCTTCCAGACCAATTATGGCGAGGCCGGAAAGCCGATTGTGGCGCGATTGGAACGTGCGTTGCAACCATTGGGTGTCGCACGCGGCGATAGCAATGCCGACGCCGATGGCGCAGATATTAGCGGCATCATCGCGCTCGGTAAAACGGCGGCCATCAACCTGTCACAGGATGGTTCGGATTATTTCAATCTACACCACACGCCCGATGACACGCTCGATAAGGTGGATCCGGCAAAGCTGCGGCAAAATGTTGCTGCATGGACAGCGGCGATCAACATATTGGCCAATGCGCCCGAAGTAATTGCCCCTGCCACCAAGGCGCGCTGATGTTGGTCCAACGCTTTTGGATGTTTGGGGTTGTTGCCGCTTTTACGCTTGCAGGGTGTGGGAAGCCATCCGCTACAGCCGATGCCGCAGTTATGGCAGGGAATGACCCCGCCGAAGCAGGCGCTCAGGAGATTGAGGCCAAGGCCAATGAAACGGTCAAAGCCAAAATTGCCGATCTGGACAACTATAGCGAAAAGGCCGCTTCGGCTGCGGCTTGGGCTGTGGACAAAAAATCTGAAAAACGCGACGCAAGAATTTCTGATAAAAAGAAATAATTTGCAGGTAAATCCGACTAAACTAAGCCTCGATGTGCATCCCGTCATAGGCAGGAACGACGTGCATCGGTAGTTCGGATTGTAACTGGTCGTAATCCATCGTGCTATCCATATGGGTGATGACCGTGCGCTTGGGTTTGATGACACTGACCCATTCAAGGATCATGTCGAGCGTCGGGTGGAGCGGGTGCGGTTTGCGCCGCATCGCATCGACAACAAACAGGTCCAGCCCTTCAAACAATCCGGTCATCTCGTCTGTAACCGGATTGAAGTCCGTGGCATAACCCACAGACATACCCCCATATTCAAAGCGTAGCCCGGCGCTACTGATCGCACCATGCGGCATATCGACCGCCGACACTTTCATGCCCGCAATATCTTGCGCATCGGCGAGCAATTTGGGCTCATAAAGTGCCGGATAATTTTCCTTGCCCTGAAACGCATAGGTGAAGCGGCGCTGCAATTCGTGCAGCGTATAGGTGCGCGCATAGCCTTCAATCGGCCCACCCGACATGATGGCGAGCGCGCGCACATCATCAATACCGTGACAATGGTCGGCATGGTCGTGCGTCCAGATAACAGCATCCACGCGGCTAATATTATTGTCCAAAAGCTGGGTGCGAAGGTCGGGGCCGGTATCGACCAAAATGCGCCGCCCGCCCGCTTCGATAATGATCGAGGCACGGCTCCTGCGGTTTTTGGGGTTGGCGGGATTGAGTGTGCCCCAATCATCGCCAACGCGCGGCACACCCGCCGAAGGACCGCATCCTAAAATAATCGCCTTCACGGGCGCGCCTTGGAAAATAATGTATAGAAATTTTCAGCGGTTCGGCTGCGCAGTTCAAGTTCATCCTCGCCGCGCAGGTCCGCTAAAAAACGCGCGGTATCCGCAACAAAAGCCGGTTCCCCCGGCTTGCCGCGATGCGGGACAGGGGCGAGGAAAGGCGCGTCGGTTTCCACCAGCAAACGGTCCGCCGGGATGGTCTTAACACTCGCTTGCAAATCAGCGGCATTTTTAAACGTCACAATGCCAGAAATAGAGATATAAAGCCCTAATTCCAGAGCCTTGTCAGCGAAATCTTGAGACGCTGTGAAGCAATGAATGACGCCCTTATACGCACCCTTGGCCATTTCTTCGGCGAGCATTTCATAGGTATCCGCCTCCGCATCGCGGGTATGGACTATGATCGGCAGGCCCGTTTCGCGTGCGGCGGTGATATGGGTGCGGAAACTGTCGCGCTGGCGCACGCGATCGGACTTGTCATAATAATAGTCAAGGCCGGTCTCGCCAATGCCGATGACACGCGCATGCGCCGCGCGCGCTATCAGCTTTTCTACATCAATATCAGGATGATGGTCGGCATCATGCGGATGGATTCCAACGCTCGCCCACACATCGGATTCGCGCGTGGCCACGGCCAACACATCATCCCATTCCGCCTCGCGCGTTGCGATATTAAGCATGGCGGTAACGCCCGCCGCCCGCGCGCGCGCCAACGCCGCCTGCTGTTCTTCGACCAACCCCTTATAATTGAGGTGACAATGGGAATCGACCAGCACTGGCTTATCCCTTCGGCAATTCCAGACGCGGGAACACGCCTGACGGGGCGGGAAGCGCAATTCCTGCCTTGATCGGGGTAGCCAGCGCCGCAAAATTGCGCGCGTCAGGCGCTTGGGCGAGGAAATCGAGCAATTTATCGGCGCCCGTCGGCACAACAAAGCGCGCCAGAATGGCAAGCTGCCGCACCGCTTCTGCCGTATGGTAAAGCACGCTATCCGCGCGCGCCGGATCTTCCTTGCGCAAGGTCCAAGGCGCTTGGTCGGCAAAATATTGGTTCGCCGCCGATGCCCCACGCCAAATGGCTTCGAGCGCCTGATGCAGCGCCAGATTATCCATCGCTACAACCGCTTCGTCATAGGCCGTCTTAAGGTCAGCCAAAAGCTGTGTTTCGCTTGGTCCCACGGCGCCTGCCTGCGGGATTTTGCCGTCGCAATTTTTGGCGATCATCGACAGGCTGCGCTGCGCCAGATTGCCAAGATTATTGGCAAGGTCGGCATTGCAGCGCGTGACAATCGCCTCGTCCGAATAGCTGCCATCCTGCCCGAAACTGACCTCGCGCAACAGGAAATAGCGCAGTTGGTCAACGCCATAACGTTCTGCCAATTCAAGCGGATCGCTGACATTACCGAGCGATTTCGACATTTTTTCACCGCGGTTGAGCAAGAAGCCATGCCCGAACACCTGTTTGGGCAAAGGCAAGTTCGCACTCATCAGGAAAGCCGGCCAGTAAAGGGCATGAAAACGCACAATATCCTTGCCGATAATATGCACGACATCCCCGCCCTGCGGCCAATAATGTGCCAGCATTTCGGTCGATTCCGGATAGCCGAGGCCGGTCAGATAATTGGTGAGCGCATCCACCCATACATACATGACATGGCCGTCAGACCCCGGTACCGGCACGCCCCAGTCAAAGCTGGTGCGCGACACGGACAGGTCGGTGAGGCCCCCCTCGACGAAGCGGATCACTTCGTTGCGACGGCTATCGGGTTGGATAAATTCGGGGTTCGCCGCATAAAAATCGAGCAAGGGCTGCTGATATTTCGACAGGCGAAAGAACCAGCTTTCCTCGACCGTCCATTCGACGGGCGTGCCTTGCGGGGATAATTTTACCCCATCCTCGCCCGTGGTGATTTCCTTTTCGTCATAAAAGGCTTCGTCGCGCACCGAATACCAGCCTTCATAGCGGCCTAAATAAAGGTCGCCATTGGCCTCCATCGCCTGCCAGATCGCTTGGCTGGCGCGATAATGGTCCGGCTCGCTGGTGCGGATGAAGCGGTCATAATCAATATTAAGAGCATCATCCATCTGTTGGAAATAGCCGGACATTTGTTCGGCCAGAGCGGCCGGCGCCATATCCCTGTCTCGTGCGGTCTGCGCCATTTTGAGGCCATGCTCGTCGGTGCCGGTCTGGAAGCGCACATCGCGCCCTTGCGCTTTGCGGAAGCGCGCAATCGCGTCGGTGGCTATCGCTTCATAAGCATGGCCGATATGCGGGCGGCCATTGGGATAGCTGATCGCGGTGGTTATATAATATGGGTTCGAGGACATGGGCGCTCTCCTAAACCTTAGCGCGGGCGATGGGCAAGCCCTGCGAGCAAAGTTCCGGCCTCATAAGCGGTCATCGACACATCATAGCTGCCGGAAAGCGCAAATTGCGTGAGATCGCGCAGCTTTTCCCATGTGGAGAGCCCATGCGCAAGCGCCGCACCCTGTTGCCCCTTGCACCAGCGTGCCGCAAGTTCGGGCGCCAGTTCGAGCATCGCTTCATAGCGCGGCCGCGCGGCCTTTAACGCAAGCTCCTTGGCGAGCGCATGGCGCTTGCTGTTATCTGGGTCGCCCTCGTCAATGATGCGCTGCATCTGCTGGACCAGTTCGCCCAGTTCCAATCCCAAAGTTTCCAGCGCACGCCCCGGCGAGCCTTTGGCCATACGGATCAGCGCCGCGCGATCCTTATCGTTCAAATGCGGCGCTTCTTCGCCAATCCAGTCCGCCATCATGACGTCAGGCAGCGGCGCAAAACGCAGCGAACGGCACCGCGAGCGAATGGTCGGCAGCAACCGCCCCGGCGCATGACTGACCAGAAAGAAAATCGTGTCGCGCGGCGGCTCTTCCAATGTTTTCAAAAGCGCGTTGGCGGCGGAGCGTTCCAGATCGTCAATCGCATCGACAATGCACACACGATAATGCGCGATGGTCGGCGTGCCGGTGAGGCTCTGAATGAGATCGCGCACCTGATGGATTGCGATATTGCGCGCCAATTCGCCGGTCTTTTCTTTGACCAGCGGTTCGAGCAGATGATATTCGGGATGTGTTCCGGCTTCTACCAGATGTTGCGCCTGACTGCCGAGCGCGCTGGCAAAGCCTTTGGGCGCGGGGGCTGTCGTGGGCAGCGCATCACCGAACAGGCCGCCACCATCCTCTTCCTCTTCCGGTGCGGCACCCTCCACCTGATCGAGCAGGAACAGACCTGCGCGCTTGGCAAAGCCTGCTTTTCCAACCCCTTTGGGACCGGACAGCAACCAGGCATGGTGAAGCCGCCCGCTCGCGAAGCTTTCAAGGAAAATGCGTTCCTGTTCGTCCTGGCCGATGCACATGTTGCTCATGGCAATAGCGGCGCGAGTAAGGCGAACAGCCGGTCGGTCACGGCTTGCGGTTCCCCGCTTGCGTCGACCACCTTGATGCGGTCGGGTTCGGCGGCGGCAAAGCTGCGGAAAGCGGCGGCAACCTTGGCGTGGAAGCCATCATCGCGCTGTTCGAACCGGTCGCCCGCCCCGCCGTCGCGGCTCTTGGCCCGCGCCCGCGCTTCGCCTTCATCAAGCGTGAGGACGATGGTGAGGTCGGGCACAAAACCTTCGCTGCCGATGCGGTGGAGCGTCAAAATATCGGCATCGCTAAGCCCGCTGCCGCCGCCTTGATAGGCGCGGCTGCTATCATGGAAGCGGTCGCACAATACCCATTCGCCGCGCTCCAGTGCCGGTTTGATGACCTTGTCGACATGATCCGAACGCGCGGCGGCAAACAGCAAGGCTTCGGCGCGCGGCCCCCAAAAGCCGGGCTCACCTTCGAGCAAGAGCGTGCGGATGGCCTCCGCCCCCGCACTTCCGCCCGGCTCGCGCGTTACCACCACGCCAACTCCGTGGCGCTCCAGTGCGGCGGCGAGGGCTTTGAGCTGCGTGGACTTGCCAACCCCCTCCCCGCCTTCAAGGCTGATGAAGCGCCCGCGTGTCAAATTCACGCTCCAAAAAAGGACAGGAGCGCGTTCCAGATGCGGCGGAAAAAGCCCGCTTCGCTCACATCTTCAGCCGCGACCAAGGGCTGGATTTGCGGCCCTGTGGCGGGATTGTCGATGACAAGCTGTGCAACCGGTGTGCCTGCCTTGAACGGCGCTTTTACGGGGCCGTCATAAATGATCTTCATTTTATAATTTGGCGTGTCGCCTGCCGGATAGGTCACGGCAATATCTTGCGGCGCGATCACATTGATGGTCCGCGCGCTGCCTTGCTGGACCTTGACCGAACCGACAACCGCATTTTTCTTGAACAGGGCTTTGGTTGCCCAAGCCTTGAAACCCCAATCCATCAGCTTGACCGATTCGTTGGCGCGGCCATTATAGGAATCGAGCCCTGCCACCACCATGATCAGGCGGCGGCCATTCTGGACAGCCGAGCCAGCAAAGCCGAACCCGGCTTCTTCAGTGTGACCGGTCTTAAGGCCATCCGCACCGGCAATCTTGCCAAGGATGGGATTGCGATTGGGCTGCGAAATCGCATTGCCGCCCATCGTCTTGCCCCAGGTGAAATCCTTTTGCTGGTAGAATTGCTTATAATATTCGGGGAAATCGGCGAGTGTGCGTTCGGCAAGGATGGTCAAATCCTTGGCGGTCGTCACGGTGCGGCCTTCGTCGGGCCAACCGTTCGACGTGCCGAAATGGCTGTCCTTCATGCCAAGCTTGGCGGCCTGCTTGTTCATCAGTGCGGCAAAACCGTCCTCGGTGCCCGCAATTCCTTCGGCCAGCGCGACACAGGCGTCATTGCCCGACAGGGTGACAATACCGTGGAGCAGATTTTCAACGCTCACCGATTCGCCGGGCGACAGGAACATGGTCGAGCCTGCTGCGGGACCATGCCATTTCTCCCAGCTTTCCGGCTTGAATATAATTTGCTGGTCAAGTTTGATCTTGCCCTGCTTGAGAAGGTCAAACGCGACATAAGCCGTCATCATCTTGGCCATCGAAGCGGGCGGAATCTGGCGTTCGGGGTCGCGTTGATACAGCACCGCGCCTGACGACATATCCTTAAGATAGGCAATCGGGGCCACGCCCTGAAAGGTCGGAGCCTGCGCCGATACCGGCACGGCCATCACCAGCGACAAAAGGGCAACGGAAGCAATTTTGGAAGAATAGGTCATGGGCACTTTCAACAACAACAAAAATCGGGTGGGCCAAGCGGCTCTGCCCTTTTGGCAAAGGCCGAGAAAGACTCTAGCCCTTGCGAACAATATGGCCTTCCGGATAGCGGGTTGGTGGCATCGGAGCCACCCCTTTCTTGGCCCACAGGCCGCGCAAAGAATGGCCAAGCGTAAGGAGGTGTAACGCCGTCCGCTCTGGCTTACCGCGATACCTCGTCTGCCAGCAGGCCAACGGTCAGGCCATAAAAGTTGGAGCAATTATAATCGAGGATGACCTTATAATTGCCGGTCAGCAGATAGGCGGTCGCATTGGGACCATCGGGCTCGATCAGCGTGGCGAGCGTATTGCCCGCGGGCCAACTCCCCGACCGCGACATAATCCCAAGCTGTTTCCATTCGTCGATGCTTTTCCACTGGCTGTGGCGTTCATGGACGCGCGGGCAGCGCGGGGATTTAAGCTTGGTCGCAATCGCGCTGCGGTTGAGCGATTGCGGCACCGTGACTGCAAAGCCCCAATCTTCGCCGCGCCGCCAGCCCGACTGGCGGAAATAATTGGCGATGGAGGCGAGCGCGTCCGCCTCGCTGGTGCGGATATTGGCGCGCCCGTCGCCGTCGCCGTCTTTGGCGAGGCGCAGATAAACGGTCGGCAGAAATTGCGGATAACCGAACGCGCCCGCCCAGCTTCCGACAAGCTGGCTACGCGGATAGCCGTTTTCGATCATCTTCAAAGTGGCAAGAAATTCCGGCTCGAACAGGCTGCGGCGGCGGCCTTCATAGGCCAAGGTCGCGAGCGAGCGCGGCAGGTCGAAATCGCCCAGCACCGCACCATAATTGGTTTCATGCCCGTAAATCGCGACCATGATCGATTCCGGCACCCCGGTTTCGGCTTCCACCTTGGCGAGAAAGGGCCGTAGCGCGCGATATTTGGCTCGGCCACGGTTGATGCGCGAGGCATCGACATGGGTGTTGCGATAGGGCGCAAAGGCCGGAATCGGGCTGTTGGTGCTGCCCCCCGGCTGGCTATTGTCAAGCTGCACCACGCGCGGATTATAAGTGAGGCCGGTCACCACGCTGTCGAACGTGCGGCGGCTGACGCCCATCGCTTGCGCCTTGGGCCAGAGCGATTGCAAATAGGCCTGAAACCCGTCCTCGGATTGCGCATGCACTGGCGAGGCCGGACCGCTTAAGGCCAGCAACGCGCTGGCAGACAGGACAGACAGAGCCATAGTGCGCAGGCGCTTCAACATCACAAACAAGTCTCGCTTTTTCCAATCAGATAATGGCCCAAGGTGGCACAGTATCGCAGCGGTTGAAACCCTCTTGCAACGGAACCAACCGCATAGGCGCGTCAACATGGCGCGATAAACCCCCTTCCCCTTCCGTGTTTTGCGCTTTAAGGGCGCTACTTCCAAGGACAGGTGGCCGAGTGGTTTAAGGCAGCGGTCTTGAAAACCGCCGTAGGTGAGAGCTTACCGTGGGTTCGAATCCCACCCTGTCCGCCACCTCTCCCTAAAATCTATGGAACTGCGCGTTTTTGCCTCAAGGCAAAAGGCTTAAAGTCGCATAAAGTCACACCAACGAACATTAACCTCTCCGCTTATCACTCCCCTTTCGTCCCTCAGATGAAACCTGTGTGGACGATAAGCGTGGCAGCGCGGAAATATGTAGGAAAGCGGGATAAATGCGTGCGCGGGCACAGGCGGTGCAGCGGGCGGTATGTTGGTCGGGGAGACAGGATTCGAACCTGCGACCCTCTGCTCCCAAAGCAGATGCGCTACCAGGCTGCGCTACTCCCCGACTGGTGAGGCTCCCTAACGACTGGCGCGGGTATAGGCAAGCCAGCCGATAATGTTTATCACATGGGGCCTGCTGTTTCTTTCATCGGGCGCGCATCAAAAGCCTCTTTCGCTTTCGCCCAATAGGACGCACCAATGAGCAGCAGGAAAGGGGTGAGGACAAGGCGGTGGCGTTCGCCAAATTCGAACCAGCTATTCACCCCCATGATAAGCACCAGAATAACAAGATAAAATATCAGGATCGGACTGACAGTGCGGGCTTTGATCTGTTGCCGGGCCCCCGCCAGTGCAGACAGAAGGATTGCGACATAGGAGGCTTGTAAAAGCGGCGCTAATAATGCGTGATTTTCCGCGCTGATCGGCGGATTTGTATGACGCAACTGTGCCAGTGAGGCTTCTTCATAAGCCAACCCATATGCAATGGCGCGCGCGCCGCGCATAATGGCGGCTAACGGGTCTTCTACCAATCGGGCAAAGGCCAGATCGCCCATAATCGCCCCGCGCACCGTTTCGGGTTTGTCAAACAAGTCCGGCGGAAACGGAACGCGCATTTCTGCCAGAGCGGAGTTGAGCATCATGCCCGACGCCGTAGTGAACGGTACAAAACTGTCAAACAACATCCAATTACGGACCCACCAAGGCATCATGACGAGCAGCAGGAAAGGGATGGATGCGAGCGCCAGCTTTACCGTTGGCATAAAGCCCTTTTGCCAGATCAGGAGCGGCGCAATGGCGGCGGGAATCAAGGATAAAGCGGGCTGCGTCAATGCAAGCAGGCCCCAACAGATTCCAAGCCAGGCTCCGAACTGCAAAAATCGTCCGGGCTTCTGCTTCAGATGATCTGCATGACCCCTAGCCATCCAGCGCAATGTTCCGGACAGCAGCAATAATATCAAAAGCAGCGCAAGCGATTCTTTTTGCGGGGTTGCGCCCATCAGACACAGGGTTGGCCATGCCAGATAGGCAAATGCCGCCAGCAAGCCGGTTTTCCGCCCTCCTCCCCCGCTCCCGATTTTGAATAAAATGAGCGCGGAGGCGACATCCAGACCGGTATTCAACAATAATGTCGAATAGAAAGATTCACCGCACAGAGCCCAGACACCTGCCAGCAAGACGGGATAAAGCGGCGGAAAATAAGCGCGTAGCCCTTCGCCATATTGCCAATCGTCGGTTATCAGCCCGCGCCCTTCGGTAATGGCACGGGCGAGGTTGGCATAATTCATCGGATCGGCGCCCAAGGCGACACCGGATGTCAATTCGACAGATGCCCAGCGCAGCGCGGCTGAAAAAAGCAGCAGAAGCGCAAAAAATAGCCAACCGGGTTGCGGCCCTTTATTCACCCTGAAAATTGCAAATGACAGGAGCGCCATCCACATAAAGACAAGAGCCAGACTTGAAATATTGAAATTTTTAACAATTTGCGCGATCAGCACGACGCATGCCATCAAGCCGGTCAGTGCAATAAAGGCCGCAGCCATCAAACCCAGCCTGCGAACAAGCTTATGATCTACCAAGTAGATGGATGTTACAGGATTGCTGCCGCGCATCGCCCCTCCGCCGCCCCCGATCAATATCGTAAGACGACCAATATCATAAGACGACCAATATCATAAAATGGTGGGCCCGGAGGGACTCGAACCCCCGACCTAGCCGTTATGAGCGGCCAGCTCTAACCAACTGAGCTACAGGCCCCACCGATTGGTCGTCCCGCGCGATAGCGAAGCCCGTTGTCGGGGGCAAGGCCCTGCCCGCGCAAGATTTGCATTATTGCGCTTGGATACGCCTTATGGCGTGCGCGTGTCGCGGCGCGCCTGACTGACAGCGGGCAGCGTCAAGGTCAGCATTTTGTCGCTTATGTCGAGCCGCCCGCCAACCGCTTTGGCAAAATTGATAACGAGGCGCAGCGAAAAGCCGAGGCTGAGCATCGCCGCATCGGGTGCATCGCCTTCGGGCGAATAGCCGGGATCGAGCAAGGTCGGCGTGTCCACCCCGATGAGCGAGGCCGGGCGGTCGACCGCAAATCTTATATCCGCACCCGTCGCCATGATCGTGCCGTTGATGGTTTCGCCCGGTTCACCGACTTCGACCAGCGCGCTCAAAAAGCGGGCGACAAGGCGGCGCGCCTGATGCGGGTCGACATCGGCGGGCGGCAAATGTTCGGGCAAATGGACGCGCAGCCGCACATCGCGCTGGTCGGACACATGGTCAAGCTCGTCGGCCAAATCGTCGATCAGCCGGTCGACCGCGACCTGTCCGCTATCCTGTTTGAAACTGTCGCTATCAAGCCGCGCGGCAAGATCGAGATCGGCAAAAATACCCATCAACCGATCGCTATCAACGATGATTTCATCGGCCATCGAGCGGTATCGCTGCGGCACGGGGCCGAACATCTGCCCGTCAATCATCTGGGCAAAGCCGGAGATCGCATTAAGCGGCGTGCGCAGTTCATGCACGAGTTGGCGCATCGATTCGCCGAATGTGACCGACCCCAAAATCTTGTCCGAGCCAAGCGGCTTTGCGGTTTCGCCGGGACGGGGCCTGCGCGCATTGGCCTTATAGCCCAGAAACTGGCCGGTCGTCTGGTCGAAACAGGGGGCCGCATCAAAGCGCCAGTCGCCGCCCAACCGGCTGCTATCTTCCAGATAGAGCCGAGCGCGTTCTATCGTCGCGCGCTGGCGGAAAGCGCCTGCCGAATAGGCATCGGTGCCGGATTCGCCGTCAAAGGCCGGCTCGGCGATGCTGAGCCCGATAACCGCGCCGCGAAACAGGCTGTTGGTCCAGTTGATGAGGCCGTCCGCGCCGGTTTCAAAACGGAATGGCGTGTCCAATGGCTCGGCCCCTACCGTCTGGTGCAAGCGGTCGGCACGATATTCTTCGATGCGGCGGACCAGTTCGCTAATCTGGGTGCCTTGCAGCACCGCATCCTGTGCTTTGACCGGCGCGGCGCGCTCTTCGCTTGTGCCTTGATCTGCGCTCCGGTTGGCACTCTGGTTAGCACTTTGTGCGGCACCCTGATCGGCAAGCCGGAAATCAATCGCGCCGAACGCGTGGAGCGCGCGCGTCACATTCGCCCCCAGATCGCGGCGCTCGCGCAAAATCATGCGGGCAAGCGGCGTGGTCAACGGAATGAAGGTCAGCCATTCTTCATCGGTTAATTGCACATTGGACAAAAGCGTCTGCGCAACCGGTGCTGTATCGCCGCCATAAAAAGCGACCAACGGCACAAAATGACAACGCCGCGCAATCGCGCGTGCGGCGCCCGTGCGGTGTGCGACTGGCACAAGCGGTTTAAGTTCGGAAAGCCGGGTCAGCGCGGCTGTCACATAGGATTGCGAAATCTCGCTTCCTTTTTGCGCGAGCAGGTCGCTGAGCTGCGACCAGACGATCGCCCGCTGGTTCGGATTTGCGGTTCCAGCGCGCAACACCGTATCAATCATATCATCGTAGCGCACGAAACCCACGTCTCCCCAATGACGCATCGACCGCGCCAAACCTTACCAAGCTGCTAGCAAATATCGTGAATAAAGCTTTTCCGAAAGAGTGGAAAACGCATCGTAACACTATGGGACAATTGCAATGCACTGAAATTTTATTATGAGATAGAGAAAGAATCAGAACGGAAATTACGGCATGACCCTATCAAAGTTTGACGAAATCGACATTCAGATCCTGCGGGAGCTGCAGGAAAACGGACGAATGACCAACGTCGAACTGGCAGATCGAGTCGGATTGACCGCCCCGCCCTGTCTGCGCCGGGTGCGCAGCCTTGAAGAAGCGGGCATCATTCGTGCTTACCATGCCGATCTTGATCCGATTGCGCTGGGATATAGCATCACCGTGTTTGCGATGGTCAGCCTCAAAAGCCAGGCCGAAGCCGATTTGCGCGCGTTCGAACAGCATATTGCGACGCTCCCCGAAGTGCGCGAATGTTATATGCTGAACGGCGAAATCGATTTCATCCTGAAGGTGGTCGCGCGCGACCTGCAAAGCTTCCAGCATTTCCTGACCTCCAAACTCACCTCTGCGCCCAATGTGAATAGTGTGAAAACATCGCTCACGATCCGCACATCCAAACAGATGGCCGGTATTCCGCTGACCTGACGGACGGGCGTTACAGGCGCGCAGATTTTTGCAGGCATAAAAAAGGGAGGCTGTGATGGCCTCCCTTTTTCGTTGCGGGATTAACCCTTACGGGCGTTAACCTGTGGCAATTAACCTTTGACGCCGCTGTCGAGATAGATCGTCCACAGCTTGGCGATATTGGCGCGCGGGCCGGTGACTTTGGCGAAAGCCGCTTTGGCTCCGGCCTTGTCGCCCTGTTTGGCGAGCGCAATACCGATACGGGTGTTGAGGAGGTTAGCATCCACCCCGCCCTTTTCGAGCGAAAGCTGGTACATCGCCGCCGCCTTGGCAAATTCATTATGGTTGAGCCAAGCATCGCCCGTCGATTTGGCAATCCGGCCATTCGCGGCCGAACGCGCTGCCGTTTCACTGCCACTGAGCGAAGCTTTGGTGTCGGTCGCAAGACGCGCTTTCTGCTTGGCTTCGCGGTCGCGCAATTCGGTCACCGCCGCAGCGCCGAGCTTCGCCTTTGTGCGGGCTTCGGTGATTGCAGCCAGCGATTCCGCAGGCAGGCCTTCTTCGGCCGCCAGATACGAATAAGTGGTGAAATCATATTCGTCGCGCATAATGCCCGCAGTCGACTTCAAACGCAGAAGGTCAAGCTTTGCGTCCACAGTCGGCGACTGCTGCACCACCATGTCGATGGCGTTGCCCCAATATTCCGCTGTCGGGAAATATTGGACGCGGCCAAGGACGAATTCCATCATTTCCGGCTTGCGATTGGCTTTTTGAAGCGCAAGCGCCGGACGGGTGAACAGATCGTCGGTCATGGCCTGACCGCTGGCCTGACGGGCCGCAATCGCTTCGCGCGCCATTTTCAGGCCCTGATCAACCTGACCGCCCTGAAGATAGGCGTCGACCAGCATCGCATCGGCATCTTTGTTGCCATGTTGTTTGGCAGCCGCCAGATATTCGATGGCCTTGGGATAATTTTTATCCTGATAGGCAAAGGCGCCTGCGAAATAATTATAAGCGCCTAAGCTTGCCGGATTGGCCTTACCGGAGGCCAAAATACGTTCGAGGGCTGCCTGCTGGCCTTTCTGGTCTTCGGAGAAAGCGGCAATCTGGAGCTGATATTCGCCGACCAGAACCTGTTCGTCAGCGCTTTTGGCGAGCGGGGCCAACGCTTCAACCGCAGGCTTGGCTGCAAGGAAGGCGGCCTTGGCTTCTTCCCTCTTGGCTGTCGCAGCAGCCGCATTGCCGGCAGCCTGCAACTTTTTGGATTCTTCGCCTAAAGCGGAAGCCTTCTGCATCGCCTCTTGTGCGGGGCCGGCAGCAGCGCGGAATTCTTTGCTATATTCTCCGGAAGCGGCTTTTTCCGCTTTCTTCTTTTGCGCCAGAGCAGGCGTCGCGGTCATGGCGGCGGTGCCTGCCAATGCAAAACCGGCAACAGCCAAAGCCAAGCGGGAAATTGCCAAACGGGAAACAGAACGCATCTTCATCCTCCATATTCATCGCCGGTAGGGCGACGTGTTTATGCTGAACAGCTTTGGCGCGGGGAATATCCGCCAACCGCCAAAAGCTCAAGCCATCAACGCTTGAAGGCGCAATATGATGCGCGCAATGAATGGCGGTTGAATAGCCAATTACATGGCTATGCTGCAAAAATTTTACAATTTACAGTAGAAACTACGCAATCAGAGCGCGGCAATTTCGTTTTGGATGCGGCGTAATATGGCCGGATCGCCGGGGACGCCGCTGGCGGCCTCTTCGGCCAACCGCACCAGAGTGTTGATGCCGAATGTCGCGCTCAAGCCCTTCAAACGCCACGCGGAAACCTGCCAGTTCGCATCGCACCGCGCACGGCGCATAAAGTCGGCATGGCGGGCGGCGCTTTCGAGAAAGGCGCGGCGCAAATCTTCGGCAAGCGCAACATCCCCGTCGGCAGGATCGGCTGTCAAAATATCCCCTTGTCCGATAGCTGCTGCAACAGTTGCGCCGAGTTGACTGCTATGGAATGACATCGGGATGTAATTTGCCATGAACGCCGTTAATAAACTGTGTATAGTGACGGGCGCGCTGCATCTGCGGCACAATCACAAGCGCAAGAAACAAAAATAACGAGATCGAGGTCAACGATGAGTGGGGGAAAGAAAATTATCGGATTATGGCGCAACCACCCCGCCGATACGGATGTGGACATCGACATGAATTACGGCCATGCGGACGCGGATGCAGATAGAAACGCAGCGCCCGCTGACAGCGAAGATGCGCGCGCACTTGCTGCCCAACATGCATATATGGGGGACGACATGATAGTGGACAAGGAATATGCAGCGCCAGCATATCCCGATAATGCTTCTTCCGAAGTCTATGCCACCGGTTATGGGGCCGATTACGCAATGGACACCCCTGCCCTTGCTGATCCTTTATGGGTGCGCGTCGCCGCTCCCGTGCTAGCGGTCGCGGCGGTGGCATGGATCGGCTTTTATGGCTGGACCTTATTTGCGTCCGATACCGCCAGTCTCACGCTGGGCGCTTGGCCCGCCATCATCGCCCAAGGCGCAATCCCGCTTATCCTTATCGTGGCGCTTTATATTATGGCGCAGCGTAACAGCCAGACCGAGGCCAACCGCTATGGACGGATGGCGGGGCATATGGCCGAACAGTCGCGCCGTATGGAAAATAATCTCGCCACCTATAACCGCCACCTCAAAACCAGTCGCGAAGAATTAGGCCGCCAGTCGGAAGAAATCGCGGTGTTCGGCCTCCAAGCCGCCGAGCGTTTGCAGGAAGCCGCCTTACGGATTCGCGAGGCGCTCAACGACGGGTTGGCCGCCAGCAACCAGCTTACCGACAATAGCAGCCGCGCGATGGTGCAGGTCGAAGGCCTGCTCGCCGGATTACCGCGCATTGACGATGTCGCCGCGCGCCTCACCGAAAATCTGCGCGAAGCCGGACGCAGCGCGCACCAGCATGGCTCCGCGCTTGAAGCGCAAATTGCCGCGCTTAATGACCAGAGCGAGCGCGTGTCGGAAGTGATGCGCCGCCAGCAAGGCGAGCTTAAAACACAGCTTGCCGAAATTGCTGAGCATTTGGCAACCGCGCGCGGCGAGTTGGAAAGCTCGGTCGATAGCGCGACTGTTCGCTTTTCGGAAAGCAGCGAGGCGGCGCAGACCGCCTATCAGGCCGCGCGCACCGCTGCCGACGAACATACGACCGCCTATCTGGCACAGCTTGATGACGCGCACGGCCAGTTGAACGAGCGCGGCCAAGTGTTGATGCAAGGCTTGCTCGCCAATCTTGCCGATGCCGAACAATCGGTTGCCTTGCTCACCCAGCGGGTCGAGCGGCAGGAAGCGCAGGCGCAAAGCCTCACCGGCCAGCTTATCAATGCGCTCAACGAACTGGACAGCGAATTTGCGACGTTCGACAATAAGGGCCGCGAACGGCTCGATGGTCTTGCACGCGCGATGGAAGCGTTGAAGCTCCAGACCGAAGCGATGACCAGCAAGGTCCAGCTTGGCGCGGATGGCGCATCGCAGCTTATTGGCCGGTCGGAAGATTTGCTGCTCGCGCTCGACAGTGTGACGCGCGAGTTGGAAGAAAGCCTGCCCAGCGCCTTTGGTCGCCTCGACGAACGGCTGTCCGCGAGCAAACAATCTCTCGATCTGGTCGCGCCCGAACTGGAAAAGGCCGAAGCCGTTGCCGAAGCAACGCTTGGCCGCCTGCGCGAAACCGACCAGCTCGTCACCAACCAGCACCGCCTGCTGCGCGAAACCAGCGAAGTCGGGAAGAGCGCCGCTGATGCCCAGCGCGCGACCTTGACCGAGCTGCAGGAATTGATGGGCAGCATCAATGTCGAATCGGACCGTTTGAGCGAACAGGCAGGGCCGCGCTTGGTCGAAGCCTTGGTGCGGGTGCGCGAAACCGCGATGCAGGCATCGGAAAAAGCGCGTCAGGCGCTCACCGGTGTTATCCCCGAATCCGCTGAAAAGCTCGGCGAAGCGAGCGCGGCGGCGCTCAGCAAAGCGATTGGCACCAAGGTGGATGACCGCATCGCCGACATTAATAGCGCATCCGAACGCGCGGCCGCTGTTGCGGACACCGCCGCGCAGCATCTGCTGCTTCAGGTGACAAGCCTGTCGGCGGCGGGCTCAGCGCTGGAACAGCGGATTGTCGATACCAAAAAGGCGATGGAAGAAGCCGACCGCGACAATCTCACGCGTCGCGTTGCGCTCCTCACCGAATCGCTCAATTCGACTGCGATTGATGTGACCAAAATCCTGTCGAACGAAGTCACCGACACCGCTTGGGAAGCCTATCTGAAAGGCGACCGCAGCGTATTTGCGCGCCGCGCGGTGCGGCTTATCGACAATAGCGAAGCACGCGAAATCCTGCGCCATTATGAAGATGACAGCGAATTTCGCGGCCATGTGAACCGCTATATCCACGATTTCGAAGCGATATTGCGCAACCTGCTCGGCACACGCGACGGTTCATCGCTCAGCGTCGCCTTGCTGTCATCGGATATGGGCAAGCTTTATGTGATGCTCGCGCAGGCGATTGAACGCCTGCGCACCTGATGCGGTCCATCAGCCGATGTTTATCCGCCAGACTGTTTATTCGGCAGAAGGCGGGGTGAAGAAATCCAGATCGTCCACCCCGATCCAGCCTTGCGTATAGTTGAGATAATAAAGGCCGAACAGAATCGCCGCCAAAATCGTGGTTTTGATCATGACCTTTTTGGGGTTGAAATTGGCGGGCGCGCTTTCGGCTTGTCCCGGCACTTTTTCGACGCCCATCTCGTCCGCCGTGCGGACACCGAAGGGCAGGACGAGAAATGCACTCATCACCCAGGAGAGACAGTAAATTGCGAGCGCCGATGTCCATTTCATGGGGCGGGTCTTAGACGTCCAAAATCAATACATCAACGATAGGCTTTTTGCCGGTCCATTCGGTCGCGACGCGGCGCACCGCTAGCCGGATATTTTCGCGCAATTTATCAAAGTCCCGCGCCGGTTCGCCCGCTGCCATAGCGGCGGCGTGAATCATATCTTCGATAAAATCGTCGCGTTCATGTTCGACCGGCACGCCTTGATAGCGCACCCGCGGTGTCCCGCACACCACCCCTGCCCCGTCGCGCGCGACCGCGACCGAAATATGGCCGTTAAGCGCAAGCTTGCGCCGCTGGTTCAAGGTTTCGCCATCAGCGGGCAGGATAACATCGCCGTCCAGCACCAGGCGCCCGCTGCGCACATGGTCGATAATTTTGGGATTGCCGGGGGCGAGGCGCACCACTTGCCCATTTCTTTGGAACAAGGCTTGGGGAATGCCTTGGGACAGGCCGAAGCGGCACTGCTCCATCATATGCCGGACTTCTCCATGCACCGGCACCAAAATTTCGGGGCGCAGCGCATGATACATCGCCGCAAGCTCCGGCCGTCCGGGGTGGCCCGACACATGGATATGCGCCTGCCTTTCTGTCACCATGACCACGCCCTTTAGCGCCAACTGGTTCTGGATGCGGCCAATCGCCATTTCATTGCCGGGGATCTGGCGCGAGGAAAATAGCGCCCAATCGCCCTCGTCGAGTTTGATCTGGTGCATGTCACCCGCAATCCGCGCAAGCGCGGCGCGCGGTTCGCCCTGCCCGCCGGTCGCAACAATCAGCACCTTGTTGCGCGGCAAGCCCATAGCGGTGTCGAAGTCAATGACGGGCGGCAGGTCTTTCAGATAACCATTGGCCTGGCTCACCGCGATGATGCGGTCGAGCGAACGGCCCGCAACGCAAAGCTGCCGCCCGGTTTCGCGCGCCACTTCGCCCAATGTCTTGAGCCGTGCGGCGTTGGACGCAAAGGTCGTCACCAGCACCCGAGCGGGCGCTTTCCGCACGGTTTCAAGCAGGCCTTGTTTGACCCCGCCTTCGCTCCCTGCGGACTCGGCGTTGAACACATTGGTGCTGTCACACACCAGCGCGAGGACGCCTTCATCGCCAATCTGCTTCAACTCGGCAGTCGTTGCCTGCTGGCCGATGCGCATATCGTCATCGAGCTTCCAGTCGCCGGTGTGGAAAATCGTGCCATAAGGCGTATCAATCACACAGGCGCACATATCGGGAATCGAGTGGGCGAGTTGCACGAACCGAAAGCCGAACGGCCCCATTTCAAACCGGCCATCAAGGTCGATAACGTGCAGCTTGACCTTGTCGGTAAGCCCTTCTTCGGCGAGCTTGCCGCGGATCATCGCGGCGGTAAACGCATTGGCATAAAGCGGCACGCCAAGGTCTGCGGCCAGATAAGGCACCGCGCCGATATGGTCCTCATGCGCATGGGTGAGAACGATGCCGAGCAAATCTTCCTTACGCTCTTCGATAAACTCGACGTCGGGCAAAATGATGTCGATGCCCGGATAGTCGGCATTGCCGAACGTCACGCCCAGATCGACCATCACCCATTTGCCGTTACAGCCATAAAGGTTCAAATTCATCCCGATTTCATCGGACCCGCCGAGCGAAAGGAACAGCAATTCTTGGCCGGGTGTCGTCACTTGATATTATTCCTGTACAAAGTCGCGATGCCCCTTAGCGTGAGGTCGGGGTCTATCTTGTCAAACAAATGGCCATGCTGCTGGAACAGTATGGCAAGGCCGCCGGTCGCGATGACCGTCACCGGCTTTCCGATTTGCGCTTTCATGCGCTGGAGGAGGCCCTCCATCATCGCCACATAGCCCCAATAAATGCCGATCAGCATCTGGCTTTCGGTCGTGCGGCCGATGACGCTGGTCGATGCGGGCGCTTCTATCCCGATGCGCGGGAGCTTGGCGGCAGCGGCAACCAGAGCATCAAGCGAGAGGTTGATACCCGGCGCGATAATGCCGCCGCAATAAGCGCCCTCGCTATCCACATGATCGACCGTTGTGGCGGTGCCGAAACTGATAACGATTTTATCGCTATCCGGTTCAATTGCTTGCGCGGCAATGGCATTGACGATGCGGTCCGAGCCGACCTGTTGCGGCTCGTCCACCTTGAGCGCGATGCCCCAGCTTAGCGGCGGCTTACCCGCAACCACCGCATCGACGCCGAAATATTTGCTCGCCAGCAATTGCAAATTGTGGAGCGCGCGCGGGACGACGGTGGAGATAACCACCGTTTCCACATCCTTACGCGCATAGCCTTCCATCTTCAAAAGCTGGTCGAGCCATACCGCATATTCATCCGCCGTGCGCCGCGCGTCGGTTGCGATGCGCCAGCGCTGGACAATGTCGCCCGACGCTTCGACAAGCGCGAATTTGACATTGGTATTGCCTGCATCAATCGCCAGCAGCATCGCTTTGACCCCTTTGTAATTCGATGTCGCCGGAATGGATTACCACCGTTTCGCCATCGGGCAAGCGCAGGTTGAGCATCGCGTCCGGCGTCAAGCCCGCAAAAGTGCCGGAAATTTTGGCGCCGTCCGGCCCGCTTGTCGCAATCGCGGCCCCCACGGGATGCGCCTGTTTGAGCCAGAGCGCAATAGTGGCGGCAAGGCCCGATTGGTAATGCGTCCCCGCGCCACGCCAGCGCGCAAGGGCGGCATCGAATTGCCGCGCCAGCACTTCGCAAAATATTTGCGGTGCGGGCGCTGGCCCTGCCGCACTCAACGCTGCGGCCACACGGTCGGGAAGCTGCGGCGCATAAGCAAGATTTACGCCGATGCCGACGACAATATTATCACCCTGCCGTTCGAGCAAGATGCCCGCCAGCTTATCCTCGCCCAGCAACAGGTCATTGGGCCATTTGATGAGGAGGTCCGCCTTGGGCGCGAAATGGCGCAGCGCATCGGCTGTTGCGATGGCCGCGACCAAGGACAAAGTATGCGCGGGCGGGTCGCCTGCGCGCAGCTTTACGAGGGTCGAGCCGTAAAAATTACCGGTCGGGCTGTCCCATGACCGGCCCAAACGGCCCCTCCCCCCGTCTTGCCTGTCGGCGCGTATCCACAGCCCCTCGGGCGCGCCCTCGCGAGCGCGCTCAAGTATGTCGGCATTGGTAGAGCCGGTAACCGCGACCTGTTCAATCAATCAGAACAACGCCTGCGCGGCGGCACCGGAACTGGCCGCCAAAGCCGGAATGGCAAGATAGCCGACGAAGGTCATCGCGGCCGCGCTCACCGCGATCAGGCCTTTTTCGATCCAGTTATCATGCTTGGCAAATTCGCTTTCGGGCGCGTCGAAATAGATGATCTTGACGATATTGATATAATAGAAAGCGCCAATGACCGAACTCAGCACGCCGATGACCGCGAGCGGCATCAGCCCTGCCGAAACGGCGGCATTGAACACGAGCAGCTTGGGCCAGAAACCGAATAAGGGCGGGATACCGGCAAGGCTGAACATGAAAATACCGAAGGCAGTGGCCAGCGCCGGACGGGTTTTGGAAAGCCCCGCGAGCGATTTGATGTCCTCGACATAATTACCGTCCTTGTCGCGCATTTGCAGCACGCACAGGAAGCTGCCGAGCGTGGTAATCACATAGACGACCATATAGGTAAGGACCGCGGCCACCCCTGCTTCATTGCCAGCGGCCAAACCGATCAGCGCGAAGCCGACATTGTTGATCGAGGAATAAGCAAGCAGGCGCTTGATGTTGGTCTGGCGCACCGCCGCTACCGCACCCAATATGGTCGAAGCCAAAGCGATGAAGATCAGGATTTGCTGCCAGTCAAATTTGCCGGGGCCAAGGGCTTCAATAACGACGCGCGTCAACAATGCCATGCCCGCTACTTTGGGCGCGCTTGCAAAGAAAGCCGTCACGGGGGTCGGCGCGCCTTCATAAACGTCGGGCGTCCACATATGGAACGGCACCGCGCTTACCTTGAAGCACAGCCCGGCGATCACGAACACAAGGCCGAACAACAGACCGGCATTGGTCTCGCCTTCAAAGGCGGTTGCAATGCCGACAAAATCGGTGGTTCCGGCAAAGCCGTAAAGCAGCGACACACCATAGAGCAAAATGCCGCTCGCCAGCGCGCCCAGCACGAAATATTTGAGGCCTGCTTCGGTCGAACGGTCATCGCTGCGCATGAAACTTGCCAGCACATAAGCGGCAAGCGAGTTTAATTCGAGGCCGATATAGAGCGATACCAGATCGGTCGCGCTCACCATGATGCTCATGCCGACGGTTGCGAGCAAGATAAGCGCCGCATATTCCGCGCGCATCGGGCCGCTGCGTTCAAAGAAGCGCGGCGCGGCCAGCACGGACACCGCGCTTGCCCCGTAAATCAGATATTTGCTGAAATTCGAAAACGCATCGGCCTGATAGGTGCCGGAAAAAGCAGTGCCGCCCTCGCCCACAAAGGCGCAAATGGCAACACTAGCGGCAACAAGCGTTGCGACCGCCAGCCAATTGCCGACGCGCGAGGCTTTATCGCCCGCAAAGGCTGCAAGCATCAAGACCAGCAGCGCACCGACCGTCAACACCAGTTCCGGTGCGATCAGAGAGAAGTCCTTAGCCATTAATGCGCCCCTTCAAGCGATTCAGTTTTGGCGGGCGCGGGTTTTCCAGCGGTGAGGCGCGCATCGCCCGGATGCTTGTCTTTCGCAGCCCGCGCGACAATCGAGGTCACATCCTTGCGGATGGGTGCCATGAAGCTTTCGGGATAAACGCCCATCCACAACACCACCGCCGCAATCGGCGCAAGCATCGCCCATTCGCGGATATTAAGGTCCGGCATGGCCGCAGCATCGGCATTTTTCTGTTCGCCATAAGCAACGCGGCGATAGAGGTAGAGCATATAGCCCGCGCCCAAGATGATGCCGGTGGTGGCAATCAACGCGGTCCAGCTCGACGCTTCATAAATGCCCATGAGCGAGAGAAACTCACCCACAAACCCGCTGGTGCCCGGAAGACCGATCGAGGCCATGGTGAACAGCAAGAAGAAGATCGCATATTGGGGCATATTGATTGCAAGGCCGCCATAACGGTCAATCTCGCGTGTATGGAGCCGGTCATAAATGACGCCGACGCACAGGAACAAAGCGCCCGACACCAGACCGTGGCTCAGCATGACGACAATCGCGCCTTCAATGCCTTGCTGGTTCAATGCAAACAGGCCGCCCGTCACAATCGCCATATGCGCGACCGACGAATAAGCGATCAGCTTTTTCATGTCATTCTGCACCAGCGCGATGAGCGAGGTCACGACCACCGCGATGCACGACAGGAGGAAAATCAACCAGGCAAAATCGGCGCTCGCTTCCGGGAACATCGGGATCGAGAAGCGGAGGAAGCCATAGCCGCCCATCTTCAACAAAACGCCCGCCAGAATGACCGAACCCGCCGTCGGTGCCTGAACGTGCGCGTCGGGCAACCATGTATGGACCGGCCACATCGGCATCTTCACCGCAAAGCTGGCGAAGAAGGCAAACCACAACCATTTTTGTGCGCCGCCCGGGAAGTCATAATTCATCAAGGTCGGAATATCGCTCGTGCCTGCGGTATTGATCATCCACAGCATCGCGATCAGCATCAGCACCGAGCCGAGCAGCGTATAGAGGAAGAATTTGACACTGGCGTAGATGCGGTCCTTGCCGCCCCAGATCCCGATGATGAGATACATCGGGATAAGGCCTGCTTCGAACAATATGTAGAAAAGGATCAGATCCTGCGCGGCAAAGACGCCGACCATCAGCGTTTCCATAAGCAGGAAACTGGCCATATAAAGGCCCACACGGTCGGTAATGCTGTCCCAGCTTGCCAAGATACAAATGGGCATCAGGAAAACCGACAGCATGATCAGCATCAACGCGATGCCATCAATGCCCAGCGCATATTGGAAGGTGCCGAACAGGTTCGCTTTTTCGACAAATTGCCACTGTGCGCCGCCTATGTCGAAATTGGCCCACAGGACAATGCCCAGCACAAGGTTGGCAAGCGTTGCGATCAACGCCAGCCACCGCGCGCTCTTGGCGTCGAGGAACAGACAGATTGCCGCAGCAACAAGCGGCAGCGCGAGCATCAGGCTCAGAATAGGAAAGCCAAGCTGGTTCATAAGAAGCGCACCAATACCCAAGAGGCAAGGCCTGCAAGACCCAGCAGCATCACGAGTGCATAATTGTAAACATAACCCGACTGGAACTTGCGTGCCCAGCCACTATAGACGCCGACCGCCGAGGCGACCCCGTCCGGCCCGAGGCCGTCAATCACCTTCTTGTCGCCCTTCCAGAACAAACGGCCGAACGCGAAAGCGGGCTTGACGAAGAGAGCATTATATATCTCGTCAAAATACCATTTATTATAGAGGAAATCATAAAGGATGCGGAATTGCGCCACGAAGCGACCCGGCAATTCGGGATTGCGGATATAGCTGTTCCACGCGAGGAACAGGCCCGTCAGCATGACGGCTGCCGGCGCAAGCTTCACCCACAAAGGCACGTCATGCATATGGTGGATCAGCTCTTCGCTAAATTCGAGGCTGCCCTTCCAGAAAGCCCCGTCGCCTGCGCTGAGGAACTGGTGGTGGAACAGGAAGCCTGCGAAAATCGCGCCCAAGGTCAGCACACCCAGCGGTATGAGCATCGAGATCGGGCTTTCATGCGGATGATAACCCGCCGTGCCTTCAACCGCATGAACATCATGGGCATGATGCGTATCGTCGTCATGGGCATGGCCATCATCATGATGGTCGCCATGCACCGCATGTTGGATATGCTCCGACCCTGCCCAACGCGCCTTGCCGAAGAAGGTCAGGAAGATAAGCCGCCACGAATAGAAGCTGGTCAAGAGGGCTGCAAAAATACCGACGGCAAAGGCCATCTGGCCATGCGGGCCGGAGGCAAAGGCCGCTTCGAGGATTGCATCCTTCGAATAAAAGCCCGCAAAGCCGAACACGCCCAAAATCCCGACGCCGGTAATCGCCAAGGTCCCTGCCATCATCGCCCAGTAAGTGAGCGGGATTTCTTTCCTGAGCGCGCCATAATAGCGCATATCCTGTTCATGGTGCATCGCATGGATGACCGAGCCTGCGCCCAAGAACAATAAGGCTTTGAAGAAAGCGTGCGTGAACAAGTGGAACATCGCCGCGCCATAAGCGCCAACGCCTGCTGCAAAGAACATATAGCCAAGCTGCGAACAGGTTGAATAAGCGATGACGCGCTTGATGTCATTTTGCGTGGTGCCGACGGTCGCCGCAAACAGACAGGTTGCAGCGCCGATAAAGGTCACAACGCCAAGCGCGGTCGGCGATGCTTCGAACATCGGCGACAGGCGGCACACCATGAATACGCCTGCAGTCACCATGGTCGCGGCGTGGATGAGCGCCGACACCGGGGTCGGGCCTTCCATCGCGTCGGGAAGCCAGGTGTGGAGGCCAAGCTGCGCCGACTTACCCATCGCACCGATGAACAACAGCAGGCACAGGACCGTCATCGTATCGAGGCGCATCCCCAAAAAGCCGATGGTCGAGCCTGCCATACCGGGCGCGGCTTCAAGGATAGCCGGGATCGACACGGTGCCGAACACAAGGAAGGTGCCGAACATGCCGAGCATGAAGCCAAGGTCGCCAACGCGGTTGACCACGAACGCCTTGATAGCGGCGGCATTGGCGCTCGGCTTTTTGAACCAGAAACCGATGAGGAGATAGGACGCCAGGCCGACGCCTTCCCACCCGAAGAACATCTGCACCAGATTGTCCGCCGTCACGAGCATGAGCATCGCGAAGGTGAATAGCGACAGATAAGCGAAGAAGCGCGGCTGGTCAGGATCTTCGTCCATATAGCCCCAGCTATAAAGATGGACCAGCGCGGACACGGTCGTCACCACGACCAGCATCACGGCGGTCAGCGTGTCGACCCTGAGCGCCCAATCGACCGACAGAGTGCCGGAACGGATGAAGTCCAGCACTGGAACAACGCTCGCTTCAGCCGTCCCGTTGAGGAAGCTGATGAAAATCGGCCAGCTCAGCAGGCAGGAGACAAACAAAGCGCCGGTGGTCAATATCTTGGCCGGCACATTGCCGATCACCCGGTTGCCCAGTCCCGCAATGATAGCTGCCAAAAGCGGCAGGAAAACGATGAGCTTGATAGTAGCCATAACCTTCTAGCTCACCCCTTCATCCGGTTTGCATCATCGACCGCGATGGTCGCGCGGCGGCGGAAATAAATAACGATAATCGCAAGGCCGATGGCGGCTTCACCGGCGGCCACGGTCAACACGAACATGGAGAAAACCTGTCCGACCATGTCACCCAGATAGGCGCTGAACGCGACCAGATTGATGTTGACCGCAAGCAGGATCAACTCGATCGCCATCAGGATGGTGATGACATTTTTGCGATTGATGAAAATGCCCAGCACGCCCGTTACGAACAGGATCGCACTCACGACAAGATAATGGTGGAGGCCAATCATAGCTCAACCCCTTCGCCGATGGTGGGCTTGACGAGGCGCACCGCCTCATGCGGACGGCGCTTGTTCTGGCGCGCGACATTCTGGCCCAATACCCCTGCACGCTGGCGGTGGGTGAGCACAATCGCGCCGACCATTGCGACCAGCAGGATGAGGCCTGCGGCTTCGAACAGGAAGATATAGCGGGTGTAGAGCAACCGCCCGACCGCTTCGATATTGGAGACGGTGGGATCGGCGACAGCGATGCGCTGCGCAAATTTGACGCCGCCTGCCGCCCACGCACCGATCGCGAAGATAATCTCCGCCACCAGCACCAGCGCGAGCAACACGCCAAAGGGCAGATAGCGCACAAAACCTGCGCGCAATTCGGCAAAATCAATGTCGAGCATCATCACGACGAACAGGAATAATACCGCGACTGCACCGACATAGACTATGATGAGCAGCATCGCGATAAATTCCGCGCCGCATAAGAGCATCAAGCCTGCCGCATTGAAGAAGGCAAGGATGAGCCACAGCACGCTATGGACCGGGTTGCGCGCGAAAATCACGAGCGCACCGCTCGCGACCACCATCGCTGCAAACAGGTAAAAGGCCAGTGTTTGTATCACGTTCCCGTGAACCCCTTATTCATTCCTTCATCCCGGCGAAGTGCCGGAATATGTTGATATTTGGCGCTTAGCGATAGGGCGCATCGGCGGCAAGGTTTGCCGCGATAGCCCGTTCCCATTTGTCACCATTGCTCAGCAATTTTGCCTTGTCGTAAATCAGCTCTTCGCGCGTTTCGGTCGCATATTCAAAGTTCGGACCTTCCACGATGGCATCGACCGGGCAGGCTTCCTGACAGAAGCCGCAATAGATGCACTTGGTCATGTCGATGTCATAGCGCGTCGTGCGGCGCGAGCCATCGTCGCGCGGCTCCGCTTCGATTGTGATCGCTTGCGCCGGACAGACCGCTTCGCACAGCTTGCACGCAATGCAGCGTTCTTCGCCATTGGGATAACGGCGCAGCGCATGTTCACCACGGAAACGCGGAGAGAGCGGGTTCTTTTCGAACGGATAGTTGATCGTCGCCTTGGGCTTGAAAAAATATTTCAAGGTCAACCAATGCGCCTTCACAAATTCCCAAAGGGTGAAGGATTTGATGAGATAGCCGAGGCTCATTTAATGCCTTCCTTTGGCGGAGGAGGGGGCACAGAGCGTACGCACCCGAATTCCTCAATATCTTTGCCGTTTTCTTGTAATTGTAGTTTTATGTCGTCGCCTCTGTTCGAGACTAAGAGCTTAAGCGTGGCGTCATGGTTATTAGCTTTACCTAAAATTTTAATAGCGGCGCTTTTACCATTTGGTAGTTCGTCGACAGCAACCTCGGTCACTTTTCCCCGCTCGAACCATGGAACAGATCCCGGCTCCGGCGAAGAAAAGATTAGGTCCGGCTTGTTCTCACCTGTAGTGAAGTGAAAAAAACCACCTTTTCTATCTGAACCGTCTGTTTTTTCAGAAAAGCAAAGCACATAAAGACCGGCCTGTCTCCTAAACTCATCTGGATCTCGATATTCAGTCGCTGCCAGCAAAATTATAGATGCTATGACACTCATACCGCATACCTCGTCAGCATGAGATAGCCCGATACCAGGAACACCCAGAAGAGCGAGATTGGCAGGAAGATTTTCCAGCCCAGACGCATCAACTGGTCGTAACGGAAACGCGGGACGGTTGCCTTGACCCAGCTAAACACGAAGAAGAAGAAGAAAATCTTCGCAAACAGCCAGATAATGCCCGGCACCGCATAAAGGATCGGAATATCGAGCGGCGGGAGATAACCGCCCCAGAACAGGATGGCGTTGAGCGCACACATCAGGATGACATTGGCATATTCGCCAAGCCAATAGAGCGCGAACGACATGGACGAATATTCGGTCTGATAGCCCGCGACTAGCTCGCTTTCCGCTTCGGTCAAATCGAACGGCGCGCGTGCGGTTTCTGCCAGCGCCGAAATCAGGAACATGATCGCCATCGGAAAAAGAAGCGGGCTCACTCCATAGGCATTGATAATGCCAAGGCCGAAGCCGCGCTGGCTTTCGATGATCGTTTGCAGGTTGAAGCTGTTCGAAAACAGCACCACCGAAATCAGGATGAAGCCGATCGAGACTTCGTAGCTCACCATTTGTGCGGCGGCACGAATTGCGGAAAAGAAGGGATATTTGGAGTTGGACGCCCAACCCGCAATGATAACCCCGTAAACGCCGAGCGAACTCACCGCGAGAATATAGAGCAATCCCACATTGATATTGGCCAAAATCGCCTGCTGGCTGAACGGAATAACCGCCCATGCCATCAGCGCCACCGTGAAGGTGATGATCGGCGCGAGAATGAACAGGCCTTTGTTGGCCGCACTCGGAATGATGGTTTCCTGAAGGAATACCTTCAGACCGTCGGCAAAGGATTGCAGCAAACCGAAGGGACCGACCACGTTCGGACCACGACGCAGCGCCATTGCCGCCCAGATTTTGCGGTCGGCATAAATGATCATCGCCACCGCCAGCAACAGCGGCAGGACGATAGCGAGGATGCCAATAATGGTCGCTAGTAACCATGCGGCTTCATACGACATCGTTACATGTGCCCAAGCCCAAGGGAGTCCCAAAAACTGGAAATCTTGAAACAGCTCTGTCATTCTGCTGCCTCCAGCATATCGTCTCCGTGCAGCAATTCCGCCGAGCAGCGTTGCATGGTCGGCGACGCGCGGCAGATGCTATTGGTGAGGTAGAAATCCTTGATCGGATAAGCGCCCTCGCCTTTCGGCTTGGCGTCAAGCCTGGGCGGCGCCCAGTCATAAGCGGCCAAGCCTTCGGCCCCAAGCGCCGGAACTGCTGTGAACATCGCCGCGCGCAGGCCCGCAAAATCGTCAAAGCCGATATTAACGCCGATGACGTCTGCCAGCGCCCGGAAAATCGTCCAGTCCTCGCGCGCGTCGCCGGGCGCGAACACGGCCTGTTCGCTGCGCTGGACGCGACCTTCGGTATTGACATAGGTGCCATGTTTTTCGGCATAGCTTGCGCCCGGCAGGATAACATCCGCTGCGTGCGCGCCCGCATCGCCATGATGACCGACATAGACGTTGAAGCTGTTGGCAAAGGCGGAATAATCCACCTCGTCCGCGCCAAGGAAGAAGGAGAGTTTCGGTTCTGCCTTCAAAATATCGGCGATGCCGCCCTGTTGCGCATAGCCCAGCATCAACCCGCCCATGCGCGCTGCCGCCATATGGACGACATTGAAGCCGTTCCAGCCATCCTTGATAAGACCAAGCGGCCCTGTCAGCGCAAGGCTCGCCCCGAACACGCCCGGAATTTTGAGCGCGCCGCCGCCAAGGATCAGCGCAGGCTTTTGTGCCTTGGCAAACGCGTCGGTGACCGGCTTGGGCAGCTTAGCCAGCAATCCCATATCATTGCCGAGCCATTCGACCTTATAGGTCAAATCGACTTCGGGACCGATGACGAACACCTTTGCTCCGCGCTTCACAGCCTTGCGGATGCGCGTGTTGATGAGCGGCGCTTCCCAACGCAAATTGCTCACCACAATGAGGATCGCGTCCGCTTCTTCAATCCCGGCTATGGTCGAGTTGAAATTGACCGCAGCCAGATTGCTCACATCATAATCAAGCCCGGTCTGGCGGCCTTCGAGCAAGGTCGAGCCCAACGTTCCGGCCAATTGCTTCGCAGCAAACATGGTTTCGCAATCTACCATATCGCCGGCCACCACAGCCACCTTGTCGCCTGCGCCCTTGGCAGCCGTTGCAATCGCCTGGAACGCTTCATTCCAGCTTGCTTCGACAAGCTTGCCATCCTTGCGGACGAACGGACGGTCGAGGCGGCGGCGAACAAGGCCGTCGACATTGTGACGGCTTTTGTCGGAAATCCATTCCTCGTTCACATCATCATTGACGCGCGGCAGGATGCGCAGCGCCTGACGGCCACGGCTATCGATGCGGATATTGCTGCCGACCGCGTCCATCACGTCGATGGCGAGCGTTTTCTTCAATTCCCACGGACGCGCTTCAAACGCATAGGGTTTTGAGGTCAGCGCGCCGACCGGACACAGATCAACAATATTACCCGACAATTCGCTCGTGACCGCGCGTTCCAGATAGCTGGTAATCTGCATATTTTCGCCGCGATAAATCGCACCGATTTCTTCGACACCGGCAACTTCCTGCGCAAAACGGACACAGCGCGTGCATTGGATGCAGCGGGTCATAACGGTTTTGACAACCGGACCCATATATTTTTCGGTCACCGCGCGCTTATTTTCGTCATAGCGCGATTTGCCGCGACCATAAGCGACCGATTGGTCCTGAAGGTCACATTCGCCGCCCTGATCGCAAATGGGGCAGTCGAGCGGGTGGTTGATGAGGAGAAATTCCATCACCCCTTCGCGCGCCTTTTTGACCATTGCGCTGTCGGTGCGGATTTCCTGACCGTCGGCGGCGGGCAACGCGCAGCTTGCCTGCGGCTTGGGAGGTCCGGGCTTCACCTCGACCAGACACATGCGGCAATTGCCCGCGATGGACAGCCGCTCATGATAGCAAAAGCGCGGGATTTCCTTGCCCGCCTCTTCGCACGCCTGAAGGATGGTCGCCCCTGCGGGCACCTCTACTTCGATGCCGTCTACTGTTAGCTTAGGCATAGCAATTCATCCAGTTTCTATAATTCATTGCGATGTCGTCCTGCCAAAACGGGTCCACAAAGCATAAGCGGTAAGGGCCCGGATTGTCGCCGGTGTCAACGACACTTGTTGGCCTTCTGTCAAACATTCACCCAAGGCTGGTGCCATTGCCCGCGCGATTGCTTTTTCATCATCGCTAGCGGGCATAGTCCGCACCAGAGCGTCGGCATTTGCAATGTCCGTTACCACGACACAGTCCGCAAACTCCGCCAACCCCATCGCAACCTTCAAACCATTCCCCGTGGTGACAAATTTATAAGGGGCAGGCGGAACAGGCTGAGGCAGAACAGGCACATTTTTATTGGCAGCGAGATACGCTTCTTCCGCCATCAGGTCGCGAAAAAAAATAGGGGAAAACTTCATGCCCAACGCGTTTTGATTGTAGCCGACTTCACGGGACAGACAATCATCCAGTCCAAGCTCTTTGACGATATTTTTGATGCCTGCCGCCTCGACCGAAACAGCGCTAATGTCACTATTGTTCAACAGCGCCGTAACGGGCTTGGCAGATCGCGCATAAACACAGCGCGCAAAGTTTTTGCGCACAATGCCCGCCGCTTTCTGTTCGACCGCCTTCGGGTCAACAGCAATACGCGATCCTGTTAAAGTTTCCGGTTTTAATTGGGCATGGGCAGCAGGAATACCGGACAGCATCATCGCCGCAATAACCGCGCCGGTCGCAGACAAAAGGGAAGTTTTACGCATCATTCCGCCGCTTCCAGTGCCGAACCACGATTGTCGTTGATGCGCCGCTCCAGTTCGGGGCGGAAATGGCGGATGAGTCCTTGGATTGGCCAAGCCGCCGCGTCGCCGAGCGCGCAAATAGTGTGGCCTTCAACCTGTTTGGTCACGTCGAACAACATGTCGATTTCGCTAATGTCCGCCTCGCCTTCGCGTAAGCGTTCCATCACGCGCCACATCCAGCCCGTGCCTTCGCGGCAGGGCGTGCATTGGCCACAGCTTTCATGCTTGTAGAAATAGCTGATGCGGCTGATCGCGCGGACGATATCAGTGGACTTGTCCATGACGATGACCGCAGCGGTGCCAAGGCCGGAGCCGACCGCTTTCAGCCCGTCAAAGTCCATCGGGCAATCCATGATTTGCGCGGCGGGGACGAGCGGAACCGACGAACCGCCCGGAATGACCGCGAGCAAATTGTCCCACCCGCCGCGGATACCGCCGCAATGTTTTTCGATCAGTTCGCGGAACGGGATCGACATGGCTTCTTCGACCACGCACGGTTTTTCGACATGGCCGCTAATCTGGAAGAGCTTGGTGCCCTTGTTATTTTCCGCGCCAAAGCTTGCAAACCACGCCGCGCCGCGCCGCAATATGGTCGGCGTGACCGCAATCGATTCGACATTGTTTACCGTCGTCGGGCAGCCATAAAGGCCAGCGCCTGCCGGGAAAGGCGGCTTCAGGCGCGGTTGGCCTTTCTTGCCTTCAAGGCTTTCGATCATCGCGGTTTCTTCGCCGCAAATATAAGCCCCTGCCCCGCGGTGCATGAATACGTCGAAATCATAACCCGATTTCGCCGCATTTTTGCCGAGCAATCCGGCCGCATATGCTTCCTTGATCGCGGCTTCGAGGATCTTCGCTTCGTAAATATATTCGCCGCGAATATAGATGTAAGCCGCCCGCGCGCGCATCGCATAGCCCGCTACCAGCGCGCCTTCGAGCAGCTTGTGCGGGTCGTGGCGGATGATTTCGCGGTCCTTGCACGAACCGGGTTCGGATTCATCGGCGTTGATGACGAGGAAGGACGGACGGCCATCCTTCGATTCCTTGGGCATGAAGCTCCACTTCATCCCCGTCGGGAAGCCCGCACCGCCACGGCCACGCAGGCCCGACGCCTTGATTTCGTCGATGATGCCATCCTGCCCGCGCGCGAGCAAAGCCTTGGTATTATCCCAATCCCCGCGCTTTTCGGCGGCTTTCAGGTCCCAGCTCTGGAATCCGTAAAGATTGGTGAAGATACGATCCTTATCGGCGAGCATAAGAGCCAACCTCCCCGTCAATCGTCATCCCCGACTTGATCGGGGATCCATCTCCCGACATCCCCGCAAACCCGACGGTCAGGAGATGGATTCCCGCTTTCGCGGGAATGACGGGATGGAATTTATGCGCAGTCATTGCCAAATTTTGCGCCATTACCAATCCTTCCGATAATCGTGATTGGCCTTGACCATCTCTTTGAGCGTGGTCGGCCCGCCTTCGGGGGCGCTTGTCTGACGGTCGATTTGCGGCCCGATTTTGGGCTGCTTGCCATTGGCGAGGTCATCGAGGATCGCGGCCATGCTGTCATAGGTCAGATCTTCGTAATTATCATCGTTAATCTGGACCATCGGCGCGTTGGTGCAGGTGCCGAGGCACTCCACTTCGGTCAGCGTGAAAATACCGTCCGGCGTGGTCTTGCCCTTGACGAGGCCCTTATTCTTGCACGCCTGCAACACATCGTCGGAACCACGCAGCATACAGGGCGTGGTGCCGCATACCTGCACATGGAATTTCCCCACCGGCGCAAGATTATACATGGTGTAGAAGGTCGCGACTTCATAGACGCGCATGTAAGGCATATCGAGTTCGCGTGCGACAAACTCCATGACCGGCACGGGAAGCCAGCCCTGTGTGTTCGTCTCCGCACCCACCTGGCGTTGCGCAAGGTCAAGCAAGCCCATGACAGCAGACGCCTGCCGCCCTTCGGGATAGTGCGAGATTAATTCCTGCGCGCGCGCGGCATGGTCTTTCGTCCACGCAAAATTACCCCAACGGGCGCGGGTTTCTTGTTCATCAGGGATTATTGCTGCGTCAGCCACCGGCCACTCTCCCGGAATCTTTCACATCATCAATTGAATAACAGTCCCAGCCATCAGGATAGGGCCTTGCCGCACTCACCGAAAGTCCGCTCAATTCGACATTCTTTGCTGGATTTGGGCAAACGTAGAGAATGCGCTGCCCCGCCTGTTCTTTGCCATAAAAGCGCCCATGCAAAAACCGTACGGTCAAGCAAGGCGATTTACATTTATATTGGGCCCAGTCGTTCCCGGTCAGAACCATTCCTGATGCCTTCAATTCAGCCTCGGTCTTATGAGGTGCCCCTTCAACAGCCTGATAGCGCGAGTTGACAGGCGCATCGGGCACTAATGGCAGTTCGGAAGTTTCACCAGACGATTGGGCCAGCAGAAACAGCGACAACAAAAGGCTCACCGGTCACACTCCCCGAACACAATGTCCATCGCGCCCAGAATGGCGGTGGCGTCGGCGAGCATATGGCCCTTGGTCATGAAATCCATCGCCTGCAAATGCGAAAAAGCGGTCGGGCGGATCTTACAGCGATAGGGTTTGTTCGACCCGTCGCTCACCAGATAGACGCCGAATTCTCCCTTGGGGCTTTCGGTCGCGACATAGACTTCGCCCGCAGGCACATGGAAGCCTTCGGTATAAAGTTTGAAATGGTGGATGAGCGCTTCCATCGAGCGTTTCATCTCGCCGCGCTTGGGCGGGACCACCTTGCGGTCGAGGCTGCCAATCGGGCCTTCGGGCATTTCGTTGATGCATTGGCGGATGATGCGCGCGGACTGGTAAACTTCCTGCACCCGCACCATGAAGCGGTCATAACAATCGCCGCGTGTGCCGACCGGAATTTCAAAATCCATGCGGTCATACACGTCATAGGGCTGCGCCTTACGCAAATCCCACGCAATGCCAGCGCCGCGGATCATCGGGCCGGAAAAGCCCCATGCCAGCGCATCTTCCTTGCTCACGACCGCAATATCGACGTTGCGCTGTTTGAAGATGCGGTTGTCGATGACAAGGCTCATCGCATCGCCGAATAATTTGGGCAGCCGGGTTTCGCACCATTCGCCAATGTCAGTGAGCAATTTGAGCGGCACATCCTGATGCACGCCGCCGGGCCGGAAATAGGCCGAGTGCATCCGCGCGCCCGATGCGCGTTCGAAAAAGTTCAAGCAATCTTCGCGCAGTTCAAACATCCACAGGTTCGGCGTCATCGCGCCGACATCCATGACATGGCTGCCCAGATTGAGCATATGGTTACAAATGCGCGTCAGTTCCGCGAACAAGACGCGCAGATATTGCGCGCGCAGCGGCACTTCCAGATTGAGCAGCTTTTCGATCGCCAGCACATAGCTATGCTCCATGCCGAGCGGCGAGCAATAATCGAGCCGGTCGAAATAGGGCAAAGCCTGTAAATAGGTTTTATATTCGATCAGCTTTTCGGTGCCGCGATGGAGCAGGCCGACATGGGGGTCGATGCGCTCGACGATTTCGCCGTCCATCTCCATGACCATGCGTAAAACGCCGTGCGCGGCGGGGTGCTGCGGCCCGAAGTTGATCGTGTAATTGGTGATTTCAAGATCACCCGGGGTCGGATCAACCGGGGTCGTGCGCCCTTCAAGCTCTGTCAGGAAATCAGCCATTATGCCTTATCTCCGTTGGGCTTGCCCGGCGTGGCTTTGGGCGTGGTTTTGGTCGCAGGCTTGGTAGCGGCTTTAGGAGCCGCCGCTTTGGGAGGCGCCTTTTTGACAGGGGCCTTTTTCGCAGCCGGTTTGGCCTCGACGGGTTGCGGCTCGGCTTTTTCCGTTACCTTAGGCGCGCCTTTGGCTTTAGCGACGGGCTTGGCCGCTTCCTTGTCGGTCTTGGCCCCTGCGCCGGTATCCGAAGGCTTTTCGGTGGTTTTGGGCGTAGTGGCTGCGGCAGGCGCGGCAGCAGCAGGCTTGGGCGCCGCGCCACCGGCAGGCACAGGCGTCGGCGCGCCGGGCGCTTCGCCATGCGCTTTTTCATCGCCGGGGAGGATATATTCCGCCCCTTCCCACGGGCTCATAAAGTCGAATGAACGGAAATCCTGCGTCAGCTTGACCGGTTCATAGACGACACGCTTTTCGGTTTCCGAATAGCGCATTTCGACATAGCCGGTGAGCGGGAAATCCTTGCGGAACGGGTGGCCCTTAAAGCCATAATCGGTCAGGATGCGGCGCAAGTCCGGATGCCCGGCGAACAATACGCCATACATATCGAACACTTCACGCTCCAGCCAACCGGCGACCGGCCACACGCCCGTCACCGAAGGCACAGGGGTTGCCTCGTCCGTCTGCACCTTGACGCGCAGGCGATGGTTTTTGGTCACGCTGAGAAGGTGATAGACCACCTCGAACCGTTCGGGACGGTCGGGATAGTCAACGCCCGCAATCTCGACCAATTGCTGATAGTGCATCTGGTCGCGCAGCGCGACCATGCAGCCCACCAGTTCTGCCTTATCTACCGTCAGCGATACTTCGCCGACCAGATCGACCGCCTCAAGTAAATCCTTGCCCAAAATGCGGGTTGCTTCGGCGATAACGCCGTCATTGCTCGCAAATTTGGGCGCGGGATGAAGAACAACATTCATCGGTCCATCGTCCCTTCGCGGCGGATTTTACGCTGCAACTGCATCACGCCGTAAAGCAGCGCCTCTGCGGTCGGAGGGCAGCCGGGCACATAAATATCCACCGGCACAATGCGGTCACAGCCGCGCACGACCGAATAGCTATAATGGTAATAGCCGCCGCCATTGGCGCAGCTTCCCATCGAAATCACATATTTGGGTTCCGACATCTGGTCATAGACGCGACGCAGCGCAGGGGCCATTTTGTTGCACAAAGTGCCGGCCACGATCATCACGTCCGACTGGCGCGGCGATGCGCGCGGAGCGGCTCCGAACCGCTCCATATCATAGCGCGGCATATTGACGTGGATCATCTCGACCGCACAGCACGCAAGGCCGAACGTCATCCACCACAGCGAACCGGTGCGCGCCCATTGGAACAATTCTTCGGTCGAAGTGACAAGGAAGCCCTTGTCGCTCACTTCGCCCTGAAGATCATTGAAGAATGCCTGATCGGGCATGGTGCCCGGAGCAACCGGCATACGCGCCAGTTCGTCGGCTGAAAGCTCTACTCCCAATCGAGTGCTCCCTTTTTCCACGCATAAACAAGACCAAGACCAAGCTCGGCCAGAAACACCATCATCGTCGCCCAACCGGCCCAGCCAATATGTTCAAGGCTGACAGCCCACGGAAACAGGAAGGCGGCTTCAAGGTCGAAAATGATGAACAAAATCGCGATGAGATAGAAGCGCACATCAAATTGCGCGCGCGAATCTTCGAATGCGGGAAACCCGCACTCATATTCGGTGAGCTTTTCCGGATCGGGCTGATGCGTGCCGGTGAGGCGGCCCACCGCCATCGGCAAAAAGGCGAATAAGGCCGATAAAGCAAGCGCAATCCCCAGAAAGATAAGGATTGGCAGATATTGCGACAAGTCAGTCAAAATATGCCCCTTCGGCTCGTTCATGCTTATCGTTCAACTTGCACCAAATCCGTAACAGACTCAGTGCCTCGCCTCTAGGACGGCTAGCCCTTGGGGGCAACCCTCAAGCGCCGGAAAAATCGCCAAATTGCGAGCGATTCTTAACTAGCGCAGCGCGCTCGCGACCAGCTTGTGCAGTTTGGAATGGAGCGCGTCATTGGTGGCGAGAAATTCGCTGCGCGCCATATATTTGTCTCCGCCCCGAAAATCGGTGACGAAGCCCCCCGCCTCTTTGAGAATGAGAAGGCCAGCGGCCACATCCCAAGGCTTGAGGTCGGCTTCCCAAAAGCCGTCATAGCGACCGGCGGCAAGCCAGGCCAAGTCAAGCGAGGCCGCGCCAAAACGGCGGATGCCCGCAACTTCGGGCGCAATGCTCCCGAAAATCTTGCTCCACTGCGCAAAATCGCCATGCCCCATATAAGGGATGCCGGTCGCGATCAGCGCTTCGTTGAGATTACGCCGCGACGAAACGCGCAAGCGGCGGTCGTGGAGCCAAGCACCCCGCCCCTTCTCCGCCCAGAAGCTTTCGTCGGTGAGCGGTTGATAGACGAGCGCGGTCGTCACATCGCCCCACCCGCCGCCGGGCTTGGCTTCCTGTGCAGCAATCGAAATCGCGAAATGCGGGATTGAATGGAGGAAGTTCGAGGTGCCGTCGAGCGGGTCAATCACCCAGCGCGGCTTGCCCGGTGCGCCCTCGATCTCGCCCGCTTCTTCCATGAGGAAACCCCAATCGGGGCGGGCCTTGAGCAATTCGTCATAGAGCGTGCGTTCGGCGCGCTGGTCGGCCTTGGACACGAAATCGGCCGGTCCTTTGGGCGATACCTGCAAATGTTCGATTTCGCCAAAGTCACGACGCAAACGCGACCCCGCCTTACGCGCGGCGCGTTCCATCACTGTCAAAAGGCCGGAAAGGGCTGCCATGTCGTCGGTCCGTTTCTAAACTGCTTAGTCCGCGCGCTTCACATATTCGCGTTCATACACATCAACGATGATGCGCGTGCCCGATTGGATATGCGGCGGAACCATGACGCGCACGCCATTGTCCAAAATGGCGGGCTTGTAAGACGAAGAGGCGGTCTGCCCCTTCACCACGGCGTCGGCTTCGACGATGGTCGCTTCGACCTGATCGGGCAGTTCGACCGAAATCGGGCGCTCTTCCCACAATTCGAGCATCACATCCATGCCGTCCTGAAGGAAATCCGCCGCATCGCCGATGACATCGCGGTCGATGTTGATTTGTTCATAGCTATCCTTGTCCATGAACACGAGGCTGTCGCCTTCGGCGTAGAGATACTGGAAATCCTTGGTGTCGAGGCGCACTTTTTCGACCGTATCGGCGCTGCGGAAGCGCACATTGGTCTTGCGACCATCGATGAGGTTTTTCATTTCCACCTGCATGAATGCGCCGCCCTTGCCGGGTTGGGTATGCTGGATTTTGGCAACTTTCCAGATGCCGCCTTCATATTCCAAAATGTTGCCGGGACGGATATCGACGCCGCTGATTTTCATGGGAGTATCTCACTATTATGGAAAAGAGCCAGAGCGATGACCGCCCGTTGGAGCGCGCCTTTATCCTTCTCTCGCCCCAAGCGCAAGCCTCGTGCCTATCTTGACGCGGTGAGCATGGGATAAGGGTTAACTGCGGTCCCGCCAGACCAACTATCGTCCGGTCCCGCCAGCATCACCGCGAAATGGAGGTGCGGACCATCTGGGCTGGTATTGCCGGTGGACCCGACCGTGCCGACAGGATCGCCCGCTTTGACTGCCTTTCCTTCCGCCAGACTGTCGGCATAGCTGTCGAGATGGGCGTAATAATAGATGCTGCGCTTGTCGGGCGAACGCACATAGACGGTCAGCCCGCCTTTTTCGCTCTGCCAGATTTTCTCGACGGTGCCGGGAGCGGCAGCAATGACCGGCGTTCCGCGTGGGGCCATAATGTCGATGGCGTCATGGATACGCACCCCGCTTTCGCGCGCATCGTTGAACGTATCGACCAGTTGGGCGGGCTTGACCCCTACTACCGGAATAGCGAGCGCGCCGATCTGCACCGGGGTTATCGGTTCCATGCGCGTGCGATGTATTTTGGGCGGGGGCTGAGATGTGGAAGTGGCCGTTGCGGGCGGCTGCGCGGCGGCGGGTGCGGGCGATAGTTGCGCGGCCTCGCGCTGCGTTCCGGTGAGGTCATAGGCAATGACCCAATAAGCCGATGTGACCGCCGCGCTGATGGCCGCACTCGCCAGCCCCACACGAATTTTGTCGAGCATCGCAGCCCCGCGCCTCTCGCTCATCGCGCCCCTCCCCGATTGGTCATGCCCAATTTTCGCACGATCATTTCTGGAATACCACCGGCACGCCGGGCTTCACCATCATCGCAAGCCGCGCCGCATCCCAATTGGTGAGCCGCACACAACCATGACTTTCCGCGCGGCCAATGGTTTCGGGCGAAGGCGTGCCGTGGATGCCATAATGTTCCTTGGACAGGTCAATCCACACAACCCCCACCGGACTATTGGGGCCGGGCTTGAATTGCTGCTTGGGCTTTTTGTCCGATACATCCCAGAATAGCTTGGGATTATAAGTGAAGGGCGGATTATAAGCGACGCCATTGACCTTCCAGCTTCCGATCGGCAGCGGATCATGCTTTGACCCCATCGTAGCGGTAAATTGCACCAGTAATTTGCCATCCGCATCGAACGCGCGCAGCACGCCGTCCGATTCATCAACAACGATTTTGGCGGCCTGAGGCTGCTGCGCCGATATGCCGAGATTTTTGAGCGTGGTTTTCCACGCCGCATCGCCAGCGGCCTCTGCGCCCGCCGCGCTATCACCGCCAACATTGGGAACGCGGATTTCCTTGCCCGCCGCAAAGATCGCGGCATCATTGGTAGCGTTGGCGGCGTTGGCTTCCGTTTTGCCTGCCTCTTTGGCTGGAACAGGTGTCGCCCCGCTATTGAGCGCGCGCAATGTATCGGGCGTCGTATGGAACCGCTCGGCCAAAGCCTCCATCAGATTTTCATAGCCCAGAGCAGCGAGCTTGGCCTTGGCTTCAGCCGCGGCGGGAATGGTCACGAAATCCTGATTGGCAAAGTCCGCCGGAATAGTGACCATGCGTGTTGCGGGTAGCGATTTTTGCTGGAGCAAGGCCGTGCGCGTTGCCTCATCCAATTCGCCGGTCACGGGCAGATCATTGGCGGTCTGGAAGCCCTTGATCGCATTGGTGGTGGACATCCCCATCTTGTCGTCAATCACGCCGGGCGCAAAGCCCAAACGGTCGAGCAGGACTTGCGCCTGCATGATGCTGTGACCGCTATCATCAGCGCCGCCCGGCGCATCCGCGTCATGCGAGGCAAAGGGGTCGGCAGCAGGGGTAGCGGCTTTAGCCTTGGCGGCAGGTTCCGGCGCTTTTTCATCGGCTTCGGCCGCGAAATTACAGCCGGATAAAAGGAAGATGGCTGCAATTAGGGGAAGGGAAAATTTAGCGTTCACCTGCTTCAATGCCACGGGCAAAACCTCCTGATCATTATAGATTTAATGACAGGGCAACGCGCAAAACGGCGCAAGCGTTCCTTGAGGCAATGCGCGAGCGGCGTTTAACCGAGCAGCGGGGCGAAGGCGGCAACTCCTGCGGCGGCTCCTTGCGGATGCTTCCAAACCGCCCCCGATACTGCGAGGAAATCCGCGCCTGCATCAATCAAAGGCTGCGCATTGTCGGGCGTAATCCCGCCAATCGCTACGCACGGAATTTCAAACAAGGTGGTCCACCAGCCAAGGATGGCCGGATCGGGGCGATGCGTGGTTTCTTTGGTATCGGTCGGATAGAAGGCGCCAAACGCGACATAATCCGCGCCTTTTTCGCCTGCTTCCATCGCAAGGTGGCGGCTGTCATGACAGGTGACGCCAATTTGCACCGCAGGCCCCAGCGCCGCGCGTGCGGCTTTTACATCGCCGTCGCCCTGCCCCAGATGCACGCCGTCCGCTTCGACTTGCGCGGCCAAATCCATGCGATCATTCAATATGAACGCCACATCATGGCGCGCGCAAACCGGTATCAGCGCATCACAGGCGGCGATAATATCCGCATCCGGCACATTTTTAAGCCGGAGCTGGAATGCGGCCACCGGTCCGGCCGCCAAAGCAGCGTCGAGTTGCTCTGCAAAATCCTCGCCCAGATTTTCCGGGCTTATCAGGTAAAGCTGGCACGCTGGGCGGCGGGGGTCGCGGCCAAAACGGTCGGCAAAACCGCTATCCAAAATATCGGGGTCGAAATCGTCATGATCGGTCATGGATATGCGCCTTAACGATACCGACCCCGAAAGCCAATCAGGGCTGTGCCACCGATGCTGCGTGAATTTCGTCAATGGCGAGGCCAAGCGCGCCATTAAATTCCGCATCATCCATCTGGTGACGCAAATCATTGAGCAAAGCGCGGCTGAAGCTTGCGATCATGCCACGGTTTTTGGCGAGTTCGGTACAGGCTTCGCTACGGCTGAAACCGCCCGACAGCGCAACCACGCGCGCAACACGCGGATGATCGACAAGGCTGTCATAAAGCCCCGCCTTGGCCGGAATCGACAATTTGAGCATGACCTTGTCGTCGCCCGGAAGCGCATCCAATGCCTTGGTCAGTTCATCGAGCAGGATTTCGTCCGCTTCTGCACGCTCTGCGCTTTTGATGTTGACTTCGGGCTCGATGATCGGAACGAGGCCGTGCGCGGTCACTTGCTGTGCCACCTCAAACTGCTGCTTGACGACGGCGGCAATGCCTTCGCGGTTGGCAAGATTGATAACCGAACGTTCCTTGGTGCCGATGACACCCAAGCCCTTGGCACGGGTGAGCAGCGCATCGAGGTCGGGCATCGGCTTCATAAGCTGGACGCCATTGGCTTCATCTTCAAGCCCCTTGTCAATCTTGATGAACGGCGCAACGCCGCGCTCAAGCAAGGCTTCAGGGGTCGGTTTGCCATCAACTTCGCCGTCCATGGTGCGCTCGAACAGGATCGCGCCCAGCACCTTCTCCCCCGAAAAAGCGGGCGAGGTAATCACGCGACTGCGCATCTGGTGGATGAGGCCGAACATTTCTTCTTCGCTGCCCCACGCATCCTCTTCGATGCCATAGCCTTTCAAAGCTTTGGGGGTCGAACCGCCGCTCTGGTCGAGCGCGGCAATAAATCCGGAACCGTTGGTAACCTTGTCGAGCAATTTAGCGTCTTGCATGGGAAGATGGTCCTTGTTCAAACGAGTCTATGTCGCGCGCCGCAATAATGAGTGACGATGCGACGGGGGTTACGGGGTCAGGCCCCTTTCAAAGCGTCCACGCCGGGGAGCGGCTTACCTTCCATCCATTCGAGGAATGCCCCGCCAGCGGTTGAAACGAAAGTGAAATCTGCGGCAACGCCTGCATGGTTGAGCGCCGCAACCGTATCGCCGCCACCCGCGACCGATACAAGCGAGCCTTCTTTGGTGAGCGCCGCCGCCGTTTTGGCAAGCGCGACCGTCGCCTTGTCGAACGGCACGGTTTCAAACGCGCCCAAAGGCCCGTTCCACACCAACGTCTTGCAGGTTTTAAGCACATCGCCGAGCGCCTCGACTGCGGCCGGGCCGATGTCGAGGATCATATCGTCAGGCGCGACTTCATGCACATTGACGATGCTGTTCGGTGCATTGGCCGCAAATTGCTTGGCGACCACGACATCATAAGGAAGATGCACAGTGCAGCCTGCCTTGTCGGCGGCGTCCATAATCGCATTGGCGGTGACGGTGAGGTCATGTTCGCACAGCGATTTGCCCACATTGACCCCGCGCGCGGCAAGGAAAGTATTGGCCATACCGCCACCGATAATCAGATGGTCGACCTTTTTGACAAAGTTTTGGAGAACATCCAGCTTGGTCGAAACCTTGGCCCCGCCAACGACTGCGGCCACCGGATGTTCCGGATTGCCGAGCGCCTGTTCCAGCGCCACCAGTTCGGCTTCCATCGCGCGGCCTGCAAAAGCGGGTAGCTTATGCGCCAACCCTTCGGTCGAGGCATGGGCGCGGTGCGCGGCGGAAAAGGCGTCATTGACATAATAGTCGCCGACCACCGCCATGTCCGCGACGAGCGCAGGGTTATTTTCTTCCTCGCCCGCATGGAAGCGCGTATTTTCGAGGACCGCAATATCGCCGGGGCGCAGTACCGCCACGCCATCAAGCGCGGCTTGCCCTGCACAATCGGGGATGAACATGATGCGGCGGCCCAGCACATCTTCAATTCCGCCGACAACCAGCGAGAGCGACAGATTGGGGTTCTTCTGCCCCTTCGGGCGTCCGAAGTGCGACAGCAGCAGCACAATCGCGCCGCGATCCGCCAGTTCCAATATGGTGGGTGCGGAGGCGCGGATGCGGGTATCATCCGCAACCGATCCTTCGTTCATGGGGACATTCAGGTCCACGCGCACAAGCACGCGCTTACCCGATACATCGCCCATATCATCGAGCGTTTTGAAAGCCTTCGCACCCATGTTTTTCAGCCCTTATGCCTGAAGCAGCTTGCCGATGACACCGGCGGTATCGACCATGCGGTTCGAAAAACCCCATTCATTGTCATACCAGCTCAACACGCGCACCAGCTTGCCGTCGATGACGGCAGTTTCAAGGCTGTCGATGGTCGAACTGGCCGGATCATGGTTGAAGTCGATCGAAACCAGCGGCTCGTCGGTATAGGCCAGCACGCCCTTGAGCGGGCCTTCGGCGGCAGCTTTAAGGAGCGCGTTGACTTCTTCCGCCGTGGTTTCGCGCGACGGCGTGAAGGTCAGGTCCACCACCGACACATTAGGGGTCGGCACGCGGATCGACGAGCCATCAAGCTTGCCCTTCAATTCAGGAAGAACAAGACCGACAGCCGCAGCCGCACCGGTCGAGGTCGGGATCATCGACATCGCCGCCGCGCGCGCACGGCGCGGATCGGAATGGATTTGGTCGAGGATCTTCTGGTCATTGGTATAAGCGTGAATGGTCGTCATCAGGCCGCGCTCGATACCGATGCTTTCATTCAGCACCTTAGCGAACGGCGCGAGGCAGTTGGTGGTGCAGGAGGCATTCGACACGATGGTATGTTCGGCGGTCAGCTTGTCATGGTTGACGCCATAGACAACGGTGAGGTCGACTTCCTTGGCGGGGGCCGAAATCAGCACGCGCTTGGCACTGGCATCAAGATGCTTCTGCCCGCCTTCACGGTTGGTGAAGAAACCGGTACATTCCAGCGCAATATCAACGCCATTGGCTGCATGGGGCAGATTGGCGGGATCGCGCTCGGCGGTCACCTGGATGCGCTTGCCGCTGATGACGAGGTCATTACCGTCGACTTCGACCGTGCCGTTGAACGCGCCATGGACGGAATCACGCTTGAACAGCAGCGCATTGGCCTTGGCGTCGGCGAGATCGTTGATTGACACCAGTTCCAGACCGCAATCCGGACGCTCCAAAATGGCGCGCGCGACATTGCGCCCGATGCGACCGAAACCGTTGATAGCAACCTTAATAGCCATGGTGGTGAAACTCCTAAGAGGCAAAAATAATCAGGAAAGGGCGGAAAGAATTTTGGGGGCAATCTGGTCGGCGGTAAGACCAAAATGCTGGTAGAGATCGTCAATGGGGGCCGATGCGCCAAAGCTGTCGACGCCAAAGCGAAAGCCATCGCGGCCAGTATAGCGTTCCCAGCCAAAGGTGGTGCCCGCTTCGATAGATACGATCAGCGCGTCGTGAGGCAGCAAATCGGCGCGGTAGGCGGCATCCTGTGCATCGAATAATTCGGTGCAGGGCATCGAAACCACATCCGCGCCATGCCCTTGTTCTTCAAGGAGAGCCGCCACAGCCACCGCGATTTCAACCTCGGAACCCGTCGCGACCAGCACGACTTTGCGGGGACCACTGGCGGCCTTGAGACGATAAGCACCCTTGGCCGAGCGGTTTTCCGCCGAAGCTTCGGTGCGGAGTTGCGGTAAATTCTGGCGGGTGAGCGCCAGCACGGTGGGCGCGGTTTCCGACTTGATCGCCAAGTCCCAACACTCAGCGGTTTCGACCACATCGGCGGGGCGCATGACGAGCAGATTCGGCATAGCGCGCAGGCTTTGCAGATGCTCGATCGGCTGGTGCGTCGGGCCGTCTTCGCCAAGCCCGATACTGTCATGGGTCAGCACATAAATGACCCGCTGCCGCTGGAGCGCCGACAAGCGTATTGCGCCGCGACAATAATCGGCAAACACAAGGAAAGTGCCGCCATAAGGAATGATACCCCCATGCAAGGCCATGCCGTTCATCGCGGCAGCCATGCCGAATTCGCGGATGCCATAATAAATATAGCGGCCCGCATAATCGTCGGCGGTCAAAGGCAGGGTCGATTTGGTCTTGGTGTTGTTCGAGCCGGTGAGGTCCGCAGAACCGCCGACCATCGCCGGTATAACCGCCGTCATCGCTTCCAAAGCCATTTCCGAAGCTTTGCGCGTTGCAACCTTTTGCGGCGCGGCAATGAGGCCATCGACATAGGGCTTGAGCCAATCAGCCGCAGGCAGCTCGCCCGCCATCTGGTTCAAAAATTCTTTTGATTTGGAATGGGATATAACGCGATCTTCCCACGCTTTATGCGCATCCTTGCCCTTGGCACCAATGGCAAGACAAGCATCGCGAATGTCCGCCGGAATTTCAAAGGCCGGATAATCCCAGCCCAGATTTTTGCGCGCAGCGGCGATTTCGTCGGCCCCGAGCGGCGCGCCGTGGGTTGCGGAGGTGCCTTCCTTATTGGGTGCGCCCTTGCCGATGACGGTCTTGCACGCGATCAGCGACGGGCGCGGATCGGCAGCAGCCTCGCTCAATGCCCGGCGGATGTCGGCATAATCATGCCCGTCACAGCGCACCACATGCCAACCGGTCGCGGCATAGCGCGCCGGAATATCTTCATTGGTCGAAAGCGCGGTCGCGCCGTCAATCGTGATTCTGTTATCGTCCCACAACACATTGAGGCGACCCAGTTGCAAATGGCCAGCCAGACCAATGGCTTCATGGTTGATGCCTTCCATCAGGCAGCCGTCCCCTGCTATCACCCAAGTCTTATGGTCAACCAGATCGTCGCCATAGACCGCATTCAGATGCCGCTCGGCAATCGCCATGCCGACCGCCATCGCAAGCCCCTGCCCCAGCGGCCCCGTCGTACATTCCACGCCTTCGAGCATGAAATTTTCCGGGTGGCCCGCGCACGGGCTTTTAAGCTGGCGGAAATTGCGGATGTCCTCGATGGTCGGGCGCTCATACCCCGTCAAATGCAACAGCGCATAAATCAGCATCGAGCCATGTCCTGCCGACAGGACAAAACGGTCGCGATCCTGCCATTTCGGCGCGGCGGGATCATATTTGAGGAAATCGGAGAATAGCACCGTCGCCACATCGGCCATGCCCATCGGCATCCCCGGGTGACCGCTATTGGCAGCCTGAACGGCGTCCATCGACAAAGCCCGGATGGCGTTGGCGAGCGAAATTTCAGGCATGGCCATGATTTAAAGCATCTCTTCTGTTGACATCAGCAAGGCACAGCGTCGTCAGGGTCGAGTCGCTGTCGCCAACCCTTTGCGTCGGCAGGCCGAGAAGGTCAACCGCCGCTAAGGTAATAACTGACTTTTGAAACGCCTTATCTCCGGTCAATCCGAAGTTCGGCACGGGCAAACCGCCCCCGCAGCGGCGGGGCATTGCCAAGGGGGAGATTTTTGGTAAACCGGTTTCTATGACTAAAGCGGATGAGGGACAGGCGCTCCAGCAATTGGCCGAGGCCATATCGCGCCTTGAAAAAACAATCACGGACCAAGCGGCACAGCAACCGGCCAACGAGTTGAAAGTCGCGCGCAAACACGCGGCTTTGCGCGCCGAAGTGACGCAAACCTTGCGCGACCTTGATAGTATATTGGAGGCGCAACATGGGTGATGTGCGTTTGACGGTAGCGGGCCGTCCTTATGATGTAGCGTGCGCCGACGGCGACGAGCCGCACCTCCAGAAACTCGCCGCGCTGGTCGATGAAAAGGCGCAGCAAGCGCGGCTGGTCGTCGGCGATGTCAATGAAGCGCGGATATTATTGTTCGCGGCCATCTTTATGGCGGACGAATTGCAAAATGCGCGCGCCAATGCCGAAAAAAGCGAAGAGCGCCCCGACCTTACGCCGGGCCTCTTGGAAATGGCCGCGCGCATTAACCGGCTGGCGGACAGCATCGCGGCCAAAAACTAAGGCGCTGAAATCCCGCACATACGCGAAACGCCGCTGCGCTCTTGTGCCCCGGCCATGGCTCCCATATATATCGGGCGACGGGTACTGCCCGGTGCGCGCTTTTTGCGAACATCCCTGAGGCGATATAACATCCAAGGGGGCTGTCCCTGTCCGGATCCTGGTCCGGAATAAATGGTCCCCACCTGACGTTTTGGCGTCAGAGGATATTCCAGCAAACGGCCATGGCGGTCCCGTCACCTTATAATAAACGTCCTGACAAGTGCGCCGAATGATAAAGGCCATGAACGCCTTGAACGCACACATCCCTTAAAGCCGAACGAGCCGAAAGCGTCCCGCATTGCCCGATCTCCCGCCGGATAAACCGTCCCCGATTGATACCGCCAAGCGTGAATTACGCGCGCGTTTACGGCACAGACGCGACCAATTTGTCGCGCATATCAATCCGCGCCACCGCGCCGTGATGTTCGGTATTGCCCCCTCCCCTTTGCGCGCCTTGCTCACCGAGCATCGCATCATCGGGGCCTATGCCGCTATGGGAGCGGAGGCCGATATTCTCCCCATGCTTGCCGCGTCACTGGGCGCAGGGCAGAGCCTCGCCCTCCCCTATTTCACCGCGCGCGATACGCCGATGCTTTTCCGCTCTTGGTCGCCCGGTGATGCACTGGAAACCGGCCCCTATAAAGTGCCGCAACCGCGCGCCGGTGCTGCCACTGTCACACCCGACCTCCTCATGATGCCGTTGCTCGGTTTTGACCGCGCGCTTAACCGCATCGGGCAGGGTGGCGGCCATTATGACCGCTATTGCGCCGCGCACCCTCAAGCGGTGCGCGTCGGTATCGCTTGGGATGTGCAGGAAATTGACCTTGTGCCGACAGAGGCTACAGATGTTCCGCTAAACGCCATATTGACGCAAAATGAATGGATAAGTGCCGCATGAGTGACGAACAATATCAGCCAAGCTGGCGCAAACCTGCAGGCATGGCGTTAATGCTCGCGATTATCGGTGTGTGGGCGTTTATCATTGCCTCGTTCAATGCCGAGATCGGCCAGCTTCATATCGCGCTGCAACTTATCATTTATGCGGTGGCAGGCATTATCTGGATTGCACCGATGAAGCCGCTGTTGCGCTGGATGCAAACAGGTCGCTGGCGCTAAGCGTCGCGCACGACGCATAAGAAAAAAGGCACCGTCGCTAATGCGATAGTGCCTTTTTCTACATTTCCATTTCCATGAAGGAAATGGCGCGAGTGACGGGGCTCGAACCCGCGACCTTCGGCGTGACAGGCCGACACTCTAACCAACTGAGCTACACCCGCGTGGTGTGGAGCCGCGCAAATATGGAAGCATTGCTCCCCTGTCAACAGCCTAGTCACAATTTAGCAAAAATTTCCGCCTTTACGCTTCGTCATCATGGGTAAGCGTGCCCGATTCAAACAGGAAGCCCGCCAAATCGGGCGTTCCGGTGGCTTTGAGCACGGTCTGTAGTATAATCAGGATCGGAACCGCGAGCAGCGCGCCGGGCGTTCCCCACACCCAACCCCAAAAACTGAGCGACACCAGAATCAATAAAGGATTGATGGTGAGGCGCCGCCCGAGGATCATCGGCGTCACAATATTCGCCTCGATTGTATGCAGCGCGAAATAGACGAGCGCGGGCAAGATAGCGAGTTCGATACGGTCGAAACTCATCAAGCCGCCCAAGGCCAGCAGCATGATGCCAAGAATGGGGCCGAGATAGGGAACGAAATTGAACAAAGCGACAATCCCGCCCCACATTAAAGGCGACGGCATACCGAGCATCCACAGGATGAGCGCGACCGCCGCGCCCAACAGCGCATTAATGATCGTGATGGTGGTGAGATAGGAAGAGGTCGAATTCACGACATTCTGGATCACCCGCGCGGTTTCGAGAGCGGTGTCGAAATTTTCGCGGTTATTGATTGTGCGCTTGCGCAGACGGGTCCAGCCCGCAAGGAAGAAAAACACCGCGAGAATGGCGAAAAATATCTGGATGGCGGCGGCGGGCGCGCTCCCTGCAATAAAATCGAGCAGCGAACGCGGCGCTTCAATCGCGACCGCGCGCGCCTGCGCACTGGTGCCGCTCGCGACCGATTGCAGGATGCGGTCAACGAATCGCTGTAGGTTCGCATAAAAATCAATCAGCGGTGACAAGGTTGCCTGTATCTTGGGCAGCCGGTCGGGAAGCTCGATAAACCAGTCGGTTGCCGGCACGATGATGACCGCGAGTGCCCCATTCACCAGAATCAGAAACAGGATGACGCAAATCGCCGATGCGATCATCGAGGGAAAGCCGCGCCGCTCCAGCCATTCAAGCGCAGGCACCAGCGCAATCGCAATAACCAGCGCGGCGGTCAGCGGCAGGAAAAACTCCGCCCCCGCCCGCAACGCAAAGGGCAAAGCCAGAAAAACAAGAATCGCCGAGGTGAGCGCAATCGAGGCAAGCAAACGGTCGCGTCCCCGCCCGCCATTTTCACGCGGCGCGCCATTTTCACTCTGCTCCGGCGGTCCTGATGACGTCATGGCATTTTGTAAACTCTTGTACCCGCCATTTCGTTAACGTCCGGCGGAAGGACTTAAGCATAGCATTAATGGCGCTTTTGTCATTCTGCAACGCATCACATTTTACGTGGTGCAATGCAAAATCTTAACTAAATATTTTCCTTTTTTATGCAAATAAGCGGCGACAAATAATCACTATTTCCGCTTGGAGCATTTTACATGACGGTCGCCATTACGGCTTTTGTTAAGCAAAAGAACCGCATAACTTTACGCGCTGGCGCCGCCAGCATTGCATTTGCCGTCATGGCTTTGCCGACAGCGTCGCACGCTGCAGGCACGCTTGCCGGTTCAACCATTTCGAACACCGCGTCGGCCAGCTATGATAATGGCGGCGGAACGACGACGATCACGTCAAACCCCGTGGACATTAAAGTCGACGAATTGCTTGACGTGACGGTCGCTGGCACCGACCCTGGCGATGTCGCCACTACACCGGGCGCTGTGCAGAAAGATTATCTGACCTTTACTGTCACCAATAACGGCAATGGCGACGAAGCCTTTGTGCTGGGCACTATCGCGACCAATGGCGGCGACAATTATGATCCCACCAACGTCAAAATCTATATTGATAGCGATGGCGACGGTAAGCTCGATCCGACCAAGGACACACTTTATACGCCCGGAACCAGCGATCCGGTGATCCAGCCTGACCAGTCGATCACCGTCTTTGTTCTGGCGGACACACCGGGAACCGTTGTCGATGGCAACCGCGCGGAAGTGGTGCTGACCGCCGAATCGAAAACGGTGCGCGACAATGGCAATAATAATACGCCGGGCTTCTCGATGGCGGGCCTTGGCACCGGCGGCAGCAATGCCGTGGTGGGTGCAACCGGCGCGGATGGCGAAGATAATGGCTTTTTCAAGGTTAGCGCCGCCACCGTCACGCTCGTCAAAACGCAGGTAGTGCGCGACCAGTTTGGCGGCAGCCAGCCGGTTCCGGGCGCAACCATCACCTACACCATTGTCGCAACGGCAGCCGGTAGCGGCGCGGTCGCAGGGCTTGTCATCACCGATCCGGTACCGGTCGGGACAACCTATCAGCCGGGCACCATCCGCCTCGGCGGGACTTCGCAGACCGATGGCGTTGACGGCGATGCGGGCAGCATCACCAGCAATATTGTGAGTGTGAATATCGGCGCATTGGCAGGGGGCCAATCGCGCAGCGTCACTTTCGACGTCAAGATTAACGCCAATTAAACGGGGCAACGGGGGGCTGATTTTCCGTGATCAAGAAACTTGCATTGATAGTCGCACTGGCCTGTCCGGGCGTGGCTTTGGCGCATAGCCAGGTCGCGCTCGACAGCGATGTGTTTGTAGAAAAGCTGGTCAAGGACGCCACCGGGCGGACCAAGCTTGTCCTCGAACAACCCAAAGCCGTGGTGCCGGGCGATAAGCTGGTGTTCGTTCTGAACTATCAGAATAAGAGCCAGGGCCCCGCCACCAATTTCATCGTCACCAACCCCATGCCTGCTGCGGTCGTCTTTCAAGGATCGGTCGATAGTGCGGCGCTGGTTTCGGTCGATGGTGGCCGCAACTGGGGGCCGCTTGCGGCGCTCAAGGTGCGTGACCGTTCAGGGGCGCTGCGCCCCGCAAACCCTACGGATGTGACCCATGTCCGCTGGGCTTTTGTCAAACCCATCCCGGCCGGTTCCGCCGGTAAACTGATGTTCCGCGGCATCGTCCGGTAATTTTCAAGCGGGCCGCAACAGGATTACCGGCGGCGTTTTTTCGGTGGTCCAATTTTTACATAAACCAAGGAATACAGCAATGACCAGTATGCTGAAGAAACTTGGTGCTTGTAGTCTAGTTGCAATCGCGGCGGCAGGGGCAACCCCGGCATTCGCGGCAGGAACGACTGCTGGCACCGACATCACCAACACCGCAACCATTTCTTATGAAGTGGGCGGCGTTACCCAGACGGCGACCGTCACCCCCGGCACCAACACGTTCAAGGTTGACCGCAAGGTCAATCTGACCGTTGCCGAACTTGGCAATGTCACGACCAATGTGACACCGGGTTCGACCGGTAGTGCCAGCACCAACGTGACCAGCTTTACCGTCACCAACACGTCGAACGACACGCTCGATTTCCTGCTGGCGTCGGGTCATGGCGTGGCGGCGCACGGCGGCACGGATACATTCGATGCCATCAATATGCGTGTCTATGTCGATACCAACAATAATGGTACGCTGGATGCGGCGGAAATGACGCCGACTAATAATTATATTGATGAACTGGCCGCCGATGCGTCCAAAACTGTGTTCATTGTGGCGGACATGCCGAACAATCTTGCCAATGGCGCTGTTTCGGGCATCACGCTGACCGCAACCGCCGCTTTGGGTGGTACAGGCGGCACAGCGGGCGCGGCTCTTACCGAAACGACAGGGGCCAATACGGCCGGGGTCGATACGGTATTTGCCGACACCGCAGGGGCCGTCGATACAGCACGCGACGGTAAGCATAGCGCGCGCGACGATTATACGGTCGTTACTGCGACATTAGCCGTTGCAAAATATAACCGCATCATCAGCGATCCGTACAATAACACCACCAATCCGAAAGCGATTCCGGGTGCGGTGATTGAATATTGTATCGCCGTCACCAATAGCGGCGGTGCAACCGCAACCAATGTGGCTATCGCTGACCCCTTGCCGACAACCGTTGCGGGTGTCCCCTCTTCCGGAAAGCTTGGCGGGGCCGGTACAGCCACGACTTGCGCTTATGATGGTCCGGCTGGCGGCACGGTGACGGCCACCGATGCATCCGGTACGCTTACGACAGTGGCAGCGGGAACGACGAGCACGTTCGTTTTCCGGGCGACCATCAAGTAAAAGATAAGGAATTAGGGGCCGTTCGGGCAGTATTTTTCTGCCCTGACCGGCCCCGCCTTTTCCCATGAATATATTAACCAAAAAAACTGTTTCGGCGGCATCGCTTATGGTGTTGGCAACGCATATCGCTGCGTTTGCTGCAGCGCCTGCGCACGCCCAGCGGATCGTGCGCAATATTGCGTCGGCAAGCTGGACCGTCGATGGCAAGCCTGAAACGGTTTCGTCCAACGAAGTTACGGTTCTCACCACCGCCCTTCCGGCCAGTCCGCCGGAAATCGTTATCTATCGCTTCGGCAACGGATCAGGCAGCATTTCTGCGCCGGTCGCGCCGACCAAATGCGCAGCCGCGGGCGGCGATCAATTTATCACACCCAAAGGCGTCTTTGCAGGCCTTGCCACCGATCCGGCGGCGCTGGTCGCCGAACATAGTTTCATCGCAGGCACGCCGGTCGTGATCGGCATGACCGCGCTTAAAGCCAATCGCGACGCCAATGTGCGCGAAACGCTCGATGTTATCGTCACCACCGCCAATGGCGACCGCGAGGCCATCACCCTCACCGAAAAATCCGCCAATAGCGGCCATTTCCTCGGGATGCTCAATTCAAGCCGCATCCCCCCTGCCCTCAAGCAAGGCGATTGCACCCTGTCGGTCGAACCCGGCAGCACGGTTCCGGTCATCGTCACCAGCGTGGCGGATAGTTCGATTACCGCCGATGCGCTCATCTCTTTCCTGGTGGACCCTTATGGCATCACCTTTGACAGCGGTGATGGCACTCCGGTCGCCGGAACCAGCGTTACCATCATCGACGAAGCAACCGGCCAGCCCGCGACCGTTTATGGAGATGATGGCGTATCGCGCTTTCCCAGCACGGTTATCACCGGCACGAGCGTGACCGATTCGTCGGGCGCATCCTATGCGTTCGGCAATGGCGATTATCGTTTCCCGTTCGTTGCGCCGGGCAAATATCATCTGGTTATCACGCCGCCTTCGCCTTATTCGGCCCCGTCATCAGCAACCCCTGCGGATCTCGCGCCGCTGCGCCGCCCCGATGGCGATGCGTTCCATATTTCGGATGCGTCCTATAGCAAAAGCTTTACGCTTACATCTCCCGAACCGGTGCGGATCGACGTGCCACTCGACCGTCCGGGAACGCCTTTGCTGGTGCGCAAGATCGCCTCGACCACCACCGCCGTTCCGGGCGATGCGGTCCAATATCGTATCAGCGTCACTAATAGCGATGCGGTGCGCTCGACCGGCCAGATTACGATTTTCGACGATCTGCCGACCTCGCTGCGCCTGCGCCCCGAAACGGTGCGTTATAGTGGCGTCAAAATTTCTGCTGTCACCAAAGCGGACGGCACCGGCTTTTCGGTGACGGTTCCGGCGTTGGCAGGCGGCCAGTCGGGCCTCCTCACCTATCTTGCCGAAGTGCGGCAGGATGCGCAGCCCGGCGATGCCATCAACATGGCGACCGCCAGCGATTCGCGCGGCAGCACATCGAACAAGAGCGATGCGGTCATCCGCATCAACCGCGATGAAATCAGCGACAAGCTAACCATTATCGGTCGCATCACCGAAGGCGGCTGCCTGGTCGATCCGGCTAAGTCCAAGGGCATTGCTGGTGTGCGCGTGATGTTGCAGGACGGCAGCTACAGCGTCACCGACGATGAAGGCCGCTATCATTTTGAAGGCGTCCGCACCGGGTTGCATGTTGTCCAGATTGACCCTTCCACCCTTCCGCTCGACCGTGAAGCGGTGGACTGCGCGCAGAACACACGCTCGGCGGGCAATGCAATTTCGCGCTTTGTGGAAGGTCAGGGCGGCGCTTTGAAGCGCGCAGACTTCCGCGCCCGTTCCGTTGCGCCGCGCCAATCACAGGCAGCCAAGGCACCGACACGCGAAATCGCGCTTGACGACCCCGAAGCGGCTGGCGCGACGCGCGACTGGATGGCTGGCCAGACCGCCGGCATAGAATGGCTGTTCCCCGAACTGGACCATAATCCGCGCACCAAAGCCGTGCGGGTCGCCATCAAACATTTGCCCACACAAAAGGTTGAGCTGTTCGCCAATGGCAAGCCGGTCGAACCGCTGACCTTTGACGGCGCGCGTAAATCGCCGGACAATAGCTTTTCAGTGAGCCTGTGGCGCGGCGTTGAAATTGGCGATGCCAATACCGAACTCACCGCACGCGTGATCGACGCCAATGGCGCGGTCGTGCAAGAACTTTCGCGCAAGGTCCATTATGCGATTGCGCCGATGCGCGCCGAGTTGCTGCGCGACAAGTCGCTGCTCGTTGCCGATGGCGTAACCCGCCCGGTGATTGCGGTGCGCCTCACCGACCGTGAAGGCCGTCCGGTCAAGCATGGCCTTGTCGGTGACTTCTCGGTCCCCTCGCCTTATGCCGCCGCAATCGAAGCCGATACGCAGCAGAGCCGCCAGCTTTCCGGCCTTGAGCGCGCGCCCGCCGTGTGGCGTGTCGTGGGCGATAATGGCGTGGCCTATATCGAATTGGAGCCGACCACGGCATCCGGCTCGCTGCCCATCTCTTTCAGCTTCCGTGATGGTGACATTTCGCGTCAGCAAACGGTCGATACCTGGCTTGATCCCGGCAAGCGTCCGTGGACCGTGGTGGGCTTTGCCGCCGGGACCGTCGGCTATAATACGCTCGATGACCGCATGGAGCCGTTGTCGGACAAGGTCGATGACGTCAACACCGATGCCCGCCTTGCGCTTTATGCCAAGGGCCGTGTGCAGGGCAAATGGTTGATGACGCTCGCTTATGACAGCGACAAGGATAAGGATAATGCGCGCCTTCATGGCACGATTGATCCGACCGCTTATTACACCATCTATGCCGACAAATCGCAGACGCGCTATGATGCGGCATCGGTGCGCAAGCTTTATCTGAAGCTGGAACGCCCGCAATTTTATGCGCTGTTCGGCGATTATGACACCAATATGGGCGAAACCCAATTGGCCAATTACCAGCGCACGCTGAACGGTGTGAAGGCCGAATATCGCAGCAAAAATGTCGCCGCGAGCGCCTTTGCTGCCGATACGCCCTACCGCTCGTTCCGCGAAGAATTGCAAGGGTCGGGCCTCACCGGTCCCTACCAGCTTGGTCGCCGCGACATTTTGGCCAACACCGAAAAGGTGATGATCGAAGTGCGTGACCGGTTGCACAGCGAAGGTATCCTGTCGCAAGTGACGCTGATGCGCCATGTCGATTATGACGTCGACTATCGCAACGGCACGCTGCGCTTCCGCGAACCCGTCTTGAGCCGCGACAGCCAGATGAACCCGCAATTCATTGTGGTGTCCTATGAAGTCGATGGCGTGGGCAAGCGTGTCCTCAACGCCGGCGGCCGCGCGAGCTGGACCAGCAATGATGAAAAATTGCGCGTGGGTGCCAGTGCCATCCATGACGAAACCGACCTTAGCAAGACCAATCTGGGCGGCGTCGACGTGCGTTATCGTCCCAATGTTTCGACCGAAATCCGCGCCGAATTCGCGCATAGCGATGCAAAAAGCACAACCGGCGATACGTCCAAGGACAATAAGGCGAGCGCTTGGCTCCTCGAAGCCGAACATCATAGCAGCAAATTCGATATGCTGGGCTATGTGCGCCAGCGCGATGGCGGGTTCGGCACCGGCTTCCTCAACCGTTCGGAAGATGCGACGCGCAAATTCGGCTTCGATGGCCGCGTGCGCCTCACCAACGACCTTTCGCTGACCGCGAGCGCATGGCAGGAAGATTTCCTCGATACCGATATGCAACGCCGTGCAGGCCGCGCCTTGCTCGAATATCGCACCAACGCAACCACGCTGCGCGCAGGGCTTCTTTATGCCAATGACCGCATGATGGACGGCACCGCGAAGGAATCGACGCTGGTGCAGCTTGGCGGCACGCATCGCCTGATGAACAACCGGCTTGAGTTGGACGCGCAATCCGAATTCGCGCTGGGCGGCAAGGATGACAGCGTGGACTTCCCCGCCCGTCACCGCGTCGGCGCACGCTTTGCCGCGACCAAGGACATCAACCTTGTCGCAAGCTATGAAATCGCCGAAGGCGATGCGGTCAAGGCGCGCACTTTCCGTGCCGGTTTCGATATCCAGCCTTGGGCGGGCGCCCGCATCACCGCAAGCGGCAACCAGCAGGACATTCAGGAATATGGCCCGCGCACCTATGCCGCGTTCGGCCTTGCGCAATCCTTGCCGCTGTCGAAAAACTGGACGGTCGATTTCACCGTCGATTCGAACAAGACGCTGAACGGCTTTGACAAGGATGCGGTGCTGAACCCCGATCATCCGGTGGCCTCCGGCGGACATTTGGGATCGCACGGCCTTATCGCCGAAGATTTTATCGCGACCACGCTCGGCGCAACCTATCGCAGCGATTTGTGGACGATGACCGGCCGCGCCGAATATCGCAATGGCGAGGAAGTGGACCGCTATGGCGCGACCTTCGGAGCCATCCGCCGCATCAGCGAAGGCCGCAATGTCGGCGCGCTGTTCACCTTCGCCAAGGCCGAGGACAAGAATGGCGGCCCCGCGACCCGCGCGACCAATTTGCAACTGTCCTGGGCCAACCGTCCGGAGAATAGCCGCTGGTCATGGCTCGATAAGCTGGAACTGCGCGACGACAAGATTGTCAACGCAGTAGCTGGTCAGCCCGGCCCGATTGGCGGCCCCGACCTGACGCTTGATGGCGACCATCATTCGCGCCGCATCATCAACAGCTTCAGCCTTAACCTGACGCCGGTTGACGGGCGCAGCGCGATGGACAGCAGCAGCGCACAGGAATTTGTCGAGCGCGGCGAATATGGCTTCTTCTGGGGCAGCCGCTATGTGTCCGACCGTTATGGCGCGGACGATATTAAGGGCTTCTCCAACATTTTCGGCGGCGATTTCCGGTTCGACATTAATGATATGCTGGAAATCGGCGCGGCAGGCACGGTGCGCTTGACCGGCTGGGGCAAGCAGATCGCCTTTTCCGGCGGCCCTGCCATCGGCTTGACGCCGTTCAAAAATGGCTGGTTGTCGCTCGGCTATAATTTCACCGGCTATCGCGACCGCGATTTTGAAGAAGCCCGCTATACCCGCAGCGGTCCGTATCTGACCTTCCGCCTGAAATTCGATCAGGAAAGCTTTGCAGGCTTGGGCTTACAATAAGCAAGGCGAAACACAGGCAAAAGAAAAGCCCCGGCGCACAAAGGCGACCGGGGCTTTTCTTTTTATCGTCACCCTCCCTTCTAGGGAGGGTCGAATTTTACGTAGGAAAATTCGGGCTGGGTTTGCGAACCTCAAGTCTTTCACCCACCCCAAAAGGCGCTTGCGTCTTTTGACCCTTCCTTGAAAGGAAGGGTGGAACGCATTTACCCTATCCTCAATCCGCGAATAGCAGGACCGGGGTTTCCAACACCTTCTTCAACGCCTGGATATAGCTTGCCGCATCCCAGCCATCGACGACGCGGTGGTCGCAGCTAATCGAGATGTTCATAAGCTTGGCACGGACAATATCATCGCCTTGGAAGATCGGTCGTTCGACAATCTTGTTGGGGCCGATAATCGCGACTTCGGGGCGGTTGATGACCGGTGTGGTCGCAATCCCGCCAAGCGGCCCGAGCGAGGTAATGGTGAGCGTCGAACCCGAAAGCTCCTCGCTCTTGGCCTTGCCGGTGCGCGCCGCTTCGGCAAGGCGGCTGATTTCTGCCGCCAATTGCCACACATTTTTCGCCTGCGCATCGCGGATAACCGGAACCATCAGCCCCGCATCGGTTTGTGTCGCCATGCCCAGATGCACCGCGCCATAACGGGTCACAATGCCCGCTTCATCATCATAGCGCGCATTAATCATCGGGAATTCGGGGATGGTTTTGCAGATTGCGACAATCATCAAGGGCAGCATGGTGAGCTTCGGACGGTCGCCGCGATTATCGTTCAAATCGGCGCGCATCGCCTCCAATGCGGTCACATCGACTTCATCGACATAGGTGAAGTGCGGAATGGCGCGCTTGGACGCGGCCATATTGTCGGCAATGCGGCGGCGCATCCCGATGACCTTGATCGGTTCATCCGCGCGCGGCTTGGACGCCGGACGATAGCCCTGCCCGCTGCCATAAGCGAGAAACGCATCAAGATCGCTGTGGCGCACACGACCATCGGCGGCCGGTTTGACCGCGCCCAGATCAATCTGCAATTCCTTGGCACGTTGTCGCACCGCAGGCGATGCCAGCACCTTGGCCGCATGGGCTGTTGCCGGTGCCGGAGCCGCTGCCTTGGGCGCTTCCGTCGAAGTAGACGCAACCGACGCCACTTGCGCCGCAGTCTGGTCGGGCGCAGTCTTATCTTCCTCGACCAGCTCGACACCGGGATTTTCGGCCTCCAGCGTCGCCTCGTCCATCGGTCCCGGCGTGCCTTCATCGGCATGGGCGGGCGTTGTTTCCATTTGCTCTTCGGCTTCGGCGGCATCGGTTTCGATGACGACCAGCATCGAGCCAATCGCGATCACATCGCCTTCCGCACCCGCCACTTCCAGCACGGTGCCGGACACCGGCGCTTCCATTTCGACGGTGGCCTTGTCGGTCATCATATCGGCGATCTGCTGGTCTTCTTCGACGCGGTCGCCAACCTTGACGTGCCAAGCGACGATTTCAGCTTCGGCAATACCTTCGCCAATGTCGGGCAGATTGAATGTAAAACGGGCCATCAGATCAATCCTTCATAATCTTTTCAATCGCCTGACCGATGCGGATCGGTCCGGGGAAATATGCCCATTCAAGGCTATGGGGATAAGGGGTGTCAAAACCGGTGACGCGCTCAACCGGCGCTTCGAGATGATAGAAGCAGCGTTCTTGCACGAGCGCGGCCAATTCCGCGCCAAAGCCGCTGGTGCGCGTCGCTTCATGGACGACAAGGCAGCGTCCGGTCTTTTCGACCGAGGCTTCGACTGTGTCGATGTCGAGCGGCATCAGCGTGCGCAGGTCGATAATTTCCGCATCCACTTCCATTTCCGCGACCACGGTTTTGACCACATGGACCATCGTGCCATAGCAAAGGATGGTGAGGCCATCACCCGGGCGGACGATATTCGCTTTGCCAAGCTCGATGCGGTAATAGCCTTGCGGCACGTCGGCATCGTCAAATTTGGCCCAGGCTTCGACCGGACGGTCATAATAGCCGGAGAATGGCCCGTTATAGATGCGCTTGGGTTCAAAGAAGATGACCGGATCATTATCCTCGATCGACGCAATCAAAAGCCCCTTGGCATCATAAGGCGTCGAGGGAATAACAGTCTTTAACCCGCTGACATGGGTAAAGATTCCTTCGGGCGATTGGCTATGAGTCTGTCCGCCGAAAATGCCCCCTCCAAAGGGCGAACGCACCGTCATCGGGCAGATAAAATCGCCCGCCGAGCGGTAACGCAGGCGCGCCGCTTCGCTCACCAACTGGTCAAGCGCGGGATAGATATAGTCGGCAAACTGGATTTCGGGGATCGGCCGCAAGCCATAAGCACACATTCCGACGCCGACGCCGATAATACCACATTCGGTAATCGGCGTGTCGAACACACGGGTCTTGCCATATTTTTTCTGCAACCCTGCGGTTGCGCGGAACACGCCGCCAAAATAGCCGACATCTTCACCCAATACCACCGTATCGGGGTCGCGCTCCAGCATGACATCCATCGCGCTGTTGATCGCCTCGATCATGTTCATGCGCTTGATGGCGCCGCTTTCGGTTTCTTCGACCATCAGATCACTCATTTCTTCTGCCATTTGCGATCCCTTTCGCTGATGGCTTGCGCGCATTGTTCCTGAAGATGCCAAGGCATATCCTCGAACACATCTTCAAACATGGTTTCAAACGGCTGGTGCATACCATGCCCCAAAATGCCGTTCTTTTCAGCTTCTTTGCCCGCAGACTTCACAAGTTCTGCAAGCTCCAGATCCATCGCGGCATGGCGTTCTTCGTCCCACAGGCCTTCACCGATAAGATGCGCCTTCAACCGCGCAATCGGGTCGCCGAGCGGCCAGGCGCTGCGTTCATCGGCGCTGCGATAGGCGCTGGGGTCATCCGAGGTCGAATGGCCCTCGGCGCGGTAGCTGAAATGCTCGATAAGCGTCGGGCCCTGATTGGTGCGCGCCCGCTCTGCTGCCCATTGGGTTGCGGCATAAACAGCGAGCGCGTCATTGCCGTCGATACGCAAGCCCACAATGCCATAGCCGATGCCGCGCGCGGCAAAGGTGGTGCGCTCTGCCCCGGCAAAACCGGAGAAGGAGGAAATCGCCCATTGGTTGTTAACGACATTGAAGATGACCGGCGCATTATAAACAGTCGCAAAGGTGAGCGCGCTGTGGAAATCGCCTTCTGCGGTCGACCCTTCGCCGCACCATACCGATGCAATCTTGCTGTCGCCCTTGGCCGCGCTCGCCATCGCATAGCCGACCGCTTGCGGATATTGGGTCGCAAGGTTGCCGGAGATGGAGAAAAAGCCATAATCCTTGGCCGAATACATGATCGGCAATTGGCGGCCTTTGAGCGCATCGCCCTTGTTCGAATAAATCTGGTTGATCATGTCGACAATCGGATAATCGCGCGCGATTAAAATGCCTTGCTGGCGATAGCTTGGAAAGAACATATCGTCGCGGTCCATCGCCATCGTCGCGGCGACCGCAATCGCCTCTTCGCCGGTGCATTTCATATAGAAGCTGGTTTTGCCCTGACGCTGCGCGCGATACATACGGTCGTCAAACGCGCGGACCAGCGCCATATAGCGCAACATCGCAAGCTTTTCGTCCGCCGACAGACGCGGATCCCACGGGCCGACCGGCTTGCCGCTCTCATCCAGCACGCGGATGAGGCTATAGGCAAGATCATGCACGTCGCTCGGCTTTGCATTTTCCGCCGGGCGCGGCACCGACCCTGCGGGCGGGATGACGATGTCACTGAAATCCGCCTCGTCGCCGGGACGGAAGCGGGGTTCGGGAACGTGCAGCGACAAAGGCGGCAAATTGCTCCGCGGGCGCGTATGCGAATCAGGCATCGGCAATCCTCTCGAACGAATGGCTTTTTACCGGTTCCACGCCCTTTCCGGCCCGAACCGCGCACATTCGATTATTACAACATTATGTTATTTTATTTCAAACCACTTCAAAACACAAGCCGGGTGATACCCGGCGCTCCACCACCATAAACCGCAACAAATTCAGACCGCTACCGGCGCACTGATAGGCGCTTGCGGCTGGTAATTCTCGACCGCGAAATCCTCGATTTTATAGTCGAAAATCGAGTCCGGCTTGCGCTTTATCCTCAGCTTGGGCGCGCCTTGCGGCGTGCGCGCCAACTGCTCTTCGACAAGGCTTTCATGATTAAGATACAGATGAACGTCGCCCCCGTTCCAAACCACCTCATGCGCCTCCAGATTGCATTGCTGCGCAAGCATCCGCGTGAGGAGGCTGAGCCCGAAAATATTGAACGCAAACCCAAGGCCCAAGTCACAACTGCGCTGGAACAAAAGCCCCGACAATTTATTGCCCGCGACATGGAATTGGTAAGTCATATGGCATGGCGGCAAGGCCATCCCGTCCAGTTCGGCCACATTCCATCCGGTAAAAATATGCCGCCGCGATCCCGGATTGGTGGTGAGGCTTTTCACAAGCTCGGCAATCTGATTGATGCCATGTTCGGTCCGCACATAATGGCCTTCATCGCCAAGCGCGACATAGCGCGGCCAATTAACCCATTGCGCGCCATAGACCGGCCCCAAATCACCCCAGGCTTTGGCAAAATCCTCCTCCGCCAATATTCTGGCTTCAAACGCATCGCGGCCAATCTCTTCGCCGGTTTCGCGCCGATAACGGTCGAGCGGCCAGTCGGTCCAGATATGGACGCCTTGTTCGACCAAAGGCTTGATATTGGTGTTGCCGGTCAAAAACCACAGCATCTCGCGCGCCGCGACCTTCCAGTAAACCCGCTTGGTGGTGAGCAAGGGGATGGCGTCCTCAGCCAAGGAAAAGCGCATTGTCGCGCCGAAAATAGAGCGCGTGCCCACACCTGTGCGGTCGACCCGTTCATCCCCTTGCGTCCAGATGCGGCGCATCAGGTCCAGATATTGATCTTCATAATGCGGCAGGGGCGTATGGTCCGGCAACGGGCGAATCCTTGGGGCTTAGAGGTTAGCTTGCAACGCTATAGATCAATGCCTTGCCCGACAAGCCGCACAGCCTTGGCTTGCATTTGCGGCAACCAAGGCTTTTAGTGGTACGCATGTCCGCCATTGCGCCCCTTTCCCCGCCTATCGCCGATCCCGCAGAACAGCATATGATCGGCATCGTCGATATATTCGCGACCGAAGCCTTGCGCGCGCAGGATAAGGAGCAGATGATTGTTGCAGGCTTTAACGCCAGCGGCACGTTGAAACATTGGTTGATGCTTGACGGTGCGTCCGACAAAATCCTGTTCGATATAGATTATCTCGGCTCGGTGCTGGCAGATCCCGACTGCCATTATCTGGCGATTGCGCATAACCACCCGTCCGGCGATCCGTATCCGAGCCGTGCCGATATGCGCACAACGCGGCATTTGGCGGACTTATGCAATGAAACAGGCGTGAAGCTGGTCGAACATATCATCGTCGGGAGCACGGAAAATCACCATATTTTCTGCCAGCAGTCCGGATAAAAGCCACGGAACCATAATTTTCGGATTTCGGGCTTGAAAGGTCCGGAAGGCGCTTCTATAGGACGCGCCTTGCCTCGGTAGGTTGCCTCGCAACCAACCATCGGTCGGGGAGTAGCTCAGCCTGGTAGAGCACTGTCTTCGGGAGGCAGGGGCCGGAGGTTCGAATCCTCTCTCCCCGACCAAATTCCTTATCATTATGCGTATTACGTCAAGCCGCCTGCGCAGCGTTGGCTGAGATGGCCATGCGCATCATTGACCGTCTTGAAATGAACGAGATCGAACAGGAGAACCGCGTAATCGGGCTGTAATCCGGCTTTGTCGAAATAATCGGCAAGCGCAGACGCTGCCCTTGCAGGAATTTTTATCCATTTTTGGGAAGTGGCGGAGAGGCAGGGATTCGAACCCTGGGTACCCTCACGGGCACGCCGCATTTCGAGTGCGGTGCTTTCGACCACTCAGCCACCTCTCCGCAGAGGTCCGGTAAGAACGTTATTTTTCGCTCTCCCGTGGGTCGGAAGCGGGGCCATTAGCGCATGATTTTGATGTTGCCAAGCCCTAGATGTGCGATAACCACCATTTCCTGCGGCCCCTCCTTTACACCCCTTGCAGCACCGCGCTTTCCGCTTACATTGAGAGTATGAGTTCCAGTTACAAAGACTTGCACATGACAGGGCTTGGCCATGAGGCCGTGCCGATGATGACCAGCGCCCGCTTTGCGATTGGCGATATTGTGCGCCACAAAATGTTCGATTTTCGCGGCGTGATTTTCGATGTCGACCCGATTTTTTCCAATGACGAGGAATGGTATCAATCCATCCCCGAACAGATCAGGCCGGACAAGAACCAGCCTTATTACCATCTGCTCGCGGAAGGCGACGAGGGCAGCTATACGGCCTATGTGAGCCAGGGCAATCTGGTCGCGGACGCAGAATCAGGGCCGGTCTATCACCCCGAACTCAAGGATTTGTTCGACGCCTATCGCAACGGACGCTATCCGCTCAAATCCATCCATAAGCACTAGGACTGGTGAGGAGCGAAAGCGTCAGGCTTTCAGCTTCCAGCCCGATTTGAGCAGCATATAGCAGGCCAATGCCAGCACAATATTGACCGCGAGCAATACGCCCGCGCCGAGCAGGACGGGCGAGTCCGCTCGGCCGATAAAGCCGTAGCGAAAGCCTGAAATCACATAGAAAAACGGATTGGCATGGCTGATTGCGGCAAAGGTCGGCGCAAGGCGGTCGACCGAATAGAAAGTGCCGGAAAGGAGCGACAAAGGGGCCACCACAAAATTGGTGACCGCCGCGGCATGGTCGAACTTTTCCGCCCAGATGGAGGTCATCACGCCCAGAAAACCGAGCATTGCCGAGCCCAACAGGCCGAACACGATAACCGCCCAAAGATGCTTGGGGGTTACATGGACGCCGGGCCACACGGCCATCACTATCCATACCGCAAAGCCGACCAATATGGCGCGCGTCACCGCGGCTCCCACCAGCGCCGCCAGCAATTCGGTCACCGAAATCGGCGGCATCAGATAGTCAACAATCGTCCCCTGCATCTTGCCGACAAGCAGCGCGAAGCTGGAATTGGCAAAGCTGTTCTGCATCATCCCCATGACGATCAGCCCCGGCGCGATAAAATCGGCAAAGGATGCGCCCAATATCTCACCGCCACGATGCCCCATCGCCACGGTGAAAATCACCAGATAAAGCAATGTGGTGACTGCGGGCGCCCAGATTGTCTGGAGTTGCACCTTGAAAAAGCGCCGCACTTCTTTGCGGTATAGTGCAATCATCCCCGCCCAGTTGACCGAACGGATCACCGGAACACCGGGTTCGCTGCGAATTCTTGAAATATTTTCGGCAGGTGGCGGGGTGATTTTCATGTCCATGCACGGGTGCCTATCGGCTGGAATAAGGAACCGCAAGCCACTATACAGTCTATAGTGGAAATCCCGAACATTAGTCCCTATATCGCCCCTATCAAATTTCATGGTGCATTGCGGCATCCGTTCACGGACGCCTTTGCGCCTCACTTCAAAAGATGAAAGTCATATAGCCGATGTCCTGGACCGACGAGCGCATCAACCAGTTGAAAACGATGTGGGAAAAAGGCCTGACCGCCAGCCAGATTGCCGAAGAACTTGGCGGCGTGAGCCGTAATGCGGTGATCGGCAAGGCGCACCGCCTTGGCCTCAAATCGCGCCCGTCGCCGGTCAAGGCCGCCGAAGCGAAAAAGAAAGCCGCGCCCGCGCCCAAGGCTCCCGCGCCTGCAAAGGCGGCCAAGCCAGCCGCGCCCCGCCCTGCCCCCGAACCGCGCGAGCGCGTCGAGCGCCCTGCCCCTCAAGCCGCAAGCCCTTCCGCACCTGCCGGAGACAATGTCCAGCCTTTCCCGACGGGACGCAGCGATATGCCGCGCATCGTGTCGGTCGGCCCCGGCGGCTTTTTGCGCCAAGGCCCCGGCGAACAGCAAGCGCCGATTCCGCCCGCGCCGCCGCGTCGTCTGGTCCCCGCCAAGCCCTCGCCCGAAATTGCCGACAAGACGAGCCTGCTCGATCTGACCGACCGCATCTGCAAATGGCCTATGGGGCATCCGGGCGAGCCGGACTTCCATTTCTGTGGCGAAGCGGTCAATCCGGGCTTTCCCTATTGCGTCGAACATTGCGGCCGCGCCTATCAGGCACAGCTTCCGCGCGGAACGCGCCGTCCGCCGCCGCCCATGCCCTTTGGCGGCCCGCGCGTCCGTTAAGGGAAATGCGTTAACGCATAAAGCACGGAAATCCGTTCTTTGCAGCTGCTGGGTTTCACTTTCGTTCTTGCCGCTTGCATGGGCGGCAAGCACGGGCTTATAGCATAGCCCATGTCCGACGATCTGTTTGCCGCCGCCCCCGCCACAAGTTCCGATTATGATGCTTCGGCCATCGAGGTATTGGAAGGGCTTGAGCCGGTCCGGCGGCGTCCGGGCATGTATATTGGCGGCATAGACGAGCGCGCGCTCCACCATCTTGCCGCCGAAGTCATCGACAATAGTATGGACGAAGCGGTGGCAGGCCATGCCAGCCGCATCGAAATCACGCTGGAAGCCGGTAATAAGCTCACCGTGGTCGATAATGGCCGCGGGATTCCGGTCGATCCCCACCCCAAATTTCCCGGCAAGTCGGCGCTTGAAGTCATTATGACGACGCTCCATTCGGGCGGCAAGTTTGAAGGCAAGGCCTATGCGACTTCGGGCGGCTTACACGGCGTCGGCATCAGCGTGGTCAATGCGCTGTCGACTGAAACCGTCATCGAAGTGGCGCGCAACAAGGAATTATTCCGCCAGATTTTTTCGCGTGGGGCCGCGCAAGGCCCGCTCGAAAAAGTGAGCGCCGCCCCCAACCGGCGCGGCACCAGCGTTGCCTTCACGCCTGATCCTGAAATTTTCGGCGAAACCGCACGGTTCAAGCCGCAACGCCTTTACCGCCTTGCCCGCTCCAAAGCCTATTTATTTGCCGGGGTCGAAATCCGCTGGAAATGCGCGCCCGAACTGATTGGCGATGATACGCCGAGCGAGGCCGTATTCCAATTCCCCGGCGGCTTGGCCGACCATCTCGCCGAACAGCTAAAGGGGCGCGAGTGCGTCACCGCCGACGCTTTTTCGGGAACGCAGGAATTTCCCGATGGCGCGGGCCGCGTCGAATGGGCGGTTGCCTGGCCGCTCTGGTCGGACGGCAGCTATAGCTGGTATTGCAACACCATCCCGACGCCCGATGGCGGCACCCATGAACAAGGCCTGCGCGGCGCGCTCACCAAAGGCATCCGCGCTTTTGGCGAATTGGTCGGCCAGAAAAAAGCCAAGGATATTACAACCGAAGATGTGATGACGGGGAGCGAATTGATGCTGTCCGTGTTCATCCGCGATCCGCAATTCCAGAGCCAGACCAAGGACCGCCTCACCTCGCCCGAAGCCGCGCGCTTGGTCGAAAACGCGATCCGCGACCATTTTGACCATTTTCTGTCGGATAATATGGAGCGCGGCAAGGCGCTGCTCGGCTATGTGCTGGAGCGTATGGATGACCGCTTGCGCCGCAAGCAGGAGCGCGAGGTCAAGCGCAAGACCGCGACATCGGGCCGCAAGCTGCGCCTCCCCGGCAAGCTTACCGATTGTTCGGCTGACGACCCCGAAGGCACCGAAATCTTCATCGTTGAAGGCGATAGCGCGGGCGGCAGCGCCAAACAGGCGCGCGACCGCAAGACGCAGGCCATTCTTCCCATTCGCGGCAAAATCCTCAATGTCGCATCGGCCACAGCGGATAAAATCCGCGCCAATAGCGAAATTGCCGATTTGACGCAGGCGCTCGGTTGCGGGACGCGCAAGGACTGTAATCCCGACCATTTACGCTATGAACGCATCATCATCATGACCGACGCGGACGTCGATGGCGCGCATATCGCGACCTTGCTCATGACCTTTTTCTTTCAGGAAATGCCGGAACTGGTGCGGCGCGGGCATCTCTATCTCGCGCAGCCGCCGCTGTACCGCCTGACCGCGGGTAACAAGAGCGTTTATGCGCGTGACGATGAACATCGCGCCGAGCTGGAAGAGACAATCTTCAAAGGCAAGAAGGTCGATGTGGGCCGCTTCAAGGGGCTGGGCGAAATGATGCCGCAACAGCTTAAAGAAACCACGATGAATCCCGAAACGCGCTCGCTCATCAAAATTACCTTGCCGCAGGAATATGAAGAACGCGCGGGCGTCAAGGATCTGGTCGACCGGCTGATGGGTAAAAATCCGGAGCATCGCTTCCAGTTCATCCAGGCCAATGCCGCGACGTTGGACGAAGAGGCGATTGACGCATGAGGCCGGGGCGGACGGCAGTTGCGCTCGCTACGCTCCTTTCGCTCGCCGCGCCCGCATTTGCGCAAAGCCCCTCCCCGCCTCCGCCTGCTGCGGTTGCCGGTGCGATACCGCCCACAATCGGCGCGCGCGCTTCCGACATATTGGCGATTATGCGCGGTCAGGGTGATGTCGCCGCGACCTTTCATCCGACCTTCTTGGCGGAAATCTCCGAAGAAAAATTGCGCGCCATCGCCAAGCAATTAAGCGACCAATATGGCGCGCCGTTGAGGTTGATGAAAATTAACGCGGCCGACGACCGGCAAGCGACGTTTGAACTCGATTATGAACGCGGGGTCGCACAGGTCTCGCTCGTTCTGGCAGGGCCGCAGGACGGCCATAAAGTCACCGGCTTCTGGATTACGCAAGTTGCGCCCAAAGGCGATAATCTGGCGGCAATCCAGTCCGGATTTGCAGCGTTGGACGGTGACAGCGCGTTCGGCATTTACAGCCTGAAAGGAGCCGAGTTACGGCCCTTGCTCGAAGGCGGGGTGCGCACGCCGCTTGCGACCGGTTCCAGTTTCAAATTGGTCCTACTCGCTGCCCTCGATGCGGATATTCGCGCCGGGCGGCGCAAGTGGAGCGATGTCGTTCCGCTCAGCCATAAATCGCTGCCATCGGGGCAAATCCAAAATTGGCCCGACCGTGCGCCGATGACCTTGCAAAGCCTTGCAACGCTGATGATTTCGATCAGCGATAATAGCGCGACCGACACATTGCTCCACCTGCTTGGCCGCGAGCGGGTCAGCGATTTTGCGCTCAAACAGAATATGCTCGATAGCAAAGGGATGCCGGTCCTGTCCACGCTAGAAGCCTTTGTGCTGAAAGAGCCGGGACATAAGGCGATGCGCGAGCGCTGGGCCAAGGCGCGCGCGCCGGAACGCCTCGCCCTGCTGCGCAGCGAAGCGCGGGGCTGGACAGTCGCAGACGCCAAAGCCGTGATGCTCACCGGCACCCCGCAAGCCATCGACACGGTCGAATGGTTTGCCACCCCGCGCCAGATGGCCAATGCGCTCGCCTGGTTTGTGGACAAAGCCAGCCCCGAAGCGCGCGCTATTTTGGCGGTCAATCCGGGCTTGCCCGATCCGGCGCGGCGCGGCTGGTCATATATCGGCTATAAAGGCGGGTCGGAAACCGGCGTGATTGCGGCCAATTATCTGCTGATCGACAAAGACGGGCGGCGCTATATCATCAGTGCGGCGTGGAATAATCGCACCAAGGCGGTCGATAATGACCGCTTTTTCGCGCTCATCAACCGGATGATTACGCTCGCCGCGCCTAAATAAACCGGCTTAGGCGGTTAACGCTTCGACCAGCGCCTTGACCTTTTTCTGCCGCCATTGCGGGAGCGGGGCGACGAGCCAATAGGCAAGCTTGGTTTCGCGCGCATTGTCGATCATTTTGACGCGGCCCTCGGCAATATCATCCTGCGCCAGCAGGTGCGGCACATTGGCATGGCCAAGGCCGAGCGCGGCGGCATCGAGCGCCAGCCCCGCATCGCCCAAGCGCAGCGCAGGGGTGCCATCGGCAACCGGACAATGCGGCCAGCTAATAGGCGTGGTCGCCCCGCCATCGGGCGCGGCAACCGTCACAAATGCTCCTTCGGCCAAACGCACCCCTTCATGCTCGCCCGGCCCGTCGGCCAAGCGGATCGCAAGGTCGAGATTGGCTTCGGTAAAGTCGATTTCCTCGTCCGCCGTCACCAGAGTGAAGCGGGTTTCAGGGTTCGCCGCGCCAAAGCCGCCCAACCGCCGCGCCAGCCATTTGGCGGTAAAATCGCGCGGCGCAGCGATGGTGAGCGAGTGGGAGGATTGCCCCGCCTGCATCGCGCTCACCGATTCTTCAAACATCAGGAACCCGGCCCTGAGCGCATCAAGCCCGGCATCGGCTTCAGGGGTCAGTTCCAACCCTTTGGTCGTGCGGCGGAACAGCACGACGCCGAGCATATCTTCCAAAGCGCGAATTTGCTGGCCGACAGCGGCGGGTGTTACCGCCAGTTCGTCGGCGGCGCGGGTGAAGCTCAAATGGCGTGCGGCGGCATCAAACACGCGCAACGCATTGAGCGGGAGCATAGTTCGCTTCATATGTCTGACCTATTGGGCAACCAGAGGAGCAACGAGCGGGAATTGCGGGATGATCGCTTCAAACCGCTCCCCGTCCTCGCCCGCCATCACATAAAATCCGGCCATCGAGCCGGTCGGCGTCGCGAGCGGGCAGCCCGATACATAATCATAGCTTTTGCCCGGCATGATGACCGGCTGTTCACCGATCACCCCTTCGCCCTCGACCAGATGGAGCGCGCCGCGCCCGTCGGTTATCCGCCAGCTACGGGTGAGCAGTTGCACCACCTCGTCGCGCTCATTTTCGATACGGATATGATAGGCCCAGAACCAGCGCGCGCGGTCGGGTTCGGACTGGTCCGGCAAATAGCTGACCGACACGCGCACGGTGACGCCGTCGGTTTCGGCTACGAAAGGAAAGAGCGCCTTCATTGCCCGCTATGATGACCCTAAAGCCCGATCCCGGTCAATGCCTGATCGAGGTCGGCAATCAGATCATCGGCATCTTCCAGCCCGATATTGACGCGGATCATATCTTCGGTAATCCCGACCGCAAGCCGCGCTTCTTCGCTCATCCCGAAATGGGTGGTCGAGCTGGGATGCGTCATAAGGCTCCGGGAATCCCCGATATTATTGGAAATGTCGATAAGGTTGAGGCCATCAAGCAAGCCATGCGCTTCCTTGCGCCCGCCGCCCAGAAGGATCGAGAAAATCGGACCCGCCGCGACCATTTGCTGCATCGCAAGCTTATGATGCGGATGGCTTTCCAGCCCCGGATACAGCACCGATTTGACGCGCCCTTCCAGAAATTGCGCAACTTTCATTGCATTTTCGCTCTGGCGCTGGGCGCGCAGGTCCAGCGTTTCCAGTCCCTTCAACACCACCCACGCATTGAACGGGCTCAAGGTCGCGCCGACATTGCGGTGGAACGGCAGGATGGTTTCGGTCATCATTTGCTCGCTTGAACAGATAGCGCCCGCCAGCACGCGGCCTTGCCCGTCCATCAGCTTGGTCGCGCTATAACAAACCACATCCGCGCCCATTTCCATCGGCCGCTGGAGCGCGCTCGTCGCAAAGGCATTATCGACAATCGAGATAATGTCATGCGCGCGCGCAATGTCGCAAATGCCTTTTATGTCGGATATTTGCATCGACGGGTTGGCGGGGGTTTCAAAGAAAAACACTTTGGTATTGGGCCGCACCGCCGCTTCCCATTGCGCAGTTTCGTGCGAATCGACCAGCGTGACCTCGATGCCATAGCGCGGGAATAATGTGTCGGTGAGCCAGCGGTTCGACCCGAACATGATCTTGCCCGCCACCATATGGTCGCCCGCCGACAGCATCGAGAGCAAAGCAACCGACATCGCCGCCATCCCCGAAGCAGTCGCGCGGCAGCTTTCTGCCCCTTCCATCAGCGCAATGCGCTTTTCCAGCATTTCGACCGTAGGGTTTTGCAGACGCGAATAGGTCATGCCCGGCGTATCGCCCCGGAAGCGCGCGGCGGCTTCTTCCGCATTTTCATAGCTATAGCCCGAGGTCATGAATATGGCTTCGGACGTTTCGCCAAAATCGCTGCGCGCGGTGCCGCCGCGAATGGCGAGGGTGGCCGGCTTCCAGTTCCGGGTGATAGCGGGGTCTTGCCCTGATTTGCGTTTCATCAAACGTCCTTCAAATTTTCCCAATCATAAAGCGAGGCCGGCAAGGACCGCATCGCCCATAGCGGCGGTGGAGAGTGTACCGCCAAGATCACCGGTGCGCGCACCCGCACCGAGCGCATCGCCGACCGCCGCTTCAACGCGGTCTGCGGCCTGTGCATTTTTGCCCGAATAGCGCAGCAACATGGCGAGCGACAAGATCATCCCCAGCGGGTTGGCCTTGCCCTGCCCGGCAATGTCGGGCGCAGAGCCGTGGATCGGCTCGTACAGCCCCTGCCCCGAACCGTTGAGCGACGCACTCGGCAAAAGGCCGATAGAGCCTGCACACATACTCGCCTGATCGGACAGAATATCACCGAACAAATTGCCGGTCACAATCGTATCAAACTGCCCCGGATTGCGCACAAGCTGCATCGCTGCATTATCGACATACATATGGCTCAGCGCCACATCGGGATAGGCTTTCCCCGTTTCGATCACCACATCGCGCCAAAGCTGCGAGGTTTCGAGGACATTCGCCTTGTCGACCGAACAAAGCTTGGGCTGGCGGTCGGTGCCTGCGCGCGCAATGGCGGTTTCATAACCGACCTTGGCGATGGCCGCGACTTCATCCTCATTATAGGACATAATGTCATAGCCTTCGCGGCGGCCATTGGCGGTTCTGCGCATCCCTTTTTCGCCAAAGTAAACATCACCGTTCAGCTCGCGCACAATCACCATGTCGATTTCGCGCGCAATTTCTGGCCGCAGCGCCGACGCATCGGCAAGATCGGGATAAAGTTTGGCGGGACGCAAATTGGCGAACAGTCCCAATTCCTTACGCAAGCCAAGGATCGCCTGTTCGGGCCGCAACGCCCGCTCCAGCGCATCGCAATCAGGGTCGCCGACCGCGCCGAACAGGATGGCATCGCTGGCCTTGGCGAGCGCCAGCGTTTCAGGCGGAAGCGGATGGCCCTGCGCTTTATATGCAGCCCCGCCCACGGGTGCGGCTTCGGTCGTGACACCGGGAAGCGCCAGCGCATCCAGAACGCGCAACGCCTGCTCCATGATTTCCGGACCAATGCCATCACCCGCAAGCAGCGCAATCTTCATGTCTCGCTATCCCTGATTTTGTATTAAACTTGGCTGCGCGTTAGCGCGTCAAAGCCCAAAGCCCAACCCCCAAATTTTGCACCGCACAATGAAGTCCCCCTCCCGCGTGCGGGAGGGGTTAGGGGAGGGTCTGTCAGAACAGCAAAAAAGGTAAGCCTTAACCTATTGCAACAATAGACAGCTTCCGTAAAAGCCCCACCCCCTCACAACCGCCGGAACCGCTCCACCAACCGTTCGCGCGCATCAAAAATTTCATGTCGCCTGCTGTCGTTGAACAGGCTCGTCTCCAGAAAATGGCCGGTCAGCCGCAATCCGTCCATAATATCGGCGACCCGCGCAGGCACGGTTGCGAGCAGAAAAGCGGGCAGCGGGAGGAGTCTCGCTTCATAGCCGTGCGCTGCGCCGCGCGACACCGCCTGATGGCTTTTGGGGCTGACAAAAGCGAGATCCTCATCGCTCCCCGACACAACGCACTGGCTGATGTCGGGTGCAAAGCCTAGCCGCGCGAGCAGCAGATATTCATAACGCACCAGCGCCGCCCCCCAATTGCGTGCGGATGGCGCCGCCTCGATTGCGTCGAGCAAGCCGCCCAGCGCATAATAAAGGTCGGAATAGGGCTGTTCTTCCGGCAGGCTAGCTGCGGTCAGCGCGCATATCCACGCAATCGCGTCCGCCGCCAGCGGCTCGCCCAAAATCGGAGCGCGGCTATGCACCAGTTCCACGGTCAATCCGGCAAGCTGTTCTGCGGTGCGCGCACGAAATTCGGCTTGGACAATGTTGGACGGGATGAGGACAGGGCGCAGCGTGCGCGAGCGGCCGCCGCGCACATAGCCCGCAACCAATCCAGCCTCTTGCGTCAGTGCGCGCACAATCGCGCCATGTTCGCCATGCGCGCGAACAGAGCAGATGATAGCGCGGGTGATGAGGCTGGTCATAACCTGTCCTTAGCGGAACGTGGGCGCTTGCGTCAGCCTTGATTTACGCCACCACTCCACAATCGAATTTACCAATCACTCAGCGCATATTAATCAATTTTTTGGCGGAATGGAAATCAGTTACAGCCGCTCCATTCTCGCTTAATCTATGCAATAAAATGGAGGAAAAGGCATGGCTGACAACACGCATCCGACGGCGGGCAAATGCCCGGTGACGCATCTTACTACGGCGTTCGGAGCGCCCGTTCCCGACAACCAGAACAGCATGACCGCTGGCCCACGCGGGCCTGTGCTGATGCAGGATGTGTGGCTGCTCGAAAAGCTTGCCAACCTCAACCGCGAAATCATCCCCGAACGGCGGATGCACGCCAAAGGGTCAGGCGCGTTCGGCACCTTCACCGTCACCAATGACATCAGCAAATATACCCGCGCAAAAATCTTCTCCGAAGTCGGCAAGAAGACCGAAATGTTTGCACGCTTTACTACGGTTGCGGGCGAACGCGGCGCGGCGGATGCCGAGCGCGACATTCGTGGCTTTGCGCTCAAATTCTATACCGAAGAAGGCAATTGGGATTTGGTTGGCAATAATACGCCGGTCTTTTTCCTGCGCGACCCGCGCAAATTTCCTGACCTCAATAAAGCGGTCAAGCGCGATCCCAAGACCAATCTGCGCTCGGCGACGAATAATTGGGATTTCTGGACGCTGCTCCCTGAAGCCTTGATGCAGGTGACGATTGTCATGTCGGAGCGCGGTATCCCCAAAAGCTTCCGCAATATGCACGGTTTCGGCTCGCATACCTATAGCTTCTATAATGAGGCGGGCGAACGTTTCTGGGTCAAATTCCATTTCCATACCCAGCAAGGCATTGAAAATCTGACCGATGACGAAGCCGCTGCCGTGGTCGCCAAGGACCGTGAAAGCAACCAGCGCGACCTGTTCAACGCTATCGAGCGTGGCGATTTCCCCAAATGGAAAATGTCGGTGCAGATCATGCCGGAAGCCGAGGCGGAACAGTATAAATTCCACCCGTTCGACCTCACCAAAGTCTGGTATGCGGAAGATTATCCGCTGATCGAAGTCGGTGAATTCGAACTTAACCGGAACCCCGAAAATTTCTTCGCCGATGTTGAACAAAGCGCGTTTGCGCCGTCGAACCTCGTCCCCGGTATTTCGGTGTCGCCCGACAAGATGCTGCAAGCGCGGCTGTTCGCTTATGCCGATGCCCAGCGTTACCGGCTTGGCGTCAACCATCACCAGATTCCGGTCAATGCAGCGCGTTGCCCTGTCTTTACCAACCATCGCGACGGTCAGGGCCGGATTGATGGCAATTATGCGGGCCTGCCGCATTATGAGCCGAACAGCTTTGGCCAGTGGCAGGAGCAACCCGAATTTCGCGAGCCGCCGCTCAAGATTAATGGCGACGCGGATTTCTGGAACTTCCGCGAAGATGATGACGATTATTTCACCCAGCCCCGCAAGCTGTTCCTGCAAATGAACGCGACGCAGCGCGAAGCTTTATTTGCGAACACCGCAGCGGCGATGGGCGATGCACTCGATTTCATCAAGCAACGCCACATCGACAATTGCACGCGGGCCCATCCCGATTATGGCGCAGGCGTCGCTTACGCACTCGGCATGGGGCCGAAGGTCGACCCCACCCAACCGCCAAGCGATGGTCCGGCGCGGCATGTCGAGCATCTTTGAGGTCATAACTCTTTGAAATTTATGATATAATAGCGTCATTGCGAGCGCCGCAGGCGCGCGGCAATCCAGGGCAGCTCTGCGAGACTCTGGATTGCCGCGCCGCTTCGCGGCTCGCAATGACGCTAGATATTTCGGGAAGGAGCACCCGGCGCTCCACCAAAATATTCCGCGTTATTTTCAACGGCCTAAAGCCATTTTTCTAGCCGTGATAAAAATCATAGACGGTCTGCGCCACCGCTGCCGAAACCCCCGGCGCACGCTGTAAATCCTGAAGGCTCGCATCACGCACCGCCCGCGCAGTGCCGAAGTGCATGAGGAGCGCCTTTTTGCGCGCAGGACCAATGCCCGGCACCTCGTCCAACGGGCTAGTCGTCATTGCCTTGGCGCGCTTTTGCCGATGTGCGCCAATCGCAAAACGGTGCGCCTCGTCACGCAGTCGCTGGAGGTAGAAAAGCACCGGGCTGTTGACCGGCAGCATGAAGTCACGGCCGTCAGGCAAGTGGAACACCTCCCTGCCCTCGCGCCCATGATGCGGCCCCTTGGCCACGCCGACAATGGCGAGATCCTCAATCCCCAATTCCTCCAGCGATTCAAGCGCCGCTGATAGCTGCCCCTTGCCGCCATCGACCAGCACCAGATCGGGCCAATCGCCTTTATCGCGCGCTGGGTCTTCAACTTGCGCGCGCGCAAACCGGCGGGCGAAAACCTCGCGCATCATCGCAAAATCATCGCCCGGCTGTGTTTCCGCGCGCTTGATGTTGAACTTGCGATACTGGCCTTTCATAAAGCCTTCCGGCCCCGCGACAATCATCGCACCCAAGGCGTTCGTGCCTTGGATGTGGCTGTTATCATAGACTTCGATGCGTTGCGGCGGCTCAGGCAGGTCGAACAGGTCCGCGACCTCGCGCAGTAATTTGGCCTGCGTCGTCGATTCCGCCTGATGCCGGTCGAGCGCCTCCTCCGCATTGCGGCTCGCCTGGTTGATAAGCTTGGCCCGTTCCCCGCGTTGCGGCACAGAGATGGCCACCTTATGCCCCGACAAAACCTGCAATGCCTCGGCTATCACCTCGGCCTCGGCGGGGTCGCGGTCGACCAATATGGTGCGCGGTGGCGGGGCGCTTTCGTAAAATTGCATCAGGAAATCGCGCAGCACCTCATCATCCGGCACATCGGCGGTGTGTGCGGGGAAAAAGCTGCGATGCCCCCAATTCTGCCCGCCGCGAATGAAAAAGGCCTGAATACAGATATGGCCGCCCTTGGCTGCGAGCGCGAATATGTCCGCATCGCCCAAGCCTTCGGCATTGATCGCCTGCGACCCTTGGATAAAGGTTAGCGCCTTCAACCGGTCGCGCAGCAACGCCGCGCGTTCGAAATCGAGCGATTGCGCCGCCTCCTGCATTTGCGCGCCCAATTTAGCCTGCACGCGCGTCGATTTGCCGTCGAGGAAATCCTGTGCATCGCGCACCAGCTCGGCATAGCCCGCCGCATCAATCCGCCCGACACAAGGCGCGGAGCAACGCTTGATTTGATAGAGCAGACAAGGCCGCGAGCGGTTGGCGAAGAAGCTGTCGGTGCAACTCCTCAGCAGGAATAGCTTTTGCAGCGCATTGAGCGTCTGGTTGACCGACCCCGCGCTGGCGAACGGCCCGTAATATTTGCCCTTCGCCCGCCGCGCACCGCGATGCTTTTGGATACGCGGGAAAATATGGTCCGACCGCAGCAAAATATAAGGAAAACTCTTATCGTCACGCAGCAGCACATTATAAGCCGGGCGATACCGCTTGATAAGCTGCGCTTCGAGTAGCAGCGCTTCGGCTTCGTTATTGGTCGTGACAATCGTCATCGACCGCGTTTGCGCGACCATGCGTTGCAGTCGCTTTGGCAGCCGCATCACCTGCACATAATTGCTCACCCGGTTTTTGAGCGAGCGCGCCTTGCCAACATAAAGGACATCGCCGCGCATATCGTGCATCCGGTAGACGCCGGGCTTTGCGGGCAAGGTTTTCAACACATTGCGGATCGCCGCAACGCCGGTTTCAAGGTCGGGCTTGTCCGATCCTTTGAGCGCATAGGTCGCCTTATCCTCATTGAACCGGTCGGGCGCATCAGGTCGGGAAGGCGGCAAGGACATAGGCTCTATCTAGGCTTCCCCGCTTCAAAACAAAAGCCTGCCTTGGACATGGGAAGGCAAGCGCCCCATAAAAAAGGCCGGACAAATATCCGGCCTTTTAAAAAATTCAGATGGCAGGGCCGGTTTAGCCCAAGGTCGAGATAGTCTTGTCGATCAACGCCTTGTCGGTCGCACGGTCATGCTTGTCGGCGATGAGCGATGCCGCCGCTGCCGTTGCTGCCGTTGCCGCCTTTTCGCGCACTTCGGCCAGCGCCGCCCGTTCGGCAGCACCGATACGGTCTTCGGCCATTTTCTGGCGACGGGCGATAAGGTCGCTCGTGTCCGATTTGGCTTTAGCAAGGATCGCTTCGGCCTCTTCTTCGGCACGGGCGCGCATAGCTGCGGCTTCGCCTTCAGCGGCCTTCACCTTTGCCTGATATTCGCCGCGCAGCTTTTCCGCTTCGGCGCGCAGGCTTGCGGCCTCGTCGAGTTGCGCACGAATGTCGGCGATTTTCTTGTCGAGACCACCCGCGATCAGTGCCGGAACCCTCTTCCACACCATGATCGCCAACAGCACGATCATCGCGAGCGAGACCCAACCCGCCGCATCCATCCCCAAAGCACTGGGTTCGACATGATGCTCCGCAGCCGCGCCTTCATGCGCTTGGGTGGTTGCAACTGTCTGGACGGGGGCCTGAACGGGAGCCTGAGCCGGATCAGCGGGCTGAACAGATGCCTGTGTCGCAGGATTAGACATGAAGCACCGCCTTTACCGCTTTACTCGCTTCCGCCGCAGTCACCTTGGCACCGGAAAGCTTGGCCACGAGATCGCTGGCAGCTTCGCTCGCCACGCCCTCGATTTCGGTCAAAGCCTTGCTGGTAGCATTGCAGATCGACGCTTCTGCCGCCGCCATTTTATCGGCAATGACGCTGTCTGCTTCGGCAATCTTGCCTTCTGCATCCTTCGCGCCTTTGTCCTTGGCGGTTTGCGTAATTTTCTGGACTTCGGCCCGAACGTCATTCTGACGGGTCCGATAGTCTTCCTCAATCTTGTCGGCCTCGTCCTGCGCCGCACGGGCCGCCGCGAGATCGCCCGCGATTTTCGCATCGCGGCTGTCCACGGTCGCCGAAATCTTCGGCACCATGCCTAGCCCGACGACAATGAAGACAAAGCCGAACGTCAGCAGCAGCCAGAAAATCTGCGAAGCATAGATTTCGAGAACCTGGGATATTTGAGGCATTTCTACCCTCGAAAATCAGGCACCGGGCGGTCAGCTAAACCCGCTCGCCCGGCGCACATGGATGATTGGTCTTAGACGACGAACAACAGGATAACGGCCGTCAAGAAGGCCAAGAGGCCCAAAAGCTCGGCACCGGCGAAACCGATGAAGAGGCGGCCCTGCTGGGCATCGGCAGCAGCCGGATTGCGCAGCGCGCCTTCAAGGAATGCAGCAAACACGTTGCCCACACCGAGAGCCGAAAGACCGGCACCGATTGCAGCGAGGCCAGCGCCGATGAATTTTGCAGCTTCTGCGTCCATTTGAATAACTCCCTTAAAGAAATAACGATATTAGAAATCGGTTTGAAAATCGAGATCAGTGAAGATTGACAGCGTCATTGATATAAATCGACGCCAGCAAAGCGAAAACATAAGCTTGGATGGCCGCAACCAAAAGCTCCAGCGCGGTAATGCCGAGCATCAGAAGGAAGCTCGGAATCCCGACCAACGCCCCATATCCTGCGCCTGCGCCGATACCGCCAACCACAAAGCTACCCAAAATCTTGAGCAGGATATGGCCCGCCGTCATCGCAACAAACAGACGCAATGCAAGGCTGAAAGGACGTACGAGGAACGAGAAAAGCTCGACCACGAAAATGAGCGGGATCATCACCAGCGGCGTACCGTGCGGCACGAACAGCGAGAAGAAATGGAGGCCGTGCTTCCAGAAGCCGACGACCAGAACGATCGAGAAGGTCAGCACCGCCAGAACGCCGGTTACCGTGGGATGGCTGGTTACGGTGAAAGCGTGGCCACCGGCAACGCCGATTGGCAACATACCCAACAGGTTGGCAAACAGGATGAACATGAACAGCGAGAAAATATAGGGCACATATTTACGCCCTTCTTCGCCGACATTCGATACCAGAAGATTGTCGATAAAGCCGGTGACGCTTTCCACCGCCATCTGCCAGCGTCCGGGCACAAGCTGACGTTTCATGCCGCCAAGCGTGAACAGCGCCACAATGGCAGCCGTAATCACCATCCACAGCGCGCTGTTGGTGAAATTGATATGGTGCCCGAACAGCTCGAATCCGGGGAAAATTTCCTGCACCTGGAATTGGTGCATCGGGTCAATTTTGCCAGATTCCGAAGCCACTATTGTCACACCCTTCTTAATGCCTGCTCCCGACGGGGAGCTTTTGACAATAAACCATTTTTACCCGTCCGGCCCGGCTGCCGCTTGTCAGCGCCGGGAGGACAGCTTGATAATATTTCTGAACGCGACCCCTATTCCGAGGAACAGAAATCCCAAAAGCCCCCACGGTGTCGTTTCGAAAAGCCAGTCAACTGTCCAGCCAATAAGTAAACCACCCGCGATGCCACCCAAAAGACCCGCCAGCACCTTGTTACCCATCTGATAGCCAGCATCAGATTCCGGTGCTTTTGCGCGCTTTGTCCGCTCCATTTCGACGTCTTCGGCCCGTTGCAACCTTTCTTCAAGTTGCGTCAGGCGCGAATCTTCGCGCAATGGTTTGAACTCGTCTCCGTCACCCGTCATCGCCAATCTCCATGATAATGGCTTAAAACTGCGCTATAGCAGGATTGAAGCCCAACCGGAAAATGTCGCCACACGTGCCGCAGCCGCCAAGGCGCGGTCCGTTTAGGTAGGCGCGATGTATAAGTCAACCGCGATACAGCGAGTTTTGCTGCATCGCGTCATAAGCGCGCCCGACTCTATACTCTATGTACGATTTTGCGAGACAAGGCCAATGAGAACATATAGGGTCCATTCATGTCCTCGACACCCTCTTCTTTGAAGCTGGAACCGGCCCCGCCGCCGCTGTTTGAAGAATTGCCGTCCCTCACCGCTGAAAGCGCAGTAGAGAGGCCCCATCATGGCAGCGGCCATCGGGCGCGCCTGCGCCTGCGCCTATTGGAGGGCGGGCCGGAAGCCCTTCTTGAGCATGAACTGGTAGAATATCTGCTCGCACTCGTGATTCCGCGTCGCGATACCAAGCCTCTCGCCAAACAATTATTGGCGGAATTTGGCGGCTTGTCTGCGCTTATCAGTGCCGATCCGGAATCATTGATGCGGGTTCCCGGCATGGGTGAAACCACAATAGCCGCGCTCAAGATAGTCCAAGCCACCGCGCTGCGCCTGTTGAAAGCGGAAGTCACCGCTCGGCCGATCATCGCCAGTTGGCAGGCTCTGCTCGATTATCTGCGCGCGGATTTGGCGCATATCAATGTCGAGCGCGTGCGCGTCCTCCATCTCAACAGCAAGAATATGCTGATTCGTGACGAACTGGTGAGCGAAGGGTCGATTGACCAGTCGGCCATCTATATCCGCGAGGTCATCCGCCGCGCGCTTGAGCTGGGGTCGGCCAGCCTCATCCTCGTCCATAATCATCCGAGCGGCGACACTCAGCCCTCCCGCGCCGACATAGCGGTGACGCGCGACATAGTGGAGGCAGGTAAAAGGCTGAATATCGCGGTCCATGACCATGTGATTATCGGGGCCAAAGGGCATAGTTCTATGCGCGCTATGGGATTGTTGTGATTGGGCGTGCATGACTGAAGCGCGTCAAAGCTCCTTTTAATCCGTTCTCCTTCTCCCTGTTCGTGTCGAGCGAAGTCGAGACACGCGCGCACATAGCTTGGAGGTAAAGCCTCACCCCCTCTCGACTATGTTCGAGGCGAAAGAAAGGCTGACATTCTCTGTCCTCACATAAAAACCGCGCCCGCCCTTCCCCGTTCGGTCCCGCTTTGCTAGGGGCGCGGCAATCCTAATCCTTTGCATCCGGAGTCTCATCCTATGGTCCCGCGTTATTCCCGCCCCGATATGGTCGCTATCTGGGAGCCCGAATCGCGGTTCAAAATCTGGTTCGAGATTGAAGCCCATGCGACCGACGCGCTCGCCAAGCTTGGCGTGGTGCCGGAAAGTGCGGCCAAGGCGCTATGGGACTGGTGGGCGACCAACCCGGCAATCGAAGTCGACAAGATTGACGCCATTGAGGCCGTCACCAAACATGACGTCATCGCCTTCCTGACCTGGGTTGCGGAAAATGTCGGCGATGAAGCGCGCTTCATGCATCAAGGCATGACCTCGTCGGACGTGCTGGATACCTGCCTTGCAGTGCAGCTTGCCCGCGCGACCGATATATTGATCGACGATCTCGACAAATTGCTGGAGGCCATCAAGCGCCGCGCGCTTGAACATCAGATGACGCCGACGATCGGCCGTAGTCATGGCATCCATGCCGAACCGGTCACTTTCGGCCTCAAAATGGCCGAAGCCTATGCCGAATTCAGCCGCAACAAGGCGCGTCTGATTGCGGCGCGCGATGATATTGCGACCTGCGCAATTTCGGGTGCGGTCGGCACTTTCGCCAATATCGACCCCAAGGTCGAAGCCCATGTCGCCGAAAAGCTGGGCTTGGCGGTTGAGCCTGTGTCAACACAAGTCATCCCGCGCGATCGTCATGCCATGTATTTTGCAACGCTTGGCGTTATCGCCTCATCGATTGAGCGGCTTGCGGTCGAAGTGCGCCATTTGCAGCGCACCGAAGTGTTGGAAGCCGAAGAATATTTCTCGCCCGGGCAGAAAGGCTCGTCGGCCATGCCGCACAAGCGCAATCCGGTGCTGACCGAAAATCTCACCGGCCTTGCCCGCATGGTGCGCGGCTATGTGACCCCGGCGCTGGAAAATGTCGCTTTGTGGCATGAGCGCGACATCAGCCATTCCTCGGTCGAACGCTTCATCGGCCCCGACGCGACCATCACGCTCGATTTCGCGCTTGCGCGCCTCACCGGTGTGATCGACAAATTGCTGGTCTATCCCGACCGGATGCAGAAGAATTTGGACAAGATGGGCGGCCTCGTCCATTCGCAGCGCGTGTTGCTCGCGCTTACGCAAGCAGGCGTGAGCCGCGAAGACGCCTATCGCCTTGTCCAGCGCAACGCGATGAAAGTATGGGAATCGGACGGCCAGCTTTCGCTGCTCGAATTGCTCAAGGGCGACGAAGAAGTCACCGCCGCGCTATCGCCCGCTGAAATCGAAGAAAAATTCGACCTTGGCTATCATCTCAAACAGGTTGATACGATTTTTGACAGGGTGTTTGGCGGCTAACCATACTTGGCAACACGCCCGTTCGCGCCTAGAAGTTTGCAACGCCGTTTGACGGACAAAAGACATTCCCGCGCTATAAAGCGGGATTTGTGCGCATCTTTGCGCAGAGGGGAACAGGCATATGCAAATGCTTCGCACGATTTTTTGGGTCATCACTGCGGTGATCATTGTGTTGTTCGCAATGTGGAACTGGGCGCCAGTGAGCGTAAAAATCTGGCCGGAAATCGGCAGCGCCCAAGGGTTGCGGCTCGATACTTTCCTGCCGATGCTGATTTTGGGCGCCTATGCGCTGGGCGCGGTGCCGGTATGGCTGGTCTATCGCGCAAGCCGATGGAATATGACGCGCCGCATCGAAAATGCCGAGCGCCAGCTTGCCGATCTGCGTCAGCAAAGCAGCCTCGCCGCGCAAACAGCGTCTGCGCCTGCATCCAATGATATGCTGGCAAGCGACCCGCTGCCCGCCAATGTGAAGCCCAATACACCTTCGCTTTGATTATCGGGACTTTCTTTGAAGTCCATGCCCTAACTATAAGAGAAATATATGAGTTGCCCGATTTATCTCGCCGTTGACACCCCCGATATCGAGGCCGCAAAGGCCTTGGTCGGCAAGGTGCAGAACCATATTGGCGGGATTAAATTGGGCCTTGAATTTTTCTGCGCGAACGGGCCGCAAGGCATCCACGACATGGCCGTGCACGGCCTGCCGCTTTTCCTTGATTTAAAGCTCCATGATATTCCGAACACGGTCGCCAAGGCGGTGCAATCGCTGCGCCCGGTCGAGCCTGCCATTCTCACCGTCCATGCCGCTGGCGGACGCGCGATGATGGAGGGCGCCAAAGCAGCGGCAGGCGCGAATACCAAGGTGGTTGCGGTCACCGTGCTGACCAGCCTCGATCGCAATGATCTTGGTGCCATCGGCGTTAACGACGCGCCGGAAACGCAGGTGTTGCGGCTCGCCGACCTTGCGCGCGAGGCGGGGCTGGACGGCATTGTCTGCTCCGGCGAAGAAGTTAAAGTTGCAAAGCAGCATTGGAAGGACGGCTTTTTTGTCGTCCCCGGCGTTCGTCCGGCAGATGGCGTATCGGGCGACCAGAAACGCACCGTGACCCCCGCCGAAGCCATGGCGCGCGGCGCGTCGATCATCGTCGTCGGGCGTCCGATCAGCAAGGCCGAAGACCCGGACCAAGCCGCGCGCGCTATAGAAGCGACGCTCTAGGCTTGTGGCCCCGCCACTTACCAAAATTTGCGGGCTATCGACGCCCGACAGCGTAGGCGCGGCTGCAAAGCTGGGGGCCGATTATGTCGGCTTTGTTCATTTTCCCAAAAGCCCGCGCCATATATCGCTCGACCAAGCCGCGGCGCTTGCCGCTCATCGCGGGCGGGCGGAGAGCGTGCTGCTGCTCGTCAATCCCGATATGGCATTGATCGATCATGCGCTGACGACCGTGCGGCCCGCTATATTGCAACTACATGGCAATGAAACGCCCCTATTTCTGGGCGAAATTGCGCGCCGTCATGACGTCAAAATATGGAAAGCCCTTCCCGTGCGCACCCGCGCCGACCTTTCCGCAGCCAAGGACTATCAGGGATTGGTGGAGCGCATATTGTTCGACGCCAAGCCGCCTCCCGGCGCGCAAATTCCCGGCGGCAACGGGGTGCGTTTCGACTGGGAATTATTGCGCGATGCCAAGCTTGGCTTTGCGTGGGGCCTGTCCGGCGGGCTTGATCCCGCCAATGTCGCCGAAGCTTTGCGCATCACCCGCGCGCCTTTGCTCGATATTTCTTCGGGCGTTGAAGATGCGCCGGGGCAAAAGAATGTGGACAAGATGGCTTCATTCCTTAATGCGGTCCGCACATCATGACTGACACACTCGCCTCCTCACCCGCGCCCAATAGCTTCCGCAACCAGCCTGATGCCGAAGGGCATTTCGGCGATTTTGGCGGGCGCTATGTCGCCGAAACCTTGATGCCGCTCATCCTCGACCTTGAGGAAGAATATAGAAAGGCAAAGCAAGACCCTGAATTTCACAAAGAAATGACAGGGTTGCTCAATCATTATGTCGGCCGCCCCTCACCGCTCTATTTTGCCGAGCGGATGACCGAAGCCTTGGGCGGCGCGAAAATCTATTTGAAGCGCGAAGATCTGAATCATACCGGCGCGCACAAGATCAATAATTGCATCGGCCAGATTTTGCTCGCCCGCCGCATGGGCAAAGGGCGCATCATCGCCGAAACCGGCGCGGGCCAACATGGCGTTGCAACGGCGACTGTCGCCGCCCGCTTTGGCCTGCCCTGCACCATTTTCATGGGCGCGAAGGATGTCGAACGCCAGGCGCCCAATGTGTTCCGCATGAAATTATTGGGCGCCGAAGTCCATCCCGTCACCAGCGGCGCACAGACGCTCAAGGACGCGATGAACGAGGCGATGCGCCATTGGGTCGCCAATGTGCATGACACTTTCTACATTATCGGAACCGCCGCTGGCCCGCACCCCTATCCCGAACTGGTGCGCGATTTCCAATCGGTCATCGGCACCGAAGCGCGCCAGCAAATCCTCGACCTTGAAGGCCGCCTTCCCGACCGCATCATTGCGCCGGTGGGCGGCGGGTCCAACGCCATCGGCCTGTTCCATGCGTTTCTCGACGATGCCGACGTTAAAATTATCGGCATCGAAGCTGCGGGCGAAGGGCTGCAAGGCAAGCACGCCGCGAGTCTCACCGGCGGTTCGCCCGGCATCCTTCACGGCAACAAAACCTATTTGTTGCAGGACGAAGATGGCCAGATTGACGAGGCGCACAGCATTTCGGCGGGGCTCGACTATCCCGGCATCGGCCCCGAACATGCCTGGCTCCATGAAGCAGGCCGCGTCAGCTATGAGCCAATCAGCGATGATGAGGCACTCGCCGCCTTCCACCGCTGCTGCGCGCTTGAAGGCATTATCCCTGCGCTCGAATCCGCGCATGCGCTTGCCGCTGCGGAAAAACATGCGCCTGCGATGGGCAAGGACGAGATATTGATCGTCAACCTGTCGGGCCGCGGCGACAAGGATGTCGGCACCGTCGCCGCCGCGATGGGAGAGACGCTTTGAGAGCAGCCCCCGGCACCCGGATGATCGTCCGTTGGCTGATCTGGTTTGACCTTTATCTGTTCGCGGGCATCGCCGGAATTGCGGCTATCCGCTGGCTGCGCGGAGAACCGATCACGCTTGACGCCTTTATCGACCGGATAGCGGTGCTGCTGGTCTTTGCCGGAATATTGACCGCCTTTCAGGTGACACGCGATTTGAGGACAATGCGATGAGCCGACTTGGCACTGCTTTTAAAAAAGCGCGCGATGAAGGGCGCGCGGCACTGGTGATTTTCGTGACCGGCGGCGATCCGACGCCGCAGGATACCGGCGCGATCCTTGATGCGCTTGTCGCGGGCGGAGCGGATGTGATTGAGCTTGGCATGCCGTTCACCGATCCGATGGCCGATGGCCCTGCCATTCAGGCGGCCAATTTGCGCAGCCTTGGCGCAGGCACCACCACCACCGACATATTGTCGATCGCCAGCGATTTCCGCGCGCGGCATCCGCAAGTTCCGCTGGTCCTTATGGGCTATGCCAATCCGATGGTGCGGCGCGGTCCTGACTGGTTTGCCACCAACGCAAAAGCATCGGGGATAGACGGGGTCATCTGCGTCGATATTCCGCCCGAAGAAGATGCAGCACTTGGCCCTGCCCTGCGCGTGGCAGGCATCGACCTTATCCGTCTTGCAACGCCGACGACCGACGAAGCGCGGCTTCCGACGGTCCTTAATGGCGCAGGCGGTTTTCTTTATTATGTGTCGGTGGCTGGCATTACCGGCCTGCAACAAGCAGCCCAAACCAGCATTGACGAAGCCGTCACCCGCCTCAAAGCCGCAACCGACCTTCCCGTCGCGGTCGGCTTTGGTATAAGAACGCCTGAACAGGCCGCCGCCATCGGCAAGGTTGCGGATGGCGTCGTTGTGGGTTCGGCCATCGTCGATATTATCGCAGAGCATGGCGCCGATGCCGCCCCCCGCGTTCAAAATTATGTCCGGAGCCTCGCTGACGCGCTCGCCCGGCAGGAGGAAAAAGCATGAGTTGGCTTGATAAGGTCAGAAACTCTATCCCGTTCATCGCCAAGCGTGAAACGCCGGACAATTTGTGGCACAAATGCAAAAGCTGTCACCAGATGGTGTTCATGAAAGAATGGGAAGATAATCTTAACGTCTGCCCGAAATGCGACCATCATGACCGTATCGGCCCCAAAACCCGCTTTGCCCAGATTTTCGATGATGGCCATTATGTGGTTCTTACAACGCCCAAAGTGGCGGAAGACCCTCTGAAATTCAAAGACACCAAACGCTATACCGACCGCATCAAGGCCGCGCGCACCGCGACCGACGAACAGGATGCGCTCATCAATGCCGAGGGCAAGATTGACGGCCATAAAGCGGTTGTCGGCGTGCAGGATTTCGCGTTCATGGGCGGGTCGATGGGCATCGCGGTGGGCGCGGCCTTTGTGCAGGGCGTTGAAGCCGCCATATCCGCCAAAGCGCCCTATATCATCTTCACCGCAGCGGGCGGTGCGCGAATGCAGGAGGGCATTTTGTCACTAATGCAAATGCCCAAATCGACCGTGGCGATCTCGCGCCTTCATGCAGCGGGCCTGCCCTATATTGTCGTGATGACCGATCCGACCACGGGCGGCGTGACCGCCAGCTATGCGATGCTGGGCGATGTGCAGATTGCCGAGCCCAATGCGCTGATCGGCTTTGCGGGGCAGCGCGTGATCGAAAATACGATCCGCGAAAAATTGCCCGAAGGCTTCCAGCGCGCCGAATATCTGCTCGACCACGGGATGCTCGACATGGTGGTGGAGCGCAAGGATATGCGCGAAACCCTTGGCAAGCTTATCGACTATCTTGCGCCGGGCAAGAAAGCCGCCTGATTTTCCTGTCATCTCGCGAAAGCGGCAATCCGTCTCCCGCCCCTCGCGCCACTCCGCGCTTGTGGCAAGGGGGCGGATGAAACCCGATAAACAGGTTTGAGGAGAGGGACTTATGGCGGACGGCGCCACATCCACCCATGCGGGCGTGCAAGCCCAGCTTGACCGGCTCGCCATGTTGTCGCCGGGGCGCGATGTGCTGGGCCTGTCGCGCATATCGGCCCTGCTCGATGCGCTCGGTAATCCGGAGCGCCAATTGCCGCCGCAATTCCATATTGCGGGGACCAATGGCAAAGGCTCGACCTGCACCTTTCTGCGCGCGATGCTGGAGGCGCAAGGCTATCGCGTCCACCTGTTCACCAGCCCGCATCTGGTGCGCTATAATGAGCGCATCCGCGTCGCAGGGAGCTTGATCGAGGATGAGGCGCTGTCCGCGCTTTTGACCGAAGTGCTGGACGCGAGCGGCGACATCCAACCCAGCTTTTTTGAAGTCACCACCGCGGTCGCCATGCTCGCCTTTGCGCGTACGCCTGCCGATGCCTGCATCTTCGAGGTCGGACTGGGCGGGCGGTTGGATGCGACCAATATTCTCGCGCGCCCGTTGGTATGCGGCATAGCAGGGCTTGCCATTGACCATAAGGAATTTCTTCTCGCGCCCGACCCAGACACGCCTTCCGACCCGTTCGCGCGCATCGCTTTTGAAAAAGCTGGGATCGCCAAGGCCGGGACGCCGCTGGTCACGCAAAACTATAGCCCGCCGATGGAGCAGGCCGTCGCAGACGCCGCCGCCAAAGCGGGGGCGCCGGTCGTCGCGCGGGGCAGCGACTGGTTTGCCGAAACAGCGGATGGCGCGCTCCAATATCGCGATGCCGCTTGCACATTGAGTTTGCCGCTGCCGATGCTGCCCGGCGCACATCAGGCCGACAATGCGGCGCTGGCGGTCGCGATGCTGCGGTTTCAGGACAATCTGCCGGTCAGTGTCGATGCGATGGCGTCGGGGATCAAATCCGCGCGTTGGCCTGCCCGCTTGCAACGGCTCGGTGCGGGCCCATTGACCGCACACATGCCCGCCAGCGAAGTCTGGCTTGATGGCGGCCACAACCCCCATGCCGCGCGCGAAATCCGCCGCTTTCTGGAGGATAAAGGGTCGGTCACGCTGATTTTCGGCTTGCTGTCGAACAAGGAATTGGACGGCTATCTCGCCGAACTACGCGGGCTGCCCCTCCACATCATCGCCATCCCCGTCCCCGATCATATGAGCCATAACCCTGACCGTATCGCCAAAAGCGCGCAGGATTTCGGCTTTACGGTCCAAAGTGCCGCCAATGTCGAGGATGCCGCAAAGCTGGCCCGGCAAGCCCCTGTCATCCTCATCGCCGGCTCGCTCTATCTGGCTGGCGAAGTGTTGCGCCTTAACGGGGAATGGCCTGTTTAAGCGCGCTTGGGGTCTGCCCCTAGCCGCCGATCCGTTTCAACTCGCGCCGCGCCCAATCGAGCATCGACTTGTCGTCCCCGATTTGCACCGCATCCCATGAGCGCGTGGTTTTTTCGACCTCGCGCAACTGGTCGCGCGCTTTCAAATCCTCGCCCTGATCAATCAGCATGGCGGCATAGCGGCACCGCGCCTCTATCCCTGCATAGCGGTCAATTATATCTTCATAGAGCGAGGCTGCTTCATCCTTGCCACCCAGAAAATCGAGAATACGCGCTTTCAACAAAGCGCGGCGGTCATTGTCAGCGACGATATTGACCGGCGACAAACTCTTTATCGCGGCCAGCGCCTCTTCGGCCCGCCCTGCTTCGAACAAGGCTTCGGCATATTTGAAGCGTGTGCGGTCATCGCCCCCGCCTGGGCGCGCCAAGGCTGTTGCATATTCGACAATCGCCGCATCATATTCCCCGCGCCGGACCAGCGCATCGGCTAGGCGGGTGCGGTTGGCAACACTGTCGGCGATTTCCAGCGCATCGCGCGCATGGCGGATTTCCTTGTCCGGATTAAGCGTATTCGACGCGACTTTGCGCGCATAGCGCACCCGGCGATCGCCTTGCATATCGGGCAGGACTTCAATCAGAAAATAAGCCGCCATACCGACGATTGGCAGAAAGATGATGAGCAATATCCACCATTTTTCACGCCCCGTGCGCACGACGTGCATGACGCACAGTATCTGGACGATAATCGTAAGCGCATAATAGATCATTGCCCTCCCCTCCTGTTTTCCGGCCCCTGCTTCTTAGGCGCTATACCGCAGCATTATGACCCGCCATGTGCTTCCTGCACCACATCGGGTGCAACGGTTTGCGGTTGGCGGGACTGGCGGATCCATTCGATGATGCACAGCACCACAGCGATCATGCCAAGGCCGGTAGCGAACCAGAAAATATAGACATAGCCACGCTCTTCGATGGTCTGCCCCAACGCCCCGCGCCCCAAGGTGCCGACTAGGAAGGTGAGCGAGGACATCAGCGCATATTGCACCGCGCTATATTTTTTCGACACAATGCTCGACAGATAGGCGACATAGGCCGCGCCCGCCAAGCCGCTGGCGAGGTTTTCGCCTGCAATGGCGAGCATCAACCGCGCGAGCTTTTCCGAATGGTCAAAGCCGAAAATACCGCCAATCCCGCCAATCAGCGCATAAAAGCCGGTATTTTGCCCGAACAAGTCGAGATAATAGCCGCCCGCCGCCAGATCGGCATAAAGAAGATTGGTGAGCGCGGCTGTAATCGCGCCGAAAATCAGCGTCGGCATCCGGCCCAAAGTGGCAAAGCTCACCGCGCCCAAACTGATCCCGATCATCAGCATGACCACGCCGAATATCTTCGACGCGACCGCAACATCGTCATTGGTGTAACCCAATTCCTGTATGTAGAATGGCAGCGCGAACGGCCCCCAAATCGCGTCGGTCAGGCGATAAGTCAAAATGATCGCCAGCACGAGGATGGCCGCCCATCTGAGCCGCCCGACCAGTTCTGCAAGCGGGGTAATCAGTGCATTATAGATATAATCAAGGCTCCGCTGGCCACCGCTTTGCGCAGGCGCATCGCTGGCCAGCACATAGCGCCCCGTGCGCCGCCAATGTTCAAGAAAGGCCGCAATAATGCCCGGAATGATGACCGTCGCAATAACAATCAGCGGGCCGTAAAGCTGGATAAATGCTTTGGAATCAGGCCGATTTTCCGGCGTTGCGCTCAATGACACGATCATGAAATGCAGCACCGTCACCAACGCCCAAGCCCAAAGCAGGCCTACAATGATAAGCGCATAGCTGCGTATCTTGGGCTGCAACTCGCCTGCCTCGCGCAAATGGGCGACATTAAGGTCGGCGGCAGGACGCGGCGTGTCGGGGGCCATCAAAGTCACGCCGAGCAGCAACAGCATCAGCACGCCCATCCCGCCATAGACGACAGGCCAACCCAGACGCTGCGCCAAAATCAGCGCCAATGCCCCGCCCATCAGCGCCGCAATGCGATAGCCAAGCTGGTACATGGCCGACAATATTTCGAGCGTTGCCGTCTCGTCCGCCACATCGACGCGCCAGGCGTCAATCACAATATCCTGCGTGGCCGAGGCGAACGCCCCCAGCCCTGCCATAAGCGAAAACCAGCCCAAGGTCGTCGGCGACGGGTTCATCATCGACATGATGATAAGGAACGCCCCGATCATAATCTGGGCAAGCGCAATCCAACCGCGTCGCCGCCCGAGCTTGCCGAGCAACGGCAATTGCACCCGGTCCACCGCGGGCGACCACAAGAATTTGAACGAATAGGCCAGCCCGATGAGCGAGAAAACGCCCATAGTTTCAAGGTCGACCTTGGCCTCCCCCAACCACGCATAAAGCGTCCCCAACAGCAACGCATAAGGAAGGCCGGAGGAAAAACCGAACGCCAGTTGCACCCCCAGCTTGCGATTGCGGAACGCCGCCATCAGCAATTTCAAACCGGTGGGCTTTTCCACCGCCTGTCCGGTTGCGGCCTGATCGTCCGTCGCTGTTGCAGCCATCCCCGCCCTATCCCTTTATCTTTGGTCTATTTGTCATTGGTCTGTTTATCAAAAAACAGACATATTTATCGAAAAGCGGACCCTAGGGACGGGCACCGCACCAAGCAAGTCTTTAGCGACGGGAGGCTAGGGTCAAGAGCCTTATGGTCAAACCGCATCCGGCCCCACATGGGGATGGAACAAAGTCATGGTGGACGGCACGCGCTTGACCGCTTTTCCTGCCCTGATCTGCTCCATCACCTCTAATGCGGCGAGCAGATGTTTTTGCGGGAAGGGTTTGGCAAGGCAGCCAATCGCACAACGCCCCAGATTTTCCGGACATTCGCCGGTCACAAATAAAACCGCAATCGCCTTGGCGCGCGCCACTTCCGCCACCGCGACCCCGCTGGCAGGGCCTGCCAGATTATAATCGAGGATGATTGCCTCGACCTCATCGGCACGATTTTCTAATATTTCAATAGCTTCTTCTGCGCTATTCACAGTCGCTATCACGTCATAGCCGCTGCTTTGCAGGAAAATTTCATTGTCGAAAGCGATGAGTGGTTCATCTTCGACAATCATGATCCGGTTGATATGGCGCTGCTTCCGCCCGAAAATCATTGAAACCCCTCTTGTCTTGCGCCAGAGCGTCCCTACCCCGGATATGGCGCCTTATGATGTGCGCCATGACGCCAATACGGGGAATTGGGCGCTTCGTTCCCGCACTTTGGGGCGAAGCGATATTTTTCTGCGGCGATGCTGTCGGCCATGCTGCCATTAAGCGCGCCGCAGCCGGATGAAAGTGGATTATTTTTCGTGGCCAAACCTCCCTCTTCCCGCCCCCCGTCGCGCCCGTCAGGGACACGCGGTGCTTCCGGCAAAGGCCCGCGCCGTCCGGTAAGGCCAACCGGGGAAGGACCGCGCCGTTCTGCGAAATCCGACGGAGAGGCGCGCGAGGACACCCGCCGCGAACGCACGCCCGCCAAGGCAGGCGAACGCCGCCCGCCCCGCGCATCCGGCGCATCCGGCACATCCGGTCCGTCGGGCGACAAGCGCAGGCCCCCCGCCGAAAAAAGACGCGACGCCAATGCGGCGGGCAATACCGCACAAGAGCGCCGCCCTGCCCGCCCGCCGCGCAAAATCTCCCACGGCGCGAACCTCCCCCGTGCGGTCGCCACCCCGAAAAAGCCCGGCGAGCCGCAACGCATCGCCAAGCTGCTGGCCCGCGCAGGCATTGCCTCGCGCCGTGATGTTGAGCGGATGATCGCGGATGGGCGAATTGCCCGCGATGGCGTGCTGGTCGATACGCCCGCCACTTTGCTCACCTCGCTCTACGGCATCACGGTCGACGGCAATCCGGTCAAAGAGCCCGCGCCTGCCAAATTATTCCGCTTCCACAAACCTGCCGGAACGCTCACCGCCGCGCGTGATCCCAAAGGACGCCCGACCATTTACGACCGGCTTCCCGCCGATTTGCCGCGTTTGATGCCGATCGGACGGCTCGATTATAATACCGAAGGGCTGCTGCTGCTCACCACCGATGGCGAGTTGAAGCGGCAGATGGAACTGCCTTCCTCCTCGATCGAGCGCACCTATCGTGCGCGCGCCTTTGGCGAAATCAGCCAGACCCAGCTTGAAGATTTGGTCGAAGGCATTGAAATTGACGGCATCCGCTATGGCAAGATTGACGCCAATCTGGAGCGCCGCACAGGACGTAACCAGTGGATCGAACTCAGCTTGACCGAAGGCAAGAATCGCGAAGTCCGTCGCGTCTTGGAACATTTTGGCTTGGAAGTTTCGCGACTTATCCGCACTTCTTATGGTCCTTTCGAGCTTGCGGATTTGCCGATGGGCGGGGTTGATCAAATACGCGCCCATGATCTGGTGATGTTCCGCAAGAGCCTTGGCGGCGGGGAAGACGATTAATGCGCATTATTGCCGGCGAATGGCGCGGCCGCCCGATTGTCGCGCCCAAAGGCGATACTACCCGCCCCACAGCCGACCGCACCCGCGAGGCGCTATTTTCCATGCTCACAAGCCGTATCGGCAGTTTTGAAGGCATGATGGTGGCGGACCTTTTTGCCGGGTCAGGCGCGCTCGGCCTTGAAGCCTTGTCACGCGGCGCAGCACATTGCATGTTTGCCGAACAGGATAAGGCCGCTTTGGATGCGCTCAAGGCCAATATCGCCAAGTTTGGTGCCGGTCCGCGCAGCAAAATCGCAGCACAATCGGTGCTGTCGCTCGGCCCCGTGACCAGTCCATGCGACGTCATCCTGATGGACCCGCCTTACCATATCGGCGCAGGCGCGGTAGCGCTCGACAAGCTGGCGCGGCTCGGCTGGATCGGCCCTGCGACATGGGTGAGCATCGAAACCGCGCGCGACGAGACCATCGACGTCGCCGGATTCACCGCCGACACGGTGCGCGACATCGGCAAGGCACGACTCCACCTTTTTCAACGAAAAGCCGCTTGACGTTCTCTTTTTGATCGCTTAACTTGTTCCGTATTCGTTCCACAGCGCAAGCCACAGGACAAGGATGCAGGCGACCATGTTGACCAAAAAGCAGCACGAGCTTTTATGCTTTATCAATGACCGGCTGGAAGCAACCGGCATTTCGCCTTCGTTCGAAGAGATGAAGGAAGCTTTGGAGCTTAAATCCAAATCGGGGATTCACCGGCTTATCAGCGCATTGGAAGAGCGCGGCTTTTTACGCCGTCTGCCCAACCGTGCGCGCGCACTTGAAATTTTGAAACTGCCCGAAGGGGTGGTTTCGGGAAAACCGTCCGGTGTTGCGCAGTTCGCGCCGCGCGCGGAGGCAAAGCCCGCTTTGTCCAAACCGCTGCCGATTGCGGCCAATGATGTGATCGAAATTCCGCTGCATGGCCGCATTGCCGCCGGTGTGCCGATTGAAGCGATGGAAGGCGCGTCAATGCTCTCGGTTCCCGCCGCCTTGCTGGGGTCGGGCGAACATTATGCGCTCGAAGTCTCCGGCGATTCGATGATTGATGCAGGGATTTTGGATGGCGATTATGCGCTCATCCAGCGCGCCGAAACCGCGCGCGAGGGCGATATTGTGGTCGCATTGGTCGAAGATCAGGACGCCACACTTAAATATTTCCGCCGCGAAGGCGCGATGGTGCGGCTCGAGCCGGCCAATGCCGCCTATGAACCGCAACGCTATCCGGCCGACCATGTGCGCATCCAAGGCCGTCTGGCGGGCTTGTTGCGGCGCTATCATTGATAAACCTGCCGGTAGTCGCACCTTAGATAAGGGAGGCACGCCAGACAGCGGACCAGATAACGGAAGCGCGCCGGTCAGGGCATCCCCTCTTCCCTGACCTGCATATCAAGGCCCCCATACGCTTCCGTCCGGCGCGATTCCCCACCCGGAATCGCGCCTTTTCTTTATAGTTTTGGCTTGGCCTATAGTTCCGGCTCTGGCTGTGACTTGGGTTCCGTTTGTGGCTTCGACCCTTTGTGTGATTCCGCCTTGCTTTGAAGCCCCGCCTCTTTTTCCAGCACCGGTGTGCGCCATTGGCGGGGCGGAGCGACTGTGCGGGGATCGAGCCAAGGGTGTTGGCTCATGCCATCACGCACGCTGCGCAGCGCGGGCGGATCGGACAGGCTGATCGCAAGGCCGCCGCTTTCGTTCAATTGGGGCCGGTCCAGCTTGAGCCAACGCGGTGTGCATCCACGCGGCAGGCGGCGGTCGCTGATGACAATATCGACCGCACGGCACGCATTATTCAACAGCGGCACATCGACATGATGGTCGCTGCGGCTCGCCAATATGGTCCAGCCTGTGGCCGCGCCGGTTTTTCTGCCCGCCATGCGCCACACGCAGAAGTCCGCGGTGCAGCGCGCACCGTCCATATCCTTGAACGCGGTAAGGTCGCCATCAAGCCCTGCACTTTCGGCGAGCATCGCGCGGCTATAATCGCCCGCACGCTCGCGCAGCATCGCAACCGTACCATCACTCCCGCGCGCCGCAATATGCCGCCCGTCGCCGCTGACCAGCAGATCCGGCACCGGCGCAATCCAAAGGCCGACTATTCCGGCGAGGAGCGGCACCAAACCCCAACGCCGCGTCTTGCTTTGCCACAGGAGCAGCCACAATCCGCCCGCCACTATGAGGCCAAAGGCGAGCGGCGGGACGTTGGGGAGCATCGACACCGCGCCCGGCATCGCGGCGACATGGTGCGCGAGCACGAGCAACAGCTCCAACGCTTTGCCCGCCAGCCACCAGAAGGGTGCGCCCAATCCCGCCACATCGAACAATAAGGCGAGCGCCTCCAACGGCATCACGACAAAGGTGGTGAGCGGGATCGCGACCATATTGGCGAAGGCGCCATAAAGCCCTGCTTTGTGGAAATGGACGAGCGAAATCGGGATGAGCGCAAGTTCGACCACCAATCCGGTGAGCAAAAGCGCCATAAATCCGCGCAGCATCCGCCGCCCCCAATCCTCCTCGCGCCGCGCGAACCAGTGTTCGGCAAAGCGGCTCTGGTGCAAGGCGACAATTGCGGTGACGGCGGCAAAGCTTAACTGGAAACTCGGGCCGACCAAGGCTTCGGGCCAGAAGATCAACACAACCAGCGCGCCGGTCGCGACCAACCGCAAGGTCATCGCCTCGCGCCCTAACGCAAAGCCGCCCAGCACCAGTAACGCGGCGATACAGGAGCGCACCGTCGGCACCTCCGCACCCGTCAGCAGCGTATAACCGATACCGGCGAGCGCCCCGCCGCCTGCCGCCATTAATGGCACATTCCAGCGCAACGCGATGCGCGGGCTTAACGCCAATAATTTGAGCAACAGCAGCATTGCCGCGCCGACAACTGCCGTGACATGGAGGCCGCTGATCGACAATAAATGCGCAAGGCCGCTGCGGCGCATCGCGTCGGCATCGGCTTCGCTGATTGCGCCTTGGTCGCCGGTGGCGAGTGCCGCCGCAATCGCGCCCGCGCCGCCGTCAAGACGGCTGTGGATATGCGCGGACAGGCGTTGCCGGAGCGCACCTTCGCCCTTGCCCGGCTTTGCGATAAGCACAGGCCCAAGCGCAGTGCCGGTCGCGCCGATGCCATCAAACCATGCGCGTCTTGCAAAATCATAGCCGCCGGGAAGCGCCGGATGCTGCGGCGGCATAAGCCGCGCTTTCATCGTCACGACAGCCCCCGCGCCCAAGCCGAAGGGCGCATCTTTCTCGCGGATATTGACGCGGAAACGTGGCGGCAAGTCGGGGCGGGCGAGCGGCGTCACCACCACCCGCACCCGTTCGCGCGCGGCCAATATATCGACACGCTCGACCTTGGCGGAAAAGCTTGTCACCACGGGACGTTCCAGCACCGGCGCTGCCACCCACGCGCTTTTGCCCCAGATGAGGCCGCATCCGCCCGCCAGCAACAGCCCGCCAACCAGCAACGCCCTACCCCAGCGCGCGCCCTGCCCTGCCAGCGCGCCAAAGGCCGCGAGGCCGCACGCGACCAGCATAAAGCCCGCCCACATTGCGGGGTTGGGGAGCAGGAACCATGCGGCAATCCCTCCGCCCAGCATTACCGGCGCCCATAATCCGGTCTGGTCGCGCTCTGCCTCCAGCCAGCTTTCCACCCAAGTCGCCACAGAAAAATGCCGCAATGCAGCAACGGGTGAAATGCCCGTTTGAAGCGACTGCGAGGCCATGCTAGGGGCGTGCCGACTCTTTACTTTTCATGGCCTTGCTTTTTGGGAGAATTGGTGCGTGGACGCAACCGCCCGTAACAAGAATGTCGTTACCCGTTTTGCCCCGTCGCCGACGGGCTTTCTGCATATTGGCGGCGCGCGCACAGCGTTGTTCAACTGGCTCTATGCGCGCCATCATGGCGGCAAATTCCTGCTGCGTATCGAAGATACCGACCGCGAACGCTCGACCGATTCCGCGATTGACGCGATTTTGGACGGGATGCAATGGCTTGACCTCGATTGGGATGGCGAGGCGGTCTATCAATTCGCGCGCGCCGAGCGCCATGCCGAAGTTGCCAACAGCCTCATCGCCAATGGCCATGCCTATCATTGCTATCTGACGCAGGATGAGCTTGCCGCGATGCGCGCCAAAGCGCAGGAGGAACGCCGCCCGTTCCGCGTCGAAAGCCCTTGGCGTGACCGCGATCCGTCCGCGGCGCCCGCAGGCCAAAAAGGCGTTGTCCGCCTCAAAGCCCCGCGCGATGGCGCGACCACCATCCAGGACAAGGTGCAGGGCGAAGTCACCGTCCAGAACGCCGAAATTGACGATTTCGTGCTGCTGCGCTCGGACGGCACGCCGACCTATATGCTCTCGGTCGTGGTCGACGATCATGATATGGGCGTGACCCACATCATTCGCGGCGATGACCATTTGAACAATGCGTTCCGCCAGTTGGCGCTGATCCGCGCGATGGGCTGGGACGAGCCGGTCTATGCCCATGTCCCGCTGATCCACGGCAGCGACGGCGCGAAACTGTCCAAGCGCCACGGCGCGCTGGGTGTTGATGCCTATCGCGACGAGCTTGGCTATCTCCCCGAAGCGATCAACAATTATCTGTTGCGCTTGGGCTGGGGGCATGGCGATGACGAAATTATCAGCCGCGAACAGGCTGTTGAATGGTTCGATCTCGACAATGTCGGCCGCTCGCCCTCGCGCTTCGATTTCAAAAAGCTCGAAAATCTGAACGGCCATTACATCCGCGAAGCCGATAATGCACGGCTTGCCGAACTTGTGCGCCAGCGCATCGAAGCGACGCTAGGGCATCCGCTAGATGAGGCGCAACAAGCAACGCTTGCCACCGCGATGGAATCCCTCAAGCCCCGCGCCAAAACGCTTATAGAAATTGCGGACGGCGCGCTCTTTTTGTTCAAAAAAGCGCCGCTGGAGATGGACGAAAAGGCTTCGGCTCTGCTAGACGATAATGCACGCGGCCTGATCGGCCAGGTCGAAGCGCTTCTGTCGGGTCTTTCAGACTGGACATTGGAATCGCTCGATACAGCGGTCAGACAGGTTGCAGAGGATGCCGGACTGGGTCTTGGCAAGGTCGCCCAACCGTTGCGCGCCGCGCTTACGGGAACGACGACATCGCCGGGAATTTTCGACGTTCTCTTCCTCCTCGGGAAAGAAGAAGCCATAAAACGTCTGCAGACAGCAAGCTGAAACGCCCGCTGCGGACACCCGATACGACGATAGAATCAAGGAGACTTACATGTCCAACAAGAGCGCGAAGCTGGAAGTCGCGGATAAAAATTTCGACTTCCCTGTGCTGGAAGGCACGCTCGGTCCGGATGTTATCGACATCCGCAAGCTCTATGGCCAGACCGGCCGGTTCACTTATGACCCCGGTTTTACATCGACGGCAGCCTGCGAATCCGCGCTGACCTATATTGACGGTGAAGAAGGCGTTTTGCTCCACCGTGGTTATCCCATCGGCCAGCTCGCCGAAAAATCAAGCTTCATGGAAGTGAGCTATCTGCTCCTCAACGGCGAATTGCCGTCCAAGACCGAGCTTGACGATTTCACCTACACCATTTCGCGCCACACCATGTTGCACGAACAGCTTGCCACCTTCTATCGCGGCTTCCGTCGCGACGCGCACCCTATGGCAGTAATGTGCGGCGTGGTCGGCGCTTTGTCGGCTTTCTATCATGATTCGACCGACATTACCGATCCCGAACAGCGGAAGATTGCCTCGCACCGCCTGATCGCCAAAATGCCGACCATTGCGGCTATGGCGTATAAATATACGGTCGGTCAGCCGTTCATGTATCCGGATAATAATCTCAGTTATACGGGCAATTTCCTCAAAATGACGTTCGGCGTTCCGGCGGAACAATATGAAGTGCATCCCGCGATTGAAAAAGCGATGGACCGCATTTTCATCCTCCATGCCGACCATGAACAGAATGCTTCAACCTCGACCGTGCGTTTGGCCGGTTCGTCGGGCGCCAATCCCTTTGCGTGTATCGCTGCGGGCATTGCCTGCCTGTGGGGCCCCGCGCATGGCGGCGCGAATGAAGCGGCGCTCAATATGCTGCGCGAAATCGGCACGCCCGACCAGATCCCGCATTATATCGAGCGCGCCAAGGACAAGAATGATCCGTTCCGCCTGATGGGCTTTGGCCACCGCGTCTATAAAAATTACGACCCGCGTGCGACCGTGATGCAGGAAACCGTGCGCGAAGTGTTCGATGCGCTTAAGGTCAACGACCCGGTGTTCGAAGTCGCGTTGCAGCTTGAAGAAATGGCGCTCAACGATCCTTATTTCATCGAAAAGAAGTTGTTCCCCAACGTCGATTTCTATTCGGGCGTGATTTTGTCCGCCATCGGATTCCCGACCACCATGTTCACCGTGCTGTTCGCGCTCGCGCGCACTGTCGGCTGGGTGGCGCAATGGAATGAAATGATTTCGGACCCCGAGCAGAAAATCGGCCGCCCGCGCCAGCTTTACACCGGTCCCACCGAGCGCAACTATGTGCCGATGGCTGATCGCAAATAAGCGTAGGCGATAGCGATACAGACAAGGGACCCCTGCTTTTGCGGGGGTTCTTTTTTTCTGGAAAACGCGCTTATTCTTTGCCGGGAAGGGTGAGCGAGAAGCGCGCGCCCTGCCCCGGCGCGCTGTCGATCATGATGTCGCCATCCATCGCGCGCGCAAGGCGACGGGCGATATAAAGGCCAAGCCCCGATCCACCATGATCGTCGCGCCCTAACCGTTCGAATTTTTCAAAAATCTTGCCTTGCTCGTCGGCAGAAATGCCGCGGCCCTGGTCGGCGACGGTAATCATCGCGCGGCCATCCTTATGTTCGGCGCGGATCCAGATTTGCGAGCCTTCGGGCGAATAACGGATCGCATTGCCGACCAGATTGATGAGGATTTGCAACACGCGGCGGAATTCGCCGGTCGCCATCACGCTTTCGTCCATATCGGGCGCGTCGATGCGGATGTTCTTTTCCCGCGCTTTCATCGCGAGCAGGCCGGCGGTGCGTCGCCCCATATCGGCCAAGTCCACATCTTCGCGCGCGGGACAGAAATCGGGCCGCTCGATTGCCTGCAAATCGGCAAGATCGTCGATCAGCCCCATAAGATGACGACCGGCGGCGGCAATATCGGACGCATAATCGGCATAATCCTGCCGGATCGGTCCTTCCAGCTTGCCGGAAATAGTTTCGGCATTGGCGATAATGCGGCCCAACGGGCGGCGCAACGCCCCGTCAATCCGCCGCGAAAAATCCCCGACGCGCGAGCCGAAGCCCAAAAGGCTGCTCGAATCTTCATTGTCCGGCGCGGAATCGCCCGCCTCCCCGTCCGGCACGATGTCGGTCAGCATCAATTCGTCATCATCGTCGCCCGTCCCCGGATTATCACCCGCAACAGACGCGACTTCTGACGCGACGGCTTGTTCGGCGCGCACATTGTCCGGCGCGGCTTCGACGGCTGCTGCCGCTGTTCCCGCATAGCCTGCAAATTGTCCGCGGCTGTCCGTCACCGGCATCCCTTCAAGCTGGACGATACGGTCCTCGTCCAGCACGGCCTTGACCGACTGCGCTGCAAAACCCTGCTGGCCCGCCAATGCGGTGAGCAGCGGGAATTGGCCATTTTCATCGGGTTGAAGCTTGAAACATTCCGACAAGGAACGCCCTAGCCACCGGCCCAATGTCGTATCTTCCTGTCCATCGGCAAGCACAAGCCGCGTCATCCGCAACTGCGCGTTGCAGCTCCATTGCCAGCTTTTCTGCGGCACCAAAACGGTCGCAAGCGTGAGCGGCGGGGTCGCGGCAATGGCGGCGTCGCTGCGGAACACGCGCCCTGCCCGCTCGGTTTCTGTCCAATCGACAATTTCAAGCGACGCGCCGCTATCATGCGGCACCACCCGCACCCACATCGAAATATCGCAATCATCATCGCCCGCCAGCACCGGGCGGCTGATCGGTGTGCCGAGCCGGATCGCCAATTTGGTGAGCCGCGCAAGCTGCGGAATGACAAGCGGGCCGTCGGCAATGCCGCCTGCCCTTGCTTGCAAGCCGACCAGCGCCGCATCGCCGCGCATTAGCCGCGCATGGCTATCGACTTCGGCGCGGATGACGGTTTGCGCCATCATCGTGCGATGCTCCGGCCATCAGTGTTCCTTCCGTAAACGCACAAGGTGCGCACGGCGAGATGCGGTCGAAATTCCGCGCCAGAACAAGGCTTCTTCATCATCAGCTTCATGCGGTAGCGAAATAAGGTTAATTTGCTCTAAACCGGTTGGCGATGTTTTACATCATGGCTGCGCCAAGGGCGCGCAAGTGCTGCGCGCCTATTATGGCTTTGCAATCAGCCGCTTCACCCACCACATTATCGCGGCCAAGCCGATCAGCAATGTGGCGGGAAGCGCGAATAAAGACGCGCCCGCAGCAGCAGCAATCGCGCTTGCCAGCAGGAAGATTTCGCCATCAGGCAGCAGCGCGGAGGAGGGCTTGCCTTCCTCGTCCGTGGCGAGGTGGCCCAGAAGGCGGGACAGTATCAGCGTCAATGTGAGCGATAGCGCGACCGCCGCGAGCATCGCGCCCGACAGGCTGAACCCTTGCCAGGGCACCAGTGCCGCGCCTGCGGCAACCAGCGGGAGGGCCATGAGGAGCGCATCAAAGGCTTGGGACAGGCGCTTTTCCGCGTTGCCGCTGCGTTTCAAAGTCATCTGGAAACGCGCGAGGGCCGCCGCCATTGCGCCCGCTATGCCGGTGAGCGCGCCAGCCAGCGGCGTGTCCATTGCGGTGAGCAACAGACAGGCGAGGAGGAGGATTATGCCGCCCCCCATCACCGCGCCGCTGGGCAATTGCTGGCGCAGCAAGGCTGGCCCGACAAGCCGCGCGAGAGGCGCAAATATCAGGCTTTGCCCCATGCCGCCGCCCGCAAAATCGACATTTTGCAGCAAGCGGCTTTCAATCGCGGCGGCCTGCTGTCTGTCGCCCACCAGCGCGATTTCGCCACGTTCGAACAGGCCGGGATCGCAGGGCATCCGCCGCGCGCCCGCCTGCACTGCCGCGCGCACCAGCGTTGATCCGGGCTCCCAATCTTCGGGCAAATCGACATGGTCGGCGAGTAGGCGATAGGGCAATATCGCCAGTCCCGCCCAGCGCGCGCCCGCATCAATCCGTTCAAAGCCGATGCTTGTCTGGTTGTCCGGTGCGACCAGCAAGGTCGGGGCGGGCGCGGCGCTGATTGCGCGATACTGGCCGGGCGCAGCGTGGAGCGCGTCACCGACGAGCAGCAACCGGTCTTCGGGTGCCATGCGTGCGACCACTTCGGCAAGCGAGCGCACCGCGAGTGTCTCGACCCCGCGCGCATTGATGCGGTCGATGACCGCCATGACCGGCTGCGGCAAATTGCTCACTAGGATGAAGATATGCTGCGCGCCCGCAGCTATTGCGCGCTCGGCCTGTCGTTCGAGCAGCGGCACGCCTGCCACCGGCAAAGCGGCGCGCAACTGCCCTTCGTCCCCGTCCACCCGTTCGCTCGCGATAATCAGTGCAACCAGTGCCATGCGTTTTTGATAAGACTTTCTGTCCGATAGGCCAAGAGCGGAGCGCCATCACGGACAGCCAAAACCAGCCCCCGCGACGCCCGCCCCTTTATGTAGGCAAAAGCGCGGCGATTTGCAGGGGGATTTGCCGAAAGGACCGCAATAATATCGACGGGACTATTTTTGAAAGGTTTAGCCGAACCGCTTTGACGCTGCGCCATGCGCCGCCTATGGCTCCCTCCATGTTTGCCATTCTCTCCCCCGCCAAATCGCTCGATTACCAAAGCCCGCTCCCCGATTTTTCGCCGACTGAACCGGTTTTTGCAGAACGGGCCGAAGCGGCAGCGGCCAAAGCGGCCAAGCTTAGCGGTAAGAAATTGTCCGCGCTCATGCATATATCCGACGCGCTGGGGACGTTGAACGCCGCGCGCTACCGCGATTTTGCCGACGCGCCGGAACGGCCCGCTTTGTTTGCGTTCAACGGCGATGTATATCATGGTTTCGAGGCCAAAACGCTCGACGAGGCCGCCGTCCATTTTGCGCAGGACCATGTGCGTATCCTGTCCGGCCTGTACGGCTTGCTGAAGCCGCTCGACAGCATCAAGCCTTATAGGCTTGAAATGGGGACACGTTGGGCACCGCCCCAGCGCGGCTCGAAAGCGGCCAATCTCTACCAATGGTGGGATGATCTTATCGCGCGCGCGATCGAAGCGGAGATGGCGGCGTCCGGCGACAGCGTCCTCATCAACCTCGCTAGCCAGGAATATTGGCAAGCTTTGGGGCCGAAACTTTCCCCCGCCACCCGCGTCATCACCATAGATTTCCGCGAACATGGCCCCAAAGGGTTGCGCTTCAACAGTTTCGCCGCAAAACGCGCGCGCGGCATGATGGCACGCTATCTGTGCGAGCATCGCTTCACCGACCCCGAAGCGTTAAAGGGTTTTGACTGCGACGGTTACGCCTTTGACGCGCAAGAAAGCCAAGGCGACCATTGGCTGTTCACCCGCACCGCGCCGCCGCCCAAACGCAAATAAGCCGCTCTATTCGCCGCATAATATGCCCGCTATTCCGACAGCTATCCGCGGCCGGACAAAGGCTTGGGCGCGCCCCTTCTCCGGCCCCTTCGCAACACCTGTCATAAAAAGTGTAAAAATCAGCATTACAGGCGCGTTTTACTGGCAATCGGATGACGGCTCGGCTAGAGCGGAGCTAGCGATAAAAACAGCAAAAAAGAGCCGATTTTGACCACCGAAACGCCCGAAATTCCGCACATAGACGATATCCGCCCGATCAACATCGTTGACGAGATGAAAACATCTTATCTCGACTATGCGATGTCGGTGATTGTGGCCCGCGCGCTCCCTGATGTGCGCGACGGTTTGAAACCGGTTCACCGCCGCATTTTGTTCGCCTGTAAGGAAGGCGGATTCGTTCCCGGCCGCCCTTACCGTAAATCATCGAAGATCGTCGGTGACGTGATGGGTAACTATCACCCGCATGGCGATAGCGCGATTTACGACGCGATGGCGCGCCTTGCGCAAGACTGGTCGATGCGCGTCATGCTGATGGACGGTCAGGGCAATTTCGGCTCGATGGACCCCGATCCGCCAGCGGCGATGCGCTATACGGAAGCGCGTATGTCCAAAGCGGCGATGACCTTGCTGCAAGATCTCGATCAGGACACGGTCGATTTCCAGCCAAACTATGACGGCAGCCGCGAAGAGCCGCAGGTTATGCCCGCGCGCTTCCCCAATTTGCTGGTCAATGGTGCAGGCGGCATCGCGGTCGGCATGGCGACCAATATCCCGCCGCATAATCTCGGTGAAGTCATCAATGCCTGCCTTGCCTATATGGAAAATGGGGGCATCACCAATGAAGAGCTGATCGAAATTATCCCCGCGCCCGATTTTCCCACCGGCGCGCAAATCCTTGGCCTTGGCGGCGCGCGCAACGCTTACACGACGGGCAAAGGCTCGATCATGATGCGCAGCCGTTTTGATGTCGAGGAAGGCCGCGGCGACCGCCGCTCGATTGTCCTTACCGAAATTCCCTATCAGGTCGGCAAGTCCGGCCTTGTCGAAAAAATCGCCGAAGCGGCCAAGGACAAGCGCATCGAAGGCGTGTCCGACATTCGCGACGAATCGAACCGCGAAGGCGTGCGCATCGTCATCGACCTGAAGCGCGATGCGACCCCCGATGTGGTGCTGAACCAATTGTGGCGCCACACGCCCGCGCAGACCAGCTTCCCGGCCAATATGCTTGCCATTCGCGGCGGTCGCCCGGAAATTCTGACCTTGCGCGACATCATCGAAGCTTTTGTGAAGTTTCGTGAAGAAGTCATTACAAGACGGACCAAATTCGAACTCAATAAAGCCCGCGACCGCGCGCATATTTTGCTCGGTCTTGTCGTCGCCGTCACCAATCTTGACGAAGTGGTCCGCATCATTCGCGGCTCGGCCTCGCCCGCCGAAGCGCGTGTGGCCCTGCTTGACCGCGAATGGCCGATTGCCGAAATCGCACCTTATATTCGCTTGGTCGAAGCGATTGATGAAGAGGTTGAAGGCAGCAGCTACCAGCTTTCGGAAATCCAGGTCCGTGCCATCCTTGAACTGCGCCTGCATCGCCTGACCGCATTGGGCCGCGATGAAATCGGCAATGAACTCAAAGAATTGTCGGCCAATATTGAAGAATTGTTGAGCATCCTTGCCGACCGCGTGAAGCTTTATGCGGTGATGCGCGAAGAGTTGACCGCGATCCGCGACGAATTCGCAACGCCGCGCCGCTCCGAAATCGCACCGGCCGCCGACGGCATTGACGATGAAGACCTCATCGAACGCGAAGATATGGTCGTGACCGTCACCATGGACGGCTATATCAAGCGCACCACGCTCGACACTTTCCGTGCGCAGCGTCGCGGCGGCAAGGGCCGGGCGGGCATGAACACCAAGGATGAGGATGTCGTTACCGAATTATTCGTGACCTCGACCCATACGCCGGTCTTGTTCTTTTCGACCCACGGCAAAGTCTATCGCATGAAAGTGTGGCGCTTGCCCGAAGGTGGCCCCGCCACACGCGGTCGCCCGATGATCAACCTGTTGCCGCTCGCGCAAGGCGAGACTATCTCGACCGTCCTGCCGCTGCCCGAAGATGAGACCGAATGGGGCGCGCTCCATGTCGTGTTTGCCACCGCCAAGGGCAATATCCGCCGCAACAGCATGGATGCGTTTGCGAATATTCCGTCCAACGGCAAATTTGCGATGAAATTTGAAGAAGGTAGCGACGATCATTTAGTCGGCGTCGAGCTTTTGACCGAAGGCGATGATGTATTGCTTGCAACCCGCAACGGCAAGGCAATCCGCTTTGGCGCGACCGATGTGCGCGAATTCCAGAGCCGCACCTCGACCGGTGTGCGCGGCATTTCGTTGAAGGGTGATGACGAAGTTATCTCGCTTTCGATCCTCCATCGCGGCGGCATGAAAAATCAGGACGAGCGCGAAGATTATCTGCGCTACGCCCCGTGGAAGGCCGAAAAGGAAGGCGCGCCCGCTATGGCGGCGGAACGCTTTGCCGAACTGGCCGAGCGCGAACAATTCATCCTCACCGTATGCGGCAATGGCTATGGCAAGCTCAGCTCGGCCTATGAATATCGCCGCACCGGTCGCGGCGGTCAGGGGATTACCAATATCGACAATATCGCGCGCAACGGCCCCGTTGTCGCAAGCTTTCCCGCCCTCACCTCCGACCAGCTTATGCTCGTCACCGATCAGGCCAAGATGATCCGCATGGGTCTGGGCAGCTTGCGCGTGATTGGCCGTAATTCGGCGGGCGTGCGTCTCTTCAATGTGGCCGATAATGAACATGTGGTGTCGGCGGCCAAGATTGAGGAAAGCGATGAAGAAGTTGATGCAACTGCCGAAGATATTACGGAAAATGGTGGAGCCGCAAATGACGCTATGACGTCAGATGAGGCGACGGAAGCACCTGATAATGCAGACTCGAACAGCGCAGACAGCGAAGGCGGCGACGATCAGGGGTAAAGATTGGTGAAGGGATAATCCTTCAACACCGCCTCACGTAATTGGGTTCGGTGGCAGAAAGTCGGGTCACGCTCGTAGCAGAGCAAGGCGGTGGGCTTTTCTGCCACCAATTCCTTCAACTGCTCTGCCGCAACAATCGCTTCGGGCGTATCAAGCTGCGCGCTGTAAATGCTTTTAAGATCGGAAAGCCGGTGGTCGAGTGCGGCGGCGCGGCCATCGGGCGGGGTGCCGAGCGCGGGCAAGCCGATATAGGCAATCCCCTCCTCTTCCAGCGCGCCCGCCAGCGCCTTTTTGGAAAAGCCGGGGCGGCGCGACAAGGGCCGCGCGCGTACATCGACCAACTGCGTCACGCCCGCATCATGGAGCGCGGCAATCACATCGCCCTGCGCTGCTTTTTCATAGCCGATGGTGAAGATATGCGGCTTGGTCATGCCGTCAATATGGGGCTCACAGGGTCGTTTCTGCAAGCTTTGCGCGCACTAAACCGCTCGTGCGAAGCTAGTTGCTTAACCTCTGCCCGACCTAAGCCGTTGAATTAATAATTCTCCCTTTGCCCGGCCTCTGCGGTCAGCGTGTCGACCACACCCCATGCAATCAATGCCTGCCCGCCAAAATAGAGCGGCCAGACAAATAGGGTCGGCAGAAAAGAGGCTTCGAGCGGGCCGAAGCGCGAGAAGATGAACAGGTCGCTCACCACGAACAGCATCGCGCCAAGGCCGGTGCGATAGCGCGGGAAGCGGCTGATCCATGCCGCTGCGGCCATTGCGGCGACGAACAAGGTGTAGAGCGTCGGCTGCCATACCAGAGAGCGGTCATAGGGCAGCGCCCAGGCGATCAGCGGCGCGACCAGCACCACGGCCACCGCGAGCAGCTTCTGGCTTGCAGACAGGCTCGCGCGCCCGTTGTTGAGGTAGAAGTAGATGGCGAGCATATGGCCTATGGCAAAGGCGATGCCGCCCGTCACGAGATCGGTCTCCAGCACCACATCGCCCAAGGCACCGAACGCCAGAACCGCGGCGAACAGCCAGCCATTGCGGCCGCTCGCATTACGCGCAGCCCAAAGCGCAAGCAGCCCTACCCCCAAGCCCTTCCATACCGTAACGTAAAGCGCGCCGTCCACTTCCAACAAAACCGGAATCATATAGGAAATCCCCGCGCCAATCGCGGCCCAGAATATCCAGCTTTGCGGAATCACGGCCGACCGGCGCTCCACCACCATATTTCCCTGATTTTCCATGCCCCTAAGCCCCCTTTTTTCTGCTGCTACCGGCGCTCTCTCCACCCGATAGATTGCCAAATGCTTATCACGCGCATAGGGCGTGCGTCATGCACGATTATCAGGTTCATATCATCGGGGGCGGCCTCGCCGGTTCGGAAGCGGCGTGGCAACTCGCCCAGTCCGGCGTCAAGGTGCGCCTCAGCGAAATGCGCGGCAGCGGCGACATGACGCCCGCCCACCAAACCGACGGGCTTGCCGAGCTGGTCTGCTCGAACAGTTTCCGTTCGGACGATGCCGACAATAATGCGGTCGGCCTGTTGCATCAGGAAATGCGCAGCCTCAATTCACTCATCATGCGCGCCGCCGATGCCGCCAAAGTGCCCGCAGGCAGCGCGCTTGCGGTCGACCGCGACATTTTCTCCGCCAATGTCACCGAGGCTTTGGAAAGCCACGCCAATATCGAGATCGTCCGCGAACGGGTGGATATGCTCCCGTCCGAAGGGCTGACCATCATCGCCACCGGCCCCCTCACCGCGCCGTCGCTGGCGGGGCAAATCGGTGCGGCCACCGGCAAGGACAGCCTCGCCTTTTTCGACGCAATTGCGCCGATTGTGTACCGCGACAGTATCGACATGGACATTTGCTGGATGGCGAGCCGCTGGGACAAAGTTGGCCCCGAAGGCGATGGCAAAGATTATATCAACTGCCCGATGGACAAGGAGCAATATCTCGCTTTCTACCAAGGGTTGATCGATGGCGAGAAAACCGAATTCAAGGAATGGGAAGAAAATACGCCTTATTTCGAAGGCTGTATGCCAATCGAAGTGATGGCATCGCGCGGGGTGGAAACCTTGCGCTTCGGCCCGATGAAGCCGGTCGGCCTAGACAATCCGCATTGGGCGACGCCCGAACATCCCAAAGGCCGCTGGCCTTATGCTGTGGTCCAATTACGGCAGGATAATAAGCTTGGCACTTTATGGAATATGGTGGGGTTCCAGACCAAGCTCAAACATGGCGCGCAGGTGGAATTATTCCGCACCATACCAGGGCTGGAAAAGGCCGAATTTGCGCGATTGGGCGGCTTGCATCGCAACACATTTATCAAATCGCCGGAATTGCTTGATGCGAGCCTGAGACTGCACGCCGCGCCGCATATCCGCTTTGCCGGTCAGATTACGGGGTGCGAAGGCTATGTGGAATCAAGCGCGGTGGGTCTTATGGCCGGGCGCTTTGCCGCCGCCGAAATCGCCGGGCGCGCGCTTACTCCGCCGCCTGCGACCACAGCGCTTGGCGCACTGCTCGGCCATATTACCGGCGGCGCGGATGCGAGTAGCTATCAGCCGATGAATGTCAATTTCGGCCTGTTCGCACCCCTAGATGAAAAGGTCCACAAGAAGCAGCGCAAGCAAGCCGTCACCGCTCGCGCGCGCGCTGATCTTGCAAGCTGGATGACGCAGCAGGACTTGGGTTAAACACTAACAGCGACACGCGGCTTGTGGCCGCCTTTTGGGCGCGGTGGTCGCAAATTCGGCGCGGGTTAGCTTGCCATTTTTGTCGGCGTCCGCGCCTGCAAATTTGTCGGACGTTTTGACCGCCCATTCTTCGAAACTCAGCAGATTATTGCCGTCTGTATCCAGTTTCTTGAAATCCTTGCTGCGGCTCGCCATCAATTCGATGCGGGTGATGACCTCGTCACGATCCTTGTCATAGCGGTTGAACCGCTTTTCCTCGCGGCTTTTGGGCGCAGCTTCGGGCGGTGAAGGCAGACCCGGCGGGGCCTTTCCGCGCAATCCCGCTTCACCTTCGGGCAGGCTCAATGGCTCAGGTGCCGGTTCGCCGACCAACTGGCTATTGGCCTGATCCGCGAGCGCTTCGGTGCGTCCTTGCCAGATCAACCATCCGCCCAGCATGAGCAACAGGCTCACCACGGCTCCACCCAGAAAGCTTTTCATCCCCATCCCTCCTGTGAAGAAGGGATTTAACGCCCGAATAAAGTAAAACGCAACAACATTGCCTGTTCAGCCAAAGGCTTGGGCAAACCGCCATTGCGGGCGCGCAGGGTCGAAAGCCGTGTCAGGGCACCGAGCGGCTTGGGAAGGCCTTGCGCTTTCGCTTCATTCTCATGCGCCAAGCGCCATAATTTTTCGCGTAAAGCCGCGTCCGACATATGGCTGGCAATATCGACAAGCGCCCAATAGCGCCCCGCATTTTCCAGTTGTGCTGCCTCTCTCTGCCCCTCCAGAATGATGTGTGTCCCGGCATATAGGATACGCCCCCGCGCCTGCGCCAAAGCGTCCACCTCTGCCACGTCAAGCAGGTCTGCCTCGACAAAGTCTGCCCAATGGTCTGCAAGCGCCGCTGCTTGTTGCAATAAGCCATCCGAATCAAGGCGACTCAGGGCTTGCAAAACCGGATGCGCGGGCGCGACGCGGGTGTCGATCATGCGCGTGATCGCGTCGCGCCACCAGATGAGGCGCATCACCTGCAAAGACGGTTCCTTGACGCTTTGCATCACCTGGGTGAGCGCGGCGTCATAGCGCCACAACGCGGCAACGCTATTGCGCTTCTCCTTTGGAATCATGATGTAAATTAACGGGTGGAGGACAGACAGAGCATTGCGTAACGCGCCATCAAATTCGCTCCCTTGCCCGTCTGTATTTTCGCCCTGCATAACCGCCAGCCGTTCCGTCATTTTAACCTTTGATTAACCATGTTGTTTAGCGAGCGGTGAACCCTGAATCCGCTAAGATAGCCTTTATCGTGAAACATTTGCGAAAGCGAATGGCATGGCGAAATCATCTGCACCCGCCCGAAGGGTGGTTGCAGCAAGGGGCAATTAGGGCAATGACACAATCGACCGGCCGGATGAACCGGCTCCGCGCGCTGCTGAACAATCAGGACGGCAATGTGATGTGGCTGACCACAGCCGCCCTGTTCCCGATGATTTTCCTTGTCGGCAGCGGCGTCGATCTGAGCCGCGCCTATATGGTCAAAACCCGCCTGCAAGCAGCGTGCGACGCTGGCGCACTTGCCGGACGTCGTGCGATGGCCAATGACGAATGGGATAGCCATGCGGAAGGCAAGGCTAAGGCCATGTTCAACGCGAACTTCCGTGCCAATGATTATGGATCGCAAGACACCGTCTTTACGGCCAGCGCCAATGACAGAAAAAATGTGGTAGGCACCGCAACTACCAAATTACCACCGCTGATTTTCAGCGCTTTCGGCGCGTCCGATTTCAATCTTTCGGCCAATTGTGAATCCGAACTCAATATCACCGATATTGACGTGGCGTTCGTTTTGGACGTGACAGGGTCCATGTCCTGCACAGCGTCGGACTCTGAATCTTGTGCAGGCAACTGGAACAATTTAACCCAATCGCAGATCGAAAAATCCGGCTCCAAAATCCAAGCGTTGCGCACGGCTGTTGCGGATTTCAATACCAGTGTGTCCAATGCTGCGGGGCAGAACACCGAAATACGGTATGCGTTCATACCCTATTCGTCCAAGGTTCGCGCATTTGATCTGGACAGTGCCAGCCACAGTCTCGAATTGCCCTCCAGCTTTGTCAAAACGCAACATAGCTACCGCACACGTCGGGCGCGTTTCACATATATGGCGATACCGACCGACTTTACCGACATTTCCACAGAGAACAGCTATCAAAACCGGCAGAGCAGCTGCGAAAGCTGGGCTACCAACTATGGTCAAATCGAGCGCTCCGGCGGCGTCGATTATCGTTACATCTTTGTAAGCTATTCTTCCCGGAATGGCTATTGCACGCGTAAAAAACAGCGTATCTCTTACTCCAACGGATATCAATTTACGGGATGGGTGTATGGCTCGTTCCCGATAGACACCGACAAATATAGGGGTGATGGCGATTATCTGTTCAAAGGAAATATCGGTTCTTCCAACTATATTCTCGCTAATGACTGGAATTATGGAAATACGACAGAACTCAACCTTGCCCAGCTTGGTAACGCTGTGCGCGATGGTAAGGTGGTGGGCCTGAGCGCAAGCAATAACAGCTATTTATCACGCTGGAACGGATGTGTCGAAGAGGCAGACACGGTGGCCGGTTCGGACTTTTCCTCTATTCCCAGCGGTGCGCGAGATTTTGACTTTTTTAACCGGCCTTCAGGCGCGGCATGGAAACCCGCATGGGGGGATGTCATCTATAGCTCGGACGCATATCACCCCACCCAATCCTCCGATGCTTGTCCCAAAGTCATGCGCAGACTGGCCAAAATGTCGGCCCAAGAAGTGAATAATTATCTGTCAGCAGCAGAGGGTTTTTTGCCGGTAGGGGGCACCTATCATGATGTCGGGATGCTCTGGGGTGTGCGTATGCTCGCACATGGCGGGGTTTTTGGTGACGATCAAAAAGATCAGGTTTCCCGGCACATCATCTTTATGAGCGATGGGAAAATGAGCCCTAACGCAGACTCCTACACTGCCTATGGCTTTGAACAGGAGGACAAGAGGGTGAGCGGCATCAGTGACGTGTCATCGTCGACCCTCACAAATTATCACAACAAACGTTATGTCGCCGCCTGCAATGCCGCAAAAGCGCGGGGTATTACGGTATGGGTGATTGCGTTCGGCACGACCATGTCGACCCAAATGACGGCTTGCGCCAGCCCCGGTAAAACCTTTAGCGCTACCAATAATACGGAATTGACCAGAGCTTTTCAGGATATTGCGAGCCGCATTGCCGACCTCAGGATCGTGCAATGACGCTCCGCCTCCCGATATTGTCCGCCCTGCGCAAAAATGAGGACGGGGCTTATGCTGTTGAATTCGCGCTCATCATGATGCCGTTTTTGACGATGTTGGTGGGTATTTTCGATATTGGTTATGCGATCTATACCAAATCCATCTTCGAAGCGGCTGTTATGGATGCGGGGCGCTCCACCTCTTTGCAATCCGCATCGGATAACCAGTCTTCTATCGAGCAACTGGTCCGTAATCGGGTCAATGGAGCCAATAATCAGGCACAGATCAGCTTCGCACGCACCAACGCCGACCAATTTACCGACTTTGACGGCGCGCCGGAGGATTTTATCGACGCGATGGATTCGCAAAATGGCGTTTATGATGCGTCCAAAGACTGTTTCTACGATCTCAACAATAATAAGATACGCGACAATAAAGCGGCGAGTTCGGGTATCGGTAGCGGCAATGACGTTGTGAAGCTCACCGCGACCTTAACCTATGACTCGCCTTACCCGCTCTGGAAACTCCTCGGCAAAAACAGCAGCCAGTATAAAATGGAAGCCAGCACTTTGCTGCGTAACCAGCCTTATGCCGATCAGGAAAAGGCCCCGCTTGTATGTCCGTAAGCCTGTTCCAAAAATTGCGCGTATCAGAAGAGGCGGTCGCCCTCATCGAATTTGCGTATATGCTGCCGATTTTGCTCATATTGGGCTTGGGCGGCGTTGAACTCGTCAATATCGCAATGGTCAATACACGTCTTAGCCAGATGGCCATCGCCTTGTCGGATAATGCCTCGCGCGTGAAAGCCAATGTCGGCGGCGCAATCACGATCCGAGAAGCCGACATTAATGACGTGTTTTATGCGGTTGAAACCACCGGCCAGACCATCCGCTTCAAACAACATGGCCGCGCGATCCTGTCGAGCCTTGAAACCAATGCATCGAATGGTCAGTGGGTGCGGTGGCAGCGTTGCTATGGCGACCTTGGTTACACACCGGTTTACGGGCGCGTCGATGACGGCAAGACCGGCACCTCCTATGCAGGCATGGGACCCGCGGACGCCAGAGTGACGGTCGAACCCGATGAAGCCATTATGTATGTTGAAATGGCCTATGACTATCAGCCAATGTGGTTCAGCGGCTTTGGCCCCATCCGCATGGTGAAAAATGCCGCTTTTTACGTTCGCGATACACGCGATTTGTCGAAAGGGGTAAGCAATCCCGCTCCCGCCGTGCCGGCATCCAAAATTAAAAGCTGCAGTTGATCGCCCGATACCCCCCCAAAAAAAATTGCGGGCCTTGGAATGCAAGGCCCGCAACTATGATGGGTTAGCAGCTATTAGCGCTTAATCCTTATAACACACCTTCTTGACCGCAGCGACGACGCGCGGCGCATCGACGATGGCGAGCTTTTCAAGATTGGCGGCATAAGGCAGCGGCACATCTTCGTCGCACACGCGCAGGACCGGCGCGTCGAGATTGTCGAACCCGTCCTCCATCGCAATCGCCATGATTTCCGATGCAATAGAACAGGTCGGCCAGCCTTCTTCGACAACGACCATGCGGTTGGTCTTGGCAAGGCTTGCCAGCACCGTTTCGCGGTCGAGCGGACGCAAGGTGCGTAGGTCGATGACTTCGGCATCAATCCCCTCGCCTGCCAGCGTTTCCGCCGCTTCCAGAGCGATACCGACGCCGATCGAGTAGCTCACCATGGTGACATCCGCGCCTTCACGCATGATCCGCGCCTTGCCGATGGGGAGGACATAATCATCTATATCGGGAATGTCGAAGCTGCGGCCATAGAGGAGTTCATTTTCAAGGAACACAACCGGATCTTCGCTGCGGATGGCCGCTTTCAGCAAGCCCTTGGCGTCGGCAGCGTCATAAGGCGCGATGACGATAAGGCCGGGGACATTGGCATACCAGGGACCGTAATTCTGGCTATGTTGCGCGCCGACACGGCTCGCTGCGCCATTGGGCCCGCGGAACACGATGGGGCAGCGCATCTGGCCGCCCGACATATAGTTGGTCTTGGCCGCCGAGTTGATGATATGGTCAATCGCCTGCATCGCGAAGTTGAACGTCATAAACTCGATGATCGGTTTCAGCCCGCCCATCGCAGCGCCCGTGCCAACGCCCGCAAAGCCATATTCGGTGATCGGCGTATCAATCACCCGCTTGGCGCCGAATTCTTCGAGCAGGCCTTGTGTGACCTTATAAGCGCCCTGATATTCGGCGACCTCTTCGCCCATCACAAAGATGCGGTCATCCTTGCGCATTTCTTCGGCCATCGCATCGCGCAAGGCTTCGCGCACCGTGACTTTGACCATTTCGGTGCCTGCCGGAATGTCGGGGTCGCGCACATCGGCGCGCGGGGTCGCGTTGGGCAGAACCGGCGTTTCTGCATCGACCGTTTTTTCCTGCGCAGCCGAGGCTGCTTCGGCTTCCGCCTTATCGTCAGTCGCGCTTTGCGGGGCAGCGGCAGGCGCAGCCGCTGGCGCAGACGCATCTTCGCCCTCGCCTGCAATCATCGCAATGACCGTGCCGACCTTCACATTATCGGTTCCGGCAGGCACAAGAATTTGTGCCACCGTGCCTTCATCCACCGCTTCAAATTCCATCGTCGCCTTGTCGGTTTCGATTTCGGCCAATATATCGCCGGACTTGACGGCATCGCCTTCCTTGACGAGCCATTTGGCGAGCGTGCCTTCCTCCATCGTCGGGGAAAGCGCGGGCATCTTCAATTCAATCGCCATTAATAGGTCTCCACCAAGACGTCGGTATAAAGTTCGGAAGGATCAGGCTCCGGTGATGTTTCGGCAAAATCGGCAGAAGCATTGACAATCTGGCGGATTTCCTTGTCGATCGTCTTGAGCTCCTCTTCCTTGACGCCTGCTTTTTCGAGCAATTTCTTGAGGCCCTCGATCGGATCGGATTTATCGCGCACCGCCTGCACTTCGTCGCGCGAGCGATATTTGGCCGGGTCCGACATGGAGTGACCGCGATAACGGTAGGTTTTGAGTTCGAGCAAAATCGGTCCCTTGCCCGCGCGCACCCAGGCGAGCGCCTCTTCGGCCGCCCCGCGCACAGCAAGCACATCCATGCCATCGACCTGAAGCCCCGGAATACGGAAGCTTTCCCCGCGCCGGTAAAGCTGGTCCTCGGCGGATGCGCGGTTGACGCTGGTGCCCATCGCATATTGGTTATTTTCGATGACATAGATCATCGGCAGCTTCCACAGCTCGGCCATGTTGAAGCTTTCATAGACCTGGCCCTGGTTTGCCGCGCCGTCACCGAAATAAGCCATGCACACGCCGCCATCGTCGCGATATTTATGCGCGAAAGCGAGGCCGGTTCCGAGCGAGACTTGTGCGCCGACAATGCCGTGACCGCCGTAAAATTTATGCTCGACGCTGAACATATGCATCGAGCCGCCCTTGCCCTTGGAAATCCCTGCGCCACGTCCGGTCAGTTCGGCCATGATGACATTGGGGTCGATGCCGTAAGCAAGCATATGGCCATGGTCGCGATAGCCGGTGATGACGCTATCCTTGTCGGAATCGAGCGCCGACTGGAGGCCGACCGCGACCGCTTCCTGCCCGATATAAAGGTGGCAGAAACCGCCAATCAGACCGAGGCCGTAAAGCTGGCCCGCTTTTTCTTCAAAGCGGCGGATGAGGAGCATTTCCTTGTAAAAGGCAAGCATCTCTTCCTTGGACGCATCATAAGGTTGCGGTTCTTCGGGACGTTCCCGGTTGGAAATCGAAGGCACCGCCGCCGCTTTTGCGGGCGTTTTCGCAGCCGGTTTCGCGGCTGCCTTGGGGGTGCGTCGTGCAGGGGTTTTCGCCAAGATCCACTCCTGTTCGGCAATTACTGTTCTGTTTGCTATAGGACCGAATGTGCGCGCAATGCAATGTTACGTCGGCGGAAACGTAGCGGTTTTTTCATTTTCCCGAAATTAACGATTGCAAAAATTGCAACTGCAATCGGACTGCAATAGGAAGGCCGCCCGAAAGATATGCGCAACAAAAAGCATGAGCAGATACGCCTATGCGATGCGTAGCCTGCCGTCCCGTTATTTGAGTGGGATCACCACCTCGTCCGCGCGCACCACGTTCAAATCCTTGCGGACAAATTCATCGGCAAGGTCAGGGTCCACATGGTTGGGATCGAGCAAGGTCACGCGGTTCTGCAAAATGCCTTCGCGCTTTTTGAGCTTGGCGAGTTCGGCCTTTTTGACTTCGAGCGATTGGGTATAATCACCCCATGCATAAAGGCCCGTTGGACCGAATACAGCATAGCCGATCATCGCCAGCACGAACAGCACCGCCAAGGTCGGGCCCCATGCCATCGCCATCGCTTTTTTCAATTTTGCGCCGCTCGTCATGGAATCTGTTTGAATCATAAGCGACTCACGGATGCAAGCCAATTTTACGCAAAGCCGTGAAAAAATGCGTTTAGTTGAAGCACGCTACGGCGGGGCCGGTAATTTCGCGTAAAATCACCGGCCCCGCATTGCTTCTCAATTCGCTTGTCAGGCGCGGAAAATTCCGGCGCCTGCATAACGGCCCATCGAACCTAATTCTTCTTCGATACGGATAAGCTGGTTATATTTTGCAAGCCGGTCCGAGCGCGCAAGACTGCCGGTTTTGATCTGGCCGCAATTGGTCGCAACCGCCAAGTCCGCAATCGTCGCATCTTCGGTTTCGCCCGAACGGTGCGACATAACGGCGGTGTAGCGCGAACATTGCGCCATGCTGACCGCTTCCAGCGTTTCGGTGAGCGTGCCGATCTGGTTCACCTTGACGAGCAGCGAATTGGCAAGGCCGCGCTGGATGCCGTCCGAAAGGCGCGCGGGGTTGGTGACGAACAGATCATCGCCGACCAGTTGCACCTTGTCGCCAATCTTGTCGGTGAGTGCCTTCCAGCCTTCAAAATCATCTTCGCTCATGCCGTCCTCAATCGACTTGATCGGATAATCCTTGCACAGCGCCGCCAGATAATCGGCCATTTCTACCGGCGAAAGCGACAGGCCTTCGCCCGAAATTTCATATTTGCCGTTTTTGAAAAATTCGGTCGCAGCGCAATCAAGTGCGAGGACGACTTCGCTGCCTGCCTTGAAACCTGCTTTTTCAATTGAGGCCATGACAAAATCGAGCGCGTCGCGGGTCGAGGCAAGGTTAGGCGCAAAGCCGCCTTCATCGCCTACAGCGGTCGCAAGACCTTTATCGTGCAGGCCCTTTTTCAACGTATGGAAAATTTCCGAACCCCAACGCACCGCTTCGGCAAGGCTGTCCGCCCCCACCGGCATGATCATGAATTCCTGAAAGTCGATGGGGTTATCGGCATGTTCACCGCCATTGATGATATTCATCATCGGAACGGGCAGCACGTGCGCGGCTACCCCGCCGACATAGCGGTAGAGCGGCAAGCCCCGCGCATCGGCAGCAGCTTTTGCGGTGGCAAGGCTCACGCCCAAAATTGCGTTCGCGCCGATGCGGCCCTTGTTGGGCGTGGCATCGGCTTCAATCATCGCAAGATCAATTTCACGCTGGTCTTCGGCATCAAGGCCAATCAGCAATTCGGCAAGCTCGCCATTAACCCCGTCAATCGCCTTGCTGACGCCCTTGCCCATATAAAGATTTTTGTCGCCATCGCGCAGTTCGACCGCTTCATGCGCGCCAGTCGAAGCGCCCGAAGGCACTGCTGCGCGGCCAAAGCTGCCATCTTCCAGCATCACATCAACTTCAACGGTCGGATTACCGCGGCTGTCCATAATCTGGCGGGCGTGAATGTCGATGATCGCGGTCATGGGCTTATCCTCTTGAGCAGGCCGGAAAACGGCAGATGGAAAGGGTCGGAAAACTAATGCCGCCGCCCTTAGCGAGCGCACACGCGCATGGCAACCGTGGGGGCAACTGTGGGGCAGCTATGGGGAACAACTGTGGAAGCAATTGCGGGAAGCTTTTCTTGCCCACCGCTTTTTGCCCCTATTTTTTACGCATTACAAAATTTTGCTGTCCCACCATTGCAACACAGCTTGTCGGGAACCGATAGCGCCCCCATATGTTATCCATCGCAAGCGGCAACGCTCCTTTTGTGACGCTCTTGTCGATGTTCCCGCCTTATTTAGAAAAGGGGTAAGTTCATGGCTGTAGAACCAACAAAAACGACCAAGGCTGCGCCCAAAAAGCCCGCAGCCAAATCGGCTGCGCAAAAGGCGCCTGCCAAAAAGCCTGCGGCCAGGAAGGCCGTTGCGAGCAGCAAGGCCGCGCCGAAAAAGCCTGCGGCGAAAAAACCCGCAACTAAAAAGGCGGCTCCCAAAAATACCACCACCAACACTGCGAAGGGTTTCAAAATGTCACTTTCGGATATGACCACCGACGCCAAGGCCAAAGCGAACCAGTGGAAGGACGAAGCCAGCAAATATACCGATCAGGCTTCGGTCCGCGCCAAGGAACTTGCCACGGAAGGCAAGACCAAAACCGCAGGCGCAATGGGCAGCCTTGCCCAGATGATCGAAGATGCAGCGCCCCAGGTCGATGAAAAACTCGGCACCCAATATGGCGATTTCGCACGTTCGGCGGCCAAGACCGTATCGGGCATGGCTTCGACGCTTGACCAGCAGGATGTCGACCAACTCGTCAACAACACGCGCGATTTCGTCAAGAAAAGTCCGGCAGTTGCGATTGGTGCAGCCGCCGTGGTGGGCTTTGTCCTTGCGCGCATGTTCAAGTCGTCTAATGATGATGCCTAAGCAAATGCAGGGCGCCGGCTGACCGGGCCCTACATTTTGAACAGCTTATTTTGAACAGCGTGTCCTTGGACCGCAATGTTCCGGCCACACCGGCCATCATGATAGCCGGCAACGGGCTTTGAACAGGCGATAGGGATGAATTACGGGACGGGAACCGATACGGAATTTGATGATGTGCGGCACGGCTATGCGCCTCCGCGCCAACAGAACCGTGTGGTTCCCCCCCATCATAATGAAACCCGCGCCGAAGATGTTGCGTTCGGCTTTGCCGATGCGCCTTACCAGCAATCGGGCGACGCGCCGCATGACGCAGACCAAGCGGCTTTGGACGCGATGCACGAAGCTCCGCTCGAACCGGCGGACCCCACCGATCCGGCGACCATCGTTGAAGATATCAGCAATAATATCGAAAGCCTGATTGATACGGGCCGCGCGGCTTATGAAGCCGAAATTGCATTGCTGAAAGCGCGCGCCGATGTGATCGCGTCTGCCGCCAAAAAAGCTGCGGTCTTTGTGTCGATCAGTGCCGCCGCCGGGCTTGTCACCTTGCTCGCCATCGGCTTTGGCGCGATATTCATTCTCGCCGATTTCCTCACCCACACACAAGCCGTAGCTATAGTCGTGAGCGCGCTTGCGCTTCTCACCGGCATTACCGCCTGGTTCGGCAAGCGCCAGTTTGACCGTATTACCGGCGCGATCTGGGAGCGTATTGATGGGTAATCGCCGCGCCGACCGCGCCTTTGAGATCGCCAAGCAGGAAGCGCAGATAGCGCGCGCCAATTTCCGCCAGCAACTGGCCGAAACGACCAACCGCGTGCGCCCTGCGCGGCTCAAGCAGGACGCGACCGACGCGATCAACCATTATGTCGAAGATGCCAAAGATGTGACGATTGCCACGGTAAAAGAGCATCCTGTCGTCTTTGGTGCATCCTTTTTGGGGACATTGGCGTTCTGGTATCGCAAGCCTTTGTCGCGCGAAATTGAACAGCGCAGCCCCGATGCGCTCGACCGCCTCGGCGCGATGCTGGAAAAGATGCGCGACTGGGTTGCCCCGGCGGATTGGACGCCAAAGGCATAAAGGTCGCTTCAAATGAAAACGGGTGGATTACCGCTTTGCCCGATAAAAATATGATCAAGAGGAAGATTGTCATGGCCAATAAAGTAACCGAAAATTTTGACCGCCTGCGCGAACGGGCCGCTGACGCGCTCGATACGGCTTCGTCCAGCGCGCGCGAAACCGCCGAAGCTGCCCGCGCCCGTGTCGCCAGCACCTATGGCAATGCGCGCAACACCTCCGAACGCCTGTTTGAACAGGGCCGCGAAAAAGCGGGCGAAGCTTATGTTGTGGGCAAGGAAAAGGCCGAAGAAGCCTATCGCGTCGGTAAGGACAAGGCGACCCATGCTTATGGCGTCACCAAGGTCGAAGCCGGTAAGCTTGCCGACAAAACCGTCGAACAGATTAACGACAAGCCGCTGGCGGCTGTGGTCGGCGCATTTGCAGTCGGTGCCATTGCGGCCTTCCTGATCCCCAAAGGAAACCGCCGCGACCGCGATGCGTAAGGCAAAATAAAGGCCGCCGATAGCGTGGGCTTATAGCGAAATAGAAAGGAGCGGTTTGCCTGATGGCAAGCCGCTCTTTTTTCGTGGCGAGTGCGTCGTTTGTTTTACGCAGCGCCTGACAATAGAAAGCTTGTGGTGCGATGGAAGGCTTCATAAGATTCACGCGAAGGCGCGGAGGCGCGAAGATTTATAATATGGGTCGAGAAAGGATACTCGCCTTCGGCACTTTAGATCCTCTGCGGCCTCCTTGCCTCTGCGCCTCTGCGTGAACCCTTTCCCGATCTTCGCGCCTCCGCGCCTTCACGCGAACCAATATTCTTCCGCCCTACCGGCTCCCGACACAGGAACAGGGTGTTACCATACCCCGCCAAGGCTTTGCCGTTGCGGTTTGCGGGCTTTGATGCTAGCGGCCTGTCGCACAGCAGGAGAGCGATGATCCGCTCCCTTTTCCTCTTATTGCGAGCGAGTTTATGAGCAAATTGCATCTTGTTTTCGGTGGCCGCGTCAAAGATCCGCAAGGCCTTGAATTTACCGACCTCAACAATATCGACGTGGTCGGCATTTATCCCGATATGGCCTCGGCTGAAAAAGCTTGGCGTGGGGCTGCGCAACGCACCGTCGATGATGCCGAAATGAAATATGTGGTGGTCCATCTTCACCGCTTGCTCGAACCCAATCTGCCCGAAGGCGGCGCGGCCTAAGCGCGATGCCATTCCCCCTTCCGCTTGCGGGAGGAGGACTGCGTGAAAATATAAGAAAGTGGCGGTTAGCGCGCCCGATAGCGATGCTTGAGCAAGGGCCGTGCGAGCAACAGTCCGATCACAAAACCGCCAATATGCGCCCAGATCGCAATGCTGCTCCCGCCCATATCACCGCCCGATGCCAGACCGATAAGCAGTTGCAGGCCGATCCACGCGGCGGCGAGCCATAAAATCCGCACCCAATAGCTTGATAACGGCCCGACCGCAGATACTTGCTGCTGGTTGAACATCGCAGCATAGGCCCCGACTATTGCCGAAATAGCCCCGCTCGCGCCGATCATCGGAATGGTGCCAGCCGGATCGGCGATCCATTGCGCGGCGGCGGCGGCATAAATGCCAAGACCATAAAGGAGCAGCCATAAACGGCTCCCAAGCGCCGCTTCCACCTGTCGCCCGCAATAAACGAGCATGATAAGGTTGAACGCAAGATGCAGGAAACCGCTGTGCAAAAAGGCCGAGCTAAGCGGCGTCAGCCACGCGGGCACGGCTTGCGTAATACCGCTTGCACTATCCAAAGCGGCGGGAACAAACCCGCCTTCACTCGCCGCGACACCCAGCCCTGGCCAGACCATCGCGCCGAGCGAGATTGCAATCGTCAAAACCGCAACGCCGTGGGTTGCCGGAAACTGGCCCCACGCGCGTTTCAGTGCGGGATTGGACTGCATGAAAGGTCAGATAAATTCGATGTTCGACACAAGGTAGAATTTGTCGCCCGACGGAACGGTGACTTCCACCTCGTCATCGACCTTGCGCCCGATGAGCGCGCGGCCGAGCGGCGAGTTATACGAGATTTTACCCTCTTTCGCATCCGCTTCGGCCTGACCGACAATCTGGTAACGCACCGGCTTGTCATCTTCGTCGAGCAAAGTGACGGTCGCGCCAAATACGATTTTGTCGCCCGAAAGCGCCGCCGGATCAATGATCTGCGCACGGCTCAGCTTGTCTTCAAGGTCGGCAATCGACGCTTCGACCTGTCCCTGCCGTTCCTTGGCCGCATGATATTCCGCATTTTCGGACAAGTCCCCGTGCGCGCGCGCTTCTTCGATCGCGTCGATAATCTCGGGGCGCTCGGCCTTCAAACTTTTGAGTTGCTCCTGAAGCTTTTCAAAACCCTCTTGCAACATCGGCATTTTTTCGACGGATGCCATGCCATTATCCCTTTTCAAATCAATATTTTGGGGTGCCCCGATCATCGCCATGATGACGCGGAGCTGCCCTATCGCGAGCTGTCCTGAATGTGGGGGAGCTAGCCGTGCGAAGTTGAATAATAAGACTGAAGCGAGCGAACTTCAAGTATTTGCCCTCTTGTCGCTTCAATCGCGTGCGCTGCGGCAACGGCAGCAGGCGCGGTCGTGAAGATCGCAACCTTTGCCGAAAGGGCCGCCTGACGGATGGATTGCGAATCCTTCAAGGATTGCCAGCCTTCGGTCGTGTTGAAAATCATCTGCACCCCGCCATCAATGATGCGGTCGACAATATGCGGACGGCCTTGCGCAACCTTGTTGACGGTTTCGACCTTAAGCCCGCATGAAGCGAGATAGGCCGCCGTCCCTGTGGTCGCGATAATATCCCAGCCCAATTCCTGCAATTTCTGTGCAGCGGGGAGGATATGCGCCTTGTCGCCATCCTTCACGGAGATGAACACCGTGCCATTGTCGGGGAGCGGCGCCCCTGCCCCCAATTGCGATTTGGCAAAGGCGGTGGGGAAATCATCATCAATGCCCATGACTTCACCGGTCGATTTCATTTCCGGCGACAGCACAGGGTCGACGCCGGGAAAACGGGCAAACGGGAAGACCGCTTCCTTGACAGCGATATAGTCGATGTCGCGGTTGATGCTGGGCAGGTTCGCCAGCTTTTCGCCCGCCATCACGCGGCTGGCGATTTTGGCGACGGGCGAGCCGACCGCTTTGGCGACGAACGGCACGGTGCGCGAGGCGCGCGGGTTGACTTCGATAAGATAGACTAGCCCGTCCTTGACCGCGAACTGCACATTCATCAGGCCGCGCACATTGAGGCCACGCGCGAGCAATTCGGTTTGCCGCTCGATTTCGGCGATAATCTCGGCAGGCAGGCTGTAAGGCGGGATCGAGCAAGCGCTATCGCCCGAATGGACGCCCGCTTCCTCGATATGCTGGAGCACGCCTGCAACCACCACCTGATCGCCGTCGCACAAAGCATCGACGTCAACCTCGATAGCATCGCGCAGATATTGGTCTATGAGCACCGGACTGTCGCCCGACACTTGCACCGCGGTCTGGATATAATCTTCCAGTTGCGCTTCGCCATCGACGATTTCCATCGCACGACCGCCCAGCACATAAGAGGGGCGCATCAGCACCGGATAGCCGATGCGGTTGGCCGCCGCGATAGCTTCCTCGCGGCTCCTTGCAATGCCGTTTTTGGGCTGGAGAAGCCCGAGTTTGTTGACCAGCGCCGCGAAGCGTTCGCGGTCCTCCGCCAAGTCAATCGCGTCGGGCGAGGTGCCGAGGATCGGGATGCCCGCATCCTCCAAAGCTTGCGCAAGCTTGAGCGGGGTTTGCCCGCCAAATTGCACAATCACACCCACCAGCGTCCCCGATTGCTGCTCGACAGCCAAAATTTCGAGAACATCTTCTGCGGTCAGCGGCTCGAAATAAAGGCGGTCGGACGTGTCATAGTCGGTCGACACCGTTTCCGGGTTGCAATTGACCATGATGGTTTCAAACCCGGCATCGCTCAGCGCGAAACAGGCATGGCAGCAGCAATAGTCAAACTCGATCCCCTGCCCGATACGGTTGGGACCGCCGCCCAAGATCACAATTTTCTTGCGATCGGACGGCTGCGCTTCATCTTCAGCCACACCGAAGCTCGGCGCTTCATAGGTCGAGTACATATAGGGCGTTTTGGCTTCAAATTCCGCCGCGCAGGTGTCGATGCGCTTGAAAACCGGACGCACGCCAAGCTTGTGGCGCAACGCGCGGACTTCATCTTCGGTGACGCCGCCGGTCATTGCCTTGATCGCTTCATGGATAAGGCCGGAGCCGCGCGCATGGACACGCTCGGTGCCGGGGCGCAGGTTCGCGCTTTCCAGCGCCATCCACGCCAAGCGCCGGTCGGAAAAACCCATCGCTTTCAATCGGCGCATCCCGTCGGCATCCTGCGGCAAGCCATTGGCGCGCACTTCATTTTCAGCCGCCACAATTTCGGCGATGCGGTCGAGGAACCACATATCATAATGGGTGACCGCGTGGATTTCCGCATTAGTGAAGCCCTCGCGCATCGCTTGGGCGACATAGAGCAAGCGGTCGGGCGTTGCCTTGGAGAGCGCCGCGTAAATATCATCCTTGGGCGCGCCTTTAAGGTGCGGAACATCGTTGAACCCGGCAAGACCCGTTTCGAGGCCGCGCAACGCTTTTTGCATGGACTCATGGATGTTGCGGCCAATCGCCATCACCTCGCCGACCGATTTCATCGCAGTCGACAGGACCGGCTCCGACCCTTTGAATTTTTCAAAGGCGAAGCGCGGGATTTTGGTGACGACATAGTCAATCGTCGGCTCGAAAGAGGCCGGCGTGGCGCCGGTAATATCGTTGGTAATTTCATCGAGCGTATAGCCGACCGCCAGCTTCGCTGCCACCTTGGCAATCGGGAAGCCCGTTGCTTTGGAGGCCAATGCCGAAGAACGCGACACACGCGGGTTCATCTCGATCACAACCAAGCGGCCATTTTTGGGGTTCACCGCAAATTGCACGTTCGACCCGCCAGTCTCCACGCCAATTTCGCGCAGCACCGCAATCGAGGCATTACGCATAATCTGATATTCTTTGTCGGTCAGCGTGAGCGCAGGCGCGACGGTGATGCTGTCGCCGGTATGCACGCCCATCGGATCGACATTTTCAATCGAACAGATGATGATGCAATTATCCGCACGGTCGCGGACCACCTCCATCTCATATTCTTTCCAGCCCAACAGCGATTCTTCGATCAGCACTTCGGTGGTTGGCGATGCGTCGAGGCCTTTACGTACAATATCGAGAAATTCTTCGCGATTATAAGCAACGCCGCCGCCGGTGCCGCCCAGTGTGAAGGACGGACGGATGATTGCGGGAAGGCCTACTTTCTCAAGGCCTTCCAAGGCTTCCGCCTCGCTATGCGCAATCGCCGAGCGCGCGCTTTCAAGGCCAATCTTGTCCATCGCCACCTTGAACTTTTGGCGGTCCTCGGCCTTATCGATAGCTTCGGCATCCGCGCCGATCATTTCGACGCCATATTTTTCCAGCGTGCCATCCTGCGCGAGCGCAAGCGCGGTATTGAGCGCGGTCTGCCCGCCCATCGTCGGCAGCACCGCATCCGGGCGCTCTTTTTCGATGATGCGCGCAACGATTTCCGGCGTGATCGGTTCGACATAGGTCGCGTCCGCCAGCTCCGGATCGGTCATGATCGTCGCGGGGTTGGAGTTTACCAAAACGATGCGATAGCCCTCTTCCTTGAGCGCCTTCACCGCCTGCGTCCCCGAATAATCAAATTCACACGCCTGCCCGATCACAATGGGCCCTGCACCGATGACGAGGATGGATTTTATGTCAGTTCTTTTAGGCATTATTTTCTCTTACTCAAATTCGTCAATTGTCTAGTGGCACACTTCATTGAGGCTCTGCTTCATTACCGATAAATCCCAGCTTAGAACCATAAGGGCGAATAGCATTTAAAACGCAGTCCACCCGCTTAAAGTCGGCACTGGCCTTTGGTTCAAAGCGTATCTCGTTACCCTGCATGGCCACGATGCCATCTGAATTTTTCCAGCGACATTGTTGCAAAATCCGTTGAAGAGCAGCCGCATCAATCGGAGGCAGATGGGGGTCGCGCCCTGTTTCCATTACGATGACCGAACGCACACGTTGTCGAAAACATTCACAGCTTTCAGGGCTGCTCTGAAGATCAACCGCAGCAACCAGCGGAGCGAACCGATCTTTTTCGTCCATCAGTTGCTCAACATCCGGCAACGTCGAGATCAATATCTTCGCACCACATTGCGCCGCAATTTCATTGATGAGCTGCTCATTGACCGCCAAGGGCGTCGACGAGTTTGCACTCTGGGCAAATAAAGTGGTGGAACATAATGCGGCTGCGGTGGCCATTATTCCTGCGGCGCTTCTGAACTTTCTTTGCCCGTAGTTCATTCCATACTCCGCTTGAAAATATAGGAAACCGCTGTGGTCTCGCCATGTACGGGACCGAGCGTTACAAGCTCCCATCCTTGCGCGCCGAAATGGTTGAACACCTGTTCGGTCGAAAAGCCTTCCAGTTCGGCACGGTCCCATTCACCGTCGCCACCCCAGATGCTCCCCTTGAAGGTCACCACCAGATATTCAAATTTCCCATTATTTGATGTTGCGCTCATTGGTTACCTTCCGGCGGCTCATTATTCATGATGTACCCCACTCTGCCTTGAGCCATCGCAAATTTTCTGACCGCCTTTAAAGCGCAATCAATTGCTTTATATGGAGCATCAGGATCAGGTTTAAATTCTAACATGCCTTCGCGATCCAATCGGAGTGCCGAGCGGTCGAGGCCGCAGCGATTGGATATGGCGTCAAGCTGGGCTTGTGAGAGCTTGTCGGGATGTTGCTGGGTGACCTCGGAATGTGATGCACAGCCAGTCAGCCCAATTATGCCCAAGAGCAAGACCATTCGGCTCACTTCAACATCCCCACAAATTTTTCGAACAGATAGAAGCTATCTTGCGGCCCCGGCGAGGCTTCGGGGTGATATTGCACGCTGAACGCCCGCTTGTCGGTGAGTTCGATGCCGCAATTGCTGCCGTCGAACAGGCTGATATGGGTCGCGCGGGCATTGGCGGGGAGGCTTGCGGTTTCGACTGCAAAGCCGTGGTTCATCGAGGTGATTTCGACAAGACCATCCTCTAGCCGCTTGACTGGATGGTTCGCGCCGCGATGGCCTTGGTGCATCTTGCTCGTGGTCGCGCCGACCGCAAGGCCGAGCAATTGATGGCCAAGGCAAATGCCGAAAATCGGAATATCCTTGTCGAGCAGCGCGCGGATCACCGGCACCGCATAATCGCCGGTCGCCGCCGGATCGCCGGGGCCGTTTGACAGGAACACGCCATCGGGGTCGAGCGCAAGGATGGCTTCGGCAGAAGTTTCTGCCGGAACCACGGTCACATGCGCGCCCGCTTTTACGAGGTTGCGGAAAATATTATGCTTCGCGCCATAATCGATCGCGACGACATGGGGCTTACTCCCCTCCCGCGCGCGGGAGGGGCTGGGGGTGAGATTGGTTCCGGCGGTGTTTGCTGTATCGGACCCACCCTTAGCCCCTCCCGCACGCGGGAGGGGAACTTCAGACATGTACCCTTCCCCCAAAACCCACGGACCGCCGGTCCATTCGCTGTCGCCTTGCTGTGTCACGACCTTGGCAAGGTCCATGCCTTCCAGCCCCGGCCAGTTACGCGCCATCGCGATCAGCTCGTCCATATCGAACTGCCCCGCTGCATTATAAGCAATCACCGCATTGGGCGCGCCCGCCATGCGGATACGCCGTGTCAGTGCGCGCGTATCGACACCAGAAATGCCGATGCGGCCATTGGCCTTCATCCATTCATCAAAGGGCTGCACATTGCGAAAATTGCTGGGCGCAGTCACATCTTCGCGCACCACCGCGCCAAGCGCATGGGCGGCATCGGCTTCCACATCTTCCAAATTGGTGCCGACATTGCCGATATGCGGGAAGGTGAAGGTGATAATCTGCCCTTCATAGCTGGGGTCGGTCATCACTTCCTGATAGCCGGTCATCGCGGTGTTGAAACAAACCTCGCCTACTGCGGCCCCTTCGGCCCCGAATCCCCGGCCCCAAATGGCGGTGCCATCGGCAAGCAATAGCAAGCCGGTCGCTCCAGCGGGCACAGTAAGGGTAGTGGCATCGACCATGGGGAGGCTCCGTTTACGTCAGATTTCTGCGGGTTAAACGGCCGGACAGTTATGCCGCAAAAAATTATTGCACAATCTATCAAATTACAAATGTTACAGCTAAAGGTGCTTTTTTCCGAATAGTTCCATGACAAGAGGTGCGCGCATGATTCGCGACGACATTAAAGCTGCCCAGATTAGCGCCATGAAAGCGGGCGAAAAGGACCGTTTGGCCGCCGTCCGCCTGATCCTTGCCAAGATAAAAGACCGCGACATCGAACTGCGCACGGCGACGACCCAGCCCGACGATGACGCGCTGGTGGTCGAAGTGCTGCAGAAAATGGTGAAGCAACGCCGCGAGTCGATCACCATGTTCGAACAAGGCGGCCGCGACGAACTGGCCGCACAGGAAAAAGCCGAACTCGCGGTCATCGAGACATTCCTGCCCGCACAAATGGATGATGCGGCGACCACGGCAGCGATTGAAGCGATCAAGGCGGAGATTGGTGCAAGCTCGGTCAAGGATATGGGCCGTGTGATGGCGGTGCTTAAAGAGCGCCACGGTAGCGAGCTTGATATGAGCAAGGCGAGCGCGTTGGTTAAGGCGGCTTTGGGGTGAGAGGCTGTTCTCTGGAAGTAGATTTTTCGTAGATATAATTTCCTTAAGCAGACCCACTCCTAACCCAGCGAACGCGAAATTGCCCCCGGCGGTTTCGGTTGATGCCGGGGGCATCAACCCGTTCGCTCGCAAGCGGGAGGGGAATCGCGTTGCGCAACATCACTCCCCTCCCGCTTGCGGGAGGGGCTGGGGGTGGGTAAGAATTCAGCGACCAACGCTTGAGACATAAGCGCAATGCACTTTAAGCAATAAAAAGGGGGCGGGATTGGTAGAGTTCAAACCACGCGACACCCTCAGGGCAAGAGAGTTACGTAACCAAGCGCCACCGGCTGAACGCTCATTGTGGGGCGCGATTAACCGCCGCCAAATCGCGGGCGCAAAATTCAGCCGACAAATGCCGGTGGGCCCTTATTTTTGCGATTTTTTATGCCGGGATTTGAAACTCGTCGTGGAACTGGATGGCAATTCGCATGATCTGCGTATTAGCCATGACCGAGCGCGTGATGCGTTTCTGGTTGCTGAGGGCTATAAGGTTCTGCGGTTTAGCAACGAGGATGTTCGGGATAATCTGGAAGGCGTGGTACAGCAGATTGAGATGGTCGTTGTTTCTCTTCAAAATAACCCCACCCCCAGCCCCTCCCGCAAGCGGGAGGGGAGTCAAGGTAGCGCTACCAGTTCCCCTCCCGCTTGCGGGAGGGGTTAGGGGTGGGACCGCTCGCGTTTAGGAGGGGAAATTTATGACCCTTACCCCGCAATGGCTGGACGAATTGCGTGCGCGCACCACTTTGTCGACCCTCATTGGCAAGACGGTCAAGATCACGCGCGCAGGCCGCGAATATAAAGCCTGTTGCCCGTTCCATAATGAAAAGACACCCAGCTTCACGATCAATGATGAAAAGGGTTTCTATCACTGCTTTGGCTGCGGCGCGCATGGCGATGCGATCCGGTGGATGACCGAGCAGCGCGGGCTCGGTTTCATGGATGCGATCAAGGAATTGGCCGCGACCGCAGGCATGGACGTCCCTGCCCCCGACCCACGCGCGGCCAAAAAAGCCGAGCGCAATTCGACCTTGCTCGACGTCATGGCGTCGGCGCAAAGCTGGTTTGTCGAGCAACTACACGGGCTCGACGGGCATCAGGCAGCGGCCTATCTTGACCGGCGCGGGTTAAGCCCGGCTACCGTCAAGACCTTTGGCCTCGGCTTTGCGCCGGACGCGCGTGGGCGGTTGAAGGGCGCGCTGGAGGACAAGCATCCGCTCGACCAACTCGTGGAAACGGGGATGCTCATCAAGGTCGACGACAAAGAGCCTTATGACCGCTTCCGTGGGCGCATGATGATCCCGATCAAGGACGCGCGCGGGCGGGTGATTGCCTTTGGCGGGCGGATTATCGGCGATGGCGAGCCGAAATATCTCAATTCCCCCGACACGCCTTTGTTCGACAAGGGCCGCACCCTCTATAATCTCGACCGCGCCTCGCCAGCCTCGCGCAAGAGCAACCGGATTATCGTGGTCGAAGGCTATATGGACGTGATCGCGCTCGCACAGACGGGGATAGAGGATGCCGTCGCGCCATTAGGCACCGCACTCACCGAACAGCAGATCGAAATGCTGTGGCGCATGGTGCCGACGCCTATCCTCTGTTTCGATGGCGATGCGGCGGGGCAAAAAGCGGCGATGCGCGCGGCGATGCGTGTGCTTCCCCTGCTCCGCCCCGGCCATAGCGTGCGCTTTGTCCACCTTCCGGCAGGGCAAGACCCCGACGATATTGTCTCGCGCCAAGGCGCGGGCGCGTTCGAAGCTTTGCTCGATAGCGCCGAACCCTTGGTGGACCGGTTGTGGACGGACGCGCTCACCACCTCGCCGCTTAACACGCCCGAAGAGCGTGCCGCCTTGAAGCAACGCCTCGCCGACATTGTTGCGACCATCGCTGACAAGGACATCGCCGCCCATTACCGCGCCGCCTATCGCGAGCGTTATGACGAACTATTCTTCGCCGGGCGCGGTAAAACACGGCCGCAATCGCAAGGCCGCACTTGGACTCCGCGCGCCCCCCAAATACGCGGCAAACGCGGCTGGCAGCCTGATCCGCGTTTTCTTCCGCCCTCAGACGATGCGCGGCGCGTGGGCGGGCATGGGCTTGCGACGCCGATTATGGAGGCGTTGATTGGCGGATTACTGCGCTATCCGGCCAAATTGTCCGAACATGGAGAACAGCTTACCGGCCTTGCCATCGCCGATTCGGAGCTGGCGCGCCTGCTCGGCGAAATGCTTGACGCGACAATTATGAAAGAAAGGCTTGATACTGCGGGCCTCCTTACCATATTAGGTCCGTCAGTGGTGTATAATAAGGCATTGACGCTGCTCAGGGCCGACCGAATGCCATTTTCCTTTACGCGCAATCTTGATGGACTGGATGATGCCAGCCACTTGGCCGCGCGGGCGCAATCGGATCTTGATGAAGCCATCGGCATGGCCCTTGCCTGGCCGGAAATGGATGAAACGCTGGAAGCGGCAACGCGCCGCATGGCCAGTCGGATGGACGACGAAAGCTTTGCCGAACAGCAACGGCTTTTGAAAATGAAAACGGAACTAACCCGCCGCCTCAGCGATTTGATGCAGGCGGGCGAGTAAGTTTTGAAGCGTGTGTGAATTTTGACGGCCTGCGGCTTCCATCAAGGAAATAGCCGGTCGAACGAAGGTGAACAAGAAACTTATGGCGGACGGTAACGAGAAGAATGGCGGCGATGCACCGCTGCTTGACCTCAATGAAGCATCGGTAAAAAAGCTCATCGCCAAGGCGAAGAAGCGCGGCTACATCACATATGACGAGCTGAACGAGGCGCTGCCGCAAGACCAGATGTCTTCGGAGCAGATTGAAGATATTATGTCGGCCATCTCCGAAATGGGCGTCAATATCGTCGAAAGCGACGAGGACGCGCAGGAAGAAGCCGACGAGCAGGCCCCGGTCGATGATGATATCGACACTTCTTCGATGGGCGCTGCTCCCAATGTCGCGGAAAAGAAAAAGGAAACGGTTGATCGCACCGACGATCCCGTCCGTATGTATTTGCGCGAAATGGGCGCGGTCGAACTATTGAGCCGCGAAGGCGAAATCGCGATTGCCAAGCGTATCGAAGCGGGCCGCGACACGATGATTTTGGGGTTGTGCGAAAGCCCGATCACCTTCCACGCGATCATCGACTGGTCGAACGCGCTCAACAATGGCGAAATGCAGCTCCGCGAAATCCTCGATCTCGACGCGATGCTCTCCAAAGATCCCGCGCCCGAAAGCCTCAACGAAGATGGCGAAGAGGATGATGGCGAAATTTCCGAAAAGACCGCCGGCCCTTCCTATAAGGAAGAGGAGGATGTCGAGGAAGAACAGTCCTCCGACGATGATGAAGATGATATGACCGAGCGCCGCACCCCGCGGCAATCGGACGATGATGACGAAGATAATACGCTCAGCCTTGCGGCAATGGAAGAATTGCTCAAGCCCGGCGCGTTGGAAAAATTTGCCAATATCACCTCGCTATTCAAGAAATTTTCCAAGCTCCAACTGTCGCGCCTTGAAGCGATGAGCGGGGGCAATGAATTTTCCGCGTCCGACGAGAAAAAATACCAGAAGCTGCGCGAAGATTTGACCGCAGAGGTTGAAAGCGTCCAGTTTCACGGCGCGAAAATCGAATATCTGGTCGACCAGCTTTACAGCTATAACCGCCGCCTGACCGCGCTTGGCGGCCAGATGCTGCGCTTGGCCGAGCGTCACAAAGTGTCGCGCAAGTCGTTCCTCGACGAATATGTCAATCATGAGCTGGACGATGGCTGGCTGGAGCGCGTTGCGACCATCGACAAGAAATGGGCCGCTTTTGCGACCAATGAAGGCGCGGCGGTCGAACGCATCCGCACCGAAGTCAGCGAAATTGCGCAAGCCACCGGCATGGGCCTTGGCGAGTTCCGCCGCATCGTCAACATGGTGCAAAAGGGCGAACGTGAAGCGCGTATTGCCAAGAAGGAAATGGTCGAAGCCAATCTGCGCCTCGTCATCTCCATTGCTAAAAAATATACCAACCGCGGCCTTCAATTCCTTGATTTAATTCAAGAAGGTAATATCGGCCTGATGAAAGCGGTCGATAAATTCGAATATCGCCGCGGCTATAAGTTCAGCACTTATGCGACCTGGTGGATCCGTCAGGCGATTACCCGTTCCATCGCGGATCAGGCGCGTACCATCCGTATTCCGGTGCATATGATCGAAACGATCAACAAGCTTGTCCGCACCAGCCGCCAGTTCCTCCACGAACAGGGCCGCGAACCGACGCCGGAAGAAATGGCCGAACGCCTCTCCATGCCGCTCGAAAAAGTGCGCAAGGTGATGAAAATTGCCAAGGAGCCGATCTCCCTCGAAACGCCGATTGGCGACGAGGAAGATTCGCATCTCGGCGATTTCATCGAGGATAAAAATGCGATCATCCCTGTGGATGCCGCGATTCAGGCGAACCTCAAGGAAACCGTTACCCGCGTGTTGGCGTCGCTGACGCCGCGTGAAGAGCGCGTGCTGCGGATGCGCTTCGGCATCGGCATGAACACCGACCACACGCTGGAAGAAGTCGGCCAACAGTTTAGCGTTACCCGCGAACGTATCCGCCAGATCGAAGCCAAGGCCTTGCGCAAGCTCAAACATCCGAGCCGCAGCCGTAAAATGCGGTCGTTCCTCGACCAATAAGCTGCACAATAAACAGGTAGAAACGCCCTTCCCGCACCATCGGGAGGGGCGTTTTTTTTATGCCCTTTGTGCGTTGCGGATAGTGATGAACAGGTTGTTTTCATAATTCACGCGGAGCGCGAACCCCCAAACAAAGCCTCACCCCAGCCTCCGCCCAGCAATCAATCCCCCTGTCCTACACGCCCCCCATCAGAAACAGTCACCGCTCCGAGTCGCTCCGTTAAAGCAGCGTAAAAACACGCCCCACCATCCGCGCGCAGCATAATTAGGCGACACGTTTAGGCATTTGTAAAATCAACATACTGTGGTCCCGGCCATTGCGAAGGAGGTCGGACTTTGCGAATCTAAGAGGCTATTTTTGGCAGAAATACAGGCTTTTCTTGCATGGGCTTGGCAAGCACAATATATTGTGTGTTCGGGCTTGGTCCCTCGCCGTGCGGCTCTTAAAAAAATCCGCTGGAATCAACGGCAATGTAAACGGGCTGTTTACGCCTTGAAACTATAGCGGATGCCTCACCGGATCAGGCGCGCAAAAGCGTGCGACTAAGAGGTTTTGACTAAAGACCATGCAGCAGCAACAGCATCTCGACGCCAAGCCCGGCATGGCCGATATATTGGACCTTCTGGTCGCGCAGGACGGCACCGGCTCGCATGATTATGTCGTGTCCGGCGCGCTGCTCGCCCCGCCGCACGGGGGCCGCAACCTTGCCGATGCGGTCCATTATCTCGGCGTCCTGCATGGCCGTTATCCAGGCGTTGTCGATCATGCCGCAACCAAAACCGCCGATGGCGCAGCGCGCGGCTGGATGCTCACCGCCGCCGATGCCTTTGCGGGCGAGCGCGCCTATCTCGCCCGGCTTGCGGTCGCCATTGGGCCGGTCCCGAGCACGCCGGGCCAAGTCCAGTGCGAGGCCGCCGTGGCAGCGCAGCGCCATGCGCTTGATATGCTCGCCCAGTCCGATCGCAAAGGCTGTGCGATTGGCGCGGCGATTGCGCTCTGCCTCGACTGGCTCACCGTGCGCGCCGTGCTGGATATGGCCGCCGAGCGCGTCAATCTGGTGCCGCCCGCCTGCACCTTGCCCGATGTGCGCCGCACCGCGGCCCTTGCCAACGCGCTTTCCGGAACCGCCGGAGCCGAACGCGCGATGCATTTCGGGGCCGAACAGATTTTGACCCAGCATCGCGGGCTGTGGGATTTGCTCCGTAGCCGCGCCGAAGCCCGCGGCGATAGTTGAACCCAATCATCGGCTGCCGTAACGGCACCCCGAAAAGCGCGCGTTGCGGCGCTTGCCAGCAGCATTTTGCTACCCTATCGCAGGTCCGGACATGCGTTTTTCTGGCATAGGGATAAGTGAAATATGCGCTTTGAAGGCACCAAAGATTATGTCGCCACCGACGACCTCAAGGTCGCGGTCAATGCGGCGGTAACGCTGCGCCGTCCGCTGCTCATCAAGGGCGAGCCCGGCACCGGCAAGACTGTCCTCGCGCATGAAATCGCCAAAGCGACCGGCGCGCCGCTGATCGAATGGAATATCAAATCCACCACCAAAGCGCATCAGGGCCTCTATGAATATGACGCGGTTGCGCGCCTGCGCGATGGCCAGTTGGGCGACGAACGGGTGCATGACATCCGCAACTATATCCGCAAGGGCAAGCTTTGGGAGGCGTTCACCTCGCCCACCTTGCCGGTGCTGCTCATCGACGAAATCGACAAGGCCGATATCGAATTCCCGAACGATCTGTTGCAGGAACTCGATCGCATGGAATTTTTCGTTTACGAAACCGGCGAGACGGTCAAAGCCGCCGAACGGCCGATTGTGGTCATCACATCGAACAACGAAAAGGAACTGCCCGACGCGTTTCTGCGTCGCTGTTTCTTCCATTATATCAAATTCCCCGACCGGGTGACGATGCAGGAAATCATCGATGTCCACTTCCCCGGCATCCAGAAAATCCTCGTCTCCAAGGCGCTCGAAATTTTCTATAATGTGCGCGAAGTGCCGGGTTTGAAGAAGAAACCTTCGACCAGCGAACTGCTCGATTGGCTGAAACTGTTGCTGCATGAGGACATGCCGCTCGACGTGCTGCAAAACCAGGACCCGACCAAGGCCATCCCGCCGCTCCACGGCGCATTGCTCAAAAACGAACAGGATATCATGCTGTTCGAACGGCTCGCCTTCATGGCGCGGCGGCAGGGTTAGGGCAAAGCCCGCGCTATGGCCGACCTGTCCGCCTTTCCCATTACCAAGCGTTGGCCACCCGCGCATCCCGACCGGCTCCAGCTTTATTCGCTGAACACGCCCAATGGCGTCAAAGTGTCGATCATGCTCGAAGAAACCGGCCTCCCTTATGAGGCCCATTTCGTCGACATTTCCGACGATGAAAGTTGGACACCAGAATTTCTCTCGCTTAACCCCAATGGCAAGATACCCGCAATCCTCGACCCCAATGGCCCGGACGGCAAGCCGCTCGGCTTATGGGAGTCGGGCGCGATTCTGATATATTTGGCGGATAAGACCGGCCAATTTTTACCAGCCGACCCTGCTAAACGCTATGAAACGATCCAATGGGTGATGTTCCAAATGGCGGCGATTGGCCCGATGTTCGGGCAGGTCGGCTTCTTCCACAAATTTGCGGGCAAGGATTATGAGGATAAGCGCCCGCGCGACCGCTATGTGGCCGAAGCAAGACGCTTGCTGGGCGTTCTCGATACGCGGCTCAACCAACGCACATGGATTATGGGCGACGAGTATAGCATTGCCGATATTGCGACCTTGGGTTGGGTGCGCAACCTCATCACCTTTTACGAAGCGCGTGCACTGGTCGGGTTCGATGGCTTCCCCCATGTCGCCGCATGGTTAGAGCGCGGCCTCGCCCGCCCCGCCGTCCAGCGCGGGCTGGACATTCCCGCGCGCGCGGACTGAGGAAGCACCTCCATGTTCTTCAACTTCATCGACGAATTGCGCGCTGCCGGGATACAGGCGAGCCTTAAGGAGCATCTGATCCTTTTGGAGGCGCTTGATGCCGATGTCATCACACGCAGCCCGGAGGAGTTTTACTATCTCGCGCGCGCGACTTTCGTCAAAGATGAAGGGCTTCTTGACCGCTTCGACCAAGTGTTCGCCAAAGTCTTTAAGGGCATCGAAACCAGCTATGGCACCGAAGCGCAGGATATTCCCGAAGACTGGCTCAAAGCGGTTGCCGAAAAATTCCTGACGCCGGAAGAGATGGAGGAAATCAAATCGCTCGGCAGTTGGGACGAGATTATGGAGACGCTCAAGAAGCGGCTCGAAGAACAGCATGGGCGCCATCAGGGCGGCAATAAATGGATCGGCACCGGCGGCACCTCGCCTTATGGCAATTCGGGCTATAATCCCGAAGGCGTGCGCATCGGCGGCGAAAGCACGCATAAGCGCGCGATCAAAGTGTGGGACAAGCGTGCGTTTAAAAATCTCGACCACACGCGCGAGCTTGGCACGCGCAACATAAAGGTGGCGCTGCGCCGCCTGCGCCGTTTCGCCCGTGAAGGCGCTGCGGACGAGTTAGATATTGACGCCACGGTTGCGGGCACCGCGCGGCAGGGCTGGCTCGACATCCAAATGCGCCCCGAACGGCATAATGCGGTCAAATTGCTGCTGTTCCTCGACGTTGGCGGATCAATGGACCCGTTCATCAAGCTGTGCGAGGAGCTGTTTTCCGCGGCGACCAGCGAGTTTAAAAACCTTGAATTTTTCTACTTCCACAACTGTCTTTATGAAGGCGTGTGGAAAGATAATCGCCGCCGCTTTTCCGAACGCATCCCGACCTGGGATATTCTTCACAAATATGGCCATGATTATAAGGTCATCTTTGTCGGCGATGCCGCGATGAGCCCCTATGAAATCAGCCATCCGGGCGGATCGGTCGAACATTTCAACGAAGAAGCGGGCGCTGTCTGGCTCCAGCGCGTGACCAATACTTACCCGGCAACCGTGTGGCTCAATCCCTCGCCCGAACAGCATTGGGCCTATGCGCAATCGGTCCAGCTCATCAAACAATTGATGAACGGGCGGATGTATAGCCTCAGCCTCGAAGGGCTGGACGATGCGATGCGTGAATTGAGCCGCAAGCAATAGCGCGCTGCAAGCAATAGTGCCCGGCAAGCAGTAGCTTTCAATTGCCTGCGCGCGCGGTTCATGCCTGCGCAAATATTTCGCCTATTTGCCAAGCTTTTGCGACAGGTTGCGACAATTTTTGACAGTTTTTTGCGTCTGTTGGCACAGGCTCGGCACAGCCCGCCCCTAATTCTGATCCTGTTCCAAGAGGGAATGGTCCAGTGGAACCGAAAGGATTAGAAGATGAAAAAGAATATTCTCGCGGCTGTCGCTGTTATCGCTGCAATCGCCACCCCGATGGCGGCACAGGCCGCTCCCTATAGCAATAGCAACCGTCTGGAATCGCAGATCCAGAATGATATTAACCGCGGCCTGCGTCAGGGTAAGATCAGCAATTCGGAAGCCCGCAACTTCCGTTCGCAGCTTAACCAGATCGACCGTCTGGAAAACCAGTATCAGCGGTCCGACCGCCGTTACACCCAGCGCGAGCGTGCCGATATTAACCGCCGCCTGTCCTCGCTGAACGTCAAGGTGCAGAAGGAATTGCGCGATAATGGCCGGTGGGACCGCAACGACCGTAATGATCGCAACGACCGCAACCATTGGAACCGCCGCTAAGCTCGGCTAAGCCAATGTGCTGATGGTCCACCGCTCCGCTAAGGCCCCAAGCTTTGGCGGGGCGGACTATTTTATGAAGCCGCCGTTTAAGGCCCGCAATTTAAGGGCAGTAACGCGCAAGATACTATCTTGCACCGGTCTCAGCGCTCCCCATTTAGGCGCGATGACGCAGAAATCTTCGCCCTTCCCCCTCCTGTTTCTCGGCCACGGATCGCCGATGAATGTCATTACCGACAATGTCTGGCGGAAAAATTGGCAGAAGCTGGGCGCGCTCCTGCCCCGCCCGCGCGCGATTTTGTGCATCTCGGCGCATTGGGAGAGCGAAGGGACGTGGGTGAATGGCGGCGAGCCGCCAGAAACCATCCATGATTTTTACGGCTTCCCCCAAGCCTTGTTCGATGTCGAATATCGCACCCCCGCCGATCCGGACCTTGCCGCGCAGATTGTGGCTTTATTCCCGCAAGGCGTGGTGCGCGAGGACGCGGCGCGCGGGCTTGATCATGGCGCATGGAGCGTCCTCCAGCCCATGTATCCGGATGCCGATATTCCCGTCCTCCAGCTCAGTCTGGATATGGGCTTAAGCGGCGCACAGCATCTCGCGCTCGGTGAGCGGCTGCGCCCGTTACGCGAACAGGGGGTTCTCATTATCGGCAGCGGCGATGTGGTGCATAATTTGCGACTCTACCGGCAAACGATGGGGACCAAGCCAGACTGGGCGGTCATGTTCCAGCAGGAGGTCGACCAAATGGTCGTGGACCGCGACTTTGCCCCGCTCGCCGATTTCCGTGCGCTGGGCGCGGCGGCGGATGCTGCGATCAACAGCAGCGAACATTATTTACCATTGCTCTACACGCTCGGCGCGGCGCGCGAGGATGACCAATTGTTGCGGTTCAACAATGATGTGGACGGCAGCCTGTCGATGACCAGCTATTTATTCGCGCCCGACATCGCACCCTACCAATCGCTCGTCTCCTGACGGGTCAATAGAGGCGGTAGGGCGTGGTCAATGCGCGCCAAGCCTGCTCGTCCGGCACGGTGAGCGCATCAAGGTCGGCGGCGCTGCTGTCCGGATTATCCACCCATTCGCGCAGCAAAGGCGAGCCGTTGATGACGTCTATCGCAAGCTTGTCAAATTCATATTCATAGGGAAAATCGCGCCACAAATCATAGTCGGGATAGAGGCGGCGGATGGCCTTGAAACCCAAGGCCTGCACGCGCCAAGGCTTGAATGCCTGATGGTCATAAGCCGGGCCTTCGGCATGGACGAACACACCTGCGCAAAGCTGGCCTTCATGCTTATGGAAGGTCGGCTGGAAGTAGATATCACGTAAAGTGCATCCGGTAAGCCATTCAGGTGCAAAGCGTTTCATTTCCGCAATCACCGCCTTGGCGTCAATATCCGGCGCGCCGAACAGTTCGAGCGGGCGCGTGGTGCCGCGTCCTTCGGAAAGGGTTGCGCCCTCGACCATCACACTTCCCGCATAATCGCGCGCCATATTGACGTTGGCGGCATTGGGGCTTGGATTGATCCACACACGTTCGGTCGGCCAACCATAACCCGGCGCGGCGTCCGGTACATAGCCTTCCATCTGGATGACATGATAATCCACATCGAGGCCATAATGGTCGATAAACCAGTGCCCGATTTCGCCCAAGGTGAGGCCGTGGCGCATCGGCATCGGTCCTGCACCCACAAAGCTTTCCCATCCGGCGCGTAAGGCGAGGCCCTCGACCGGACGGCCTGCGGGATTGGGGCGGTCCAGCACCCACACCGCTTTGCCATGTTCGGCCGCTGCTTCCAGCACATAGAGCAAAGTTGTGATATAGGTGTAAATGCGGCATCCAAGGTCTTGAATATCCACCAGCATTACATCGAATGTGCCCATCGACTGTGATGTCGGGCGGCGCACTTCGCCATAGAGGCTGAATACCGGCATACCGTATGTGGGATCGGTGAAATCGGGCGATTCCATCATATTATCCTGAAGGTCGCCGCGCACCCCATGCTGCGGCCCGAACACTGCCGATATGTTCAGCCCGCTCGCAACCAGCGCGTCCAAGCTATGCGTCAAATCCGACGTTACCGATGCGGGGTGGGCCAAAAGCGCCACGCGCTTGTCTTGTAAGGGCGCGCGAAGGGCGGGGTCTGCGATCAACCGGTCAATGCCGAACAGGATGCTATCATTCATGTTGCGAGCGGTGCCCCGACTTCAAACAGAAAGCAAGCGGGGTCGTGAAAATCAGGGGGGCCATCGCCATGTTTTAACGCCCAATAGCTTTTATGTCCGCCCGTTTCCTCGATAACCGCGGAAAGGTTGAACTGCCAGGGCGCGGCGAGCGCGGGCGCAGCGACCTCGACCTCCAGCGCGAGCCAGTCATGGCCTGCATCAATCCATATTTGCGGGCGCTCCACCAACGGCAAATCCTTGCCCCCCTTGCGGTAAGCGGCAAAATCATAGGCCGCCCACGCAGTTGATGGCGAAAAATTATATTCCTGATAGGCGGGGCCATTGCCGGTCCGGCGGAAGGCTTCAAAACAACTATGTTTCCATAAGCCATCGGTGCGCTTCGGCGAAACATTGACCGGCCACACCACCCGCGCCATATCGCCGGTCGCGATGTAGCGCAGGTGCAAGCGGCGCTCGGCCACCGCCCAGATTTGCACCTCGATTTCACTGACTGCGCTTGGCGGGCCATCGGGATGCGGCACCAACGACAGGGTATGGACAGGGTCGCAATAACCATCCTCAAAAGCTTCCATCTTCACCCTTCCTTCCCTCCGGCAGCGGTGCTAAGCGCCCTCACGCTATGACACATTATAAATCCGAACTTCTGACCCTGCTTTCGAGCCGTGGCTATATCCACCAGATGACCGATGCGCAAAGTCTTGATGACCTTGCGGTAAAACAGATTGTGCCGGGCTATATCGGATTTGATCCCACCGCATCCTCGCTCCATGTCGGGAGCCTTGTCCAGATCATGCTGCTGCGCCGCCTGCAACAGGCGGGCCATAAGCCCGTCGTCCTGATGGGCGGCGGCACCGGCAAGATAGGCGACCCCAGCTTCAAGGATGAAGCGCGCAAGCTTATCGACGATGAAACCATCGCGGCCAATGTTGCGGGCATCAAAAAGGTGTTTGAAAAATTCCTGACCTTTGGCGACGGCCCGACCGATGCGCTGATGGTCAATAACGCCGACTGGCTCGACGGTATCGAATATATCCCCTTCCTGCGCGATGTGGGCCGCCATTTTTCGGTCAACCGGATGCTGAGCTTTGACTCGGTCAAGCTGCGTCTCGACCGCGAACAATCGCTCTCTTTCCTCGAATTCAACTATATGATCCTGCAAGCCTTCGACTTTGCGCATATGGCCAAGGGCATGGGCGTGCGCCTGCAAATGGGCGGGTCGGACCAGTGGGGCAATATTGTGAATGGCGTGGAATTAGCGCGCCGCATGGACGGCAATGAAGTCTATGGCGTCACCACCCCGCTCATCACCACCGCCGATGGCGGCAAGATGGGTAAGACCATGAACGGCGCGGTGTGGCTCAATGAAGAGGCGCTCCCCTCTTATGATTATTGGCAATTTTGGCGCAACACGCAGGATGCCGATGTCGGCCGCTTCCTGCGCCTGTTCACCGATGTGCCGCTCGACGAGATTGAGCGGCTGGAAGGCTTGCAAGGCTCGGAGATTAACGAGGCGAAGAAAATCCTTGCCGATGCCGCGACCACCATGTGCCGGGGCGAAGAGGCCGCACAAGCCGCGCGCGACACCGCCCAGCAAGTGTTTGAACAAGGCGCGACGGGCGGCGATTTGCCCAGCGTTGCAGCAGGCGCGGAAGGGCTGACGATTATCGCGGCGCTCACCGGCCTTGGCTTTGTCAGCTCGAACAAGGAAGCGCGGCGCAAGTTGGAAGAAGGCGCGGTCAAGGTGGATGGCGATGTGGTGCGCGATCCGCACTACCAGATTGTCCCGTCGACGGATGCGGTCAAGGTCAGTCTCGGCTCCAAAAAGCACGGCCTTATCACGCTGTAAAGCCTTGTAAATTCAGCAGAAATGAAGGCGGACTTAACCATCTGCCTTCATTGATTTTTAAGGTGCTGGGCGCATGATGCAGGTTAATTTTCAAGGAAATTAGCCGGGAGTCTATCGCCCATGCTACGCCGTATCGACACCAAACGCGCCGGCTATATGCTGCCCAACCGCCGGGTTGCGCAGCGCGCCGATTGTTATGCGCGCCTGCCCGCCACCATGCCGGACATGATCCAGCATATCGTCACGCTCACCAATATTTCGCCCGATGGCGCGCAATTCAACACGCCGGTGCCGGTCGAAACCGGCGATCTGGTGTCGATCAAATTCCCGATTATCGGGCGCACCGATGCGTTTGTCATCTGGGTAGCAGGGCTTCAGGTAGGTGTGCAATTCGATCTGTCGATCCGTCCGCAAGATTATCTGCCGGTGCTAAAGGCCATCGGCGCGACCCCGCAAGACCAGTAAATTATCCGCCGCGCAGCAACGGCACGGCGGCATCGCGTTCGAACAGATAAAGACACACACGCGCTGCTTGTCCGCGCGCGCTTTCAATCCCGCCATCCTGCTCGACCAGCATCCGCGCATCATCGCGCGCGACGGGGAGCAAGCGGTTAAGCTGCTCGGGCGTGGTCAGCCGGTAAGCGGCCTCGCCCGACTGGCGCGTCCCCAATATCTCCCCTGCGCCGCGCAGGTTCAAATCCTCTTCGGCAATGCGGAAGCCGTCATTAGTTTCGCGCATCAAGGCAAGCCGCGCCTTGGCGGTTTCGGACAGATTTTCTCCGCGCAAAAGGAGGCACACCGATTGCGCACTCCCGCGCCCGACGCGCCCGCGTAGCTGGTGGAGTTGCGCCAAACCGAACCGGTCGGCACTTTCGACAATCATCAACGAGGCGTTGGGAACATCGACGCCTACCTCGATAACGGTGGTGGCGACGAGCAATTTCAATTCACCGCTGGCAAAGCGCGCCATTACCGCATCTTTTTCCGGACCCTTCATCCGGCCATGCACCAGCCCCACTATATCGCCAAAGCGTTGGCGCAGCGTCGCGGCGCGGTCTTCGGCGGCGGCAAGGTCGGACTTGTCGGATTCTTCGATGAGCGGGCAGACCCAATAGGCTTGCGCGCCGGTCGCCAGATGCCGCCCCAGACCGTCGACCACTTCGCCCAATCGCTGGACAGAAATCACGCGGGTTTCGACCGGCGAGCGGCCCGGCGGCAATTCGTCTAGCCGCGACACATCCATCTCTCCATATTGCGACAAGAGCAAGGTCCGCGGGATCGGGGTTGCGGTCATTACCAGCATATGCGGCGGCAATCGCCCTTTTTGTGCGAGCAACAAGCGTTGCGCAACGCCGAACTTATGCTGTTCGTCCACCACTACAACCGCCAAATCCTTATAATTCACCGCCTCCTGAAAAATCGCATGGGTGCCGACAAGGATGTTGATGCTGCCATCGGCCAGCCCCATTAACGTCGCCTCGCGCGCGCGGCCTTTGTCGCGGCCGGTGAGGATGGCGATATTGACCGGCAATCCGGCGAGCATTTTCGACAAGGTTTCAAAATGCTGGCGCGCCAATATTTCGGTAGGCGCCAGGAAAGCCCCCTGCCCGCCGCTTTCGACCGCGTTCAATAAGGTCATCAACGCCACCGCCGTCTTGCCCGATCCGACATCGCCTTGAAGCAGCCGCAACATCGGCGAGGCCTGCGCCATATCGCCTTCAATTTCCGATATGGTGCGCCGCTGCGCGCCCGTCAGCGCGAACGGGAGTTTGAGCGCGTCGCGCAAATGGCCATCGCCTTGCACGGGTCGTCCGCGGCGTTTCTTCACATCCTGACGGATGAGCAGCCACGCCAATTGGCTGGCGAATAATTCATCATAAGAAAGCCGGTCATGCGCCGCTTTTTCCTGCGGCTCGCGGTGTGCGGTCGCCAAAGCCTCGCGCCAGCCCGGCCAGCCTTCACGCGCCAACACCGACGACCCGATCCATTCGGGCAAGTCGGGTGCCCGATCCAGACTTTGCGCGACAAAATCATTCATCCGCACATTGCTCATCCCTTCGGACAAGGGATAGACTGCCTCGCGCGTATCAATTTCGCTCTCTTTGCCGGGTTCCACCACCTGATCGGGGTGGATCATCTGGAGCATATCGCCATAGCGTTCGAGCTTGCCCGACACGATCCGCTCTTCGCCCAAGGGAAAGAGTTTCTTCGCCCAACCCGAATTACGCCCGAAATAGACGAGGCTCACATGATTACCCATGCGATCATAGGCATTGATGCGGAACGGCGCGCGCGCGCTGCCCGATGCGCGATAGTCCTGCGCCGTCAGCGCCACGATAATCTGACGCCCGACATCGGCATCGCTGATTTCCTTGACGTGCAGCCGCTCGATGAGGCCGGTCGGCAAATGGAACAGCGCATCGACCACTCGCTCCAGCCCCAACCGCCCCATCGGCTTGGCCAGTGCAGGGCCCACGCCCTTGAGGCTGGTCATTTCGGCAAAGAGCGGATTGAGTATCTCGGGGCGCATGGCTAAGGCACTCCTAACGCCGCTGGTATCGTTATGCCAGCCTTCCTTGATCGCAGCCGGATTTGCAGCCCATGGACCATGACACCCGCTTGAAACGCATCAGCTATCGCGCCTGGCATCGCGGCACGCGCGAGGCCGATATGATGATTGGCGGCTTTTTCGACCATTATGGGGCGGGGCTTGACGAAGCGGGCCTTGCCCTGTTCGAGCGACTGCTCGACGAACAGGATGTCGATATTATGGGCTGGGCGATGGGAACCATGCCCGTCCCTGCCGAGTTTGAAGGCGCGATGATGGATAGTATGCGCGCGCTCGATTATGTCGATTTGCCAACCCGTAAGGGTTTTGCGAAACTTTAAAATCCTCCCCGCTTGCGGGGAGGTGGATCGTCCGGAAGGACGAGACGGAGGGGGCTATCCGGGTCCGCTCCGTTTATATAAAGCCCCCTCCACCATGCTACGCATGGCTCCCCTCCGCGCAAGCGGGGAGGATTTTCCAATTCCAACCTATCCAAGACCGCATGACCGACCTTAACCGCATCCTCATAAGCGCAGAGCCGCTCACATTATCGTCCGTGCCGCCGGGCTTTCTGCCTTGGCTCATGGCCGACCTTGCGCGCGCGGCGGGGGGCGCGGAAGCGGCGCGGGCGGTCTATATCGCGTCCGATGAAAATGCGATGCAAGCGGTGGCTGAGGCCGCGCAATATTTCGCGCCCGAACTGCTGGTCCACCGCTTTCCGGCATGGGATTGCCTCCCCTATGACCGCAGCTCGCCCTCGCTGCGCGCTTCGTCGGAACGGCTCGCGACCTTGGTAGCGTTGCAGGCCAAACCCAAAGGGCCCGAACTACTCGTCACCACCATCAACGCGATTACCCAGCGCACTTTGACCCCGTTCCGCACGCGGCAAACATCGGTGCGCCTTGCCAAAGGTGAACGCATCGACCGCGATAGACTCACCCGGATTTTGCAGGATAATGGCTATGTCCGCACCGATACGGTGGCGGACAAAGGCGAATATGCGGTGCGCGGGAGCCTTGTCGACCTGTTCCCATCCGGCGAGGAAGAGGCGCTGCGCCTTGACTTTTTCGGCGATGAAATTGATTCGATCCGCCGTTTCAACCCGCAAGACCAGCGCACCACCGGGCGCATCGACCAATTCCTGCTGCTCCCCGCCGCCGAAACCTTGCTCGATGAAGATAGTATCAAGCGGTTCCGTTCGCGCTACCGCGAAATGTTCGGCGCGACGGCAACCGGCGACCCGCTCTATCAGGCGGTGTCCGACGGGCGGCGCTTGGCAGGCATGGACCATTGGCTGCCTTTGTTCGAAGAAAAGCTCGGCACCTTGTTCGACTATCTGGGCGATGGCACTTTGTTTGTCCGCGATCATGGCGTCAATGCGGCCTCGGACGCGCGTTTTGACGCGATTGCCGATTATTACCAGAACCGCATGGCGGCGCGCACCGCCGATCCCGGCAGCTATCGCCCATTGGCCCCGTCTGCGCTGTATCTGTCGGCGGACGATTGGAAAGCGCGGGTGGCTGATATGCCTGTCCATCTCGCCACACCCTTTGCCGAACCGGACAGCGCGCGCGTCATCGACTTTGGCGTCCACGGCGCGCGCGATTTTGCGCCTGAACGCGCGAATAACCAGAATGTCTATGATGCGGTTTCTGCTCACATTCAGGGCCAGCAGCATCTGGGCCGCAAATGCGTGATTGCAAGCTATTCGACCGGCTCGCGCGAACGGTTGCGCGGACTGCTCGCCGAACATGGGCAATCCAATAGCGCGCTGGTCGATAATTGGCAGCAGGCCTTGGGCGAGGCCGCCAAAGGCTCGACCGTGTCGCTCATTGTGCTGCCGCTCGATCATGGTTTTTCGAGCGCGAACGTGTCGCTCCTCACCGAACAGGATATGCTCGGTGACCGGCTGGTGCGGCGGCAAAAGCGCAAGAAAAGCGCCGATGCTTTCCTGTCCGAACTCGCCACCCTTTCGCCCGGCGATCTGGTGGTGCATCAAGATCATGGCATTGGCCGCTATGAAGGGCTAATTTCCATCCCCGTCGGCCAGAGCCCGCATGATTGCGTGTGGCTCACTTATGCGGGCGGTGATAAATTATTCGTGCCGGTAGAAAATCTCGATGTTCTATCGCGCTATGGCTCGGATGCCGATGGTGTGATGCTCGACCGTCTGGGCGGCGAGGCGTGGCAGCGGCGCAAGGCGCGGATGAAGGAACGCATCCGCGAAATTGCAGGCGAGTTAATGGCGACCGCCGCCGCCCGCGCGCTGCGTCAGGGCGAAATCGCCCAGCCCGACCCGGCCTTCCCCGAATTTGTCAACCGCTTCCCCTATCAGGAAACCGATGATCAGGAGCGCGCGATTGGCGAAGTGCTGGACGATCTGGGCGCGGGCCGCCCGATGGACCGGCTGGTGTGCGGCGATGTCGGGTTCGGCAAAACCGAAGTCGCGTTGCGCGCCGCCTTTGTCGCGGCAATGGCCGGGATGCAGGTCGCGATCGTCTGCCCCACCACCTTGCTCGCACGCCAGCATTATAATAATTTCGCCGAACGCTTCAAAGGCTTCCCCGTCAATATCGGGCGATTGTCACGGCTTGTGCCCGCGCGCGAAGCCAAGGAAACACGCGAAGCCCTTACCAACGGCCAGATGGATATTGTCATCGGCACCCACGCCTTGCTCGCCAAAAGCGTCGAATTCAAACGCCTCGGCCTTGTGATTGTCGATGAAGAACAACGGTTCGGCGTCACCCATAAGGAAAAGCTCAAACAGCTTAAAAATGACGTTCATGTGCTGACGCTGACCGCGACCCCGATCCCGCGCACTTTACAGATGGCGATGTCGGGCCTGCGTGAATTGTCGGTCATCCAGACCCCACCGGTCGACCGGCTGGCGGTCCGCACCTATGTGCTGCCTTGGGATCCCATCGTCATTCGCGAAGCCTTGCTGCGTGAACATTATCGCGGCGGGCAAAGCTATTTCGTGACGCCGCGCATCGCTGATTTGCCGGACATTGAAAAATTCCTGCGCGAAGAAGTGCCGGAGGTGCGCTATGTCGTCGCCCACGGCCAGATGGCGGCGAGCGAGGTCGAAGAGCGGATGAGCGCCTTTTACGACCGCCAATATGAGGTGCTGGTGTCCACCACCATCATCGAAAGCGGGATTGATATTCCGAGCGCCAACACGATGATTATCAACCGCGCCGACCGCTTCGGGCTGGCCCAGCTTTACCAGCTTCGCGGGCGTGTGGGCCGTTCCAAAACGCGCGCTTATGCCTATCTCACCACCGCGCCCAACCGGTTGATGACCGATACAGCAGAAAAGCGGCTCAAGATTTTGGGCGACCTCGATTCGCTTGGTGCAGGCTTCCAACTGGCGAGCCATGACCTTGATATTCGCGGCGCGGGCAATCTCGTCGGCGACGAACAATCGGGCCATATCCGCGAAGTCGGCTTTGAACTCTACCAATCGCTGCTCGAAGATGCGATCCTTGCCGCCAAAGCAGAAGGCGCGGGTCAAGCCGCGCCGCAAGAAGGCTTCTCCCCGCAAATCACGGTCGATGCGCCGATCCTCATTCCCGAAGATTATGTCCCCGATTTGAGCCTGCGCATGGGGCTATACCGCCGCGTCAACGAGATTGAGGACCGTCAGGGGTTGGAAGCCTTTGCCGCCGAACTGATCGACCGTTTCGGCGCGCTGCCGGAAGCCACCGAAAACCTCGTCACGCTCATGGAAATCAAGCAAAATGCGGTGAAGGCCTGCATTTCCAAACTGGATGTCGGCCCCAAAGGCGCGCTGGTGAGCTTCTTCAAGGATGAATTTCCCAATGTGCAAGGCCTCCTCGCTTATGTCGCGCGGCTGGAAGGCACCGCGAAACTGCGCCCCGATATGAAGCTCCAAATCACCCGGCCTTGGCCAAGTGCCAAGCACCGGCTGAACGGCGCGCTGCAATTGTCGAAGGGACTGGCGAAAACGGCGGGGTGATGGCCCCGACTTGTCTGCCTACAAGCTCCTTTCTAAGCTAGTCTCGGGCCTCATATGTTATGATCCTCCCCGAGCTTGTCTCGGGGAGGTGGCGCGCGCGAAGCGCGTGACGGAGGGGTTATGCGCGCCAGCGGCGCGCGCGATTGCATAAGCAATCGCTTTTACCCCTCCACCATCCGGCTACGCCGGACGGTCCCCCTCCCCGAGCA
>JAFAFE010000006.1 GCA_023423655.1 Pseudomonadota bacterium
GGGGAGGTGGCGCGCGCGAAGCGCGTGACGGAGGGGTTATGCGCGCCAGCGGCGCGCGCGATTGCATAAGCAATCGCTTTTACCCCTCCACCATCCGGCTACGCCGGACGGTCCCCCTCCCCGAGCACGCTCGGGGAGGAACTTTGGGTCAGGCCCAAGACAAACTCCCGCCCCCTTACCCTCACAAAAATTGCAGCAACTCATCGCTTGTCACCGCGCCCGATTTCAGGAAGCCCTGCCAATAGCGGCACCCCTGTTCGGTGAGCAAAGCAAGTTGCTCTTCGGTCTCGACCCCTTCGGCCACCACGTCCAGCCGTAGCGAATGGGCCAAATCTATCACCGCCTGCACGACAATCCGTTCGCGGTCGGACCCGGCAATATCGCGCGACAGGCTGCTGTCGATTTTGAGATAATCGACTGGCAGCGATTTCAGATAAGCTAGACTGGAATAGCCGGTGCCGAAATCATCGACCGCAATCCGCACGCCTGCTTCACGCAAATGCACCAGCACATCGCTTGCCTCGTCGAAATTGCGCACGAAGCTGCCCTCGGTAATTTCAAGCGTCATACGCCTGTGCGCGATGGCATGTGTGTCGAGTTCAGCCAGAAACTCCGCCGAAAAGCCCGGATCGAGCAGATCTTCGGCGATGATATTAAGCGCAACGCCTATCCCCGAAAGCCGTGCGTCCCAACGCGCTATATCGGCGCAGACCAGCGCGCGGATGCGGGCGGAAATATCCTGTTTCTTGCCGGTAAGATCGCCTGCCGCAAGCAGGCTGTTCACCCCCATCACGCCAAATTGCGGATGGTTCCACCGCGCCAGCGCCTCGGCCCCGACCAACCGGTTTGTGACGGCTTCAAATTGCGGCTGATAGAAAATGCGGATTTCATCATCGGCAAGCGCACGGCCCACATCTTCGCCTGCCCGCTGCCGCTCGCTGTCGCCCGACCGCGAGCCCCAAGGCCGCGCGGACCGGCGCGCAAGGCGGATAACCGCGGCAAGCTCGCTATTGCGGAACGGCGCGGACAGGAAATGGCTGATGCCCGCTTGCTCGAACGCAGGCAGCATATCGGCGTCCACTTTGGACAGAAGCAACACCAGCGCGCCGCGCTGTTCCTTGACCTTTGGCCCGACCTGTTCAACCGCGTGCAAGGCTTCGACCGGCGCATCGCGCGCATCAATGATGAGGATCGCAGCGCCCGAGCCTTTAAAGCGGTCAACAATCGCTTCGCTGCGCCGTGCCGCGACGACGTGCGCGCCCAGTTCCTCCAGCGTCGCTGCCAGCCGGTCGCGGTGCCGGAACGACAGGAGCATCACCAAAGGCGCAAGCTGGTCGGGAATCGCAATGGACAAACGCGCTGGACCTTTCTGTTATCGCCCGTTCCTTTACACGGGGCTTCCTTTACATAGCTTTGCACGATTACCAACAGCTTTGCGTCGCCCCTCTTGGGTGCGCTCCGATGACCGGACAGATTTGCCTTGCGCCTGCTCCCCCCGAAAGCCAATGTTGCAACCGGACGCCCCCGTTCGGACGGGAGTATATCTTCACAGGGTAAAGCCGTAATACAGGGTAGCGCGTAACAATGTCTGCATCCCCCGCTCCTCCAACCCCCGCGATTCCGCCGCCTTCGGAAGCGAAATTCGCGCTGGTCGCCTCGCCGACGCCTGCCGCGCGGGCGGCTGAAAAGCAGTTGGCGCACGCGCTCGATTGGGTGCCGGTGAATGAAGCCGATATTGTAATCGCGCTCGGCGGTGACGGTTTCATGCTGCAAACGCTGCATTCGATGCTCGATGCAGGGCAAATCAAGCCGGTGTTCGGGATGAACCTTGGCACGGTTGGTTTCCTCATGAATGAATGGCGCATCGACGGATTGCTCGACCGTATCGCCTTGGCCCGGGCTTTCACCATCCACCCACTGGTCGGCGAGATTGAAACCATGACCGGCGAGCGTCACACGCTTCCGGCGATCAATGAAATTTCGCTGCTGCGCGAAACGCGGCAGGCGGCAAAGCTGGAAATCCAGATTAATGACCGCACGATGATTCCCGAATTATCATGCGACGGGGCGCTGCTGTCGACGCCTGCCGGATCGACCGCCTATAATCTGTCCGCGCGCGGGCCCATCCTGCCGCTTGATTCGGCGATGCTGGCGCTAACGCCGATAAGCCCGTTCCGCCCCCGCCGCTGGAATGGCGCAATCATTCCCGAACGCTCACGCGTGCGTATCAATGTGCTGGAAGCGACCAAACGCCCGGTCAGCGCGGTCGCGGACCAGCGCGAAATCCGCGATGTGCGCTCGGTTTCGATGGCGGTGGACCGCACCCGCAACCTCACCCTGCTGTTCGATCCGCACCATGCTCTCGATGATCGGATCGCGGCGGAACAATTTGTCGTTTGAGGGGCTTGCAATCCTCTCCAAAGCACGGCATAGGGCCACTTCCGAACGGATACAGGCGGTTCACCGCCACCCGTTCCCCGATAGCTCAGCGGTAGAGTAGGTGACTGTTAATCACTTGGCCGTAGGTTCGAATCCTACTCGGGGAGCCATCCGTTCGGATAAAAAACGGCGCTGACCTTACAACAAGGTCGGCGCCGTTTTTTTTATGTGCGAATTTTGTCGGAAAATAAAAACACCGTCGCTTATTAACGCCGCTGCTTGATGACTTTGGCGATGCGCGACCAGTGCCGCGCTTCACGGCTACCTTTTTCACATGCCTTGGCATTGGCAAGCGCGCGTTCCACTGCGTCGACACCGTACGCACGGATGAATTCATCGGCGTCGCGCCGATCTTTCATGATGCGATATTTACGGTCACGCCATAAGAACAACATGGATTAATGCGCTAAATCGGAAAAACGATAGTTACAAGTATCATTTTGTGGCACGGGCGCGGGGCAGAAATTCTCCCGCGCGCCCGTGTGATTTTTGTCACATGTTTGCTCTATCAGACAGCGCCGTGGCACTGTTTATATTTGCGGCCCGACCCGCACGGGCAAGGCGCGTTGCGGCTGATCAGTTGGTCGGCATAAGGATTGTCGAGCGGCGCGGTCTGGAACGGGGCATTGCCGGGAATCCGGCCAGCCGAGCCTGCGTCGAAATCACCGCTATTATCTTCGCCCGTCAACGGATCGAAATGGGTAGTGAGGAAATCGGGAAGTTCGGGCAAATCCTGTTCGATGAGTTCAGGCGGGCGCTCTTGGAAGTCGGCATAGGCCACAATCCGCGTCACATCCTCGCGAATATTGGACAGCATCCGTTCAAACAGGCTGAACGCTTCCTGCTTATATTCGTTGATCGGCGTTTTTTGCGCATAAGCACGCAGGAACACAACCTGACGCAGCGCATCGAGCGTCGCCAGATGCTCTTTCCAATGATGGTCGAGCGTTTGCAGCAAAATGCTCTTTTCCGCCGAATGCCATTGGTCGGGATCAAGCGCGCCCGATTTTTGGGCGACATGCGCGTCGGCAGCGGCGAGCAGGCGTTCTTCGAAGATTTCGGGGTCAACCGCATCTTCGTCCATCCACTGGTCAATCGGCATATCAAGGTTCAGCACCTCGACGACGCGCTGTTTGAGGCCGGCCACATCCCAATGTTCGGGATAGCTTCCCGGCGGGCAGGCATCGCCGACAATCGCATTCACCGTTTCGGCGCGCATATCGGTCAGCACATCATCGACCGTATCCGCATCCATAATATCTTCGCGCTGTTCATAAATGACCTTGCGCTGGTCATTCATCACGTCATCATATTCGACGACCTGTTTACGCACATCATAGTTGCGCGCTTCAACCTTTTTCTGGGCGGTTTCAATGGCCTTGGAGAGCCATTTGGAGCCAATCGCCTCGCCATCTTCCAGATTGCTGTTCATCATTTTGGCGAACAAGGTGTCGGGGCCGAAGATGCGGAGAAGATCATCTTCAAGGCTCAGATAAAAGCGCGACAGGCCGGGGTCGCCCTGACGGCCCGAACGGCCACGAAGCTGGTTGTCGATGCGGCGGCTTTCATGGCGTTCGGTGCCGAGCACAAAAAGCCCGCCAACCTGTTTGACATGCTCGCGTTCGGCGACGATTTCACCGCGGATGCGCTCGATGGCGGCATCACGTTCCGGACCTTCAGGCATATCGGCCAGTTCATCACCGACACGGAATTCAAGGTTACCGCCAAGCTGGATGTCGGTGCCGCGCCCTGCCATATTGGTGGCAATCGTCACCGCGCCAAGGCGGCCCGCCTGCGCCACAATATGCGCTTCGCTTTCGTGCATCCGCGCGTTCAGCACATTATGCTGAACCTGCTCTTTGTTAAGGAAATCCGACAGCAATTCCGATTTTTCAATCGACACGGTGCCGACCAGCACCGGTTGTCCGGTATCGGCCTTTTCCTTGATGGCCTTTGCGATGGCCGCAAATTTATCCATCGTATTTTTATAAAATTGGTCATCCTCGTCGATGCGCTGTACCGGCAGGTTGGTCGGGATGGTGACGACATTCATCTTGTAAATATCGTAAAATTCCGCCGCTTCTGTCGCCGCCGTACCGGTCATGCCGCCCAGCTTGGGATACATACGGAAATAATTCTGGAAAGTGACCGATGCGAGCGTCTGGTTTTCCGGCTCGATCTTGACCGCTTCCTTGGCTTCGACCGCCTGGTGGAGACCGTCCGACCAGCGGCGGCCATCCATCATACGCCCGGTAAATTCGTCGATGATGACCACCTTGTCATCCTTGACGATATAGTCGATGTCGCGCTTGAACATGATATTGGCGCGCAGCGCATTGTTCACATGGTGGACGACCTGTGTATTTTCAAAATCATACAGGTTTGAGCCTTCCAAAAGGCCCGCTTGCTCCAGCAACCGCTCGACATTTTCCTGACCTTCTTCGGTCAAGGTCACGGTCTTTTGCTTTTCATCCTTTTCATAATCGCCCTCGACAAGCTGGCGGACAATCTGGTCGACCGCGACATACATTTCCGATTTATCATCGGTCGGGCCGGAAATGATGAGCGGGGTGCGCGCTTCGTCGATGAGAATCGAATCGACTTCATCGACAATCGCGAAATTGAACGGCCGTTGGACCATCTGGTCGCGGCTATATTTCATATTGTCGCGCAGATAATCGAAACCCAGTTCGTTATTGGTCGCATAAGTAATGTCGGCATTATAGGCTTCGCGCCGTTCAAATTCGTTGAGATTGGGGACGATAACGCCCGTGGTCAGGCCAAGGAAACGATAGACCTGCCCCATCCAGTCGCAGTCGCGCTTGGCGAGATAGTCGTTGACGGTCACGACATGAACACCCTTGCCTTCAATCGCGTTCAAATAGGTGGCGAGCGTTGCGACCAGCGTTTTACCTTCACCCGTCCGCATTTCCGCGATTTCACCGCGGTGGAGCACGATACCGCCGATCATCTGCACATCATAATGGCGCTGGCCGAGCGTGCGCTTGGCCGCTTCGCGCACGGTAGCGAAAGCTTCGGGGAGAATATCGTCAAGCGTCTGCCCGCTGGCGAGCCGCTCGCGGAAAAGGGCGGTTTGCCCCGTCAATTCCTCATCGGACATGGCCGAGATGGCGGGTTCGTAAGAGGCGATTTTCTGGACAATTTTGCCCAGCGATTTGACATAACGTTCGTTCGACGAACCGAAAATGGATTTGGCAAGCCCTGCGAGCATGGCGAAAAATTCCCTGTAAAGCATAAGGCGGCACTTGGCTGTGGCCGCTTGGATCAATCAAAAATGGTGGAAGCGGAACGCGATTGGTCCCGACCAGGCGCATGGGCGATACCGCACGCGCAGCGGGGCAGCCTTCGGCTACCCTTGCAAATTCAGTGATCTTATTCGCGCAAACGGTCGGCGCGGCTATAGCCCGGCGCTACCGGCAGCGAAAAAGGATGGAACACCGCCACCAGATTGGCGCGCATATTCCATTTGGGGCGGATTGCGAGCGCCTGTGCGCGCTCCTGCTGGCCTGCTTGTTGCAGCGCCTGCACACTTTCCAGCACACGCGCATAGGAGGTTTCCGCCGCAGCAGGCGACGCCTCGGCGCTTTGCGCACCGACCACGCCCGTCAAGAGCGCGACAAGGTAAAGAAACAGCTTCATGGACGTATGTTTTTCCACAAGGCGCGGAGATAGGGATGATTGGTTAAAAAGTCTATCCCTCCCGCCTGAAACTCTCAAAGGAAACGTTAATTTTCTGACAAGGGCTTGCGGGTGAGGTTTGTGCGCACTTCAACCTCCGTGCGTACCCGTTGGCCCGCGGCATTGATCATCGGCGTGCCTCGCTCGCGGAAACCGCTGGGACAACGATTGAAGGCAGGCATATTCTTGCCGTCTTGCGTTACAGCTATACGGCAATCGGAAACACTCCCATCTTTTTCAATGACAAGACGTAAAGTCGTGACCTTGGTGGAAACTCCTGCCTGCGTAGCGTCAACTGCACTCCCATTTTGTGGCTGGGGTATCCGCCAGCGGATCCAACGTGTGAAAGTGGCGTTAGTTGGCCTACCCTCTTTGTCGAGCGCAGGCTTGAACCGGGCACGCTCGCGGATCAACAGGCAGGCCGCCATATTGAGTGCTTCGCTTTCACCTTTGGCGGAGCAACTTTCTACCTTTCCCTCGCCATTCACTGCGAGCGTAACTTGCGACGTACCCTCTTCATTATTCGCCAGCGCATCCGCAGGATAATCGCTCGTCAAGACCCACTCCGCTGGATTAGTAATGGGTTCGGCTGATCGCGACCTATCGACGGTATTCGCCTGCATCGCTAGCATCAGCAAGATCGACATTGGCAATTCTCCTCCCCTGTGTAAAAGCGCCTACATCAATAACCTGACCATATGGACGCGGCAATGACCGATAAATCCCCTCTCGCCCCGGCTTCTTTCCCTGAGCTTCCCGAAATTTCAGGCGTTACGCTACGCACGCGGCGCGCAGGCTATAAGGCGTGGGAACGGCATGACCTCACCTTTGTGACACTCGACGAAGGCACGGCGGTTGCAGGCGTGACGACGCAAAGCAAATGCCCCTCGCCCGAAGTCGAACTGTGCCGCGAGCATGTGAAGGATGGCAAAGCGCGGGCGTTGGTTGTCAATGCGGGCAATAGCAATGCCTTTACCGGTAGCCGGGGCCGGACGGCGGTCGATGCGATTGTCGATAAGGTTGCGGGCACATTGGGCTGCGCGCGCGAAGAGGTGTTTGTCTCCTCCACCGGCGTCATCGGGGTGCCGCTTCCCGCCGACAAGGCCGAGGCCGCGCTGGACGGTGTATTGGATGCCGAAACTTGCTCCTGGGAGCAAGCCGCCGCGACCATCATGACCACCGACACGTTCCCCAAGGCCGCTTATGCCAGCGCAGTCATCGGGGGCACCCGCGTCAATCTGGTCGGCATCGTCAAAGGCTCCGGCATGATCGCGCCCGATATGGCGACAATGCTCGGCTATATTTTCACCGATGCCGAAGTCGCGCCCGAATTTTTGCAGGAAATGCTCGCGCAAGCGAACCGGAACAGCTTCTCCTGCATCACCGTCGATAGCGATACATCGACCAGCGACACCGTGCTGCTTTTCGCGACCGGTAAGGCGGGCAACCACCGCATTTCCGGCTATCATTCGGACGGCGCGGATGCGTTCCAGGCGGCGCTTGACCAAGTGTGTCTGGAGCTTGCCCAGCTTGTCGTGCGCGATGGCGAAGGCGCGACCAAATTTATCAGCGTTGCGGTCGAAGGCGCACAAAGCAACGAAAGCGCCCATAAAATCGCGCTGTCCATCGCCAATTCCCCGCTCGTCAAAACCGCGATTGCGGGCGAGGATGCGAATTGGGGCCGCGTCGTTATGGCGGTCGGAAAAGCCGGTGAACCCGCCGACCGCGACCGGCTTTCAATCCGTTTCGGCAATACAATTGTGGCCGAAGGCGGGATGGTCGTCGAAGGCTATGACGAAGGTCCGGTAGCCGCGCATCTCAAAGGCAAAGAGGTCGATATCGGCGTCGATCTCGGCCTTGGCGAAGGCCGCGCGACCGTGTGGACCTGCGACCTCACCCACGGCTATATCAGCATCAATGCGGATTACCGGAGCTGAACATATCCCGTTCTTCTAATCCGTATTTTACTATTGGTTATTCAAAATGGTACGGACAAGAGTTGACAATATTTCAAAATAGGTAAATCCCTTTGACGTTGCCATCTTGGCATCAATGAGGGGGACTTTATGAAATATAGCTATTTGCCGTTCGCGCTGGCGCTCGCCAGTGCGACATCTGTTGCCGCACAAACCGCAGAACCGGCCACGGTTCCGGTGCCTGCATCGCGGCCGACAGCACCACAAACCGCGATGATTGTCAGCACATCGACCGACAATGTCTTGCGAGTCGGCACGCCTATCGCCTTGAAGGTGAACGAGGGCCTCACCACCGAGGGCAAGAAATTGCGCGCGGGCGCACGGTTCAATCTTGAAACCGCCGAAGCGATTACGCTGAATGGCATGACCGTCATTCCGGCGGGCAGCCCGGCAGTCGGCGAAGTCACCGATGTGCGCAACAAGGGCATGTGGGGCAAATCGGGCAAGATCAACGCGCGCATCCTGTATGTCCGCGTCGGCGACCGCCAGATCCGCCTCAGCGGCCAGATTGACGACAAGGGCGTTACCGGCACCGCAGGTGTGGTCGGCGCGGTCGCGCTCCTTCCGGTTGCAGGCTTCTTCATGACCGGCACCAGTGCGCGTATTCCGGTGGGAACGCCCGTCAAAGCCTTTCTGGACGAAGATTTGACGATTGCCGCGCCCGCCCGCACCGAAATTACACCGGTTGCCCCGGTGCCGCTTACACCCGCGGCCGCTCCCGCAACGCCGGTCACGACCACACCGGCATCGGTGCAAAAGGGCGTAATCATCCAATAATTCGCATAAAAAAGGGGAGCCTCGCTCCCCTTTTTCTTACACGGTTCTAGCGGCTAAACCGGCTTATAATTCGCCTTCGAGCCAGCCTTTGAGCGCGCTTTTGGGAGCGGCGCCGACTTTTGTTGCGACCGGTTGGCCGCCTTTGAACAGGATCATGGTCGGGATGCCGCGTACGCCATATTGGGTCGGTGCGTCGGGATTTTCGTCAATGTTAAGCTTGGCGATGGTGACTTTTTCGCCCAGTTCGTCGGACATTTCTTCCAAAGCCGGGCCGATCATCTTGCACGGACCGCACCATTCGGCCCAGAAATCGACAAGAACGGGCTTGTCGCTATTGATAACATCGGCGGAAAAGCTCGCATCGGTGACGGCTTTGGTGGGCATGAAACGACTCCTGAAATAGTTGGTTGCACAAATAGGTAGGGTGTCGCGCGCGGATGCTCAAGGCCCTGACGCGGTCAGCTTTGCTGTTGTGCGGTAAAGCCCGGCTTGTCGCGGTCAAGCTCCGCCTCGTCAAACGCAAACCAGCGCGGTCCCGCCGTATAAAGCAACGACGCGTGCACAGGACGCCCCGGAAAAACCACCCGCAAAGCCGCGACATAGGCCGCCATCTGCCGCCGGTAGCCCAAGGGAATCGCGTCCATATCATCAGGCACCCGCCGTCCGGTTTTGAAATCGACCACTTCAATGACATCATCGCGGATGATGAGCCGGTCAACCGTGCCCGCGACCACCAGACCATCCTCCAGCACCGCCGCAATCGGCGCTTCGGCAAGCGAATCCGGTCCGAACAAAGCGGCATGGGCGGGGTCATCAAGGATCGCTAGCGCATCGGCCAGCAAGGCAGCGCGCGCAGGCTCCTCCCAATGCGGCGCCTGTGCGGCGAGCCAACGCGCCCCCGCCGCCGCGCGCGCGGCTTGCGTGACAGCAGGCAAGCGTTCGAACAAAGCATGGAGCAAACGCCCGCGTTCGGCGGCCATCGCGCGCGCGGCGGCAAGCGCGGCATCGGGCGGCGGATCGCTCACATCATCCTCACCCAGCGACGAGGGCGCGAGCGGACGCGGCGGGCGCGCTTCCTGTGGTGCGGGTGTGGTGGCCCAAGCGGGAAGCGGCGAACTTCCTCCCTCGCCCGTCGCGCTTTCTTTCGCGCGCACCGGCCAGCCTTTGGCCGCAGGCGGGGCATAGCAACGCGCCGCGCCCCAATGGGCATCCGCATCCCATTCCGCCCCCCAACTATCCATTGTGCGGTCTAGCGCGGCATACCAGCTTGCCTCGGGCGGCACGCCGTTTGCCCGCGGCCCCAATGCGCCGCCGACAAACAGCATTTCCTCCGCGCGGGTCATCGCGACATAGAAAAGCCGCCAATGTTCGGCGCGCTCGGCTTCCTTTTGCGCGGTAATTGCGTCGGCAATCGGTCCGAACGCAGCCTTGGCAGAGACGGGGAATATGGGGAGGCCCAACACCTCATCGCCCACCGGAATATCGAGCGTAATTCCGCCGGTTGGCGACTGGTCGGGATTGACGGTCGCATCGGCCAGCACGACAATCGGCGCTTGCAGGCCTTTGGAGCCATGCACCGTCATCACCCGCACTTCATTGGCGCGCGCACCGGTTTCGCGCTTGATGTCAACATCGCCCAGGTCAAACCAGCGCAGGAAAAGCTGGAGCGACGGGCTATTGCCCTGCTCGAACGCAATCGCCGCGTTTAATAATTCTTCAATCGGATCGCGCGCTTCATTGCCGAGCCGCGCAAGCAATTTGGCGCGGCCCTGAATCGGACCAGACAGGATCGCTTCCAGAAAACGGTAAGGCGTCGATAAATCCGCGCGCGCCAAAATTTCGCGCAAAGGCGCAATATCCGGCCCGTCCGGCTCGCCTGTGAGCGCACGCAAATGCCGCCATAAAGGCACGCCCTTCCCCCGATAGCCCCAACGCAACAAATCCTCCTGCGTCCAGCCCATCAGCGGCGAGACAAGCAGGCTGGCAAGGTTCAAATCATCATGCGGCTGGAGCGCAAAGCGGATGGTCGCGAGCAAATCTTGCACCGCAAGCGGCGCATTCAAGCGCAAACGGTCCACCCCCGCAACCGGCACTTTCATCGCATAAAGCCGCGCCACAATGAGCGCAGCCAAATCGCTGCGTTTGCGCACCAGCACCATGATGTCGCCCGGCTCGACGGGCCGCCCGTCTATGCCATGCGCTATCCAATCGGCGATTTGCGCGGCGAGCCGGTTGGCAAAGGTGCGGGTCGGCTCGTCAATCCAGTCTTCTTCGCCGCCTGCATCCCCCTCTCCGCTATCGCCTTCCACCGTGTCAGGGCCAGCGGTGACGGGTTTCCACAAGGTCACGCGGCCCGGCAATCCCTCTTTCGCGCTCCGGTGGCGCACCACCGTCTCGTCAATCCCCATGACGCCCGCGCCCAACGTTTCGAACACCGCATCGACCATCGCCAAAATGGGCGGGGTCGAGCGGAAATTGTCGGCGAGTGCGTAAAGCTGTAACTGGCGGTTGGCGCGCGCGGCTTTGGCTTCAAAAAAGTCCCGCGCGGCGCGATAGGCGATGGGGCTGGTCCCTTGGAAACCGAAAATCGCCTGCTTGAAATCACCTACCGTAAAGAGCGTGCGCACCCGTTCGGGTTGCTCCTCCGCGCCATCCTGTTCAAACAGTTCGGCGGTGAGCGCATTGGCAATCGCCCATTGGTTTGTGTTGGTATCCTGCGATTCGTCGATCAAAATATGGTCGGTGCGCTGGTCAAGCTTGAAGCGCACCCATTCCGACAACCGCCCTTCAAACAGCAAGGCCACCGTGCGTTCGATAAGGTCATCGAAATCAACAAGGCCGCGCGCGCGCTTCAAGCTGCCATAGGTGCGCGCATAATCGCGCCCCGCTTCAAGCGCGCCCGCAATCGCATCGGACAGCGCCATATGCTGCGGCGTCGCCAATAAGGTGCCGAGCGACGCCGCCAATCGCGTCGCAAGGTCGCCCACATCGGCAAGCTGCTTGCTGTAAATCGCCTGCAAGCTCTCCGCAGCCGTCACCAAAGTGCGCACCACATCCTGGAGCGTATCAACGCGCGTTTGCGGTCCTGCCGCAAGCCAAGCCGCAATCGTGTCGGCATGACCGAGGCCCGTCTTGGTGCCCCATGCGGCGTTGGCGGCGGCGATGGCTTGAAGGCCCGCCACATCCACGCGCGCGTCCTCCACATTGGCGAGAAGCCAGCTTTCCGCATCCCCCACTGGCAATTCGAAATATTGGCGCAGCGCCGGGGCAAATGCGCCGGTAATGCGCTCCAATTTCTCCTGATATTGGCCGCAACGATAAAGGAATTGCGTGGCCTTTTCCTCGCCCAGTCTCAGCGACAAATCCTGCACATAGCCGACAATGGCAAGCCTGCCGTCCTTTTCTGCTTCGGCCAGCATATCGGCCAAGGCTTCGCGGCGTAATGTCGCCTGTTCGCGTTCTTCCAAGGGCCGGAACCCGGGAATAAGCCCTGCTTCCACCGGAAAGCCCGCCAGCACAGTCTGGCAGAAACTATGGATGGTCTGGATGCGGATACCGCCGCCCGGCGCATCAATCACTTCGGCAAAAAGCGTGCGCGCGCGGGCGATGGCGGCCTCGCTATTCTCTTCGCCAATCGCGAATAATTCCTTGCGCAACAGCTTTTCGGGCATCTGCACCCAAGCCGCCAGCCGCTCCTGAATCCGCGCCGCCATTTCCGCCGCGCCCGCTTTGGTGAAGGTCAGGCACAGGATATTTTCGGGGCGCACATCGGGCCGCATCAGCAAGCGGAACACGCGCGCGGTCAAAACCTGCGTCTTGCCGGTCCCCGCCGAAGCCGACAGCCACACCAGATCGTCCGGCCGGGCGGCGGCTTTCTGTTCGTCCTTCAACGGATGGAGTTCGCCCGCCATCAGCTATCACCCCCGCCCCGTTGTTCGCGGCCATACCATTCTTCAAGCCGCATAAGCTGGTCATAATCGGTATAGCCCGCATAATCGGGGTTCAGCTTTGCGGTGAAGCCTTCCGTGCCAGTGAGCCAGCGTTCCGCCGCTTCGATGAAATCGGCACGCGCGCGCGCGACAAAATTATCCGGATTACTTTGGTCCATATATTTCTTGCTGAACGGCGAGCCGACATAGCCGAAATCGCCATTGGGCGCTTTGGAGAGCGACCAATATTCGAAATCGGTGACGCGTTCATCGGCGTCCGTAAAGCCGCCCGCTTCGGCAATCGCACCGAGCAATCCCAATTGCATCGCAAAGCCTTCCGCGACCATCGCGGCGCTTGGCGGTTTGCCGGTTTTATAATCGACAATCGCTAAGCTGCCGTCGCTGTTGCGGTCGACGCGGTCGGCAATGCCATGCAGCGTGACACCGCCGAGCTCTGCTTCGCCCTTCTTTTCAAACAGAAAGGGCGTGCGCCCCGTCGCGATAAGCCCGCGCATATGGTCGGCGAGCCAGTCAATCGCGGCGAGCAAGCGCGGTTGCCACATCGCGCGGATAATCGCGTGCGAGGCGGGCGAGCGCATCAGTGCTTCGGCGCGCGCGCGGAGCTTGTCGGGGTCATGCTTATCCTGTTCGGACCAGTCCTGCAAAATCGCATGGACCGCCGTGCCGCGCCAAGCGGCGGTCGGTTCGGCGTCAATCGCATCGAGCGCCGACAGGTTGAGGACCGCGCGCGCATAAAAGGCAAAGGGGTCGGCCTTTAACCGGTCGACCGCCGTCACGCTAATCTCTTGCGGGCGCTGCTCCGGTGTCGGGACGGGCGAAGGCTGGCCCACCGCTATACGCGTCGCCGCATGGTCGAGCGCGCGGGCGAGACTTGCTAAGCCGCCCGCTTTTGCGCCCATATCCTTGCCGCTCAACGCTGCAAGCCTGAGCCAGAAACGCGAGGCAATGGTCGGCGCGCCGCCATCGCGTTCGGCGCGCGTCAGGATCACATCCTTGGCCGCAAGCGCACCCGCAAAATCATGCGCGGCCAAGCCGATGCGCGTTTCCAGCCCCGGAAGGCCGAGCCTGCGCCGGATACCGGGGGCAAGCCACGGGTCGGGCGATGGCAAGCCCGGCCAGCTTCCTTCATTAAGCCCTCCTAAAATCATGAGGTCGGCGCGCTGCAACTGCGCTTCGATCAAGCCCCAGATGAAAATGCGCGGATGGCCGCCTTGTACAGGCCGAATGGCGACCGTACGCAGCATCGCATCGAGCATCGTGCCGAGCGCATCGGTGCGGACGAGCGCCGGACCATCGGGCGCGAACCGGCCCAGCCGTTCGAACAGATCGGCAACCGCGCGGCCCTCTTGCCCGCGCCAGGCCGCATCACCTGCAAAATCCGTCATCGTCTGTTGCAGCGCCGCTATGGCTGGCGCAATCGGCGTTTCCTCCGCCGCAAAAATGGCGGCGAGCGGTTGCAGCATTGCGTCCACTCCTGCCCACCAGTTGAGCAGCGCAGTCAGCTCATCCTTGCGCCAAGCCTTGTCGCTATCCTCACGCAATTGTTCGATATGGAGGCGGATCGCGTCCAATCCGGCACCGGGGCGCGGGCCGCGCAGGATAAGGTCGAGTTCACGCACTTGGCGGAGCCATGCCGTGCGCTGCTCGCCCGCCGCAATCAGCGGATGTTTGAGCAAAGTCAGCAAATCGACCGGCGCAAAGCCGCGCGCGGCGGCCTCGGCCATCTGCACCGGCAAGGTTCCAGCCACCGTAGTCGAAAGCGGACGGCCTGCGGAATCATCCGCGCTAATGCCCCAGCGTTGCAGATGCGCGGCCACGCGCGTTGCCAGATTGCGGTCGGGCGTCACCAACGCGGCCGTCCGCCCTTCGCTCTCCAACGCCTCGCGCAAAGCGAGCGCGATAAGCTGGGCTTCATCGGCAGGCGTGCCAAGCGCATAGGCGGTAATACCGCCGAGCGACCGTTCGGGCGCGGGTAGTTCCTGCCATTTGCCGGTAAAGGCGGCAGGCGCGAACGCATTGCCGACCAGCCGCCCGCGCTTGGCCGGACTGTCGCGTTCGCTGCGGTGCGGCCATTCTTCAACCTCGGCGCGCGCGAAGCCCATGCGGTCGAGCAGCAATTTCAGATGATATTGCGGATGGCTTTCAATCCGGATCGGGCCTTTATCACCCGCATCATGGTCGCGCGTTGCCTTGGGATCATGGCCGAGCGCCGCCCATTCTTCCTCCGGCATCGCAAGGTCGAGATCTGAAAACACCACCATCCCTTGCGGCAATGTCGCGACACTGGCGAGCAAGGCGGCGACTGCGGGCGATCCGCTGCCGATACCGGCGGCGATGATGAAATCGGCCTCGCTACCGTCACGCGCCCAGCGGTCCGCCACCCCGCGCAAGAGCCGGTTGCGGCGGTCGGCAACATCCATCGCGCCGATGCGCGCCAGCTCGACCGGCCATTGTTCGGTGACAATCCGGAACAGTTTGAGCGAGGCTTCCCAATGGCTCGACAATTCACCGGCCAGCCCTTCATCGGCGAGCGCGGAGGGGGCAATATCTTCGACCTGCAACTGGTCGAGCGTGCGGCCCAACGCATCGGCCAGCCGCATCGCTTCGGCCCCGTCTATCGCGCGCGCTTCCGCGTGATAGGCCGCCGCTACAAGGCGCGACAGGATAAGCTGGCGCTGCAACGGATCAACCACGGGCGCGAGCGGCGTATCGCTGCCGATGGGGTCCAATGCGCCGCCGATCCGTTCGCCAAGGTCAAGGTCGCCAATCGGCACCATGCGCGGGAGCAGCAAGCCGCCGCCCGATTGCCGCACAAAAGCTTCCTGCAACGCCTGAACCGCGCGGTTATTGGGGAGCAGCACTATGCCGCGCGCAAGCCCCGTCACCCGGTCCTTACCGCCAAAACGGCGCAGCAATCCGCTCGCCAGCGCGTCACTAAAGGCCCGGTTGGCGGGCATCGAAAAAAGCGTGGGGGTGTGGGGGCGCTCAGCCACCGTCGAGCATGGCCTCGATCACCGGAATGGCCGCAGGTGTGCCGACATCAAACCATGTGCCGGTATGCACCATGCCATAACAGCGCCCCGCTTCAATCGCGCGGTTCCAGAACAGGTTGGTCGAAAACGGCCCTTCGGGCGCATCGACCAGCAGGCGTTTGGAGATAAGCTGGATGCCGATATAGACGAACGGCGCGACCTTGGCGGTCTTGCGGCGGGTGAGCCGACCTTGCGCGTCCATATGGAAATCGCCCATGCCGCCATGATTATAAGCGCGCGCGTGCGGCACAAGCAGGAGCAGCGCGTCCATCTTGTCCCCGTCCCAGCGCGCGGCAAGCTGGCGGATACTGTCGAGCGGGCCATTGACCCAGAAATTATCGCCATTGACGCACAGGAACGGATCATCGGGGATGAGCGGCTTGGCCTTCATCAACCCGCCTCCGGTTTCGAGCAACTGGTCGCGCTCGTCCGAAATCACAATCTCCAAATCTTTGACATGGTTTTTGAGATATTCTTCCAGCACATCGGCAAGATAATGGACATTGACCACCACCCGCTTGACCCCCGCCGCCTTCAAATGGTCGAGCGTGCGGTCGAGCAAGGTTGCGCCCGCCACTTCCACCAAAGGCTTGGGCCGCGTCACGGTGAGCGGGCGCATCCTTTTGCCAAGCCCCGCCGCCATTACCATCGCGGTTGCGGGCGGGTCTATACCGTCATCAAGGCTGAGCGGCGTGCGTTGCGATTTACCGGTCATGCGGCGGAGGCTTCCCAAAAAGCTGCGCGTTTATCCGCCGGAATATTCGCGTCGAACCAGTCCTTCACCGGCCCCAGAGCCGCATGGGCAAGGTCGCGTTCCAACAAGCCCCACATACGCGGTTGATAGCCCAGATAATGGGTCTTGCCATCACGCCGTGCAAGGCGGGTGAAGATGCCCAAAATCTTGGTGTTGCGCTGCGCACCCAGCACCCAATAGGCATCGCGGAACGCTTGCCCTGCCCCGCTGGCGGCGCAATAGCGGTCGAGCATCGCCGCTTCCAGTTGCGCTGGCACATCGCGCCGCGCATCTTCCAGAACCGACACCAGATCATAAGCCGGATGGCCCGCCAGCGCGTCCTGAAAATCAAGCAGGCCCCAGCGCGCATGGCCGCTACGTTCGCCCACCAGCATGATATTTTCCGCATGATAATCGCGCAGCACCGTGACCGGCGGGTTTTGCTGTTCCAGCACCGGCGCCAGCACCGCATCCCATGCCGCAACAAAGCCTTGGCTGTCTACATCGTGTAGCCCGACTTCCGGGCAATACCATTCGGTCAACAAGCCGGTTTCACGCTGATATTCGTTGCGGTCATAAAGGCGGATGGGGGCGGCCGGTTTGGTGTGGAGGTCGACAAGCAAATCGACCACCCCTTCATAAATGGCGCGCTCCTGCCCCGGAAATTGCTCGATAACCTCGCGCATCCGTTCGGAGCCGAAATCTTCGATAAGGACAAGCCCCTGTTCCAGATCGCGCGCCAATATTTCCGGCGCGGAAAAGCCCTGCGCGGTCAAATGTTCGGCAATATTGATGAACGGGCGTGGGTCTTCATGCGGCGGCGGCGCATCCATCAGGACCGCGCTATGTTCGCCGCGCACCACGCGGAAATAGCGGCGGAAGGACGCATCGCCTGCCAGCGGAACAATTTCGGCATTGTCCCACCCGGCGGCAGAAATGAAAGCGGCGGCCCCTTCGGGCGGAATCATGGAAATGGCCATCGCCCTTCCCAAGCGGCTGGCACTCTGGCTGTCAAGCGCCGAGCGTCATTAGCGCCTGTTTCCGCCACTATTTCTATCCGCAAGTGCAGCATATCGGGCCAGCCATAAGGCCCCAGCCGCTCCGGCCATTCGATCAACAGCGCATGGTCATAACGCGCATCATCAAGGCCAAGCTCGGCCACTTCTTCCGGCTCGTCGAGGCGGTAAAGGTCGATATGCAGCACCGGAAAAGCCGTTTCGGGCGGCTCATAAGGCTGGACAATCGCAAAGGTCGGGCTGGGCGCTTCGCCTTCCAGCCCCAACGCCGCCAATATAGCGCGCGCGAGCGTGGTTTTGCCCGCGCCCAGATCGCCCGACAGCGCCACCACATCGCCGGGGCGCAACGCCTTGGCTATCGCCGCCCCGATCCGGTCGGCCTCGTCAAGCGCATAGTCCACCATCAGCGCGGCAATATCACGGTGACCATCGTGCCCGCCCCCGGCTCCGATACCAGTTCCAGCGTCCCGCCATGCATTTCGACCAGTTGGCGCGCAAGCGGTAGGCCCAGCCCCTTGCCGCTTTCCGATGCATCATTGGTCCGGCGTGCGCGCAAATCGAACAAGCGTTGCTGCCGCTCGGCTTCGATGCCGGGACCATTATCCGACACGACAATGCGCGCAATACGGTCATCGCCATCGGCATGGACAAGCACGCGCGCATCGCTGCGCCGCGTCGCGCTGGTATAGCGGATGGCATTGCCGACCAGATGGTCCAGCACCTGCATCAAGCGGCGCTCGTCGCCATCTATGCTGCCAAGGCTGCGTTCCAGTTGCAGCGCAATATCAATGCCCTGCCCGTGCGTCGAGCGGCTCGCCTTGCCGACCGCATCGCGCACCAGCCGCACCAGACTGACACTGGTTTTTTCCAGCGGCAAATTACCCGCCTCGCTTTGCGACAGGTCCAGCACATTGTCGATATGGTCGCCCAGATGCTGCACGCTATCAAGGATAGCGGCGACATAGGGCCGCGCCTGTTCGGGCAATTCGCCCGCATAGCCGCCCGCCAGCATCTCCGCAAAACCGCCAATCGAGGTGAGCGGCGTGCGCAGTTCATAACTCATTTTAGAGAGGAAATCGCTCTTGATCTGGTCGGCATCTTCGAGCGCCTGATTACGTTCCTTAAGCGCAATTTCCATGCGGCGGCTGTCGGTGACATCAAGCATGGTGAACAGCGCATTGCCGTCGGGAAGCGGGAGGGCGGCAAATTCGAAATGGCGCCCGTCGGCAAACCTCACGCGTCCTGCGCGCTGACGCCGGTCGATGGTCGCGGCGCGCACAAGTTCCTGAATGACCGAAATCTGTTCGGGCTTTAACAATAGATGCGCGGTGGCGTTGAGCAGCTCGTCAATGCGCGGATGCTTGGCGAGATCTTCATTGTTCAGTTCCCAAATCTCGCGGAAACGCCGGTTCCATAAATGAAGCCGCCCGTCGGCTTGGAACACACCAATGGCTTCGAACAAATTGTCGAATGTCGCGGTGCGCACGCGCAGCAGCGTATCGCGCGAGCTGGCCAGTTGCGCCTGCTCGGTCCTGTCCTCGATAAGCAGAAGCAAGCCGCCATCGGGCGTCGGCTGGGCGACCACGCGCAAATGAGTGCCGTCCAGCAGCAACCACATTTCCTCATTGGTATCGGTCGCCGAAAACCAGCCGCGCCGCTCGTCACGCCAAGCAGGATAATCGCGCACGGCAGGCGTTTTTTCGGTCTCGCGCAATTTTTCGAGGATGCGGTCAAACTCGCCATTGTCCGCGAGCCATTGCCGCTCCAGCCCGAAGATGCGGCGGAACGGCTGGTTGGTAAAGCGCAACTGACGGTCAGGGCCGAATTGCGCCACCGCCGCCGATACGCGGTCGAGCATATCGCGCTGCGCATCGACAAAACGGCGATGTTCGGCGCGGCCATTTTCCAATTCCTGAATGTCGATTGCATAGCCTGCAACCCCCGCATCGCCCAGCGGCACATCGACCACGCGCGTCATGCGCCGCTCGCCATGCATGGTGACGGGAATGGCGCGGCTGGTAATCTCGCCGCGATTGGCGGCAAGCTGGGCGGTCTGCATCGCGCTTTGCCCTGCAATCGGCTCGACCAGTTCAATCGCTTCCGCCACAATCCGTTCGGCATTAGCAGCGCCGGTCGCGTGGACATAGGCCTGGTTGACCAGTTGCAACTGCATATTGGCGCCGCGAAACCACATCGGGAAGGGCGCTGCCTCGATCAGCCCGGCCAGCGCGACAAAGGCATCAACCGCCTCGTTACGCTCGTCGCGCAGTTGGGCGAGTTCCGCCTCGCCCTCCGTCGCATCGAAAATCCACAGGATAACCGAACCGGTCGGGCCAAGCTTGGCCGGGGCCTGCCCGCCTTTGATAAGCAAAGTGCGGCTCGACCCTGCCGGACGCAAGGGACGCGTAAAGGATTTGCCGCCCTTTTGCGCCGCGAGCAAATCCTTGCGCAAGGTCGCAAACTGCTCGTCGGACAGCCCGCCCCGCCGTGTGGTTTCTACCGCTGCAGGTGCTAGATCATCAAAATAGCGCGGCAGTTCGGGCAGGCCCAGCCATTGCGCCAAGCGTTCCGGCGCTTCGATTTTTAGGTCGGGCTTGACCAGCATCGGCAGCGCCGGCGCGGAATCGAGCAGCATCGAAAGCCGCGAGGCTTGCGTATCGACAAAGGCCGCCTTGCGCTGCATCCCCACACCGCGCACCAGCGCCCAAATGGCGAGTAGCATCCACAAGGTCACGACAAAACCGATCGCCATGACCGGCCAGCTTCCTGCCGTCAGAATCATGGAAAAAGGGCCGTTTCAAAAAACATGGGGACCGCCCTAGCGCAGCAAGCGGGGCGGGTGAAGGACTGTCACCGGTTTGTTGTAAAAAAGTGCGCGGGGAAGCGGTGCGTATATGAATAAAGTAGAGCGGACAAAAAAGAGGGCGGGATGCCTAAGCGCCCCGCCCTCTTTCATCTGTATCAGTTAAGGATCAGAACTTCGCCGAAGCCCCGAACATATAAGTGCGTCCCAAAGTGCCGCGGAAATAGACATCCGACGCGCCCGTCGACGGGAAAGGCGGCTTGGTGTCGAACACATTGTCCACGTTGAAACGGAACTGGAAGCCCGTATTGGGCACCTTGAAGGCAATACCGGCATTGGTGAAGACAACCGCATCATAATGGTTGATCTGGTAATCTTCGGCAAAATAGTTGCTGACCTTTGCCGGGCCGATATAGGCGGCCTGCACCATCGCGTCGAAGTGCGGATCGCTATAGTTGAGCGTGGTGACGAACTTGTTCTTCGAATAGCCCGCCGTGCCTTCGTTGCGGGTTTTGGTACCCGCGCTGGTGGTCGAAAGCTCGATCAGATGCTGGTAGCTGACGTTCAGCGACATCGAGCTTTCCGCGCCAAGGAAAGGCGTATCAAAACGATAGCCTGCCTCACCCAGAATACCGCGATAGCGCAATTGGTCGGCGTTGATATAACCGGTCACCAGATAGGAAATCTGGCCCTGCTCGTCGCGCGTCACATTGGCGCAATAGGGATTGTCCGGATATTCCGCCGAGTCATAACAACCACGCAGAACATTGTCGCCGTCAAAGCTGCGGATCGCGCCCGACACCTTGATGTTGGTATAGTCGACCGAAGCGTGGAACCCGCGCAGGAAACGAGGTTGGATGACTGCACCGATGGTCCAGCTATCCGCCGTTTCATTCTTGAGGTTACGATCGCCCGCGGTTGCCTGACGGAAAGAACGGTCATCCGACAGCGAATCGAAATTCGCAAGATCGGCCGCCGTCAGTCCCAAAGCCTGGAAGGCAGCAAGGCAGTTGGCCGCACGACCCGACGGGTTGGGCCCCTGATCAATTTCTTCCGGATCGCAAGGATCGTCTGCAAAACCGAACGATGATTGGGCAGGGTTCGCAAATTCGGTGATCGAAGGCGAACGGATCGAGTGGGTGAAGTTACCGCGAATACGAAGGTCACGGATCGGCGACCATTCCCCGCCTGCTGTCCAGGTGAACGCGCCGCCGGTGAAGGAGTTGTCCACATAACGTCCGGCAAGCTGCACGTTCAACGAATGGACCAACGGCACATTGTTGGACGGGCCAACCAGTTCCGCACTCAATTCGCCGAAAATTTCGTCGGTATTATAGCCCGCATCGATCGGAGCCATCGCCACCGATTGGCCATAGCTTAAGAAAAAGCCCGGATTGTCGGGATCTTCATAGCCACGGAACGCCGCGCTCGGATCGAATTTGGTATGCTCGTCGCGATGTTCATAGCCAAGCGCGAACGACAAGTCGCCACCCGGAAGGGCAAATAGCGGACCGGTAATCGACGCCGAGAAATCATATTGCTCGTTGGTCGATTTCGGCGTTGCGAGCATAGTGACATAGTCACGCGCAGCCTGGCTGGCGACACCCTGACCGAACAGGTTGAGCGGCGCACAGGTCGAGCTGATGGTCGGCCCTTGCGAATTGACCACGCCGGGACGACAGGTTGCATTGCCCGCATTGGTGCCAATCGCATCGACCGCATTGGCAAGATTTTGGGTATTCAGCACTGGCTGGACGCTCTTGGTCGTTGAACGGCCATAGTTACCGAAAATTTCCCAGCGCCATGTCTTGTCACCAAAAACTTCAATGTCACCATTAAAGCCCAGAACTGCGCGGTAAGTATCAACCTTACCCTTCACACGGCCCGACACCAGATCGGTGTTGGCGCGGTCAAGATAGAAATAATCCTGAACGCCGACATAACCCAGATTCTGGTCGCTGAGCGGGTTATTGTTGATCGCATCCTGGATCAACGCACGCGCCGCCGGAGACAGGAACGGGTTGTTGATGCTGATTTCATAGGCACCGGCATTTTTAAGATCGCCCGGCTCCCCGAACAGACCGCTATTATATTCCGGCTGATCGCGCAGGTTGGTGCCTTCGCTATGCGTATACCAGCCTTCGAAGAACATGTTGATATTGTCGGTAAGCTCGTAATTGAGCTGGACAATCCCGCTATAGCGGCGAGAATTGGTCAAAAGGTTCGACAATTCGGTGAGGCTGTAGCCATTACCGCCCGACGAGTTGGTAATGCTGGTCGGCGTTCCCCAATCAGTCGCAATCAGATTGCCATAATCATCAAACCGCATGGCGTTGGTAGCAGCGCCACCACCCGTCACACCAAGGTTGAACGGACCGGCGGGCAGGCCCAGAAGCGGCAGATAAGCCCCATATTGGGTCTGGTATTTCGGCGCGAAAATCGCGTTGAGGCCAAGGAAGTCATAACCGATACGCCCGACAATCGGGATACCGTTCTGGCCGACGCCCGGCAATCTGCGATCCGTATAAAGCTGGCGCGTATAGGGATAATCGGGCGTGGTGCGCGTGTCATAATAGCGGCCAAGCCCCGGCAATTCGCGGTCAGTCTAAAGAAGACCCTTGGCTTCATTATATTCACCGGCAACCGTAATATTACCGCGGCCACCGCCGAAATTGGTGCCTGCAAGGAAGCGCACGCGATAATCGGGCGCATCACCACGGTCCGAAATACGGTACTGGCCGTCAATTTCGATACCCTCATAATCTTTTTTGAGGATGACGTTGACCGTGCCCGAAATCGCGTCCGACCCGTAAATCGGCGCACCGCCGATCGCGACGATTTCCGTGCGCTCGATCAGCTTGGTCGGGATGAGATTAAGGTCAACCTGATCCCCGCCCGAACCCGTCGGGCCGAAAATGGTTGAGGTATTGGAACCGACAAAACGGCGCGAGTTTACCAGCGTCAAGGTGCGCTGCGACCCGAGGCCAAAAAAGTTCACAAAGCTTTGCCCCGGACCAAAGGAGGATTGGGTGCCGACTTGTGAAGAATCCGCAATACCGAAAGCCGGCTGCTCGCTCAGCGCCTGCCCCAAAGTTGCAAAGCCACGCGATTCAATCGCCTTGCTGTCCAGCATGATGACCGGACCATTGGTTTCCTGGTCGGTGCGACGGATGCGCGATCCCGTTACGACGATGGCATCATCGCTGGACGTGCTGGCCGTCGCGGGCAAAGTTGCTGGAGCAGCCCCCTGCTCGCAATTTGCACGCTCGGTTGCATCGGAAAGTGTTGAACAGTCCGTTTGCTGTTGCGCAAAAGCTTGCGAAGAAATGGATAGAGAAATGGTTGATACGCAAATAGTCAGCGCGGTTTTTACACGACTAGACATTATGTCCTCCCTGTATTGTCTGCGGGCACGCTACAGCTACACACACCGGAAGTGCAACCCGTCGACTTTTTAAATTCAACGATTGTTGCAAAAGTAACACAATATTCGTTTTACATTTACAGTTGTAATCGTGTGTGTTACTTAAATAACACAATATGACATTTTCTTTACGATTTAAAAGGATAGCGCGCATCACCATCATCGCTGTCCGCGTAAGAGCAACGCCGCATTGTCCGCACATAGAGGTGTAAAAAAAATGCAAGCGAGGCGCTAAATCCTCGCTTGCATTTTTTTACATAACACCCGCTGATGGTTAAAGTATTACGCGGGTGGCAAAAAGGTTATCGATAGCCGTAAACCCAAGGTTTAATAACGATAATGGTCCGGCTTGAACGGGCCTTCGACGGGCACGCCGATATAATCGGCTTGCTTTTGGGTCAGGGTCGAAAGCTTGACGCCCAGCTTTTCGAGGTGGAGCGCGGCCACCTTTTCGTCGAGATGCTTGGGAAGGACGTACACTTCGTCCTTATATTCATTGCCCTTGGTAAACAGTTCGATCTGCGCGAGCACCTGATTGGTGAAGCTTGACGACATCACGAAGGACGGGTGGCCGGTCGCGCAGCCAAGGTTCACAAGGCGGCCCTTGGCGAGCACGATGATCTGCTTGCCATCGGGGAATTCAACGAGGTCGGTGCCGGGCTTCACTTCATTCCATTTATAATTGGCGAGCTGCGAAATCTGGATTTCGCTGTCGAAGTGACCGATATTGCACACGATCGCCATCGGCTTCATCGCCTTCATATGGTCGGCGGTGATGACGTCGGCGTTGCCGGTTGCGGTGCAGAAAATGTCAGCGCGCTGGACGGCTTCGTCCATCGTCACGACTTCAAAACCTTCCATCGCGGCTTGAAGCGCGCAGATGGGGTCAATTTCGGTCACAAGCACACGCGCACCGCCATTGCGGAGCGACTGCGCCGAGCCTTTGCCCACGTCGCCGAAACCGGCAACGCACGCAACCTTACCGGCCAGCATCACGTCGGTTGCGCGACGGATCGCGTCAACCAGCGACTCTTTACAGCCATAAAGATTGTCGAATTTGGACTTGGTGACCGAGTCATTGACGTTGATCGCGGGGAACGGCAGCTTGCCTTCCTTGGCGAGCTGATAGAGGCGCATCACGCCCGTGGTGGTTTCTTCCGAAACGCCCTTGATCGCTTTGACAGTCGCGGTGAGATAGCCCGGCTTCTTGGCGATAAATTCCTTCACCGCGCGCTGGAATTCGATTTCCTCGTCATTTTCAGGGGCCGAGAAACTCTCTCCGGCTTCCAGACGCGCGCCCCACAGCGCGAACATGGTGGCATCGCCGCCATCGTCGAGGATCATGTTGCAAGGCTCGTCACCCCAATCGAAGATGCGGCCGACATAGTCCCAATATTCGGCAAGGCTTTCGCCCTTGATTGCAAACACGGGGATGCCCGCCGCCGCAATCGCAGCCGCCGCATGGTCTTGCGTCGAGAAAATATTGCAGGTCGCCCAGCGCAGATCCGCGCCAAGTTCCGCCAGCGTTTCAATGAGCACAGCGGTCTGGATCGTCATATGGAGCGAGCCGGTGATGCGCGCGCCCTTCAAAGGCTTCGATGCGCCATATTCGCTGCGCAGCGCCATAAGGCCCGGCATTTCGGTTTCGGCAATCGCGATTTCCTTGCGGCCAAAATCGGCAAGACCGATATCGGCAATCACATAATCATTCTGGGCTTCAGCCACGAAAGTTTCTCCAATTTGAAAGCTTTGGTTGGGTGCGCCTATAGCGCCGCCCACGCCGCTGCGCAAGAAGGATATAAAGAAAGCTTTATGTCACATATGCGTCAGTATGATCGCGCGGGCGCAAACGCCCTCCCCGCTTTTTCCAAAGCCGCTACCCCCCGGCGCTCCACAGGACTATTTTCGTTAATATTCATGCTATTACGGGCAGGCAACAAGGCTCAAGCCCGCCCGCCCTGCGCGCTCAATAACCGCACATCTACGCCATCATCGGCATAGGCTTTCGCCCAGCGATCATCGGCCTTTGTATCGAACAGCAAGGCGTCGGATCCCGCTGTCACATGCCAGGCATGATGGTGCAATTCGGCCTCAAGCTGCCCTGCGCTCCATCCGGCATAGCCCAGCGACACGATCCAGCGGCTCGGCCCTGTGCCGTCCGCAATGGCGCGCAAAATGTCGAGCGAATTAGACAGCGCCCATTTGCCCGCAACATCAACGCTATCCTGCCCGCCCCAATCGAGGCTGTGCAGCACAAAGCCGCGCGACTGGTCCACCGGTCCGCCATAATGGACCGGCACATCGCGGCCAGCATCGCCTTCAATGCCAAGCTGATCGAACAATTCGCCCATCCGCATATCGCCGAAAAGCTGGCCGATGCCGATGCCGAGCGCGCCTTCTTCATCATGGGTGCAAATGGCGATCACCGCTTTTTCAAAGCGCGGATCGCCCATGCCGGGCAGCGCCAGCAAATATTGGCCGGGATAATAAGGCGCGAAGATGTTCATGGCTCCGCCTCCTAGGCCATCGCGGCGTAATGTGCAAAAGGGTCCGGCGCGCTAACCGAACATTTCGGCTGCAAGGGCCTTGTTCATACTGGACAAGCCCCCATCTTGGCGGCACTCACCGTTTCGCACACCCCTTAAAAGGAGAAGAATGATGACATTGAAAGTTGGCGACCGTATCCCCGACGCAACCCTGACCAAAGCGGGCGCTGAAGGCCCGGAACAGGTTTCCACCGGCGATTATTTCAAGGGCCGCAAAGTTGCGCTCTTCTCCGTTCCCGGTGCATTCACGCCGACCTGCTCGGCCAAGCACCTCCCCGGTTTTGTTGAAAAAGCCGCTGACTTGAAAGCCAAGGGCATTGACGAAATCGCCTGCACCGCGGTCAATGACGCCTTCGTCATGGGCGCATGGGGCAAAGCTTCGGGTTCCGAAGATGTGACCATGCTGGCGGACGGCAATGGCGATTTTGCCGAAAGCGTCGGCCTCACCATGGACGGTTCGAAATTCGGCATGGGCAAGCGTGGCCAGCGTTTCTCGATGATCGTCAATGACGGCGTGGTCGAGCAACTGAACGTCGAAGCACCCGGCGACTATAAAGTCTCCAGCGCAGAGCATATGCTCGAACAGCTTTAACGAAATTCCTCCCCCTAAGCGGGGAGGATATTTTCAACCAACCCGCTCCCCCGCGCAGGCGGGGGTTCAGGGTTAGTTAGCGCGACCTCTCACTTGGCCCCCGCCTGCGCGGGGGAACAGCTCTCGCTGCAAAATATGGTCTACAGCGCCAATTTCCTGCAAAACGGGCGCGCGCCTTACCTGAACGGCGGTTCGTTAAACGCGCGCAATTTGCGGCTGTGGAGTTTCGCACCTTCGTCGCGCATCAGTTCGCAAGTTTTAATCCCGATTTGCATATGCGCGGCAATCGCCTGCTCATAGAAACGATTGGCTTGCCCCGGCAGTTTCAATTCCCCGTGGAGCGGCTTGTCCGACACGCATAGCAACGTCCCGTAAGGCACGCGGAAGCGATAGCCTTGCGCGGCGATGGTCGCCGATTCCATGTCGATACCGATAGCGCGCGATTGCGAAAAACGTAGCGCGCTGGTCGAATAGCGCAGCTCCCAGTTGCGGTCATCGGTGGTCACGACCGTGCCCGTCCGCATCCGCCGTTTAAGGTCCGCACCGCTCGACCCCGACACATCTTCCGCCGCCGCCGCAAGCGCCAATTGCACTTCGGCAATCGGCGGGATCGGGATTTCCGGCGGGAGGACATTGTCGAGAATATGGTCATCGCGCAGATAGGCGTGGGCCAGTACATAATCCCCGATCCGCTGGGTCGAGCGCAGCCCGCCGCAATGGCCGATCATCAACCAGGCTTCGGGGCGCAAGACCGCCAAATGGTCGGTAATCGTCTTGGCGTTGGACGGCCCGACGCCGATATTGACGAGCGTGATGCCATGTCCATCTTCGGCGATGAGGTGATAGGCGGGCATTTGGTGCCGCCGCCACGCGCTGTCCGCGACCAACTGGTTCGGGTCGCTGTCAGGCTTATCGGTATAAAGTCCGCCCGCCCCCGACAGCGCGACATAACGACCCTTCCCGATTTGCTGACACGCCCATTGGACAAACTCGTCCACATAGCGGTGATAATTGGTGAACAGGATATAACGCTGCGTATGTTCGGGCGGCGTCCCCGTATAGTGGCGCAACCGCGCAAGGCTGAAATCGGTACGCAGCCCGTCGAACAAAGTCAGCGGGTGGATGTCATCGGCAAAGTCGAACAGGCCATCGGCAATCTCGTCGCCAATATCGGCAAGTTCGGTCGCGGGGAAATAGCGCGCGAGTTCCAGCGGCGTCGTCGTCCCCGACACCATCTCGCCCGACGGGTCGAGCACATAAGGGAAAGGAATTTCCTGACGGCTGCGACGGACTTCGACCTCGACCTCATATTGTTCAAACAACAGGTTCAACTGTTCGCGCAGATAGTCGCGGAACATTTTGGGGCGGGTGACGGTGGTGCGATATTCGCCCGGCGCATCAAAGCGCGCAAAGGCTTGGTTGGCGCTCGATTTCAGCTCCACCCCTTCATACCGCACGACCAGTTCGGGATAGGCGAAACTGCCATCCTTGCGCATCAGCGGGTCGGGCGGGGTGCCGGTGGTGGTATAAGTGCGGATCGCATCCTGGAGACGATGGACCGAGGCGGAAAATTCAGCTTCAAGCTGATCGATTATTTCTTCTGTTTTCTTCATGCCCCGCGCTCATAGCAGCATATTGTGGCGGGAGAAAGATAGCCCAGAGGCAGGGCGCAAGACGGGAAAGAAAAGACAGGCGGGCGTCGCCACTTTAACGCAGCGACGCCCTTCCCAAAAATCCCGTGCGCCTTACCAGCCGCAGGTCTTACCCTTATTCTGCTCCTTGAGCCATTTCTGGAGCGGCGCAAAATAAGCGATCATCGCCTTGCCGTCCATTTCGCGGCTGCCGGTGAAGGCCTGCAATGCGTCGGGCCAAGGCTTTGACGCGCCCATTTCGAGCATCGCGTTCAACCGCGTGCCGACATCCTTATTGCCATAGAAAGAGCAACGATGGAGCGGCCCCTTCCATCCGGCCTGCTTACACGCGGCCTGATAGAATTGGAATTGCAGGATGCGCGCGAGGAAATAGCGGGCATAGGGCGTGTTGCCCGGTACATGATATTTGCCGCCCGGATCAAAGGCGTCGGCCCCGCGATCAGACGGCGGCATGATGCCCTGATATTGCTGGCGCAGCGCAGTCCAGCTTTTGTTATAATCGGCAGGCTGCGTCGTGCCGTCAAACACGCCCCAGCGCCATTTATCGACCATCAGGCCAAAGGGCAGGAACGCCACCTTATCCATCGCCTGACGCAAGAGCAGGCCGATATCCTTGTCCGCGCCCGGCACTTTGGATTTATCGAGCAGGCCGATCTGCACCAGATATTCAGGCGTAATCGACAAAGCGACAAAATCGCCAATCGCTTCATGGAAGCCGTCATTCGCACCGTTAAGATGCAGATAGCTTTGGTCCTGATAGGCGCGCTGATAATAATTATGGCCGAGTTCATGGTGGATGGTGACAAAGTCATCGCCATTCACCTTGGTGCACATTTTGATGCGCACATCATCCTTATTGTCCATATCCCAAGCCGACGCATGGCATTGCACTTCGCGGTCACGCGGTTTGATAAACAGCGAGCGGTCCCAGAAGGTTTGCGGCAACGGCTTCAGGCCTAGCGACGAATAGAAATTTTCGCCAATTTTGACCATTTCGCGGGCAGGCGCTTCGCGCTTGGCTTGGTCAATCTCGGTCGGCGCAGGATCGTTCAACCCCTTGGCGTGGAGCAGATCGGTAATGTCATAACCGATGTCGCCCGCCCCTGCCGGCGCAACGATGTCATAAATGTTGCCCCATTCCTGCGCCCACATATTGCCGAGCAGGTCGGCGCGGATCGGGCCGGTTTTGGGCTGGACACTATCGCCATATTTTTCGTTCAATTTGGCGCGCGTATAGCAATGGAGATCGTCATAAAGCGGCTTCACTTGCCCCCACAAACGGTCCATCGTCTGCGCAAATTGGGCGGGCGGCATGTCATAGTTGGAACGCCACATCGCGCCGGTATCGGAATAGCCCAATTCCTTCGCGCCTTCATTGGCGATGGCGACCATGCGCGCATAGTCTTGTTTCATCGGCTTGCCGACATTGTCGTTCCAGCTCGTCCACATTTCTTTGAGTTTGGCAGGATCGCGGTTGGTGCCCATTTCGGCTTCCACGTCCGATCCGCTGATCGGCTGGCCGTTGAGCGTCGCCTTGCCCTTGGCATAAGTGGAGGACAGCCTTGTGGCGATGTCATTAAGTTCAGCCGCTGCGCCCGGCTTGGTCGGCGCAGGAAGGACCAGACCGCCGCGCAAAATGTCGAGCTTGCGTTTGGTTTCTGCGGAAAGCCCCGCGACATTTTGATATTTCGCGGCTTCCAGCGCATATTTGACCGCCATTTCGGTGCCCTTGGTGCCATAAGCGGCAACCAGCGCGTCGGTGTCGTCGGTCACGAAATTGGCATTGACCCATGCAGCCTTTCCGCCCTCGATCGAAAAATCATATAAATCCTTCTCCGCCGCTTTGATAAAGGCTTCGGCGTCGGCAACCGTGGGCGCGGCCGTCGGCGATGTTGCCTGCGTCGGTTGTGCCGGAGCCTTTTGCGCCGGGGCTTTTTCCTGAGCGACAGCAGGCGTTGCCATCACCGCAACAGCGCCGAGCGCGGACGTTAAAAACAGTCTGGATTTCATGATAAACCTCCCTGAGCTTTTACTATAGTTACGGTTGTGACGAGTGCGCAGAGTCGGGTCAAGGGCGCGCCGCCGGACGGCACGGTAAAATCCCGCTACGAAAAAATCCCGATAAGCAAAGCCCGATAAGAAGCCGGACTATTTCAGGAAAGCGACAATCGCATCGCCCATCGCGCCTTCGGTGACGCTCGACATATGAGTGCCGGGGACCGGCGCATAGGTCGCGTCGGGCAAAGCCGCGACCAGCTTTTCCGCCGATCCGTTGTCACGGTCTTCGGTCCCGCACACCACCAGCACCGGCTGGGTGATAACCGCAAGTGCATCGGGGTCGGTGTCGGTAAAAGTGCCGAGCAATAATGCGGTCGCCTCGCGGTCCACCTTCATCGTTTTCATAAACTGGATCGAGAGCCAATGCGGATCGCCGCGCTTGGCGGTATCGAATTGCGCAATCGCTTCCAGGAAGAAATCCTTGCGTCGGCTCCATCCGGCCAGCCCCTCCAACCCCATGCCGCCCAGCACAACTTTGCGCGGGGTTGCGCCACGCACGATAAGCCGCACGGTCGTGCGCGCGCCCAGCGAAAAGCCGCCCAGATCATAATCGGTCAGGTCAAGATGCGTGATCAACTCCTCCATATCGCGGGCAAGAATATCGTCGGGATAAAATTCCTTGCCATGCGGGGCGGCGCTCTCGCCATGCGCGCGCAAGTCCGGCATGATGACACGAAAGCCCGCATCGACCAGCTTTTGCGCATGGCCAAATTTGATCCAGTTCATCGTCGCGCTGGAAAACAGGCCGTGGATAAGCAGAACGTCGCGATCATTCCCCTCCCCCATGATGTGATAAGCAAGACGGGTGCCGTCCGAGGCGTTGAAATATTGTGCTTCTGTCATAGTTTGAGGCTTAGCTTTCGATCAGCCGCGATGCAAATGCGGTGCGCACAGCTCAAGGCGTTTCTATCCCCGCTTTAACCCAACGATCGAGCAAAGGCTGATATTCATCAAGCCGGTTTTTGGGAAGATTATGCGTATCGAGCCAATCCTCGTGAATCAGATGTTCAATTCCGAAATGGCTCGTCGGATGCATCCCTTGCGGGTCATCAAGGCTACCCACGGTCAGGTCGCAATTCGGGCCTTCCAGATATTGAAAGCCAAGCGGAGTTCCGCACGCATGGCAAAAGGGGCGGCGCGCAATCGCGGAGGATTGATACCAGTCCGGCTCGCTCTCCCAGATAAGCTGAGTTTGCGGCACATTGAAGAAACTCGCTGCAAAGCCGCCGGTTGCGCGCTGGCACATGCGGCAATGGCATAAATAGGCTTCTTCATTCGCAAGGCGCACGCGATAACGCACATGGCCGCATTGGCAGCCACCGGTCTTTTCTATGCCAGACTTCTCTATACCGATCTTTTCGATAAGGCCTGCGTCGCTCATTTGCCTTTTTCCGTGACCGGTATTGCGGCTTCACCGGTGGGCCCAAGGATGAAGGTTTTCGCACCGCGCGCGGTTTCCATCGCTTGTAGCATCCGAAGCTGCGCGAGTTGCGGATTGGCTTGAAGTGCCCGCGCGGCATTGGCCAATGCGCGCAGGCTCGCTTGCTCGGCGCGGGCGCGTTCCAGTGCGGCTTGACCTTCGCGTTTGGCGCGCTCGACCTCGGTGAACATTTTGCGGATTTCGGGCGGCAAGGTGATTTGCGTCAATAATAATTCTTCAAAAGTCACGCCCGGGAAATGGGCCGCAATCGCCGTCTTTATATCCTCCAGACCGGCACGCGGGTCGGCCAGAAATTCATCGAGGCTGCGGGTTCCTGCCCATTCGACAATCGCGGCATTGAGCAGCGCATGATAGGTTGGAAGATCGATGTTCACCAACGCCACGTGCCCGTTTGCAGCGGTCGCGCCAAAGCTCGCTTCGGGCGCACGATTTTCATACCAGTCCCGCGCATCTGTCACCCGCACCAGCGCGTTGAAACTCAGGCGGAAAGAGAATTGATCCTTAGTGAGAACAGTAATGTCCGCAGCATAAAGGGCCGTTGTCGTGACGGGCACCGCAACCGCCTGCAGCGTGCCGGTCCAGTCCGTCACGCGATGCACCCCCGGTTCAAGCGCGCGCGCAAATATCCCATTCTTATAGAGCAAGCCTGACGCGCCGAACGGCACGATGAACTGGCGCCGCCGCGATAAGCCCCACCCCAAGAGCAATATCGCCACCAGCACCAGCACGATAAATCCCAATTGCTCCATGTCGTGTTCCGCCTCTTTATTACGTCATCATTTTATATGCCGTCACCCTCGCGCCCGTCAGCACCGCAGCCGACCGGCGGGAACCCGAAGTTCGCAAAGCCGGTCGGCGGTTGCCGGGCAAGGTTTCCCTTAACCGGCTGGCACTGACGGTCGCTTTATCATGAGTGATTAACAGTCACTTGCTACCGATCAGCTTTGGCGGTTTCGATTTATGCGCGCGGCACAAGACCACGCTGCGTCCCCGCCGCAAAGAGGGAGTCGAACCCTCACCCCCCAAATTTGCGCTTTTGGCGTGGAAGGTCAATGCGAAAGAGGGTGGTGGGCGAATGAAGGCGCGGCTAGCGAGGACACCGCGAGCAATGGGATCGCCTGCCTGCTCAACTTTGGCGGCCAAGAAGGCAAAGCGCGATTGCGGATGCGTGCTTAGGGACGCTTGCTTGAGGATGCCCGTTCGCGGACACCTACTCACGGACGCCTGTTTTGAGGATGCCTCTCTGTAAGCGTCGCGGGATGATGCGGGCAGAAAATTACATCCTTTCCCCCTTCCATCAATAGCGCGCTTGCCAATTATAAGCATGGCTATTATATCGCCGCTTACAAACAGCATTGAGGATGCTGATGACCGGCGCTCCACCAAAGCGCTAATTGGGGAAAAAATGAGTGATAGCCTAGGGTTTTTGCTGTCCGACGTGTCCCGGCAGATGCGCCGCAAGTTCAACGAACGCGCCCGCGACATCGGCGTGACCCGCCCGCAATGGCGCACCCTCACTATCCTGTCGCGCAACGAAGGCGCCAACCAAGGCTGCATCGCCGACCTCCTCGAAGTCGAGCCGATCACCCTTGCCCGCATGGTCGACCGATTGCAGGATGCGGGCCTTGTCGAGCGCCGCGCCGACCCTTCCGACCGCCGCGCTTGGCTCCTTTACCTCACTCCCAAAGCGTGGTCGATTGTCGCGGATTTACGCCATATTTCCGATACGATGTTTGCCGAAGTCGTGACCGGCATTGACCCCGCCGCGCTCGATCAGGTGCGCGAGGTCATGGAAATGATCCGCGCCAACATCGCTCGCCTCCCCGACAGCCGGAAAAAAGATATGAAGGATAAAGACAATGGCTGATGGTGAAACCGTCATCGAAAGAACGCCGGCAGAGCCTGGAAATCTTCCGGCCAAACCCGCAGAGAAGCCCGCACCGGAAACGCCTGCACCTATGGGAAGTGACAGCGCCTTGGCTCCCGAGCCCAAGCGCAGTACCGCGTGGGCGCGCTATGCGATGATGGCCATTGTCCCGCTTATTCTTATCGCAGGCGGCGTATATTATTGGCTCACCAGCGGCAAAACCGCATCGACCGACAATGCCTATATCCGGCAAAACCGTGTGGCCGTGACCTCCGAAGTCGGCGGCAAAATCCTTGACGTGCTGGTCCATGAAAACCAGCAGGTCAAAAAGGGCCAGATCCTGTTCCACATCGACCCGTCCACCTATCAGTTGCAATTGCAGCAAGCGACTGCCAGCCTCGCCAATGCCGAGGTGGATGTGCAGACTTTGGGTGCGACCGTGGACAGCAATGCGGGCGCGATTGCTGCCGCGCAATCGGCGGTCAAATATGCCCAGCAAAATTACGACCGCCACGCGGCCTTGATGGCGCGGGGTTTTAACACCCGCGCCAATATGGACACCGCCTATAACCAGCTTATGCAGGCCAAGGCGCAGTTGCAGACCGCACAAGCTTCGGCAGCAGTGGACCGCGCCAAGCTTGCCGCCCCCGCCGAAGTCGGCGGCGTTGCTCCCGACATTGCCGCCGCGCGCGCGCAAATTGCGACCGCAAAGCTGGCCATTGCCCGCACCACCATCGTCGCGCCCTTTGACGGCGTCGTCACCCAGACCGGTAATTTACAGGTCGGGCAGATGGCCGCTGCCGGTCTTCCGATGCTCACCATCGTCGCCAATGGGGGATCATGGATAGAGGCTAATTTCAAGGAAACGGACCTTAAGAAAATGGTCCCCGGCCTGCCCGCGACCATCCGTATTGACGCCTATCCCGGCTTGGTTTTGAAAGGCCATGTCGAAAGCATCGGCGCTGGCACAGGCAGCGAATTTTCGATCCTGCCGGCGCAAAATGCCAATGGCAATTGGGTCAAGGTGACACAGCGCGTTCCGGTGCGCATCGCGATTGACGAAAAATCCCCACGCCAGCTTATCGCGGGACTGAGCGCCGACATTGAAGTCGATCTGGAAGCGCAGCCGCGCAAATAATGGCAAGCGCGGCATCCTCTCCTTCCGGCAGTCCGTCTAAGGGAGCGGCGAGCGCGGCAACACCTGCGCCGTTCCGCGATGTGCCAGCGCTGCCGGTCGAAAATCGCTGGCTGCTCACCATCGGGGTGATGGCGGCGGTGCTGATGCAAATCCTCGACGCAACCATCGCCAATGTCGCGCTGCCGCATATGCAGACCAGTCTTGGCGCCACGTCGGAAACCGTGACTTGGGTGTTGACCAGCTATATTGTGGCCGCCGCAATTGCGACGCCGGTGACCGGCTGGCTGGCCGAACGGCTCGGTTCGCGCAATCTTTTCCTCATAGCGACCGGCGGATTTGTTATCGCCTCGATGCTGTGCGGCATGTCGTTCGGCTTGACCGAAATGGTCTTTTTCCGCGTCGCGCAAGGCATATTCGGTGCCTTTTTGGGGCCGCTATCGCAAACCGTGATGATGGACATCAACAAGCCGTCACAGCAAGGAAAGGCCATGTCGATCTGGGGCATGGGCATCATGATCGGGCCGGTCGCAGGCCCGTTGCTTGGCGGCTGGTTGACCGAAAATTATAATTGGCGCTGGGTTTTTTATGTCAATCTGCCGGTGGGCGTAATCACTTTTGCGATCCTTTGGGCGTTACTGCCCTCGCGTCCCAAGACAGAGCGCAGCTTTGATGGCGTCGGCTTTTCCATGCTCGCGCTGGGCCTTGCGGCCTTCCAGCTCATGCTTGACCGCGGGCAGAGCGAGGATTGGTGGCAATCTGCCGAAATCCTCATCGAAGGCGCGGTCGCCATCGCGATGCTGTGGATGGTCACCATCCATTTCGCCACCTCCAAACAGCCCCTGTTCGAACGCACCTTGTTCAAGGACCGTAATCTGGTGATGGCGGGCATTTTGATGGCCATCATCGGCATGACAGTGATGACGCCAATGGCGCTGTTACCCGCGATGCTGCAAACTTTGTTCAACTATCCGGTAATCGACACCGGCCTAGTCCTTGCCCCACGCGGGGTTGGCACCTTCGTAACGATGGCGCTGTCCGGCTATCTGATGGGCAAGGTCGATACACGCTGGACGATTGTGTCGGGCATCCTCCTGTCAGCGCTGTCCATGTATTTGATGGCGCATTGGAATCTGGAGATCAGCCAAGAGCAGATCATCATGACCGGTTTCCTCCAAGGCCTTGGCATGGGACTGGTATTCATGCCGGTCAATGCGCTGGCCTTTGCGACATTGCCCCAGAAATTCCGCACCGATGGCGCCAGCCTGATGAACCTGTTGCGAAGCTTGGGCGGCGCAGTCGGCATCTCGATTGCCACCACTTTGCTCGCCCAAAATGCCCAGACCGCGCACGAGAAAATCGGCGCGAATGTGACACAGCAGACCATTTCCAGCCTCAACGTCTATGACATTACCCGCTTCGGCGCGCCCGGCCAGTCGGTCATTGCGATGGTCAATGCCGAGGTCACGAAACAGGCTTATATGATTGCCTATCTCAATGATTTTTACCTGATGGCGGGGATTTCGCTCCTAGCCATTCCGCTGGTTTTCCTCCTCAAAACACCCAAGGGCAAGATGGAGGTTATTCACGCCGAATGACAGGGGAAAGCGGATGAAAGTGCTGCTTACGCCCCTCATCCGTCTTGACGGCACACGCCCTGCGCGACACTATGGAGCTATGAAAAAAGCCCATCTTGTTTCAACCGCTTGCCTCGGTTTTCTCGCACTTGCCGCCTGCAGGCAAGAGCCGCTTCGCCCCGAAAATCCGCCCCCGCCGCCAGCACCATCGCAGCCAGTTACGCTGATTGGCGAAGAGCGGGCGCTCCTCGAATGGCGCGGCGCGGATAATCGCGAAAGCTGCGCACCGCTGGCTCTGGCGAGCGATGGCGGCAAAGGCGGCGGCGTGCGCGCAGCGGATTTTGCGGGTGGCTGGGCGATTGCCTTTGACCTGCCCGGCACGCGCAGCGCCTATGGGGTTGCCGGGGTAGGCCTCCTCAACAGCGACAATGACAGCATCGCGCAAAAGCGTCAGGAGCTTCAAAAGCAATGGCCCTATTTCCGCGAAATTGCGGGCCTTCCTGCTCCAGCCTTTGCTGGCTATGGTCTCCAAGCCGCGAAGCCCTACCCTGCCGCTAATCCCGATGGCACAGGCTTGGATAGTCTCGCCTATCTTCGCGTTGACGGGCAGAAATGCATGTATAATGTGTGGAGCAAATTGGGCCGCGCCCATCTTGAACATTTGCTCGACAATTTGCGGGTGGTGGAGCGGCGCTAACCGCTCCCTTCCCCCTTAACCTTTCTTCAAATGGCGGCGGCCGAGCAATTCGGCGATTTGCACCGCATTCAAGGCCGCGCCTTTGCGCAGATTGTCCGACACGCACCACAGGTTGAGCCCGTTATCGACGGTGGAATCATCGCGCACACGGCTCACAAAGGTCGCATAATCGCCAACCGCTTCGATCGGCGTCACATAGCCACCATCTTCGCGCTTATCGACCAGCATCACGCCGGGAGCTTCGCGCAGGATAGCTTGCGCTTCTTCCGCCGGAAGCTCTTTTTCCATCTCGATATTGATCGATTCCGAATGGCCGACAAAGACCGGCACGCGCACGCATGTTGCGGTGACTTTGATCTTGGGGTCGAGAATTTTCTTGGTTTCCGCGACCATTTTCCATTCTTCCTTGGTCGAACCATCTTCAAGGAAAACATCGATATGCGGGATCACGTTGAACGCGATCTGCTTGGTGAATTTCTTATTCTCCTTGGGGTCGCCGACAAAGATGGCGCGCGTCTGTTCGAACAGTTCGTCCATCCCTTCCTTACCCGCGCCCGATACCGACTGGTAGGTCGACACCACCACGCGCTTGATCGTCGCTGCATCATGGAGGGGCTTTAGAGCCACCACCATTTGCGCGGTCGAACAGTTGGGATTGGCGATGATATTTTTCTTCGTATAGCCGTCAATCGCATCCGGATTCACTTCCGGCACGATGAGCGGCACGTCCGGATCCATGCGATAGAGCGAGCTATTGTCGATAACCACGCAGCCCGCCGCTGCAGCCTTGGGCGCATATGCTTTGGTCGGGCCGGAGCCAGCCGCGAACAGCGCAATATCCCAGCCGCTAAAATCGAAATGTTCGATATTTTTGACCGTGAGGGCTTTGCCAGTGTCTCCGAAATCAATAATATTGCCGGTCGAGCGCGCCGAAGCGACCGCCGCCAGTTCCTCAATCGGAAACTCGCGTTCGGCAAGGATATTCAACATTTCACGACCGACATTTCCGGTCGCACCGACTACAACGACACGATAACCCAATTCAGCTTCTCCTGTGGGCAAGAGTGGATTTGCGATCCTTGGCCCCATTCCCTGAAAGCGGGGCTTTAGCGGATTGCAGCCGCGCGCGCAAAAACAATGTTGCGGTGCGGCATAAACTTATTCTTGTAGGGTATCACGCCATGCGGATCGGCGTCGGATCGCCTAACTCTTCGACCAGCTCGCGATAGGCGTCCGCACGCGCCGCGAACCAGTCGCGGGTGAGCGCATCGGCATCCCCTTCGTCCAGTCCTTCCAGCAGACCTGCAAGAAGTTTTTCATCGTCACCCAAGGCGATTTTCGCGAGCAAGGGTGTCGCATCCACCCCGCGGCGCGCGGCAAACAAGCGGACATTGCGAACCCGCTGGCGAAATTCAAAATCATCCAGCCTCGCGCTTTCAAACTCGCCCTTACGCAGCAACATCGCGCGCAGATCGAACACCATCGGCCATCATCCTTCCGATACCAATATGGGCCGATACCAATATGGGGAATGGTGCATTTCCATACAATATCGACAGCGTCGCGGGGAAGGTTTAAAACAGGCTTATGCTGCACCATGTCTCGCTTTGCAGTTCCGATATTGACCGGTCACGGCGCTTTTACGACCCCGTGATGGCGGCGCTCGGCTTGCGCAACACCTTTAATGTTCCGGAGGCGATCGGCTATGGCGCGGGTATTACTGTGTTTAGCCTCAACCTCCCAACAAACGGTGAAAAGGCAACGCCGGGCAATGGCGTGCATATCGCCTTTGAAGAAAAGCGCGCGTATGTGGATGCTTTTTACCGGATTGCCTTAGCGCATGGTGGCACTGCGGATGGCCCGCCCGGCCTGCGACCGGCCTATGACGCGCAGCTTTCGTGTATGACCCCGACGGCAACAAGATTGAAGCCCTGACCTTGCTCGCGCAATAATGTCGGTATTACACTTATTCTATTACTGACAGAAAACCGCCTGCCCTGCGAAATGCGGGACAGGCGGCTGTCTATACGATAAAATTGTTAATTTGACGCATTTCAGCCAGAACTATCATTATACCAATCGTCAACATCACGTTTGACCTGGTCCTTAGCAAGGCCATAGCGTTCCTGAATCCGGCCTTCAAGCTGCTCGCGATTGCCGTTAATCTGGTCAAGCTCGTCATCGGTAAGCTCGCCCCATTTTTCCTTCACCTTGCCCTTGAACTGTTTCCAGTTTCCTTCAACGCGGTTCCAGTCCATTGTTCGTCTCCTATGTCGGTTGCAGATGCACCACCAACCGACAAGCCCCGCCACCCGTTCCCGCAAATCATATTGATTTAGGTTTATTTTCTCTCAGAAGAGCTTTGGCGCGCCTCACACGCGCCAGCGGAAATGGCCGGTAAGTTTATGGTCGAACAGGGCGGCTTCTTCTTGGGTACCGTTGCCGATATTGTGGATGATGAGCGGCTCACCCGAAGGCGTCACGCGGTCGGAGATGATGCCGATATGGGGGAGCTTATTGCTGATCATCGCGGTAAAAATCTCGCCGGGGCGCCAGCTTTGCGGGTCCGTCGTGAGCGGCAGCTTGGCCGATTGGCGCGCAAAATAGGTTTCAAGATTCGGCACACGGCGATGGTCAATATTGCGGTCGGGACGCGCGAGGCCCCAACGCTTGGGGTAGGCTGCAAAGGCGCTGCGCATATCGGCATTGACGAGGCTTTGTAGGTCAATGCCGAACGCATCGCGATAGGCGCGGATGACAACATCGGTGCATACGCCTTTTTCACGCGGCACATCGCCATTAGGGAAGGCCAAGCTTGTGTAGGCCGGATCATAATGGAGCGTCACGCCAATCTGCTGGCGTGACGCCGCGATGAGTTTGGCAGCGGCGTCATTGGCCGAGCGTCGTGCGGGTGCGGCGGAGCCGGATTGCGCGGGTGTTTGCGCGGTTATTTTGTCCTCGCCGCACGCCGCAATGAAGAAGGCGGTGGTGCCTGCGATAAAATGGCGACGGGTCAGCATGGCGGTTATCCTTATCAGCCTTTCTTCCTTTGCCGCTCCCACTACGGCGGGAGCGAAAAAACCTTCTCCCCTTGTGGGAAAAGGATAGGGGGCCTTATCGCGCAGCAATTAGGCGGACTTTGATGAGGGGATGCGAGGAAAAGCCTCGCGCGATTGCCTAGGACAATCGCTTACCCCTCTCCCAGCTACGACTAACGAACAAATTCGTAAGTCTTCGCAACCCTCTCCCGCAAGGGAAGAGGGGTTTTTTGAGTCCCACTTTCCTGTCGCGCCGCTTCCTACTTCCGGTCCTGCTTCCGGTCCTTCACCGTCCGGTTCAAAAATGCCTCGATCGTGCGCTGCATATGCAAGCCCACGCCCGGTCCGCCGACGCGGTGGGTTTGGCCGGGATAGAGCATGGTTTCAAACGGCACGCTGGCGCGCTGGAGTTTGGCCATGAGCGCGGTTGCATTGTCGAACACGACATTATCATCGGCCATACCGTGAATGAGCAGCATCGGCGTGTTGATCCTAGCCGCATCGGGCAGCGCGCTCGCTTTGTCATAGGCGGCCTTGCCGTCCTTGCCGGTGGGCAAGCCCATATAGCGTTCGGTATAATGGGTGTCATAAAGTTCCCATTGCGTCACCGGCGCGCCCGATACGCCAGCCGCATAAAAGCCTTTGGGCGCGGCTTCGAGCAGCTTCAGCGTCATATAACCGCCATAGGACCAACCATAAATCGCCATGCGGTCGGGATCGACAAAGGGCTGTTTTTTAAGCCAGGCCGCGCCCGTCATTTGGTCTTCGACCTCGACCCCACCCATTTTGCGGTAAATCTGGTCTTCAAACGCCTTGCCACGGTCGGGCGAGCCGCGATTATCGAGGGTAAATACGATCCAGCCCTGCTGCGCATAATATTGGTGGAGCGCCGATCCCCATTTATTGCCGACCTGCCGCGAACCCGGACCACCATAATGGTGGATATAGACGGGATAGCGTTGTCCGGCCTGCATATTGGCGGGCTTGATCAGCGAATAATAAAGCGGTGTGCCGTCCTTGGCTTTGATCGTGCCGAATTCAGTCGGCAGGTGGCGCGCCATATAGGGCGCATAGGGATGGTCCCCCGTAACCTTGTTTTCGGCAATCCATTTGACAAGCTTGCCATCACGGTCGGCCAGATAGACTTGCGGCGGCTGGCTGGTGGAGGAGCGCGTCACAATCATGCTGTTGGCCGCTTTGGGCAAGGTGGCGCTGTTGCTGAAACCGGGTTCGGTAACGCGGGTCATGCCTGCGCCTTTGGCTCCGGCCCCCTTGCTCAAGGATGTCCAGTAAAGCTGCGGCTCCAGCGGGGTTTCGCGATTGCCGATGAAATAGATGCGATCGCCCGCTTCATCGACGGCGGCGATTTTATTGACTTCCCATTTGCCGCTGGTGAGCGCGCGCCATTTGCCGTTTTTGATATGGTAGATATGGCGGAACCCCGACTTTTCGGACGTCCACAGAAGGCTCCCGTCAGCGAGCGATTGGAAATCGTCCGACAGGTTGGTGAAATTTTTCTGCGCGTCGGAAAAGACCAACCGCGTCTTGCCAGTCAGCGGATCGGCGGCGAGCAGGTCGATATGTTTTTGCAAACGGTCCTGTCGCTGGACGTAGAGCGTTTTGCCGTCACGCGACCAGTTGACGCGCGCAAGATAAATATCGCGGTTGGGGCCAAGGTCGACCTTGACCTTACCCGATCCGTCGGGGCGCATGACATAAAGGTCGACAATGGCGTTGGGCGTCCCGGCCTTGGGATAGCGTTGGTTGAAAACCTTGGTGCCATCCGCGCCGATTGCCGCGCGGCTGACAATGCCGACCGGACTGTCATCGACCCGTGCCACCGCGATGAAGCTGTCATCAGGCGACCACCAATGGCCGGTCATGCGGTGCATTTCTTCCTGCGCAACAAATTCGGCCACGCCCCAACTCACCGTATCGGTGCCTTTGTCTGTAATCTGGCGCGGCGCGCCTGCTGCGCTCCCCAGCGGGGCGACGAAGAGCCCGCCATCCTTGACGAAGCTCAATGCCGTGCCGCGGCGGCTGACGGTCGGGTTGAGCGCGCCATTGGCGCTCGCGGGCAAGCGCGTGACCTTGCCATCTTCGTTGCCGCCGACCGCGACCAACAGCAATTCGCCGTTGAGCGGGGCCAAAATCGCGCGGCCATCCGGCGTCCATTGATAGCTGATAAGGCCTTTGGAGCCGCCGAGCCGCAGCCGTTCGCGCTGCATTTTCTCCGCTTCGCTCAATTCGCCGCCGCCGCTAATCGCCTTGGTATCGATGAGCATCCGTTCCTGACCGGTTGCAGGGTCAATGCTCCACAAATCGCTGCGCTCGCGTTCATCGGCGCGCGGTTTGAGATAGGTAAGCTGTGTCCCATCGGGCGAGAACATGAGCATGGTCGGCGTCGATCCGGCAAGCGACCCGCCTTCTTCAATGCGTTCCAGCGTGAGGCGGCCATCCTGCATCGGCGCAGGCGCGGGAGACGTCGCGCCATCCTTGCGCTTGGCAGATTGCGCCTTGGGCTTGCCTTTGCGCGTCGCATCGCGCTTATCTTCATGGTCGGGTGAAGCGGTGGCCATGCTATTCTCCTGTCCGGCAGGTTGCGCCCGGACCATAGTAGCTTCCATAGGCTTTGCCGCTAGCGGCTGCATCCCAATCAATGCAGCCAAGGCCACCCCGCTTTTCAACCATGCTGACATTCCTGTCTCTCCCTGAATCATATTACACAACAGGGGTAAATGCTGCGACGGGCAGGAGCAAGGGCGATTGGAAGGAAAGTCCCTGCCTTTCTTGTCCGTTATTTCCTTAGCATCACAATAATATGATGTACGCGGAACCGGAATGTCCCTCGCTTGTTTGTCGCTTGGAGAGGAGAGCTGCAGGCCGGATGATGCCTGCGGCCCTCTTGCGAAAGGCTATCCCTATGGCCGTTTCCGGAAATGGTTTTTCTCCCGCCGACGCCCGCCAACGACAGCAATATCTAAGCAAAGTTCCGGCGGTAACGCTGGGCTTTTGGGTCATCAAAATATTGGCGACTACGCTCGGCGAAACGGGCGGGGATAGCCTGTCGATGAGCTGGCTTGGCGAGACCACCGCACAGGCAGGCCAGTCCGGCCTTAACGGCTATCTTGTCTCCACGCTGATTTTCGGCGGCTTGTTGGTCGCGCTGGTTTTCGCGCAACTCCGCGCGCGGGCGTTCAATCCCTGGCTCTATTGGGCGACAATTATCGCATCGACCACCGCAGGGACGACGCTTGCCGATTATGTTACCCGCTCCTTGGGGCTGGGCTATCCCGGCGGCTCCTTGCTGTTGCTCGCGCTGGTGCTTGGCACATTATTCGCTTGGAAGCGCGATATGGGCAGCATCAGCGTCGATAGCGTCACCACCCGCAAAGCCGAAGCCTATTATTGGACAACCATCACCTTTTCCCAAACGCTCGGCACCGCGCTTGGCGATTGGGTCGCGGATAGCAATGCGTGGACTTATATGGGCGGGGCGCTCATCTTTGGCGCGGCGTTGGTGGCGGTCTATTTGCTCTATAAATTCACCAGCACATCGCGCGCAGGCCTGTTCTGGGCCGCCTTCATCCTGACCCGCCCCTTGGGCGCGACGGTAGGCGATTGGCTCGATAAGCCGGTCGCCAAAGGTGGCCTCGATTTCAGCCGCCCCTTGGCCTCGCTTGTGCTGGCCGTCGCCATCATCACCTTCATCGCTCTTCTGCCGCAGCGCGCGAGCGAGAGGGCGCATTAGTCCTGAATATCTTTGGTTGGTGACACTGGTAAAATCCTATACGCTCTCATCCTGTAGCCGAAGGGAAATCAGCGAGGGGGATCATTGATGAAGAGCTTTATGGGACGCATGATAGCGGTTGGCGCGGTTTCAGCTTCGATGGCGGGCACGCCGCTCTTGGCGCAAACCGCACCTGCCTCTCCTGCCACATCTACCACTAAACAGGCCGATACGCTGCAAACCGAAATGCGGCTGGCCCAAGCCTTGGCCGATCGGGGGTTGCAGCTTTACCGTTATGACCGCGCAGCGTGGGAGGCGACCGATGCGATGTTGCGCGATATTCCCCAAAATAAAATCCCGGCAAAAGCTGCCGGATGGGTGACGGTGAACACGGCCGAAGGGCTGCGCACCACTTTTTATGAAATGCTGGATAACGGTAGCGCGCGCGGCTTTTACCAAAGTCTGTGGAATGACAGACAGATAAGCGGAAAAACGCTTACCAACCCTGCCGAACAAATATTATCTGCCGAAGAATTGCGCCTTGTTGCCTTGCGCACGCTGCCTTCGCTGGACGGTATAGAGCGTTGCACAAAGGCGAACCTCAATATGGTAATTCTGCCGCGCTCGGCCCCCGGCAAGATTGACAGCATCTATATATTGACGCCGCAAACCAGCGCGACCGCCTTCCCGTTCGGCGGCCATTACCGGTTCGATTATCGCGATGGTGTGAAAGTGGGCGAACGCAAATTTGCCAATAGTTGCCTGACTATCGATACGGCGCAAGCAGGACCGAAAGGTGCCAAAGCGCAGATGATGATCGTCTCGCACGTCCTCGACCCCTACCCCACCGAAATCCACAGTTTTGAAATGCTGAGCATGGCGATGCCGCTCGCGGTCATCACAACCAGCAATAAAATGACTTGGTTTCTGGATAATAAGGCGGGGAAAATGGAAATTGCGCGGCGGGATATGGATAATCCGAAACCCTAACCTTTAACAAAAAAAAGCGCCCCGGTTTTCACCGGAGCGCCTCTTTTCGCGTTTCGCTTAAAGAAGCGAAGCTTATTCTGCCGAAGCACTGGCTTCGGTGCGCACATCGCGGCGTTCCGCGATACGCGCGCGCTTGCCTGTGCGGCCGCGCAGATAGTAGAGCTTGGCACGACGCACGACACCGCGACGCACGACGGTGATGCTGTCGATGTTCGGCGAATAAAGCGGGAACACACGTTCCACACCTTCACCGAAGGAAATTTTGCGAACCGTGAAGTTCGATCCCATGCCCTTGTTCGAACGCGCGATGCACACGCCTTCATAATTCTGGACGCGGGTGCGTTCACCCTCGACAACGCGCACACCAACGCGCAGCGTGTCTCCGGGACGGAATTCGGGAATAGACTTGTCGAGCTTCTTGATCTGCTCGGCTTCGATCTGCTGGATGAGGTTCATGGCCTCTTCGCTCCTGTGTTTTTCGTTGCGCGTCAGAGGCAAAACGGATCCGAACCCCGATATGGGATTCTGTCAAAATCCGGCTGCATAACCGATTGGTTACGGCATCGTTTCCCGATCACAACGGTTCAGAAACGCACCGGCTGAAAGGCGAAGCTTTCCAGCGAAGCGCGGCCCTTAGCAAATTGGCACGAAATTGCAAATGCTAATTGGGCGGTTTTTACAAGCCCTCGTCCTGCTTTGCGCGGTGGCGTTGCCACAAGTCGGGGCGGCGCGCCTTGGTGTCGGCCTCGGCCTGTTCGCGCCGCCAGCGTTCGATTTTAGCATGGTCTCCGGAACGCAGGACATCGGGAATGGCAAGCCCTTCCCATGTCGCGGGCCGTGTATAATGGGGATATTCGAGAAGACCGCTTTCAAAGCTTTCCTCCTCACCGCTCACATCCGACCCCATCACGCCGGGGAGCAAGCGGATGATCGCATCCATCAACATGAGCGCGCCCATTTCGCCGCCCGACAGGATGATGTCGCCCATGCTGACCTGCTCGATATGGGGACGCGCTTCAAACAGCCGTTCGTCAAAGCCTTCAAACCGGCCGCACAATATGGTGACGCCCGCCCCGCCCGCCAGTTCGCGCACGCGCTGCTGGGTGATGGGACGCCCTCGCGGTGTCATGGCAAGAGTGGGGGTATTGCTTCCGCGTCCGCCCTCACCACCCCCGTTCGTGTCGAGCGAAGTCGAGACACCGCCGCCAGCATCCGCGTTCCCGAACATAGCCCGCATCCGCGCTTCCGCCGCATCGACCGCAACGGCCAGCACATCGCATTTCAACACCATCCCTGCCCCACCGCCTGCCGGTGTATCATCGACCGTGCGATGCTTGTCTGTGGCAAAGTCGCGCAACTGGATGGTGTCGAGACTCCACCGCCCCTCCTCCCGCGCACGGCCCGCAAGGCTATGCCCCAAAGGTCCTGGAAACATATCGGGATAAAGCGTGATAATTTGCGCGGCGAAAGTCATAGGGGTTGCTCTTAGGCACAAGTGCGCAGATTTCAAAGCGGGTCGTCGGGAGAGCGCGTATGGGACCGCAACAACACGCGGCTTATTCGCTCCAATTTTCCACCTTGAGGCCGGGAATGTCCGCAAAATCCGCAATATTATTCGTCACCACAACTATATCGTGGCGCAATGCTGTCGCGGCGATCAGCCGGTCAAAACTGGCGCGACGAAAGGGCATGGCAGCATAATGAGTGGCACATTCTTCATCAAAAGCAAGGATCGGAAATTCATTGATAAACGCCTTCATGGTCGCCAGCTCGCCCCTGCGCTCGCCCCCCACCAATAACTCTGCGGCGCTTATTGCGGATATAGCGACCTCGCCCGGCTGGCATTGCTCTAATCGTTGCGCAATACGTATGGCCGTATCGCGATCCGGTTGATTGAGCAGATAGATGCAGATGTTAGTGTCGAGCAGAAAAAGCGGCACAGCCGGAAACGTCATGCGTCCCAACCGCGCCGTTTATCGTCAAACGCTTCGCGCTCTATGCCCGGCACCGATCCGATATAGCGACGAATATCAATCTTGCGCTTGGGCTTGTCGGCGGGTTCAAAAACAAATTTGGAATGTTCTTCGCGCACGACCATTTCAACGCCCTCTTCCAAGCCGAGCGCCTTGGGCAGGCGCAGCGCGAGCGAATTGCCCGATTTGAAAATTTTGGCTTTATATTCCTTGGCCATATGCGCCTCCTGTATATACATTATGTATATACATTGAAGATGGATGGCAAGGCTTTTGCGGGGACGACTTATTCCAGCCAGTCAGGATGGATGATCGCGCGGGTCGCGTCCCATTCGGGGACGGCTTCGATGCGCAAGGGCACCATGAAGCGCTTGGGCTTTTTGCCCTCTTCTGCCGGTTTTTCGATTTCGATAATGTCGCCCGCGCCGAAATTTTCGACCGCGACGATTGTGCCTATCGGCGCGCCATCGGGCGTCACACAGGCGATACCGATCAGGTCGGCATGATAATATTCACCCTCTTCGAGCGGGGGAAGCACGTCACGCGCGACGGTCAGTTCCGTGCCTTTCAAGGCTTCGGCACTATTGCGGTCGGTGATTTCGGCAAAGCGCGCAATCGCGCCATTATTGCCGGAGCGGAGTTGTTTAAGCGTCAAGCTGCGCTCGCCCGCCGCGAATGTTTTGAAGCGTTTGAGGCTGTCCGGCCCGTCGCCGAACAGCTTCAAGCGCACCTCGCCCGTCACGCCATGCGCGCCAATGATGACGGCCAGCGTGACGGATTGCGAGGCTCGCGGCATTAACCCTCGGCCGCTTCGTCGGGGGTTGCTTCGTTGAGTTCTTCGGTAACAACTTCAACGGTTTCAGCTGCTTCTTCGGCAGCTGCTTCTTCTGCCGGAGCTTCAGCAGCAGCCTTGGCTTCTTCCTCGGCAGCCTTCTTGGCTTCCTCGGCTTCAGCGGCCTTCTGGGCCTTTTCTTCGATGCGTTCCTTGGCCTTCGCGCCCAGTTCACCCTTTTGCGGGTTGTTCTTGGCGGTGCGTTCCTTGATGCCGGCGGCATCAAGCATACGCGCGACGCGGTCGGTCGGCTGCGCGCCTACCGAAACCCAATGCTTGGCGCGTTCAACGTCCAGCACTACGCGCTTTTCGTCATCCTTGGCGAGCAGCGGGTTGTAGCTGCCAAGACGTTCGATGAAACGGCCATCGCGCGGGCTGCGCGAATCCGTCACGACGATGCGGTAGTAAGGACGCTTTTTCGAGCCGCCACGCGACAAGCGAATTGCAGTTGCCATTATATTTTCCCTTTCAAAAACAAATATCTAAAAATTAAACTTAATTCAAAATCGACTTATTTCTTCTTCATGAAATTTTGAAAGCCCGGCGGCAATTTGGGACCGCCAAGGCCGGGCAAGCCGCCTGCCCCGCCGCCGAGCCCCCCCGCTCCACCGGGACCGCCCAACTTGCCAAGCTGTTCTTCAATATCCTTAAGGTCGGGCATCGCATCGCTGCCAGCTGCAGCACCGCCACCCATGCCGCCGAGCAGGCCGCCTAACCCGCCGCCGCCTTTGCCGCCCATGCCACCGAGCATCCCCATCAGGCCCTTCATACCGCCCATTTTCTTGATCTTCTTCATGGCATTGGCCATTTCGAGATGCATTTTGAGGAGCTTGTTGACTTCCTGCACGGTGGTGCCAGAGCCATTGGCGATGCGGATCTTACGCTTGGCGTTGATGAGGTCGGGCTTTTCGCGCTCCTTGGGCGTCATCGAACTGATGATCGCATCAAGATGCACGAGCGTTTTGTCATTGACCGCGCCCGATGCCATCGCGGCTTGCGCCTTCTTCATGCCGGGCATCATCCCTGCAAGTGCGCCAAGGCCGCCCATGCGGCTCATTTGCTGCAACTGGGCGCGTAGGTCGTTCATGTCGAACTTACCCTGCGCCATTTTCCGGACCATCGCTTCAGCATCTTCGGCGCGGATGGATTCAGCGGCCTTTTCGACCAAGCTGACCACATCGCCCATGCCGAGGATGCGTTGCGCGACGCGCTGCGGATGGAAGGGCTCAATCGCATCCATCTTTTCGCCGGTGCCGGCAAATTTGATGGGCTTGCCCGTCACCGCGCGCATCGACAGCGCCGCACCGCCGCGCGCATCACCATCCATGCGGGTGAGGACGACGCCCGACAGGTCCACCTGTTCGGAAAAGCTTTTGGCGACCTGCACCGCATCCTGACCCGACAGGGAGTCGACGACGAGCAAGGTTTCGGTCGGAACGGTCGCTTTCGCTACCGCTTGCATTTCGTCCATCAAGCCTTGGTCGACGTGAAGACGGCCCGCCGTGTCGAGCATCAGCACGTCAAAGCCTTGCAGCTTGGCGGCCTGAAGCGCGCGATTGGCGATCTCCACCGGCTGCTGGCCCGCGATAATCGGGAGCGTAGCTACATCGACCTGCTTGCCGAGCGTTGCAAGCTGTTCCTGCGCCGCCGGACGGTTGACGTCGAGCGAGGCCATCAACACTTTCTTGCGCTCTTTTTCTTTAAGGCGCTTGGCGATTTTTGCGGTGGTGGTGGTTTTACCCGACCCTTGCAAACCGACCATCATGATGATCGCGGGCGGGGTGACATTGAGGTTCAACTCGCTCGCGGTCGAGCCGAGCATTTCGGTGAGGCCGTCGGAGACAATCTTGATGACCATCTGCCCCGGCGTGACCGAGCGCAGAACATCCTGGCCAATGGCTAATTCGGTGACCTGTTCGATGAAGCTGCGCACAACGGGAAGCGCCACATCGGCTTCCAGAAGCGCTATCCGCACTTCGCGCATCGCGTCGCGCACATCCTGTTCGTTCAGCGCACCACGGCCCTTGAGCCGGTCAAATACCGTACCCAGCCTTTGGCTTAAACTATCGAACATACCAACTCACCTTTCCGATTCGCACTGCATGGCAAAATGCAGGCAAATCGTTACAACGCAAAACGCGCCGGTGGGCGAAACCTCGCCAACCAGCGGCCATCCTTGGGCAGACAATATTGTCGCGGATGTAAATATATGCGTCCCGAAAGACGCGTTTCGCTGCGGCCTGTAGCCGTCTTCCCCTTGTTTCGCAAGCAAAACCCGTACGGCATTAATAACATCTACACTATTTTGCCCCATTTTTAAGGACTTGGGTGTCCGGACACATAAAATCAGGCGCTCCGGGGCAAAGAACAGGGATTCGCAATGAACAGTCTGGTGGGCAAAATACGGACCGATGGCGCGATTGGCACAGATGGCAGAATGGGAAGCGCGCGGCAGGATGTGCTGACGGGCGGCATCATGGTCATCGCCATCCTGTTGTTTATCGGCACCGGCGGGCAGGCAATGAGCAGCATTGTCAACCGCTTGGCGGGCTATGGCGGCGGACAGAGCAGTCTATTGAATACCACGCTCATTCTCAATATTGCGCTCATCTTGTTTGCTTGGCGGCGTTACCGCGACCTTAATGCCGAAATTTCCGACCGCACCGCTGCCGAAGAGCGTGCGCAAACCTTGGCCGCGACGGATCCGCTCACCGGTCTTTTGAACCGCCGTTCGATTTCCGAAGAGGGTGCCAAGCTGATTACGGCCGCAATGCGGCGCGGCAAGTCGGTCACTTTCTTCATGCTCGACCTCGACCATTTCAAAAATGTCAATGATGTGCATGGCCATGCGATTGGCGATATGGTGCTGAAAGAAACCGCCAAAAGGCTGGAGCAGATATTGCCCGCATCGACCTTGATGTCGCGGCTGGGCGGCGATGAATTTGTCTGCGCCTTCGCATTTGACCCCGGCAATCCCGACCTCGTCAACCGGCTCGCCGAGAAACTGGTCGCAGCCCTTGCCCAGCCGATTGTATCGGACCGCATCCATATCACCATCTCGACTTCGTTGGGCCTTGCGCGCATCGAGCCGGGTGCAGATACGGTCGAGGCGATGATGCGCCGCGCCGACATCGCCATGTATGATGCCAAAAAGCGAGGACGGAACCGCTTTTGCTGGTTCGATGCGTCGATGGAGCGCGAATTGCGCGCGCGAAACAATATCGAAGCGGGCATCCGTGAAGGTATTCCGCTCGGCCATTTCATGCCCTTCTACGAACAGCAGGTCGAACTGGCGACGGGCCGCCTCAAAGGCTTCGAGATGCTCGCGCGCTGGGAATCGCCGACGCACGGGATGATCTCGCCCGAAGTGTTCATTCCGATTGCGGAAGAATGTGGCCTCATCTCCGATTTGAGCTTCTATCTCATGCGTCAGGCGATGGAGGATGCCAAGCTGTGGGATCCTTCGCTCACCTTATCGGTCAATATTTCACCGACCCAGCTTAAAGACCCTTGGCTTGCGCAAAAAATCGTCAAGCTCTTGGTCGAGACCGGCTTCCCTGCCGACCGGCTGGAAATCGAAATTACCGAAAGCTCGCTGTTCGACAATTTAAGCCTTGCGCAATCGATCATCGGTAGCCTTAAAAATCAGGGCATCCAGATTGCGCTGGATGATTTCGGCACCGGTTATTCGTCGCTGGCGCATCTGCGCGCGCTGCCGTTCGACCGGATCAAGGTGGACCGCAGCTTTGTATCCTCGATGCTCACCAGCAAGGATAGCGCCGCGATTGTCGCCGCCATTGCGCGCCTTGGCGAAAGTCTGGGGATGCCGGTTACGGCAGAAGGCATTGAAGACGAGGATATCGAGCGCAAGCTCATCGAACTGGGCTGCGCCAAGGGGCAAGGCTGGTATTTCGGTCGTCCGATGTCCAATGCGCAGACCCGTGCCTTGCTGCTCGACCGCAATCTTTATCCGGGGCTGCCCGGCGAAGATGGCAGCGCCTCCCATATGGACACCAATGTCACTCCGCTGAGCAAGGCGATGTAAGCGGAAGGCATCCAAGCCTTCCCTTGCCCTTTCAAGTCCAACGCGTTCAACTGGACTTGGCCTTGTGTTGCGCGTAAATGCGCGCGCATGATGCGCACCGCTTTCAAAAAAATGCACGGGCTGGGCAATGATTTTGTCATTCTCGACGCGCGCGCGGAGACGGTCGCAATGACCGCCACGCGCGCCGCCGCGCTGGCCAACCGGCATAGCGGAATTGGCTGCGACCAGCTTATCCTGCTGGAACCATCAGCGCGGGCGGCGGTCAAAATGCGTATCTTCAACGCGGATGGCAGCGAGGTCGCCGCTTGCGGCAATGCCACCCGCTGTGTCGCGGCGATTTTGGGGCGCGAAGGCTTGACCGAAAGCCGTATCGAAACCGCCGCCGGGCTGCTTGAGGCGACAACCGACGGACAGGATGCCACCGTGGATATGAGTGCCCCCCGCTTTGCATGGGAGGATATTCCGCTCGGCTATGCGATGGACACCGCTGCCATGCCGGTCGCATGGGATGGCCTCAGCGCCCCGATGGCGGTCAATGTCGGCAACCCCCATGTGGTTTTTTTTGTGAAGGATCTGGACGCGGTCGCCTTGGGCGCGGTGGGGCCGCTTATCGAACATGATCCGCTCTTTCCCGAACGGGTCAATGTGAATGTCGCGCAAGTGACCGGTCCCAATGCGCTCAAACTTGCAGTGTGGGAGCGCGGGGCGGGCTTGACCCAGGCGTGCGGCACGGGCGCGTGCGCCACCGCTGTTGCCGCGATCCGCCAAGGCAAGGTGCAATCGCCGGTAACGGTGAGCCTCCCCGGCGGCGAACTGGTCATAAGCTGGGTTCCGGGCGCATCAATAGAGATGCGCGGCCCCGCAACCTTCGTATTTGAAGGCGAGATTGATTGGGCGCATTTCCCGTGAACGCGCCGGTAAAGCCCCTTGCCACCCCGTCCCCGGACGTGACCACCATCACGCTCGGTTGCCGCCTCAATATCGCCGAAAGCGAAGCAATCCGCTTGCAACTCGCGCAAGCAGGCCATGATGAACCGCTGATCGTGGTCAATAGCTGCGCAGTGACGCAAGAGGCGGTGCGCTCGACCCGCCGCGCTATACGCCGGGCCAAGCGCGACAATCCCGACGCGCGGCTGGTGGTAACAGGCTGCGCCGCGCAAATCGATCCGGCCAGTTTCGGCGCGATGGCGGAAGTCGACCTCGTCCTCGGCAATCGCGAAAAAGCCGATCCCGCGCAATTTCTCTCACCCTTGCTCGCAGCGCCCGCGCCCAAAATCCATGTGACGGATATTATGGCGGTGACCGATACCGCGCCGCAACTGGCCGCCGCTTTTGCTGACCATGCCCGCGCGTTCGTGGAGGTACAAAATGGCTGCGACCATCGCTGCACATTCTGCGTCATCCCTTATGGGCGCGGCAATAGCCGGTCGGTGCCCGCAGGCGTGGTCGTCGATCAGGTCCAGCAACTGGTCGATGAGGGGCATAAGGAAATTGTCCTCACCGGCGTCGATGTGACCAGCTATGGCCATGATCTGCCGGGTCAGCCGACACTCGGCCATTTGATCGAGCGGCTCTTGGTGCATGTGTGTGGGCTGGAGCGGCTGCGTTTATCCTCGCTCGACAGTATCGAGATTGACGAGCGCTTGTTTACGCTGGTGACCGGGGAACGCCGGGTGATGCCGCACCTGCATTTGAGCCTGCAGGCGGGCGACAATATGATACTCAAACGGATGAAGCGCCGCCATAGCCGCGAGCAGGCAATCGCGGTGGTGGAGCGCCTGTCGACCGCGCGTAGCGATATCGCCATCGGTGCAGACATTATTGCCGGTTTTCCAACGGAAAGCGAGGCAATGTTCGCAAATAGTCTTAAGTTAATCACGGACTGTTCGATCGTTTACGGCCATATTTTCCCTTATTCGCCGCGCGAAGGCACGCCCGCTGCGCGGATGCCGCAGCTTGCCGTTCCGCTCATCAAGGAGCGCGCCGGCCGGTTGCGCGATGCCTGCGCTGCCAACAAGGCCGCCTTCCTTGAAAGCCTTGTCGGCACACGACAAAATCTTCTGGTCGAGCGCGACGGCCTTACGGGCCATGCAGAAAATTTTGCCAGCATAAGACTGGAAAATCCCCTCCCCCCCGGCCATATCGCGCCGGTAACTATCAAACGGGTTGAAAAAGGCATTTTGATCGCATGACTGGACTTTCCTGGCAGGACCGGGTTTTTGGCGGCTTGAAGCGCACCTCGGAGCGGCTGGGCGAGAATATCTCCGGCCTGTTCGGGCGCGGCGTCGATGATGCGATGCTCGACGAAATTGAAGATGCGCTGATCATGTCGGATTTGGGACCGAGCATGGCCGCGCGCATCCGCGACCGGCTGGCAAGCCAGCGCCTCGACCGTGACCTCGAAGAAAAAGATATTCGCGCGGTGGTTGCCGACGAGGTTGCCAAGGTGCTCGCCCCCGTTGCGGTGCCGCTCGAAATCGAAGCCTTCCCGCGCCCGCACGTCATCCTTGTGATCGGCGTCAACGGCTCGGGCAAGACCACGACCATCGCCAAGCTTGCGCATCTGTTTCAGGAAATGGACTATTCGGTCATGCTCGCGGCGGGCGATACCTTCCGCGCGGCGGCCATCGGCCAGCTTAAAATCTGGGCCGAGCGGCTGGGCGTCCCCATCGTCTCCGGCCCCGAAGGCGGCGATGCGGCGAGCGTCGTATTCGATGCTTATAAGCAAGCGCAAAGCGCAGGCAGCGATGTCCTCATTGTTGACACCGCCGGACGGTTGCAGAACCGGCGGGAGTTGATGGAGGAACTCGCCAAGGTCAAGCGTGTGCTTGGCAAGATCAACCCCGAAAGCCCGCATGATATTGTGCTGGTGCTGGACGCGACCAACGGGCAAAATGCGCTCTCCCAAATTGATGTGTTCAAGGAAATGGCGGGCGTGACGGGATTGGTAATGACCAAATTGGACGGCACCGCACGCGGCGGCGTGCTGGTATCGGCGGCGGAGAAATACGGCCTCCCCATCCACGCTATCGGCATTGGCGAAGGGCTGGACGATCTGCGCCCGTTCCATCCGCAACTGGTCGCCAATGCGATTGCGGGGAATTTTTAATGTGATTACCCCCTCCCCTTCAGGGGATGGGCAATGAAGCCTTATGAGCGCAAGCGAATTAGGCTTAGGCGAGTGGGGTGGGGGCTGGCAGCGCACATTGCGCTAATTGGACAGCCCCCACCCCAACCCCTCCCCTAAAGGGGAGGGGCTTATTATGAGGAACCTATGTCCGAAGAAATGCCCGATCCCAGCGTCCTTGCCGAAGAGGCCGCGCATCCGGAAAAGCCTGTGCATAAGCAGGGCGGATTTTTGCCCTTCCTGCTCGATTTCGGGCCGCTCTTGGTGTTTTTCCTGACCTATAAATATGCAGCGCCCAAAGGCAGCAGCGACGGGTTCGGCCAGACCGCCGCGATGATCCAGGGGACGATTGCGTTCATGGTCGCGATTGTCATCGCCATCATCATTTCCAAATGGAAGCTTGGCAAAGTGTCGCCGATGCAATGGCTGTCGGCGGTGCTGGTGATCGGCTTCGGCGCGCTTACCGTCTATTTCCACGACGCCAAATTCATCCAGCTAAAGCCGACCATAATCTATGCTTTCTTCGCCGCCTTGCTGATTGGCGGGTGGATGAAGGGCAAGGCCTTGCTCAAATATGTATTCGAGGCCGCCTTTGACGGGCTGGACGAAGCCGGTTGGCTCAAAATTTCGCGCAACTGGGGCTTTTTCTTCCTTGCCCTTGCGCTTGCCAATGAAGTGATGCGCGCGGTGCTGACCTTCGACACCTGGCTCACTGTCAAAGTGTGGGGCGTGACCGCAGTGTCCTTCCTGTTCGTACTGATCAATGTGCCGATGCTGATGCGCCACGGATTGGGCGCGGAGCCGGAAGAAAAAGCTTAAGGCAAGTTATCCATCCTTCTCTCATCAAAGGAGAAGGGAACAAGCCGTCAAGCCACAAAAAAAGGGGCCGCGAAGCCCCTTTTTTCATCTTGTCGAAAAAGCTCAGTCGACTTGCAGATTGCACGCCGAAGCTTTGCCGCGCTGATCCTGCTGCAGTTCATATGTGACCTTCTGGTCCTTGTCCAAACCGCGCAGACCAGCGGCTTCTACTGCGGTGATGTGGACGAAAGCATCGGGGCCGCCATCATCATTGGTGATGAAGCCATAGCCTTTGTCTGCATTGAAGAATTTAACGGTGCCGGTAGCCATGATTGAAGCTCCTTAATAAGTGGCAATAATAAAATTGCGGACCGCGTGCCCACAATCAAGCCAGGTAGCGTAGAAGAGAAAAAGGCAGCTTCTTGCCGAAGAAGGAGCGTCGAGTTTCGCGTCAAGTGCGACGTTAGCGTTGCTCTTTATAGCAATTTGAAACCGAATAGCAATTTAACGATAAAAAAAGGCGGCGCCGATGGTCCGGCACCGCCTCGTTTCATAGGATTATAAGGCTGGTTAGCCAGCCTGATCGGCGCGGCTTGCGCCTTCGCCATCGAGATTCTGGGCCACGAAATCCCAATTGATCGCGTTGCGCAACACTTCTTCGGCGTAGTTGGGGCGCGCGTTGCGATAGTCGATATAATAGGCATGTTCCCACACATCGAAAATGAGCAGCGGCTTGGCGTCATGTGCGACCGGGCAATCGGCGTCATGGTAAGAGGTCACAACCAACTTGTCGCCATCAAGGTTGAGCGCTGCCCAGCCGCTGGCGAAATGGCCGACGGCTTCGGCTTTCAGCTTATCGACCAGCGCATCGGTCGAGCCATATTGCGCCTCGATCAATTCCTTAAGCTTGCCGGCCGGCTCCTGTTTTTCAGGCGACAGGCATTGCCAATAGAAGCTGTGGTTCCAGATCTGGCCGACCTGATTGAACAACCCGCCCTTCGACGATTTGATCAGCTCGACAAGCGATTTGCCCTGAAGCGATTCATCGGCAGCGACCAGTTCATTCGCTTTGTTCACATAAGCAAGATGATGCTTGCCATGGTGATAATCGAATGTTTCCGCCGAGATAAGATCGCCAAATGCGTCCTTGGCATAGGGCAGGTCGGGAAGTGTGAAAGCCATGTTATCCTCCGTTTTTTGTCTTTGATGAGGGGAGTACCCAAGCGAGCAGGTTCATAGCCCCAACGCGCAAGCCAAGAAAAGGCCTCACACGCATGAAATTTTTGCAAAGGTGTGAGTGAGCGGGTGAATGATGGGGGTCCGTAAACATCTTGCCACTAGCTTCGTCGTTCCGCACTACCCTCCTCATTCGCAAGCCTCGCCACTCTGCATAGGCTCCCACTCCGCACAAACTTTGTCATCCCCGGCTTGACCGGGGATCCATCTCCTGAGCCGGAAATTACGAAAATCCTTTTTGGGTGCGTTAATGTCGCGGTCAGGAGATGGATTCCCGCTTTCGCCGGAATGACGATATTTATTTCACGGGGATGATCATATTGATGTCCATATTTATGTAACAAGCCCCCCCTGCCTCCTCACAACAGCCCGTGTTTCTTCAAACTATGGCGCAATTGGTCATAGGTGAGGCCCAACGTTTCTGCCGTTTGCTTCTGGTTGAAGCGGCAGCGCGCCATTGCGCTTTCGAGGATGGCTTTTTCATAGCCGTCGACCGCCGCGCGCAGGTCGGTGACGTGCTGCGGCTGGGTTTGGGGCCGGGTTTGCGGTTGATCGAGCGCGGGCGTGTCACTGGGCGGCGCGGACGGTGAAGCCGGGCCCGCAAGGCTTGCAGCGCTGGTAGCGGGCCGCGGCTTCCACGGGCTGGCAAAAGGGTCGAACACGATGGTTTCAATCGCGTCGCGGAAATCGTCGGCGCGATAGACGGCGCGCTCGATCACATTGCGCAACTCGCGCACATTGCCGGGCCAAGCATAGCCTTCCAGCGCCGCCATCGCGCGCGGGGTAAAGCCCGGCCATTCGTCCCATTCCAGCTCGGTCGCCATGCGCCGCCCGAAATATTCAGCTAGGACCGGAATGTCCCCATCGCGCTCGCGCAAGGGCGGGAGGGTCACCACTTCAAAGGAGAGCCGGTCGAGTAAATCCGCACGGAAAGTGCCCGCTTCGGCGCGCGCGGGTAAGTCTTCGTTGGTCGCGGCCACAATGCGGCAATCGACGCGGATGGGCCGCGAGGAACCGATGCGTGCAACTTCGCCATATTCGACCGCGCGCAACAATCGTTCTTGCGCGCCCATCGACAAAGTGCCGAGTTCGTCGAGGAATAAAGTGCCGCCATCAGCCTCTTCGAACCGCCCTGCCCGCGCCTTGGTCGCGCCGGTGAACGCGCCCGCTTCATGACCGAATAATTCGGCCTCGATCAAGGTTTCGGGAAGCGCCGCGCAGTTCATTGTAACCAGCGGTCCCGACCAGCGGTTCGACAAGTGATGGAGGCGCTCGGCTATAAGCTCTTTACCCGTGCCGCGTTCACCTATCACCAGCACTGGACGGTTCAACGGCGCGGCGCGGCTGGCGCGCTCGACACTGTCGAGAAAGGCCAGCGATTGGCCGACAAATTGGGTTTCGCGCTGCACGCCAATCATTGGTCATATTTCCCAATTTATGGCAAGTAAAAAATACCAAACCCTCCCCACCCCCTTCTAAAAACGACGGATTCCGGCCTTTTTTTTCGGGTGGCGCAAATTTTGGCACGGCTTGTGCAATATCGGCTGTGAACCATAATGAAAGAGCAGTTTCATGTTTCTTATCCACGCTAACGAGGTCCGATATGTCCGCTGAACTGGTTCTTGTCGGCCCCGTGACGCCGGAGCGCACCGGTCCTAATCCGTCCCGGGACCGCGCTTCGGCGTCCTCGAATTCTTACCGGACGAGCAGCCTTGATCTCGCTGAACTCGCCCGCACTCTGGAGACTATGTTGATGGGAATTTTTTCTCGAACCCGCGACATCATTGCCGCTAACTTCACCGACATATTGGACCGGTCGGACGACCCGGCCCGTATGATCCGCGTAATCATCCTTGAAATGGAAGAAACGCTGGTGGAAGTGCGGGCATCGGCGGCGCGCAATATTGCCGACCAGAAGGAAATGCGCCGCCACATCATGAAGCTGGAAGCGCTTCAGGAAAGCTGGACCGAAAAGGCCGAACTGGCACTGTCCAAAGACCGCGAGGATCTGGCCAAGGCCGCGCTGATGGAGCGCAAGAAAGCGGGCGATATGGGCGGCGAACTCAAGGCCGAAGTGCAGGTCTTGGACGATGCCTTGCGCGCCAGCGAAGATGACATCGCCAAACTGCAGGCCAAGCTACGCGAAGCCCGCACCCGCCAAAACAGCATCGCGGCCCGTCTTGAAGGCGCGGAAAACCGCATCAAGCTGCGCACAATGTATGGCGGCGAGCGTACCAAAGATGCTTTCTCGCGCTTTGACGACCTCGAACGTCAGGTCGATTATGCCGAAGGCCATGCCGAAGCTTTAGGCATGAACGGTCCGTTGAGCCTTGAGGATGAAATTTCCGCGCTGCGTCCGACCGACGAGATTGACGAAGAATTGGCCGCGATGAAGGCGGCGTTGGCGAAGAAAGGGAGCTAAGCCATGCCCGTCCCTCCCGCGCCCGATATTGCCATTCAGGCGGGCAATGTGTCGCCCGAAGATTTGGAGGCGATGCGCCAGGCCGCCGAAATTACCGCTGCGGCTGTGCCGATGGTGGTGGTCCCCGTCATCTGCATCGTATTCGTGCTGATGAGCTGGCTCATCCTCCATTATGTCACCAAATGGCGGCAAGCGAAAACGCTGACCAGCGAGGATGAAACCTTGCTCGACGACCTGCACGACACCGCGCGCCGCCTTGATGAACGGCTCAACACGATTGAACGCATTGTGGCGGCTGACCGCCTTACCGACCAAAGCCAGAGGACTTCGAAGCCATGACCAGCATCAAAGACCAGATTGACGACCATGCCCAAGCCATTGCCGAACTCGAAGCCCGCTTGCAGCGCGAGGATCGCTTGGAACAGGCCTATGAACGCAGCGTGACGCTGACCGATACACAATCAGGCTATAATAGCGCCCAGCCGCCCAGCCGCACCCGCTTTTACCGCGACAAGATCAAGGGCAAGCTGTGGGGCGTGTGCGCAGGCATTGCGGATTATACCGGCATTGATGTGCTGTGGATCCGCTTGGGGATGATCGCATCGGTGTTCGTCACCAGCGGCTTCACCCTGTTGCTCTATCCGCTCATCGCCCTCCTCGCACCGGTGCGCCCGGTCGGGCTTTACAGCGACGCGGCCGACGCCAAATTCTGGCAAGGGGTGCGCTCGAACAGTTCGCGCACGGCCAAGGATGTGCGCTCGAAACTGCGCGATATTGACCGCCGCATCGCCGATATCGAAGCCCATTATGTCAGCTCCAACCGTCGCCTGTCCGACGAGATTGACGCGCTACGTTAAGAGACAGGTTTACGGGGAGGAGCGATTTTTATGGACGAAGAATTTACCTTGATGTTGTTCACGGGCATGTTTCTGGGCGTAGTGATGACCTTGCTCATCCAGGCCTATGGCCGCCGCAAGGTGAAGAAAGCTTTGGGAAGCGCGATGCCCGCCGTCCCCCAAGCGGAAGCGGAAGAACGGCGCGTTGCGCTGCTCGCTTCGGAAAATGAACGCCAGCAAGGCCAGATCGGCCGGCTGGAAGAACGGATACAGGTGCTGGAGCGCATCGCGACCGATAGCCCCAAAAGGCTGGCGGACTCGATTGAAGCCCTGCGCTGACAGGATAAAATAACAAAGAAAGCCGAAGCTTAAATACCCGAAGCTTAAATAGGCGCCCGGAAGGATTTTAGAGACAATGAGCAACGCGCAAAACGCTATCCAGATTTTGACCACCATCGCGGTGCCGGTGACGATGATTTCGGTCGCAGGGGTGCTGGGCTGGGTCGTGACGACCTGGATGAAGGTTAAAAACGGCTATCCTCTGGAAGGCATGTGGGGCCAATCGCTCCACCCCAAAACCTCCACCCAAGAAATGGAGCGCATCAAACTGCTCAGTCAGGAAAATGCACAGCTTCAGGCCGAGCTTGGTTCGATCAAGGACCGGCTGGCCAATGTCGAACGCATCGTCACCGATGACAGTCACCGCTTGGTGCAGGACATCGAAGCCTTGCGCATTTCGAGCAAAAATTGAGGAGCTTAGCCCATGCGTATGCTCATCCCCATCATCGCATTGATGATCCCGATTATCGCTATTGCGTCCGCCATGTTCCGTAACTGGTTGAAATTCAAAGAAAAGCAGCTTGCAATCCAGACCGAGATGACCGCTGAAAAAAGTGCGCAATATGCCGCGCACACCGAAAGGCTGGAACAACGGGTTCGCGTACTTGAACGTATTATTACAGATAAAGGGTTCGATACCGCCGCGCAAATCGAAGCATTGCGCGACATCCAGACCGTCGAACCTTCCAAAACAGATATCGCCAAGCAGCTTGGCTGACGGCTGGCGAAAGGGAGTGAAAGCAAATGAACCCGTTTGAAATGGTAGTGGTGATCGTCGTCGTGTGCGCCATCGCGAGTGTTTTGAAGGCGCGTTACGGCGTGGTCGAGGACAAGCATGGCAATGATGTATTCGTGCATAAGGGCAATGATGCCGAAAATGCGCGGCTGCAGGACGAGGTCAAGACGTTGAAGGACCGTATTGCGGTGCTGGAACGGCTGGCGACCGATGACCAGCGCAGCATCGAACTGGACCGCGAAATCGCCCAATTGCGCGATTCCCGCAAGGTCTGAACCGCAAAAGACAAACCCAAGGGACATTATCGGGAGTGCAACAATGACCGACCCTGTTTTCTACACCAGTATGAGCGCCGCCGCGCTCGCCGCAATCGTCATTTTGAGCGTGGTTGGCCTTAAAGGCTGGCGCGAGTGGATCGCACTCAAACGCGAAGAATTGCAGCATTATGGCCAAAGCCCCGCTGCGACAACAGAACCCGCCGCTCCCACCGCCTTTGCGCGGATTGAAGTGGCGGACCTTAAGGAACGGGTGCGCAAGCTGGAAGCGATTGCCGCCGGGGTGGATATTTAATCCGACCGGCGGGCGTTCAAGCCAAGCCAGCTTACCCCCGCAACCGCCCCGCCTGCTCATTCGGGCGCGTGGCACACCGCTTCGACATTATTGCCGTCAGGGTCGATAATGAAAGCCCCATAATAATCGGGATGATAATGGGCGCGGATACCGGGCGGGCCATTGTCGCGGCCCCCTTGTGCCAGCGCCGCTTCATAAAAAGCATCCACGCTCGCGCGGTCGGGCGCGGTAAAGGCGATATGGATGGCGCTTGTTACCGGCGTGGAATTGCCGATCCAGAAGTCCGGTTTACCGTCCCGCCCATAGCCGATGCCATGATAATGGCCGGTTTGTTCGGGCGTCACTTCGGTTATTTTCCCATAGCCGAGCGGCGCAAGACAGGCGGAATAGAAATGCGCGCCCGCGTTCAGATCGCTAACGCCTATCCCCATATGGTCAATCATTTCAATCTCCTGCATCACATCCCCGCCGCCCCAAGCTTATGCACAGGCGAAGGTTTGATTACAATGCGCGGCTCGCTTATAGGCATGGGCCATGACAGACACCGCGCACCCGCCCCGTTCGCTCGACGATATTTTCGAAGAATATGATTTTCTCGATAGCGATGACCGTTACCGGTTGCTGATCGATCTTGGCCGCGCGCTTGAAGATATGCCCGATGCGCTCAAGACCGACGCGACCCTGGTGCGCGGCTGTTCGGCGAGCGTATGGGTCTATCCGACCGAACAGGATGGCACGCTTCATTTCCTCGCGGACAGCAATGCGGCGATTACCAAAGGCATTATCGCGCTTGTCCTGTCAACGGTGCAGGACCAGCCTGCGCAAGCAGTGGCGGACATGGATATAGCGGGCGCACTCGCGCGCTTTGATTTGAAAAACCAGCTTTCCTCGAACCGCACCCAAGGAATCCCGAACATGATTGCGCTCATCAAACAGACGGCGGATCGTTATGGGCGCTAATGTTTGGAAAGCAGGGATAGTGGTGGCGTTTGCATTGGCTGCAAGCGGTTGCCAAACCCGGCATGAGCGAGGCGCTACGCCCCCAGCGCAAGCAGCGTTCGATGTGCGGCAATGCCCGCCCGATACGCGCAGTTCACCGCTTGCAAGGGATGTTGGCACCGGCACGCAAGCACGCAATGTTGCGGAGGATCCGGGCTTTAATGCGCCGCTCGACACGCCCATTGAACCTGCGGGCCAAGGTTTATGGATTGGCGGCGCACCGTTCACACGCGCCGATATTCAGTCTGCACGCACCGGTGTCGATACGGCCAATCGGCCAACCGTCGATGTGGTCTTTACCGATCAAGGGCAAATGCGCTTTCTCTGCGCGCAGTGGGGCCGGGTCGGCCGCATGATCGAAATCAGCGTCGACACAAAGCCGATCATTCGCCCCTATTTGCGGGAGATGATTTATGGCCGCAAAATTCAGATCGGTGTCCAATCGGTCGAGGAAAGCCAGAAACTGGCCGCATATTTGATGGGAAATAGTGCACCTTAGCACCGCGCCTCAATGCCCCTTTGGCGGTCAGGCCCCGCCGCTAATCTCGCGCGCCAAAGCGTCAACATCTGCGCCCGGCGTAACCAGCATCCATTCTTGCGGGGCGCGGCTGTCGATCATCACCACCGCATGACGCGGACAGACGCCAAGGCAGCCGACTTCGACCACGCCGATATTCGATTTACGCCCCTTTTTCGCGCCCAAAGCCTTGCGTAGCATTTTGGCGAGCGGGCTTTTGCCCTTCTTGCCAAAGCCGCCCTTTTGCCGCTTGGTGCATTTGCGGCATACCATCAGGCTATAGTCCCAATCGGACTTGATTTTTTTGGCAAACAGCCCGCGCATCATACGCGCTGCCGCTTTTTACCGGCCTTCCCGCCGGGGCCGCTTTTTCCAAGCGCAAGGCGGCGTTCTTCCCAGCGTTTCATCACTTCAAACGCAGCCTGTATCGTCTGGAATTTGACATACGCCGCGCTGTCGCCGGGCTTCAGATCCGGATGATGCTCCTTGGCGAGCCGCCGCCACGCGCTTTTGACCGCTTCAAAATCGGCCTCATCATCAAGCTCTAACGCTTTGAGCGCATTTAATTCGTCGCGGCTGAACCGGCCATCGCCTGCCCCGCCCCAGCCATAATGCTGCGCTTCCTTAAAGCCTTTATTGTCGCGCTGTTCTTGGGCTTCGCGTGCTGCCGCTTCTTCGGCGGTCAGCCCTGCAAAATAATCCCAGTTGCGATTATATTCCGCCGCATGGGCTTCGCAAAAATACCAGCGGTCTGGGGAGTTGGGGGCTTTGGGCGCGGGCCGGTCGCCCGGTTCGTCGCACCCGTCGCGGTCGCACAAGCGCACCGGCTTTGCCTCGCGCGAGCTGCCATAGCTGCGCCAGCGGGGAAAGCCCCAGTCATTGGATCGTGTCGCCTTGGCCATCGCTTCCCTAAATTCCGCGTCCTTAAACCCGCACCTTGAACCCGAATTCATCCATCCTGTGCCGCTCTGTAACGACCGGTAACATTCCATATCTATCGCGGCGATGCTGTAAAATCCAGCGTTCCTGCTCCAAATCCATCTGCCAGAGGGCCTGTAAGCCGGGTTCTGTCCATGCGTAAACGCACTGGGCGACCATTCCTCTAGGCCGGGTCTTGCGACACGGCTCAAGCAACCAACCCGGACGGTCGGGCCAAAGCAGCCCTGCGGACGCCGAGGCGACCCGCGCGCCATCCCTATTCGGTCTTGCTCCCGGTGGGGTTTACCTTGCCGCTGCTGTTGCCAGCATTACGCGGTGCGCTCTTACCGCACCCTTTCACTGTCACCGGGCCGAAACCGTGGGCGACCTGCTTTCTGTGGCACTTTCCCTGAACCGGCTCCCGGATGGAAGCCTGCCCGCCGGACGCTATCCGGCACCGTTGCTTTGTGGAGCCCGGACTTTCCTCCCCCGTATAAATACAATGCGTATAAATGCAGCGGCGGCCGCCCGGCCCTCTGGCAAGCGCAACAGATAGAGGCTTGCGGCTGCTTTTTCAATCGCCTTCGGGCTGGGGGAGGAGAAGCGCGAGCAAAATCGCGCGACATTCGCCATCAATCGTGCCGTCGATCAATTCGGGACGGAAGCGGCGCTGGAATGCAACGGTCGCGGCAAAGCCGTCGGTTACATCATAACCGAACCGTTCAAGCGCCAGAAGAAAGCCTGCATCCGACCACATCGGGTCCATCAGCTTGCGCGTCGGGCGCGGCAAAGCGAGGCGGCTCTTGGCCAATTCCCCCCACGGGAAAAGCTCGCCGGGATCTTGTTTGCGGGTCGGCGCTATATCGCTATGCCCGACGATATTGCCGCGCGTAATAGCATAGCGGCCCTTGATTTCGCCAACCAAGCTGATGACCGCATCCATTTGCGCCTGCGGGAATGGCCGATAGCCCCATTCATGTCCCGGATTGACGATTTCGATGCCGACGCTTGCCGAATTAATGTCGGTGACGCCGCGCCAATGCGACTTACCCGCGTGCCAGGCGCGCTTCAATTCATCGACAAGGCGGAACACGCGCCCATCTTCTTCGACCATATAGTGCGAGGAAACCTTGGATTCCGGGACCGACAGCGCGCGCAAGGCGGACGGGCCATCCTGCATCCCGGTATAATGCAGCACAATCATCGTGACCGGCAAAGCCCGCTCATCGAAATTCGGCGAAGGATGATCGATAAACACGGTCATGGGCGGGGCAACACTCCGGTCATATAATATCTTGCGGGTCGTGCCGCAACTCGGCCCGATTTGGCAAGGCAATTATGACGCTATTGTTTCGGGTCCAAAGCCGCGCGCCAGCTTAGGCCACCAAGGTTGCGCCCAGCACCACCATGCCTTCGCCGCTTTCGACCAGCACCGCGCCGCCGCCCGCTTGGGCAAGGCTATGCGTCATCCAAGCCGCAGCGGTGCGCGAAGTGACCTCGCCTTCGCCCAGCTTGCCTTGGAGGGCGCGGCGGATTTCGGGGTCGAGCGTCAACCGCTCGCCGGTCCCGCGCACGACAATTTCAATGCCCTCGCCGCGCGCTTCTGCGCCAATGTCGAGTTGCCCGCCGCGTACCATCGCATCGACCGCGACCAAGGCAAGGTTGAGCAGGATTTTCGCCGCTGGCTTGGGCAGGCTCGCATCGCCGACCATCCAGCCCAATGTCGTGCGGTCATTGATGATGCCATCAATCGCCGCGCGGATTTCTTCGGCAGAAATCTGTTCGCCAAAGCCGCCCGCAGAACCAAAGGCCAAACGGAAAAATTTAAGCTTTCCGGCCGATGCCCGCGCGCTTTGTTCCAAAAGATCAAAGCAGCGTTCGCGCATTGCCGGGTCTTTTTCGTCGGCCATCAGTTCAAGGCCGTTATTGAGCGCGCCTACCGGGCTGAGCAGGTCATGGCACAGGCGCGAACATAAAAGGCTGGCAAAATCAATCTGGTCTGACGGCATGGTAAACAAGCTACTTTCTGGTCCTGCATCGCGTGCAGGCATTAAGGTTAATGCGGGGCTGACCGCGCTCTAGTGGCAAGCCTCTTACAATATATCCAGTATTAATTGGTTAAAGCGTCCATAGAGCGCGCCGGACGCGATGCTCTGCCACAAAGTCATGCTACGGTCCTTGCCGATGATGAGCCAATAGCGGCCATCTGCTGTGGCCATTTTGGCATCCCAGTGTGACGGCATGGCGTCGCCGGTCGGGTGGCTGTGATAATGGCCGAGCAATTCCGCTTCCGTACCGCGCAATGCGCGCTGCGTGGCGATGAGAATATGCGGGTCGGCTTCAAAGAAACGGGCCGGATCAGGATGGATATTGGCCGCCGGGCGGATGGCGGTAATCGTGCCGCGGTTGCCGATCAAAAGCCCGCACCGTTCATGCGCGGGGTCGCTTTCTATATCGGCAAGGATTTCGTCGGCAAGGCGGCTTGATATTGTGACGGCCATGCCCATATTCCTAAACGTGGGCGCCGGGGAAACCAAGATTTTAGTCAGGCTGACCGACGCGGATGTCGGGATACGGCTGGACCGCGCACTGACCGCAGCGGTGCCGGACCTGTCACGCGAACGCATCAAGGCGTTGATGCTCGCGGGCTTTGTCCGCGATGATAGCGACGCCTTGCTTGATGATCCGTCGCTTAAGCTCACTACCCCGCTGGTCGCAACCATCGCCCTCCCCCCCGCCACCGCAAGCAGCAATCAAGCGCAGGATCTGGCGCTGGTCATCGCTTATGAAGATGATGACGTAATTGTCGTCGACAAACCGGCGGGCCTTGTTGTGCACCCGGCGGCAGGCAATGCAGACGGCACACTGGTCAATGCGCTGCTCCACCATTGTGCAGGCCAGCTTTCGGGCATTGGCGGCGTCGCGCGGCCCGGCATTGTCCACCGCATCGACAAAGGCACGTCCGGCCTTATCATCGCGGCGAAAAATGATGTCGCGCATGAAGGGCTCGCCAAACAATTTGCCGACCATAGCATCATCCGCCGCTATCAGGCGATTGTGACCGGCCACCCGCGCCCGATGGCGGGCAGCGTCGATGCGTCGATTGCGCGCGCTTCCGCCAACCGCAAGAAAATGGCGGTGGTCCCGGCGGGCAAAGGCAAACATGCCGTCACCCATTATAAGGTGCTTGAGACGCTCAAAGATGCGAGCCTCATCGAATGTCGGCTGGAAACCGGACGCACCCACCAGGTGCGTGTCCATATGACCCATATCGGTCACCCCTTGCTCGGCGATCCGGCCTATGGGCGGGCGCGCAAGCCGGTGTCCGACCTGTTAAAATCGCTGCAATTTGAACGACAAGCCCTTCATGCCGCTGTGTTAGGCTTCATCCATCCAAAATCGGGTGAAACGATTAGTCTGACCAGTTCTATTCCTCAAGATATGCAGGAACTGTTAAGCCGTCTGCGCGTATAAATTTCTACACAAAAGCACCCGAAAACCTGTATGGATAAACAGGCCCTGTTGGGTTCAGGAAGGATAAGTCCAAGACAATGGCCAAGGCCAAAACGAGTTCGAGCAAAAGCAATGTTCCTTCGGTTCCCGCGCTGAGCGGTGAAGCGAGCCTCAACCGCTATTTGTCGGAAATCCGCAAATTTCCGCTGCTGACGCCCGAACAGGAATATATGCTCGCCAAACGCTATCAGGAACATCAGGATCCTGAAGCCGCTGCGCAGCTTGTGACCTCGCATCTGCGACTCGTCGCCAAAATCGCGATGGGCTATCGCGGCTATGGCCTGCCGGTGTCGGAACTGATCTCCGAAGGCAATATCGGCCTGATGCAAGGCGTCAAGAAATTCGAACCCGACCGCGGTTTCCGCCTCGCAACCTATGCGATGTGGTGGATTCGCGCGTCGATTCAGGAATTCATCCTGCGTTCGTGGAGCCTTGTCAAAATGGGCACCACCGCGGCGCAAAAGAAGCTATTCTTTAACCTGCGCCGGATGAAGAATAATCTTGAAGCGTTTGAAGATGGCGATCTGCGCCCCGAAGATGTGCAGAAAATCGCGACCGATCTCGGCGTCAGCGAAGATGATGTGGTGAGCATGAACCGTCGCATGGCGATGGGCGGCGATACCTCTTTGAACGTGCCGATGCGCGAAGATGGCGACGGGCAATGGCAGGACTGGCTGGTCGATGACGAGCCGCTTCAGGACGAGCGCGTTGCCGACGCGGAAGAACGCAATGTGCGCCATGCCTTGCTCAACGAGGCGATGGAGCATCTCAATGAGCGTGAGCAGCATATCCTGACCCAGCGCCGCCTGATCGACGAGCCGCAAACGCTTGAAGATTTGTCGCAGCAATATGGCGTCAGCCGCGAACGTGTGCGCCAGATTGAAGTGCGCGCGTTTGAAAAACTGCAAAAGGCGATGCTGCGGATTGCAGGCGAAAAGCGCCTGATCCCTGCGGCGGTCTGACGCAAGGTTAAACTGCTAACCTCAACGATTTGAGGTTACTCCCGGGAAACCCCTGTCCGTGGCGATGGGGGTTTTCTCGTTTGAGGGAAAGCCGCGCAACCAGCCGCGTCCCGCACTTGACCTGCACGGCGGGTCTTTTCAGCATGTGGCGGGCTTGATAGGGTTGGTGCCTATGGCATTTTCCTCCCGGCTTCGCGCGCTCACCCGCCCTTCCTCGCCCAACCGCAACAGCGCACCCGACAAGACGGGCTATCGCATCGGCTGGTGGATTGGCCGGATTATCATCTATTTTCTGGTCGGCTCGATTGCGTGGGTGCTGGTTTACAAATGGGTGCCAGTGCCGGTCACCTGGACGATGATGGCCGACGTGGTGGCCGGGCGCGGCCTCACCAAAAATTGGGAGCCTTTGTCGCGCATTGACGCCGACATGCCGCGCGCGGTCATTGCTGCCGAGGATGGCAAATTTTGCAGCCATTCGGGCTTTGATACGACCGCGCTGGAAAAAGCGATCCGTTCGAACCTTGCGGGCGGCAAAAAATTACGCGGCGGCTCGACCATCAGCCAGCAGACCGCGAAAAATGTGTTTTTGTGGCAAGGCTCGGGCAAGATCAGCCGCACATTACGCAAAATCCCCGAAGCTTGGTTCACTTTGCTCATCGAGCAAATCTGGGGCAAGCGCCGTATCATGGAGGTTTACCTCAACGTCGCAGAAACCGGCATCGGCACCTATGGCGTGACCGCAGGCGCAGAACGCTATTTTGGCAAAGGCGCGGCCAATCTTTCGCCCAATGAAGCGGCCCGCATCGCCGCTATCCTGCCGCTTCCCAAGGAACGCGAAGCGGTCGCCCCGTCGGGATACACCCGCCGCTATGGCAATGTCATCGCCGCACGGATGCGTGTGGTGCAACGCGACGGACTGGACGCCTGTGTGAAGTAAGGCGGGGAATGAGGCGCGTGATCGTGTGAGGCACCGCTTGAAGATAATATTTCCGTTGCGGTAGGGACGATGTCCTGAACGTCCGCCCGATCTTCCTCCTTACATTCACGAGTGCCATTTCTGTCATAGTCTATATTGAGCGCGTGCCTCTCAAATCCGGCTCCGCTTATGTCACTGGTTCGCGTTTCAGCCATTCCAACCGGCATAGAAAAAGGGCGCCAGATTCAATCCCCGGCGCCCTTTTTCTTATTTATCCTGTCACGTTCGGATTAGAACTTGACCTTAACCCCGACGCGCACGCCGTAAAGCGATTGGCGAGTCTGCAAGACCTTATTCGGGGCAGCAAAGTTGCTGTACGTATATTTGGTGCAGTTGTTGCCCGTCATCTGGGCACAAGCCACGCGCACAACCGATGCATTATACGGGAATTGCACCTGACGGAGCGAACCCCAATCGCTGTCAATCAGGTTGAGCACATTCTCGACGTCCGCAAACAATTCGATCTTCGCACCGCCATAGACAGGAATTTCCTGACCGAAGTGGAGGTCGACCTTGAAGAAGTCAGGCGAGGTTTCGCTGTTCTTCTTGATGATCTTGCCCCGGTAGCCATCCAGCCCGTTGTCCGTGATGAACTTATCCAGCGCCTGAGCTGTCGTTGCGTTGTCATAACCCACCAACGGATCGGTCATGCCGGTCGGCACGTAAAGCAACATATTACCAAGATTGCCAACCGTGCCAAACACGTTGCCACGACCACCCGAATTGTCAAACATGGTGAGGCTGTACGGACGGCCCGAACGATATTCGCCAAACAGACCAAAGGTCGTTTTTGCATTGGCGATGAATTCATGACGATAGTTCAGGCTGAACTTATACTGGTCACGATATTCGTAGATCGACCGGCCATAAGCGGCCCAATTCGGATCGACAAATGCGTTGTTGCCATAGTTGGAGCTGGACGTTGACGAGGTCAGCGCCGAAACATCCTTCACGTTCGCACGGGTATAGCTGCCATCAACCGACAGGCCAAAGTCAAAATCCTTGGCAAAACGTGCCGTCGCAAACCAGGCGCGGCCTTGTGTGCTGTTAGTCAGCAAAAGATCTCGGTTTGTGGTTGATGCCCCGCCGAACGCACCATAACGCGGACGACCATCGGGCAGGGTGCCGATCTGGACCGAGCGAAGGTCCGTCCATTGATAGCCATAGATGTTTTTGTCGTACAGGAACTGCGCGCCGAACATCCAGCCGTCACCCACTTCATAATCGGCTTGAAGCGACGCTTTCCACTTGCGGGCAATTTTGAGGTTGGGATCGATAGCATCGGTCGGAGCGGATGCCAGCGAAGCCACGTTGGTCGTCAGATAATCCGTTACTAGCGACGAAATCTGGCCACCCGTTACATTGTTGAGAGCAGCGTTACAGATGGCGGCTGCATTGGGCACCGAAGCCGGAATATTACATCCTGCAGCCGAGCTATTACGGTCAATCGCTATCGAGTTGGTCAGTTGGCCGGTGTTCGAAAATGCGTTCGACAGATACACATCCGGCGTGCCACCGGCGAAGATGCCGACGCCGCCACGAACGACCAAGCGGTCAGTCGGCTGCCAGTTAAAGCCGAAGCGCGGCTGGAACACGCCACGACCGCTGAAGGTCGAGCGGTTCGAAAAACCGTACCGGTTGGTGAAGTTAGCGTTGAGCGGCGGACGGACATTATTGTCGAACAAATCGTAACGCAGACCAAGCGAAAGTGTAAGGTCGCGCGTTACCGACCAATCATCCTGCAAACCGAACGTCCAGTTGCGGGTCCGGAACTCTGCAGCCGCATCGTTCACGTCAAGGCTGGGGACTGCGCCGGCAAGAATGAACCGGTTTGCACGCCCGGCTTCAAAATCTGCCAACGAATCGAAGTAAAGGTTACCGAGCGAGTTCTGCAAGAACAGGTTATAGGTGTTGATGTCGGTATAGCCGGTCAGCAAACGCAGCGCATGGTCACCCACATTCAAACGCGCAGTGAAGTCAATCGAAAGATTTTCAGTATTAAGCTTGTTGGAATGACGGCTGACATCGGGGCCAAAGAACAGGCGCGTGCCGTCACAGCTCGTCCCCGAATTAACCGAGGTCAGGTCGGTACAAACTCCAACTTGTCCGATGGTTTTCGCGCCAAAGGGGTTCTGGCCGCGATTATAGTCACGATAGGACGCCCGAACGGTGGTCGAGAAACTGTTCGACCAATTCGAGTTCAATTCGAATACACCCGAGTTAATTTCTTCGGTCAGTTCATAACCGTTCGACTTGAAGCCCAGAGCATAAGGCTGGGTCATGAAGGTGTTTTGCTGATATTGCTGCGTGCCGACGTTGCGGATGTAGGTCAACGACGCACGATGGTCGTCATTGATATTCCAGTCGAGCTTGCCGATGATCTTTTCATCTTCTTCGGCAGCATTGGCCGAGAGGCCAAGCGTGTCATAATTATAGCGCGATTTTGCAACATTGGTAACACGGTCCAAAAGCGCCTGCGTCACGCCGGGCACTTGGTTCGCAAAGCCTTCACCAAAGCCGTCATCGAAAGGATCAGTCTCTTTGGTTTTTTCATAGGCAAGCATAAAGAACAGCTTGTCCTTGACGATGGGACCAGAAACGAAACCGCCATATTGCTTACTGTCAAAGTCAAGATTCATTTCGCGACCGCGCGACTTGCTGCCTGTCAGCTTGTCAGAGGTGTACGAAAAGAAGCCGGAGCCGCGGAATTTATTGGTCCCAGAACGCAAAACTACGTTGATCGCGCCGCCTTGAAAATCGCCTTCCGCAATATCGAACGGCGCAACTTTTACCGAAAATTGCTCAATCGCATCAAAAGGAACGGGACCACGCGAGGTCGGCATACCGCCGTTGTTGAGACCGAAATCGTCCGACATTTGGACGCCGTCCACCGAAAAGCGGTTCAGACGGCCATTATTGCCTGCAACTTCGATCGCGCGGGAATTCGTAAGGTCAAGCGAAACAAGCGGATCGCGGCGTGCAAGGTCGCGAATGTCCCGGTTGATGGATGCGGCATTTTCAATGTCTTCGCGCGTTAAAGCGGTAATCGGGCCATTGCTGGTCTCGGTAGCGCGGCTGATCGAACCGGCGGTAACAATGATCGCATCTTCTTCCTGCAAGGTAATGGGAAGACGGAACGGCTGACCGGCGGACAGATAAAGATCTGTGATCCTCGCCTCTTGGAAGCCCGGCGCCGTCACCGTCACTTCGTACGGACCACCAACGCGCAGACCGTTGGCGTTGAACAAGCCATCAGCACCGGTCGTGCTGCGCGCAACCGTACCTGAGCTTACATGGGTCACGACCACGTCGGCACCCGCGACCGGACCGCTGGATGCGGTGACTTCACCGCGCACGGAAGACGATGTTTCCTGTGCATACGCCGGTGCCACAAGCACAGTCGCAACGGTGAACGCGGCTGCGGAACCACTCAAAAATCTACGCATTGTCATTGTAAAATCCCCGATTTTAAAAATTGTTCAGACCATGACCGCCCCGGTTTGTCCCGGTTGGTAAAGCCTTGCCCAATATGAAAGGTCGACACATCCCGTCCTTTCAAAGAAGCATCGACGTACCGCTCCCAATGTTGCCGGGTTATTGGCTCCCGGACCTTCCATGCGCTAATGGCGCATCTTGGTTACAGTTTTTTGACGCCATCAAAATGATGCCATCCGTTCCGACTATGAATGAAGTTGCCCATAGTCAGGAGAGCGCAAGAGTCTAGTCTCGCTCTTATGGGCACAGCAAAAAATGACAGGATTCAATGGAATCCAAGCGCAGCGATTGTAATTATTTCAATCCGCGTGATATAATTGTCACATTTTTTAAAAAATTGTAACGCTATGGGTGCCGGTCCGATCACGCCGCGTCGTCTGCCGCGGCGGCCTTCTTCTTGTTGGGTGTTTCTGCGAACACCTTGATCGGATCCTTGCGGCCTTCGACCACATCCTTGTCGATCACGACTTCGCTGACGCCGTCAAGCGTCGGCAGGTCGAACATCGTGTCGAGCAAAATGCCTTCAAGGATGGAACGCAGACCGCGCGCGCCGGTTTTGCGCGCAATTGCCTTGGTCGCAATCGCCACCAGCGCATCGTCGGTAAAGGTCAGCGCGACCTCTTCCAGTTCGAACAGTTTGCGATATTGCTTGACCAGCGCGTTTTTGGGCTCGGCCAAAATCTTGACGAGTGCGTCAACGTCAAGATCTTCCAGCGTCGCAATCACCGGCAAACGACCGACAAATTCCGGAATAAGCCCGAATTTGAGCAAATCTTCCGGTTCGCCCTGCTGCAAAATCGCGCCGGTGCGGCGTTCGTCGGGGGCGGCGACATGCGCGCCAAAGCCGATCGACTTGCCCTGCAAACGGTCGCCGATAATCTTTTCAAGCCCCGCAAAAGCGCCGCCGCAGATGAACAATATGTTGGTCGTATCGACCTGCAAAAATTCCTGTTGCGGATGCTTGCGCCCGCCCTGCGGCGGAACGCTGGCGGTGGTGCCTTCCATCAGCTTCAACAGCGCCTGCTGCACGCCTTCGCCCGACACATCGCGGGTGATGGAGGGATTTTCCGCCTTGCGACTGATCTTGTCGATTTCGTCGATATAGACGATGCCGCGCTGCGCCTTTTCGACATTATAGTCGGACGCCTGCAACAGCTTCAAAATGATATTTTCGACATCTTCGCCGACATAGCCCGCTTCGGTGAGCGTGGTCGCGTCGGCCATGGTGAACGGCACATCGAACGTCTTGGCGAGCGTTTGCGCGAGCAAGGTCTTACCCGACCCTGTCGGCCCGACGAGCAGGATGTTCGACTTGGCAAGCTCGACCTCGTCGCCCTTGGCACCGTGGTTCAAACGCTTATAATGGTTATGGACGGCAACCGACAGCACGCGCTTGGCGCGCGCCTGACCGATCACATAATCGTCAAGCACATCGCAAATTTCCTGGGGCGTGGGCACACCGCCATCCTTCTTGGAGGCAAGGCCGCCCTTCACTTCTTCCCGGATAATGTCATTGCACAGCTCGACACATTCATCACAGATGAACACGGTCGGCCCGGCAATCAGCTTGCGGACTTCATGCTGCGACTTACCGCAGAACGAGCAATATAAAGTGCTTTTCGAGTCCGAACCGCTCAACTTCGTCATATAGTTCCTTAATGTCGGCCGCATCGCGCGCGCCGACCAATTCCTTATCCTATCGGGCTATTGTCATAATTCAAGCGGCCTTTTCACCGCTAGGCCCTGTTTCATCCCGATTAACGATCTTTTTTGTGCGCAAGCTTTGCAGGACTTTCCCATGCGGTCATGCGCAGGAGGTTATGGGCAGTAGCTCATGCACATCTGGCCATTTACGGGCGGCCCTTCACATATGGCCGTCAGAAAGCGCGTCGATATAATCCTTGGCCTCTTTCAATCCCAGTCCGGTATGCTCGCGCACCAGCTTGATTGCGGGGATTTTACTGCGCCGTTGCAGCAAATGCAGCAATTCCGCGCGGAGATCGTCGGGAATATCCTCTTTGCTGACCCGCTCCAGCGTCACTGGCACTACCGGCGTCCGGAACCGTTCGCGCGGCCTGATGTCCGCCTGTTTTACGGAAAGTTCGTTTCCGCCCCCGCCGCGCTTCAACGCCCATAAGAGCAGCGCCAATATAATCACCCCGCCAATAATCAATAATGGTAGAGGAATATACATGGCGCTCCCCGTGTATGGACCGGAATATCGACCGGAGGACCCGGCTTATTCCTTGGGCTTTTCCGCAGCTTGGTCCGAAGTCGTGTCTTCCGACGCCTTGGGGCGCGTGTCAAACACCTGATCGACAAGGCCGAAAGCCTTGGCTTCTTCGGCTTCGAGGAAGGTGTCGCGGTCCATCGCCTTTTCAATCGCTTCGAGCGGCTGGCCGGTATATTTTTGATAAAGCGCGTTCATCCGCGCACGGATGCGCAGGATTTCCTTGGCCTGGATTTCGATATCCGAAGCCTTGCCCTGCGCGCCGCCCGAAGGCTGGTGGACCATGATGCGCGCATTGGTGAGCGCAACGCGCATCCCCGGCTCGCCCGCTGCAAGGAGGAAGCTGCCCATCGAAGCGGCCTGCCCGATACACACTGTGCCGACACGCGGGCGGATATATTGCATCGTGTCATGGATCGCCATGCCCGCCGTGACGACCCCGCCCGGCGAGTTGATATACATATAAATATCCTTTTTCGGATTTTCCGATTCGAGGAATAGAAGCTGCGCGACGATGAGCGCGGCCATATTATCTTCGACCGGCCCGTTCACGAACACGATGCGTTCACGCAGCAGGCGCGAAAAAATATCGAAGCTGCGTTCGCCGCGCGTCGATTGCTCGATAACAATCGGAACCAGCGCGCTCATGGGGTCATGAATGCGGTCATCATAGTTATGCGGATTGTAGATCGAGTTGGTCATAAATTTCCTGCTGAGTTTGTGTCTTAGCCCAGCGCCTACATTGGGTGGCGGATGCGCATGGTCAAGGGCTTGTTGCACAGCGCACCCAAAAGAAAAAGGCGAAGCCGTCATGAACGCCCCCGCCTTTATATATATTTTTATCAGAACCGTTCGTAGCGGTTAGCCCTGCAATCTTACTTAAGGGCGTATCAAAGCACCGGTTACCGCGCCCCGATGCCGTTCCGATACACCACCTTTCGGGCGATATTCAGAACGAATGGGGCGGGGTTGAGACCCGAATTACTTCTTCGCCGGTGCCTTTTTGGCAGGCGCTTTCTTGGGAGCGTCCGCCTTTTCAGCCTTGGGAGCAGCCGCCTTCTTGGCCTGAGCCTTTTCGGCTTTTTCCGCCTTGGCAGCAGCAGGTTTAGCGGCCGCGGGCTTAGCTTCCTTGGCAGGCTTATCGTCAGCCTTCTTGGCAGCGGCCTTTTTCGCGGGAGCCTTTTTGGCTTTCGCATCGCCATGATCGTGGCCGCAATCGGGGCCGTGGACGTGGCCGTCTTCGCTCTCGATTGCCGCTTCCAGATCTTCGCGGCTCACTTCGCGGTCCGAAATTTCCGCCTTGCCGAACAGGAAGTCGACAACCTTGTCTTCATAGAGCGGCGCGCGAAGCTGGGCAGCGGCCATCGGGTCCTGCTGCACATATTGGATGAAGCGCTCGCGGTCCTGCGGGCCATATTGCTGCGCGGCCTGCATGATGAGGCGCGACATTTCCTGCTGGCTCACTTCAACGCCATTGGCCTGACCGATTTCCGACAGGAGCAGACCCAAACGGACACGGCGTACCGCGATATTGCGGTAATCATCCTTGTCCTTTTCCATTTCGGCGCGCGCCGCTTCCGGATCGGCTTCATGGCTCGCTTCATGCTCAAGCTGTTGCCAGATCTGGTTGAATTCGGCTTCGACCATCGAGGGCGGCACGTCGAAATCATGCGCATCGGCAAGCTGGTCAAGCAGCTTGCGCTTCATGAAAGTACGGGTGAGGCCATTATGTTCCTGCTCCACCTGCCCCTTAACGAGTTCGCGCAACTGGTCGATGCCTTCAAGGCCGAGCGACTTGGCAAAAGCGTCGTCCGCCTTGCTTTCGACCGGCTTCTTCACTTCGGCCACGACAATGTCGAAGGTCGCCGGCTTGCCCGCAAGATGCTCCGCGCCATAATCAGCGGGGAAGGTCACGTTCAGCACTTTTTCGTCATTGGCTTTAACGCCGACAAGCTGGTCTTCGAAACCGGGGATAAGCTGGCCCGAACCGATGACAACGGCCATTCCTTCGCCCTTGCCGCCTTCAAACGCGACGCCGTCTACCTTGCCTTCAAAGTCGATCACAACCTGATCGCCTTCTGCGGCCTTGTAGGTCTTGGCGGCGCTTTCATAGCTTTTCTGCGAATCCGCAATGGTCTGGACCGCAGCATCAATCGCCTTGTCGTCGACCGGCGCGGTCAGGCGTTCCAGCTTCAACCCTTCAATGCTCGGCGTTTCGATGATCGGCAGCACTTCCATTTCGATCTTGAGTTCAGCGTCCTTGCCGGGTTCATAACCTTCACCCAGTTCAACGCCGGGCTGCATCGCAGGGCGCAGCTTATGATCGACGAGAAGTTTCTGGACGCCGTCCTGCACCGCCTTGTTGAGCGCGTCCTGCTGGAGCGCTTCACCGTGCATTTTGCGAACGAGGTTGGCGGGCACCTTGCCGGGACGGAAGCCGGGCATCCGCACTTGCGGCGCGATACGCTTCAATTCCTTGTCGACTTCAGCGTCGATGTCCTTGGCGGTAATGGTGAGGGTGTAGCCGCGCTTCAGCCCTTCGTTCAACGTCTCAACAATTTTCATCGCTTCACTTACGCTTTCATCAACTTCGACATTATTTTCCAGATCATGCAGCACCCGGCACCGTTTTGGATCGGCAGGCTTGTGACGGTTGGTGCGGGCGAAGGGACTTGAACCCCCACATCTTTCGATACCAGAACCTAAATCTGGCGCGTCTACCAATTTCGCCACGCCCGCATCAGATCACGCACAGGCCGAGGAGCGCGGAATCGCGAGCGCGCTCTATATCAGGAAAGTCCTGTGGGTCCAGCAAAAAGCGGCTTTTCCCCATAGGCGGGGCGACGGGTCGAACGGAGGCTCTGGCTCGTGTCGACAGGGAGCGGCGCAAAAGCGGCGGAACCCTCCCCCTCACCCGTGCGTAAAGTCCGGTAAAGGAGAGTATATCATGGCCGACACACCCAAAGAACAACCCGCGCCCAAGCCGGACAAAATCAACCCGCAATCGCCGCCCGAAAGCCCGCCCAAAGAATCGCCGCGCGAAGCCCCGCTGGAAGACCAGCCACCAGAGGTCGAACCCGATCAGGGTGACACCGTCCACCCCGACCGTGCGCCGGATGAAATCGTTCCGCCTGCAGAACAACAACCCGGTGTGAGCGACCCCGGTGTGAGTTGATCCGGGGTCGTTTCGCTACTTTTTGTCCTGTTTCGCTCCGCTTTTTATCGCGCCGTCCTTTTCGCAGCGGCGGCTCTTTCCGCTTTTTTGCGTGCTGCCTCTACCCGTTCTGCCGGGTTAATTTTGGAGATGGCAACAATGGCCTCATCGCGGGTCATCGGCGGCCGGGCCTCCAGAGGTGGCAAACTCGCGGCGCGGTTTATCAATGTTTGACAGCTATTGACAAAGCGATGGTCCGGTTTCAAGGCAGCCTTCGTCACCGGCATAGCCCGCAATTCGGCGGGCAAGGCCGGGCTATCACTGGCCGGTTTGGCGTAAAGGGCATCGCTCATAACGATGTTCATCATCGCACCGAACGACACCAAATCAGGCGACAGCGTCGCGCCCTTCAACTCCGGCGCGCTTGATTGCCCGTTTTCACGGCCCACGATCAATGTGCCGATATCGGTCACTTCGCCCTGCTTGACGTCGAATGTGTAGCTCCCCATCGAAAGACAGGTCTGGCCAACGCCGCTGATTACCCAACGACCGGGGTAGAAGCCGATGAGATAAACTCCCGCACCGTCACTATCGCCGAAACTACGGCCCAGATTAAGCACAACCCCGGCGGTTCGGGCAAAATCACGGGGAATATCTTCCGGCGTCGCGAAATCGAAAAATGTATCGGTCGCGGGGTCGATGCGCGAAAAACCCACGGACGATTCGGGATTTTTCCCCGCGACTTTGGGGCCGACGCGCACCAGTACATAGCCCAAGCGCGGGTCGATTTTTATTTTGCCGGGCTTCAATGTGTCGAGTTTAATTTTCTCGACCTTTTTCGGCTTATTGTCCGCGTTCGCTGGTGAAGCCGACAAAAGGGCAAGGGCCACCGCGGAGATGGTCAGTTTTTTGAAAGCGCCAATCATAGCGGTAATTTCTCCCCTTCCGGCTTTGGCCCGCTTGCAAAGGCGACCATGCGTTCAACCACTTCAATATCGACCAGCCCGTCATCGTTCAAAACGGTGTCGCCCTTATCTACCACAATCTTCCATTTATCTTCGGGAACCGGATATCGTGCATAGCCCATCATACCCATACATTTGCGCATGGCAGCATTGCGCATACGGAACCGGTCAATTCCCGCCATACGGGCATTGAGCAAGCCACCCAGCAAACCTCCGGCGCTCGGAATTCTGTCGCGCATCGACAAAATCGGCCCGGCCTGTCCGATACAATAAACCAAATCCCCGCGTGCCTGATCGGCGGAGACGCCCTCTTTATGGAACAGGAAGAATTTGGCGGGATCACCGGGTATAGCCTTACCCGCAATCTCGTCTGTGGCGCCTTCATCTTTGGTGACAGGTGCCTTTTTATCTGCGGCCATCACTGCCGGCGTCGACGCAAGCATCAACGCCGCGCACAAGGTCGCGCGAACCATCTTCATTCTCATTGAGCCCCCCTCAATACTATGTCCGGCGCACAATGATGGGAGAATATTATTTATTCAAGCCCTTTCTTGAACCATTCTTACGCCCAATACGGATCGGCCTTACCTTAGCTTACGCAGCGTCATGATCTGCCGAATGAAAAGCCCGGACAGGTCATTTTTTTCCGTCCCTTTAATTTTCAATATATCCCCCCAGTCTGTCGACAGCTTTGCCTCACTCCATTCCGGAGTATTCATCCGTTCATCAAACGGTCATCCGCGCCCTTTAGCCATGGCGGGCGGCGGGGGCTAATTTTCCGGATATTGGAGACAAATATGTTGAAATGTGCCAGCCTGTCGCTTGCCGCCGCTTTAGCCTTGGTCGCTACCCCTACCCCTGCGCTTGCACAACAAGGCGCGAGCGTGAACGGTGTTGACCAGAGCGCGCAGATCGACTGCAAGGGCGGCGAAGCGCGGGTCAGCGGGACGGGCAATGATGTCCGCATCACCGGCAATTGCAGCCGTCTCACGGTGAATGGCGTCGACAATAAAATCCATGTCGCGATGGCCGCCAATGGCATCGTCAGCGTTTCGGGCACCGACAATGATGTGCAATGGACCGCGCCCGGCAAAGCGACCATCCGCCGCAATGTCCAAGGCGTCGATAATCAGGTCCGCCGCGCGCAATAAACGGCTTTAACCGACGCTGAAACGGTAAGCGGTTCGGCGGGCGATCACCGGCTTCACACAGAAAGCCGGTGACGCCTTGTGCTTTACCCCAACGCCTTCTTGAGCAATTCATTGACCACTTGCGGGTTTGCCTTGCCTTGCATGGCTTTCATCGTCTGGCCGACGAAGAAGCCGAACAGGGCTTCTTTGCCGCCCTTATATTGTTCAACCTTGTCCGCATTATCGGCGAGGATTTGGGTGATGACCGCTTCAATCGCGCCGGTGTCGGACGTTTGTTTCAACCCTTCGCGCTCGACAATCGCGCCTGCGCCATCGCCGGTTTCGAGCATGATCTCGAACACTTTCTTGGCGATGCTGCCCGAAATTGTGCCATCGTCGACCAGTGCGAGCAATTCTGCGGCCTGATCGGATGACACCGGCGAATTTTCAAAACTTTCGCCGCGCTTGTTGAGCGCGCCGAACAGTTCGGACGTCACCCAATTGGCAGCCGCCGGGGCCTTGACGCCCTTGCCGAGCAGATTGTCGAACCACAGCGCGCTTTCAACCTCTGCGGTCAGCACATTGGCGTTGTAAGCACTAATGCCCAAGGCTTCATAACGCGCGCGCTTGGGGTCGGGAAGTTCGGGGAGGCTCGCCTGACATTCGGTAAGAAACGCATCGTCCAACTCTAGCGGCAACAGGTCGGGGTCGGGAAAGTAGCGATAATCATGTGCGTCTTCCTTCGACCGCATCGCGCGGGTTTTGCCGGTGTCGGGATTGAACAGGCGCGTTTCCTGCACAATCGCGCCGCCCTCTTCGATGACCTCGATCTGGCGCTTCACTTCGCTTTCGATCGCCTGCATGACGAAACGGATCGAGTTCACATTCTTGGTTTCGGTGCGGGTGCCGAATTCGTCGCCAGGCTTGCGCACCGAAACATTGACGTCGGCGCGCATCGAGCCTTGGTCCATATTGCCGTCGCACGAGCCGACATAGCGCAGGATCGAGCGCAGCTTGGCGAGATAGGCCCCGGCTTCGGCAGGCGAGCGCATATCGGGCTTGGACACAATCTCCATCAGCGCAACGCCGGAGCGGTTCAAATCGACATAGGACATGGTCGGATGCTGGTCATGCATGAGCTTGCCCGCATCCTGCTCGACATGGATGCGCTCAATGCCAATGTCCTTGGCTTCAGGAAGGCCAGCCTTTTCATCCGCATCAATGGTGAGGACGCCCTCACCCACCAGCGGATGGTAAAGCTGCGAAATCTGGTAGCCTTGCGGCAAATCGGCGTAGAAATAATTTTTGCGGTCAAAGCGCGACCACGCGTTGATCTCAGCGCCCAAGGCCATGCCGGTGCGCACCGCTTGGCGGATGCACTCCTTGTTCGGCACAGGGAGCATCCCCGGCATCGCGGCATCAATAAGGCTCACCTGCGTATTAGGCTCCGCTCCGAACGCGGTCGCCGCGCCCGAAAACAGCTTGGCATTGGTGGTAATCTGCGCATGGACCTCAAGGCCGATCACAACCTCCCAATCCCCGGTTTTTCCTTTTACGCGATAGTCCGTCATTCTTTATTTCCTCTTGTGTTCCCGCGAAGGCGGGAACCCAGTGTTATGTAGTGCTTAGCCACCCTGGGCTCCCGCCTGCGCGGGAGCACGTTGCTTTATCTTTTTAACGCCTGGTTGTTAGCGCCGGTCTTCCTTATCCTCTATCTGCTTGCCCGTTTCGCCATCAAAGCGCGCTTCGCCGATATGATGTTTTTTGCCATAGGCGTTGATCAGCCCGATCATAACAGCCAAGACGGCCGACCCGATCAGGATGATTAGCCCTAAATTCACCACCATTTCTCAGGACGCGCGGTAAAGTCTGCGCGCTCTTCGATGGCGAGGCCTGCGTTGAGCACGGCTTGTTCATCCAATGCAGGGCCGATGATTTGCAGGCCCAGCGGGAGGCCATCCCTGTTCAAGCCGCCCGGCACCGACATGGCGGGGAGGCCGGCAAGGCTGGCGGGCACCGCGAACACGTCATTGAGATACATCGCCAGCGGGTCCGCGCTTTTTTCGCCAAGGCCGAAAGCGGCGCTCGGTGCGGTCGGCGCGAGGATCACGTCGCATTTCTGGAACGCGTCTTCAAAATCGCGTGCAATCAGCGTGCGGACCTTTTGCGCCTGTGTGTAATAAGCGTCATAAAAGCCCGCCGACAGCACATAGGTGCCGATCATGATGCGGCGTTTGACTTCGGGGCCAAAGCCTTCGGCGCGGGTCGCGGCATACATTTCCTGCAAATTCGCGCCTTGCGGCAAATCGCGCAGGCCATAACGCACGCCATCATAGCGCGCGAGGTTGGACGAGGCTTCGGCAGGCGCGATGATATAATAAGCAGGCAGCGCATATTGGCTGTGCGGCAGCGAAATATCGACGATCTCCGCGCCAGCATCCTTGAGCCACTGGATGCCCGCTTCATAGACGCGCACCACATCATCATCCATGCCATCAACGCGATATTCGCGCGGGATGCCGATGCGCTTGCCCTTCAAATCCGCCGACAGCGATTTTTCCCATGCGGGCACGTCAAGGTCGAGACTGGTCGCATCCTTGGCGTCAAAACCGGCCATCGCTTCGAGCATGATCGCGCAGTCGCGCACATCGCGCGCCATCGGGCCTGCTTGGTCGAGGCTGGAGGCGAACGCCACCACGCCCCAGCGCGAGCAGCGGCCATAGGTCGGCTTGATGCCGCTAATGCCGGTGAAGGCCGCAGGCTGGCGGATCGACCCGCCGGTATCGGTGCCGGTTGCCGCCGGACACAGCCGCGCGGCAATCGCGGCCGAGCTACCGCCCGAAGAGCCACCCGGCGCGAGCGGCGCGGTGTCATTGGGACGCCGCCAGGGCGAGATGACATTGCCGAAATAGCTGGTCTCATTGGCCGACCCCATCGCGAACTGGTCAAGGTTCAATTTGCCCAGCATCCCTGCGCCCGCATCCCATAATTTCTGGCTGACGGTCGATTCATAAGGCGGGATAAAGCCTTCGAGGATATGGCTGGCGGCGGTGGTTTGCGTGCCATTGGTCGCAAACAAATCCTTCATGCCAATCGGTACGCCGCCCAATGTCCCGAGCGCCTCGCCCTTGGCGCGCTTGGCGTCGATGGCATCGGCGGCTTCCAAAGCCTTTTCCGGCGTCTTGACGATGAAGGCGTTGAGCGCGTCGGCGCTGGCAACGGCGGCGTTAAAGGCTTCAGCCACTTCGCGCGCCGAAAAATCGCCTTTGGCGACCCCGTCGCGGATGGCGGCTACGCCTAAGTCAGTCAGGTTGGTCATATTTTATCTTCCGTAGTGCTGAGCTTGTCGAAGCACATTTTTCGGTCATACACGCCCTTCGACAAGCTCAGGGCTAGCGGTTTATAGTAACCCGTGATCACTCAATCACCTTGGGCACACCAAAGAAACCATGTTCCGGCACGGGGGCATTGGCCAGAACCTTGTCGCGAATATCGCCGCCGGTGAGCGGGTCGTCATTCACTATATCGTCGCGCAGGCGCAATTGGTTGGGGATAACCGCAGTCATCGGCTCGACGCCGGTGACATCCACCTCGCCCAATTGCTCGACCCAGCCGAGGATATTGTTAAGTTCGGGTACCAGCGCGTCAATTTCGGCATCACTCGCGGCAATGCGCGCAAGTTTCGCAATTTTGACGACGGTGTCTCTATCTACCGACATATTTTTCCTGTTGTCCCGTGATAATCGCTTATCGGTTGACCATATGAATTTGAATTGTCGCCGCTAGCAGTCACCCCGCCATGTTTCAAGCATAAGGCCATGAGGCAGCCCATCATTGTTGCGGGTCGACATAGGTGGAGGTGGCCACCCCGTCCACGACAATGCGGTAACGCTCGACGGGCACAAGCTCCACCTTGCTGTCGGGTTTGACCGTCAAGGGATTAAACGCCTTTACAGCATCATCGGCCGAGGACGCCTCGTCAATGGGCAGCGATATCGGCTCTATATCCCAACTGACCCCCTCCTTGCCCTTCCTTTTTTGCAGAAGCGAAAGCCGGAGTGGCCCTTTCATTTCGTCCTTTCCGAAAATCACCCAACTATTTTTACCGAGCGGTTTGACGGTGCACGGTCCGAAGCGACAGGTCTGCGTCCCACGCAAGCGCGCCAGCACGCCTGCCTTGTCTGCGGCAAGGAGCGCAGGGTCTTCAATCACCAACCGGTCCTCCAGCGCCTTATCATCGCGCTCGTTAATACCGGAAAGATCCCGCAGCGACCAACGATCCTCCGCCTTCAAAGCCTCTTGCGCCTTACTCGCAATGTCGGGATTGCCCGATTTGGCAAGCGTTGCGAGCATTTCGCGGCCCTTGGGGCCGAAATCGAATGCCATTGCCTGATAGTCGAATTTATGCGCGGGCGTGATGCCTTTTTCAAACCGCGCCATCTGGTCTTTGGCCGAAATGCTACCGAAATCGAGGATCGGCAGCGCCAAGAACACCGCAATCCCGACCAGCGCCATCGCGCCGCGCAAATTCCACATGCGCGCAAGATCGTCCCAATCCTTGCGGCCCTTGATGACCGCCCACAGATAAGAGAGGCCATAGCCGACCGCTATTCCTACGACGAGCATCCCCCAGATGCGCGAAGGCGTCCAGCCATATTGTTCGATGCGCAGCCCCATCGAAATGGCCGCTATAATCGCGAGCGGCAGGATGCAGACAGCGAGCGCAAGCGCCGCCCATTGCAGCAACGTGTTGGTCGCGCGCTCTTCCCGCCCGTTGCCGATCACGGCATTGGCAAGGATGAACGCGCCCGCCGCACAGCTGAGCAAAATCGGGGTGGTCGCACGGGTTGTGTCCCATAATTTCTGTAGGCCGGTAAAGGGGAGCGACACAAGGAACAGGACCAGTCCGACCGCCAGAACAGGGGCCAGCACCGACAGGATGACCATCACCAGCCGCTGCATTGTGGACACCAGCGCATCGCGTTCACGCAACACCCCCACGGCGGTCCCGAACGCAAGCCCTGCAATCATCCAGCCGAACCATTCATCGTTCAACAGCTCGCGCAGGAAATCCATGCCGACGAGAGCGAACAGTTCGGCGAGCAAATTGACCAACAGGAAGGAAAGGCCGGTAAAGGCGAGCGAGGCTGCGCCGATTACCGCATCATTCCAGATATGGTTGTGGGTGCGCGCATATGGGAATGTGCGCGAGCCCATATCGCGCGCGGCCTGGAACAAGGGGGCGGCCAACAGAATCGCGAAGACGCCGCTCATAAACGGAAATTCGACAATCTCGCCGCCGCGATTATAGCCCGCGGTATAATAGCCGACACAGGCAATCACCAGCGCCCATCCGAGCGCAAAGACGAGGCTCCACCACCAGCGGCGCAATTCGACCGTCAGCACAAAGGCCAAGGTCGCAACGCCGACAAACACAGCCAACGCCTGACGGAAAGGGGTAAGGTCGCCATTGGCAACGCCCCATTGCGGGGGCGCGGTCCATTCGCCATTGACATAGCTGCGGTCAAAATCGACTAAATAATGGAATAAAAGCGCAGCAACCGCACAAATGGCCGCCATGATCCACGGGCGCAGCGGCCAAGGCTGGTCGTCCGCATCAAAGCGCATGGTTGCCGCCGTCATACCGCTTCCGGCCATCTCTTCACCCCTCGCCATAATCTTCATCCAAAGTGCGCTCATCCATAGCGCCCTGATCCGCTTTTGAATTTGCTCAAACTATTGTGCATTGCACCCGAAGCCGGTGCAAGGGTAAGAAGCGTTCTGCACCATAAATTCACATGCACGGGAACCCACCACACTTGGCTCGCAAATTTCTTTATCTTGTCGCCTTCATCATCTTTGCCGTGCTTGGCGTGGTGATTGCATTCCAACTCAAGACAGACTGGTTCATGCGCACCGCTTTTGTGCCGACCGAACCCTTTGTGGCGCAAGCGCCGGTTCCGGCGAACAGCTATGCCAATCTCGATATGTGGATTGCGCACCCCAAGATGGAGGGCAAGAATGACCCTGCCTTGTGGCGGCCCGCTCCATTAACCGCAGCGCCTGCGGCTCCGGCGGCGGGCAGCGTTCCGGGCGAGGCGGCGGCCAATGCAGCGACACCCGCCGCGACCGATGACAGTACCGAAGCCGCCCAGCCCCCTGCCCCCGGCAGCGCGGCGGACGAAGCGACGATGCGGGGTAATGCGTCGATCTTCTTTGTCCACCCGACCAGCCTCATCACCAAGGATGGCTGGAACGCTTCGCTTGACGACCAGACCACCAATGAACGCGCGCGTATCTTTGTGCGCGGCGAAGCGAGTGTGTTCAACATGGCGGGCAAAATCTGGGCGCCGCGTTACCGCCAAGCCGCTATTGGTGCGTTTTTGACCGACAGCGAGGACGCAACCAAAGCGATTGATGCCGCCTATCAGGATGTTGCAACCGCGTTCGACCAGTTTTTGAGCGAAGTCCCTGACAATAGTCCGATCATCCTTGCCGGGCATAGCCAAGGCTCGCTCCATCTGCTGCGCCTTCTCAAAGAGAAGGTCGCGGGACGCCCCATCGCCAAGCGGATTGCGGCGGCCTATATTGTCGGCTGGCCGATTTCGCTGGAGCATGATTTGCCAATGATGGGCCTCCCCGCCTGCGGCACGGCGGAAGCAAGCAACTGTATCGTCAGTTGGTCAAGCTATGCCGAGCCTGCCGACCCCGGCATGGTGCTGGACGTCTATGCCAAATCGCTTGGCCTCAATGGCACCCCGCGCGGCACCAGCCCGATGCTGTGCATCAATCCGGTCAATGGCACGCCCAATAGCAGCAGCACGGCGGCGCAAAATCCCGGCACGTTGGTGCCGACCGCCGATTTCCTTGATGGCAGCATCCGCCCTGGCGCGGTTCCGGCGCGCTGTGACGAGCGCGGCATTCTCCTGATCGGCGATCCCCCGAAAATGGGGCCGTATGTGCTGCCGGGCAATAATTATCATGTCTATGATTATCCGCTCTTCTGGATTGCCGCGCGCGAAGATGTGCTGCGCCGCCTGTCGGCCTTTGACGGCAAAGCCCCGCCGCCGCCCGCTAAACAGCGCCGCAATCCGGCGCTTCCGGTCGCGGACTGATGGAGCCGGATTTATGGGCTCTGTAGCGGACGCAGCCGCCTTCCGCGCGGCACTCCCCGATGGCGGGCGCTTGCTCGGCCTTGATGTCGGCACCAAGACCATCGGCACCGCGCTGTGCGATGCAGGCTGGAGCTTTGCCTCGCCCGCCCACACCATCGCGCGCAAGAAGTTCAGCGTGGATAAGGCCGCGCTGACGGACTTGATCGCCGCGCAATCGGTCAAGGGCCTCGTCATCGGCCTGCCGCTCAACATGGACGGCAGCGACAGCCCGCGCACCCAATCCACCCGCGCCTTCGCCCGCAACATGGCCGACACCGGCCTCCCCATCCTCCTATGGGACGAACGCCTCTCTACGGTCGCGGTCGAGCGGCTGATGGTCGAAGCCGACCTAAGCCGCGCCAAACGCGCCGAACGGGTCGATGCCCTCGCCGCTGCGCATATTTTGCAGGCCGCGATTGATGCGTTGGTGAATGTTTGAAGGAAGGGTGCGTGGACGGCATATCCCACTACCCCGTCATTGCGAGGAACGAAGTGACGAAGCAATCCAGAGACGCACTGCACAACACTGGATTGCCGCGCGGCGTTGCCGCTCGCAATGACGCGACGCGGGCTATGTGTGCCTACACGACAGATTCACCTTGAGTAGACTCGCCGACCGGCCTAAACGCTGCCCTTTAATGACATCGCCAAATTCCCCCTCGTCCAGCCCCTACCCCGAAGGGTCGGCGGCTTTTCCGCATCGCCATTTGACCGGCATGGCCAAATTGCAGCCGTGGGAGATACGTTTCCTGCTCGATGAAGCCGAACATTGGGTCGAAATGAACCGCAAGCAGATCGAAAAGCGCGATGACCGGCTTCATGGCCTAACCATCATCAATGCCTTCTTCGAAAATTCGACGCGCACGCTTTTGTCGTTCGAAATTGCGGGCAAAAGGCTCGGCGCGGATGTCGTCAATATGCACGCCGCGCAATCAAGCGTCAAAAAGGGCGAGACGTTAATCGACACCGCCATGACCTTGAACGCGATGCGCGCCGACGCGATTGTGATCCGCCATGCCAGTTCCGGCGCGGTGCAGCTTATCGCCGACAAGGTCGATTGCCCTGTCCTCAACGCAGGCGACGGGCGGCACGAGCATCCGACACAGGCGCTGCTTGACGCGCTCACCATCCGCCGCCGCAAGGGCCATATTGAAGGGCAGATTGTCGCAATTTGCGGCGACATATTGCACAGTCGCGTCGCGCGTTCGAACATCATCGCGCTCTCGACTTTGGGCGCGCAGGTCCGCGTGGTCGGGCCGCCAACACTCATCCCCAAGGATATTGAACTGATGGGCGCGACGCCCTTTACCGATATGGATGCGGGGATAAAGGATGCCGATGTGGTGATGATGCTGCGGCTCCAGAATGAGCGGATGGACGGGGCGTTTATCCCTTCCCCGCGCGAATATCATATGCTTTACGGCCTGACGCCGCAGCGGCTGGAACACGCCAAGCCCGACGCGCTGGTCATGCACCCCGGCCCGATGAACCGCGGCGTTGAAATCGTGAGCAGCATCGCCGATGATCCGGTGCGCTCCGCCGTCACCGAACAGGTCGAAATGGGGGTCGCCGTCCGCATGGCCTGCCTTGATGTGCTGACACGAAAAAGGCGCGGCGTGGAGGGCTGGCAATGAGACAGACAGTCCCGCTCCACTTCACCAATATCCGCCGCATCGACGGCGATATGGCCGAAATTTATTCGGTCGATGGCCGTTTGACAGCCAGCCGTCCAAATGGCGAGGTTGAAAGCATTGACGGGCGCGGCCAATGGCTGGCGCCGGGCATTATCGACCTTGGCGTGTTCGCCACCGACAAGCCCGCCTTCCATTTCGGCGGCATCACGCGCGCCGCACTCATGCCCGACCAGTCGCGCCCGCTCGACGATCCGGGCCTCATCGAACGCGCCGCCAAAGCGGGCAAGCCTGACTTATGGGTCCACCCCCTCGCCGCCGCTACACGCGGGCTGGAAGGCAAGGAATTGGCCGAAGTCGGGCGGATGCAGGCATCAGGCGCGCGCGCGATCGCGACGGGCCGCAGCCGCATTGCCGACAGCGGCACGATGCTGCGCGTGTTGACCTATGCCAAGGCACTGGGCCTCACCGTCATCACCCATGCCGAAGATGAAGGCCTCACCCATAATGCGGTCGCGACCGATGGCGAGACGGCAACAAGGCTGGGCTTGGCGTCAGCCCCCGCCATTGCCGAAGCGATGGCGGTCGCGCGCGACTTGGCGCTTGTCGAAGAAAGCGGTGCGCCGCTCCATTTCCGGCAGGTGACGACGGCCAAGGCATTGGACCTTATCCGCGCCGCCAAAGCGCGCGGCCTTCCGGTGACGTGCGGCATTACGCCTGCACATCTGTTCCTGTCCGACCGCGAAGTCACCGATTTCCGCACCTTTGCGCGGCTGCAACCGCCTTTGCGCCATGAAGAGGACCGCCAAGCTTGCCTCGCCGCAATTGCAGACGGGACGATTGACGTGATCGCGTCCGGCCATGATCCGCGTGGGCCGGAGGATAAGCGCCTCCCCTTCGCCGATGCCGCGCCCGGCATGGCGGGTGCGGAGACATTGCTGGCCCTAAGCCTCAACCTCGTGCGCGATGGCCATATCGACCATCAACGGCTGTTCGCCCTGCTCGCCGCCAATCCGGCGCGGATTTTGGGGGTCGAGGCCGGAACATTGGCGCAAGGCCAAGAGGCCGACCTCATCCTCGTCGATGATGGCGCGCCTTGGAAAGTCGATAGCGACAAAATGGCCGCGACCGCAGGTAACACCCCCTTCGACGGCCTCCCCGTCCAAGGCCGCGTCACCGCCATGTGGAAGGGCGGACAGCGGGTGCGGTAAAGCGTTTCATTGGGAGATAGATGAAATCTGCGGCGCGTTTTGAGAGCCGCCCCTAAGCGCGATGTTTTGAAGGACAGGCTACACGCGCACCAGTGATACCGAAATGGGTATCTTAAAACATCGTCATCCCCGGCTTGACCGGGGACCCATCCCTTGACCATCTGGTTTCCACGAAAATTCCGGAGATGGATCCCCGCTTTCGCGGGGATGACGCGGTTTAGAATTTAGAGCTAAGCCCCTCCGTCTTGCGCTCCGGGCAATCCATTTCCCCTTCACAGGAGAGGAGTTTTTTCACCGCGCCGCCACCTGCTTGCCGTGCGCCTTAGGAGCAGTGCGGCCTGCCAATTGCAGTTGGGTATTGCTGATCTGGCGCTGGGCGCAGACCGAGGCGCTGCCGGTGACGCGCTGGCACAAGGCCCAGCCAACGCGCTTGTCGGCTATGCCATTGGCGGCGAGGCGGACATAGTTGCGGCCCTTGACCGTCACCGCCGCATAGCTGGGCGTATAGCCGCGCAAGGTGCGATGCTTGGCCGACAGACGGGTCCAGGCCGATTTGGCCGCGCCCATGCTGCTGAATGCGCCAAGCTGCACAGCGAGGCCCGACGATTGGCGCGCCTTGGCGACAAGCTGGTCGGCTTCAGCCTGGCTCGTCACCTTGCGCGGCGCACCGATCGCGGCGGTTTTGACTGTAGACGGCTTCACCGCCGGAATGGCGACCGATACTTTATAAGGCGTGCGCGGCGCGGCAATCGCTTCGGCAATCGGGAGCGGCGCAGGCGCGGCTTCAACCGGTGCAGTGTCTGCAAGAGCCGCTTCCGGCATCACTTCCGGCTGGCCTTCCGGCCCAGCGGCGGCCTCTGCCATCGCCACCGGCTGCGGCGCATATTGGGCGAGTGGTGCGGGGTCATATTGGCCCGGAGCCGCCGCCATTTGCGTGCCGAATTCCGCCGGATTGGTGCTGCGCGCAAGCCGCACGGGCATCCCCGGATCGTCATTGACGAGCGGCGTATTCATAATCCCCGCAATCAACTGGCGCGGCGAACCGGCCTGCATGAAGGTCGCCCACTGGCCCATGCGGTTGCCGACATTGGCAAAGGGCATATCCTGCCCCGCAACCACCTTGGCTTCCATCCAGCGGCCTTCCATCGCGAGCGCGAAGGCGAGATTTTGGCGGGTGCGGGCGGTCGCATCGGATTCGCGCACCGCATCGCCCAAGACCAGCACAGCCCGTTCCGATTCCCCGGCAAGCGCGAGCGCCAGCCCGTAATCGGAGGCGGGAAGCTGTCCGCGATATTTTTCGATCAACTGCAACCCGTCGCCAATGCGGCCATTGCCGATTTTCGCAAGCGCAAGATTGAGCGCGGTGCGCGGCGAATCTTCAATCGCCAAAGCTTCTGCAAAACTTGCTTCAGCCGATGCGAAACGGCCAAGCTGCATATAATGTTGCGCAAGCGTGACCCGCAATGCCGCATCGTCGGGCGAGGCCGCAACCGCTGCCTCTGCCGCGCCGAGCGCCTTGGCATAATCTCCCTTTTGGGCGTGTTTTTCCGCAGCCGCGGCGAGCTTGCCCGCATCCCCCGGCGCTTCATTCTTGGCAAAGCCGAGCGAGCTGCAACCGCTGGTCGCAAGGCCGATGGCCAATGTCGAAATGACAATCGGCATCAAACCCGTGCGGGATAGGCGAGACATGTTCGTGCGAGACATTGCCGAGCGAGACATGGAAAAATACCCCCTTGTTTCCGTCACTTTTTCTGCGCGGCCTGATGCGCGAGCGCATCAATGTCGGGCAGGGATTTCAAATATGTATCGAGCGCCTCGATCAGGATGACCTGAGCCGAGCGGCGCGTCACCGCACTGGCGAGACGCAGGCGCAAATGGCGTTCGGGATCAATCCGCAAGGTGAAGGCCGCCTTGCTCCCCGGCACCGCTTCACGACGCGGCGTGCGGGCAAGGATGCGTTGCGGCGCGCTGTCCGCCGATGCCATCTGCCCCGCGACAATCGCAGGCGCCGCGATGGTCCGCGAAGGCGTGAGGCCGGCAAAAGGTGCAGGCGTGACCGGTGCGGGCATGGCTGGTGTCGGCATGACCGGCGCGGGCGTTTCCGGCGTAGCGGCGGGCGCGTCCACAGGCGCTGCAACCGGGGTTGCGGCAACTGGCGGCACGGCATCGGGCATATCCGGCGCTGCGGGCGCGGTATCTTCCCCGCCTTCCCCACCGGAAAGCGGTGCGGCGCGCAAGCCCGGCTGGTTGCCACCCAGATTGAGCGGCACACGCGGCGTCATTTTTTCGGCAAGCAACTGGCGCTGGCGCACCACTTCGGGGAGCGGCGCGGCGGTCGGCACGTCTTGCGCCTCACCCATTTCAACCGCATCGCCGTTCATGTCGGCATCATCCACCGGACCAAGGTCGCGTACGGCCTGAATCGGGCTCATCATCGGCGTGAGGTCGATGCGTTGCTGGGCGGCGCGCTCCTCCGACGGGGTCGGATTGACGTCATAGCCCATATCATTCCACCCCAGATCATCCTGCGGTGTCAGCATCTGGCCGAAACCGGCCATTCCCTGACGGCGCATAGCCGGTTTGGCGGCCCCTTTACGGGCGAGCAAGCTTCCGGACAGAGAAGCGAGAGGCTTGGCTTCAGCCATAATCTTATCCTCCCTTTATGCTTACTGGCCGACGACGCGGCGACCAAAACCACCGACCGGACGAACCATGCCGGGCGCACTCATCTGCGCACCCATGGCGGGCGCGGAAAAGACGGTGCGGCGGAAATTCTTTTCAAGCCGGTCGGACACATAATTCCACAGCGCCTGAACCTCGTGCGAGGATTTGCCGTTGGGGTCGACCTCCATCACGGTGCGGCCGTCAATCATCGAGGCGGCAAAATCGGTGCGGTGATGGAGCGTGATCGGGGCAACCGTGCCATGTTGCGACAAGGCAACGGCGGCTTCGGAGGTGATCTTGGCTTTGGGGGTTGCGGCATTGACCACGAAGATAAGCGGCTTGCCTGCCCGTTCGCACAGGTCCACCGTCGCACCCACGGCGCGCAAATCATGCGGGCTGGGGCGGGTCGGCACGACAATCAGTTCGGCAACGCTGATAACGCTCTGGATCGCCATGGTGATGGCGGGTGGCGTGTCGATGACCGCCAGCTTGAAGCCTTGCTGGCGCAGGATTTCAAGGTCGGACGCGAGTCGTGCCACGGTTGTTTGCGCAAAAGCGGGCAATTCCGCCTCGCGCTCGTTCCACCAATCGGCAAGCGACCCTTGCGGATCAATGTCGATAAGCACAACCGGACCAGCCCCTGCCAATTGCGCCTGAACAGCCAAATGCCCGGACAAAGTCGTCTTGCCCGAACCACCTTTTTGCGATGCCAATGCGAGAACCCGCACACCATTCCCCTTTGCTCACGAAATATCGTGGGAGCGAAGTCGCACAGATTCCGCTAAAATCTGGTTAACGGCTGCGCAAACTTGTTTGCCTTTATGGACGGGGGAGATGGCATGGCGTCTTTGACCGCATGATCGCGCTTGATGCCCCCACGTTAAGGGGGCCGTCAGACAAGAGGCCTGCATATTTTACATGCGCCGCAAGGTGCATGGCCTATATACTTGCTGTTCATACTCTTTTGCTAATGACGCATTAGGGATAAATTGCACGCAGGGTCCGGAAGCGTTTTGCTTCATTGTAATTGCGTTACAAATCAGGAGTTTCGTCATGGCTCATCGCTGGCTGATTGCAGGAGGGGCGCTGTGCGCGGCCTTGATGGCGGCAAGCCCCGCGCTTGCCGATGTGAAGGCAGGCTATGAGGCATGGGAGCGCGGCGATTATACGACGGCGGTGAGCGAATGGCGTCCTGCCGCGATTGCCGGTGACGCCATGGCGCAGTTTAATCTGGGGCAGGCCTATAAGCTGGGGCGCGGGGTGCCGCAGGATATGAGCCAGGCCCTCGCTTGGTTCAAACGTGCCGCCGACCAAGGCCATATCGAAGCATTCGACAATTATGGCCTCTTATTGTTCAACATGAACCAGCGCAGCGAGGCCCTCCCCTACATCCTCAAATCCGCCGAACGCGGTGAAGCGCGCGCGCAATATATAGTGGGGACGGCCAGCTTTAACGGCGACCTTGTGACCAAGGACTGGCCGCGCGCTTATGCGCTGATGAACCGCGCATCGGCCAAGGGGCTAGCGGCGGCATCGGCGCGGCTTGCCGAACTCGACAAGCTTATCCCGATTGACCAGCGGCAAAAAGGCCTTGCGCTGTCCGCCGAAATGGAACGCGACGAACGCCGCGCGCAACTGCCCGCGCTGCCGGGGCCGGGCGCGACGGTGGTAGCGATGGGGACAAGCTCGCCGGGGGGGAAGGCGGGGGCTAAGCCTGTGGTAAAGCCCGCGCCCAAGCCTGCACCATCTGCCCATAGCAGCGGCACCACCTACACCCCGCCCCCGCTTGCAGGCGCTGCGCCGGTTAAGGCCGCACCAGTTAAGCCCGCGCCCAGGCCTGCCGCGTCGCCTGTGCCTGCCGTCAAGGACAAGCCGAAACCGGCAGCAGCCCCTGACGCGGAAGCCAAGCCGAAACCGGTCCCAAAACCGGCTTCCAAACCGGCCCCCGCACCCGCCTCCACCAATGGACCCTGGACTGCACAATTGGGGGCTTTTTCCGCGCAATCCAATGCCGCAAGTCTATGGTCGCGCCTGTCGGGCCGCGCGCCTTTTGCGGGGAATAGCCCGCGCTATGTCAAAGCGGGTGCGGTGGTGCGGTTGCAAGTCGGCGGCTTTGCCACGCATGACCAAGCCGCGCGCTTCTGTCAGGCGGCCAGCCGTGCAGGCCAAGCCTGTCTTGCGGTCAAACGCTGACCGCGCGCGTCTTCGCGCTCACGCCGCAATAATATCATCCACCGCGCGGTCGAATAAGGGCTGGAGCGTCGCATTATAAACCGCATATTCGCTTTTGCGGATAAGCTCGGCGGGCGGGAAAATCACCGGATTTTCCTTATAGCTTGCGGGCATCAACGCGCGCGCGGCATCATTGGGCGTCGGGAACAGGATTTTCTCCGACACTTTCTTGCCCACCTCCGCGTCGAGCAGATAATTGATGAAGCGGTGCGCATTGCCCTTATGCGGCGCGTTCACCGGTATGCACAGGCTGTCCGAAATGAGGAGGCTGCCTTCCTTGGGCACCACAAAGCCGATGTCGCTGTCATTCTGCATGATCTGCGCGACATCGCCATTATATTCCATCACCACATCAATATCGCCCGACAGCAGCAAATCCTGTCCATTATCTTCGTGGAAAGTCTTGATAAAAGGCCGCTGTTTGAGCAGCATCGTCTTGAGCGCCGCTATCCTTTCCGGCGTAATATCATTCACCGAATAGCCGCGATATTTGGCCGCGATACGCATAAGGTCGGCTGGTTCCGACACCAGCGCAATCTTGTCTTTGTAAAGGTCCGACGCGAACAGATATTCCCAGCTATCGGGCACCTGTTTCACCTTGCTCTTGCGATAGCCGATGCCCATCACCATCCAGGTATAAGGCATAGAATAGCGCCGCCCCGGATCGAACGGCACATCGCGATAGCCTTCCCCGATATTTTTATAATTGGGGATTTGGGCATGGTCGATTTCGTGCAGCAAGCCGGTCCGGATCAGCCGCGTCACCGAATCATTCGATGGCACCACCACATCATAAACGGTCGAACTGCCGCGCATTTTTGCATACATTTCATCATTGGTCGCAAAGATGCTCAAATCGACATCAATATCTTCGGCCTTTTTGAAATCGGCGAGCGTGGTTTCGCCCAGATATGTGTCCCAGCTATAGAGGTTAAGCTTATTCGCCTCGCCCTTTTCCGCGCCGCACGCTTGCAACACCGGCGCAAAGCTGATCCCGACCGCTGCGGCGCCCAAGCTTTTCAGCAAAGAGCGCCTGTCCGTCCCGCTCCCCAGTGCCTTGAGAGCCTTTAACGGCAATCGGCGCTGTTCCATGGGCAGGCTGTCCTTTTTGGTCTAAGGGTTATGCAGGTGCGGAGCGGGACAGACATAATCGCATGGCCGCCCGCGCCCAAGTAAAATAACGCATGTGCGCCTGAATAGGCGCTTTACAATCGCTTGGAAAGAGCGCGCTATTTGGGACCCGCCCGCATAATATCCGCCTATCGGCCGCACATCCCCCGCTTGATTTCTGCAAATGCGCCGCCATCTGGAACCTTATGCCCCTCCATATGACCAAAATTGCGTTCGGCTGCGATGGCCTTGACGATTTGCGCCAGCGGTTCCGCGCGCGCGAAGCCGGCGGGCCGTTCGCCCTCACGACACGCTACCGCCCCAAGCGCGCCGACGAGATGGCGGGCGGGTCGCTCTATTGGATCGTCAACCATATGCTCGCCGCGCGCAGCCCGATTTTGGGATTTGAAGACGCGCCCGATGGCCGCACCTACATCATGCTCGACCCGCATTTGCGCCCGGTAACACCCCACCCCAAACGCGCGCACCAAGGCTGGCGCTATCTGGAAGCCAAAAACGCGCCTGCGGATTTGAACGATTGGGACAATGGAGACACCCTCCCTGCGCATATCGCAAGGGAGTTGGCGAAATTGGGGTTGGTTTGAGGGGGGTAGCGGCAGCCTAGTGGCTCGCCAAACTTACGTTGGGCCGCATACCTAAAGATCCTCCCCGAGCTTGTCTCGGGGAGGGGGACCGTCCGGCGTAGCCGGATGGTGGAGGGGTAAAAGCGATTGCCTTGGCAATCGCGCGAGGCTCCGCCTCGCATAACCCCTCCGTCACGCGCTACGCGCGCGCCACCTCCCCGAGCAAGCTCGGGGAGGAACTTTTGCATTTCCGGCCCGAGCAAGCTCGGGGAGGAACTTTTGCATTTCCGGCCCGAGCAAGCTCGGGGAGGAACTTTTGCATTTCCGGCCCGAGCAAGCTCGGGGAGGAACTTAAGCTATGCGGTCCAAAAACAAGCACGCCCCACAACGCCTCCCTCAAGCCCCCAACCAATATTCCAGCAAATTATAAGCAATCGCGAACGGCGGCGGCGCGACGAAGGGGGCATCTTCGTCGCCGCGCATTGCCGCTTCGACGCCCTTGCGGTCCACCCACATTGCGTCCTCAAGCTCGGTATAATCAACCGTCAGCGCAGGTTCGCGGACTTTGGCCATACAGCCGAACATCAGCGACGAAGGGAACGGCCAGGGCTGGCTTGCAACATAGTCTATGTCATAGGCCTCGACGCCCGCCTCCTCCATAAATTCGCGCGCGACCGCTTCTTCCAGCGATTCCCCCGGTTCGACAAAACCGGCGAGCGCGGAATAGCGGCCCGGCGGGTAAGCCGGTTGCCGCGCGAGCAAAACCTTGTCCTCATGCACCGCGAGCATGATGACCACCGGGTCGACGCGCGGGAAATGTTCGGCATGACAAGCGCCGCACTGGCGCCCCCATCCGCCCTTGAACATGTGCGTAGGTCCGCCGCACACCGCGCAAAAACCGTGGCGCGCGTGCCAGTCCACCAGACTGCGCGCGCCGCCATAAAGCGCCGCTTCTTCAGGTCGTAGCATCGGCAGCATCCGCCACACGGTGCGCGAGCGTGCATCGACCGGCACGCCTTTGGGCGGCATCGCGACGAAATGATGTTTGCCCTCGTGAAGCCCGATGAAAATCAGATCGGCTTGCGGATCAACCTCGGCCATATTGCCCCAGCCCAGCGTGCCTTCGGGCGTGACTTCGGGGTCCAGCCCGTGCAGGCGCAGCACCCGCGAAAAGGGCGATGCCATCGCCGCTGCCAGAGCCGCCGGATCTTGCCGCAGCAAGTCGGCCCGGTCCATCTGCGCACCGGTAAATGCAATTTTCATGAATTCCCCGCTTTCTTATTTTATTCTTGTCTATCAGGCCCGGTAGATCAGGCTTTTGCCGCGAATTGCCGCTGGATGATGCCGGGCAGCGCCGACTGGAACGGATAAGCATCGAGCGGCATTTGCTGGACCATGCCGGTTACGCGCATCTTGCGCCCGCGATCAACCCATCCGATGGTGCCCGCCGCGCCATTCCAGCCGAACACGCCTACGCCTTCCTTCGAAGTGGGCAAAGTCACCCGCCCGCCTGCGCCAAAGCCATAGCCTTCTATCCATGTGCCGCGGATATTCGCGCCCGGCGGCAACAGGTTCGACATGGCAAGCCGCGCGGCTTGGGCCGACATTAATTGTTTGCCGTTAAACCGCCCTTCGCCGAGCAGCATCATGAGGAAGCGATCATAATCGCGTGCCGAAGAGACCAACCCCGCCCCGCCCGCGAGCAGCCCTGTAGGCTTGGCAAAGACCGAAGCCTGACCCGGGTCAATCGGCACGGCAAGGCCGGCGACTATGCCATAATTGGTGGTGAGCCGCGCAAGGTGGTCTTGCGGCACGACAAAGCCGGTGCTGGTCATGCCGAGCGGGTCGAAAATGCGTTGTTTGAGGAAATGGTCAAAACGTTGCCCCGAAACCACCTCGATCACGCGGCCAAGCAGGTCCAGCCCCATGCCATAGCTCCAGCGCGTGCCGGGCTCGTAAACCAATGGCAGCGCCGCCAGCCGGTCGGCAAAAACCTCCAAATTGGGCGCAACCGGATATTGCGGTTCGAACGGATTGGGGATGCGACTGAACTGGCCGGGGACGAGACCGGCTTTGAGATAGGCGGTCTTGATCGGCCCCGATTGCATGATCGAATAGCCCAGCCCCGATGTGTGGGTGAGCAAATGGCGGATGGTGATTTGGGTCTTGGCGGGCCGCGCGGCGAGCGGGCCATCGGGCTGCAACTGCACCGTCATACGCGCATATTTGGGGAGGATTTCCGCCAGCGGCTGGTCGAGTGACAGCTTGCCGTCATCGACCAGCATCATCGTCGCGATCCCGGTCACCGGCTTGGTCATCGAATAGATGCGCCACAATGTGTCCTTGTTGACCGGCACGCGGCTGCCGAACGCCAAGGTGCCTGCGCCGACATAAGCAGGGTCGGCAAAGCCGCGCCCGACCGACACCAGCACGCCGGGCAAATTGCCGCGCGTCACAAAACCGCGCACAAAGCTTTGCAATATAGGCAAAGCGGGCGGGATTGCGCTGGCCGCTTCTGCGCCTTCCGGGAGCAGCATCCCGGCCCCGCCCAAGGCCAGCAATCCCATGAGGTCGCGGCGGTTCAATGCGAGGGCTGCGGGATCGGCTTGCTCCATCGCCAGTGCCTCCGTCGCCCGTGCGTCATGCGTATCGCACGCGTCGGAGAGGTTCATGATAGAAGGCGGAAATGTCATGCTTTTCTCATTTCGAAAACAGCTTTTTTATAAAGACTTGGAAGGCCAACTTCATCCAATTTATCAATAGCGACCCACAGACCATCTTTGGCTAAATCGAGCGCGGGTGGCGGCGTATCGCTGCGGGCCAAGTCAAGGCTAAGCGCAAAATGGGTGAAGATATGCTGAACGGTAAGGCCGGTCGCGACGGCTCCCGGCGGTGCATCGGCCGGAAGGGGCGGTAGGGTCGGCGAAGCGTGCGTTTCCACGTGCACCCAATCGCTCCCCGGCAGCGCAAGCATCCCGCCAAGCAAGCCCTTGGCCGGACGGCGCAACAGCAGGACTTGCCCGTCGCGCTCGATCCACCACGCCCAGCCGCGCCGCGCGGGCCTTGCCTTTTTGGGCGCTTTGACGGGGAGGTTTTCGGCAATGCCTTGCGCTGTCCCCTGACACCAAGGGGCCAGCGGGCAAAGTAGGCATTTGGGCGCTTTGACCGTGCACATGGTCGCGCCAAGGTCCATCATCGCTTGGGCAAAATCCCCTGCGCGCCCGCTCGCCTCCGATGGCGTCATGGCCGCGACCAGCGCGCGAATTTGCGCTTTGGCGGCGGGGAGCGGCTCGCGGATCGCGCCAAGCCGCGCGGCGACCCGCTCGACATTGGCATCGACCACGACCGCATGGCGGCCAAAGGCGATAGCCGCAATCGCTGCCGCCGTATATTCGCCCACCCCCGGCAGCGCGCGCAACCCGCTTTCCGTGTCCGGAAACTGCCCGCCATGCTCGTCGCGTATCTTTTGCGCGCAGGCATGAAGATTGCGCGCGCGGGCATAATAGCCAAGCCCCGCCCAAGCGGCCATGACGTCATCCGACGACGCGTGCGCCAGTGTTTCCACCGACTTCCAGTAAGTTGTGAACTTTGTGAAATAAGCCTTTACAGCAGCAACGGTTGTTTGTTGCAACATCACCTCGGACAGCCAGATATGATAAGGGTCCGGCACCCCCTTCTCCCCCGGCCCGATGCGCCAAGGCAAAACCCGCGCATGGCGGTCATACCAGCCGAGCAAAGCCTGCGCCGCAGCCGCGGCCTCCTGCCCATCAAGGAGAGCGCATACCGGCGCTCCACCACTTTGCGCAGCCGCCAATTTACGCGATTTTTTACCGGATGCGATGCGCTTACTCTCGACGGGCATCCCCCTTCTATGGCATGGAGTGGGCGATGGAGAAACCGCCAACTTCCAAACCGCGTAAAAGCGTTGCCAAAGGAGCCGCCGCTAAAGGCGCTAATGGCAAAGGCGCCAAGCCCGACAGCGCCAAGCTGTTCGACCGCCCGCGCGGCGGCGCAGCGCGCTCGATTGCCGATCTGATGCCCGATATTGGCCGCGCCGCGTTCAAGAAATTCGGCTTTGTGCAAAGCTCGGTCGTCACCCGCTGGGCCGATATAGTGGGGCCGCGCTATGCTGCGGTAACCCAACCCGAATCAATCCGTTTCCCTTCGCATGGCGAACGCAAAAACGGCACGCTCAACATCACGGTATCAAGCGCCCACGCGCCGATGCTCCAGCATGTCGCGCCCGAACTGATCGAACGGGTCAACCGCTTTTTCGGCTATGCCGCCGTTGCCAAGATCAAGATGGTGCAAGGGCAAATCACGCCGCAACGTGCGCAAACAGCGCAAAAATCCGCGCCGCCACCCAATCTCAAACCCATTCCGGTGGAACTGGGCGATAGCTTGCGCGACATTGGCGATCCTGAATTGCGCGCGGTTCTCGAAAGCCTTGCGCAAGGTCTTGCCAATAGCGGCGGACCGCCTAAAATCGGCTGATATTATACCGCCCCGTCGCGCGATCCGGTCGGGGCAGAAAGAAGGGTCTTTTCACATTATGAACCTCCCCATTTCCGGGCTGTTTTCGAAACGCCTGTCGGGCGTTTCCCTGACCACCGCGCTCGCGGTTGCAGCATTGGCCGCAGCCGCGCTGCCCGCAACGCCCGCCGAAGCGCGCAAACCTGCCGCGCCGGTCAAAAAACAAGCCCCTGCCCCCGCGCCCGCTGTGCCGATTACCGTGACGCAAGAAGGCACGGTGCAGGTTGGCCGCGTGACCGCCAAACATGTGCTGGCCGAATATATCAGCTATACCTGCCCCCATTGCGCTCATTTTGCGCAAGAATCCGCCGCGCCTTTGAAGACCGACTATATCGCCAAAGGCAAGGTCCGCGTCGAATATCGCAGTCTCGTGCGCGACCCGTTCGACTTTGCCGCCGCGCTCCTCGCCCATTGCGGCACGCCAGCGCAATTTGTCGGCAACCATAATTATCTGCTCGCCAACCAAAAGGTCTGGATGACCAATGCCGAAAAGGCGACGCCCGCGCAGCAAAATGGCTGGATGCAAGGGACGTACACCCAGCGTCTCACCGCAATTGCGCAGGATATCGGCCTTATCACCATGATGCAGAAGCGCGGCGTGACGCCCGCCAAAGCGCGCGCCTGTCTCGCCGATGAAGTCCGCCAGAGCCAGCTTCTTTCGGTGACCGAAGCCGCCGCTTCACACGGGGTCGATTCCACCCCCTCATTCCTCCTCGACGGGCGCAAGCTTGACAATGTCCATGATTGGGCATCGGTCAAAGCCGCGCTCGACGCCGCATCCTGACCCCTTATAAACCCGCATCCCTCATACGGAGAACCACATCCATGATCCGCACTACCACCAAATTTCTTGCCGTTTCCGCGCTCGCTCTGGCGCTCGCCGCCTGTAGCGGTTCGGGCGATAGCAATAAGGGCACCGACAAAGCCGCCCCCACCGATGTAAAAATCGCGCAGGTCGCTCCGCCCGCCGGCAAAAAATGGGAAGATATGGTCGAAAAAACCCCCGACGGCGGTTTCCGCATCGGTAATCCCGACGCCAAGGTCAAAGTGATCGAATATGCCTCGCTCACCTGCAGCCACTGCGCCGAATTTTCCAAAGAAGCGTTCGAGCCGATGAAGGCGAAATATATCTCCACCGGTCAGGTCAGCTTTGAAATGCGCAATTTCGCGCGCGATATTATCGACGCGTCTGCCGCCGCCATCACCCATTGCGTCGGCGCGGAACGCTATTATCCGCTCACCGAAAATGTGTTCGCAAGCCAGGAAGAATTGTTCCAGGGCGCGCAATCAGCCGACCAAGCCGCGGCCAAACAAGCGGAATCCCTGCCCGCCGACAAGCGCATCGGCGCGATCGCCAAGGTGGTCAAGCTTGACCAGTTTTTCAAAGCACGCGGCGTGACCGAAGCAGAGTTTAATACTTGCCTTGCCGACACCAATAATATCAGCGCGCTCGAAAAAATTTCGAAGGACGGCAATGACAAGTTCCAGATTACCGGCACGCCGACCTTCATCATCGACGGCAAAAAGGCCGAATTCGGCGCGGACAAAACTTTGTGGGAATCGCTGCAAACCGTGCTGAATGAAAAGCTGGGATAAGAATGGGGCAAACGGGGTGGACCTTTTTTCACGCCGTTAAACTGCACGGGGGGCAACCTCCGTGCAGCTAAAAAAACTGCGCCTGTCGGGCTTCAAAAGCTTTGTCGAGCCGACCGAGTTGCGCATCGAACGTGGCCTTACCGGCATTGTCGGTCCCAATGGCTGCGGCAAATCCAATCTTCTGGAAGCGATCCGCTGGGTGATGGGCGAAAGCTCGCCCAAATCCATGCGCGGTGGCGGCATGGAAGATGTGATTTTCGCAGGCACCTCGTCAAGACCCGCGCGCGATTTTGCCGAAGTCACGATCATCGCCGATATGGAAGGCCATGCGCCATCGGGCGTGCTGGACCCGGCGGCCAAGGATGAACTGGAAGTCATCCGCCGCATAGAACGCGGCGCAGGCTCGGCTTATCGCGCGAATGGCAAGGATGTCCGGGCCAAGGATGTCGCGCTCATCTTTGCCGATGCCGCGACCGGCGCGCATAGCCCGGCGCTGGTGAGCCAAGGAAAGATCGCCGCTGTCATCGCCGCCAAGCCGCAGGAACGGCGGCAAATGCTCGAAGAAGCAGCGGGGATTGCGGGACTTCATGTGCGGCGCAAGGATGCCGAACAGAAATTGCGCGCAACCGAAACCAATCTCGCGCGGCTTGCCGATATTTTGCAGGATATGGACAATCGCGCCGGGGCGTTGCGCAGACAGGCGCGCGCGGCGGAACGCTATACCCGGCTCACCGAACAGATTCGCATCGCCGAAGGGCGGATGATTTTCGCGCGCTGGCGCGATGCGGCGGCGGCAGCGGACAAGGCCAAGGCCGAGGCTCAAGCTGCCGAGGAGGCGGTGCGAAAAGCGCAGGAGAGCCAGCAAGCGGCGGCGGCCTATCAGGCCAAAGCGGTGCAGGCGCTCGCTACCAAACGCGCGGAAACGCAGAAATTGCGCGATGCGGCGGGCACGGTCGCGCAAAAGCTCGCAACACTTACCGGCGAACATAGCGCCTTGGTTGCGCGGATAGCCGACATAGAGCGGCAACGCGCGCAGATTGACGGCGACTGCGCGCAAGAGGACCAACTGTGCAAGGATGCCGCCGACAGCATTGCCACGCTCGATAGCGAGAGCAAGGCGCTGGCGGCAGAGATAATGCAGCTTGATGCCGAACGCCCCGCTTTGGTGGAGCGCGGGGTGACGCTCGCGAGCGAAGTGCGTGATGCGGAGATTGGCTTGGCGCAGGCGCGCGCGACACAGGCGAGCGAAGCCGCCGACCGCCGCATTGCCGAAGCCGCTATTGCGAGCGCGCAGGAACGCGCGCGGCGGGCGGAGCGGGATGCCGCGGCTTTGGCCGAGGCGCTGGCCGCATTGGGTGCGCGCGCGCCGCTGGAGCAGGCGGTTGAAGATACTCGGCATAATCTTCAAATTGCTTCTCAAGCTATTATTACAGCAGAAGAAAATCTGAACGAGGCGGTGACAACGCGCGGGCGCGCGCAAGCGGCAGTCGAGCAAGCGGATGCGATGCTCGCCGAAGCGCGCGCGGCCCTGGTGACGGTCGAAAGCGAAAGCGCGGCGTTGGTGCGCGCGCTCGCCGGGCGCGACGGCAGCAACCGCGCACTCGATCAACTCCGTACCGCGTCGGGTTATGAACGCGCGCTCGCCGCCGCGCTCGGCGATGAGTTGGAGGCAGGCATCGGCAGCCACGGCACGCGCGGCTGGCGCGGAGCTAGCGTTGCGCCCGATGACCCCACCCTGCCCGACGGCATGACGTCACTCGCCGCGCATGTGACCGCCCCGCCCGAACTGGCGCGCCGCTTGGCCCAGATTGGCGTTGCCGACCGCGATGAAGGCCAGCCGCTCAAAGTCGGGCAACGACTGGTCACGCGCGAGGGAAGCTTGCGGCGTTGGGACGGTTTTGTCACAAGCGGCGATGGTGCGATGGCGGCGGAGCGGCTGATCCGCCAGAACCGGCTGGCCGCGCTGGAGGCAGAATTGCCCGGCTTGCGGGCCTCTGTCAGCGACGCTGAAACTACGCGCGAGAAAAGTGCCGCCGCGCTTGCCGAAGCGGGTGCGGCGATTGATACGGCACGTCAGGCGCTTTCCACCGCCGACAATGCGCGCCGCACCGCCCAGCGCGCGGTGGATAGCGCCGAGGCTGCCCTTACCCGCCATCAGGCCGACGCCGAACAGTTGGACAGCCGCCGCGCCCAAACAGCCAAGGAGCAAGCCGAGGCTGGCGCGGCGCTGGCAAATGCCGAAACTGCCCTTGCAGCCCTCCCGCCCGCTGATACTGCACAAGCAGCGGTGGCGGCCTTGGAAAGCAGCACCGAGACCGCGCGCGCGAGCTTGCAGGCGGTGCGACAGCAAGAAGCGGATCTTACCCGCAGCCTTGGCGCACAGCGCGAGCGGCAGGCCACGGTGATGGCCGAAATCAAAGGCTGGCGCGCGCGTGCGGGGGAAGCCGCGCGCCGTGTCGAAGATATGGCCAAACGCGCGCGCCAGCTTGCAGAGGAAGCCGAAAAACTCGCCGGGAAACCGGAAGCGTTACAGGATAATATCAATGACTTATCTCATGAACGTGATAATTTCTCTGAACAAATAGTGGCAGCGAGCGCAGCCGAAGAAGAAGCCGACAGCGCGGTCAGGCAGCGCGAAAAATCGCTTTCGCTTGCCGTCGAAACCCTGTCCGCCGCGCGCGAAGAACGCGCCGGAGCCGTCGCCCGCGCGGACAATCAGGAAGCACGGCGTATCGAGATGGGCCGCGTGTCGGGTGAACGCTTCCAATGCCCACCCCCGCTGCTCCCTGCACAGGTCGGCTTTGATGATGCCGAGGTTGGCGACCCGCAAGCCGAAAGCCACAGCCATGAACGGCTCAGCCAAGACCGTGAGCGCATCGGTCCGGTCAATCTGGTCGCCGCGACCGAACTTTCCGAACTCGAAACCGAGCAGGAAAAATCACGGATAGAAGCCGAAGAATTGCAGCAAGCCGTCAACCGGCTGCGTGGTTCCATCGGCAACCTCAATCGCGAAGGCCGCATCCGGCTTCTTGAAGCTTTTGAAGCGGTTAACGACCATTTCAAACGTCTGTTCACAACTTTGTTCAATGGCGGCGCGGCGCATCTGGAGTTGATCGACAGCGATGATCCGCTGGAAGCGGGCCTTGAAATTTACGCCCAGCCGCCGGGCAAGAAACTCGCCGCGCTGACCTTGTTGTCGGGCGGGGAGCAGGCGCTAACCGCGGTTGCGCTCATTTTCGGCCTGTTCCTCACCAATCCCGCGCCGATTTGCGTATTGGACGAAGTCGACGCGCCGCTGGATGACGCGAATATCGAGCGCTTCTGCGACCTGCTCGACGAAATGGTGCGCCACACCCGCACCCGCTACCTCATCGTCACCCACAATGCCGTCACCATGAGCCGGATGCACCGCCTGTTCGGCGTCACCATGGTGGAACAAGGCGTGAGCCGCTTGGTCTCGGTCGACTTGGGCGGGGCCGAGGAGTTATTGGCGGCGGAGTAGCGCGCCACTCGCTTCCTGTTTCTGTTCGCTATTCCCATCCCTCCGTTCGTCTCGAGCGAAGTCGTGACACATTCGCCCCGCGCTATTCGTCTCTCGACTTCACTCGAGACGAACGGCGAAGGAGGCCGAACGGAAAGTTAGGAGCGCGCTACCGCCTCTGGTCCTCCCGCACCAACCGGCCTATGCTCACCCGCATGACCGACTCCACCGCCCCGCTCCGCTCCTTCTATCCCCCGCTTGAACCCTATGAAACCGGTATGTTGGATGTCGGCGACGGGCATCAGCTTTATTATGAGCGGTGCGGGACAAAGGGCGCTAAACCGGCGGTTTTCCTCCATGGCGGACCCGGCGGCGGGATTGGCCCCGACCATCGCCGCCTGTTTGATCCCGCGCTTTATGATGTCTTATTGTTCGATCAGCGCGGCTGCGGGCGCTCGAGGCCCCATGCCGACCTCAACGCCAATACGACCTGGCATCTGGTCGATGATATTGAACGCTTACGGGCGCTCCACCAAGCCGAACAATGGCTGGTTTTCGGCGGAAGCTGGGGCTCGACGCTCGCGCTTGCATATGCGGAAACACACCCCGACAAGGTGAGCGAGTTGGTGCTGCGCGGTATTTATACCTGCACCCCGCCCGAACTGGATTGGTATTACCGTTTTGGCGTGTCCGAGATGCACCCCGAAAAATGGGCGCGGCTGGTCGAGATCATTCCCGACGAAGAACGCAGCAATTTACTCCACGCCTATCACCGCCGCCTGACCGGCGATGACCGCGCGCTGCAACTGGAAGCCGCGCGCCGCTGGAGCCTGTGGGAAGGCGAAACCATCACCCTCCTCCCCAGCCCCGCCAATCAGGAACAGCATGATGACACGGAATTCGCGCTCGCCTTTGCGCGGCTCGAAACCCATTATTTCGTCAACCAATGCTGGCTGGAGCCGGGGCAATTGCTGCGCGATGTCGGCAAAATCCGCCATATTCCCGGCACTATCGTCCATGGCCGCTATGATATGCCCTGCCCGCTCAAATATGCGTGGGGGCTGCATCAAGCTTGGCCCGAAGCGAATTTCCACATCATCGAAGGCGCGGGCCATGCCTATAACGAGCCGGGGATTTTGGACCGGCTCATCCGCGCGACGGATGGTTATGCGGGGAAGGTCGCGGTTTAACTTCCTATGAATCTGCCAACATATAGCCGTCAGCCCTGAGCTTGTCGAAGGGCGTGGTTAAAGCTGGTGCAATACTGACGGGTGTCGTTCGACAAGCTCAGGACTAACGGATTTTATGAAGGCTCACCCGCCCAATTTATCCGCCGTGCGCAGGTCGAAATCGCTGGCGTCATGGCGTTCGTGGAGTTGCTCTGACAAATCCCCGCGCGTGCGGTTGACGATGCGGCCGCGCTGGACGGCAGGGCGGGCAGCGATGTCTTTTTGCCAACGCCGGACATTGGTATAGCTTACCACATCGAGGAATTCGGCGGCATTTTCATAGCTATCGCCCGCAACCAGCGCGCCATACCAAGGCCAGATCGCCATATCGGCAATACTATAATCATCGCCCGCGATATAGCGGCGCTCCGCCAAATTGTGGTCGAGAACGTCCAATTGGCGCTTTACCTCCATCGCATAGCGGTTGATCGGATATTCCATTTTCCACGGCGCATAGGCGAAGAAATGGCCGAAACCGCCGCCGAGCATCGGAGCCGAGCCCATTTGCCAGAACAGCCAGTTCATCACTTCGGTACGCGCCGGGAGTTCGGTCGGCAGGAACGCGCCGAATTTTTCCGCGAGGTAAAAGAGGATTGACCCTGATTCAAACACGCGCACCGGTTCGGCGGCGCTGCGGTCGAGCAAAGCCGGGATTTTGCTGTTCGGATTAACGTCGACAAAGCCGCTGCCGAACTGGTCGCCGTCGCTGATATTGATGAGCCAGGCATCATATTCTGCGCCTTTATGGCCGCTGGCGAGCAATTCTTCGAGCAGGATGGTGACCTTTTGCCCGTTGGGGGTGCCTTGCGAATATAGCTGCAACGGATGCTTGCCCACGGGCAGTTCCTTTGCATGGGTCGGCCCCGCAATCGGGCGGTTGATATTGGCAAAAGTGCCGCCACTCGCTTTGTCCCACGCCCAGACTTTGGGCGGCGTATATTCCTCGGGGTTCGACATGGTGGCTCTCCTGCATTGGGGGGAATAGAGTGGACATAAGGCGGCGGCGCGCGATTGCCAGTGCCGGGGGCGGGAATAAAGGGCAAAGTATTTCTTTGCTTTCGCCAAGTCTGATAGTCTCAATCTCACCTTAATCTGCACCGTTCCCCCGCGCAGGCGGGGGTCCAGAGCGCGCGCGCACGATGCTCCGTTATCACAAGCTGCACGCTACACCGCCCTAGGCTCCCGCCTACGCGGGAGCACAGAGTGTCTTATGGGCGGGCTGGCCCTATCCGGCAGCCCCCACCACAAAAAACCCCGCCGCCGCCAGCAATCCGGCGAAGCGGTTGGAGCGAAATTTGGCGAGGGCATCGTCGCCATTGTCGGGCTTGAGGGTGGCGACTTGCCACAGCAGATGCAGCGCCATGGGCAGCAAGGCAAGCAAGGCGGCACCTTGCGGGCGCACCTGCCAGATCGCCGCGCACCATAGCGCCAAAGCGATCGCATAGAGCAAGGCCACCCCGCTGCGCACATGGCGCCCCATCCTGAGCGCACTTGATTTGATGCCGACCAGCGCGTCATCCTCACGGTCTTGCAGCGCGTAAATCGTATCATAACCGATGACCCAGAAGATCGCGCCTGCATAAAGCAGCAAACCCGCAACCGGCACCCGCGCTTCAATCGCGGCCCAGCCGACCAACACGCCCCAACTGAACACAAGGCCGAGCCAGGCTTGCGGCCACCAGGTGATACGCTTCATAAACGGATAAGCCGCGACCAGCGCGAGGCTTCCCAACGCCACCAACTTGGCGATCATATTGATCTGGAACCACACGATCAGCCCTACCAAACACAGCAAAAGCAACCAGCCCCATGCCGCTTTCAACGACACCGCACCGCTTGCCAAGGGGCGGCTGCGAGTGCGTTCGACCTTGGCGTCCAAATCGCGGTCGACAATGTCATTATAGACACAGCCCGCGCTGCGCATCGCAATCGCGCCGAGCAGGAACCATAAGAGGAGCGGCCAATGTTCCGGCAATCCACCCGCCAGCGCCAATCCCCACACGCACGGCCAATAAAGGAGCCACCAGCCAATCGGGCGGTCAAAACGGGCAAGCGCCGCATAGGGCCGCAAACTTGCCGGAAGCATCCCCATAACCCCGCGCATTTCGGTGTCGGGGGTGATATTGGCGGCGTCGATATTTGGGCTCTTTTCAGAGGCGGCGCGATCAGTCATAGCGCCTCTATTATGCCCGCAACGCCCGCATGGCCACCCGAAAGCGCACCGCGCCTTTATGTATCGACGCCTTTGTCCGAAGGCGCGGCGGTGCCGGTTGACGGCAATGCCGCCCATTATCTGCTGCACGTTATGCGGTTGAAGGCTGGGGACGCGGTTTTATTGTTCGACGGGACCAGCGGCGAATGGCTGGCAAGGGTCGAAGAAGCGCGGAAACGCGACGCTTTGCTTTTGGTGGAGCGCCGGTCGGCAGCGCCGGATCGCGTGCCCGATTTTTGGCTGTGCGTTGCGCCCATCAAAAAAGCGCGGATGGAATGGCTGGTGGAAAAAGCGACCGAATTGGGGGTGGGCGAAATCCACCCGCTGCTGACAAGGCGGTCGGTGGTGGACAAGGTCAATCCCGACCGGATGACCGCGCATATGGTCGAGGCCGCCGAACAATGCGGACGCAACAGCCTTCCTATATTTCAGGAAATACAACAACTTAAAGCATTTTTGCAGAATTTCCCCGAAGGGCGCCATCTGTTTTTCGCCGACGAAAATGCGCGGGCACAAGGCGGCGCGCCGGTCGCCGAAGCGGTCGCGAACCATAGCGGCCCCGGCGCGTTCCTCATCGGGCCGGAGGGCGGCTTTACAGAAGAAGAACGCGACCTCATCCGCGCGCACCCGCAAACCGTGCCGGTCTCCCTCGGCCAATTCATCCTACGCGCCGAAACCGCCGCGATTGCCGCTACGGCTGTATGGATGGCGCATCGCGCCCCCGAAGAGGCCGACAGCATGTAATCGCCACGCGGAGCCTGCTCCCGCGCGGCCATTACCTGCCTTGTCTCTGCCTCAACCCTGCAAAATGATGTAAATTATCAACGCGTCATCGCTTCTACATTGTGTCGGTTATCAGATATTAACCCTTTTGCCGCATGAAAAGCGGTGTGATTTTCTAATCTCATTCATTGGATCGGGTAATGTTTTCCGCAAATATCGTCGCCGCGCGCGCTCGTTTCCGGGCGCGACCGGCCTCTTTCGGTCTTTTGGCCATCCTCGCGATCGCAACAGCCTTTATGCTGATGCAGGTCGCCGCGCGCGCGCAGGTAATCGGAACCACAAGCGGATATTATTCCGACACATTCGACCAGCATGGCAATTCGACCACCACCACCACCGTCCGGCTCAACAGCAGCCAGACCGGCGGGTCGGCTTATTATGTCAGCGGCAACGCGCCAAACGGCGGTGATAATGCGAGGATGAGCGGCCCGTGGGAACGGGCAAACCGCCCGCTCGGCCAAAAGAATGCGACGCCCTTCGTCATGTTCTGGACCGATGCGAGTGGCCCCAATATCGGCACCTCGGTCGCCGACCGCACCTATTATAGCTTCAGGGTGCCGGTGGAGGCCAATGCGCGCTATCGGCTGACCTATGATTATGGCTTGCTCAATGCGAGCAGTCCGGCGGTGTTTCAAACCTATATTAACGGCGCCCAAGCTGGTTCCAATCTGACCACAACCGGGGCTTATGATGATTGGCTCACCGCCACGCATATCTGGTCATCCGGCAGCAACACGTCGATGACGGTCGCGCTGGTCAATAATAATGGCAGCAAAACGCAAGGCAATGATTTTGCGCTGGATGATGTGCTGCTGGTCAAGCTGGCGGACCTTGCGGTCAGCAAGTCGGACGGTGTTTCCACTATCGTGCGCAACAGCAACAGCATCTATAATATCACCGTCAGTCACGGAGCGACCTCTTCGCCGGTGGCGGGCGCAATCCTGACCGATGCGGCTACCAGCGGGCTTATTGTCAACAGCATAAGCTGTGCCGCAGTCGCTAATAATGCCTGCACCACCCCGCCGACTGTCGCCCAGTTGCAGGCGGGCTTTGCCATGCCCAATATCCCTATCGGGTCGGTGTACCAGATTGCCGTCAATACGACCGCTGCAACGACCGCATCGACCATCACCAATAGCGCCACCGTTACAATGCCCGCCAATATTGTGGACGAGGTGCCCGGCAATAATAGTGCGAGTGATACCAATAGTGTAACCGCGTCGACCGCCAATCTGGGCATTACCAAAACGGACAATGTTTCTGTCGTCACTTCGGGCAACGCCACCGCCTATATCGTGACGGTGAATAATGCGGGGCCGAACCCGGTTGCAGGCGCAATCCTTAGAGATGCGGCAGCCACCGGTCTTGTCAAAACCTCTATCACATGCAGCAGCACGCCCGGCAATTGCACCGCCGCAACCACGCCGACCATCGCGCAGATCGAAAGCAGCGGGGGCTATGCGCTGCCCTTGCTTGCGGCCAATCAAAGCTATCAGATTATCGTCAATAGCAATGTAACCGCGACGGGCGGGACGGTCACCAATACCGCCACCATCACCGCGCCGAACGGCACATCGGATTCCAACCTTGCCAATAATAGTGCCGTCGACACCAATAGTGTCGAACGCTATTACGGCATCACCTTGCGCAAAATCTGGGTCAATCCGCTTCCTAACGATACGGTTAATCTTGGCATTAGCGGGGCGCAGGGCGCGGTTTCCGGCACCTCGCAAGCCGGTGCCCCGACCGAAACCAGCGCGAGCGCAAGCGCCGCGTCCGGGGCAACCATCACCTTGAGCGAAAATTTCACGCGCGGGTCGGCGGGAAGCTATACCACCAGCTTTGCCTGCGCGCTCAAAAGCAATATAATTTGTCTATATTTTAACATTGGGTAGAGCCATGAATTATAACTTTCTATTAGAAAAGAGAATAATATTATTTATATTTTCTATAATATTATTTTCTCAACCATTGCAGGCTCAAGTTGTATGGGAAGACTATCAAGGAAATAGTCGTATAGCGGGAACGAATAATCAAGATCTATCCGGCCCTAGTTACGCCAACGGCACAGGAAATTCTTCTCAAAGATTGAATTCTTTGAGAAGCATTTCAGCGAATCCTTCCAACTCCGTTCGCACCGGCACTAGCCAAAGCATAAATTATCGCACATCGAATTTGACGCTATGCAATTTAGATTCAGATGCACAGGGGACAAGTGCCGCTTGCTTAGCGGACGCTCAGGGTCGAGTTATTTACGCAATCCTTAAATTTTCCGACATTGGTAATTACTCATTTAGCATGGCTCATGACGATGATATTGACATCGATTTTTCAACTGAATACGGGGCAAACAATTATCGACAAGCGAGCTATGACATTCCGATTGGCGAAGCGAGCGATTATACAACTAATGACAACACATTTGAGAGCATTGCGGGATATATTAACTCTCCTGTCGCAAACAGTTGCGTATTAATGAGAATATATTGGAATAATGTCGGGGGAATCAACCATCTCAGATTGAGGTGGACCAAGCCGGATGGAACAACTCAAATTATACCTGCGCAAAATTTTCTTAGCCCTGGAAATGTATCTGGGTGCAATGGATCCATATCCACCCAGAGTCGTTCGTTGACTCTTAATAAGTATGTCTCATCGCCCGGTAGGGCAGGCGTTAATGATCAGTTTGTAATATCATTATATAATAGCACTGGCACGTCTTTATTGTCATCCGCTACTACTAGTGGGGCAGGTCAGGGACTGCAAGCGAGCACTGGTGCAATATTTGTGACGTCAGGCGGGGTATACCGTATAACCGATGAAATGGCTGCAAACAGTAGTTATCCGATAACAGCTTATAACGCTTCTATTTCCTGCACCTTAAACGGCAGCGCATATAATGTTACAGAAGTATCTTTAGGAGTATGGAGTATAAATATTCCCAATACTGGAAATAACCAAAAATACTTATGTAATATCACAAACTCTAAAAAAAATTATCCGCCTATGGCGTTACAGAAAACTTCTGTCGTTTATTGGGATCCAATAAATTTGTTTAATAACCCAAAATCTGTTCCCGGAGCTTTTACTAACTACTCCATATTTGTAAACTCTCCTGAAATTCCAATATCAGCCAATAGTGTATTCGTGACCGACGCGTTGCCGCCGCAAGTCGAGCTGTGCGTCGTGCAGACCGGCCGATGTTCCGCGCCGGTTATATGGGCGGCGGGCAGTTCCGGACTCACTTACACCTATGGCGGACTTGGGGCGACGGGGGATGATGTCGCCTTTTCGACCGATGGCACCAACTGGGGATATACCCCCTCCCCCAACGCCAATGGCACCGATCCGGCAATCCGCTTTGTCCGCATCAACCCCAAGGGCAGCATGAACCCGAACAGCAATTTCACCATCAATTTGCGCACTTTGGTGAAATGATTTTTATCAAATCCGGTCACAGGATAGCGGCGATGCGAGGAATTAAGCCTATCCACTTGTAAAAAAGGAAATTATTAACCCTATGGCAGCATCGGCGAATCTCTCCGGAAATTCGCCTATCACGCTAATGCCATGATTCTGTTTTCAAAATTATATTATAGGGTCTGCCGCCCGTCCGTCTGCGGACAATGGCTGGCTATGGCGATGCTGTGCGTCATGGCGGGCGCGCTGTTGCTGTCTGCCCCCGTCCGCGCGCAGACCGTCATCTTTACCGAAGATTTTGAAAATAACCCCAATAATGCGTCCAATGGCGCGAAATCCTTTTCCGGCACCGGCGCGATTTATACCGGTGCGAACGGACAAACCTATACCGCTTCGCCCGATTGGCTGAACGGAGCTTATTGCAACGGCATTGTGCTCAGCACCAACAATAGCAGCGCGCCCGGCTGGTCGCTGGGCAACGCCAAGTGCAGCGCCAACAATAAAAGCTATGACGGGGTGCGCAATATTGCGCGCGCGATCGGCGATTATCTCATCCAATATGAAGGGCGCACCGCTGGCACCCGCGATACCAACCATATTTTGAGCAGCTATTCGGAATGTCTCAACGGCGCGTGCAACGCGACGGACGGGATCGGTTCGGGCGCGACCAATGGGGTGATGTTCCGCACGGCTACCCCGCTGAACGTTACCGCGAACCGCTTTTATGGCGTTTCCGCGATAATGGCATCGGTCCAATGCGCAACATCGGTGCTGCCCAAGCCGCGCTTCCGCTGGATAAACGGCAATAATGTCGCCGCGGACGTCGGAGGCGTTCTGGATGTGTGCGGCAATTCGACGCTGTATAGCTACACCAACCTGCAAACCGGGTCGCAATTCCCCAACCCGATCAATATCAACGTCAAGAAAATCGGCCCGACCCAAGCCATCCGCAACAGCACCAATAAGCTCACGCTCATCCTGTATAATGATGAAGGCCGCACCAACGGCAATGATGGCGGGTTCGACAATATTGTCGTCACCGACATCACCCCTTCGGTGAGCAAAAACTTTTCCAGCACCACCTTGTCGTCCGGCGCGACCACCAGCCTCAGCTTCACCATCCGCAACACGCCGGAAAAATATGCAAAGCCAAGCTGGTCCTTTACCGATACGCTGCCGAGCGGGATGAGCCTTGCCAATGCGACGGTGGTGTCCGACTGCACCGGCGTTACCACCAATGCCGCCAATGATGTGACCGCGCTCGCGGTGAGCGGCTCGCTCGACAATGGCGAAGAAAGCTGCACCGTCACCGTCACTGTCAAAATAGCGCCCAACGCAACCGGCACGCTCAATAATTGCGGGAGCAATTTCACCGCGTCCGCCTTCGTCCTGCCGCCTGCTGCTGCAAGCTGTGCGTCCGTTCGCGTGCTGCCGCAACTGGCGGTGAGCAAAACATCCGCGCCCTATTGGGATCCGGTGAACCTTACCACCAATCCCAAATTCATCCCCGGCGCTTATGTCAATTATATCATATCGGTCAGCAATCCCGGCCATAATGTGTCGCCCGGCAGCGTGATGGTGATGGATAGCCTGCCGTCACAAGTCAGCCTGTGCGTGGTCGCCACCGCCCAATGCAGCGCGCCGGTGGTCTGGAATGGCGGGACGTCCGCGCTGACTTACACTTACACATCGCTGTCCAGCACGAGCGATGATGTGGCCTTTTCCAAGGATAGTATCGATTGGAACTACACCCCCGTTGCGCTTGCCAATGGCACCGACCCGCTCGTGCGCTACATACGCGTGAACCCCAAAGGCACGATGGCAACCACCGGCGCGTTCAGCTTCATCCTGCGCGCACTCGTCAAGTAATTCGCGCAAGGATAGGTGCGGTTTTTCTGTCCCTAGCTAATATTCGCAACAAAATTGTTCCCCGCGCCGCAAAAGCGCATTAGGGCTGGCGTTTATGAGCACGCGAACGACTTCTGCCAAAGCGGACCCGGTCATCGAAAACCGGGACCAACTCATCTTGCCCATGCAGAAGGGCGAAAAGCCCAAGGAACGCTGGCGGATCGGCACCGAACATGAAAAATTCGTGTTCGATGTGCGCGACCATCATGCGCCCGCCTATGACGAAAAGGGCGGCATCCGCGACCTGCTTGTGGCGCTGGAACGCTATGACTGGGAGCCGATTGTCGAGGGCGGCAATATCATCGCACTGTCGGGCCGTGATGGCGCGGTGAGCCTTGAGCCGGCGGGGCAGCTCGAACTTTCCGGCGCGCCGCTTGAAAATCTCCACCAGACTTGCGCCGAAACCGGACGCCATCTGAAGCAGGTCAAGGAAGTGGGCGGCGAACTGGGCAAGGGCTTTTTGGGCCTTGGCATGTGGCCGGACAAGACCCGCACCGACCTCCCGATCATGCCCAAGGGCCGCTATGCGATCATGCTCGACCATATGCCCAAGGTTGGCAGCATGGGCCTCGACATGATGCTGAGAACCTGCACCATCCAGGTCAATCTCGATTATTCCAGCGAAGCCGATATGGCGGAAAAATTCCGCGTCGGGCTTGCGTTACAACCGCTTGCGACCGCGCTGTTCGCCAATTCGCCCTTCACCGAAGGCAAGCCCAATGGCTATCTCTCCTATCGCAGCCATATCTGGACCGACACAGACCCGCACCGCACGGGGATGCTGCCGTTCGTGTTCGAAGACGGGTTCGGCTATGAACGCTATGTCGACTATATGCTCGATGTGCCGATGTATTTTGTCTATCGCGACGGCAGATATATCAATGCGGCGGGCTTGAGTTTCCGCGATTTTATGAAGGGCGAATTGTCCGTCCTCCCCGGCGAATTGCCGCGCGAAAGCGACTGGATCGACCATCTTTCGACCGCCTTTCCCGAAGTGCGGCTCAAAAGCTTCCTCGAAATGCGCGGCGCGGATGGTGGCCCGTGGAAACGCATCTGCGCCCTCCCCGCTTTCTGGGTCGGCTTGCTGTATGACCAGAACGCGCTCGATGCAGCATGGGACTTGGTCAAGGGCTGGACGATGGAAGAACGCCAGTTATTGCGCGACAGCGTGCCGAAATTCGGCCTCGATGCTCCGATCCCCGGCGGCCGCAAGCTCATCGACATAGCAGGCGAAGTGCTGGACATTTCCACCGCAGGCCTTGTCGCGCGCGGCGAGGTCAATTCGATGGGCGAAAATGAAAGCGGCTTTCTGGAGCCGCTGCGCGATACGGTGCGCACCGGCAAAGTCCCGGCACAAAAATTGCTCGACCTCTATCATGGCGCATGGGGCGGTGATGTCAGTCCGGTCTATGACGAGATGGCGTTTTAGTTTTAATAACCGTCCCTTTAATAACCGTCATTGCGAGCGCCGACAGGCGCGCGGCAATCCAGAGCCAAGCCACACACCGGTATGGTGAGGCACCTTGCGCTGAAAGTCTCTGGATTGCTTCGTCGCTGCGCTCCTCGCAATGACGGTGAGGATATATTACGGTGAGGGTATATTACAACGCAGGCGGGCCTTCCGTCCGCAACACCGCGGTCCTCGGTGTCTTGCGGAACAGGCGGTTGAGTGCCTTGGTCACCGGCGCATAGCGTTCCGCCCAGTTCCAATACGCCACATAGGCAGGGTCGGCGAGTAGATGCTTTTCTTCGGTCTTGGCGCGCCAATAATAAACGCCGCTCACCAGCGCCAGCATCACCGTGTTGCGCACCATATCGACCATATTCCCGTTGGTCACAAAGAAGGGCAAGGTCGCGAGCCACCAGAAGCTATTCTTGGAAATATAGGCCGGGTGCCGGACATAGGCATAAGGCCCGTCGGTCAGCACCCCGCGATGGGTGAGGTTGGAAAAGCGCAGGCCGAACGCAATCGTCGCCCATGCATAAATGGCGGTCAAAAATATCAATATGCCGCCATAAACAGCGAGCAGCACCGGCTGCCCCGCCATCCATTGCGCCCAGCTACCATCACCATAGGTGGCATGGCGATAATCAAGGATGCTGCCTTCGCCCATCATCACAAAGGGCGGATAACAGATTAATGCGGCCACCCATCCGGCAAGGAAGGGATTGGCCGAACGGATGTGGGAATCCAGCGGCTTCATCGTCAGCAAATAGCCGACCATCGCGACATGCACGTCGAACAGGAACATGAGGTTGATGAGCGCCATGCTGATCCGCACCGGATCGCCTTCGATTTGATCGAGCGGCATATTGATGATGCCTGCAAAATTGCCCGGCACAATCGAGAGCATGAACGCGATGAAAAAGCCTTTGACGCCCCAAGCGCGCCAGTGGCGGTAAATTTCTTCGCGATCGGCGTCTTTGCGCCCGAGCAACCATGCGCCGAACGCATAAGCGCCGTCCTTGGGTTCGCGCAGTCGCCGGTCGAGCCAGATTACATAAGGGATGGTGATAAGCGCGATGAAGGGCATCCAGCCCATCAGCACATCCATCGCAAACACATAATCGCCGCGCCAATACCAGCGCGCGATGCAATAAACGAAGGCGATAATCGCCCAAGTCGCCCACAGCCCCGCTATTTTGGTGAAGCTGATGCTTTTGATGTCGGCAAAGGCGCGTGGCGGGCCGTCCCAATCAATGCCGGTGGTCGGATTGCGGTGGACCTTGTCGACAAAGACGGACCAAGCGACCATCGGTATCCCCGCCGCCAACACACAGGTCAGCGCCGAATAGCGGCCATCCATGCCATAGAGGCGCGCGATGGTAACCCAGACCAGCAAACCGGCAACACCCAGCCAGCCGACCACAGGACTCCAGCCCGACGGCGGCTTTACCGGCGAGATTTCCGCACCGGTTTCCGCACTGGTTTTGGCACCATTTTGTGGTGCGAAACCTGTGTTTTCATTTGTAAAATTTGATTTACCGTCCTGCGAATCACTTTGCGAATCGGTTACCGCCATAAGGCTAACTTTCTGATTTTATTTGATTTCCATCGCAAAGACTATGCTATCAGCAAATGGTAATTATGTCGTGAACGATATTCTGTTCATTTTCGGTTCATGCGCAAAAGGCATGAGTTTCTTCAACTGGCCGCAAACCGCTTTCGACTCGTCACGAGTCCGGAGGCTATGATTCGGATTCCGGTCCCCTTCCTGTTACAGGCGCCCCAATCAAATTCAGAGCCAATAAGAGCACGGGGTCGTAAACACGTGAAAAATTCAGGAAAACGGGAAGCGCTGCAACAGCGGCTGGCCTCCCTGTTTCAGGATCGTGAGCTGTTCCTTCGCACAGAAGGCCATGTGAAGTTCCTGAAAATTACTGCAAAAGCTCAGCGCACCGCGGCCATCTCGGCTGCGGCGCTTGTCGTTGGATGGGTCGGTTTCACCGGCTTCATGTTCACCAGTCATGTTTTGACAGCAAATGAACGCACGGAACTCGCGGCCAAGGAAGTCGCCGTTGCGCGCTCCGAAAGCAAAGTCGAAGCCTATCGCGACCGTGTGGAAAGCACGGCAGCCGAGCTTGAAGCCCGCCAAAAATATCTCGAAGCGTTGATGAGCACCCATGTTGCGCCCGATGCCCCGCCATCGCCCGAAGCAACACCTGCTATCAAGCCCGCTGCGGCCAACCAGATTAAGGGCGGGACGCCCGACATCGCGAAAGAACTGGCAGCGCTTGATGCCATCCGCATGCGACAGGATGCACTTGCGGCACAATTGCTGAGCCTTGCGACCGACCGCACTGCGCGCGCCGAAGCGGCTATTCGCGACCTTGGGATCAATCCCGCCGTGCTTGCCGCCAATGCGCGTCAAGGCATGGGTGGTCCGTTCCTGCCTTTGCCGGAATCGCGCCTCATCAAAAAAATCAAAGATCCTGTGATGTTGAAGCTCAACAGCCTGTTCAACCATATGGCATCGCTTGAACAGGCGTTGGTGGCGCTTCCCTCGGGCCAGCCCTCGGTCGTCATGATGACGTCGTCCAGCTATGGTTATCGCAGCGATCCGTTTACCGGCGCAGGCGCGATGCACTCCGGCCTTGATTTCCCCGGCCCCATCGGATCGCCGATTATGGCCTCGGCCCCCGGCGTGGTGAGCTTTGTCGGGCAAAAGTCGGGCTATGGCAATGTCGTCGAGGTCGATCATGGCAGCGGCTTTATGACGCGCTATGCCCACCTTTCCGGTTTCGACACGCGCGTGGGCGCGAAAGTATCGGCCGGACAGAAAATCGCGCGCATGGGCTCGACCGGACGGTCGACCGGCTCGCATCTCCATTTTGAAGTCCGTCTTAACGGCGAGGCGTTGGACCCTCGCAGATTTTTGGAGGCAGATACGGATGTTCTCGCGGGGCAAATTCACAGACGAAGAGACGGCTCCCCCTTCTAGAATGGCCACAGGGGGGCGCAACACCACATTTTCGATCATCGGTTCGGATGTTGTCATTACCGGCAATATCGCCGCATCGGTGGACCTCCATGTTGACGGGCAGGTCGAAGGCGACCTCACCTGCGCCGCGCTGGTGCAGGGCGAAGGCAGCCGCATCACGGGCGCGATTACCGCCGAAAGCGCGCGGCTTGCGGGACGGGTTGAAGGCTCGATCAACGCCAAGCTGCTGGTCGTCGAACGCAGCGTGCGCATTACCGGCGATGTGAGCTATGACAATCTCACCATCGAACCCGGCGCCCAGGTCGATGGCCGCTTCACCCAGCGCGACAAAGCGACGGACCTGCATCTGGTAACGGATAATATGGACCATAGCATCGCGGGGTGATGGAGGGGCATCGCGTCCCATGCGGTTGATGTGTGTGCTGCTTGCGCTGCGCCAAGGTGTACGGTCGGGTGCGTTACCCTTTCCGTGAGGGACGTTGGTATGATTTACCCCTTTCCGTTCGTCCTGAGTAGGCCCGCAAGGGCCGTATCGAAGGATAGTCGAATAGCGCCAAGTGTGAGCAAGCACAGCTTCCGTCACCCCGGCCCTTCGATACACCAGCTTGTCCTGCGGCCAAGCTGCCACTCAGGGCGAACGGCTGGAGGGAGTGAATGGTGAGTAATATGAGGAAAATAGGGTAGAGATTGGGAGGGTGGAGTAAAGCGCATCGGCCTTCTTCCCTTCCCCCCGGTCAATTCCGTGGCGCTTGCCTCCTATAACTCAGTGCCTCGGCGACATGGACGCGGCTTACTATATCCGCGCCTGCCAAGTCCGCAATCGTGCGGGATACCCGCAAAATCCTTGTATAGCCGCGCGCGGAGAGGCGCATGGCTTCGGCGGCTTGGGCCAATAATTGGCGTCCGGCCTCGTCGGGCATGGCATGGGTGTCGAGCCATTTGCCGTCACATTCCGCATTGGTGCGCGGACCGTCCGGGCCATAGCGGGCGGTTTGCCGCGCGCGGGCCGCGACCACGCGGGCGCGCACTTCAGCCGAGCCTTCAGCGGGCGGCGGCATGACCAGATCGGCAGCGGTAACGGCTTCGACCTCGACATGCAGGTCAATGCGGTCGAGCATCGGCCCCGATACTTTGGCCTGATAATCCGCAGCACAACGCGGCGCGCGCGAACAGCCAAGCGCCGGATCGCCCAAATGCCCGCAGCGGCACGGGTTCATCGCGGCGATAAGCTGCACCCGCGCGGGGAAAGTGACGTGGCTGTTGGCACGCGCCACACTTATCTCACCGGTTTCGAGCGGTTGGCGCAGGCTATCGAGGACGGTGCGCTGGAATTCCGGCAGTTCGTCGAGGAATAACACACCGAGATGCGCCAAACTCACCTCGCCCGGCTTGACCCGCAAGCCGCCGCCGACCAGTGCGGGCATCGAGGCGCTATGATGCGGGCTGCGGAACGGACGGGTGCGCACCAGCCGCCCGCCGTCCAATGTCCCGGCGACGCTCGCAACCATCGACACTTCGAGCGCCTCGGCGGGTGTCAGATCGGGGAGGATGCCGGGAAGGCAGGACGCCATCAAACTTTTGCCCGCGCCCGGCGGCCCGCACATCAGCAGATTATGCCCGCCCGCCGCCGCGATTTCGAGCGCGCGCTTGGCGACCTCCTGCCCTTTGACCTGCACAAGGTCGGTCGCATGGACCGGCTCTTCCATCTGCCCCGGCTGAGGCGGAGGCAGGCGCGTCGTGCCGCGAAAATGGTTGAGGAGCGCGAGCAGGTCCGGCGCGGCAATCACTTCGACCTCACCCGCCCATGCAGCTTCCGCGCCTTGGGCGAGCGGACAGACCAGCCCCATCTCCTGCGCGCCCGCATGGAGCGCGGCGAGCAATACGCCGGGCGAGGGCGCAATCCGCCCGTCCAGCCCCAATTCTCCGACGAAAATATAATGGCGCAACGCTTCGGCATCCATCACCCCCATCGCGCCGAGCAAGGCGAGCGCAATCGGCAGGTCATAATGAGAGCCTTCCTTGGGCAGGTCCGCAGGCGACAGGTTGACCGTCACCCGCTTGGGCGGAAAGCTTAACCCCAGCGCCGCAATCGCGCCGCGCACCCGCTCGCGGCTTTCGCCCACCGCTTTGTCGCCAAGGCCGACCACGCTGAACGAGGGCATACCGGGCGTAAGCTGGCACTGCACCTCGACGCTGCGCGCTTCAAGGCCAAGATAAGCGACGGTTTGAACCAGTGCGACCAGACAAGCCCCCTTTGCGGCCAAGGCGCCGCGCATCCTCATTCCCTATTTGTTCTCCCTTCCTACACGCCGGTCCGCCCCGGAGTCGAGATGAAATTTCAAGCACCTCGCTGCCCCTCCCTTGTCAAGCCGCCCTACCTGTCCCACTTTCACTATTATGATGGCACATTATCATCGCTGGCGGCAAAACAGCACGGTAAGATTGTGCCTGTTTGCCGTCGGTATTTTGCTGATTATCACCGCGCCCTTGGTCGGCGTCATCCCCGGCCCCGGCGGCTTGGTGGTGTTCGCGCTGGGCTTGGCGCTGGTGCTGCAAAATTCGCGCTGGGCCAAGAAACGCTATGTCGCGTTCAAGCGCCGCTGGCCCAAACATGGCGAATGGACCGACTGGGGCTTGCGCCGCGAAAGCTATAAGCGCCGCACCGAGCTTGCCAAACAGCAACAGGATGGCGGGTAGGACCGCAAGGTTATAAAATCATTTGCTTCTGGAATAACGAATATCGGGATAAGCGGGGGGCTGCGCTGGAGCGGCTTGCCGGTGTGATTGTGGAGAGGTCACCCTCATCCAGCTACGACTAGGCAGCACGCTGCCAAGTCTTCGCATCCTTCTCCCATCAAGGGAGAAGAATCCCCGCCTCGTGCCCCGTCCCTTCCCTACCCCTTTTCCTGCCCTTTCTGCGCCAGTCCCTGTTGACTTTTACAAAGAATCTGCCTAATCGCGCCTCCCATGGCGGCCGCATGACCCGGTTGGGTGCGCGGCCTTTCACTTTTTTTACGATATTATTTAAGGACGATCGCGATGAAGCGCACTTTCCAACCCAGCAATCTCGTGCGTGCGCGCCGTCACGGTTTCCGCACCCGCATGGCAACCCCCGGTGGCCGCAAGGTTATCCGCGCGCGCCGCGCCCGTGGCCGCAAGGTTCTGTCCGCGTAATTTTACGCGCGATTGCTCACGCCTGTCGTAGATAGCAATCCATGACCGCGCCCGCCCTTTCCGGCGGAGTGACCTCCACCCAATATGACAAAGCGGGGCCTGCCGATGCACGTCCCGCTTTGCCGATTCGCACCATGCGCGCGCGGCGCGAATTTCTTGCCGCCAATAAAGGCGCGCGCTTTCCCTGCCCTTCGGTGCTGCTGATTGTCCATGACCGCACGGATGGTGATGCCGCCATCGGCTTGGGGCTTACCGTTACCAAGAAGATCGGCAATGCGGTGGTGCGCAACCGGATGAAGCGCCGCTATCGCGCGCTCGCCGCCGAATTGCTGCCGGTTTATGGTATCGCGGGCGCCGACCATGTGTTTATCGGCCGTCATAGCGCGGTTGAACGCGATTTTGACGCGATGCGCCGGGATTTGAAAAATGCGTTAAAACGGGCGGCGCGACCTTGAACCGTAACCCGCTCGCCTTACTTGTTGTGCTGGTTGCGCGCGGCTGGCAATGGGGTCCGTCGCGTATCTTGCCACCATCCTGCCGTTATGCGCCAAGCTGTTCGCAATATATGATCGAGGCGGTGCAAAAATATGGGGCGTTAAAGGGTGGCTGGTTGGGCACAAAACGGATATTGCGCTGCCATCCATGGGGGGGCCACGGGTATGACCCGGTCCCGTGACATGATTAGATAATTAACCGACCCGCTGCCTATAGGCGAGCCGGATTATAGGGGCCGCACTGTAAGGGCCGTAAAACAAGGGATATATCCTGGTGAAGGACGACAAGAATAATCTCATGCTCGCGCTGGTGCTGACCGCAGCGATTCTGCTCGGCTGGCAATTTCTCGCGCCGCGATTCTTTCCGCAACTTGCGCCCAAGCCTGCCGCGACCAAGACGGTGGACGGGAAAATAGTCGCGGGCAAAAATGGCGCAGGCATAGCGGCAGAAGCACCGGCGCAGAAAGCCGTGCCGCTCGCGCAGGCGCTGGCCACCACGCCGGGCGCACCGGGCGGGCGCGTCGCCATCGAAACGCCGACGCTCAAAGGCTCGCTCAATCTCACCGGCGCGCGCATCGACGATCTGGTCCTCACCAAATATAAAGAAACCCTCGACAAAAATTCGCCCGATGTGCGCCTGTTTGCGCCCGGCGGCACCGACCATGCCCATTTTGCAGGGTTGGGCTGGACCGGTCAGGGCATCAAGCTGCCCGACAGCAATACGGTGTGGACCGCAAGCGGCACCACATTGACGCCCGCATCGCCCATCACCCTGTCGTGGAATAATGGCGAGGGCCAATTGTTCCAGATCGACCTTAAGGTTGACGACAAATATCTGTTCACCGTTGACCAGAAAGTGTCGAACAGCGGCGCCGGCGCGGTGTCGGTTGCGCCTTATGCTTATGTAAACCGCCTTGGCATCCCCAAGGATCCCGATAGCTGGACCATCCATGTCGGTCCGATGGGCGTGTTCGACCGTGCCGCCGATTATGACGTCAATTTCGATGATGTCGATGCGGCAGGCGCGAACGGCATTGGTCGCACCATGACCGGTGGCTGGCTCGGCTTCACCGACAAATATTGGCTGTCCGCCGTTATTCCTGCGCAAAATGCCAAAGTGAACGGCGCATTTCGTGCGAGCCAAGGGCTAGGCGGCAAGAAGCTTTATCAGGCCAATTTTGCGGGCAATGATACCATCATCGCACCGGGCAAAATGGCGACCTCGCAAAGCATGATCTTTGCCGGGGCCAAGGAAACCCGCACGCTCGAAAATTATTCCAAATTCATCCCTATGATCGACTATTCGATCACCTGGGGCTGGTTCTGGTTCTTTGAAAAGCCGATTTATAAAGTGCTGATCTGGCTGGTCGGCCTTGTCGGTAATTTCGGTCTGGCGATCATCCTGCTGACCTTCCTAGTGCGCGGGTTGATGTTCCCGATTGCGCAAAAGCAATTCCATTCGATGGCGCATATGCGCATCGTCCAGCCGAAGATGAAACAGCTTCAGGAAAAATATAAGGACGACAAACCGCGTCTCCAGCAAGAGATGATGGCGCTATATAAGGAAGAGAAGATTAATCCGTTCGCGGGCTGTATGCCCATCCTGCTGCAAATCCCGGTTTTCTATGCGCTCTATAAGGTGCTGATGCTGTCGATTGAAATGCGGCATCAACCGTTCATCGGCTGGATCAAGGATTTGTCCGCGCCCGATCCGTTGCATATCCTGAACCTGTTCGGCCTGCTCAATTTCACCCCGCCTGCCTTCCTCGGCATCGGTGTGCTGGCGCTGTTGCTCGGCTTTACCATGTGGCTCCAGTTCCGCCTCAATCCGCCTCAAGCTGATCCGATCCAGCAACAGATGTTCTCGATCATGCCGTGGATCATGATGTTCGTAATGGCCCCGTTTGCGGCAGGCTTGCTGCTCTACTGGATCACCTCGAACATCCTCACCATCGCCCAGCAAAAGCTGCTCTATAATAAATATCCGCAGCTTAAAGAGCCGCTCACCAAATTGGTGACCCATGAAGGGCCGAAGGAAGCGAAGTGAGTGACGATCTCCACCCTGACCTAAATGGGCCGGATGCAGAAACAATCGAACGGGCCCGCAAGCTGTTTGCGGGTCCGGTCGCCTTTCTGAAATCCGCGCCCGCGCTGCAATTTCTGCCCGACCCGTCGGTGCCGGAAGTCGCCTTTGCGGGGCGTTCCAATGTCGGCAAAAGTTCGCTGCTGAACGCGCTTACCAACCGCAATGGCTTGGCGCGCACATCAAACACGCCGGGCCGCACGCAAGAGTTGAACTTCTTTGACGTGGGCGAACCGCCTGCATTCCGCTTGTGCGATATGCCAGGCTACGGCTTTGCCAAAGCGCCCAAGGAGCTGGTCAAAAAATGGCGGTTTCTGGTCAATGATTATCTGCGCGGGCGTCAGGTTTTAAAGCGCGTCCTCGTCCTCATCGACAGCCGCCACGGCATCAAGGATGTCGACCGCGACATTATGAAGATGCTCGATGAAGCCGCCGTCGTCTATAATCTGGTGCTGACCAAGGCCGACAAGATCAAGCCGACCGAACTCGCCGCCGTCCTCGAACGCACCGCCGCCGAAGCCAAAACAAGGCCCGCGGCGCACCCCGACATCCTCTCGACGTCAAGCGAGACCGGCTATGGCATGGCCGAACTGCGCGCGATGGTGCTGGCGGCTGCGGAAGTTTGAGCAGCTTTTACCCTCTCCCCAAGTCTTTGCTTTCAGCCTAAACCTCCTCCCATGAAACGCCCCTGGATCGTCATTGCCTGCGCTGCGATTATCGTCACCCTTGCGATGGGGGTGCGGCAGGGGTTTGGCTTGTTCTTGCCGCAGATGAGCGCCGCGCTCGACATTAGCCGCGCGAGTTTCGGGCTGGCGCTGGCGATCCAGAATTTGCTGTTCGGGCTGGTCCAGCCATTCGTCGGGGCCGCTGCCGACAAACATGGCGCGGGCCGCGTGGTCGCGGTAGGCACGGTGGTTTATGCGGCGGGTTTAGCGGGAGCGGCGCTCGCGACCACTGCGCTGGGCCTCCATATCAGCCTCGGCGCGCTGGTCGGCATGGCCTTGTCGGCGACAACCTTTGTGGTGGTGTTGGGGGCCGTTGGGCGCGTGGTGCCGCCTGAAAAGCGCAGCCTTGCGTTCGGGATTGTCACCGCAGGCGGCTCGCTCGGCCAGTTTCTGGTCGTGCCGGTCGCGCAAAAACTACTTGCCGCTTTTGGTTATGTCGAAGCCCTCTATCTCCTCGCCGCACTGGTGGCGCTGTGCCTTCCGCTGGCATTGGGCGTCGCCGGAAAGCCCGCCGCGCATGATGCCGCCACGCACGGCCCCGTCCAATCGCTCCCCGAAGCCCTGCGCGAAGCCAGCACCCATCGCGGCTATTGGCTTTTGAATATCGGTTTTTTCGTGTGCGGCTTCCATGTCGCCTTCATCGCGACCCACTTCCCTGCCTATCTAGACGATAAGGGGTTGGGCCTCGGCATCGGCGCGTCGGCGCTCGCGCTCATTGGCCTGTTCAATATTTTTGGCAGCTATATCTTCGGGGTCGGCGGCGACAAGCGCAGCAAGAAGCATTTGCTCTCCTTCATCTATGGCGGTCGCGCGGTAGTGATTGCGCTATTCCTGCTACTCCCGCTCACCAAAATGAGCGCGCTCGCCTTTGCCGCCACGATGGGCTTTTTGTGGCTTGGCACCGTGCCTTTGACCAGCGGATTGGTCGGGCAGATGTTCGGTATCCGGTACCTTTCCACCCTCTATGGCATCGTCTTTTTAAGCCATCAGCTCGGCAGCTTTTTCGGCGCATGGGCGGCGGGCTATATGTTCGACCTTTATGGCAATTATGACAGCGTATGGATCGCCTCGATCGCGCTGGGTGTGTTGGGGATGATCGTCAACATACCGATTAACGACAGACCGGTTGCGCGTTTGCAACAGGCGGGCGTACCATGAGCTTTCTACGCCGCAATGCCGTGCATTTTGTGATGGGCGCGATATTCATCGTGGCGGCGGTCGTGGGGCTTTATTTGTGGGATGATGAAGCGCTCCCCATTTGGCTGAGCGGGGCAATTGCTTATTGTTTTTGAAAACAAGTTCCTCCCCAAGCTTGTCTTGGGGAGGTGGCGCGCGCGTAGCGCGTGACGGAGGGGTTATGCGAGGCAAAGCCTCGCGCGATTGCGAACGCAATCGCTTTCACCCCTCCACCATTCGCCTGCGGCGAACGGTCCCCCTCCCCGAGCAAGCTCGGGGAGGATTTTTGTTTGCCTGACTCAAGACAAGCTTGGAGATGCGCCCCCTTCGCATCGCTTACCATCCTGCTATAGCCTGCCCTTATGGCTCAAAAGAATCATCTCTATCTCGTTGACGGCTCCTCTTATATTTTCCGGGCCTATCACCGGTTGCCGCCGCTCACCAATATCAGGGGCGAGCCGGTGGGGGCGGTTTATGGCTATACGACGATGCTGTGGAAGCTTGTCGATGCGCTCGATAAAGCCGATGGACCGACCCATTTGGCGGTGATTCTTGACCCGCCCGGCGGCAGTTTCCGCAACGAAATGTATGACCAATATAAGGCCAATCGTCCCGAACCGCCGGAGGATTTAAAGCCGCAATTTCCGATGATCCGCGATGCAACGCGTGCCTTTTCGGTGCCGTGCATCGAATTGCCGGGCTATGAAGCGGACGATCTTATCGCTTGCTATACCAAGGCCGCGCTCGCGCAAGGCTTTGATGTTACCATCGTCAGTGCCGACAAGGATTTAATGCAGCTCATCGAGGAGCCTTTGGCCTCCGGCGATGGGCGCGTCGACATGCTCGACACAATGAAAAATGTGCGGCTGGGACGCGAGGCGGTGATCGAAAAATTCGGCGTCGGGCCGGAAAAGGTCGGCGATGTGCTCGCGCTGATGGGCGATAGCGTCGATAACGTCCCCGGCGTCCCCGGCATCGGCCCTAAAACTGCCACCAAGCTGATGCTCGAATATGGCAGTTTGCAGGCGATCCTTGACGCCGCGCCCGATATGAAGCCATCCAAAATGCGCGATAACCTTATTGAACATCGCGCGATGGCGGAACTGTCGCGCAAGCTGGTGGAACTCGAATGCAATGTCGATCCGCTCCCCGCCACGCTGGAAAGTTTCGACTTGGACGGCATCCCGACCGAACCGTTGCAGGCATTTTTGGAGCTTCATGGTTTCAAATCGCTGTTGTCCAAATTGGGTGGGCCGGCGTCGAGCGGATCCTCGCTTGCCTCCCGCGAATTTGCCGCCGCGATTGCGGGGCAATCCGCGCCGCAAAAGGGCGCGCCTGCCTCCACCATCGCGCCCGCAACGCTCCCCGAACTGCCGCCGATTGATCGCAGCCTTTATGAACTTGTCGTCACCGACGCCGCGCTTGAAAAATGGGTGGCGGAGGCCAAGCGGTTGGGCGTGGTCGCGTTCGACACCGAAACCAGCGGGCTTGATGCAACCAGCGCCGACCTGTGCGGGATTTCGCTGTCGACCGGCGCAGGGCGCGCTTGCTATATCCCGCTCGACCATAAGAGCAGCAGCGATATGTTTGCCGAGCGGCCCGAACAGCTAAGTTTCGACGATGCGCGCCGCATCCTTGCGCCTATGTTCGCGGATGAAACCATCCTCAAGGTCGCGCATAATGGCAAATATGATCTGACCATATTGGAGCGCCACGGCTTTGGCAGCCTTGCGCCGCTTGATGACAGTATCGTCATGAGTTTCGACCTTGATTCGGGTCAGCATAATCATGGCATGGATGATCTGGCGAAACTCCATCTCGGCCATGAATGTATCGCCTATAAGGATGTGTGCGGCACGGGGAAAAAGCAGATTAGCTTTAGCGAAGTCCCGCTCGACATCGCGCTTGGCTATGCAGCCGAAGATGCCGAAGTGACCTGGCGCTTGTGGCGCTTGTTCAAGCATCGCCTGCCGCAAGAAGGGGCGACGCGTGTTTATGAAATGGTCGACCGCCCGCTCGTTCCGGTGATTTCCGCGATGGAGCAACAGGGGATTTTGGTCGATGTCGCTTATCTCAAAAAATTGTCGGGTGAATTTGCCGAAGAAGCGATGAAGCTGGAAGGCGAAATTCATGACCTTGCGGGCCAGCCTTTCAACATCGGCAGCCCCAAGCAGCTTGGCGAAATATTGTTCGACAAAATGGGGTTGAAAGGCGGACGCAAGGGCAAGTCGGGCATTTACTCCACCGATGTGACCGAACTCGAACGGCTCGCCAAGGATGGCGTCCCGATTGCCCGCAAAATTTTGGAATGGCGGCAGCTTACCAAGCTCAAATCCACCTATACCGATGCGCTGCAAACACAGGTGAACCCCAAAACGGGGCGCGTGCATACGAGCTACAGTCTCACCGGCGCGCAGACCGGGCGTTTGTCGTCGAACGATCCCAATTTGCAGAATATCCCGATCCGCACCGAAGTCGGGCGGCAATTGCGCGATGCGTTTATTGCGAGCCCCGGCCATGTGCTGCTCGCCGCCGACTATAGCCAGATCGAGCTGCGCTTGGCCGCGCATATGGCCGATGTGCCTGCGCTGCGTCAGGCGTTCCTGGATGGCGAGGATATTCACGCGACCACCGCGCAGGAACTGTTCGGCGAGGTTAATCGCGACACGCGCGGACGCGCCAAGACGATCAATTTCTCGATCCTCTATGGTATTTCGCGCTGGGGGCTGGCCGGGCGGCTGGAGATCACTCCGGATGAAGCGCAGGACATGATCAACCGTTATTTCGAACGCTTCCCCGGCATCAGCAACTATATCGCGATGACGTTGGAATCGGCGCGTGAGAAGGGCTATACGGAGACATTATTCGGGCGCAAAACCCACTTTCCGCGGTTAAATGCCAAGAACCAGAATGAGCGCGCAGGCTCCGAACGCGCGGCGATCAACGCCCCGATCCAGGGCACCAGCGCCGACATCATCAAACGCGCGATGACCCGCATGGGACCGGCCTTGCTGGAGGCGGGGCTAGCCGATGTGAAGATGCTGCTTCAGGTGCATGACGAACTGGTGTTCGAATTACCCGAAGGTGATGTGGAAGCGGCGAGCAAGGTTATCCGTTCGGTGATGGAAGGCGCTGCGGAACCGGCGGTGAAACTCACCGTGCCGCTGGGCGTCGAGATTGGGACGGGGCCGTCTTGGGGCAAGGCGCACTAACCTTTCCCTTCTCCCTTGATGGGAGAAGGATATGGAGCCTTATGAGCGTAGCGAATTAGGCGCAGTTGGATGAGGGTGAAAGCGAGGCTCCGCCTCGCGCGGTCGTAAACGACCGCTTACCCCTCACCCAGCTACGACTAGCGAGCAAGCTCGCAAGTCTGCGCAACCCGTGATGGTTTTTGGGGTAAACCATGCCCCGCATGGTTTAGAAATTGCCGGGGGCAATTTCGACCCCAAACACCCTCACGCCCACAGGGGGAGAGGGGAAGATAATTACCGCCCCAACATCTGGTCCGGCTTGACCACGCGGTCGAACGTCGCTTCATCAATCAGGCCCAATTCCAACCCCGCTTGCTTCAAGGTCAGCCCTTTTTCATGGGCATATTTGGCAATTTTTGCGGCATTGTCATAACCGATCTCAGGAGCCAGAGCTGTCACCAGCATCAACGAGCGGTTGAGTAATTCCGCGATGCGCGCTTCGTCTGCTTCCATGCCCTCGACGCAATGGGCGGCGAAATTTTCCATCGCGTGGGCGAGCAAATTGATCGAGCGGACGATGTTCGCGCCGATCAACGGCTTGAACACATTAAGCTCCAGATGCCCCTGCATCCCGCCGACCGTAATCGCCATATGATTCCCGATGACTTGCCCCGCGACCATCGTGAGGCTTTCGGCCTGGGTCGGGTTGACCTTGCCCGGCATTATCGAGCTGCCCGGTTCATTTTCGGGCAAATGCAGCTCGCCAAGCCCGCACCGTGGCCCCGACCCCAACAACCTTATGTCATTGCCAATCTTGGTGAGCGCCACCGCGAGTGTGTTGAGCCTGCCCGAAAAATCGACGAGCGTGTCGTGGCTCGCCAAAGCTTCGAATTTATTCGGGGCGGTTTCGAACGCATGGCCGGTGAGCGCCGCGACTTCGGCGGCAAAGGCCTCGCCAAATCCCGGCGGCGCGTTGAGGCCGGTGCCGACCGCGGTGCCGCCTTGGGCCAATCGGGTGAGGCCCTTTTCGACCAGCGGCAATAGCCGGGTGCGCGCAAGGCTCAACTGCGCATAATAGCCCGAAAATTCCTGTCCCAAAGTGAGCGGGGTCGCGTCCTGCAAATGGGTTCGCCCGATTTTGACGATAGTGTCCCACGCTTCGACCTTGGCGAGCAACGCCGCCATCAGCCGGTCTAGCGCGGGGAAGAGCCGGTCCTGCGCGCCGCGGACCGCCGCTATGTGCATCGCGGTCGGAAAACTGTCATTCGACGATTGGCTCTTATTCACATCATCATTGGGATGGACCGGCGCCTTGCCGCCGCGCGTGCCGGTGAGGATTTCATTGGCGCGGCCCGCAATCACCTCGTTCACATTCATGTTCGATTGGGTGCCGGAACCGGTCTGCCAGATGACCAGCGGAAATTGATCGTCCAGCTTGCCCGCGACCACTTCGGCGGCGGCCTGTTCAATCGCGTCGGCCTTGTCGGCGGCAAGCCCGTGATGGCGGTTGACCCGCGCGGCGGCCTGTTTGACCAACGCAAGCCCGTGGATCAGTTCAACCGGCATCCGCTCGCCTGCCCCGAACGGGAAATTTTCAATCGACCGCTGGGTCTGCGCGCCCCAATAAGCATCTGCCGGAACCGCAATAGGGCCGAAACTGTCGCTTTCGGTGCGAGTGGGGTTGGTCATGGCAATGTCCTTTTCCATCGAAATAACCGCTCAATAGCACCGCTAGTGCTGAGCCTGTCGAAGCACGCCCTTCAGCCCATGCGTCCCCCTCCCGACCGTCCTTCGACAGGCTCAGGACTAACGGTTAGGGTTTAGGCCGGTGCGCGAAGGACGCGCTGGCGCACTTACAACCGGTCATGCCCTTTGGGATAGGTGCCGAGCAGCCTTACCCATTTGGTGTGGAATGCCAGTTCTTCAAGCGCCCGGTCCACACGCGGGTCGCCGGGACTGCCCATAATGTCCATATAAAATTGCGCGGCGGCAAAGCTGTTGCCATCGACATAGCTTTCCAGCTTGGTCATGTTGATGCCGTTGGTGGCAAGCCCGCCCAGCGCCTTATAGAGCGCGGCTGGCACGTTGCGCACCTCAAAGATGAGTGTGGTCATCGCATCGTCGGACACCAGACTGCCGAGCGGCAAAGCGTCTTGCGCGAGCGCGACAAAGCGCGTCGTATTATTGTCCGCATCCTCGATATTTTCGGCAAGCAGGTTAAGCCCGTAAAGCTCCGCTGCAATGGACGGGGCCGCCGCCGCAAGGCCCGGCTTATCCGCATCGGCCACATAAGCCGCCGCGCCCGCCGTATCGGCATAGGTGATCGGCTGGATGCCCTTGGCGCGTGTCCAGTGGCGGATCTGCCCCAAGGCCTGGGTGTGGCTCATCACGGCTGTGATATTGGCCAGATCCGCTTCCTTGCTCATCAGGCAGTGGTGGATGCGCAGAAAATGTTCGCCGACAATCGACAGGCCCGATTCCGGCAAGAGGAAATGGATGTCGGCGACGCGGCCATGCAGGCTGTTTTCAATCGGGATAAGCGCCTTTGCCGCCGTCCCTTCCTTCACCGCATCGATCGCGTCCTCGAACGAAAAACAGGGGAGCGGCAGCGCGTCAGGGTCATATTGCGTGAGCGCCAAATGGGAATTGGCCCCCGGCGCGCCTTGGAACGCGATGGTTTTCGCCGGATTTTTGCCCGCACGCGCGGCAAATTCATCCACTCTGGCCTGCGCCGATTGACTGTAACTTTCCATGGTCGCCGCGCCTATCGGAAGCAAATGGCAAGGGCAAGCGGCAAACAGCACCAATAATCACGCCGAACAGCTTGCTTCCCGCGTCGCTGCACATTAAGGGGTCAGCAAAATGACGCGCGCGTTGCAAGAGTCCGATCGGGTCGGGCTGCGCTCGCACCACCGTGAATATAAATTGATATACCGCAGAAGATAAGGACAGGGACGGGTATGGACCTTCGCAACAATACGATTTTTGGCTGGACGCTGGGCGCAGGCATCGTTGCTTTGGGGCTGGGCTTTCTTTCGAGCCAATATTTTCAGGCTGGCCATCCCGAAGCGCCGGAAAAGCCGGGCTATGTTGTCGTCGGCGAAGCATCGGGCGATGTAGCCGCCGGTCCCTCGCTCAACACCTTGCTAGCCAGCGCCGACGTCGCGGCGGGCGAACAGGTGTTCAAGAAATGCACCGCGTGCCACACCGTCAATCAAGGCGGCGCTAACGGCATTGGCCCCAATTTGTGGGCGATTGTCGGCGATCCGGTCGCGCATGGCCGTGGCGGCTTTGCTTTCTCGGACGCGCTCAAGACCAAGGGCGGCACATGGGATTTCGCGGCGCTCGACGAATGGTTCAAGAGCCCGAACAAATTCGCAGCAGGCACCAAAATGTCGTTCGCAGGTCTGGGCGATCCCAAAGACCGCGCCAACCTGATCGCATGGCTCAACACCCAAGGGTCGAACAAGCCGCTGCCGGCGGCTGATGCACCTGCCGAAGAAGGTAGTGATGCGGCAGCACCCGCTGAAGGCGAAGCCAAGGCCGGTGAGGCAGCTCCTGCCGCCGACGCCAAGGGCGATGCGGCGGCTCCCGAAGCCAAGGATGGCGCTGCTGCCGCTCCTCCGGCAGAAGCCGCGCCCGCTGAAAAGAAATAAGGCGCCGAACCGCACCGGCCGGACAATAACGCCATGAAAAAGGCGGCAGGGGCATTTCCCCGCCGCTTTTTTTGCGTTTACGTCTATGGCAAAGAGCGGAAAGCAGGCCAAGGGATGTAGATGTGTCGACGCCTCCCCTCACCGCTTCCGCCGTAACACCACATATAATGCCCCTGCCCCGCCATCCCTTGGATGCGCGTTGCGGACGGCGGCGATCATGGTGGCGTGGCGGCTATGGGCGAGCCAATCGGCGATCGAGGCGCGGATGATGCCGCGGCGGCGCGGTGCGTCCGGAAGATAGGCGGGCTGATGATAGGCGGGATCGTGGCGCGGCTGGCCTTTTGGCTCCTTGCCCGTCACCACCAGCAACACGCGCACATCATCGGCCAAGGCGGCGGCGATCGCGCGCTCGAGCAGCGCATGGGCCTGATCGACCGTATAGCCGTGCAAGTCGATGCTGCGGTCGGGGCGGATTGCGCCGCGCCGGAAGCCTTTATCCCAGCCGCCATCCAGTGTGGCCCCTCCCGGCGCCAAGCGGTTGGCGTGGGCCTGGGCCTGGGCCTGAGCTTGGCCGGTCGACACCAGCCCGCTTGCGCTGCGGCTTTTCGCGCCCGTCAGCGCGCTGCCAATCGTCCATTCCTCCGGCGTCATCGACTCGATACGGCGCGGCTGGAGCGGCGAGGCTTTAGGGGGCGGCGCGAGCGCGGGCTGGATTGCCACGGCTGTCGGCGCGCGCTTGGGGAGCGGCGTCACCGTTTGCGCGACGCGGTTCCACAACGCCTTTTCGTCAGGCTGGAGGCGGCGGCCCGCTGTGATGGGGGACTTGGAGGGTGGCTTGGCGGGCGGCTTCATCGACGCGCAACTTCGCGCCCTACCGGCCAGCAATAAGCCGCGCGGCGACCGGCTTGGGCAACAAAATCAGTCCCGACCCGCGTCCCGACATACCGCCCGCAATCCGCCGCGCGTCTTCGCCAGCGCCCCAGAAAGTATCGACGCGGTTTGCGCCCTTGATCGCGCCGCCCGTATCTTGCGCAACCCACAAGCCATCGGCTTCGTTGCGGTCAAGGTCGAGCCATACCGGCGCGCCCAAGGGAATGAATTTGGGGTCGGCGGCAACCGTCACCCGCCCAATCACTTCGGTGTTGATCGCACCGACCGCACCGCCCGCCAGTTCGCGGAAGAAAATATAGCTGGGATTTTCGTCCATCACCGCAGCGCCGCGCGCAGGGTCGGCGCGCAGATAATCCATAATGCCCTGCATCGACGTTTGCCCCGGCCCCAACGCGCCGCGATCTTTGAGCAGCTTGCCGATGCCGACATAAGGTTGGCCGTTGCCGCCATTATAGCCGATACGCATCACGCTCCCGTCCGGCAGGCGCAAATTGCCGGAGCCTTGGACATGAAGGAAAAACAGCTCGACCGGATCGGCAGCCCAGGCCAGTTCCAGCCCCTTATTCGCCAGCGCCCCGTTCACAATTTCGCCGCGCGTATAATAAGGAAGATATTGGCCATCGACATAGCGCCCGCGCAATTTCGTGCCGGTCGCGGACGAACCGAATGGCGTAAGGTCAATGCCTTCCGCGCGCGCGGCGGCGGTGTCTTTGGGGACGAGATCGGGCGGGAGCTTGTAGATAGGCGTTTCATAGCCCGGCTGGCGCGTGCGCGCGCCCTTAATTTCGGGGATATAATAGCCGGTGGCAAAGGCCTTGCCATCGCCGATACGCACCGGCGTCATCTGGTCGCGGAAGAATGAGCGCGCGTCGGAACCGGTGAAACTGCGCGCGGCGGCGCAAGAAGCGCTCCAGTCGCTCTGGACGGTCAACCCGCTGGTATCGGTGCGGCTGAGCAAGGCGGGGCAACTGGTGATGAAGGCTTTGAGCGCGGCATTGGCGCTGGGCGCGGAAATGCCGAGATCGTCGAAACTTTGTGCGCGGAACACTCCGGCATCGCGCGCGGTGAGCGGCAGCGGAGCGGTCGGCGGCTTGGGCTGTTGCGGTCCCGCTGGCGGCACGACCGTGCTACACGAAGCGAGCAGGAAAATGGTCGCAAGACCTGCGCCCATACGCGCACGATAATCGCGCACAGCTTTATGCTGCTTGCCGCCCTTTACCCAAAGCCCGTTGCTCATCATCGTCGCCTTTCCATCGCGTCCGGCTTGCACAGCCGGCCCGGCGACAATCTGAATCAGGCCTCGTCGGTTTCGTCAAGCTTCCAGTTGGGATCGTGGCTCGAAAGATTGCGCGAGAAGGTCCACACATCGTGGGTTTCCACCGCATCGGTAAGCGATCCGGCCAGCACATTGCCATCCGCATCGCGCGTCACCGCCGCAATATCAGCGTCAATCCGCACAGTGAGGCGCGCAAGGCCGCGATGCAAATCCGCATCCTTGATAATCACATGGTCAATCGTGACCAAGCGGTTGTCGAGCGTTTCGCCGCGCGCTTCGCGATCTTCAATCGCTTCGACAAAGGCGGCATAAGTATCGTCATCGGCAAGGCTGCGCAGCGTTGCGCGGTCGCCCGACCAATAAGCTTCCAAAATCATGCGATAGGCCGCTTTCGCGCCGTCGATAAACGGCCCGACATTGAAATCGCGGTCGGCGAGCATGATTTCGCGCAAGCCCTTTTCGGCGCGCGGTTCGAACAGAAGTTCCGCCGGAATATAGCCGCTATTGGGCGATTGCAGTTCTTCTTCGATGTTGGGGCGCAACACCGGCGGCACGGTCCGGCTTTCGGGGCGCGGTTCGCTGCGCGGTATCATCGGCTCCTGCTCATGGCCGGTGCGCTTGCCCAATAGCGTATAAAGGCGGAAGCCCAAAAACGCGGCAATCGCTGCCAAGATGATGATCGTCCCGTTCATTTCCATCACTATGTCCGTTCGTCAGCGGCAAAAGGAAAGTGCCGCTTGGGGTCTTTTCGCATCATAGCGCAACGCCGCGCGGCGCGCACCATAAGCTTTGGTCTAAACGCCTACATAGGATAAGCGTTGCAATGTTTCAAACCGAGTTCGGCATAAAGCGGCTGTTGCGCGGTGAATATTTTCTACCTTGTGGATAGTAAGCCACAGGCGGGCAAAAGGTGACCACGCCGCTACTGTCTGCTAATAATCTCTTTTTACGCTGTTCGGGTGCCATTTTCATTGTGCAAGCCGGTTGCCCCTGATAATCGCCCCATCACTCTATCGCAATCTATTGCACTGACCTGCCCATTTTGATGAAGAAAGACGTTATAGCATCATGGCCGACGAACTCCCCGACACCAACGCTCCGCTGGCTAATGGCGAAGATACTGCGCCGCAAATCGGCCTGATTTCGCAATATGTGAAGGATTTGTCGTTCGAAAATCCGAACGCGCCGGTCACCTATCAATGGACCAGCCAGCCGCAAATCGACATCCAGTTCAACATCGGCACCCAGCAAGTCGGCGAAGATGTGCATGAATCGATCCTCAAAATCGACATCAGCTCGTCGCATGACGAAGGCAAGGCGTTCATCGTCGACCTGTCCTATGCGGGCCTGTTTGCGGTGCGCAATGTGCCCGAAGACCAGATCCAGGCATTCATGCTGGCCGAAGCGCCGCGCATCCTCTTCCCGTTCGCGCGCCGCGTGATTGCCGATGCCGTGCGTGATGGCGGTTTTGCACCCTTGCTCCTTGAACCCATCGACTTTGCCAGCATGTATGTGCAGCAGCAGGAACAGATGCAGGCAGGGCAAGCGGCGGGCGAAGAAGCACCGGCTGGCGACGCCTGATTCGCGCATCCCCGTCTTTTATAATTAAGCGGGGGCGCGCATGAATCTGCTCAAAGTAACCGGAACCATCGGCGGGCTGACCTTGGTCAGCCGCTTTGCGGGGCTTGCCCGCGATATGTTGATGGCAACCTATGTCGGCGCAGGCATGGCGTCCGATGCGTTCCAGATTGCGTGGCGCCTCCCCAACCTCTTCCGCGCTTTGTTCGCGGAAGGGGCATTTGCCGCCGTGTTCGTGCCGATGTTCAACCGCACGATCAGCGAAGGCGATGCCGAAGAGGCCGATAGCGGCCTTGCCAAAGCGATCGACTTTGCCGGACAAGTCCTGTCCGCGCTGCTCCCCTTCCTCCTCCTGTTCACCGCGATCATGATTATTTTTGCAGGGCAGATTGTGTGGGCGATGACCGGCGGTTTTCCCGATGGCGGCCCCGAAAAATTCGCGCTCGCGACCCAATATACGATGATTACCTTCCCCTATCTCGCGCTCATATCGGTGGTGAGTTTGTTGGGCGGGATTTTGAACAGTTTGAACCGTTTCTGGGTCAATGCCGCTGCGCCTATCCTCTTGAATATCTGCATGATTATCGCGCTCCTCTTTTTCCGGGGCGACAGCCAAGCCGAAACCGCGCGCACGCAAGCGATTGCCGTCACCGTGTCGGGCGTCTTGCAACTGGCTTGGCTGTGGTGGTCGTGCCGCAAGGCGGGCGTTAAAATCCGCCTGCGGCTGCCGCGCCTGACGCCCAAGGTCAAACAGATGTTATGGCTCATCGGCCCGGCAGCGGTCGGCCAAGGCGCGATCCAGTTCAACCTGTTTATCTCGACCGCGCTTGCCGCACGCTATTTGCAGGAAGGCGCGATCAGCTATCTTTATTATGCCGACCGGCTGAACCAGTTGCCGTTGGGGCTGATCGGCATCGGTGTCGGCACCGCCATCCTCCCCACCTTGTCGCGGCAAATCGGGTCGGGCAATGAGGAAGTGGCGATCCACACGCAGAACCGCGCGATGGAACTCGCGCTGTTTCTCGCCCTGCCCGCCGCCGTCGCGCTCGTCATTTCGGCCTTTCCGATTGTGCGCGGCGTGTTTGAACATGGCGAATTTTTGGCGAAAGACACAAGAGGCACCGCCGCGGTGCTCTCGGCTTTCTCGTTCGGCGTTCCGGCCTATGTGCTAATCAAAGTGCTGACGCCGGGCTTTTATGCGCGGCAGGATACCAAGACGCCGGTGCGGCTCGCGGTCGCCTCGATGCTCGTCAATCTTGGCCTCAACCTGTTCTTCATCCTTTATCTGGAGCAAGGCGTGGTCAGCATTGCGATTTCCACCGCCATTGCTGCTTGGGTCAATGTGTTGTTGGTTTATGCGGTCCTCCACAAACGCGGGCAATTCCGCTTCGACGCGCGTTTTACCGGCAAAGCCTGGCGCATCCTGCTCGCGGCCACCGCGATGGGCGCGGCGCTATGGTTCATGAATCCGTGGTTCATTCCCTATGTGAGCGGTAGCCTGATGCAGCGTGTCGCGGTCCTCGGCTTATTGTGCGGCGGCGGGGCGCTGGTTTATGCTCTAGCGACTTTCCTTTTCCGCGCTTATACGCCCGGCGAGCTTAAAGCGTCGTTCAGGCGCAAGCCCGTTGCAGCGGCCCCCGCTGAAACCCCGTCCACCCCATCAGAAAGCTGACATTTCCCATGCGTATCGTTTCTGGCATCCAGCCCACCGGCAATCTCCACCTCGGCAATTATCTGGGTGCGATCCGGCAATGGGTCGCGATGCAGAACGAAGCCGCCGAGCAAGGCGCGGAATGTCTGTTTTTTCTGGCCGATCTTCACGCCATCACCCTGTTCCAGACGCCGCAGGAAATGCGCGACAATGTGCGCGGCATGGCGGCTGCGTTGATGGCGGCGGGGATTGATCCGGCCAAATCGATCCTGTTCAACCAGACCCGCGTTCCTGAAACGACCGAACTGACATGGCTTTTGATGTGCGTTGCGCGCATCGGCTGGCTCAACCGCATGACGCAGTTCAAGGAAAAATCGGGCAAGAATCGCGAAGGCGCGTCCGCCGGACTTTACACCTATCCGGTGCTGATGGCCGCCGATGTGCTGCTTTATAATGCGACCCATGTGCCGGTCGGCGAGGACCAGAAACAGCATCTCGAACTGGCGCGCGATATTGCGACCAAATTCAATCAGGATTTCGGCGTCGAACTGTTCACTTTGCCCGAACCCAAAATCGGCGCGACCGCCGCGCGGGTTATGTCGCTGCGTGATGGCACTGCGAAAATGTCCAAATCGGACCCCAGCGACATGGCGCGCATCAACCTGTCGGACGATGATGACGCGATTGCGCAAAAGGTGAAGAAGGCGAAAAGCGACGCCGAATTTCTGCCTGCGACCTATGCGGAACTGGCCGCACGCCCCGAAGCGCGCAATCTGGTCGGCATTTATGCAGCCCTTACCGACGAAAACCCCGATGCGGTGTGCGCGCGCTTTGCCGGCCAAGGCTTTGGCGCGTTCAAGCCCGCACTCGCCGAGGTGCTGGTCGAAAGCCTGCGCCCGATCCGCGACCGCTATAATGCGTTGCGTCAGGACCATGCCGCCATTGATGCCGCTTTGGAGCAAGGGGCCATCCGCGCGCGCACACTGGCCAAGCCCCAGCTTGAAGCCGCCCAAGCCGCGATGGGGCTGTTCGGTTAAATCGGAACCGCCCCGTCAGGTTTAACGGCTCAGGGCTTCAGGCCCATACGCGTCACTTCGGTAATCGCATAAGGATCAAGTCCGCGCGCAGTGGCAATATCGGCTGCCGCCGCCGCCTCCTGCCCCAGTCCGCGCTTGGCAAGGCCGCGCATGACATAGCTTACAGCCAGACTATTATCGATGCGCAGCGCCGCATCATAATCTGCCACCGCATCGTCATAACGCTGCATCCGGTAATAAATCAGCCCGCGGCTATCGAGAAAGGCGACAGGATTGTCGGCCAGTTCAATCGCCTTGGTGCATTGTTTGAGCGCGCCCGGCAGGTCGAGATTATTACGCCCCTTCACCCAGCACAGGCTGTTCAACACGCCCGGCGTGCCAGGCTTTTGTTCGTTGAGGCGGTCGAGCATGGCCAAAGCCTCGTCCGGTTTGCCGCTTTCATCCAACTGCATTGCGCGGGCAAGCGTCAGGTCGATTTCCGGCGCGCCATTGGCCTCCCAATGGTCAAGCACTGCGGGGATCGCGTCGAATTTTCCGGCGCGCACCAATATTTCAACCAGATTGCCGGTCGCCTGCAAATGCCCCGGATCCAGTTCCAATGCCTTGCGCGCATCGGGCTCGGCTGCCTTCAAATCGCGGAACATGCGCAAATAAGAGCGCCACGAATAATGGTCCGCACTCGGCTCCAGCGCGATCAACCGGTCAAGGTCGCCTTCGGCCTTTTTATAGTCCTTCACCCCTTCGTAAAAACTCGCACGGTTCTGGAGCGCGTGGGTGTCGTCCTTATCCTTGGCGACCCAGCTATCATAAACCGCAACCACCGGCGCGAGCGCGGCGCTATCCTTTAACGCGCGGCGTTCGGCCCAGCTTTCGGGATAATCGGCGGCAATGACCAGCTCGACCGGCCTCGCGTTAATCTGGCCGATGCGGCCCTTATCGACAAGGAAGCGGTCATAAGGCTGCTCCAGCGCCACCGTCTGCACGGTTTCGTCCAGCGTCACGCTGGCGGCCTCGTTCTTGACGCTGCGGGCAAATTTATATCCGGCAAGCTGTTCGTTAAGGGCGGTGCCATTATCGACCGTAAAGCCCTTACCACCTGCGGGCAGCAACAGGCGGGTGATGCGCTGGCGATAACCGATATTGGGCGGCGCGAACGGAATATCCTTCCACTCCGTTTTGTTGCGCGGCGCGTCCGGCTTAAAGTCGGCCAATATTGTGTCGATTGGCAAGATGCGGCGCGGCCCCTTGGACTGCACCTGCACCGTATAAAGCCCCTCGCCTTCCAGCAATGCGGTCCCCGCTGCATCGTCGAAGCGGATCGAGCTGCGCACAATGGAGGACAGGTCATTGGGTTGCAGCGCCTTGCTCACCAGCGCGTCGAACATTTCCTTGTCCATCGATCCTTTGGCAAGCCGCAGCATCCCCAACAGCTCGCCGCGCACCGTTTTGCGCACCTTAATCACCGCAGGCACATAAAGCCCTGCGCGCATGTCGATGCTGGTGTCGGCGATTTCGTCCATCCGCGCATTGGGACGGAAGGCCAGCCGCTCCAGGTCCGCGCCCGCTTCGGTCGAGGGCAGCGCATAGCCGAAATCCGGCACATTTTCGAGGTCGGTCAGCCGGTCATCATTTTTGGTGCCGTCAAGCCAATAGGTTTTGCCGTCAATCACCGCGCGCACAATCACATGGTCGAACGCGCCGAATGCGGGGAGCCGTTCGGCGACACTATCCTTGCCCGTCGCATTGACGAGCGCAGGCACCGCTTCAATATCGAGCCGGTGGAGGAGCGCGAGCAACAGCAAGGTTTTCGCCTTGCAATCGCCATAGCGTAACTCCCAAGTCTTGGCCGGGCTTTGCGGCACATAATTGCCATTGCCCATGCCGTTGAACAGATAGCGCACCTCGCGCTGGACCAGTTCCAACGCTTGGGCGGCGCGCATCTTGGGGTCGCGCGTTGCCTTGGCAATTTTGTCGGCTTCCAGCGCGAGCGCGGAGCCATCGGCAATCAAGCCTGCCGTGCGATAATGGTTCGCACTGGCGCGCGACACCGCTTTCCAGTCGGCAAATCCGCTCACCTCGACCAAGGCCGTCACCATATAGCGCATCGGCGCAAGCGCGGGCTGGTCGGGCTGTTTGCTCACCGGTTCGCGGATGACAAGGCTATTCATCCCGTTGCCCGAAGCAGGCGTATAGAGCGGGTTGATATTCTTGCCCGTCACCTTCCAGCGCAGATTTTCACTGGCGGGCCAGATAATCCGCGTGCGCGCAAAATCGGCCATAGCGGGAGCCGCGACAATCGGCGCGATATGCGCGCTGTCATTGCCGGTGGCAGGGTCGCGATAGGTGGTCGAGGAAACATAGCGCACACGATCGCCCATGCGCAGCCCTTCCACCTGCAACATCGCGGTGAGCACGCCTGTGACCTGTAACTGGCTTAATTGCGCCTCGCGCCGCAATATTTCGAATTTGCGTCCGCCCGCCAGCGCGTCAATCCGTTCATTGCCGCGCAAAATTTCGACCTTATGGACAATGAGATCGCCAAGATCGGGGTTCCACATCCCCTGGATCATCCCGCCCTGGCTCAAAGCCTCCGGACTATCGATGCGATAGACCATGTCGGTATAATTCCACAGCTTGCCTTTTTCGATGCGGGTCTGGCGGTCCATCACCACCAGCGTCGCTTTGCTCGTGCCGGTTTTGGCAAGCGCAGCATCGGCCTCCTTACCATCGATCCATGCGGGGGCAGCCTCATAAAGCGGCTGGTCGCCTGCCCATGATGGCGTCGCCAATAGGAGGCTCCCCGCTGCCCCGGCCAGCATCGTTGCCGTCCGCAAAATCTTTACCGTCTCTCCCACAAAAACCCCCTCGCTCCACCTATGCGTCCATGCTGTGAGGGGGTCAGAATCATCGCTGCCCCTCCCCTGTCCCGTCCATCATAGCGCACGGCAGGATGCTGTCATCGTTTGCATTGGGGTCTGCTGCGAAAAAACATAAAAACTGCACAGCCTTCTGTCTCTTCTGCATTGCGCCCCTGTTGCCGGGCGTAATGCGCACCGGAATTTTTTCTCCTGTGCATAAGCAACTGTAAAATTGTTCAACTCGTCGCTGTTCAAACACCATTCAGCCATATATTGTTAGAGACGGGCAGGTAAATGACTGCGCCTCTCCGTCTTGGTTTTGGATCGGTCGCACCCCATATGGGGTTAGGAAGTTTGAACAATTAGGTGCGGACAGAAAGCCTTACCGGCTTCCTTTCCCCGCATTGGAGACAAAAAATGCCTATTAAGTCGCTTACGCGCCGGGTCGCCATGATTACCGCACCGCTCGCCTTGCTGACGCTCGGCGCCTGCGCCACGCCGTTTCAGGCGAATGTCCAGCGTTTCCAGCAAATGCCCCCCGCACAGGGGCAAAGTTTTACCGTCACCGCCGCCAATCCCGACATGGCCCGCAGTCTGGAATTCCAGCATTATGCCAGCCTTGTCAGCCAGAAAATGGGCGCACTCGGCTATCGTCCCGCGACCAGCGGCAATGCCGAACTGGTCGTCCATCTCGACTATGGCGTCGACAAGGGCCGCGAACGCATTGTGAGCGATCCGACCTATAATGACCCGTTCTGGGGTCCGTGGGGCGGGTATCGCGGCTATTATGGCCGTCCCTTTTACGGCCGTTATGGCCAGTTCCATCGTCCCTATATGTGGGGCTTTAACGACCCGTTCCTTTATGGTCCGGGATGGAATTCGGGCGTGCGCAGCTATACCGTCTATGTCAGCCATCTCGGCATGACCATCGAGCGCGGCGGCAATAAGGAGCGCCTGTTCGAAGGCTCTGCCGAAGCGTTGAGCCGCGACAATGACCTCACCTATCTGGTCCCCAACCTCATCGACGCCATGTTCACCGGCTTCCCCGGCAATGGCGGCGAAAAAGTCAAAATCTCCCTTCCCCCGAAGAAAAACTGACGGGTAAGCGGGATCCGCTAGAAAAAAGGGCCTTGCACGGAATATCCGTCGCAAGGCCTTTTTTTGTGCGTGGTTCCCGTTCATGTTCCCCGCTCGTCATGCCCGCGAAAGCGGGCATCCATCTCCTGACCGTTCGGTTATGCGGCACGGGTGTGAAAAGGATTCACGCGGAGGCGCGAAGGCGCGGAGATTGGGCCGCGTTAACCCGCACTCGCCTGCCCGAACCCCAAACAGGGCGTTCAATAACTATCCGGGCAAAGCCCGGAAAAAACCATCTTCGCGCCTTCGCGTCTTCGCGTGAATCTATAATCCCTTACAGAGCCCTCCGCGCCTCCGCGCGAACTATATCTGGTTCACGCAGAGGCCGCAGAGAATAACAAAAAATGGATATATAGCGGGGCTTACACCGCCAACCGCTCAAACTTCCAAGGCGCGGCGGATGCGGGCGATGTCGCTGTCGATGGCGGGGTCGGCGACGCGCAAGGATTCGATCGTCTTGATCGCATGGATCACGGTCGAATGATCACGCCCGCCAAATTTGCGCCCGATTTCGGGATAGGAGCGCGGCGTCAGTGTCTTGGCGAGATACATCGCAATCTGGCGCGGACGGGCGACTTCGCGCGCGCGGCGCTTGGAGGCCATCTCCATCCGGTCGAGCTTGTAATGCGCGCACACCGCCCGCTGAATGTCATCAATGCTGATGCGCGTGCGCGCGCCGCGTGCGGTTTCGGCGAGCCGGTCACGCGCCAGATCGAGGCTGATCGCGGTATCGGCAAGCGAGGCATAAGCCAGCAATTTGTTGAGCGCGCCTTCCAGCTCGCGGATATTGCGCGTGAAGCTGGTCGCAAGGAAGGCAATCACCTCTTCGGGCACATGGGCTTCATGATGGGTCGCGCATTTGTGGCGCAAAATCGCTTCACGCAGCGCGAGGTCCGGCGCGTCAATTTCGGCAACCAACCCGCCCTGCAGCCGCGACAGCAAGCGCGGGTCAATCCCGTCGAGCAGATGCGGCGCACGGTCGGCGGCGACCACCAAACGCTTGCCCGCGCCCAAAATTTCATCAATCGTGTGGAGCAATTCTTCCTGCGTCGACCCCTTACCGATGATGAACTGCAGGTCATCAATCATGAGGAGGTCAACCGCGCGCAGACGGGCCTTGAACGCGGGCATATCATTGCCGCGCACCGCCGTCACAAATTCGAGCATGAATTTTTCCGCCGACATCAGGATGATATTGGCCGCCGGGTTAACCGCCAGAAGGCCATGCGCGATGCTGTGCAGCAAATGGGTCTTGCCCTGCCCCGTCCCCGATTGGAGATAGAGCGGGTTGAACATCGGCCGTTCGACCGCCGCCATCCGCCGCGCCGCGTTGAGCGCGAGAATATTGCCGCGTCCTGACACAAAATTGTCAAAAACAAGCCGCGGGTCGAGATTGGGCAGCGTCGCAGGCGCGGTCGGCGCGGGGGCTGCAAAAGCGAACAGGCCGGTATCGGACAGCGGCGTGGCCGTCGCACCCGACACGCCTTCGCCCTGATTGGTCGCAGGCATTCCCTGATTGGCGGCGGGCGCTGCGGGCAATTTGGCGACCGGCAATTCGGCCCGTTGCGGCGCACCGATAATGCGCACGGCGGTGACATCGGGCGATACGCTGCGCCACGCTAAAGTCAGCCGGTCGAGGAAACGGTCGGCGACCCAATTGGCGGAAAAACTGGTCTGGGCAAAAAGCGTGAGCGTGCCGGTATCTTCGCAAAAATTGCCGAAGCGCACCGGTTTTAGCCAATGGTCAAAGGCTCTTACGCCAATGTCGCGGCGCAGCCCTTGGGCAAGGGCCGTCCACATGGCTTCGGTCGGAGCAGCAGCGCCCGCGTCCGGCGCCCCTTTCCGATCCCGATCTGCCATTGCATACGTCCCCATCAAACTGGCCCCATCAAATTGGCCCCACCAAACTGGCGCTATCAAACGGGCCGCATATCTTTGGCCCCGTCTCGTTCATCTTCCTTGCGAAAGATTACCCCCTCCAGCGCCTTCTGGTCTGCTGTTCGAGTCGCGCAAAAAGCTTTTCCGGAAAGTCGGCTTTCCGGCTTGGCGGTTTGTTCATACTCGGTGCGGCCCGGTCAGAAGGCGATCTGCTGGACAAGTCATTTGTAAGCACCGGTGTGCGAAGAGGGCAAGGGCGGCGGCGTAAAAAAACTGAAATAAATGCCATTGACTCGCACAAGCCAAGAGAATCCAAGGTCTTTTGATTTTACCGTTATTTTTCATGTCATTAGCAAAATTGGTAGTAAATCTGCGCATCCCGAATCGCGGAATAAGCTGGACTTCTCAATGGGCCTTGCATTTGTAACATTTTGGGGCGCGTTAAACCCTACAAAAGAACGAAAGGCGAATGTCATTGAGGCGGGATCAACCCGGCCGCGAATCGCACCGACCAGTAGCGTCACAGCGAGATTCGCCCACCGCGGAGTCGGGTGCGGGAAAGGGTTTGCGCGGGAGGCGATGTTATCTGCTGTTGAGGGCTTGGTGCTGCTGGAGGTGTATTGGTGGCGGGTGGATATGTTGGCCGGGCGAGATGTTGGTCGGGGTGGATTGTTGTCTGGGTAAAGATGTTGGCCCAGGTCGAGGTGATGGCCCGATGGAGATATTGGCACGGTTTGAGATGCTGGTCCGGGCGGTTATATTGTTCGCATGGAAATCTTGTTCACGCGCAGATGCTGGCTTTAAATGTAACCGCTGATCTCAATATAATCCGTTAGTGCTGAGCTTGTCGAAGCACGGCGTGCTATACTGACAAACGCCCTTCGACACGCTCAGGGCTAACGGTTTTTGGCGGGGGTGCGATGTTTTTGTCTAGCCCCTTCCACCGCACCTTACCGCCACTCGCCCGCATCGCCGCGCCGACACCCGCGCGACCAGCATCCCGCGCCCAGAATCCCCCGCACAAAGGAAAAGCCCCGCCCGATTTATGACCGGACAGGGCTTGAAAATCCCGTTGGGCTTGACTGCCCATCCTTTCGCAGCCCCCTAAGCGACAAGCGCAAAGGGCGGCGCAAGCGGCCTTAGCCGAGCGCGGAGACGCGCTTGGTGAGGCGCGACAATTTGCGCGATGCGGTGTTTTTGTGGAGAACGCCCTTGGCAACGCCGCGCGCCAGTTCCGGCTGCGCAGCCGACAGAGCTGCCGTTGCCGCCGACTTGTCGCCCGCGCCAAGCGCCGCTTCGACCTTCTTCACGAGGGTGCGAATGCGACCGATGCGCGCACCGTTAACTTCTGCACGGCGAGCGTTGCGACGGATACGTTTCTTTGCCTGCGGCGTATTGGCCATGAATTCCTCGAATAATTTCAGCGATTTGCAATATAAAAGGGGCCGAAATCACGAGATTCGGCCCGCAAGCGTGGGGTGCCTTTACTGATTCCCCCCGCTAACGTCAACCAAAAGCCGCTTATTTCTGGCATTTCGGGCAAAAAAAGGTCGAGCGCCCGCCATCCACCTGCCGCGCAATCAGCGTTCCGCATGTCCGGCAAGGTTCGCCTTCACGGCCATAGACAAGCCATTCCTTGGCGAAATAGCCCAGTTCGCCATCGGGCCGCGCAAAATCGCGCAGGGTCGACCCGCCCGCCGCAATCGCGGCCAGCAGCACCTGCTTGATCGCCGGCACCAGCCGTTCCAGCCGCGCGCGGCTCACCTTACCGGCGGGGGTGCGCGGCGCGATTCCTGCCATGAACAGGGCCTCGCACACATAGATATTGCCAAGCCCCGCAACCACGCGCTGATCGAGCAGCGCCAGCTTGATGGCCACCCCCTTCCCTGCCAGCCGCTCATGCAGCATCGCAGGCGAAAAAGCGTCGGACAAAGGCTCCGGTCCCAGCGTCAGGAAAGGCGCGAACAGGATCGCCGCATCGCCCGCCACCAGATCGACCGAGCCGAAGCGGCGCGGGTCGTTGAGCGCCAGCACATCGCCGCGCGCGGTTTCGAGCAATAAATGGTCGTGGCGATCCTCGTCCGCCGGATTGACCCGCCAGCGTCCCGACATCCCCAGATGGAAGATCAGGCTATCCTCGCGGTCGGTCAGGATAAGGCCATATTTGGCACGGCGCGACAGGCTGGTGACTTCGGCACCCGTGATACGCTGGACCAGATCGACCGGAAAGGGGCGGCGCAGATCGGCGCGACGCAGCGTCACGCGGGTGATGCGCTGCCCTTCCAGGAACGGGCGCAACCCCGCGACGGTGGTTTCTACTTCGGGTAATTCAGGCATTTAGCATGAATTAGCGGCGGAAACGGTTCTTGTCGCGCGCATAATCAATGCCCCACGCCCCGCCGCCTGCAAAGACAAAATAGAGGAACAGGAAACAATATAAAATGGCCGCGTCACCGCCATTATTGACGGGGAAGAAATTTTGCGGCGCATGGCCGATAAAATAGGCAAAGGCCATTGTGCCCGACGCGATAAAGGCCGCGGGACGGGTCCACAGCCCGATCATGATGAGAAAGCCCGCAATAAGTTCGATCACACCCGCAAACGCCCCCGCGCTGCTGAATGTCAGCCCTGCCCCGGCCATTTCGCCGGGCGGAAAGCCTGCAAATTTCTGAAGCCCGTGGGCAAAGAACAAGGCCCCGCTGACGATGCGCAAAATGCCGCGCATGACGGGGGTGTAAACGGTAAATCGCGACAGGCTCATCAGGTGCGTCCCCTTTATATCTGGCTCTATTTGCCCCCAAGCCATGCGCCTATCCGGACGATTGGGCAAGCAAGCGCTTGCTTTCCTTGTCCGCATAGCCCCGAAAGTGGCGCAAACCTTGGGCTTATTAACAAGGGTTATCCCTTAATCCGCCCGTAAAATCCAGTTGCATTTGATACAGGTTACAAATTCCTGCGCGGATTTGTGTGCATTTCGAGCGATATGCTGTCCGAGTCCCTGCCGCAAGAGGCAGCGGGTGAGAGAAATTATCGTGCCAGGACAAAAGGCTAGCCATTGCGGGCGTAAGCGCACCGCTTGAAAGAGCGCAAGGCGTCTGTGGAGAAAGTTGCGCAAAGCCCCTGCACCCGACCTTGCATCCGCGCATTATTTTCTGTCCCCACCTCGAAAATGGAGCCGCCTTTTGGCGCGCCTTGCACGGCCTGAAGCGGCCGAGCGCGACAATTTATAACCGACCGAATCAGGCGCATAAAATCCGCTTTTTTCCGACACTTTTTTGTCCGCTCCGCGCTCCGATCGCGTCTTCAAACCATACAGGATAGTAAAATAGTGTATCGCCGATATTTGTCCGGACATATTAATAAATGCAGCAACATTCGGTTTTGTTTAATAATTTTACATCTATTATCATTTTACGCTGTCTTACAAATTTTACCGTAGCATGATTAGTGTTGAGAAATGCCGCGTTTCGACTATGCGCGCCCTCATATTTCAGGAGGCTTGGTTCCGGCGTGACTGTCCGTTTTTTCATGTTGCTGCTCGGGCCGAGCATATTCCTGATTTTCGGGATGGCCGCGACGGTCCTGTGGGCCATGGAGCGCAGCCGCCATTATCTGTTACTACTTGGGGGGGCCTGCCTCCTTTTCTGGCTGGGTATTGTCAGCCAGATTTTCATGTTGCCTCCGCATATCGGCACCAATGCGATGGTCTCCGGTGCGTTCCATACCGCCGCTGTGCTGATCTTGTGCCAAGCCTTGCTCATGCGCTCGGGCAAATGCGCGTCTTGGCCCATCGGCGTTGCGCTATTAGCGGTTTTCATGGGGCTGCTCTGGTTTTTCGCCTTCATCAAGCCGGACCTGCTCGCGCGCATCTATGTGCAGAATTTCGGCTATGGCGTGGTGCTGCTCGTCACCGCTTTATTCCTGCGCGAGCTTGCGGTCGGGCGGTTTATCGACCGTATGTTGTGGTGGGTATTTGTCGCCTTTGCGATATTGTTCTTCCCGCGCACCTTGCTCACCACCCAATCGGTCCCGCACAGTATCGACCCGTTTTTTGAATCATCCTTTTGGCAGATATTGCAGTTCGCCCTCGCGGTGCCGGGGTCTATCCTTGCAATGACCATATTGGGCGCGGCGATGAGCGATATTTATAATGACCTGCGCCGCGAACGCGATCTTGATGTGCTGACCGGCCTGTTGAACCGCCGCGCCTTTGACGAAAGGGTGAGCGCGCAGGTCGCCCGCCACCGCGGCGCGAGTGCGCTCATCCTGTGCGACCTCGATTTTTTCAAGCGCATCAATGACCGTTATGGCCATCCGGCGGGCGACAAAGTGCTGCGCGATCTGGCGGCGCTTCTATCCCGCACCGCGCGCAAAAACGATATTGTCGGGCGCTATGGCGGCGAAGAATTTATCATCTTCCTCCCCGGCACCAGCCTTGGGGATGCCCATGAATGTGCCGAGCGGTTACGCCGCGCCATCGCCGCGCATCATTTCGATCTCGGAGCCGGTGACCATATTATCACCGCCAGCTTCGGTGTCGCCCAGTTAAAGCCGGGCGAAAACTGGATTGCCGTGCTGGAGCGCACCGACGCGCGGCTTTATGCGGCCAAAAGTTCGGGCCGCAACCATATCATTTCGCATGACCCGGTGTCGCGTCCCGACCCGCTCCCGCTCCCCTCGCCCGCGAATCAGACGGCTATCGCGACTGACCGCGCGGCCAGCAACGCGTAAAAAGCCCTACGTAATTTTATAAATGCTTATAGCTATTATCATATAATTATTACAATAATTCATAATGATAAGGCATGGTTTTAATATAAAAGTTGAAATTGTAACGAGATTTTACTAATGCGCCGCGCGGGGGATAAGATGGGGGCACATTTTGGTCGGGCGATTACCTTTATTATTAATCGGGCCGTCGATTATGATCGTTTTCGGACTGGCCTTCGCCGGTCTGTGGATGATGGACCGGCGCAAAACCTATATTGCCCTGCTCGCATTCGCGTCGACCAGCTTTGCGGTCGGCTCGCTCGTCCAGATTTTATGGTGGAGCCAAGGGCCTGATCCCAACGCGGTCCTGTCCGATATTTTTTATACTTTAGCCGGGTTCATGATGGTGCAGGCGCTTTTACTGCGCGCTCAAGTCCCGCTCAAGGCGCGTGAGGCGCTGGCCATTTTCGGCCTGTTCCTGTTGGTCCAGATTTTCTTCATCTATATTATCAAGGATGTGCTGGTCCGCGCGCATATGCAAAATTTTGTCTATGGCTTCATTTTGGCGGCGACCGCGATGCGGCTGCGCCATCTGGTGCGCGGCAGTGCGCCCGACCGCGTGCTGCTCGGCGTGCTGGTCATCTATGCCACGCATTTTTTCGTGCGTTCGCTGTTGATGGTGACGCAGGATATGCCGCACGATCACACCTCCTGTTTCCGCACGCCTTTCTGGCAGACGCTGCAATTCAGCCTGACCTTTGTGAGCGTGACCGTCGCGATGACGGCGCTGGGCGCGGCGGTGTGCGACCTTATCTCCGATTTGCGCGACGAGCGTGACCGCGACAGTCTGACCGGCCTGTTGAACCGGCGCGGCTTTGAAGACAGGGTGTCGCAAATATTGCGCCGCCGCCCGCTGCCGGTATCCTTGCTGGTATGCGATATTGACCGCTTCAAGCAGATTAACGACCGGCTGGGCCATCATGTCGGCGATCTGGTCTTGTGCGATATTGCGGCAATCCTCACCCGCACCGCGCGCAAGCAGGATGTGCTGGGGCGTTTTGGCGGCGAGGAGTTTACCGTCTTTCTCCCCGGCACCGACATTGAGGAAGCTTTGCAATGCGCCGAGCGGCTGCGCGTGGCGATTGCCTCCTATCATTTTGCCCAGCTTCCCGAAGGCGAACAGGTGACGGCGAGCTTCGGCGTCGCCCAGTTCGAGCCGGAAGATTGCTGGAGCAGCCTGATGAACCGCGCGGATATGCGGCTTTATGCGGCGAAAAATGCGGGCCGCAACTGTGCGGTTGCGACCAGCGGCCCGATTGTGATGACACTCGACAGCCCCGACACGCCGGTCAAATTAACGGTTTAGGCCTGCGCGAGTCCAAGCGGCGGCGGCGCTATTTAGCGACGCCCGCAACGCCCAGCAGCGCGAGCAGCCCGACGCTCATCCCTTGCAGGCTCGACTGGCGCTCGACCACCACAAATTCGTCGAGCGCATGGGCGCGCCCGCCGCTCCCGCCAGCACCGATGGTGACAGCGGGGATGCCAAGGCTCATCGGGATATTGGCGTCGGTCGAGCTGCCGTTCAATTTGGCGGTAAAGCCCTTGGCGGCAATGGCGGCGCGGGTGGCGACGACAATGGCGCTGGTTTCGGGCGTCGTGCCTGCGGGCCGTTCGCCAATCACTTTCTTGTCCGCCGAAATGCTGCCCGATTTGGTCGAGCGCGCGGCATTTTCCGCCGCGACCGCATCATCGACCAGCGCCACAAATTGCTTGTCGAGCTTGGCAAGTTCGGCGGCGCTTTCCGAGCGCATATCATATTCGACGAAAATATCGTGCGGGATCGAATTGACCGACGTGCCGCCGCCGATGACGCTCGCCGAATAGGTGGTTTTGGGGGTGGAGGGCGGCTGGATGCGGTAAAGCCGGTCAATGCTGCCCGCGACCGCGCCCATCGGGTTCACAATACCGAACGCACCAAAGCTGTGGCCGCCCGGCCCTTTATAGGTGACGCGGTAGCGTTTGGAGCCGACCCCGCCATTGACAATCCCTGCCGGATCGCTGCCATCAATCGAAAAGAAGGCACCGATACGGTCTTTCCACGCGCCTTTGGTGAACAAATGCCGGACTCCGCGCAGATCGCCCGGCCCTTCCTCGCCGACCGTGGCGACGAACAGGACCGGCGCTTTGGTGCGGATTTTCGCCGCATCGAGCGCACGCACATAAGCGAGCATATTGGCAAGCCCGCGGCTATCGTCGCCAATGCCGGGCGCGTGGAGCTTATCGCCCTCGCGCCGCACCTTGATGACCGTATCTTCGGGGAACACCGTGTCGAGATGCGCGGACAGGACGACTGCCTTGGCCTTGGGGTCGGTGCCGGGACGCAGGGCCAGCACATTGCCGACCTCGTCTATCGTCACATCCTTAAGGCCCGCCGCGCGCAGCATATCGGCATAGGCTTTGCCCCGTGCTTCCTCCTTGAACGGCGGCGCGGGGATTTCGGTGATGGTGATAAGCTGTTCGATAAACTGATCAAAATCCGCTGCAAGCTTGGCCTCGGCCTGTTTGAAGGCTGCGCTGCCCGCGATCGTGTTGACGGCGCGCGCACCGTCACCAGTGGCGGCAGGGGCGGCGGCGAGCGGCTGGGCGAGCAACAGCAAGGGCAAAACGGCCAAAGCGGGGCGAAGCATCAATCTCTCCTTATCGAGGGGCGGTATCGCGTTATGGGCGGCATCCGGACTTTTGCCAGTGCTAACCCGCCGCCGCGCGCACCGCAAGCACGCGCTTTACATTGCCCCCGCATACGATCTCCCATTGACTTTACGCAGCAAGGTGCAATGATCGCGGGCATGACTTTAACCGTCTCCTCTTTCCTGCCGTTCCGCTGTCATGCGGGGCAGTTGCTCGTGGGCTTTTCACCCCGGCTTGCATAGGGTTTCCCCCCGCAAGTCCGGGGCCGCCTTTTTCGCATAGCATCCATCGCTGACACCATTAAGGGCGCATACTAGCCCCCGCGCAGCACAATTAACCGATTGATTTGAGGTATATATCATGGCCAAAACCAGCAAGCTGGCCCGTCCGCCCATCACCCTGACCGAAGCCGATGCCGAAGCCTTGTCCGGCCTTGCCGCGACGGTGGAAAACCGCCTGCCGGACCTCGCCGATATGCTCACTGACGAAATCGACCGCGCGAAAATCGTCAAGGATGGCAAGCTGCCCGCCGATATTGTGCGGATGAATTCGACCGTCACTTTCGTGAATGAAAGTGTGGGCGCCGACCAAGGCACGGGCCGCGAGCGCACCGTAACCTTGGTTTACCCCGCCGAAGCCGACATTGAAAGCGGACGCATTTCCATCCTGACGCCGATCGGCGCGGGGCTGATCGGCCTTAAAACCGGGCAGTCCATCCAATGGCCCGACCGCGACGGCAAGGACCATGTGCTGCGCATCATCAAGGTCGCCTGACAAAGCTTGGGGCAATGCGGCGCGTCTTTTTCGTGTCCTAACCCCATCTTATATTTGCCCTTGATAGCGCGCCCGTCTAAGGCTCACCGCATCTCATGCCCCGTCAGATATAGGTGAGCGCCGCTATGAAAAAGACTGTTTCCTTTGGCTATGAAGAGATTGACCCGTCCGAAAAGACGGCGCGGGTCGGCCATGTCTTTTCCAATGTCGCCGCGCGTTATGACCTGATGAATGATGCGATGTCGGGCGGGATGCACCGGCTGTGGAAGGATAAATTCGTCCGCCGCGTGAAGCCGCAACCGCATGAGGATATTCTCGATATGGCGGGCGGCACCGGCGATATTGCGTTCCGCATGGCCGAGCATGGCGCGAATATCACCGTGTCGGACATCAACCCCGAAATGCTCGCCGTGGGTATGGAGCGCGCCGCCGAGCGCGATTTGACCGATCTTGTCTGGTCCGAACAAAATGCCGAAAAGCTGACCTTCCCCGACGCGCATTTCGACGCCTATACGATTGCATTCGGCATCCGCAACGTGACCGACATTCCGGCGGCGCTTAAAGAAGCGCACCGCGTGCTGCGCTATGGCGGGCGCTTTTTCTGCCTCGAATTTTCGACCACCACTTGGCCCGGTTTTTCGGACGTGTATGATGTTTATTCGCACAAGCTGGTCCCCAAACTTGGCAAGTTGCTTGCCAATGACGAGGATAGCTACCGCTACCTCATCGAATCCATCCGCCGCTTCCCCGATATGCCGGGCTTTGAAAAAATGATCCGCGATGCCGGTTTTGTGAACGCGCGGGTGGAGCCGATCATGGGCGGACTGGTGGCCATCCATTCGGGTTGGAAGGTGTGATGGGGGTTACGACATCTCACCCCCTCCCCTTCAGGGGAGGGGCAGTGAAGCCTTATGACCCTGAGCGCAGCGAAGGGGCATTAGGCGAACGGGGTGGGGTCTGTCCGCACACGCTGCGCCTATTTGACAGCCCCCACCCCAACCCAGTGGCAGATCGCCCAGTCCCCCGGACTGGGCTTGAACTGCCGGGGGCAGTTCAATCTGCCACTCCTGAAGGGGAGGGGCTTTTTCGGTCGCACCTTCCCCTCCCGTTTACGGGAGGTGCAACGGAGCCTTATGAGCGCCAGCGAATTAGGCGAGTGGGGTGGGCACTGGTTTACGCTGTGTTTGCGGACAGCCCCCACCCCAACCCCTCCCCTGAAGGGGAGGGGCTATCGAGGTTGCGCCCATGTCTCAAGTGGGAGGGGCATTAAGGCATGACCTCCAACACCACCCATCTCTGGCGCATCCTCAAATGGGGGCGCACGCTCGCCCGGCACGGGGCGCTGCGGGGGATTGAGCAGGATATTAATACCCCGCCGCAGGTGCGCCGCATTGCGCGGATTGCGCGGTTCGGCGCGCGGGTGCCGGATATTCCCGATTATGCCGCCGCCTTTACCGCCATCGGTCCCGCCGCGATCAAGCTCGGCCAAAGCCTTGCCACCCGCCCCGACCTTGTGGGCGAAGAAGCGGCGCGAAACCTCCTGACCTTGCAGGATAATCTCCCGCCCCTCCCCTTCGACCAGATCAAGCCGCAAATCGAAGCCGGGCTGGGCAAGCCGGTCGAGCAATTGTTCCAGTCCATCGACCCCGATCCCGTCGGCGCGGCTTCGGTCGCGCAGGTCCACCGCGCGGTCACCATCGAAGGCAAGCAAGTCGCGGTCAAAGTCTTGCGCCCCGGCATATCGGAGCAACTCGCGCGCGACATTGAGACCTATGAATGGGCCGCCGCCCATGTCGAAGCGATGGGCGGCGAAGCGGCGCGCCTGCGCCCGCAACTCGTCATTGCCAATTTCAAACGGTGGACCGCGCGCGAACTGGATTTGCGCCGCGAAGCCGCTTCGGCCTCGGAACTGGCCGAAGCGATGGAGGCCGAACCCGGCTATCTTGTCCCCGCGATCGATTGGGACCGCACCAGTGGCAAGGTCATGACCCTTGAATGGGTCGACGGCATAAAGATTTCCGACCGCGCAGCCCTCATTGCGGCAGGCCACGACCTCCCGCTCATCGCCAAAAGGCTGGTCCTCGCTTTCCTCCATCAAGCCATATCCTACGGTTTTTTCCACGCGGATATGCATCAGGGCAATTTGTTCGTGAAGGATGACGGCACGATTGTCGCGATTGATTTCGGCATTATGGGCCGCATCAACCGCCAAGCGCGTATGTGGCTGGCCGAGATATTATATGGCCTGATTACCGGCAATTACCGCCGCGTCGCGGAAATCCATTTCGAAGCGCAATATGTGCCATCGCACCATAATGTCGAAGAGTTTGCGACCGCTTTGCGCGCGGTGGGCGAGCCGATGCGCGGCAAGCCGGTGAGCGAATTGTCGGTCGGGCAGATGCTCGACGGCCTGTTCGCGATTACCCGCGATTTCGATATGCAGACCCAGCCGCATTTGCTGCTGCTCCAGAAAACGATGGTGATGGTCGAAGGGGTCGCGACCCAGCTCGATCCCGGCATCAATATGTGGGAAACTTCCGGGCCGTTCGTCAAAGAATGGATCAGGAGCGAACTCGGCCCCGAAGCGAAACTGGCCGACCGCATGGTCGAAGATTGGCGCACCTTCCTGCGCCTCCCCGACCTTGTCCGCCGTATCGAACAGAAATTCCCGCCCGCAGGTGGTGCGCCGCCCCCGCCCCCGCTTCCTAATGTGAAGCTGATGGGACGATTGGGCGCGCAGCAGCGTTCGGGCAACGGTTCCGCCGGCAATGGCTGGCGTTATGCGCTGACCGCTATGGTCGCGGGCGCTATCGGCGCTGCCGCCATGTGGTTCGGCCAAGGCTGGCTATAGGCCGCCCGCATCGGTAAGGAGAGATTATGAGCGCAAAATCCATCCTTCTCATCATCGGCGGCGGGATTGCCGCTTATAAAGCGTGCGAGTTGATCCGCCTTATCCGCAAGAGCGGCATGGCGGTGCGCTGCGTCCTCACCAAGGGCGGCGCGCATTTTGTAACGCCGATGACCTTGGCCGCCTTGAGCGAAAATGAAGTTTTCGAAACGCTCTGGGATTTGAAGAATGAAACCGAAATGGGGCATATCCAATTGTCCCGCGAGGCCGATCTTGTCGTTGTCTGTCCCGCCACCGCCGACCTTATGGCCAAGATGGCGGGCGGCTTGGCGGATGATCTTGCGACCACCCTCTTGCTTGCGACCGACAAGCCGGTGATGGCAGTCCCGGCGATGAATGTGCGGATGTGGGGCCATGCCGCGACGCAGCGCAATGTGGCGCAGCTCAAAGCCGATGGCGTGCATGTGATGCAGCCGGACGAAGGCGAAATGGCGTGCGGCGAATATGGCCCCGGACGCCTGCCCGAACCCGTAGCCATTTTGCGCGAAATCAAATCGCTGCTCTCGCCCGATGGCCCGCGCTTGCTCGGCTCGCCCGATAGCCTGCCTTTGGGCGGCAAGCAGGTGCTGGTAACAGCGGGGCCGACGCATGAGCCGATTGATCCGGTGCGCTATATCGCCAACCGCTCGTCGGGCAAGCAAGGCTTTGCGATTGCCGAAGCCGCAGCCAAAGCTGGCGCACAGGTGACGTTGGTGACAGGGCCGGTCGCGCTCGCAACGCCTGCCGGGGTGACGCGCGTTGATGTGGAAACCGCGCGCGAAATGCTGGCGGCGGTCGAACAAGCCCTTCCCGCCGACATTGCTTTCATGGTCGCCGCCGTGGCCGATTGGCGCGCCGATGCGTCGGATCAGAAAATCAAGAAAGACGGGAGCGGCGCGGTGCCGCCGCTGCATCTTTCCGAAAATCCCGACATATTGGCAAGCGTTGCCAAAAGCGCCAACCGCCCGACCTTGCTGGTCGGCTTTGCGGCGGAAACGCAAAATGTGGTGGACCATGCCAAGGCCAAGCTTGCCAAAAAAGGCTGTGACTGGATTGTCGCCAATGATGTGTCGGGCGATGTGATGGGGGGCGCGGCCAACAGCGTTCATATCGTCACGCAAGCAGGCGTTGAAAGCTGGGAGCGGATGCCCAAGGCGGACGTTGCTGTGCGGTTGATCGCCAAGGCGGCAGACACGCTCGGCAAGGCAGAATAGGCCATGCGGCGCTGGCTGTTCCTGCCTTATTTAAAGCATCATGAAGATTTGGCCTATCTCGCCTTGCGCGTGCTGACCGGCGCGTTTCTGGTCTATGGCGTGTGGGACAATATCACCAGCATCGCGGCGATGCGCGAATTTACCGGTTTCTTGCGCGCGCATAAATTTCCCTTGCCCGAAGTCTGTGCCTTCCTCTCGGTGTATACGCAGTTTCTGGCGGGGCTGGGCCTGATTTTCGGGCTGTTCACGCGCTGGTCCGGCCTTGTCCTAGTGGTGACATTTGTGGTGGCACTCCTCATGGTGCATTGGGACCAGAGTTTCCGCGACTGGTGGCCGGCCGCCGTGCTGGTCGCGCTCGGCGCTTTATTCGCGAGCCGTGGCGGGGCGCGCTTTTCTATCGACAGAGTATTGGGGGATAAATGACCATCCGCATAGCAATCAAACGGCTTGAAGGCGGTGAAGGCCTGCCGCTTCCCGCTTATGCGACCGAGGGCGCTGCGGGCATGGATGTGGTTGCGGCGGAAAGTCTGGTGCTGGCCCCCGGCGCGCGCCACGCGGTTGCGACCGGCTTCGCTTTCGCCATTCCGGACGGCTATGAAGTGCAGGTGCGCCCGCGTTCGGGTCTTGCGCTCAAATATGGCGTGACCTGCCTCAATACGCCCGGCACCATCGACAGCGATTATCGCGGGGAAGTGAAAGTCATCCTCGCCAATCTGGGAGCCGAACCCTTCCCGATTGCGCGCGGCGACCGCATCGCGCAACTGGTAGCCGCCCCGGTGCAACGCGCTGTTTTCGATGAAGTGTATGATTTGAATAATACAGTTCGTGGCAGCGGCGGCTTCGGCTCGACCGGTGTTTGAAAGCGGCCTTTTTGAAGGACACCCTAACCCGGCGCTCCACCGCATAAAAATCCTTTACTTTTATAGCATTACACCCCTTTCCGGACCCGCAAGATGAGCCTTAGCGACGAGCAGCTAGACCGCTATGCGCGCCATATCGTCCTCCCCGAAATCGGCGGGGCCGGACAGGTCGCGCTCACCCGTGCCCATGTCGCGATTATCGGTGCAGGCGGCATCGGCTCCCCTGCCCTCCTCTATCTCGCGGCGGCGGGGATTGGACGGCTCACCATCATCGACGATGACGTAGTGGCGCTCGCCAACCTCCAGCGCCAAATCGCTTTCGGCACGGATGACATCGGCGCGCCCAAGGTCGACGCCGCCCACAAAGCCATCCAGCGGATCAACCCCGATGTCGCGGTGTTTCCGGTCGAAACCCGCATCAGCGCAGACAATGCCGACGCCTTGCTGGCAGGCGCCGATGTGATCCTCGACGGCAGCGATAATTTCGCGACAAGGCTTGCGGTATCCGACACTTCGGTGCGTCTCAAAATCCCGCTGGTGTCCGCCGCCATCGGCAAATTTCAGGGTCAACTCGGCACCTTCTATGGCTGGCAGGCGGATAAGCCCTGCTACCGCTGTTTCGTCGGCGATGCGTTCGATACCGACGATTGCGATACCTGCGCCGATGTGGGCGTTTTGGGGCCGATGGTCGGCCTTATGGGCTGCTTCGCCGCAATGGAGGCCATCCGCGTGATAACCGGTTTCGGCGCGGACCAGAGCGGCAAGCTGCACCTGATAGACGGCCTAACCCCCGCCATGCGCGCGATCCGCGTTATCAAGGATCCGGCCTGTAAGGGGTGTGGTTAGGATTTTCGGCCTTTATATTATCCGTTAGCCCTGAGCCTATATTTTACCCGCTAGCCTTGGATTTTTCCCGCTAGCCCTGAGCTTGTCGAAGGGCGGGTGTCAGGATAGGACAATGTAAAACCGAGAACCGTGCTTCGACAAGCTCAGCACTAACGGGGGAGGGAAAGCGGGCTTAAATCTCTCCCAAAATCTCATTCACCCAGGCCGGAACCAATTCCCCCGCGGCCCCATGCCGCGCATCATGGAACCATAAGCTGCCCTCGGACGGTTCCATATTAATCTCCAGCGTTTGCGCGCCCATTTCGCGCGCTTGCCGCACAAAGCCTGCCGCCGGATAGACCGCCCCCGATGTGCCGATGCTGACAAACAGGTCGCACGCCGCCAGCGCCGCGTAAATCTCGTCCATGCGATAAGGCATTTCGCCGAACCACACGATGTCGGGGCGCAAAGTCCCTGCCATTGTGCAAGCGCGGCAGGACGGGCCGTCACCCAAATCCTCCTCCCACTTCATCCGCGCATCACAGGCGCGGCACCATGCGCTTTTCAATTCGCCATGCATATGGATGAGGTTCGTAGACCCTGCCCGCTCATGGAGATCATCGACATTCTGCGTGACCAGCAACACCTGCCCCGGCCACTCCCGCTCCAGCCGCGCGAGCGCCTTATGCGCTGCATTAGGTGCAACCTCCCGCAAAGCTGCCCGACGCGCATCGTAAAAGCGATGCACCAGCGCGGGATCGCGGGCAAAGCCTTCGGGCGTTGCGACATCTTCGATGCGGTGATCTTCCCATAATCCGCCATTGTCGCGGAAAGTGCGCACGCCGCTTTCGGCGGAAACACCCGCGCCTGTCAGAATGACGATATTGCCGATGTCCGCCATGCTTTTCGCTCCGCTATTTTTTCAGAGATTAAAACAAGTTAGTGCAATATTTTACCGCATCGGATAAGTCTTGCGCCTGACAGGGGGAGATACAGGGCGCGTGCCGAACGATAATGATGATATGCCGCCAGTGCGCAGGCTTGGCAATGCGCGCCGCAAGATAACCATTTTAACCTTCATCCCCTTCGCCATTGTCGCTTTATGCTGTGTGGCCTTGGCGTGGTTGTTGATTTCCTCCCTGCAAGCCGAACATCGCGAGCGCGCGCAAGCGACACAAACGCTGTCGCTGCTCTGGATGCTGCGCGACATCAACCGCCCGTTGATGACGATGGAATCGGCGCAGCGGGGCTATCTGCTGACACAGGATGCTGCTTATCTTGCGCCTTATGAAAAAAGCCGGGTGCAACTGGAAGCGGCGATGCGGCCTTTTGCCGCTTCTATCGACAGCAATAAAAAGGCGGTGCAAGCCGAGCGCGGCAAGGAAATCGAACAGATATTGCTCCAGAAAATCGCCGAAATGGATGAAACCATCAGGCTTGAACGCAATGGCAACCGCGCAGGTGCACTGGCGATTGTGCGGCAGAATTCGGGCGTCGAACTGACAGACCGTTATCGCGACTTGCGCGACCGGATGGAGGTTGATGAACGCACGGCGCACGTCCATGCGTTCCGCGAAGCCGAGCGTATCGAAGCGCGGCTTTTACCGATGCTGGTCGCGCTGGTGTTGATGACCTTCGGCGCGCTGGCTTTCGGTTTCTGGCAAATCCTGCGCACCGCCCGCGCTGAATCCGATGCGCGCGAAGTGCAGCTCATGGCCGCCGCGCATGAACGCTCCGATCTTCTCGCGCGCGAGCTTAACCACCGCGTCAAAAATCTGTTCGCGATTGTCCAGTCCATCGTGCGGATGACTGCGCGGCGCGAAACTGATGCGGATATGCTCGCGAACAAAATTGGCGAGCGGATCAACGCGCTTGCGATCGCGCATCAGGTGTCGCAAGGCGCGCTCGAACGGCCGGTGGCGGATCTGCGTTCGCTGATCGAAGCAACCCTTGCCCCCTATGCGCAGACTGCCTCGCGCCTGACGCTTGAAGGGCCGGAGGTGGAACTGTCCGGTCCGGCATCGCAGCCGGTCGGGCTTATCCTCCATGAACTGGCGACCAATGCGGTCAAATATGGTGCGTGGAGCAATGACCAGGGCACGCTCGCGGTGCGCTGGCAGGTCGAGGAAGGCGACCCGCGCCGCCTCAGCTTGCGTTGGGAGGAAAAGGATATTGCCCCGCGTGAAGCAGGCCCCGAAGGGTTCGGCACACAAATGATGGCCGCGTCCGCGCGGCAGGTCGGCGGCAAGATCGAACGCGAATTCGGCAGCGACAGCATGACCGCAAGGCTTGCCTTCCCGCTGCGTTAAAGCCCGCTCACCCAGTCGTTCACCCCGCCGCTCACCCAGCCGTTCACCCTGCTTGCCGGAATGTGAGATTATAGCGCAGCGCGCACGTCAAAGGATGCTGCGCGTCCTTCAAATCCGCAATGCCGTGAAAGTGGAGCCGCGACGCGCCGCCCCACACCACCACATCGCCATGCGCAAGGCCCACCCGCTTTGTGCGGTCCGAGCGCGCAGGCCCGCCCCATAAAAAGACCGCAGGCACGCCCAGCGATACTGACACAATCGGCCAGTCATAATGGCCCTCGTCACGGTCCTGATGCAGCGTTAAGCGGCTCCCCGGCGCATAGCGGTTGATAAGGCAAGCATCGGGGCGGAAGCCCGCATAGCCAGCCGCTTCGGCAGCCTCCAGCGCGAGGCTTTGGAATAGCGGCGGCATCGCGGGCCACGCCTTGCCGCTCAACGGATCGCGCGGCTCATAACGATAGCCGCGCCGGTCACTCACCCAGCCAAGCGGACCGCAATTGGTCATGGCAACGCTCATCCGCTTGCCGCCGGGGGTTTCGAGGTGACGGAACGGCGCGTCGGCAGCAATATGCGCTATCGCATCAAGCAAAGCGCCGCCTTGCGCTTCGGCAAAGCCGCCGAGCAACACCGCGCCGTCGTCCAGCACCATATGGCGGCGCGCATCGGGAAACAGGTCAGCGGTCATCGCCCGCCCTATAACGCATCATGGAAGATAATGCCCAGCACATAGCGTCGCCCCGATCGCAAGCGGCTCACCCCGTGGCGCATCTTCACGCGATAATCGCCGCGCGTGCCTTTGACCGGGCGGTCATTGACCGCGAACAGCACAGCATCGCCCTTGGCAAGCGGCACCACTTCGGCGCGCGATTGCATCCGCGGGCGCTGTTCGGTGAGGACAAATTCCCCGCCGTCAAAATCCGTGCCCGGCTCATCGAGCAGCACCGCAAGCTGGAGCGGGAAAACATGGTCGCCATATAAATCCTGATGCAGGCAATTATAATCGTCCGCACCATAACGCAGCAGCAAAGGCGTAGGCCGCAATTGCCCCGCCGCATGACAGCGCGCGACAAATTCTGCATGGACTTCGGGGAAGCGCGCGGCCAAGCCCATCCGCGCGTGCCAGCGATTGGCGAGCGGCGCGAGATGCGGATAAAGGCCGCTCCGCAAGCCTGCTACCAAAGGCGGCAAGGGATAGCGGAAATAGCGATATTCCCCGCGCCCGAAACCATGCCGCGCCATATGCACATGGCTGCGGAAATGCGCCTCGTCATCATAAAGTGCAGCCAGCCCGTCCGCCTCGGCATGGCCCAGCAAAGCGGGAAGCCGCGCATAGCCCTGCGCATCCAGACCGGACGCCACCGCGTCAAAATCAATCCTGTCAAACCGCTTATCCATGCCCCCTGCCCTAGCCTGCCGCCAAAGCCCCGCGCATCCCGTTTCTTGCGATCAAAGCGTGAGGCCCGCCCGCGCGGCCTGCACCGCTTCATAAACATGGCAATCGCTTTGATGGTCATTGACCAGCCCCATCGCCTGCATGAACGCATACATGGTCGTCGGCCCGACAAATTTCCATCCGCGCTTCTTCAAATCTTTGGAGAGCGCAACAGATTCCGGACTGGTCACAAGCGTGCGGACATAGGCTTCATCGCGCAGGTGAGGCCGCGCCGACACATCATTTTCAAAACGCCAGAAATAGGCTTTGAGGCTACCGAACTCCGCCTCCATTTCAATCGCGCGCGCGGCATTATTGATGGTCGCTTCAATCTTGCCGCGATGGCGGATAATGCCCGCGTCCTCCAGCAAACGCGCAACATCATCTTCGCCAAAGCGCGCGACTTTATGGAAATCGAACCCCGCAAAGGCCGCCCTGAAATTCTCCCGCTTGCGCAAGATTGTGATCCAGCTCAACCCTGACTGGAAGCCTTCCAGACAGATTTTTTCAAACAAGCGCACATCGTCGGTAACCGGATAACCCCATTCCCTGTCATGATAATTGCGGTAAATTTCGCTGCCGTCGCACCAGAAGCATCTGGTTGGCGTGGGGGTTGGGGTGGGTGTGGCGGCTTGATCATTTTCGCTCATCCCCCCTGTTGCGCTCTTGGGCGTGCAAGTGCAAGACAAGAGCGCAACCAGCACTATAAAAGGGACGGCATAAGGCATGACGGCAATCGGCATTTTCGGAAGCAAGGGACGCATGGGGCAAGCCATTGCCGCAGCGATTGCCGACAGCGCGCAAGCTTTAAGCTTTGCAGGCGGCGTCGATGCGGGCGAAAGCGGCGAGGCGCTGGCGGCCAGCGCCGATGTGCTGATCGACTTTTCCGCGCCCGCCGCATTGGAAGAGCATCTGGACCTCGCCATCGCAACCAATACGCCTATCGTCATCGGCACCACCGGCCTTGAAGAACGTCACCATTGGCTGATTGACGAGGCCGCCACCAGCATCGCCGTGCTGCAAACCGGCAATACGTCGCTGGGCGTGACCTTGCTCGCCGCGCTTGTGCGTGAAGCGGCGGCGCGGCTGGGGCCGGACTGGGACATTGAAATTGTCGAAACCCATCACCGTATGAAGGTCGATGCGCCGTCCGGCACCGCCTTGCTGCTCGGAGAAGCCGCCGCCAAGGGGCGTGGTCTGGCGCTTGCCGACGCCAAGGTCAGCGGACGCGACGGCATTACCGGCGCGCGCGATAGCGGCACCATCGGCTTTGCAGCGCTGCGCGGCGGCACGGTCGCGGGCGACCATAGCGTGCTATTTCTGGGCGAGGCCGAACGGCTCACTTTGTCCCACCTCGCCGAAAACCGCAGCATCTTCGCGCGCGGGGCCTTGAAAGCGGCATTGTGGCTCAAGGGCCAGAAAGCGGGGCGCTATTCGATGAATGATGTGCTGAATCTGGTGTGAGGCACGTGCAAGCTTTCCCATGAAAAAAACCGACATCATCGACTTTTACGCGCGGCTTGCCGAGCTTAATCCGGAGCCGGAAACCGAACTGGCTTACGGCAATGACTATCAATTGCTCGTTGCGGTCGTCTTGTCCGCGCAGGCGACCGATGTGGGTGTCAACAAGGCAACGCGGCTTTTGTTCGAAGAGGTCAAAACCCCCGACCAGATGGTCGCGCTCGGCGAACAGGGCCTCAAACAGCATATCAAGACCATCGGCCTGTTCAACGCCAAGGCCAAAAATGTCATCGCCTTGTCGGAAATATTGGTCGCTGACTATGGAGGGGAAGTGCCGCAGGATCGCGATGCGCTCGAACGCCTTCCCGGCGTCGGACGCAAGACCGCCAATGTGGTGATGAACTCGGCGTTCGGCGCGGAAACATTTGCGGTCGATACCCATATCTTCCGCGTCGGCAACCGCACCGGCCTCGCCCCTGGCAAGACCGTGCTGGCGGTCGAAAAGGCGCTCGACAAGGCGACACCCGCCCCGTTCCGCGTCCATGCGCACCATTGGCTGATCCTCCACGGCCGCTATATCTGCAAAGCGCGAACACCCGAATGTTGGCGCTGCCCGGTCGAGGATTTGTGCCGCTACAAGCCCAAAAGCCTCTCCCCCGAAGCGCGCAAAGCGATGATGAAAACCACAAAAGCGGCAAAAAGCCGCAAAGCGCCCGCACTCGCCAAAAAAGGCTAGTCGCGCCGCCAAAGCCTTGCTACACGCGCGAACATCCACGGCCCGCATAGCCTACGCACCCATAGCTCAGCTGGATAGAGCGCTGCCCTCCGAAGGCAGAGGCCAGAGGTTCGAATCCTCTTGGGTGCGCCATTATTTTTCGGATAGTTTTGTACCAAGCCCCGATGCAGTAGAAATGCTGCAATCCCTGCCCGCAAGCGATGCTGCATAGGATAAAATACCTTCTTTTACGTACGGAAAATCTGGTCCGGACAAATTATTTACAATTACTAGCTTTCCGTCATCAGTCCGTCATTTTCGATTCGTAGTGGGGCCGCAGAACAAAAAAGGGGTCTCACAAGATGTCTTATTTTTACGCCACTCTGGGGTTTCCCGGAGCGATGGCGAGTGCCATAATTTATTCCCCGGCGCTATCGTCCGAGGGCGACCAATATGCTGGCCCCGGCGGCAAATTTTTCCGCCCCGGCAGCCATCAAAAATTTTATCAGGCGAATCCCGATAAGGACCGCGCGCATGACCGTGCAACGCATATGGCCGACGGGCCCGGGTATGAAGAGGTCCGGCTGACCAAGCAGGCATCCGTCACAAAAGCGCTTGCTCGAGCTGCGCACGGACGGCCTGCTACGCGCAGCTTTGACAACCACCTTCCCTGAACGGGCGGGTCTTTCCTTTTAATTCCAAAATCTACTCTTCCCTTAAGGAGAATGACAATGACCGGCCGCTTTGCTGCGATCCGCATACCCATGCTTGCGTCCTGCGCCCTTTTCGCGCTCACCATTACAAGCGAAGCCCGCGCCGAGGATGCTTCCTCGTCTTCCGCCACCGCCGCGTCCGCCGAAGATGCGGCCATTTTTGGCCAGATTGAAGGCGTGGTTACCGATGCGTCGGGGCGCTATATCAATGCCGCCGAAGTGCGGCTCGACGGCACCAATGTGACAGTGCAAACCGATACCGAAGGCCGCTTCCGTTTCCCGCGGATTACAGCAGGGCTGCATCGCCTCACCGCAACCTATATCGGTCAGCCCGACACCCATGCCGACATTGAAGTCACCGCAGGCACGACTTCCAGCATCATCATCAAGATCGGCGCGTCAGCCGAGGATAATGACGCGATTGTCGTAACCGGACGCCCGATTGCCGAATCCGATGCGGCGGCCCAACAGTTGCAACGCGCATCAACCTCGCTGATCAGCGTGGTTGCGGCGGACAGTATCGGGCGGTTTCCCGACCAGAATATCGCCGCAGCCCTGTCGCGCCTTCCCGGCATCGCGGTCCAGCGCGACCAAGGGCAGGAACGCTTTGTCAGTCTGCGCGGCGCACGCACCAGTTGGACAACCATTTCCTTTGACGGCATCAATGTGATCAGCCCGTCGGGCCGCACCACCCGTTTCGATACAATCCCCTCTTCGATTGCGAGCGCGGTTATCGTGCGCAAGGCGGTGACTGCCGATATGCCGGGCGAAACCGTTGCGGGTAATATCGACGTACGCACGCGCGGCGCGTTCGATTATCGCGGTTTCCGGATGGCGGGCGATGCCGGGATCGGCTTTAACGACCTTGGCAATGGTCTCCAATATAATGCCAGCGGCTATATTTCGGATCGTTTCTTCAACGATACGGTCGGCATTTTGCTGACAGCGTCGCGCTATGAACGCGACATGATTACCGACAATTTCGAAGGAAGCTGGACGCTGCGCAACGGGCAGGTCTGGAACAGCGGAAGCCAGAATAAACTTTATCGCCTGACCCGCAGCAATACCGCTTTGGGCGGCCGTATTGATTGGCGCCCCGGCAATGGTCACGAGTTTTTCCTGAATTCGGTCCACACCGAATTTCGCGATGACGAACTGCGCAGCGCCTATGTGTTTGACCTTGACGAAAAGACCAACGGGCCGGGCTGGACTAACACCGCAATGGGCAATAGCCCGTCCAAAGGCATAATTTACGGCGTCGAAATCGATTCCACGCTGAACAGCAATTCGTCCCGCCAGCGCATCTTCACCAACACGCTGGGCGGCAATCATGAATTTGATAGTTGGGACATTAAGTGGCGCTTGAACTATACCCGCGCCCGTTCGGATTCCCGTCCGGCCTTCCAGTCGACGTGGAAAAGCCCGGCCAGCCAGTTGCTGCGCCCGACCATCACTTATGATTTCACCGACCGCGAAATCAACGCACTCAACCTCTACCACACCATCCGCAACGCCGATGGCAGCTATGCGCGCGGCGCGGAACGTCCGTTCATTTCCACCACCGAACTTGATTATGTCACGATGACGCGCAACCGCCAGCGCGACGAAACCAATGCCTATACCGGCAAAATCGACATTACCCATGAAACCGACCTTTTGGGTCAGGAAACCAAGCTGCAATTCGGCGTCCAGTACGACCAGCGCACCAAGGATTCCAACCGCGTGGTGCTTGAAGCGCGGGCCGCGGACCTTGTCGCAAAAGGCATTGCCTTGCCGCGCATGGAAGATTTCGCGATCAACAGCCCGTTCAAGGGCCGCATCCCGCTACGCTATGCGTTCCGCTATTTTTCGAACGAAGGGGGCCGCGATCTGTTCGACAGTCTGGTCGAGCGCAAAGCCACGCGCGTCCAACCCAATACGAGCGAAACCAACTATTATGAGGTTCAGGAGCGGGTTATCGCCGGCTATCTGATGGGCACCAGCTATTTTGACTGGGGCAATGTGGTGCTGGGCACGCGCGTTGAAAATGTGCGCAACCAGAGCGCCGCCAATATCCAGACCATAGTCAATAAGGCCAATCTGTTCACGCCTACCGAAATTTCGTCGGAGCAGACGATGGTCTTCCCCAGCGCGCATTTCAACTGGGATGTTGCCAAGGATATGAAGCTGCGCCTGTCCTTGAACACCGGGGCCGCGCGTCCGGATTATCCGAGCCTGCGCCCCAATCTGTCGTTCAATGATATCGAACAGACCGTATCGGGCGGCAACCCGCTGGCCAAACCGGAAAAAGCACGCGGCATCGACGTTTATTATGAATGGTATATGCCCTCGCGCGGCTTCTTCTCCCTTGGTGCCTTTTACAAGGATATCAGGGACGTGCTGTTCGATATCGAATATGACCAGTTCGGGCTGACGACTTTCGACACGCCGGAGCTGAAACGCTCAGGGTATCGCTATTCCACCATCGGCAATGGCGGCAAGGGCACGCTCAAGGGCATCGAAATTGCGTTCTCGCAACCCTTCGAAGGATTGGCACGCAGCCTCGATTTGCCCGACTGGATGGGCGGCTTTGGCGTGCAAGCCAATCTGACGCTTAATGATTCCAAGGCAACTACTCCCGACGGTCACACCGTCGAATTACCCGGCGCGTCCAAGCTCGTTTATAATCTATCGGGCTATTATGAACGCTCCGGCTTTTCGGCTCGGGTAAGCTGGCAAGAACGGTCCAAATGGATTGACTCGCTCGGCTCCAATCCGGTTGTCGGCAATAATTATTGGGATCGCGTCGGACGTCTTGATGTGTCGGCCCGCTATGCGTTTAACGACAATCTGGAACTTTATTTCGACGCCAATAATCTATTGGACGAACCCGGCATCCGTTATGTCGGAGACCGCGCGCGTGTAACGGAATTCGAAAAATTCGGCGCGCGCTACATGTGGGGCGTCCGCTTCAATATCTGACCCTTTCCCGTCACGACACACCCGGCTGCTCGCCTGTGCAGCCGGGCCAAACCCTCTTTCCCTATGGAGTTTATACTGTGAAAAAACTGCTTTCCGCTTTGGCCTGCACTATGGCCTGCCCCGTGGCCTGCACCGTGATGCTCGCCGCCCCTGTCCTGCCGCTTGGCCCCGTCGCCGCGCAGCCTCAGGCAACCAGCCCTGTCCAGACACAAGATGATAAGGAACAGAGCCGCCCCGCCAAAAATGTCATCCTGTTTCTGGCCGATGCCGGCGGCGTTTCGACCATCCATGCAGCGAGTGTGCTGGGCTATGGCGAGCCGCTCAAATTGCGCATCCAGCAATGGCCCTATCTGGGGCTAAGCGAAACCTCGCCGGTCGACAAATATGTGTCGGATTCGGCGAATGGTATGTCGTCGATTATGACCGGCATCAAGACGCATAATGGCGTCATCAGCCAGGGACCGGACGGCGAGCGCGGCAAGAAAGACGGGGTCGCAACCAAAACCTTGCTCGAATATGCAGAAGAACAGGGCCTCAAAACGGCGGTTATTTCAACCCAGTCGATCGCCGATGCGACGCCTGCCGCCGCTTATTCCCACTCCAATGATCGCGGCAAATGGGGTGAAATTTTCCCACAAGCCTTTACCCCCCGGTTCGGCGATGGCGTCGACATTTTATTCGGGGCTGGCCGCGAGAAAATCGGCGCGCAACTGACCGCCGCCGGAACCGGCTATGCGCAGCTTAGCAAACAATATCGCCGCCCCATCTATGCCACGCTGGCCGAAGTCCCGGCATCGAACCAACGCCCGGTCGTGGTCGCCGACACGATGGATGTGGCCGCCGCAACCCACCGCGCGCTCGATATATTGGAAAAATCCCCGACCGGCTATTTCCTCGTCGTGGAATGGGACGCGCATACCGATGATGCGCGCAAAGGCCTCCAGAATGTCGTCGATTTTGACAAGCTGATCGCGCAAGTCGAAAAGCGCGTGAATTTGGACGAGACATTGCTGGTCTTTACCGCAGACCATTCATTCGGGCTCCAAATCGACAAGGGCGCAAGAGGCGACGACCTGCTCAAAGGCTATCCCGAATGGAAAGCCCGCAACAGCAAGGATGATATTGTCCGGCTGGACCATATCCTCGTCAACCGCACCCACACCGCCGAAGAAGTCCCCGCCCTAGCCACCGGCGCCCGCGCCCACACCGTGCGCGGCTATTTCCCCAACACCCATTTGTTCAACGTCATCCTCAACGCCTGGGGCTGGAACAAAGAAACCATCAAGGGGGAATAGGGCTGATAGAGAGCGACCCTCCTTTCTTACGATCAAGGGCTGCACACGCAAACATCCGGCCAAGGGGTTCTTCCCTTGGCCGGATGCCTGCGAGTTTCGTTCGCTTTAGAAGCGGAACGAGGTACGGATGCCTAATTCGCGGCCGCGCAGGTAAGTTACCGAGATGCGCGGCGGGTAGATGACCGCCATATTGTTCACATAATTGTTCAGATACACGTCGCGGAAGGCGAAGGCCGGGCGGCGGGTGTCGAACAGGTTTTCGACGAAAAATTCAAAGCGCAGCTTGTCATTTTCCGCGCCTGTACGCAGGTTTACGACTGTCCGGCTGGGGATGACGGTGAGGTCGGTTGCATCCATATATTGCTTGCCGCGATAGGAGGCATCGGCATGGATGAAGCCTGCAAAATCATCGACAATCGGGATGCGGTAATCGACCGAACCGTTCAACTGCCATTTGGGGGCTGCTTGCAAACGGTTGCCGCTGACATCGCCATCGGGCGCGAAATCCGGGAATTTGGCAAAGCCCGAATTGAGCGCATGGGTATATTTGGCGTCGATATAGGAGACCCCGAGGCGTGCCGACAATTCGCGGGTCGGACGCACGCTTAACTGCGCTTCAAAGCCCTTGGATTTGGCATCGCCCAGATTGCGCGTGACCGCGACCGGCGGGGCCTGTGTCTGGTCCAGCACCGGGATCTGGATTTGCGTCCAGTCGATATAGAAGGCGTTAAGGTCGAGCATCACCCGGCCGTTCAGCCAGCTTTTCTTCGCGCCGATTTCATAGGTCCAGTTAAATTCCGGATCATATTGTTCCTTGGGCGCATTAAGGTCGAACCCGCCCGCCTTGGAACCGCGCGCTGCCGACGCATAGACCAGCAAATCATTGTCCGGCTTATATTGGAGGCTGACGCGCGGGGTCCAGGTTTTGAAGGTCAACCGCTTGTCGATACCGGTTCCGGCCTGAAGCGTGCGTTGCCGTTCATTGCTGTAGCGCAATTCGCTGCGCAAGGTGAGCGCGGGGGTAATATCCCCTTCGAGATAGCCGAAGAAGGAGGTGTTTTCGGTATGTCGACGCACTACCTTGTCGAACAAGGGGCCGTCGAAAAAGCTGTTCCACGGTCCCGGCACCGGGAAGGTCATGAGGAAATCGGACGGCAAAGGCGATGTAATCACCCCGTCGAAATTCGGGCGGTTTTGGCGGCCCGAAAAGAAATAGGCGCCGATGCTGCCGCGCACCGGGGCTTGTTGCGGCGAAGACAGGCGGATTTCCTGACTATATTCGCGGAATTTGATATTGCCTTCATCGCGCAGGATATAAGTGTCGAACGTCTTGATCGCACCGGTGGGGGTGCGATAGCGGAACGTCGCCAGTTCCCCGCGCGACGCATCGGTGAGCGCGGTCAAATCGACATCATTATAGCCGGTGAGCCAGCCCAACTGCCAATCGCCAATGTCGAACCGCGCATCAAGAAAGGCGCGCAACGTCTTGCGGGTCTGGCCATAAGCATCGGGATGCGAGCCAAGCTCGTCCTTGGCGAGCGTCGGCAAGGTGCCGCAATAGGTCTGGTAAACACCGCCCGAAAGCTGGCAATTGGGTGCGAGCTGCGATGCGGCGGGCGGGCTGATCAAATCCTTGGAATAATAGACGCCGCCGACAATTTCCATGCCGGGCGCGGGCGTCAGCCGCACGGTCCCTTGGAACGTGTCATAATCATAGCCGCCGATGCGCGGGCCGCCGAGCGTATTTTTGTGGCTGCCGCCATATTCGCTATGCGATGCGGTGAGTTTGACCGCCAGCACGTCCTTGACGAGCGGCACCGACACCGACCCGACCAGCGCGAAACGGCCGTGGGTGCCGTAAGTGAGTTCTGCGCGACCCGACAGGTCATTGGTGGGGCGCTTGGACACGATATTGATCGCGCCGGCAAAAGCGTTGCGGCCATAAAGCGCGCTTTGCGGGCCTTTGACGACTTCGATCCGCTCAATATCGGCCTGGGCGAAATTCAACGCCTCGCGTGCGCCGGTATAAACGCCATCGACGAAAATGGCGACGTTGGGGTCGGAGCCGAACAGGTCGGTTTGCGCGACGCCGCGGATAATCGGCGTCGGCATGAACTCGCCAACCACGGAGGTGAAGTTCAGCCCCGGCGTCTGGCGCGCGACATCGTTGAGGTCAAGGATGCCCTCTTTTTCGATGCGGCTTGCGTCGAATGCGGTAATCGCCAGCGGCACGTCGGACAATTTTTCCGCTTGCTTGCGCGCGGTCACAACGATTTCGGTCGGCTCATATTCTGCACTATTGTCGGTTGTTTCGCTCGCCTGTGCGAAAGCTGCCCCCGGCAAAGCGATGCACGCCGCCGCCGTCAATTTGAGCAAGGTCGAATATTTCATTAGATCGTCTCCCCGTTATCTATCTATTTGTTAAACCGTTTATTTTTATGGTTTTGGTCATAATTTACCTATGACGATGCGGGCGGCGCGTTCGCCCGATTCCAGTGCGCCTTCCATCCCCGACGTGCTTTGGGCGAGATGTTCGCCCGCAAAGTGCAGCCGGTTTCCGGTAGCGTCGATGGCGGCGGCCAGCATCGGGGCCTGCCCCGCTGCGAGATGGTGATAGACACCGCGCGCCATCGGATTTTTCTGCCAACTGAAGATGCGCTCCAGCTTGAGCTTGCCGCGCGCCGAAGGACGGGCGGCTTCCAGCTTGGCGATGATTGCCGCACCTGCTGCGGCAGGGGCCATACGGTCCATCGCCACCGCATCGCGTCCGCTCAGCCAGACTTTGAGCATGGCCGGACTGTCGCCCAGCACGAACACACGGCCCAGCATCGGGTCGTCGCTCCACACCATGCCGGGCAGGCCATCCTGTTTCCAGAAAGGCTCGCTCGCCGACAGATAGGCAAAGCTCGCATAGGTATAAGGTAGGCTCGCAATCGCGGTTTTGAGCGCGTCGGCTGACGGGCCATGCACCCCTATCCCGCGCAAGGCGGCGAAGGGGATGGTGCAGATGACATGGCGTGCGCGCAGCGAGCGGCCTCCGCCTATATCAACCCGCACACCGTCCGCCTCTTCGCTGATGCCGGTGACGATCTGTTCCATGCGCAAGCCGGATTTGAGCGCGGCGGCCATCGCTTCGGGCAGGCGTTGCGAGCCGCCGGAAATCACGCTCAGCACCGCATTGGGTCCGGCCGAGCGGTAAATCGCTGCCGATCGCGCCGCATTGAGTGCCGACAGCGTGTTAATATCATTGCCGTTCAAATTGGCCGCAATCAGGCGGACCGCCTCGTCGCTTGCACCTGCCGCTTTCAAGGCCGCGCCATAAGGCACGTCGATTTTGAAGCCTTCCGCCGTGCGCCAGGCATCGGGGTTGGCGAGTTGCGGCATCCGCCGGGCAAAGACCGACGCAAGCCCCGCAGGCGGCACTTGGCGTTCCGGCCCGACCAGCTTATTCACATCGGATGTCGGCCACTCGGCCTGCTTCACCGTCTGGCCGCGCACAAAATAGAGCGCCGAGCGGTCAAATTCGCCGCCCGGTTGCAAGGCAACGCCCAGCTTTCCGGCAATATCCAACAGCCGTGTATAATTGCTGCCGATCTGGATACCGCCCGCATCGGGCTTACCGGGGAGGTCATAAAGCGTATGGAGCCGCCCGCCGATGCGGTTCGAGCCTTCCAGCACGACAACCTTGGCGCCCGCCGCTTCGAGCAGGGACGTCGCATGAAGCCCCGCAAGGCCTGCGCCGATGACAATCACATCGGCTTCGACATCGCTGCCCGAGCGCAGCGGCGCGCAAGCGGACGCGGCAAGCGCCGCGCCCCCCGCAACCAGTAAATTCCGGCGGCTAAAATCCATCTTAATGGTTCCCCGATGTTGTGGTTGCCGGATTACCGCCAGCCGCCTTGCGCTGTTCGTCGACCATTTTCTTGAACACGGTCCAAGTGGTGTCGTTGGGGCGCGCATCATCCTTGGGCGGCGGCGCGGTGTAGCCGGGATAATTAGCGGCGATTTCATCCTTCATCACCTTGGGCAGGTCATTGAAGCTTTTGATTTTCGCGCCCATCGCGTTGAAAATGATGATGCCCTGACGCCCGCGCATCTTCATCCACGGCATCCAGTCCGAAATGCGGACCCACGACACGGTCGGATAGGAGGTCGGATGGCGCGTATCGAGCAATTCGTCCGCGCGCGCGGCGAAGTCGAAAATTTCCATCGCATGATATTTATTGCCGACATAATCCTGATAATCGCCCGCCAGCGGGTTGGTATAGAAAAGCGGCACTTCCAGCGGCATCAGCACCCATCCGGCGGCCTGCTTCATCCGCATGGTCGGCGAAGGCTTGCCATCGGCGGTGCGCGGGAACATCGGGCGCTGGTTGACCGGATCATTGGCGATCTGCATCACATCGACCGTTTCACCGGTCCACGGATTGTCCCATTTGCGCACAATCTGGCCGGTCTTGGGGTCGGTGAAGAACATCACTTCCTTGCTGACAAGGCGAAAGCCGTTGCCGCGCACAGGGTCCGATACCGGCACGCACTGGCGGATATTCATGCCCTCGCCGTCGAACAGGTGGCGGTCGGGTTCGCCTTCGATGCGCGAATAGACTTTGCCCGACCAATACATGACCGCCGGTTGATCGCCGATGCCGCACTGGACGCGCTTGGCGATTTCGACCGCGTCTTCGGGCTTGGCCGGGTCCAGTATCTTGGCCGGAGCAGAGGTTGCTCCCACCGCACAAAGGGTCGCAGCACCGGCAAGCAATAAAGTACGAAACATCAACATCAGCTCCTATTTGGAAAGATCAATATGATCGGCATAATAACGGTCGAGAAACGCCGTCTCGCGCGCCAGAAAATCGGGATTAATGCGCGGGTTAGCGTCCAATATATTCATGGCATAGCCATCGGTCTTGCGCGCGCCAAGTCGTGGCAGGCCCGGTCCGTTAGGATCACCATGCTTGGCAAAATTGGTCCAGTAATCGGTCATCAACCGCGCCACCTTGCGGTCGGCCGGGGTGATTTGCGCTGCGGAAAAATTGCGGATTTTGAGCGGGAGCGTGTCGAAAATGAACGGCACTTCATCGCCATGCGCCGCGCCCGGGACCGTGCCTTGCAAGGCTTGCGGCACATAATCGAAATAATAAAGCCAGGAAGGCTGGCCGATGCGCGCGCTTTCGCGGGTGAGATAATGGGCCGCGCCCATGAAGGTCGATTGCGCGAACCACGCATGGGCCAGCTTCGCATCATCGACCCCGCCAAACGCCGCGCGCGCCGGTTCTACGCCGTCTATCCCGGCCAGAATGAAACGCGGCGGCAAAGGTTGCGGCAGATAGTGGAGAAGGCTCGCCTCCCAACTGGTCGACCCCGCCATATAGGGAACGGGCGCTTGCTTGCCGTCGCGGAAAGTCCGGCCGATATCATCGGGGATCAGCACGCCATCGACCACCGGATTGAGCGAGCCGAGCGAGGTTTTTTCCTGATAGGCGATAAGCTGGTCCAGCGGCAGACGGCGTAACTGGTCGAGCGTTGCGGGGGTCTCGTCGCTGCCGAAATGTTTGGCCGCCGCCACGCCTTGCGCTTCCAAAGGCGCGCCCAATATGCCGGGGCGGCGTTCGGAAATATGCTGGGTGGTTTCGACCTGTATGCCACCGCTTTGCGCAATGGCTTTGTGGAACAATCCGCGCGCACTTGGCGCGGCCATCAGATAATTGACCGAAACGCCGCCCGCCGAATAGCCGAAAATGGTGACATTATTCGCATCGCCGCCAAATTTGCCGATATTGCGCTGCACCCATTGGAGCGCCGCAACCTGATCCATCAGGCCATAGTCGGCGCGCGGCTTGCCCGCTTTCTGTTTGGACAGGTCCGGATGGGCAAAGCGGCCAAGCAGCCCCAGACGATAATTGACCGTCACCAAAATCACATCGCGCGCGACAATCGCATCGCCGTCATAAATCGGCAAAGCCCCGCTGCCGACGCGGAAGCTGCCACCGTGGATCCAGAACATCACCGGCAACGGCTTTTTATGTTTGCCCGCTTTATAGCCTTTGGGCACCCACACATTGAGATTGAGGCAATCTTCGCTTTGAGTGAACGCGTCCAGCGCCGGATTTTCGACCTTTTGCGGACAGATATTGCCCGCAATCCGGCCATCACGCACGCCTTGCCAAGCAGGCGCGCGGCGGGGCTGTTCCCAGCGGTCGGCGACGGCATAGCTGATATTGCGATAGGCGATTGCGCCGCTTGGGCGGACTTCGCCGCTTATACGTCCGTTTTCGGTGGTGATAACCGGCGCGGCGGTGGCAGCGTTAGCAGCGGTGGCAGGGCTGGATTTGCTCTTGGCAAAGGCCGCAGGGGCATGAACAAAACCGGCTGCGACCATGAGTCCGGCAAGCGCGCCAGAGCGCATCTGCGCCGTAGCGCGTCCTGCAAAGGCTGACCAGTCGCCTGCAGGACGCACTCCCCCTGTTGAAAACTCGCTCACCCGACCTGCTCCCATCATTTCAGCCTGTTACATCCGGCTGATTTTTATGCCCCGTCCTGCCTCTTGCAGACCGGGATAATTTGACTGGACAAATTTAGATGGGAAGATGATAGTTCACAGACGCTTTTACGCAGCAAGCCAGTGGAGCCGGAATGTTATTCGCGAAAAGCCATGACCATGCGCGACCTGCCATCAAAATGGCATTTGGCGCAGCGTGCCAAAAATCCGCGACACAGAGACGCCGGCCCATATTGTCGCCTCGCGGTTTTTCGGGGCAGGTGTGACGATGGCCGCCAGCCCTGTTTCCTCTGCGTCCAATCGCCCTATTGCGGACGCTGGTTCGGGCACGGCTTCCGGCGAAGCTTCCGGCGCTGGTTCAACGCCGCCTTCCGCGCCTGTGTCGCCCCCCGAAACAATCGCCGCATCACCGCTGATGGCGGTGCGGCGCACCATTCCGGTCGCGCCGGGGCTTGCGCTTTATGTCCTCATCCCGATCCTGTTTCTCGCGGTGCCGCTGGCGCTGCTCAAAGTCGCGGTCGGGCCGGATACCAGCCTTGTCGTTGCGCTCTTTTTATGGAGCGCGACCGTCATGGTCGGCTGGATCGCGAGTGCGATCGGCAGCGAGGCGATTTACCGTCTGTTCGCGCGTTGGCGGCCGCCCTTATGGGTCATCACTTTGGGCGGGCCGCTCGCCATCGGCTTTTTGCTGCGCCAGCCGATATTGGAGATATTGACGCTCGCACAGCTTCTCCATCCCGAAACCGCGTCCAGTTCGCCGCCCGCAACGCTAAGCTTCGATTTTCTGGTGCATTATCTTTACCGCGTGCTGCCCGGCACGTTCGCATGGATGCTGGTCAATTATATTTTCGACTGCGTGCTGGATGTGCCGCGCTATCGCTATGCGCCTAAGGTCCAGACAGAGGATGCCCCCGCCGCCGGTGCGCCGCGCACGGCAGAGGGCGACGATGCGCCGCCGCCATCACCGCGCCTCCCCGCTTTGCTGCAACGCTTGCCGCAAGCACAACGCGGAACGCTGCTCGCGCTCAAATCGGACGATCATTATGTGCGGGTTTATACCGATGCGGGCGAGGCGCTGATCCTGATGCGACTCAGCGATGCGATCCACCTCGCCGCCCCTGTAACGGGGATGCAGGTCCATCGCTCGCATTGGGTCGCCAATGAAGCGGTGCGCGGCTTCCAGCGCACCGGCCATACCGGCACCATCACCCTGTCGAGCGGCTTGGAGATTGCGGTGAGCCGTTCCTATGTGCGTGATGTGGAACGCAAATTCCGGCATCTACCGCACGGATAAAAGCGGCGGCGCTGGCGTGCAATGGCGGCCTCGCCCTCTCCTTTTCTTGGCCCATGCGCGACGCGCAATTCGGGTTCAGAAAAGCACCAGAAAATGATAGATTAGCCGCACCGGTACGGTTCACCTTTGAGGGGAGGGAGAGCTATGGCGCATTTTCTGTTCGGGGGCCGATCTGTCCGCGCGGCCTTGATGGTCGGGCTGGGTGCAGGCCTCACGAGTTTTACGCCGCAGACAGCGCCGCCGCCTTTTTCAACCGATGGTTTTGCGGGCTATGGTGTGGCCGCGTTCAAAGGGACCGATGATACGGACGCGGCTTTTCCCGACGCGGTGCTGGACGCCTTCGATCCGGTGCAGCGCGCCGCGTCGATGTGCGGGGCAAAGCGTGCGGGCGACAACGCCCTCCCCCCGCTTCTCACCCGCCGCCTGATCGCTGTGACAGGAGCGGGCCTTGCGGCTCCGGCGAGCGCGCCAGCGAACATTATCGCCCCCATCCCGCTTTTCCCTGACCTCATCCGCTCGCCTTTCCGGATTTCAACCAAATCTTTGAAAGCACAACATTATTTCAGCCAAGGCTTACTGCTGACCTATGGGTTCAACCATGCGGGTGCGGTGCGCTCCTTCCGTCAGGCCCAAGCCCTCGACCCCGGTTGCGCCGCCTGCTGGTGGGGCGAAGCCCTCGCCCTCGGCCCCAATATCAACGCCCCGATGGATGACCGCGACAAGGGCGCAGCCTTGGCCGCGCTCGACAAAGCGATGGCGCTGCGCACCGGCGCTCCACCAAAGGAAAAAGCTTTGATTGAAGCGCTTTACCGTCGCTATTCGCGCGACGAAAAGGCCGACCGCGCCGCGCTTGATGCCGCCTATGCCGACGCCATGCTGATGGTCGCGCGCCGCTTCCCTACCGATGACGACATCGCCGTCCTCGCCGCAGAAGCCGCGATGAACACCAGCCCGTGGAACTATTGGGAGGCCGACCGCAAAACCCCCGTCGGGCGCAGCGGCGACGCAGTGCGGCTGGTCGAAACCGTCCTGGCCCGCAATCCCGCCCATATGCAGGCCGCGCATCTCTACATCCACCTCATGGAAGCCAGCGACCCGCGCCGCGCCGAAGCCGCCGCCGACCGGCTCGCCCGCCCGCTTGCCCCAAGCGCCGCGCATCTCGTCCATATGCCGGGCCACATCTATCAACTGCGCGGCCGCCATGCCGATTCCATCCGCGTCAACATCGCCGCCGCCCGCGCCGATGAAGCGTTCATCCGCAGCGCGGGCGACCAAGGGCTGGTGCGCTATGGCTATTATCCCCACAATGTCCATTTCATCGTGACCTCGGCGCAAATGGCGGGCGATATGGACCGTGCGATCCGTGAAGCGCATCGCCTGCGCACGATCCTCGACCCTGCCACCTCGGCGCGCATCGGGTGGATACAGGCGATTGACGCAGCGCCCTATATGGCGATGGCACAATTTGCCGATGCGGACGCTATTCTGACGCTACCCGCGCCCGACCCGCGCCTGCCATATGCCGCCGCCATGCGCCATTATGCGCGCGCGGTTGCCTATGGGGGGACAGGCAATGACCAAGGCTTTGACACGGAACTCGCCGCTATGGAGCGGCTACGCACATCCGATGCGCTGCAAGCCTTGGTCGAACAGGCCATGCCCGCACCCGACCTCATTGCCCTCGCCGCATTGGTGGCGCGCGGCAAACAGGCCGTCGCCCGCCGCGACTATGCCACAGCAATCCGCCATTATCGCGCCGCCGCCGAAATCGAAAGCCGCCTCCCCTATCAGGAACCGCCTTATTGGTATTATCCGGTCGAGCAATCCTTGGGCGCAGCCTTATTCCTCGCCGGACGGCATGAGGAAGCTTCAGCCGCTTTCCGCGCGGCGCTTGCCCGCACGCCCGATAATGGCTGGGCGCTCTATGGCTTGGCACGCAGCGAAGCAGCCCTCGGCCACCCGTTACAAGCCGCTGCCGCCAAACGCGCCTGGCGCAAGGCATGGGCGGGCCAGCAACGCTGGCTCAGCATGGAGCGGTTATAAAAAAAGAAGGTGGCAGAGACGGAGGCTCTAGAAAGAATTCCGTAATAATTTGATATAAAAAATCAAATTCTTATTGCCAATTATTGTCACCACGCACTTCATCGTGCACTGGTTTAAACTCTTATTTCTGTCTAATTTATTATCCTGTTTCGCGCAATCACCTTTTTATCTTTCGTATACTTTCCGTTTGTACGACAGCCTCACGCAAGGATCAGATTTCTGACTGGCAGGTTTTGGGAGTGACGGTGTTGTTAGTAACGGTTGCTATCGATCATTTCCGGCGACGGGTTCCGCTAACAAGGCTGTCGTCGGGGGGATCATATGATCGGAACTCGTTGTTCGTTCCTAGATGACTTTGCAGTCACAATTGGCAATCTGGAACGATCCAGAATACTTATATGTCCTGCGCTGGCAGGTGTTTTTCGATTACTATTACCCCGACAAAAATGCATAACTAATCTCGACAAATTTCAATAACCTGGAAGCGGCTGGTCAGCATGGCCCCATGCGGCTTCCAGACTTGTAGCTTGCGCATATGCCTGCTCTGGAACTCCGAGCGTAAACTGGTGCGCGTTGTTCATGTCCGACATTTGCTCCCAACTGACGGGAGTTGCGATGGGCGCTCCATCCCGGGCCCTAACAGACCATGGAAGTATCGCGGTTGAACCGCGGCGGTTGCGCATCCAATCGATGAAAATCTTCCCTTTGCGCCGCGCTTTCGACATGGATTGGGTGTAGCGGTCAGGTTCCTCCTGTTCTAACGCACCAGCAAATTTTTTGGCAAAATCCTCAACTGTCACCCAATCTGCGAGGGGTTTTAGCGGCGCGATCACATGGATACCTTTTCCGCCTGTCAGCATCGGAAAAGTGACCAACCCCATATCGGCCAGATGGTCATGGATGCGTTTCGCCGCACGTTTGACGTCCGCAAAATCGAGCGCTTCATCTGGGTCTAGATCAAACACAAGCCGGTCGGGATGCTCGACGTCGCCCGCCAGCGCCCCCCACCCGTGAAACTCAATGCTGCCCATTTGCGCGCACTGCAGCAAGCCAGTCTTGTCATGGATAACGAAAGTCGGCTCGCTCTCGCCGTCCTTTTCTTCGATCAAAATTGAATCGACAGACTCTCCCCAACCCTCTTTCACATGCTTTTGGAAAAAACATTGTCCTCCGATACCGGAAGGGCAGCGAAGCAGCGATAAGGGGCGCTCGGCCATCCAAGGCAAGGCGAAGGGCGCAATCGCTTCATACCAAATCGCAAGGTCACCCTTGGTGGGGCCACCTTCGCAGAAGATTTCCCGATCGGCGTTGCTTATGGATATCGAGGGTTCAGGAGCGGTCCAACCTGAAACATCGCCCTTGCTTGCTTCTTTCTGATCCATTTCGCTCACCACCTCTCGCGCTGGCTTGTCGTCGCGCAGGCCGATAAAGCTTGCGTGGCGAAGCACATTGTCCGCCGTATATTCGGCAAAGCGAATTTCCGCGACAAGGCTCGGCTTGGCCCACACGGGTTTGGTTGCGGCGCGGCGATAAGCTTTGCCCGAACTTGCCTCAAGTTCCGGATTTACAACGGGGGGGTTGGTAACAGCCTTTAACCGCGCGGCAATATCGTCGGCGGTCGCTCTGTCAAATCCTGTCCCGACGCGGCCTTTATAGATGAGGCTTTTCCCTTCATACTGCGCTAGCAGCAGGGAGGAAAAGGGTCGTCCCTTTTTGTCGGACGGGGTATAGCCCACGATAACAAACTCTTCACGGCGGTCGACTTTGATTTTGCGCCAACCTTCGCTGCGATGTCCTATATAAGGCAGTTCAGCTCGTTTGGCGATTACGCCTTCATAGCCGTCCGCGATCATTGCCTCGAAAAGTGATGCGCCATCCCCTGCAATATGGTCTGCATAGTAAAGCGGAGCATCCACGCCTTCAAGCAAGGTTGCAAGCCGCGCCTTGCGCTCAAGCAAGGGTAGTGCGGTCAAGTCTTCGCCATTGAGATGGAGCAGATCAAACGCAAAAAAAAGGAGGGTGCCATCTTTGCGTTTCAACGCGTGTTGCAGCGAGGAAAAATCCGGCTTTTCCTGTTCATTAAGCGCTACGATTTCACCATCAATCAACGCTGAGCCGGCAGGAAGTGTCGCCGCCGCATCGACAATCGGGGCAAATTTATCCGTCCAATCAAGGCCCGAGCGACTCCACCCTAAACTGCCGTCCTTACCCGTTGCAATGAGCGCGCGGTAGCCATCATATTTTATCTCGAACAACCACTCGACGCCTGCGGGCAAGCGATCGGACGGTGTCGCCAACTGGGGCGGTTGGAAAGGCGGTGTCGGCAGGGACAAAGCTTTAACAGGCTTGGATGCGCGTACCTTCTCTTTGGGTGATTCAATAGACGCCGCCCCGATGGCAATCTCGTCCATAGTCCGCCCCGTCATGACGCTCGTGAGGCACCTACCTACGAGCGCATCGCTTTCCCCTGCATGGTCGTCATCCACCTTTTTGAGTAGCCAATTTTCCCGCCGCTCCCCCGGCTTGCGCGGCAGCCGGATCAGTATCCACTCCCCTTGCATGCGCTCGCCCTCAAGCGTGAAGTGGAGATGGCCGTCCTCAAGCGTATCCGCACTCTTGCCGGCGATCGGCGCCCATTTGCCCCGATCCCATAACATTACCGTGCCACCGCCATATTCACCCTTAGGTATCGTCCCTTCGAACGTTCCATATGAGAGCGGGTGATCCTCGGTGCGGACCGCTAGCCTCTTATCCGCCGGATTGAGGCTGGGCCCGCGTGTCACCGCCCAGCTTTTCAGCACCCCATCTAACTCCAGCCGGAAATCCCAATGCAAGCGCCTCGCATCATGTTTTTGGACGACGAAGCTCCTATCTTTGGTATTACGCCTCGCGAGCTTGCCGCCCGGCTCTGGAGTGCGGTCAAAATCGCGTTTTTGATTATAGAAGGCGAGCGGGTCGCCTCGGCTTGCCTTGCCCTTTCGTGCGACTTTTGGGGCCGCCTTCGTCTTAGTGCTTGCCTGTGCCTTAGCCGCCATGGCCGTTACCCCGCCCTACGTGCGACCGTCTTTTTGGGCGCTGCCTTTGCCGTTGTCTTGGTAGGTGTCTTTTCGGGCGTCGCCTTTTTGCCCGCCACCGATTGCTTAAGCGCGGCCATCAGGTCGATGACATTGCTACCCGAGGCTGGGCTTGCGCCATCCGCTTCAGGCGTCACCTTCTTACTCTTATTTTTTAGCTTTTTGTCAATGAGTCCGCGAACCGCATCAACATAATGGTCGCGAAATTTATCCGCGTCGAAATCACCCGCCTTTTTCTCAATCAGCGTTGTCGCAAGGTCGAGTAATTCCTTGTCCGGCTTGAGATTATCGATCCCCCGAAAATAGGCAGCGGCTTTGTTGACCTCTTCCTCATAGCGCAAGGTCTCCATGACAATCCCTTTACCACATGGCCGTAAGCCGACGACATATTCGCGCCCGCGCATTGCCAATTGCCCGAGACCCACTTTCTTGGTTTTACTCAAAGCTTCGCGCAGCACTATAAACGCTTCCTCCGCCAACTGGTCGGTGGGGACAACATAATAAGGCTTTTCATAATAAAGCACCGGAATGTCCGCACTATCCACGAATTGGGTGAGTTCCAGCGTTTTTTTGCTTTCCAGCCTGACCGCTTCTATTTCTTTTTCTTCGAGAAGCACATAGCTGCCCTTTTCATATTCAAAACCTTTGAGAATATCTTCAGGCTTTACAGGGCCGATGCCGGGCACCACCTTTTCATATCGGATCGCTTGCCCCGAAGGTTCATGGATCTGGCGGAACTGAACACTCGCACCGGATTTCGTAGCTGGATAAACCTCCACCGGTATCGATACTAGCGCAAGCCGAATATGGCCTTTCCAGACAGGGCGTGACGGCATGTGCATTTCTCTCCGATTATTCCATTGCAACCAACGCACAGTCACAAAATTGGTGCCACGTCACCCGAGACGAAGTAATAACTGGCTCGAAGACCTGAACATTGTCGTGCCTCCAGTCGATTGAATCGACAATGGTGGCCGCAACGGTTTTTCCAATCTTTCCACTGGCAGTTACTCCCTGAAAGAAGGGACGATCATGCATGAGATACGGGATGGCGGCGATAGAAATGTGGCTGTTCGGCCAATGAGGCAAACTCAATCTAATTGCGCCATCAACGGGTAACGTGCGGTCCTTATGCTTTTCCAATTGATTGCGCAGGCGGGAGAAAGGAAGATATTGGATTTCCAGCGGCTTTTGTCCACGCGCATCGATGAAAACATCATACTCGCGCGTGTCTTGCCCTACGACGATCACTGTTTTGTGGTCGTTCAAATTCCGCTTGTAGTCATCGCCGAGTTCCAACAGATAGACGACGCCCGCGTCGCGTAGCGCGAGAAGCCTTCTGGTTGATTCCGACGGAACGGCTGCATAGTTGTCGACAAACACTTTGCTCATCGTAGCATCATCACCAGCCCAAAGAGCAACCCTTGCGTCTTGAAGTTCCAAATCGACCAAGTCGCATTGCGTGTACACCTCGACCTTATGGCCACGTTCCCGGCCTTCTTCGAGAAGCTGAAGAAACTGGTCGTGAAAATACTCGCCGAGCAACACTCTGGGTAGAAACTGCCTGTCGTCCAAGGCATCTTCATCGACATCATATCTTTTGAGTTTGGTGCGACGCTGCGCTTTCAACCTTTCCATATACGTCCTGCCGATAGGTGGAATCTCGATTCTCGCGATATTGGCAAGCATCATACGTTCACTGAAATGCTCGCTGTAGGGCATACCCACGCCCAATTTTTCATGACGTTCGTAAATCGTAACGCTGAGAGGCGTTCGACTTTTAAGAAGGTGATGCGCCACGTATACACCTGTCGGCCCGCTGCCAATAACTGCAATGGGTTGCATAGAATGTTTCCACAACCTTTTGAGCCCAATGGCCGTTCACGAAACCTGGCTGTGGTGCGCTGCGTCACGAAGCAATGGCTTCTGACCATCTGCATCGCGTAATCTTACCGGTTGGTGTCAGGGACATCCCTGACGACCCCTTGACAATTTCAGTATACAATCGCGTTCAGTGGAAAATCGAACAGGGCGAAAATTTCCGCCTTGTTCGATTTTACCATCAAAACACGCTACGCAAGGTCTCTTACCGTAGGCTCGCGGTCCCAATGTCTTTTGACACCTACATTTTTAAATTCAGCGTAGGGAACTACGCCTTCGTCCGGTTCAACATTGGCCTTGTCCAGCAGAATTTTCGTACCGTTACAATGCGCGATTGTTTTGCAATGCCCAAATGCGTCCATAAACCACTGGACTGCGGCACCGTCCTTAGTGAGCTTTTCGGCTTCTTCTGGCATCAGGATGGAAATAACGGCATCGAATAAGACCGAGGGTGATCCGGCAAGCTGACCATCGGCTTTGAGTTCCCCGCCTTTTACTTTGATCGGTCCGATTTTTGGAGCCACGAGAAAAGCCGTTCCGCCATTCGACGTGATGTAGCCTTTTAAGTTATCGATTTCCGCCTTGTCTGACCCCTTTGCAAAAAGAATGGCGACCTTGCGCCCCTTAAGGGTGTTAAGGGCGTTCTTCTGAATGGAAAGGTGGTCGGACGGTTTAGCATCAAAAGCCTCGCGTGCTGGTTTGGCTTTTGGCGGGAGTGGTATTCCCAGCCCGTCAGCAACGCGTTGTGCAAGATCTTCATCTATATTGCGCAGACGGCCAATCACCCTTGGCGGCACATGCTCCAGCAAAACCTTCGACAATTCGAACACGAGGGCCGATGCAATATGCGCCTGTTCGTTTTCGGTTTGAGAGAGATAGAACAGGCGCGCCTGACTGTAGTGATCTGAAAATAGTTCGGCGCGCACTCGCAATTTTTCAGCTGGATCATTGCGTTCATTATTGGCTGTGAAGGAGACAAAGCCTGTCTCAGGACAGGCGCGAGGCCCGGCATCCTCGCCAGCTTCATTCAGACTATTCGGCTCGTAATTGGCTCGCCCGGTGGGTACGAGTGTCTGCATCATGCCATCGCGCTGGAAGTTGTGGAACGGGCATTTGGGCGCGTTTATGGGAATTTGATGGAAGTTTGTCGTACCAAGTCGCGACTTTTGTGTGTCGAGGTAGGAAAATAGTCGTCCCTGCAATAACGGGTCATTGGTAAAATCTATGCCAGGGATAATATTTGACGGCAAAAACGCTACCTGCTCTGTCTCAGCAAAGAAATTGTCCACATTCCGGTTGAGCGTCATCCGACCTATGATCTCGACGGGAACATCGTCCTCAGGGATCAGCTTGGTCGCATCCAACACATCATACGGCTGTTGTGACGCCCAATTTTCGTCGAATATCTGAATCCCCAAATCCCATTCGGGGTAATCACCAGCGTCGATCGCTTCGAACAAATCACGCCTATGGAAATCGGGATCAGTGCCAGCAATTTTCACCGCTTCATCCCAAGTCGTGCTTTCAATACCGAGCACCGGCTTCCAATGAAATTTGACGAATTTTCCCTCGCCCTTTGCGTTAACGAAACGGAATGTATGGACACCGAAACCTTCCATCATGCGCAAAGACCGAGGGATCGCGCGGTCAGACATTGCCCACATGATCATGTGGGATGTCTCAGGCATCAGGCTGACGAAGTCCCAGAAGGTGTCATGTGCCGAGGCAGCTTGCGGATAGCCTCTGTCAGCCTCCATTTTAACGCTATGAACCAGATCGGGAAACTTCATCGCATCCTGAATGAAGAAGACCGGAATGTTATTGCCAACCAAGTCCCAATTTCCTTCATCGGTGTACAGTTTGACCGCGAAGCCACGCACATCACGAGGGGTGTCTACGGATCCAGCCCCACCAGCAACCGTGGAAAAGCGGACGAATACCGGACAGCTATTGCCCGCATTCTGGAATATCCCAGCTTTTGTGAACTCCGCGATCGCCTTGGTGCATTTGAATACGCCATGTGCACCTGACCCGCGCGCGTGAACGATGCGTTCCGGAATCCGCTCATGATCAAAATGGAAAATCTTTTCCCTGAGAACGAAATCTTCCAACAGGGTTGGCCCTCTGGAACCCGCCTTCAACGAATTCTGATTGTCAGAAATGCGGTGTCCAAAATTGTCGGTGAGGTGGGAAATCGCCTCGCCATGGTCGGCCTCATCAGAAATATCCTGATGCAACTCACCACCATTTCCATAGTGGTCAGAATATTCTGGCTGCCCGGCTCCTGGCTGATGATGGCCGAGGGCATCGTCGGATCTGGAATTCCCTTGTTTTTTGGCCACATCTCTTCTCCTTAATAAGTTGTATAATTAAAAATGGGACTATCTATTCGCGCTTGAGAAAAAGAACATCTGCAGCGAATGCCGCGGTGCCAGCTGCCGGCCCTCGTGTCCGAGAAAATAGGCATAAGCGGCTCCATGGATCGAGAGTGGAATCGGATCCTTTCGGCACTGTGTTTGGGGGTCACGGAGTTTACAAAATTAACTCCGGCAATTCGCGAAGCGGTTCCGTAATCAGTGTTTACAACCAGAGTGACGGTATGAGCGGGCGATAATAAACTAAGATATTTGAGGCCAAACTCACCCAACGGCGCGTACTTTTGCTGAGCACCGATCTTGATAACCCGATAGTCCGTGCGCTCGAGTTGCAATTTGCGAAGTGGTTTTGGCAAGAAGTTGACCTTTGGCTTTGAGTTCACGACGTCTTGGGTGGTCGCATCGCAAATCGATAGCGTTGGTTTGCCTTCCGCATTCAGACAACGGCTGTCTACTCAAACAGTTCCGGTCTGGTTGATCGAAGAACTGCAGGAATTGTTGCCCGCCGCTTAATCATCTCACTGCAGAGTCGATCGCCAGATTTCGGGCAAGTCTCCCGTATATTTGTTGATATCAACAAAGGGCACTCTATCCAGACATCACATTGATATGCTGGTATCCAAAAAACCTCCTCGACGTCATATTCCATTATGGAGCGAATCTAATTGTCTGCATTGCGACATTGGCCCCATCAGCCTTGTAAGGAGGTCGCAAAGGTTGCGACTTGATGGAGGAAATTGTCATGTGCCCACCATCTGCACTGAGCGACAGGTGGAGCAGGCGGATGACCGCCCCTCTGCTTGCGATGGCATCGGGGTGGATGCGGGTCAGGCAGCGTGCGGTGCAGCGCGGCGTGGAATAACCCTTGATCATCTCCGACCATGCGGATTGGAACGAGCTGACCGAGACCATCCAGGCGCTGCGCCCCCGCGAAACATGGGTGCCCCACGGCCGCGATGACGCTTTGGTGCATTGGTGCGAGGTTCATCAACTCAAAGCGCGCGCCCTCGATGTGCATGGATATGATGAGGATGATGACGGATGAAAGCCTTTGCTGCGCTCCTTACCAGCCTGATTTACATACGTTCGCGCAACGCCAAGCTCGATTTGATCGACGCCTATTCGAAAGCAACCCCAGACCCGGATCGGGTTTGGGCTTTGGCCGCGCTCATCGGGAATATCGATTTTCCGGCCGTCAAGGCCGCAACGGTGCGCGCACATATAACCGAACGCGTGGACCCAGTGTTGTTCCAGCTGTCGCGGGATTATGTTGGGGAAACGGTAGAAACCGTGAGCCTGTTGTGGCCAGATTCGTCTAGTCAGGCCGACATTCCCACACTCGGCGAGGTGGTACATGACTTGCAATCGGTGACACGGGCCACGGCAGGTAGTGTTTTGGCGAGTCTGCTGGACCGCATGGGCGCGGATGCACGCTTCGCCACCTTGAAATTTGCTACCGGTGGGATGCGTATCGGCGTCTCAGCGCGGCTTGCCAAACTCGCCTTTGCCAAGGCTTTCGGCGTTGACGTCAATGACGTAGAGGAAGTGTTGCATGGGTTGCAGCCACCCTATGCTGCGCTGTTCGCATGGGCGGCGGATGGCGGTGCACGCCCGGATGTATCGGCCCTTCCCAGCTTTCGTCTTTTTATGTTGGCTCCGCCGCTGGATGACATGGAAATCGACCTCGCGGAGTTTGCGGTCGAGTGGAAATGGAATGGCATACGCGTACAGATTGCGCACGTGGGCGGCTAGACACTGTTGTTCAGCCGCGGCGGGGACGACATCACGGCTGCTTTTCCCGACATCGCCGATGTTGTCACCGTGGCGGGCGTATTGATGGTGAATTGCTGGTACGCGGCAGTTTTCAGGGCGGTGACGAAGGAAAAGCCGCCAGTTTCAATGCATTGCAGCAACGGCCGGGGCGTAAAACGGTGTTGGCGCAAATGCGCGCCGAATATCCTGCATTTGTCCGGCTATATGACATTTTATTCGCTGGCGCGCGCGATCTGCGCGATCACTCCTGGCAGGATCGACGACGGCAACTTGAAGCGATTGTGCAGCAATTTCCGGCAAACCGATTTGCCCTGTCGCAACTCGTTGAGGTGGATAACCTCAAAGAGCTTGACGCCTTGAGTGCAGAGATGCGGGACACCGCCATAGAAGGCGTGATACTCAAACGGCGCGACAGCCCCTATGTCGCAGGGCGGCGCGTGGTATATTGGTATAAATGGAAACGCGATCCGCTCGTCGCCGATTGCGTATGAATATATGCCCAGCGAGGTTCCGGAAAAGGGTCGATTTATTATTCCGATTTCACCTTTGGGTGCTGGACTGCTCCACCCGACAAGGGCGGGGACATCGTGCCGGTCGGAAAGGCCTATTCCGGTTTCAGCGATGACGATATGAAGAGGCTCGACAGTTTTGTCCGCAAAAACACCGTGGCTCGATACGGTCCCGTAAGAGAGGTGACAAAATCGCTGGTGCTAGAGGTCGTTTTCGACTCTATCCGCAGCAGCAAACGCCACAAATCGGGCGTGGCGATGCGCTTTCCGCGCATGTCGCGCATACGCACCGACAAACCCGCCGAAGAAGTTGATTTGGTCGACACGCTCCAAGCGATGATCGCAGATTAACTGATTCAACTTGCTTGAGCCACGAGCAGATGGGCGGCGCACACATCTGCCTCAAAGCGGGCTTGCAGTTCAGTTTTTTGGTTGTCTGGCACCCTCAACAGATAGCTCGGGTGATATGTGACGCACACCACTGTTCCATCAGAAAGCCGGGTCGGTTTCTTGCGCAATGTTTCGACATTATGCGTACGCCCGAGCACACCGCGCGCAGCAGAGGCGCCCAGCGCCAAAATTACTTTCGGTCGCACATGTGACCGCTCCAGATCCAACCACCATCGGCAATGATCGATTTCGCCCGCGTTTGGCGACTGGTGGAGCCGGATTTTGCCTCCGCGACGGAATTTGAAATGCTTGACCGCGTTGGTGACATAAGCGGCTTCACGCTCGATGCCAGCGTTACGCAGCGCTGCGTTCAGAATTTGTCCAGCAGGGCCTACAAATGGCCTGCCGCTGCGATCTTCTTCATCACCCGGTTGTTCCCCGACCACCATCAACGCCGCGACCTCCGGACCTTCGCCGGGAACGACCTGAGCTGCGTTGCAATGCAATGTGCAGCGCGTGCAGCGTGATAAAGCTTCGCGCAATGCCACCATGCTATCGGGCCGTGATTCCGGCATCGTTGGGCTATCGGCAATCATGCGCAATTCCCGGCTTCGCGCGGAAGCGACCATATCGCCAATGAGAGCTGTTTCCGGCATGTTGGCCCAATATTTCTTGGGCATCTCCTTTGTCATTGCACCGATTTTCAATCGTGCCGGATTAAAGATCGCGCGGTAATAGCCCTTCCACATCTCCTCCACTGCATCTTCAGCTGGAATGTCGGATCGTGATCCACCCGGCCCCTCGGTGAAGGTCTGGCCGTTCCAGCCCAGCGTCATGTCGGGAGTCACAATCGTCCAGCGCATCCCGGCGAACCGCGCGTGAAAAAATGGCGCATTGGCACGCACGATGTGATGGTCTGGCTCAAACCAGGCGAGATATTCTTTCACGCCATTGTCATCGATAATGCTGCGAAAACGAACAAAGGCCCGCATCTTGTGCATGTCGCGCCGTACCGACTTGGCTAGATCATATGTTGCGCGCACGTCAACATCGATCAAATCCTCCATCAGCCCGCGCTCGAGTTGCATACGCCAGAGCAGCCGATATAGCAGACCAAAGCGAGCGGGGTCGCGGTGCAGACATGCACTGCGTGCCAATTCAATAAATCGACGCGGCGCGACAACATTCGAAGGCTGTGATGACGTATTGGAAGTCGTCGCGATGACTTTGCTGAAGAGGTCTTGTGTTTCGCCTTTCACCGCCCAACTCACTTGTTCAGGCGTCAGAGCCTGAGCGACACTAATGCGCGCAGCGTCGCGCCATGCGTCGAAATCATCGGGTCTATCCAATTGATGGTGCATGGCTATGCGAAAAGCTCGAGTTGTTCCGCATGCCGCGTCTTAGGCAAAATCGACGACAGATCGGCCAGATCACTCAGTAAGGTCGGCCGCCAGTCAAGTGTGGTGATGAATGGGCGGAGCTTCGACACCGAAACCGTCAACCGACCGACATCTTCCAGTCGTAACGATTTGTGCCGCCGCGCCTTGATCGCGGCATCGACCGCCCGCACACCGAGCCCGGGCACCCGCAGCAGCATTTCGCGGCTGGCGCGATTTACATCCACCGGAAATTGCGCACGATGGTTGAGAGCCCAAGCAAGCTTGGGGTCCATATCCAGTGGCAACATACCCTGCCCATCAGTTGCCGATGCGATGTCGCTTACGCCAAAGCCATAAAAACGCATCAGCCAATCCGACTGGTACAGGCGATGTTCGCGGATCAGTGGCGGGCGTTTTAGCGGCAGCACCGCAGACGCGTCAGGAATGGGCGAAAAAGCCGAATAATACACACGCTTAAGCCGAAAATTGGTATAGAGTTGGTTGGATCGCTGAACGATTTGGCGGTCATTAGCGGCATCGGCGCCAATGATCATCTGGGTCGATTGTCCAGCAGGCGCAAATTTTGGCGCAGATTTATATTTTTGCCGTGCATCCTTCGTATCGAGAATATTGGATTTAACGTTCGCCATTGCGCCTTCAATGCGCTTCTGGTCCTTGTCAGGGGCAAGCCGCTCCAAGCCCGCAGCAGTCGGTAATTCGACATTGATGGATAATCGATCCGCATAACGTCCTGCCATTTCGACCAGCAAGGGATCGGCATCGGGAATAGTTTTTAAGTGTATATACCCGCGGAAATGATGAACTTCACGCAAGCTACGGGCAACCTCGACGATCTGTTCCATCGTGAAATTTGACGATTTGATGATGCCGGAAGAGAGGAACAGCCCTTCAATATAATTGCGACGATAGAAAGAGAGCGTAAGCGCGCACACCTCCTCCACCGTAAAGCGCGCGCGTCTGACGTTGGAACTCTTGCGGTTGATGCAATAATGACAGTCAAAAATACAATGATTAGTCAGCAAAATCTTGAGCAGAGAAATACACCGCCCATCGGGCGCGTAGGCATGGCAAATCCCCATTCCGCCCGTTGAGCCAATGCCTTTTCCATCGCGACTGTCTCGGCGAATAGAGCCTGAAGAAGCGCAGGAGGCATCATATTTCGCTGCATCAGCTAACAGCGCAAGTTTTTCTGACATCCGATCAAATTGCATTTGTTCCTTATATGTTCCGCACAAAAAAATGTCAAATTTTGAGGGTTGGTTTTGATAATTTTCGAAATGTTCCGTTTCACCCCATCACAGCAACAATTCTATTTTTCCTGTGGAGTTATTTATTTGCTCGACCAAGTTGGCGATATCTAAGGTAACTAGGCTGCGTGGACAAACTTGAGCCAGTATCTGGCACACCGGTGTAGCGATGGTGCAGTGTGTGAGGGACCTTTTGAGGAAATGATGGAGGTCGCAGGACGCTATATTCTCTCGGTTTAGCGATAATGATCCACATCAATACGAATTCATAGGAACAAGCCGGTTAACCATTTGTAGGTTTCATGAAGGGGAATAAAGGAGACTTGTCATTGACAAGATGAATAACCATAACGACCCCAAACATCCTGACCACAATAAGGATGCTCAGAAAGGCGGCAAGACTGATCCAAGCCGCAATCCTGATGGGACCCCAAAGGATGGCAGTAAAGGGGGACAACACCGCTAAATTGTCAGACACGAAACAAAATGGGCGGTCGAAAGGCCGCCTTTTTTGAGAGCTTCGTACTTGTCCAAGCGTGAAAGATCGGGCCATTCGATGATGAAACTTACGCTGTTTTAAGTGGGGATACCAAGAAGATTTAGCTGAAAGTGGCCGTCGCATTTGGGGTCTCAGTTTACGCGATCGCGCACGGACCTCGCACCAACGCACAAGCTCGCCGCACACGCTGACCTAGTACGTCCGGAAGCGTCAATCGCACCTACTTTCTGATAGTTTTTTTGCCATAAGAGATCCGTTCCCCAAGATGATCGGCGGAGTGCCCCTCACTGATTCTGATGGATACTTTATCCGCGAAGACCGTCTGTTCCTGCTTCCATTGATCGTCCGTGACGATGGCGCGCCGGGCTGGCCCTCATGCAACACACCCTTGTGGCGCTCCCTACCGAGATAGATCGGGTTCTGCAGCAGCTGCGCCAGCGGGCGGCGCGTGAACGCGATACCGCCGACGAAACGACCATCTTAATAGGCTCGCGCTTTGGTGCGGATGCTCAGTCCATCAAGCTCTCCTACCAGCGCGGCGAGAGACCTGAGTGTCGCGTAACGATCGAAGATCAGCCTAACCGGCTGTGCTTCGCTCTCGCTGATGACCAGCTTGCTGTCGGCAAGGTGATAGCCGATGGGAACCGGTCCCCCTGCATTCCCGGCCTGTTGTTGCCGCCTGAACGAACGGCGCTTTCAGGAAGCTCCGATCGCGCATCGAACGATGTTATTAGGGGCAAAACGGACACGGATTATACAAGCGCCGAAGTTAGGCCGTGAGATTTGTTAGTACGAAAAGCACCTGATCGGAAAAACAATGAAGGAATGGATAAGCGTCATGGCTTTATCCTCCCTTCACAATATTCGGCCCAGTCCTGCATCAGGATACGACGCTTCTCGAGGAGATTGCTGCGCCGGTAGGCGGCCTCGGTCTTGTTGGCGATGCCATGGGCAAGCGCGGCTTCCGCAACATCGCTGGGATGGTTGGTCTCCTCGCTCACCCAATCCCGAAAGGCGGAACGGAACCCATGCAGCGTATAAGGCTCATTCATCTGCTTCATGACTTTGGTGAGGGTCATATCCGATAAAGGCTGTAGGTTGCGGATACCGGGGAAGAGGATCGGTCCATGACCCAAGCGAAGCTCGGCACAGCGTTCGATAATCTGCCGCGTCCTTGGGGTGAGCGGTGCCACATGCTCGCGATGTGCCTTCATCCGCTCTTTGGGGAGCGTCCACAGGTTGGTCTCCAGATCGACCTCGTCCCATGTCGCCCCGCGTACCTCGCCCGAGCGCGCGGCGGTGAGGATCACAAACTCCAACGCCAAGCGGCTAAAGCTCTCCTTCTCGCGTAGCTTCACAAGGAAGGCCGCCACCCTGTCATAAGGCATGGCTGCAAAATGGCGGTCCTTCTTGGGTTGTTTGGGAAGGCCTTTCGTGATCGCGCGCATCGGCGCTTCACTCTGGCGATAGCCCGAGGCGTAGGCCGCGGCGATATCCGTCTTTTTGGACGCGGCACAGCCAGCTTCTGCGGCTGGCCGACTGCACCACCAGATAGAGCCCGTCCCCATCGCCATAGCGACCGGGCCGTGTTGCGGCTTTAACCGTGCTTGCTGACAGCTTACCCATCCCGTATTCTCCCACATATATCCCCTCATTTACACCCAGATGGCTCTGGACATTGAGAGATCGCATGGGACCCGAATCACCCCCGAAAGTGACGCTTTTGCAACACTTTACGCGGACTACTCAGGAGCGATGGGGAACAGGAAATTGGCGGAGACGGAGGGATTCGAACCCTCGGTAGCCCCTTAAGGCTACGACGGTTTAGCAAACCGCTGGTTTCAGCCACTCACCCACGTCTCCGCACTTGTGGCTGGGCGGGGCTATAACCAGACCGTAGCACAACCGCAACAGCATATTGTGATAATCGTAAAAAGCCGCGCGCAGGCCTCGTAAAAGCGCGCTCTGGCCGTGTTTCGACTCGGTTGGGCGCAAATTGGATTCGGGTCATCGCCGGTTCATTGCGCTTGCGCGACAATGATTCATCGTGGTAAATAAACGCTTGAGCCGGGGTATAATGCTATGTTGAAATTATGGAGCGTCCATAAAATTTCAGGTCGTAAAGTGGCGACCTGGATAGTGAGCGGGGCCGCAGCCGCCGCGCTTATGACCACAGGCGCAACTGCGCAAATCACCACGGTTGATCCGAACACGGTGCTGGACGCTGATCTGGACGGTCCCAAGCCGCCCGCCGATGCGCCTGCAGACTATCTGCCGCCATCTGCGACCACGCCACCAGCCTCCTCCCCGAACAGCAGCAATTCGGCGATTGACCCCAATAGCGACCTCATCACCAACAATGTCGTCTATGACGATCCTGCCCCCCAAAACACACCGCAGACGGTTGCGGGTGACAGCGGCACGGCGACACCCGCTCCGGTCAACCAGACCGCCGCGCAGGCCGATGGCAATATCCCCGCAACGCTCCCCACATCGGGGTCGCAAACCTATCAGAAGGATGACCTCATCGGCGCGGCTGAAGGTGTATTCGGCAAGGGCGCGCAAGGGCTTGCGCAAATGATCCAGGATCTGCTCGCCAAGCAGGGCGAACCCAATGGCTATATTGTCGGGCGCGAAGCGTCGGGCGCGCTGGTGCTGGGCCTGCGCTATGGGTCGGGCCGCCTCTACCACAAGGTTGAAGGCGAGCGCGAGGTCTATTGGACTGGCCCGTCGGTCGGGTTCGACACGGGCGGCAATGCCTCGCGCACCTTTGTGCTGGTCTATAATCTTTACGACACGCAGGAACTCTACAAGCGTTTCCCCGCGGGCGAAGGCAATGCCTATCTCGTCGGCGGTTTGACGGCCAGCTATATGCGCAGCGGCGATGTCGTGCTGATCCCCATTCGCATGGGCGTAGGGATGCGCCTTGGCGTCAATGCGGGCTATATGAAATTCACCGAAAAGCGTAAATGGCTGCCCTTCTGACGCGGGGGACAGAAAGCGGCGCCCAAAACCCTTGCGTAAAAAGGGGGGAAAGAGGGGCAAAACTTGATAAAGCGGGCATCGAGGAGGCCCGCTTTTTTATTGGGTGTAAAACGCGGACGTTCGCACCGAATGGGCCACCTGTTTGTTTCGCTCAATCGCCTTCAAAATCGATGAGGGTTTCGGCGCGTAATCCTGCGGCGGCGAGTTTACGTGCGCCGCCCAAGTCGGGCAAGTCTATGACGAACAAGGCCGCTGCGGGGATGACGCCTGCCTGACGCATCAGGTCGGCGGTGGCAAGGATGGTGCCGCCGGTTGCGAGCAGGTCATCGACCAGCACCACGCGGCTCCCTGCCGCCAGCGCGCCTTCGTGCATTTCAAGGCGATCGACGCCATATTCCAGCTCATAGTCCGCGCCGATAGTGACGCCGGGGAGCTTTCCGGCCTTGCGCACGGGGACGACACCCAAGCCCATTTCATAGGCCATCGCCGCGCCGAACAGGAAGCCGCGCGCTTCAACCGCGACAATCGCGTCGGGCGCATAGGGCCGCGCGCGGGCAACCAATTGGCGCACCGCTTCGGCAAAGCCTGCCCCGTCGGCAATCAAGGTGGTGATGTCGCGGAACTGGACACCGGCTTTAGGAAAATCGGGGATGGTCCGCACCAGCGAACGCAGCAGCGCCGCCCCTTCCGCACCATCTCTTCCTTCAGCCATTTCGTCCAAAAAGAGAGGGCCGCGACTTTCGCCACGGCCCCCTTTTTGTGTTGCTTCATCCGTCATCGGACAGGCTCTTGGCGAAGCTTAATGCTTCACGCCCGCCCAGATGTTGCGATAGGACAGATAGGCCAGAACCGTTGCGAACAGCAGGAAGCCAAGCACGGCCCAACCGGTCTGGTGGCGCTTTTCCAGATTGGGCTCGGCGGCCCATACGAGAAATGCGGTCACGTCCTTGGCCATCTGGTCGACGGTCGCAGGCGGATTGCCTTCGCCGTAGGTCACCTGACCATCGGAGGTCAGCGGCGGCGCCATCGCAAGGTTGAGGTTTGCGAAATAGGGGTTGTAGTGCAGCCCCGTGCCCGGTTGCAATTCCTTCGGCAGATTGGCCGGCGGGTTCTGGTAACCGGTCAACAGCGAATAAATATAAGCAGGGCCGCCTTCGCGCGCCTTGGCGATGAGCGAAAGGTCGGGCGGAAGCGCATTATTATTGGCTGCGCGCGCGGCCACTTCGTTCGGATAGGGCGAAGGGATGCGGTCGGTCGGCAGGCCGGGGCGCGTTGCCGCTTCACCGGTGTCCGGATTGACCGACGGCACTTCATGCGACCATTCCTTGGCGATGGTCTTTACCTGACCTTCGTCATAGCCGATTTCGGCCAAATTGCGGAAGCTCAGCAAATTGGCCGAGTGACAGGCCGAGCAGACTTCCTTGTAAACCGCAAAACCGCGCTGGAGTTGCTGACGGTCAAACTTGCCGAACGGACCGTCGCTCGCCAGTTTGAGCGCCTTGGGATGCTTATGGAAGTCAAGCATCGCATTATGTTCCGCCGCTTCGCGCGGCATGAGGAACGCGATGGTAAGGGCGGCCACAAAGACTAGCCCTACCAGAAAAGCAAGAGGACGAACCATGGTGTTTCTCAGCTCCCGTGCGTTCAGGCTTTGGCAGCGGCGGGGGCCGCTTCGGTTTCGGTTTCTTTACCCAGCACCGCTTCGGTAATCGAATTGGGCAAAGGCAGCGGCTTTTCGATCCGCGAAATGATCGGCATGATGATCAGGAAGTGCGCGAAATAATAAGCTGCCGCGAACTGGCTGATACGCACCCAAGGCTCTTCCGCCGGTTTCACACCGCACAGGCCGAGGATCAGGACGTCAGCGACGAGGATCCAGAAGAACATGCGATAGAGCGGACGATATTTGGCCGACTTGACCGGCGAGCTATCGAGCCAGGGCAGGAAGAACAGCAAGGCGATTGCCGCAAACATCGCAACCACGCCCCACAGCTTCGCCGGAATCCACAGGAAATTCACGGTGAACGCACGCAGGATCGCGTAGAAGGGCCAGAAATACCATTCCGGGACGATATGCGCGGGCGTCGAAAGCGGGTTGGCCGCGATATAGTTATCGGGGTGGCCCATTGCGTTCGGCGCGAAGAAAACCATCGCGGCAAAGAAGATCATGAACACGCCCAGTCCGAAACCGTCCTTCGCCGTATAATAGGGATGGAACGGAACCGTATCCGACGGCTTTTTGACTTCAACGCCCGTCGGGTTGTTCGAACCCGGAATATGCAGCGCCCAGATGTGGAGAACCACAACCGCGACAATCACGAACGGCAACAGATAGTGCAGCGAGAAGAAGCGATTGAGCGCGGCATTATCCGGCGCAAATCCGCCGAGCAGCCATTGGCGCAGCGGCTCGCCCACAACCGGAATGGCCGAGAAGAAGCCGGTAATCACCTGTGCACCCCAGAAGCTCATCTGGCCCCACGGCAGGACATAGCCCATGAACGCGGTTGCCATCATCAACAGGAAGATGACCACACCGAGCAGCCACACCATTTCACGCGGCGCTTTATATGATCCGTAATAAAGCCCACGGAAAATGTGGAGATAGATGACGATGAAGAAGAAGCTCGCGCCATTGGCGTGCGCATAACGCAGCAGCCAGCCCGAATTCACATCGCGCATGATATGTTCAACGCTGTTGAACGCCACCAGCGTGTTCGCGCTATAATGCATAGCAAGAATGATGCCGGTGATAAGCTGGATGGTCAGCGCAACCCCGGCAAGAACGCCGAAGTTCCAGAAATAGTTGAGGTTGCGGGGGACGGGATAACCGCCACCGACTGCATTATAGACAAAGCGCGGAAGCGGCAGCTTTTCGTCCAGCCACTTCATGATCGGCATTTGCGGCTGGTACACATTGGCCCAGGGGAAGCTCATCTCAGTTTCTCCTTAACCGATTTCGACGACAGAGTCGGATTTGAAGGCATAGTCTGGAACGACCAGATTTGTCGGCGCGGGGCCTTTGCGGATACGCGCGGCGGTATCATAGTGCGAACCGTGACACGGGCAGAAATAACCGCCATAATCGCCCTTATTCTCACCTTCCGCAGCGCCCAGCGGCACACAACCAAGGTGGGTGCAGACGCCCAGCGTAATCAGCCAGTTTTCCTTGCCCGGCTTGGTGCGGTCGGCAAGCGTTTGCGGGTCGCGCAAATCGCCTACCGGCACCTTATTGGCTTCGGCAATTTCGGCCGGGGTCAGGTTACGGATGAAAACAGGCTGCTTGCGCCAGCTCGTCTTGATCGCCTGACCGGCAGCAATCTTGCTGATGTCAACCTCGATCGACGCTTCGGCGAGAACGTCCGCCGAAGGATTCATCTGATTCACCAGCGGAAATACAACCGCCAGCGCACCGATCCCCGCTGCACTCACGGCAGCGATGTTGATGAAGTCGCGACGACGAACGCCGTCTTCCCCTTCTGTCACGGTTTCCGGCGCATTCGGCACTTCTAGCGTAGCCATTTACCCAAGCCCTTGATTGTTGCTTTTATGATCGAAACCGCACTTGGAAAGGGCTGGAAAAAACCGGACAGAATCCCTGTTTTCCCGTCTCCCCAAGACGGTCTTTCGACCGGCCTGATAGCCCCCAAACCTAGCTTTGCCAACAGGCTTTTGACGATTTTATGACCTTTTTTGTGATAAGCGGACGCACCCCCTTCCCACTTGGCCTCCCGGCGCGCTAGAGGGCGGGGATGGAACTGGCGCTTTATCAACCTGACATTCCGGGCAATGTCGGCGCAATCTTGCGGCTGGGCGCCTGTTTCGGCGTGCCGGTGCATGTCATAGAACCGTGCGGTTTCGCCTTTTCCGCGCGGGAAGTCCGCCGCTCCGGCATGGATTATGCGGACAAGGTGACAATCATCCGCCACCCCGATTGGGAGCATTTTTTAGGCACCACCGGCGAGCGCGGCCAACGGCTTGCACTCCTCACTACGCAAGGCGCAACCCGTTTGCCCGATGTGCGTTTCAAGGGCGACGATGTGCTGTTATTCGGCTGTGAAAGCAAAGGGGTGCCGCAAATCGTCCATGATGCGGCGACTTTGCGCGTACTGATCCCGATGCGCCCCGGCCTGCGTTCCCTCAATGTAGCGGTCAGTGCGGGCATCGCGCTGTCCGAAGCTTTACGACAAACCAATGGATTTCCCGCATGACCGACAAGAATAAAACCAGCGCCGATATGTCAGAAAGTACGGACATGGACGCCCATAAGGTCGAAACCAGCTTCGCCCTCGACGCGCAGCAACAGGCCGCCAAGGACTGGTTCGAAGCGTTGCGCACGCGCATCTGCTGCGCATTTGAAGCGATAGAGGCTGAGGCGGGAAGTGATGCGCGCTTTGACTATCTGGGCTGGAACCGCGAAGGCGAAGGCCTGTCCCCCGGTGCGGGCGGCGGCGGCATCCGCGGCGTGATGAAGGGTAAAGTCTTTGAAAAAGTCGGCGTCAATGTCTCGACCGTCGGCGGCCAGTTCGCGCCCGAATTTGCGGCCACCATCAACGGCGCAGGTGATGATCCCAGCTTCTTTGCCACCGGCATCAGTCTGGTTGCGCATATGGCCAATCCGCATGTGCCAGCGGTGCATATGAACACGCGCTTTCTTGTTACCACCAAACGCTGGTTCGGCGGCGGTGCGGATTTGAACCCGCCCATTCCTTATGAAGAAGATACCGCCGCTTTCCATGCGCGGCTACGCGCGGCGTGCCAGCCTTATGGGCCGGAAGTCTATGACCGCTATAAAGCCTGGGCGGATGAATATTTCTATATCCCCCACCGCAAGACGCATCGCGGCGTCGGCGGAATATTCTATGACCATCTGGAAAGCGCCGACCCGGTTCATTTCGACCGCAATTTCGCTTTCACCCGCGATGTCGGCGAGGCCTTTCTCGACATTTTTCCCAAGCTGGTGCGGGGCCGCATGAACCAGCCTTGGACCGAAGAAGAAAAACATGCCCAGCGGGTGTGGCGCGGCCGCTATGCCGAATTCAACCTAGTCTATGACCGTGGCACTTTGTTCGGCCTTAAAACCGGCGGCAATATCGACGCCATCCTGATGAGCCTGCCGCCCGAAACCGTGTGGGAATAAGGCGGACGGCTCCCCTGCCCCTGCCTTTCGCCACCCCATAAAAAAGGCCGCTTCATAAGGAGACGGCCTTTTTCTTTCATGCTTGTGCTTGGCAATCAGTTGAAGATTTGCGCCTTATTAGCATCGCCAACCAGATCCTTATAGACACCGGCCGGAAGCCCGACACCGATCAGCGCACCAATCGCAATTACCGGAATCATCACGATGATGAACAGCAAGGTCATCACCACGCCGCTGCCCGACGCGCCACCAATGCCGCCTGCAATCAGCGCTGCAATGAAATAGGCGATGAAAAAGACGATGTAGCAGATCACGAAAAACAGCGCGATCATCCAGCCATTCCCTTCCGTCGCGCGCCACGAACGCCCCGCTGCGGCAAAGGGATTGAGGCTTTCCGATGTCACCATTTCCGGCCCCATTATGCTGAAGCGCGCGAGCAGATAGGCCATTCCTGCCAAAGCCCCGATAGCTACGATAAAGCCCATAATACCCGCAACCGCGCCATCGCCCGATGCCACACCGAGCATCGCGAACACAAAGCCGACAATCGCACCAATAATGAGCATGATGATGTACCCTACGACCACGAACAACAGTGCGGGCAAGCACGCTTTTAGGCCATAGACCAAGGCTTCGCCCGCACTGATCGTGCCATTGGCAAAACCGTGCCGCCACACGGCGAAACTGCCCGCAAGCGATACAGCGACACCGATAATCATACAGATGATGAACAGGACGCCAGCGCCCGCCATAAATTGCTGCATCGCCATCGGGTCGGAACCACCGGCCATCATGGCCTGAAACCCGCCGACACCGCCCATAGGCAGCATCATGATGATGAGGCTTAAAATCTGGGCGACAATGATGAGACCCAGATAGAGTAGCGGGTTCTTCATCACAAATGCCTTCCCTTCATTGAAGGCATTTCCCATCGAAAATTTATTCATTCCCTTCCCCTTTCCGAAATGGAGCGTTTTACGCTCTTTTGGGTGACCCTATTCGAATGTTTCTTTATTGATATATGGGCCTAACTGCCGGTAAACACTGGCCATAGCCAGCGTCATGATGAGCGACAATCCGCTGCCGAGCAAGGATTGAATGGTCTTGTTACCGATATTGGCAATATTTTCAGGAAGCAGCAACGCGAACAAAGCGCCGAAAATCGCGCCCGCTATAATGATCGCAATCGATCCCACAATCACGAGGATCACGAAGAACAGCAAGATGATCAAGCCATTATTGCGCGTATAGTTCCAGCTTGCCGTAATCGCGGTGACGGGGTTCATGATTTTTTCTGCCATCATGGCCGGACCGATCAACCCCAAGCGACAGGCAAGGTAAAGCCCCGGCACGATCAACAGGATGAAGCCCAGACCTATCGCAAAGCCCGATATGATGGAGGCGGCGATATAGCTGACAAATAAGGTGAGCGAGAGAGACAAGGCTCCACCCAGCGATGTGCCGCCTTCGGCCAGCAACAGGCGCCAGATGGCGAGATTACCGATGATGCTCACAAGGCTGGATAATAACAGCCCCGGCGCAACTGTGCGGTAATATTCCATCATATTGTCTATCATCTGCTGCGCGGTTTCACCCGGCACCGATACCGGCGGTTCGGGATAAACAAGGGTGAAAATCAAGGTCGGCAGGAAAAAGAAAAGTCCGGCAACGGTTATCAATATTTCGCGATTGCCCCGGAACATCGCCGCCACCTGTTGCCAGGCTTCTCCCATATCGAATTTGCGCATTGGGCGTCCCCGTTTATAATTTTGCGTTACGGCCAGCATGGCGGCTAACATAGCATCTGTCCAGCCGCTTTCCCCTCTCGCCAAAAGCGGTGGATTGGCTTATCGGCTCCCCTGTTATGCCGAGCGAACACGTCCCCCTGCCCCTGTCTGCGCCCCATGCCCTGCCTTTGCCAGAATGGAGCGTTGCTCCTGCGCCTGTCGCTTATGATGTTGCGCTGGCCGACATGGAGGCGCGAGCGGCCGCGATTTATGAAGGCAGCGCGTCCGAACGCATCTGGCTGATCGAACATCCCCCGCTTTATACCGCAGGCACCAGCGCCGATGTAACCGAGCTGCTCGACCCCCGCTTTCCGGTTTATGATGCAGGGCGCGGCGGGCGCTATACCTATCACGGGCCGGGGCAGCGCGTCGGCTATGTCCAGTTAAACCTGGCCCAGCGCGGCAAGGATGTGCGCTGCTATGTCCATGCGCTGGAAGGCTGGGTGATTGACGCGCTCGCCGATTTCGGCGTGTCCGCGCGCCGTGCCGAAGGCCGTATCGGCATCTGGACCGATACGCTTGATGGCCGCGAAGCCAAGATTGGCGCGATTGGTGTGCGCGTGCGCCGCTGGGTCACGCTCCACGGTTTTTCGGTCAATATCCATCCCGACCTTGCGCATTTCGGCGGCATCGTCCCGTGCGGCATCGCCGAATTTCCGGTGACGAGCCTTGCCGCACTCGGCATCAAGGCCACGCTCGCCGATTTTGACGCCGCCTTGTTAGCACGACGCGACAGCTTTCTTGATAGCTTGGGCAGTTGTCGGTAAAGCCGGTCCCCATGAACCGCATCCTCCTCGCCTCGCCCCTCATCCTCGCCACCCTCGCGCTCGCGGCGTGCGGAGAGAAAACGGCGGAAACCAGCACGACCAAAATGACCAATATGGACGTCGCCAAGGGCACGATCAGCGACGATATGATCCTGCTCGACACCAGCGAAGGTGATGGCACATCGGTTGAACAAAATAGCGGCAGCGGCCTTTATGAAACCATAGACAACCGCCCCAAAGCCGCCGCCCCTAAGGCTGACGACAAGGGCGATGCAGCCGCGGACAGCCCCGAAACCCCGGCCATCCAGCCCACCACAGCCCCCACGCCCGCACCAACAGCGGCCCCGGCGGCAGCGCCTGCTGCACCGGATACGAAGTAAGCAGCGGATATGAAATAAGCAGAGTCTAAATAAGCAGAGTCTATTTGTGAATCTTCTGGCAAATAAAGATACCGCTATTTCTCTGTGATCCTGACTAGCTAGGGTATCAGGGCCAACAAAAAACCGTTAGCCTGAGGGTGTCGGGGTTAATCAAAACCGTTAGTCCTGAGCTTGTCGAAGGACGGGGCTAAGGTCGGCGCATGGCTTGCCCGATAAACGTGCTTCGACAAGCTCAGCACTATCGGATTGGGGAGCGGGCGCTTTTGAAGGGATATGCCCCCTAACGTCAATCCCCGACATTCCCTACGGCAACCCCAACATCTTATGGTTCTGCAACGATAGTCGCCACCGAGGGCGCTCCATCACCAGCGCGATGGCAGCATCGCGGTGGGCGTCGCTGTCGCTGCTTTCTGCCGTGCCGTCCTTGGGCTGGATAAGCTTATGGTCGAACGCCCAGCCTTCAAACATGTCCAGCATAGCTGCGTCCATTTCGGGTTGCGGCCACACCAGTTTCAGCTCGTTGCCGGATTGCTGCACCACCATGCTCGCGCCTTTGGGGCTGATGCACAGCCAGTCGATGCCGGGAACAGCGGCAATCGTGCCATTGCTTTCGACCGCAATCATGAACCCGCGCGCATGGAGCGCATCGATGAGGTCCGCATCAAGTTGCAGCATCGGTTCGCCGCCGGTGAGGACGACATAACGGTCCGCCTCGCCCGCCCCCCAAGCCGCGGCAATCGCATCGGCCAGCGCATCGCTATCGGCAAAGCGCCCGCCGCCCTCGCCGTCCATCCCGACAAAATCAGTATCGCAGAAACGGCAGATGGCGCTGCCACGATCCTGTTCGCGTCCCGTCCATAAATTGCACCCGGCAAAGCGGCAAAATACCGCGCGGCGTCCGGCCTGCGCGCCTTCGCCCTGCAAGGTCAGGAAGATTTCCTTGACCGCGTAGCTCATGCGACGTCCGGAATATGGGCGTAAGCGGTGGGGTCGGGAAGCCCCGCCTCGACAAAGCCTTTATGCCGCAACCGGCACGCATCGCACGCCCCGCAATGGAGGCCCTCCGGCGTCGGATCATAGCAAGACCAGCTCATCCCCGCATCAATGCCCAGCCGGTCGGCTTCCGCCGCAATTTGCGCCTTGGTCATATGAAGGAGCGGCGTTTCGATTTTGAACGGATCGCCCTCCACCCCTGCGCGGGTTGCCAGCCGCGCAGTTTCGGCAAAAGCTGAAATAAAATCGGGGCGGCAATCGGGATAGCCCGAATAATCAAGCGCATTGACCCCGACATAGATATGCCGCGCCAGCGAGGCTTCCGCCCAGCCCAGCGCGAGCGACAGGAAGATGGTGTTGCGCGCAGGCACATAAGTGACCGGAATATCCTCGGTCGGAACGCCATCCTTGGGCACGGCCACATCGCTGGTGAGCGCCGAGCCGCCAAAGGCGCGCAGGTCAATCGGCAAATGGATATGCCGCTCGACACCAAGGCTGGCCGCAATCCGGTCGGCGGCGGCCAGTTCAATCACATGGCGCTGGTTATAATTGACGGTCAGCGCCAACACCCGCCGCCCCGCTTCGCGCGCCAGCCCCGCACACACCATCGAATCGAGCCCGCCCGAAAGCAGCACGACCGCAAGATCATCCTGTAATTTTGTCATGCCGCCGCCGATAGACCTGTGGGCGGGAAAAATAAAGGGTGTTGGGGGGCGTAAGACCCTCCCCTTTAGAAGTGAGATAAGCCCCTCCCCTTCAGGGGAGGGGATGGGGTGGGGTCTGTCAAAACAGAGCAGCGTGTGCGGAAAAACCCCACCCTACTCCGACTAAGAATTTTCGCTTGCGCTTCAAATTCCTAAGTCTCCGTTGCCCAGTGCGCTTGAAACTGCCCCCGGCAGTTTCAGATTGTGCCGGGGGGGCAAAATCTCGCGCACTCCTAAAGGAGGAGGGGCGTACGCTCTATTACCCAAAAAAATAAGGCCGCCCTGTAATAGAGCGGCCAAGTTACAGGTATCTAACCTGTAGGAGAGGAAGGTCTCATCGAGAGAGACCCAGATTAACCCATGTTAGTAAATAAAGCGTTAACCTTCAAGTTTTTTATATATTAACAGCCTCCGCCCTTGCGCGCTTCATAGGCGAAGGAGAAAGGCTGGCCGTTGCGGATGCCTTGCGTGTCGATTTGTACGAGGCGCGGGGTTTCCTTGCGCACCGTGGTGCGGCCATGGCCTTGCTTGCCGCAGGTATAATGCACCGTCACCTCGTCCGCGCCGTCGCGGATAGTGTAGCGCGAACATTGCGCGCCGGGATGTTCGGACTGCAAAAGCTGCGTCGCATCGCCAAGGCAGATATTTTTGGACGCACCGCCCTGCCCGCGCTCGACGAGCGACCATTGACCCTTTTCCAATGTCCCCAGCATCGCAAAGCTGGGCGCTTGCGCAGGCGCGGCGACAGCCATCAGGCCCGCAGCGGCAGTCAACCCAATCAGATAACGCGGTTTCATGATCCCATTCATCCTGTTCATCTATCCTTTGCCGACCCTCCCCCGTCCGAATGATTCGGGCGTTAACAGGCCGGTTACTTACCTTTATGTCGATACAGCTTAGCGCCATATGAACACGCTTCGTCGTAGTCAATCACAGGATATAGCATAAACATCCCGGTAAGTGATGACCGGAAAATGGCATTATTGTGTCAAATAAGGCCGTATTTAACGGGCTTAATCGACCGCTACGGGGAAAAGGCGCGAACAGAAGGCGCAATCGATGACGATATTGCCATTTTCATCGCCCATCGCCGCGCGTTCGCTTTCGGGAAAGCGCGCCAGCACCGATTTCAGATATTCGGCATCGCAGCGGCACCCGCGCGATAATTTCGGCCCCGGCGTCACGCGGATTTCCTCTTCATGGAACAACCGCCAGGTTAGCGTTTCAAGGCTGAGTTCGGGGTTGGTCAGTTCCTCGGCACCCATCGTTGCGGCCAATGCGCTGACATGATCCCATTCCGGATTATCATCGCGCACATGGAGCCGCTCGCGTCCTTCTTCGCCATCGGGCAGATATTGGAGGAACAGCCCGCCCGCAACACAGCCCGCAACCGGATCGCGCCGCGTCGCAAGCTCCACCAACGTCGGCAACTGGTCGGACTGGACAAAATAATTTTGCGCCGCTTCCGCCAGATTTTCACCGTCCAACGGCACAATCCCCTGATAGCGTTCATCGGACGAGGCCTGATCGAAGGTAATCGCAAGATAACCTTTGCCGAACAGCGCGAACAGGGAAGGATCGTCGGGCATTTCCGCTGCGCGCTCGGCATCGAATTTGAGATAACCGCGCAGCTCGCCCGCCTTATAATCGCATACCAGCAATTCGATGAGGCCGTTTTCGGTCTGCGCCTGCAAGGTCAATTGACCGTCTGCCTGTTTGAGCGTCGAGCCGAGCAACGCCGTCAACGTCAGCGCATCGGCCAGCACCCGCTCGATCGCGGGCGGATAGCCATGCGCCGACAGGATCAGGTCCAGCACCGGCCCCAACCGCACAAACCGTCCGCGCGCATGATTTTCCGGCAGGGTAAAAATAAGCGGCTGGTCGAAATAAATCTCCGCCGGGGCAGCTTTGTTTTCAGGCGTATCGGCCATGCGGATCAGCCCAGCTTGCCCAGCGCCCACAGCAAAACGGATTTTTGCGCGTGGAGGCGGTTTTCGGCTTCTTCGAAGATGCGCGATTGCGGGCCGTCAATGACCGCTTCGGTGACTTCCTCGCCGCGATGGGCGGGGAGGCAATGGAGGAAAATCGCGTCGGGTTTGGCGAGCGCCATAATGCCTTCATTGACCTGGAACGGGGTCAGCGCGGCGATTTTTTCTTCGGCATGGTCTTGCCCCATCGACACCCAGGTGTCGGTGACGACCACATCCGCGCCGCTCGCCGCTTCCTTCGCATCGCCGGTGAGCATGATCTGCGCGCCCGCCTTTTGCGCTTCCTTGACGAAAGCGGCGTCCGGTTCAAACCCCATCGGGCAGCCCGCGCGCACATTGAATTTCATCAGGCCCGCCGCCTCGATAATCGAATTCAGCACATTATTGCCATCGCCAAGCCAAGCGACCTCCAGCCCCGGCAAGGCCTTGCCATTTTCAAGAATGGTCTGGAGGTCGGCGACAATCTGGCACGGGTGCGACAGGTCGGTGAGGCCGTTAATGACCGGCACGGTGGCGGCCTTGGCCATCGCGTCAATCTTGGCATGATCGTCGGTGCGGATCATGATCGCATCGGCAAAGCCCGACACGACGCGCGCGGTGTCTTCAATGGTTTCGCCGCGACCGATCTGGGTGGATCCTGCATCCATCACAATGCTGGTGCCGCCAAGCTGGCGGATCGCCATGTCGAAACTCATGCGCGTGCGGGTCGAATTTTTCTCGAAAATCATCGCAAGCACATGGCCAGCCAGCGGCGCATCGGGATCGACCGCGCCTTTGGGAAGGTCCGCGCGGGCCGCCTTGCGCTCCATCGCATCATTGAGAATGGCCGCAAGCGCATCGCCACCGGCATCGGACAAATTCAGGAAATGACGGGTCATATATTACTCCTCTCCCCTCCCGTTTACGAGTGAGCGAGATTATGCCCCCGGCATAATCTGAAACTGCCGGGGGCAGTTTCAAGCTCACTGGGCCGGGGGAGGGATGGTTGCCTTTATGTGAGCAACAGGCCCTCCCCTAGCCCCTCCCGCAAGCGGGAGGGGGATTTGGGTTGCGCCCTCCCGGCAAAGGGAGGGCCCTCAAATTACGTCTTGGGCACCGTATAGCTTTTCGCGCCCGCCGACAGCCGCTCGATAAATTCGTCGATATGGGCTTCGTTGATGACGAGCGGGGGCAGGACGCGCACGACATTGTCGCCCGCGGCCACCGTCAGCAGCCCGTGATTGTCACGCAAATGCGCCACGAACGCGCGGCTGTCCGACTTGAGTTTGACGCCGAGCATCAGCCCCAGACCGCGCACGCTGTCGAACAGATCGTCATGATTGGGGATAAGCTGCTCCAGACTCTGGCGCAGACGGTCGCCCATCAAGCGGACATGCTCCATAAAGCCGTCCTCAAGGATCACATCGAACACCGCTTCACCTGCCGCCATAGCGAGCGGGTTGCCGCCATAGGTCGACCCGTGCGTGCCGATGGTCATGCCCGCCGCCGCTTCTTCGGTGGCAAGGCAGGCCCCCAGCGGAAAGCCGCCGCCAATGCCCTTGGCCGTCGCCATAATGTCGGGTTCGATGCCATAATGTTCGTGCGCGTAAAGCTTGCCGGTGCGCGCAACACCCGCCTGCACTTCGTCCAGCACGAGCATCAGGTCATGGTCGTTACACGCCATGCGCAAGCCTTCAAGGAAGCCCTGGCTCGCCGGACGCAGGCCGCCTTCGCCCTGCACCGGCTCGACAAGGAAACCGGCGGTATTTTCATCGATCAGCGCCAGCGCCGCTTCCAGATCATCGAACGGTGCATATTTGAAACCGGGCAAAAGCGGTTCAAAACCGTCGCGCAATTTTTCCTGATTGGTTGCACTGATGGTCGCGATGGTGCGGCCGTGAAACGCATTATGGAAGGTAATCAGCGTATTTTTCTGCGGATTGCCTTTGGCGAAATGGTAACGGCGCGCGGTCTTGATCGCGCACTCTACCGCTTCCGCGCCCGAATTGGTGAAGAATACCGTGTCGGCGAACGTATTATCGACCAGCCGCTGCGCAAAATGTTCGCCTTGCGGGCTGCCATAAAGGTTCGATACGTGCATCAACGTCGCGGCCTGTTGCTGGATCGCGCCCACCAGATGCGGATGGTCATGGCCGAGCAGATTGACCGCGATGCCGCTCGCGAAATCCAGATATCGCTCACCCTTTTCCCCGATCAGATAGCAGCCTTCGCCCTTCACGGGGCGCACGGCACAACGCGGGTAAACGGGCATTAACGGGGTAATCGCCATCGGTGAGCCTTTCTCGACAAACAGGTCGCCTAAAAAAATCATGCAAAAAATCATGCAAAAAGCAAAAAAGCGGCCCACCCCGAACCGGGGCATAGGCCGCCCTATGCTGCTTGCCCGAATAGCGGAGCAAGGAAGGCGTTTCAACCCCCGCAAGGGCGTGCATTTTGCCCTGCTCACCCGTTAGTCCCGCGCCGCCTCCCTCTCATACCTTCGTCATTCCCGCGAAGGCGGGAATCCATCTCCGGACGGTGAGGTTTACCGGTTCTCAAGCGCAGGCGACCGGTTCGCCGGGTACGCCGCATCCGTCCGCTTAAACCTATAACTCAGGAGATGGATTCCCGCTTTCGCGGGAATGACGAGGTGGGAGAAGCCTAAAGCGCGTGGATAACAAAATGTACGGGAGTAACGAAAAGCCTAGAGGTAAACAAAATGTGCATCCCCCCGCTTCAATCATGCACATGGTCACCATCATGGCACGCCACGCGCTCGGTCTGGAGCGTGACATGGTGGAGTTCGAACCGTTCTTCCAACAGCCCCGCAACGCTCAACCGTACGGTTTCACCATCATGGTCGCCCGCCAGCACGATATGCGCGGTAAGGCTCGCATCATCACCGGCGACCGACCAGAGGTGGAGGTCGTGGACGCTGGCAACGCCAGTGCTGCCCTCCATCGCCGCGCGAATGTCGGACAATTGCATCCCCTTGGGCACGCCTTGGAGGAGGATATGCGTGGTATCCCGCAATAACACCCAAGTGCGTGGCAAGACCCACACGCCGATGCCGATGGCGACAATCGGGTCGATCCAGTCCCATCCGGTAAACCAGATCATCGCTGCCGCCGCAATCACGCCCAGCGACCCCAGCATATCGGCCCATACTTCCAGATAGGCCCCCTTCACATTGAAGCTTTCCTCTTTGTCCTTGGACAGGACCATCATCGCGATTAAGTTGACGATCAGCCCTAAAGCCGCGACCAGCATCATGCCGAGCGACGCCACCGGTTGCGGCGCAATGACGCGCTGCACACCCTCCCACGCGATGAAGGCGGCGGCCACGAACAATAATACCGCGTTGAAGGCGGCGGCCAATATTTCAAAGCGGCGATAACCATAGGTGCGCTGTTCGTCCGCCTTGCGCTGCCCGACCTTGACCGCGACCAGCGCAATTGCGAGCGCGGCGCTGTCGGTAAACATATGCGCCGCATCCGACAGCAAGGCGAGGCTGTTAAACCACCACGCCCCGATAATTTCGGCAAACAGGAAGGAGCCGGTCAGGCAGAGCGCAATCGCCAGACTGCGCGCGCTCGCCCCCGCCGCATGATTATGGTCGTGACCGCCGTGGGAGTGGCTGGCGTGGGAGTGGCTGGCGTGTGCGTGGCCGCCGTGAGAGTGGCTGGCGTGCGAATGGCCTGCATGGGGATTGGATTTGCCCGCGCCGCCCTTGCCGGAATGGTCGGGGCCATGTTCATGGTCAGGGCTATGCGTATGGTCATGATGATGATCGTGCGGATCAGCCATAGCACCTCATACCTCTCTCCTGCCCCGATCCGTGCGGCCAGATTTTATAGCCCAGCCTTATATGGTGACGCTTTGCCTAAGTTTTTCAAGCCGGTTTTTGCAGCAGGTTTTTGGGCGGGTTTTTGCGGCAGTGGAAAATGGCGGTGGGCTGCACAATGCGCGTCAATTATCGCTGTCGCCAGCGGTCCCGGCACCGGTCTCCGGCGCACCGCCCTGCCCCTGTTCTTCTTCGGCCAAGCGGCGATAGCCTTCCGCCTTGGTCGCAGCGATACGGCGTTTCATGTAAGAATAGGCCAGCAAGTTGAACCCGACGATGATAAGAATGATCGCCGCAATGATTTTCCAACCCATAAATTTAGCGCCACCTTTTACTGCCCATATAAGGCCGCCGGAATAACGGTTTCACACGCGAAAGGCTATGCTTTAAACCGGATAAGGGCCTTAAACCGCATTACCGCACGCGGGCGTTGGCGCGCACGCTCGCCGGGGCGCACCAGCGTAAAGGGAAATTGCCGATATTGTCGCTCGCTATAAAGATCCGGTCCACGCCATCGACGCGCAGCATTTCGCCATAGCCAAGGTTCCAGCGATTGCCCGCCTTGCGGATACCCGACACCGGATCAAGCCGACCCGGCGCATAGCCGCTCAAATCCATCCAGCCCCAGCGCCGCCCGTCATAAAAGAAAATCTCGCCGCCATCATTGTTACACGGGCGATTGGGGTTGATATAATGGCCGGGGCGGATGCCCAACGGACCGGTTGCGGCAGGAAGAGCAGCCACCGGCGCCGGGGTAATTGGTGCAGGGCGCGCTGACACAGGGGGCACTAGCACAGGCTTGGGTGGAAGAGGCTGTCCCGGCATCATATGCGGCACATAGCGTTGGATCGCCGTGCGCATCACCGGCAGCAATTGCGCATAATCGCATTTTTTGCTGACATATTCGTCCACCTCGACGCGCCCGCCAATATAGCCGCTGCCATAGGATATGGTGCGCGTCATATAGCGGGTCGGTCCCAGCGAGCGGACCGACATGTCGCCATCAACGCGCGTACCATTGTCAAACCAGATATTGGTATAGCCGCCCTTGCCCGCTGCCGTGCGCAGGATCGGCTGGCCGCTGCTGCCATAAATTTCGCGCCCCTCGGTGCGCAAATTGCCCCAGCGCCGCCCGTCATAAAAAGTGATGCCGCGCACGGTACTGCAATTTTCTTCCTCGCCGATCCAGAAGCCGGGGGCAATCGGCATAGTGGACGATGCTTTCGGAATGGTTTTAGGAGGGACAGCCTTGGGCGCAGGCTTTGCTGCAGGCCGTGCGCGCTGGGCTTCCAACGCCGACGGCAAGGCTAAAATGGTGAGCGCCGCCATCGGCAGAGCCAAAGACATTATCCGCATAAATCCCCCCTATCCTGCGCTGTTAAACGCCACGCAGAATGTGCCGCAAAGTCGGGGTAACGTCAATATTTGCGAACATCGCGCGGATGCGGGCTTTTTTTGGGTTTTCGCTAAGGTTTCCGGCCCAAAAAATAAACCCCCGTCCAACATAGGGGCGGGGGTTTATTCTATTAGGCTAGCGCAAGGCTTTAGGGGCTGACCGGATGGTCATCATCATCGCCCGAAATCAGCTCATACAGCACATAGGCAAAGCCCGCCGCAGCCAGCGCCAGCAAAACGGTGCCGCCAGCGCCGCCTCTCAGCTCCGAACTTTCGGACATAGGCGCGTCCATCCGTGCAGGGGCCGCCGATGCACTCATCGGTGCCAGCGCCAAAGTTGCCGTTGCAAAGCCTGCCAATAATTTTTTGGTCATGCTCATCGCATTTTCCTCCTCGTGAAATTTCGTGGGAAAGATGCGCTAAAAACGGCCACGCCCCGCGCCCGTTCCGCGTTTAACGACGAACCGAGCCGCATGATGCGGCGGGGCGTGGAAGCGAAATGGTCAGGACCAAAGCAACTATGCTTGCCCGACATTTGAGAACGCGCTCGGTTATCCGCCGCGTTCATCCCCTGCACGCGGCCGTTCACCCCCTTCGCGCGCCATGATCCGGTCAAAGCCCGTATAGTCGGCCCGGACAGTATGTTATTCAAAAAAGGCCGCCGTCTCAAGAGCCGCCAACTTTTCCGCGATAGCTGTGGCGATTAACTGGTTCATGCTGGTGCCGTCCAGCTTGGCGCGGTACCCCTCACTCCACCGTAACGCTCTTCGCCAAGTTCCTCGGCTGGTCCACATCGGTGCCTTTGGCGACTGCGACATGATAAGCGAGCAATTGCACCGGCACCGCATAAACCAAGGGTGCGATCAGCGGGTGGACTTTGGGCATTTCGATGGTGGCTAAGCAGCCTTCGCCCGCATGGTTCAGCCCTTCGGCATCGGAAATGAGGACGATCTTGCCGCCGCGCGCGCGCACTTCCTGCATATTGCTCACGGTTTTTTCGAACAAAGGCCCGGACGGAGCGAGCACGATCACCGGCACATTTTCGTCAATCAGCGCAATCGGGCCATGCTTCATTTCGCCCGCCGCATAGCCTTCGGCATGGATATAGCTGATTTCCTTAAGCTTGAGCGCACCTTCCATCGCCAGCGGATAGTCGGGACCACGGCCAAGATAGAGGACATCGCGCGCGGGCGCGATCAGCGGTGCCATTTTCTCGATCTCGCCATCATGGGCGAGCGCGGCGTTGAGCGCCGCCGGGGTTTCGGTCAGATGCCCGACAATGTCGCGTTCTTCATCGCGGCTGATGCGGCCCTTGACCACCGCCAGATGCGCCGCGAGCGCGGCCAGCACCGCTAGCTGGCAGGAAAATGCCTTGGTCGAGGCCACACCGATTTCCGGCCCGGCATGGGTCGGCAGCAGCAAGTCGGCCTCGCGCGCCATGCTTGAGGTCGGCACATTGACGACAACCGCAATCTTCTGCCCCTCGGCCCGCGCATGGCGCAGCGCCGCCAGTGTGTCCGCCGTCTCGCCCGATTGCGAAATGAAGAGCGCCAAACCGCCCTCCTCCATCACCGGTTCGCGATAACGGAATTCGGACGCGACATCGATGTCGACCGGCACGCGCGCAAATTGTTCGAACCAATATTTGGCGACCATGCCCGCATAGAAGCTGGTGCCGCACGCAACGATAGTGATGCGCTTGATCGCCGATAAATCGAAATCCATTTGCGGCAGCGCAACCTGTTGTTCGACCCCGCGCAAATAGCTGCGCAAGGTTTGCGCGACCACGGTGGGCTGCTCGAAAATTTCCTTCTGCATATAGTGGCGGTAATTGCCCTTTTCGACCGCCGCCGCCGACACGCCCGAGGTGGTGATTTCGCGGGTGACAGGGTTATTTTCCTTGTCGAATACAGCGACGCCATCGCGCTTCACAACCGCCCAATCGCCTTCTTCCAGATAGGCAATCTTCTGCGTCAGCGGGGCAAGCGCGAGCGCATCCGACCCCAGATAATTTTCACCGTCTCCGTAGCCAACGACCAGCGGCGAGCCAAGCCGCGCGCCGATCAGCATATCGTCATGATTTTTGAACAGGATCGCGAGCGCAAACGCCCCGCGCAGCCGCGGCAGCACAGCCTTGACCGCTTCTTCCGGCGATTTGCCCGCCTCGATCTGCTCGCTCACCAGATGGGCGACGACTTCGGTGTCGGTTTCCGACGTAAAGCTGCGCCCGCGCGCTTGCAATTCTTCGCGCAATTCCTTGAAATTTTCGATGATGCCATTGTGGACCAGCGCCACATGGTCGGTCGCGTGCGGGTGGGCATTGCTGGTCGTCGGCGCGCCATGCGTGGCCCAGCGCGTGTGCGCGATGCCGATCGCCCCGCCCAAAGGTTGGTCCACCAGCACTTTGGCGAGATTGTTGAGCTTGCCCTCGGCGCGGCGACGGTCGAGCGCGCCATCTTCCAACGTCGCAATCCCCGCCGAATCATAGCCGCGATATTCCAGCCTTCTAAGCCCGTCGACCAACGCGTCTGCTACATCCGTTTTGCCGATAATCCCGATAATGCCGCACATATGAAGTCAGTTCCTTGGGGGTTGGAGTGGATGCTCTTTAGCCTAAAAATGAAGACGGTGAAGTTAAATGCTATAAGGCACGCGAATACCCGGCATATTGGCCGGAAAATCTTGTGTATTACGGGTGATGAGAACGCGACCGCGCAGCAGCGCCGTCGTCAATATTATGGCGTCCGGCAACGTCAGTCCGGGGCGTTGGGTGCGCAAGGTCGCCGCCCGGCGGCCGATTTCCTCGTCCACTTCCAATATGGTGAAATGGTCCATAAATCCTTCGCTGCGCCGCGCGTCGTCGGGCGCGGACAGGCTCAATATTTCCATCCAGGTAATCCGGCTGATGAACCGCCGCGAATAGCGCGTCAGTTCGACTTGCGCCGGTTTGACGCCGCACAACGCATCAATCAAGATGCCGGTATCGAACATTGCTTCGCTCATCGGGGCTCACTCATCGGGCTTCACGCACCGGACTTTCGCCCGTTATCATGATCACGTCCCGAACCGGCTCGCACCCACGTCGCCCGCTCGCGTTGCTGCCACGCTAGCGCATCCTCAATATCGGTGCGCCCTTCCCACAGCCCGAAATATTTCTCTATCCCCTGCGCCAATGTCTCGTCGCGATAATTCGCCACCGCCTCACGCAAAATAGCCGCGCGCGATTTGCCCTGTTCAACCGCAATGCGGTCGAGCCATTTCACATCCTCTTCGGGAAGATCTGCCAAGATTCTCGTCATTGATATAGCGATATCATATCATGATATCATGTCAATATGGGATTGATAGGAAATGATACCCTACCCACCCTTAAACGCATAAGCGCCCGCAATCAGCGCCACGAAAATCCCTGCCAGCACAATCCCGCGCCAAGGCATGAAGCCGACATTATTGATGTTGCGCCGGTTCGCGCGGCGGCGTTCGGCGATAGTGCCGATCACCGCCACCGCCAGTCCGGCGAGCGCAACAATCGCGGTCGGGTGGAATTCAAACCATTCGGTCATGGACCAAGCCTGTCTCTGCCTTATGCCGCTTGCTCTTTGTCGGCGTCCACCTTGACCAGCAGCGCATCGACCTGAACCTGTTCGCCCTCCTGCGCATTAAGTTCGGCGACCACCCCGTCAAAGGGCGCGACAAGGCTATGCTCCATCTTCATCGCTTCCAATGTGAGCAATTTCTGGCCCTTGGCGACCTTGTCACCGGCGGCGACCGCGACGGCGATGATCTTACCGGGCATGGGCGAGAGGATTGTGCCATCGCTCCCTGCCCCGCCAATGATTCCGCGCGGCTGATAGACACGGAAAGCGCGATAATCGCCGCCATATTTCATGACCAGCGGGTTTTTGCCCCAATCCTTGAATTTGCGCTTGGGCTTTTTGGTAAGGTCCACCGCGTGAACATCGCCCTGATCGTCGATGAGATGCAATTCCGCACGGCGCGCGCCGTTCATGCGGAAGCCGCGCGAATCGCGCCAAGGCCGCCCCGCTTTCTTCTTGGGAAATAGTTTCAACTCGTCCGCTGCATGGGCAGCCATATCGGCAAGCGGCAGCTTGGCGGTGAGGAGGTCATCGGCGTGCCGGTCGATAAAACCGGTGTCGATTTCGGCCTTGCGGAATTCCTTCATCTTGAGCGCGCGCGCGACGAAACCGAGATTGGTCGCGACCGGCCAGATCATCGTGCGCTCGCACACTTCGGCCAACGCGTCGATCGCCTCCCACCGCTCTTCGGCATGGACAATAATCTTGCCAAGCATCGGGTCATAAAAAGGCGTGACCTCATCGCCCCAATTGACGCCCATATCATAGCGCGGGTCGAGGCCGGGCCGTGCGCGCGGCAGTTTGAACATGTCTAGCTTTCCGATGGAGGGCAGAAAGCCCTTGGACGGGTCTTCGGCATAAAGCCGCGCTTCAATCGCATGGCCGTTGATCGCGAGTTCATCCTGACGTTTGGGGAGCGGCTCTCCCGACGCCACGCGCAGTTGCCATTCGACCAAATCCTGTCCGGTAATTTCCTCGGTCACCGGATGTTCGACCTGAAGCCGCGTGTTCATTTCCATGAACCAGATGCGATCGGCCTTGAGGCCTTCGCTCGCGTCCGCGATAAATTCGATTGTGCCCGCGCCGACATAGTTGGCCGCCTTGGCCGCATTGACCGCCGCTTCGCATACGGCCGCGCGTGTTTCTTCGCTCATGCCGGGCGCGGGGGCTTCTTCGATGACCTTCTGGTGGCGGCGCTGAAGCGAGCAGTCGCGCTCGAACAGATGGACGATATTGCCGTGACTGTCGCCAAACACCTGCACCTCGATATGACGCGGCGAAAGGATATATTTTTCGATAAGAACCACATCATTGCCGAACGAGGCCGCCGCCTCGCGCTGGCAGGACAAAAGCGCGTCGGCAAAATCTTGCGCCCGGTCGACCTTGCGCATCCCTTTGCCGCCGCCCCCCGCAACCGCCTTGATCAGCACCGGATAGCCGATGGCGTCCGCTTCGGCTTGTAAGCGCGCGCCCGACTGGTCTTCGCCCAAATAGCCGGGGGTTACCGGAACGCCAGCGTCGGCCATTAATTGCTTGGCCGCATCCTTAAGCCCCATCGCGATGATGCTCTCCGGCTCCGGCCCGACCCAGACGAGGCCTGCATCTTTGACAGCCCTTGCAAATTCCGCATTTTCCGACAGGAAACCATAGCCGGGGTGAATTGCTTGCGCGCCGCTTTGTTTGGCCGCTGCAATAATCTTGTCGCCAACCAGATAGGATTCGCGCGCAGGGGAAGGCCCGATATGCACCGCCTCATCCGCCGTGCGGACATGGAGCGCATTCGCATCGGCATCCGAATAGACCGCAATCGTGCGGATACCCAGCTTGCGCGCGGTCCGGATAATCCGGCACGCAATTTCGCCGCGATTGGCAATGAGGAGGGATTTGATCATGGCATCCTGCTCGTTTGTATTTTTGCGCATCTTGTCGAAGGGACTGCGCCTATGCCCCTCCCATAGCGTGCAACAGGACAGAGCGCACTAGCTTCCTGTGATTGCAGCGCGCGGTCCTGCAAAAATTATTGCCGCACCCAAAAGACATACCGCCCCGCCTATCATATCCCAGCGATCCGGCATCTGCCCTTCAACCGCCCAGCCCCATAGAATGGCCGAGACAATGTAGATACCGCCATAGGCTGCAAAAGCACGCCCCGCATGGCCGGTATCGACTTGCGCAAGCAGCCATCCGAAGGTCGCGAGCGCAACCATTCCGGGGACCAGCCACCATATCGGCTTGTCGAGTTTCCACCATGCCCAAAAGGCAAAGCAGCCCGCAATTTCGGCAATGGCTGCAAGGATATAAAAGAGAAAGCTCACACTTGGTCTCGCATGGGTTTTAGTCTGCGGGGCAATTTGTCTTGCGCTGTGTCCATTGGATGGACGCAATTTTCCACGCCCCGTTTTCGCGCACCAGACCGATATGGTTGGTGCCGCAATGCGACAGCTTGCCGTTCACCGTGAAGATATAAGGCGCGAGCACCGTGGCGATATTGCCATCGACTTCAATCGCGGGGCGACCGAGGAATTTTTCCTCCAACTGCTCGACCCCGGGTTTGATCGAGGCGGCAAAGTCGGCCAACGCGAGCGATTTGACGGTCGCTTGGGTACCATCCTCCACCACCGCAATCGCGCGCCCGTCGGGACGCAGTTCAGCAAGGATAGCCGCAGCATTGCGCGCCTTCAACCCTGCAAACATGCGCTCCACTGGCGCAAGAACAGCGGCCTCATCGGACGATGGCGGCGGCAGTGGGATAGCAGGAGGGAGCGTTGCGGATTGAAGCGTTAGGGTAAGAAAAAAAGGAAAGGTCATGAAAATTCCTTAAAACTCCTCCCCGAGCTTGTCTCGGGGAGGGGGACCGCCCTGCGCAGCAGGGTGGTGGAGGGGCAAACGCGCAACCGCCGCACGAAACACAGCATCGGCTACGCGCTCAACATCCTTCAATATGTCCGCTGCGGCAATGCGGAGGGTTTCAATATTGTTTTCGTTAAACCAATTGTCCCGCGCTACATCCATATCCGGGCGGTCACCAAGATCATGCGCCATACCATCAACCTCCACCGCAAGCCGCGCATCATTACAATAGAAATCGAGTATATACGGACCGGAAGGATGTTGCCGCCTGAATTTCAGGCCATTCGGTCGTTGCCGAAGCTGCCTCCAGAGCATAACTTCCGGAAGCGTCATGTCTTTACGCAAACGCCGCGATTTGGGGACAGTGATGGCATAGGCTTTAGGGGCGATATTTTTCAGCATGATGCCGCATCATCTGGTATAAGGCGCTTACGCGCCGCCCCTCCACCATGCTGCGCATGGTCCCCCTCCCCGAGACAAGCTCGGGGAGGATTTTGGGAAAAGTCTCCCCTCACATCCTGAACACCCCGAACGCAGGCCGTTCTTCCACCGGCGCATTCAGCGCCGCCGCAAATGCCAGCCCCAGCACATCGCGTGTCTGTGCCGGGTCGATTATTCCATCGTCCCACAATCTTGCGGTTGCGTGATAGGGATTGCCTTCATCTTCATATTTCTGGCGGATCGGGTTTTTGAAGGCTTCGGCTTGTTCTGGCGTCCAATTGTCCGCATCGCGGTGGACGGTCGCCAAAACGCTGGCCGCTTGCTCGCCGCCCATCACGGAGATGCGGCTATTGGGCCAAGTGAAGAGGAAGCGCGGCGAATAGGCACGGCCGCACATGCCATAATTGCCCGCGCCAAAGCTGCCGCCGATGAGGACGGTAATTTTGGGAACCGTCGCGGTCGCTACCGCCGTCACCAGCTTTGCGCCATGTTTGGCGATTCCTTCCGCTTCATATTTGCCGCCGACCATGAAGCCGGAGATATTTTGCAGGAACAGCAAGGGTATCCGCCGCTGGCACGCCAGTTCGATGAAATGTGCGCCTTTTTGTGCGCTTTCCGAAAATAACACACCATTATTGGCGAGGATGGCGACCGGTATCCCCCAGATATGCGCAAAACCGCACACCAACGTCGTGCCGTACAGCGCTTTGAATTCATGGAATTCGCTGCCATCGACAAGGCGCGCAATGACTTCATGCACGTCATAAGGCGCGCGCACATCGTCGGGGATGAGGCCGTATAATTCCTTGGGGTCATATTTGGGCGCGCGCGGCTCTTTAAGGCCCGCAGGGTCAAGGCTGGTCGTCACATTATCATGCGCGCCCGCTATCGCCCCTGCCCCGAAGGGTGTCGGCAAATGCGAGACGATGTCGCGCACAATGGTGAGCGCATGTTCGTCATTTTCCGCGAGATGATCGACAACGCCGGATTTGCGCGCGTGCAAATCGCCGCCGCCCAGATCTTCGGCGCTGATTTCCTCGCCCGTTGCGGCTTTCACCAGCGGCGGCCCGGCCAGAAAGATCGTGCCTTGATTGCGCACAATCACGGTTTCGTCGGACATGGCGGGGACATAAGCGCCGCCCGCGGTGCAGCTTCCCATCACACAGGCGATTTGCGGGATGCCCTTGGCCGACATATTGGCCTGATTGTAAAAAATCCGCCCGAAATGATCGCGGTCGGGAAAGACTTCGGCCTGATGCGGCAGGTTCGCACCGCCGGAATCGACCAGATAGATGCACGGCAAGCGGTTCGCTTCGGCAATTTCCTGCGCGCGCAAATGTTTCTTGACCGTCATCGGATAATAAGTGCCGCCTTTGACCGTCGCGTCATTGGCGACAATCATGCACTGGCGGCCCGATACGCGCCCGATCGCGGCAATCATCCCCGCGCCCGGCACTTCGCCATCATAAAGGTCGCCCGCCGCAAGCTGGCCGATTTCAAGCAAAGGCGAGCCGGGGTCGAGCAGGCGTTCGACGCGCTCGCGGGGCAATAATTTGCCGCGACTCACATGGCGTTCCCGCGATTTTTCATTGCCGCCGAGCGCCGCTGCCCCGACGCGCGCATAAAGCTCGTCGCGCAAAGCCAGATTATGCGCATAATTGGCTTTATAGCCGTCACTATCGCGGTCGATTTTCGTTTCAATAACAGGCGCGCTCACGCTGATACTTCTCCTCTTGGGTCGTGGCTCTTGCCTAGCCGTTTCGATGGCCGATGAAAAGGATGCGTGGACGCGCGGCGTAAGGGAAATTTGCGAGCCATCAAGGAAGGGCCTATATCCCCCGCTTCAAAATTTGATGTGAAGGAGTCGCTCCCATGGCCAACCGTACATTCATCGCGCTACTCGCCGCCGCTACTGCGCTCGCAGGGCCGATGGCCTGCAAGCCCCCGACCGATGGCAAGACCGTAGCCGGCAAGGAGATGACCGGCACCGAGATCGGGCTTGACCTTGCTGCGATGGACAAGAGCGTGAAGCCGGGCGATGATTTTTACGGCTATGCCAATGGCAACTGGCAGAAAAATACCGAAATTCCGGCGGACCGCTCGAATGTCGGCTCTTTCTACACCGCGACGCTCGCGACCGAAAAGCAGAATGATGAATTGCTCAAAACCATCCTTGCGGCAAAACCGGCGGCGGACACCAATGAGGGCCGCATCGCCAACTATTATAATGCCTATCTTGATACCGCCGCGATTGATGCGGCGGGCATGAAGCCGATCGAAGCCGACCTTGCGCGCTTTGCCGCGATTAGTGATGTCGCGGGCCTCTCCGATGTGCTGGGGAGCCAGATCCGTGCCGATGTGGACCCGCTCAATGCGACCAATTTTTACACCGAAAATCTGTTCGGCCTGTTCGTAACCCAAGGGCTTGCGACGCCGGGCGAAGTCTTGCCTTATATCCTGCAAGGCGGCACCGGCCTTCCCGAACGCGAATATTTCCTGTCGGGCGATGCCAAGATGGCCGGCATCCGCACTGCCTATAAAGCCTATATCGCCAAGCTGTTGACCGATGCGGGGATTGCCGACGCGGACGCCAAAGCTACGCGTATTTATGATCTGGAAATGAAAATCGCGACGGCGCAGCAGCCGCGCGAAGATAGCGAAGATTTCGGCAAATCGGCGGATGTGTGGACGCGCGCGGACTTTGACACCAAAGCCCCCGGCATCGACTGGACGCGCTTTTTCAACGCCTCGCAATTGGGTGCGCAGCAAAAATTTGCCGCCTATCACCCCAAAGCCATTACCGCTTTGTCCGCGCTGGTTAAGTCCGAGCCATTGGAGGCGTGGAAGGATTGGCTCACCTTCCACCAGATCAATACCAATACCGCCGTGCTGCCGACCAAACTTGATGCGGACCATTTCGCTTTTTATGGCACCACCTTGAATGGCACCCCGCAACAGCGCAGCCGCGACAAGCGCGCGCTGGACGCGGTCAATAATGATCTCGGCGATGCGATGGGCAAAGCCTATACCGACAAATATTTCCCCGCCGACGCCAAGGCCGAAGTGCAAGGCATGGTGACGAACATCAAGGCCGCCTTTGCGGATCGGGTGAAGACCATCGACTGGCTCGCCCCCGCGACCCGCGACGAGGCTTTGAAGAAGGTCGAAACGATTGTCGTCGGTGTCGGCTATCCCGATAGCTGGCGCGATTATGCCAATGTGACGATTACGCCGGATAATCCTTATGCCAATAAGGGTGCGGCGCAGAAGGCGGAATATACGCACCAGATTGCGAAGCTCGGCAAGCCGATGGACAAGGGCGAATGGTGGATGACGCCGCAAACGATCAATGCGGTCAATCTGCCGGTGCAAAATGCGCTGAACTTCCCCGCCGCGATCCTCCAGCCGCCTTTCTTCAATCCGAAAGCCGATGCCGCCTATAATTATGGTGCGATCGGTGCGGTGATCGGCCATGAAATCAGCCATAGTTTCGACAATAATGGCGCGCTGTTTGATTCAACCGGCGCGCTCAAAAACTGGTGGACCAAGGAAGACCTTGCCCATTTTGAAGAGCAAGGCAATGCGCTCGCTGCGCAATATGATACTTACGAACCCTTCCCCGGCTTGCACGTCAACGGCAAGCTGACCTTGGGTGAAAATATCGCCGATGTGGCGGGCTTGCAGGCGGCCTATGATGCCTATCGCGCATCGCTAAAGGGCAAGGAAGCCCCCGTCATTGACGGCCTCACCGGCGACCAGCGTTTCTTCATTGCCTATGCGCAAACCTGGGCGACCAAGATGCGCGAAGAGGCGCTACGCCAACGCATCGCCACCGACGGCCACGCGCCCGGCAATTACCGCGCGCTGACGGTGCGTAACTTGGATGCTTGGTATAAAGCGTTCGATGTGAAGGAAGGCGACAAGCTTTACTTGGCACCCGATAAGCGCGTGAAGGTTTGGGGGTAATTTCACCCCTCATATTGCCGCGAACAGAAATATTCTCCACCCGGCCTCGTCATTGCGAGGAGCGAAGCGACACGGCAGTCCAGTGTTGTGCAAAGCTGCTCTGGATTGGTTGACCTTCGGTCGCCTTCGGCCCCGCTACGCTCGCAATGACGTAATCGGGGGATTATTATGTGGCGTTAACCCGCCCCGCCAACCAACTCGCGTCCAATCAGCATCCGGCGGATTTCATTCGTGCCTGCGCCGATGTCGAGCAATTTGGCGTCGCGCATATAGCGTTCGACCGGCCAATCCTTGGTATAGCCTGCGCCGCCCAAGGCTTGCACGGCTTCATTGGCGACTTTCACCGCATTTTCGGATGCCAGCAAAATCGCCCCCGCCGCGTCAAACCGCGTGGTCTGGCCTGCGTCGCACGCCTTTGCCACTTGATAGACATAAGCGCGTGCCGAATTCAGCGCGACATACATATCCGCGACCTTGGCCTGCATAAGCTGGAAGCTGCCAATCGGTTTACCGAATTGCTGACGTTCGCGGACATAGGGGATGACGGTGTCGAGGCAGGCCTGCATGATGCCAAGCTGGATGCCCGAGAGGACGACGCGCTCATAATCCAACCCGCTCATCAACACGCCGACGCCGCCATTCATCGGCCCCATGACATTGTCTTCCGGCACTTCGCAGTCATTGAACACCAGTTCCGCCGTGGGGCTGCCGCGCATCCCGACCTTGTCGATCTTCTGGCCGATCGAAAAACCCGGCATATCCTTTTCGATGAGGAAAGCGGTAATGCCGCGCGAGCCTTCGCCGGTTTTGGCATAGACGACCAAAGTATCGGCATAGGGCGCGTTGGTGATCCAGAATTTGGTGCCGTTGAGGATGAAACGGTCGCCCTTCTGGTCGGCGCGCAATTTCATCGAAACCACGTCCGATCCTGCACCCGCTTCCGACATGGCAAGGCTCCCGACATGTTCTCCCGAAATCAGCTTGGGCAGATATTTGGCTTTTTGTTCGGCATTGCCCCAGCGGCGGATTTGATTGACGCACAGGTTGGAGTGCGCGCCATAGCTTAGGCCGATGGAGGCCGACACGCGGCTCACTTCTTCGCACGCAATGACATGTTCCAGATAGCCAAGGCCGAGGCCGCCAAATTCTTCCTCGACCGTAATGCCATGCAGGCCAAGATCGCCCATCGCGGTCCATAATTCATCGCGCGGGAACCAGTCGTCGGCGTCAATCTTGGCCGCCAGCGGCCCGATCTTGTCTGCGGAAAATTTGGCAGTCGTGTCGCGGATCGCGTCAGCCATTTCGCCTAAAGCAAAATCAAGAGCGGGGGCGGTCGTCATGGCAAGCATCCTCATGCTGATTGTAATATTATTACTCACTTAGCAGAAGAGGAGGGAATTGCGGAAGGGGGGAATTATCGGTAGGGCGGATGGGCTATTTGATAAACTATCGTCATTCCCGCGAAGGCGGGAATCCATCTCCGTCCCTGTAAATTCCGATGTCAGGAGATGGATGCCCGATCAAGTCGGGCATGACGAAATGCTGGAGACCTCCCCATGACCGCACCCTCCGAAACTCGCACCGATCCCGTCGTTATCCTCTCCTTCGCACGCACGCCGATGGGCAGTTTCCAAGGTAGCCTGTCGGGCGCGTCGGCCACCGACCTTGGCGCAACCGCCGTCAAGGCAGCGGTCGAGCGCGCTGGCGTGGACAGCGCGGACATTGAGCGCATCTATATGGGGTGTGTGTTGCCTGCAGGCTTGGGCCAAGCCCCTGCCCGTCAGGCTGCTTTGAAAGCGGGCCTCCCCCAATCGGTCGAAGCCACCACGGTCAACAAAATGTGCGGATCGGGGATGCAGGCCGCAATCATGGGCGAAGAGGCGCTGGCGTCGGGCAATGTCGATATGCTCGTCATTGGCGGCATGGAGTCGATGACCAACGCGCCTTATCTGCTCGCCAAGCATCGTGGCGGCGCGCGCATCGGCCATGACCGCATCATGGACTCGATGTTCTTGGACGGCCTTGAAGATGCCTATGAGCCGGGCCGCGCAATGGGTAGCTTTGCCGAAGAAACTGCGGGCGAATATCAATTCACCCGCCACGATCAGGATGCCTATGCGATTGCCTCGCTCAGCCGCGCGCAGGATGCGCAGGAAAAGGGCCTGTTCGACCTTGAAATCGTTCCGGTCACGATCAAGGGCCGCAAGGGCGATGAAGTGGTGACGCAGGACGAACAACCGCCCAAGGGTGATGTTACTAAAATCCCGACGCTGAAGCCCGCTTTCGCTAAGGATGGCACGATTACCGCAGCCAATGCCTCATCCATTTCGGATGGCGCGGCGGCGCTGGTCTTGACGCGCCAAAGCGTGGCAGATGCCAAGGGCTTGAAGCCGGTTGCGCGCATCGTGGCCACCGCCGCCCACGCGCATGAGCCCGCCAAATTCACCACGGCGCCGGTCGATTCGATCAAGAAGGTGTTGGACAAGGCCGGTTGGAGCCTTGATGATGTCGACCTGTTCGAAGTCAATGAAGCCTTTGCCGTGGTCGCGATGATCGCGATGCGCGACCTTGGTATCCCGCACGACAAGATTAATGTGCATGGCGGCGCGACCGCACTCGGCCACCCGATCGGCGCAAGCGGTGCGCGGATTATGGCAACCCTCATTTCCGCGCTCCAGAGCCACAGTAAAAAGCGCGGCGTTGCGAGCCTGTGCATCGGCGGCGGCGAAGCGACAGCGGTTGCTGTGGAGTTGGTTTAAGGGATCGGGCTGAGCCAACTTATCCCCAAAACCGCTAGTCCTGAACCTCTCGAAGGACGGGGTGCATCAATACAACCCGCTAGTGCTGAGCTTGTCGAAGCACGGCTCTCAACTTTACACCATCCCATCGTGAAACCCGCCCTTCGACTGGCTCAGGGCTAGCGGATTATATTTGGGTCGTGGTTGAGATTGCTCCCATAAAAAACGCCGGACCATCACAGTCCGGCGTTTTCTTTTTTCCCAACCCAACCTCTTACCAGAAGAAGTTGTGGATCACGTCAATTACGCGGCCACGGCGCATATCGACCAGCACGACGTCATTATAATAGCGCACCCAACGCGCACCATAAGGCGCGGGCGGCAAGCGATACTGATAGGGATCGTTGATCCAGTAGCGCGAACCATAATAGCCTGAACCCAAGCTAATCCCGATGCTCAACCGGCTATAGCCGCGCCCGCGATAGGGCGAATAATAGGTCGGCATCCGGTAACGGTCGCGATACTGGTTGCGATAGCCTTGCCAGTTATAACGACGGTCATTGCGCCAGCCATTATGCCAGCCATTGTTCGACGGGCGGCGATCATTATTCCAGCGGCGATCATGGTCGCGGACATTATCCCAACGCTGGTTATTGTTCCAGCGCCGGTCATTGTCGCGACGATCATTGTCACGGCGGTCATTATTGCGCCAGTCATTGCCACGACGATCATTGTCGCGGCGGTCCTCATTCCAACGGCGTTGGTCATTCTGGCCGTTCCAGCGGCGCTGTTCGGGGCGAACCTCGCGATGTTGTTGGACGCGCGGCTGCTGGCTGCGCTGGTGGTTACCGCGGTCCCAGCTCCGCTCGCTGCGTTGGCCGCGATTGTCGCCGCGACGCTCTTGTGCCTGTGCCACACCCGGCGCGATCATTGCGCCGAGCGCAACGGTTGCCACCAAGGCGTTGAGGCCGTTTTTCAAATTGAACTTACCCATAAATGTCATAGCTTTTCTCCGGGAACCGGCCCCGGCACATTGGGCAAATCAGGGACAAGGGAGTCACGCCGGGACCGGTCTATCGCTGCTGATAGCGATTCGTTCCTTTGTGATGTCTGAATTGGACTGACAGCAAATAGACAGGTGACAGGACGCGCACCACCGCCGTCATGGCTGCGCCGCTCAATCCTCCGCGCGCATCTTGCCGGTAACGGCGGCGATATACGCGCAGATTAATGTGCCGACGACCGCCCAGATAAGGACGACACCCACGCCGATCGCTTGGGTGATAAGCTGGCTCACCAATGTCTGGTTGCCGTCAAAGCCAAGCCCGCCAAGCGCAGGCAAGAGGAAGGGCGCGACCAGCAAGGTGCCGGTTATGCCGCCGACGCCGTTCACAGCAACCACACCCGTCACATCGTCAAAGCGCGCACGAAGGCTTCGGGCCGCAAAGAAGCAGGCCAGCGCGCCAATCACACCGATGACCATCGCCCCGCCGGGACTGGTATAACCAGCCGATGCGGTGACAGTCGCAAGGCCCGACACCGCGCCCGTCGCCACGCCCAGCGCGCTATTCTTGCCGTCGAGCAAGCGTTCCAGCAACGCCCAGACTAAGGCGGCGGCTGAGGCGGCCAAATGGGTGTTGACGATGGCGATGACCGCATCGTCGGTGGCGGCAAGTTCTGACCCGCCGGTAAAGCCGAACCAGCCGATCCACAGCATTGCCGCGCCCGCAAGCGCGAACAAGGGCGTATAGCCGGTGTCGAGCGCCTGTTCGGGCGCGCTGCGCTTACCAACCACAAGCGCCGTCACCAGTGCCGAAACGCCCGCCGTTGCATGGACGACAAGACCGCCGGAAAAATCAAGCAGGCCAAGCGTACCTAGCCAGCCGCTCCACACCCAATGCGCCACCGGCACATAGACGATAAGCGTCCACAGGCTCGCAAAGCCGAGCAGCCAGCCAAAGCGCGCGCGGTCCACCACCGCGCCGACCGCAAGCATCGCGGCAACACAGGCAAAGCCCATCTGGAACAGCGCAAAAGCGGATTCCGGTACACTCGTATCGCCGCGCACCATGCCCAGATTATTGAGCATCCAGTTAAAGCCGTCACCGATGTAGCTGCCGCCCGTAGGCGAAAAGACAAGGCTGTAACCGATGATGATCCACAGCAAGGACACAGCGGCAACAATCGCCAGCAGGCTCGTCACCGCGCGGGTTGCGCCCTGCAAATTGGCCGACCGTCCGGCATAGTAAAGCGCGAGGCCGGGGAGCGCCATGAACAGGACCAAAGCAGACGCCGCCAGCATCCAGCCTGTATCACCGCTATCGGCAACCAGCTCCTGCGCGCTTGCCGCCGTGGGGGCAAGGCTTACAGACAAGGTCAATCCGGCAAGCAGCGCAACTTTGGCCAATTTCATATTTTATCCCCGCTTATCAATATGCTATTTGCAGTCACCCGCATGATAATGACGCCAGCCTATCACCATCGGGCGCAAGCTGGAATGCGTAAACTACACGCTAACCCCGTAAAAATAGTAAACAGCTATAGGCCGTGCAAATGCGCCAGCGGAGCCGCGCTTATACCCAGCCGTCCAGCACCTGATCGGGTGGCCGGTGGCCGTCGGACCAAGCCTGGATATTGGCGATAACCCGCCCGCCCGACGCTTCGCGGCCTTCAAAGGTTGCCGAGCCCATATGCGGCAACAACACGACATTATCGAGCGTGAGCAAGCGCGGGTCGATCTTTGGCCCTTGGCTGTAAACATCGAGGCCCGCGCCCGCAATCTTGCCCTTGGCCAGCGCATCCACCAGCGCGGCCTCTTCGATAATCTCGCCGCGCGCGGTGTTGATAATATAAGCGGTGGGCTTCATCGCGGCGATGCGCGCGGCATTGACCAGCTCGTGCGTTTCGTTCGTGTGCGGGCAATGGATGGAAACAATATCGGCAATCCTGAGCAATGTGTCGGGCGTCGCATGGTAGCTTGCGCCCAATTCCTGTTCCAGCGTTTCGGGAAGGCGTCGCCGGTTATGATAATGGACCGACAGGCCGAACGCGCGCGCGCGCCGCGCGACCGCCTGCCCGATGCGGCCCATGCCGATAATGCCGACAATCTTGCCGCCGATGCGATGGCCGAGCATCCCCGAAGGGGTCCAGCCTTTCCACGCGCCCGCCCGCACCAGCTTTTCGCCTTCCGCCAAACGGCGCGGCACGGCGAGAATAAGCGCCATCGCCATATCGGCGGTGTCTTCGGTAAAGACGCCCGGCGTATTGGTGACGATAATGCCCTTGGCGCGCGCGGCCTTGAGGTCGATATGGTCGATACCATTGCCGAAATTGGCGATAAGCTTGAGCCTTGGCCCGGCTTTGCCGATCAGGTCCGCCGTCAGATGATCGTTGAGCGTCGGCACCAGCACATCGCAATCCTGCATCGCGGCGACCAGTTCGGCATCATCCATATCATGGTCATCGGCGCTCAACACCGTTTCGAACAATTCGGCCATGCGCGCTTCGGCATGGGGTGCCAAGCGGCGGGTGACGATGATGCGCGGACGCGAAGGACGATCGGTTTCGGTCATGATGCTAGCTTTACGGGCTTCCTCTTAAGGCCTATATCGGCCCGTCTTAGGCGGGGCATGGTTCGGGCGCAATGGCCCGCGACACGTGTGTGGCGCACCTTGTTTAAGGCTCCGGAAAGCGGGGCCGGCCAGCATTGTGCGGAAATGTAACAAGTTTACAGCTTTGCCCCCGCGCAACGCTTGCCCGCGCGCGCGGCTTATGGCACTGGTTTATTCCCATGAACCGCCGCCTTCTTCCCCTGTTTCTGCTGCCGCTCCTCGCCTCTTTTGCCGCCGCGCCGCTGGCTGCCCAAGAGGAGCGCAAGACACCCTATTGGGCGTCGATTGCGACCGATGATGCGCGGATGCGTAAAGGGCCGTCCGAAGCGATGCCGGTGATGTGGCAATATCGCCGCGAAAATCTTCCGATCAAGGTGATCGAAGTCTATCAGAATTGGCGCAAGATCGAAGACCCTGACGGCACACAAGGCTGGATGGCCGCACGGCTTTTGTCGGCCAAACGCTCGGCCATAGTCGTCGGTGCAATCCGCCCGATGCGCGACGCGCCCAAGGATGACGCCAATGTCGCCTACCGCGCCGAACCCGGTGTCGTCGGCTTCATCACCGATTGCAGCAAGGGCTGGTGCGTATTCAATGTCGGCGGCAAACGCGGCTATATCCGCGAAAGCCATATTTGGGGCGCAGGCGAGCCATAGGGCGCGCAATTCCGCTCATTCTCCCGATTGCTCCTTTTGCGTTCGTCATTCCCGCGAAAGCGGGAATCCATCTCGTTCCCTTGCGTTTTGCCTAATGGTCCGGAGATGGATCCCCGCCTGCGCGGGGATGACGGGGGTTGGGAAGGTTACTACCCCACCCCCGTTCGTCCAGAGTAGGCCGAAGGCCGTATCGAAGGACAGGCAGGCGTGCGCAACTTGTCCTTCGATACGCAGCTTCGCTGCTACTCTGGACTAACGGCAGAAGATGTCTCCCCCCTCCCCCAAACCGGCTTGCGCGCTCCACATGAACGCCTATGGTCCGGACAATCATAATGAACAGGAGTCGATGATCCCCATGAAAGCTTCCTCCCCGAGAGCCATTTTATTGCGTCTGGCCGCAATTTCCTTGCCTGCTCTGATGCTTGGCGCCTGCGCCAGCACCGCAACGCCGGGCGAAAGTGCGGGCGCGACTCCGCCGCCAGCATCGCCGGACCTTCCTGCTGCCCAAGTCGACCAAGCGGCTGCGCTTAAAAAATTATTCGCCGATGCGGATGAAGCCGAACTGAAACTCAATCCGGTCAGCGCAATTTATCGCGGCGATATGCGCTATGCCGACAAGCTGGGCGATTATTATAGCGATGCGTTCGACGTAGCATCCAAAAAGCTGGTCGAGGATAATCTGGCAGGGCTCGCCAAGATTGACCGTGGGGCGCTCAACCCGACCGACCAGCTTGCTTATGATGTGTTCAAATTCACCAATGAGGACCGGCTGGTCGATTATCGCCCCGAATATATGGCGCTGACCCAAGGGCGGCCGATGAACCATTTTTACGGGCTGCACACCATGTACCCGACCTTTTCGAGCGGTCAGGGCGGCGCGCCCTACAAGACCGTCACAGACTATGAAAATGGTTTGAAGCGCAACAAGGAATTTGTGTCGATGATGGACCGCGCGATTGCGCGTTTCAAACAGGGGCAAGCAGCCGGTGTCGTCGAAACCAAGATGACGACCAATAATATGATTGGACAAATCGACGCGCAGCTTAAGCAAAAGCTGATGGAATCGCCCTATTCGGGGCCAATCCGCAACTTCCCCAAAGAATTTTCGCAAGCCGATAAGGATCGTTTCACGGCCGCCTATAGCGCGTCGATCCAGAATGAAATTTACCCTGTCCTCACCCGCCTTCGCGACTATCTCAAAAATGACTATTTGAAGAGCGCGCGCGATGGCGTGGGCCTCAAATATATGAAGGGCGGCGATATGCTCTATCAACGCCTGATCGACAATACACTCACCATCCATATGACGCCGGACGAGGTGCATAATCTGGGCCTGAGCGAAGTCGCGCGCATCCATAAGGGGATGGAAGAGGTCAAAACCGAGGTCGGCTTCAAAGGCACGCTCGCGCAGTTTTTCGACCATCTGCGCACCGACCCGAAACTCAAGATGAAGAGCCGCGACGCGCTCACCCAAGGCTATTATAAAATTGGCGCAGCGGTAGACGCCAAGGTGCCGGATTATTTTTCGACTATCCCCAAGAGCAAATTGGAAATCCGCCCTTACGAAGAGTTCCGCGAAAAATATGAAGCGGGCGGCAGCTATGAATCCGGTTCGCCCGACGGATCGCGTCCGGGACGTTTCTATTTCAACGCTTATGACCTCCCTTCGCGCACCACGCCGGGGATGACCACGCTCTATTTGCACGAAGGCGCGCCGGGGCATCATTTCCAGATCAGTCTGGCGCAGGAAAATGAAGCACTCCCGCCCTTCATGCGCTTTGGCGGCAATACCGCTTATGTCGAAGGCTGGGCGCTTTATGCCGAAACTTTGGGCTATCCGATGGGCTTTTATGCCGACCCCTATCAGCGCATGGGAACGCTGTCCGACGAAATGCTGCGCGCGATGCGGCTGGTCGTCGATAGCGGCATCCATGCCAAAGGTTGGACGCGCGAACAGGCGATCGACTATATGCTCGCCAATAGTGATATGGGTAAAACCGACGCGACCGCCGAGGTTGAACGCTATATCGCCATCCCCAGTCAGGCACTCGCTTACAAGGTCGGCGCGCTCACCATCCAGCGCCTACGCCAAAAGGCGGAAAGCGAACTCGGCCCGAAATTCGACATTAAGGAATTTCACGAGCAGGTGCTGATGACCGGCTCCCTGCCGCTGAAAATATTGGAAGAAAAAATCGACCGCTGGATTGCAGCGAAGAAGGGAGCATAAGAGCCATGAAACAGGGTATCCGGATTGTCTTGTTGGGGTGCGCGAGCTTGCTTGCGCAGCCTGTCCTCGCCTACACCTCGCCGCCTACGCCTGTCGTGGTGCAACCTCCGGCTGAAGCGGACCAGTTGAAGGCGCTGTTTGCCGCGAGCGATGAAGAGTCGCTCAAGCTTAATCCCAATATGGCGCTAAGCCGCGGCGACATGCGCTATGCCGACCAGATCGGCAATAATTTGACCGACGAATATGAAGCGGCTGCCAAGGCAGCAGCGGAAAAAAATCTCGCGGGGCTGGCCAATATTGACCGCAGCAAGCTCAACGAAACCGACCAGCTTGCCTATGATGTGTTCGCATATAGTAACAAACAGGCGCTCAAAAATTATAGCGATGCGATCCGCCCGATCATCCGCGCGCGGCCGATGAACCATTTTTACGGACCGCATACCGGCTATCCGACCTTTTCGAGCGGCAAAGGCACCGCGCCGTTCAAAACGCTCGCCGATTATGACAATGCCCTCAAACGCCACACCCAATATCCGGGCGTCATTGATGCAGCGATTGCGCGTTTTCGCGAAGGCAAGGCCAATGGCTATGTCGAAACCAAGCTGACCGTCACCAATATGATCGCGCAAATCGACGCACAGCTTGCGCAAAGCGTCGAGGACAGCAGCTATTTCGGGCCGATCAAGATGATGCCCGCAAGCTTTACGCCTGCCGACAAGACACGGCTGGAGGCGGCCTACCGTGCGGCGATTGCGCGGGACATCCGGCCGTCCCTCGTCAAGCTGCGCGACTATCTCAAAAATGATTATCTGCCGACGGCGCGCGAGGGCGTCGGCCTTATGCATATGAAGGATGGCGCGGCTTTCTACCAGCATCTGATGGACCAGACGCTCACCATCCATATGACCCCGGACGAAGTGCATAATCTGGGCTTGAGCGAGGTCGCGCGCATCAAAAAAGGCATGGAAGATGTCCGCACCGAGGTCGGCTTCAAGGGCGATCTCAACGCCTTTTTCAACTATCTGCGCACCGACCCCAAATTCAAAAAACCGTCGCGCGAAGCCTTGACGCAAGGCTATTATGATATTGGCAAAACGGTCGATACCAAGATTGGGGCGCTGTTTTCGACCATCCCCAAGACCAAGCTTGAAATCCGCCCCTATGAGGAATTCCGCGAAAAATACGAAGCGGGCGGCTCCTATAATCGCGGCACGCCGGACGGGTCGCGGCCCGGTATTTTCTATTTCAACGCCTATAATCTGCCCGAACGCACGACGCCGGGGATGACCACGCTCTACTTACATGAAGGCGCGCCGGGACATCATTTCCAGAATAGTCTGGCACAGGAAAATACCGCGCTTCCCAACTTCCTGCGCTTTGGCGGTTTTACCGCATTTGGGGAAGGCTGGGGGCTTTATGCCGAAACGCTGGGGCATGAAATGGGTCTTTATAAAGACCCCTATCAGCGGTTCGGCACATTGTCGGCGGAGATGCACCGCGCGATGCGGCTGGTGGTCGATACCGGTATCCACGCCAAAGGCTGGACCCGCGATCAGGCGGTTCAATATATGCTCGACAACAGCAATATGGGCCGCTCCAATGTCGAGGCCGAAGTCGACCGCTATATCGCCATCCCCAGTCAGGCGCTCGCCTATAAGATCGGCGCGCTCACCATGTTGCGACTGCGCGACAAGGCGCAAAAGGCGCTCGGCCCCAAATTCGATATCAAGGATTTCCATGACCAGATATTGATGACTGGCCGCCTACCGCTCGAAATATTGGAAGCCAAGATCGACCGCTGGATTGCTGCCAAGAAATAAGCCGGGAAAACAAGGCAGGGATAAATAAGCGGGGGAAAATGCCCGCGAAAAATAAACCGGCCTTTTTTCAATCCTGAAAGCGCGCTGCGGCTTGCCTGTGGCGCGCTTTTTGCTATCCTCTCTCCCGCAGTACGGGGCAAAGCGCGGAAACGACCGGAAAAACCGGCATCCGGCGCGACGATAGGTGGGGGTCGCATGGGACAGGTGAAGGCGGTAAAGCCGACCGATATATTTTCCTCAGACGAATGGCGTATATTGACGCAAGGCTCGCGCTGGCGCGGGTTGTGGCTGGTCGCCCATGCGTGGGGCGTGATTTTGTTGCTGATAGCCGGCGCGGTGTGGCTCGACCATCCGGTCGCGTGGATTATCGCCGCTTTCCTCATCGGCGGGCGGCAATTGGGGCTTGCCATCCTCATGCATGATGCCGCCCACGGCCATCTCCACCCCGACCGCAAGCTTAACAATTTCATCGGCGACTGGCTATGCGCCGCGCCGGTCGGCACTGACCTCCAAGCCTATCGCGCCTATCATCTGAAACATCATGCGTTCACCCAGCAGCCCGAAGATCCCGACCTGCCCTTGTCCGCGCCCTTCCCGACCTCGCAAAGCTCTATTCTGCGCAAAATGGGGCGCGACCTCACCGGCATCACCTTTTTGAAGCAACGCGGCGCGCAGATCAAAATGGCGCTGGAAGGCATGAAGCCCGACGCCAAGGAACAGCAAGTCTTTATCGGCCGCGCGACCATCCGCTTCATCGGCTTTCAACTTGTGTTGCTGGCCTTAAGTTTTGCGAGCGGTTATGGCATCCTGCCTTTTGCACTATGGTTTGTCGCACTCGCGACGAGCTTCCAGCTTTTCCTGCGCATCCGCAATATTGCCGAACATGCCTGCACCACGACGGCGAGCGATGATCCGTTCAGCCATGCCCGCACCACGCTGGCCAGCGTTACCGAGCGGGCCTTGGTCGCACCTTATTGGGTCAATTATCATTTGGAGCATCATCTATTCATGGGCGTTCCGTGCTGGAACCTGCCGCGCGCCCACCGCGCCCTTATGAGCAAAGGCTATGGCCCGCGCATGACGGTTGCGGAAGGCTATGGCGAAGTCCTCGCCGAAGTCACCCAACCGCAACCCGCGACCGTTTAGTCTATCGGCGTAAGCCTATCGCGCGCCACCCCGCGCCGCGCGACCGATGTGGCAATCAGGGCGGCCAGCACCATGACCGCTGCAGCGATAAAGAAAGTCGTGCCGGGGTGCGGGATAGCGGCATCGGGTCCAACCGTCTTACCATAGGCCCAGCCGAAAAAGAGCGGCGAAATAACCCCCGCAATCGCGCCCACACTATTGTTCGCGCCCTGAAGCTGGCCCTGTTCGGTTTCGGAAACGCGGCGGGTCATGAGCGACTGGATGGTCGGCATCGCAAGGCCCCAAAAGGCATTGGGCAGCATCGCCGCGATAAATTGCCAGCCGGTGCTTGCCAGCCCCATACAGCCTATGCCGATGGCCCCCATCACCAGCCCCGCAATCATCGTGCGCCGATCGCCCAGGCGTTTGACCACCGGTCCCACAATGACACCCTGCACAAGCATATCCAGAACGCCGACTAGGGCGAGCAACAGGCCGACCTCTAACGGACCCCAGCCATAGCGATAGCCTGCATAAAGGACGAACACCGCGCTGAACAAATGATGCGCGAAATAGAGCAGGAAATTGACCAGCGACAGTCCGGTCAATTCCGGATGCGAGGCCAGCAATTTGAGCGCCCCGAACGGGTTGGCGCGCTTCCACGAAAAGGCCATGCGCTTTTCCGGCGCAAGCGATTCCGGCAATACAAGCAGGCCGTAAAGAAAGGTCACGCCGCTCAAAATGGCCGCCGCCCAGAATGGCACGCGCGGCCCATATTCTCCCAAAACACCGCCGATAAACGGCCCCGCGACAAAGCCTGCGCTAAAGGCCGCGCCTATCAACCCATAAGCCCGCGCGCGACCTTCGGGCGGCGTGATGTCGGCCATATAGGCAAAAGCGGTGGTAAAGCTTGACGACATAATGCCCGACAATATGCGTCCTACAGCGAGCCACCACAGGTCCGGCGCGAGCGCCATCAGGACAAAGTCCGCCGCCAAACCGATGGCAGATAGCAAAAGGACCGGACGCCGCCCGTAACGGTCGGACAGCGATCCGATAATGGGCGAGCAGATGAATTGCATCGCCGCCCATAGCGCGATGAACAGGCCGTTATAAAAGCCCGCATCGGCGTTCGATCCCGCCATTTGCTCGATCAGCTTGGGGAGGATGGGAATGGTAATCCCCATCGCCATCACGTCGATAAATGCGACAACAAAGATGAAAATAAGCGCCGGGGAAAAGCGGCTGCGGCGGGCGGTCACGCGCTCATTCTCCGGCCTGCGGACTTGGGGTCCGAGAGGGTGAGGCCTGTTTGCGGCTTTCCTCCCTTTTCAAAAGGTCCAGCAAGCCGTCAATTTTGGTGTGGAGCCGTTTGATTTCCAATTCGGCGTGGAGGTTGACCTGATAGTCATGGCGCGCCGCGATACGGTCTTTGGCCGCCTGCCTGTTCTGGCTCATCATGATGATCGGCGCCTGGATGGCGGCCAGCATCGACAGCATCAGGTTGAGGAATATATAAGGATAAGGATCAAAGGTCAGGCCAAGCTTGGTCATCACGCCCGAATTGAGTAGCATCCACGCGACCAGCACCACCGCAAAACCGATGATGAAGCCCCACGACCCGCCAATCGCGGCGACCCTGTCGGCCAGTCTGTCACCAAAGCCCGTATTGGCATCGCATGTGTCGACCACATCGCTCGCCATGATGTTGCGGCTGCGGATCGCTTCCAGCACCCGCTCCTCTTCGGTTTCCAGCTCCTCCAGCGTTTTGCCAAGCAGGTCGAGCGCCAGTTGTTCGATGGTCGGACCGTTCATTCTTTTGCCTCCCGGTCGCGTGATGACGCCTAGCCAACCATCGAAATGCATTTTCGATCCAGCGCCGCTCAGCTTAACGCTTCACTGATAAGGTTCCGGCTATTATCAATGCCATAAAGCGCAATGAAGCTGCCCATACGCGGCCCTTGTTCGGCCCCCAACAGCGTTTCATAGAGCGCCTTGAACCAGTCGCGCAGATTTTCAAAACCATAGGCTTCGTCCTTGCCGATGGCATAGACGATATTTTGAATATCTTCGGCGGGCGCGCCCGCAGGCAGAGCCGCCAATTCGCTGTCGAGCTTGCGCAGGGCCGCCGCTTCATTGTCGGTCGGCGCACGACGCTTTAAGGTCGGGGCGACAAAATCGCGGTGATAGGCGAGCGCATGGCCGACCAGCGCATCCAGCTCCGGATGGTTTTCCGGCTCCGCATCCGCGACATAATTGCCGAGATAACTCCACACCTGATCGCGCGTCGCCCCTGCGGGCAATACGCCGACAAGGTTGAGCAGCAAGCCGAACGTCACCGGCAACGGCGCGTTCGGCACCTTGCCATTATGGATATGATGCACCGGATTACCGAGCTGTTTGGCCGCATCCTGATCGTGCCAAGTGTTGCGGAACTGGTAATATTCATCAACCGCCTTGGGGATGACGCCCATATGCAGTTGCTTGGCCGACTTCGGCTCGCGGAACGCATAGAAAGCCACGCTTTCCTGAGGCCCATAGGTAAGCCAATCTTCAAGCGCGAGGCCATTGCCCTTGGACTTGGAAATCTTCTCGCCCTTATCGTCGAGGAACATTTCATAGATTAAGCTTTCGGGCGGACGACCACCCAGCACCCGCTCGATCTTGCCCGATTGCACGCCGCTATCGGTCAAGTCCTTGCCATACATTTCATAGTCAACGCCGAGCGCAACCCAGCGCATCGCCCAATCGACCTTCCATTGGAGCTTGGCCTTGCCGCCCAAAATCGACTGTTCGACCGTCTCGCCTTCATCATCGGTAAAACGGATGAGGCCCGCATCGGCATCGACCACTTCGACCGGCACCTGCAACACAATGCCGCTCTTTTCGCTCACCGGCAGCACCGGCGAATAGGTCGCCGCACGTTCCTTGCGCAAGGTCGGCAACATGATGTCCATAATTCCCTGATAATGGCGCAGCACATTTTTGAGCGCATCGTCAAACGCGCCGCTTTCATAGCGTTCGGTCGCCGACACAAATTCATAGTCAAAGCCGAAACGATCCAGAAAATCGCGCAGCATCGCATTATTATGATGCGCAAAGCTTTCAAATTTGCCGAACGGGTCGGGGATGCGCGTCAAGGGCTTGCCCAGATGTTCGGTCAGCATCGCGCCATTGGGGATATTGTCCGGCACTTTGCGCAGGCCGTCCATATCGTCGCTGAACGCCACCAGTCGCGTCTTGGCGCCCGGCACCAGGGTTTCATAAGCATGGCGCACCATCGTCGTGCGCAAGACTTCGTTGAACGTGCCGATATGCGGCAGACCCGACGGGCCATAGCCGGTTTCGAACAGGACAGGCGCGCCATCCGGCTTTCCTTGCGGATAGCGTTTGACGAGCTTCTTCGCTTCCTCAAACGGCCATGCCTTGGAGGTCATTGCGATAGATTGAAGCTCGGTCACTTGTTGCCCTTTCGTTCACATTCTGGTTAGGGAGAAAAAATGTCGGCCCCCGCCTTAAACTTTCCTGCGCTCCATGCAAGCCATGCCGGTATCTGGATCGCAACGCCCGACGGCACAGTGCGCGAAGTCGGCAAAGGCGAAGCGATAGCGCGCGCGGCGGAAACGCCGATGATTTTGCTGAACGCGCCGCTGACAGGGCAGCGGCTTGGCTATGCCGATGTGTCGGGGCTGGATTTGCTGGAATTATTTGCGTTTGTGCATCCCGCGAAATTTGCGGTGCCGACGCCTGCCGGGTTGGCGCGGGCTTTGGGAATAGCATTTTCCAAATCGGGCATGGCAAAGCCCTCCCCCCTTCAGGGGGGAGGGTTGGGTGGGGGGCCTGTCAATGCGAGCGGTGCGCTTGTTGACAGGCCCCACCCCAACCCCTCCCCTAAAGGGGAGGGGCTAGAGAAACATATTCCCCTCCTCTATCTCGCCGCCGCGCAAAAACTGATCGCGACCCTCGCCGATCCCGAATGGGCCGAGCGTGAAGGGGCGTGGACGGCGGCGCAGTCTTTGGCGCGGTTGCGGTGGCCTTGGGGGCAGATTGTCGCCCAAACGATCAAGCGGCCCGAACAGGCCGAACGCTGGCTCTTTTCCAAGCTGCCCGAATGGGAGGAAATGCCGCCTCGTGCAGCGCCCAAGCCCGTCATCATCGGCGAGGATGCGGCGGTCGAGCATCTCCATCACCTGACCGGCGACGATGCGGAATTGCGTCCCGGCCAACAGCTTTATACCCGCGCCGCCGCCCATGCCTTCCGCCCGCGCGAGCGGCGCGACGCGCCCAATATGCTGCTGGCCGAAGCCGGCACCGGCATCGGCAAGACTTTGGGCTATCTTGCGCCCGCTGCGCTGTGGTCACGCCAATCGGGCGGCGCGGTGTGGGTGTCGACCTATACCAAGGCGCTGCAACGCCAATTATCGCGCGAAACCGAGCGGCTTTATTTGAACCCCGCACAGCATCGCGACAAGGTGGTGGTGCGCAAGGGCCGTGAAAATTATCTTTGCCTGCTCAACCTTGAAGATGCGTTGCAAGGCGGATTTGCGGGGCGCGCGGCGGTACTGGCGCAACTGGTCGCGCGCTGGGCCGCCTATAGCCGCGATGGCGATATGATTGGCGGGGATTTGCCGGGGTGGATTCCCACCCTGTTCCGGCGCAATGGCTCGACCGCGCTCACCGACCGGCGCGGCGAATGTATTTATGCAGGCTGCCCGCATTACCGCAAATGCTTCATCGAGCGGGCCGCACGCGGGTCTGCCCATGCCGATATTGTCATCGCCAACCATGCGCTGTTGATGGTCGTCGCCGCCCGCGCACACGATTATAGCGACAAGCCTGCCCGCATCATTTTCGACGAAGGCCATCATCTGTTCGATGCGGCCGATTCGATGTTCGCGGTCGCGCTTACCGGACAAGAGGCGATTGAAATCCGCCGCTGGGTGCTGGGACCGGAAGGCAATGCACGCGGGCGCAGGCGCGGGCTTGCGGCGCGGCTTTCCGATGTTGCTAGCTATGATGAAGCAGGCGCGCAGGCGATTATCGCGGCCAGCACCGCAGCGCAGGCGCTCCCTTCCGATGGCTGGCTGCAACGACTGGGTGAAGGCGACCCGTTCGGGCCGGTGGAGCGGCTGCTGGCGGCGGTGCGCGGCACTGTCTATGCACGCGATGACCAAGGCGATGCGGGCTATGGCCTCGAAACCGAAATGGCCGAACTGGACGCTACGCTCGTCGAAGCGGCAGGCCCCGCTGCACAAGCGATAGATGCTCTCCTCCGTCCGCTGGTGGCCCTCGGCAAAAGGCTGGAGGCGGTGATGGAGGAAGCGCCCGACTGGCTCGATGCCGCCGCCCGCGCGCGGGTCGAAGGGGCGATTGGCAGCCTCTCCTTACGCTGCGAGACTTTGGGCGCATGGTTATCGCTCCTGTCGCGTGTCGGTGGCCCCGCCATGCCCGATTTTGTCGATTGGCTTGCGGTCGACCGCATCGAGGGGCGCGAATGGGATATGGGTATCCACCGCCATTGGCTTGACCCCACCAAGCCGGTTGCCGAAACCGTCCTCAAGCCCGCGCATGGCGTGGTGATGACATCGGCGACGTTGCGCAGCGGCGGCGACTGGGCGGTGGCCGAAGCGCGGACGGGGGCGGTCCATCTGGAAAGCCCGGTTGAAAAAATCGGCGTCGATAGCCCGTTCGATTATGCGCGCCAGTCCGAAGTGCTGATCGTCACCGATGTGAAGAAAGGCGATTTGCCCCAGCTAGCGGGCGCTTATGCGCGGCTTATCGAAGCGGCCCAAGGAGGCACGCTGGGCCTGTTCACCGCCATTCGCCGCTTGCGCAGCGTCCATGCGCGCATTGCCGACCGCTTGGCCCGCGCCGGATTGCCGCTTTACGCCCAGCATGTCGATCCGATCGACACCGGCACTTTGGTCGATATTTTCCGCGATGATCCGCGCGCCTCGCTGCTCGGCACCGATGCGTTGCGCGACGGGGTTGATGTGCCGGGCGATTCGCTAAGGCTCGTCATCATGGAGGGCGTGCCTTGGCCCAAGCCCACCGTGCTCCACAGCGCGCGGCGTCTGGCGGCGGGCGGATCGGCTTATGATGATATGCTGATCCGCGCGAAACTTGCGCAAGCCTTTGGCCGCCTCATCCGTCGCCAAGGGGATCGCGGGCAATTTATCCTGCTGTCCGCCGCTGTTCCGTCGCGCTTGCTCACCGCTTTTCCGGAAGGAACGCCAATCCGTCGTGTGTCGCTGGATGAAGCGGTGCGTCATGTAATCGCAGCACAAAGCCATCATACCCCCTTCCATGAACAGGATAAATCCGGCAAAGCCTTGGGGATAGACGATGGACTTCCCCGCTTTCCGCCGGGGGATGTAAATAGCCCGGGGAAGTAAATGGCCGGGACGCAAATGGCCCGGCGATGTGAATCGCCGAGGGTGTAAATGGAGAGTGAGACTTGAAGACGCTAACCGTGCTGCGCCATGCAAAGTCGGGGTGGGATGAACCGGCGGCGCGCGATTTTGATCGCATCGTCAATGATCGCGGCAAGCGCGCGGCAAAGACGATTGGTGAATATGCGCGCGCGCAAGGGTTGAAATTCGACATGATTGTCGCTTCGCCCGCAGCCCGGGTGGTCGATACGCTCGACATTTTCCAGACCGCGATGGGCAATGAAAATCTGGAGCCGAAATGGGACCGGCGCATTTATCTCGCCTCGTCCGCCTCGCTGCTCGATGTATTGCGCGACGTCCCCGACAGCGCAACCGATGTGCTGATGGTCGGCCATAATCCTGGGCTGGAGGATTTGCTGCTGGAATTGGTGCCGGACAGCAAGGATGAACCGCTGCGCGCCGTGCCGGAAGAAAAATTCCCGACTGCAGCCCTCGCCCGGCTGGAGCTGCCCATCAGCAAATGGGCCGATGTTGCGGTGCGTAGCGCGCATATCACCCATATGGTCCGCCCGCGCGATCTCGACCCCGGCCTAGGCCCTGAAGAGTAAGCGCCCCTGAAGAATAAGCGGCCCCGAAGAATAAGCGGCAGTTTTGCCGGGTTTTTAAACCTGACTGTCGGCCAAGGCGCGCGCGAGCCGATCGCGGATCTTGCGCAGCTCGGCCAGTTTTTCAGCCCCGATAGCGTCCGCCTTGATGCTTTGCGGCAAAGCAGACGTGGCAGCAACGGACGTGGCAGCAGCGGGGGCTGTCCGTTCCGCTTCACCCTGCCCCTCACCCGGTATCAGCCCTGATGCCAGCGCCTTTTCCGCGCCCTTGATCGTAAAGCCTTCGACATTGAGCAACCGGTTGATGCGGTCGATTAGCGCCACATCTTCGGGGCGGTAATAACGGCGGTTCCCCGCGCGCGTCAGCGGCTTGAGCGCGGAAAAACGGGTTTCCCAATAGCGCAAAATATGGGTTGGCAGACCGAATTGTTCGGCGACTTCGCCGATGGTCCGCAATGCACCCTGATCCTTGTTTGTCATTGTTAGTTATCCGGTCCTTGCAAGCTCTTTCGGTTGAAAGTTCCCGCCCTGACTTTCGGAGCTAACAATATTATCCCGCTTTTACAATCCGATCACGCAGCGATTGGCTGGCACGGAATGTCAAAACACGACGGGAGGAGATGGGAACCTCGACACCGGTCTTGGGATTGCGACCGATCCGTTCGCCCTTGTCGCGCAGAACAAAAGTGCCAAAGCCCGAAAGCTTCACATTTTCCCCATGTTCCAGCGCCCCGCACATCAAATCAATGATGGATTCCACCAATTGTGCCGAATCCGCGCGCGATAGACCCACTTTTTTGTTGATCGAATCCGCCAAGTCAGCGCGTGTTAATGTGCCTGCAGAACGCATGTTGTCCTCATTCCTTATGTATGACCCACTCAAGCCCTCTCAGGGCTGAACGCGAAATGGTGCGTTTTGCCCCTTGTCCGCGTAATGAAGTTTCACAATGCGGCGAGATTTCGCAGTCTTCAAGGCTTAATTCAATGCGATTCTTATTTGTTTATATAAACTATTGTATTAACGCAATTTCAATATCGCACAATGGATGCGCCCCATGTGAATCCCCCGCCCATTGCTTCGAGTACAAGCAAATCACCACGGGTGATTCGCCCGTCACGGACAGCAGAATCAAGAGCTAAGGGAACGGAGGCCGCCGATGTATTGGCGTGGCGGTCCACGGTGATGACCAGCTTGTCAGCGCTGAGGCCAAGTTTCTTGCCGGTGGCTTCAAGGATGCGGATATTGGCCTGGTGCGGCACGACCCAGTCAATCTCGCTTGCTTCGACGCCCGCGCCTTCCAACGCTTCGTGCATGACGCTCGCAAGATTGGTGACGGCGTGGCGGAAGACCTCGCGCCCTTTCATCCGCACCTTGCCGGTGGTGCCGGTGGTGGACGGCCCGCCATCGACATAGAGCAAGTCATAATGACGGCCATCGGCGTGGAGTTTGGACGACAAGATACCGCGCGCGCTATTTTCCTCGCCGCTCAAGACCACCGCGCCCGCGCCGTCCCCGAACAACACACAGGTTGCGCGGTCCTCCCAATCGAGGATGCGGCTAAACGTCTCTGCGCCGATCACCAGCGCATGATCGGCAACGCCGGTGCGGATCATGCTGTCGGCAACACTCAGCGCATAGAGAAAGCCCGAACAGACCGCTGCAACGTCAAACGCAACGCAATCGTCAATGCCGAGCATCGCCTGGACTTTGGTGGCGGTGGCGGGAAAAGTATTGTCGGGCGTCGCGGTCGCGACAATGAGGAGACCGATTTGGCCGGCATCAAGCCCTGCCGTCTCCAACGCCTGTTTGGCGGCATCATGCGCCAGCGTTGCGGTGGTTTCATGGGGGGCTGCAATATGGCGGAAGCGGATGCCTGTGCGCTCGACAATCCATTCGTCGGACGTATCGACTTTGTGGGCAAGTTCATCGTTTGAAACGCAATTTTCGGGGAGGGCTGCTCCTGTTCCGGCAATAATTGCGCGGCGCTTCATTCCGTTTGTCCCTTGTCTCTTGCGGCAAACAGCAACAGATTGTCCGTCACTTGCCGGGTAATATCTTTTTTGACCAGATTGGCGGCCACATGGATGGCGTTGGACACGCCCTTTTCATTGGCGCTGCCGTGACTTTTGAGGACCACCCCGTTCAGCCCCAGAAAGACCGCGCCATTATGGTTATTCGGGTCAAGATGGTGGCGCAGCAATTCGGTAGCGGGCTTGGAAATGAGGAAGCCGATTTTGGAGCGCACCGAGCTGGTAAAGGCGTTGCGCAGCAAATCGGTCACGAACCGCGCGGTGCCTTCGATGGTTTTAAGTGCAATATTGCCGGAAAAGCCATCGCACACGATCACATCGACATCGCCGCGCGAAATCTTGTCGCCTTCGGTAAAGCCGTCAAAGGTGAAGGGCAGATTCCTGCCCGCCTTGAGGATAGCGGCGGCATCGCGAATCTCGTCGGTGCCTTTCAACTCTTCGGTGCCGATATTGAGGAGGCGCACGCGCGGGCTTTCAAGCCCCAAAGCGGTGCGCGCATAAGCGGCGCCCATCACCGCAAACTGGACGAGATTATTCGCGTCACAATCGGTGTTCGCGCCGAGGTCAAGCATCACCACATCATTATTGCCAAGCGTCGGCAACAAGGCGGCCAGCGCAGGACGGTCGATGCCCGGCATGGTGCGCAGCGCAAGCTTCGCCATCGCCATCAGCGCGCCGGTATTCCCCGACGATACGGCCGCGCCACATTCGCCGGACTTCACCGCCTGAATGGCAAGGCCCATCGAACTGTTTTTGGATTTGCGCAGGGCCTGGCTGGGCTTGTCGTCGCCCGTCACCACCTGATCGGTGTGCAGGATTTCCGACGCCGCGCGCAGGTTGGGATGCTTGTCGAGCGCCGCAACAATCTGCTTTTCGTCGCCGACCAGCAGAAATTGCAGCCCGTCGTGCCGATGGCGTGCCATTGCCGCACCCGCCAACATGACGGGTACGCCAACATCACCGCCCATCGCGTCGATTGCGATCCGCGGCGTCATGCCCACCGGCATCTCCTTCGGCAAAAGGGGTCAATGACCCCGGGAAAATCAGTCAGCAGCGGCGATCACTTCACGACCATTATAATGGCCGCAAGCATCACACAGATTGTGCGGACGCTTCAATTCACCGCAGTTCGGGCATTCCTGATAGGCTTCAACCTTCAGCGAATCATGGCTGCGACGCATACCGCGCTTCGACGGCGAAGTTTTTCTCTTGGGGACAGCCATAGTGGCACCTGTTCCAGTTCAAATCGTTCAAAATCCAGTCGCAATTAAGCCCTTGTAGCCCAAATGGCAATAACAGCTTATCACCCGCCCTCGAAACAAAAGCGGTAGGTGTGATGTTCCTGTTCAAGGAGACTCAATCGCTGAGCGAACCGCGCCTATAACGTTTTTGGCTTTAAAGGCAAGTGCCCTCACGCCAAAAAGTCACACTTGCGCGCTTGTCCTTCCCTCGTAAAATGCGGTTGGCTGCGCCGGTTTTGCCGGACGCGCGCTTACGGGGCAAGCCCGTGAGCCTAAACAGGGAATATTGTCATGATCCTTCCATTATCACTGACCTTTGCCGCCGTGTGCGCCATTCTCAACATCTGGCTGAGCAGCCGCGTCGGGCGCGTGCGTATGTCGGAAAAAATATTGCATGGCGACGGCGGCAGTCCGCTTGTCCTCAAGCGGATGCGCGCCCATGCCAATTTCACCGAATATGCGCCGTTTGTGCTGATCCTGTTCGCGCTGGTCGAACTCGCCTTCGGCCCGCAATTATGGCTGTGGGGTATTGTCATCCTCTATACGCTGGGCCGTCTTGCCCATGCGTTCGGCATGGAAGGCGATATCCCGACCAAGGCGCGCATGGCCGGTATTGCGATCAACCATATCGTACTGCTGGTGCTGGCAGGGGCTGCGCTTTATGCCGCTTATGGCATGGCAAAGCCTGCCCAGACGGAAGCCGTTACGCTTGCGCCGCTGCCATCGCAGAATCGCTGACGAACGGATTATTGCGCCGCTCATAGCCGAAATTGCTGGTCGGCCCATGCCCCGGCACAAAGGTCGTGTCATCGCCCAAAGGCCATAGTTTTTGGGTGATGGCATCGAGCAAATCCTGATGGTTGCCCATCGGAAAGTCGGTGCGGCCAATCGAGCCTTGGAACAACACATCGCCGACAATGGCGAGCTTTGACGGCGCGTGGTGGAATATCACATGGCCGGGCGTGTGGCCGGGGCAATGGAGGACGTCCAGCACCAGATTGCCGACCGTCACCGTGTCGCCATCATTGAGCCAGCGGTCGGGTTCGAATATCTTGCCATTGACGCCATAGTTGCGGCCATCATCTTCCAGCCGCGAAATCCAGAAACGGTCCGCTTCCTGCGGCCCTTCGATTGGCAACCCCAATTCTTTGGCAAGCGTGCCCGCCTCGCCGCAATGGTCGATATGGCCGTGGGTGATGAGGATTTTTTCAAGATCGACGCCATGTTGCGCAGCAGCGGCCTTGAGCCGCGGCAGATCGCCACCGGGATCGACAAAGGCAGCTTTATTGGTTTCGGTACACCAGAAAAGCGTGCAATTCTGCTGGAGCGGCGTCACCGGCACGATGGCGGCGCGCAGGGGCGGCATATTTTTGTCAGTCATGGTAAAGACAGATGGCGGCAATGGCCGGGGATTACAAGCGGCGGCGTGATGCTACCGCCTTCACTGTAACGTCATCACATCGCCCTTGATGCTGACATGTTCGACCGTGCCGAGATAGCTTTGGCCGAGCAAGGACACGCCGATATCGCCGTCCAATATCGCTGCATCAACGTCGCGCCGCTCGATCCCGCCGACCGCGACGCGCGATAATTTGACTGGCTTTACCCGCACCGTACCGCCAGCGGTGCGCGCCGATTCGCTGAAATCATTGGCCCCGCCGGTAAATATCCCCGCCCGCTCGGCATCGCGGCGCGACAAAGCGATGGTGGTTGCACCGCTATCGACCAGCATTTCAATCTCGGTCCCGTTCACTTTGACCATGGTGCGGAAATGCGAATCCGGCCCGCGCGCAATGTCGACTTTGGGCGCAAAGGCGGTGCTTTGTTGCGGCTGAGACGCGCGCGTTCCGGCCTGTTGCTCCGGTTGGGAGGCAGGGGCGACGGATGCGTTGCTGCCTGTCGGCACCCCGCCATCATTCATCCGCAATAGCGCGAGCGTGATAGCGAAAACAGCGACGGCCAAGAGGATGATGCGGGTCATGGCACCGCTTATACCCGCGCGACCTTTTACAAAGCGTAACCGTTAGTGGTTTTCCGCCACCACCCCTTTGCCCAAATCTTCGTCATTGCGAGCCGCGCAGCGGCGCGACAATCCAGAGCGGAATAGCGCAACCTTAGTGTTAGGTGGCTCTGGATTGCCGCGCGCCTTGCGGCGCTCGCAATGACGGTTGGGTCAGGGGGCGCCCGTGAGTGCCTCTGCCAGCCAATCGGGCAGCGTCGCGCGGTCGATAGCCTCCACCCGCCGATGCTCGACCGACAGGCCGAGGTCGGGATAGGCGATCATCTGCCGCTTTTCGTCCGCCTGCGCCAATGGCACCACCACCAGCCGCCGGTTGACCTTTTGCCGCCAATTCATCCGCGCGGTATTTTCCTGCCCGACATAACAGCCCTTGGTAAAGCTCACGCCGTTCAGTTCAGCGGCATTGCATTCGAGCCACAAAATCTTGTCCTGCCCCAATTCGTCCGCGCCTTCGGTGACGCCAAGGGCGAGGCGATGCGCGCGCCAGACATCATCGCCGGAAGCGCCGTCCACGCTCTCTATGTCGCCCCCACGCACCAGATAACGCGTGCCAAGCGCCGCCAGCCGCGGGTCGGGCGCGCTTTGCAGGGCCTCCGCAGGCGCACCATCGGGTGCGGCGCTCCAGCCGACACACAGGCTATCATCCCGCGCAATCGCGATTTTGCGACGCAGGCGATAGATAGAGAGGCGCTTGGCCAGCGCATCGGCTTGGGCGTCCTCGCAATCCACCAGAATATCATCGCCATCGGCCCACAGGATGAAATCGAACAGAAGTTTGCCCTGCGGCGTCAGCAATGCGGCCCAAACGGGCGCGCCGGGACGGACCTGCCCCATATCTTGCGTCACCAACCCTTGCAGAAAAGCCCGCACATCCTCCCCTGCTTCGGTGGCGGACAGGCGGAGAATGGCGCGATTGTGGAGCATTGTGGTCATGGGGGTGAGGTAGGATGGAGGAGGGAGGATTAAAAGGGGGATTGTGCGGGGCGGGGAAGGTGGAGCTCCTCCCCAAGTCTGTCTTGGGCCAGAGCTAAAAAAGCTCCTCCCCGAGCTTGCTCGGGGAGGTGGCGCGCGCGTAGCGCGTGACGGAGGGGTTATGCGCACCTCTGGCGCGCGCGATTGCGAACGCAATCGCTTTTGCCCCTCCACCATCCGGCTACGCCGGACGGTCCCCCTCCCCGAGACAAGCTCGGGGAGGATCTTTAAGGTCATGACAATCCTATCATCCTCATCCCATCCCCCCTTCTCCCCCTCGCCTATCAGCCCGCTTTACGCTAATGGCCCCCAAACGCCCACGCACAGGAACCCCTGCATGACCGATACGCTGACTATCCGCCGCCCTGATGACTGGCATGTGCATGTGCGGGACGGGGCGATGCTGGAGGCGGTGGTGCCCTATACGGCGCGGCAATTTGCGCGCGCGATCATCATGCCCAATCTAACCCCGCCGGTGATGACGGTGGCGGATGGCATCGCCTATCGCGAGCGCATCCTGGCGGCGGTTCCCGAAGGCACAGATTTCACCCCGCTGATGGTCGCCTATCTGACCGATACGAGCGATCCGGACGAAATCGCGCGCGGGTATGAACAGGGCGTATTCACCGCCTGCAAGCTCTACCCCGCTCACGCCACCACCAACAGCGCGCATGGCGTCACCGATATTACCAAAATCAAGCCTGTGCTGGAGCGGATGCAGGCCATCGGGATGCCGCTCCTCATCCACGGTGAAGTCACCGATGCCGATGTTGATATTTTCGACCGCGAGGCAGTGTTTATCGAGCGCACGCTTGCCCCCTTGGTCAAGCAGCTTCCCGCGCTCAAAATCGTGTTCGAACATATTACCACCGTGGAAGCCGCGCAATTTGTCGCCGACGCGCCTGCAAATATCGCCGCGACGATCACCCCGCAGCATATCCGCATCAACCGCAATGCGATGCTGGTCGGCGGCATCCGCCCGCACGCTTATTGCCTGCCCGTCGCCAAGCGCGAGCAGCATCGCGTCGCGGTGCGCCAAGCCGCCATGTCCGGCTCTCCCAAATTTTTCCTCGGCACCGATAGCGCACCCCATGCGGTCGAAGCCAAGGAATCGGCGTGCGGCTGTGCGGGGATTTTCAACGCGCCCTATGCGCTGGAAAGCTATGTCGCCGCGTTCGACGAAGACGGCGCGCTCGATAAATTTGAAGGCTTTGCCAGCCTCCACGGCCCGCAATTTTACGGACTGCCGGTCAATGAGGCGCAGATTACGCTGGAGCGCGGTGAAACGGTAGTGCCGGAACGGATTGCGGCAGGCGGCACGGAATTGGTGCCCTTCCATGCGGGCGAGACATTGGGGTGGCGGATCCAGCATTAACACACATCGTCATTGCGAGCGAAGCGAAGCAATCCAGAGCAGCGCTGCGCGACTCTGGATTGCCGCGCGCCTTCGGCGCTCGCAATGACGGGGTGGGTTGAGTTAAGGCGCTTTATCCCGGCCCTTGCCCCGCCTTCGCCGCCCGCTCCGCGCGTAGGCTGTCATAGATATAAATACCCAACCCCGCCCAGATGACGCCATCTTATTCCGTTAGTCCTGAGCTTGTCGAAGGACGGCTATCAGGATGGGATAGTGTGAGCCTTGCACACGCCCTTCGACACGCTCAGGGCTAGCGGGATATTTTGCTAAACCGGATATTATCCCGCCTTCGCCGCCCGCACCGCACGCAGGCTGTCGTAAATATAAATGCCCAACCCCGCCCAGATGAACGCGAAGCAGATAATCTGCGATTGTTTCAACGGCTCGTGATAAACGAACAGGCCGAGCAACAGCACGATGGTCGGCGCTAAATATTGGATGAGGCCCAGCGTCGAATAAGGCAATTTGCGCGCGGCGCTGGCAAACAGGAGTAGTGGGACGGCAGTGACAACGCCGCACCCCATGAGCAGCAAATTGTCGGTCATATTGCCTTGGCCAAACGCGGCGCGGCCCGGCTCGCTGTGCCACCACAACAGGAACGCCACCGCAAACGGCAATAGCAGCACGGTTTCCGCCGCCAATCCGACCATCGGACCGGTGTCGATCATCTTGCGAATGAGGCCATAAAAGCCGAAGGTTCCGGCGAGCGCCACGCTAATCCACAATGTTTCGACCGCGCCAAAGGCAAGGATGGCAACGCCCACCGCCGCTAATCCGGTCGCTGCCCATTGCAAGGGTCGCAATTTTTCCTTGAGGATCGCCGCGCCCAGCACGACGTTCAACAAGGGATTGAGGAAATAGCCAAGGCTCGCGGCCAGCACATGGCCATTATTTACCGCCCAGATATAAATCAGCCAATTAGCCCCGATCAGCACCGAGGAGGCGAGTAGTGGCCCGATGAGGCGCGGGCTGGTCATCACGCGGCGGAATTCGCCAAGCCGATTGCGCACGACCAGCAGTATCATCAACAACACAACCGACCAGATAACGCGCTCGCCCACCACTTCCCACGGAGCGATATGCTGTAACGGTTTCAGGTAAAGCGGGAGAAAGCCCCAGATGGTGTAAGCGCCCAACGCTTCGGCAAGGCCTTTGGTGCCGCGCGGTTCGCGCGCGGCGGAGGCGGCTGCGTCTGCGGCGCTCACGGTCTAACGGGCGATCAGATGATGCCGCCGCCAATCATCAACCGGACAATGCCGATGATGATGACAACCAGATTGAGATTGCGGCCGCTGGTGCGATCCGACATCGCGCCCAAGGCGAGGCCGACCAGAGCGACCGGGATAATCGCCCAATAGGCCCAGCCTAGCAGCGGAAGAAAGGCGACCACACCGAAAACCAGCGCGATCAACCCGACACAGATGGACAAAATGTTCAACATTCCTTTCACATGGGTAGAATCGCGTGCAAAGGCAAGCCTTGGCGGCGCTTTCAAACCCATGTTTTTTTATACGGTAATTTACCTTGGATAACGCAACCTTTTGGCGGCTCGGCCTTTTCACTTTAGGGTGCTGAATTCCTTATATTTGGTGTCCCCTTTGCCGGCGCGGCGCGCGGGCGGTGTCCTCCCCCCTCCATACGCCGCTCGACATTGCGCCTTGATGCTGGCAGAAAAGGGCATCATCCGGACCTTGCCGTCCGGGTGGTGCCCGCATTTTTCATGGCGCGCACGGCTTGGCTGAAGCGCTAAAGGGTGTGGGTTTCGGGGCTTAGGCGCAAAAAAGAACGCACAAGAGCGCGGCTCAGCGCAAGGCCGTTACAGGGCAATCCCGAAACGGGACAAAAATGTTTAACAAATTCTTACTTGTTAATCAGTTCTGCTTACAGATAATTAACTGTTGCGGCTGCATGGCTGGTGAAAAGGTTAAGGGAGCTTTACCATGAAATGCTATACATTGCTGACGGTTACAGCGATGGCCCTGTTGCCGCTGGCCGCGACGGGCTGCGCGCAAGAGCAAAAGCAGGCGGCGGATAAATATGAGGATAAGCTGGCGGACGGCGATCCGGTCCTCAAAACCGCGCTCGCTGACCAGATCATGGTGGACCCCAAGCTTACAGAACAATCAAACGCCAATGCGGTATCGCCCGGCAATCGCCCGCTGGATGGCGGCGCGCCGGTCTATCGCGCGGCCAAGGGCGGCAATCCCGATCTTATCGCAATGCCGGTCGGCGGCAAATTGCTCGCAACGCCAGCGCCCAAGGAAATGGAAGCCGAAGATTGCAAAACCTGCGGCCGCGATCCGGTAACGCCGGGCGCGCGTATGGGCGAAGTGGCACCGGGCAAATGCAATGCCAAGCTCACCTACGGCCTCGACTGGGCGCGCCGGATGCCGGTGAGCTTCCCCGTCTATCCGCGCGCGCAGCTTAAGGAAGCGGCGGGCGTGACCGGCGAATGTGAGGTGCGCGTCGTCAATTTCGAAACCGCAGCGCCGATGCAGGCGGTGATCGACTATTATTATACCCAAGCGACTAAAAACGGCTATAATGCCGAACATCTTACCAAGGGGACCGAACATTATCTGGGCGGCACCCGCACGAGCGACGATGCAGCCTATGTGGTGATCCTCAATCCCACCAGCCGCAACACGGTCGATGTGGATATTGTGGCGTCCGGCGGATTGCCGAAAGTCGCGGCGGCCCAGCCCGCACCGAAGGCTGCGCAAAAGAAGTAATTTTGACGAGACTCTCCTAACCTCAAGGCTCCGTGCAAACGGGGCCTTTTTGTTTTGGGGGACTGGGGGCATGGCGCAACTTAAAAGCCCCTCCCCTTCAGGGGAGGGGTTGGGGTGGGGTCTGTCAGTATAACGCAGGGCTAACCGATAGACCCCACCCCACTACGACTAAGAATTTTCGCTAGCGCGTAAAATTCCTAAGTCTCCGTTGCCCCTCCCCTAAAGGAGGAGGGGCTTTTCAATTCCAACCTAGGCGAACTTGAAACAACCCTTGGGAACCTATCACTGACAGTCTGGGACCACGGCGGAAGGATAATCCAATCGCTCAAGAAGACGCCTTCACCCCGTCAAATCAACCCCGCCAGCGGGCTGGACGGGTCGGCATAGAGGCGGCGGCCCATGCGGCCTGACAAATAGGCCATGCGGCCGGCTTCAACCGCTGCTTTCATCGCGCGGGCCATGAGGATGGGGTCTTTGGCTTCGGCAATCGCGGTGTTCATGAGGATACCATCGCAGCCCAACTCCATACCGACTGCCGCGTCCGACGCGGTGCCGACACCGGCATCGACCAGCACCGGCACTTTTGCGCCTTCGACGATCAGGCGGATGGTGACGCGGTTCTGGATGCCAAGCCCCGAACCGATCGGCGCGCCCAAGGGCATGATCGCGACCGCCCCCGCCTCTTCCAATTGTTTCGCGGCAATCGGGTCATCGACGCAATAGACCATCGGGTGAAAGCCTTCCTTCGCCAATATTTCGGTCGCCTTCAACGTCTCGCGCATATCGGGGTAGAGCGTGCGCGCTTCGCCCAGCACTTCGAGCTTAACCAGATCCCAACCGCCCGCCTCGCGCGCCAGCCTCAGCGTGCGGATCGCATCATCGGCAGTGAAACAGCCAGCGGTGTTGGGCAGATAGGTGATTTTCTTGGGGTCGATATAATCGGTCAGCATCGGTGCATTAGGGTCGCTCACATTGACGCGCCGCACCGCGACCGTGACAATTTCCGCGCCCGACGCTTCGACTGCCGCCGCATTTTGTTCAAAATCCTTATATTTCCCCGTGCCGACGATAAGGCGCGAGGTGAAGCTTTTGCCGGCAACGGTCCAACTGTCTGCGGGCCCATTATCTATAGTCACGGATTTTCCTGTCTGTCTTGATGGGGGATATGGGGGAGATATGCAGCTTTATGTAGGTAGCGCGGCGGTCAGCCACCACCCACAAAATGCACAATTTCGATTTCGTCCCCCGCCGCGAGTGCCACATCCGCCAAGGTCGAGCGCGGCACGATTTCGCGATTGCGCTCGACTGCAACCTTTTCGGGCGCAAGGCCAAGTTCGGCGGCCAGCCCTGCCAGCGTCAAGCCTTCGGCGACGCGGCGCGGTTCGCCATTCACGATAATGTCCAATTGCGCTGTCATCTTTTTACCCAAATCCTTCCGCTCGCGTTGGCAAATGCGGACGGCCTTCCTATAAGACCGCCTGTCCGGACTGCTTCGCATCCGGCAACGCGCCGCCATTTGGGCGGTGCATCCGTGGCTCATACACACAAGATTGCCCAGAGGAAACATGACCAGTCGCACCCCGTTGCATTTGGCTTTGCTGCTTCTCGCCGTCACGTGGACCCCGTCCGCTTTTGCCCGCGCAAGTGCGGCAACCCCTAACAATGCTGACGCGCAAGAAACCCCGCTCTATGTTCCGCCTTTGGTGGCGACCTTGCCTCCACCTCCGCCGCCTCCCCCTCCGCCACCCCCTCCCCCGCCGCCACCTTCGGCGCGCGACATGGTGATCGAGGCGATCAAAAACGGATCGAAGGAAGAAATTGCCACGATCGTCAAATATGCCAAGCGCGTCAGCCCCGACGAAAAGGCGGACATAGAGGCGCTGCACAAAGATTATCTCACGCGCCACGCGACCCAATTGGCCGCCGCCAAGGCCGCCAAGGAAGAGGCGCTGCGCACCGCGCGCTTTTTCGATAATTGGAAAGGCGAAGGCGAACTTGGCGCGTTTCTCACCACCGGTAATACCGAAGCATCGGGCGTGTCGGGCGGGTTAAGGCTAAAGCGCGAGGGGCTGCAATGGCGGCATAATCTGTTCGCTTCGGCCGATTACCAGCGCACCAATGGGGTGACCTCGCGCGAATATATTGTCGCAGGCTATAAGCCCGACTGGAAGATTAATGACAGCCTCTATGTCTATGGACTTGGCCAATATGAACGCGACATCAAGGCCGGTTATGGCCGCCGCCTGTCGCTTGGCCCCGGCCTTGGCTATAAGGTCATCAACACCGCAAAGACTAAGTTGGACCTTGAGGCAGGGGCCTCCTTGCGCGACACCCAATATCTGACACAAGCGTCGGAAACCACTGTGGTGGGCCGTCTTGCCGCCAATCTGGGCTGGCAGATTTCGCCGACCTTGCGCCTGTCAGAAAATGCGGCGGTGCATTTCGAACCGCAATCTGCCAATATCAACGCGCTGACATCGCTTGATTTCAAAGTCTCGAAAAAAGTATCGACGCGCCTGAGCTATTTATTACTGCATGAAACCGACCCGCTACCGGGGCGTGAAATGACCGATGGAACCACGCGCTTCACTGTCGTTTATGGTTTCTGACGGGGCGCAAGCTTTCACGCGCGAAAAAGGATGATCCGATGGCCGAAACGCCGACAATCTATGTTCTGAATGGCCCCAATCTTAACCTGCTCGGCACACGCGAGCCGGAGATTTACGGGTCGGACACGCTGGATATGATCGCCGAACGCTTGCGCTCGCAAGGCGGGAAGCTGGGCTTTCACATCGAATTTCGCCAGTCCAACCATGAAGGCACATTGATCGACTGGATACAGGAAGCAGGCGCAAAGGCCGCCCATGCCATCCTCATCAATGCGGCAGGTTACACCCATACATCCATCGCCATCCATGATGCGTTAAAGGCCGTCACCGTGCCGGTGTTCGAAGTCCACCTGTCCGAACCCAAAGAGCGCGAGGCGTTCCGCCACACAAGCTATGTCGGCATGGTCGCGAAAGAATGTTTTTCCGGTCATGGGGCCAAGAGCTATGAACTGGCGCTGGACGCCGCCGCCCAGCTTTGACATAGAGCATTTAATCAGGGACGCTTTTTAACAAGACAGGCTTTCAAGGGGGACGCCATCCGTAGCGTCCGGACAAAAGCAAGCGCCGATAACAAATTATACCAAGGGACACGCAAATATATGTCAGACAATAACAGTCATGGGCACGGACATGGGGGCATGAAAATCGACGTCGATATGGTGCGTCAGCTCGCCGAAATGCTCGGCGAAACCGGCCTTAGCGAAATCGAAGTCGAAGATGGCGACCGCAAGATCAAAGTATCGCGCGCTGTCACCGCCGCTCCCGTCCATGTGGCCGCAGCATCCGCGCCCGTCGCTGTAGCAGCAGCCCCCGCCGCTGCTCCTGAAGCCGCGGCCCCTGCCGCCGACGCGCATAGCAATGCGACAAAATCGCCGATGGTCGGCACCGCTTATCTCGCGGCAGAACCCGGCGCAGCGCCCTTTGCCAGCGTCGGCAGTAAGGTCGCGGCGGGCGACACCATCCTCATCGTCGAAGCGATGAAGGTGATGAACCCGATCACCGCGCCCAATGGCGGCACGCTCACGCATATGCTGGTCGAAAATGGCCAGCCGGTCGAATTTGACCAGCCGCTGTTCGTAATCGCCTGACGCCGGACCGCCTGCTCATGACCATCGAAAAGCTCCTCATTGCCAATCGCGGCGAAATTGCGCTGCGTATCCATCGCGCGTGCCATGAAATGGGCATCAAGACGGTTGCGGTCCATTCGACCGCCGACGCCGACGCGATGCATGTGCGCCTTGCCGATGAAGCGGTGTGCATCGGCCCGCCCGCGGCCAAGGACAGCTATCTCAATATTCCGGCGATTATTTCAGCCGCAGAAATCAGCGGCGCGGATGCAATCCATCCGGGCTATGGCTTCCTCTCTGAAAATGCGCAATTTGCCGATATTGTCGAAGCGCATAACCTGATTTTCGTCGGCCCCAAGCCCGACCATATCCGCATCATGGGCGACAAGGTCGAAGCCAAGCGCACGGCTGGCGCGCTCGGCCTGCCGCTGGTGCCGGGATCGGACGGCGCGATTGAAAGCGTCGAAGAAGCCAAGCGCGTCGCCGAAGATATCGGCTATCCGGTGCTGGTCAAGGCTGCCTCCGGTGGCGGCGGGCGCGGGATGAAGGTCATCCCCGACGCGGACAGCCTTGAAAGCTTGATGTCCCAGGCCAAATCCGAAGCCAAAGCGGCCTTCGGTGACGATACCGTCTATATGGAAAAATATCTGGGCAATCCGCGCCATATCGAATTTCAGATTTTCGGCGACGGCAATGGCAATGCGATCCATTTGGGCGAGCGCGATTGCTCGCTCCAGCGCCGCCACCAGAAAGTGCTGGAAGAAGCCCCCTCGCCGGTCATTTCCTCGGCGGTGCGTGAAGAAATGGGCGGCATCGTTGCCAAAGCGATGGCCGATATGGGTTATCGCGGCGCGGGCACCATCGAATTCCTTTATGAAGATGGCGAATTTTATTTCATCGAAATGAATACGCGGCTTCAGGTCGAACATCCCGTCACCGAAATGATTACCGGTGTGGACCTTGTGCGCGAACAGATCCGCGTCGCCGAAGGCAAGCCTTTGTCGGTCAAGCAGGATGAAATCGAGTTTAAAGGCCATGCGATCGAATGTCGCATCAATGCGGAAGACCCCGAAAGCTTCATGCCCAATCCCGGCACCGTGACGCGCTATCATGTTCCCGGCGGGATGCATGTGCGCGTCGATAGCGGCCTTTACCAAGGCTATAAGGTGCCGCCTTATTATGACAGCATGATCGGCAAGCTCATCGTTTATGGCCGCACCCGCGAAGGTTGCCTGATGCGTTTGCGCCGCGCTTTGGAGGAGTTTGTGATCGAGGGCATGAAAACCACGATTCCGCTCCACCGCAAGCTGATCGACGACCCGCAGGTGCAGGATGGCGACTATACAATCAAATGGCTGGAGGAGTGGCTGGCCCGCAACAGTGAAGCGGACAAACAAAGCTGAATTCCAGCCTTGCCCTTGACGTTCGTTCAGCCGCCATGCAGCATGGATCAGCAATGAGGAAACCCATGTCGAACCCAATCAAACGCGCTCCGCTTGCGGCAACCCTTCCGCTTGTCTCTCTCCTTGTTCTTGCAGCCGCATCGCCGGTTCTGGCCCAGACCGGAACCAAGAGCAGCAGCACCAAGGCACCCGCTTCCAAGGATTTGTCCAAAGCGGTCGAACAAACCGGCAAGCAGCCTGCCAAACCGCAGACCACCAAGCCCCAGACGAATAGCGATCAGGCCGGTCCTGTCGCGCTTGATGCGACCGGTCCTGCAACGACCGAGCCGAATATGCCGCCCCCGCCCTCTCAGGTGGTGGCGCGCAACTGGTCGAAGGCCGACGCGCGCGCTTTGCTGGAGCAGGTCAAGCTTGCCAACCATTACGGGCTTGTCCCCACCGCCTATAATCCGGCGGGGCTGCAAGCCGCGATTGAAGGCGGGGATCAGGCGCAACTGACACAGGTTGCAACCGACAGTTTCCTTAAACTAGCGCGTCACCTGCGCGATGGCTCGACGCCCAAATCGGCAAAAATCGAATGGTTCGTCAAGGATGACGACGCTTATACCCACACCGATGACCTGCTTTTGGCGCAAGCGACCGAGCAGCATGATGTTGCGGGCGCTCTCGCCTCGCTCGAACCGACCCACAATGATTATAAGTTGCTCAAGGCCGAACTTGCCAAGACACCGGCATCGGAAACCGCCAAGATCGGCCTTATCCGTACCAATCTGGAACGCTGGCGCTGGCTGCCGCGCGATCTCGGACAACGCTATATTTTCGTCAATGTGCCGGAATATACCGCGCAACTGGCGGATTCGGGCAAGCTCTTGCGCACCCACCGCGTGATTGTCGGCAACAGCAAAACCCCGACGCCGCAGCTTAATGTCGATGCCAAGGGCGTGTTCCTGAACCCCGTCTGGTATTTGCCCCAATCCATCATCGACGAAGGCGTGGGCGCGCTGATCCGCAACAATCCGGCGCAGGCCAAGGCGCGCGGCTATACATGGACCAAATCGGGCAACAAGCTTTATGTCCAGCAAAAGGCGAGCGTCGATAATTCGCTTGGCATGATGAAGATGGATATGCCCAACGACCATGCCATCTTCCTGCATGATACGCCGGCCAAAAATCTGTTTAACACCACCAACCGCGCCTATAGCCACGGCTGTATCCGCACCGACCGCGCGGTCGAATTCGCCGCGTTCATGGCGATCTATTATGGTGGCAAGACGACCGACGAGTTGAAACAGATCATCTATTCGGGCGAAACCAAGCAAATCCCCTTCCCCGAACCGATCCCCGTCTACATCAACTATTTCACCGCGCGCGTGGAAGACGGCCAGTTCAAAAAATTCGCCGATATATACGGCCGCGACCGTCCGGTACTGGCGTCGATGGGCTATAAGGCCCCCGCCGCGACCCCTGCGAAAAAGCCTGCGGCCAAGAAGCCTGCGGGTAAAAAAGGCTAAAATAACCGGAAAACGCTCCTGCCCCCTCCTCCCTTGCCTGAAAAATGCAAGCAGAGAAGGGGTGTTCAGTCGTCGGTTCTCCCTTCAAGCCGCGCTTGCGCATAGCAGCGATGGATTTGCCGGTTAACTTCGCCATAGGCATATTCCGCTGCATCGTCGGCGCTCGCCCGGCATTGCCGCGCGTAAAGTTTCGCGACCCTTTCCCGCGCCAGCGCCAGTTCGAGGAGGCGCATCGCAAGCTTATGGTCATACACCACGCGCTTGCCCAGATATTGCCCGCGATACCAGACTTCTTCTTCAAAGCCGTAAACCGCGCGTTCGAGTAATATCTCTTCCAGTTCCTGAAACCGCATCATAAGCTGCCTTTCCCATTGGACCTTGAAGCAAGGATTGGCCTGACGGTGGCGGTAAAATGTCTGCGACGATACGCCGAGCGCGCGGGCGACCTGCCGCGCATTGCCGGTAATATAGAGGCCGTGCAGCACCTTATTGGCAAGCTTCCCGTCCCACACCCGATCATAAGCGCGCCCGCGCCGGTCCGTGCGGCGCGTCGCGGCATCGGCCAGATGCCAGCGTGTAACCATACGCGACCACGTCCGGCTGCGCCGCGCCAACGCACCGAACAAAGTCCGCCGCTCGACCCGCGAACGCGCCATCCGCCCGACATCACTCCCCGCTATGTGCTGCATCCGGATAGCGGACATGGGGGTGCGCGCGGTGTCGGGTGTGGGAGCAGAAGGCGTAGCGGAACCACGCATGGCAACGGTCATAGGCAAATCCTTTCCCGTTCGCTTTATGTTCCGTATAGGATGAAATGTCAAGATATATTTAACCTATTTGGTTATTTATGGTGAAGATGGGCAAAAAACTCCTGCTTTTCAGGAAAGGAATAACGCAAAAAGCCCCTCCTCCTTTAGGGGAGGGGCTTACGCAGCCTTATGAGCGTAGCGAATTAGGCGGAGTGGGGTGGGGTCTTTTCGCGACCGCAACGCCAGACTGAGAAACCCCACCCCAACCCCTCCCCTAAAGGAGGAGGGGCTAAAGTTGCGCTTTTCCTTCCCCTAAAAGAGGAGGGGCTAAAGTTGTGCCTTAGAGGAGGGGCTAATTGCGACAAAGGTCACGCCCTCTCACCCGCATTCATGCGCTAGCGCCGCCGCGTCCACCTTGTCGGCCACAATCGCAGCGGCGATTTTCTTGCTCACAGGGGTAAGCACCGAAAAATGGTCGCAACCGGACGCGGTGATAAAATGGAGGTTCGCGTTATTATTGCGGCGCTCCAGATCGCGCAGATCGTCGATATTACCGCCGGTGCCTTCGATAATATAGGTCGGCATGGTGATGGCGTGGAGCCAGCGATAAGGCTGGCGCAAGCGCAGCGCGGCTTGATTGTCGGGCGCAATCGGCAAGGGAATAGCATCGCCATAGAGCGCCGGATCGGCGACCGGCCCGAACGCGAACACGCCTTGCCACGGGCCGCCATATTCCGCCGCGAGCAATGCGAGCGTCCCGCCGCTGCTATGCCCGCCAAGATAGATGCGTTGCGGGTCGACGCCGGGCTGTTGTTTCAGCCAGTTTGCCGCCGCGACCAGATCATCGACCTCGCCATAAAAGCCCTCGCCCTCGCCCGGATTGCCGTTCAATCCGCGCAAGGAGGGGTAAAATACCATCAGCCCCGCATCGCGGAACGCCTTGGCGCTCTGGTCATTATCGGCGGGTTGCGGCGACCATACATTGCCGAGCGACAAATCCCCGCCCGTCACCCATACTATAGCGGGCCGCTTGGTCCCGTCCGCAGGCGCGGGCGTCAGATAGCCGCTGGTTTCGCCCTTGGGCGCGGGATAGCGCACCAGTTCGAGTATATCGGGCGGCGGCACGGGCGCGGCACCGATTTGCCGCTTGGCCCCGACCAGCGCCGCATCCTGCCCCTGCCGCGCTTCGGCCAAGCTGCGCGTTTCGGGCGGCTCGGACGAACAGGCCGCAAGCGCCAATAATCCCGCGGCAAAGGCCAGGTTTTTCATCTGTGCTGCCCGGTGCATCTGTTTCCCTTCAAAGCTAGTGCGCCCGCATTTTACGCCCGCAAAACCACATCAAATCATTCACAGACAATTTCCATCATCATCAACCACTAACCGCCAACCGTTCAGCGCAGATCGCCCACATCGACAAATAAATCATCGGTCATCGGGATATAGCGTTCGGCAGGGCCCGTTTGCACAGGGGTCAGATCCGCGCCGGTGCAGGCATGGGCGGCGATGATGCGCCCGCTGCGGGTCACCACCAGCCCGTCGCTGATCGCCGGATTGTTCGGCTCGCCTTCGATGAAATTGGTGCGCACGACGCGGCTGAACATGGTGTAGCCGATATTCCCGCGCGCAAAGTTTACTTGCTGCTCGCCGCCGCCCGAATAGATGGCGCTCGCATAGGAAAGCTGTCCCTGCTCAGGGCTTGAAGGCCACATAAGTTCGGGTGCCTTGCCCTTGGCGCCATAGCGATATTGGGCAAAGCGCGCGCCTTGCCCGTCCCGCGCCACACATACCGCCACCTGTTTGCCATTGCGCAAACGGCAGGCAAAAATCACCCCCTCCCCCGCCGCACAGCCTGCCGCCTGTTCCTTTGCGGAGGTGGTGGCGGCATCAGACGCAGACTTGGACGCAACCGTTGCAAAAGCCCCGTCCGACAATGCAAAGCCGCCCGCCAGCAACAGCGCCGCCGCTGCCCCCGATAGCATGATCCCCATAACTGTCCGCGTCATAGTCGTCCTCCCATTGCTGTTCCGGCCCCTACCCGCCCGTTTTCTATTCGACTAATCCCCATGCAAAGCCCTTGCCGCCGATACGTGCCGCTACCCCGCCGGAATCGCATAGGTTACAATGGCCTGCCCGACCGGCCCCGTGACGCTCTCGACATAGAGCCGCACATCGACCACCGCCTGACGCTTACCCAGCTTCACAAGGCTCGCCGCCGCGCGCACCGGCTCGTGCGGACAGGGGCGCAAAAACTGGTAGTTGAGCGCCGATGTCACCGCCATCGCGACCTCGCCGATATGCGCTAAAATGACGGCATAGGCTGCCACATCGGTCAGCCCCATCAATGTCGGCCCCGACACAATCCCGCCGGGCCGCAAATGCCGCGCCCCCGGCTCCATGCGGACCACAGCCTCCCCCGGCACAACCCGCTCGACCACCCCCCGCTCGGCCTCCGAACTTTCCGGAAAAGCACGCGCGAGAAAGGCATTGAGGGCAGGCGCGTCGAGGAGGGGGGTGTGGGTCGGGGTGTCCGCCGGATTTAGTGTCACTTCCCCGCCTTTTTCGCCGCCATAAGGGTGCGGAACTTGGTCGCCCAGCCGGGTTTTTCTTCCTGCGGCGGGCGGACGAGGGCGAGGGCGCCTGCGGATACGTCTTTGGTGAGCGTGCTGCCTGCACCGACAATCGCGCCTGCGCCGATGCTCACCGGAGCGACCAGCGCCGAATTGGAGCCGATAAACGCGTCTTCGCCGATCACCGTCTTATATTTGAAGAAGCCGTCATAATTGCAGGTGATGGTGCCCGCGCCGATATTCGCGCCCGCGCCGACTTCGGCATCGCCGATATAGGAAAGGTGATTGACCTTCGCGCCTGCGCCCAGCACCGCTTTCTTCATCTCGACGAAATTGCCGACCTTGGCTTTTGCGCCAATCTGCGCGCCGGGGCGCAGCCGCGCATAGGGGCCGACTTCGGCAAATTCGCCGACATCTGCGCCTTCCAGATGCGAAAAGCTGCGGATATTCGCGCCTTGCCCGACGCGCACGCCGGGGCCGAACACCACGTTCGGCTCAATCCGCACATCGCGTTCAATCCGCGTATCATGGCTGAACCACACGGTTTCGGGCGCGACAAGGCTGACCCCGTCCGCCATCGCGGCGGCGCGGCGGCGTTGCTGCCAGCCTGCCTCAAGTCCGGCCAGCTCCGCGCGGCTGTTAACGCCGGTCACATCGAACGGATCGGTCTTGACCACCGCCGACGCGCGGCCATCATCGCGCGCAATATTGACGATATCGACCAGATAATATTCGCCCGCGGCATTATCATTGGTGACGCGCGCCAACAGCCCGAACAAATCCTTGGCCTTGGCCGCCATAAGCCCGCTATTACAAAGTCTTGTCAGCCGTTCTTCAGCGCTCGCATCCTTATGCTCGACCATCTTCTGGATAAGCCCGGCCTCATCGGCAATCACGCGGCCATAAGAAAGCGTGTCATCGGGCTCAAACCCTAGCACAACGACCGCAGGGGCATCATCGGCGTGCAGCCGCGCGACCATCGCCTGCATGGTGTCGGCCGGAACCAGCGGCACATCGCCATAGAGGATCAATATGTCGCCATCGGGATGCGCCGCCACAAAATCGGCGAGCGCCCCCTCCGCCTGTTGCACCGCATGGCCGGTGCCATGTTGCGGGTCTTGTACCGCAATCGAGACAGGGCGGCCAGCGACCGCCGCTTCCACTTGCTCGCGGCCCTTGCCGACCACCACAACTGATTGCGCCGCGCCCAAAGTCGCGACCGTATCGAGCAGATGGAGCAGCATCGGCTTTCCCGCAATCGGGTGGAGAACCTTGTGCAAATCCGATTTCATGCGTGTGCCTTGTCCGGCAGCAAGGATGATCGCGGCAAGCGGGGGATGGCTGGTGCTGGTCATAAAAGCCCTGAAATGAATGAAAGGTCGCCCCGCCCTTTGCCACGGCTTGGCGCGCGATGCCAGCCGCTATTGCGCCGCGCCCTTACGCCATTTGGTCCATAAATGGCGCGCGAGCATCAGGGGCGGCATACGCAGCCAATGCGAGCGGATATAAAAGCCGAGCCGCAAAAATTTGCGCTTCTCCTGCCCCCAACCATTGCGCGCAAGCAAGCGGCGGAGCAGCGCGCGGTCGAACCGGTCCAGCGGACGCCATCCGGGCGGAATAACAGTGCCATAAAGATGCGCCGCCAGCCGTGCCGCACGGCGGAGAGGGGCGGCCAATCCATGATGGGCAGCGCGGGCTTCGAGGGTTGAAAATATATGAGGGGCGTCAGGTAATTCACTGATAAGGCAATGAATGTCCCACAGGTTGCGCAAACCACCCTGCAAATCCCCGTCGGCCAGCAGATGCGCTGCCGCATGGCAAATCCGGTCGTTGGGCGAGAGGATGTGGAGGCTGTATCCGCCCAAGTCCGCCTCCCGTGTGTCTAGTCTCCCCTCCCATTTATGGGAGGGGTCGGGGGAGGGCCTGTTCCGAAACGCTGGTCCGTCAACAGGCCCTCCCCCAGCCCCTCCCGCAAGCGGGAGGGGAGTTGAGGTAGCGCTACCAGTCCCCCTCCCGCTTGCGGGAGGGGTTAGGGGTGGAAGTGTTTGTTGAGCAAAATGCTCCTCCTGCCTCATCTTCTGCCCAGCGTCCGCAAAACTTCCCCCGGCAGTTTCGGTTGATGTCAGACCCACCCCCGACCCCTCCCGCACGCGGGAGGGGAGATCGTTACGCTTGCCTGTCCCCCTAGGGTATATTCCATAAGCAACATCCCCCACGCCCTCCACCTCCGCCAACATCCCCGCCGCATCCGGCGTCACCCGCGCGGTCAGCGGCAATATGGTATGGTGGACATCAATCATCCGGTCGCGGGTCGCGTGGATCATCGGGGGGAGTTCGTGCATCCATTGGCGGTAATAGGCATCGTCATAGCCATCTTCCTTGACCCACTCCCACCCCGCCGCGAGCAGCGCCTTTTCTGCCTCCGCCAGCCGGTCGCGCGGGACCAAAATGTCGAGGTCGCCAATTTGCCGCCCTTGCGCGGCCGCCAGACCCGCCGCCGCATAGGCCGTGCCTTTGAGCAGCACCGTCGCAATCCCCAAGGGCGCCAGTGCGCGGCGGCACATTTCGGCTTCCCATAAAGCGACGCGGCGGCCTTCCTCTGCGCTCGCACGATGGTCGGCAAGGCTGGCGGCAACCCCCTCTGGCATACGCACGTCCGCAACCCGCACCGCCAGCGTTCCCGCCAAAGCTTCAGCCCGCGCCATCGCCAGCACACCGGTCCATTGTTCCGCCGTTACCGCTCCGGCCCGCGCCGGATCGCGCAGCAAGGCGACCAGCAGCGCCGCATCGTTGAGCATCCCCGTCATGCCAACTCCGCCCAAAGCTGTTCGACCATTTCCACCGCTTCCGCCCCCTGTTGATAGTCGATCGCGAGCGCCGGAACTTCGCCCACCAGCGCGGTGAGACAGCGGAACCCCGCCTCCCCCAGCGCGACATAATTGGTCGAGGCTTGCGTCAGCCGCATGAAGGTTTCGGACGGCATCAGCCCGCGTATCTCGCGCGCAAAGCCATAGCGCGGGAACAGGATGAGCGCGGGCGTCGCCCCTTCGCCCATGCGCGCGACCGCATCGGTGCGCGGCCGCATATGGCGGATCGCACCCTTGGGGGTATGGGCGAGCAGCGGACCGAACCGGTCGGCCTCAACCTCCGCCTCCATCGCCGCAATCGCTTCATTTTTTAAGCTGACCGCGCGCGGGAAGGCAAAAGCCTGTCCGCTGTCCGGCGCGACCAGTGTAAATTCATCGCCCATCAGCCGCCAGCCGCGCTCGCCGAGCATCGCCGCAAGCGTCGATTTGCCGCTGCCGCTTTCGCCGGTCATGATGATCGCGCGGCCATCACGCTCGACCGCGCTGGCATGGAGCAGCATATGCCGCCGCCAGCCGAGCGCCATCTGCAAATTCATCGCCATTTCTGCGGCCAGCAGGCCATGTTCCAGCGCCAGCGGGAGCGCGTCGGCGATCATATAATCAGCGCGGATATGGACCGACGGGCGGATAAGCCGCCGCCAGGGCCGGTTGGCTTCCAGCCGCACGGTAAAATCGTCAAATTTTCCGGTGTTTTGCGGATAATCTTTATAAAGCGCTTTTAACTGGGCGATTGGCGCGGCCCAATCCGATCCGATGCGGAACCGCGCAGGGCCGACCGCGAGCGACAGACTGTGCCTCATCGCACCACCTCGACCAGACCGAGCGCGGCCAGTTCTTCGAGCCGCGCGATGAGGCTGGCGGCATGATCCTCGCCCTCCTCCAGTTCAAACTGTTTGGCTAATTCTGCAAGCAACACATTGATAGTGCGCGGCGTTTCATCCATCAGCGCCAGCAATTCCGGCACCGGACTTGCGACCAGATGGGTTTGCCCCGAACGCCGGTCGAACAAGGCGGACAGGCCATCGAGCGCCACAAGGGCATAATCATGGGGGTGCGGCCCTTTATAGAACAGCGCGGCGCGGGGGCCGTCTTGCAGATGCTCCGGCTTTGAATTGGCCGACTTTGGCTGTTCCGGCTTTGGATGATCCGGCATGGGAATTTACACGCGCATAGGCCGACCGGCCCTTAGCTGCGCGGCATCTGGATCGACGCGTAGCAGGTAAAGCCGCTCTGCCCCATTTGCAGCTTGCGGATATAATTTACATAAGCCTGGCTTTGGTCATAGGTGGTGCCGGGGAGCGAGCGTCCGGCCATCGCCTTTTTGACATCTTCGCCCTTGAACGGCTTGGGAAATGGCGGGAAAGCGCCCTTGGTGCCCGCAGGGACCAGCGACCCGTCGGCGGCAATATATTGGCCTGCGCGCGCGGGGTCCGGCACCGGAATTTCGCAATTCATGATCGACACCGCCGTATTCGCAAAAGCAGGCTTGACGCTCACCACCATAGAAGCCGTGACCGCGCCCAGCGCCAGCATCTGCCGCCGCGACGGCACCGCCATCGGGCTCTTTAAGGAAGCATCAAGCAGCCCGCCCTTCCCCGCGGCGCTAAGGCCCTGCTCTTGGCCTTGGTCTGGCCCTTGGTCATGCCCCTGCCCTGCGGACTCAAGGTCCTGCCTTTGGCCCTGCCCGTGATCATGATTGTCAGACATATCGCTCATACGCCCAGCCTTACCCCGAAACCGCCCGAACGCAAAGCCCGCTTTGCACCCACCCCCCACCAGTCCCGCATTGGAACAAGGGCGGGGGAAAGGGTGAAGGAGGGGGGGAGTGGTGCTGGATGGGTGTTGAGAGTGATGGGAATGATGGACAGCGAAAACGCTGCTCCCCTTCAGGAGTGAGTGAAGTGGGCTAGGATAACAAAAAAAGCCCCTCCCCTTCAGGGGAGGGGTTGGGGTGGGGTCTGTCCGCATACGCAACGTCAGACGGAGAGCCCCCACCCCACTTCGCCTAATTCCCCTTCGCTTCGCTCCGGGTCATAAGGCTACGTAGGCCCCTCCCCTGAAGAGGAGGGGCTGAGATTGCGCCTTTCTTCATCCTCCTAGAAAAGGATAAGCAGAGGCCCCCCCGCCCTCAATAATGCAGTTGAACCCGGAACAACCATGTCTCCGCGCTATAGTCCCGATCGCCATCGGCCGCCGCAATCGCCGCATCCTCATAACGCGATTTCGCGTAATTCATTGAAAAGGCTATATTATCTATCGGCGTCCAGACCAGCGAGCCGAGCAAGGCGCGTTGTTCGCCCCAATCGCTACCCCCCGGCGCTCCACCGGCAGAAAATCCTTTGCCTAGATCAAGATAGTCGTATCGCGCATTAAGCTGGACCGCCCCAATTCCGCCGCTTCCCAGCGGGGCGGACGGTTTGACCGCGCCGAAATTGCCGCCCTTGTAACTGCGGCTGTCTTTAGTCAAAAACAGCCCGACTTCGGCATAGCCGCCCCACATTTTGGGGTCGCGATATAGCGCCCCGCGCGCAAGATCGGGCCGCAACCAATAGCCTTCCGCCACGCCATGCAAACGCCCGCGGATAAACGCCGCTTCCGCGCCGAAACCGGTCTCGCTTTTGACCTTGAGCGAGGGCGTTGCGAGAAAGCGGGTGCCGATTGTGCGGGTATAGGGCCGCGCCCTGTAGCGGTGCCCGGCATCGGCAAAATCATTGCGATCCCGCCAGCTTGCCGACGCCGCGAGATGCAGTTGCGTCTCCCCCTTTTTGGGTGCCCAGATCAAGCGGCCGTTAACGCCAAGGCTGTTCGTCTTGGCATCGTTAAGCGCCACCAGCGCATCGGTCGAAACCCCGGCCTGTGCCAGAAAATCGCCCTTCTTGACCGTCGCCGTCAGCCCCGTCCGCCGCCCGAACCCGAAGGCTTCGACAAAGGCCGCGCGCTCGGCAAAACCGAGGTGGAGGTCGCTGGTCATATCGTCAATCGACTGGAAAACTTTCTGCTGCCCCGCTGTCAGCGTCACGCCGCCGGTTTCATAGCTGAGATAAAGGTCGGTAAATTCCGGCTGGTCGCCCGACAGGTCAAGCTCGACCCGGCTCGACAGCCCGCCGCCAAATTTGGCATCAACGCCCAGATAAGCGCGGCGCAGCACATCGTTCCAGCCGCGCTCCGGCATTGCGACATTGGCCGGAACCGACACTTTACCGACATCATAATGCACCCGCCAGCGCGGTTTCAGTTGAAAACCGCCATCGTCTTTTTGCGGCTTGGCTTGGGCCTTTTCCGCATCCGTCTCCTCCCCGCTTTCGGGCGCATCTTGCGCGGCGTCTTCAGGCGTTGCCGCCATCGCCGCTGGCGCGGGCAAGACCCAAAGCGCGGCAGCCATGCCGGTCAGGAGAGCGGGAGCAAAGCGGGGCGCGGCCAGCATTGTCATACCTTTCGGAAAAAAAAGCGTCACACGGGGGATTGCCCGCCCCTATGGCGATTTATCGGCTGTCTGACAATATTCCGTCACAAAATGGCAAAGCCGCGGTCACGATTCCGTGAGGAACCGGCCGCGGCTTTTTCCGATATTAAAAGGCGTTATCCGCCAGTTTTAGAATTTCAGCGTCGCTTCCAGACCCATGGTGCGCGGCGTGTTGAAGTTCGCATAATCGCCAAGCACCGCACCGTTCGCGTTCGAGCGGCGATAGATATGCTGTTCGTTGAACAGGTTGCGCGCCCAAGCCGAGATGGTGAGGCCGGTCGTGTCGTTCATCACGATATTGGCCAGCGAAAGGCGACCGTTCACGATGAAGCTCTTTTCGGCCTTCACATCTTCGTTATCGAACGAATAAGCGGGGCTCGAATAGTTGGCATCCAAGTGGAACTGGACCGCGGTGTCGCCGCTGCCGATCGGCACTTCATAGTCGATATTGCCCGAAAGCGCGTGCTTGGGGGTATAGACGATGAACACCTTCTGCCACACTTCACCAGTAATCGGTGGGTTGCGCTTGGCGTTTTCCGCTTCCTGCACCGTGTTGCGCGCGAGCGGCATATCGACATGGGTATAAGCGTAAGACGCACCCAAGGTCAGGCCCTGCACCGGATTGACGGTGAGGTCCGCTTCAATGCCGCGGATCTTGGTGGTGCCACCAGCGTTCACGGTTTCCAGCGTGTTACGGACATTGTTGGTCTGCGGATCAAGGATGTAGAAGTTGAAATCGACCTGACTGTCTTTGCGGTTCATGATGTAACCGGCAAGGTTGAAACGCACCTTGCGGTCGAACATTTCCGACTTCAGGCCCAGCTCATACGACTTCACCGATTCCGGATCGAACGAGCGATAGTTGAGCGAGCGCGAGCTTGCGCCGCCTGCGCGATAACCGGTCGCATATTTGGCATAAAGATGCACGCCATCGGTCGGTTCGAACGCTGCGGTAATCAGCGGGTCGAAACGGCTATTTTCCTGAACGAACGAGAAGTCCGCCGGCTTACCATTGATGATGTAAAGATCACCATGCTTCTTGTCCTTCGTCCAGCGGCCACCCAAGGTCAGGTGGAAATTGTCGAAGCTCGAAGGGGTCCAGGTGGCCTGACCATAAGCGGCGTAGCTTTTGGCATAAGCGATACTGGCGCGCGCAACGGTTGCGAGCGGGTAGGTCAGCGGGTCGACAATCGAGTAAGCCGTGCCATCCAGATTCCACTTATTCGTATTGGGCGTTTTGGCTTCGTCATTGGCGCGTTCATTGAAATAATAGAGGCCAAGGACATAGTCGATGTCGGAAAAGCCGCCGACTGCCTGGAATTCCTGACTGAACTGGCGCTGGTCCAGTTTCGACAGGCTGTAACGGCTGAACGTGCCATTGGGAGCGAAAGCAGGCGTGCGGTTCGCGCCGCCGCTATTGTCCCATTGCGCGTCATTCACGGTGCGCCAAGCGGTGATCGAGCGCAGTTCGAGGCTGGGCGCGACCTTATATTTGATGATGCTCGACACGCCGAAAGTTTTGCCGACGCTCGGCTGTTGCGGAACACCGATGTCGGCGACCTTCTGACGTTCCGGATGCACACCGACAATCGACGGCAACGGCGCAATGCAACGATTTTTATCGTCACACTTGGCACCGTTTGACGTCAACACATATTTGGTAACCCCATCTGTGGTTTGCGGAACATAATGTCCGATCGGCAGATTGCGCGGGTTATAGTTGATGAGCTGGCTATAAATCGGCGTATTTTCGTCGCGGCCAAGGTCAACCGCAAAGTCGGCGGTCAGGCCATCTACCGGACGGACGCGCGCGGAAATGCGGCCACCATAGCGGTGGAAGCTGTTCCAGCCTTCTTGGCCTTCCATCGGGTTTTTGGTGGTGGCTTCCTGATGCTGGATCGCGCCGTCAAGCTTGAACGAGATGCCGGCAAATTCGGGAAGGTCAAGATGGACCTGGCTGTTATACGCGCCATAATTGCCGAAGCCAGCCGACACACGACCGCCAAATTCGCCGGTCGGCGCGCGGCTCACAATATTGACCGCGCCGCCTTCGGTGTTACGCCCGAACAACGTGCCTTGCGGGCCTTTCAACACTTCGATGCGTTCCACATCAAGCAGGCCGGCATTGAGGCCGTGCTGGCGGCCAAGATAGATGCCGTCAATATAAACGCCGACGCCCTGTTCGCGCGCGGGTTGGTTGGCGTCACCCGGAACGATACCGCGCATACCGACGGTCAAAGCCGACTGGCGCGATTCAAAGGTAGCAACGCGAAGGCTCGGAATAGCGCCATCGCCAAGGTCGCCAAGGCTCTGCACATGGCGCTTCTTGATTTCCTCGTCATTCATAACGGCGATCGAGATCGGCGTTTTCTGGAGGTTGGTCTCGCGCTTGGTCGCGGTCACGACGATTTCGGTCAGACCGTCCTGCGTGCTTTGGTCTTCCGCAACCGGTGCGGCAACCGGCGCTGCGGCGGCCACATCGGCAGGCGCCTCTACGGTGGTGTTAGCTTGGGCTGAAAACGGGAGCGCGCCGAACAGCACGGTCCCTGCTAGAAGCAGGCTTTTGGTACGCATCTCTTTGATTCCCCTTAATGGTGATTCTGTTGTGTGATGCGCCGCCCCTAGGCCTCCAAGATGACCGTTTAACTGCGATTCGATGACAGTATGGCGATGTTTGCGTGACAAGATTGTTACATCGGTCCTGTGGCTGTCATGAATGCCCTTACGGGAACGTAAGGGCATATTCGCAAAGCCCGCTGCACCCTTGCGCTGCAGCGCAACATGCCGCATCACTTGCGCCATCATTTTTCAAATTCAACGAAGGGTTCCTGCTATGTCGATAAGCTTCAAAGATCAGGTCGCAATCGTAACCGGAGCGGGCGGAGGGCTTGGCCGCACCTATGCGCTCGAACTCGCCAAGCGCGGCGCAAAGGTCGTCGTCAATGACCTTGGCGGTTTGCGCGACGGCACCGGCCATAGCGATGCTGCGCTGAAGGTTGTGGAAGAAATCAAGGCCGCTGGCGGCGAGGCGATGTCCAACGGGGGGAATGTCGCAGAATATGAACAGATGGTCGAAATGGTCGCCAAAGCGAAGGAAGCTTGGGGCGGCGTCCATGTGCTTATCAACAATGCGGGCATCTTGCGCGACAAGAGCTTTTCCAAGATGGAGATGGCTGATTTCGACCTTGTGGTGCAGGTCCACCTGATGGGCTCGGCCAATTGCACCAAGGCAGTGTGGGAAACCATGCGCGAACAAAATTATGGCCGCATCCTTATGACGGCATCATCGACCGGTCTGTTCGGAAATTTCGGTCAGGCCAATTATGGTGCGGCCAAGCTTGGCCTTGCAGGGCTTACCAAGACGCTCGCGATCGAGGGCGCGAAGAATAATATCAAGGTCAACACGCTTGCACCGGTTGCGGGCACGCGCATGACCGAAGATCTGGGGATGCCGGAAGCATTCTTCCAGGCGCTGGCTCCTGAAAATGTGACGCCTGCCGCTGTCTATCTGGTGAGCGAAGACGCGCCGACCAATATGATCGTTGGTGCAGGCGCCGGTGTTTATCAGGCCTCTTATATTACACTGACGCCCGGCGTTGCGCTGAAGCCCGAAGACCGCACCGCCGAAGGCATTGCCGCCAATTGGGACAAGATTACCGACCGCAATGGTGAAACCATTCCCCAATCGGGCGCGGAACAGTCGATGGCGATCATGGCGCAGTTGCAAAAACTCGCTGGATAACATCTCCGCGAGCTATGGACATAATCACGTAAAAGGCCGCTTCCGGTTTATCCGGAAGCGGCCTTTTCTTTCATTTTCTAACGCGCCACCAGACATGCGGGCAGCAATAAAAGATGAAATCATACTATACGAAATGTGACTTTCCTCACATCTTTTCCGACGTTTTTGTCAATGTAAATTCACGGTAAAAATAAATAAAATCAATATTATGCAAATAGCCCGTTATCCGGGTTGACCCTGTCCAAACTCGATTTACACAATAATACAAAATAACAAAAACGGGGCGATTCGATCCCGAAAAAATACCTCAATGCAAAGTGTGGATTAGGGAGATTAAAGGGAATGTTGAAACCATCATTATTGCGTAGCCGGGCGTCACTTTTGGCATCTGTTGCATTATTCGCTTTGCCAGCCACTGCGCAGGCGCAATCTATTACAGGGCCGATGGACCCGTCTGCTGCTGTCAATGAAGCCCATAACGCACCTGTGTCTTTCGGACCGTCATCGACAACCGCAACGGCAAATACGCAACCTGCCCCCAATACCTTCAATTACGGCATTTCGATTGACGATCTGGTCAATACGCCCAACATCACGATTAACAATAACCATACCCCCAGCGATGCGTACGACCCCACCAAAATTACCGGTGTCGGCCAAATTATTACCGATGCAGGAGGCGGTTATATCGGCACCTGTACAGGGACGCTCATCAACCCGCGTACGGTGATTTTCGCCGCACACTGCGTCAATGACCGTCCTGCAACCGATTATGGTGCCAATAGTGGCGGTGTGGGCATCGGCATCGGTTTTGAAACCAACATCCGGCGTAATGCGCAAGGTGAGACCGACGAATTGGTGGAATGGCTGCTGGATGGCCCAAACCAGTTTAAGAGCAATACGCAGCAGCATTTTTACAATGCCCTCCAAGTTTACTGGAATCCCAACTCGACAGCACCTTCATCCTGCACCGCACCTGGTTCTTGTTTCCTTGAGGCAGATATCGCAATGGCAGCACTCGACACGCCAGCGGTCGGAGTTCCGACATGGGCGATGCTGTTCTCGCCGCTCCCTGCCCCGGAAAGCATCGACCCTGCCAATGGCACCGGCTATCATGTCACTGTTTCGGGCTATGGCGCTTATGGCACGGGTACAACGGGCGCCGCGAGCAATGGCAATTTCCGCCGTCGCATTGCCGAAAATATGCTTGGGGCGCTGACATCCTTTAATCTGCGTGACCTGTTCCTGTTCGGCTCCGCAGATAATCCCGGCAACCCGCAAGCGGTTTATTTCCTCGACTTTGACGATCCGAACCGGAGCAACCCATTTGATTTCAACGGCTTTAGGGACAACGCCCTTCCCAATGAAGGCCTGACCGGCCCCGGCGATTCCGGTGGTCCGCTCATTCTGGATCAAGCATTTTCCAAGCAAGTTATTCTGGGTGTGCTGTCCGGCGGATCGCGCTTTTTTGCGCAGCAGCCCGGCGGTTCTTATGGCGCGCAGAGCTTTTATCAGCCTCTGTTCCTCTATTGGGACTGGATCGCCGCCAATAACCCTTATCGCTATGCTACAGCTAAAGCAGGCGACAGCAATTGGGAAGATGCAACGCATTGGCTGACTGAGCTTGACCCCAATTACCAGATCATTCTCAACGGCGCACTTGCAAATGGTATTCCGACCAATACCGGTGCGGGCCTTGGCGAAGTGCCCGAATTTGGCGAGCTTTGCTATCAATCTGGTCCCTATAATGAATGTTATGACATCGCCGCTGGGGAGTGGCGCATAGATGTCCCCAATGACCCCGCCGCTGGCTCCGGATCGGGAACAACCCAAGCAGCAGCACGCGCCAATGAAAGCAACAAGGACAATAGCCCTGCCCGCAATGGCCTCAACCGGGACGATGTCGTCAACAGCCCGCACGCGCCTGTTCCGGGTTATTCGGACGATGAAGTCCCCGGTCCCACACTTGCTAACGGTCTTCCGGGCGCGACCAATTTTGTGCCGGATAATTTCGATGGAGTGCGCGAAACCGGACAAGCGGCGCGTTTCTATAATGTGACCCTGCGTAACGCAGGCAATACGACGCTTAGCTCGAATGTCGAAATTGACAATTTCGCTATTCTTGGCGCGCAGTCCAAATTGACCGTAGCCAGCTCCGGGTCACTACGCAGCCTGATGGAAATCAACCAACTCACCGGATCGGTCCATGTTGATGGCACAATCGGTTCGGTCGGCGATTATTTCCTCATGTCCGGTCTGTTGTCGGGCAAAGGCCGCGTCAATTCACCCTATCTTACCAGCGTGATGGGCAGCATCGCTCCCGGCACGATCGGGACGATCGGCACGCTGACGCTGTCGGGCAATGCAACACTGGCATCGGGCAGCACGTTGCTGATCGACCTTGGCCCCAACGCCACCTCCGACCTTTTGGCTGTCGTGGCAGGCGCCGAAGCTGATAGCGGCAAAGCCGATATTGGTGGGCGCGTATTGTTCAGCCCGCTTGCAGGCACGACCATTCGCTATGGTGATCTCTACACCATCCTGACGGCCACGGGTGGTGTTACCGGCACCTTCGACCAACCCGCCTCCCTCAGCGCCATTCTTACACCGACTTTCCTTTATAATGCCAATTCGGTGCAGGTGCGGATTGCCGCAGGAAGCTATGCCAATGTGGTCGAAAACACGCCTGTGCAGAACGCTTATGCCGGCTTGCTCGACCGCAACCGCGCGACCAATTATGTTGGTTTGTACGACCTTTATGGCTTCCTTGATCTACAGGATGCGGCAACTATCCGCTCCACCTTGGAAAGCTGGGCCCCGCGTAACGAAACGCTCGCCCGTTCGATGGGCACTGTTGCGGTTGAAAATATGAACCGTTTCTATGCGGGCCGCATCGCTTCGATGGACCTGCGTGACGGTTTTGACGGCAGCGTCGCGATGATCGGCAAGCCGATCCAACTGGCCTATAATAATTGGTCCAATGTCGGGCTTAACAGCTCGGCTTTGGTGGCCAGCGACGCACAGGAAGCGATCCTGCCGCAAGCCAAACTTGCCGATGGCACGCGCGGCTTTATCGCAGGCGGCTATCTTGACGGTCATGGACAATCAATGGTCACTGCCATCCCTTATGGTAACAAGGATAATTTCGATGGCTGGTATGTCGCCGGCGGCATCGAAACCGAAGTCGGAGACGCAAGCGCCCTCGGTTTCGGCCTGTCCTATACCAAAGCAAAGGGCACGACGGGTGGCATCGCGCAATCGGCCCGCGGCGAATTGTTCCAAGGAACGCTCTATGGCAAGACCCGCAGCGCCAGCAATATTGTGCTGGATGCGCAATTGAGCGCAGGCTTGTTCAGCGTCAAGACGCACCGCGTCGCGACAATGGGCAACACCGCTTATGACCTGCGCAGTAAGGATAATATGCTTGCCCTTTCGGCAGAGCTTGGCCTTGCCAAAATGTTCGGCAATGAAGCACTGGAATTCGGTCCTCGTGTTGCGGTCCGTGCCAGCACCATCGGCTATACCCCTACCATCGAAAAGGGCGGCCCGATGGCGCTTTACTATGATCGCGACGATCATGGCAGTATTCAAGGCCTTGCCGGGTTACTGCTTTCGGGCAGCGGCAAGTTCCGCCCCTATGCGTCGGCTTATTATGTCCATGACTTCAAGGACAAGCCCGCTGCCTTCGGTGCGAATTTTGTCGGCGGGGTCGGTCCCAATGCGATTTTCGCCCTGAACGGGCGGGATAATGACTGGGGTGAATTGGCGCTCGGCGTCACCTTTGGCGGAGACAAGATCGAATTCTCGCTGGGCGCAGATACGACCATTTTCCGCAAGGATGTGTCGAACCAAGCCTATCGCGGATCGGTCACATTCCGCTTTTGATCATGATGCCCCTTTAAAGGGACGCCATAAAGAGGCCGCCAATCTATTGGGATTGGCGGCCTCTTTATTGTGGTGACAGAAAAAGGACACGCAACCACCCTGTCACAAGCCTGTCATCTGCGCCCGCTTTATGGGCCGCGAAAGCGATTCGGCTGGCGGTTTCCTCTCCCCCCTGATCCTGCGGTCGGCAAGCTTTCACGGTCCCTTACTTGGTCATGGATGCAGTCCCCCCGCATCCATGACCTTTTTCTTTCAAGGATCACGGGCGAACGGCGCGCCTGTCATGCAACCGCCACAAGCGTGTCGCCAAAGCGGGCATGGGCCTCGCGCTCCAATGCCTCGCGGAAATCGGGATGGGCAATGCCGATGAGTGCGCGCGCGCGTTCCTTGAGCGTCTTGCCGCGCATATTCACCACGCCATATTCGGTCGCGATATATTGCACATCGGTGCGCGGCGTCGTCACCGGGCCGCCAAGATGTGGCACGATGCGCGACACTTTGCCGCCCGCTGCGGTCGAATGGCAGGCGATAATCGACTTGCCGCCATGCGAGGCCGATGCGCCGCGCACAAAGTCCAACTGGCCGCCAATACCGCTATATTGCCGCCCGCCGACATGTTCGGAGTTGCACGCGCCTTCAAGGTCTATTTCGATGGTCGCATTGACCGACACCATGCGTGCATTGGCGGCGATGGTGTGCGGGTCGTTCACATATTCGACCGGATAAGCCTCGAACGCCGGATTATCGTCGAGATAGGCATAAAAATCCCGGTCGCCCATCGCGAAGGTGAACACCGACACATCCTTATGATTGGCCTTGCGGCTATTATCGACGACGCCCGCGCGCACCAGCTTGACAAGGCCGGGGGTCAGCAATTCGGTGTGGATGCCCAGATGCTTGCGGTCCATCAGCGCCGCGCACACCGCGTCCGGCACAGCGCCAATGCCCATTTGCAGGCACGCGCCATCTTCCACCATATCGGCGACCAAGCGGCCGATGGCTTCATCTTCGGGGCGGATTTGCGCCGAGGGCAGCTCGACCAGCGGCGCATGGTTTTCCACCACCGCCGTCACGCGCTCCAACGGCACATGGCAATTCCCGCCAACCTGCGGCAAGGCAGGGTTGACCTCCAAAATCACCATCGGCGCACTATGCGCGAGCGCGTGGATATAGTCGGTGTCGATGCTGAGGCTGAAATTGCCATGCTCGTCCATCGGCGCAACGGTCGTCACCACCACATCCACCCCCACATCATCGCGCAGCATAGCAGGGACACGGCAGAAAGCGGTCGGGATGAAGTCCATCGGCGGACGCCCCAAAGCGGCAAGCGCCTTGTCGAGCGCACGGTCGGGTCCGGCATGGAACAGGCTCACCGCGCGTAAGCGGTCTTGGATGTCCGGGTCCAATATCGCTGCACCATTGCTGCTAGCAAGGAGATAGTAAAGCGACACATCGCGCACGCCCCCTGCCCGCGCACGGTCGGCAAGCGCGCCCAAAAGCGCGGGCGGCTGGGCAAAGCCAAGGCCGGTCGCTACCTTCGCGCCCGAAGGAATAAGCGCCGCAGCCTCCGCCGCCGTCATGCGTTTTGCCGCATAGCCTTGCTTCAGATCCGACACAGTCCATCTCCTTTTATGACCATAGCATAATCGCTTAGGCCCCTTCCTATCATGGCGGGCACCTGTCGGCATATAACGCTTTAGTCGTAGATCGGAGCCAAGGGCGCAAAGTTTGGCGGGGATAGGCCGCGCAAAAAATCTATGGATTGCGCGATAAAAATAGCCTTTCCAAACCGCCCGCTTTGGTTCACCTTCCCGTTCCAAGGGGAGCCGGATAGGGCATGGCCGTGATCGGGCATGGGGGAGACGATATGGCACAGATAGAAAATGGCGTCGCTTTGCTGGACGAGCGCACGACAAGGCTGCGCCTGTTGTTGCTGGTTGGCTGGGCCGGGACCATGGTCACGACGCTTACCACGCTGGCCGAATTGGGCGGCCTAGTTACGGTCAATGATGATCCTGAAAATATCGGCTCCATTATCGTCATCCTGATCTCGCTGGTCATGGTGTTGCTCAATATCGCGACCATCATTTATTTCGGTATGTGGATTTACCGCGCAGCCCAAAATGCTGTTGATGCAGACCATCCGCTCCACGATAGTCCCGGTTGGGCGGTGGGCTGGTATTTCATTCCCTTTGCCAATCTTTTCAAACCCTTTTCGGCGATGCGGCAGATATGGAATGCCAGCCATGGCGAAACCGATTTGGACGCGCCCGAAACATTGCTCAACCAATGGTGGGCGGCTTGGCTGGTTGCCAATTTCGCCAGCGGCATTGCGTTCCAGATCAACCTGCGCTCCTCTGACGAATCTGCGCTGCACGTGACGCTCATCCTGACATTGGTCGCCTGTATCGCCGACCTGTTCCTGTTCCCGCTGGCGATCCGGATGACGCGGGCCATCAACCAGGCGCAACAATCGGGGCTGAGTGCCGCAAGGATATTCGAATAAATATCAATGGCACAACGGTAGAGAAACGAACCTCTGACTAGTGCGCCTTTTTCCTGGGCAGCATATGCAGCGCCGCAACGATGATACCGCCGATAATCACCCCGAAAATGCCGGAGCCTATCGCGTGGACGACCCATTCGATAAAGCCTTGCGCAACACCGATCCCGGCGGCGACGCTATGCGACAGGCTGTCGAGCCATTCGGGCAGCTTGGTGATGTGGAATTCGTGCATCCCGTGAAGGATGATGCCGCCGCCGACCCAGATCATCGCGGCCACGCCGATAATCGATAAGGCTTTCAGCACTTTGGGCATCGCTTTTACAAGGAAATGGCCAAAGCCTTTCGCGCCGCGCCCTTCTTTTTGCGCCATATGGAGGCCGATATCGTCCATTTTGACGATGAGGCCGACCGCGCCATATACCACAGCCGTAATCGCGAGCGCGACCACGATGAGCGCGCCTGCCTGCATCCAGATATTCTGGTCGGCGACCTCGTTCAGCGCAATCGCCATAATTTCTGCGGACAGGATGAGGTCGGTGCGGATCGCGCCCGCGACCATCTTGGCCTCATGGTCCGCCGCGCTCAACTGTTCGGCTTCCTCCTCCAGCGAGGCATTGTCATGGTGGAAGAAATGTTCGTAAAGCTTTTCCGCGCCTTCAAAGCAGAGATAGGCCCCGCCAACCATCAGGATCGGCGTAATCGCCCAAGGCAGAAACGCGCTTAACAACAAGGCCGCGGGCAAGATGAATAATAATTTATTCTTGGCCGAGCCCTTGGCGATTTTCCAGATGATCGGCAGTTCGCGCTGCGGCGTGAAGCCCGTCACATAGCGCGGCGTCACGGCTGCGTCGTCGATAACCACGCCCGCCGCCTTGGCGCTCGCTTTGCCAGCGGCCGCGCCTATATCATCGACCGATGCGGCGGCTAATTTGGCAATGGTTGCAACATCATCGAGGAGGGCAGCTAGACCGGAGGGCATAAAGGGTTGGGCTCCTTGAGCGTCAAAAAAAGGGTTAAGTTTGCGTGTAATGGCTCGCTCACAATTGTCGAGAGCGAATGACTATTCGGTCTTTGCGCTGGTGGACGCTCCATCTTGCAGCCCGCAATTTTCGGCGAAATAATGTTTGACCTCGTCGGTGCCGGTCAGGCCCGATGTGGAGGAGCCGCTTTCGCCGTCAATCGTCTTAATCGAAAAGGTTATCGACGTGCCCCCCAATACCGCATCGCGAAACGCTTCGGCCTGTTCGGGCAGGATATTGAAGCTGGAGCGCGAAAATTGCGTTGCGTCGAATTTTTTATCGTCCACCTCGACAGTCATCGTGCCGCGATTGTCAGGGGCGCTGTCATAGGCGACCTCGAACGGCAGGTCGATGCTGGCCTGCCAGCGCGCATTTTTCTCCCCGCCCCAGCTTGCCGGACAGCGGATATTCAGCCGCGATTTTTCGAATTTCATGTCATTATCATTGGACGCATCGGCCATGACGAGCAAAGCGGAGCCTTGGAAACTTTCCTCCTTGCCCGCCTCTTTGGGGGACAGCGACCAGCGTTCTCCGGCGATTTCCTGCTTCACGCGCACGACGCTTTCATCGTCCGTCGCGCCTTGTTGAGGCGCCCCGTCGTCCGGCTTCTTACATGCAGACAGCGCCAATGCGGCCCCCGTCAGCGCCATCAGGATAAAGGTTGAGGGACGGCGGTGGGGCATGATCTATTCCTTATGACTGCGTCGGGAAGGCCCATGACTATGCAAATTATCGCACCATGTTCAATGCGGTTGCGGTGCGCTGCGCCTTTTCGCGCGCATCAAGGCTTGGCAAAGCGGCTGCGCGCTGGCATCGGGGGGAGGTTATGACATCGCGCTCGCCTCTCGATGATTTCAAGACCGCCCTCACCTCGGCGGCAAGAGCGGTTGCGCGCGAGCCGGAAGTCGAGATTGCGTTTACCGCCGATGCGCCGGGTGCGTCGAACAAACATTTCCGCGTGCCGATGCCGGGGCGGGTCTTGCCTAAGGATCAGGTCGCCGAAGCGCGCGGCTTTTCCGACAGTATGGCGCTCAAATTGCGGCACCATGATACAAGCCTCCACGCCGCCCACCGCCCGTCCGATCCGGTTGCAGGCGCAGTGTTTGACGCGATCGAAAATGCCCGCGTCGAAGCTTTGGGCGCGCGCAGCATGGAAGGCGTCGCGCGCAACCTTGATGCCGCGATGGTCATGCGGATGCGCTCCGACCCCATCGCGCGCGCGCAACATGCCGAAGAAGTGCCGCTGCAATCCGCGCTTGAATTGCTCGCGCGGCAAAGGCTGACGGGGGCGGAGCCGCCCGAAAGCGCAGTCAAAGGTCTAGACCTCGTGCGCGACTGGATCGAGGATAAGGCAGGCGGCGACCTCGACGCGCTGGCGCTGGCGCTCGATGATCAGGCCGCGTTCCAAGGGCTGGTCGGCAAATTGCTCGCTGATCTGGATCTCACCCAAGGCGAAGTCGCGCCTGAAGAGGAAATGGAGCCGGACGAGGCCGAGGAAGAGCAGGACGCCGAGCAAGAACAAGACCAAGGCGACGAGAGTGAACAGTCGGGCGACAGCCAGCAAACCGACGCGCGCGCCGATATGGAAGGCGATGACGCCGATGATGGCGACAGCGACCCGTCCGCCGAAGATGCCGATGGCGAAGCGGACGCGGACTCGCAGGATTTTGACGATGACGGGATGATGCCCGTCCGGCCCAACCGCCCTTATGGCGACATCCCCAATTTCGACTATAAAATCTGGACCGAAAAATATGACGAGGTGGTCGAGGCGACCGACCTGTGCGACGAGGAAGAATTAACCCGGTTGCGCGGCTTTTTGGACCTCCAGATGGCGAATTTGCAAGGGGCGGTGACCAAGCTTGCCAACCGGCTCCAGCGCCGCTTGATGGCACAGCAAAACCGCGCATGGGATTTCGATCAGGAAGAAGGCTTGCTCGACCCCGCCCGGCTTGCGCGCGTCGTCATCAATCCGGCGCATAATCTCAGCTACAAGATCGAGCGCGACACCGATTTCCGCGATACGGTGGTGACGATCCTTATCGACAATAGCGGTTCGATGCGCGGGCGGCCCATCGGCATTGCGGCCATTTCCGCCGATATATTGGCGCGCACATTAGAACGCTGCGGGGTCAAGACCGAGATTTTGGGCTTTACCACGCGCACCTGGAAGGGCGGGAACAGCCGCGAGGATTGGCTTGCCGCCGGCCGCACGCCCAATCCGGGGCGTTTGAACGACCTGCGCCATATCATCTATAAAAAGGCCGACGAGCCGTACCGCCGCGCGCGCCGCTCATTGGGCCTGATGATGCGCGAAGGGTTATTGAAGGAAAATATCGACGGCGAAGCCTTGCTGTGGGCGCATAACCGCATCGTCCACCGCCCCGAAGACCGCCGCATCCTCATGGTGATTTCGGACGGCGCACCGGTCGATGACAGCACGCAATCGGTCAATAACGGCAATTATCTGAACCAGCATTTGCGCGAGGTGATTGGCTGGATCGAGAAAAAATCGCCGGTCGAACTAATCGCCATCGGCATAGGTCATGATGTGACGCGCTGGTATGCGCGCGCGGTGACAATCATGGATGCAGAGCAGCTTGGCGGCACGATGATCGAGCAATTGGCCTCGCTGTTCGACACGGCTTAACCGGTTTTCGCAGGCGGCTTGCGGGCCTTGCCGCCGTCCAGACTGTTGGCCAGCAACAACCAGTCCGCACAGCCGCTTGGAATTACTTTTTCGATCAGCGCATCAATGTCGGTGAGCCGCACCTGCCCGTCGAGGATCAGCATCGCAAGCCCATGCACCAGCGCCCAAGCGCGCATCGCCGCGACCAGCCGCACCTCCTCGCTCGCCTCCGGACCCAGCAGCACCGCGATATTCTGGATGAGCAGCCCCGCCGCGCTGTCATCGGGCGGGGTTTCAAACGGGTGGGTCTGGTTCACCGCGCAAGAGAAAATCATGCGGAACAAGGACGGCTTGGCAATCGCAAAGCGCACATAAGCGCGGCCCGATGCTGCAAAAGCGGCTTGCGGTTCAAGCCCCTCCATCGCATCGGCCTGCGCTTCGGCGAGCATTTCAAAGCCGCGCGAGGCGATCGCCCCCATCAGCGCATCCTTGTCCGGAAAATGGCGGTAAAGTGCGGTCGCGCTCACGCCCACCTTGCGCGCAATTTCCCGCAAGGACAATTGTTCAACGCTCGAATGTTCAAGCTGGCGCAACCCTTCTTCGAGCGCCGCCGCGCGCAAATCGCCGTGATGATAGCTTGATTTGGCAGCGCGGGGGCGGCGCTTCATCACTTCAATGTTGACACTGTTATCATTATCAATCATCACGGCACCTTAAAACAGGTTTACGCCCTTGCTGCCCTCGCATGGCAGTTGGCGGGAATCGGTCCATATTGCGGAAAAAAGGAAGACTATCATGTCCCTTACCGAACGCGAGCGCAACATCCGAAGCCGTGTGGGCAAGACTTTGGCGGCCATAGGGCGGGTGACGAGCGCGCTGCGCCCGATGCCTGACGGCCCGCATCCCTATCTGGAAGGCCTCCACAAAAGGATGGAGGAAGAGGTGACTTTAGAGGCGCTATCCGTCACCGGAACCATCCCGCCGACGCTCGCCGGTCGCTATTTGCGCATCGGTCCCAATCCGGTGCGCCCGCCCAATCCCAAAAATTATCATTGGTTTACCGGCGACGGCATGGCGCATGGCGTCCGCATCAAGCATGGCAAGGCTTTATGGTATCGCAACCGTTGGGTGCGCTCGACCGCTGTGTCGCAGGCTTTGGGCGAGGCGCCCCTCCCCGGTCCGCGCGGTCCGAACGAGGTGGTCAACACCAATATTCTGCGCTTGGGCGACCGGATATGGGCGCTATCCGAAGCGGGCAGCGTGCCTGTGGAAATGAGCGATACACTCGAAACCATCGCGCATAATCCGTTTGACGGCGGGCTGGAAAATGCCTTTTCCGCCCATCCGCATATCGACCCGCACACCGGCGAAGCGCACGCCATATGCTATCGCGGCGGGATTATGGACCGAGTGTGGCATGTCGTGCTGGACCGGAACGCTCATGTTGTGCGCGAAGAAGCCATCAAGGTCGCGCATGGCCCGTCGATCCATGATTGCCAGATTACGCCGCATCATGTGCTGCTGTTCGACCTTCCGATAACCTTTTCGTTAAAAGCGATGCTGGGCGGACGGAATTTCCCCTATCGCTGGAACCCGCAGCACAAACCGCGCGTCGGGCTGTTGGGGCGGAACGCGCCGGGGGAGAGCATCATCTGGTATGATGTCGCGCCTTGCTATATCTTCCACACCGGCAATGCGTTTGAAGACGAACAAGGGCGCACACAGGTCGATGTGGTAGTCCATGACCATTTGTTCGACCGCATCACCAACGGCCCCGATGAATCGAAAACCAGCCTTGAACGCTGGACCTTCGACCCGGCCAGCCGCAGCATCCTGCGCACCGTGCTGGATAGCGACGGACAGGAATTTCCGCGCTATGACGAGCGGCGCACAGGCGCGCCCTATCGCTATCTCTACACCGTCGCGATGGATAATGACCAAGCGGGCCTCATCAATGATACCCGGCTGATCAAGCAGGATCTGGTGGCGGGCAGCAAGCAAGTGACCGACTTCGGCCCCGCGCGCCATCCCGGCGAATTTGTGTTCGTGCCTTCGCACGCACAGGCGGCAGAGGATGAAGGCTGGCTGATCGGGCTGGTGGTGGATGCGAACAAGGCGACCACCGACCTCATGATCCTCGACGCGCAAAATTTCGAAAACCCGCCCCAAGCCATCATCCACCTCCCCCACCACATCCCGCCGGGCTTCCACGGCAATTGGGTGGAGGATTGAAGGCGTATCGGGTTTGCATGGGGTTTAAGAGAATTCACGCGGAGGCGCGGGGCGCGAAGTTTTTCGAAAGAGGTTCACGCAGAGGCGCAGAGGGCGCAGAGAAGCAGGATATTGGAGCAGCGCGCGGATAGAATCTAGGCGAGAAAATTAAGACCTGAAATCGGGCCAGGTAATCAGGACCGAAAATTACAACTTCCGTTCGTGCTGAGTAGGGTTCGCAGAACCCGTATCGAAGCACCGGTTTCAACCAAGCTCTTCGATACGGCACTAACGTGCCTACTCAGAGCGAACGGAGGGGGAGTGTTACGCAAAATGGCAGGAATTTCCCTCCATTCGCTCTACCCGTTCGTCCTGAGTGCCGCTTCGCCATATGGCGAAGCGGTGTATCGAAGGACCGGTTTAGGCTTCCTCTTCGATACATCGCTTTGCTGCTATCCAAGACGAACGGAAGGGCGTGACAGATCGCCTTCCTTGGCCCATCACCGCCCCCACATAAAAACCGGGTGACGGCGCTTGTTTCCGTCACCCGGCTGGCTGGTTTTCATAACGACAGATCAGAACATTTTGCGGAAGCTGATTTCCACATAACGCCCGCGCGGGTCTAGATAGCCGGGCTGGTAGGTCAGCGGCACATCGCCTTCGCGGTTTTTGACCGTCTGGATCGCATTGGTCACATTATTGACCGACAGGCGCAGACGGCTGCCTTTGAGGAACGGCACCGCTTCGACCAATTTGGGCTGCTGGTCGAAATTCATAAAGGCCGACAGGTTGAAGGTCAGCAATTCGCCAAAGCGCAACTGGTCGTTGATGCTATCGCCTTCCGCTCTCGTCGCGCTTTGATATTTGGCGTTGCCGCGAATCCCGAAGCCTTTGTAGAACCAGCCCGCATCAAGGTCGAGCTGGTGGCGCGCGGTGCCGCCGCTGCTACCGGTGGCGCTGCCATCGAGCAGGTCAAGCTTGGGCAAGCCCGGCCCCATATCAATCGTATCGGTCAGGCGGATGGTGTGGAACAAGGACAGGTTCCAGCGGCCCCCAGAACCGCCGCCCATGCCGCCACGTCCGCCGCCACCACGCGGACCGCCACCGCCACGACCTCCGGCATTGGCCCCGGGCGGAGGTCCGCCTTCGCCGCCGCTACGCACACCGCCTTGGCCGCGCCCCCCGCGTCCTTCTCCACGCCCTTCCCCGCGCCCGCGCTCTTGCTGGCCAAAGGATTTGAAGAAAGTGAAGCCATATCGGATATTGCTATTATCTCGGCTGTCATAATTGAGCGGGCGATTGTCGATTTCGACAAGATTGCCGTCCGCATCACGAATAATCCGGTCGGGGAAAGCCGCTTCCACCTCTGGCGTCAACAAAGGCAACGAGCCAATAGGGTCATCCATATGGTTGTTATAATAATTGGCGCTAAACCGCAGATTATCGACCCAGGGCAGATTATAATTGAGCGCCAGCTTCCATTCGCGCTTCTTTTGCGAAAGCAGGTCCGGATTACCGCCGCTGATCGAATTGACCAGCACGGTCTGGCCGGTCTGGAAGTCATAGACGGTGCGGTTGGGATTATTCACAACCGGCGAACCAAGCTGCGACATGGAAGGCGCCCCTTCGTCAATCGCGATCGAAGCGGACAGGTTCAAGCGGCCGGACGGCGACCAATTCAGCCCCGTGCCCCAACTGGTCAGCCCGCCAAAATCGGACACATGATTATAGCCCGCATTGGCGTTCAAGGAGAGGCGGCCAAGGAAGGGCAGCACATCGCTGTCCGCGTCGGCAATCGGCACTTCGATGCTCGCCAGCACATTGCCTTCCTGACGCTTCAAATCGGTGCTGCTGAAGGTGCCGCGCCGGTTGCTCCAGCCTTCATAATCGCGCGCGACAAAGCCGGTGGTGAGGCTCGCGCGGACGCGGCCTGCGGGAAGGTCGAACAGCGGGCCATTGAACACGGCGGTCGCGTCGGTCGATACATCTTGGCCCCGGGACTCATCCTGCTCGGCATCGACCGTGGCACAGCGACGCAGGCCATCCGCGCCTTCTTCCAGCACACATTGGTCGACTAGGCTGGTCGTGTTGGTGCGGTCATGATTGGCTGAAAAATTCCAGCGCCAGCGGCCAATATCGCCGTTAAAGCCGGTGCCGGCATGGAAAGTGCGGCTGCGGTTTTCGGTGTCGATGCGGCCATCGCACAGCAAGGCCGACGGGTTGGCGCAGGACATGCTATCGTCCGCCCAATAGCCGGTCGGGCCGTTCGCGCCTTTGCTGTTGGACAGTTCGTAGGACAGGTTGAGCGAACCCGAAATATCGTCGGTCAGATAGCGCTGCAGCGTGCCTTCAAGCTTGGCTTCCAGCGTTTCGGAGCGCAGCGTGTTGAAATCGGCGGGCGTGGTGCCGGGCGGCAAGGCCTGAGTCGGGTCGATGCGATAGGCAATATCGCGGTCGCTTTCCCATAAGGGCGTCGCACGCTTCACTTCGCCGGTGATGTTGGTGCGACCATTGCTTTCGATGCGCAGCAGGCTCGCTTCCAGTTCCTGCGCGGAAAAGCCGCCTGCGGTCGGCTGGCCATATTCGGCCTCGACCGTCACCGCGCGGAAATTCTTTTTGAGGATGAAGTTCACCACGCGCTGGTCGGGCTTATAGCCTTGCGATACCGCGACTTCTTCGGGATAGACTTCCATCTTGTCGATGGCTTCGGGCGGGATATTGCGGATCTCGCGGAAGCTCGACACGCGGCGACCATTGACCAGCACCACCGGACGGCCCGACCCGCGCCCCGATTGGGTGAGCGAGGCGGTGGCATCGAGCAATTCGTCAATCGAAGACGCGCCATAGCCCTGGATGGTTTCGGCATCCAGCACCTGTTCGGCAGGCGTATCGGAGATAAGCGAGCCTGCCGATGTGCGCCCGACCACGATGATCGCATCGCCGTCAGCGGTATCTTCTACGTCATCACCCGCGGGCGCGTCAGGGTCACTTTCATCCTGCACTGCACCATCAACGGTGATGTCGCCGCTTTCCTGCGTATCGTCATCCTGCGCATCGCTTTGCGGCGCATCGGCTTGCGGGGCGGCGGGCGCAGAGTCTGGTGCAGGGGCCGGCGCGGGAGCGCTCTGGGCGGGGACAGCAGGCGCTACAGGCGCAGCGTTCTGCGCGCTTTGCGCCAGTGCGGGCGTTGCGCCCAACAGCGCGACTAGTGCCACGCCGCACCCAAGATGCGCAAATTTCGGTTTGGAAACATGTAAGGTCAAAGCCTGATCTTTCTTCTTGCCTGTTTCAATTTCAAGCTGTCGAACTAGCTATAAAATGTATCAAAATTGTCCCCAACAGGGTGGATAATTGTATCAACGCAAAATTTCACGGACGCGCATTAACATTACCGGATAGCGCAACTATCGTGCGAAAAAGCAGTTCCATGCACGCTATCGCTTGCGCGCGCCGCGTTTCGGTTCCAAGGCGTCCTCCTCATAAAATCGGCCCTTATGTTGCATTGCGGCATAAACCTAGCCCATATATGATGAACATGGATTGACAGAAGTAAGGAGTGACACACGGTGGCGGCGAACTGGACCCCGACGAGCTGGAGAGAGCATGAAGGCCGGCAAATGCCGACCTATCGCGATCCGGCTGCGCTCGAAGCGGCGGAAAATGAATTGCAGAACTACCCGCCGCTGGTGTTTGCAGGGGAAGCGCGCAACCTTACCGCCGACCTTGCCCAAGTGGTCGAGGGCAAAGGCTTTCTCCTCCAGGGCGGCGACTGTGCCGAAAGCTTTGCCGAGTTTCACCCGAACAATATCCGCGACACATTCCGCGTGATTTTGCAAATGGCGGTGGTGCTGACCTATGCGTCAAAGCTTCCCGTGGTCAAAGTCGGGCGCATGGCGGGCCAATTCGCGAAGCCGCGTTCGGCGGATTTTGAAGAGGTGGGCGGCGTGTCGCTCCCCAGCTATCGCGGCGACATTATCAACGATATTGCGTTTGAAGAAAAAGGGCGCGAGCCGGACCCGCAACGCATGGTGCGCGCTTACAGTCAAGCGGCGGCAACGCTCAATCTGCTGCGCGCTTTTTCCAATGGCGGTTATGCGAACCTCCACCAGGTCCATGCTTGGACCCATGACTTTATGGGCCGCAGCCCCTGGGCGAAAAAATATAGCGAAATGGCCGACCGTATCGGGGAAGCCTTGTCCTTCATGGAAGCGTGCGGAATCAATCCCGAAACCGTGCCGCAGATCAAGGCGACGACCTTCTATACCAGCCATGAAGCCTTGCTGCTCCCTTATGAGCAGGCGCTCACCCGTCAGGACAGCCTCACCGGCGACTGGTATGATACTTCCGCGCATATGTTGTGGATTGGCGACCGCACCCGCTTTGAAGGCTCGGCGCATATCGAATATCTGCGCGGCATCGGCAATCCGATTGGCATGAAGTGCGGCCCCAGCCTTGAGCCGGACGAGTTGCTGCGTATCCTCGATACGCTGAACCCGTCGCGCACCGCAGGGCGGATGACGCTCATCACCCGCTATGGCCATGACAAGATTGAAGCGGGGCTGCCCAAGCTCGTCCGCGCGGTCAAGGCCGAAGGGCATCCGGTGGTGTGGTCATGCGACCCGATGCACGGCAATGTCATCAAGGCGGCAAGCGGCTACAAGACGCGTCCGTTCGAACGTATCCTTGCCGAAGTGCGCGGCTTCTTCGCGGTGCATCGCGCAGAAGGCACGTTTGCGGGCGGCATCCATGCCGAAATGACCGGACAGAATGTGACGGAATGCACGGGCGGCGCGATTGCGATCACCGATGAAGGCCTGTCCGACCGTTACCACACCCATTGCGACCCGCGCTTGAACGCAGCGCAAAGTCTGGAACTCGCTTTCCTGTTGGCTGAAATGCTCAATCAGGAAATGGCCGACCGCGGCAAGCGCGAAGCGGCCTGAGGCTGGCTCAATATGCACTCGTCAAAGCTGACTGTTTATGCAGCCTTGGCGGGAAATCTGGCCGTCGCTTGCACCAAGCTTGCGGCGGCCATCATTACCGGCAGCTCGGCGATGTTCAGCGAGGCGGTCCACTCGCTCGTCGATACCGGTAACGAGGCGCTGTTGCTGTTCGGATACCGGCAGGCCGAGCGACGCCCCAATCTGGTCCATCCGTTCGGCTATGGCCGCGAGCTTTATTTCTGGAGCTTCATCGTCGCGCTGGCGCTGTTCGGCCTCGGCGCGGGCGTGTCGCTCTATCAGGGCATCCACCACATCATCAATCCCGAACCCGTGCGGCAGGTGATGGTGAGCTATGTCGTCCTTGGCCTCTCCTTCCTGTTTGAAGGCGCGTCTTGGTGGGTCGCGTGGCGCGGGTTTGAAAAAGCGCGCGGGACGACGCCCTTCTGGCAAGCCTTCCGCCAGAGCAAAGACCCGCCCGCCTTCATGGTATTGTTCGAAGACAGCGCCGCGCTTATCGGCATTTTGCTCGCCGCCGCCGGGATTTTCATTGCCGATACATTCGATATGCCGGTGTTTGACGGCATCGCGTCGGTGATGATCGGGCTGGTGCTGGCGATTACCGCAGGGCTGCTCGCGGTCGAAAGCAAAAGCCTCCTCATCGGCGAACGCGCGCCGCCGGATCTTGTCGCGGCGGTCCAGCGCATCGCGGAGGGGGCGCCCGGCGTCATCCGCGCCAACAGCGCCCTCACCGCCCAGCTTTCTCCCAACCAGTCCACCGTCGGCCTCAACATCGAATTTGACGACGACCTGACCACCCCGCAAATCGAGGCGATTGTCGAGGACATCGAAAATAAAGTCCGCGCCGCGCATCCGGAGGTGGTTGCGCTGTTCGTGAAACCGCAAACCCATGAGCGGTTCGAGACGTTGGTGAAGCACCGGTTTGGGGAATAAACCTTCTCAGCTCCCGTTTACTGGGCCGGGGGTGACATAAATCTCCCCTCCCGCCTGCGGGAGGGGCTGGGGGTGGGTCTGTCAATGGAAGAACAGCCTACACCTCTGCCCACCCCACGCGCCTAAATTCGCTTGCGCTCATTAAGGCTTCATTGCCCCTCCCGTAAACGGGAGGGGATATTTAAGGCCCTTCCCTCGCTCACTCCCCCGCCATATCCAGTATCGCGGCCCATTCGGCGTCACTCACCGGCACCACCGACAGCCTGCCTTGGCGCAACATCACAAAATCCTTAAGCCGTTCATCGGCTTTCATCTGTTGCAAGGTCACGGGCTGTTTCAATTTCCGCTTGGGCTTGACCTTCACCGTCCACCATTTGCCGTCCCCGGACGTAGGGTCGCGGAACGGTTCGCTGGAAACCTCCATAATCCCGACCGCCTCCAAGCCCTGTCGGCTATGATAGAATAACACCTCGTCACCGGGCTGCATTTCGGACAGGTTCTTGGATGCGCTATGGTTGCGCACGCCTTCCCACATATCTTCACCCTTGGCGACCAGATGGTCCCAGCCATAACAATCCGGTTCGCTTTTCATCAGCCAGTGCCGCATCGCCCGTTTCCTTTCGTCTTTGATCTTTATCATTTACCCTACCCCCTTTGTTGGCAAGGGGCTAATGCTGGCCATATGGACAGAGTCGTTACAAGACGGCCCGCTCGACAGGATATGATGATGAACGCAGTTGCTTTGATTTCGATGGCGCAGGATGAAGCCGCATTTGCCAAGGCTTTCGGGGAAAGTTTTGAACGTTATGGCTTTGCGATGGTCAAGGACCATGGTCTTGACGCCGATCTGGTCGCCCGCGCCTGGACGGCTGCGCAGGAATTTTTTGCGCAAGGCACCGACGCCAAGATGCGTTATGATGCGCGCGCAATCGGCGGCGCGCGGGGCTATACGCCTTATGGCACCGAAATTGCCAAGGATGCCAAATATGTCGACCAGAAGGAATTCTGGCATGTCGGCCGCGATTTGCCGGAGGACCATCCGTTAAAGCCGTCGACGCCCGGCAATATCTGGCCCGATTATCCGGAAGATTTCCGCGCGGTGTTTGAAACCCTTTATGCGCAATTTGACCGGACCGGCGCGAAATTGCTGCGCGCCATTGCCATTTATCTGGGCCTTGATCCGGAATTTTTCGAACGCTCTTCGCGCGAAGGCAATAGCGTGCTGCGCCTCCTCCATTATCCGCCGGTCGATGAAAATGCGCCGGGCATCCGCGCCGAAGCCCATGGCGACATCAACCTCATCACCATGCTGTTGGGAGCAGAAGAAGCGGGCCTCGAAATTATCGACAAGAGCGGCGAATGGCTCCCCGTATCGCCGCCGCCGGGCGGGCTTGCGGTCAATGTCGGAGATATGCTGGAGCGGCTCACCAATAACCGCTTGCCCTCGACCATCCACCGCGTGCGCAATCCGGATGAAGGCCGCAAAGGCCATGCGCGCTATTCGATGCCCTTCTTCATGCATTTGCCCAGCGATTTTCCGATTGAAACGCTGGAAAGCTGTGTGGATGCGGACCATCCGGACCTCTATCCCGAACCTTTGCTGGCGGATGATTTCCTGCAACAGCGGCTTAAGGAGATCGGGTTGAAGAAATAGGGGGCGTAACGCACCCGTTCCTTTTCCCATCGTCATTCCCGCGAAAGCGGGAATCCATCTCCGGACCTTTAAATTTCAAGTTCGGGAGATGGATGCCCGATCAAGTCGGGCATGACGAGGGGTAAAAATATACGCCCCGCTTTCGCGGGCATGACGAAGGGTAAATAATCACCGCTCCATAAACAAAAAGTCGCGGCGGAACGCGGTCAGATGCGCGCCGCCGTCGACGAATATTGTCTGCCCGCTGGTCGCCTCCGCCCCCGCCAGATAAGCCACCGCATCGGCAATCTGCTCCGGCGTCGGCAGTAGGCCCAACGGCATATCGCTCGCCAGCCGCTCCATCTGCCCTGCGGTGAAATCTTCCGTCGGCAAGGTCATGCCGGGCGCCACCGCATTGACCCGCGCCTTGGCCCCGAACGCGACCGCCAGCGTGCGCGTGGCTTGCCACAAGGCTTGTTTGGACAGTGTATAGGCCGTCTGGTCGGCGGGCGGGTTCATCACGCGCTGGTCGAGGATATGGACGATGGCCGGAATTTGGCGGTCCCCCGCCGCTTCCACCACAGCCTTGGCGAGCATCACCGGTGCGGCGCAATTAACCTGATAATGGAGCGCGAGGCTCTCCGCGGTCAGCGTCTCCCACCCGCCTTGCCCGAACAGCGAGGCATTATTGACAAGCACATCCGGCGCGCGGCCAAAATGCGCGGCGACGTTCGGCACCAAGGCCGCCACATCCGCCGCATCGGCCAGATCGGCGGTAAAAATTTGAGCCGCAACGCCGGTTTCGGCCAAAGCCTGCGCTAACGCCGCATCGGGCGCGCCCTCGCTGCGTCCGTGCAGCGCAAGCCTATATCCCTCTCGCGCCAGACGGGCGGCAATCGTGGCACCGACACGGTGCAAGCCCCCCGTCACCAGCGCGACTTTGCCGCTCATTGGCGCACTCTTTTCATCGTGATGCCGATCGACTCGCCCGCTTCGGCAATCGCCAGTTTGACGATCTTGACCTCGACCGACAGCACCTTGTCATCCTGAAGCAATATCGTTCCGATAATATGGTCGGCGACCGCTTCGATCAGCGTGAAATGCACATCTTTGGGGATGGCATCGGTCGCGGCGTGTTTGAGGTGCATATAATTTTTCGACGCGCTGAGCGGAGTCGCGGGATCATAATGGTCCGCCATTTTCATTTCGGCGCGGATCGAGATGCGCAACGGCTGCGGCAAGTGGGTTTCTTCCGAATAAATGCCGGTCAGCACATCCACTTCAACATCGCTGACTTCCAGAAACAGACTGTCTTGCATCCTAGACCCCAAAAAACTCGACAAAACGCCGCAGCGCCCATAATGCGCGGCCCTTAAACCAAGCGACCCCAAAGGCCAACCATAAAGGATTTCCCCGCAGCGATGAAGCCAGAGCCCGTAGAGCCAGAGGCCGTCACCATGGTTCCGCTCAGCCGGATTGCCCCGCACGCGGTCGAAACGCTGCTCGATGCGGCTTTCGGGACGGACCGGCACGGGCGCACAGCTTATAAATTGCGGGCCGGGACCGAGGCGATTGCGGGGTTGAGCTTTGCGATGGTCAGCGAGGATGGCACGTTGCTTGGCACGATCCAATGCTGGCCGTGCGGGCTGTTTGACGGGCAAGGCGCGCTGGTGCAGCCGCTTATACTGGTCGGCCCCGTCGCGGTTGCGCCCGATGTGCAGAGCAAGGGCATCGGCAAAGCGCTGATGGACGCAACGCTTGAAGCCGCCAAAACCCAAGCAGATGGCCCGCTGATGATGATCGGCGATCCCGATTATTATCACCGCTTTTTCGGGTTCAGCGCGGAAGAAACCGGCGCGTGGGAAGTGCCGGGTCCGGTCGAACGCCACCGCTTGCTGGCCAAGGCCGTGCGCGGTGAAGCGATTGCGCGGGAGGGGGTGTTGGGGCCGCGGATTTAGGTCATATTCCGCGATCTTCAGACTGGCCCCCTCCATCCCGCTAGTGCTGAGCCTGTCCCCGTCCAACCCGCTAGTGCTGAGCCTGATCCCCTCCATACCGTTAGCCCTGAGCCTGTCGAAGGGCGGGTATAAAGCGAGCGCAAGGCCGATGGACGCCGTTGACCTACGGTCGCCTTCGGCCCCGACAAGCTCAGGGCTAGCGGTGAAACGTAAAAGCAAAGCAATCCAGTGTTGCGTAACGCTGCTCTGGATTGCCGCGTCGCTTCGCTCCTCGCAATGACGGATGGAAACAGTTTGATCCGGACAACCGCTCTTCCGCAATTCCGCAGATTTCCGCCATTTCCAACATAATTTATATTTTTGGCAGAATTCCGCCAAAAACACCTCCTTAACTTCGCAAAGTTCAGGCAAAAGGGCAAATTTTCTCCTACAGCTTTTGGCACCAAAACGGAGCGGTCAAAATCCGACCTGTTGCCTGCCACAATCATCCGCCTCTCCTCGTCCAACCGCATTATCACCAGCCAAGCCCATCAGCGATTTTCCTACCCGTCAAGCGTCTATCGTTCGTCGGGCGGACGCATAAAAGAAACGCGCCCGCCCCCTTCCCTTATGCGCAGAGCCTGCCTATCGTCGCGCGCTTATGGCCGAACCGATCCAGCCCCCGCCGCCTGATCTTGCAACCGCATCGCTTGCCGACATTGCGCAGGCGGTGGCGGATAAGCGTTTGCCGCCGGTGGAGAAATGGAATCCCGAACGCTGCGGCGATAGCGATATGCGGATCGCGCGCGACGGGACATGGTTTTACCAGGGATCACCGATTGGCCGCGCGGCGATGGTGCGGCTATTTTCTACCGTGCTGCGGCGCGAAGGCGATGGCGGCTATGTGCTGGTGACGCCGGTGGAAAAGCTCGACATCATCGTCGAAGATGCCCCGTTTGTTGCGGTCGAATTGAAGAGCGAGGGCGAAGGGCCTGCGCGCCGCCTAGCCTTCCGGCTCAACACCGATGAGGTGGTGGTGGCCGGCCCCGATCATCCGCTGCGCTTTTCCGAAGGCGCGGCCCCCGAAAATACAGATGGCCCGCGTCCCTATCTCCATGTGCGCGGGGAAATCGGCAAGGGGTTGGAGGCGCTCATCGCGCGCCCGCTTTATTATGAACTCGCCGAAATGGCGATCGGCGATGGCGAAGAACCGCTGTCGGTGTGGAGCGATGGCGCGCGTTTTCCCTTGGTTCCGGCGGCATGACCGCACCGCTTGTCGACCGGTTGGCCGCCTTGCTGGCCGACCCTGCTCCGCCCGACATGCGTGATGCCGATGAAGGCGTGACGCCCGACCTGTTCGACCATGACCCGCGCGAGGCCGCTGTGCTGGTCGCGTTCGTGGACCGCCCGCGCCCTACCGTGCTCTTGACCCGCCGCACCGAACATTTGACCAACCATGCAGGCCAAGTCGCCTTCCCCGGCGGGCGCGTCGACCCCGACGATGCCGATATTTACGCCGCCGCCTTGCGCGAAGCCGACGAGGAAATCGGCCTGCCGCGCCATATCGCAACGCTTGTCGGAACGAGCACGCCCTATCTCACCGGGACCGGTTTCCATGTCGTGCCGGTCGTCGGCGTCATCCCCCCCGACCTCCCGCTGGTGCCGCAAGAAGCCGAGGTTGCGACCATCTTCGAAGTCGCCGCCGATATATTGTTCGACCCCGCCAATCACAGCCGCAAGACGATTGAATGGAAGGGCCGGATGCGCTGCTTTTACGAAATTGCGGGGAGCGAGGAATATATTTGGGGCGCGACCGCGGGCATGATTGTGTCTTTGGGGGCAAAATTGGGGCTTGCCGACAATCCTTCCTTGTTGAACAGCATGGCCGCATGAAACTTCCCGCTTCTACCGCCTTTGACGCCGCCTCTTTCCGCACGCTTGCCGAAGCGTTGGGCGCGGGCGAAGGCCGGGTGCGCATCGTCGGCGGGGCGGTGCGCGATACGTTGATGGGGATAAGGAGCGAGGATGTCGATCTCGCAACACAGCTCCTGCCTGAAGAGGTCACGCGCCGCGCCGAAGCTTTGGGAGCAAAAGTCATCCCGACCGGCATCGCGCACGGCACCGTCACCATCGTCTATCGCGACCATATCTATGAGGTCACGACCTTGCGCCGCGATGTGTCGACCGACGGCAGGCGCGCGACCGTCGCCTTTTCGGACGATTGGAAGGAAGATGCGAGCCGCCGCGATTTCACGATCAACGCGCTTTATGCCGACCCGCTGACCGGCGAGATTTTCGATTATTTTGGTGGCCTTGCCGATCTGGAAGCGCGGCGGGTGCGGTTTATCGGCGAACCGCAGCAGCGCATTGCCGAGGATTATTTACGCATCCTGCGCTATTTCCGCTTCCATGCGCGCTTCGGTGAAGGACCGCTTGATACGGCGGCTTATGAAGCCGTGTCCCGCGATGCTGACCGGATGATGGGCCTGTCGCGCGAACGGGTGGCGGATGAGTTGCTGAAACTGCTCGCCCTCCCCGATCCGGTGCCGACTTTGACCTTGATGGATGAAGGCCGCATCTGGCGCGCGGTCCTCCCCGAAGCCGATAGCAAGAGCGTTGCGCGGGTCGCCAAGCTGGTCGCGAATGAACAGGCGATGGGTGTCGAGGCCGATGCGGTGCGGCGCTTGATTGCGTTTCTGCCGGAGGATGCGGACGTTGCGCGGGGGATAGCGTCCAAGCTTAAATTATCGAACATCATCCGCAAGCGTATTGTCAAGGTGCGCGGGGCCGGGGGTGATATGCTTACGCGTCATCCCCGCGCCGCCGCCCATGCGCTCGGCATCGAAGGCGCGCGCGATTTATGGCTGATCGAGGGCGAAGGCGCGGCGCTGGAGCAGGCGATGGCGGATTTGACCGGTTGGACGGTGCCGATGCTCCCGATAGGCGGCGGCGCAATCGTCGCGCGCGGCATTGCCAAAGGGCCGGAAGTCGCGCGCTTGCTGCAACTGGTCGAAGCGCAATGGGTCGCGGAAGGCTTCCCCGATGACGCGCGGGTGGAGGCGATTGCCGACGCTGTGGTGGCGGGGGAGTAGAGCGCCTAGCTTCTAACACTACATGTTCCCCCGCGAAGGCGGGGGGCCAGAGCAACACAGCGCAGCGTATGAAAACACTGGGTCCCCGCCTACGCGGGGACACGATAGAGCATCATCCATTCCAAAATCCTCCCCGAGCAAGCTCGGGGAGGATTTTTATTCAATCAAACCGGTTGTTCCTCGGGAAACCCGTCGGCGGCATCCGGCCACCGGCGCCGCGCGCGACGCGCCATTGGGTGAGGTCGGTTTCGGTGCGGGTCCGGTCGGTCTCGCCGCCCATTTTCCAGCTTAGGCCTTTGCTTAACTGGAAGAAGATCGCGTCGGACAAGCCGCCATCCTTATAGCGTTGCAAGGTCACGCCCTGCCCCTTGGCCATTTCCAGAATCTCGATTTGCGGGAACACCACCAGCTTGCGATTTTCACCGATGACCGCGACATATTGGTCGCGCCGTTCTTCTTCGTTGGCGGCGGCAGGCGGAGCGACGCGCACGACTTTCACTTTCGCGCCGGGCTTCAAATTCATCACGCCGCGCCCCTTTCGGGTTTCGGCGACGACATCGGCCATGCTCGCGATAAAGCCTTTGCCGTTGGACGCGGCGAGCAGCATTTTGCCGCCTGCAACCACCGGCACAATCGCGACAATTTTGGCGGCCTCGTCAATATCGACCATCAGCCGCACCGGCTCGCCAAAGCCGCGCCCGCCGGGCAGTTTGTCCGCGCCAATCGTATAGATGCGGCCATTATCGACGATGATGAGAATTTTGTCGGTGGTCTGCGCATGGACTGCAAAAGCGGGACCATCGCCTTCCTTAAACTTGAAATCATCAGGCTTGGAGAGGTCCACATGGCCCTTCATCGCGCGGATCCAGCCGCGCTGTGACATGATGACCGTAACCGGCTCGCGCTCGATAAAGGCTTCGATGGAAATTTCGCGCGCGGGGCCTTGCTCCTCGACCGTGGTGCGGCGGCGGCCAAGCTCCGTCTCCGGCCCGTAAGTTTCGCGCAATTTGCCAAGGTCGCGCTTCAACCGCGTGCGCTGGCGCGCTTCGCTGTCGATCAGTTTGACCAGCTCGTCGCGTTCCTTTTCCAGCGCCTCTTTTTCGCGCCGCAATTCCATTTCCTCAAGCTTGCGCAAGGAACGCAGCCGCATATTGAGGATCGCTTCGGCCTGCCGGTCGGTAAGCTGGAATTCTTCCATCATCACCGCTTTGGGCTCGTCTTCGGTGCGGATGATTTCAATCACGCGGTCGAGATTGAGGAAGGCGATGATATAGCCCGCGAGCAATTCCAGCCGGTCGTCAATCTTCGCCAACCGATGTTCGGCGCGGCGCTTGATGACGATGATCTGGTGCTTGAGCCACTCGCCGAGCAATTCCTTGAGGCCCATCACGCGCGGGGTGCGTTCGGCGTCGAGCACGTTGAGATTGAGGTTAAACCGCACCTCCAAATCGGTCAGGCGATAGAGGCTTTCCTTCAATATCTCCGGATCGACATTGCGGCTTTTGGGGACGAGGACGATGCGGACATCTTCGGTCGATTCATCGCGCACATCTTCAAGAATCGGCAATTTCTTGTCGGCAATAAGCTGGGCAATCTGTTCGATCAGCTTCGATTTTTGCACCTGATAAGGGATTTCGGTAACGACGAGTTGCCAGCTTCCCGCGCCCTGCCCCTTTTCCTGCTCGCCAAAACGCGCACGCACCCGGAACGCGCCGCGTCCGGTGGTGTAGGCATGTTTGATGATCGCGGGGCTATCGACAAGAAGCCCGCCGGTCGGGAAGTCGGGACCGTGGAACACCTCCATCAACTGGTCGATCTCGGTCGCGGGGTTTTCGAGCAGCATCAAACTCGCGTCGATGACTTCAGCGACATTGTGCGACGGGATGTTGGTCGCCATGCCGACCGCAATCCCGCTCGCGCCATTGGCGAGCAGATTGGGGAACAGCCCCGGCATGATTTCCGGCTCTTCATCCTCGCCATTATAGGTCGGGCGGAAATCGACCGTGCCTTCATCAAGGCCTTGCATGAGGTCAATCGCGACGCGGGTGAGCTTGGCTTCGGTGTAACGGTAAGCTGCGGCATTATCGCCGTCGATATTGCCGAAATTGCCCTGTCCATCGACCAGCGGATAGCGCAGCGAAAAGGTCTGCGCCATGCGGACCATCGCGTCATAAACCGACGCATCGCCATGCGGGTGATATTTACCGATAACGTCGCCGACCACGCGCGCGCATTTTTTATAGCCTTGGCTGGGGTCCAGCTTGAGGAGCCGCATCGCCCAGAGGAGGCGGCGGTGGACCGGCTTTAATCCATCGCGCAGGTCAGGGAGTGACCGCGCGGTAATGGTCGACATCGCATAGACAAGATAGCGCTGCGACAGCGCGCTATCGAAGGGATGTTCGACAATCGCATCGAACGGATCATCGGGCAGCTCGCCCGGAATGTCAGTAGTATCGTTGTCGCTCATGGCGCCCCTTTTGCTCTTGTGACAGCGATTAGCAAGCGATGCGCGCTTTGGCGAGGGGCGGTAGGGGAAAAAGCGTGTAACGGGTGACGGAGGCGTTCCCTATTCGGTATTTCGGGGACACAATACTTAATTATTGTATCAGACTTGCGGGGCCATCCATCACTGGTGGAATAATTAAGTATTGCGTCCCCGAAATAGGGCAGCCTTGCGCGGCTCTGCCGCATCTTTTCCCTTAGCGCTGCGCTTCGATACCTTTCCACTTCGTCATTCCCGCGAACGCGGGAATCCATCTCCGAACCTCTAAATTTCAAATTCGGGAGATGGATGCCCGATCAAGTCGGGCATGACGGAGTGTGAAAATTAGCCCCGGAGACATTGCGCAATCGGTTGTAGCGCCCCACTCCAATGAACAACCGTCAACCAGACCAGCGGAAACTTCGAACGATGGTGGGATAATTAAGTATTGTGTCCCCGAAATAGGCGGAGGGGCTGGCCTTCCTTTGATGGGGTTGGTCGGTCAGGCTCGACGCATATCATCTACGTTCGTCATTGCGAGCGCCGATAGACGCGCGGCAATCCAGTGTTGCTTTATGCTGCTCTGGATTGCTTCGTCGCTTCGCTCCTCGCAATGACGGTGGACGTGTATTTCGAAAGCGGTGTCGAAATTCGGGCAAAGAAGTCCCGGTTTCGTCCTCAGTTTTGGGAGCCTGATCGCGCCCCTCACCAGTCAGCCCCCCGACGCCCTGACATATTTCACCCGTGTTTCATCCGCGACCCCGCTCAAATCCGCCACAAACAGGATATGTTATATTCTCCCTTGACGGCCTCTTTGCGACTCGGTATCTCTACAAAAATAATAGAGTTATTTTTTGGTGTCGTAAATAACCTGTTTTATGGGAGTTAAGGATATGAATAAACTGTGGTTTTCCGCAGCGTGCGGCGCTTTGGCCTTGACCGCTTGCGCGCCTCAAGACGATGGGCGGAGCGATGATATAGCAGCTTCCGCCGTCGACCATTCCGCCGAAACGGCCAATTCCGCATCCGACAGCGCCTCTTTGTCCCCCGGCGCTCCACCACCCGCTACAACCCGCTCCGGCGCGCATCATCCGCCGGTTATCAGCCGCACCGCCGCGCCGAATGTGGCGTTCAGCCATGACTATAGCTTCACCCTCCCCGCCGACCGGATCAGCGGGGTGCAGGAACAGCATAGCCGCCTGTGCGCCGACCTTGGCGTGACGCAGTGCGAAATTACCGGCGTCGATTATCGCCAGAGCCGCGAGGGCGGGGTGCGCGCGCAAATGTCTTTCCTCATCGCACCATCGGTCGCTACGATGTTCGGCACCAGCGCCTTGGCGGCGGTCGAAGCGGCGGACGGCACCCTCGCCGATGGCGAAATCAGCAGCGAGAATGTGAAGCAGGCGGTCGATAGCGCCGCACAGGAAATCAGCGCCCGCAACCGCGACATTGCGCGGCTGGAACAGCAAGCCCGCAACCAGCGCGCAGGCTCCCCCGAACGGGTGCGGACTGCGCAGGAAATTGCCGAGCTACGCGCGCTCAACGAGGCCAGCCGCCAGAGCCAAAGCGATGCCCGCGCCAAACTGGCGCGCACGCCGGTGCATTTCACCTATCAATCGACGGTGAGCTGGTTCGGCAATAAGGCCACGTCCGGAAACGGCGCGGCGGGCTATGCCAGCTCCAGTTTCAACGCGATGCTGAGCCTCGTCGCGCTGCTTGCGCCTTGGGTGTTGCTCGTCGGCCTAATGATATGGGTAGTGCGCAAATTCACTGCCCCGCGCAAAACCGGAGCGACGCAAAACCCGGCCGCCTGATGCAAAAGCGGAGGTCCGGCACACGTGACGCGCCGGACCTCCTTATACCCCCGATATTTACATGTCTTTTCAATGATGGTTGGATGGGAGTCCGCCCGAGGAGAGGAGAAGCTTAAATGTCTATGTTCCCCGATAGTCGCCGCACCCAATGGACGCGCATCACCGCCGCCGGATTGCTCGCCGCAACCGCGCTCGCGGCCTGCGGTCAACAAGCGCATGAGGCCCGTTCCGATACGGCGATGGCGGTCGATGCCGCGGCGGATTCGGGTGCCGGTCCCGATATAGCCGTGAGCGCCGCGCCCGGTGTCGCGTTCAATTACCGCTATGCGTTCCGCCTGCCTTCGGCCCGCATCATGGCGGTGCAGGAGGGCCATGCGGCGGCGTGCGAGAAATTGGGCATCGCCAAATGCCGCATTACCGGGCTGCGCTATACCGTGGTTGATGGCGACGAGGTGAGCGCCATGCTGCAATTCAAACTCGCCCCCGAAATCGCGCGCCAGTTCGGCAAGGACGGCATCGCGGCTGTGGCATCTGCCGAAGGGATGCTGGTCGATAGCGAAATTAGCGGCGTCGACGAAGGCGCGGCTATCAAGGCATCGCAAGTGCGCAGCGCCGAAGCACAGGACCGCATCGCCGAGCTTGAAAAACAGCTTCAGCGCCCCGGCATCAAAGACGCGGAACGCGCGCGGCTTCAAGGCGAAATCAGCGACATCCGCCGCGCGCTCCAGGGCGAAGCACAAGGCCGTGCGGACAGCGCCGAGGCGCTCGCCAACACGCCGATGACTTTCCATTATGGCACCGGTAGCACGATCCCCGGCTTTGATGGCGCGTCCCCGCTCAAGGATAGCTGGCGCGCGGCGGTGACCTCCTTTGTGACCATGCTCGGCTTTGTCATGATGACCATCGGCGTGCTGCTGCCTTGGGCGCTCTTGCTGTTCCTGTTATGGATGCTCTGGAATTCGCGCGCGGGACAGGCCATAGGCAAGCGTTTGAAGCCGCGCCCTAAACCCTCTGCTCCGGCCCCCGTTGCAGAGGCAGAAGGTGCAACCGAATAGAAAGTCTTTATGAACGCCCTTCCCGCCGATCTGGCCCATCCCGGATTATTATCCCGTCTGACACGCGATATAATCCTTGGCCTTTACCGGCGGGAAGGCTGGCGCGTGTTCAACCATGCGCCGGGCATCCATAAGGCCGTCATGATCGCCGCGCCGCACACCTCCAATTGGGACTTTGTGCATTTTCTGGGCGCGACGCGCGAATTGGGGATTACCCCGCGCTTCATGGGCAAGACGTCGCTGTTCCGCTGGCCGATGCGGCGCTTCATGTTCGAAATGGGCGGGGTGCCGGTGGACCGTTCGCAAAAGCGCGACATGGTGAGCCAGATGGCCGACCAGTTCGCAACCCATGACGATTTCATGCTCACCATCGCGGTTGAAGGCACACGCGGCAAAGGCAGCGGCAAATGGAAGACCGGCTTTTACCATATCGCCCAAAAAGCAGGCGTGCCGATTATCCCCGCGAGCATGGATTATGCCAAGAAGGAAGCGGGACTACACGCACCGGTTTATCCGAGCGGCGATTATCGCGCGGACCTCGAAAAAATATTGGCCTGTTATGAAGGCGTCACGGGCGCGCATCCGGACCGGACATTAGTGGGCAAAGCGGGCGTTGATGCGTTTTTGTGAGGGGGGCAATACCCCGCCCCCTCAAGCCTTCGTCATTCCCGGCTTGACCGGGAATCCATCTCCTGACCTCACGGCAAATGCTGCGGCAGGCGCGCAATAAACCTTTAGGTCCGGAGATGGATTCCCGCTTTCGCGGGAATGACGAACTGTGAAAATTTGGGGGTGATTTGCCCCCCGCTCAATCCGGCTTTTTCGCGACCCCCACCAAGGCCGGGCGCAGCAAGCGGTCCTTAATCATATAACCTTTTTGCATTTCATGGATGATCGTGCCGGGTTCGGCGTCGGCGGACGGGACTTCGACCATTGCCTGATGCTTGTTGGGGTCGAGCGTTTGGCCCAATGCTTCGATGCGGCTGATGCCGTTACGTTCGAACACGCTGATGATTTCGCGCTGGGTTGCTTCGATACCGGCGACAAAGCCCTTTGCGGCATCGTCATTGCGGATCGATTCCGGCACCGCTTCCATCGCGCGTTCCAGATTGTCGGAGACCGACAAAATATCGCGGGCGAAGTTGGTCGCGGCATAAGCGCGCGCATCCTGTGCGTCCTTTTCCAAACGGCGGCGGACATTTTGCGTATCGGCCTGTGCGTAAAGCACGTCCTGCTTGGCCTTGGCGATTTCTTCTTCCAGTTCGAGGACACGCTTGGCGAGCGGGTCTGCGCCCGCTCCTGCCTGCACCGCCTCATCTTCAAGGCCTACACTGTCGAGCGCCTCGTCAATCACGTCCGTTTCGGATTTCGGGCTTTGGGATTTCGGGTCTTGGTTTTTATTATGGTCAGTCATCTCATCAATCTCGATAGGGTTTTCGCAGTAAAGTCAACCATGGGGACGACGCGCGCATAGTTCAAGCGTGTGGGGCCAATTACGCCGACAACGCCGACCACCCGCCCATCGTTCCCGCGCCAGGGCGCTGCGATGACCGACGAACCGGACAGCGCAAAAAGTTTATTTTCAGACCCGATGAAAATGCGGGTAGCGGTGCCTTCGCGCGCGCTATCCAGGAGCCGCGCAATTTCCTGCTTCTCCTCCAGCTCGTCGAGGAGAAGCCGCACGCGCTCCAGATCGCCCTGCGCGCTATCGTCGAGCAGATGCGCTTGCCCGCGCACGATAAGGATAGGACGGTCGGTGGGATCGCACGACCAGACCGCAAGCCCGCGCTCGACCAGATCGGCAGCGGCGCGGTCGAGCGCAATTTCTTCGGCAGCAATTTCCTTGCGCAAACGGCCAAGGGCTTCGCGCAAGGTGAGGCCGCTCAAAGATGCGCTGATATAATTGCCCGCCTCGATGAGTGCGCTCGGCGGAATGGCGGCGGGCAGATTGACCACGCGGTTTTCAACCGAACCGTCCGCGCCCACCAGCACCGCCATCGCTTGCCGGTCGGACAAAGGCACAAAGCCCATTTGCCGCAACACCGGCTCTTGCGAAGGCACCATCACCAACCCCGCACAGGCCGACAGCCCTGACAAGGCGGTGGTCGCGGCGGACAGCGCCTCTTCGATTGGGCCTTGGCGGGTGAGTTGCGCTTCGATGCGCGCGCGGTCTTCGGCGCTCGGTTCAGCAACCTGCATCATGCCATCGACAAACAGGCGCAGGCCCGTTTCTGTCGGCATCCGCCCCGCGCTGGTATGCGGCGAAGATAAAAGCCCGACCTCCTCCAAGTCCTGCATCACATTGCGGATCGAGGCGGGCGACAGGTTGAGCGCGGAAAATCTTGATATGGTGCGCGAGCCGACCGGCTGGCCATGCTCCAGATAGGTTTCGACCACGATGCGGAAAATATCGCGCGCACGGTCGTTGAGCTCGGTGATGGGCGGCGTGTGCAGCATGTCTCCCCTTTAGGGCTTTGCCGTCGCCGGGTCACCGATAAAAGCATCAATCGGCAAATGGTCTGGCGCGGCGGCAACCGCTTCCGCTATCGGCGCATTTGCGGGGTTGTGACAGCCATGATAGAAATCCAGCCTATCCTTGCGCGTGCCATCTTCCCATTCGATCAGGGTTGAAGGATGATCGGTTGCCGCCGGACCGCAATCGGGCGACCCGGCCACAATCGCGCGCGTGCCGTTCGGGCGGATGGGCGCCAGCGTGCGGGCAAAGGCGCGATAATCCTCATCGCTCACACTGAACTGGCGCACGCCTTTGAGCGCCACAAACTGCCCCCCTTCCCACGTGGCGCTGCCATCGCTGCGCACCGTCACCTTATAGGCGGGACAGGTGCCGTAACAGATGGACGAATTAAAGCTGATCGAGGTGGGGAGTTCAGTGCCATCAGGCAAAGGCGTGGTCGTGCATCCCGCCAATCCGCCAGCCATCCCTAGTGCCGCAAGCGCCCAGAGCCCTGAAAATATTCGCTGATGCCGCATCATCCTGTTCCTGTCTTTTGTCTTTGATTATCGCATAGCGCGCCTTCATAAAAATGCTTATGGGGGGAGCAGATTTCAAGAACAGGAGATATTCATGCGCCCATCCGGCCGCACCCCCGACCAAATGCGTACGCTCAGCATCGAGCCCAATTTCACCAAACATGCCGAAGGATCGGTGCTGGTGAGCTTTGGCGAAACCAAAGTGCTGGTGACAGCATCGGTCGAGGACCGCTTGCCGCCCTGGATGCGCGGTAAGGGAGAAGGCTGGGTCACGGCGGAATATGGTATGCTCCCCCGCGCCACCCACACGCGCGGCAGCCGCGAAGCCGCCAAGGGCAAGCAATCGGGACGCACACAGGAAATTCAACGCCTAATCGGGCGTTCCTTGCGCGCGGTCGTCGATTTGAAGAAGCTTGGCGAGCATCAGATCACGCTCGATTGCGATGTGATCCAGGCCGATGGCGGCACCCGCACCGCGTCGATTTCGGGCGCGTGGGTCGCGCTGCGCATTGCGGTTGACAAGCTGCTCGCATCGGGCGCGATTGCCGAAGACCCGATCCAGCAAAAGGTCGCGGCGATTAGCTGTGGCATTTATCAGGGCACGCCCGTTCTCGACCTTGATTATGACGAGGATAGCAATGCGGGCGCGGACGCGAATTTCGTTCTGACCAGTGACGGCGCGATTGCCGAGGTGCAGGCGACCGCCGAGGGCGAAACGTTTGACGAAGAAGGCCTCCTCCGCCTGCTGCGTCTCGCGCGCATCGGCTGTGCGGAAATTTTTGCCGCGCAAGACCGCGCTTCGGGACGTTAAGCCACATGGACCATCGCAAGCTTGAGCCCGGCAAGATTGTCGTTGCCACCTATAATGCGGGCAAGGTGCGTGAAATCAAGGATTTGCTCGCGCATCTTGGCATGACGCCTGTCTCGGTCGCCGAGTTCGACTTGGAAGAACCGGAGGAAACCGAGGATACATTCGTCGGCAACGCGCTCATCAAGGCGCGCGCGGCGGCTGAAGGCACCGGCATGGTGTCGCTGGCCGACGATAGCGGCCTGATGGTCGATGCTTTAGGCGGCGAACCCGGCGTCTATACCGCCAACTGGGCCGAGCTTCCCGACGGCACGCGCGATTGGGATATGGCGATGCAAAAGGTCGAAGACGCGCTCGCCGCTTTGGGACCGGACGCACCGCGCGGTTGCCAGTTCGTCTGCACCCTCGCGCTCGCTTGGCCCGATGGCCATTATGAAGTGTTTGAAGGCCAAGTGCGCGGCAATCTCGTCTGGCCTCCGCGCGGGGACAAAGGCTTCGGCTATGACCCGGTATTCCAGCCACTCGGCCATGCGGAAACATTTGCCGAAATGGACCCGGCCCAAAAACACGCGATGAGCCATCGGGCAGAGGCGTTCAGGCGGCTGGTTGCGGCGTCTTTGTGAGGTGAATATCCTAAAATATACCCGTTAGTCCTGAGCGTGTCGAAGGACGTTCCTGAACTTTAGACTGTGGGTGACTGAGGGTCGCCCTTCGACAAGCTCAGGGCTAGCGGTTTTGGGTAAGGAAGCAAGGTAGGGCAGCCGTCCCCTCACCCTCACCCCTCCGCGCCAATCTCCTTGCGCAGCCCGGCGATCAGATCGTTTACCGCTGTTAACCGCGGCTCTTCCTCGTCCAATATCGCATGGAACAGCGTGCGGCGTAATTCCACCAAACGGCCCGGGGGCAAGGCTTTACCCGCGGGCATGGTGGAGGCGATGATGTCGAGCATCCGTTCGGCCCCGTGGAGCCGCCCCCATAGATAATCATTTTCGCGGTAAGAGCGGCTGAAGAACGCGCCGAAACTGTTGAACTGGATGCCCTTCAAGGTCGCCTGCGCGCCGCCTTGGCGGATGGCCGAAGCATCATTGGGCGAAATACGGTCGACCTTGATCGGATCATATTCATCGCTCCCCTCGCCTTGCAGCAAGGGCAAGGTCGCAATGTCATAATAAGGAAAGCCCAGATAAGAGAGCAGCATTTCGCGCCGCTCGGCCTTGGGGAGCGCGGCCAGAGCTTCGGTCATGCGCGCGTCCACAATGGAATCGGTTTCGGCAAGGTCGCAGTCGCGCTCCAACTGCATCAACAATTCGCCAATCCGGCTCGCCGCCGTGTCGGGATGGCCAAAACGGTGCGCGTCGAAAAAATTGCGCGATTGCCGTTCGAAATAAAGCGCAAGGCAGCTATAAATCGCCTCACGCATCGCGCTCACCGCTTCTTCGGGCACCTCGCCCTTGGCTTCGATTGCTTCATCCAGCCGTCGCGCAAGGAAGCGCAACCGGCGGATACGGAAGCCGAGGTCAAAGCTGCGGAAGAAATGGATGACCGCATCGCTCGCGCCATCACCATGCGGCCCGCTAATCTGGTCGAGCCCGCGCGCGCGGATTTCGGTCCAGACCGCTTGCCGGATATGTTCGCGGTCACGGCTATCGGTGAGGCCCAATATGCCGCAAAGCTGCACCGCCAAATCTTCGACAATGCCGGATAATTTGAGATGGCCATAAGCGACATAGGCAAATCCGGCGGCATCGGCGGCGCGTTTTTGTGCGGTGGAGCGCCAGGAGGCAAGCCGCGATACGGTCGGCCTATCGAGAAAGAAAGTGCGGCCGAATAATTTCTGGACGCGCTCGTCCACCTCGTCGCGCATCGCGTCGATAATCCGCCGCATCCGCCGGATCCGCGACGAACGGCCCGCAATCATTTCGACATTATCGCGGATCGGCTGTTCGCGCGGAATGTCGGACATCGCCCCGAAAATCGTGGTGAAAAAGCCCGGCAGCGCCGAACCATCCTCGCCGCGCTTGGCGGTCATGCGGATGCTGCGCAAGTCGGGCTTGGGGTCGATATAGACGATGCGCCGGTCCACCTCGCGCCGCGCCGGACGCCCGCGCAATTCGGCAATCGCCGGACCGAAAGGCGCATTGGCCAGCACCGACCCGTCGATCAGCACCGTGTCTTCCGCGCTGCCGATGGCCGATTGGCGCGGAAGCTGGGTGGTCAGAAAATCATCGCGCTGGGGCCAAGCATGGTCGCGCTCTTCCAACACCGCATCCAGTTCGCGCACCGTAAAAGGCGGGAAAGCCCCCGGAAAACTGGCGGTCGCGCGCGCGGCAAAGGTCAAGCCCGCAATATCGCCCAGCGCATCATGCGTGCTTTGCTGGTAACGGAAATTGAGCGTCAGCCGATGTTCGGTTTCGATGACTTCGGCGGGGCTGTGCAACTCCATCCGCTGCGGATAGCCGGCAAAGTCGGTGACGGTGACAATCAGGTCAAGCGGCTGTTCGGGCGGCACCAACGGCCTTGGCATTTCGCCTTCGGGCAGCGATTTGGCCATCGCGTCAAACGCATCGAGCAGCATCCCCGCAAATTGCTTGCCGCCAAAGGGCGGTTCGAACCAGCGCGCGCGGACAAATTGCGAGACTTTGTCGCGCACTTCTTCTTGGGTGGCGACTTCGACGGTGCGGTCGATCACATTGCCCTGCCGCTTGGTCGCGGCCCAAGCAATCGGCACCGCCCAGAATTTGGTAAAGCCCGACAAGGGCCGCGCGTCGGGGTCGAGCAGTTCGTTCACATCGGCTTTGCTGAGCCATAAATCGGTGAGCGGATCGAGCGACTGGCCAGTGGCAATCGCTTGGGCGAGGAACACCCCGTTGATGCCGCCAGCACTCGCGCCCGCTATAATATCGACAAACACACGGGTGCGGGTGGCCGTCACCATTTCAATATCGGCGATGAGTTGGCGATAGACCTCTTCGGTCGCGGACAGGCGCATATCGGCGTCATGGGCGGCTCTGCTGGCGCGCGCTGCGTGCCAGATTTCCTTGGTAATGCCGTGCATATAGACGGCAAGGCTGATGCCTCCATAGCATACCAGCGCCAGCCGTAATTCCTTTTCCCGCATGGCCAAGAGGTAGCAGCTTTTGCGCCGATGACAAATCTGCTTTGCGTAAAAAAGGGCCGGAACCGGCGCGCACCATGCGCGTTACATGGGGGAGTTCAACCTGCACGGAGGGGCAAGATGAAGACGGTATTGATAAGTTTGATGGCGGGCGGCGCGATGATGGCGGCCTCGCCTTTGCTCGCACAATCGACCAGCCTTGATGATAGCGTAGCCAAGGTCGGCACGCAGACCGAAGCGAGCGCCGATACGCCAACCAATAAGCGCGATGGCCGCAAGGCATCCGAAATCGAAGCGACCCGCGGACTTAATGCAGAAGCGGCGAACAAGGCCAAGTCGGATGTCGCCTCAATCCAGGCGCAACAGGAAAAATATAAAGCCGATGTCGCCGCCTATGAAGCGGCCACCAAGGCGCGCGAAGAACAGATTGCGCGCGACAAGGCCGAATATGACGCGCGTATGGCCGATTATAACCAGAAAAAGGCGGATTGGGACGCCTGTGTCGCGGGTGACAAAGCGCGCTGTGCGATAGTCGCACCGCCCCCGCCGCCTGCCGAATAATCCGCTTATCCTTATTTTTTAAAGAGCGGGTGCCGGGGTGAAAACCGGCACCCGCTCTTTTCATGTCCGCTCGCTTTCCCTATCTCCAAGCCCATGAATCGCGCGCGCGTTATCCTGTTCAATTCGGCTCTAGGGCCGCTCGATTATCGCGTGCCAGCCGATATGAAGGTCGAACCCGGATCGCTGGTTGAAGCCCCGCTCGGCCCGCGCCGGATGCTTGGCGTTGTGTGGGAGGAGGAGGCGTTCAACGTCGAAACTGTGGGCGATAACCGCCTGCGCAACCTCCTTCATGTCTATCCGATCCCGCCCGTCGCCAAGCCGCTGCGCGAACTGGTGTTGTGGACGGCGGACTATTATCTTGCGCATCCCGCCTCGGTGCTGCGCATGGTGGTGCCGGGGTCGGCCTTGGGCCAGCCGGGACGGCCTATCATCGAATATCGCGCCAATGGCACACTCCCGCCGCGCATGACTGCGCAGCGCGAACAGGCGATGGAGCGGATCAGCGACACCCAAGCCACCTCGCGCGAACTGGCAGCCATTGCCGAGGTCAGCGAGGCGGTAGTGCGCGGGCTTATCAAGGCGGGCGCGTTCGACCGGGTCGAGGTCGCGACCGACCAGCCCTTTCCCGCCCCCGACCCCGCTTTCGCGCCGCCTGTCCTGTCGGACGCACAGGCAGCAGCAGCGACGCAGATGGTCGATGCGGTCAAGGCGCATGATTTCCGCCCTTTCCTGCTCGATGGCGTCACCGGATCCGGCAAAACCGAAGTTTATTTCGAAGCCGTCGCGCAGGCAATCCGCGAAGGGCGGCAGACATTGGTGCTGCTCCCCGAAATTGCGCTGACCGAACCCTTTCTGACGCGCTTTACCGCACGGTTCGGGTGCGAGCCGGTCACATGGCATTCGGGGATGCGCGCCTCCGAACGCCGCCGCGCTTGGCACGCCATCTCGTCGGGCGAGGCGCAAGTGGTGGTCGGCGCGCGGTCGGCTTTATTCCTGCCTTATGCGAAACTCGGGCTGATCGTGGTCGATGAAGCGCATGAAACCAGCTTCAAACAGGAAGATGGCGTCCATTATCATGCGCGCGATGTGGCGGTGATGCGCGGCAAATTCGAAACCTGTCCGGTGGTCCTCGCCTCCGCCACCCCCGCGATCGAAAGTCGTGTGCAGGTCGAAGCGGGGCGCTATGAGGAGCTCACCCTGCCCTCGCGTTTTGGTGCAGCCGAACTGCCCGACATCAAGGCCATTGATATGCGCGATGACCCGCCCGACCGTGGAATGTGGCTTGCGCCCAAACTGGTCGCTGCGCTCGCCGACCGGCTCGACAAGGGCGAGCAGAGCCTGTTGTTCCTCAACCGCCGGGGCTATGCGCCGCTGACCTTGTGCCGCACCTGTGGCTACCGCTTCCAATGCCCGAATTGCAGCGCGTGGATGGTCGAACATCGCCTCGTGCGCCGGCTTGCCTGCCATCATTGCGGCCATGTCATGCCGCCGCCGGACGCTTGCCCCGAATGTAAGGATGAAGACAGCCTTGTCGCGTGCGGCCCCGGTGTCGAGCGCATTGCCGATGAAGTCACCGCTTTATTCCCGACCGCGCGCGTTGCGGTGGTCACCTCCGACACCTTATGGTCGCCCGCCAAGGCCGCCGAATTTGTCGCGCAGATGGAAGCGGGGGCGATTGATATTATCGTCGGCACCCAGCTTGTCACCAAAGGCTATCATTTTCCCGAACTCACATTGGTCGGGGTTATCGACGCGGATTTGGGGCTGGAGGGCGGCGATTTGCGCGCTGCCGAGCGCACCTTCCAACAGGTCGCACAGGTTGCGGGGCGTGCGGGGCGCGGCGAGAAGCCGGGCGAGGTGTTCATCCAGACGCGGCTCCCTACTGCGCCCGTGATGGAAGCGCTGATTTCGGGCGAGCGCGAAGATTTCTACCGCGCCGAAACCGATGCGCGCCGCCACGCCCATGCGCCGCCTTTTGGCCGGTTTGCAGGGATTATCATATCGTCCGAAGATGCCGAACTTGCCCAGCGTATCGCGCGCGATATTGGCGAAGCTGCGCCGCAATCGGACGATATGCACATATACGGCCCCGCCCCCGCGCCGCTTTCGATGCTGCGCGGCCGCCACCGCCACCGCCTGCTTGTCCATGCCAAGCGCAATTTTGCGATGCAGGATGCGATCCGCCACTGGCTTGGCAGCGTCGAATGGCCGAGCAAGGTGCGCGTCACCGTGGACGTGGACCCTTATAGCTTCGTTTAACGCTTGGCAGGCTTAGCGGCTGGCGTTGGCGGTGTTGCGCCCGGCCCCTCCCATGTTGCGACATTGCCGAAATAGCGCCCCAGCGCGACGTGCAAATCCGCATCTTCCGCTGCGCCAGACAGGATCACGCTATCATTCAACTCATCCTTCGGCCCGTGATAATCGCCGCCCAGATAGGCTTCGAGCTTTTTCATGTCGGCAAAGCTGCCCCCGACCATCACGGTCGGCACGCCATTGGCCTTGAGCGCCCAGCCGTCCTGCCGTTGCAGCATGACATTGGACTCGGTGCCTGTTTCGGGCACCCGCCCCATTGCGCGGATGACTTTATCAATATCGTCATCGAGCGCGGTTGAGCCGCGTCCCAATATCGCGACCTTTTCGCCCTTGGGGACGACCGCCACCGTATCAAGGTTGATCGCCAGCGCGATCTTGTCGAGCGGGATGGCGGGATGCGCGGCAAAGGCATAGGCACCGAGCAGCCCTTTCTCCTCCGCCGTGGTCGCGAGGAAATAAATATCGCGGTCCATTTGCGGCGCTTTGGCGAGCCGCTTGGCGGCTTCGATCAGCACCGCAATGCCGCTCGCATTATCGACCGCGCCGTTACAGATGCGGTCCGCCTCGCCTTCGGGACGGCACAGCCCCAGATGGTCCCAATGGCCCAGAAACAGGATAGCGCCTTTATCGCTGCCAAGTTTGCCCGCTATTTTGGCGACGATATTGTGGCTGCGGGTGCGCTGTGTCGTGGTCGCAACCGCCAGCCGCGCTTCATCCTTGAGCGCCACCGGTTCAAAGCCCGGCACCGCCGCCTGCACGGTCAGATCGTCAATCCGCAAGCGGTTGGCATCAAGCAAGGCCTTGGCGGTCGGCATCCGCATCATGCCTTCGACTTTGGCCGAGGACAGGCGGCTATCTATGGTCGTGCCATCGGTGAAATTGCGTTTATAGGCGTTCCAATTAGCCTTTTCCGGCAAGATGCCGATAACCGCCGCCGCGCCCGCCGCCGCAACCACATCCCGCCGTGCGCTATAGCTGCGCATGGTGCCATAATCAGGCTCGGCCATGAGCAGCAGCACCAGCTTGCCCGCAACATCGCCTTCGACCTTGCCGTCGGCATCGACGCCATAGCCTGCAAACAATATCGTCAGTTTGTCGAGTTTGACAGCCGCCTCGCGGCTGCGCAGCATCACCGCATCATTGGAAAAGGACAGCCGTTTGCCGCTACCGCGCACCGAAAGCTGGCTTTTGCCGGGCGTCAGCGTGAGCAAATCCACCGGTTGATACCAGCCGCCATCGGGCATCCCGCCCTTCAATCCGGCCGCCGACCATTGGTTTGCAATATAGGTAACGGTTTTGCTTTCGCCCGCCGTTCCGGGCGCGCGGCCTTCATAATCATCGCTTGCAAGCACCGCGATATGCTGGCGCAAATCCGCCTCACTGATCGGCGTAAAGTCCGCCGCCACCGCCAGCACGGGCGTCACCAGCGCCATGAGCGCGATACCGAATTTGAAACGCATCCCTGTCATTCGCCTGATCGCCCCTTATTTGTCCCCGACCCCGTTGGCCCGCTGTCTATCCTGCCTATCGCGCGCGAGCAGCGCACGGGCGCTCGCTATATGCATATCTTCAACCATCCGGTCGCGAAAGCGGATTGCGCCTACCCCGTCGGGATTGGCTTCGATCAACGCCACCAGCGCGCGCGCATCGGCAAGCTCGGCCTCCGATGGCGCAAAGCGTTGGTTCGCAATGGCGACCTGCGCGGGGTGGATGAGCGTTTTGCCATCATAGCCCCAGCGCCGCCCTTGTGCACATTCTGCGGCCAAGCCGTTGGCATCTTTGACATCATTATAAACGCCATCGAGCGCCCAGCCACCGGCAGCACGCGCGGCCAGCACAATCATCTGCGACACAAGGATAAGCCCCTCGCGCGCCGGATCTGCGGGGAGGCGCATATCATGGGCGACATCATTGAGGCCCGCAATCAGGCCGATAACGCCGGACGCCGCCGCAATCGCGCGCGCTTCAAAGGCGGCAGCGGGCGATTCAATCATCGCCAGCACCGGACGGCCAAGCCGTTTCGCCAGCGCCGCTATCTCCGCCGCGCTTTCAACCTTGGGGACGACCACGACATCGGCCCCGCTATTTGCCGCCGCTGAAACATCGGCGTCATGCCAGGGCGTGCCGATGCCATTGATTCGCAAGGCTTTGATTGCACCGCCAAAATTCCCTGCCAGCGCCTCTATAGCTGCCGCGCGCGCGTCCTCTTTTTGGTCCGGGCGGACGGCGTCTTCCAGCTCGACAATCACCATATCCGCACCCATATCCACGCCCGGCGCAGCAAGCTTTGCCAAGGCTTTGACGTTGGATGCGGGCACATAAAGCGCGGTGCGCGGGGGGAGCTGTTCGGACAACATTCTGCTTCTATCGGAGGATTATGCTTGGCGGGCAAGCAGGTTCAGGGCAATATCAGTGCATTGCTATTCAAAAGGGGCTTGAACCTATGGAAATTTTTGTCGGCGTTCTGGCTTTGCTGGCCGTATTCATTGCCTTTGCGGCGATCACAGTGGTGCGGCAGGGTTATATGTACACGATCGAGCGGTTTGGCCGCTATACGCACACCGCCTCGCCGGGGTTCAACCTTATCATGCCGTTCGTTGATCGCGTCGGCCGCAAGGTCAATATGATGGAGCAAGTCCTCGACATTCCGGGGCAGGAAATCATCACCAAAGACAATGCGATGGTTGCGGTCGATGGGGTGGTGTTCTTTCAGGTGCTGGACCCGGCAAAGGCGGCCTATGAAGTTTCCGACCTCATTACCGCGCTGCTCCAATTGACGACGACCAACCTCAGAACCGTGATGGGGTCGATGGATTTGGACGAGCTTTTGTCCAAGCGTGACGAAATTAATGCGCGGCTGCTTTCGGTGGTCGATCATGCGACCGGCCCGTGGGGTGTCAAAATCACCCGCGTCGAGGTCAAGGACATCCGCCCGCCCGCCGACATTTCCAATGCGATGGCGCGCCAGATGAAGGCCGAGCGTGAAAAACGCGCTAACATTCTTGAAGCCGAAGGCAGCCGTGCGTCCGAAATCCTGCGCGCTGAAGGCGAAAAGCAGGGCCAGATTTTACAGGCAGAAGGCCGCCGCGAAGCCGCGTTCCGTGATGCCGAAGCGCGCGAACGTGAAGCCGAGGCCGAAGCCAAGGCAACCCAGATGGTGAGCGAGGCGATTGCCAACGGCAATGCGCAGGCAATCAACTATTTCGTCGCGCAAAAATATGTCGAGGCGGTCAAGGATTTTGCCAATTCGCCCAACGCCAAAACCATCCTCTTCCCCGTCGAGGCGACCAACCTTATCGGCACATTGGGCGGCATTGGCGAACTGGCGAAGGACGCACTGGCTAAAAAATAAGCAAGAGGAATTGGGTCATATGCTCGAAAATCTTCCTTTGTCGCCGCCTTGGCTGTGGCTGACCGTCGGCCTTGTGCTGATGATTGCCGAATTGATTGCGCCGGGATTTTACCTGATCTGGATTGGCGCGGCGGCAATGCTCACCGGCCTCATCGCCTTTTCAGGGATTGGCGAAGTGGCGCAATTCATCAGCTTCGCGGTGCTGACCGTGGTGTCGATCATCATCGCGCGGCGCTGGTTCAAAGCCTATCCGATTGAATCGGCCGATCCGCTGCTCAACAATCGCGCCGCGCAAATGATCGGCGAGATTGTGACGGTGGTGGAGCCGATTGTTGGCGGCGATGGCCGTGTGCGCGTTGGCGACAGCGAATGGATTGCGCATGGCGCGGATGCCGCGATTGGCGCAAGACTGCGCATAACCGGCGTCAATGCGCGCGGCGGTGTGCTGGTGGAGCCGGTTTAGGCTGGCTCCCGCTTCGCACTCCTAATTCCCGACTAGATTAAAGGATTGACTGGCGGAGGCTCTATCGCTTCGGGCCGGTCTTTCTTTACCCACATCGGGCGCCGCACCTGCCCGCGCCGGACCGCAAAGCGCAATATCGCAAGGCCCGCAGCGGTCGCGATAATGAGCGCAGGCACCGAGGCTTCGAGCCCGAACGCGCCGCCGGTCATCCAGTCCGACCCGCTAATGTCGGCACGGACCAGCGCAGGCGTGCGATTGCCGGACACGGGTATGTCAAACACCCAGCCTTGCATGAAATTCCACGCCGCGTGAAAGCCGATCACCGCCCATAAGCGCCGCGTCAGCATATAGAGCGCGCCCAACAATATGCCCGCTTCAATCGCTATCGCCGCGCTGGAAAACCAGGTCGCATTAGCGTTGCCGATGTGGAGCAGGCCGAACATTCCGGCAGAAAAAGCGAGCGCAAACCAGCTTCCCAGCATTTTTTCGGTAAAGCGGAAGATGACGCCGCGAAACACGACCTCCTCCCCGACCCCGCTGCTGATCGCCAGCCCGAGCATGGCGGCAAGCCCGCCCCATCCGCTATGCCCCCAACCACTAATCCGGTAATTGCCCATCAGCGCGACAAAGCCTGTGAGGAGCAGAATAAGCCCTCCCCCCAATATCATCCCGCCAGTCAGTTCGCGGCCCCATTTCCATCCGGCAAAATCGACCATTTTGCGGCCTTCGACGAGGCAGAGCAGCCAATAGCCCAGCACCGAGAGGCCCGCTGCGACGATGCCATAGACGAGGTCCACCGGATTGGCGTCGAAAAAGGGCGGCGTCAGCGCGGCGTTGGGGTTGATCCATGCGCGCACAATGACCGCTGCCACTTGCGAGGCGAGATAGAAGACACAGCCCAGAATGAGGAGCGTGAGGGGAAAGCGGATAATCCGCATCGCCAATGATTGCGGCGGGGCGGCGGACATTTCGGGGTCCGCCAATTGCGTGCTGCCATCAACCCAGCTCATCCATCCTCCCGATATTATTGTCTTTCCGCCTCAAGTAACGCTTTTTTGCGCTCAAGACCATAGGCATAGCCGCCAAGGCTGCCATCGGTGCGGATGACGCGGTGGCACGGGATCAGCACGGCCACATTATTGGCCCCGTTCGCACTCCCCGCCGCGCGTATCGCCGCCGGTTTACCGACGGCTGCGGCAATATCGGCATAGCTGCGCGTTTCGCCTGCCGGGATGCGCTGCAATTCCGCCCACACCGCGCGCTGGAATGACGTCCCGCCGACATCGAGCGGGAGATCGGGCATCGCTTGCGGATGTTCGACCGCCGCAACCGCTTGGCGCAGCAGGTCGGCAAAGCCGCTATCGCCAGGCAACAGGGTAGCGTTGGGAAAGCGGCGGACAAGCGCGCTTTCATCCTCGTCAAAGGACAGGCGGCAAATGCCCTTGTCGGTTGCCGCGAGCAGCATTTTGCCAAGGCGTGTGTCGGCAATCGCCCAGCGGATAGTTACGCCCGCCCCGCCTTTTTTCCACGCGCTCGGCGTCATCGGGATTTCCTCTTTCATCGCGTCGTAAAAGCGGCTGGGCGCGGAAAAGCCGCCCTCGTAAATCGCCTCCGTGACGCTCGCGCCCTGCTCGATTGCGGCAATGGCGCGCTGGGCCTTCAACCCGCGCACATAGGCCGCAGGGGTAAGCCCCGTTTCGCGCGCGAACACACGCGAGAAATGCGCGGGCGAATAGCCGACCTGCGCGCTCAATTCCTCCAGACGCGGCGGCTCTTCGCCGGACAAAAGTTTGAGCGCCCGTGCGACCGCCTGTTCATCGCGGCCCACATCATCGGGTAAACAGCGTTTACACGCGCGCAACCCCGCCGCCCGCGCATCCGCGCCATCGTCAAAGAAACGCACATTCGCACGCGCCGGATGCCGCGCCGCACAGGAGGGCCTACAATAAATGCCCGTGGTGAGAACGCCGGTCACAAACCGCCCGTCAAACGCCCGATCGCGCCGCTCGACAGCGGCCCATGCGGTGTCGTCATCAACCTTGGCTTTAGTGTCCATGAACATGGTCATACTCCTTATTCGTCAATCTTGCGAACAAGGTAAAGACGCGCGCCTTTCCATGCGTCCCGTTTCTTGCGGTCAAAGCCGCTTACATCCAAATATCAGCCTCCCCCCATCTTGCATTGCAGCAAAGGCAATGCTAACCGCGCCCCCAATTGCAAGACAGGGGGCTGGAACCGGCCTCTTTTGCTGTGCGATTCGACATCCCTTGGGACCCAAAAGGACTTAAACGCGTGGATAATTCCGGCGGCATTCAGGCTAGCTTGGCAGGACGGTATGCAACCGCTCTGTTCGACCTTGCCCGTGACCAAAAAGCCATTGAAAAGGTTGAAAAAAGCCTTGAAACCTTGACCGAGGCCGTGGCCCAGTCGGCGGATTTCAAAACGCTCACCACCAGCCCGCTCCTGTCGCGCGACGATGCGGCCAAGGGTGTGGCGGCGGCGGCCAAGGCATTAAAGGTCGATTCGCTCACCACAAATTTCTTGGGTGTCCTCGCGCAGAATCGCCGTCTTGGCGAAATATCTAACGTCGCCCGCGCGTTCAAAACGCTCGCCGCTAACGAACGCGGCGAAGTTGCGGCAGAAGTTATTTCGGCGCATCCGCTTGATGCCGCCCAATCGCTCGCATTGAAATCGCGTCTGCGCACCCGCGTTGGTCGCGACGTCAACGTCACCTATTCGGTTGATCCCGCTATTCTCGGCGGTCTGGTTGTCAAAATCGGCAGCCAGATGATCGACAGCTCCATCCGTACACGACTCAACACTCTCGCGAATGCGATGAAAGGCTAATCATGGATATCCGCGCCGCAGAAATTTCAAAGGTCATCAAGGACCAGATCGCCAATTTCGGCACCGAAGCGACCGTTTCGGAAGTCGGTTCGGTGCTTTCGGTGGGTGACGGTATTGCCCGCATCCACGGCCTCGACAATGTCCAGGCCGGTGAAATGGTCGAGTTCGCGAACGGTGTGCAGGGCATGGCCTTGAACCTTGAAGCCGACAATGTCGGTGTCGTGATTTTCGGGTCGGACGCGGAAATCCGCGAAGGCGATACCGTGAAGCGCACCGGCACCATCGTGGACGTTCCCGTCGGCAAGGGCCTGCTTGGCCGCGTCGTGGACGGCCTCGGCAACCCGATTGACGGCAAAGGCCCGATCGAAGCGACCGAACGCCGCCGCGTGGAAGTTAAGGCTCCGGGCATCATCCCGCGTAAATCGGTGCATGAACCCGTGCAGACCGGCCTTAAAGCGATTGACGCGCTCGTCCCCGTTGGCCGTGGCCAGCGCGAACTTATCATTGGTGACCGTCAGACCGGTAAAACCGCTGTCGCCATCGACACTTTCATCAACCAGAAGGGCGTGAATGCAGGCGGCGATGAATCGCAGAAGCTTTATTGCATTTATGTCGCCGTCGGCCAGAAGCGTTCGACGGTTGCACAGATTGTGCGCCAGCTCGAAGAAAATGGCGCGATGGAATATTCGATTGTCGTCGCCGCAACCGCTTCGGAACCCGCTCCGCTCCAGTTCCTTGCACCCTATACCGGCTGCACCATGGGCGAATATTTCCGCGACAATGCGATGCACGCGCTGATCGTTTATGATGACCTGTCGAAGCAGGCTGTGGCCTATCGCCAGATGTCGCTTTTGCTGCGTCGTCCGCCGGGCCGCGAAGCTTATCCCGGTGACGTTTTCTATCTCCACAGCCGCCTCCTCGAGCGCGCTGCGAAGATGAACGACGATAATGGCAATGGCTCGCTCACCGCGCTTCCGATCATTGAAACGCAGGCTGGTGACGTGTCGGCTTATATTCCGACCAACGTGATTTCGATCACCGACGGCCAGATCTTCCTTGAAACCGACCTGTTCTTCGCCGGTATCCGCCCCGCTATTAACGTGGGCCTGTCAGTGAGCCGCGTGGGTTCGGCCGCACAAACCAAGGCGATGAAGAAGGTTTCCGGCTCGATTAAGCTTGAGCTTGCGCAATATCGCGAAATGGCCGCGTTCGCGCAGTTCGGTTCGGACCTCGATGCTTCGACGCAAAAGCTTTTGAACCGTGGTGCGCGTTTGACCGAATTGCTCAAGCAGCGCCAGTTCTCGCCGATGCCGTTTGAAGAGCAAACCGCGTCGATTTTCGCGGGCACCAATGGCTATATCGACGCCGTTCCGACCGATCAGGTCACGCGCTATGAAGAAGAAATGCTCTCCTTCCTGCGCGCCAACCACGCCGATGTCCTTAAGGAAATCCGCGAAAAGAAGGATTTGACGGACGCCGCCAAGGATGGCCTCAAGGCCGCTCTTGAAGCTTTCGGCAAAACCTTCGCATAAGGACTGAAGCCGGATGGCAAGCCTTAAAGAACTCAAGGTCCGGATCGGCTCGGTCAAATCGACCCAGAAGATCACCAAGGCCAAGCAAATGGTCGCAGCCGCCAAGCTCCGCAAGGCGCAGGCGGCAGCCGAAGCCGCGCGCCCTTATGCCCAGCGCCTTGAAGGCGTTGTGGCATCCTTGGCGAGCAAGGTCGGTGCAAGCGACAATGCGCCCAAGCTGCTCGGCGGAACCGGCAAGGATGATGTGCATCTGCTCGTCGTTGCCAACTCCGACCGTGGTTTGGCCGGTGCGTTCAACTCGAACATCGTCAAGGCCGCCCGCGACAAGGCGCTGGAACTTCAAGCCAAGGGCAAGAAGGTCCAGTTTTTCCTGATCGGTCGTAAAGGCCGCGCGGTGCTGAACCGTCTGTTTCCGGGGCAAGTGATTGCCAATTATGAAACCACGGGTTTCCGCGAACTCGGTTTTGCCCAAGCGCGCGAAATCGCCGAACAGGTGAGCGAGCTGTATGAAGCGGGTAAATTTGACGTTGCCCACCTCTTCTTCTCGAAATTTAAATCCGCACTGGTTCAGGAAGCGACCGGCCAGCAAATCATTCCGGTGGTCGCCCCTGCCGCATCTGTTGATGCGGGCGGTTCGGTCGTCGAATATGAGCCGGACGAGGAATCGATCCTTGCGGACCTCCTGCCGCGCAACGTGACGATCCAGATTTTTAAAGCGCTGCTTGAAAATGCGGCATCCGAGCAAGGCGCGTCGATGACCGCGATGGACAACGCCACGCGCAACGCAGGCGACCTCATCAACAAGCTCACCATCCAGTATAACCGCAGCCGTCAGGCCGCGATCACCACCGAACTCGTCGAAATCATCTCGGGCGCCGAAGCGCTCTAAGAAGGAAAAACGTCATGGCAACCGAACCCAAGACTGCCGCTAAGGCACCTGCAAAGAAGGCTCCGGCGAAAGCCGCTGCTCCCAAGGCTGCTGCCACCAAGGCTGCCGCTGCTCCCAAAAAGGCTGCGGCTGGTGCCAATGTCGGCAAGATCAGCCAGATCATCGGCGCGGTCGTTGACGTAAGCTTTGCGGGCGGCAACCTCCCCGCAATTTTGTCGGCGCTTGAAACCGACAATAATGGCCAGCGCCTCGTTCTCGAAGTTGCGCAGCATCTCGGTGAAAACACCGTCCGCACCATCGCCATGGACGCGACCGACGGCCTTACCCGTGGTCAGGACGTAACTGACACCGGCGCGCAGATTTCGGTTCCGGTTGGTCCTGAAACGCTTGGCCGTATTTTGAACGTTGTCGGCGAGCCGATTGACGAGCGCGGTCCGGTCAATGCCAAGGCGGTTGCGCCGATCCACGCCAAGGCTCCGGAATTTGTCGACCAGTCGACCGAAAGCGCCATTCTCGTCACCGGCATCAAGGTCATCGACCTTCTCGCACCTTATGCAAAGGGCGGTAAGATCGGCCTGTTCGGCGGCGCGGGCGTTGGCAAGACGGTTCTTATTCAGGAACTCATCAACAATATCGCCAAGGGCCACGGCGGCACCTCGGTGTTCGCGGGCGTGGGGGAACGCACCCGCGAAGGTAACGACCTTTACCACGAATTCCTCGACGCAGGCGTTATCGCCAAGGACGCCGATGGCAACGCCATTTCGGAAGGTTCCAAGGTTGCGCTCGTTTATGGCCAGATGAACGAACCCCCGGGTGCGCGTGCACGCGTTGCGCTTTCGGGCCTCACCATTGCGGAATATTTCCGTGACCAAGAAGGCCAGGACGTTCTCTTCTTCGTCGATAACATCTTCCGCTTCACGCAGGCTGGCGCAGAAGTGTCCGCACTTCTTGGCCGTATTCCTTCGGCTGTGGGCTATCAGCCGACCCTGTCGACCGACATGGGTGCGCTGCAAGAGCGCATCACCTCGACCAACAAGGGTTCGATTACCTCGGTTCAGGCCGTTTACGTTCCCGCGGATGACTTGACCGACCCTGCGCCGGCAACCTCCTTCGCTCACTTGGACGCGACGACCGTTCTTAACCGTGCGATTTCGGAGCTTGGCATTTATCCGGCGGTTGACCCGCTCGATTCGACCAGCCGCGTTCTCGAACCGCGCGTTGTCGGACAAGAACATTATGACACTGCCCGTAAGGTCCAATCGACCTTGCAGAAATATAAGTCGCTTCAGGACATCATCGCGATTTTGGGCATGGACGAGCTTTCGGAAGAAGATAAGCTCACCGTCGCCCGCGCGCGTAAGATCCAGCGCTTCCTGTCGCAGCCGTTCCACGTCGCTGAAGTCTTCACCGGCATTTCGGGCAAGTTCGTCCAGATCGAAGACACGATCCGTTCGTTCAAGGCGGTTGTCGATGGCGAATATGACCATCTTCCGGAAGCAGCCTTCTACATGGTCGGCGGCATCGACGAAGCGGTCGAAAAAGCCCAGAAGCTCGCTGCCGAAGCGTAAGAAACCACTAGCCCCTCCCCTTCAGGGGAGGGGTTGGGGTGGGGTCTGTCCGTATGGGCTGGCTCTTCACCACCCCACCCCGCTGCGACTAGGCTTTGCGCGAGCGCAAACCCAAGTCTCACTGCCCTTCCCTGCAATGAGGAGGGGATAAGGAAGAGATTAAAATGGCCCTGAATTTTGAACTCGTAACCCCGGAAAAGCTGGTCCGTTCGGACAGCGTCCATATGGTTGTTGTGCCCGGCACCGAAGGCGATTTCGGCGTGCTGGAAGGCCATGCGCCGTTCATGTCGACCATCCGCGACGGCGAACTCCAAATCTATCTAACCGACAAGGGCACGCCCGAAATCATCCGCATCGAAGGCGGCTTTGCCGAAGTCAATGAAAAGGGCCTCACCGTCCTTGCCGAGCGCGTTATCGACTGACCGGCTTTAGGCCCGATCACACACAAGCAAGGGGCCGTTTTGGCCCCTTTTTTTCTTGCGCACGCTTGGGAAAATTGCCCATTTGGTGATGCCTATCCCGATTTCAGTACGTTTCCTTGATCCGCTGCATCGTCCATCCATGCGCCTTGCTGCCATCCGCCAGCGAAATTTCGGCCTTGAGCAGTGCGCCGTCGCGCCAATAGCGGATGCGTTGCGGATAATCATGCGCCTTATTTTCAAAGATGATGGCGGTCCCGGATTGGCTTACAACCGGAAACTCGCTCGCCGGGGCGCCGCGCGGCATCGCATAAAAAGCAAGTTTGCCATCTTTGTTCAGCCTGATTTGCGTCGCCTCCCACATGGCAAGCCGTGTGCCCGTGCCATTGCGCGCGACCCCAAGCATGATGCCCCCGCGCGCCGCCGTCCAATATTCTTCGGACCACGCCGCGCCCTTTTCCTCGATCCAAGACCCCGCCATCCAGTCCGGAAACTGCACCGCCGTTTCCGCAACAGGCACCGGTGCCGCCCCTTCCTGCGCCAACGCCAATTTGCCAGCGCCGAGGGCCAAGGCCGCACCCGCCGCTATCCCTACAGCCCTTTTCGCTACTATCCGCATCCTTCTCCCCTTCCCTTGCCTGTCCGCCATCATAACAAAATCAGCGGCATTAGGAACTTGTCAAAGTTTACCCGCTATTCACCAAGCCCGATAAGGTGTTGGTTGGATTATACCGGCCAGAAAACAGCGTAACGGGGTTGATGTGATGAGTGCATTTGGACGCAAACCTGGACTTGGCGGCACGCGCCCGGCCTTTGGTGTCGCAAAGCCGATGCAGGCAGGCAGCGCGCCGGTCGCTGGCGCCCAGCGGGCCATGCCTTCCATCCCCGCCTCTGCGCTGGGCGGTGACCAGTTCCCGCCGCTTGATTCGGTCCCGCTCCCCGGCGCGGAACATGCCGCCGCCAATGTCACGCCGCAGCAGGAGGATGCGCTGACCCGCCTCGCGCAGCGCGCCTCTGCCGAACATCTGGAGCCGGAAAAGCCGCAAGGGTTTGAAGCATCGGTCCACAAAATCAAAGAACAGGTGTTGCCGCGCCTGCTCGAACGGGTCGACCCCGAAGCCGCCGCCACACTCAACAAGGAAGAGCTGACCGAAGAATTCCGCCCGATCATCATGGAAGTGTTGGCGGAGCTTAAATTCACCCTCAACCGCCGCGAGCAATTTGCGCTCGAAAAGGTGCTGGTCGATGAATTGCTCGGCTTTGGTCCGCTCGAAGAATTGCTCAATGATCCGGATATTTCCGACATCATGGTCAATGGTCCCGAACAAACCTATATCGAAAAAAAGGGCAAGCTCCAGATTGCCCCGATCCAGTTTCGTGACGAAGAGCATCTGTTCCAGATTGCGCAACGCATCTGTAACCAGGTCGGCCGCCGCGTCGACCAGACCACCCCGCTTGCCGACGCCCGCTTGAAGGATGGCAGCCGTGTGAACGTGATTGTGCCGCCTTTGTCGTTGCGCGGCACCGCCATTTCCATCCGTAAGTTTTCGGCCAAGCCGATCACGCTCGACATGCTCAAAGGCTTTGGCGCGATGAGCGAGAAAATGTGCACCGCGCTTAAAATTGCGGGCGCGTGCCGGTTCAATATCGTGATTTCGGGCGGCACGGGTTCGGGTAAGACAACCATGCTCAACGCGCTGTCCAAGATGATTGATCCGGGCGAGCGCGTGCTTACCATCGAGGATGCGGCGGAATTGCGCTTGCAGCAGCCGCACTGGCTGCCGCTCGAAACCCGCCCGCCCAACCTTGAAGGCCAAGGCGCGATTACCATTGGCGACCTTGTGAAGAACGCGCTGCGTATGCGTCCTGACCGCATCATCCTCGGCGAAATTCGCGGGAGCGAGTGTTTCGACCTGCTCGCCGCGATGAATACGGGCCACGATGGCTCCATGTGTACGCTCCACGCCAACTCCCCGCGTGAATGTCTGGGCCGTATGGAAAATATGATCCTCATGGGCGACATTAAAATCCCCAAGGAAGCCATTTCGCGCCAGATTGCGGAATCGGTTGACCTTATCGTTCAGGTCAAACGCCTGCGCGACGGTTCGCGCCGCGTCACCAACGTCACCGAAGTCATCGGCATGGAAGGCGAGGTCATCGTGACGCAGGAATTGTTCAAATTCGAATATTTGGACGAAAGCCCGGACGGCAAAATCATCGGCGAATATCGCTCGCAGGGTTTACGCCCCTATACGCTGGAAAAAGCGCGTATGTTCGGGTTCGACCAACCCTTTCTGGAAGCCTGTTTGTAAGGAACGACCTCAGGCACACACTTAGTCATTCGGGAATTTTTAGGACCTTCCTGTACAAAAAAAGCGGCGAAGGTTTCCCCTCGCCGCCGCTCTGCAACTTTATAGCGCGCTTATGCTTATAGCCGGTCGGCGAAAATCAGGCGGCCTGCGCCGAGCCGGTCGAGCACGCTTGCCAGTTCCGCTTCGGGGAAGGCGAAACAGCCTTCCGAGCGGCCCAGCTTGCCTTGTTCGGCAATCATCTTGGGGTTCGCATACCATGCCCCATGCACGACAATCGCGCGCGGTTCGGCGTTATAATTGTCGCGGTCGAGCCCTTTGAGGCGCAGCGACAGGCCATTGCTGCCATAATATTGGTCGCCCGTCACATAAGCGCCGCGCGACGAGGCGAGCGAGCCGTTGACGTTTGAAAAATATTTGAGCCAGCCGACATGGTCGGGGTCGGAGCCGCGCCCGTGTGTCACCAGATGCGACGACACCGTGCCATTTTGTAAATCGACGAAGAAGAAACGCGGGTCGCGTGACGGCAGCGTATAATCGGCAATCGCGACGCGATCATGATAGCGCACCGCCGAACCATGTTTCTGCAATTCGCGCTTGGCGATATTGACGAGCCAAGGGGTCGGCAGCGCAGTCGCCGAAGCCAGCCGCGCGGGGTTCAAAGCCAATCCACCGGCAACGGCAGCGCCCGCTCCGGCAATCCATTGACGACGAGTAAGTTCGATCATTTTTCCTCCATCCGGGGGGCCAACGGGCCCGGCGAATGACTGTGCATATGGGTATAAACTATACGCAACGCCAGAGGGGGATGCGAGGGCGGGTTCCACCGCCCGTCCCTTTGTCCGCACAAGCCATCCTGTTTAGCGGGCCGATTTTGCTAAGCTTCTCCATTAAAGCAACCGCGCTGAACAGGGGCTGAAACAGCCGTTCATCCCCGCTTGCGGCGCTTGGGAGCCCAAGCTATTATGGCTTTTATGAAAGCAACTATCTGGCATAATCCCGCCTGCGGCACCTCGCGCAAGACCCTCGCCATATTGGAAGAAACGCCCGGCGTTGAATTGACGGTGATCGAATATCTGAAATCGGCCTATACGCGCGACAAACTGGCGCAAATTATTGCCGATGCCGGTTTGACACCCAAGGATGCCCTGCGCCTGCGCGGCACCGATGCGGAAGAGCGCGGGCTCGATAAAGCCGACGACGCGACCATCCTTGATGCGATGGTGGATAATCCCGCTTATGTGAACCGCCCCTTTGTCGAGACCGACAAGGGCGTGCGCTTCTGTCGTCCGCAAGAGATTGTGAACGAGATACTCTGACGTTTTCGGGACGGGCCTAATCGCGCCGCTCGACCGTGCCGCCATGCACATGGAAGCGTGTCACCGGGGCGGGCGCATCATGGAACAGCGCCATTTCGGTGCCGGTCATCCACACCTGCCCCCCGCTCGCCGCCAGCCTTTCATAAAGCGCGGCGCGGCGGAGAGGATCAAGATGCGCGGCCAGTTCATCCATCAGTAAAATCGGTCGCATCGCACGGCGCGCGGCTACCAGATCGCCATGCGCCAGCACAATCGACAATAGCAGGGCCTTTTGCTCGCCGGTCGAACAGCGGTCGGCGGGCTGGCTTTTGGCCGCATGGGTGACGATAAGGTCGCTGCGGTGCGGGCCGGACAGCGCACGCCCTGCCCGCATATCCGCGCCGCGCCCGCGTTCCAGCGCACTACGCAACCCCTCCTCGCTCCAGCGCGCATCGGCGTGCGGACCGCCGAGCGCAAGCAAGGGCCGCGCGAACGGCGCGTCGGGGAGCAGCGCCAGCCCTGCCCCCAGCGCATCGACCAGATCATGCCGCGCCGCATCCATGCTCGCGCCATGCACCGCCATTTGCGCTTCAAGCGCGGCGAGCCATTGCGGGTCGGGGGCATGGCCTTCCGCCGCCTCGCCTAATAATTTGCTCCGCGCGCGCATCGCGGCTTCATAGCGGGTTGCATGGGCGGCATGGCCAGGGTGGAGCGCCAGCACCAGCCGGTCGAGAAACCGCCGCCTTGTCCCGGCACTTTCGACAAAGATACGGTCCATCGCGGGGGTCAGCCATAAAAGCGCGAGCCATTCGCCCAGCGCATTGGCCGATTGCACCGCGCCATTCACTTTGACGATGCGCCGCGTCGGGCTGACTGCATCGACACCGGTGCCGATATTGACGGGAGCAGCATCGTCGGCACCAGTTGAAAGGTCGGCATTGACCGCAAAGCCTTGGCCAAGACGCGGTGGCTGCTGTGCTTCCTGCGCCTCCTGCGTTTCCTGTCGCAGCATTTCGGGGAGCGGTGCGCGGCGCAACCCCCGCCCCGGCGCGAGCAGCGAGAGGGCTTCCAATATATTGGTCTTGCCCGCGCCATTTTCGCCCGCCAGCGCAATTAGCCCCGCGCCTGCTTCCAGACTGGCCGCTTCATAATTGCGAAACTGGTGAAGGGTGAGGCGGCGAACAAGCATGGTCGGATGAGCCTTAGCGCGGGAGGCGTCCGACCTCCACCGGCAATTTATATGTGCATTTTTCCAATCATAGGTAAATTTCACTATAGTTAGCATTTTACACGGCGCATGGCGCGAATTTTACATCGAAATACCACGCTGAACCGCCGATAAATGAAATTGGCACGCCTTGTGCAAAGCAAGGGACATACCGGCCCTCAGGGCAAAAGAGGACCGGCCAATGGACATAGTAGAGCCAGATTTGCTGGCAGAATTTTAAGGGAGTTTATCATGTTTAATTTCAACAGCACCGAGTTCCGCACCACCAGCGCCGCCGCTTTTTTCAGCCTCGTCAGCACGCTGATGCTGGTTCTTATCACGGTTCAACCGCTCGCGGCCTGAACCGCATAGGAAAAGCACAACCACGCACACCCTCTCACAACCACCCCATATTTTCAAACCGGAGTATCCCCCATGTTCACGATCGACAGCACCGAAATCCGCAACGCCAGCGCCGCCGCCCTCTTCTCCATTGTCAGCACCTTGATGCTGGTTCTGGTGACGGTCCAGCCGCTCGGCGCATAAGCGGATAACCGCCCGCCACCTCTCCTCTCCACCAACGATTTTCACGATTATCAAAGGGACATATGACCATGAACGACATCAGCAAAAGCTTCGCCCTCGACAAGCAGCAGGCCAAATTCCTTGGCGTGTGTGCAGGCCTTGCCCGCACGCTTGACGTTGATCCGCTCTGGATCCGCCTCGCCTTTGTGGTGTCGGTTCTGGCAGGGTTCGGCCTTCCGCTCATCCTCTACTTCGTCATCGCGCTCCTCGCCAAATAAAGCCCGATAATGGCACGCACGCTTTATCCCGGCTGACGTGAAGTTGCCCCTCTCCTTCACGATCCTTGCCCCGCTATCCTCACCGGTAGCGGGGCTTTTTTTTCGGGTAAACCATGTCCCCGCTATCCTGGCCGATAGCGGGGAACACAGGTCACAACGGGATGGAGATACCGACCGTGACTTGCGTGAAATTATAGGCAGAACCGAACTGGTGGACCGCGCGGCCGAAAATGCTGGTTTTGCCATAATCATAATAGACCGCAGCGCCGACCACGCCGAAACTGGTCGTTTTATGATCGATGCGGTCAATCCCCGGCCCTGCTTCGAGGCGGTAGGTGCCGCGATCATATTTGCCTTCATATTGGAGCGTCACCTGATGCCGGTCCCATTTATCGGGCGAAAAATATTCCGGCACGCGCTTTTTGAAGTCGAGCCTGCGCGAGCGGTGCGCGATGGTGAAATGTTCGTCCAGCTTGAAGCGGGTGGCCAGCGCGATCATCGTGCGACGGTTATCATCGGAAAAGCCGTGAATATCCGCCGTTACTGCCGCCCATACCGGCTTATTGTCGGGGGTTTCGACCGACAAGGAACAGCCAGTGGAATCAATCCCTTTGCGGATCGCCAGTGCGGTCGCGACATAATCATGGTCGCATTGCGCCTCGACGCTGATCGGGCCGTTCTTGCGCACCCCGACAAGCCCGTGCAGCCCCTGATTGGTGCCGAGCGCCCTCGCGCGTAGCTTCAGGCCATTGTCGAGCGTGGTGGCAAAATTCACCACCCCGCCGACCACATCCTCGCGGCCATTATCGACATTCTGGTAAAAGCCGCCCGCCTTGATATTGACCTTACCGTCCCATTCTGCCCCGCCTTCCAGTGTGAAAGTATCGGCATAAGGGTCGGTGAAATAATCGGCGTTGCCGTAGATTTTAGTCGTCATCCCCTCATCTTCCTGCGCAAAAGCGGGGGCGGCAAGACAAGCGACGGGAAGCGCCGCCAGCGTCAGACAGCGTTTCATTTCGTCCCCCATTTTTTCGACAGGTTGAGGATTTCGCTCACATATCCGGTAAGCGAGGCAATGGTCATCAGAAATTGATACACCAGCAAATAACCGAGCAACCCCAACCAGTTGCGCCGGACATGGAGGCCGTGGGTTTTGAAAATATCGCTTTCGAAGCGGAAATAGATAATCGTCCCGATTATCGCCATCGGTAGCAGCAGCAGGGTCAGCAACCCTGCGAGCAGATGATAGCCGAACAGCGCAAGGATGATACCCGGCACAAAGAAGAGCAGATAGCCCGCATCAATCAGCGGGAAGAACATATTATACCAGATAAACGGGCTGTTCATGCGCAGTTGGAAGATGCTTTTGGGGCTGTTTTTGAACGCTTCGATAAGCCCGCGCGCCCAGCGTTCGCGCTGGCGGAAAAATTGGCGGAAGCTGGCGGGCGCATTGGTGAACGCGAACGAACATTCGCTATAGCCGACCGCATGGCCATTGGAGCGCATCGACCAAGTGAGGACAATATCCTCGCCAACCAGATCCTTCCACCCGCCCGCTTCTCGCACCACCGCGGTGCGATAGATGGAGAAGGCGCCTTGGGCGACCAGCGTGCCATGATAGAGCGATTGCGCGCGCTTGATGACGCCGATGCCGTGGAAATAATCCCATTCCTGCATCCGAGTGAGGAAATTGGTCCGCGAATTGCGCACCAATATTGTGCCCGCCACCGCGCCCATTTTCGGCTCGCAAAAAGTGATGGTCTTGGTGATGTTCGACAGCGCCTTGGGATGGAGATAGGTGTCGCCATCAATCGTTGCCACCAGATCGGTGCGGGTTGCCGACAAGCCCCGGTTGAGCGCGCGTGCCTTGCCCATATTGTGCGGCTGGTCGAGCAGTTCGACGGTGAGATTAGGGTTGCTGACCGTTGCCGCAAAAGCGCGCACCCGCGCGGCGGTCGCATCGGTCGAGCCGTCATTGATGACCAGCACACGGACACGCCCAAGATAATTTTGCCGCGCAATCGAAGCGAGCGTTTCTGTGATCGAGGCTTCTTCATTATAGGCCGCAACCAGCACAGTGAGCGGCTCCGACACCTCCGGCTTTTCACAATATTTGACGCGCCGGTCACTGATGAGCGAGCACAGCACGAAAATCGTCGCCCAGCCGGGCACAATGCCCACGCTGATGATAACCAGCCACGCGAAAAGCGGATTGACCGTGCGGGACATGTCTTCGATCCACCATTGCGCGATGAAAATCGCGAAGATGACCCAAAGCAGCGATAGCGCGAGATTGGTCGCGAGTTTGAACTTGGTCGAAATAGCCCCCTCCCCTGTTGTGAGGTTGTTTGCCTATTGCGACCTTGTTTTTTTCTCGTTGGTTAGGTGTGTTGCCCTTTGCGACCTTTGTTTGTCCCATTATTACATGAATTTGCGCGATGAGTCTTGTTATATTTCAACGATGCTTTGACTCCGATGAAGAGGCCGGGGCAAGCCTGCTTAAATATTGCAAAATAAGTCTTTTTTGTAACCGCCTTATCCATCCGGAATAAAAGCATATTCCCGTAAAAGGACGTAGCAGGATGCGCACAAGCCTTTCCCGCGCACGCAACGGGATAGCCATTTGGTTCGAGTCGCACCGCCCGGTCAGACCAAATAAAAAGCCCCGCCGGATCATCCTCCAGCAGGGCTTTTTTTCAGTTACTGCCCGCCTAAGCGGCGCGGCGATTAAGCGTCGTCGCCACCTTCGGTTTCGATCGTGACCTCTTCCACGACCACATCGTCGGTTACAAAGTCCTCACCCTGCACCTTGCCGAGCGGATCGTCGCCAATCGCGGCTTCGGGGCCTTGGGCGAGTTCTGCAGCATGTTCCTCTTCAGCCGTTTCCGGCGCGATGAGATGCTGTTGCAGCGCACGATATTGCGCGCGCAAAGCCGCGTCACGCGACGATGCCGCCACGCGCATCCGGTTCATGCCAGCGCCGGTGCCCGCCGGAATGAGGCGGCCGACGATGACATTTTCCTTAAGGCCCATGAGCGTGTCCTTCTTGCCTTCAACCGCCGCCTGCGTGAGCACGCGGGTGGTTTCTTGGAAGGAGGCTGCCGAGATGAACGAACGCGTCTGCAAGCTTGCCTTGGTGATACCAAGCAAGATCGGCTTACCCTGTGCAGGCTGCTGGTTCTTCGCAAGCTTCGCGTTGGTGTCGAGCATCTCTTCAAGGTCAACCTGTTCACCGGCGAGCAGCGTGGTGTCGCCGCCATCGGTGATTTCGACCTTCTGCAGCATCTGACGCACAATCACTTCGATATGCTTGTCGTTGATCTTCACGCCCTGCAAGCGATAGACTTCCTGGATTTCCGCGACCAGATATTCGGCCAAGGCTTCCACGCCCATCACTTCCAGAATGTCGTGCGGATCGGGCGAACCGGAAATGAGGTTGTCACCCCGCTTCACATAGTCGCCTTCCTGCACGTCGATGACCTTCGACTTCGGAATCAGATATTCAACCGGATCGCCTTCTTCGGGGACGATGGCGATTTTGCGTTTCGCCTTATAGTCCTTGAGGAACTGGACGCGGCCCGACACCTTGGCAATAATGGCATTGTCCTTGGGCTTGCGGGCTTCGAACAGTTCGGCAACGCGCGGCAGACCACCCGTAATGTCGCGGGTCTTGGCCGCTTCACGGCTGACACGCGCAATCACGTCACCGGCTTGCACTTCCTGACCGTCTTCGACCGAAAGCATCGCGCCGACCGCCAGCATATAGCGGCCTGCTTCGCCGCTATCGCCGTCAAGCAAGGTAATGCGCGGACGCAAATCTTCCTTGGAACGGGCCGAGCCGCGGAATTCGGTCACGACGCGCTGCGCAATACCGGTCGCTTCGTCGGTCTGTTCGGTCAAGGTCTTGCCGTCGATCAAATCCTGATACTTCACGACACCCGGCTTTTCGGTAATCACCGGCATGGTGAACGGATCCCATTCCGCCAAGCGGTCGCCAATGGCTACCTTGTCACCGTCATTGACGAGGACCGTCGCACCATAAGGCAGACGATAGACTTCGCGTTCGCGGCCTTCTGCGTCGATGACCGCAACTTCACCCGAACGCGACAGGACGAGCTTGCGCTTGCGGCTGTCGGTGATGGTGAGGAGGTCGCGATATTCGACCGTACCGTTGGACGATGCTTCATGGTTCGAGGTTTCGTTAAGCTGCGCTGCGCCACCGATGTGGAAGGTACGCATGGTAAGCTGCGTCCCCGGCTCCCCGATGGACTGCGCCGCGATAACGCCAACCGCTTCACCGATATTGACCGGCGTGCCGCGTGCAAGGTCACGGCCATAACATTTGCCGCACACGCCCATCTTGCTTTCGCAGATCAGCGGCGAACGGATCTTCAATGCCTGAAGGCCGATTTCCTCGATCTTGGCGACCATGACTTCATCGAGCAGCGTGCCCGAGGGAACGATGACCGAACCATCCTTACTGTCGACAACATCTTCCGCCGTGGTGCGGCCCAAGACACGCTCGCCGAGCGAAGCAATGGTCGAACCGCCCTGAACGATCGCGCGCATTTCGAGCATACGGTCAGTGCCGCAATCTTCTTCGACGACAACGCAATCCTGCGAAACGTCGACCAGACGGCGGGTCAAGTAACCCGAGTTCGCCGTTTTCAACGCCGTATCCGCAAGGCCCTTACGCGCCCCGTGGGTGGAGTTGAAATATTCAAGGACGGTCAAACCTTCCTTAAAGTTCGAAATGATCGGCGTTTCGATGATTTCGCCCGACGGCTTGGCCATAAGGCCGCGCATACCGGCAAGCTGCTTCATCTGGGTTTGCGAACCACGGGCACCCGAGTGCGCCATCATGTAGATGGAGTTAATCGGCGCCATGCGGCCATCCTTGTCCTTAGGCTGGGCACGGATTTCGTCCATCATCGCGTTCGCGACCTTGTCACCGCATTTCGACCATTCGTCGATCACCTTATTATATTTTTCCTGCTGGGTGATCAGGCCGTCTTGGTATTGCTGCTCATAGTCCTTCACCTTTTCCTTGGTTTCATTGACCATCGCATCCTTGGTGTCAGGGATGACCATGTCGTTCTTGCCGAACGAAATGCCCGCCTGGAATGCGTGACGGAAACCAAGCGCCATGATGGCGTCGGCGAACAATACGGTGTCCTTCTGACCCGTGTGACGATAGACTTGGTCGATAACGTCCCCGATTTCCTTTTTGGTCAAAAGACGGTTGACGATTTCGAACGGAACCTTGTGGTTCTTGGGCAGCGTTTCCCCGATTAGCATACGACCCGGCGTTGTTTCAAAACGCTTCATATAGGTGTTGCCGTCCTCGTCGGTCTGCGGCACGCGGCTGGTGATCTTGGAGTGCAAGGTCACTGCGCCCGCAAAAAGCGCCTGATGGACTTCGGCCATGTCGGACAAAAGCATCCCTTCGCCTGGCTCGCCTTCGCGTTCCATGGTGAGGTAATAGATACCCAAGACCATGTCCTGCGACGGAACGATAATCGGCTTGCCGTTCGCGGGCGAGAGGATGTTGTTGGTCGACATCATGAGGACGCGCGCTTCCAACTGGGCTTCAAGGCTCAGCGGAACGTGGACAGCCATCTGGTCACCGTCAAAGTCGGCGTTAAAGGCCGAACAGACGAGCGGGTGAAGCTGGATCGCCTTACCTTCGATAAGCACCGGCTCGAACGCCTGGATGCCCAAACGGTGGAGCGTCGGCGCGCGGTTCAGCATGACCGGATGCTCGCGGATCACTTCGTCAAGAATGTCCCAGACTTCCTTACGTTCTTTTTCGACCCACTTCTTGGCCTGCTTCAAGGTCATCGACAGACCCTTGGCGTCCAGACGCGCATAGATGAACGGCTTGAACAGTTCGAGCGCCATCTTCTTGGGGAGGCCGCACTGGTGCAGCTTCAATTCCGGACCGGTCACGATGACCGAACGACCCGAATAGTCGACACGCTTACCGAGAAGGTTCTGGCGGAAGCGGCCCTGCTTACCCTTGAGCATGTCGGACAGTGATTTGAGCGGACGCTTGTTGGCACCCGTAATCACGCGGCCACGACGGCCATTGTCGAACAGGGCGTCCACCGCTTCCTGCAACATGCGCTTTTCGTTACGCACGATGATGTCGGGCGCGCGCAGTTCCATGAGGCGCTTCAAACGGTTGTTACGGTTGATGACGCGGCGATAAAGATCGTTCAAGTCCGAGGTCGCGAAACGGCCACCATCGAGCGGCACCAGCGGGCGCAGTTCGGGCGGAATGACCGGCACGACTTCAAGGATCATCCATTCGGGCTTGTTGCCGGAATCGATGAAGCTTTCGACGACCTTCAAACGCTTGATGATCTTCTTGGGCTTCAATTCCGACTTGGTGACAGCCAGTTCGTCGAGCAAGGCTTGACGCTCGCCTTCAAGGTCGAGGCTTTCGAGCATGATGCGCACCGCTTCTGCGCCGATACCGGCGGAGAAAGCGTCTTCACCATATTCGTCCTGCGCTTCGAGCAATTCATCTTCGGTCAGAAGCTGGAATTTTTCGAGCGGGGTGAGGCCCGGTTCGATGACGATATAGGCTTCGAAATACAGCACGCGCTCAAGCTGCTTCAACTGCATGTCGAGCAGCAAACCGATGCGCGAGGGCAGAGATTTCAGGAACCAGATATGTGCAACCGGCGCGGCCAGTTCGATGTGACCCATGCGCTCGCGGCGCACCTTGGTCACGGTCACTTCAACGCCGCATTTTTCGCACACAATGCCCTTATATTTCATGCGCTTATATTTACCGCACAGACATTCATAATCCTTGATCGGACCGAAAATGCGCGCGCAGAACAGGCCGTCACGTTCGGGCTTGAACGTGCGGTAGTTGATGGTTTCCGGCTTTTTGATCTCGCCGAATGACCAGCTACGGATACGATCCGGCGATGCAAGACCGATCTGGATCTGGTCAAAAGTTTCGGCCTTGGCGACCGGGTTTGCGAAATTGGTCAGTTCGTTCATTTGTTTTTCCCTTCGGGCGATTAAGCCCCGAAATTGAAATCACGTGTCACAGATGGAGGCGGAGCGCGAAACACTCCGCCGTCACATCCCTTATTCCGCAGCCTCCGCCGCATCGTCTTCGGCAGCGTCTTCATCGTCACCCAGTGCCGACAATTCGACATTGAGGCCGAGCGAGCGCATTTCCTTGACGAGGACGTTGAACGATTCCGGAATACCGGCTTCGAACGTGTCGTCGCCCTTGACGATGGCTTCATAGACTTTGGTACGACCGACAACGTCGTCCGACTTGACGGTGAGCATTTCCTGCAAGGTGTAAGCCGCGCCATAAGCCTGGAGCGCCCACACTTCCATTTCCCCGAAACGCTGGCCACCGAACTGGGCCTTACCGCCCAGCGGCTGCTGGGTGACGAGGCTGTAGGGGCCGATCGAACGGGCGTGGATCTTGTCGTCGACGAGGTGATGCAGTTTCAGCACATATTTATAGCCAACGGTGACCTTGCGGTCGAACTGTTCGCCGGTGCGTCCGTCAAACAGGTCCACCTGACCCGACGTATCGAGACCGGCAAGCTCCAGCATATCGGTGACGTCTTGCTCTACCGCACCGTCGAACACGGGCGTTGCCATCGGCACGCCGCTACGCAGATTTTGCGCAAGCTCGATGGTTTCTTCGGTCGAGCGGGCGTCGATTTCCGCCGCATAATTGTCGCCATAGATTTTCTTGAGCGTTTCCTTGATCGCTTCGGGGGGCTTGCCCGCCTTGGCGTCCGGATTAGCCTCGCGCCATGCGTCGAGCGCCTGCGCGATTTGCTGGCCAAGACCGCGCGCGGCCCAGCCAAGGTGGGTTTCGAAAATCTGTCCGACGTTCATACGCGAAGGAACGCCCAGCGGGTTCAGCACGAAGTCCACCGGTGTGCCGTCTTCAAGGAACGGCATATCTTCGGCCGGCAAGATGCGGCTGATGATACCCTTATTCCCGTGACGACCGGCCATTTTGTCGCCCGGCTGAAGCTTGCGCTTCACGGCCACAAACACCTTGACCATTTTCAGGACGCCCGGTGCGAGTTCGTCACCACGCTCCAGCTTTTCGCGGCGGTCTTCAAACTTTTCGACGATGAGCTTCACCGCTTCGTCATATTGAGCCTTGACCGCTTCAAGATCGGCCTGACGCTTATCGTCTTCGACCGCGAACTTCCACCATTCATGCTTTTCGACTTCGCCAAGCACGTCAGCAGTGATTTCCACGCCCTTCTTGACGCCCTTGGGCGCGGCAGAAGCGGTTTGACCGATCAGCATTTCGGACAGGCGATTATAGGTCGCACGGTTCAAAATGCCGCGTTCGTCTTCCCGGTCCTTGGTCAGGCGGTCGATTTCTTCGCGTTCGATAGCCATCGCACGCTCGTCCTTGTCGATACCATGACGGTTAAAGACGCGGACTTCGACAACCGTTCCGGCAACGCCCGGCGGCAGCTTGAGCGAGGTGTCACGCACGTCGCTGGCTTTTTCACCGAAGATGGCGCGCAGAAGCTTTTCTTCCGGCGTCATCGGGCTTTCGCCCTTCGGCGTGATCTTGCCGACGAGGATGTCGCCCGGCTCGACTTCGGCACCGATATAGACAATGCCCGCTTCGTCGAGGTTGCGCAGCGCTTCTTCACCTACGTTCGGAATGTCGCGGGTGATGTCTTCCGGCCCAAGCTTGGTATCGCGCGCCATGACTTCAAATTCCTCGATATGGATCGAGGTGAAGACGTCATCCTTCACGATACGTTCGCTAATGAGGATGGAGTCCTCATAGTTGTAGCCATTCCACGGCATGAACGCGACCAGCACGTTGCGGCCAAGGGCCAGTTCGCCGAGTTCCGTCGACGGACCATCGGCAATGATGTCGCCAGCATTGACCGTATCGCCGACCTTCACCAGCGGACGCTGGTTGATGCAGGTCGACTGGTTCGAACGTTGGAACTTCATGAGCGTGTAAATATCGACACCCGACTTGCCCGCTTCAACGTCGCCGGTTGCACGCACAACGATACGGGTAGCGTCGACCTGGTCGATGATGCCCGAACGACGCGCAACAATCGCAGCGCCGGAATCGCGGGCCACGGTTTCTTCCATGCCGGTGCCGACGAACGGCGCTTCGGCCTTCACCAGCGGCACAGCCTGACGTTGCATGTTCGAACCCATGAGCGCGCGGTTGGCGTCGTCATTTTCAAGGAACGGAATGAGCGAGGCGGCAACCGAAACAAGCTGCTTCGGCGACACGTCCATCAAGGTGACGGTATCGCGCGGCGCCATGACCGGATCGCCCGCTTCACGCGCAGACACCAGTTCTTCGGCAAAGCTGCCATCCTTGTTGAGCTCGGCGGTCGCCTGCGCCACCGTGTGCTTTTGCTCTTCCATCGCCGACAGGTAAACGACTTCGCCGGTGACCTTGCCGTCAATGACTTTGCGGTAGGGGGTTTCGATGAAGCCATATTTATTCACGCGCGCGAAGGTCGAGAGCGAGTTGATCAGACCGATGTTAGGGCCTTCCGGCGTTTCAATCGGGCAGATTCGGCCATAGTGGGTCGGGTGAACGTCGCGGACTTCAAAGCCTGCGCGCTCGCGCGTCAAGCCGCCCGGGCCAAGCGCCGAAACGCGGCGCTTGTGGGTGACTTCAGACAGCGGGTTGGTCTGGTCCATGAACTGTGAAAGCTGCGACGAACCGAAAAATTCGCGCACAGCGGCAACCGCAGGCTTGGCGTTGATGAGGTCGTTCGGCATGACCGTCGACACATCGACCGACGACATACGCTCCTTGACCGCACGTTCCATACGCAGGAGGCCAACGCGATACTGGTTTTCCAGAAGCTCGCCGACCGAACGCACACGGCGGTTGCCGAGATTATCGATATCGTCGATTTCGCCCTTGCCGTCCTTGAGGTCGACCAGCGTTTTCACAACCGCAAGAATGTCTTCCTTGCGCAAAGTGGTCATGGTGTCGGGCGCATCGAGGTCGAGACGCATATTCAATTTCACGCGGCCAACCGCGCTCAAATCATAGCGTTCCGGATCGAAGAACAGGCCTTCGAACAAAGCTTCTGCGGTTTCGCGGGTCGGCGGTTCGCCGGGGCGCATCACGCGGTAAATGTCGGACAACGCTTGATCGCGCTCTTCGGCCTTATCGGCTTTAAGCGTATTGCGGATCCACGGACCGGTGGTGACATGGTCGATGTCGAGCAGTTCGAGGCGGTCAATACCCGCCGCGTCTAGCTTCTCCAGATTTTCAGCGGTCACTTCATCGCCCGCTTCGATATAAATTTCGCCGGTCTTTTCGTTGATGAGGTCAAACGCCGAATAACGGCCGAAAATTTCTTCGGTCGGAATGATAAGCTGTTCAAGGCCGTCCTTGACCGCCTTATTAGCCGCGCGCGGAGTGATTTTCTGACCCGCCGCGAACACGACTTCGCCCGACTTCGCATCAACAATGTCGAACATCGGCTTTTGGCCGCGCCAATTTTCAACCGCGAACGGGATCTGCCAACCATCCTTGCCGCGCACGAAGGTGACGGTCTTATAGAAATAGTTGAGGATTTCTTCCGAATTGAGGCCGAGCGCATAAAGCAGCGCCGTCACCGGCAGCTTACGCTTACGGTCGATACGGACGTTGACAATATCCTTGGCGTCAAATTCGAAATCGAGCCACGAACCGCGATACGGAATGACGCGCGCGGCAAACAGATATTTGCCCGACGAGTGCGTCTTGCCGCGGTCATGGTCAAACAACACACCCGGCGAACGGTGCATCTGGCTGACAATAACGCGCTCGGTGCCATTGACGATGAAGGTGCCGTTATCGGTCATGAGCGGCATGTCGCCCATGTAAACATCCTGCTCCTTGATATCGAGGACCGAACGGGTTTCGGTTTCTGTATCGACTTCAAAGACGATCAGGCGCAGCGTAACGCGCATCGGCGCCGCATAGGTGATACCGCGCTGACGGCACTCTTCGGTGTCGTATTTCGGGTCTTCCAGTTCATAATGAACGAAGTCCATTTCCGCCGTGCCGGCAAAGTCACGGATCGGGAACACGCTGCGCAGCGTTTTTTCAAGGCCCGACACATAGCCGATCGACGGGTCCGACCGGAGAAATTGTTCGTAGGATTCGCGCTGCACCTCGATGAGGTTCGGCATCTTCACCACTTCGTGGATATTGCCGAACATCTTGCGGATGCGCTTCTTCGCCGTGGCTTCGAGAGCCTTGACGGTGCCCTTGGAGGGAGCCTTGGTTGCCATGTGTCGATTCGCCTTATTGCTGGCCCGAACGGTCATGCGTTCCGCACGGGCGAGTTTGCATTCCAGACGCGCAGAAACGCGCAAAAGCCCAAGGCTTTCAGCCCCTTACGGAGCCTGCCATGAGCTGTTACGCGTTATGGAACCGCAACCCTTGTCTATCCCTGGGAAGCCCGTGCGCGCGGGCCACCCGTCCCGACTAAGGGGCGGTGATGCAAGCGATATAGGAACGGGGCTGTAGGAAGTCAAGGAAGGGGGGGATGGGTTGGGGGGAGGAATATCGAGCGACATTATAAGCCCTCCTCCTTTAGGGGAGGGGTTGGGGTGGGGTCTGTCCGGCTAGCGCAGCGTAAACCGATAGACCCCACCCCACTACGACTAAGAATTTTCAGCTTCGCTTCAAATTCCTAAGTCTCCGTTGCCCCTCCCCTAAAGGAGGAGGGGCTTTAGGATTGTGAGCACACCCGCTCACTTCCCCGGACGATAACTAATCTCCGCCTTACCGAACGCACGCACGGGCAAATATAACCCGTTGCCATAGGCCTTAATCTGCCCCGTCTCGAACCGGTCAACCGAAGTGCGGATCGCGAAATCGCCTTCCTGTTTGCGATCGACCGCAACCCGTATCTTGCCTTGCAATTCCTCTATATCCTTGGTGAAATTTTGCGTGAGCGAGCTTGCCAGCAATTCCGATACACCCGGACTATTGCCGAATTGGAGCAGCAAATCGCCGCCCACACGGTCGGTGTCGCCGGTCACCGCCAAATCCTGAAAACGCACTTCGGGCGAACCGGGGTCATTGACGGGAAGCGCGGTCACCCAGATCATACCGCGCGTTTCATCGATGCTCACATCCTGCGGCTTGACCGTGAGCCAGATGCCGACCGCGATACGGTTGCCGTCGGTGCCATAAGCATCGACCTTGTCAAAGCTGGCCATGACATTGCCAATGCCCGGCACCGCAAAGGGCCGTGCCGAGCGTTTGACCAGCGCACGCAAAATGACCGGCTCCAACTGTTCATAATCGGCCAGCACGGGCAGGAAGAAATTAAGGCTGTTGCCGGTCTTGGCATGGGTCAGTGCAGGCAGCGGGGTAGGCTTGGGGTCAGCAGGCCTATCGCCGACAAAAGTTTCGGTGAGACCGTTAATCCCGACATTCAGCCGGATACGGTTGCCCGACACGCTGTATCCGCCGAACACCAGCTTTTGTGGCGTGAGCCGCATCCAGACCGGCGGGTTCTTTTCATTGACCAGCACACTCGTGAAAGCCTGCCGCCAAATGGCTTCGGCATCGTTGCGGATATTGATTTTTTTAAACTCGCGCTGGACGGTCGCTTGCAGCCCGGCAATGACGGGGCGCAATTTTTCATCGGCTTGTTCGGTGAAGGTGATGCGTTGCCCCAGAAAGTCGATGCCCGGGGGATTGGTCCAGCCATAGCTTAACCGCACCTTGCCTTCGGGTTGCCAATTACTGTTCACATCCATCGTGATGCGCGCTTGGAAATTCGCCGCGCCGGTCGCGGTTTCGCCATGGAGGATACCGCCCACATCGCGCGCGCTGATTTGGGCGCGGATCGGCACATCGACGATAATCTCTTGGCCCTCCCCGCGCAGCCGCGTCGCCCCGCGTGTCACGGTGCCGATAATCGTGCATTTGATTGCGGGCGTCACATTGATACGCTTGCCGAACACCTTGACCTTTTGCGGCGGGATGCAGCGCGGTTGCTGCTGGTTGATGGTCCACAAGGTGCGCGGGATGGCCTGTTCGACCGCAGCCGACAATGCGGCGGAGTTAATATCCACCGGCACGCTGATCTGCGTGGTTTCGGTCGGTGTCGGCGCTTTGTCGGTCGCGCGCGGCGGGGCGTCGGCATGAACCGGCGAGGCGCGGTCGAGATAGAGATAAACACCTAATCCCGCCGCCAACAGCAAAGCCACCAGCGCCGCGATAAGTTTGACCGATAGCCCGCCCCATGAAGTCTTGGGCGCGGCGCGGCTATCCGTCCCCCCCGTCTCCAGTTGCCCCTGTTGGTCCGTACCTATTTCATTCGCCATTGCGCGTTCTTCCCCTCCCTCGCCCGTTCACAAGACGATGCGGGGGAATGAACGCGCTACTTTTGCTCCTGTTCCGATGCGGTCATCGTAACAGGCGGTTAAGGCCGGATCACTTCACTTGGGCTTCTTCCTTCGCCAGCCGGTCCTCCAGTTTCTTTTCAAAGACCGCCGCAAGATTTTTGCACGCCTGCGGGTCCACGAACGGATTAGTCCCCGCCTTGCCTCCCTGCCCTGCCCGCAAGGCCGCAAGCTTTTCGGCGCCCTTGGATTGGCTCGGATGCGCGGTGATCAAAATATCGCACGGCATTGACCGCAGCCCCGCAAAGGTCCGGCGGAACGCATCGGCATAAATCTTCCCGCCCGCGCTGCTAAATTGATAATTACCCGAGCTGGCAGGATTGGGGCTGGCGGCAAAGACCACCGTCTTGCACGCTTTGCCCTCACAGCTTTGCCAACTCCAGCTTGTCGAACCGAGCGTATGGCCGGGCGTCGAAACCGCCGTCACCGTCACATCCCCGAGCGTGACCGTTTCGCCATCGCGCATCCCGCGCACCACGGGAATGGCCGGAAAGGCTTCGAGCGTGCTGCCTTGGGGATCTTTGGGATCGCCGATGCCTGATCGCAATTCCGCCACCGCATCGACACCCGCCAGCACCGGCGCAACGCCGCTGTCGCGCTGCAGCGCCGCCAAGCCACCACTATGGTCATAATGGGGTTCGGTGCTGAGGATATATTTGATGTCGCTCAGCTTGAAACCCAAGGCGGCAATATTCTTTTCAATATCAGGCACGGCTTGCGGCACCGCGCCGTCAATCAGGATAAGCCCTGCGTTGGTGCGGATCAGCCCGACATTAAGGTCGCCAAAGCCGACCATATAGGCATTGCCGTAAATTTTGGTCGGCGGCGCGGGGCTGAGCCATTGTTTGGCATAATCTTCGGCAATGGGTTTCAGCAAAGGGTCATCCTCGGCCGGAAGGGCGTAAGGGCGCGCGGGCGTTAAGGCATCCCCGGCACTGTCGCGCTCGGCCGCCGTCACCTTGTCCGCCGGGGCCGCGCAGGCCTGTGTTGCCAGAAAAGCCGCCACCAGTGCCGCCATACTCGTCCGGTCCATGCGCATATCTTACCCTTCCGTCATTACCCTATTGATGAGGAGAGCAGGAGTATCGGGACAAATACGTCCCCACAAAGCATGATTTCTCGACATGTTCATGAATTTAATTCATGGGTAGGATATGGACCGCGCCCAACTCCCCCTCAACGCTTTGCGGGCATTTGAAGCCGCCGCCCGCCATCTCAACATCAGCCGCGCCGCAATGGAATTGTGCGTGAGCCAAGGCGCGGTGAGCCACCAGATTGCCGCATTGGAAAAAAGGCTGGGCGTCACCCTGTTCCGCCGCCAACCGCGCGGGCTGGTGCTGACCGACGAAGGCCGCGCGCTGGTGCCATTGTTGACCGACATGTTTGATCGGGTCGGCAAGGCGCTTGATTTCTACGCCGATGGCCGGTTGAAATCGGTGTTGACCGTGGGAGTGGTCGGCAGCTTTGCGGTCGGCTGGCTGCTTGAACGGCTCGATGCGTTCGCGCTCGCCCATCCTGAAATAGATTTGCGCATTTTGACCAATAATAACCTCCCCGATCTGGTCGGGAGCGGGCTGGACCTTGCCATCCGTTTTGGCGATGGAGCTTGGCACGCGACCCATTCGGAGCCATTAATGGCCGCGCCCCTTACCCCGCTCTGCGCGCCGCGTATCGCCGCGCGGCTGAGCCATCCGGCCATGCTTGCACAGGAAAACCTGCTACGCTCCTATCGCCCCGATGAATGGCCACGCTGGTTTGCCGCCGCCAGCCTCCCAGCGCCGCCGCTTACAGGGCCGGTGTTTGACAGCAGCTATCTCATGGTATCGGCAGCGATTGCAGGGGCGGGCGTTGCGCTTGGCCCGCCGCTCTTGTTCGAGCGCGCATTGCAGGCCGAAACGCTTGTGCAGCCTTTCCCGCTCATGGTCGATTGCGGGCGCTATTGGCTCACCCGGGCGATGGCGCGCGAGGATAATGACGCAATGGCGGCGTTTCGAAACTGGATTATCGCGGAGGCCGGTGCCGCTATATCCGCTAGCCCGACCAGTCTCTCCCCTCCCCCTTGAACCACGCCCAAATGCGCGGCAAAACGGACCGGCTGCATCGAGGGCGGGATATTATCTCAACTATAACGCTTATATATTAAGCCCCTTCATCAGCATGACGGAGATTCTCTATGCTCGATAAAATGTTCCTGTCCCACCCGCGCAGCGTCGGGGAAAGCTATGGCGAACATTTTATGGTGGCATCCGGCTTTGGCGCAAAGATGGTCGCGGGCGGCATTGCCTGCATCGTCCATGCGCTGGTCCCCGCTTGGTTCGAGCGTGCGGGCAGCGATACGATCAAGGCCCTTTATGCCAAAATCATGGCGCGCCAGCCCGCCTTTGCCAAACGTCCCCCTGCCTTCACCGAAAGCCAATGGCAGTTGGACTATGAAATCTGAGCGGCGTGGCGTTGATAAATTTAGCCATGAATGACCATCCATGATTGACCATGTCGCGATTATCGGTGCGGGCTTTTCGGGGACGTTGCAGGCGATCAACCTGCTGCGCCATGACGGCCCGCGCGCAACATTGATCGAGCGCAGTCCGGTTGCGGGCGAAGGCTTGGCCTATGGCGCGGCGCATCCCAGTCATGTACTCAATGTCCGCGCGGGCAATATGAGCGCCTTTCCCGACGATCCTTCGCATTTTGTGCGCTGGCTGGAAGCGCAAGGGGTGGAAAATGCCGCTGGCAGCTTTGCCGCGCGCGTCACCTATGGCCGCTATTTGCGCGGACTGCTGGACAAAGCGGTGGAAGCGCATGGCGACCGGCTCACCGTGCTGCGCGGCGATGTGCGCAATGTGCGCGAAACCGGGGATGGTGTTACGATAGAGCTTGCAGACGACCAAACGCTAAAGGCCGATGCGGCGGTGCTGGCGGTCGGAAATCTGCCGCCGCATGACCCGCCCGGCCTTGATCCGGCGACGCTTTCCGCCGACCTTTATAAAGGCGATCCGTGGGATAGTTCGGTGCCGCAAGGGCTGGGTGCCGACGACCGGATATTGATTATCGGCACGGGGCTGACGATGGTTGATGTTGCGCTCATGCTGGAAGCGACGGGGTATGAAGGCAAGATTATCGCGCTGTCGCGGCGCGGGCTTATGCCGCGCCCCCATGCCGATGCAGGGCCGGAGTGGACCCGCATCAATGCGCGGCCCGATACGGTCGCATCCAGGCTGGTGCAGGGGGTGCGCGCACGCGGGCGAGCCATTGGCTGGCGCAATGCGGTCGATGAACTGCGCCCGTTCACCCAAGGCATGTGGGCCAATGCCAGCCTTGCCGAGCGCGCGCGCTTCCTGCGCCATTTGCGCCCTTGGTGGGATGTGCATCGCCACCGCCTCGCTCCCCATGTCTATGCGCGCATCGCCGCGATGCAGGAACGTGGGCAGTTACAGATTGTCGCCGGAAACACCCAAGGCTTTGCCGCCGAAGAGGATGGCGTCGCAGTCAAGTGGCGACCGCGCGGGCATAACGAAAGCGAGACGCTACATGTGCGCCGCGTCATCAACTGCACCGGCCCGCTGGGCGACCTTGCGCGCACCACCGATCCGTTGTTGATGGCGTTACGCGATGAAGGGCTTATCCGCCCCGATGCCGCGCATCTCGGCATTGATGTCACCGCGTCGGGTCAGGTGGTCGGCAGGAACGGCGCGCCAAGCGAACATATTTATGCGCTCGGCCCGATGACGCGCGGGGCTTTCTGGGAAATTGTCGCGGTTCCGGATATAAGACGCCAGACATGGGACGTCGCCCGCCGCCTCTCCAACGCACATTGGGTGGGCGGCGAAGGCCTCTAGGAGGTCGGCGGCGAAGGGTTGTAAGCATAAAGATAAGGGGAAAGGGGAGCGGTTATGGCCATCCTATCGAAACGGAAAACCGGAATGTTCACGCTTTGCGTTGCGGTCGGGAGCCTTGCCCTTACCGCCAATCCGGCAAGCGCGCAGGAAATATTTGCAGGGGTCGCGGTACATGGCGTCGATACGCCCTTCACGCTCAAAACCTATGAGGAAGGCGCGGACATACAGATTGGCGTGCGGTCGCAGCCGATTGAAAGCCTCAAGCTTATCGGCAAGCCGTCGGCCTATCTTTTCGGATCGGTCAACACAAAAGGCGACACCAACCTTGTCGCCGCAGGCTTAAGCTGGAAAATCGGCAAGCAATTATATGTGCGGCCCGGCATCGGCTTGGCCGTCCATGACGGGCCAAAGCTGCGTTACAATAGCAAAAGCCGCCGCACCGACCTTGGCTCGCGCATCCTGTTCGAGCCGGAAATCGGTGTCGGTTATCAAATTAACCCGCGCTTCAGCATCGAGGCGCATTGGAGCCATGTCAGCCATGCGCGCTTGTTTAACAGCAAGCAAAATCCCGGCCTCGATATGATCGGCGCGCGGGTCAATGTGAAATTTTGAGGGGGGCTTTTTTAAAGGCCCCCGCATCCGGAACGCTGTCCGTCAGAACATCGTATTTTCATTCGCCGGATTGGCGGGGATGTCCTGTTGCACGTCCCAATGTTCGACAATCTGGCCGTTTTCGACGCGGAAAATATCGACAATCGCGCGGCCCGGATCTTCGGCATTTTGCTTGAAATGGACATGGAGCCATACCAGATCATCCACCGCTGCCGCGCGCACAATCCGGCATTTGGCGTCGGGATTGTCGATAAAAAATTGGCTGAAATAGCCGGTGAACGGCACTTTGCCGTCCGGCACATAAGGATTATGCTGGATATAGTCATCGGCGACCACCGCCGCGCCTTCATCCACCTGATGATCGTTAAAGACTTGATTATAAAAGCGCGTGACCAGCGCAAGGTTAGTTTGGGCTTCGTCCGACATGACGCGCCTCGTTTTGCGGATTAGAGGGAGAATGATGCAATCGCTTCGCCGACATTCAATAGTATAGCCGGTTGTATTGCGTGCATTTTATCTTTATATGCCCCGAAGGCATCTCCTACAGGAAGGGTGATATGAACCTCTAAAGCTCAAGCGCAACCTATGGTTTCTATGCTCTTGGCAAGGTGATGTTTCATGGCCCTCCTTACGTTCGACCAAGTCGCCCTCGCGACGCCGGATGGTCATCCGCTTTTTTCCGGCCTTACACTGGCCTTGGGGCGCGAGCGCGTCGGCCTTGTCGGTCGCAACGGCAGCGGCAAGTCGAGCCTGTTAAGGCTGATCGCGCAAGGGGAAACGCCTGCTGCGGGGACGATCGCGACGCAGGGCCGCATCGCCATGCTCGAACAATTGCCGCCCCATCGCGCAATGCCGGTCGCCGATGCACTGGGCATAGGCGATGCGTGGGCGCAGGTCGCGCGCATTGAAGCGGGTCAAGGAAGCGCCGCCGATTTCGAGACCGTGGACTGGGGCTTGTCCGCGCGCGTCGATAGCATCATCGCCGATCTCGCCCTCCCCGCAGACATTATGTCCCGCCGCATCGGCAGCCTGTCGGGCGGCGAGCATATGGGCGTGGCGCTCGCCCGGCTGTTGCTCTCCGCGCCCGACCTTATCCTGTTGGACGAGCCGACCAATAATCTCGATGCGGAGGGCCGTGCGGCGATTGCGGCGCTGCTGTCAGGCTGGAAAGGCGGCGCGCTGGTGGCAAGCCATGACCGTGCTTTGCTCAACAATATGGACCGCATCGTCGAATTAAGTCCCGCATCCGTGCGTATCCATAGCGGCGGCTGGGATAGTTTTGCCGCCGCGCGCGAGGCCGACCGCGCGCGCAAAGAGGAGGCGCTGGAACAGGCCGCGCGTGCCGTCAAAACCGCGCGGCGCGACGCACAAAATGCGTTTGAAAAACAGGCGCGACGCGATCAGGCAGGCCAGTCGGAAGCCGCCAAAGGATCAGCGCCCAAAATCCTGCTCGGCGCGCAAAAACGCCGCGCCGAAGCGACCGCCGGGCGTCTCGATGCTGCGGCAAGCGCACAGATAGAGGCGGCTGAACAGCAACAACGCCAAGCGCAGGCCGGGGTCGATATTCTCACCCCCATCCGCTTTGCCGTGCCGCCGACAGGACTTGCCGCCAATGCCATGCTGGTCGAAGGGCGCGGCGTATCACTGACAGTTGCCGGGCGCACCCTGTTCGGTCCGCTCGACCTTATTGTGCGCGGCCCCGAACGCATCGCCCTCACCGGTGCTAACGGGTCGGGCAAGACCAGCCTGCTACGCCTTCTGCTTGGCACCGACGCACCGACACAAGGCCGGATCACCGCCGCGCATCACCGCATGGCGCTGCTTGACCAGAATTTGACGCTGCTCGATGCCCCGCAAGGCGAGGACGACAGACTGCTTGCGACCATGCAGCGGCTGAACCCCGCCCTGACCACGCAGGAGGCCCATGCGGCACTTGCGGCGGCGGGGTTTCGCGGGCGGTGGGCCGCGCGCGCCACCCCGTCCCTGTCAGGCGGTGAGAGGATGCGCCTCGCCCTCGCCTGCCTGTTCGCAAGGCCTGATCCGCCACAAATGCTGCTACTCGACGAGCCGACCAACCATCTCGACATGGAGGCCACTCTATTGCTGGAAACCGCCCTCGCCGATTATGACGGCGCGCTTCTATGCGTCAGCCACGACACCGCCTTCCGCGATGCTATTGGCTTGAAGCGGGTCGTGCATTTGGACGGATAGGGCTGGCAAGAATGGGTGGCTTTGTAGAGGTTTCATGCGGAGGCGCGGAGGGTTCGGGACGGGTTCTTTAAGTCGGGTTCACGCGAAGGCGCGAAGACGCGAAGAATTTTTTTCAAAATTTGTCACCCGCGCGGGACCGGGATAGGCGCAAACCATAAATCTTCGCGCCTTCGCGCCTCCGCGTGAACCTTTATTCTCCCCCCATAAGTTGGGGAGAAAAATATAGGCGCTTTTCCCCTCCCCCGCCAAAGCCCGTCATCACCGCGCAATATTGGTCATGCACCAGTAACGGGACACATGTTGCGGAGACAGATGATGGGATTATTTGCACTCTTTAACACAGCAATGGCGGCGCAGGGTGCAGCCTCCAAGCGCGCGGTGACGCCTGCACCGGAATCACCGGACAGCCCTCGCCTTCAAAGCTTTGCGCACTCTAACGATGCTGCGCACAGCTCCCCGCCCGCTTTCACACCCCGCACGCCTTCGCCCCGCGCCCGACAATAAAAAAGGCGGCCCCGATTGCCGGGACCGCCCTTTTTGTGTCGGCAAAAGCCGAAACGGATTACTTGAGTTCGACGGTCGCGCCGGCTTCTTCAAGCTGCTTCTTGAGCTTTTCCGCTTCGTCCTTGTTGACGCCTTCCTTGACAGCCTTGGGCGCGCCTTCAACGAGCGCCTTGGCTTCGGTGAGGCCGAGGCCGGTGATCGCACGGACTTCCTTAATCACGTTGATCTTCTTGCCGCCATCGCTCACGAGAACGACGTCAAATTCGTCCTTGGCTTCAGCAGCCGGTGCGTCGCCGCCACCAGCAGCCGGGCCAGCAACTGCAACAGCAGCAGCAGCCGAAACGCCCCACTTTTCTTCGAGAAGCTTCGCGAGTTCAGCAGCTTCCAAAACGGTCAGAGCCGAAAGGTCGTCAACAATCTTGTTCAAATCAGCCATTGATAATCTCCATGTGGGGCTTTCAAAAATGCGCCCCGAAAATGTTTAAACGATAAAGTTATGCAGCTTCTTTGGCGGCATATGCGCCAAAAATGCGAGCAAGCTGGGCAGCCGGTTCCTGAGCGATCTGGGCGATCTTGGTCGCGGGTGCATTGAGCAGTCCCACGAGCTTGCCACGCAGTTCGTCCAGCGACGGCATCGAAGCCAGTGCCTTCACACCATTTGCGTCGAGCAGGGTATCCCCCATCGCGCCGCCAACGATCTCGATCTTGTCGGTCGTCTTGGCGAAATCGATGGCCACCTTTGCCGCAGCCACCGGATCAACCGAGGATGCAAGCGCGACCGGACCGGTGAGCATGTCACCAATCTGTTCGTAAGCGGTGCCTTTCGTCGCAATTTTGGTGAGGCTGTTCTTCGTGACCTTGTAGGTAGCGCCCGCTTCCCGCATCTTGGTGCGCAGGTCCGTCGATTGCGCGACGGTCATGCCAAGGTTGCGGGTCACAACGACCACGCCCACTTCACCAAAGAGAGCGTTCAGATCAGAAACCACTACAGGTTTTTGTGCACGATCCATGCCATTCTCCACTTTATTACCTGCACGGGTTTCAGCCCGTACAAGCGAACGAAAATATGAATGAGCGCGCCTCTGGCACAGGCCAGCGGCATTTCATTCACGACGATGTCCGTGGGGATCGTTGCCCGGGCTTTATCATTGGGTGCGAAGACCATCTTAAAGCCGAACCCGGCGGATCATGCCGCCGGTCAAAAACTTTTCCCCGTCTAGGCTGGAAATTAAGACCGGCAAATTCCGGTCACCAACTGTCTCGGACGGACAGGAACAACAGAATCATTCCTGTTAAGCCCCGAAAGGCTTGCGCGGGCCTTTAAGCGAAGTGGAAAGGGATTGCAAGAGGCGAGGCAAATATGCCCCCGCCCGCGCGCCCTATCCGCGTTTGTTGACCGAGTAGCCGACGCTAACCGTTTTGACGGAGGGCGGCGGGGGGCGGCGACGTTGTGGCGGCGGAGGTGGTGCGGGTTCGTCCACAATGTCGGAGACCTTGAGACGGCTCACGATGCGGCCGTCCGACGCGGGTTTGACCGGTTCGGGCGGTTGGCTCGCGCGGGGTGGCGGAGGCGGCGCGGCTTGCGGGTCCGCAGGAATATGCGCGTCGCCGGTCGGCGCTTTGATGCGGCTCACGATACGGCCATCGGCGGTGGGCTTGACCGGTTCGGGTGGCGGCGGCGGGGCGGCCATCGCAGGCGCTGCAGGAACTGCGGGGGCTTGGCCCGGCATCCGGGCAGGCGCGCGCATAGCGGCAGGTGCCGCCGGGGCGGGCGCTTTGGGCTTGGGGGCTTTCAGCGCATTGGTGATCGGCGCGGACGCATCGCTTTCGCTCAATTCATCGGCGAAGGGCGTCTGGCCGAGTTCGATGCCGCCATAGCCTGCGGCGGCGGCCACGGGCGCATCCTTGCGGCGGCGGGTAAAGGCATAGGCCAAGCCGCCAAGGCCGAGCAACGCCGCGCCGCCAAGCGCCCAAGGCAGGGTCGTACCCGTGTCCGCATCCGGCACTATTACCGCATCGCTTGTGTCGGTTGCGGTGGTCGCGCCGGTGTCAGTCGGGCTGGTCGGGAAGCTGGTGAGGTCGCTTGCGGGCGCGCTGCTTGTGTCACCCGCGCCCGTTTCCCCTGTTGCGGGCTGGCCAAGCGCAGGGGCGTTAGTCCCCTCCCCGCCTGTCACCGCATTGCCCGCAACCGGTGCGCTGGCGGTTGGCGCAGCCGTGCGCGGCTGCGGTGCGCTTGTCGAACGGCCCGCTGCAGCGCGTTCGGCAGGCGTAGCGGTCGGCGTCGCCGGATTGGCCGTGCGCGGGGTTGTCCGCGTGACGGGCGGCGCGACCGGTGTAACTTGAGGCTGGGGCTGGCTCACAGGGGCGCGGAACACCGGCTCGTCGGGCGGCGTATCGCGTAATTGGGTTTCCAGCGGCGCGGGCGGGCCTTGCACCTCGCGGCCCTGTTTGGGCTGGCTTTTGGGTTGCGGAGCGGGGCCGGTGATGCTGCCGGTCGTGCTTTTCTGGGGAATATCGCGCAAATCCTGCGCGTTGAGCGGCGCGGAAAGACTGGCAAAGCCAAGCACCGCAACAGCAAACACGGCACCGTCAAGCGCGGCCCGTGACCGGAAATTCAAAACTGTCATGCGCGCCATATTAACCTTTTCTGCGCGCCAGAAAAGCCGGAATGATGCAATGCCGCCCGACATTTATGCCGTCCGGACGGAAAAAGCCCGGAGCGCCGCCGCCTTCGCGGGAAGATGCTGGCGCTCCGGGACGGACGATGAGTATCAGGGCCTAATTGGCAAATTTATGCTTCGATCCGAAGCTGATCGTCCGCGTAGTCCGGGGTGCAGCGGTCTGCTGGAGCGCAGCACGCGCGCGGGACGGGGTTGGCGTGGGGGTTGCTGTCGTTTTGGCCGCGGCTTTGGTTGCCGTTTTGGGAGCTGCTTTGTTTAGCGGCTTGGCTGCCATTCGCCCGGTGAGCGAGCCGACCGCGATGGTCGGCGCTGTCGGTGCGGGCGTAGCCGCATCCTCAACCGGCTCAACCTTTCCAGCCTTGGCGGTTTCGACCGGTTCCATGCCCACCTTGGCCGCGAGCTCTGCGGCCACGGGCGGCGCAGGCGGATTGGCCTCTTCCGCCGCCATCCGGTCAAGCTGGCGCGCGCGTTTGAGGCGTGCCTTGCGGGTCTTGAACGGATTTTCAGGCGTCGGGCCTTCATCAACACGCGCTTCATGATAGCCGATGCTTTCGGCAAAGACCGGCGCGGGCGCACCCGCCGCCGCCGCTTCGTCGCGCAGTTGCGCTTCCATTTTGGCGACCTCGGCGCGCAGCATTGCCTGCTCGGCGGCTTCATCCTGCTGTTTCAGCGCCGCGTCGGTGGCCAGGATAGGCGCAGCGGAGGGCGCGGATTGCGTCACCGGCTCCGTCAAGGGTGCAGGCGCCTCGACGACCTCCTCCCTCGCAAAACTCTCGCGCGGTTCCGGTTCGGGCGCATAAGCCACCGGTTCCGGCGCGGGTTCAGCATAAGGGTCCGCATAGGGCGCATCATAGCCATAAGCCGCTTGGGCTTCGGCCTCGCGGCGGCGGCGCATGGTCATGCCGAAACCGGCCACACCGAGCGCGGCAAGCCCGCCCACGGCCCACGGCCATATCGGCATCCCGCCATTATTTTGCGCAACAGCGACCGGCGCGGCGGTGTCGATCGCATCGCTCGTCGCCGCTATATCGTCGGGTGGCACAGCAAGTGCAGGATCGCCCGCAGCCTCCGCGCTTTCATTCAAACTGGCATCAGGCATCGCTCCGACCGCGCTCCCCGTGGCGGCTGCGGAAGGCCCGGCGACATTATCGCGCGCGCTTGTTTGCCCGCCACTGACCGAAGGTGCGCGGCTTTTGACCGCTGCCTTGGGCTCTGCTTTTTTGGCAGCAGGTGCGGCGGCTTTGGCGACCTCTTCGGCCTTGGCGCTCGCCTTGGCTTCCTCGCTGCTTTGGGCCGCAGTCGCATCGACCGCTTTTTCCAGCGCAGGCGATGGTGCGGCTTTGGGCGTTACTTTCGGAGCAGGCGACGGCGTCACCGATACCGGCAATTTCAGCACTGGCGGCGTTGGCGCAGGGGCCGGTGTCGGCGCGACCTTGGGCGCAGGCTTAGGGGCCGGGGCAGGCTTGGGCGCGGGCGCTGTAACAGGCGGCGCGGCGGTCGTCGGCTGCGGCGCGGCTTCCTGCGCAAGCACAGGCACCGGGGAAAAAGCAAGGGCAGCGGCAATCGCGGCCAATGCCGGGTGATGCAGAGGAATAGACTTCTTCATGGCTGGCTGGGAACGCTGTTTAGCAGCAATGGATGCACAAGCCACAAAGGTTTCGGACGAACCGACACGCCGCACGCGACGGGCCGAGCCGCATAAATAGCATCTCGCCCGCATAAGCCTCCACGAAAAAGGCCGGGGAAGTCACCCTCCCCGGCCTGATTTCAACTTCACCGTTCGCCCTGAGTAGCAGCGAAGCTGCGTATCGAAGGGTCCTTGCCAAACAAGATGCTTCGATACAGGCTTGTTCCAAGCCCTACTCAGCACGAACGGTTATTAATTATTATGCAGCCACTTCGTTGGTGTCGATCTTGAGGCCCGGGCCCATGGTCGAAGACAAAGCGATCTTCTTCACATATTTGCCCTTCGAGCCCGAAGGCTTCGCCTTGACGATCGCGTCGACAAACGCTTCGAAATTCTTCTTGAGATCGGCGTCCGAGAAGCTCGCTTTGCCAAGACCTGCGTGAATGATACCGGCCTTTTCGACGCGGAATTCGATCTGGCCGCCCTTGGCTGCCTTGACCGCTTCAGCGACGTTCGGGGTGACGGTGCCAAGCTTGGGGTTCGGCATCAGGCCCTTGGGACCAAGCACCTTACCAAGACGGCCAACAACGCCCATCATGTCCGGCGTTGCGATAACGCGGCCATAATCGAGATTGCCGTTCTGCATATCTTCCATCAGGTCTTCGGCACCAACCTTGTCAGCGCCAGCCGCCAAAGCCGCTTCGGCCTTGTCGCCCTTCGCGAACACGGCGACCTTGACGTCCTTGCCCGTGCCAGCCGGAAGCGTGACAACGCCGCGCACCATCTGGTCAGCGTGGCGCGGATCAACGCCGAGGTTCATCGCGATTTCGATGGTTTCGTCGAACTTCTTCGACGTATGCTCCTTGAGCGTCTTCAACGCTTCGTCAAAGCCGTACAGCTTTTCCGCGTCCAGACCGGCCAGAACCTTTGCTTTTTTCGTCAGTTTAGCCATGTCCTTAGCCCTCCGTCACTTCGAGGCCCATTGCGCGGGCGCTGCCTTCGATGATCTTGGTCGCGGCTTCGATATCGTTCGCGTTCAGATCCTTCATCTTCATTTCGGCGATTTCAGCGAGCTTCGAGCGCGCAATCTTTCCTGCCGAAACCTTACCCGGCTCCTTCGAACCCGACTTCAGATTCGCGGCCTTCTTGATGAGGAAGGTTGCCGGCGGCGATTTCGTGACGAACGAAAAGCTCTTGTCGGCATAAACGGTGATGATGGTCGGAATCGGCATATTCTTTTCGAGGCTGTCGGTCGCCGCGTTGAATGCCTTACAGAATTCCATGATGTTGACGCCGCGCTGACCCAAAGCAGGGCCGATCGGCGGCGAAGGATTGGCGGTGCCAGCCGGCACCTGGAGCTTGATATAGCCCGCAATTTTCTTAGCCATGTTTCACTCTCTTTCAAGTTTAGCGGTCAAGCGGCAGCCAAAGCCACCTCCCGCAATTTTTCCCGAATATATAAGGGAAGGCGCGCGCATAGCGGGGATGGGGAGGAAATGCAAGGGGGCGGGATGCCCTACAATCTCCCCAACTTAGGCCTGTCCTACACCTTACCGATTCTCGAAATGATCCAAAGCTCGACGTTGCCGACACAAGGCATGGCCGGAGCAACCATAATAATTTCGAAAGGGCAAGTGATGACAAATTTCACATCGGTTAAAGATTATAATGCAACCGGCGATGGCATTACAGACGACACACTGGCTATTCAGGCAGCGCTGGATGATAGCCTTTATGTCTATTTCCCTGAAGGGAAATATAAGACATCGGCGATGTTGAAAGTAAGGAATTTTCAAGTCATCCGCGGTTCGGGTAGTGAGACAAGTCTAATCTATAATAATGTGACGGACTGCTTCGGTAAAAACGATGTATTTCGGGAGAAAGGTAATTTTTTTCAATTATCAGGCATAGGCTGCATCAAGGATTTCGATCCCGCATCGCGGACAGTCGCTTTCAACCTTTCAAATGCCAGCTTTATCAAATGCGAAGATATAGCAGCCTTATATTTTTACAAAGCCATCTATCTTGCGCGTGATTATAGCAATTTTGATGGCAAGGGCTGGTGTTGGTATAATGTATTTCACCGCATAACTGCGACGGAATGCCATTATGGCGTGCATATTGATGACAGCATTTCCAATCAATCCGTGAATGGTTGCCTCTTTTCCCAGATGGTAATGTCGGGCTGGGAATTATCGTTGGCGCACCGCGCTTCCCGGCTCAAACACGAGTGGTATCCGGTACAGTGGATATGGCCATACTTTCAAGGATAGTTATATCCAAGGCTTTGCGCACCATATTTGGCGCGACCAGATTGGCGGAAATAATCTACTCGACGGCCTCTATCTAGAATCCGAAGTCGTGGAAGGCGAAGCCGTCTATGCGCCGAAACGATATTTTGAGCATCAAGACACATGGATTGGTGGCCACTGCGACGGCTTCAATCTCATGCAAAGCGTTTTAGACCCGGAACGCGTTTTCTATATTAATGTACCAGCCGCCATTCTTAATTCACCGCCTATATTGGGCCTTGAAGTCGGCCAAGGTCGTGATTTGGTTAAAAACGGTAATTTCGTTGACGGTACAATAGGCTGGACGGAGAACTCCTCTGATTTATCTGTTGGAACAAATAGCGGCGGCGGCAATTACCTGCGCCTTTCGCAAAACTCAGCGGTCACCGGCTACGCATATCAGATTATCCGTACCACGCCGGGGAAACGCCACAAACTCACTTTCAAACATAAAAACGGCTCCTTTACAGGCAGAGTGCTAGTCGGGAAGGGCGTTACGGGAACCGAATTTGGCTATATTGCTGTCTTAAATAACATTGATTGGACCGAATACATCCTCGATTTTACGCCTGACACTCTCACAACTTATATTGTATTCGCAAGCGCGGGCACGTTCGATGATAGTTTTTATCGTGATATTTCTGTCACTGAAATGGCGGTAAGTTCATACGGAGACGTTTATGTCGAAGGCGATATTGATATCAGCCGGTCGGTTAAAATTAAAAACCTTCCTGTTTTGGGTGAAAGGCAAGGCGCTATTGTCGATGCTGCGCCGGTATCCGGAACAGTGACGGACGTCGCTTTCAATGATCTGATTTCAAAGTTCAACGATTTGCTGATGAAGTTACGCACACACGGCTTGATCTCCGAGTAAAGAAAAAGGGATCTTGGTATGCACCTGAATGGTAAATCAAGATCCCTTTTTTCACCGAGACAATATGTAGTTACTCCAAAATTACTCTCAATTTTCCATCACCCCCGTGTGGTCGTTTTCACATCCACACTCGCCTTGATCGCGTTCGAGTAGGGGCAAATATTATGCGTGGCCTCAACCAGTTTCTTCGCGTCCGCCTCGTCCAAACCCGGCAGATAAGCATCGAGCGCCGCCGTAATACCGAACCCGCCTTCGGAGCGCGGGCCGATGCCGATGGTGGCGGTGACGGTCGATCCTTCGGGGACGGCGATGCCAGTTTCCTTCGACGCCACCCGCATTGCGCCCAAAAAGCAGGCGGAATAGCCGAGCGCGAATAATTTTTCGGGGTTGGCCCCGTCGCCACCAGGACCGCCCATTTCTTTGGGAACGACCAGTTGCAGCGCCATACTGCCATCTTCCAACTCGGTCCGTCCGTCCCGTCCGCCACCGCTCGCGGTCGCCGATGTGGTATATTTTGCGTCAACGCTCATGATCCCGATGCTCCTTCATTCTTGGTAAAGCTGCCCGACAAAATAACGCGCGAACCACCCAAACGATGCACCAGCCCCTCCCCGAAATAGGGTCCTTCAAGGTGGCGGCACCCTCAGCACAAAAAAAGCCGGGCTGCTTCACGCGCCCGGCTCTTTTATTCTCAATGGAAACCCGTCTTATTTGACGCGTTCGACCTGTTCGAAGTCCAGTTCGACCGGGGTTGCGCGGCCGAAGATCGAGACCGAAACCTTGACCTTATTCTTGTCAAAGTCGAGTTCTTCGACGACGCCGTTGAACGATGCGAACGGCCCTTCCAGCACCTTGACGCTGTCGCCGATTTCATAATCGACCTTGATCTGGTGCTTGGGTGCAGCAGCGGCTTCTTCCTTGCTGTTCAGGATGCGCGCGGCTTCGGCTTCCGAAATCGCTTGCGGCTTGCCCGACGAGCCAAGGAAGCCCGTTACCTTCGGCGTATTTTTGACGAGGTGATAAACATCGTCATTCATGCTGAGCTTGGCCAGCACATAGCCGGGGAAGAATTTGCGTTCCGACTGGACTTTCTTGCCGCGACGCACTTCGGTCACGGTTTCGGTCGGCACTTCGACCGCTTCGACCAGTTGTTCCAGCCCCAAACGGGTGGCTTCCGTCAAAATCGCATCGCGGACCTTGTTTTCAAAACCCGAATAAGCGTGAATAATATACCAGCGCGCCATAATGCCCGTTCTGTCCTGCCAAATAACTGTCTTACAAAAGCTCGATGAGCTTCCGCACGATTAAGCCGAAAAAGCTGTCCACGCCAAAGAAAAACAGGCCGAGGATGGTCGCCATGATCATGACCATGATCGCCGTGCGCAGCGTATCCGGCCAGGTCGGCCAGGCAATTTTGCTTCCTTCGGTGCGGACCTGACTGATAAAAGTACCAATCGAGACCCGCTTCTTTGTGTCGTCAGCCATGAACAGCCCCAATACTATATTTTGCACATTCGCGCCCGAAATCCTTAGCGCCTGTCCGATAAGGACGCGGCGCATAGGGGGCGCTTCCATGCGACCAGATAGGCGCCGCGTCCCATACCCGCAACCCCCGCTTGCCCGTAAGGCCGGCGGGGAGAATATGTGCGACTCCTTTTAGCCAAGGCGCCGCCGATACCCGCCATGCCGCCGATTTGCAAGGCCTTTGCGCCGCACAAACAGGTGCGGTTTTCCTCGCCCGCGACTCAATCAGCGGCCCTGTCAACGGCAATGTCTGTGAAAAAGTCTGGAAAGATTTTGGCAGGGGCAGCAGGATTCGAACCCGCGACCCTCGGTTTTGGAGACCGATGCTCTACCAGCTGAGCTATACCCCTAGGCCAAGGACAGCGCCCCTACCGTGCGCGGATGCGGAACGCAAGAGGGAAGGCAGAAGAAAGCGCAATGGGCGCAGCGCAGTCGCCCTCCCCGCCCGACTCTCCCATATGACTTTATTGTGACACAGCGCCGCAGCCCGTCGCGCCACAGGCTCGATTGGTCTGACCGATCTAAACGATATGCTGATACCGCGCGCCGCACAGTGCTGATAATTTGCGCACAGAAAAACGGACATTTGCCCTTTCGCATCTTTTCTTCGGGAGTGGACCCATGACGATCAGCAGCCAGCCCGCCGGACCCGTTCGCACTTCAGCGCCACCGCCCCCACCGCCGACTGCTCCGCCGCCAGCACAACAGGCGCTACAAACACGCAGCGGCCAGCCCGCGCCCGCGACGCCTGCCATTCCCGCTTCTCCCTTCCAGCAAAGCTGCACCCACAGCCCGGCCCCGCCAGTCGCAAGCTGGGCCACGCGCCCGCAAGGCGATGGCTATCGAACCGCTTGGGATACGACCGCGACGCGGCTCGGCACACAAAATCCGATTGCGATCCGCACCGAAATCGAACGGAAATTGCATGAAGCGCAAGGGCTGGACGGCTATCGCACCGCGCCCGCTTCCACTACTCCCGCTTCCACCGCGCCCGCCTCTACCACCCCTGCGACCCGCACCGGAGAAGAAGGCCCGGATCCGGTCAAACTCGGCCTCGACCTTTCCCAGATGGCGCTCGACATTGTCGGCATTTTCGAGCCTACGCCTTTTGCCGATGGCTCCAACACCATCATCTCGATCGGGCGCGGCATCGGGTCGCTGCTCAGCGGCGACGGCGAAGCGGGCGGCCATTTCCTCAATGGCGGCCTCTCCGCGCTCGGCATCGTCCCCTATCTCGGGGATGCAGCAAAACTCGGCAAAATTGGCAAATGGGCGCAGACCGTAACCGACGGCATTTCCGCCATCGCCGCCAATCCTGCCGCCCGCGCCGCGATTGAGCCGGGCTTGAAGGCGATCAAGGACGCCCTCGACAAAATCCCGCAAGACGCGCTCGATAAACTCCCCCAAAGCGCGCGCGAATCCATCCAAGGCATGAAGCGCCAGCTCGACGAATTTCTGGGCGGTGCGGTCGGCGCGGGCAATCGGCTTGAAAATGGCACATTGTTCCTCGGTGCCAATCGCGGGGCTTCGACCACCATTAATGGCCGCACGGTTACGATTGGCGACACACCCACCGTGACACGGCAGGGCGACCGTTATACAACCACCGACATCAACGGACAGGATGTGCGCCTGCGCCAACCGGCGACTTATGATAGCCGGACGGTCAATGCAGATGGCACGGTCGATTATACCAAGGGTGATATGACGGTAAAATATGACGCCAACGGCTTCCCGGTTTTCCATGCCAAGGCGGACCTGTATCTTGATCTGTCCCATCTCAATTCCAAAAAGGATGGCGACCATTTCAAGGCCGCAAATGAAGCGTTGGGCAACGCGTTGCGCGCGGATAGCAGCCTGGCCCAAAAGCTGGGCCTAACGCCCGAACAGGCCAACCAGATCATGCGCCAGCCCCCGTCCGCAAAAGCCCCCGAAGGCTTGACCTGGCATCACCACCAAGATACCGGCAGGATCCAGTTGGTGGACAGAGCGGAACATGCCCATTTTTCGGGTGGCCATACCGGCGGAATGCGGCTTTGGGGCGGCGGGCGGTCGGGCTAATTAGCCTAGCCTTGCAAACCACCTAAATATTGGAGACCGGACAGCATGGTAGACTGGCAACCCTATTTCAGCGCCACCCCTGTACCAACCCCTGCCGCGCAGGCCGATGTCGCGAAAGCCGTCGAACAGGCGAAAGCCCCGTTGCGCGAAGATGTGCAAAAATTGCTGGCCGAACGCCAAGGCCAAGCGCCGGAACAAGATGTCATCGACATAGGCGACGACGGCAACACGGCCTTTGGTCCGATTTTAGTCGTCTCCGATGTGCCACCAAGCAGCACCGCGGGCACCTACACCGTTTCCTTCGCGATCAATGCCCTTAAGGAATGGTCGCCCCCTGCCGACGGCAAGCCTGCCTTCTTTCCGTTCGCGTCCAACACATCGAGCGGCTGGTTTTGTGTCGACCAACGTGATCCGGCCCAGCCTATCGTGTTCATCGATTTCAACTATGACCCCGACGAACAAGGCGCCATTACGCCGGTCGCGCCGGACGTCGCGACGATGCTCACCAAGCTTCATTATTGACGCAGCATCAAGGCGAAGTCCCCGAACCCGGCGGTGTCCCGCTGGGCGATAATGGCTGCGCGGCGTTCGGGCCGGTTCTCGTGGTGCGCCCTACCCTCCCCGATACGTCCAATCACATTTATTCGATTGCCTATGCGATAGAGGAACTCAACGATTGGACGCCGCCCGTTGATGGCAACCCGCCCTTCTCCCCATGTGGGAGAAGGATACGAAGCCTTAGCCGCAATGCTTAGGCGTAGTTGGATGAGGGGTATGCGAGCCAGAGGCTCGCGCGATTGCGATGCAATCGCTTACCCCTCACCCAGCTTCGACTAAACTCACTTCGTTCGCTAAGTCTCCACATCCCGTGTTTGAATTTGAGGGTAAACCATGCCCCGCATGGTTTAGAAATTGCCGGGGGCAATTTCGGCCCTCAATGCCAAACACGCCCACAAGGGGAGAGGGGAAAGGGGAGAGGGGAGAAAGGAGACGGAAGAGGAAATTTCCGTCGCGCAAACCAAACCCAAAACAACCCCTGTCCTACAGCCGCGCACCCTGCTTGCCTGCCCTTCGCCCCTCAATATCGCGCGAAAGGACATATCATGCCTGCCTACACATTGCCGCCCAAACGGCTTTATCCGCAAACGCCCGAAGGCGATGAAGTGCCTGATTTCATTCCTTGGCGGCCGGAGCGGCGGCGGTCGCGGGGATGGTCGATCCATGACCAGCGTTTGTTTATCCATGAACTGGTGCGCTGCGGGTCGGTGACGGCGGCGGCGCGGGCGGTGGGGAAATCGGCGCGCTCGGCTTATCTGCTCCGGGAAAAGCGCGGCGCGGAAAGTTTCGCGGTCGCGTGGCACCGTGCGCAGGCCATCGGGATTGATAAGCTGCGCGACAATGTCATCGAACGCTTGATCGACGGCGAATTGGTGCCGCATCTTTATCATGGCAAACTGATCGGGCATCGCCGCAAATTTAACGACCGGATGATCCTCGGTGCGCTGCAAAGCCATGCGCGCGAACGTCATGGTGACGGCGCCAATGTCGCTTATGAATATGGCGATCTGGAGGCCTATCGCCAGCGGCTTGAAAATTGGGAAGGATGCTTGCGCTCGCGCGAAAATATGCTGTCGTGGGACGTCCGGGCGCGGGAAGAGCAGGAAGCCGAATGGGAGCGCGAGGTTTATCTGCGCGAATATAATAGGCTAAACAAAGCCTCGCGCGCTGCCGAACAGCGCGAACGGGCCAAAGAGGTGCATAGGCAATGGGAGGAGGTACGCCGCAAACCACGCACGCGTGGCTATGGCCCCGATCCACAGGACGGGCCGCGCATATGGAGTGTATGACGATGCGACCGGCGGTGAACAGCGCGCCCCGCCTCTTTTTGCGGGCGAAGGCGTGCGGAAAAAAGGGCGCGAAAATAGGAAATGGAAATTTGCCGATTTGCCCGAACTTTGCGAAGCTAAGGGGGTGTTTTTAGCGGAAATGCGCGCTTTTTGCATTTACCGTCGATTTGTTACTTTATGTCCCCATCCGGAAAGCTATTATTATATAATGTCCCGTCCTAATCCTCCCCCCGCCCCCCGTCTTGATCCGCTCTTGCTACTGCGCGCTTATGCGATGGGGATTTTTCCGATGGCGGATGATCGCGAGGCAGAGGATATTTATTGGGTCGAGCCAAAGACGCGCGGGATATTGCCGCTCGATGGCTTCCATTTGTCGAAATCCTTGCGCAAACTGGTGCGCTCGGACCGTTATCGGGTGACGAGCGACAGTGCTTTTCGCGCGGTGATTTCCGAATGTGCGGCGAGCGCGCCGGACCGGCCTTCGACCTGGATTAACAGCCTCATTGAAGAGGCGTTCATCGTCCTCCATGCGCTCGGTCACGCCCATAGCGTCGAGGTGTGGGACGATGCCCCGCTGGCCGAAGGACGACCGCCACGGTTGGTTGGCGGGCTTTACGGCCTGTCTTTGGGCCGCGCTTTTTTTGGCGAAAGCATGTTCAGCCGCGCGGACAATACCTCCAAGCTGGCACTCGCCTGGCTGGTCGCGCGGATGAAAGCGGGCGGATATGTGTTGCTCGACTGCCAGTTTATCACCGACCATCTGGCCAGTTTAGGCGCGATCGAGATTAGCCGGAGCGACTATCTCGCGCGGCTTCATTCGGCCTTGGGCGATTCGGTCGGCGCGGCCTTATCGTCCGATTTGGGCGCGGGGGAAGCCCCTGCCGGTGCTTTGGCGGGCGGAGCCTTGGCCGCTGGAGCCTTGGGCGCGGGCGCTTTGGCGGCGGGCGATTGGGGCGCACTTGATCCGCTCTTGGCGGGCGGATTGACGCTGCCGGGCGCGCCTTCGACACCGGCCAGCCCTTCGCGGTCGGGATTGTCGACGTCGGCAGGCTTGACCGCAGGGCCACCGCCCGGCGTCGTCATCGCACAGCTTTTGACGATGACATCGTAAATCGGATGCTGGACGACATTCAATTCGGGCCGTTCGCGGAAGAGCCAGCCGGAAAAGCTCCGCTTCCATTTGCCGTCGCGCTCCAGCGTCAAAAGCTGGACAAAAGCGCCGGTTTCTGCGGGCATTTCCCACGCAGGCGCTTGCTCACAGGCGCGCAGGCGCACGACCGCGCGGCCGACGCGGATCGCCTCGCCGGGCTTCATTTCAAGGTTGCGGACAAGGCCGTTGCGCTTGTTCAAAAGCCCGATTACCGCGACCCGTTCGGCCATCGGCGTCGTGCCTTCAAGCCCGCCTTCGACATCCTTCACCTCATCCTTGTTGGACAGCGCAACGGGGGTCGAATCGGTGCCGGTCGGACCTTTCTTGGCCGCCTCACTGTCGCGGCAGGCGGCGAGTGTCAGGCACAGGCCAGCCATTGCAACAACAACAGGAAGGCGGGGACGCATCATGCGCCGTCCGGGTTCCATGCTTCATAATCGCCGGTCGCCCGCGCCCGAACGCCGCCCATTTCCAGCGCGCCGGGGGGGTAATAGGCATGGTTAGTGCCAGTGAGATTGCCCGTCGCGGGCTTTTCCCACACGCGCACCGGCGGCATGACCGTCGGCGGCGCATCGACGGGGATGTCGTCAATCGTGTGATGCAGCCAGCTATGCCATTCGGGCGTCAGGCGGCTCGCATCATTAGGGCCGTTATAAATGACCCAGCGGCGACCATCCGACCCCGCATAATAGCGGTTGCCGAACGCATCCTCGCCCACTTGATCGCCTTTGCGCCAAGTATAAAGTGCGGTTCCGATGGTGGCGCCGTTCCACCATGTGAAGATTTTGCCAAACATTCCCATGGCCGAGCGCTTAGCGCCTTACCCTATGGGGCTGCAAGACCGAATATGGCGTGGAGGCCAAGGCGGCGCAGCACAAAGCGTAATTCACGGGCGCTTTGCCCCGTTATCGGTCCAGGTGACAGTCGCGCTTTCATCCAGACCAAGCGTCGCGGCGGTCCCGCCAGCCAGTTCCAGCACAGCTTTGACCTCGCCCCCGCTCGCGACCGGTGCAAGCGATTCGGGCACGGTATTTTCCGCAATCCGGTCAATCGTGCCGTCCGCGCGAATGAAAATCATATCGAGCGGGATGAGCGTATTCTTCATCCAGAAGGTCGCTATTTTGGGCGGATCGAACGGGAACAGCATCCCGCCCTCTTTGGGCAGGCTGGTGCGGCCCATCAGGCCCTTGGCCTGTTCATCGGGGGTGCGCGCAACCTCGACCGTGAAATTATGTTTGGCCGTGCCTTGGGTGATGACCACATCCGCTTTGCTATTTTCCTGCTGGCACCCCGCCAACAGCAAGGGCGTGGCGAGCATCAGCGGCAAGAGGCGTGCGTTCATAGAGGCTATCATCCTTTGGGACCGGTCAAAAATCGGGGCGATAATTATCGACATCCGCGCCCGGTTCAAGCGCGATCAGCGTGCGCGCCATCTGCATATCATGCCCCGCCCGCAAAAAGGCCGCGAGCGCGCGGCGTTGCTGGTCAGGGTCCAGCGGCGCAACGGCATAAGGCCCGATGCGTTTCTTGCGCGCAAAAACAAGCGCCGCGTCCCAGCGCCCGTCTTCGGCCAGTTGGTCGGCTTCGCTGCGATCTTCCTCACCGATGCCGTCGCGATAATAGACATCGGACAAACGCCTTTTGCCATAGCCACGACGCAGCAAAGCGCCCGCTTTCATCGTCGCATAGGCCGCATCATCTATGTAGCGCAGTTCCACGAGCCGGTCGGCCACCGCTTGCGTATCGGCAGGCCGCTCTCCGCCCCAGCCGCGCTCCCTCAGCTTACGCGCAAGATAGGCCAGCAATTTGGCGCGGCTGGTCGCATAACGGGCGACATAGGCCAGCGCCAGTTCGTTCAGACCTGCTTCATCGAGCGGCGGTGCAATACGGGCTTTTTTCATAGGGATTGACTTGCGTTTATAGGCTTTTTACCGGCAATCACAATCTTGCCACAGTCGGGCCGGAATTTGACCGCCTCCTAACGTCTAAAAGCGATGCTGAGAAAATCCGCATTGCGCAAGAAACAGGGCGAAAACGCCCGGAAAAATGCGCCTTTACGGGACCAGAATTTGATAAGGAGTTTATCGGTGAACGATATGACCGATACCGTCATTGACCGCAAAAGTGCCGCAGGGGTCGCACTGGAGCCAACGCCGACCGATTGCAGCCTGCCGCGCCGCCTGTCGGATTTCGCCACTTTGGGCGAAGCTTTGGACTATGCCGCGCAAGGGACACGCGGTTTGAATTTCCACGATCCGCGCGGCACATTGACACGTCCCTACCCGTTCCGCGAAATGCGCGATGACGCGCTGAAAATGGCTTATCGCCTGATCGCACACGGGGTAAAGCCGGGCGACCGTATCGCGCTTATCGCCGAAACCGGCCCCGATTTTGCCGCGCTCTTCTTTGGCGCGGTTTATGCGGGTGCTTGGCCCGTGCCCTTGCCGCTCCCCACCAGCTTTGGCGGGCGCGACAGCTATGTCGACCAGCTTTCGGTCCAGCTTAAAAGCTCGGACCCGTCGATCCTGTTCTTCCCCGCAGAACTGGCCGAAATGGCCGGTGATGCCGCCAAGGCGTGCAAGGTTGAAGGGCTGGACTGGGAAGGCTTTACCGCGCGCGAGGCCAAGGCGGTCGCGCTCCCCGAACAGAAGAGCGATGAAATTTGCTATCTGCAATATTCGTCCGGTTCGACCCGTTTCCCGCACGGGGTTGCGGTGACCCATGCGGCGTTGCTCAACAATCTGGCGGCCCATTCGCACGGCACACAGGTGCGCGACGGCGACCGCTGTAGTAGCTGGCTTCCCTGGTATCATGATATGGGGCTGGTCGGCTGTTTCCTCTCGCCGGTCGCCAATCAGGTATCGACCGATTATTTGAAAACCGAAGATTTTGCGCGCCGCCCGCTTGCATGGCTTGACCTTATCAGCCGCAACAAGGGCCAAACGCTCAGCTATTCGCCGACCTTCGGCTATGATATTTGCGCGCGCCGCGTGTCGAGCCAGACGCAAGTATCCGACCGGTTCGACCTGTCGCGCTGGCGGGTTGCGGGCAATGGCGCGGACATGATCCGCCCCGATGTGATGCAAGCCTTCGTTGATGCTTTCGCCGATGCAGGCTTCAGCGCCAAGGCATTCCTGCCAAGTTACGGCCTTGCCGAAGCGACGCTTGCCGTGTCGATCATGCCGCCGGGCGAAGGCATCATTGTCGAGCTGGTCGAGGAAACCGAATTGTCGGGCGACAGCGGCGCTGCCAATGACGACCGCCCGCAACGCTATCGCGCGATGGTGAATTGCGGCAAGCCGGTCAAGGATATGCTCGTCGAAATCCGCGAGGAAGATGGCGCGGTGTTGCCCGAAAAGGCGATCGGTAAAGTCTGGTGCAAAGGCCCTTCGCTGATGGTCGGCTATTTCCGCGACCCCGAAGCGACCGATGCCTGCATGAAGGATGGCTGGCTCGATACTGGCGACATGGGCTATATGTCGGACGGCTATGTCTATATTGTCGGCCGCGCCAAGGACATGATCATCATCAACGGCAAAAATCATTGGCCGCAGGATATTGAATGGGCGGTCGAACAGCTTCCTGGCTTCAAGGCGGGCGATATTGCCGCTTTTGCCGTGACCACGCCGGGCGGCGAAGAAACGCCCGCCGTCCTCGTCCAATGCCGCACCTCGGACGATAGCGAACGCGTCCAGTTACGCGAGCTTATCCGCGAAAAAGTGCGTGCAATTACCGGCATGAATTGTGTGGTGGAGCTTGTCCCCCCACGCACCTTGCCGCGCACCAGTTCGGGTAAGTTGAGCCGTGCCAAGGCGCGCGCCCAATATCTGAGCGGGCAAATCCAGCCTTATGATATTGCGGCCTGACCGCTAAGGCGGGCGTTGTGAACAGGCCTCGAGCCGCCATTTATGTCAATGAAATCAAGGAAAGGCGGGTGTTTTGCCCGCCTTTCTTTTCGCAATCCTGCCTAGGCTAGCGCAAACATCCGCGTCACCTGCCCCCAAAACCGTAACACTGCGTAAAATTTTTTTTGCTTTAAGCTCTCAGCTTACCGCGTCGCTTACCTTTCGATAACAAACTCGCCCTATACCGATGCTCGTGACGACACCAAATAGCCATACCCAGATCGACGATTCGGACCTTTCGTTGCTGCATATCCTGTCCTTGAAAGAGGCCAAGGGGAGTATGTGGGACGAAGTGCGCGCCGAACAAATTGCGGATTCCAGCCGCTTTTCACTGTTGCGCCTGATCGGGATGCTGGTTGCGGTCGCCTTTGCGGGCATCATTTTCCATGAAGCGATCAGCCCGTTGCTACTCGGCGGTTGGGCGCTGATTGCGACGCTTGGCATCGTCCATATGCACCGCGTCCAAAAGCAGCAGCAAAATGATTATTCGCGCGGCGCGCCGATCACCGCGATGCGCCGCGATGCGTTGAGCAGCCTCATATTGGGCGCAATTTGGGCCACGCCTGCTATCATTTTCGTGCCGACCGCAGGCCTTGGCTATGGTTTTGAATTCTGGGTGTTGAGCGCGACCATGATGGTCGGCATCACCGCGATTACCGCCGCAACCCCTGCCGCCTGCTTCTCGTTCATTACCTTGCTGTGCGTTGCCAATGCGGTGATGGCGGTGTGGTTGGGCTATCCCTTGTCGGGGCTTGGCACCTTGGCCTTTGGCGGTGCGCTGCTGGCGCTGTGTGTCTCTTCGGCGCGCGATTTCATCCGTTTCAAAACGGCAGAGACCACCATTGTCGACAAGAGCGAAACGGTGAGCCTGTTGCTGCGCGAATTTGAAGATGCGGGCGCGGACTGGCTGTGGCAAATCGACTTTGCCCGCCGCCTGACCCATGTGTCGCCACGCTTTGCCTATGCGCTGGGCAAGGAGATGGAAGAGATTGAAGGCAAGCCGCTCGTGCAACTGCTTGCGGGCGATACTTGGGATACGGGCCGTTTCCCGTCCGCACTCCATGACCTTGCCGAACGGTTGAACCGCCGCGAAAGTTTTTCCAACCTGCTGCTCCCTGTGCAGATTGGTAGCAACACCCATTGGTGGGAATTGTCCGCCAGCCCGCGTGTTGATGAAAAGGGCCGCTTCATGGGCTTCCGCGGCGTCGCCTCGGACGTCACTCTGGAGCAGGCCTCGGCGGCCAAAATTGACCGCATGGCGCGCTTTGACAGTCTCACCGGCCTGCCCAACCGACAGCAAATCAACGAAACGCTCGCCAAGGCGCTCGAACATAGCGCGCAATGGAAGAGCCGCTGTGCCTTCATGATGATCGACCTTGACCGGTTCAAGGCGGTCAATGATACGCTCGGCCATCCGGTCGGCGACCGTTTGCTTGAACTGGTCGCGAACCGCTTGCGTTCGATCATGACCAATAACGAGTTGTGCGGCCGTTTGGGCGGGGACGAATTTGCGGTGGTCGTACGCGATGTGCCGGACACCAGCTATATCGACACGCTCGCCAACCAGATTATCACCAGCCTGTCGCGCCCCTATGAGGTTGACCAGCAAACCCTCTATATCGGCGCAAGCGTCGGTTCTGCGACCGCGCCGCGCGATGCGCGCACCGTCGAAACCATGATCCGCAGCGCGGACTTGGCGCTCTATCGTTCCAAGGATAAGGGCGGAAATATCCATTATGCCTATGAACCGGGCCTCCATGTGCAGGCCGAAGAACGGCGCGTCATCGAAATTGCATTGCGCAAAGCACTGGAGCGCGGCGAGTTTACCCTCAATTATCAACCCGTCGTCACCGCCAATGAAGGCGCGATTGACGGGTTCGAGGCGCTTATCCGCTGGACCAATCCCGACCTTGGCAGCGTGTCACCCGCCAAATTCATACCGATTGCCGAAGATGCGCGCCTCATCGGCCAGATTGGCGAATGGGTGCTGCGCACCGCTTGTCATGAAGCGATGAACTGGCCGTCCAATATCCGCGTCGCGGTCAATGTGTCCGCCGAACAATTGGCTGACCCCAATTTCGTGTCGGCGGTCGTTTCTGCTTTATCGCATAGCGGCTTGCCGCCGCGTCGCTTAGAGCTGGAAGTCACCGAAAGCGTATTTGTGCGCGATGGCGGGGGCGCGGCGCAAATGCTCGACCAGTTGCTCGGCCTTGGCATCCGTCTGTCGCTCGACGATTTCGGCACCGGCTATTCCTCACTCGGCTATTTGCGCGAAACCCGTTTCAGCACAATCAAAGTGGACCGCAGCTTTGTCCAAGGGGCAGCGCATAACAAAGCCGAAAGCCTTGCGATCATCCGCGCGGTGGTCGCTATGGCCGACAGCCTTGGCATGAGCACCACAGCCGAAGGCGCGGAAACCGAAGCCGAGGTGGAAATGATCCGCAATCTGGGCTGCAAAAAAATCCAGGGCTATTATTTCGGTCGCCCGATGGCCGCGCAGGATGTCAATGACTTGTTCCGCGCCCAGCCCGAAGCGTTGAACCTCGGTTACGCCTCCTGAAGCTTGTCGCGGGCCTAATTTTGGCTCGCTTAATTCGGCCCCGCTTAAATCTGGCTAAGCCGCTTCTCGATCGCGCGCCATAATGTCGCATAGGCTTTATAGGCCGGAGAGGATGCGGCGAACGCACCCAAGGGCCGCGCTTCACTCGATGCCTGTTCGACAACGCTTGCCATCGGAATGACCGGCCAGTCTTGGTGGAGCGCCAGTGCCTCCTTATGTACGCGCCGCCTTTGGTCGACCATCGAATGGAGCGGGAGCAGCGGCGCCTGCCGCCCTTTCTTTTCGTCCATAAACTGCACCACCGCGTCAAAAGCCCGCTGCGACAAAGCGGACGGAATGACCGGCACAATCATCACATCGGCAGCGCGCATCACCTGCTCTGCGGTTTCGGTAAGACCGGGCGGGCAATCGAGGATGATACGGTCATAATGGCCCGACAGCGTGTCGATAATCCGCGCGAGCCTTTTCTTCTTGTCGAGTTCGAACAAGAGCCGGTCCAGCCCGCGCAGGCTCATATCGGCGGCGAGCAGGTCAATGCCTTCAAAGCGCGAGCCGCGCACCAGCTTCATCGGGTCCACCCCGCGCGCGAACAGCGAGCGTACCTCCTGTTTCAACGGTAAGCCGTCGCCCAATATATAACTTGCCGCACCCTGCGGGTCCAAATCCCACACCAAAGTGCGGCGCGCGCTTTGATGTGCGGACAGCCAGGCGAGGTTAACTGCGGTCGTGGTTTTGCCCACCCCACCTTTGAGGTTATAGACCGCAACCGTCGCCATTTTTATTCCTTCCGTGTCGCACCACCCCGCCGAATCAGCGGGCGCTACCCTAGCAGGATGAAGCTTGTGTGACACGGCGCGTGCGGACGCTTGTTTAGGATTGTTATCATTTCATCGACGCCTGAAAACGGTTCGCCGACGCCGCAAAAACAGGTTCCGCAGCTCGTCGCCCCGACAATGCGATTCGTCGGAAAGCGACAAGCGACGGGCTTTATTCCTTAACTTTGGCTGACTAATCCGCCTCATCACCAAATTTCAAAAAGCACCCGAAGACGGGGCTTCACAGAGCGGGATCGCAAAATATGTTCGGAAAAAAAGCTTTCGGCCTCGCCGTTGCCGCCCTTGCGATGCTCGCGCCGGTGAGTGCGGCCCAAGCTTTGCAATGCGTTCCGTTCGCACGCGACATGTCGGGCGTCGATATCCGCGGCAATGCGCATACTTGGTGGGCGCAGGCAGCGGGCAAATATGCGCGCGGCAACACCCCAAAAGTCGGCGCGGTGCTGTCGTTCAAAAGCACCCGCTCGATGCCGCTCGGCCATGTCGCCGTGGTGAGCAAGATCATCAACGACCGCGAAATCCTTATCAGCCATTCCAACTGGTCGCCGATTAATGGCCGTCGCGGCCAAATCGAGCGCAATGTCAAAGTGGTCGATGTGTCGGTCAATGGCGACTGGACCAGCGTCAAAGTATGGTATGCGCCGATCGGTGCGCTTGGCCTGCGCGCCAATCCGACCAACGGCTTTATCTATAATGGTCGCGGGGATCGCGGTGCGCCGATCCAGCTTGCGCAGGCCGAGCCGATCCAGCACCCCGCTTTTGCCAAGACCATCACCCCTTCCCCCGAACTGGCGATGATGGTGGCGGCGGTCCGTTAACCGGCAAAATACGCTTCTCTCCTTTTGCGTCCCTCACCGGACACATAAAAAAGGCCGCTTGGATCAGCGGCCTTTTTTTGCTGGAGTGATAAGGGACATACCCCCCGCGCGTCCTATTCCGCGTCGGCAGCCTTATCGCCATCCGCGTCTGCGCCCTTTTCCTTAATATCCTCGAACCAGGCTTCCACCTCGCCATTGAGTTTGAGGGTGAGCGGTTGGCCGTGCCGGTCGCGGGTCTTACCCGCCGCTACACGGATCCAGCCTTCGGAAATGGAATATTCCTCCACATCCGTGCGCTCGCGCCCTTTGAAGCGGATGCCGATACCGCGCTGCAAGGTTTCCATATCGAAATGGGGCGAGCGCGGGTTGGTCGAAAGCCGGTCGGGCGGCGTCAATGCTTGTGCGTCAGTCATATCCGAGCCTTTGCCGTCCGTTTCCATGTCCGTCAAGCCTGCGTCGTTAGGCGGAGCCGCGCCGTCCGTTTACCGTGCATCCGGAGGCTCGCGCGGTAGTTGGCGCGACGGCTTTGCATTGGGATCTTCTTCCTCCACTTTCGCTGCAATCAGCCGACCGCCGCAGAAATCACCTGCCAATTATTTGAAGAGATGCGCATTTTGAAAATCTGAAAAAAGCCCTAAAATGGCGGACGTGAATAACGGGCGCAGAGATCTGGTACCATAAGCGCCCCCTACCCTATCGTCATTGCGAGCCGCGAAGCGGCGCGGCAATCCAGAGTCAACTAACACTAAAGTTGGCTATTTTACTATGGATTACCGCGCGCTAGAAAACGCGCGCAATGGCGCAAGATTGTCATTCGGCACCTGTCTAAACCACATCTCCCTACACCGTCGTCATCCAATTCACGATGAGGCTGTTCAAATTCCGGCGCGGTTCAAAATCGGTCTTGCACACTTCAAAGCGCGTCGGGCTGATTTTCCGCACCCCGTCCATGCAAAAGCTGACCAGCGATGCCACATTGCCCTTGTCCGCGACCAGCCGGAAATCCTTAATCGGCCCCTTCCAGTTCGCCCCCGATTTCAGCACATCGGAGAACCATCGTTCGGTATAAGCAATGCGTTCGGGATTGGCCTTGCGCCGCGCGGACTCGATCCGGTCAAAACTGGCCAGAAAATCCGTGTCGGTGAATTAAGTGTCGCGATAGTGCGCGCCAGTGCCATCCGTGCCGCGCCGTTGCGCCACATCACCCCCCCATAGCCGCCTCACTCATTGGCAAAAGCCGGGGATGAGAGGGTCAGGGCGAGTGAAGTAATGGGGACTATTAATTTCCAATGCTTGGGACTTATGCCATTCCTAGCTTCCAAAGCATCGCCCTACAACAAGAGGCCTCATATCATTGAAGTGTCGCTCGATAGTTTATTGGTGAAAGAAGCAAACACGCGCTTAATGGCGGCTGAAGTTCAAACGCGCCGGGCTGTCTGGAAAAATTGAAAACACGCATCAACCGGAATGACTTTGGGCTTTCTTCGCTGAACATTCGCTCATTCTCACTAATCATGAAAGGCGTTCGTGCAGGTCCGTCGGTCGTTTTCACCTCTATCAATCGTGGTGCGCCGTCCAGTGTAAACGAGGCAATATCATATCCAGCCCCGTCGCCGCGCTCTTGGGAAGTCCATTCAACTTGCCTCGAAAGATCGGGTCGACCTGCATCTGATAATATACGTCGTTCGTGATTGAATATTAATTCTTCACCTAATTTCCCAAGCTCCCGATTGCGAGCATCATGCTCAGCAGGATCAAATTTTCGTATCAACCTTTCGAGTTCGGGAGTTGATTGCAGATCTTCACTGCTAGGCTGGGGAGCCGGGCCCACCCATAAAGATCGAGGTGACCGGACCATATTTCTAAGCCGTTCTTCTATCAATGTAGTTTCAGATATTTTTTCGCCCGACAGATGACGTTCGATTGCATCAATCAAGCTTTTCTGAAAATTGATATAAGGCTTATAACCATTGATGCGCGGCAAACCGAGGCGTTCAAGCACCGCGCTTATATTCATATGCTTTCGCTCTATAGAGCCATATGTCCGGCCAATTAATTTAGATAATACGCGATTATGATGCGCTTTTACGGGCGTTTTTCCTGCCAACTCTTGGCCCAGCATATCGAAATAATCTGCAACAATCTGGTCATTCTCATCGTCTGACCAATTGCCTTTATTCTGAGCCCCCTCCATGAATAAGAGAGCATCACTTGTCGCGACAAAAAGCAACCATTTAAATGGTTGGCGTAATGTCGCGACGCATTAAAATCAAAAATATCAGGCTGAAAAAACCTCAATCCTTAGCGCGGCTTGCTTTCTTACGCTCGTGGGGATCGAGGTGGCGTTTGCGTAGGCGGATGGCTTTGGGGGTGACTTCTACCATTTCATCATCGTCAATATAGGCGATGGCCTGTTCGAGGGTCAGGCGTTTGGGCGGGGTCAAGCGGATAGCGTCGTCTTTGCCGGTTGAGCGGAAGTTCGTCAGTTGCTTCGACTTCATCGGGTTGACTTCCAGATCATCGGGCTTCGCATTTTCGCCGATAATCATGCCTTCATAGACCGGCTCGCCGGGGTGGACCATGAGGAGGCCGCGATCTTCGAGCGCGTTCAGCGCATAAGCGACCGTTTCACCAGATCCGTTCGAGATAAGGACGCCCACCGGACGGCCTTCGATCGCGCCTTTATAGGGGCCGTATTTTTCGAACAGACGGTTCATGATGCCGGTGCCGCGCGTGTCCGACAGAAATTCGCCATGATAGCCGATAAGGCCGCGCGAGGGGGCGGAGAAAACGAGGCGCGTCTTGCCGCCGCCCGACGGTTTTTGTTCAAGAAGGTCCGCCTTGCGGCGCTGCATCTTGCTCACCACGGTCGAAGAAAATTCGTCATCCACGTCGATAACGACCGATTCAAACGGTTCTTCGCGGCCATTTTCACCTTCGCGGAACAAGACTTTGGGGCGCGAAATGCCAAGTTCGAAGCCTTCGCGGCGCATGGTTTCGATGAGCACGCCAAGCTGTAATTCGCCGCGCCCTGCAACTTCAAAACTGTCCTTGTCGTCGCTTTCGGTGATGCGGATCGCGACATTGGATTCGGCTTCGCGGAACAGACGGTCGCGGATGACGCGGCTGGTGACTTTATTGTCGCGCGATTCCTTGCCTGCAAACGGGCTGTCATTGACCGAAAAGCGCATCGAGAGCGTCGGCGGGTCAATCGGCTGCGCTTCGAGCGGCGTCGTCACACTGGTGTCGGCGATAGTATTGGCGACGGTCGCGACCGTGAGGCCCGCAAGGCTGATAATATCGCCTGCTTTGGCTTCTTCGACCGGCACACGTTCAAGGCCGCGGAAGGAGAAAATCTTGGACGCGCGGCCAGTTTCGATGATTTTGCCATCAGAATCGAGCGCGTGGATCGGAGCGTTGACCTTGAGTGTGCCTGCGGCAATCCGGCCAGTGAGGATACGGCCCAAGAAATTGTCGCGGTCGAGCAGCGTCACGAGGAACTGGAAAGGCGCATCGACATCGACGCTGGGCGCGGGGACATGGTCGACAATCTTCTGGAACAAGGGCGACAAATCGCCCTCACGCGCATCCGGATTTTCATTGGCATAACCATTGCGCCCCGATGCAAAAAGCACAGGGAAATCGAGCTGTTCGTCATTTGCGTCAAGGTTGACGAACAGGTCGAACACTTCGTCCAATACTTCCTGGATGCGCTCGTCCGGACGGTCGACCTTGTTGACCACGACAATCGGCTTCAAGCCCAGCGCGAGCGCCTTGCCTGTCACAAATTTGGTCTGCGGCATCGCGCCTTCGGAACTGTCCACGAGCAAAATAACGCCATCGACCATCGACAAAATCCGCTCGACCTCGCCGCCGAAATCGGCGTGGCCCGGCGTATCGACGATGTTGATGCGCGTGCCGTTCCATTCGACGCTCGTGCATTTGGCCAAAATCGTGATGCCGCGCTCTTTTTCGAGATCGTTCGAATCCATCGCGCGCTCTTCGACGCGCTGATTGTCGCGGAAGGTGCCGGATTGGCGGAAAAGCTGGTCAACCAGCGTGGTTTTACCATGATCGACGTGCGCGATAATGGCGATGTTGCGAAGGGACATCGTGGGAAAAGCCTAACATTTTGGTTGGTGGCCCACCAATCAACGGCAGGCATTTGCGCGCGCCTTTAACGATTTTTCTGCTGCGGCGCAACAAAAGTATCGTCCGCAGGATCGTGCTTCGCCATTCGATTATTGCTGCCCGATATGGTGGCAAGGCGAAGTTGCACCGCGCTGATCATGGCCCCACATTCTGTACCCGTTAGTATCGATGTGAAAGCGATCACCTTTATATATCCCCAGCCCCATCTGGCGCTTTGAGCCAATGCGCCTATGGAGCGCACAAAGCTCTGCGATCATCTGCGCCCGTGGGCGTTCGCTGACAAAGCGCATATCAATGGCATGAAACGCCATATGGCTACTTTGCGGCGCGCCGTGAAGACATGCGTTAATATCAGCGCTGCGATACACGGACAAAGCCTCGACTCTACCCATTCGGGGTATCACATCTTCTTTCAGCAAACGTAATGTCGGAACAAGATGCGCCCATTGCCGACGCGGCGGCACAAGAAATGGCGGCGCATTGCAACGCTCCCAATTGACGTCCGAGCGTACCAATTGGCGGACAGGAATTATGTCGCCGACGCCTTTGGCGTTCAGATATGTTTGTAACGCAGTCAACTCTTCAAAGTTTTGAGGATTCGCGCGCCATTTGGCATAAAGGGCGTCATCGCGCTGCCGTTGTTTGACGACAAGAGCACCACGGTCGCAAGCGGCTAACAATAAGCCCATGATGGTGACCGCCACCAACCCCCGCATAATTCCTCCTCAGAAGACAATCACAGCCCACAATGAGCTATATGAATATGCGCGCGCATCCGCTACCGTTATATCAATATAACACAGTTTTTCCCTTGAACCCGTCCCCGCAAAGCGCCATGTTACGGGTCAGCTTCGACCTTAGAGAAAGGCTCATAAATCCATGGCGAGCACCGAGACTGTTACTGCAACCGAAACCGATCTGAAGCTTACGCCGCCCGATCCGGTGCCTGCTGTTTCGCCGGAAAAGGCCGCAGGGCTGGTTTCGATCTCGGACGAGCAGAAATCCAAGCTGGAGCAACGGGTCGAAGGCTTTATCGAAGATCTGGTCGCAGAAGATGCCAACTCGCCTGCATTCGGCCAGAAAATCGACCTGCTCACCAATATGGGCCGCAAGGAAATTGCCGATGCGTCGGGGCACAGCAACCGCTTTCTCGACCGTCCGGTGCGCGCGATGGACCGGGACGGCGCGGTCGGGGCCGATTTGGCCGAGCTGCGCCGCACGGTCGAACAGCTTGACCCGTCAAAGCAGGGTAAGCTCTCCTCCCCGCGCAAAATCCTCGGCATCATTCCGTTCGGCAATAAGCTTAACAATTATTTCGACAGTTACCGTTCGTCGCAAAACCATATCCAGTCGATCCTGAAGAGCCTGCAAGGTGGCAAGGACGAGCTGCTCATGGATAATGCGTCAATCGACGTCGAGCGCCGCAATATGTGGGAATCGATGGGTAAGCTCGAACAGATGATCGTGATGGCCAAAACGCTCGATCAAAAGCTTGAGGAAAAGGCCGCCGACCTTGACAGTCTTGACCCCGCCAAGGCCAAAGCCATTCGCGAAACCGCGCTCTTTTATGTGCGCCAGCGCCATCAGGATTTGCTCACCCAAATGGCGGTGACGGTGCAAGGCTATCTTGCGCTTGATTTGGTCAAAAAGAATAATGTCGAACTGGTGAAAGGCGTGGACCGCGCCAGCACAACGACCGTCGGCGCGCTGCGCACCGCCGTCACTGTCGCCCAAGCGATGGTCGGGCAAAAGCTGGTGCTGGAACAGATTACGGCGCTTAACACGACGACCGCCAACATCATCGAAGGCACCGGCCAGATGATGAAACAGAATACCGCGCTGATCCACGAACAAGCGGCGTCCTCGACCGTGCCGATGGAAACATTGCAGCGCGCATTCCAGAATATTTATGATACGATGGATGCGGTGGATACGTTCAAGCTGAAGGCGCTCGATTCCATGAAAACGACGGTCGATACGCTGTCGAAGGAAGTCGAAAAATCCAAAGGCTATATTGCGCGCGCGGAAGGTCAGGCGGAAGCTGCCAAACTCGCCCCGCCCAAAGATAATCCGCTTTCCGCGCTTGAAGGCTGAACCCGTTAGGCTGATCTGACATTTTATGACGACCGAAACCGACCTGATTGTTGAACAAGGCAAGGCGAGCATTGCGCGGAGCCGCGCGCGGCGCACCGACGCGCCCAAATTGTCGCGCTCTATCGGCACCCGTTCGCGGCGCTATAAGATGCGCCATCTGGGGCAGAAAGGCCTGCGCATTATCCTGTGGTGGATTGCGCTCCTCATCGGCGCCATCGCCTTTTCGCTTGTTGTTAGCCCGTTGGGCGTCACCGGGGTCATTGTGCTGGCGATGATGGCGCTCATGGGATCGCTGGTCTTTGCAATCTTCCCGCAAATGCCCGCCGTGACGGAGGACCGCTTGCTGTCGAGCGATATGGCGAGCCTTCCCGCCAAGACCGAAATCTGGCTGGAAGCACAGCGGCCTGCCCTCCCCGCACCAGCCCAGCAGCTTGTCGACGGCATCGGGGTGCAGCTTGATACGTTGGGCCTGCAGCTTGAAACCCTGGACCCGCGCGAACCGGCGGCTGACGAGGTGCGCCGCTTGGTCGGTGAACATCTTCCCGGCCTTGTGAACGGGTATAAGCGCGTGCCGCCTGCAATGCGCGCGCGGCCCAATGCCGGAGGGCGTAGTGCGGACCAGGAACTGGTCGACGGCCTCAAAGTGATCGAGCGCGAAATCCAGACGATGAGCGAAAATATTGCGAGCGGCGACCTTGATGCGCTCGCGACGCGCGGACGCTATCTCGAAATCAAATATCAGGAACAGGATAATGGATGACCCATCTGACAGAGAGCCCCGACGTCTGGTAAAAAACACGACCGTCATTTCCCATCCGCACGCCGAAGCCGCCCGCGCGCGCAAAAAGGCGGAGGCCGAAGCACTGGGCGTGACCGAGGCCTATATCGACCAGTTTGTCGATGCCTTTTATGCCAAAATCCGCGTCGACGATGTGTTAGGTCCGATTTTCAACGCGCGCGTCCATGACTGGCCCGACCATCTCGCCAAACTCAAGCAATTCTGGGCGTCGGTGTTGCATAATGCAGGCACCTATTCGGGCCGCCCGATGCCTGCCCATGTTGCCATCCCCGATATTGGCCGCGAGCATTTCGACCATTGGCTGGTGCTGTTCCGCGTGACCTTAGACGAGCTTGCCCCGCAGGAAGGCGCCGCCGAAGCGGTCCATGCCCGCGCACGTATGATCGCCGACAGCCTTTTGAACGGCATCGCCATCCACCGCGATGGCAGATTGAGCGCCTGAACGCCCTTATCCGGTATTTTCGAGAGAAAAGCTTGGATGCCCGACGAGGATTCGAACCTCGATTGACGGAGTCAGAGTCCGTAGTCTTACCATTAGACGATCGGGCAGTGGTTGGGGGCGTCTATGCCGCAGAATTGCTGGTGTCAAGGGGATTTGGGGGTGCATTATTAGTCGCGGCTCGCGACTAATATTCATCGGAAGCGTTTGAAAACTGCCGAATCCGCACGCTTGCATCCTGTCATTTCAACGCTAGCATCAACCCGGTTTCACGGGAGTCCCGCGCAAACATCCGAAAAGCAAAATAATGAATGTCGGGGAAGGATTTTTATGCGCCACATCGCCATCGTCGGCTCTGGCCCGGCGGGATATTATACTGCCGAGTCGCTTCAAAAAGCCTATGGTGATGATGTCACCATCGACATTCTCGATAAACAGCCGGTCCCGTTCGGCCTGATCCGTTTCGGAGTCGCGCCCGACCATCAATCCATCAAAGCGGTCTCCCGCCGCTATGAAGCGGTCGCGCTGACCGACAATGTGCGCTTTGTCGGCAATATCGAGGTAGGCAACCATATCAGCATCGCCGAGCTACAAGAGCTATATGATGCGGTGGTGCTGGCTACCGGTGCGCCGGTGGACCGTGCGCTCGACGTACCGGGGGCGGAGCTTCCGGGCGTATTAGGGAGCGCGCAATTTGTCGGCTGGTATAATGGCCATCCCGACTTTGCCGAGCTCGACCCGCCGCTCGATGGCGCGGGCGTTGCGATTATCGGCAATGGCAATGTTGCGCTTGATGTCGCGCGCATCCTGTCCAAAACCGAAAAGGAATTTGGCGGCAGCGATATTGTCAGCCACTCGCTGGACCGCCTGCTTCATAGCGGAGTGCGGCATATCACCATATTGGGCCGCCGCGGGCCGCACCAGATTGCGATGACCCCTAAAGAATTGGGCGAACTCGGCCATCTCGAACGGGCAGCGCCGCGCGTCGATCCCGGTGACTTGCCCGATGTGCTGGAGGACGCGCATCTGGAGCCCGGTATGCGTAAATCGGTCACCCATTTGCGCGAATTTGCGGCAAATCCGGTGGCCAAACCGATCATAGTCGAATTCGACTTTTATGCGATGCCGGTCGCGGTCGAGGGCGATGGCAAGGTTGAACGCCTTGTGGTGGAGCGCACGAAACTGGACGATCAACTCCGTTCTATCGGCACTGGCGAGCAATATGAAATAGATTGCGCGCTTGTCATTTCCTGCATCGGCTATCAGACGCCGCCGATCGACGGCGTGCCCTATGAACATGGGCGCGGGCGTTTTGCCAATGTCGACGGGCGCATCATGCCGGGGCTTTATTGCGTCGGCTGGGCGCGGCGCGGACCTTCGGGCACCATCGGCACCAACAAGCCCGATGGCGTGATGATCGCAGACCATATTGTCGCCGATATAGGCCGGGGCGATGGCAAGGCCGGACGTCCGGGGCTGGATACGCTGCTCAAGGAGCGCAATGTCCCTGTCGTCACCTTCCGCGACTGGAAAGTCATCGAAGCTGCAGAAATTGCCAATGCCCGCGATGGCAGCCCGCGCGAAAAATTTGTCGAAATTGCCGATATGTTCCGGGCGCTGCAAAACCCGATCTGAAGGGGCACAAATTTTCCAGTTATAACACTATCTTAACCCTGCACCCCTAAAGTCCATAAATAAGGCGGGGTTTCATATCCCCGTGCCATTCTAGCTAGACGAAGATGCAGGGTTTAACCGTGGACGCAGAAAGACGCGAACGCCAGGAAGGCCGGGACGGGCGCAAAGCCTCGCGCTTGCCGGTGGGCTTTACCGCGAAGCTGCGCGAACGCGGCCATTCGACCATGGATGTCGAAGTTCTCGACCTGTCAACCTCCGGTTTCCGCATAGCCACCCTGTTCCGCGTCAGCCAAGGCCATCTTGTCTGGCTTTCGATACCGGGACTGCAACCGCTGGAAGCGGTGGTGCGCTGGAGCGCCAAAAACGAGCATGGATGCGAATTTGTCCAGCCACTGCATCCCGCCGTCGTCACCCATATCCGCCAGCTTTATCCCCCGATTGACGAAACCCGCCACCAGTTTGACCGTTTCTGAACGGTCAAGCATGGATGCGTAGGCTAACGCGCCGAGACTTGCGCACGCATCGCTTGCAATAAAAGCGGTTCCCCTAATCTGTCCGCTGCTTTAGGGCAGGCTTTTATGAACTCAACTTTGCTGGTCATGGCGGGCGGCGCATTGGGAGCCGGATTGCGCTATCATCTCGGGCGTTTGCTGACGCACGGGTTGGGCACGGGCTTTCCTTATGGCACCTTGGCCGCCAATCTTGCGGGCGGCTTTGCAATGGGCCTGCTCGTGGGCTGGCTCGCGCGCAGCGGCGTTGGCGGTGAACAAAGCCGCTTGTTTCTGGGCGTTGGCGTATTGGGGGGCTTCACCACCTTTTCCGCCTTCAGTCTGGAAGTGGTGAATATGATAGAACGGGAACAATGGATAATGGCGGCGGGATATAGTGTAGCCTCGGTTTTAGGGGCGGTTTTGGCACTGTTTGCCGGCCTCATGATGATGCGGCAGGTGGCATGATGGCAAAGGCTCCGAAATCCGCGCATAGCGATGATGTCCGCACCTTCACGGTCGGCCCTGATGATGATGGCATCCGGCTGGACCGCTGGTTCAAGCGGCATCTGCCCGATGCGAGCTTCAACCTTGTGTCGCGCTGGGCGCGCACGGGTCAGCTTCGTGTCGATGGCGCGCGCGCAACGCCGGGCGACCGCGTGGCCTCGGGCCAGCAAATCCGCGTGCCTCCCGCCGAAGCCCCTGCCCCCGACAAGGTCAAAGCGAAAAAGCCGCGCCCGGTATTGACCGCCGACCAGATGGATTTTGCTGAAAGCCTTGTGATCCACAAGGATGATCAGGCCATCGTCATCAACAAGCCGCCGGGACTGGCGACACAGGGCGGCACCAAGACCAGCGAGCATGTCGATGGTTTGCTCGACGCCTTATGGTTTGATGGCGACCAGCGCCCCAAGCTGGTCCACCGGCTCGACAAGGATACGAGCGGAGCGTTGCTGCTCGCGCGCACATCGCGGGCCGCCGCCTTTTTTGCCAAAAGCTTTTCAGGGCGCACCGCGCGCAAGATATACTGGGCGCTGGTCGTAGGTGTGCCGTCGGTCGAAGATGGCGTCATCGACCTGCCGCTCGCCAAACAGCCCGGCACCGGCGGCGAGAAAATATATGTCGATGAAAAGGAAGGCGCGCCGTCGCGCTCGCGCTACCGCGTCATCGAACATATCGGCAATCGCGCAGCATGGGTCGAATTACAGCCCTTCACCGGCCGCACCCATCAACTGCGCGTCCATATGGCGGCGATCGGCCATCCGATTGTCGGCGATGGCAAATATGGCGGCAAGGATGCGTTCCTCACCGGCGCGGTGAGCCGCAAGATGCACCTTCATGCGCGCCGCATCCGCATCGACCATCCCGATGGCGGGCGGGTCGACATCAAAGCGGACTTGCCCGAACATTTTGCAGAAAGCATGGACCAGCTTGGTTTCGAGCTTGCCAATGGCGATTTGCCGATTGACGATGGCCCGCCGCCTCCGCCCAAAGCCGTCAAAAAGCAGCAGGCCAAGGCGCATTTCAAGCAAGTGCGCAAAGAGCGGAAGGGCGAACGGCAAGAGCGGCGCGGCGAGGTGAAGCGCAAGCCTGCTGCCAAGAAACCGGCCAATAAGGCTTCTGCCAAAAAGATCGCGAGCAAGATGCCGCGCGGGGTCGGTCAAACCACCGGCACCCGTCCCAAAGCCCGCCGCAAGACACGCACTTAAGGAAAGGCGGACCCGATGCATCCCAACGCGGCTTTTCATTGGGAAGATCGCGACGCGATGCGCGCCTTTGTTGCCGATCAGGCGTTCGGGCAATTATTTGCCGCAACCCCGGACGGCCCGCGCGTCGCTCATGTGCCGGTCATCTGGCACGATGCGGACCATCTGCGCTTCCATATCGCGCGCGGCAATGGCATCGCACGGCATCTTGAAGGAAGTTCCGCACTTTTTGTGTGCAACGGCCCCGATGCTTATGTGAGTCCCGACTGGTACGGAAGTGACAATCAGGTGCCGACCTGGAATTATGTTGCGGTGGAACTGGAAGGGCTTATCCGCAAATTGTCCGCCGATGAACTCGTCGCGCAGTTGGACGCCCTTTCGGAGGATCAGGAGGCACGGCTCGCACCCAAGCCTTTATGGACCCGCGACAAGATGGACCCCGGCTATTTCGACAAACTGATGCGCGCGATTAGCGGCTTTGAACTGCGCGTTACCGCGTGGCGCGGGACGGCGAAACTGGGGCAGAATAAAGACGCGCAAGCGCGCGCCAATGTTGCAGATGCCCTTGAGGCCCAAGGCCGCCGCGCAATGGCGCATCTGATGCGGAATTTGGCGCTATGAACCGGCTGGCGCTGTTTGATTGCGACGGCACGCTGATTGACAGCCAACATAATATTTGCACAGCGGCGGATGCCTGTTTTGCCGCCAATGGGCTGGAGCCTCCCGACCATCATGCGGTGCGGCGCGGCGTCGGGTTGCATGTGCGTGATGCGATGGCTCGGCTGGCACCGCAGTGGGCCGATGATGCGTTTATCGACAAGCTCGCCGCCGATTATAAGGCGGCCTATACCAGCCTCACCCGGCAGCTTAACTACCAGACCGGCCATCTTTATGACGGCATTATAAACCTGCTCGACGCGCTGGAGGCCGATGGCTGGATCCTTGGTATAGCGACCGGCAATTCGGATCGCGGGCTTGCGCGCATCCTTGACCATCACGGGCTTGAGCGCCGTTTTATCAGCTTGCAGACCGCCGACCGGCACCCGTCCAAGCCGCACCCCTCCATGGCGTGGACCGCCTTGGCCGATGCAGGCGCGGACCCTGCCGCTAGCATCATGATCGGCGACACCAGCTATGATATGGAAATGGCCAAAGCCGCCGGCATGGTCGCCATCGGTGTCGATTGGGGCTATCATGAACCCGCCATATTGCGCGCAGCCGGTGCAGACCATATTGCAACCCATCCGGATGAAATCAGGACTTTTATATGAGCGACACCCCCCCCCTCCCCGACGCCGGATTGGAAGAAAAAGCCAAACTGCGTTTTTTCATCCTGATCAATACGCGCATCATCGGAGCCTTGCTTGCGATGCTCGGCATCCTTGTATTTTCGGACCGGATAAATTTCATACCGCAGGATGGCCGCATGATGCTCGGCCTGATTTTCTTCTTTGCTGGACTGATCGCCGCATTGTGGATTCCGCAATCGCTCGCGCATAAATGGCGGAGTCCCGACCAGTGAAGCGTTTTTATAAGGATGTCGGCATCCGGCCCGAAACGGACGGTTTTTCGATCCTCCTCGACAATATGCCGGTGCGGACACCGGGACGCGCCTTGCTGACGGTGCCGACCCAAGCCTTGGCCGACCGCATTGCCGAAGAATGGCGCAGTCAGGGCGAAGAGATCGACCCGCGCGGGATGCGCTTTACCGGCATGGCCAATGCCGCGATTGACCGGATTGCGCCGGACCCCGCGCCTTATATTGCCGATATTGCGCGCTATGCCGAAAGCGATCTTCTTTGTTACCACGCGCTTGAACCGGAGCCGCTGGTCGCAAGGCAGGTCGCAGCATGGAACCCGCTGCTCGATTGGGCCGAACGGCTCTATGATGTGCAGTTTGAAATTACACAGGGTATTATTCCCGTGACCCAGGCCGAAGCGACACTCAGCCGGTTAGGCGCGGCGGTCGCCAAATATCCGGCCTTTGTGCTGGCCCCACTCTCCATCCTCACCACTCTTAGTGGCTCGCTGGTCGCCAGCCTTGCGATTGCCGAAGGTCATCAAAGCGCCGCCAAGCTTTGGCCTGCGGTCGTCCTCGACGAATTATGGCAGGAAGAGATGTGGGGCGCGGACAATGACGCCCAGAAAGCGCGCGCCTTTCATGAACAGGAATGGATGGACGCGGCGGAATTTTTGCGCTTGGTGGTGGACAACGACAAGCCCCACCCCAGCCCCTCCCCTGAGCAAAAGGGGCTATAGTCCTTCTGTCTAATCTTCGAAGTGCGCCGGACGCTTCTGCATTTCGGCCATAATCTGTTCCATCTGGTTGGGGGTGCGCAAAAGCGCGTCCTGCGCCACGCTTTCGGCCATAAGGATTTCGCTGTCGCTGCGGTCCCAATTCGCGTTGAATAGCCCCTTGGCCGCGCGGATGGCGTGGGGGTTTTTCGCGGCTATCGTGCGTGCGAGTTCCATCGCGACCGCGTGTGGCGCTTCGGCAATATGGCTGACAAAGCCCAAATGCGCTGCCTCTGCGCCTGAAAATTCGCGGTTGGTATAGGTCAGCTCGCGCAAAATATCGTCGCGCACCAAGCCTTTCCACAGCGCATAGCCCGCCATGTCGGGGACAATGCCCCATTTCATTTCCATAATCGCCATACGCGCATCGGCGGTCGCGACGCGAATATCGGCCCCGCTCATAATCTGGAAGCCGCCGCCAAAGCAGACCCCATGCACCGCCGCGATGACCGGCATGGGGAGCGTGCGCCAGCCCCATGCGACAGCTTGGGCAAAATTCGCATCGCCGTGGGTGCGCTCTACCAAGGGTTTGCCGCTGCCGACCCCGCCGCCCATCATCGCTTGCACATCCAGCCCGGCACAAAAGCTGCGCCCTTCGCCCGACAGCACGACCACGCGCACCGCTTTTTGCGCGGCGAGCCAGTCGATCGCCTCGCTGATCGCGGCAAACATATCGCCGTCCAGCGCATTCATCTTGTCCGCGCGGATGAGCCGCGCATCGGCAATATGGTCTGCGACTGTCAGCGATACGCGGTCGCGAAAATTCTGAACCTCTGTCATGCTTTCCCCCAATAACGGTCACGCACGAGCCGCTTATAAAGCTTTCCGGTCGGATGGCGCGGTAATTCGTCCACAAAATCAATCTGGCGCGGTATTTTGACACCGGACAGTTCCGCGCGGCACCATGCTTCCAGTTCCGCCCTCAACTCATCACCCGCACCGGCCTTATCAAGCGGCTGGATGACCGCCACCACCTTTTCGCCCATCACCTCGTCGGGCGCGCCGACAACGGCAGCGTCGGCAACCTTGGGATGGACGATCAGCCGGTTTTCAATCTCTTGCGGATAGATATTAACGCCGCCCGAAATAATCATGAAGCTTTTGCGGTCGGTGAGCGTCAGATAGCCGTCACTATCCATATGCCCGACATCGCCCAAGGTCATCCAGCCATTGGGCAGGCGGCATTCCGCCGTCTTTTCCGGATCATTATGATAATGGAATTCGGTCGGGCTTTCGAAATAGACAATCCCCTCTTCGCCCGCAGGCAATTCTTCGCCTTGATCGTTACAGATATGGACGATGCCGTGAATGGCTTTGCCGACCGATCCGGGCCGTTCCAGCCATTCGTCCGAGCGGATATGCGTCATGCCAATGCCTTCGGAGCCGGCATAATATTCGCTGATAACCGGTCCCCACCAGTTAATCATCGCCTGCTTGACCGGCACCGGACACGGGGCCGCCGCATGGAAAGCGGTTTTAAGGCTGTCATGCCTATATTTGCCGCGCACCTCTTCGGGCAGCTTGAGCATCTGGACAAAATGGGTCGGCACAAATTGTGCGTGGGTGACCTGATGCCGTTCGACCAGCGCCAGAACCTGTTCGGGGTCGAAATGCTCCATCACGACAACAGTCGCGCCCAAGCGATGCAGCGACATACACCAGCGTAGAGGCGCTGCATGGTAAAGCGGCGAGGGCGACAGATAGACGCTGTCGCCGTCCGGCTGGTATAAAAGCCGCGCAAGCTGGGTGAGGACGCTCGGCCCGTCAATCGCCGGGTCTTCGGGAAGCGGTATTTTAACGCCCTTGGGCCGTCCGGTAGTGCCGGACGAATAGAGCATATCCACCCCCGCCCGCTCGTCGGCAATCGGCGTCGCAGGCACCGCGTCCAGCGCCGCTTCGAGCGACGTGAAACCCGGCACAACGCCGTCCGCCATCATCAATTTGACCGGCACTTGGTCGGCTTCCAGCGCCGCGCGTAGCGGTTCGGCAACCTTAGCCATTGCGGCTGAAGTGACGAGCAGTTTGGCCCCGGAATCTTCCACTATGTAGCGCGCTTCCGGCAAAGTGAGGCGCGAGGACATGCACACATAATGCAAGCCCGCCCGCTGCGCGCCCCATATCAGCGCGAAATAGAGCGGATGGTTTTCCATATGGATGGCCAGCGTGTCGCCCGCCTGCAATCCGGCGGCGCGATAGAGGTGCGCGGCGCGATTCGACATCGCATCCAGTTCGGCAAAGCTGATAATCCGGCCGCTTTCCGCCATGATTACAGCAGCTTTATCGGGCGTGGTGCGGGCATAGATGGACGGGTGCATCACTAAAATCCTCTCTGTTATTTTTTCCCAGCTTGCCGCCAAAAATTGGCGCTGACCAGCGCGTTTTGCTTGCCGTTACGGCATTGTGCCTCCGCATATTGGCGGAAAAGACGCAGCAGAGCGTGGGCCTGCGTTGCGGCGTGCCGACAGCCTCCAAGCCACGCCCTTCCCTCACGGAGAGGTCTTTGAACAGGGGCCGCAACCGCTTTGTCTGACGGGCGTTATTCCCTTTGCGAAAATTGCTGCTAAGTTACCGCACCAGATTGACGGAGGGAGAGCCCGGCCATGCGCCTTGACGATTTTGACAACAGTATCAACGTGGAACATCAAGGTTCCGGCGGCTTTGGCGGGCTACCCATTGGCGGCGGATCAGTCGGGTGCGGCGGTCTTGTCATCCTCATTATTGGCGCGCTGGTCTTTGGCGTCGATTTGAGCCCCTTGGTCAGCGATGGCGGCTCGCCAATGGCACAGCAGACCCAACAGCAAAATGCGCCGGGGGCCGTGCAAGGTACCGCCGCTTGCTCGGCTGACCCCAATGCCAAAGAAATGTGCGATGCCTTGTCGAGCCTCAACAAAACCTGGTCGGGCCTGTTCGCCAGAGAAGGCGCGCGGTTCCAGCCGCCGAAACTGTCCTTTTATGACCAGAGCGGCGTATCGGGTTGCGGCTCCGCCCAATCGGCGATGGGACCATTTTACTGCCCCAATGACCGTGGCATTTACCTCGACACCACCTTCTTCCGCCAGATGGAACAACAGCTTGGCGCGTCGGGCGATTTTGCGCGCTATTATGTGATCGCGCATGAATATGGCCACCATATCCAGACCATCACCGGCCTTGCGCAACAGGTGCAGCAAGCGCAGGCGCGCTCCAGTCAGGCACAGGGCAACGCCATTCAGGTGCGGATGGAATTGCAGGCCGATTGCTATGCGGGCGTATGGGCCGCGCAGAATAAGGACCGGATCGATCCGGACGATGTGCAGGAAGGCCTGCGCGCCGCCAGCTCCATCGGCGATGATGTGCTGATGGCCAATGCCGGTCGCCGCGTGTCGCCCGAAAGTTTCACCCACGGCACCAGCCAACAGCGGATGGAATGGCTCAACCGCGGCTTGCAAACGGGTGATCCTAGCGCCTGTGATACGTTTCAGGGGTGAGGGGCTATATCGCATTAGGCTAATTTTTTCCGTTAGTGCTGAGCTTGTCGAAGCACGGGGTGCGTTACTGAAAAACGCCCTTCGACAGGCTCAGGGCTAACGGTTTTTTGAGGGACAACCTCACGGCTAACGGCTTTTTTGGGGGGATAAGCTGCCTCCTTGCCCTTCACCCCCGCTCCCCCCGTCAAATCACATCGCCGACCGCTGCACCGCTGGCCCAGGCCCATTGGAAATTATAGCCGCCGAGCCAGCCGGTGACGTCGACCGCCTCGCCTATCACATGGAGCCCGGGAAGGGTTTTGGCTTCCAGAGTCTTCTGGTTGAGGCCAGCGGTCGCGATGCCGCCGATGGTGACTTCGGCCTTGGCATAGCCTTCGCTGCCATTGGGGGTGAAGCGCCAGCGGTTCAATCTCTGTCCCATCTGGTCGAGCGCCTTGTCGGTGAGCGCGTGGAGCGGCTTGTCGCCTGCCCCCAATTTCTCCGCCAAAGCCTGTGCAAGCCGTTGCGGCAGCTTGTCAGCGAGTAGCTTGGCAAGCGACCCGTTGGGTTGCGCCGCTTTGCTCGCGAGCAACCATGCCGCCGCCGCGTCGTCGGGGAGAAAGTCAAGACTAATCGCCTCGCCCTTACGCCAATAGCTGGAAATCTGGAGGATAGCGGGGCCGGACAGGCCCCGATGCGTGAGCAAGGCCGCCTCGCGGAACACGCCTTTTCCTTTGCCCTCGCCAGCGGTTGCGACCACCTCGGTCGACACGCCCGATAGTTCGCGGAATAGCAAATCGTCGCCGCCCAAAGTGAGCGGGACCAAGGCGGGGCGCGGTTCGATGATTTTAAGGCCGAATTGCCGCGCGATGCGATAGCCGAAATCGCTCGCGCCGAGCTTGGGGATAGACGGGCCACCACAGGCGAGCACCAGTCTTGATGCCGAGAGCGTTTCGCCCGCGACCGTGACCGTGAAGTCCGCCCCGTCATGGCGCACCTCGTCCACCGGCGCACCAAAGCGGAAAGCGACGCCCGCGCATTGCTCCATCAACAACGCCACAATCTGCCGCGCGCTGCCATCGCAGAAAAGCTGCCCCAGCGTTTTTTCATGCCAAGCAATGCCCGCGCTATCGACCATCGCGATAAAATCTTGCGGTTCAAACCGGCCCAGCGCCGATTTGGCGAAATGCGGATTGGCCGACAGATAGCGCGGCGGATGGACGCCGAACCCTGCATGGACATTGGTGAAATTGCACCGCCCGCCGCCCGAAATCAGGATTTTCTTCCCCGGCTCGCTATTATGGTCGATGACCAGCACATGGCCGCCACGCGCCGCTGCCCGTCCCGCCGCCATCAATCCGGCAGCGCCCGCCCCGATGATGATCGCGTCATATTTGGCGCCAGCGCGCGTCATCCTATGATGGCCTTTTTTAGAAATAGTCCGTTTTTCATAATCTTACATTCTCGTCTTCACTATCCATCAACGAAACCGCCAAGCCCCGCATGATTCTGCCAAAAACACCCTCTTAACTTCGCAAAGTCCGGGCAAAATGCCCTATTTTTATTTGTCCGGACATATGTTTACCGGCGGGCCGATGCTGGCAGGAGAAATGACCATTGTGCAACATGATAGCCAATGCCTTTGCATGAAAAGAGCGGCAATGCCCATAATGTCCCGCCCGGATGCAGTAGGATAGCGCATAATGAAAGGCTTGCATCATGAGGCCGGTTGCTTTTGTTATGGGGGTTTGGAGCGGTTCTCCCCTCCCCTTCAGGGGAGGGGTAAGGGGGTGGGGTTTGTCGGCATCCGCTGTGTCAGATTGACAACCCCCACCCCAACCCCTCCCCTGAAGGGGAGGGGCTTATTGATGCCGACCCTCCCCAAACCCCTCCCGCACGCGGAAGGGGCTTACAGATTGAAAGGTGCGTTAGTTTATGGCTGTTGGATTGGGTCTTCCGGATAAGCTTCACCCCGCCCCGCCCTCTCCCGCCAAGCGTCCCTTTTACCGGCATTTATATGTGCAAGTCCTGATTGCCATCGCTTTGGGCGCGGGCATCGGGCATTTTTGGCCAGAGGTCGGGGAATCGCTCAAACCCTTGGGTGACGGCTTTATCAAGCTGGTCAAAATGATCATCGCGCCGGTGATTTTCCTGACCGTGGCGACCGGCATTGCGGGGATGAAGGAGTTGGCGTCGGTCGGGCGCGTTGCGGGCAAAGCCTTTGCCTATTTCCTGTTCTTTTCAACGCTTGCGCTGATTGTCGGGCTTATCATTGCCAATGTCGTCCAGCCCGGCGCGGGGCTGAATATCGATCCCGCAACGCTCGATGCCGGGGCGGTCGCCGATTATAGCAAGAAAGCGCATGACAGCAGCCTCACCGCTTTCCTGCTCGACATCATCCCCGATACGATGGTCGCGGCTTTTACCGGCGGGTCGATCCTGCAAGTGTTGTTCGTCGCCATCCTGTTCGGCATTTCGCTGTCGCTGGTCGGCGAGCCTGCCGCCCCCATCCTTGATTTTATGGAGCGGATCGCACTCGTCATTTTCCGCCTTGTCGGCATTTTGATGAAGGCCGCCCCCGTTGGCGCATTCGGCGCAATTGCCTTTACCATCGGCAAATATGGCCTCGCCGCGCTCGCCAATCTGGGGATATTGGTCGCGACCTTCTATTTGACCTCGTTCATTTTCGTGGTCGGGGTGCTGGGTGCGGTCGCCTGGTTCAACGGTTTTTCGGTGCTGAAATTATGCCGCTATCTGAAAGCCGAATTGCTGCTCGTGCTTGGCACCTCCTCGTCCGAAGCCGCGCTACCCAGCCTGATGGACAAAATGCAGAAAGCGGGATGCGACAAATCTGTGGTCGGGCTGGTCGTGCCGACCGGCTATTCGTTCAATCTTGATGGCACCAACATCTACATGACCTTGGCTGCGCTGTTCATCGCGCAGGCGTGCAATGTCGAGCTGAGTTTGGGCGAGCAAATCTCGCTCCTGCTCGTCGCGATGATCAGCAGCAAGGGCGCGGCGGGCGTGACCGGCGCGGGCTTCATCACCTTGGCGGCGACCCTGTCGATTGTGCCATCGGTGCCGGTCGCGGGGATGACGCTCATCCTCGGCATTGACCGCTTCATGTCGGAATGTCGCAGCCTCACCAATTTTATCGGCAATGCAGTGGCCACCGTCATCATCGCGCGCTGGGACGGAGCGCTGGACAAGGACCAGCTTGATCTGGCGCTGTCGGGTGCATTGCCGGACGAACCGGCCTTGCCGCCAATTGAAGCGGATGAGGATTAGGGACGGAGGTGCATCCGTTTACCCTTCCGTTTCCCGCCTTCCGTTCGTCCTGAGTGCCGCCCGTTAGGGCGGTGTATCGAAGGACAGGATACGCGCGCCACCGGTCCTTCGATACACCAGTTCGGCCTTCGGCCAAACTGGCACTCAGGACAAACGGAGGGGAAAATTCCGGCACCGCAGCAGGGCTGAAATCCCAAGCCTCCCCCTCACCCCGCCGCGATCAGTTCCTTTAGCGGGCGGCTGGTGTCGGTTAGGTCGGCGGGGTCGATGCGTGCGCCTGCTTCGACCAGCTTGCGGCCTTGGACATAATCTTTGACCATATTGACGCAATCGAGTGCAATTACCGCGCCGTCGCGCAGGTAAATCACCGAAAAGCTGCGGGTCGCGGGGTCGCCGCGCACGAGGCTTTGATCATGGCCTTGCGACAGGCCGACGGTTTGCAGGCGCAAATCATATTGGTTCGACCAGAACCACGGGGTCGCGCTATAGGAGACCGGATTGCCGATGATGGTCTTGGCGACAACACTCGCCTGATCGCTCGCATTTTGCACCGATTCCAGCCGGATACGATAGCCTTGGGCAAAGCGGTTATGGTGCGCGGCGCAATCCCCCAGCGCGAACACATCGGGCAGGCTGGTTTCGCAATGTTCGTTGACATTGACGCCATTCTGCCCCTCCGCCCCCGCGAGATGCAGCACATCCACCGCAGGCAGGACGCCGATGCCGACAATCACCATTTGTGCCGGGATAAGCGTGCCATCATCGAGCCGCACACCCGATACGCGGCCCGCGCCTTCCAGCGCGTTGACGAGCGTGGCGGTGCGCAAATCGACGCCATGCGCGCGATGTTCGGCTTCATAGAAATGCGACAAAGCCTCGCCCGCAACCCGCGCCAAGACGCGCGGCAAGGCTTCGAGCAGCACGACTTTCTTACCCAATTTGGTGAGGGCAGCAGCGGCTTCAAGGCCGATATAACCGCCGCCAATCACCGCAATCTGCTCGACGCCGTCCAGTTCGCCCATGATCGCATCGACATCGGCGCGGGTGCGCACGGCATGGACGCCCGCCAGATCAGCGCCTGCGCAATCGAGCAAGCGCGGATCGCCGCCCGTCGCCCAGACAAGCTTGCCATAGCCCAAGCGGCTATCATCTTCGAGCGTTACCGTCTTGGCATCCGGGTCCAGCGCGACCACCGCCTGGCCGAGCAAAAGCTCCACTTGCTTATCGTCCCAATAGCTGCGCGGGCGGATATGGATCTGGTCGAAACTTTTGTCCCCGGCCATATATTCTTTGGACAAAGGCGGGCGTTCATAGGGGATTTCCGGCTCGCGCCCGATGAGCGCAATCGAGCCGGTAAAGCCTGCCTGCCGCAAATTGATCGCGGTCGCAGCGCCTCCATGCCCTGCGCCCACAATGATGATGTCATAGGATGTCATGGCCTCTCCCTGCCTTTGTCTTCCTGTTTGTTGAAATATGGTCAGGCCGCGTCGAAGGCCGCTGCTTGGGCCAGCACCGTTTCCGCCTGTTTCTTGTGCGGAATGTCGAGCATCTTGCCGTCAAGGCCGACCGTGCCCGCGCCGGGATTGGCGGCGAAAGCGTCCAGCACGCGGCGCGCATGGGCGATTTCTTCCGTGGATGGCATGAAGCTTTGATTGACCGCTTCGACTTGCGCGGGATGGATGCACAGACGCCCGCCAAAGCCTTCGGCGCGCGCGGCTTGCGATGCGGCGCGCAGGCCCGCATCGTCGCGGAAATCGGCGTGGAGCGTGTCAATCGCCTCCACCCCGGCAGCATGGGCAGCGAGCAAGGTCATTGCGCGCACCATCTGGTAAGGGAAAGCCCAATTGCCGTCCGCGCCCTTATTGGTGCTGGCCCCCACAGCGGTCGCCAGATCCTCCGCGCCCCAGGTCAGCCCTGCGAGCCGCTCCAACCCTGCGGTCGCAAAATCGCCCAAGCGGAACGGGGCAACCGCGGTTTCGGTCGCAACCGGAATGATTTTGGTCGAGCCTTGGTTAAGGCCATATGCGGCTTCCAGCGCGTCGAGATAATGCGACAGGCGGCGCACACAGTCCGGCCCGTCAATTTTGGGGTGCATGATACCATCGGGCGCGCCGGGCATGACGGCGGCCAAGTCTTCGGCGGTCATCCCCGTGTCAAACGGATTGACGCGCACCCAATATTGTAGCGGGCGTTGCCCGCGCGGTGTGGCTTTCAGATAGTCCGTCACCAGCGCGCGCGCCGCCGCTTTATTTTCGGGCGCGACCGCATCTTCCAAGTCAAAGATGACCGCATCCGCGCCGCACTCTGCGACCTTGCCGATCTTCTTTTCGCTGTCGCCCGGAATGAACAGCAAGGAACGCAGCGGAAGCGCGCTCATGCGACGGGCTTCTTGCGCTGGAGGCCGGTGCGTTTGCAGGTGCCGACAAGTTCGCCATGCTGGTTGAACGCTTCATGGAGAAAGGTCACTATCCCTGCATCAGGCCGCGATTTGGAGTCCCGCAATTCCAGCACCGTCGTGCGGACATTGACCGTATCGCCGTGGAATAAGGGCTTGGGGAAACGCACATCGTCCCAGCCAAGATTGGCAACCGCCGTGCCCAAAGTCGTATCGCCGACCGATATGCCGACCATCAACCCAAGCGTGAACGCGCTGTTGACGATGCGCGCGCCAAATTCGGTGCCTTTCATATATTCTTCGTCAAGATGGAGCAGCGCAGGATTATGCGTCATGGTGGTGAACAATATATTGTCGGTTTCCGTCACCGTGCGCCGGATGGCATGGTCGAACACCTGCCCCACTTCCATTTCGTCAAACCAGACACCTGCCATGTGGCTCATCCTTTCCTTATCGCGTGCGCAATTCCTTACCGGTTGCGCAATGCCCTGCCAGCCTTTGGCGCGTTCGGCTAGCCATAGTTGTTCGGGTAAGGGTCGTGTAAATTTTTTACACGCTCTTTCCCCGCTATGCCGCAGCGTAAAGGCGCGAGCGCCGGGAAAACCGGCAATTAAGCATTATACAGCGCGGGTAAAATCGCCTAGCCTCTTTCCTGAAAACCGCCAATTAGTGCGGGGAAATGGATAGAGGGAGGCACAGGATGATGGTTTGGCGTGGCAGAAAAAAAGGCCCCGCAATTCCCCTATCTCCTGCATATCGCGGCCAGAATTGATGCACGCGCCCTCGCCCTCCGTTTCGGATGCGGTGCAAAGCCGCCGCTCGATCCGCCAGTTTCTCGATCGCCCTGTTGATAAGGCGCTGTTGCGCTCGGTGCTGGAGCGCGCGCAGCTTGCCCCGTCGGGCGGTAATGTCCAGCCGTGGGAGGTCGCGATTCTGTCCGGCACCGCACTTTCCGCCTTGAAGCAAAAGGTCATCGCGGCGGCATTGCGCGGCGATACATCCTATGCAGATTATCAAATCTACCCCCACCCGCTCCCAAATCCGTGGATGCAGCGGCGGCGCGATGTCGCTTATGCCATGTATCAAGCGATGGGGGTAGCGCGCGACGATAAGCCTGCACGCGCCGCCGCCTCCTTGCGCAACCTTGACGCTTTCGGCGCGCCGGTGTTGCTGCTGCTCCACTGTCCAACCTTCATGGGACCGCCGCAATGGGGCGATATGGGCATCTGGCTCCAAACCGTCATGCTGCTTTTGCGCGAAGAGGGGCTGGATAGCTGCCCGCAGGAAGCTTGGTCGCTTTATGGCGGGCTCATCCGCGAAGAATTGGGCTTGGGCGCGGACCATATTTTATGGACCGGCCTTGCAATAGGCTGGCGCGACCGGCACGCGCCGGTCAATAATTTTCCCTGCGCGCGCGCCGCGCTCGACGATGTGGTGCGCTGGTTTGATGACTGAGCGCGCCATCTCTTTCCCTCTGGCAGCTTAAAGGAGAGCCCATGCCCGGCCCGTTATCCGGTCTCACCATCATCGAATTTGCAGGCATCGGCCCCGGCCCCTTTTGCGCGATGATGCTCGCCGATCATGGCGCGAAAGTCATCCGCATAGAAAGGCCCGGCACGATGACCGACCCGCGCGATCCTTTGACGCGCAACCGGGTGATGGTCGAAATCGACATGAAGGAAGAAGCGGGCCGCGCCCGCGCGCGCGATTTGTGCCGCACCGCCGATGCCATTATCGAAGGCTATCGCCCCGGCGTGATGGAGCGGCTCGGATTAGGGCCGGATGTGTTGCTCGCCGACAATCCGAAACTGGTGTTCGGGCGCATGACCGGATGGGGCCAATATGGCCCTTATGCTGACGCCGCCGGACATGACATCAATTATATCGCGCTGTCGGGCGTGCTGCACGGCATTGGCGTTGCCGGGCAAAAGCCGGTCCCGCCGGTCAATTATGTCGGCGATTTTGGCGGCGGCGCGATGATGCTTGCGTTCGGCATGGTGAGCGCGCTCCTCCATGCGGGCAAAACCGGTGAGGGACAGGTGATTGACTGCGCGATGACCGACGGGTCGGCCTTGCTTGCAGCGATGACCTATGGCTTCCACGCGCGCGGGATTTTCCAGGATGCGGCCGGGGTCAATCTGCTCGATGGCGGTGCGCCTTTTTATGACACTTATACGTGCAGCGATGGCAAATTTATCTCGGTCGGCGCGATCGAGCCGCAATTTTATGCGTTGCTGCGCGAAAAAACCGGCCTTGCCGCCGACAAGGATTTCGACGCGCAATTCGACCAGTCGCAATGGCCGGCCCTCAAAGCCCGCCTCGCCGACCTGTTCGCGACGCGCAGCCGCGATGAATGGTGCGCACTCCTCGAGCATAGCGATGCCTGTTTCGCGCCGGTGCTGTCCTTAAGCGAAGCCCCCGCCCATCCGCACAATGTCGCGCGCCAGACATTTGTCGATGTCGGCGGCACGCTCCAGCCCGCGCCTGCGCCGCGCTATTCGACCACGCCCTGCGATGCGCCCCGACCGTTCAGCCCCGCGGTATTCTCCGCATCATGAACTAGCCAAGCCCCACAAAAAAGGCGGCCCGAACGAGCCGCCTCTTTATGCCAGAAAATCAAGATTAGCTTTTCGGCTGTTTCTGGTTGTTATCATCCTTGAACGTGCCGTCGGGGTTGCGTTCCCGTTTGTCCGACTTGTCGTTGGGATTTTGACCTCCGCTCTGATTGTCCTGCGGTTTCTGGTTATTTTTGTCCTGATTCATTGTGTTGGCCATGATCGCCTCCTTACGTAACCCGCTCACCAATTTGACGATTTTACAAAGCTTTCGTTCCGATGAATGTGCAAGATTGCGCCCGTTATGGTTTGAATCGCGCCCAAATGTTTTATTCGATCGGTTAAAGTAAGCTAAATAGAAAAATATAAGCGGGCAAAGTTGAGCGACATCAATTGACTTTGGTTATTATAATATGAATTATAAAAATATTGGCGCTATTTCTAACGAGCGAGACGCTGACAGGTGGGGTTACCGTGTGTACCACCGCTTTTAGGAGGCTTCTGGCTATGCCCCATATTTCAGATGCTCATTATTTTGAGCGCCGTTACAAAGAGTTTTCGGAAAAATCGGATCAGGCAGCAGACCCTGAACTATCGCGAATCTATGCAGATTTTGCCGAAAATTATAAAAAGGCCGCGCAATATGCGTCTCCGGCACAGGCCGCTGACGAGGGTGCAAGCACATTATCTTAAAGGTTAACCCGGCGGCGCTGGATGTGCGACGTTGCAATATGCGCGACAGACAGAATTTGCGCATTGTTTTGCCTTTCCTCACAGCATGGCCCCACGGATTTCGCGGGGGATAGTGGCGGTCGGACAATGGAGATAACGGGTCGTAAAACTGCCGGTGCTGTCTTTTGATGTCGCGGTAAAACTCGTGCGACTATTGACGACAATATCGGTTATCGACGGAACCCGGATTGGCTCTCCATTGCCATATGAGGCTTGACCGTGGAGGCGGTAACGATTGCCCCCCAGCGCTTCGATGCGTTTTATTCCGAGGGATCCCAGATATTCGCTATTCTGGTCGAAATAGGCGAAAGCAATGCCATCCGGCGGCCCGTTCGGGTCTGATTCGCGAATGGCCTGCGCGCATCCCATATTGATCGCCCAATAGCCCGGCTCAATCGGCGGGAAAGCGATTTTCGTGGCTTTTGTTGCCGGGGCGCTTTTCGCAAATGCGGGTGAAAGCGTGCAAATCTTGCCGCTTAACGATTCGCCACCAACCACATATTCCTTGCCGTTCCAGCGCATAAACATGAAGCAGTTCGAACCGGGACCACCAACCTCTATATCCGGCCAAGCAATGCCTTTGCGCGGATAGAATGAAGGGATGCCTGTAATTTCCGTCAAGACCTGCCAGCCCTTGTCCGAATAGGTCAGAAGCGTGAACGCCTCGCCCGTATTACCGTGACAATAGGAACCGCGACTTGTCACAATCGCCTCTGGCCGACTGTCGCCATTAATGTCACGGATCGGTGACTTGCCGCTGGGAGATTGGAATGAATCCGATATGCTTGCATCGCAACGCGCGGCAGATTCTGCATCCTTGCCCCATTTCTTGCCATAGAGGCGGTAGCCTGCCGCCCGCATGATGGCGGCGCGGTCCGCTTCGGCAAGACTGGTCGGGTCCATAGGCAATGCCCAACCCATCGGCCCTTCGGGTTTTGCGGGTTCGGATGCCTCTACCGCTGCTTCAGCCTGCGGGGTCGTGCTTGCCTCGATAGTCTCTTGCGCAGGTGCGGCCAAAGGCGCGTCCGCCGTCGTCGCCTCGCCGCACCCGGCAAGCGCAAGCGTGAGCGTGAGAGGCGCGATGATGATGGTCCGTTGCATCGCCTTTACCCCTTCGCCAAAGGATTGCGGATAACGCCCAATGCTGCGGCAATGAGCGCGCCGCCAGCCAGCAGCATGAGCCAGGTGCCAAGCCCGATACTGATGTTCGCACTGAGGCTTTCACGCATGAGCTCCGGCGCTGCGGAAAGCAGCGACGCCTTGAACAGAAAGACGATAATCGCGGCAAGAATGGCCCCCGCCCCGGTTACCAGCATGGGCAGTTTTTCCGGCTTTCCGGTAAAGGCCGCAAAGAGCAGCCACAGCGCCGACAGCGGGGCGATAAACCGTAACATGAGCATGGCTCCGCTACCGCCCGCATCGCCATCTCCGAGCTCGGAGACAGCATCGGCAAGTTTACCAAGGTCCATCAAGCTCGCGCTTTGTACCGGCGAGGAGATGGCGGACAGGAAGAAAGCAATAATCACGACAAGTGCCAGCGGCGTCGCCAGCGACTGGGTGAATAGCGCCGTCACTTTTTCCCCTTCGCTGCCGGAAGATAGCGAGGAAAGCCCCGACAGATCGACATTCATATTGCTGATTGCGGCCTTGGCGGCGCCAGCGACGGGGTAAACCTCCTGCGCTATGCCGCCTTCGCTTTCAAAATCGACGCTCATGCCGGCGGCTGGCGGTCTATCGCTACGCCAGTCGGCGCGGGTGAATTTGTGGCGCGAGCCGTCCTCGGCGGAAATGGCTCCGCTGCCGTCGGTCTCGTTGAACCCTAATATCCGTCCTTTCATTTTTCTATCTCCTATAGATCGCCGCCACATTGGGCGCGAAGCTGCTCGCGCAGCGGATAATAAGCATCGCGGAACGCGCGAACGGCTGATTTCATTTGCTGGGGATCGGCAGGATCAATGCCCGCCGCGCGCAACATCGCGCCATTAACCGCGTCCCGGTCTTGGGGGGCCGGCCTCAACGGCCAGCGCAGCGCAACAAAGGCGGGTTTGAGCTGGTCCGGGAAGGACGCATCCAACTGCTTGGCGATGCAGGTACAATCTTGACCGGTCTGCGCATTTTCCGCGCAAATCGATGCGATTTGTTTGGAGAAATCCGACTGCCCGCTACAGCCTGCAAGCGATAGCGCCACAAGCGCAAATGAGGCGGCCGCAAAAGCAGGGCGGACAAGAGGAGATTTGATATATCGGGTCATAGTCGATTTCCTTCCTTTTTTTTGATGCAGGTCATTCATTGCAACATGGCTTGCGCGGTGCGCGCGTCCGGTGCCGCCAAGCTGGCAGCCTGTTCGAATATCGCGCTATCGAGTTCGGCAAAGCGTGTGCGCCGCTTGAAGAAAAAGAATGCCCACGCTGCGACAGCGACTAGCCCCACACCATTTGGTACCAGAATTGACATCAGCGTCAGCAAAAACCAGCGTCTTTTGTGGCGACCGCGCAGGTCTTTCAAAGAGGCGCTGTGCTTAAGCTTCTGGCCGGTATCATGGTTGACAAGGTAGACCAGCCAGCCGCTCTCATTATCGCGATGCTGTGCATAAACGACCGTCACCCTGTGACCGTCGCGTACACCGAAACTACTGTCATCAAGATTGATTTCATGCTCTTGACCATTATCGGTATGAACAAAGAAGCGTTTATGCGTGGTTGTCGAACTCCATATAGTCGGCGCGCTGACATGGCCGCCATATTGCCCGACATAGCCGCCTCCGCCTGACGAATGGACCTGGGTCGAACTCCAGATTGCCGACCCCAATACTTCCCCGGATATGGTCCAGCAGTGGATTTGATCCCGATGCTCGATGAGCAGTGCCTTCGCCATTTACACCCCCATATTCCCTACTTTTATGCATGGAAGGGGTAGAGCAGGGAGCCGTCAAAAGTCTTGAAGCAGGTCTAAAGAATTTCTAAAGTCGCACCGTCGGGGGGCAAGCTTGGGGGCAAGCATATGTACGAAAATAGTTCGTCATCACGCCGCAGACGGCGGGTTTGGAAATTTTCCGGCGCCGAGTTCGATGAAGCAAGCTGGTTGCTTCGTGTCGATGGCCAATCCGTACCGCTTGAAGGTAAGCCACTCGAAGTATTGCACGAACTATTGTTACGCGCAGGCGAGGTCGTCACCAAGGAGGAAATACTCGACGCCGTCTGGCCCGGCGTAACGGTTGTCGAAGGCTCGCTGGCGACGGCCATTTCGAAGCTGCGCAAAGCGCTTGGCGAGCATCACAACAGCATCATCGAAACCGTGCCGCGCGTTGGCTATCGGCTAATCTGCACGGTAAAGATCGCAAGTGTGGAATCGCCCCTTGCCCCGCGCTTCACCTTTGCTGGCGGGGATATAGTGCCGGGGCGTAAGCAATGGCGGCTGACCGCGCCGCTCGGCGATACAGGGGCGCAAGATGTCTGGCTGGCAAGCCATGACAAGACCGGCGAGCGCCGCGTCTTCAAATTTGCCGACGCCCCCGACCGCCTGCGCGCGCTCAAGCGAGAGGCTACGCTCTCGCGCGTGGTCTTCGCAGGGATCGGGCCAACCGCACCGTTGCCCGCGTTGCTGGAATGGAATTTCGATGCCTCGCCTTACTTCCTCGAATATGCCTATGGCGGGCGCGACCTGATCGGTTGGGCGAATAATGCAGGGGGACTGGCCGCGATACCACTGCAACAGCGGTTAGCGGTCGCGGCGGATATTTGCCGTGCCGTTGCGGACATCCATGCCCTTGGCGTGCTGCACAAGGATTTGAAACCCGCCAATATCCTCATCGCTGACGGGGAGCATGGCGCGGTGGTCAAGCTGGCCGATTTCGGGAGCGGACGTCTGCTCGATGCAAATATGCTCGACAATTTCCGCATTACCGACCCCGGCTCGCTGGATGCCGAGCTTGGGCTGGACGAGCCGCGTTCGGGCACGCTGGCCTATCGCGCACCGGAGCTGACCGGCGACGCGCTGCCCACGACCAAAAGCGATATTTATGCGCTGGGGCTGATCCTCTATCAGCTTGCGGCGGGGGATTTTACAGCAGCCCTTGCCCCCGGTTGGGAGAGCAATATTGCCGACCCGCTCCTGCGTGACGATATTCTTGCTGCCGCCGAGGTTGCGCCCGAACGCAGGTTGGCGAGCGCGCAGCAATTGATGCACCGCATCGAGCAGCTTGAACAGCGCCGTCAAGACGCTGCCGAGCAGGACCGGCGCGCTGCTTTGCTCGCACAGCAGCAGCAGGCAGAAGACCGTCGGCGCTTGCGTCGTCCGTGGATACGCGCCGCTGCTGCAAGCCTGTTGCTGGGCCTGATCGCCAGCTCTTCATTTGCGGCTTATGCGTGGGCGCAGCGCAATGCGGCGATTACCGCGCGCACGCTGGCCGATACGGGCTATAGCTTCATCGCGGAAGATGTGTTGGCCAGCCCGGACCCCGCCCGCTCCGCTGCAGATGAAACCGTGATTGATGCTATCAAGCGCGCCAGCGGCAACATCGAACAACGGTTTGCAGGCGCGCCAGCCGTCGCGGCGCGGTTGCATTTGGCCATTGCGCGCGCCTTTCATGGACGGTCGGATTTCGACACTGCGCGCGCAGAATATATCCGCGCCGGACAGTTGTTCGCAAAGGCGAACGAGACAGATAGCGACGATGCCATCATCGGACGGCTGGGGCGCGTCCATATGGAAGCCACTTCGGGCCAGCCCGAACGGCTGGAAGAAGCCGGGCGACTGTTGGAGCAGGAACGCCAACAGCTCGGTCCGCGCGCCGACGCCGGTAGGGTCGGCTTTGCGCTCGCGCAGGCAGAAGGCGCTTATGGCTATATGGCCGATATCGAGCTGGCCGAGCGTGCGTTTCGCCGCGCTGTCGAGATTGGAGAGGCCGAAGGATCGGATGTGCCGCCCGCACAGCTTCTCAAAGCAAAATCATCGCTGGTTCTGGTCCTGATGCGCCTTGGCCGTGCGCAAGCTGCCGAACCGGTAGCCCGCGCGATTGTGAACCAGTCTGTTGCTGTGCGGGGGGCCGATCATCCCGATACAATGGTCACGCGCCAGCATTGGGTCACCAGCCTTTCTATGGCGGGCAAGGATGAAGAGGCGCTGCGGGCCAGTGAACCGCTGCTAAAAGCGATGCGCGCGCGCTTCGGTGATAATCACCGCTTCACGCTGGCACTCCATTCCACCCGCTTTGAAAGTTTTGCTGCCCTTGGACGCTATGATGAGGCTGCTCGTGAAGCGGAGCGTGTCTGGCGCGGCGCCGCGGCACAAGCAGGCCCGCAATCGCATCAGGCGCTCGTCGGGCAAAATGATTATGCCGTTGCGCTCTGCCAGACAGATGAACGCGGCCGCGGGGCGGCCGTCGCACAAGATGCGCTGTCATCGGCGCGGGGGGCTTTTGGCGCAGATTACCCCCTCACCCATGTGATCCGTTTCTACGCGGCGGAATGTCTGATCGCCAACCAACGCTATGCCGACGCGGGCGCGCTACTCGATGGTCTTGACCGGCAAAAAGCCGCCGATCTTACCGGACGGCCGGAGTTTGGCGCCGGGGTCGATCTCGCTTTAGCCGAGATTGCGCTGGCACGCGGCGACCGTCCGGCGGCGACACAGGCCTTCACGGCAGCCAATGCTGTTCTTAAAGACGCAAAGGATGTAACCACCCGCAACCGGCTGGTCGCTTTACGCCGTGAATTGGCGAGCTGACGCCTAGAAAGCTATCGGGCAGATTGGCGGCGCGGCGCGCTGGAATAGTGATTTTTCTGATAAGGGTGGTGCCCCTGGCCGGACTCGAACCAGCACATCTTTCGATACCGCATTTTGAGTGCGGCGCGTCTACCAATTTCACCACAGGGGCACATCACAGCTTTTGGCCGCGAAGGACGCTTCCCCTAGCCGAGCCGGATGCGGCTGGCAAGGGTGAAGATGCGGCAAAATATCGTCGCTATTTCTTGAAGCTTTGCGCAATCGCTTTCTTGGTTGCGGGGCCATAAGGCGGTTTCATGCCGGCCAGCTTGGCGACATCGACGCCGGTTTGGCGATAGACGGACTTGGCATGGCTGAAGGTTTTGAAGCCGTCTTGCCCGTGATAATGCCCCATGCCGCTGGGGCCGACGCCGCCGAACGGCAGGTCATCCATTGCGACATGGAAGATCACATCATTGACCGTGACGCCGCCAGAAATGGTGCGGTCAAGGACGCGCCGCTCTTCGGCCTTGTCCGCCCCGAAATAATAAAGGCCAAGCGGGCGGTCATGCGCGTTGACATAGTCAATCGCGGCATCGACCGAGGCGACCTTTTTCACCGGCAGCAACGGCCCGAAAATTTCCTCCTGCATGACCTTCATATCATCGCTGACATTACGGATGATGTGGAGCGGCATTTTGCGGCTATTCGCGCCTGCAAAATCCTCGTTCGCCGGATTGACGATTTCGACCTCCGCGCCCTTCTCGCGCGCATCGTCAATATAAGCGGTGAGCCGCGCATGGTGGCGGTCATTGACGATGCTGGTATAATCATCATTGTCGAGCAAAGTCGGATACATGGCGCTCGCCGACGCTTTGATCTTGCCGACAATGTCCGCCTCGTGGCGCTCGTCCACCAGCAGATAATCGGGCGCGAGACAAATTTGGCCCGCATTCATCATCTTGCCCAAGGTGACGCGCCCGGCAAGCTTGTCGAGGTCGGCGCCGGGGCTCACAATCACGGGCGATTTCCCGCCCAGTTCCAAGGTCACCGGCGTGAGGTTCGCCGCCGCCGCGCGCATGATATGCCGCCCGATACTGGTCGCGCCGGTGAAGATGATATGGTCGAACGGAAGCTCGGAAAAAGCCTGCCCGATCTCTGTGCCACCAGTGACCACCGCGATCTCCTTGGCGTCGAAATATTGCGGGATGAGGTCTTGAAACAAGGCCGCGACGCGCGGGGTAAATTCGCTCGGCTTGACCATTGCGCGGTTGCCCGCTGCCAGCACGCCTGCCATCGGCACCATGACCATGCCGATGGGAAAGTTCCACGGCGCGATCACGCCAACCACGCCCTTGGGCTGATATTCGACGCGCGCCTTTGCGCCCAACAGTCCGAGCGGGAACATGGGTTTGCGTTTTTCCCCGCGCGCCCAAGCGGCCATATGTTTGCGCGCATCTTTCAATGCGTTGAGCGACGGGTTGATGTCGGTCATCAAGGTCATGTCATGGCTGCGATGGCCGAAATCTTCAGAAACCGCCGCGCAAAAATCGCGCCCATGATCGACCAGAAACGCCACCGCCCGGTCAATCCGGTCGCGCCGCACATCAAGCGATACCGGCAGGCTGGCGGTAAAATCGGCGCGCATCGCATCCAATGTTGCGCGCATAGCGTCGGCGGTCATGGCAATCCTCTCTGGTCAGGCCTTGGGCGGCTGAACGGAAGATTGGCAGATTGATTGCAAATTGCAACTGGATTGAGGGCGATTTGAAAGACTATCGGATACTATAGAAAAGGCGTTCGCCCTACCGCACCACTGCCATGACAAATCCGTCCCAGCCTTTAACGCCGACGGTCTGGAGCGCGGTTGCGTCGAGTTCGGGATGGTTGTGCAGCATATCCGCCAATGCGCGGTTGCCCGCCGTATGCGGGTCGCTTTTGTCGGGGTCGATAATCGCGCCGCCGCGCACGACATTATCCACGATGATGACGCTGCCGGGCCGCGCGAGTTTTATCGCCCACTTGGTATAAGCCGCATTATTGCGTTTGTCCGCGTCGATGAAGATGAGGTCGAACGGCGCTTCCGCTTCCAGCCCCGGCAGCGTGTCGAGCGCCGCGCCGACGCGCACCGCAATGCGCTCCGACAGGCCTGCCGCCGCAATATTGTCTATCGCGACCGCTGCGGTTGCGGGGTCCAGTTCGAGCGTCACCACCACACCGTCATCCGGCAAGGCGCGCGCCATGCTGATTGCAGAATAGCCGCCTAGCGTGCCAATCTCCAAAATCCGCCGCGCAGCCCTAATCCGCACCATTAGCGCAAGGAAGTGCGCCTGCAACGGTGACACATCGATCGCCTGTAATCCCGCCGCCTGATTGGCCGCCATAACTGCCGCCAGCACCGGATCATCGGGCAGCAACCGCGCTTCGAAATAATGGTCCGTTTCGGCCCATTGTTGCGGTGATGGCGCGGGAGCAGTCATGTTCAATATCCCATCAAACTCAGCACTTCCTTGCGGGTCTTTTCATCGTCGAGGAAGCAGCCGTGGAGGCGGCTGGTGACCATGCCGACGCCGGGGGTCCGCACGCCGCGCGCGGTCATGCACGCATGTTGTGCTTCTATAACGACCGCGACGCCATGCGGTTTCAAATTATCCCAGATACAGCCCGCAACTTCTGCGGTGAGCCGTTCCTGCACCTGCAAGCGCCGCGCAAAACCGTGCAGCACGCGCGCAAGCTTGGAAATGCCGACGACACGGTCGCGCGGCATATAGGCGATGGAGGCCTTGCCGATAATCGGGGCCATATGATGCTCGCAATGCGACTGGAACGGAATATCCTTGAGCAGCACCAGCTCGTCATAGCCGCCCACTTCTTCGAATGTGCGGGCAAGATGGATGGCGGGGTCTTCGCCATAGCCCTGACAATATTCCTTCCACGCGCGCGCCACGCGCTTGGGGGTATCGAGCAGGCCTTCGCGGTCCGGATCATCGCCGGTCCAGCGCAGCAACACGCGCACCGCTTCCTGCACATCGTCCGGCACCGGCAATTTTGCCGCTTCGCGCGCTTCGAGCGCGGTCTGGATGAGATCACCCATGATTGTCTCCCTTATGTCTGGGTTCGACACATAAGGAAAAGGCCGGGCTGCACAAGGGCAACCCGGCCTTTCTCTAGCGCAATGCGCGTGATTTTTTTTAAAAACCAGCGCGGACGCGAACCCCGTAGAAACGCGGTGCCGACGGATAGACGGCATAGCTGTTGCCCTGCTCCGGAATGGGGAAGGACGTCACATTATAATATTTGTTGAACAGGTTTTCGACATAGGCTTCGACGCCGAACTGGCGGTTCTGGCCAAAGTTCAAACCAAGCTTGGCATTGACCAAAGTATAGCCGTCATTCTGCACAAAGGGTTTCGCCAGCGGCGAGTTGTCCGATGTATGGTCCGACTGCGTGCGGAAATTGACCGCTGCAAGAAGGCCGACATTGTCCGACAGATCGGGCGTCCAGGTCACGCCGCCCGCAATAACGTGGCGCGGCTGGTTGGTGGACTGCTGGCGATGGTCGAAACCGGATGCCGGGTCCAGCACCTTCGAGTCGAGATAGGTGTAAGCCAGATTGACGGTGAAGTTACGCTCCGGACGGATAACCGTTTCCAGCTCGACGCCCTTCGAGCGCACCTTGTCGAACGATTGCACCTGGAAGTTATTGCCGATGAATTCCAGCGATTGGAAATCATGGAAGGTCTGGTGGAATACGGTCGCGTTAAAGGTGAATTCGCGCGTAATGTTGGTCTTGATACCGATTTCGAACGCATCGACGGTTTCCGGATTAAACGCCAGATTGTCGATGTTGATGCCCGTGCCGCCATAGAAGGGGTAGCTGAACGTGCCGCGGTCAAGATTGTAGCCGCCTGACTTAAAGCCACGATCATAACCACCATAGAGCATGATGCCATCATCCAGCTTGATCGCGAGTTTCGCGGTGCCGGTGAACTCGCTGTCGGAACGCTTGCCCTTATAGACACCGTTCGATTGCGGGTTGATGGTCGGGTTACAAATCAGCAGGCTCAAGGAACGGGCACCCGCATTCTGCTGGAGCGCGCCCGCCAAAATCGGATTGCCGAGCAATGCCGTGCAAGCCGGGTTGACCGTGTTCAGATCAGCGTCGATTTTCTTGGTTTCGTGGTTGTAGCGCAGACCCAAGGTCAGCTTGATGTTATCCGTGAAGCTGATGATATTGTGGGTGAACAACGCAAAAGCCTGCGTGTTGACCGTATAGTTATCATTATTCTGTCCGGCTCCCACGTTCGAGGGGAGCGGTGCCATGATACCGGCAATCTGAGTGGGTGTGAGTTGACCCAAAATCGGCGAATTTGCCGCTTGCAACTGCCCGATAACGACCTGCCCCCAAGTCGGGACACCCGGCAAAGTTCCGAACCACTGGAAACCGTTGGGAAGCGTACCGGGGATACGGCTCGCTTGCGATGTTACCATGTCGGCATAAAGGTCAGACTGGGTGCCAAAACGCACGGTGTCACGCAGCTTATTCTTTTCATTGAGGTAGAAACCGCCGACGAGCCAGTCGAGCTTGTCGTCAAACGCCTTGCCCTGCAAACGCAGCTCCTGCGTGAAGTCGCGCATTTCCGACTTATAGCCTTCACGATAGGCACGGTCTGCACCGGAGAAATCCACGTCCTGATTGCGCAGCGCGGCCCATTCGCGCCAAGCGGTGATCGAGGTCAGCTTCATGTCGCCAATATCAATGTCGAACTGGCCCGAAACGCCCCAATCCTTCACCTTTTCGCTCAGCGAGCGGTTGGGCGAAAGGGCCATGCGGCGACCTTCGGGGTCATAGGGACGGACAATGCCGTCAAGGCCGTTCATACCGGCCAAAACTTCAATCACATTGCTGGCAATATAGCCAACCGCCGACGAGGTGCTGGTGTCCATGCCCGTCGGAAACAGCACAAAGCCCGAATTGGTGTTGACGATGCCGCAGCAATTTTCATCGGTCTTGGCATAGTCGGCGATGAGACGGAACGTCAGATTTTCTTTTTCGTAAAGCGCCTGACCGCGCACGAACCAGCGGTCAACGTCATTGACGCGGCGGTCCGAATTCACATCTTTGATATAGCCGTCACGCTTGTGATAGCCGCCATCGAGACGCAGCGCCAAGGCTTCCGAAACGGGGCCGGTAACGCCCGCTTTTACTTCGATATTGTCATAATTGCCATAAGCCGCTTCGACATAGCCGCCGGTTTCGAATTTGGGCAGCGCGGTCGTGATGCTGAGCGCACCGGCCGAGGTGTTGCGGCCGAACAGCGTGCCTTGCGGGCCACGCAGGATTTCGACGCGATCAACCGGCGGAAGCTCGGCCAGCGCAACGCCTGCGCGCGCACGGAACACACCGTCGATGAACACGCCCACAGCCGGTTCAAAGCCGGGGTTATCGCCCGCCGTCCCGATACCGCGGATCGACAATACCACGCCGGTCGCTGCCGACTGGCCGGTGGTCGCCTGAAGCGAGGGAGAAAGCTGTTTCATGCCGCGAATGTCGGTGACGCCCGCAATCTTAAGCTGTTCGCCGCCGACCACGCTGACCGCCAGCGGAACGCTTTGCGCGGTTTCGTTACGGCGGGTCGCGGTCACGACGATGTCATCGCCATAGCCTTCATCGGCTGCCGCTTCGGGCTGGGCCGCAACCGCATCGACCGCTTCGGTCGTGTCCTGCGCATAAGCGGCGCTTACCGGCAATACTGCCAGTGCGACACCCGACAAAAGATAATGTGTGAATTTCATCAGAAACATCCTTCCCCGAACAAATAATTTACCCCGCCTTGTCAGCCAGCGGGCTCGGCCGTTGCTGCGCCAAGCAGCAACAACCCCTCGAATGGCGTCAACAAACACGGGACTGACTACAGTGTCAATGGCGAAAAGCCCCGATTTCCTAGAGATGGCAGGTCTATGTGACGGATTTCGGTCACGCTGTGGCGCTTTCGCCACGCCCTTCCGTTACGGCAAGCTGGCGACGCGTAAAATCCGCAAAAAATGGTGCGCCCGACAGGATTCGAACCTGTGGCCCCCAGATTAGGAATCTGATGCTCTATCCTGCTGAGCTACGGGCGCGCCAAGGCTTCCCCGTAATGCGCGCGCGGGCTTGCGTCAATTTTGCTGTTCGGGCGGGACCACCGGAAACAGGAGCGGCGCGACTTTGACCCCTTCGGCATGGAGGTTTTTGGCTTCGGCCTTGTCGACCTCGCCGTGGATCGCCTGGGCTGGGGCTTCGCCATAATGGATGGCACGCGCTTGTTCGGCGAACTTATTGCCGACCCATTGCGATTGTTTGAGCATATCCGCCTGCGCCGCCGCCGCTTTGGTCATCGCCAGATGAAGCTTGGCCATATCGGCTTCGGACACAGCTTGCGTGGCGGCGGGGGTATCGGCGACAGCATGTGGCGGCCCATCTTCGCGCCCGACCCCGTTCAACCGCGGAGCCATCGGCGCTTTACGCACCGCGCTTCCCATGCAAAGCGGGCAGGCAAGCTGGCCTTGTTCCTTCTGCGCCTCATAAGCAGGCGAAGAAGCAAACCAGGCTTCAAACCTGTGGCTGCACTGGCCGCATTGAAGGTCAAACAGGATCATCAGGCGCGGACCCTATCGGCTTAATCCGCCGGGGCCGCGAGCAGCGCGTCAAGCTTTCCGGCGCGTTCCAGCTCGGCCAAATCATCCGATCCGCCGACATGATAGCCGTTGATGAAAATTTGCGGCACGGTCGTGCGGCCATTGGCGCGCTCCAGCATTTCGGTGCGCTTGGGGCCGCCCATGCTGATTTCATATTCTTCATAGGCGACGCCCTTCTGGTCGAGCAGCATCTTGGCGCGCGCGCAATAGGGGCAGGTAAATTTGGAGTAGATTTCAACCTTGGGCATTTTCATTCCTTAACGTCTTGCTTGCTCGCCAGCCCCGTCCCTTGTCCTCCGGCATATCGGAATCCGGCAGCGCCAAGTCAAGCGCCGCGCGCTGCGGCACCACGCGTGCCCAGCAGAAAATCCGCACTTCCGCCGCGCCCGATTGCTTTAACTTACGCGCACAGGCCCGCGCGGTTGCACCGCTGGTAAAGACATCATCGACCAGAAGGATGCGCCGCCCTTTGATGTGCGGCTTGCCATCGGGTGCCAGCGCGAACACCGCGCGCACCTCCTTGTCGCGCTGCGCAGGGTTGAGACCTTTCAGGGGCCGCGTCCTTTTGGTGCGGCGGAGCAGGTCGGGCATTACCGTAAACCCCGTCCGCTTGCCCAATTGGCGCGCGATGAGGAGCGACTGGTTGAAGCCGCGCTCCCACAAGCGCATCGGGTGCAACGGCACTGGCACGAGCAGCCACGCGCCGCTTTCCCCGTCGCCTGCATCCTGCGGCACATGGCGCAGCATATGGGAAGCGATCAGCCGCGCCAGTCCGGTGCGGCGACCATATTTGAGCTTCAGAACGAGCGCCCCGCTTTGCGGCGTATAGGCGACCACCGCGCTGACCCTATCATAAGGCGGCTCTTGCGCGAGGCAGGAGGCGCACCAATCACCCTCCAGCGCGGCATCGTCCAGCGGCATCTGGCAGCGCGCACACCAAGGCGGTCCTAAAAAATCCAGTGCTGACCAGCAGGGCAGGCAGAAACGGTCATCGGCTTCGACCATCACCCCGCATGAAGGACAGCGCGGCGGCAGCGCATAATCGACCGCGCCGCGCACCAGCTTTTCCATCCATTTCAACCCCTTCCCCATTCGCCTCTTGTGAACCAGCCATAGCCAAGGCACAAGCCCGCCATCATGACCACGCCAGCCGCCGCTCCGCCGCAGATTTTCGATGTCCGCCGCCGCCGACTCCATCGCGACCGTATGGCGGTGATGGCGGCTCGTGCAGGCGAACGCGCGTCCGATTTCCTTGCGCCGATTATGAGCGAGCGGCTGGAAGAACGGCTTGATGATGTGCAGCGTCCGGTGAAGGATGTGCTGCTCATCGGCGCACAGGATCGGGCGCTGGTCGCGCGACTGGAGGCGCGCGGCTTTGCGCTCACATTGGTCGAGCATGGCGCACTGTTTGCCCGCGCGGCCCATGCCCGCCATAGCGACGAGGACCAGCTTATCGCGAGCGGAATAACGCCTGCTTCCTTTGACCTTATTTTATGGAATGGCGGGCTCGACAGCGTGAATGATGTGCCGGGGGCGCTCATCCAGTGCCGCACCCTGTTGCGGCCCGAAGGGGTGTTGCTCGGTCTGTGCATGGGGGCAGGCACGCTTGATACGCTGCGCGGGGTCATGCGCGGTCTTGCCAGCGAACAGGGGGTTGCGCGCTTCCATCCGCAAATTGACGTGCGCGCGATGGGCGATTTGCTCCACCGCTGCGGCTACCAGATGCCGATGGCGGATAGCGAGCCGTTGACGGTGCGCTATCGTAGCCTTGATAGTCTGGTCGGCGATCTGCGCGGGAGCGGGCTTACGAATAAGCTTAACGGGGCTGTGCGACCGTTTACGCGGGAAAGCGCCGCCGCGTTGCGCGCCGCTTTTGATGCACGCGCAGATGATGAAGGCCGGATAGCCGAACAGTTTAACCTGCTCTATTTTATCGGCTGGACCCCGCCCGCGCGTGCATCGCTGTAAAGCCGCAGCGCGTCAATAAAGGGAAGGTCGGCGGGCGGCATGGGCAAGCCCTCCATCTTATGGGGGCGCAGCCATTGCAGCGCGCGCGCATGATGCGCGACCGGCGTTCCCGTCCAGCGGGTGCAGCGATAGAGTAACAGCAGCAAATGCCGCTCGCCCAAGGGCGCACTCGCAAAATGGCAGGGCATCAAATCGGCCACTTCCACCGATATGCGCAATTCCTCGTCCAGTTCGCGCACCAACGCCGCTTCGGGCGTTTCGCCTACCTCCAGCTTGCCGCCGGGAAATTCCCACAAGCCCGCCATCTGCGTGCCTTCGGGGCGCTGTTGCACCAATATGCGCCCTTCCCCGTCCTGAAGGGCTGCCGCGACTACCGTCAACATTATTTTACACCTCCGGCGATTTCATAATAATTTCTTAATTATAGCGACCCCATAAGCGCATTTCAGGAACTATTATATCGGGGCGAGCAACCATGACCAAGTTACTCCGCCTGCTGCGGTGCGAGCGCGCCGCGACGGCTGTTGAATATGGGCTGATTGCGGCCCTCATTTTTTTGGGCGCGCTGACAGCCATCACGGCCTTTGGCGAAGCAAACCGGAATATATGGGAAACGATCAATAGCGAATCTGTTGCTGCCATGAATTGAACAAAAAAACTTTCACGCAATTAAGAAATTGAAAACCTTTATTCTCTACATATGACCATCGTTGAGTGGAAAACATTCAACCGGGTAAATTGAAGCTAGAGACCAAGGAGACCAACCATGAAATTCGTCAAGAAAATGATCCGTAACGAAGAAGCCGCAACCGCTATTGAATATGGCCTGATCGCAGCTCTTATTGCTGTTGCCGGCATCACTGCTTTCACCGCCGTCGGCGACTCGGTTAGCGCGACTTTCACTGCGGCGTCGAACGAAATGAATACCACGAACGGCACCAACTAATACAAAACAAAACGCAAAGCGTTTTATAAGAGGCAGCCGTCCTTTAAGACGGCTGCCTTTCTTATTTCATCGGTTAGCATAATTGATAAGCAATTAATCCGTTTGTATATTGGCTTTAATAGGTCACAATTTTGACCCGTTGCCCGCGAGTGAGAGCCTGATTAGCGCTTAATCCGTTCAACACCATAAACCGTTCTTGCTGGTAATTGGGATAAGCCATGCGCGCGGCAAGGCGTGCGACGGTATCGCCAGCGCCCACCGTCACCACATCAATCCGGCGCGGACGGATTTGCGCTGCTTCCGACGCCGACAAGCGCCGCACGCTGTTGAACATCGGGTTGAACGCATCCGAACGCCCTGCCTGTGTCATTGTGACAAAATGATAGGCGTTGCTCGGCGAAAATTCATAGGCCACGACCATTACATCGACCTGCCCCTGTTGCGTCGCCGCGCGCGCCGCACGGAAATAGGCGGGAATCCCGTTGATTGTCGTACGATTGGTCTCGCCATATTGCGCTTGTGTATTGCCCAGCACCGCCTTCAATGCGGTATCGACATAATTTTGCATATTGCCGTCATAACGCTGCGTGGTGAACATCGCTTTGCCGTTGGTGCCCGAAATCGTCACCGCGCTGGTGCCGTTCGACATGCCATATCCGTTGGGAATGGTGAAAGCGAGTTTGAGGTCGGGATGGCGGAAGCTATTGCCTTCGACCACGCCCTGACGCGGGTCATCATCATACATCACGCCATCGAGCGCGTTCAGAAACTGGTCGCGGTTGCGCATCCCTTCGGTGCCGCCCACTTTGCGCGCCTGATTGAGCGCACGGGTCACGCGCGAGGCGGGATCGGGGTGGGTGCTGGCCCATTCAGGCGCAGAGCGCGCATTCTGTCCCGACACGCGCGCTTCCAAATTGGTCTGGTTGGCCAGCGAGGCAAGCATCGAGGACAAAGCATCGGTATCATAGCCCGCGCGGCGCAGATAGTTGATACCCAGATCATCGGCCTGCGTTTCTTGCGCGCGCGAGAATTTCAGCGTCAAAACCTGAGCCAGCGTGCCTGAATATTCCTGCAGCCCGCGCCCGATCAATCCGCCAAAACCGCTGCCGTCCCCACCGATAGCGGCACCCAACACGGTGCCAAGCACACCCAATATGCTGTTGCGCGTACTGGCTTTTTTCCGTTGTTGCGAATGGCGCGCGGCGACATGGCCGACTTCATGGCCCAATACCCCGGCCAGTTCGGCCTCATCATTCATCAAGCCCATAAGCTGGCGCGTGACATAGACATAGCCGCCCGGAATCGCGAAGGCGTTGTTGACCGGCGAGTTGAGCAAGGTCACGGTAAAATCGCTGCGCGCATTGGACAGGCCCGATTGCACCGCGATATTTTGGCCAACGCGCGTCACATAGGCGCTTTGCGCGCCCGAAGTGTAGGCTCCGCCAAATTCCTGCAACAGTTGCGGATGCGCTTTTGCGCCTTCTGCCTTGTCATTGGCAGAAATCGACCGGGCGGTCTGCGCCGATGCGATCGGGCTGGTGAGGCTGCTCCCCAGCAAGGCAAGCGCGGCGATTCCAAGGATATGGCGATGTTTCATGGCGACCCCTCTCTTAAAAACTAATGCGATGGCCGTGGCGATCCTAGCCCACGGCCTCCTGCGAGCCTATAACCCGACGCAGGGCGAACGGTTCCAGTTACATGATTTTATGAAGGCAGCGATGAACCGCCCGTGGCTGGCGCGTTCAGGAAAGCGCAGACTTTGCGGACAATTGCCCTCAATAGACAATCCGAACAGTCAGATGCTGCCCATTTTAAGGAATTTTTCCTCGCGGTCGTGGCGCAGCCATTGCGCAGTTTTGCCGCTCAAACCGTCCAGTTCCTTGGCAATCGCCGCGCCAAGGCCAGCCATTGCGCCATCCGGATCGCGATGCGCCCCGCCCACCGGTTCGGGGATGATGATGTCGATCACACCGAGTTTTTTAAGGTCTTGCGCCGTCACCTGCATCGCAATTGCGGCATCGCTTGCCTTGTCGGCGGTGCGCCACAGGATGGAGGCACAACCTTCGGGCGAGATGACCGAATAGACCGCATGTTCGAACATCAACACACGGTTTGCCGCCGCCAGTGCAATCGCGCCGCCGGAGCCGCCTTCGCCGACCACCGCCGCAACCATCGGCACGCCGAGCGCCAGACATTGTTCGGTCGAACGGGCAATCGCTTCGGCCTGCCCGCGTTCTTCGGCCTGCACGCCGGGAAATGCGCCGGATGTGTCCACGAGCGTCACCACCGGCAAACCGAACCGGTCGGCAAGCTGCATCAGGCGGATCGCCTTGCGATAGCCTTCGGGCTTGCCCATACCGAAATTATGTTTGAGGCGGCTTGCGGTATCATCGCCTTTTTCATGGCCGATAACGACCATGCGCCGCCCGCCCATCCGCGCAAGGCCGCCCAATATGGCCTGATCGTCGGCAAAGGCGCGGTCGCCCGCGAGCGGAATAAATTCGTCGAACAACCCCGCGACATAATGTTTGAAATGCGGGCGTTCGGGATGGCGGGCGACCTGTGTTTTCTGCCAAGGCGTGAGCTTGGAATAAATATCGGACAATAATTTGCCCGATTTGGTTTCCAGCTTGGCAATTTCGGATTCGATGTCGACCGGACTGTCATCCGCGGTTTCGCGCAGTTCCGTAATGCGCTGGTCCAGCGCGGCGACCTGTTTTTCGAAATCAAGAAAGCTTACCATGGGAAAAGGCGGTTAAGCGTCTCGCGCGCCCTCGTCAACGCCGCGTTTCAACGAATGGCGCGCAAGCGGGTGGCGTTTATTGACCAGATCGACGAGGCGCTTGCTATCGACATGGGTGTAGATTTCCGTGGTCGCAATATCGGCATGGCCAAGCAAGGTCTGGAGCGCGCGCAGGTCCGCGCCGCCTTCGAGCAAATGGGTGGCAAAAGCGTGGCGCAAGACGTGCGGGCTGATGCGCTGCGGGTCGATGCCGACGGCTTCGGCGAGTTGCTTGACCATCTGGTAAAGACGGATGCGCGAGATATGCGATTTTCCAGAAGGGAAGAGCCACAGCGCATCGTCGCTGACAAAACCGGCCCAGCGCCCAGCAATCAGCCGCGCGCGGTCGGACAAGGGCACCAGCCGGTCCTTGCCGCCCTTGCCCCGGATAATCATGAAGGGCCGGTCGGGCGCGATGGCATTGCGCGGCAGGCTCACCAATTCGGTTGCGCGCAGGCCCGACCCATAGAGGAGTTCGAGCATGAGGAGGAGCCGCACATCGGCCATCGCCGGATGCTCGGCAGCGACGCGGGCATCAAGTTCCGCAAATAGCCGCCCGACATCGTCATGCGACAGGATTTTGGGCAAGGGCCTCCTGCCGCGTGGCCGCGCCAATATTTCGGACGGGTCGTGCGCGATCATGCGCTCTTCGACAAGGAAGCGGTAAAAATGGCGCAGCGCCGACATTTTGCGCATCGCGCTTGAGGCGGCCAGATCCTGCCATTGCGCAACCAGCCCCTGCAACGCCGCGCCATCGGCGGCGACCAGCCCTTGCGGCAAGGCTTGGGCGGCCTGGTTAAGATCGGTGCGATAGGCGAGCAGCGTGTTACGCGCCGCGCCCCGCTCGGCCATCATCATTTCGAGGAAGCGGTCGATGAGCGCCCGATCGTCCGCGCGCGTCACCGGCTTACCCGCTGCGCGCGACGGCTTCGGCGGCAATCATCCGCGCTTCGGCATTAAGGCCGACTTTGCGCAGCGCCGCCGTGATATGATACAAGTGCATCGGGTTCATCTTGCCCCAATTATCGCCCTGAAGGCCGACCGCTGCGAGCAAGGCCACCGTTCCTTGCTGGCCGTCATCCGCCGCTTTTCCGATAGCGGCCGCCCAAGCGGTCTTGCCCGAAATATTCATATCAAGGTCGCTGGCCGCGCTTGCAAATTCCTTCGGGTCGATGCGGCCAAGGCCTGCGAGCGAGGCAAGAAAGATTTTACTCTTGAGGTAATTGGGGCTGTCATCATTGCCGGAGAAATTATCGACCGCGCCAGCATCGACGCCGTTCAGCGGGTTGGGTGCGCCGACCGCGAGCAGCGCCCATGCGTCCGACCCTTCTTCGGCAACCCGCGCCCATGCCGCCGCATTGGTATCCAGTCCTGCGCTCAGCATCGAAGCGATGAGGCGGCCCATATCGTCGCCCACTTCGTCGGTAACGGGCAGCCGCGCCGCCGCGCGCGCGGTCAGCACTTGGCCCGCATAAGGATCGCCGCTTTTTTCGGCATTGGCCCATAGCAAGCGGATGGCGGTCATGCGCTCGCCCAAGGTCGCGCCGACATAAGCATCGCGCAAGGCTTGCGCTTCATCGGTGGTTTTTTCGTCGCGATCATCGGAGGCAAAGGCCGCGCTCACCAGATCGACATAGGCATTGTTCGACAGCACGCCGATTTGCGCTGCAGAGGGCGCAGCCACCACGCGCGCGTTAAGCGAGGTCATCGGCGCGAGCGTTTGCCAAGCACGATAATCGGGGCCGACCGTCTTGAACAATGTGTCGGGAATAGCAACGGCGGTGGCGGTGGCGAGGCCGAAGCGCCACGGGGTCAATTGCTTGACGCCCTCCCATTCAATCTTGACCGAGCGGCGGCCATTGGCACTTGCACCCAAAATTTTCTCGGCCAAGCGCGCATCAATCGGCTCAAGCCCCGGCTTGCGCGCCGAGCGGTCGATTATCACACCCGCCGTGCTGGCGTCACCCGACAGGCCGGTGCACATGCCGCGCGCCAGATCCCAGCGCGCATCCTTGCCGATCTGGAGGCCACGCGGGACCAGCGGACACAGGCCGCCGGGGTCGGCATTGGCCATATAAATATCAAGCGCGGTATGGAGCAGCTTGGGTGTCGCCTTGTCCGGATCGACATTTTGGAGCAGTTCGCGCGCTGCATTGGCTTCGCCCATGCGCAACAACAGGTCCGCGCGCGAAGCGACAAAATCCGCGCCATTAATCGTGGTCGGCGTATCGACCGCAGACACCATCGCGCGGCGTAGCAGGATAGATCCCCAACGCGACACCAAAGGCGCATTGGTCTTGTCCATCAGGATAGAAAGATAATTGCCGCCTGCGCCCCAGAAAGCATCCGCCGGAAGCCCGCCTTCCGCTTGGGTGAGCGGCCCGATACGCTCAAGCGAGCGTCGCGATCCGGACGGCAAATCATATTTGCGCACACGGGTAAATTCATCGCCCGCGCCCGCTTCATGCGCGGCGGTCGATTCGCTCGCCCCCGCTACAGCGCCCGCGCCCGTGGTCGGACCGGGCGGCACAGATGACCCCACCGGGCCCGCTGGACCCGCCGGACTCACGGGACGGGGCGCACCCCCTGCACCAGCAGTAGGCGGCGGCGATGCGGGGCGCGGATCGTCCGCCTTTTTGGGTTCGGGTGATTTTTTGGGCTCGGCGCGCGTCGGGCCTTTGGCTTTGGGTTCAGCCTTTTGCTTCGGCTCTGCCTTTTGCTTGGGTTCCGGGCCGCCAAAGCCGGGCGGCAGGATTGATTCCTGTCCGTCCACTGCAGGCGCGAATATAAGCGAGGCCGTCCCTGCCAGCAGGGCGATTGCCGAAGCCGTGGCAAAGGCCGTTCCATAAGCGGTGCGCGTTTTAATGCCGTGTCGAGCTATCATATGCGGTTCGTCCGATACCACGCGCCGGGCGCTGATGTTAATCCTGTTTCGCCTGAGCGGGTTCAACGACCGCCGCTTCCATAGGCTTGACCGGCTTTTCGCCGTCCATGCGCGACAGGAGGAACAGCAATCCGAACAGGATTACCAAAGCGATCAGCAGAAAATAAATGCGTCGGGACATAGGCTGGCGATAGTGGGTCAGACCGCGTTGCGCAAGCCGCGCGCGACAAACATGCCTATAATCGCCGACATAAATTCTAGCCCATATAATTGCCCTTGCCGCTTCCCCTCCCCCGCTCCCCCCTCTATAGGCCGCCCGATGCGTTCATCTTTTCCTTCCAGCGCCCCGCTTGCGCCGGACCGCCCGCTTGTGCTGGTCGGACTGATGGGCGTGGGCAAGACGACGGTGGGAAAAAGGCTTGCCGCAAAGCTGGGCCTCCAATTTGTCGACGCTGATGCGGAGATTGAAAAAGCCGCCGATATGAGCATCCCCGACATTTTCGACCGCTATGGCGAAAGCGGGTTTCGCGATGGCGAACGGCGGGTGATTGCGCGGCTATTGAGTGACAAGCCGATGGTGCTGGCGACCGGCGGCGGCGCGTTCATGAATGACGAAACCCGCGCGCTCATCATGACCAAGGGGCTGGCCATCTGGCTGGATGCCGATATTGCAATCCTTGCCGACAGAGTTTCGCGGCGCGACACCCGCCCTTTACTGTCGGGCAAAAATCCGGTCGAAGTGCTGACCGACCTCGCGGCCAAGCGTAACCCCGTCTATGCCGAGGCGCATATCCACGTAAAATCGAACTGCGCGCCGCACGAAGAAACGGTGAAAGCCATTATGGAGGAGCTTGCCCGATGGCTGGCATAATATCCGATATTGATGCAGACGACGGCTATGTGACTATTGTGCCGGTGGAGCTGGGCGATCGGCGTTATGATGTGATGATTGCCGATGGTCTCATCGACCATGCCGCGCGGCATCTCGCCCCTTGGCTGAAGCGCGACCGGGCGATTATCGTCACCGACCGCAATGTGGCCGACGCGCAGCTTCCCCGCCTCGTCGCGTCGCTCGAAGGCGCAGGAATTACCGCGCAGCCGATTATTTTACCGCCCGGTGAAGGCACAAAAAGCTGGGCGCATCTTGCCGAATTGGTCGATGCGCTGCTGGGCTTGGGGGTCGAGCGGTCGGAGGCGATTATTGCGCTCGGCGGCGGGGTGATTGGCGACCTTACCGGCTTTGCCGCGAGCATCGTCAAGCGCGGCTGTGATTTCATCCAGATCCCGACGACCTTGCTCGCGCAGGTCGATTCGAGCGTCGGCGGCAAGACCGCGATCAATACGGGTGCGGGCAAAAATCTGGTCGGGGCCTTTTACCAGCCGGTGCTGGTGCTGATCGACCCCACCAGCCTCGACAGCCTGCCGATGCGCGACCGCCGCGCGGGCTATGCCGAAGTGGTCAAATATGGCCTGATCGACGATGCGGATTTTTTCGAATGGTGCGAAGCCAATGGCGAAAAATTACTCGAAGGCGATGCGCAGGCGCGGCTCTATGCCATAGCGCATAGCGTGGCCGCCAAAGCGCGCATTGTCGGCGCGGACGAGCGCGAAACCACCGGCACTCGCGCGCTGCTCAATTTGGGCCATACTTTCGGCCATGCGCTTGAAGCCGAAACCGGTTTTTCCGATACGCTGCTCCACGGTGAAGGCGTCGCCGCCGGTATGGCACTCGCTTACCGCTATTCGGTGCGTAAAGGGTTATGCAACGGGCAGGACGCCGAACGGGTCGCGGCCCATTTGCGCGGCGTCGGCTTGCCTGATGGCCTCGCCGCCGCCGGGGTCCAAGCCGATGGCGCAACGCTGGCCGCGCATATGGCGCATGACAAAAAAGCGAGCGGGGGCCATGTCCCCTTCCTGCTTGCGCGCGGGATCGGCCGGACCTTCCTCGATAAGGAGGTCGAAATGGCGGATGTCAGCGCATTTCTGGATGGCGAAGCGCGCTAAACGCAATCCATAGCCAGCTTATGATGAGGAGCGCCCCGCCAACCGGCGTGACCGCGCCTAGCCATCGCGGGCCACCCAGCCCCATCGCATAGAGGGTCAACCCGAAAATTGCAGCGCCCGCCAGCATCAGCCAGCCTTGCCGGGTGAAACGTCCGCCAAGCGCAAGCGCAAACACCGCGACGGCATGGATCATCTGATATTGCGCGCCGGTGCGCAGCCATTCGGCGGCTTGGGGGGAGGCGGCACCATGCGCGCCAAACGCGCCTGCCGCGACCGCAAGCGCCGCCGATAAAGCCGCCGCCACAATCAAACTATGTCCCCGCGCGCTCATCCACATTCTCCCACGCTTGATTGTGCTTCATTTTTGGCGTGCGCGCGTTGCAGCACTTCCTGGAAACTTGGCCCCGCATCGCCCGGCTGGAAACGCAGATGCAGGCCTGCCGACAAATCGCCCTCGGCAATCTGGAGGTCCAGTCGCTCGGCGTCCATCAACCGCACCGCGCGTTCAATATCGTGAATTTCATCGGTCGGGGTATCGAGCGATTGCAGCGCCAAAATGCCCATCGCAATCGCGCTTTCATAAACTTCGCGGATTGTGCCGGTCAGCCCCGATCCTTCCATATCGACGGCCTGCCGCCTGTCATAAATGCGCGCATAGATTTTGGCGTGTGGAAAGGCGTGGACGATAGGCTCAATATCCTTGGCGGTCATGCCCGCATCGTCGGTGCAAAACAGGATGAGTTCAGCCTCGTCTGCCCCTGCGCGCCGCAACAGGTCAAGCCGCAACCCGTCGCCAAAATAGACTTTGCTGTCGAATTTCTGCGACAATTCGATCTGGCGCGGCTTTTTGTCGATGAGCGTAACCTTGGCCCCTGCGGCATTGAGCATTTGCGCAACCATCTGCCCGAACCGGCCATAGCCGATGACCAGCACCTTGTTGCGCTCGGCCTGTTCCGGTCCTTCAAAATTTTCGCCATCCTCGCGCGCTTCCATTTCAAAGCGGCGGGCGAACATCATCAGGAACGGCGTGGTCGCCATCGACAGCGTGACAATCGCGCCATAAAGGCTCGCCGCACTGGGGTCGATGAGCAAGGCTTCCTGCGCCTGTTTGAACAGGACAAAGCCGAATTCGCCCGCTTGCGACAGGAGCAAGGCGAGCGCGAGCGCGCCCTTGCTTTCCATGCCGAATATCCGCGCGACCCCGAACAGCACCGCGATTTTGACGATGACCAGCCCGAACGCCATGCCGACCACATAAAGCGGGCTGGCGAGCACCGCATGGAGGTCCAGCACCATGCCGACCGCGACAAAGAACATACCGAGCAATATCTGGCGGAAGGGTTCGACATCGGCCTCTATCTCGTGGCGATAGGGCGAATCGGCGAGCATCACGCCTGCGATAAAGGCGCCCAAAGCGGTGGAGAGGTGCAGCGCGTGCATGAGAGCAGCGGCGGCCATCACGGTGAACAGCGCAACGACAATGAATAATTCCTGCTCGCCCAAGCGCCCGACAATGCGCAGCAGCGGCCTCAAAATGAACCGCCCCGCCAGCACCAGCGCGACGATCGCGCCGACCGTATAGATGGCGACCATATAGCCGGGAGGGGCATTGGGGTCTGCGGGCGCGCGGGACAAGGCAGCAATAATCGTGATGAGCGGGACGATGGCCAGATCCTGCATCAACAGGATCGAAAAGGCGCGCTCGCCAAAGGGGGAGTTTATGCGCCCCGATGATTTAAGCCCCGGCAAAACCTGTGCCGTAGAGGACAGCGCGAGCGGCAGGCCCAAGGCAAGCGCCGCAGCGGGCGAGAAGCTGGAGGACAAATAAACAAGCGCGGTGAGCGCAAGCCCTGCGACCACCACTTGGGTCAGGCCCAGCCCGAAAATTTCGCGCTTCAACCGCCATAACCGGTCTAGATTAAGTTCGAGCCCGACGAGGAAGAGGAGGAGGACAATGCCAAGCTCTGCGGTCGCAAGCTTGGTTTCCCCGCCGCCGACAAGCCCCAGCACCTGCGGCCCGATCAGCGCCCCCGCGATCAGATAGCCCAATACCGAGCCTAGCCCGAAGCGGCGGAATATCAGCACCGCACCCAAGGCCGCGCCGAGCATGATGACGCCTTCCTGCAACAAAAGTGCGGTCGTATCGACGGTGCCAGCGGCCATCATCTTTCCCCTTCAAGCGCCGCGCGCGCGGCGACATAAGGCAATAAAATCGCGCCATGCCGCGCCGGATAGTCCCGCGCTGCGCTTAGCATATCTATGTCCGGCCAATCGGGCGCATCGCTTTTGCCGCCCAGCCAATTTTGCAGCGCCTCATGCGCCGCACGGATGGCGGCAGCATCCTTGCCCTTCGCATGGCGCGCGAAAATCGTGGCGGACGCCTGCCCCATTGCACAGCTTTGCGGGCGCATCCCGATGGCCGCAATCCGTCCGTCGCTGTCGGTTTCAAGGTCGAGGAGCAGCGAACTGCCGCATAAGGCTGCGCGCCGCTCCACCGAAAAGCGGGGATTATCCATTCGCGGCCAGTGGATCGTTTCGGATGCGAGCCGCAAAATTTCCGTCGTGTAAAGGGGCGTCGCCATGCGCTTGCCATAGGAGCGAGACTCCGCTCCCCGCAAGCCCCTCGCGCATATCATTTATGAGGGGGTGCGAATATTGCGGGGGACGGCCTTATTATTTTGCGGGGGTTGCCGGCCCGCTGGCAGGCGCGGCTTGCTGTTGGGCTTTGACCAGATCGGCAATTTCAACGCCGGTCGCGCGCAGCAGCGGATAGGTGCGGCTTTCCTGCAACCATTGGGGCCGCTCGGCGGTGGTGCCATAGATGAAATCATAGACCATGAAGAAGAGCAGCAGGCCGATGGTCGAAATGATCAGGCCTTTGAGCATCCCAAAGCCGACGCCCAGCACCCGGTCGAACGGGCCGACAAAGCTTTCGCGGCTCGATTTGCCGATCTTGCGCGCAATCAATTTGCCCAGCCCCAGCACGCCGCCGAACACGATGAAAAAGGCCAGCACCATCGCCCCGCTTTCGGTGCCGATTTTGGGAATAAGCCATTCGGTGACGGGTGTGTGGAACAGGCGCAGCGCGATGACGGCAGCGGCGAGCGCCATCAGCGACAGTGCTTCTTGTGCAAAGCCACGGAAATAGCCAAGCACCGCTCCGCCGAAAATCAGCGCAAGCACGATCATGTCGAAACCGGTCAATCCGCTCATTCAAAAATGCCTTGATAATCCATATTTTGAGGCCCGATATGCGCTGCGAACAGCGCCCCGCACCTCCCCCTATCGGGCTGATACCTAGTCACGGCCAAGCATATGGTCAACGAATTCGGCGAGCGTTTGATAGTTTTTGCACCCGATTTTTTCACCGTCCGCCTTGGTCCCTTTGGGAACAAGCGCACGCGAAAAGCCAAGCTTGGCCGCCTCGCGCAAACGCAGGGCGCTATGCGCCACGGGGCGGATTTCGCCCGATAGCGCAACCTCACCGAACAAAATCGCATCGGAAGGAACGGGCCGGTCACTGAGCGCGGAAATGAGCGCCCCTGCAACCGCCAGATCGGCGGCGGGGTCGGACAGGCGATAGCCGCCCGCAATGTTGAGATAGACTTCGCAGGATGAAAAACTGAGGCCGCAGCGCGATTCCAGCACCGCCAAAATCATCGCAAGCCGCCCTGAATCCCAGCCGACCACCGCGCGGCGCGGGGTCGCCCCGCTCGCCAGCCGCACGGTCAAGGCTTGCACTTCGACCAGCACGGGGCGTGTGCCTTCCAGAGCGGGGAAAACGGTCGCGCCAGTGACGCTCTCGCTGCGGTCGGAGAGGAACAGGGAGGAAGGATTGGAGACTTCGTCCAAGCCTTGCTCAGCCATCGAAAACACCCCGATTTCATCGGTCCCGCCAAAGCGGTTCTTGATGGCGCGCAGGATACGATATTGGTGGCTACGCTCGCCTTCAAAGGCCAGCACCGTATCGACCATATGTTCCAGCACACGCGGCCCCGCAATGCTACCATCCTTGGTCACATGGCCGACCAGCACCACCGCCGTCCCCTGCTCCTTGGCAAAGCGGATCAGTTCCTGCGCCGATGCGCGCACCTGACTCACCGTCCCCGGCGCGCCTTCGATAAGGTCGGAGTGCATCGTCTGGATCGAATCGATGATGAGCAATGAGGGTGGCTTGGCTGTCCCCAATGTCGTCAAAATGTCGCGCACGCTGGTCGCGCTCGCCAGTTGCACCGGCGCTGTGCCAAGCCCCAATCGCTGCGCACGCAACCGCACCTGCCCCGCCGCTTCCTCGCCCGAAATATAAGCCACCGACAGCCCGCGCGATGCCATGCGGGCGGCGGCCTGCAACAGCAATGTCGATTTGCCGATACCCGGATCGCCGCCGATAAGCGTTGCAGAGCCTGCCACCAATCCGCCGCCCAAGGCGCGGTCAAATTCGGCAATGCCGGTGCTTTCGCGCGCCGGCAGCGCGGTTTCGCTGTCGAGCCCTTCGAGCATGATCGCCCGGCCCCCGCCTTGCAGATTATGCTTGGCCGAAAACACGGTTTCGCCGGCTTCTTCGACCAATGTATTCCATTCACCGCAATCCGCACATTGCCCTTGCCAGCGCCACGCGACCGACCCGCACGCCTGACACACATATTTGCGTTTCGCTTTTGCCATGCCGCTTCCCTAGCAAGAACATATAAGGAACGCCATCAAATTTTGCGTCTTGAAAAACTTGCGTCTAGAACACAGACGAACTTGCATGATGAAGAGGGGTAAGCTTGTGAAACAGCAAATAATCTCGCGGCGTAATATGATTGGCGGCACCGCCTTGGTCGCGTTGCTCGCGCTGCCGGGCTGTGCGACCAGCTTGGGGAGTTTCGGAATTGATGATGCGGTGCGCCGCCTCCTCACCATTTCCTCGCAGCGCGCTTTTGCACGGCTGATGCAGGCCAATGGTTTTTATGACAATCAGGTCGCGCAAATTGACCTGCCGCCGCAACTTGGCGGTGCGGGCGCGAGCAATACGATCATTGCCGCGCTTACGGGGGCTTTGGTCAAGGACAGGCTGCGCAAGCAAGTCAATCGCGCCGCCGAGGTTGGAGCAAAGCGCGCCGCGCCGGTTGTGACCGATGCCATTCGCGGGCTTACGATTGCCGATGCGCTTGGCGTCATCCGCGGCGGACCGACTGCGGCGACCAGCCTGCTTGAAAATTCGATGGGCGATGCGCTGTTTAACGCGATGTTGCCAGGCGTTGGTGAAGGCTTGCGCATGTTTGACGACCGCATCGTCACCGAAGCGTTGCGCCTTGCGACCGGCATCGACTTTCAAGGGCTTGCAAGCGATGTGAGCCGCAAGGGAAGCCGCGCCATTTACCGCGCCATCGGAGCCGAAGAAGCCGCCATCCGCGCCAATCCGGGCTCGGCCAATGATACATTGCTGTTCAGCATCTTGAGCACAATTTAGGACGAGACTCTGCTATAAGGCGAGCGGGGCTTGGTGGAGGAACCCTCCCCAAAGCTGCCCGTTCCTTGCTATAGGGCGCCCGAATCATCCCCTCGTTTTGCGAAAGAGCTGACCCATGAAATTTTTTGCCGATACCGCCGAAATTGCGGACATTAAGGAACTGGCGTCCACCGGTCTTCTTGATGGTGTAACCACCAACCCGTCGCTGATCGCCAAATCGGGCCGCGATTTCATGGAAGTGACCAAGGAAATTTGCGCCATCGTCGATGGTCCGGTCAGCGCCGAAGTGGTCGCGCTCGACCATGAAGGCATGATGCGCGAAGCCGAAATCCTGCGCAAAATTGCCGACAATGTCGCGATCAAGGTTCCGCTCACTCTGGATGGCCTCAAAACCTGTAAGGCGCTCACCGATGATGGCACGATGGTCAATGTGACCTTATGCTTTTCGGCCAACCAAGCCTTGCTCGCCGCCAAAGCGGGCGCAACCTTTGTGTCGCCTTTCGTTGGCCGCCATGACGATAATGGCCTCGACGGGATGCAACTCATCCGCGACATCCGCCAGATTTACGACAATTATCTGTTCGACACGCAAATCCTCGTCGCCTCGGTCCGCCATGTCATGCACGTCTATGAAGCCGCGATGATTGGCGCGGACATCATGACCGCTCCGCCCAGCGTTATCAAGGCGCTGGTCAAGCACGTCCTCACCGACAAGGGCATTGAAGGCTTCCTCGCCGATTGGGCCAAGACGGGCCAGAAAATCGGCTAAACCTGTCCGCCGGAGCGGGCTAATATATTAGAAAAAAATACCCCCTCCTGCATAAATCAGGAGGGGGTATTTTTTACCCTATGGCTTTTTGCCGCCGTTGCTCACCATTGTGTCGGGGCAGGCGAGACAGTGGTGAAGCCGCCTGCGCGGATTTCGGTCACTTCCAACGCGCGGTCGGCAATACCGCGCCGGTCGAAGCGGAAAATCCCATCAATCCCGCCAAATCCGTCCGCAGCATTGAGGTTATTCACCGGAAAGCGCGTGCCGGGTTTCCAGTTGCGCGACATTTTGATGGTGAGCAGCACCGCATCATAGCCAAGGCTTGCGATGCGATAAGGATTTTTGCCGTAACGCTGGCGATATTTGGTCGCGAGGGTCGAATAATATTGGTCCGGAACGCTCGCAAACCACGCCCCGCGTAGCGCAGGAGTGCCGGCAAGTTGCGATTCGGTATTCCATAATTCGGTGCCCAAAATCTTGGCGGTTTTGGACGATTGGCTACGCACCAACGGCGCGGCCTGCACCGCAACCTTGGCACCATCGGCAATGAGCAGCGCATCATAGCTGCCCGTGCGGCTCAACCGGCGGATCGCACCGGTAATGCTCGCTGCCGAACGGTCATAGCTTTCGGTCGCAACCATCGTGCCGCCATTGGCCGCCACCGCCGTGCGCAACGCGGCGAGCGCGCGGTCGCCATAAGCCCCTTGCGGCGCAATAGCCGAAAAACGGTTCAGCCCCTTGGAGCGGGCAAACTGGACCACGCGCGTAACCGACTGGTTAGGCACATAGCCGAGCAGGTAAACGCCGTTTCCGGCCACCGCCGTATCATTGGAAAAGCTGATGATCGGCACGCCAGCCGCGCGCGCAATCGGGCCGACCGCCGTCACATCTTCGGCAAGCAACGGCCCAAGGATAAGCTTGTTCCCGTCGGCAACCGCGCGCCGTGCAGCGGCGGCCGCGCCTGCGCCCGTATCATAAGTGGTAATACGCAACTTGTCGGTATTGCTGTCCAATATCGCCATCATCGTGGCATTGGCCAGCACTTCGCCGACATCGGCATGGGGACCGGTTTGTGGCACAAGGAGCGCGATGCGATGCCGCTGCGTATCGGTCGGCAAGCCCGGCGTTACCGGCCCTTCCGGCGAGGTTGGCGTGGTCGGTGGTCCTTTCGGAACAACCGTCTGGCACGCCGCCACCAGCATCGCCATGGCGACGACAAAGCCGCGCCGCATCCATTGCCGCGCCGCGCTTGCCGCTTGGCCGCCTGAAATACCCCCGGAAATATTAGCCTGTCCACCAAGGCCTTGGTCTGCCATTACCGCTGTCATGGAATCGCCTCCTCTACCCGGCCTGTATATCGTGCCGACGCCAATCGGCAACCTTGGTGACATAACAAAGCGGTCAGCCGAGTTGCTCGCTGCTGCCGATGTGATTGCGGTGGAGGATAGCCGCGTCACCGCAAAATTGCTCCACCATCTCGGCCTTAAAAAGCCGATGGTGCCTTATCATGACCATAGTAAGGAATCCGATCGCGAACGGCTGATCGCGCGCATGGCGGATGAAATTGTGGTGTTGGTGTCGGATGCGGGAACGCCGCTTATTTCCGATCCCGGCTATAAGCTGGTGCGCGATGCGCGGGCAGCGGGGCGCTATGTGACCGCCCTCCCCGGCCCTTGTGCTGCAACGACGGCGCTTAGCATGGCGGGGCTGCCGACCGACCGTTTCCTGTTTGCAGGCTTTCTTCCGCCGAAGGAAAAAGCCAAAGCCGAGGCGATTTCCGAACTGGGCGCGGTGCGCGCTAGCCTTGTTTTTTACGAAAGCGGGCCGCGATTGGGGGCGACATTGGCGCTGCTCGCAAAATTGCTCGGAACGCGCGAAGCGGCGGTTGCACGCGAGATCAGCAAAAAATTTGAAGAATGTGTGACCGGCACGCTTGCGGACCTTGCCGAACGCTATGAGACTCAAGAACCCAAGGGCGAGATTGTGCTGATGGTCGGGCCTCCACAAGTGGAGGATACGCCACCCGATGCGGACAGCCTCGACGATGCGTTGCGCGCAGCCCTTGCCAGCCTTCCGCCCGCAAAAGCCGCCAAGGAGGTTGCCAAAAAGCTCAAGCTTGACCGGCACGATGTCTATGCGCGCGCCATGGCGCTGAAGGATGCCAGTTTAGGGGATAAGGGCCAAGGAGACAGGGAAAACACCCCCTCGTGAACCGGCGCTCCACCAACCGCCAAAGGGCCGAAAGCGAAGGGCGCGGCGCGGAACGCTGGGCCGCTTGGTGGCTGCGCTTCCACGGCTGGCGCATTATCGGACAGAGAGTGCGGGTCGCGGCTGGCGAGGTCGATATTATCGCGAAACGCCGTGGCATCATCGCCTTTGTCGAAGTGAAGCGTCGCAAAAGTGCCGCCGACCTTGACCATGCAATTGACAGCTATCGCCTGCGCCGCGTTGTTGCCGCCGCCAATATGCTGGCCCCGAATTATGCGCGCAACGGTGAAGATATTCGCGTCGACGTTATCCTGCTTGCGCCGCGCCGCTTGCCGCGCCATCTGGTCAATGTCACAATTTGAAGAAAGCCCACCCCATGCCCCTTCGCGTCGCCTTCCAGATGGACCCGCTCGCAACGCTCAATATCAAAGGCGATTCCTCCTTCGCGCTGATGCTCGAAGCCCAGGCGCGCGGAATCGCGTTGTGGCATTATGATGTGAAGGCGCTGACCTGGCGCGACAACCGCCTGCTCGCGCTCGCCCATCCGGTCGAGATGGTGCAGCGGGTCGAAGGCGATCATTATCGCGTTGGGCCTGCGCAAACCATCGACCTTGGCCGCGATGTGGATGTGGTGTGGATGCGGCAGGATCCGCCCTTTGACCTTAGCTATATCACCGCGACCCATTTGCTTGAGCGCATCCAAAACGAAACTTTGGTGGTCAATGATCCCGCATCCGTGCGCGATGCGCCGGAAAAATTATTCGTGCTCGATTATGCGCGCTTCATGCCGCCGACGATGATTACGCGCAGTTTTGAAGAGGCGAAAAGCTTTCTGCATGAACATGGCAGCATCGTCGTGAAACCGCTCCACGGCAATGGCGGCAAGGCGATTTTCAAGGTTGAAGAGCAAGGCGGCAACCTGTCCGCACTCATGGAAATGTTCAACCTGATGTGGGTCGAGCCGCATATGTTGCAGGCGTTTTTGCCGGATGTATCCAAAGGCGACAAGCGCATCGTGCTTGTCGACGGCGAAGTCGCGGGCGCAATTAACCGCCTCCCCGGGGCCGGTGAAATCCGTTCCAATCTCGCGGTCGGCGGCTCTGCCGAAAAGGCCGACCTCACCGAACGCGAGCGCGAAATTTGCGCGGCGATGGGGCCGGAGCTTAAAAAGCGCGGGCTGGTGTTTGTCGGCATTGATGTGATCGGCGGGCAATGGCTCACCGAAATCAATGTGACCTCACCGACAGGCATCGTCGCGATCAGCGATTTTGACGGCACCAATATTGCCGGGATGATCTGGGACGCGGTAGAAAAACGGATTGCGGCCTAAATAAATTTGGGCGCAAGGAAGATCGCGAGTGCGGCCACTAGCCAGAAAGCAAGTCCGCCTAAAATAGCGACCCGATAGTCCAGCCTGTCGATGAGAAAATAGCAACCGACAAGGAAGATCACATAAGCGGGGATAGTCTTGAGACCAGCCATGCAGGCGGTTTTAAAGCCCCCCGCATCACCCTTTGCGCCGACCGCAAGCAGCGCGATAATCGCGAAGGTCGGCGCGAGCGGGAGGATGCCCGGCAACACATTGCCGCGCTTTGACAGCCACACAATGAGCGCCGTCACAAGCCCGCCGAGCACGCCTTTCCACACTATATCCATAAGTGAATATCCATGATGGTCCCTTAACTTTCCGCACGCGGGTGGGCGTTGCGATAGACGTCGAGCAAATGGGCGGCATCAACCGCTGTATAGATTTGCGTCGAGGCTAGGCTCGCATGGCCGAGCAGTTCCTGCAAACTGCGTAAATCCGCGCCGCCTGCAAGCAGGTGCGTTGCAAAACTGTGACGCAGCGCGTGGGGCGTGGTGCGCTCGGAGAGGCCCAGCCGACCACGCGCGCCTTGGACAGCGCGCCGCACCAAGGCAGGCGATAGCGCCCCGCCACGACGCCCCCGGAACAGCGGCGCGCCCTTGTCCGGCGGATAGGGCGAGAGCGCAACATAGGTGTCAATCGCTTCGCGCACCTGCGGCAAAAGCGGGACAATCCGCGTTTTGTCGCGCTTGCCCGTGACCCGCAGCGTTTCGCCCAAGGGCAGCACATCGCCGCTAAGGCTCATCGCCTCACCGATGCGTAATCCTGCGCCATAGAGCAGCATGAGGACCGCCCAATCGCGCGCGCCTTCCCACGCTTCGCGGCGGTTTTCCGCCACATCTTCGGCAAGCGCGACCACTTCGTCGGGCGACACAGGGCGCGGCACGCCTTTGGTGACGCGCGGGCCTTTGACCAGCGGAACGGTCGCTTCCTTGCCGCCGACAAAGCGCAGAAAGGCGCGGATCGCCGACAATTCGCGCGCCGCCGACGCATTGCCCAGCCCCTCCCCGCGCCGTCGCGCAAGGAAAGCGCGCAAGGTCGCAGGGGTCAGCGCGCGCAACGCGTCTGCATCGACCGCCTGTCCTTCATAATCTGCGAGAAAGGCGCAGAAACGCTCGGCAGTCGTCACATAGGCGCGCACCGTATGGGCCGAGCGGCGCTGTTCGACTTCAAGGCTTTTTCGCCAGTTTTGGACCAGAAAATGCTGCATTTTCGAAAGGCAAATCTACGCCGCTCCCCCGTCCGAAACAAGGGTGTCGGAAAGGAGAGAGGAGGCGACGATTTGGGGGAGGATCGCGTCGAGCAATAACATCCCTGCTTCGGTCACGCGAATATGGCTGTTTTGTGCGGAAATTAAGCCGATTTTTTGCAATTTGCGCACCGCTTCTCCGTCGGTGAGTCGCGCTTCGTTTACGCCTGTAATCGCAGCGATGCGGGATAAATTTACCCCTTCTTTCAATCGCATACCCATGAGCAAGGCTTCTGCTGCGCGCGTCTCCGGCGACAGATACGATACCAATTTAATACCATTGCCATTACGCGCCATAGCGGACAGATAATTTTCAGGCTTTTTGTGCCGCTCGGTCGCCTCGCCCAAGCGCCGCCCGTGCGCGCCGGGGCCGACCCCGACATAATCGCCATAGCGCCAGTAAGTGAGATTGTGGCGGCTCTCCTCGCCCAGCCGCGCATGGTTGGAAATTTCATAGGCAGGCAGCCCCGCCGCTGCGGTCATCGCGCGCGTTGTTTCAAATAAATCCGCCGCCGCATCGCCATCGGGCAAGGTCAACGCACCTTTCGCCGCCAGCGCCGCAAAGCGCGTCCCCGGCTCGATGGTCAGTTGATAAAGCGACAAATGGCCGGTGCCGAACGCCAGCGCGCGCGCCAGCTCCGCCTCCCACGCCGCTACACTCTGCCCCGGCCGCGCATAAATAAGGTCGAAACTCACGCGCGCAAAATGGCGCTGCGCCACATCAAGCGCGGCCAAGCCTTCCTCAACCCCGTGCGCGCGGCCCAGAAAGGCCAGCACGTCATCATCGAGCGCTTGCAACCCCAAGGACACGCGGTTGACGCCTGCCGCCGCCAGATCGGCAAAGCGCGCCGCTTCGACCGAGGAGGGGTTCGCCTCCAGCGTTATCTCCAAATCATCGGCGAGCCGCCAATGTTGCCCGACTGCTTCAATCAACGCCGCGACGGTCGCCGGATCCATTAAGGAAGGGGTGCCGCCACCGAAGAAAATCGACCCCACCATGCGCCCCGGCATAAGCGCCGACTCATAGGCCAAATCGGCCAGCAACGCCGTGCGCCATGCCATTTGGTCGACGCTATCGCGCACATGGCTGTTAAAGTCGCAGTAAGGACATTTTTTTACGCAAAAGGGCCAATGGATATAGATGGCTAGCGGCGCATTAACTGCGTCGGTTAGAAGGCTGTTTATCTGCGGTTCATATTCTGGAAGCATGAACCAGCCTCTCAACCTTCTGCGCGCGCTGTCAATCGCCTTTGTGCCCGTGGCAGCTTTGACGAGCGCCAGCATCCTGGCCCCTGCCCCTGCCGACGCGCATGGCACGGGGGCCTTTCCCGACCGTCCGCAAGTGAGCCGGACCAGCTTCATCAAGGCGATGCTCGACAATCATAATGCCGAACGGATCCGCATGGGCCTCCCCGTCCTCGCATGGGATGAAGGCCTTGCACGCGATGCGACCGTATGGGCCGCCGAAATGGCCGAAACCGATAATTTCGACCATGATGAAGAATCGCAAGCGGCTGAAAATCAAGGCGAAAATTTGTGGATGGGCACGCGCGGTGCCTATAGCCTTGCCGAAATGGTCGATGGCTGGGTCGAAGAAGGCCAATATTATCAGACAGGCCGCGTCTTCCCCCAAGTGTCGCGCACCGGCAAATGGGAAGATGTGAGCCATTATACCCAAGTCATCTGGAAAGACACCCGCCATGTCGGCTGCGCATTGTCCAAAAACGCGCAGTGGGAATATCTGGTCTGCCGCTATGACCCCCCCGGCAATTATGAAGGCGAAATAGCCGAACGCGGCGGCGGCTCCGGCGTGCAAATGGCGGGATTGTGAGGGACGAAAGGCAAGCCCTTTCTGTTTAGCGCCGCACTACTACTGTATCTTTACCATCAACCCTCCGGTTCCCCCGCGTAGGCGGGGGTCCACGGCCGCCATACCAGACTTCTAAGCAAGCTTAGCGCCGCCAAGGCGTTGCGCGCCGCGCTGTTCCCCCGACCGTGCGGGGGAACAGGGGCTCTGAGGAAGGTGAGAGAGTGACCTTCCTCAATGCGCCAAATTCAGGCGGATATGTTCGGGCGATAATGTCGCGAGCAGATGGGCGGCGTCGAACGCGGCGCCGGGGGACAGGACGCCGTGGCCATCATAATCGGCGGCGATGAGGCGTTTGGCGGCTTCGCACACCAAGGGTGCGGTAAAGTGGTAAAGGTCATGGCCATGCGCGCAGATCGAGCGGGTGACGCCGCGCTTCTGGGCGATGACTTCGACCATGAATTGCTGGGAGGAACGGCCTGTTACCGGATTGACCACCGGCGGCGGCGTATCGGGGTTGCGAATATCCTGAAGCGCGATGTCCGACACATAGGTGTGGATTTCGGACGCGGGAATATGGTGCGCGATTAGCGGGATTTCGGACAAGGGCAAAGCAGTCACAAGCTGCGTCCCGAACGGCGCGGGGAAACGCCAGTCGCGCTGGTGCGGGGGCAGGAATTGCGGCACTTTTTGTCCGCAGCACATCACCTGACGCGGCACATTGATGGCGGCGGTGCGGCGCGTGCCGTGGGTCGGATGCCAGCTATCCAGCCCGATATAGGCCGTAATCGCATCGACCGTATCCCAATCGCCTGCCGCGGCGGTTGCGAGCAGATCGGTAAAACCGCCGAAAAAGCTGGCCCCCGGCATGACGACCACACCGGCCTTGCGTGCGGGCGCATCAAATTGCGCGAAACAGGCCTCGACGCTCGCCTGTTCGGAGGTCACATCGAGATAATGGCAGCCGAGCCGCAGCGCCGACTGGATAACTGGCTCTGCCGTATCCACAAACGGCCCTGCACAGTTGATGATCGCGCCCGCGCCATAAAAAGCCGCATCAATCGCGGCTTCATGGTCCAGCGCGGCGTGGCGGATTTCAACCTCGTGCGCGCCAAAATCGGGAATGTTACCGCGCGCGTCCCCGGTCGGCGGACGCACCACGGCTATCGGGTGGATATTCTGCCGCAACAATTCGGCAATTACAAAGCGTCCCGTATGGCCATTGGCCCCCAGAACCGCGATACTCTCCCGGCCATCCATAATCCGAACTTCCACTTCCTTAATCGAAAGCCCCCGGTTGACATATGGCAAACGGGCAGCGCCGCTCAGGGAGAAAAATCCCGAGCATAATCGCTGCGCGAATGCGGCTTTAACAATGCAATATGGTCGAGGCTGTATCCCTGTTACGCTACAGACCTGTCTGTTTTTTGATAGGTAACATCATGTATCGTGTCAAGTGCAACTATGTTATGCTGGCCGCGTACGGTCATTCCGGTTAGGGATTATTTCCGGAAATTTTGGTAACTTAATTCGAAAATGGATCTTCGAGAAAAAATTATGCAAACAGCGTCCGCGCTGTTTTACGAACGCGGTGTCCGTGCCGTGGGCGTCGATTTGCTCGTCGAAAAGGCCGGAGTCGCAAAGACCAGCCTGTATCGCCATTTCCATACCAAAGATGATCTGATTGCCGCCTATCTGGAGCGCGAAGACGCGGATTTCTGGCGTTTATGGGATGAAGCTAGTGCCGCCCATCCGGACGATCCGCACGCCGAACTCGACGCGCATTTTCAATGGATTGGCGAACGGGTGCGCGCGCCGCACTATCGCGGATGCCCGCAAATCAATGTCGCGGTGGAGTTTCCCGAAGCCGGTCATCCGGCGCGAATCATCGCGTCCGCGCACAAGAAGGAAATGAAGCGCCGCCTTGTCGACCTTGCCCGCCGCATGGGAGTCGCGCGCGCCGAGGAGCTGGCGACGCAACTGGCGGTGCTGGTCAATGGCGCTTTTGTCAGTCCGCAAACGCTGGCGGGGATTGATGCGTCGCTGTTGTTGCAACGGGCGGGGCAAGCCTTGGTCGCAGCAGCGGGGTAAAGGCGCGGGGCCGGAGCAGCCACGCCCGCCATCGCCGATTGTGCCAAGCCGAAAAGTCGCGCGCCCCAAACTGTGCCCCCGCCTGCGCGGGGGCACAATCGCGGCTTAGGCTATCGCTAAACCTGTCTCTCGCCATAGGCGCGGGGCTTGCCGTTGCAATCGACCGCGACCATGACAAATTCGGACTTGGCGGCGCAGCGCCTTGCCCCGCTCAGCAAATGTTCGGCCCATAATTCGACCGCGACGCGCAGCGACGAGCGGCCCGTCATTTTGACGCGGGCGATAAGCTCGACCATCTGCCCTTGTTCGACCGGCGCGCGGAAATCGACACGCTCGGACGCGGCCATCACCATCGTCGCGCGCGCATGGCGGGTGGCGGCGATAAACGCTGCTTTCCCCATCATTTTGAGCGCATCGCCGCCGAACAAAGTGCCATAATGGTTGGTCTGGGGCGGGAACACCATATCGACCATATGGAGCATATCGCTTGCCGCCTCTATCCCCGGCGCCGCGTCGGTAAGGCGGGGGAAAGGCCGGTGCGGCGGCTCTGCCTTGACCGCAACCAGCGTGAACAGCCCGCGCGTGCAGAGCCGTCTTTCGCCGGTGAGCAAGCCTTCGGCGACCAAGGCCACCTCGACATCGAGCGCGCGGCTGCCGACGCGCACCACCCGCCCGCTCGCTTCGATAAGCTCGCCCTTATGCGCGGGCGCGGCAAAGTCGATGCGGTCGGATGCGGCAGTCACAAAGGTCGCGCGGCCATGACGCGAGGCTGCAAGAAACGCGACCTTGTCCATATGCGCGAGCGCCTCGCCGCCAAACAGGGTGCCATGATGGTTGGTGTCGCCCGGAAACACCATATCGATGATCCGGACGACATTTTTGTCGAGGCTTGCGGCCGGGAGAGGTGCGCTCACGCCGCCGCCCCTACACTTTCCCGCAAAGTGCGCGCGGCAGCGACCATCGCGTCGATGGCGGGTTTGACCTCGTCCCATTTGCGCGTTTTGAGGCCGCAATCGGGGTTCACCCAAAGCTGTTCCGCGCCAAGATGCTGGCGCGCCAGTTCCATCAGCCGCACCATTTCTTCGACCGTCGGCACGCGCGGGGCGTGGATGTCATAGACGCCGGGGCCGATCGCGCTCGGATAACGGTAAGCGGCAAAGCCTTCGAGCAATTCCATTTGCGAACGCGCGGTTTCTATCGAAATCACATCGGTATCCATCGCGCCGATGGACGGGAGGATATCGTTAAATTCCGAATAGCACATATGGGTATGGATTTGCGTCGCATCGCCGACGCCGGACGCGGACAGGCGGAAGCAATCAACCGCCCAGTCGAGATAGGCTTGCCAGTCGCGGCGCTTGAGCGGCAGGCCTTCGCGCAGCGCCGCTTCGTCAATCTGGATGGCTTTGCAGCCTGCGGCCTCCAGGTCCGCCACCTCGTCGCGGATCGCGAGCGCAATCTGGCGGCACGAAGCTTCGCGCGGCTGGTCATCGCGCACGAACGACCAGTTGAGGATCGTCACCGGGCCGGTGAGCATCCCCTTGACCGGCTTATCGGTCAGCGATTGGGCATAGCGCCACCACGCGACCGTCATCGGCGCGGGGCGCGATACGTCGCCATAAAGGATCGGCGGACGCACACAGCGCGAGCCATAGCTTTGCACCCACGCATTGCTGGTGAAGGCAAAGCCCGACAGTTGCTCGCCAAAATATTGCACCATATCGTTGCGCTCAAACTCGCCATGCACCAGCATGTCGAGGCCCGCTTCCTCCTGCCAACGGATCGCGCGGCCGGTTTCTTCGCGCAGGAAAGCTTCATAGGCCGCCGCGTCGATATTGCCGCGCCCATGTTCGGCGCGCGCGCGGCGCACTTCACCGGTTTGCGGGAAGGAGCCGATGGTCGTGGTGGGATATGCGGGGAGCTTCAGCGCGTCGGCCTGCACCGCCATCCGGACGCCATAAGGCGAGCGGCGTTCGCGCATATCGGGCGTGATCGCGGCAACCCGCGCGGTGACGTCCGGATTATGGATGAGCGGCGAGACTTTGCGCTGTGCCGCTGCCGCGCTGGAGGCGGCCAAGGCATCGGCCACACTGTCGCGGCCTTCATTGAGCGCGCGTTTGAGGATCGCCAATTCCTCGATCTTCTGCACCGCAAAAGCGAGCCATTGCCGGACTTGCGGGTCAAGCTTGTTTTCGAGCGCCAGATCCACCGGCACATGGAGCAGCGAACAGGAGGGCGCTAGGATGATGTCGCGCTCTGCGGCCACCGGCTCCAACCGGTCGAGCAGGCTTGCCAGATCGCTGCGCCAGATATTGCGGCCATCAATCACGCCCAGCGACAGGCACAGATTTTTAGGCGCAGCTTTAAGGAGCGCGTCCAGTTGCTCCGGCGCGCGCACCAGATCGACATGCAGTCCCGCCACCGGCAACGCCGCGGCAAAGCCTAAATTACTGTCTAGCCCGCCAAAATAGGTGGTGAGCATCAACTTCAACCCCTTGCGCGGCAATTTGGCATAAGCGCGGGTGAGCGCGCGGCGTTGCTGTTCGGTCAAGTCGGTGACCAGCACCGGCTCGTCTATCTGCACCCATTGCGCGCCCGCTTGTTCAAGGTGCGACAGGATAACGCCGTAAAGCCCCAGCACCTCGTCGAGAAAGTCGAAGGGATCGACCCCGCGCCCTTTGGCAAGGCTCAGCCATGTCACCGGACCAAGCAGCACCGGACGGGTTTCAAACCCTTGCGCCTTGGCCTCGCGATAATCTTCGACGACCTTCATATTGTTGAGCGTAAGCTTTTGCCCTGCGACCAGTTCGGGCACCATATAATGATAGTTGGTGTCATACCATTTGGTCATTTCGCAGGCGGTGAGGCTGGTGTGGTGCGCGCATCCTCCCGCATCGCCGGTCGTGCCGCGCGCCATCGCGAAATAGGTGCCAAGCCCCGCCGCGCCTTCCTCTGCGCCATAGCGTTCCGGCACCGCGCCGAGCATCAGGCTGGTATCGAGCACATGGTCATAAAGCGAAAAATCGCCCGACGGGAGCCAATCCACGCCCAGCGCATTTTGCCGCGCCCAAGCGGCGGTGCGCAAACCGGCGGCCGCTTCGAGCAAGTCGGCTTGGGGCGTTTTGCCCGCCCAATAATTTTCGAGCGCAAATTTCAACTCGCGGCGCGGGCCGATACGCGGGAAACCCAATGTAGCAATAGTGACAGTCATATTCTTCAACCCCGAAGAGGGGCGGACATGACCGGGCCAGACACAGGCACAAGACGCGCGGCCATGACCGGCAACGCCTTATGCGCGCGACCAGACCGGGCACCCCGCCGGTGGACGTTATGATGCCAAAGGCAGGTCTCCTGGCTCACAGGTCATTGCGGACAATCCGTCTTCCCGGATGGCGTGAGCCGTCCAGTGACTTTGCATGGATTGCCGCTCGCTGTTTACAGTTGCGGGGGCAGCGCCGGTCTTGCACCGGCTTCCCGTCTTAGCTCCGGCGCAAGCGTGCGCCCGACCGGAGAACCTATGACGCCTTTAAGATTGTCGAAAATGGCCGCGGGGTCAAGAGCGGATATAAAGAAAACTTTATATGATGGTTTTTAGGGAGGAGGGGTTTGAGGATATGAGGCAAGGGAGAGAAAGTAGGATGTGAAGATATGAAGTGGAGGGAAAAAGCATAAACCTACGCCCGTCCAACGCCCCTTCCTCCGTTCGTCTCGAGCCTAGTCGAGAGACGGATAGCGGTGCGCTTGCGTGCTTCGACTACGCTCGACACGAACGGAAGGGAGAGAGGCGGCTAGAGGCGAGAATGGCCCCCCTTCCCCCTCCCGTGCCCTGCGAAGGCGGATGCCCATCACCCTCCCCGTGCCCCCGCGAAGGCGGGGGTCCAGAGCGATCGGGCGCGACGCTATCGTCCCGGTGCAAAAATCGAAAATGGGGCAGGCAACCCTAGGCCCCCGCCTGCGCGGGGGCACGGCGTGGGGACTGGGGAAGCGGTCCAGACATCGCTCAAGGATCAGGACTTATGTGTAAGCGGCTTGGAGCGCTGCTGTATCTTCGAACATTTTATAGGAGCGGATCAGGCCGTCTTCGATCTGGCAGAGCAAGGCCCATTCGCTTTTGAACACGCGGTCGGTTTTCCGGATGCGGTGCTGCATATAGCCATAACCGAATATAAAATCATCGACTGCCGCCCATTTGCGGAACTGAAAATCTTCGGTGTCGAACATCTCCGTCGCAATACCGAGAAAGCGTTTGGCCCCGTCCACCCCGTCAAAGCGGCCATAGATAGGCACGGTGTCCGGCCCTTGGGCTTCAAACACCGCATCCGGATGCACCCACTGCATGGCACCATCAATGTCGCCTTGTCCGAAACAGGCAAAAAATTGCTCAACGGGATTGGTCATAAAAGCTCCTTTGGAAAAAGGCGCGCGTTCCATCCCGCGCCGTTGCGAATATCCGTTCAGAGCTACCGCGCTGCGGCGGCCTACCCCGCCAGCATATCCTTGATCTTGCTGAAGAAGCCGCTTGACTGCGGACATTCTTCGCCGGTTTCGGTTTCGCGGAATTGTTCCAGCAATTCGCGCTGTTTGGCGTTTAATTTGGTCGGGGTTTCGACGTCGATCTGGACGACCATGTCGCCATGCCCGCGTCCGTTGAGGACCGGCATCCCCGCCCCGCGCTGGCGGATTTGTTTGCCCGATTGGATGCCTGCGGGGATTTTGATGTCGTGGGACACGCCATCGAGGCCCGGCACGGCAATCGTGCCGCCAAGGCTGGCAGTGGTAAAACTGATCGGCGCGCGCGCGAACAAGGTCGTGCCTTCGCGCTCGAAAATCGCGTGGCGTTTCACATGGAGGAAAATATAAAGGTCGCCTGCCGGTGCCCCGCGCGCGCCCGCTTCGCCTTCGCCCGACAAGCGGATGCGGTTGCCTTCATCGACGCCCGCCGGAATAGTGACGCTCAATGTCTTGCGCTTGCCGACACGGCCTTCGCCATGACAGTCGCGGCACGGGTCGGCAATGGTTTCGCCCATGCCGCCGCACACCGGACAGGTGCGTTCGACCACGAAAAAGCCTTGCTGCGCGCGGACCTTGCCGCTGCCTTGGCAGTGGCCACAGCGCGAGGCGCTGGTGCCGGGCTTTGCGCCGCTGCCATCGCAGGTTTCGCAATGCGCAGCGACGTCAATCGTGACTTCGCTTTCGCGGCCGTGGAATGCTTCTTCCAGCGTGATTTCCATATCATAGCGCAGGTCCGCGCCGCGTGCAGGGCCGCGCTGGCCGCCACCGCCACCAAAGCCGGACGCGCCGAAGATGGTTTCGAAAATATCGCCAAGGTCGGAAAAGCCGCCGCCAAAGCCGCCACCCATGCCACCGGGCCCGCCATTTTCAAACGCCGCCTTGCCGAACCGGTCATAAGCCGCGCGTTTTTGCGGGTCTTTGAGGCAATCATAGGCTTCGTTGATGGATTTGAAGCGATGTTCGGCGTCATGGTCGCCGGGGTTACGGTCGGGATGGAAGCGCATCGCAAGCCGCCGGTAGGAGGATTTGATCGTCGCATCATCCGCCGTGCGCTCGACTTCGAGCAATTCATAATAGTCGATTTCGGTACTCAACGCCCCGCCCTAACCCGCTCAAAAAAGAGCGGGCACCCTTGCCGCTGTTGCGCGGATAGGATGCCCGTTCCGGTTCATCTTAAAAAATCAGGCCTTCTTGTCGTCTTCGACTTCCGAAAATTCGGCGTCGACCACGTCATCATCCTGAGCCGGTTCCGCGTCAGCACCGCCTTCGCCGCCCGGCGAGGCTGCACCGGCCTGTTCCTTTTCATAGATGGCCTGCCCCAGTTTCATCGCGACATTCGCAAGGGCTTGGGTTTTTTCGGTCATCGCGTCCGCATCGCCGCCTTCGACCGCCGCCTTGGTGTCGGCAATCGCGGTTTCGATTTCGGACTTCAGGCCCGCATCCACCTTGTCGCCATGCTCTTCAAGCTGCTTTTCGGTGGTGTGGACAAGGCTTTCCGCGTTGTTTTTGGCTTCGGCAGCCGCGCGGCGCTTCTTGTCGTCCTCGGCGAAGTTTTCCGCATCCTTGACCATCTGGTCAATGTCGGAATCGCTGAGGCCGCCCGATGCCTGGATCTTGATCTGCTGTTCCTTGCCCGTGCCCTTATCCTTGGCGGACACGTTGACGATGCCGTTCGCGTCAATGTCGAACGTCACTTCAATCTGCGGCACGCCGCGCGGCGCGGGCGGGATGCCGACAAGGTCGAACTGGCCGAGCAGCTTGTTATCCGCCGCCATTTCGCGCTCGCCCTGGAACACGCGGATGGTCACCGCCTGCTGATTGTCATCCGCCGTCGAATAAGTCTGCGACTTTTTCGTCGGGATCGTCGTGTTACGGTCGATCATGCGGGTGAACACGCCGCCCAGCGTTTCGATGCCGAGGCTGAGCGGGGTCACGTCGAGCAGCAGCACGTCCTTGACGTCGCCCTGCAACACGCCCGCCTGAATGGCAGCGCCCATTGCGACAACTTCGTCAGGGTTCACGCCGGTATGCGGTTCCTTGCCGAAAAATTCCTTCACGGCTTCGCGCACCTTGGGCATACGCGTCTGGCCACCGACAAGCACAACCTCGTCAATCTGGTCAGCCTTCAGCCCGGCATCTTCCAGCGCCTTTTTGCACGGCTGCAAGGTGCGCTTGATGAGCGGATCGACCAGCTTTTCAAGGTCGGCGCGCGTGATGGTTTTGACCAGATGCTTGGGGCCATTCTGGTCGGCGGTGATGAAGGGCAGATTGACTTCGGTGGTTTGCGCCGAGGACAATTCGATCTTCGCCTTTTCCGCCGCTTCCTTCAAACGCTGGAGCGCGAGCTTGTCCTTGGTAAGGTCGATGCCTTCGGCCTTTTTGAAATCGTCGGCGAGATATTCGACGATTCTGGCGTCGAAATCTTCACCGCCAAGGAAGGTGTCGCCATTGGTCGATTTGACTTCGAACACGCCGTCGCCCACTTCGAGGATCGAAATGTCGAACGTGCCGCCGCCAAGGTCATAGACCGCGATGGTTTTATTATCCTGTTTTTCAAGGCCGTAAGCGAGTGCGGCAGCGGTCGGCTCGTTGATGATGCGCAGCACTTCAAGTCCCGCAATCTGGCCGGCATCCTTGGTCGCCTGACGCTGGGCGTCGTTGAAATAAGCCGGAACGGTGATGACCGCCTGGCTCACCTTTTCGCCCAGATAGGCTTCGGCGGTTTCTTTCATCTTTTGCAAGATGAAGGCCGAAATTTGCGACGGCGAATAATCTTCCCCGCCTGCTTTCACCCATGCATCGCCATTCTTGCCCTTGACGATATTATAGGGGACCAGCTCCGTGTCCTTCTTGGTCACGGGGTCGTCAAAGCGGCGGCCGATGAGGCGCTTGACCGCGAAAATCGTATTGTCCGGATTGGTAACAGCCTGACGCTTGGCGGGCTGGCCGATGAGGCGCTCGCCATCTTTGGTGAAGGCCACGATCGACGGAGTCGTGCGCGCGCCTTCCGCATTTTCGATCACCTTGGGCTTGCCGCCGTCCATAACGGCGACACAGCTATTGGTGGTGCCAAGGTCGATACCGATTACTTTTGCCATATTATCTTTCACCCCTGAAACTTAGTGAGATGTGATGGGAATGACGGGCGAAACTGCCGAAACAGCCGCGTCGCCATTGGAACTGTTGCAAGCGATATAGGTGCGCTTTTTCTTGGCACAAGATGAAGTCGCCACTAGAGAGAATAGAAATTGCCAGCCAGCCAAGGATTAAGCCGATGCCCGTTATCCGCCCCGCCCTGTTCGCCAGCCTGATTGCGCCTGTTGCCGCAACCGCCCTGCTTGCCGCCTGCACCCCGCCTGCCAAACAGCCGGTGCTGAACATCCACGGCGCGCAAACCACTTTGCCTGCGGTCAAGGGCAATCCCGGCGCGGTCTATTTCCGCATCAATGGCGGCCCCGAAGATGTGAAGCTGCTCGCGGTGCTGTCGCCTGATACCCAGCGCATCGAGCTGCATGAATCCGTGTCGGAAAACGGCTTGGTCAAGATGAACAAGCTGCAAAGCGTCGATGTTCCCGCCAAGGGCACGGTCGAATTCAGGCAAGGCGGCAAGCATGTCATGGTGTGGGGCATTAATGATGCCGCCATCCAGCGCGGCACTTTCCCGATCACCTTCGTCTTTTCGAACAAGGACCGCATTGTCGCGGACGTGAAGATCAACCCTGCACCCACCGCCGGTAACGCGGCGGCTGCTGACGCCGCAAAGGATGGCCATGCCGGGCATGATATGGCGGACATGGACATGGGCAAGGATGCGGCAGATAAGGATTCCCGATAAACCATGTCGTCGAACGGTCAGTTAAAATCAGGCTGCGGCGGATGCCTGATTTTTCTCACCGGACAAGCCATCATACTACCGGTTGCCTATTTGATTGGCTCGATTTTATACGAATGGATGACGCAAAGGGCGTGGATTAAAGACGATTTCGGCAACTTCATGATCGCCTTTCTTGTTGGCGCCATTGTCTATTTTCCGCTCACTTTTATCGTCGATAAAATCGGTAAGCGCCTCACCGGCAGCAATACGTTGGACGATGTCAGCGCCTTCTCTGGTCTGTTCCGCATCTTCGATATTTTCAATTAACCTCAAGCAAGCCTGATCTCATGTCCAACCGTCCGCTCACCTCCCGCGAAATCACCCTCGCCCGCTCTGTGTTCGGCGAGGCGATTGATTATGCCAAGGTCGAAATCCGCAACAAGAAATGGGCGTTTTTCCAGCCCGCTATGGTTGCGATGGCACCGATGGGGCATATCCATTTCAATCCGAAGTCGGACCTGTATTGCGACGATTTTTGCGATATGCAGCTTATCCGCCAAGGGCTGTTCATCCATGAAATGACCCATGTGTGGCAGGCGCAAAAGCGCGGGAAATTCTATCTGGTGCTGATGCGCCATCCTTTTTCGCGCTATGATTATAGTCTGGTTCCGGGCTGGCCGCTCGAACGTTATGGCATCGAACAACAAGCCGAAATTGTCCGCCACATCTTCTTGCTGCGGCACGGCCAGAAAATCCGCGGCGCGCCACCACTCGAACATTATGAAGGCATATTACCAGACAGCTTCCGGCTGGCGGACGAGATTAAACCATAAGCAGGCTTAAGCGCGTATAAGCGGGGCAGGACCGACGCAAAGCAACGCGCATGATATGCGCTATCTTGTCATTTATCTGGTGTAAGCGTCGATAAGACCCGCTTCGCGCACGCCTTCTTTTACGCAACTGTAACCGAAGGCGGCTACAGCGATTCCTATGACCCGTTTGCCCAAAAATCATGCGCCTGAAAATCATGTGTCCAGCAACGATGGGGCCGGTAATCTCTCCGGTAATCTCCCCGCAAATACCATTCCCGGCAATAATGTGCCGGGCGCACTCCATGCGATTCAGGAATTTTTCGTGACGCAGGACCGCTACCGCGCCGAACGGGCCGATGCGCTGTGCGATCATTTTCTCGACGAACTGGCAAGTCTGGTAGAACAGCTTGGGCAACAGGCCGACGACAAGGCGATGCTGGCCGAATTATGGCCGCTGATGGAATTGCGCGACGCGATGACGCTCGCAACCCGCGAGGTGCTGAATATTGACGGCGAAGCAACGATTGCGCTCGCCAAACATAAGCGGGTGCGCGCCAATCCTTATGCGCGCAGCCTGACTTTGGTGACGGTTGAAGGTTTGGAAAATGCGACGAGGCAGGTGGACCGCCTCGCCGCCAGAATGGAACGTCCGCAATAGGCGCAATAAGCGCAATAAGCGCGCGGGGGTTTAGGGCGCGGGGGTTTAGGGCGCGAGATTGAAGCCCCGCACCCCGCCCTTAAAGCCGCTCGATCTTCTGCGCCGCCTCGTCGATAATATCGACGATTTTGAACAGATCCTCCTGCGACATTTCGCCCGCGCGCGCCGATTGCATCACCTTGTTGCGCGTGGTCGCGGCGAGGTTTTGCATCGCCCGCAACGCTGGCGCAATGCTGTCGCGCCCGCCGCGTCCGGCAAAGCTGCCGAGCCGTTCCAGCACCGCCATCACCTCATCGGCCTTGGCGTCGAGTTCGGCCTTGCCCGCATCGGTAATCGCATAGCTTTTGCGCGCGCCGCCTTCGCCCTGTTCAGCGATAAGGTCCATGTCCGCAAGCAAGGTCAACGTCGGATAGACCAGCCCCGGCGAGGGCGCATAGGCCCCGTCCGACAGGCTCTCAATCTCGCGGATAATGTCATAGCCGTGGCGCGGTTCGTCGCCGATAAGCTTCAGCATAAGGAGCCGCAATTCCTCGCCGTCAAACCGTTTGCGACGACGCCCGCCGCCGCGCCCCCGTCCGCCGCCGCCAAAGGGGCCATCATTTCCGAACGGGCCGCCCGGACCAAAAGGACCATCGGGACCGAACGGTCCATCGGGGCCGAACGGGCCGTCACCGAAATGCCTGCCCCCGAAATGGCCGCCGCCAAATCCGGCTCCGAAATGGCCTCTAAAGCCCCCGCCATGACGGCGCGGCCCCCGCCCCTCGTGCATCGCCGCCCGCAATGCGGCACGGGCAGCTCGGAAAGCCGCACGGCGTTCGCGGCGTTCATGCCGGTCGCCCGCGTCACTATGCCCACACCGCCCGGCGCGATGGCCTTCGACCGATGATTCGCCGCGCGGATGGTCCGCATTATAATGCTCCGCGCCATAAAAGCGGCGCTCATGGCCTGCAGCACGGTCACGCCCTTCATAACGGCCTCGCCCTTCATAAAAGCGCCCCCCGCGACGGCCTCTGCCATTACGTTCATGGCCAACAGCGCCCAATTCGCGCGCGCCTCGGCCGCTATATTCTTCACTATTCTGATACCGCATCCAGCATCCTTTCATCAATTTTGACTGTTTCATATGCGCTCAAGATATATCTTATATTATTTTATGCAAGAGTAGGAACGCGATTTTTTTTGCAGACGGCGTTCAGGTCAGGGATTTTTGGCGGCGGGAGTGCCTAGGGATATTTTTTTGTGAGAGGTCTGAAGGGACTGCGCTTGGGCTTCCTGCGCGCGGGCAAGGGCGCAAGGACATAGGGGCTTAGTTGTGATGTATCTTCCCCCCTTCCCCTCAACCCTTACCCCAAAGGATAGCGCGCGACCGGTTCATAGAAGGAGCCGCCCTGGCCCATATGGCTTTCGTATAGCAGGAAATGGTCGAACAATGCTGGCGGCGAGGCAAGCCCGCCATGCGTTGCAATAAACGCATCGAGCGGCCCTGTGCTGCGGTTGGCGCGGGCGATCGTGATATGCGGTTCAAAGGCCCGCGCTTCGGGAGCTATGCCTGCCCTGATACATGCCTGATCGACCTTGTGATGGAGCGCGGTCACGGCCGCGTGCGGGGTGATGCCCGCCCACAGCGTATGGACAAGGCCTTTCTTGGAGAATGTCTTAAGCCCGTCGAGCGCCAGATGGAGCGCAGGGGCGTGGACCCCCGCAAGCGCCGCCGCAATATCCTCGGCGCGGTGGCTGTCCACCTCTCCAATATATTTGAGCGTCACATGTAATTGCCCGTCTTCCTGCCAGCACGCGCCCGCGACCCCGCCCATCAGACCCAGAAGCTGCGCGCGCATCGGCGCGGGCGGGCGTAACGCTATGAAGAGACGGTGCATGACATGGGTGACTGTGCGCGAGGTTCGGCGCGCGGGCAAGAGGGGAAGGGATTATTCGCGCCCGCCTGCTTTTTTCGCGGCGGTCACGGTCAGGATACGCTCCACCCGTCTTTGTCCCCCAGCTTCCGCAATTTAACGGGGCATCGCTTGCGCAAATATGCCGGAATGATGCGAAACGCGCCGAAATCCGCGCAAGATTCCTGCATAGTTTTCCTTGAATTTTTGCGGTTTTGCTCCAATATGTAACGCGTTCCGGCATAGGGCCGGGTTCAACGGAGTTTTTGAAACAATGGCTAACTGGTCTGATCCCCGCCAAGACAATCGCGTCGGCGCCGACACCAGCTATCACCCCAGTGTCGGCGTGCCCGATGCCAGCTATGATGCGGGCCTGCGCGCCTATATGCTCAAAGTCTATAATTATATGGCTTCGGGCGTGTTGTGGACGGGCATTGTCGCTTATGTCATCGGGAATAGCGAAGCCGTCAATCTGTTGCTGTCGCCGACCGGCGGACTGTCGATGCTCGGCTGGATTGCCGCGCTGTCGCCGATCGCTTTCGTGCTGCTGATGGGCGCGGGCATGAACCGCCTCAGCGAAGGCGGCATGAAGGTCGCTTTCTATGCGTTTGCGACGCTTATCGGTGTGTCGCTCTCGACGATTTTCGTGCGCTTTACCGGCAGCTCGATTGCCGAAACCTTCTTTGCGACCGCCGCAGCGTTCGCGGGTCTCAGCATTTGGGGCTACACCACCAAGAAGGATTTGTCCGGATGGGGCAGCTTCCTCATTATGGGCGTGTGGGGTCTCCTCATCGCCTCGCTGCTGAACTATTTTGTGTTCAAATCAGGCATCACTGCAATGGCAATCAGTGGCCTTGGCGTGCTGGTTTTTGCGGGCCTTACCGCTTATGATACCCAGCGCATCAAGAGCATGTATTTCCAGGTCGCGGGCAGCGACATGATGGGCAAGGTTGCGATTATGGGTGCGCTTAGCCTCTATCTCGACTTTGTGAACATGTTCCAGTTCCTGCTCTCCTTCATGGGCAATAACGACTGATAAGGTCGAACAGGACATCGCATTAGATAAGGCCCGGCAGAGCAATCCGCCGGGCCTTTTTCGTTGGGGGTATGGAAGTTGGAGCTGGCACAAAAGCCCCTCCCGCCTGCGGGAGGGGTTGGGGGTGGGTCTGAACGACCGAATAGCCGTTTAGCTCTCCTTGTTCTAAACCCGCCGGACGAGCGCAATCACCCCGCGCTTTTCGCCTGCGCTTCGGCAATCAGCGCACCGTCTATCGCTTTCGCTTTCTGATAAGCGGGGCGTTCCTTCAACCGTGCGGCATAGGCTTCGAAAGACGGGCGTTTGTCGATGCTACCGAACATCAGCCCCCAATCGATATGGCTACCGAAATAGACATCGGCCATGGTGAAACGGTCGCCGCAGATGTAGGTGCGGCCATCGCCGATAACGCCGTCCAGTGTGTCCATCACCTGATCATAGCAACCAAAGCCGAGCATCCCCTGCTTTTGCGGGTCGGTCGCCGCCCACCCCATCGAGCGCGCCGAAACGGCCTGCTCGACCGGCCCTGCTGCATAGAAAAGCCAGCGATAATAATCCGCGCGCTCGGCGTCGGTCGGCGCGAGATTGGCCGCGGGATAGGCATCGGCGAGATAAGCGCAAATCGCGGCCGCCTCGGTCACCACCTGCTCGCCCGCATCCGTTTGATGGACGATGCACGGGACTTTCCCCATCGGATTAAATTTAAGGTAAGCCGCATCCTTCATGCTGGTGCCATAATCGAGCAGCACCTGCTCATAATCCGCGCCCGCTTCCTCCAGCGCCCAGCGCGCAATCTGCCCGCGCGACATCGGGTTATGATAGAAAATAATGTCCGCCATGATGTCGACTCACCTCGCCTTATGTTGCTGCTATGTTCTTTGCATCTAACAGCAAGCAGCGCGCGCGAAAAGCGAATTGCGGGTAACATTATTGCCGGTGCGGCAAGACGCGGCAGGGGCGCATCCATCAGACGTGCTTACCCCCTTTACCCCCTCCCCGCGAGGCTCGCGAGCAGCCCGCGCACCCCTTGGTCGCAATCCGCCCAGCACTGGACGAAATCACTTTCATCACCATACCAAGGGTCGGCGACCGGTTGGCCTTCACGGCCCGGCACATGGTCGAACAAGAGCGACAGGGTGGCGGTGGAATCGTCCGGCTGGAGGCGGCGCAGATCCTCCATATTGCTGAGGTCCATCGCGACAATATGGTCGAAGCGGTAAAAATCGTCGCGGGTGATTTGCCGTGCGCGCAGATCGTCAATCGGCGTGTCGCGGCGCGCACCTTCAGCTATAGCGCGCGCATCGGGAGCCTTGCCTTGATGCCAGTCCCCCGTGCCAGCCGAATCCAACATGACGTCCAGCCCCGTTTCGCGCGCCCTTACCCGCATAATCCCTTCCGCCGTTGGCGACCGGCAGATGTTGCCAAGGCATAAAAACAGGATAGAGGTCATTGTAAAAACTCCCTAAAAAGGAAAAATAATATTTGCGATGGACAGCAGATTTTCTTCTGCTAGCTTTCCTTACTTACACGGGTGAAAGTTGTCGCCCGGAACCGCATGACAGATAAAAAGGTCCGCATAACAGGGCCACACAGGAGAGGAAAGACGCATGAGCGACCCACAGGCGGAGTCTGTTTCCAGCCCCGATGCTTCCGTGACGAGCGTCCACGCGACCGCGTCACAGGAGGGTAGCACAGACCCCCGCCAGCCCTCGCGCAGCTATGCCTGGTATGCACTATCCGTCATGGTCCTCGTCTATATATTAAACTTTATCGACCGGCAGATTTTGTCGATCCTCGCCAATGACATCAAGGCTGACCTTGGGCTGGATGACGCGCAAATCGGCTTTCTGGGCGGCGCGGCGTTTGGCGTATTTTACGCCTTGTTCGGCATCCCTTTGGGCCGGCTTGCGGATAATTGGAACCGCATCCGTTTGATGACCATCGGGCTGACCTTATGGTCGGCGATGACGGTCGCGTCCGGCTTTGCCCGCAATTTTGCGGGGTTGGGCGCAGCGCGCTTCGGGGTCGGTGTCGGCGAAGCGTCGGCATCGCCCGCCGCTTATTCGCTCATTTCCGATTATTTCCCCAAAAGCCAGCGCGCAACCGCCATCGCCATCTATTCATCGGGGCTTTATCTCGGCGCGGGGCTGTCGCTATTTCTGGGCGGCAAGATCGCGAATTGGTGGAACGAAGCCTATCCCGGCGGCGGCCTGTTCGGGCTGGTCGGCTGGCAAGCAGCCTTTGTGATTGTCGGCTTGCCCGGTCTGCTCCTCGCCTTCCTCGTCGCCACATTGAAAGAACCGGTGCGCGGGATTAGCGACGGGATTGAAAGCCAGACCTCGCCCCATCCGTTCAAGGATTTCTTCGCGGAAATGATGACGGTCATCCCGCCTTTCACGCTGATTGGAGCCGCGAGCCGCGGTGTGCGTGCACTCACCGGCAATCTTGTCTTTGGCGCGCTGACGGCGTTGGTCGCCTATGGCATGATAAGGCTGACGGGCGAGAAAAATATGCCGCAATGGGTGGCGATGGGACTGGGCTGCTATGCGGTCTATAGCTGGGCGACCTCGTTGAGGGAGCGCGCGCCGGTGACGTTCCGGCTGATCTGGGGGACTCCCGCTTTCATTTATACCGGCCTTGCCTGTGCGATTACCAGCCTTACCTCTTATGCCATCGGCTTCTGGACGCCACCTTATGTCGAACGCGTGTTCGGCATCGGCAAGGCCGAAATCGGCCTGTTCGTTGGCGGCGCGGCGGCAGTCGGCGGCTTTATCGGCGTCATTGCAGGCGGCAAGCTTGCCGACCATCTCAAAAAGCGTAACCCCGGCGGGCGTATGTTAGTGATGATGTTCTCCACCCTCGCGCCAGTCATCCCGTTGATCGTCGCGCTTAACACCAGCAATTTTGCGCTGTTCGTCGGCCTCTTCTTCATCATGGCGACCACCACCAGCATGGCCATCGGCGCGGCGGGGGCGACCACGCAGGATCTGGTGATGCCGCACATGCGCGGGGCCGCCGCTGCGACCTTCTTCCTTGGCACCACCTTATTGGGGCTGGGCATGGGGCCGTATATGGTCGGGCAAGTGTCGGAGCTGACCGGCAGCCTGAAGAGCGGGATGCTCTCGCTGTTGCTGCTTGCGCCCTTGTGCATGGTGCTGCTCATCCTTGCCTATCGCAAAGTTCCGGAGGCCGAAGCCACCGTCGAAGCCCGCGCAGCCGAAGGCGCGTGAGCGGGGGGAGGCGCTATCAGGGAGAGGAAGCGCCTCCCCTCTTATACTGTCGTTTTTTGGGCCGGTTGGTGCCGGGTTGACCGTAAGCTTTGGGCAGGGGGGGCCCAAGGGTCATGTGTGATGCTTTTAGGGCGGCGCTGGATAAAGTTTCACGCGAAGGCGCGAAGGCGCGAAGGGTTTCCGGTAGGTGCTGATGGACGCGCATGACCTAGAGGCACAGGGGCTCCGCATCGAAGGGTGCAGACGGTTTGATAGGCTAAGCAATCCGGACGGCGTGGAAAAATAAAGGCTTGTTAAAAAAGTGTCTTAGCACTCCGTTCGTCCTGAGTGCCGCCCGTTAGGGCGGTGTATCGAAGGACAGGCTGCGCGCGCAACCGGTCCTTCGATACGGGCCTTGCGGCCCTACTCAGGACGAACGGTGTGAGAAACCGGCAATAACCCGTTCTCCCATCAAATCTGGCGGAATACCCCGCAGGCGATGCGGTCGCCGCTATTGCCGCTGGGGTCAGTTTTATAATCGTCGGGGCCGGCATGGACGACAATCGCGCCGCCATCATCGTCGATTATACCGCCTTGGCCGGTATAGCTTTGCGCAGGGATGGTGAAACTCACCGTGCCCCGACCATTGCTGCCCACAACAATATTAGGCAGGTCACCGCTATGCGGCCCCATGCTGTTTTGCGATCCGTGCTGGCGGCCCATCGGGTTCCAGTGCGCGCCTGCGCTTGTGAATTTCGGGCCTTCGCATTTGCCGACCATATGGATGTGCGTGCCATAAGTGCCGGGGGCAAGTCCGTTCACCGCAAGCGTCACATTAAGGTCGGAGCCGCGCTGATAGACCAACGCTTCACCCATCAATGCGCCGCCCGCATTGCGGATATCGGCGCGTGCGGCGGGGACGCCGAGGCTGGCAACGGTCGAACAGCCCGTCACGATAATGGCAGTCGCGATAGACAGGGCGGCTAAGCTTTTACGGGCGTTCATAAATTCCTCCAAAGATGGTCGGCGGGGGTGGTGCGGCATGGCGCGCGGGCGATTCCCGCGCTTCCACACCAACACACAGCCATCCTCGGAGGTTCCCTGTCAACCCGCACTATTGCGCAGATGCGCGCGCTTAATCCGCCGGATCATGGTCCTTGAGGCCGATCGAATAATGGTCGAACCCGGCGCGCTCCACTTCGCTGCGGCGATAGATGTTCCGCAAATCGACCAGCTTTTTCTGCGCGACGATGGACGCGAGGCGGCCAAGGTCGAGCGCGCGGAACGCATCCCATTCGGTGACGATGACAACGACATCGGCGTCCTTGGCCGCATCATAAGCATCACCGGCCATGATAACATCGGGCATCAACGGCGCTGCCACCTCCATGCCTTCGGGGTCGAAGGCGGTGATGGTCGCGCCTGCATCGAGCAAGGACTGGACGATGGCGAGCGAGGGCGCATCGCGCATATCGTCGGTATTGGGTTTAAAGGTGAGGCCAAGGAGCGCGACCTTCTTGCCGCGCACCTCCCCGCCCAGCGCCTTGATAACCTTGCGGCCCATCGCGCGCTTGCGGTTGTCATTCACCTGCACCACGGCTTCGACGATGCGGATTGGCACGTCGTTATCCTGAGCGGTTTTGAGGAGCGCCAGCGTATCCTTGGGGAAACAGCTCCCGCCATAGCCGGGGCCGGCGTGGAGGAATTTGGTGCCGATGCGGTTATCCAGCCCGATGCCGCGCGAAACATCGCGCACATCCGCGCCGACAATCTCGCACAAATCCGCCATTTCATTGATGAAGGTAATCTTGGTCGCAAGGAAAGCATTGGCCGCATATTTGATAAGTTCGGCGGTCCTGCGGCCGGTGAACATCAGCGGGGCCTGGTTGAGGAAGAGCGGGCGATAGATTTCGCGCATCACTTCGGATGCCCACTCATCTTCGGAGCCGATGACAATGCGGTCGGGGCGTTTGAAATCGCCAATCGCCGCGCCTTCGCGCAAGAATTCGGGGTTGGAGACGACCGCGATTTTGTTGCGCGCATTCACTTCATGGAGGATGCGCTCCACCTCGTCTCCGGTGCCGACGGGGACGGTCGATTTGGTGACGACGACGCAATCATGGTCGAGCGCCTCGCCAATTTCCTTTGCTGCCGCATAGACATAAGACAGGTCTGCATGGCCATCGCCACGGCGCGAGGGCGTGCCAACGGCGATGAACACCGCGTCCGCCCCTTCGGTGGCATCCGCGATAGTGGTGGTGAAGGACAGCCGCCCTGCCGCCACATTGGTCGCAACCAACTGGTCGAGGCCGGGCTCATAGATCGGCATTTTGCCGCCGAGCAGCGCGTCAATCTTGCGTTGGTCCTTGTCCACGCACACGACATGATGGCCGAAATCGGCAAAACAGGCCCCAGAAACAAGCCCGACATAGCCCGCACCGATCATCGCGATTTTCATTCATTATGTCCTTTTGTCCGTCTGCAAACGGTTGGGAGGCCGCTTGGATGGCTGCGTCCTATAAGCCGCCATTTGCTGAAATAGCGTAAAGGCCCGCGCCCAGTCTTGCCCGCGCCTATAGCCGAGCCGCGTGCGCGACAAAAGAGGATTAAGAAAGGGAGGTGGCGGAGCGGGGTCAGGCGATACTGCCCAAGGGCATAAAGGCCTGATGCGGTGCGGACGGGTCAGCCTTCGGTACGAGGAGGGACAAGGGTGCTCGCCCCTTCCCCTCCCGTCAAAAATCAGAAAACCCGCGCATATTGCTCATTGCCGATGAAACCCAATTTGCTGACTTGGGCATGTTTGATGGTCGCCAATGTTTCATCGACCACGACATAGGAAGCAAGCGGGTCGGGCTGGAATTGCAATTCGGGCGCGACGTCGAACTTCTTGGTTTGGTCAAGCAAATGGGCAAGCTGGCGTTGGTCCACCAAGGTGCCGTTCCACGCCATCACATTGTCCGCGCTGATGGTGAGCTTGTTTTTAACCGCATCGGGAACTGGGCCGGAGTCCGGTGCGGGCCCTGGTAAATCGACCTTCACCGAATGGGTCTGGATCGGCACCGTGATGATAAACATAACGAGCAGCACCAGCATCACATCAATGAGCGGGGTCGTATTCATCTCCCCCATCGCCTTGTCGCCGCTGCCATCCCCTCTGCCCAGCCAGCCCTTGATGCGGCCGAAAGCGGAAAAACCGGAATATGCCATCTCATCCTCCTCTATGGTGAAACCGTATCTATCTCCATATATTTTATTAATGGTATAACATCTCATTAAACCGGAAAATTTGCAAGCGATTTGGTCGGGCGGAGGGCTGATGGGGAAAGCCGGAGGACCGGGTACTGGGGAATAGGGACTGGGAGCCGAGCGCGGTGGAGTGAGGAGTGGGGCAGAGGACTGGTGGCAAAGGGCTGAGGGCAGAGGGTGGATAAGAAAGGCGCAAAGGAACGAATGGGGGTGAAGTGGTCTGTAGATCGAGGAGATTTTGAAAACCCCGTCGCGCTTTCCGGCATATCCGGTCTATCGCGCAACCCCCGCCCCGCACCCAACAAAAAAGGCCGGACCTTATGGGTCCAGCCTTTAATTTCACGTGGATGCTGATGAACCTGGAGGCTGGATCAGAATTCACGTCCATATTGTTCATTGCCGACAAAGCCGAGCTTACCCACGTCCGAGCGTTTGATCGTGGCGAGCGTTTCGTCAACGATGACATAACGCGCGTTCGGATCGGGCTGGAACTGGAGTTCCGGCATCGGCTGGATCGCCTTGGTCGCTTCAAGCTTGGCTGCAAGAGCCGTCTGGTCAACCGGTTCGCCATTCCACGCAAGCTGGCCGTTAATATCAATCGTCAGCTTATTCTTGATCGGGTCGATATTGTCGGTCTTCGGCGTATTATCCGGAACCGGCAGGTCGACCTTAACCGCGTGGGTCTGAATCGGGATGGTAATGATGAACATCACGAGCAACACGAGCATCACGTCGATCAACGGCGTGGTGTTCATTTCACCCATTGGCGCTTCATCACCGCCGCCACCCATAGACATTGCCATGGTTTATTCTCCTATTCTAGAAAAGCTTAGAGGCGCGGTATGGTGGCCGAACCAGGAGCCGGTTCGGAAATGAACCCGATCCGCTGGTAGCCCGCATACTGCATCGTATAGATGACGCCCCCGATGCACTTATACGGTGTCATAACGTCGCCGCGAATATGCACTTCAGGCATGGTTTCGTCGGTGATATTTTCCGCACCGCCTACATCGGCGATAAGCTTTTCAAGTTTCGTCTGGCCCAGTTCGAGCAGCTTGGTCGAATCGACTTCCGACTTGCCCCAATAGACCTTGCAAGCACCCGTGCCGTCGTCATTCTCCGCGCGAACGGTGAGCAACACATTTTCCGGTTTGGTCTGCGTCGGGTCGAAAACGACCGGCGGCAGCTTGACCGGGACGGTGTCGAGCACAGCCGGAATTGTCAGAAGGAAGATGATCAGCATCACCAACATCACGTCCACGAGGGGCGTGGTGTTGATGTCCGCCATCGGACCACCTTCGTCTGATCCCATACTAATTGCCATTGATCAGCATCCTATCATTTCAAGTTCGTCCCGGACCGGATGTTGTGCCGGTCCGGCATGGAAGGGCGGGAGCATCCGCGTACCGGACGCCCCCGTGCTTCCCTTGATTATGCCTTCTGCGGAGCCGCAGCCGGACGGGCAGCGGCGGCAGCAGCCGGAGCCGCAGTTGCGGCGGTTACCGGACGGATCGTGCCGCGCGACATGATCGAACCCATAACGTCGTTCGAGAAGGTGCCGAGGAGACGGGCGATATTCTTGTTACGGGCCTGCAGCCAGTTGTAAGCAAGAACCGCCGGAACCGCGACGACCAGACCGATGGCGGTCATGATGAGCGCTTCACCGACCGGCCCTGCGACCACGTCGATCGACGCCTGACCCGATGCACCGATTTTCACAAGCGCGTTCAAAATACCCCAAACCGTACCGAACAGACCGATGAACGGCGCGGTAGCACCCACGGTTGCAAGGAAGGAAAGGCCACCGTTAAGCTTCGAGTTGATGTGGCTTTGCGCACGGTCGAGCGTCCCATGGACCCAGTCATGGGCTTCCACGGGGTCGGTCAACTTGGTGTGTTCGGCCTCAGCGCGGATACCATCGTCAACGATCTGACGGAATGCGCTGTTCTTTTCGAGCTTCGCTGCACCTTCATGCACGCTGTTCGTGCGCCAGAAAGTGCCCGACATCGCCTTATACTGGCGGAAAATCTTGTTCTGCTCGAAAAGCTTGGTGAACAGGATGTAGAGCGATCCGACAAACATGATGACCAGAATGCCGAACGTCGTCCATGTAACCGGACCACCTTCGCGCATCGCGGCCATGAAACCATATTTGCTTTCGCCTTCGGCGGCTGCTGCGCCTGCCGCTGCAATGAGATCAAGCAACATATTTAAACTTCCCTCTCAATAAATTCGTAAAAATCGGTTCAATTTTAAATTTGGAAGCGCGGTGCCGTTTTTCGGGCGCCACCGCGCTTTGGTAAAAGCTATTAATCCTTCGGGATCTGCCAGCGGACTGAACGCGACCAGCGTCCGGTTGTGGGCTGACCATCATCCCCCATAGCGGGCGTGAAACGACCGCGGCGACGGATATTGGCACAAGCGGCCTGGTTAAGATCCTCATGCGGACCGCTGGCCGAACAATCGGCAACGCGACCGTCTGCACCCACCGTGACGCTGACCTGCGACATGCCTTCGCGTTCTTCACGCAGCGCACGGGCCGGATAGTCGTCGGTCGTCACCCAGTTCGCCGGATTACCCTTGGGCGAAGCCGGTTTCGGCTGGGCCTTGGGCGGCGGCGGCGGGGGAGGCGGCGGCGGGGGTGCCGGCGGCTGCGTCGGCTGTATGCTCGGCAGATTGCTCTGCGGAGCAATTGGCGGCGGCGTCGGCGTCGTATCCCGCAACACGTTCGGCGTCGGACGCGCGATCGGCGACGGAGGAATTACAACCGGCGGCGGCACTTCCTTCTCCGGCGGAGGCGGAGGCGGCGGCGGCGGTTCTTCCGGTGGGGGCGGCTCTTCAACATCGACTACGTCGAGCTTTTCAGCCACCTTCTTTGCAATATCAACGGCCAGGCCGTTGACCAGGCCCCATCCGATAACAAACGTGATCAAGCCCACCAAAACGGCAGCTATGACCCTGTTCTTCGGATCTACATTATCACCATATGCCATTCAGGTATGACACTCCTTGCTTCATCTTGCGATTCTTAGAAGGTCGGGTTCGATGCAAAAAATAAGCAATGCCGGACCATTTTCAGGCCCTGCATCCCTTGAAGCGCATTTTCCCCAACCTATAATTTTCTGGCACGCAACGGCGTTCCTATCGACTCCATCGCGCTGGCGCAAACCCTTTATCGACCGTTAATGTCGGAAATAATACAAGGCGGGACAGGAAAGATGGTTCCCGCCATACCCGAAGCAAGAAAGGTAGTGATGATGAGATCGCTGATGGTTTCCGCCCTCGCCCTGTTGGCGAGCACCAGTCCCGTTTATGCCCAAAGCGGAAAAAATCCGGCGACTTCTGCGGACTCTGCCGCTGTTGCTGCCAGTGCAAGCCGTTATAATTTCGCCGATATTGCCGACCTTGCAGACCATGCGCCGATGGTGCTGGATGCCACCATCCGCACCGCTTCAAAGGTCGACAAGCCCTTCACCGCTGATGGCGGCGTGGTGCGGCAACGTTATTTTATCGAAGCCGATATTACCGCGTTGATTCGCGCATCGCAGGCAATGCCCAAGCAAATCTCCTATCTGGTGGATATCCCGCTCGACTCGAAGGGTAAAAGCCCGAAGCTGAAAAAACAGCGCGTGCTGGTGTTTGCCCGCGCGGTTCCGGGGAAAGCGGGTGCGCTCCAATTGGTTGCGCCTGATTCCCAGCTTTTTTGGGATGCGACCACCGAGCAATGGACCCGCAATGTCATCGCCGAATTGCTGAAACCCCAAGCGCCCGCCCGAATCACGGGGGTTTCGACCGCTTTCCACGCGCCGGGAAGCGTGACGGGCGCAGGCGAAACCCAGATTTTCCTCTCCACCGCGTCGGGCGCGCCTGCATCGCTGTCGATCAGCAGCTTGCCGGGAGCGGCCCCCACATGGTCGGCAACCTTTGGCGAGTTGGTGAGCGATGCGGACGGGACGCCAGCGCCTGCCACCTTGGGCTGGTATCGCCTCGCCTGTGGCCTACCTGCCACACTTCCGGCGAGCGCCTTCAATGATGGCGGCGTAGAACATCGCGCCAAGATCGAGGCCGATTATATGTTGGTGCGTCAGGGGCTTGGCGATTGCGCCCGCACCCGCGCACCGATCCGCCGCTGAAGCAAGGGGGAACCGCATAGAGCCTGTAAAAGAGACGGGACTGGAATCTTGTCCGGTTCCGGCGTAGGGGGCTGGCTTTCCTCTTTCCCGTGCATCCTGCACCGCTCTTTTCACTTTAAGGATATTGCATGACCGCCCCCTCTTCCGGCCTTTCTTCCGGCGCTTCGTCCGGTCCAGCGTCCGGCGCGCAAGCACAGCCGCTGCGCATTGCGCTGGCGGGGCTTGGAACGGTGGGCGCGGGCGTGATTCGCCTGCTCGAAACCAATAAGGAGCTGATCGCCCGCCGCGCCGGTCGCCCGATTGAAGTGGTCGCAGTGTCCGCGCGCGACCGATCCAAAGATCGCGGCGTCGATTTGTCCCGCTATCGCTGGGACGATGATATGGACGATATGGCCGACCATCCTGATGTCGATACTGTGGTCGAGCTGATCGGCGGAGCGGACGGCCCCGCGCTCACGCTTGCGCGCAATGCGTTGAAGGCAGGCAAGCCGTTCGTCACCGCCAACAAAGCGATGATTGCGCATCACGGCCTTGCCCTTGCCCAAGCGGCAGAAGCGGCGGGCGTCGGCTTGAAATATGAAGCGGCGGTTGCGGGCGGAATTCCGGTCATCAAGGGCCTGCGCGAAGGGGCGGCTGCCAATGATATTAGCCGCGTCTATGGCATTTTGAACGGCACCTGCAATTATATCCTGACCACGATGGAAAAGGATGGCCGCGATTTTGATGTCGTCCTCAAAGAAGCGCAGGATAAAGGCTTTGCCGAAGCCGACCCGACCTTTGACATTGACGGCATAGACGCCGCGCACAAGCTCGCCATTCTGGCCAGCCTGTGCTTTGGCACCGCGCTCGATCTGGCGCGCGTCGAAACCGACGGCATCCGCCATATCACCGCAGGCGATATCGCCGAAGCCGATGATCTGGGATATCGTATCCGCTTGGTCGGCGCAGCGGTCGGCACCGAAGACGGGATGCTCCAGCGCGTCGCGCCGATGCTCGTGCCGATGAGCCACCCGCTCGCCCATGTCGATGGCCCGACCAATGCGGTGGTGGCCGAGGGCAATTATGTCGGGCGGCTATTGTTCCAGGGCGCTGGCGCGGGCGACGGCCCGACCGCTTCCGCAGTGGTAGCCGACCTTATCGACATTGCGCGCGGTGAAGTCGGCCCGGCTTTCGCGATGCCGATTGCGTCGCTCAAATCCGCCGACCCGGCCGACCCCGGCGAAAGGGTTGAGCGCAACTATGTGCGCTTCGGCGTCGAGGACCGCTTGGGCGCGCTCGCCGAGATTACCGCCGCGATGCGCGATACCGGTGTCTCCATCGAAAGCGTCACGCAGCGTGGCCATACCAGCGAAGGCGGCGTGTTCGTCGCGGTCGTGACCCATGAATGTAAGGTCCGCTGCATCAACGATATGGTGCAACGCCTCGCCAAATCGGAAATGGTCACGGGCGCGCCGTTGGTGCTACCGCTGCTCGACGATTGAGGCTTTAGCCGCTCCCTCCCCTGAAAAGGAGGGGCGTTGTTACTGCCCCTTACCCCCGTGCGGCGTCGGCCAGTTCCTTGCCGCGGTCGCGGGCGGCGCGTAGCGTGTCGGTGAAGATTGCTGCAAGCTGGCCGTCGCTGTCCAGCACATCCAGCCCTGCCTGCGTCATGCCGCCTTTGGAGGCAACTTGCGCGACCAGTTCGCCGGGCGTCAATGGCGAGCGCAGCGCGCTGCCGGACGCCCCGCGCACCATCGCCTTGGTGATCGCCAGCGCCTCGTCCTGAGGCAGGCCAAGGCGGGTGGCCGCGCCCGTCATCGCTTCGATCACGCGGTAAAGATAGGCAGGGCCACAGCCCGACAACGCGGAATAAAGATCGAACGCAGCTTCATCGGCCAGCCATTGATTATAGCCCAGCCCTGCCATCAACTTATCGACTGCCATATCGGCCGCCGCAGGCCGTTCACCGGCAAGGAGGACAACCCCCTCCCCTTCGCGCACCGGCATATTGGGCATGGCGCGGATGCAATGATGCCCCGCAAACATCGCTTCAAGATCGGCAAGAGCAACGCCCGCCAGAATGGAAATGACCGTGGCATCCGGTGCCAATGCGCGCGCAACCGCAGGGCCGCTATCGGCCAGTTGTTGCGGCTTGAAACCCAACAGGACGAGCCCGCTCACCGGCGCAAGCTCGGCAATATCGGTGACGACGCGCACGCCTTCGGCCACAGCCGCGCCGCTGGGGCGCACGACCGTCACGCGCTCGGGGTCCAACCCCAGATCGAGCCAGCGCGCCAGCATCGCGCCCGCCATATTGCCGCAACCGACCAGCGTCAGCGACCCGGCAAAGTCCCGCAACGACGCCGGAATGTCCGGCGCAACGGATGTCGTCATGATGATTATTCCTCTATTATGCCCGTCACCGTATCGGGATCGGCAAAATGGTCGTTGATTTTATTTTTGAAAGCGCCGTTGTCGCAACAATTTCGCGCACCCCCGGCACCTTGCTGAGCTTGTCGAAGAAGAAACGCTCATAGGCTTCAAGGTCGGCGGTCACAACCCGTAACATGAAGTCGATCGCCCCGATCAGCACCCAACATTCCAGCACCTCGTCAAATTCGCGCATCCTTTCGGCAAATTCGTCAAGATGTTGACGGCCATGCGCGTCCAGCTTCACCTGCACGAATAAATGCGCGTTGAGGCCAACGCGCTTGGGGTCCACCAGCGCGACCTGCGCGCTGATATAGCCTTCCTTCTGCAACCGGTCGATGCGCCGCCAGCAAGGCGATTGCGATAGCCCGACTGCCTCGCCGATTTCGGCGACCGAACGGCTGCAATCACGTTGCATTTCGGTGAGGATTTTCCGGTCGAACGAGTCGAGCTTATGAACCATTTCATTCCCTAAAATGACATATTGAGCATAATATATGCTTATTTCTATCGAAAATAGCACTATTTGCAAGGATATTCCGGCGACATACCCTTATACCCTAGTCCAAGACTTAGGGCCGGATCAGGTCGTTTATGGAGTATTGCATGTCGTTCGAACCGCTGGCCCGTCCGTCCCCCGAATTTACAGCCCCTGCGGAGGATTTTGCGATCCCCTCCGCGTCCCTCGCTGCGCCGCGCAAAATGCTGGCACCCCAAATGACAGTATTAGCGCGGCGCAGTTGTTTTCAATTGACGGTGGATAATGGCCCGCAAGCCTTACTGCGCCTCCTCGGCCTGTTCGCCGCGCGCGACTTCACCCCCGCCTCGGTCCGCGCAACGCAGGAGCAGGACATGCTCTATGTCGAAGTGATGGTGGACGGCATGGAAGAAGCCTGCGCCGAAATCGTCGCTCACAAGGCCCGCGCAATGGTGGGAACGCACGAATGTTTATTGAGCCGCTTTGCGCGGGTTTGAGCGGGGATGGTTGGCTGGATTTAAGCTACCTGCTGACGGGCATGGCGTGGCCGCGTGAACCTGCATGGGTGATAGGCGTATTTGGCAGTGCTGGAGGATACCAACGCTGAAGGTTGCAAAGGTTGAATGTTCAAAACACTGAACGCCCATATCCATAAACCGTTAGCCCTGAGCTTGTCGAAGGGCGTTTGTCAGTTCAAAGATTGTGCTTGCCTTATGCCCGTGCTTCGACAAGCTCAGCACTAGCGGGGTATTTTTAAATGGCGTGTTTTAAAGGACTACTTTAACCGGCTGTTTCCACTGACCGTGTTGACTGCTTGCCTCAACAGGCCAATTCAACCGCTCACCCCAACCCTCACGCTTCCCCGCGTGTTTCGATGAGGGCAGCCGCGATCGCTTCGCTTGGGGATTTTCCGCCCCACAGGACGAACTGGAACACCGGATAGAAGCGTTCACATTCGTCAATCGCGGATTCGACGATGGTTTCGGTCTGGGCAAGACTGAGCGTATCGCCTTCCCCGACCAGCAGCCCGTGGCGGAACAGCAGGATACCGCTCGACGACCAGAGTTCGAAATGGCCGAGCCATAATTGTTCGTTGATGAGGCTCAACGCTTCATAGACGGCGGCACGCTTGTCATCGAGGACGCGGATGTCGGGAAAGACCAGCAATTGCAGCACCTGATCGTCCGAACGCCACACCGCGCGCACTTCATAAGACGCCCAAGATCCTTGCGTATTGGCGACAATTTCATCGTCGCTCACATGCTCGTGGCTCCAGCCATGCGCGTCGAAATAGGCGCAGAGCATATCAATCGGCGCGGCATCTTCGGGGCCGTCCGGAGCATCATCAAACAAATCGTCGGTCAAAAAAATGTCTCGTTTTCAAAAAGCGGGCCAAAAACAGGCTCCAAGCAGGCGCGACTCGCACGGTGCTTATCCGTGCTTGTCGCAACTGTGCCGCCGCTTGACAAGCGGCGCGCGTTTTGCCGGTGGCTATGATGCGGCAGACGGGGCGGCAAGCGCGCCGCCTAATGTCTTATTTTTTGGCCGCAGGTGCAGGCTTTGCCGCCGCCTTGGGGGCCGCTTTTGCGCGCGGTTTGACCGCAGCCGCAGCGGGTTTGGCCGCCGCCTTGGGCGCAGACGTGCCTTTTTGTCCGGCTTCCAACGCTTCGACGCGGGCTTTGAGCGCATCGGCTTCGGCGCGGGCTGCAGCGGCGAGCTGCTTCACCGCGTTAAATTCCTCGCGCGTCACAAAATCCGCACCGCCGACAAATTCGCGGAAGCGTTCGCGCGCATTGGCTTCGGCCTCGCGGCCCATACCGGCAAAAGTCCCTGCTGCGCCGTTCAAAATCTTGGCGAGGTCATCGAAAAATCGGTTCTGCGATTGCATATAAGTCACTCCGGCAAGGGCATTGCGCCCCGTCATTCAAGAAGATGCCGCCCCTATGTGGGTGCGCGCAACGGGATTGTGAAGCCTTTCGGCGTCGGGATTGAGCCGCGCAAGCGAGAAAGTCATTACGCACGCAAAAACCAGCCATAAAAGAAGCGGCACCATCAACAATCCCGCTTTGGACCGGATGCGCCAGAAAGCCAGCATTGCCGCCAAGGCGCTCACCACCATTGCCAGCGCCACCCAACTGGCCGCCTCCACTTTATGCGCGGCAAAAAAGAGCGGTGTCCACAGCAAGCCCAAGCCGAATTGTATAATGAAGAGCATGACCGCACGGCCCCGTTTGGGTGCACCGCGCGCATCGAAGACCAGCGCGAGCGCAAAGGCTTGCAGGATATAGAGTAGCGGCCACACCACGCCGAACAGCCATCCCGGCGGAATGAAACCCGGCTTGGCGAGCGATTGATACCAGCGGTTGCTATCTCCGCTCCCGCCCATAAGTCCGGACAAAATGCCCAGCAGCATAAGCAAAGGCGCAAGCACAATCACCCAGCGCGCGAGCGACATTTTCAACTGACCGGTCGAGGCGATTTCATTCATAGGAAAAGCGGCCCTTTTTGCCGTGCTACCGCGCATCTGCGGTCCTGTCGAGCCTTGTTCTGCTCCTGTTATCCCGCAGCGCCCATGTCGTTGTAACACAACGTAAAAGCGATTTCGCTTAACTCCATTTTAACAACCGGGCGGCAAAGAAGCGTTCAAGACAGCTAATCATTTCAAGTAGATCAAGGGTTCATCGACAGTGGCACATGAAGGCGTTGCAGACTTAGGGACTGCCAGCGGGGGAGCGGATGCGGTTGACGCATCGGCGACCGAACGCCGGATGCACCTTGTCGCCTATAATATGTGGGCCGAGCTGTTCGACAATGGCCGTTTCCCCGATGCGCAGACCATCTTGCGCACCGGCATGGGCGATTTTGGCCAGCACGCTGTCTTGATGCAATTTTCCGATGATCTGGACGATGCTGCCATCAAATATGTCGGGCGCAAGGTGATGAACGAGGCAGACCTCGACGCCATGCCTTCAGACCTTCAATCCGTCCCCAGCCGCTCGATCCTGTCGCGGCTCACCGACCATTATATGCAGACCGTGGCCAACCGTGCGCCCGTCGGCTTCGAAGCGGAATTCGTGAACGAAGCCGAAAAGCTGCTCCTTTATCGTGGCATCCTCCTGCCCTGTTCGTCCGATGGCGACACCATTGATAGCGCGCTGGGCGTTATTAATTGGAAGGAGGGTGTTTCGGCCCACAGCACAACCCCTGTGGCCCACGATGCCAGTCCACTCCAGACCAAGAAAAAGAAGCCGAAAAAAGACGGAGCGGAGCCGAAAGCAGGACAACCTTCTCCAGAGCGAAACGCGGTGCCGGTTGCCCATCAGGATAATGAAAATATGCCGAAAAAATCATCTATTTCAGAAAGGAAAAATATTATGTCTTATGAAGTTAAATTGAACGAATGTCTTGAAATTGACGGCTCGATGGCGGTTGCCCTCGTTGACCAGGCGAGCGGTATGGCGCTTGCGACCGCCGGTAGCGCAAAGGGTCTGAACCTTGAAGTTGCCGCCGCTGGTAACACCAATGTGATGCGCGCCAAATATGACACGATGCGCGAACTCGGCCTTAAGGAAAATATTGAAGATGTGCTGATCACGCTCGACAGCCAATATCACCTCATCCGCCCCGTGACCTCGGAATCGGGCAAGGGCCTGTTCGTTTACCTCGTGCTGGACAAGGCGAAGGCCAACCTCGCTATGGCCCGCTTCAAGCTGAGCAAAATCGAAAAGGAACTGACCGTCTAAGGTCGGACAAGCTTTTCGCTTTTCATAGAGCCCCGGTCTACAATGGCCGGGGTTTTTTGTTTGAGGGAAGCGGGCTGGCTGGAAGGATATGCGGGATTTTGATGCGCGCGGAGGCTGAGAGAAGCGGAAGCTATTTGGTTCGCGCAGAGGCGCAGAGAATAGAGAGGTCGCAGAGAAATAAGGATAATCCCTCCCCCGTTCGCCCTGAGTAGCCTCCGCAAGGAGGCGTATCGAAGGGTCATTATCGGGCGAGAAGCAAGGTGCTTCGATACGGCCTGCGGCCTACTCAGCATGAACGGATTTTTTAATCCAAACGCTAAATCCAAACACATCCGCTTTAATTCAAACCCTTCGCGCCCTCTCTATTCTCTGCGCCCCTGCGAGACCCTCATTCCTTATATACCTCCGCACCCCGCAAAGTCCCAGATCTTCGCGCCTTCGCGCCTCCGCGTGAATCTTTTGAAAAAAGCCGACCTCACCCGAAAGGAAACGAGAGGCTCAGCCGCTCACCCCTTCCCCGCCGCGATCAAAAATTCGACATTGCCCTCCGGCCCCGTGATCGGGCTTTCGACAATGCCGTCGACGCTCCAGCCTTGGTTCTCTAACCATGTGGCGACGTCGCTGCATACGCGCTCATGCACCGCCGTATCGCGTACCACGCCCTTTTTGCCGATTTCGTGGCGTTCGGCTTCGAATTGGGGTTTGATGAGGGCCATGAGCCGTGCGCCCTGTTTGGCAAAGCGTAATGGGACTTCCAGCACTTTAGAGAGCGCGATGAAGCTTGCGTCGCATACAATAAGGTCAACACTTTCGGGAATATATGTATCGGTGAGCAGCCTCGCGCTGGTTTGTTCGTGGACGACGACGCGCGGATCCTGGCGCAAAGCCCAGGCAAGCTGGTTGGTGCCGCTATCGACCGCATAAACTTTGGCCGCGCCGCGCGACAGCATCACGTCGGTAAAGCCGCCGGTTGAACTGCCCACATCTATCGCCACCGCGCCGCTAATATCCCAAGCGAAATGCTGGAGCGCATGGTCGAGTTTCAGGCCCCCGCGCGATACCCAAGGATGGTCGCGGCCTTTGACGAGAAGCGGCGTATCCTCGGCCAGTTGCAACCCCGGCTTGTCCACCCGACGGTCGCCCTGTTCGCCCGCAAAGACCAGCCCCGCCATGATGAGCGCCTGCGCGCGCGTGCGGCTTTCGACAAGGCCGCGATCAACGAGCATCTGGTCCACGCGTTGCTTGGCCATCATTTACCCTTCGCGCGGTCGGTCAGCATCGACACGGTGAGGATTTGTGGCAGGACTTCGGGTTGGTCAGCGCCGGGGCGATACCATAGGTAAAGCGGCACACTGTTACGGCCTTGCGCGGCGAGTGCGCGGGTGATGTCGGCATTGCCGTCGGTCCAGTCGCCGACCAGCACCGTGACACCTGCCGCCTTGAACGCGGCTTCGGTATCGCTGCGGTTGATCGCCGCGCCCTCGTTAATCTTGCAGGTGACGCACCAGTCGGCGGTGAAATAGACGAACACCGGCTTGCCCGACGCGCGCGCCGCGGCGAGTGCGGTTTCGCTATAGGGCGCGCCTGCAAGACTGGCCTTGCCCGCTTCGACCGGCGCATGGCCCCTGACCAGCATCGCGCCCATCGCGGCGCTCAGCACCAGCAAGGCAAGAAGGACGGGGCCAAGCCTTTTGCCCTGTCGCTGGCTTCGGCCATACACGAATGCGAAGAGGCCAACGATAAGTGCGCCAAGAATCGCCGCCATCAACCCGGCATCGCCCGCCATGCGCCACAGCAGCCAACCAAGCGCGAGCAAGGTCAACGCCATCGGCACCGCCATCCAATGGCGGAATGTTTCCATCCACGGTCCCGGCTTGGGAAGGCGCGCGCGTAAAGTCTCGCTATAGGCGATGAGGAGGAAGGGGAGCGCAATGCCGACACCCAACCCGCCGAAAATGACGAACGCCGCCCAGCCCGGCAGCACCATCGTTGCGCCCAAGGCCGCGCCCATAAACGGCCCCGTGCAAGGCGTTGCAACAATCGCCGCAAGTGCGCCGGTGAGGAACGCTCCGCCGGTGCCGCCACGTTGTTGGCCGCTACCGGTAAAACTTGGCCCGCCAAGTTCGAACAATCCGGCAAGATTTGCGGTAATCCCTGCGACCAGCAAGAGCAGCAGGAACACCATCACAGGATTTTGCAACTGGAACGCCCAGCCGACCTGCTCGCCGCCTGCGCGCAAACCCAAAATGACGAGGCCGAGCGCCAAGCACACCGCGACCACGCCCGCCGCATAAGCCCAAGCCTCGCGGCGCACCGTCGATTGGTCGCCGCCTGCCCGCGCGATGCTGATCGCTTTGAGGCTCAGGATCGGAAACACGCACGGCATGATGTTGAGCAGCAACCCGCCGATAATCGCGCCGCCCAGTGCGAGAAGCAACAGCTTGGCATCGAACGTGCCGCCTGCGCTCGCCCCCCCCACCGTCATTCCACTTGCGGGAAGTTCGCCCGCTTTGGCAGGCTGCGCGTTGAAGCGCAGGCCGGTGTCGGGCGCGATTTTGAGGAGGTTGTCCAAGCCCTCGATGGTCACGCCCGGCGTCACATTGGGCTTGCCCTCCATCACCAGCCAATCGCCGCTCCGGTAGAAACGCTGGGGCGCAGCATAGTCGATCACATCGGTGGTCGCAGCGAACAGATGCGGGCTATCGAGCGTCAGGCTTTGCGGCAGTTTGACGCCAATCTTGAGCGTGTCCGCCGACAGTTCATAGAGTGCATCGCGTGGGCCAAGGGTTAAAGGCCGCGGCAATTTCGCGCGCCAGCCGTCAAATTGCGCGCGCGCTTCAGGCGATACTGCACCGTCGCCGACGGTTAATTCGGTGGCGAGGCTGAAATCTTGCGGCAAGCATAATTTATCGTCGCACACCAGCGCCGATGCCTTTACCCGCACCAGCAACACCATGCCCTTGGCAACATTGGCAGGGATCGTGACCGGCACCAGCACCGCATAATCGCGCTCATATACATGGTTCATCAGGCCTGACAGGATGAGTGTCCCCGGCACCGGATATTGGAGCGACCCTGCGCTCACGCCGTCCGGTAAGCTCCACTCCACGGACATGCCCAGCCCCGCATCACCGGGATTTTCCCAATAGCCATGCCAGCCCGCATCGGGGCGCATATGGAAAGCGAGCATCATTGTGTCGCCCGGCGCGGGGCTATGGGTTTCGGCGACAAGCTGGCCTGCCAGATGCCGCTCATAGCCGCCGCCAAGCTGGGCTTGGGCCGGTTGCGGAGCGAGCACCAGAAGAGCCGCGCCCGCTAACGCTGCCGCCACCAAAACAGATAGCGCGCGCATCATGGGCGACATAATCGTCAGCCCAATCGTCAATAAGGCGTCACAATGAAAAGGCACAGAATGGTTTCGCAGTTGCATGGTCTGCTCTATAGGCCCAAAGGCGCAAAGAGACAGCAGGGAAAAAAGGAAGGGCATCCCCATGAACAGGTTCGGCTTGGTCGGTAGCGTAGCGTTTTTGGCAATGGTCGCGGCCCTGCCCGCAAGCGCACAACAGAAACAGGCGGTGCCCAGCCCTGCCGCCCCTGCACCCGCTGCGCCAGTTGCCACCACGTCCTCACCCGCAACCCCGACGGTGGCGCCGCGTCCGACGCTCATCCTTGCCATTTCGATGGACCAGTTTTCGGGCGACTTATTCACCGAATATCGCCAGCATTTTACCGGCGGATTGAAACGCATGGCTGACGGCGCGGTCTTTTCCGCCGCTTTCCAAGGCCATGCCGCGACCGAAACCTGCCCCGGCCACTCGACCTTGCTGACCGGAAGCTTTCCGGGCCGCACCGGCATCATCGCCAATGACTGGATTGATTGGTCGCTCCCGCGCAAAAATAAGGAAATCTATTGTTCGGAAGATGCGAGCCGACCGGCTCCTGAAGGATCGGATTACTACACCTCGCCCAATATGTTGCTGATGCCTACCTTAGGCGAGCACATGGTTGCGGCTGACCCGCGCACCCGCAATGTTGCGATATCGGGCAAGGATCGCGGCGCGCTGATGATGGGCGGCAAGACCGTCCAGCAAGTCTATTATTGGAATGGCAAGACCGGCTTTACCACGCTTCCGGGACGCACCCCCTTGCCGCTGCTCGCCGGGTTCAACCAGAGATTGGGGCAAAGCCTTGCCGCTCCGCGCGTGGCCAGTGCACTCCCCGCCCATTGCGCGAGCCGCGACCATGCGGTGCCGGTATCCGCCGACTATAGTGTCGGGCGCTGGCGCTTTGAACGCAAGGCAGGCGATGCCAAAGCGTTCCGCGCTTCCCCCGATTTCGACAAGGCCACGCTCGACCTTGCGACCGCCGTGGTGGACGAGATGAAACTCGGCCAAGGCCCGCAAACCGATATGCTCTCGGTCAGCCTGTCCGCCACCGATTATGTCGGCCACGGCTTTGGCACCGAAGGCGTTGAAATGTGCATCCAGCTTTCCGAAGTCGATGCGAGGCTCAAGCAATTTTTCGACCATCTCGACGCCAAGGGCATCGATTATGCGGTCGTGCTGAGCGCCGACCACGGCGGACTCGACACGCCCGAACGCGCGCGCCAGCAAGGGATGACGGATGCCACCCGCGTCCAGCCGACCTTGAGCCGCAAGGCGATCACAGAAGCGATTGCCGCGCGCACGAAATTGACGCTGCCGGAAAATGCGGTCGAAACCGCGTCGGGCGAAGTGTATCTCAATCCCGCGATCACCGGCAAGAACCGGCAAAAGGCGCTCGCCGCCGCGCTCGCTTATGTGAAGGCCGATCCGCAAGTGGCCGCGACCTTCACCTATGCCGAGCTTGCCGCCATGCCGATGCCGACCGGATCGCCGCGCGAATGGAGCCTTGCCGAACGCGCGCGGGCGTCCTTCAATGCACAGCGGTCGGGCGATTTCCTCATCATGTTAAAGCCGCGCATTACGCCGATCGGCACGGTGCGCGCAGGCGGGGCGGTCGCGACCCATGGCAGCCCGTGGGACTATGACCGCCGCGTGGCGCTGGCTTTCTGGTATAAAGGCCTCGCGCCGTTCGAACAGCCGCAGCCGGTCAGCACCGCCGACATCATGCCAACCCTCGCCGCGCTTATCGGACTGCCGGTGGATATAAGCAAAATTGATGGCCGCTGCCTTGATCTGGATAACGGGCCGGGGACCACGTGTAAGTAAGGCGCGCATTGCCTGTTTCGGCGCGCTATTAAGCCAAATCCTATCTATTCCCCGCTAGTCCTGAGCTTGTCGAAGGACGTTTCTCAGTCTTGCGCCCACCTTATGGCCGCCCTTCGACAAGCTCAGGGCTAGCGGTTTTGGGGAGGCTTACGAGCTAACGATTTTGGAAATATAGAGGTTTTGAGGGAAGCGTTGTTGCCCCCCTCACCGCTCATCCAATTTGGTAAGGCCGGGCCCTAACTTATTCGCGCCGATTTGCACCGCATCCCCCGTCCAATTGGCGACAAAGGCCGAGGTTCGGTTGATGCCGGGGGCGATGCGTGCGTCATTGTCGACGATTTTCAGGCCCGATGAATCGCGTTTACGCCCCTCTGGTGCAACCGTGATGAAGGCGGAATGGTTTTCCTTATTTTCGCCCTGCACAAACAGGTTGCGCGCGATAAGGCCGCTCGCGCCCACTGGCAGGTCGATCATATAGTTGGTGGTGCTGCCCTGCACATCGTCAAAGGTGGAATCCGTGACCTCGATACGCGCGGCATGGCTTTTGACATAATGGCCGCCATTGCCTTTTTCAAAGCGCGACTTGCGGATGGTGAGCGCGCCATAATCGCCGATATAGATGCTGTGCGCGCATGACAGGCCCCGGTCACAGCGCCCCAGCCGCGAAAAGGTCGAGCGTTCGATAAGGATGCTGCCATTAGGGTCCGCCGCGGTCAAAATCCCCTGCTCGCTTTCGCGGAAGGTCGTATTGCGCACGGTAAGGTCACCTTTTTCGAGCCGGATGCCCGCCCCGTTGGCGTCCGGCACTTTCATATTCTGGAAGATCAGCCCGTCAACGCTCGCGCTGCGCCCGCGCAAGACCAGCGCCGCTTTATCCTCGCACGCCCGCCGGTCAAAAATGGCGGTGCCGGGTTCGACGGCTTTATAGGTTACGTCCCCTGCACCCTGCACCGCGCAATCGCGCCAAGTGCCGGGGGCGACAAGAATGGTCCCTGTGTCCTCGCCAATCGCATTGACCGCATCCTGAAGCCGCGAAAATTTCTGCCCCGACCCTTCCAGCGAGAAAGGCTGGTCCACCCCCTGAGACGCCAGCGGACTGGCGGTCAGAATAAGCGTTCCGGCAAGAAGGGCTGGCAGCAAGCGGGGCATAGGGATTCCTTTCGGTTTACGGGCGATTATGCCGGACGGAGGAAAGGGAGTCGAGTAACTATCATCGGGTGGAGCATCCTCCTTCCCCCATCAAGGGGGAAGGAATTTGCCATCAATCCAGATTAGGCCGCAGCCAGCGGGTCGCTGTTTCCACATCGACACCGCGGCGTACGGCATAATCTTCAAGCTGGTCTTGCCCGACGCGGGCGACGCCAAAATATTCAGCTTGCGGATGACCGAAATAGAAGCCCGAAACGGCTGCGGTCGGTAGCATGGCGAAGCTGTCGGTCAAGGAAATCCCCGTCGCATGATGCGCGTCGAGCATGTTGAAGAGCAAGGGCTTCAAACTATGTTCCGGGCAGGCCGGATAGCCGGGCGCGGGGCGGATGCCGCGATATTCTTCCTTGATAAGCGCCTCGTTGGTGAGCTGCTCCCCTTCGGCATAGCCCCAAAGGCTCGTGCGCACATGCTGGTGCAAGGCTTCGGCAAAGGCTTCGGCAAAGCGGTCCGCCAAGGCCTTCAGCAAAATATCCGAATAATCATCAATCGCATTTTTGAAGCGCGCCAGATGCGGTTCGATACCGTGGAGCGACACCGCAAAGCCACCTATCCAGTCTCCATCCTTGCTGATAAAATCGGCAAGACACATATTGGCGCGGCCTTCGCGCTTGGCGATTTGCTGGCGCAGCATGGGAAGGGTCACATGCTTTTCATCCTCGACATGGACGATGATGTCATCGCCCTGGCGACGGCACGGCCATAGCCCGACTACACCGCGCGCGGTCAGCCATTTTTCCGCAATCAGCGTGTCGAGCATCTTATTGGCATCGGCAAATAGCGAACGCGCGCTTTCGCCGACAATCTTGTCATCGAGAATGGCGGGATAAACCCCCGCCAACTCCCATGCGCGGAAGAAAGGCGTCCAGTCGATATATTCGCGCAGCTTCGCCAAATCCCAATCGGGGAAGATATGGATGCCCGGCTGTTTCGGCATGGGCGGCTTAAGGCTCATATCGGCGTCAAAACCATTGTCGCGCGCGACGCCAATGGGCAGCAGTTCTGACTGCCCCTTATTCGCGCGCGCCACGCGGATTTTTTCATATTCTGCCGCGGTCGAACCGATAAAGCCTTCTGCCTGCGTATCCGACAGGAGTTGCGAGGCCACGCCGACCGCACGGCTTGCGTCGAGCACATGGATGACCGGCCCTGTATAGGCCGGATCAATCCTGAGCGCGGTATGGACGCGGCTGGTCGTCGCGCCGCCGATGAGGAGCGGCATGGTCATGCCCGCCCGCTGCATTTCTTCGGCGACCGTCACCATCTCGTCCAAGGACGGCGTGATAAGGCCGGACAGGCCGATCATGTCCGCATCATTTTCATTCGCGGCCTTGAGGATGTCGGTCCAGGGTACCATCACGCCCATGTCGATCACTTCATAACCATTACATTGGAGGACGACGCCGACGATATTTTTGCCGATGTCATGCACATCGCCCTTGACCGTCGCCATGATGATGCGGCCCTTGGCTTTCGCGCCTTCTTCCTTTTCCGCTTCGATGAAGGGGATGAGGTGCGCGACCGCCTTTTTCATCACGCGCGCGGATTTGACCACTTGGGGCAGGAACATTTTGCCCGAGCCGAACAGGTCGCCAACGACATTCATCCCGTCCATCAGCGGGCCTTCAATGACCTCGATAGGACGGCCACCGGAGTCAGCAAGCGCGGCGCGGGCTTCTTCGGTGTCGGCGACGATATGCGCGTCAATGCCTTTGACGAGCGCATGTTCAATGCGCTTGGTGACGGTCCAGCCACGCCATTCTTCAGCCGCCTTTTCTGCCGCAGCATCGGTGCCCTTGAACTTCTCGGCCAAAGCGATCAGCCGCTCGGTCGGGGTTTCGTCATCTTTGCGTTGCGGCCGGTTGAGAATTACATCCTCGCACGCTTCGCGCAATTCGGGATCAATCGTGTCATAGACGTCCAACTGCCCCGCATTGACGATGCCCATATCCATCCCTGCCGGAATGGCATGATAGAGGAACACCGAGTGCATCGCGCGGCGTACCGGCTCATTGCCGCGGAAGCTGAACGACAGGTTGGAAAGCCCGCCCGAAATATGGACGTGCGGGCAGCGTTTCTTGATCTCCCGCGTCGCTTCGATAAAATCGACGCCGTAATTATTATGTTCTTCGATGCCGGTGGCGACCGCGAACACATTGGGGTCGAAGATGATGTCTTCAGGCGGGAAACCGATGCCGGTGAGGAGCTTATAAGCGCGTTCGCAAATTTCGACCTTGCGTTGCTGCGTGTCCGCCTGCCCTACTTCGTCAAACGCCATGACGACAACCGCCGCGCCATAATCCATACATTTGCGCGCATGTTCCAAGAATTGCGCTTCGCCTTCCTTCATCGAGATGGAGTTGACGATGGGCTTGCCCGATACGCATTTGAGACCTGCTTCGATGACGGTCCATTTGGATGAGTCGATCATCACCGGCACCCGCGCAATGTCCGGTTCGGCAGCGATAAGCTTCAGGAAAGTCGTCATCGCCTTTTCGGCGTCGAGCAACCCTTCGTCCATGTTTACGTCGATAACTTGCGCACCATTTTCAACCTGTTGCCGCGCGACTTCGACCGCCTTGGCATAATCATCAGCCATGATGAGTTTCTTGAACGCGGCAGAGCCGGTCACATTGGTGCGCTCGCCGACATTGACGAAAGTTGCGGTGCGGACAGGTTGGTCGGTCATATTCTTTACTTCTTTAATATCGTCATCCCCGGCTTGACCGGGGATCCATCTCGTTACCCATCGATTTAAAATACGGGTCCGGGGATGGATTCCCGCTTTCGCGGGAATGACGGGGAAAAATTCACGCAGGCACCATCATCGGCTCTAAGCCGGCAAGGCGGGTTTTGACGGCGATATCGGGCAGCGTACGCGGTGGCAGGTTTGCGACAGCCTTGGCCATAGCAGCGATATGCGCGGGGCTGGAACCGCAGCAGCCGCCGAGGATGTTGACCTGCCCCTTATCCGCCCATTCCTTGACAAGCGCCGCCGTCTGGTCGGGCAATTCGTCATATTCGCCCAACTCATTGGGAAGCCCTGCATTGGGATAGACCATGATGAGCGTGTCGGCGAGATTGGCCAGCACTTGCACATGCGGGCGAAGTTGGTCCGCGCCGAACGAACAGTTGAGGCCGATGGTGATCGGCTTGGCATGGCGCACGGCATACCAGAAAGCCTCGACCGTATGGCCCGACAGGTTACGGCCCGAAAGGTCGGTCAAGGTCATCGAGATCATCATCGGAATTTCGCGCCCCAGTGCGGCTTCCGCCTCGCGCACCGCCATCACGCCCGCTTTGGCATTCAGCGTATCGAACACGGTTTCAATGAGGATGAAATCGACGCCCCCTTCGACCAAGGCTTCGACCTGCTCGCGATAAACCGCGACAAGATAGTCGAAATCAATCTCGCGATAGCCGGGGTCGTTGACATCGGGTGACAGCGACAATGTCTTGTTGGTCGGGCCGATAGCGCCCGCGACAAAGCGGGGCTTGCCATCTTTCGCGGCAAAATCATCCGCCGCCTTGCGCGCAATTTGCGCCGAGGCAATGTTGATTTCCTTGACCAGATGTTCCGCGCCATAATCGGCCTGGCTGATGACATTGGCGCTGAACGTATTGGTCGAAACCATATCCGATCCCGCCTCGAGATAGGCGCGGGTAATCGTGTCGATCACCTCCGGCTTGGTCAGTGCCAATATGTCATTATTGCCCTTTTGATCGTGGCTGAGGCCCAAATCCCCGGCATAATCTTCTTCGGCCAGCTTGTAATTCTGGATCTGGGTGCCGAACGCGCCGTCGGTGAGCAGCACGCGCTTTTTGGCTTCATTCAATAAGGTTTCGCGGATGCTCATAGGCTTGCTCCCGAAGAGTGTTGGTGCGGACGCAGGCCGAGCAGATGACAAATCGCATAGCTCAGCTCCGCCCGGTTCAAGGTGTAGAAATGGAAATTGCGCACGCCGCCCGCATAAAGACGGCGGCACATTTCAGCGGCAACCGTTGCCGATACAAGCTGGCGCGCTTGCGGGTGGTCATCAAGACCGTCGAACAGCCCCGCCATCCACACCGGAATTTCGGTGCCGCACATCGCCGACATGCGCTGGATTGCCGCAAAGTTCGACACCGGCATAATGCCCGGCACGATATCCGCCGTAATCCCTGCCGCCGCGCTCGCATCACGGAAGCGGAAATAAGCGTCGGGCGTGTAGAAAAATTGGGTGATCGCGCGGGTCGCGCCTGCATCGAGCTTGCGCTTCAGATTATCCATATCGCTGTCCGCGCAATCGGCATCGGGATGGACCTCCGGATAGGCGGCGACCGAAATTTCAAAATCATGCAGCGCCTTCAATCCCGCCACCAGTTCGGCGGCATTATTATAGCCGTCCGGATGCGCGACAAATTTGCCGCCCGCCGGAGCATCACCACGCAGCGCGACGATGTGGCGCACGCCCGCTTCCCAATAAGCATGGGCGACCTCGGCAATCTCGTCCTTGCTCGCTTCGACACAAGTAAGGTGCGCCGCCGCCGGAATAATAGTGTCACGCGCAATTTTGGCGACCGTTGCATGGGTGCGCTCGCGCGTTGTGCCGCCAGCGCCATAAGTCACCGAGACAAATTTCGGGCCCAAAGGCGCGAGCGTATCGAACGTGTCCCATAATTGCGCTTCCATTTTCTCCGTCTTGGGCGGGAAAAATTCGAAGCTCACATCAATATCGCCGCCAAGTCCTGCAAAAAGCGGGCTCGCATTGGCGCGATATTGTTCGGAGAGGGGAGTGTTCGGCGGGCGTTTCATATACATTATCTCCGGAGTCAGGCAGCGTTACGCAACGCTTCTTCTTGGCGGGCGGGATTATCGTCGGAACGGCGGCGGCCAAGCCACAGGCGCACGGTGAGTTCGCCCCCGCTCAGCGCGTCGCTCGCTTCGACCAGCAAGCCGGTCGAGGCAAACCAGCCGCGAATTTGCGCATCGGAAAAGCCGAGACGCGCATGGGCATCGCGGGTGCGCAATTCTTCGCGGTCGTGCGAGGCGAAATCGACAATCAGGATATGGCCGCCGGGGCGCAGCACGCGCGCGGCTTCGGCAATCACCTGATCGGGGGCCTGCGCATAATGGAGCACCTGATGGAAGATGATCGTGTCCGCGCTTTCGGCTCCCAAGGGCAGCGCATAAAAATCGCCCTGCAATAATTCGACCGGCCAGTCATGCGCGGTGAGGCGCGCGCGGGCGAGACGGAGCATTTCGGGGCTGCGGTCAAGCGCGGTCACGCGGCGCGCGGACGGCGCGAACAGTTCGGCCACCCGCCCCGTCCCCGTGCCGACATCGAGCACATGGCCCAAGCGGCGGTTCTGCATCAGGCGCAACATCGCCTGTTCAACTTCGGCTTCGGCAACATGGAGCGAGCGGATCGCGTCCCATTGTTCGGCATGGTCGGCAAAATAGCGGCTCGCCGCCGCCGCACGCTCGGCCTGCACCGTGCGCAGCGCAACAAGGTCAAGATCGACAATATTCTGTTCCGCCGCCGACAAAGGCACAGCGCCCAGAAATTCACGCAACGCATCTGTCGCCTTTCCCGGCGATAAACGCAGAAAAACCCAGCTTCCTTCCTTACGCCGCTCGACCAGTCCCGCTTCGGCGAGGATGCGGACATGGCGCGAAACGCGCGGCTGGCTCTGCTCCAATATTTGCGCGATTTCCCCGACCGAAAGCTCCAAAACACGCAGCAATGCGATGATTCGCAGCCTTGTGGGGTCCGCCAGCGACCGGAGAATGTCTATCAATTGGGTCATGATTGTTTAAGATATAAAGAATTCTTTATATGTGGTCAATGGAGGAAAAGTGGCAGAAAGCTTGGACTTGGTCATAAATTTGCAATGTCGCGAAAAAAATGCGGCGAGTAGCAAAAAAAGTGCCATTGCATGTTGAATCACGAGTCGTTAGGGACCGGTTTGCTGGACGCGGGGAGGCGGCTTTGCTTACCCTTCCCTCTGCCTGCAACGGTTTTTCTCTTGTATTAGGGGTGTTCCCAAATGACCAAGTCGATTTCTCTTTCGCTCGTTCTCGCTGCTTCGCTCGGCCTCGCTGCTTGCTCGCAGCCCGCTGCTGACCAGGCTGCTGCTGACGCCAACGCTGCTGCTGCTTCGGCTGACACCGCCGCTGACTCGGCTGTAGACGCTGCTGCTGCTGCTGGCGACGCTGCTGGTGACGCTGCTGCTGCTGGTGCCGACGCTGCTGTTGCTGGTGCTGACGCTGCTGCTGACACCGCGAAGGCTGCTGCTGGCGACGCCAAGGACGCTGCTGCCAAGGCTGGTGACTCGGCTAAGGACGCTGCTGCTTCGGCTGTTGACGCCGCTGGCGACGCTGCGAAGGCAACTGCTGAAGAAATCAAGAAGTAAGTTTCTTACTTTTCGTTTTTTCGAATTAAAGAGGGGTCGTCTCGCAAGAGGCGGCCCTTTTTTAATGCCCGTTTTCTTTTAATCTCCGTTTTCGCAGACGGTTTTTTAAGCATCCTTTCTTGACTGTGGGACCGGTCCCATGACCGCCATCGCGCACCCGCTTGCTATTTGGAGCAAAAGCAATAAGCCTTGGGACCATGACCTTTTCCGTGCGCGCCTTTCTTGCCCTCCCGCTTGGCGGGGCGCTGTGCCTGCTCGCGCTTACAGGGTGCCTGCGCCACGAAAATGATCCGGGTCAGGGCGGGTTGACCATCGGCGAAAATAAGGAACTGGACGCCGCCGCCGCAGAGCTGGACGTGCGACCCAAAGCTCCGGCTCCGCCCGTTGGGGCTGCATCGCCAACCTCGGCAAGCATCCCGCCACAGGGTAAGCCGCAGGGACAAGCCGAAACACAACCCCAACCCGCCCCCGCTACCCGCCCTTCGCTTGGCGGCATCGGAAGGGCCAGCCAGCCCAAGGCAGCGGACAAGCAGCAATAAGCCCCGCGGCGTCCTTCCAAAAACGGAAGCCCGCCGCCGCCCTATCTCAACAGCCAGTCAGCTTGATCTCGTATAATTTCGGCCAGTTTTTGCCGGTGACGAACAGCCTTTTGCCGTGCGCGTCCCACGCAATGCCGTTCAGCACCCCATCCATCCCGCGCGCACCCGACGCGGCCCTGAGGCCTGCGAGATTGACGATGCGCCTCACCTTGCCGCTGGCCGGGTCAATCCGCGCAATCAGCTCGCTCATCCAGATATTCGCCCAAATCTCGCCGTCAATCGCCTCCAACTCGTTGAGCATGGCGAGCGGACGCCCGGCATAGGTGACCGTCACGCGGCGCTGCTCGGCCATCGTTGCAGGGTCCAAAAAGCGCAAGGTCGCGCTGCCATCGCTCCACACCAATTGCCCGTCCAGCAGCGCCAGCCCCCAGCCCTCGCCTGCATAGCGAAAACTGCCCAGTGGCTTTAAATCCTTAAGCCGCCAGCGATGGCCGACGCCATTTTGCCAGGTGACCGAAATGATCTGGTCCTTCCAGCGCACCGACCCTTCGCCAAACTGGTCAGCGGGGAGCCGCCGTTCGGCCAGCACTTTACCGGTTTCCAGATCCACCCGCGCCACCCGCGATTGCCCCAACTGCCCCGTGCTTTCATATAAATGCCCGTCATGGAAGAACAGGCCTTGCGTAAAACTGCGCGGATCATGCGGATAGTCGCGTATGATTTCATAGCCGCAGACGGGTGGCGTGGCGGCAGGTGTATCGGCAGAAACCGGCGCCTGTCCGGCTGCCAATGCAAGGGCCAATATCATCATAACCGCGTCCCGTCCCCTTCCTTAAAGTCGCATAGAGTCACACCATCACGCCTTTAAACTGCGCCGACCTTATACCCCGCACCTTGCCATCAACAATATCAAAGACCCGCGATTTTCACCGTGGGACACATGAGGATGCAGACAAAAGACCGGTAGGAAAGCCGTAATACATGGCGGCTTGCGCCTTGGTGAACCGGCGGCCCCCACGCCCGAACAAAAAAGGCCGGAAGGTTTCCCTCCCGGCCTCTTATTGAATAGCTGGATGGCAGGTCCGACACGGAAGTAAATTCCGTGTCGTCGAACGCGCTCGGCTTCGCCGCCGCGTCGGCCGGACCTGTGCCTGATAGCGGGCCGGACGTCGCCGACCCGCGCACAGGTCTTTAGAAATCCATGCCGCCCATGCCGCCCATGCCGCCGCCCATCGGCATAGCCGGGGCCTTGTCTTCGGGCAGTTCCGAAACAGCCGCTTCGGTGGTGATGAGCAGACCAGCAACCGATGCTGCATTCTGGAGTGCGGTGCGGACAACCTTGGTCGGGTCGATCACGCCCGCCGACACCAGATTTTCATAGGCTTCGGTTGCCGCGTTAAAGCCGAACGAGCTGTCGTCCTGATCGAGCAGCTTGCCCGAAACGACCGCGCCGTCATGGCCCGCATTTTCCGCGATCTGGCGAACAAGAGCCGACAGCGAGCGACGGACAATGTCCACGCCGCGGGTCTGGTCGTCATTTTCGCCATCGACGCCGTCAAGCGCCTTGGTCGCGTAAAGAAGCGCGGTACCGCCGCCGGGGACGATGCCTTCTTCAACGGCCGCGCGGGTTGCATGGAGCGCATCGTCGACGCGGTCCTTGCGTTCCTTCACTTCAACCTCGGTCGCGCCGCCAACCTTGATCACGGCCACGCCGCCAGCAAGTTTCGCGAGACGCTCTTGCAGCTTTTCGCGGTCATAATCGGACGTGGTGTTTTCGATCTGCGCACGGATCGCTTCAACGCGGCCCTTGATCGCAGCTTCGTCACCCGCACCGTCAACGATGGTGGTGTTATCCTTGTCGATGGTGACGCGCTTGGCCTGACCGAGCATACCGAGCGTGACATTTTCCAGCTTGATGCCAAGGTCTTCCGAAACCATTTCACCCTTGGTGAGAATGGCAATATCTTCGAGCATCGCCTTGCGACGGTCGCCGAAGCCCGGCGCCTTAACCGCAGCAACCTTGAGGCCGCCGCGCAGCTTGTTGACCACGAGGGTCGCCAAAGCTTCGCCTTCAATATCTTCCGCGATGATGAGGAGCGGACGGCCCGACTGGACCACAGCTTCCAAAATCGGGAGCATGGCCTGCAGGTTCGACAGCTTCTTTTCGTGGATGAGGATGTAAGGGTCGTTCAGTTCGACCGTCATCTTTTCCGGATTGGTGATGAAGTAAGGCGACAGATAACCGCGGTCGAACTGCATCCCTTCAACAACGTCGAGTTCAAATTCGAGACCCTTGGCTTCTTCAACCGTGATCACGCCTTCCTTGCCGACCTTGTCCATGGCTTCGGCAATTTTTTCGCCGACTTCCTTGTCGCCATTGGCCGAGATGGTGCCGACCTGCGCGATTTCCGACGAACCGGCAACCGGCTTCGAACGGCCCTGAATGTCCGCAACAACCTTGCCGACAGCCAGATCAACGCCGCGCTTCAGGTCCATCGGGTTCATGCCCGCAGCCACCGACTTCATGCCTTCGCGCACGATAGCTTGCGCAAGAACGGTCGCGGTGGTGGTGCCGTCACCAGCGATGTCGTTGGTCTTCGATGCGACTTCGCGCACCATCTGCGCGCCCATATTTTCGAACTTGTCCTTGAGTTCGATTTCCTTGGCGACCGAAACACCATCCTTGGTGATGCGCGGTGCGCCAAAGCTTTTGTCGATAACGACGTTGCGGCCCTTGGGGCCAAGCGTGACCTTCACAGCGTCGGCGAGGACGTCCACGCCCTTCAAAATACGTTCGCGCGCGTCGCGGCCGAATTTTACGTCTTTAGCAGCCATTTTAATGTCCTTTCAAAAATTCACCCCGTCATTCCCGCGAAGGCGGGAATCCATCTCGTGAGCGCGTCGCCTAGCGGACCGGTCAGGAGATGGATCCCCGGTCAAGCCGGGGATGACGCAAATTTAAATCAGCCCAGTATGCCGAGAATGTCGGATTCTTTCATGATGAGCAGATCTTCGCCATCAACCTTGATTTCGGTGCCCGACCATTTGCCGAACAACACGCGGTCGCCGGTTTTGACGTCCGGCTTGATGCGGTCGCCATCTTCATTGTAAGCGCCTTCGCCAACGGCGATTACTTCGCCTTCAGCGGGCTTTTCCTTGGCATTGTCGGGGATGATGATGCCGCCAGCGGTCTTTTCCTCGGCCTCGACACGGCGGACCAGCACACGGTCGTGCAACGGACGAAATTTCATAATAAGCTCCCTTGCTTTCTGTTTGCCTGATGCAAATGAAATGGATTTTTGGCACTCAACAATCTTGAGTGCTAACGAGCCGCGATATGGTTCGCCAATGTGACAGCGTCAAGTCCGACATGGGAGAATCTTTTGACGGTTCGGTAACTTGTTGCGGTTACACGGTAGATATGCAGGAGAATACAGAGTTTTTGGTTGAGTTAGGAAAGGCGCATGCTTTCCGTTCCGAACTTCTTGATGGATTCTCGGAATTGGAAATCTGGGTGTCCAGCAATGCTGCTAACGGCAAAGCAAGTGGTGCCTGTCTTGGGCAAAAACTCAACGCCTTGATTCAAGACGGGGATAAAGTTTCCAAAAAGCTTGCCAAAGATATTTTGGATATACTCCCCCAACGTAACGCGATTGTTCATTCGTGTATCGAAATATTGCAAGCCGGAGATGGCCCTCGCTGGTGTTTCCACCTTTCCCTGCCATCAAATTTGCCCACAGCATTTTTGATGCCAGAACAAGATGTTGAACAATTACGCCGCAGGCTGAGACAGCTTAGCCATAGATGCCATCAGTCGGCATCGGCTAAGGCCGCAACTGCGACGACGGCAACAGCCCCAGCCGCTGCCTCCGCGACCAGCGCGTCAGCATCATGATGGATACGGCGGTGAGACCGAGCGCGAGGCCGGTCCATACGCCCACGCCTTCCCATCCGGCCCAGAACGCCAATCCCGCACCGGACCCTAAGCCGACCAGCCAATAGCCAAGCCCGGCATATATCATCGGGATGGTGGTATCGTGAAGGCCGCGCAGCATCGCCGCGCCGACGACCTGCGCGCCATCTGCCAGTTGGAAAATCGCCGCAACGCCGAGGAAACTCACGGCCAGTGCGAAAACTTCAGGGTTGCCGGGCTTGGTCACATCCACGAACAGGCCGACCAGCTCGCGCGGGAATAGCCACATGATCGCGGCGGCGACCGCCATAAAGCCCATCGCCAGCACAAACGATGCCCAACCTGCACGCGTAATCCATTCATGGTCCTTGGCGCCATAGGCCATGCCGACGCGGATCGTGGTCGCCTGCGAAATGCCGAGCGGCACCATGAAGCTGATCGCGGCCAGTTGCAGCGCCACTGCATGGGCGGCAATCGAGGTCGTGTTGATGAGGCCCATCAGCATGACGGCTGCCGAAAATACCGTAACCTCGAACGCCAAGGTCAGCGCAATCGGGGTGCCGAGCCGGAAAATTTCGCGCAACCGCTCACCGTCCCACCGGAAAAAGCGCCCGAAAATATGGTAGCGGCGGAAATTGCGCTGGAGCAGCACAATGGCGGCCAGCACGAGGAACATGAAGGTTGTCGTGAGGGTGCTGGCAATGCCCGACCCTTGCAGGCCAAGCGCGGGAAAGCCCCAATGGCCGAAAATCAGCGCCCAGTTGAGCGCCGCATTGACGCCCACGCCGATCAATACGACGAGCAGCGCCCATAAGGGCTTACCCAGCGCCGCGACGAAAATCCGCAGCACGACAATGCCCATTGCGGGGAGCAGGCTCCATTGGAGCCAGCGCATAAACTCTGCGGAATGGGCCGCCAGCACAGGGTCCTGGCCAAGCAATCTCACCAAAATCCATTCGACATTCCACAAGAGCAGCCAGCCGGCGAGCGCGAACAGGATTGCCGCCCACAGCCCCATGCGCACGCTGCGCCGCACTTCGCGCACGCTGTTCGAGCGCGCACCAAGCTCGCTCGCGACAAGCGGGGCGACAGCGGTGACAAGGCCGGTGCCGGTGAACAGCAACACCGAAATCAAATTGGTCGCGAGCGCCGATGCCGCCAATTCGGTCGCGCCCAGCTTGCCGATGAGCAACACATCGGTCGCGTAAATCGCGGTCTGCGACAGGTTCGCCAGCACCAGCGGCCAAGCCAGCGCCAACGTCGCACGAAACTCCGCCCCCCACCCGGCAGGCGCGGCAACAAGCTTTTCGGGCGGTGGGTAAACGACTGTATCCATAAGCGATCCGCCATGCAGGAAGCATCGGCATGTGACAAGCGTGTGTAGGGGGGGGAAAAAATAAGGATGGGGGATGGAGTTATAATTTCAGCCCCATGAGGTTTACACACCCACCCCTAACCCCTCCCGCAAGCGGGAGGGGAATTGTGTTGCGCCAAACTAGAAAGGATGCGCCAAACGGGAGAGGAATTGCCAACGCCATCCCCTCCCGCCTGCGGGAGGGGCAACAAAGCCTTAATGAGCGTAAGCGAATTTAGGCGCGTGGGGTGGGCAGTGGTTTCCACAAGCCTTCCCCCCAAACCCCAAACTGTATTAATATCCTAAAACGCCCTTGTGTTAGCGCGCGTCCCGGCATATTTTGGGTTTCATGACCGACAGCAGCCTTGCGCATGATGCGCCCCTCCCCCGCCCTTCCGTTCCTGCAAGCGCGCCGCGTGATGCGGGGGCAGCGAAAAGCTCCAACCGTGCCTTTATGGGCAAAGCCTGGCGCATATTGGTTGGCATCAAGGATGCGCTCGCGCTCCTTTTCCTGTTGGTTTTCTTTGTCATGCTGTTCGGCTTTCTGCGCGGCACGCCCAATCCTAGCATCGTGAGCGACGGCGCGTTGGTGTTGAAACTCAAAGGCACGATTACCGAACAGCCCGCCGATATCGACCTCATGACCGCGCTTCAGGGCGGCGAGAATATGCCGCAGGAATATCGCGCCCGCGATGTGATCCGCGCGCTCGAAACCGCCGCGACCGATAAACGCGTCAAAGCGGTGGTCCTCGACCTTGATTCGTTTCTGGGCGGCGGTCAGGTGACCTTGGGCGATGTCGGCCAAGCGATCGACAAGGTGCGCGCGGCGAAAAAGCCGGTCTTTGCCTATGCCACCGCTTATACCGATGATGCCTATCAACTCGCCGCCCATGCGTCGGAAATCTGGATGAATGATTTCGGCCAAGCGGTCATCACCGGCCCAGGCGGGTCGAACCTTTATTTCAAAGGGCTGATCGACCAGTTGGGCGCGAAGGCGCATATCTATCGCGTCGGCACGTTCAAGAGCGCGGTCGAGCCGTTCATGCGCAGCGACATGTCGCCCGAAGCCAAGGAAGCAACGCGCGCTTATGCCGATGTGCTGTGGACGCAATGGCTCGATCAGGTCAAAAAAGCGCGGCCCTCGGCGCAGATTGACGCCTATATGGCCGACCCTGTGACGGTCGCCAAAGGCTTTAACAATGATATGGGCAAGGCCGCGTTGTCGATGAAGCTGGTCGATAAGCTCGGCGACAAAATCGCCTTTTCGCGCCGTGTTGCCGAAGTGACCGGCACAAGTGATACCAAAAAGCCGTGGGCGTTCAAATCCATCCCTTACAAGGCTTGGGTGGACAATAATCCCGCGCCTACCAGCGGCACGCCGATTGCGGTAGTTCCGGTCGTCGGCACCATTGTCGATGGCAAACAACCGAGCGGCACCGCGGGCGGTGATACGGTTGCCAAACATATTATGAAGGCAGTCGCGGACGACAGCGTCAAGGCGCTTGTGCTGCGCGTCGATTCGCCGGGCGGATCGGTGCTGGCCTCCGAACAAATCCGTCAGGCGATTTTGCAGGCCAAGGCCAGAAAATTGCCGGTGGTTGTCTCGATGGCGAACTTGGCGGCAAGCGGTGGCTATTGGGTCTCGACGCCAGGCGATAAAGTGTTTGCAGAACCCGACACCATCACCGGCTCGATCGGCGTGTTCGGGGTCATCCCCAGTTTTGAAGGCACGCTTGCCAAATGGGGTGTCAATGCCGACGGCATTAAAACCACGCCGCTGTCGGGGGAACCGGATGTGTTCAAGGGCTTCTCGCCCGAATTTGACGCGCTCGCCCAAGCCTCGGTCGAAGATATTTATGCGCGCTTCACCGGCCTTGTTGCCCAATCACGTAAACTGCCCATCGAAAAGGTGCAGGAAATCGCCGAAGGCCGTGTGTGGGCCGGTGGCACCGCCCACCAGATCGGCTTGGTCGATGGTTTTGGCGGGCTGGACGAGGCGGTTGCGGAAGCAGCGAAACTCGCCAAGCTTGACCCCAAGACCGTCTATCCCAAATATTTTGAAAATGAACCCGATGCGCTCGCCGAAATGCTCGCCACCTTCAATGCGCCTGCCGACAATGGCGATGAATGGAGCGACAATGCGGCCCAAGGCCTGTTCGCACAGGTCGCGCTCCAGCAAAAAGCCCGCATGGCCGCCGCCCTCGACCAGCTCAGCCTGCTCGCCAGCGGCGGCAATGTGCAGGCGCGCTGCCTCGAATGTGGCGACATGGTCGCACCCAAGACGCTGAAAGCCGATCAGGCGGAAGGTGTGTTGGCGAAACTGATGGCATTGTTCGGGTAAGCTGACATCAGCCCCTCCTCTTCAGGGGAGGGGCCTACGGAGACTTAGGAATTTGAAGCGTAGCTGAAAATTCTTAGTCGGAGTGGGGTGGGGTTTGTCCGTCTGGCGCTATTCCCCGACAGCCTCACTCCCCGCCCGATTTATAGGTCGGTAGCGCCAGCCCGCGATGGATCGCTAGGCCGCGCAAGGTGAAGCCCGCTAGGGCCGCGATGCTCGCCGCTACCCAGAAATGCGCGCCCAACAAAAGCAGGACGACAAAGCCGCCTGCCGCCAGCGCGGCTGCGGTCACATATAATTCCGGCCGCATGATAATCGACGGTTCATGCGCCAGCACATCGCGGATGATGCCGCCGACACAGGCGGTAATCACGCCCATCATCGCAGCGGGCAGCGGTTCGACATTGAAAGCGAGCGCCTTGGCGGTGCCGAAGACGGCATAGGAGGCAAGCCCTACCGCATCGAACCAGTCGAGCGCCTTGCTGTTGCCGCGCGTATCGAACCAGAAATGGCGGGGCGAAAGCCAGGGGAGCAGCGCCATCGCAAGGCACACAAAGGGCACCCAGCTTGCATGGACCCAGAAAACCGGTGCGCCGATCAACAGGTCGCGTACCGTCCCGCCGCCGACACCCGTGACTACCGCGAAAAACACGAACGTCACCAATGTCTGCTCGCGTTTGGCCGCAGCGAGCGCGCCCGACAGCGCGAACACGGCAATGCCGATCACGTCCAGCACCGGCAACAGGGCGGGGGCCAGATGGGCAGGAAGCTGGGCAACGGAGGCGGTGTTAATCATCGCGGCGCTAGTTGGCGCAAGGCGCGGCGGCGGTCAACTGTTTGCGTGACAACTGGCCCCGCGCGGACGTGGATGCTAAGGGGTGCGTCGGGAGGAGTGGTTGGAACTATCGTTAAGACAGGAAAGCAAAATATGACAAAAGGGCAAGGCTGGCGCTCCATGCGGAACGATGATCTGGACGCCGTTTCCGCCATTTCCGACGCGGTGCATCGCGATTTCCGGGAATCGCGCGACGTTTATGCCGAACGGCTCGCACTCTATCCGGCGGGCTGCATCGTGTTTGAACAGGAAGACGTGGTGAAAGGCTTTCTTGTCGCCCACCCTTGGCATGATGATGACGCCCCCGCCCTTGGCGCACGGCTCGGCAGCCTCCCGCACACACGCGACAATTTCTACCTCCACGACATCGCCCTCCTCCCCGAAACACGCGGCAGCGGCGCAGGCCGCAGCGCCACCGCCTATGTGCTGGCCCATGCCCAAGAAGCAGGGTTCGACCATATCAGCCTTGTCGCAGTGAATGGCGCGGACAGCTATTGGAAAGCCCAAGGCTTTGAAACGGTCGAAGCCACCAAGGATGGCGCTCCCCTGCCGGGCTATGGCGCGGGCACATATTTTATGCGGCGCGCGGTTTAAGGGGCGGGAGGCAGTGCCTTGTCGTTCGGGGTTGAGCGTGCGTTGCCGAGGACTCCGCCCTTAAGCCCCTCCTCCTTTAGGGGAGGGGTTGGGGTGGGGGCTGTCCGTAAAGCACAGAGCCAACCGATAGCCCCCACCCCACTACGACTAAGAATTTTCGCTACGCTTCAAATTCCTAAGTCTCCGTAGGCCCCTCCCCTAAAGGAGGAGGGGCTTAGGTTGCGCGAACCTCTTAAACATCCCCCGCCCAACAAAAAAGGCCGCCCGGTTCCCCCGCGCGGCCTTTTTGTTACGTCCGGCTGTCCCGCCGCCAATCACATATGGATGGGCTTGCCCGTGACCGCCATGGCGGCTTCCTTAATGGCTTCGCTGTGCGTCGGGTGGGCGTGGCAGGTGTAGGCGATGTCTTCGCTGGTCGCGCCGAATTCCATCGCTTGGGCGGCCTGTGCAATCATCGTGCCCGCAACGCTGGCGATGATCCACACGCCCAGCACCTTGTCGGTGGCGGCATCCGCGATGACCTTTACAAAGCCGTCCGGCTCATGGTTGGTCTTGGCGCGGCTGTTCGCCATCATCGGGAATTTGCCGACTTTGACCGCGCCCTTTTCGCCCCCGGCTTTTTCAATCGCCTGTTCTTCGGTCAAGCCTACGCCCGCAATTTCGGGATAGGTATAGACGACCGACGGGATCACATCATGGTTCACAATACCGGTGAACCCTGCGATATTTTCCGCGCAGGCAATGCCTTCATCTTCGGCCTTATGCGCGAGCATCGGGCCGGGAATCACGTCGCCAATCGCCCAGATGCCATCGACCGAGGTGCGGAAATCATGGTCGGTTTCAATCTGGCCGCGCTTGTTGAGCGTGATGCCTGCTTTGTCCAGCGCCAAGCCTTCGGTGTTGGGCTTGCGGCCGATCGACACCAGTACGCAATCGGCTTCAATCGTTTCGGCCTTGCCGCCCGCAGCGGGTTCGACCGTGAGGATGGCTTTCTTGCCCTTGACGGTTGCGCCCGTCACCTTGGTCGAAAGTTTGAAATCAAAGCCTTGTTTCTTGAATATCTTGTTGGCGTCCTTGCGCACTTCACCGTCCATGCCGGGGAGGATCTGGTCGAGGAACTCCACGACCGTGACCTTCGCACCGACGCGGCGCCACACGCTGCCAAGCTCCAAGCCGATCACGCCGCCACCGATGACGACCATGGTTTCGGGCACCTTCGAAAGCTCCAGCGCGCCGGTCGAATCGACGATGATGCCCTTGGCATTATCAACGTCGACATTGGGGAGCGGCGTTACCGACGAACCGGTCGCGATGATGAAATTTTTCGCGGTATAGCTTTTGCCACCGACATCAATCGCGGTCGGCGAGGTGAAGGCGGCATGGCCCTTCAGCCATTCGACCTTATTCTTCTTGAACAGGAATTCGATGCCGCCGGTGAGGCCCTTGACCGCATCCTTGCGCTGGCCTTGCATCGTGTCGAGGTCGAGGCTCATCTTGTCGATTTTGACGCCGAGCTTGGCGAGCGTGCCATTGGCCGCTTCTTCATACAGTTCGGACGCATGAAGCAAGGCCTTTGACGGAATACAGCCGACATTGAGGCAGGTGCCGCCCAAAGTTTCGCGGCTTTCGACGCACGCGGTTTTGAGGCCCAGTTGCGCCGCACGGATCGCGGCCACATAACCGCCGGGGCCTGCGCCGATTACGATAACGTCAAAATCAAAGTCAGCCATGTTCTTTCCTTAATTATAGTCCGGCGGGATCGAGGCGTTCAGCCGACCTCCGGGTCCGCCTGATCCATGCAATAATCCAACACCTTGTCCATCTGTTCATCAGACAGATTCAGTTGCTCTTTCAACCCATAATCCTGCTGGATTTTATCGACGCTGCACGTACAAAAAGCCTGCGTTTCGGCCTTGTCCATCCCGAAGGCTGTGCTCGATGACGTACATTCCTTGATATATTCCGCCCGATATTCCTTGCTCAAACTGTCTTTGACAGACTCCGCTGCCTGCGCGCATCCGGCAAGGCCGAGCAGCAAGGCTGCCCCGAAAATGCGATAGGATGATGCCATCATATCATTTCCCTTCCTTGCCCGAAGCGGTGCCCAGCGAACGCTATTTCGCCGCCTGTTCCAGCAGACATTGCTTACCCGCCACGAGCATTTCGTCTTGCGACACGCCAAGCAATGCGCTGCCTTCATATTTTTCGGCCAGCTTGTCCGCTGTGCAGCTACACATCTTGCTGGCAATCGCCGGAGGGCTGCCCGCTTTCACCGCCGATGTCGTGCAACCATTGACGAATTCCCGGACGAAATTTTCCTCGACGCCCTTGTCAAAGCCCTTTTTGACCTCGCCGCATGCGGCAAGCGACAAAGGGAGCAGCATCAGGATTGCCAATTTTGCACGCATCTTTGGTCTCCTTGAAAAAGGTCGGTCGTCCTTAAAGGTCGATCAGCAAGCGGGTCGGATCTTCAATCGCTTCCTTGATGATCTTGAGCGCGGTCACTGCCTCGCGGCCATCGATCAGGCGATGGTCATAAGACAGCGCCAGATACATCATCGGGCGGATGACGACTTCGCCGTTAATCGCGACCGGACGGTCCTCGATACGGTGGAGGCCAAGCACTGCCGACTGGGGCGGGTTGATGATCGGCGTCGACATGAGCGAGCCGAACACGCCGCCATTGGAGATGGTGAAGGTGCCGCCCTTCATATCGTCCATGGTGAGCGCGCCTTCCTTGGCCTTTTTGCCATAAGCGCCGATGGCCTTTTCAATGTCGGCAAAGCTCATGCTTTCGACATTGCGCACGACCGGCACGACAAGGCCATTGGGGGCCGATACCGCGACCGACAGATCGACATAATTATGATAGACGATTTCATCGCCGACAATCTGCGCGTTCGCTGCCGGAATATCCTTCAATGCAAGGCAGGCGGCCTTGGCAAAGAAGCTCATAAAGCCCAAGCGGACGCCATGCTTCTTTTCAAACAATTCCTTATATTTTTCGCGCGCGGCCATCACTTCGGTCATATCGACATCGTTGAAGGTCGTGAGCAAAGCGGCAGTATTTTGCGCTTCCTTGAGGCGTTTCGCGACCGTCTGGCGCAGACGGGTCATTTTGACGCGCTCTTCGTTGCGCGCATTGCCAGCGGCGGGCGCTGCGTCCGATGCCGTAGCAGCAGCGGGCGCATCCTGTTTGGCAGTGCCAGCCTTGGCGGCAGCAACCACATCTTCCTTGGTCAAACGGCCATCCTTGCCGGTGCCTTTAACCTTGGTCGGGTCGATGCCATATTCCAGCACCGCGCGGCGCACCGCAGGCGACATGGTAAGGTCGCTACCCGCTTGCGCTTCGGCGGTTGCAGCCGCATCCACCTTGGCGCTATTTTCAACTGCGTCCGACACCGTCTTGGCAGCGGCGGCATCAAGCGTTTTGGGCTGCGCGTCGGCGGCCTGTTCCTTGGCTTCGACAGCCTTGTCATCGCGCGGCGTGACTTCGGTATTGCCCGCAGGCGCAACCGCATCCTCTACGGTCGTAATGACTGCGCCAACATTGACGGTATCGCCAACCTTGACGAGATGCTGGCCCAACACGCCGGACACCGGCGAGGGCACTTCAATCGCTACCTTGTCAGTTTCAAGGCTCGCAATCGGTTCATCAACCTTGACCGGATCGCCCGGCTGTTTCAGCCATTCGCCGATGGTTGCTTCGGTGACGGATTCACCGAGGGTAGGCACGGAGACTTCGGTTGCCATGATGTTTATCCCTTCTTCTGGCGGCGAATTTCGGCGCGGACCGAAAGGCCCAGCGCGTCGGCGACAAGCGCGCCTTGTTCTGCTTGGTGGCGGCTCATCAGACCCGTTGCAGGCGACGCACTGGCCGCGCGCCCTGCATAGCGGGCCCGCTTGCCCTTGTGCCCTGCATCGGCAAGGCTTTTTTCGATTTCGGGTTCAACGAAGAACCATGACCCGTTGTTCCGTGGTTCTTCTTGCGCCCACACCACATCCTCCAGATTTTTCATCTTCTTCAAACGAACGCTCAACGCTTCGCCGGGGAAGGGATAAATTTGTTCGATGCGGATGATCTGCGTGTCGGTAATCCCGGCCGCATCGCGCGCTTCGATAAGGTCATAAGCGACCTTGCCCGAACACATCACGACGCGCTTGGTGTCCTTGTCAGCCGGGGCTGACGGGTCGGACAGGATACGGCGGAAATGCGTATCGCCAAGGAAATCCTCGCGCACCGACACCGCCATTTTGTGCCGGAGCAGCGATTTGGGTGCCATGATGACCAAAGGCTTGCGGAACGGGCGCAACATCTGGCGACGCAGCACATGGAAATAGTTTGCAGGCGAGGTGATGTTGCACACCTGGATATTATCCTGCGCACAAAGTTGCAGGAAGCGTTCCAGACGCGCCGAGCTATGCTCCGGTCCCTGCCCTTCATAACCATGCGGGAGCAACAGCACCAAGCCGTTCGCGCGCAGCCATTTGGCTTCGCCGGACGCGATGAACTGGTCGATCATGATCTGCGCGCCATTGCCGAAATCGCCGAACTGCGCTTCCCACAGGACGAGCGATTTGGGGTCGGCCATCGCATAACCATATTCATAACCCAGCACACCATATTCGCTGAGCGGGCTGTCCAGCACTTCGAACCGGCCATGCGGCACGGTCGAAAGCGGCACATATTTGGTCTCGTTGGTCTGGTCGACCCACACCGCGTGACGCTGGCTGAACGTGCCACGCCCCGAATCCTGACCCGACAGACGCACGCCATAGCCTTCGGACACAAGGCTGCCGAAAGCGAGCGCCTCTGCCGTCGCCCAATCGAACGCAACACCATCCTTGAACATCGCGGCCTTGGCTTCCAAAATGCGCGCCAAGGTTTTGTGGATGGTGAGGTCCGCCGGAACCGACGTCAGCGTGCGGCCCAGCCCGTCAAACAGCTTTTCCGAAATGCCGGTTTCGACATTGCGACGCGCGGTTTCGGGATCGGCAGGCTTGTTCAGCCCCGACCAGCGGCCCGCAAACCAATCAGCCTTATTGGCCTTATAGTCTTTGGACGCATCAAATTCGGCTTGCAGCTTGGCGGTATAATCGCCGGTCGCTTTTTCGATCCACGCATCATCCACCACACCTTCGGCTTTCAACCGTTCGCCATAAATGGTCGATACGTCGGGATGCTTGCGGATTGCGGCATACATGAGCGGCTGCGTAAACGAAGGTTCGTCGCCTTCATTATGGCCGAAGCGGCGGTAGCACCACATATCAATCACAATGTCGCGCTTGAACTTCATACGGAAATCGGTCGCGAGTTTGCACGCGAAGGTCACCGCTTCGGGATCATCGCCATTGACATGGATGATGGGCGCCTGAACGCCCTTGGCGACATCCGACGGATAGGGCGAGGAGCGCGCAAATTGCGGGCTTGTCGTAAAGCCGATCTGGTTGTTGATGACAAAATGGACGCAGCCGCCGGTATTATAACCGCGCACGCCCGAAAAGCCGAGGCACTCCCACACAATGCCCTGCCCCGCAAAGGCCGCATCGCCGTGGATGAGGACGGGCAAAACCTGCTCATGATTGGCAAGGTCGTCGCGGAACACCTGTTGCGCGCGCACCTTGCCGAGGACGACAGGGTTCACCGCTTCAAGGTGCGACGGGTTGGGGACCAGCGACATATGGACGCTGATGCCGTCAAACTCGCGGTCGGTGGAGGTGCCGAGGTGATATTTCACATCGCCCGAACCGCCGACATCATCGGGGTTGGCCGAACCGCCCGAAAATTCGTGGAAAATTACGCGGTAGGGCTTGGCCATCACATTGGCGAGCGTGTTCAAACGGCCACGGTGGGCCATGCCGAACACAATTTCGCGCACCCCTTGAGCGCCGCCATATTTGATCACCGCTTCCAGCGCCGGGATCATCGCTTCGCCGCCATCAAGGCCGAAACGCTTGGTCCCTACATATTTTTTGGCGAGAAATTTTTCATAATGTTCGGCTTCGATCACCTTGGTCAGGATCGCGCGCTTGCCTTCGGGCGTGAACTCGATGTGCTTGTCCGCGCCTTCCATACGTTCCTGAAGATATTGGCGCTCCTCGACGTCGGAGATGTGCATATATTCAAGGCCGACATTGCCGCAATAATTGGCGCGCAGGATCGCGACGATCTCCTTGACCGTCGCCCATTGCACGCCCAGCACGCCGCCCAGATAGATTTTGCGGTCGAGGTCGGCCGCGGTAAAGCCGTGATATTCAGGGGTAAGGTCAGCGGGCAGCTCGCGGTGCGACAGGCCCAGCGGGTCAAGATTGGCCGCCATATGGCCGCGCACACGATAGGTACGCACCAGCATCATCGCCCGGATGGCGTCGGCAGCGGCCGCTTCTACGCCCGCCGCATCCAGCGGGGTGCCTGCCGCCTTGGCAGCGCCCTTGATCGCTTCCTTCAGTTCAACCTGCATCCGCGTCGGGTCCATCCCCGAATCGCGCGCGTCCAACTCGTCCAGCGGCCAGTTTTTGGGTGCCCAACTCGGCAGCGGTTCCGCTTCGTTCAAATCTGCCGTGGAAAGACCTTCGAAATCCATTTTACGCTCCTGGGGAATCGGCGAGTGCCTGATATTACACTAGAAATAGCACGCGCCGAGATGCGAATCTGGTGGGGACACCCTCGCCCGCCAATCGCAAGCGAGGGCATTTATGTTTTTTTAGCCCTTGAGGACTTCAACCAAAGTGGTGCCGAGCGCTGAGGGGCTGTCGGCCACAACAATGCCCGCTTCCTGCATGGCCGCGATTTTCGATTCCGCGTCGCCCTTGCCGCCCGATACGATCGCGCCGGCATGGCCCATGCGGCGGCCCGGAGGCGCGGTGCGGCCTGCGATGAAACCGGCCATCGGCTTTTTACGGCCGCGCTTGGCTTCGTCGATAAGGAATTGCGCGGCCTGCTCTTCGGCATCGCCACCAATTTCGCCGATCATGATGATCGACTTGGTTTCATCATCGGCAAGGAACAATTCCAGCACGTCGATAAAGTTGGTGCCATTAACCGGATCGCCGCCAATGCCGACAGCCGTGGTCTGGCCCAGGCCTTCATTGGTGGTCTGGAACACCGCTTCATAGGTGAGCGTGCCCGAACGCGACACAACGCCGACGCTGCCCTTCGAGAAAATCGAACCGGGCATGATGCCGATCTTGCATTCGCCGGGGGTGAGGACGCCGGGGCAGTTCGGGCCGATGAGACGCGATTTGGAACCCGTCAGCGCACGCTTCACGCGCACCATGTCGAGCACCGGAATCCCTTCGGTAATCGCAACGATGAGCGGGATTTCCGCGTCAATCGCTTCGAGGATCGAATCCGCTGCAAATGGCGGCGGAACATAGATGACGCTCGCATCCGCGCCGGTCGCATCTTTAGCTTCGGCAACGGTGTTGAACATGGGGAGGCCGATATGGGTCGTGCCGCCCTTGCCCGGCGTCACACCGCCGACCATTTGCGTGCCATAGGCAAGCGCCTGTTCGGTGTGGAAGGTGCCGGTGGCGCCCGTCATCCCCTGTGTGATGACCTTGGTATTCTTGTTGACGAGAATGCTCATAAGAGGTTGATCCTTTATTCTTTTCCGGCGTTCTGCTGAATCATCTGGTTGGTTGGAAAAAGCAAGGCGGAGGGCGGTGATGCAGCCATGAGCCTATCCCCCCGCCTTGGCATAAATGACGACCGCACGGACCGCCGGTTGTTGCGGCGTTCCTTCGGCCTGAAGCTGGATCGCGCGCTCGCCGGTGCGCCACATCGGCACGCCATTGGCCCCTTGCACCGGATGGACGCCCATTTCGGACGACAGCACATTGCCCGCGAGCGCAATATCCTGTGCGCTGGCAAGCTTTGCCATGACGATGCAGCCGCCATCGGGGCCGTCGCTTTGCGGGAGCATGACGGTTGCCTGACTGTCGCTATGGCTAAAGACCCGCATCGGCAGTGTCACCGCTTTCCCCGATACCGTCTTGGCGGTTGCCGCTTTCCATCCGGCTTTGGCGAGATTGGCCGGGACCAGCCCTTCCGCGCTCACCGCCGTGCTGCACGATTTGATCGCCGCGACCAGATCGGCGGGCGACGCAAGCTTCACCCGCTTGGGCGCAGCCGATTTGGGCGCGGCTTTGGCGGCAGGCTTTTTGGCCGGGGCTTTTTTGGCCGGGGCTTTTTTGGCCGGGGCCTTGGTGGCTTGCGCGCTCACAGCCTGCGCCCCCACAAAGGGAGCGGACAGCGCAACAGTGGCCGCAAACGCGGCCATCAAGAAAATATTCTTTTGCAGCTTCATCACGGATATATCTCCTGACAAGCCCCTGTTGCCGTCCGCCTGTCTATCAGGCGAGCGTGTTGTCGATACCCTTGCACGCGACGAGAAGTTCTTTCACCGCGTCCACCGACACCTGGAAATTCTTCTTCGCTTCATCGTCAAGGTCGATTTCCACGATTTCTTCCGCGCCATTCGCACCGATCACGGTCGGAACGCCGACATAAAGGCCATCAAGGCCGTATTTGCCGTCGACATAGACCGCACAGGGCAGGATGCGCTTCTGGTCGCCAAGATAGGCTTCGGCCATCGCAATCGCGCTGGTCGCGGGCGCATAATAAGCCGAACCGGTCTTGAGGAGGCCGACAATCTCACCGCCCCCTGCGCGGGTGCGCGCAACGATTTCATCAATCTTTTCCTTGGTCGATTTGCCCATCTTCACAAGGTCGTCCACCGGAATACCTGAAATGGTCGTATATTTGGTGACCGGCACCATCGTGTCGCCATGACCGCCAAGAACGAACGCATTGACGTCCTTGACCGACACGCCGAATTCCCACGCGAGGAAGGTCGCAAAGCGCGCCGAATCGAGAACGCCCGCCATGCCGACAACCTTATTGTGCGGCAGGCCGGAAAATTCGCGCAGCGCCCACACCATAGCGTCGAGCGGGTTGGTGATGCAGATGACAAAAGCGTCGGGCGCATATTGCTTGATGCCTTCGCCGACCGACTTCATCACGCCAAGGTTGATGCCGAGGAGGTCATCGCGGCTCATGCCGGGCTTGCGCGGAACACCGGCTGTCACGATGATGACATCCGCGCCTGCAATATCGGCATAATCATTGGTGCCTTTGATATTGGCGTCAAAGCCTTCAATCGGGCCGCACTGGCTCAGGTCAAGCGCCTTACCTTGCGGCATTCCTTCGGCGATGTCGAACAGGACGATATCGCCCATTTCCTTCTTCGCAGCGAGGTGGGCGAGCGTGCCCCCGATCATGCCGGCACCGATAAGGGCAATTTTCTTGCGAGCCATGAACCAAAACTCCTAACCGTTAGTGATTGGGCCGCATTTGCCAGAGCTTCACGCCCTGCCGGTCCGCCTTCATGCTTCCCGGAAGCCCGCAACTTTCGAATCCGTCGAGTGCATAAGCACCAGCCGCCCACGCGCATAGGCCGTTAAGCTGTGATATTCAACTGAAACAAAAGTCGTATATGAAACTATTTTTGCAATTAATTCGCATTATCTTTTAATAGAGCGCGCAGCAGCGGCCAACGCCCCTCACCCCGCCAGCTTGCGGATGAGCAACACCCAATGATCGACATTATTATGGAGCGATTTTAACGGGAGACGCTCATTCTTGCCATGCGCGTTGCTGCCTGCGGGCGCGCTCACGCTGCCATTGACGCCATAGACAGGGATGCCTGCATTGCGGAACGGGCGCGCATCGCTGGCGCCGGTGGACATACGCGGGATGACCGGAACGCCGGGATGCAGCGCATGGACGGTATCAGTATAAGCCTTCATCACATCCGCGCGCAGCGGCGAGGCGAGCGACATCTGGCTGGTGCCGATTTGCTTGACCTCTATCTGCACCTTGCCCGCAGGGTCGGCGACAATTTTCTCCAGCTCCTTGCGGATGGTTTCCGGTTCAACACCCGGCATGATGCGGCAATTGACAACCGCGCGCGCCAGTTGCGGCAAGGCATTGGGCGCATGGCCGCCATTCAGCATGGTTGCAACGCAGCGCGTGCGCGTCATACCGACCTCTTCCGCTTCGACCAGATCCGCCGCCGCGCCATCCTGCGGATTTTTAAGCCAGGCGCGCATCGCATTGCCAAGCGCCCCTTGTTCGGCCTTTTGCCGCTCGGTGAAATAGGCGCGGGTGGATTCAACCAACACCGGCGCGAAACGATATTGGCTGAGGCGGGTCAGCGCGTCAGACAGTTGGTAGATCGCATTGTCGGGACGCGGGCGCGAACTATGCCCGCCATCATTGCGCACCAGAAATTCAAAATCGGCATAGGTTTTTTCGGCAAGCTGTATGTCAAAACCGTCGACCGTCCCGTCCGCACGCGACGATCCGCCACCGCCATCCGAATTGAGGCCGAACTCGGCATCAATCAGGTTGCGCCACTGGGTTGCCGCCAGCTTTGCGCCATCGCCTTCGGTTTCTTCGTCACCGGAGAAAAAGACAATAAGGTCGCGTGCGGGCTTGAAGCCTTCGGCCTTTAATTGGAGCAAGGCGGTCGTAATGCCGACAATCCCCGCCTTATTATCGGACACGCCGCGCCCGTAGAGCAGGCCATTTTCTTCGCGCAGCTTGAACGGGTCATGCCCGCCCCAATCGCTTGCGTCGGCAGGAACCACATCCATATGGGCGAGCATCAGCATCGGCTTTTTGGCAGGCTTACCCGCAGCGCGCCAACGCACCACCAGATTGGCGGTCTTGCCATAGGGCAGGATGCGGATGTCGGCCTCCGGGATGCCCGCATCCTTATAAAGCCCGGCAAGATAGGCGGCGTAGGCAGACACTTTGTCACGGCCCTGCACCGTGTCGAACGCGACACTCTTTTCCATGATCGTGCGTGCGGTATCGTGCCAGCGTGTAGCTTGCGTGTCTTGCGCCGCGACAGGCGCGGCAGCTCCGGCGAGCAGCAGGGCAAGCGCCCATCGGGTTGCGGGGTGCGCTTTCACATATGCGGCCATCGACCGGTTCCTCCTGTTTTTATCAAGCCCGTCCTTAACAAGCATGACAGCGCAGGTGCAAGCCGTGCGCGGGTGCCGTTACGCTTCCGCGTCCCGCACCATTATAAAAAACCGCGCGGTGATGCGGTTAGTGGGTGGAAAATTTGACGTCATCCGGTATGAAACGAACATGGAAACTGCCGCAACCCCCGCCCCGCCCCCTGAATCTCCCCCTGTACCACCCCCGGCCGAAACGCTGCGCTTTCGTTTGCCGATCTGGGCGGTTGTGGTGCCGATATTGGGCGTGATTGCGAGCCTTGTAGGCGTTCCTGAAAGCGGGCTGCTCACCGCGCTGCTCAGCCTCATATTGGGCGCCGCCGTGCTGGCCGCCGTCTATCATGCCGAAGTCATCGCGCATCGGGTGGGCGAACCTTATGGCACGCTCATCCTCGCGCTTGCGGTCACGATTATCGAAGGCGCGCTCATTGTGTCGATGATGCTCAATGACGGAGAGAGCGCGCGGGCGCTCGCGCGCGACACGGTCTTTGCTGCGCTGATGATCGTGCTGAACGGCATTATCGGTGTGTGCCTGCTCGTTGGCGGGCATCGCCATACCGAACAGCGTTACACCCAATATGGCGTGACCGCGGGAATTGCGATGCTCGCCACTTTGGCGGCGCTGACTCTAGTGCTGCCCAATTTCACCACCAGCGAGGCGGGGCCGGTTTATTCGTCCAAACAGCTTATCTTTGTCGGCATCATCTCGCTCATCATTTACGGCACTTATGTGGTAGCGCAGACTATCCGCCACCGCTCTTATTTCCTGCCCAAAAGCTATGACGATATTGACGATGACGACATCGCCCACGCGCATGACGGACCGGTGCCTGAGGGGATGACCCTCGCCGCCGTATTCGGCTTATTGATTGCGGCGTTGGTCGGCGTGGTGTTGCTCGCCAAGGCATTGTCGCCCGCGATCAAGGAAGCGGTCGCCGGTGCCGGCGCGCCTGCTGCGACGGTCGGTATCATCATCGCCGCGCTGGTGCTGCTTCCCGAAGGGCTGGCCGCGGTGCGTGCGGCACGGCAGAACCGGCTCCAGACCAGCCTCAACCTTGCCATCGGATCGGCGCTTGCGACCATCGGCCTTACCATTCCGGTGGTGGCCGTGGTTTCACTCATGCTCGACCTTGACCTTGTGCTGGGGCTCAGCCCCAAGTCGATGACCCTGCTCGCGCTCACCTTATTTGTGAGCAGCCTGTCGCTCGGCACGGGCAAAACCACGGTGATTCAGGGAACTATCCATCTGGTCATCTTTGCCGCCTTCCTGTTCACCACGCTGGTCCCCTGACCTTCACGGCAAGCGCCGCACAAAGACGTTACAAACTTGCCGTTTACCTGAACCAGATGTTGTTTTTGGTTCATGCAACAAAGTGCCGCGCCGCCCGTTTGCTCCACATCATCGTCGGATGAGGAGACGAACTATGAAAAAATTATTTTTGATAGCAGCCGTCGGGGCCATGGCGGTCACGACGCCGGCGCTCGCCCAAGGGCGCGGCAATAGCGACCATCATAATCGCGGCCACGGCAAAGTAAGCAAAAGCAAGCATAATGACCGCTATGATCGCCGGGATGACCGTCGTTACGATCGCCGCGCGCAACAGCGCCGCTGGGATTCCAGTCGTGTGCGCTATGGCGATGGCCGTGGCTATTGGTATGATGGCGGCTATTATCGCGACGGGCGCTATTATGGTAGCAACTGCCCGCCGGGCCTTGCCAAAAAGCGTAATGGCTGTCTGCCCCCGGGTCAGGCCCGCGCACGCTGGGGCGTAGGCCAGCGCCTGCCGCTATCCTATCGCGACAATTATATCCCGCGCCAATATCGTAACTATTATACCAACGGCAATTACCGTTATTATGATGGCTATGTCTATCGCGTGGACCCGACCACCTATGTGATCCGCGAAATCCTGCGGGCCGCTTTTTAAGGGATGCTGGTTAGGGATAATGAACCAACAGGAAAGGCCGGGCATCGTCCCCGGCCTTTTTTGCTATTCATATGGCTGTGCGAACAAATATAGCAAAATAAATCGCTAGCCCTGAGCTTGTCGAAGGGCGGGTGTGCAGTACTGAGAAACGCCCTTCGACAAGCTCAGGGCTAGCGGTTTTTTTGATGATCAAGGATAGCGGTGTTTATTTACCCCAGCCTACTCACTCCGCCCCGTGGCCGAGGCTCAGATATTCGTCCGATTGCATTTCCATAAGTCGGCTTGCGGTGCGCTCAAATTCGAAGGCACCATCGCCTGCTTCATAAAGCTGGTCGGGTTCTGCGTCAGCCGCCGCGAGCAGTTTCACCTTATATTCGTAGAGCGCGTCGATCAGCGTCACAAAACGCGCGGCTTCGTTGCGGTTTTCAGGGCCGAGTTTGGGGATGCCGACCAAAATCACCGCATGATAGGTGCGCGCAATCGCAAGATAATCGCTCGCCCCCCGCGCCTCGCCGCATAGTTTTTTGAAAGAAAAGACCGCAACGCCTTTGAGCGACTTTGGCACATGGAGCGTCCGTCCGCCGCCTACTTCCAAGTCCGCTGCGGGCACATTGGCCGCATCCTCGACCGGATAATCGGTGAGGCGGAAAAAAGCGTCGCTCAAAGCGCGCGTTGCTGCGGGGCCGTTGGGGACATACCAAAGCTTGCCGCCACCCAGCCGGTCGCGGCGATAATCGGTCGGCCCGTTCAAACTCACCACATCGAGCCGCGCGTTGATAAGGTCGATAAAGGGCAGGAAATGTTCGCGGTTCAGCCCGTCCTTATATAAATCCTTGGGCGGCCGGTTGGAGGTCGCCACCACGGTCAGCCCGTCCTTCATCATCGCGGTAAACAACCGCGACAGGATCATCGCATCGGCGCTGTTATTGATGACCATTTCGTCAAAAGCGAGCAGGCGCAGGCCATCCGTTAGCGCATCCGCCACCGGTAAAATCGGGTCGCCCGCCTCGCTCTTGCGCGCCTCGCGCAGCCGCTCATGCACTTCCAGCATGAACGCATGGAAATGAACGCGGCGCTTTTCGGTGATAGCAAGCTTGTCGTAAAACAGGTCCATCAGCATCGACTTGCCGCGTCCGACCGCGCCCCACATATAGATACCGCGCGGGGCCGTTACCGGCGCTTTACCAAATAATTTGCTTAAGAAACCACCGCTTTGTGCGGGACCTTCAAGCGCGCGCTGCAAATCGTCAAGTCGCGCCGCTGCTGCCGCCTGATCGGCATCGGGGCGCAATTCGTCGCCCGCCACCAGTGCCTCATAGGCTTCTAAAACTCCGGTCATCGCGCTGTGCCCTTCACCCTCACGCCGCCATAGTGGCGCGGCGCAATATGCCGCTGAAGGAGGCAATCACCGCATCGCCCTGCACCACCAAACCGCGCAGGAATAAAAGGCGGCGGGTTGCACGCACGATTTCGACCTGGGCGTCGAGCGGCACATCAATCGCGCCCGCGCCGACAAATTGCGTGTCGAGGCTGACCGTCACCGACCCCGCCTGATCGTCAAATCCGAGGATGGTGGCGCTGGCGAACATCGCTACATCTATGAACGTCATGGTCGCGCCGCCATGCACGACATTGTTGAGATTGCTTTGCGTAACGGTCGGGAACATCCGCACAACCGCATTGGTCGCATCTTCCTTGCGCACGATAATCTGCCCCAATGCCACCGCATTGAAGCGGTGGGCATCGCGCACATTCCATGTCATCCAGCCCGGATTGGCAGGATCGGGTTCATGGATAATCAGGCGCGTGTCGGACATGGGAGGTTTCACCGTCAGGTAAGAAGAGGAGGTCAGTCGGGCGATCATCGCCCGTTGTCATATTCGCATTGTCGGCTAGCTCGATGCGCGTCAAGCCATCGGCCGTTTTTGTGATGCTTATCATCACGTCCAGCCCCGCCGAAGGACGTCCGCCACTGACCAAAGTGCGCTCGCCTTCGCCCCGCACCCGCGGCCGGAACCCTTTATCGGCAAGCGCGGCGCGGTAAAATTCGGCCACCTCTATCGGATCATCGCGGCTGGTCATGACGACCATCATCGTGCCGCCCACCGCATCTTCAAAGCGCGCCGCTTCGACCACTTCGGAGCCGGGATATTGCGGGGCATAGAGCGAAAATTGTGCGCTGCCGGTGCCGGTATAAAGCTGGCTTTCGGGCTTTTCGGGCGGGTAATAGACCGGCGCATCGCCTGCCCCGCCACCTGCGATCCAGCCATTGCCATGCGCAAAATAAAGCCCGGCCAGCAGGCCCAGCCCGACCAGCAACATCAAGGCCGCAATATGGCGCGACGACAGGCGTTGCGCACCTCTTGTCCGGCCTTTGCGCGGAGGCGGCGGGATGCGGTCGCGCGGGGTCATGCCGTTCCGTCAGGCCCCGTGCCGCTTAAGGCTTGCTGTTGAGGACCATTGCGATGGTGGTGCCGCTGCCATCATCTTCGCTCGTGATGGTGATGAGCGAGCCGGGATCCTCATCCTCGGTCGAGAGCAGGAAATGGCCGTCCCCGTTGATCTCGTCGACCTTTTTACCCGCTTTTTCCATCGCTGCCTTATAAAAATCGCGCACTTTTTGCGACGCGTCGGGTGTCACCAGATTGACGATGAGGCTTTTGCCCTCGTCATTGGCCACGCTTGCCACGCTGGTGATTTTCGCGCCCGGATACTGCGGTGCAAAATCGGGGAAATCCGCACGCGACGCATTATTATCGACGGTTGTGATATTGCCTTCGGAATCGGTGAAGCTCGCTTTGGCGCCATCTCTTTCGACCGTGGTTACGCCGCCCTTGCCGTCCGGCACCGCGACCGTATCCCTGCTCCCGCAAGCACCAAGCATCAAGAAAAAGGCGGTTGCCATAATGTAACGCATGAAAATTCCTTCCGAGGAGAAAGTAAGCACTTGGGAAAACAGACGGTTTTATCCGCGCATCCCGTAGATTTTTCACCTTCCCGGCAAACTAATCCGATTAAAAATAACCATAGCGCGCACAAAAAGCACGCGCCTCTATCCTCTCATTGCTCAGTCTTTGAAAACCAAAGGTTCGCATACGCCGCTGAGCGAAAGCGGGTAGGTCGGTTCCTCCGCCGCTTTTATGTTCAGTCCTTGCTGCGCGGCTTCCATCGACGATTCTATATTAAGCCGTATCGACCGGTCTATGCTGCGCGCGCTGCGGATCAAGCCATGCAACCGGTTCACTTCCTCGGGCGAGAGCCGGGTCGCGCCCTCATAGGCAAACAGGCCCTGCCATATCTCCATTTCGATCGTCGCGAGTTGGACGATGCCGTCCGACTGGTTCGCAAGATAGGCATAGATAGAACGTGGTTCGAGCGGGATGCGGTTGGCAACGCCGTTCGCGCCCATCGGCCAGATGACATTGACCGGAGGATAAGCAAGCGGGCGACCGAATTCGCCGTCTATGGCGCGGCCTTTACCCTCGCGCCAATCACGCTGCCAGGCATCGAGCATATCAAGCCGGTTTTTGATACACTCATTCTGCTTCATCCGTTCACGATATTGGGCCAGATTGCCCGCCACCTCGTCGTCCAGCGCCGCCCGGAAGGCTATCACATCGTTGCGGTTATTCCACCAGTCCACCGCCTGCTGCGCCCCAAGGGCGAGAAAAACACCAAGAATAACAGTGACTAATTCGGTAAAAAAGCTGGGCCATCCATGCGCCGGAGACAATCGCCCAAGGCGACCGCGCCAAGCGGGAGGAGGGCTTTGCGGTTCAGACAATCCGCTCGGCTTCCATCTTTTTAATTTCGGCAATCGCGCGGGCCGGGCTCAACCCCTTGGGGCAGGCATTGGAGCAGTTCATGATAGTATGGCAGCGATAGAGGCGGAACGGATCTTCCAGCTCGTCAAGGCGCTCGCCGGTTGCTTCATCGCGGCTGTCCGCAAGCCAGCGATAGGCTTGAAGCAAAATCGCCGGACCCAAAAATTTGTCGCTATTCCACCAATAGCTGGGGCAGGAGGTCGAGCAGCAGGCGCACAAAATGCACTCGTAAAGGCCATCAAGCTTCGACCGGTCTTCGGGCGATTGCAGGCGTTCCTTCGACGAAGGCGTCGGGGTGACGGTCTGGAGCCAAGGCTTGATTGACGCATATTGCGCGTAAAAATGGGTGAAGTCGGGGACCAGATCCTTGATGACTTCCATGTGCGGCAGCGGTGTGATCGTCACATCACCTTTGCAATCTTCAATCGCGGTGGTGCAGGCAAGGCCGTTCTTGCCGTTAATGTTCATCGAACAGGAACCGCAAATGCCTTCGCGGCACGACCGGCGGAACGCCAAAGTCGAGTCCTGATCGCTCTTCATCTTGATGAGCGCATCGAGAACCATCGGACCACATTCGTCCAGATTAATGTCGAACATATCGTAACGCGGGTTTTCGCCGCTGTCGGGATCATAGCGATAGACTTTGAATTTTTTGGTGCGGTTGCCCGCGCCGGTCGCAGCGTGCGTGCGGCCCTTGCCATTGATCTTGCTGTTGGCGGGCAATGTAAATTCAGCCATGACGCAATTATGTCCCCACTTGAAATTTTCCGGTCAAACTCCGGCACTCGAACGGGCGTTAGCCAAAAGCGGCGCGCGGCTCAATGGCGAATTATGTGTTTTCCGTAATCGGGGGTGCGAACAGGGTAGAAAAGCCGCCTTTGCCGCATAGCTTGCAAAAGCTGCATTTTTGAGCCAAATCCCCCGCTATTCCAGTAGCGACAAGGCCTGTATGACCATCACCAGCTCCCGCCCGGCGCTTATGCTTTCCGGCCATAATGACACCCTTGTCTGGGGCATGTCCAATGCCGAGCGCATCCGCCGTCTTGCTGAAAAATCAGACATTTCCGGCGGCGATGACAGCGCGGACGTGATTTGGGCGGATGTTCATTATGCCTTTGATCCCTTGTGGTTCACTTATGTCATCGCCCATCCCGGCACGATTGTAACGCATGGCGGAAAGCCGCTGCTCGCACATATGCCGCGCGGCGATGCGGCTGCGCTTGAGGCCGGAACTATCCCTGCGGGCGCGCAAATGGTTACATTGGAAAGCAAGCCGCAGCTTTATAACAGCCAGCTCCGCAAGCTTGAAAACCCGTTCTTCGAGCCGCTAACGCCCGCCAGCGCCGCCGGAATCGAGCGCAAAAGCTATTATGGCGCCTATAAGGGCGTGACCGACATCCTCACCAAATATTTATGGCCCGAACTGGCGCTCCTGCTGACGCGCGGCGCGGCTAAAATCGGCATGACGCCCAATATGGTGACGGGCATCGGCGCAATCTTTTGTGTGGCGGCGCTCTATCTGTTTTTAATCGGCCAATATTGGCCCGGCATCGCCGCCGGATTTGTCTTCATGGTCCTCGATACGGTCGATGGCAAACTCGCGCGATGCACCATAACATCGAGCAAATGGGGCAATATTTTCGATCACGGGATTGACCTTGTCCATCCGCCCTTCTGGTGGCTGGCGTGGGGGTTGGGTCTCAAGACATGGGGCCTCGCGCTCGCGCCGCCGGTCTTTCTGTGGACGATGATTGTGATTTTTGCCGGTTATGTGCTGCAACGCCTTGTCGAAGGCCGCTTCCTCCAGCGCCATAAGCTTGATGTTCACACATGGCGGCCGATTGATAGCTGGTTCCGCCTGATTACCGCGCGGCGCAATCCCAACATAGTTTTGCTGATTATCGCGATGCTGTTCAAGCGCCCTGACCTTGGCCTCATTGCCGTGGCCGTATGGACCGCGCTGTCGCTGCTCTTCCATCTCGTCCAGCTTTTGCAGGCGGAATATCGCGTATCGCGCGGCCATGAAATCACCTCCTGGATGGAGCAAAAGCCCGTAACGGAGCAAAGCGCATGAGCATCAACGCGACTATCGAAAAATTCGGCTATCCTGCAACCTTGCTCAAACAATGGGAGCATTGGCTGCTGTTGCTCCGTCCTGCGCAGCCGACCTTGGGGTCGTGCATTTTGGCCGCCAAAAGCGATGCGACCGCGTTCGGTGCGCTGGCCCCTGCCGCCCATGCCGAACTGGCGACCATCACCGCCGAGATCGAACAGCTTTTGACGCGCGCGGTCGATTACGGGAAGATCAATTATCTGATGCTGATGATGGTCGATCCGCACGTCCATTTCCATGTCATCCCGCGCTATGAAGGCGCGCGCACATGGCAGGGCGTAGCGTTTGCCGATGTGGGATGGCCTGCGGTTCCCGATCTTGGCAGCGCGGTCAAATTGACGCCCGACCAGATTGACGCCTTGCGCGATTATCTCGCCTTTGAAAGCCGATGAGCGATCCTGTCCCGCCTGATCCGGTGCCGGAGCCAGAACCCGCCCCCGCGCTAAACCCCGCGCTAGACCCTGCGCTAGACATCGCCTTTTTGTTCATTGGCGGGCAGCATCATTTTCTCCACGGCGCGCCAGTCGCCGCTGCGTTAAGCCGCCACCCCGATGTCGGCATCACCGCTTATGTGAATGACCGCGCCGATGCGGTGGCCTTGGCCGATATGCTGCAATCGCTGGGCGCTGGCACGCTCGCCATCATCGAACTTGCGCTTCCCGCCTGGCTCGTCAAGCGACTTGAATGGTTCGACAAAAGCGGTCATTTCAAAACGCCGCGCCTTTTGTGGTGGAACCGCAGACTGAAGCGGCATGATGCGCTTGTCTGCCTTGAGCGTACGACCACGCAATTGCACCGGATGCCGGGTAAATGCCCGCTTATCCTGCATATCCCGCATGGCGCGGGCGATCGCGCCAAAGGCTTTGAACGCCGCCTGTCCCTGTTCGACCATGTGATTGTCGCAGGCGACAAAGACCGGGCGCGGATGATCGAGGAAAAGCTCCTCAGCCCCGCCCAGATTTCGGTGTCCGGATCGGTCAAACTTGCCGGTATCCGTCGCCTCCAAGCGCAGCCGCCACGCTTTTTCAACAATAACCGGCCGATCATCCTCTATAATCCGCATTTCGACCAGTCTTTAGGGTCTTGGGATATTATGGCGCGCGCGCTTATCGGCCGGATTGCCGCTGACGGGCGTTATAATCTCATCGTCGCGCCGCATGTGCGTTTGTTCGAGGACGCGGATGCCGCCACACGCAGGCGCTGGACCGATCTGGTCACGCCCGACCATGTCCATATCGACTTGGGCTCCGAACTGTCGAGCGACATGAGCTATACGCGCGCGGCGGATATTTATATCGGCGATGTCAGCAGCCAGATTTACGAATTTCTCTCGCACCCGCGCCCTGCGATTTTCCTGAATGCCCATCATGTCGCATGGCAGGAGGATAAAAATTACCGCATGTGGCATTTCGGTGAAGTGATTGAACGGATTGAAGATATAATCCCCGCACTGGAACGCGCGCCCTCCTTGCATCCGGGCTATGCGCCGGTGCAGGTCGAAGCGGTGCGGCAGGCGCTCGGCGCGGCCTCGCTTGACGGGGAATCGCGCGGAGCCGATGAAATTGCCGCCGATCATATTATTGCAACAATAAGGAGTAAGACGGCGTTGTAGATTTCACCATGCAACGTCCCCCCATCGCCATATTCGTCCATAATCTCGCCGCCACCGGTGTCGTGCGCAATGCCATCGCTATTGCGACCGAGGCGGTGCAGCATGGCCATGCGGTCGATCTGGTCGTGTGGCGCGCAGAAGGCACGTTGGCGGACAGCCTGGATCCGGCGATACGGCTCGTCACACTCGACCGGTCAGGCATTGCGAGCGGGCGGGAGAGCGAATTGGTGCGCGCACTCCTGCCGTTGCGCCGCTATTTACGGACCGAAAAACCGGCGCTCATATTGTCCGCAGGCAATCACGGGCATCTTCTGGTCTGGGCCGCGTTGCGCGGAATGTCCTCCATCCAGCGCATTTACCGCATTAGCAACGAACTCGCCCGCCCCGATGAAAAGGGCACGATGAAGAGCCGTTTGCGCCACCGGATCGCGATGTTGCTGCTTAGCGATGCCGACCGGATTGTGACGGTGTCACAGCGGCTGCGCGATGTGATGGGCGATGATCCCAAAATCACCGTCATCCCCAACGGGGTCGCGGTGGAAAAGGTCCGCGCAGCGGCGCAAGACCCATGCGAGCACCCCTGGCTGCAAGACGGTGCGCCCCCGGTGATGATGGGCATCGGGCGCTTTGTGCGGCAGAAAAACTGGAAAAACCTGTTGTCTGCACTCGCCATTGTGAACCGCAGCACCGATTTGCGGCTGATCATATTGGGCGCAGGGTCAGAGCGCGCGCGCCATTGGCTTGAAGCGGAGATTGCGGCGAATGGCCTGACCGGCAAGGTTGCGCTCCCCGGCACCGTGGCCAACCCGTTCGCATGGCTTGCCCGTGCGCGGTTGTTTGCGCTGCCATCCTTTTGGGAAGGCTCGCCCAATGTCTTGCTGGAGGCGATGGCGTGCGGTGTTCCGGTGGTCGCGTCATGGAGCGCAGGCAATGCCGCCGAAATATTGGATGGCGGACGCTTTGGCCTGTTAATCGACCCGAATGACCCGGAAGAAATTGCCCGCTCGATACTTACCCAATATGATCCGGCGTCCCGCATCCTGCCGCAAAAACGGGCCGAGGCGTTTGATCTGTCTGTAACATTGATGCGCTATAGACAGCTATTGGGCGTGCTGTTGCGCGCCCGCTGAACAGCAGCCGTTCGACCAAGAAATGACGTGCCCCATGCCCCAAATGCCTTTGCAACAGGCGGCCCCGACGCTGAGCGTTTTCATCCCCGTTTATAATCGCGCCCATTTGATCGGGCGCGCCATCGATAGCGTGCTGGCACAGGCTTTCACGGATTTTGAACTGATTATCATTGATGACGGCTCGAGCGATGAGAGCGTTGCCACAGTCGAAGCCTATGACGACCCGCGCATCCGCTTGCTCAAAAATGACGGCAATAAGGGGATTCCGGTCACGCGCCAGCGCGGGCTTGAAGAAGCGCGCGGGCGCTATTTTGCGCTGCTCGACAGCGATGACTGGATGCACCGCCAGCGACTCCAGCGGCAGATCGCCTTTCTGGAACGCCGTCCGTCTATCGCGTGTGTCGGCGGGAGCGTGCAAAAATATCGTCCCGATGGCCGGACTGCCGGAAGGCTGGTGCGTCCGCGCCGCCCCGAAGACGTCCATGTCTGGTTGTTATTCCGCAACGCCTTCGCCAATACGACCTTGATGGGCCGCACCGACATTTTGCGCGCGCATGGCTATCGCGCGGATTTTGTCGTGTCAGAAGATTATGACCTTGCCGCGCGGATGGCGGTCCATCACAGGATCGCCAACCTCCCCGATGTGATGACTTATATGCTGGAGCATGACGGCCGCACGACGCGCCAGCATGGGGGCGAGAGCTTTCTCACCAAAAGCGCAATCATGAAGGCGCAGTTGAACCGGCTCGGCATGGATTATGCGGTGGAGGATATAGAGAGGCATTACCGGCTGTCGCGGCTCAAAAAGGCGGATTTGAAACGCTGGCCCGATTATCTCGACTGGGCGCGGCAATGGATGGCGGCCCTTTTAGAAGCGAACCGGCAGGCGGGCATTTATGACCCGCAAGCGATGCGCGGCGTACTTGGCCTGATCTGGGCGCAATCCTGTCTTGTCGCGCATAAACGCGATGGCGCGCGGCGGACCTTCGGACGGATTATCGGCAACAGCCCCAGCCTCCATACCGCGCGGCTGGTCGGCGACCAGATTAACGCGCGGCTGCGCTCCACTGGTCGGTCAGCGCCGTAGCCGCTTCAATATCGTTGAGGAAGTCCACCTCGGCCCAGCCCATGCCCTCGATGCTCAGCGTGCCGACCTTGCCGGTGGGGGCGATGGAATCAATGATTTTCAGATACCAGTTTTCCACGCCCGCCGGGGTGCGCATAAAGGCTTCGACCGTATCGCGGAACAAGCGCACCCCTTCGCCGCGAAAGGCCAGAAAACCGATGGATTCGGCATTGCTCTGCGCGGCGGTTAGCGTCTTGCCGATGGCGAGCAATTTTTCGCCAACGCGGTTCACCTTCATATCATCGCTATCATAATTGGCTTTGACATCGACCGTAACGGTAATCGGCCAACCCGCGATGAGCTGCACCTTTTCGGCAATTTCGGGAGAAATCAGCGTGTCGCCATTCAAGATAAGAAAATCATCGACCATCACCTCGCGCGCAATCCAGCAACTGCCGAGATTATCCGCCACCTTGTAAAAAGGGTTGAAATGGACGGTGATGTCATAGCCTTGCTTGCGCAGGCCATCGAGTTCGGCCTCGACCAGATCGGTCATAAAGCCCGTCACCACATGGAAATGTTCAACGCCGCTCCTCGCCAGCATATCAATCTGCCAGGCAATCAGCGAGCGGCCCGAAAAGTCGATCAGGCATTTGGGCCGCTCGGCGGTCAGCGGCAAAAGCCGCGAGCCTTGTCCGGCGCTCAGGATGATAGCGTTCTTGATCATATGTTTATCCCGATGATAAGGCGCGGGAGGAAATGCGCGCTCTTGTCTTGGAGTTTCCCTAGCCCCAAGTTTGACGCCGCACAATGCGGGGCTTTGGTCCAGTGTGGAAAATCGCGGGGAATATAGCGGGGGAAAATGGCCTTTTGACGAGCAACGAACCTCAGACGGAAAATGGTGCTTCCGGCAAGACCGGATTGCAGCGCATTGTTGCGAACACCGTCTGGCTGCTCGCGGGCAAAGGCTTTGGCGGTGTGCTGAGCTTTGTCTATCTCGGCCTGATCACCCGCACCTTGGGGGTGACGGGGTTCGGCCAATTTTCGCTCATCGTCGGCACCGCGCAGATGATTGTGGCGGTCGTGACCTTCCAGACGTGGCAAGTGGTGGTGCGCTATGCCGCGACCTATGTCAAAAACAGCGCGGCGAGCGGGCCTTATGGCCGGCTCATTGCGCTCGCGAGCCTGTTCGATGTGGCTGGCGCGGTTGCGGGCTGCCTGATCGCATGGGGCGGGGTCTATTGGCTTGCCCCCTATTTCGGCTGGGACGCAGAGCTTTCCCGCAATGCGCTTATCTTTTGTTGCGTCATGCTGCTGTCGATCAAATCGACGCCGATGGGTATTTTGCGCGTTGAAAACCGTTTTGACCTGTCCACTTATGCCGATGCCGTCATCCCGCTGATGCGGATGATTGGCGCAGGTATAGTGCTCGCTATCGGCCCGTCCATCTCCGGTTTCTTATGGGCGTGGGCGGCCGCAGAATTGGCCTGCGCGCTGGTTTATTGGGGGTTGGCCGCATGGCAATTGCGCGGACGGGTGCCCGCCAGCGCGGTGCGCAAACCGGCGCGCGCGTTCAAGGAAAATGTCGATATCGGTGCCTTTCTGTTCGTGACCAATTTAAGTTCGACCGTCACCGGTCTGTCGCAGAATCTGGGGATGATGCTGATCGGCTTTTTCGTCAGCCCCGCCGCTGCCGGTTTCTATCGCCTCGCCAACCAGTTGAGCGGCGCGATGACCAAGATTTCGGGCCTCCTGTCCCGCACCATTTTTGCCGAGGTCAATCTGGTGCGCGCGCAAGAAGGCGAAGAATCGCTCCAGGCCCTGTTCCGCAAAGCCTCGCGCGCGCTGGTTTATACCAGCCTGCTTGTCGTGCTGCTGGTCGCGGTGCTGGGACAGCCGGTGTTGCTCCTCATGTCGGGCCGCGAATTTCTGCCCGCTTATCCGCTCCTCCTTGTGCTGGCCGCCGCCGCCTCGGTCGAGTTGGCAGGGGCGATGTTCGAGCCGGTGCTAATGTCCGGAAACCGCGCCCGCACTGCGCTCAATATCCAGATTGCGCGGCTGGTGCTGCTTGTTCTGCTGCTTGCGCTTCTCCTGCCCTGGTGGGGCGCGATGGGCGCGGCGATGGCAACCTTGCTGAGCGCAATCGTCCGGATGCTCATGCTCCGGCGCGCCGCGCGCAGCCATTTATTTGCGGGGTAGGACCCGCGCGTTTTTCGCTCTGCTACTCCTCCTCCGTTCGCCCTGAGTAGGGCCGTAAGGCCCGTATCGAAGGGTCCGGTTCGCGCGCAACCTGTCCTTCGATACGCCTCCTTGCGGAGGCTACTCAGGTCGAACGGAGGGGTTAAACCGAACGGAAATCCGCGCCCTTATCCGCCCCGTTATCCGCAGCCCGCGCGGCCAATATAGCTTCGACCTGCTCCACGTCGGAAGGCTTATCCACGTCAATGCACGCTTCGGCTTGCGGCATGGCGACGAGCTTTGCATCCAGCCCCAATTTGCGCCCGGCCCGCGCGACCGCATCGGGACCGGTGATGAGGCGCAAGGCCGCGCCGAGCAGCAAAACGGGCCCGAAACTCGCAATGACTTTCCAGCCCTTTTTGCGGTCCTGTTCAATCCCGCGCCACAGGTCGAGCAAGGGCTTGGCCTTGGGGCCGCCGAACCAGAACAGGTTCGCGCCCGACCACCAGCCCTGTTTGAACTTGAGCCAGGTGCGCGCCGATGCGGGATAGGCGGCCAGTAAAATCCGGCGCTCGACCGCGCCCGCCGCAACATCATGGCCCGCCACTTGTGCCAGAAAATGGTCGATCATCGCATGGGTCAACAGCGCATTGTCGGCGGTTGTGACGAACAGCGGCCCGCCTTCTTGCGCCAGCCCCGCTTCGACCGCCGCCGACACTGATGACGGTCCGGCAAGCGTCGCAACCTTATGGTGGATCGCCATCCAGCGCGTGGCTTCCTCGCCGAACAAAGCGGCAGGGTCTTGCGCGACCACCACCAGCTTTCCGATGCGCGGATGCGACACCAGAATTTTGGCGACGCGCGACAGCATCGGCTCGCCTGCAATCGGGATCAGCACCTTATCCTCGACGCCATAGGCTGCGCCCAAAGGGTCAATCCCGGGGCGGCGTCCGGCGAGCAACAGCGCGGTAACGGGAGCGGGCAAGGCGTTAGTCATGCGCCGTCCGTTGCCTTGAAAGCGGCGTCCACGCAACGGCTTTTTATGACGACCCGCCTCCCCGGCGGACAGACCCTTCTATGCCGTCCGTCCCCATATAGTGTGGTCGGTAGGATAAAATCCATAAACCCTCGGCTTTCTGCCAAAAACACCCCCTTAGCTTCGCAAAGTTCAGGCAAATCGGCGTTTTTTGTAGGAGGTGCAGGACACAATATATGGGGCATCCCAGCACCGCCTGTCACCCTATCGCACGCCCTGCCCGCGCCGCACTTCCCTACCATCCGCTCCCCAACCATGCCGCTGCCCCTCTTTGAAAACGTCAAAATTTTGCCGAATCGTGGACAAGGGTAGCTGCGTGCCGCCACCGTAGGACAGGCTTTTCACATTGCACCGCGCGCCATGCCCCCATTGTTTTCATTCAGCAAATACACAGATTCGCCCTGCTATAGCGTGATCATTATGACTAAATATCTGATTGGCGCCGTTGCCGGTGCCCTCGCCCTTGCCGGATGCACGACGACGTCGGCAGACAGCAACACTACCCCGAACACCAGCGCCCCCGCAGCGGTCGCGCTCGCCGGGACCAAGTGGAAAATCGTGTCAATCGCAGGGAGCGCCACCGGCGGCGAAGGCGATGTCCGCCCCGCCACCATGCAGTTCGAACAAGGCAATATCAGCGCGACCGCAGGCTGTAACCTGATGAACGGCAGCTATACGCAAGACGGAGCCACATTGACGTTCGGCCCCGTCGCAATGACCCGCATGGCCTGCCCCGCACCCGGCCTTGCCGAGCGCGAAACCCGCCTCGGCCAGATGCTCGGCCAGCCGCTCACGGTGACGGCGGGCGATGCTGGCAAGGTCATGCTGGCCAATGCCGACGGCGCCGTCATCGAACTCGCGCCCGCGCAATAAGCTCTCGCAATAAGCCCAAATGCGCCGGTCCCGTCCGGCGCAACCCGATAATCAAAGGGGATCAGGCCCGACGGCTTGATCCCCCTTTTTTGTGTTTTTCCAAAAGCCCGTCTTTTTCAGGCCAGCCCATTCAAAAAGGCCACGCTTTCGTCCAGCACCGGCGCTTTTTTGCGGAAGGTGCGCGCGATGGCCATGAGCGGTTCGACATGGTTGAGCCGCTCATATTCGCGCAAGGTGGCGGTGCCGCCCACGGCCTGTTGCGCGGCGACCATTGCGCGGCTGTTACGCGCATGGACGAGCGTGTCATTAGTCCCGGTCGCGACCCATAAAGGCGGGGCTGCGGCGCGCGCGAAACGCACAGGCTGGGTGAGGTCGGGCGGCTCGACATGGCCCATTGCGGCAATCGCGGCGGGCATCGTGAAGGGGTGGAAATCGGCGGGCGCGGACAAGGCGACCACGCCTTTTATGGCCTCCGCCGGAACGCCTGCGCGCTCCAGCCATTGCGGGTCGAGCGCGAGCATCAACGCAATATGCGCGCCCGCCGAATGGCCTGCCAAGAGGATATGGTCGGGGTCAGCGCCATAGGTTTGCGCTTCGGCGCGCGCCTTGGCAACGGCTGCGGCGGCATCTTCAAGGAATGCAGGAAAGCGGATTTCGGGCACCAGCCGGTAATCGGGTAGCGCCACGATGAAACCGCGTTCGGCATAGGCTTTGGCAGCAAAAGCATAATCGCATTTGTCCCCGCTGTTCCAGCTTCCGCCATAGAAAAAGATGAGCAAAGGCTTGGGCGTCGCGCCTTGCGCCGCGTCCGCCGCCTTGGGCGCGTAGAAATCGAGGCGCTGGCGGCGATGGTCGCCATAGGCAATATCCGCCGCAATCCGCCGCCCCGCACTACTCCCCCACAACCGGTCCAGATGGTCCAACCGCTGCGGCCTGCGCGCAAAACGCAACCATAAGCCCAATGCGATAAGGCCGATAAGGCCGATGCCTGCGATGATTTTGATCATGATGTTTATGCTGCAAACTTTATCGGGCGCACGCAATAGGGAAAGTGGGTGGGGGGGCAGCATGAGGTGGGCGAGGGAAAGAAGAAAGAAGATAGGCCCTACCTAAACCTTCCCCCTTGATGGGGGAAGGATATGAAGCCTTACGCGCACGCGCGTTAGGCGCAGTTGGATGAGGGTGATGCGAACCGAAGGTTCGCGCGGTCGTGCCGACCGCTTACCCCTCACCCAGCTTCGCGTAAGCTCGTTCCTCGCTAACGCTGCACAACCCTCTCCCACAAGGGGAGAGGGATGATAGGTGCAAGTCTTTATAAAATAATCGCCTTTCTCCCCCACCGCTCCCCCACCCCTCCCCGCACCCCATCCTCTCACTGACACATGTGTTAAAAAGACCGTTGACTTACCCCCCGCTTGCTGGCTGGATAGGGGCAAGATTTGGAGAGGATCGCTTTATTATGAACCCAATCACCCCCCGTCCGCTTATTCGCGGCCTTATGCTTGCTGCCTTGCTCGGTTCGGCCAGTCTGGCGGCTCCGCTTGCGGCCAAGACCATCACGGTTACCGCTGGCGGTAATGCGCAGGAGAAGGTGCAGACCGCGCTCATTGATGCGCAGCCCGGCGATGTGGTGGAGTTGGGCGCGGGGCGCTATGAATTTACCGATGGCCTGTCGCTCGATGTTGATAAAGTCACGGTGCGCGGCGCGGGTGCGGACAAGACCATCCTGTCGTTCAAGGGGCAAAAAGGGTCGGGCGAAGGCCTGCTTGTGACGTCCGACGATGTGCTGCTGCGCGATTTTGCGGTCGAGGACAGCAAGGGCGATGGCATCAAGGCCAAAGGCTCGACCAACATCACTTTCTATAAGCTCGCGGTGACTTGGACCGGCGGCCCGAAAGAAACCAACGGCGCTTATGGCGTCTATCCGGTGTCCTCGACCAATGTGCTGGTCGATAGCGTCACGGTGAGCGGCGCGTCGGATGCGGGCATCTATGTCGGCCAGTCCAAAAATATCATCGTGCGCAATTCGACCGCCCATTATAATGTGGCGGGGATCGAGATTGAAAACAGCTATGACGCCGACGTCCACAATAATGTCGCGACGCATAATACCGGCGGTATCCTTGTGTTCGACCTCCCCAATCTGCCGCAGATGGGCGGGCGCAATATCAATGTGTTTGCGAACAAGATCAGCAATAATGACACGCCCAATTTCGCGCCCAAAGGCAATATCGTCGCGACCGTTCCCAACGGCACGGGTGTGCTCATCATGGCGAACGAAAATGTACATATTTTCGATAACGAGATTAGCGATAATGCCACGACCAATATTTTGATCGCAGGCTATCGCGCGCCGTTCGAGGATAAAAATTACAACCCCGTGTCGCGCAATGTGGTCGTCTATAATAATAAGCTAGGCCGCGCCGGTTGGGCGCCGGGACCGCAATTTCCGGGCGGGGCGGAATTGGCCTCTGCCTTCGGAGGGCAGCTCCCTCCGGTCATCTGGGACGGCACCGGCAGCGGGATCGTCATCCATGAAAGCCCGGCGCTCAGCCTTGGCCTCGCCTCGCCGAGCGCGGATCTTTCGACCATCAAGCCCCAGCCGATTGCGCCTGCGGGCGCGGTGGATGTGGTGAAGCCGACGCGCATCACCTTGCCGCAGGCGATGGAGGATGCGATCAAGTGAGCAAAGGCGCGAAAATCTTTGCGCTGGCCGTAACGCCGCTCGGCTGGCTGTTGCTCGCCAGCGCAGGCGGCACCGCGCCCGTCAATGATGCGCTGATTAGCGGGGATACGCTCCCCGCAACCCTGTCCGAATTCCGCCTGCTCATGGGTAAGCAGGGGATGAAGGCGAACCAGCGCGTCATGCCTTATAGCCTCAATACGCCGCTTTTTTCGGACTATGCCGAAAAATGGCGGTATCTTTATCTCCCCAAAGGCACGCAATTGACGTGGAAGGGCGAAGGATTGCCCGATTTTCCGGTCGGCGCGGTGCTGGTCAAAAGCTTCGGCTTTCCAGCCGACATAAGGCGGCCCGATGACAATATCCGGATGATCGAAACCCGGCTGCTGCTGCATCGCAAGTCGGGTTGGGTCGCGCTCCCCTATGTGTGGCGCGCGGACGGGTCGGATGCGGATTTGAAGCGCGCCGGGATGCGCACCGATGTCACATGGACGCATAACGACGGCAAGCCGCGCACGGTCAATTATGCGGTGCCGAACAGCAACCAGTGCAAGGGCTGCCACGATGTAAGCGGAGCGATCATCCCCATCGGCCCCAAGGCGCGCAACCTTGCGGGCAATCCGTTCGGCCTTATGCCGACAGTTGCGCGGGTGCCGGTGTGGAATGACCCCAAAAGCGGCAGCCTAGACGCGCGCGCCCATGCCTATCTCGACGCCAATTGCGGCCATTGCCACAACCCCCAAGGCCCGGCGAGCAATAGCGGATTGAACCTCAACTGGGACGAGAAAAGCCCGGTCGCCAAAGGCCTTGGCAAGCGCCCCGTCGCAGCGGGTCGCGCGTCCGGCGGATTTGATTTCGACATAGCGGCGGGCCATCCCGACCAGTCGATTATGATCTACCGCATGGAAAGCCTAGACCCCGGCATCTCCATGCCAGAGCTTGGCCGCAACAGCGTACATGACGAAGGCGTTGCATTGTTAAAACAATGGATCAAGCAATTGCCCGCCACGGTTCCGCATAAGGAGGGTTCCGCATAAGGACGGGCCGCGTAAAGCCGGTCCGGCGTTTCACGAAAAGCGGTAAGGGTCGTATCGGGCCAGTTCCGGCACCGGCTCGCCTGCAAGTGCGCGGGGCAGAAGGTCGGCGGCAAGGGCTGCAAAGGCAATGCCGTTGCCGCCAAAGCCGTAGCTGAGCCACACCCGCCCTGCCCCGCCTTTGGCTGGACCCAAGGCTGGCAAAGTGTCGGGCGAGGTGCCGAATGTCGCGGCCCAGCTTTTATCGACCACCAGATCGTCGCGTTCCAGAAGCGCTGAAACTTTGGCGAGGATGGTGCCGCTTTTTTCCGCGATTTGGCTGTCCCGCACGCGCGCGCGCTGCTGGTCGCTATCCTCGCCGCCCGCGACAATGCGGCCATCTCCGGTCGTGCGGACATAAAGATAGGGATCGGCTGCCTCCCAGATCATCACCTGTTCGCAGGTATCCGCAAAATCGGGAGGGGTCGCGATGACGAAGGTGGACAGGAGCGAAAAGGCGGGCGGCAGATAGAAAAGCGGGCGCTCATAACCGCTCGCCAGCACCACATGGCGCGCGCGGATGGTGCCTTGCGCCAATGTCAGCGTGACATCCTCCGCATCCGCCGCCAGCGCGGTCACATCACAGGGAAAGCATAGCTTTGCCCCGCGCGCCCGTGCGGTATCGACAAGGCCGAGCGCGAGCCGCACCGGATCCACTTCGAAACCGCCATCGGACACGGTGCCGGGGCGCGGGGTTATGCAAAAGCGTGCCGCGACCGCCTCTGCGGCTTCAAACCGCACCGGCAATCCGTGGCGCTGTTGCATGGCGGCCTCGGCGGCCAGTCCCGCTGCATCCAGCTTATTGCCATCAAGATAGAGCGTCGGAATATCCGCTTTGCCGCAATCAATGGCGAGGGCGTCGATATGGTCGGAAAAGCCCCGCACCGATGCATAAACATCGCGCCACCGCTGCGCTGCGGCCTCTTCACCGATGCGCGCCGCCAATGTGGTGAGCGGCATATCCATGCCCCACATCACCTGCGCGGTCGAGGCGGCCGTCGAAGAGGTTGCGGGCGGATGCCGGTCGAGAAACAGCACATCATGCCCCGCTGCGCTCAGCCGCTCGCCGAGCGTTGCGCCCATAATGCCTGAACCAATGACGACAATATCCGCCTTGTCCGGCAACGGGTCCGGCTCCCGCGCAAAAGCGGCAAGCGGCGTCCAAGCCACATCGCCGCTGCGCACATCGCGGGTTTCGGTGAGCGCCAGCGCGCTCGTTTCGGGGGGCTGATCCTTGTCCATAAGCCAAGCCAACGCAAATATTTGCCGCATAGTTCCCGGCGGCTTGCAAGGATAAAATTTCTCTCTTGACAGAAATGTCTGAATGTCACATATTTCTGTTATGACAGAAATTGTTGAACATGATAGCACGCCCAACGCCGCTGCGGCTTCCGCCAACAGCGCACCGCTCGCCCCCGCCGTCCGGCAGTTTGTGCTGCATTGGGGCGAGATGGGAACGCAATGGGGCGTCAACCGCTCGGTCGCGCAAATCCATGCGCTGCTTTATCTGAGCGAGCGCCCGCTCAATGCGGAGGAAATTAGCGAAAAGCTCGGCATTGCGCGCAGCAATACGTCGAACAGCCTCAAGGAATTGATGGGCTGGCAGCTTATCCGCCGCGTGCCGATGCTTGGCGACCGGCGCGAACATTTCGAAGCTGAAGTGGATTTGTGGCAGATGCTCACCGCCATCGCCAAGGGCCGCAAACAGCGCGAGGTTGACCCGGCGGTCGCCGCGCTCAAAATCTGCCGCGCCGAGGCCGAGCAGGATAGCTCGATCAGCCCCGTCGCGCGCAAGCGGATCGAGGCGATGCAGGAATTTGTGACGACGATGGACCAGTGGCATGATGACATGATCAATGTCCCGCCCGCCAAATTGCTCACCGCGATCAAATTGGGCCGCAAGGTGCTGAACTTCCTGCCGGGGAGCAAGACGCCTTAAGCCCGCCATAACCGCCTTGCCCCGGCGCTTATGTTCGGGGCAAAAAATTTTAACTGACGATTTCACTCAATACAGAAATATCGAAACAAAGAGGAAAGGGAGGAATATTATGGACAAGGGCGCTGCCATCGCAATCCGCCACCGCTTTGCAAGCTGGCATCCGGTCCCGGCAGCGCGCGCCGCCGCCGATGCCCACCCGTTCCGCCGCCTGCTTGGAGCCGCCGGATGGGCCGCGCTTCCGGCGGCCGTGCAAGCCCGCTTTGCCCGCAAGGTCGCAGGCGGGGCCTGTGTTTCCTATGTCGGTGAAGTCGTCTCCTGCCGCATGAGCCGGATCGGCAAAATCTTTGCGCAACTGGCCCGGCTTGTCGGCGCACCGCTCCCGCTCGGCGAAGATGCGGGCGGCGCGGCACAGGTTTCGGTGACGGGCGATGCTTCGGGCCTCTCCCAATATTGGACGCGCAGCTATGCCCGCGCGGGCGATTTCCCCCAAACCATCCATAGCGTCAAACGCTTTGCAGGTCCCACGGGGCTGGAGGAATATCTGGGCTATGGCATCGGCATCGCGCTCAGGCTGGAGGTTGCGGGGCAAGCCTTATTGTTCGTCAGCGACCATTATTTTGTGCGGCTCGGCGGCGTGCGTGTGCGTCTCCCGCGCTGGATGGAGCCGGGCCAATTGACGGTCAGCCATATCGATTGCGGCGCAGACGAACAGGGGCGCGGGCGCTTTGCCTTTGTGCTAGAACTCGCGCATCCTTTGTTCGGGGAATTATTCCACCAACTCGCGCTCTTCGCCGATCCGGAAGGGGATGCGGCGTGAACCCGCTTATCCTCATTTTTGATGGTGATTGCGTGCTATGTTCGGCCAATGCGCGCTTTGTGTTGCGGCATGATAAGCGCGGCCTGTTCCGGCTGGCGGCGATGCAGGGCGAAGCGGGCACGGCACTGATGCGCGATGCGGGCGTTGATGCGGCCAACCCGGACACGATTATCCTCCTCGACGGCGCGCGCGTGCGGCGGGAGAGCGATGCGGTGATCGCCATTTTTGAAAAGCTTGACTGGCCTTGGTGCTTGGCGGCGGTCGCACGGCTTATCCCCGCGCCAATCCGCGATGCCGCCTATCGCTGGGTAGGGCGCAACCGCTACCGCCTGTTCGGGCGGAAAGACCAATGTTTTGTGCCGCGTAAGGAATGGGAGGACCGTCTGCTGTGAAGCGCATTCTCCTCATCGGCGGCTATGGCGGTTTTGGTGCGCGGCTCGCGCGGCGTTTATCGGATAGCGAAACGCGCCTGTTGATAGGCGGGCGCAATGGTGCAAAAGCCGCGCAATTCGCCGCAACGCTCCCCAATGCGTGCGGTATAGTGGTCGACCGTGACCAGCCGCTGGACGGGGCTTTGGCGCAAGAACGTCCCGACCTTGTCATCGACGCGGCGGGACCGTTTCAAGGAAGCAGCTATGCTGTGCCGCTGGCCTGTATCGCGGCGGGTATCCCCTATCTCGACCTTGCCGATGCGCGCGAATTTGTCACCGGCTTTGCGGCGCTGCACGATAAGGCCAAGGCCGCAGGCGTGGCGCTGGTGACCGGCGCTTCCAGCGTCCCTGCCCTGTCAGGCGCAGCCGTGCGCGCGCTGATGGACGGCCTCACCTCCGCGACGCGCATCGACATGGCAATCAGCGCGTCCAACAAAGCGAGCGCAGGCCAATCGGTGACGCGCGCGATCCTGTCTTATGCGGGGCGCCCGCTATCCTTATGGGACGGCGAGCGCCTAGTGCACAAAGCCGGATGGAGCGCATTGGGCCGCGTCGATTTCAAAGCACCGGACGGCGCGCGCCTTGACGGACGGTGGATCGCGCTTGCTGATATTCCCGACCATGACCTCCTTCCAACCCGCGTCGCCGGACGCCCCGCCGTCACATTCCGCGCGGGCACAGAATTGGGATTCCAGATGATCGGGCTATGGCTTGCTAGTTTCCTCGTGCGCGCAAAATTAATGCGTGCGCTCACCCCATTCGCGCCACTGGTCCTGCCCTTTGTGCAGGCAACGCGCCATTGGGGCGGCGACCGTTCGGCGATGCACGTCATCGTCACAGGGTGGCGGGACCAAGAGGCGGTCGAACGGCGCTGGACCTTGATCGCAGAACAGGGCGACGGGCCGGAAATCCCGACCCTTGCCGCCGAATTGCTCGCACGCAAACTGGTTGGCGGGAGCGTCGACGCTGGCGCGCGCGATGCAGGCGGGCTGCTCACGCTGGCCGAATTCCAGCCCTTATTTGACGGCCTCGCCCTCCATCACGGGATAAGCGAGATCGTTCTTAAATAACGCCCCCCTCTGCCATGCTCCTTGCTCACCCGAAATTATGTTTGAGGGTCAGGAAAAGCTGGATGTGGGCATTGCGGACGCGATATTCTTCGGCATCGGGCGTCAGATTGCTGCGGTCCGGCGTATAAAAGATGCGGCGACGCACCGCGGGGATGTCGGACAAATTCCTGCCGGTAAATTTGATCGTCGTTTTGGAGGTCGGACGATATTCGACAAAGGCGGAAAATTCAGGGTCGCTCATGCGGTTGGAATCTTCTTCCGAGCGCCAGAAGCTCGTTCCCCAGGTGCCGACCTCGGCGTCCACCCCCCACGCAAATTTGCCCAAATCCTGCCGGAAGCCCAAGTCCGCGCCGAGCGAGGAATAGCCCGAAAAATGGCGGTGCTGGTGGGTGTAAGGGTCCCGCACCCTTGTGTCGCCCCATGAAATATTGCCGGTCAACTGCCCGCCCTTGATGCCCCATTGGCCAAGCGGCAAGGTGAGCGCGCCAGTTGCAAAAAATTGCCGCCCGTTGCCAAGATTGCCGGGGCCGTCACCTTCCTCCAGCGGCACGCGGTCCTGCACCTGCGTAAAGGCTTTATAGCCGCCTTCGACAAAAATCCGGCCATTGGTGAAAATCGGGCGCTCGGCCGACGCGCGGAACGTCCACACGCGTTGCGGCACCAGATCGGGATTGCCGCCATTGACGCGGTCATTGGCAAGCTCTGCTGCGCCGACAAAATCGTTGAAATTAAGCTGCGCCACGGTGCGCGCTGCGGACGCTTGCACCCGCCACTTATGGCCTGCCTGCCAATCGAGCGAAAGCTTGGGTTTGAGATATGACAGGCTGCGTTCTGCCTTGGCATCGCCCGTCACTGTAAGCCGCGAGCTTTCATAGGTGAGGCCCATATCCATGCGCAGCTTGGACGTGAGGCTGCGCCCCAGCGTCACAAAGGGTTCGGCGCGATATTCGGTGACGACCGCTTCATCGACGCTAAGGTCAATGGGGACGGGATTGCCATTGCTATCAATGCTGTTGAGCTTGACCTTGCTGTCGAGCCGGTTGAACGCGCCTTCGGTGCCGAGTTCGACATTCCAGCCGTTCCAGTTGCTGCGGCTCCACACCAGCCGCGCGACCGCCTCGTCGCGGCGATAGATGACGCTTTGCTCATAACCGCCAATCTGCTGGGACGCGATGCGGTTGTGATTATATTCGAAATTGTCCCAATCGCGCCTTGTGCCGAGCAGGATGAGCTTGAGCCCGCCGCCCGCCAAGGGCCGTGTAATGTCGCCGCCCAGCTCATAGTCCCATACATTGATGCGCTGATGGTAAATATCGTCGCGCACGGGCTCGCCAACGGGCGTCACATCATTGGTCTGGCCAAGCCGGTACAGCCCGCGCGCGATGCGGCCATTGAGGTGCGCGCTGCGGTTCGCGCCATCATCATGCGCCCAAGATAAGGTGCCGAAATATTGGCCGTCGGTGATGTCGTTAATCTTGCGCCGATATTCGATGAGGTCGCGTTCGGGCAGGCTGACCAGCCGGTCATAACCTTCTTCGGTATAGGCGCTCGCGCGATAGCCGGCGGACGCATTGAAGGTCGATTTGCCCGACCGCAGCAGTGCCGACACCGACCCTACGGGATGGATGTCGCCGGTATAATCGCGCGAGATTTCCACCTCTGCGGTGCCGGAGAGGCCGCCCGTGGCCGTCAGCACAAGGTTCACCACCTGGGGCTTGCCCGAATATTCCGCGCCGAACAGATCGCCTGCGCCGACTTCGACACGCAGCACGCGGTTGGCAGGGATGCGGCTCAATATGGTTTCGAGCGAGTCGGATTTGCTGCTGGGCCGCTGCCCGTCAATCACCAGATTGCCCGCCGCGCCCCCGAAACCGCGCACATCACTATTGCCAGTGCTGAGCGAAAAACCGGGGATGCGGTTCACAATGTCGAGAGCATTGGAAGGCGCAAAGGCGGTGAAATAGGCCGCGTCATAAACGGTGCGACCGCGCTCGTCGACTTGCTGTGCGGCGGCGGGCGATGTCATAGCGCCGAGGGATAGCATCGCCGCCGCCAACCATAAGCCGCGCCCCTGCATTGCTTTTATTTTCCGGACCATAGCCTCCGCACTCCCATTGCGATTACGTTTGTAGTCGCTGTGTATTGCCAAGATAGAACAGTGTCAATCGCATTTTCATAATTAAATTTTTTGGAAGGATGTAACCGCATCATTCCCCTCCCGCTTGCGGGAGGGGTTAGGGGTGGGATTTGGAAAGTCTGCGTTACGTATCAGACCCACCCCCGGCCCCTCCCGCACGCGGGAGGGGAGACGAGCTTGCGCTTCGCTTAAAACCACAATTTCCAAAGACACACACAAAAACGGCCCCGGAAAATCCGGAGCCGTCTTTTTGTTCGCACTGAACGGGTAAGAAATTAGCGCTTCGAGAATTGGAAGCTGCGGCGGGCTTTTGCCTTGCCGTATTTCTTACGTTCAACCGCACGGCTGTCGCGGGTGAGGAAGCCTTCACGCTTCACCGCCGAACGCAGCGCGGGTTCATATTTGGTGAGCGCTTGGCTGATGCCGTGCTTGACAGCGCCGGCTTGGCCCGAAAGGCCACCGCCCTTGACGGTGCAGATCACATCATATTGACCTTCACGTTCCGTGACGGTGAAGGGCTGGTTGATGACGAGACGCAGCGTCGGACGCGCGAAATAGACTTCCTGATCGCGGCCATTGACCGTGATCTTGCCGGTGCCGGGCTTGACCCAAACGCGGGCAACAGCGTCCTTACGACGGCCGGTTGCATAAGCGCGGCCATATTGGTCGAGTTCCTGTGCGCGAAGCGGGGCAGCAGGCTGCGCCGGAGCGTCAACAACAACTTCGGTGCCTTCGGTGAGGTCTTTCAAATCGGTAAGATCGGACATTATGCACCCACCTTATTCTTGCGGTTCATCGAGCCAACGTCCAGCATTTCAGCTTGCTGGGCGTCGTGCGGGTGTTCGGTGCCGGCATAGACGCGCAGATTTTTCATCTGCTGGCGACCCAGCGGACCGCGCGGGATCATGCGTTCAACGGCCTTCTCAAGCACGCGCTCGGGGAAACGGCCTTCGAGGATCTTCGCAGGCGTGGTTTCCTTGATGCCACCAGCATAGCCGGTGTGCTTGTAGTAAACCTTGTCGTTGAGCTTCTTGCCCGTGAATACGACCTTGTCCGCATTGATGACGATGACATTGTCACCGCAATCGACGTGGGGCGTGAAGCTCGGCTTGTGCTTGCCGCGCAGGATGCTGGCGATGATGGTGGCAACGCGGCCTACGACGAGACCTTCTGCGTCGATCATCACCCATTTCTTTTCGACGTCCGCCGGATTTACCGACTTGGTCGTTTTCATGAGCGCCTTCATGGGCGTGAACTCCTGTTGAGCGGGAGAAGGGTCCTCCCGGAAACAAAAACACGGGGCATAGCGAAAACCCGCCTCGCACCGCGAATGAGCGCGCTAATGACGGGGAATGAGTCAAAAGTCAAGGATATGTGCGGGCCTTAAAACGGGTATTATGATACCCATGTTATTTTTCCTACCCCGTGCCCCCGCGTAGGATGATGAGAGGCACGTGACTCTCATCATGGTCCAGTGAGAGGCTGCGCTACTTCGCTCTGGACCCCGCCTTCGCGGGGGAACGCGTCCTATGGGTGGGAGGATTCCATCAACCCCACAGCATGGGCGCTCGCGACGGTGAACATCAGCAAAATCGCCGCGACCGCTTGGTGCGTCACCGCGACCCATAGTTCGACCCCGCTCATCACCGTGATGATGCCGAGCAGGATTTGCGCGACCAGAGCAAGCTTCAGGCCCATCGCGACCTTCCGCCCGCCGCGCTTCATCGCTTTCAGTGCGAGCATGACAAGAATGACGGCGACGGCCCATGCAAACCAGCGGTGGAAGAAATGCACCACCACCGGATTATCGACAATATTGCGCCACAGCGGCTCTATATAAGGGACGCCGGACGGATACCATTCCGCCGGGTTCATCTTGGGCCAGTCCGCCGATACATGGCCCGCGCGCATCCCTGCGACAAAAGCGCCCCACGTCAGTTGCACAGCCAACAAAAGCAGCGCGAGCCAGCCCAAGCCGCTCGGCTTAACCTTGCCGCGCGTTTCGCCGCGGGCAAGCGCCAACATATCGAGCGCGGTCCACACCGTGACGGCCAAAATAAGGAAGGCATTCATCAAATGCACTGCCAATCGGTAATGGCTAACCTCGGTGCGTCCGACGAGGCCGGACACCACCATCCACCAGCCGATCAGGCCCTGTAATCCGCCGAGAAACAACAGGAACACAAGGCGCGGCACATAGGTTTGCGGGATCGCGCGCTTCCATGCGAACCAGACGAGCGGCACCGCGAACACGACGCCGATCAAGCGCCCGATCAGGCGATGCACCCATTCCCAGAAATAGATAAATTTGAAATCCGCGAGCGTCATATTCTGGTTGACGGTCTGGAACTGCGTGGTTTGCTGATAGAGCGCAAATTCGCGCTGCCAATGCGCGTCGTTCAACGGCGGGAGCGCACCCGATACCGGCTTCCATTCGGTAATCGACAGGCCGGATTCGGTGAGCCGCGTAATCCCGCCCACCACAATGATGAAGAACACCAAAGCGGCGACCACCCACAACCAGTTGGCGATGGCGACAGGCCGCGCGCCGGGCGGCAAGAGCGAGGGGGAGCGTTGAGTCTGCGACATGGGCCTGCCCCTAGGCCGCGCGCACGCGTGACGCAAGGCTTAGGGCGGCGCGTCGGGTTGCGGGCGGAAAGAAATGGACCGCAACCGAAGGCCGGAATAACTGGCCGGAATAAACCCGCATTTCTTTCAAATGATATATTGTATCTTTAACCTCGATATGTCATATCATCGCTCGCAATGGCACAGACTCAGCAGGAACATCAGGCAATAGCCAGCCTCGCGCGCGCGGCTCCGGACTTCCGGTCGGGCTTGCGCGATCTCGCGGCCGCGCGGGTGCGGGCGTTTGATTCGGCCATCCGCCCGCGCTGGCTGGACCGGCTCGGCATGGCGATTTCGGGGCTGTGCCTTGTCCATTGTGTCGCGACCGCAATCATCGTCAGCCTGTTATCGACCGCTGGCAGTTGGCTCGGCAGCCCGCTCATCCATGAAGGCGGGCTGGTCATCGCGATTATTTTCGGCGCGCTCGCTTTGGCCAAGGGCATTATCGAACATGGCTATCTCCAGCCTGCCGCTTTTGGCGGGCTTGGCCTTGGCATTATGGCAGGGGCGCTCACCATTCCGCATGGCGATGCGGAGCTGGTCTATACGCTGTTCGGCGTGTCGCTTGTCGCCTTGGGGCATGACCTCAATATCCGCGCATCAAGCCGCCTGCGCTAAGCGCCACTACTTTATTGACGGGCTTTATGAACCGGCGCACACGCGTCCGCTCACGCGAAACCGGTGCCCTGGCCCGCTATTCCCGTATCGCGGCCCCTTGCCGCGCATCGGCGAAAGGATTACATTGAAGCCATGGCCCAGACGCAAAAATCCGATACGCATAATCATGCCCACCATCATCATATGGAAGGGGCGGACTTAGCCGACGCCGCGCGCACCACTTTGCAGGCAGCGGGCGAGCAATGGACCGCGATGCGCGCCGATGTGTTCGAAGCCTTGTCCGGACTTACCAAACCGTCATCGGCCTATGATATTGCCGATCTCGTATCCAAAAAGCGCGGTAAGCGTGTAGCGCCCAACAGCGTCTATCGCATCCTTGACCTGTTCGTGACGACCAACCTTGTCCGCCGCGTCGAAAGCGCCAATGCGTTCATCGCCAATGAACATCCCGGCTGCCTCCACGACTGCATCTTCCTCATCTGCGATAATTGCGGGTCGGCGACGCATATCGACGATGACACGCTCACCCAAAGCGTGCGCTCGATTGCGGGCAAAACCGGCTTTGCGGTCGACCATCCGGTCATCGAAGTGCGCGGCACCTGCACTGATTGCGGGTAAAATCATAAGATTTCGGGGGGAATGATGATGCGGAGCATAAGCCGTGCAGTCGCAGCGGGCAGCCTGTTGGTTATGGCAAGCGGATGCGCGCCGCTGGAACCGGCGCAAAACAATGCCTCGCGCTCCGCCCCGCCGATAGAAACGGGCGATATTGATCGTTTCTGGGCGACCTATGACAAGGTCCGCGCGACCAATGACCGGCCAACGCAAATCGCGCTCGTGCAAAGTGGCTATCTCGATAACGGCAGCGCAGGGCTCAAAGCCTTTGCCGCCGCCAAAAGATGCACGGCGGAAACCTACACCGACCATATGCGCAATTATCCGCGGTTTTGGGATAGCCTGCGCGCGCGATCCTTGGCCGCGCGCAACCTCACCGTCGCCATAGCCCCCGACCTTGCGAAATTCCGCGCCATCTATCCCGAAATGCGTCCCGCCAGCGTCTATTTCCTTGTCGGCTGCATGACCTCGGCAGGCACGGCGTCGGGCGATAAGGTCATGTTCGGGACCGAATTGGTGATGGGCAATGCCCAAGTGGATTTGAGCGAACTTCCCGAACGCGGTAAGAAATTTTTCGGCGCTTTTTACGCAACCGACCCCGAAAAAGGCCTCCCCGTCCTAGCCATCCACGAATTTGTGCACACCCAGCAAAAAGAGGGCGCCACCGGCCTCCTTGCGCAAACCGTATCGGAAGGCGCGGCCGATTTCGTGACTGAGCGCGTCACCGGAAAATTGCCCAACCTCCCCTATATGACCTTCGGCCCGGCCAATGACGCCGCGATTAAGGCGCGCTTCCAAGAGGATCTTGCCAAGGGCGCAAGCGCGGATGGCTGGCTCTATACCGGCGTTGACGGCAGCCCGTTTGGCGTGCGCGACCTTGGCTATTATGTCGGCTATGCCATCGCGAAATCCTATTATGCCAAGGCCCAAGACAAGCGTCTTGCGCTCAAGCAGATTATCGAACTCGACACGACCGACGCCAAAGCGGTTGAAAATTATGTTGCCGCCTCGGGATATTTTCCGGCACTGGCGCAATAAAGTTTACCCAATCCTTCAAAGTTAACGACCCACCCCTTCTGCACATCCACTGCACCGCTTTTTGGTTCGACTCCTGCGGCAACGGGGCGTAAGGCATTTTTATGACTGTTCTTTCACAGACACCTTTGCTCGATACTGTCACCACGCCCGCCGACCTGCGCAGCCTTGCGCCGGAGCAATTGCGCCAGCTTGCCGACGAGTTGCGCACCGAAACCATAGCGGCGGTTGGCACCACCGGTGGCCATTTGGGGTCAGGGCTGGGTGTGGTCGAATTGACCACCGCGATCCATTATGTGTTCAACACGCCCGACGACCGGCTGGTGTGGGACGTTGGCCACCAATGCTATCCGCACAAGATTTTGACCGGACGGCGCGACCGTATCCGCACCTTGCGCCAAGGTGGAGGCCTCAGCGGCTTCACCAAGCGCAGCGAGAGCGAATATGATCCGTTCGGCGCGGCGCATAGCTCGACCTCGATTTCGGCGGCCTTGGGCTTTGCGATTGCCAACAAGATTGCCGACAAGCCCGGTAAGGCGATTGCGGTCATCGGCGATGGCTCGATGTCGGCGGGCATGGCCTATGAAGCGATGAACAATGCCGAGCAAGCGGGCAACCGTTTGGTCGTCATTCTGAACGATAATGATATGTCGATTGCGCCGCCGGTGGGCGGGCTGTCGGCCTATCTGGCGCGGCTGGTATCGTCGCGGCCTTTCCTCGAAATGCGCGAAGTGGCGAAGAAATTTTCGCGCCTCCTCCCCCCGCCCCTCCACGCTGCTGCCCGCAAAACCGACGAATTTGCGCGCGGCATGGCGATGGGCGGCACCTTGTTCGAAGAGCTTGGCTTTTATTATGTCGGGCCGATTGACGGGCATAATCTCGACCATCTCATTCCGGTGCTGGAAAATGTGCGCGACGCGGCGGAAGGCCCGTGCCTCATCCATGTCGTCACGCAAAAGGGCAAAGGCTATGCCCCCGCCGAAGCGTCTGCCGACAAATATCATGGCGTCCAGAAATTCGACGTGGTGACGGGCGAGCAGGTCAAAGCGCCTGCCTCCGCGCCCGCCTACCAGAATGTGTTCGGCGAAACCTTGGCGAAACTGGCCGATACCGACCCGCGCATCGTCGCGATCACCGCCGCCATGCCATCGGGCACCGGCGTTGATAAATTCGCGGAAGCCCATCCCGACCGGACGTTCGATGTCGGCATTGCCGAACAGCACGCCGTGACGTTCGCGGCGGGCTTGGCGGCGCAAGGGATGCGGCCCTTTTGCGCGATTTATTCAACCTTCCTCCAGCGCGCTTATGACCAGGTCGTGCATGATGTCGCGATCCAGAATTTGCCGGTGCGCTTTGCGATTGACCGTGCAGGGCTGGTCGGTGCGGACGGCGCGACCCATGCCGGATCGTTTGACGTGACCTATCTCGCGACGCTCCCCAATATGGTGGTGATGGCCCCGGCGGATGAAGCCGAACTGGTCCATATGACCTATACCGCGACGCTTCATGATGACGGCCCGATTGCTTTCCGTTACCCGCGCGGCAATGGCACCGGCGTTGCGCTCCCCGAAGTCCCCGAACGTTTGGCAATCGGCAAAGGCCGCTTGGTACGCGAAGGCAAATCGGTCGCGATCCTCTCGCTCGGTACACGATTGGAAGAAGCATTAAAGGCCGCCGACGAGTTGGACGCCAAAGGCCTTTCGACGACCGTCGCCGACCTGCGTTTTGCCAAGCCCCTCGACGAGGCGCTGATCCGCAAATTGCTGACGAGCCATGAAGTGTGCGTGACCATCGAAGAAAACGCCGTCGGCGGCTTGGGCGCACACGTCCTCACCATGGCGAGCGATGAAGGCCTCATCGACAATGGCCTCAAACTACGCACCATGCGCCTCCCCGATATGTTCCAGGACCAGAACAGCCCCGACAAACAATATGACGAAGCGGGATTGAACGCGCCGCATATTGTCGACACGGTGCTGAAGGCCTTGCGGCATAATAGCGTGGGCGTGGTGAAGGGCGGGGTGGCTTAGAGGAGAAGTTATGCAGATCGAAAAACTCGGCCAGCTACTAGCGGACGTCGTTCGCAAGGCACCCAAAGGGGACATCGCGGTCACTATTCACCTTTTCGGCATTAGATATGCTAATGAGATTGGCGCAGGAGCAACACAGGTTGCGATCGCAGCCGGTATAAGTGAAAAATATGGCACTGAGCTCCGCAAAGGTATGAAACTGGCGAAATATGTCGAATTAAAACAGTAATCAAAAGTTCGAAACGAAAGCGGCAGCGCTCAAATTCAACTGATGCGGCATATTTGCTATCACGCTCACCGCCGGTACACATCGCGGCGGTGGCCCAGTGCCACCACGACGATGACCAGCCGCCCGTCCTCGATTTTGGCAATCACGCGATAATCACCAACGCGGTAGCGCCATAGGCCCGACAATTCACCCGTCAGCGCCTTGCCGCGCAGGCGCGGATCGTCGAGCGCGGCAATCTCTTCGACTGCTTTCAATATGCGCGCCGCCGCTTGCCGGTCGATCTTTCCGAGCGTTTTGGCAACGCCCGTGCTATATTCAATCGTCCAGACCAAGACGGCGCTTCATTTCGTCATGCGACACATTCCGCTTCGGGTCATAATCCGCCATCGCCTCGGTCGCGAGCGCATGGTCTTCCAGATCGTCAATATATTCCTCGATCGCCCGGCGCGCATAATAGGTTTTGGTGCGCCCCGTCCGCGCGGCAAGGTCCGCCAAGCGGCGCTCCAACTCTGCATCTAATCGAATAGCCAACATGGGGTCACGCCTCCTTGTTATACATGTATAGCAGATGGTCTATTACTACAAGACCTTGCCCCATGGATATACATGGCGTATATGTATATCCGTAAGGAGCAACTCCCATGAAAGTCGCCAAATGGGGCAATAGCCTCGCCATCCGTATTCCCGCCGATGTGGCGCGCGAATTGCGTCTTGAAGAAGGCGATGAAATTGATTTGTGCGCGCTTGAAGGTAAGATCGGCATACGCCGCATCCTGACGCGCGACGAAGCGATTGAAGGGATGCGCCGCCTCGCCAAGCCCCTCCCCCCCGGATATAAATTCGACCGCGACGAAGCGAACGCCCGCTGAACGCGGCAATGCAATTCTTCGACAGCAATATTCTGGTCTATGCCCATAGCCAAGATCCGCGCAACGCGGTGGCCCGCGCGCTGCTGCGTCAAGAGGGCGTCATCAGCGTCCAATGTCTCAACGAATTTGTGAATGTCGCGCGGCGTAAACTAGGTATGACATGGGACGAGGTGCAAGAAAGTCTCGACTTCATTCACACCTGCTGCCCTACTATCCTCGCCTTAAGCGTCCCGTTGCACGAACATGCCTGCCGTATCGCGGCGCGCTTCCGGTTTTCCATCTACGACAGTTTAATTGTCGCCGCCGCTTTTGAAGCCAAATGCGACATCCTCTATTCCGAAGATATGCAGGATGGCTTGGTGATGGAAGGCCCGGACGGACACATCCTCCGCATCGTCGACCCGTTCAAAGACTTGGCTTAGCGTCCCGCTCGACCAACACCGACACACCCAATATCGCCAAGCCGCCTAGCGCCAATCCCGCGCCTACCGGCCCGGTTGATTGCCAGCCATAGCCTGCCGAAATGGCAAGCCCGCCAAGGAATGGCCCCAGCGCATTGGCGGCGTTAAATGCGGAATGGTTGAGCGCGGCAGCAAGTGCCTGTGCGTCACCCGCCACATCCATCAGCCGTGTTTGCAACAGCGGCGCAAGCATCCCGCCCATGCCTATCGCGACGACATTGAGCAGCAACAAGGGCAGATGCGCGGCGGTGAACCAATAAAGGCTCAATGCGATGGCCGAGAATAGCAGCACCCCTGCCGCCGGCTTCAGCAAACCGAAGCGTTCAAACCGCGGGATAATCAGGCTGCCTGAAAACATACCGATACCGAATAGCATCAACGCCAGCGGCACCATTTTCTGGGACACGCCAGTCACGTGCGTCATCGTATCGGCAAGATAGGTATAGACCGAAAACATCCCCCCAAAGCCGATCGCGCCAATCCCCAAGGTCAGCCACACTTGCGGTTTTTTAAGCGCGCCGAGTTCGCGCAACGGGTTGGCCTTCGCATCGGGCGCTTCATCGGGCACGATGCGCCACACTAATCCGGCGGTCATAATGGCCAGCACCGCCACCACGATAAAGCAGGACCGCCACCCCGCAATCTGCCCCAATAAATTGGCAAAAGGCGTGCCGATAATATTCGCGATTGTAAGGCCAAGCAGGACATAGGCCGACGCCTTCACCCGCTGATCCCGTGGCACCAGCGATGCTGCCACCAAGGTCGCAATGCCAAAATAGGCCCCATGCGGCAATCCGCTCAAAAAGCGGAAAGCCAGCATTTGCGGATAGTTTTGCGAAAAGGCCGCAAGCAAATTGCCCAAGGCGAACACTATCATCAAACCGATCAACAAGGTGCGGCGGCGCATCTTTGCGGCCAATATGGTGATCGCGGGCGCACCGACCACGACGCCCAGTGCATAGGCGCTAATCGCGTGCCCTGCGGTCGGGGCATCAATGTGCAAGCTGCGCGCAAAGTCAGGCAGCAGGCTCATCGTTGCAAATTCGGTGATGCCAATCGCAAAACCGCCCATCCCTAACGCGCATAATATCAGCGTAATGGGCGGGGCGGAAATAGCGGGAGTCGCGGGGGAATACGCGGGGCGCGTCGACGTATCGGTCATTTTTCAGGGGGAATCCGTGATGCTTTGGAACGGGCCATTCTATAGTCGCTTTTCATGCTGCACCGCAACATAGACTTATTATGGGCAGGGATAGTTTCCATAATCACACAGTTGCGATTATAGACCGCCTCCATGACACCGACCGCGACTATCCTCCTCCTCGGCTCCGGCGAATTGGGCCGGGAATTTGCTATTTCGGCCAAGCGTTTGGGCGCGCGGGTGATAGCGTGTGACAGCTATGCCGATGCGCCCGCGATGCAGGTCGCCGACGCGGCAGAGATATTTTCGATGCTCGATGGCACGGCGTTGCGCGCGGTGGTGCTAAAGCATCAGCCGACGCATATCGTCCCCGAAGTCGAAGCGATCCGCACCGAAGAATTGGGCGCTCTGGAGGCGGAAGGCTTTAACATCATCCCCACCGCGCGCGCGACGCAATTGACCATGAACCGCGATGCAATCCGCGATATGGCCGCGCAGGAACTGGGCGTTGCGACCAGCCTTTATGCCTATGCCGAAACGCTGGAGGAAGCGGAACAGGCCGCCGCCGACATCGGCTTTCCGTCGGTGATGAAGCCGGTCATGTCCTCGTCCGGCAAGGGGCAGAGCGTGGTGCGCGGCGCGGACGATGTGCGCGCGGCGTGGGATTACGCCTGCGCGGGTATGCGCGGCGACCGGCAGCGCGTGATTGTCGAACAATTTATCGACTTTGCCTATGAAATTACGCTGCTCACGGTGCGGACCAAGGATGGCATCCTGTTCTCCCCGCCCATCGGCCACCGGCAGGAACGCGGCGATTATCAGGAAAGCTGGCAACCCACCGCGATGAGCGATGCCGCCATTGCCGCCGCACAGCAAATGGCCGCGAAAGTGGTCGATAATCTTGGCGGCTATGGCCTGTTCGGTGTCGAATTTTTCGTGACCAAAGACGATCAGGTGATTTTTTCCGAACTATCGCCGCGCCCGCATGATACCGGCATGGTGACTTTGATCGGCCAGCATTTGAGCGAATTTGATTTGCACGCGCGCGCCATCCTCGGCCTCCCGATCCCCGCTATCGGCATGACCGCGCCTGCGGCGGCATCGGCGGTCATTCTCGCCGACCGGGACGCGGAGGATTATGCTTTTTCAGGGCTGGGCGATGCGCTTGCTCTGGGGTCTGCGGACGCGCGTGTGGATGTGCGTTTGTTCGGCAAGCCCGTCACCCGCCCCTATCGCCGCATGGGCGTGGCGCTTGCAACCGGGGCGACCAGCGATGCGGCGCGCGCGCTTGCAAAACAGGCTGCGGATTGCATCATTATCGACTATAAATAGGCGATTATTTTCGCAAAGGAGTCGTTTATGCTGCACCTCATCGACAGCGCCGACGATGTGCTGGCGCTGACCATTTCGCATAAAATTACCGGCGCCGATCTCGATACGATCATGGACCGGCTCGACGCGCTGATGGCCGCGCATGACCCTGTCCATATTTTCGTCGAAACCCAAAATATTGACGGGATAGAGTTGGATTCGCTCGGTGCCTATACGATGCGCGCCATGCCCTTGTTCGGAAAACTCGGCCAATTCGGCCGCGTCGCGGTGGTCGCCGACCAAGCCTGGATTCGCGGCGCGACCCGCTTTGAAAGCATGATATTGCCCAATATCAGCTATCGCGTATTCGAACCCGATGCCCGTGACGAGGCTTTGGCTTGGGTGAATGGGGCTAACCAACCCCGCTAGTGCTGGGCCTGTCGAAGCACAGGGTGAGCTTAACTGTCCCTGTTAGTGCTGAGCCTGTCGAAGCACGGGGCGGGCTTAGCTTTCCCCGTTAGTGCTGAGCTTGTCGAAGCACGGCCATCTGGATAGGTGGGTGCAATACTGACAGACGCCCTTCGACAAGCTCAGGGCTAGCGGTTTTTTTCTGCTCATGACTGACGGTTTTTTTGCTACCCTCTCTCATTCCCCACCCCACAAAAAAGGCCGCGCTCCTTATCCGGAGGCGGCCCTTTTTATCCGTTTCCGGACATAGCTAAAATCAGTTTTGCGGGGTGTCCGCATTGGCGAACTGGCCGGCGCCTTCGGGGGCTGCCAGAATGTTGCGCACGGTTGCGCCCTTGTCGACGCTGTTGGTTGCCGGATCGCCCACGGTGGTGCGGATGCCGGCATCGGCGCGCTGGCCGCCTGCGTCATTCAAAAGCGACGTTTCTGCGCCGCTGCGCGGAGCGGGGCCGCCGAACAAGGCGCGCAAGGTCTGCTCGCCTGCACCTTCCACACCGGGACGCGGTGCGCCGGGCTGCGGCGGGTTCAGGCTGAAATCGGGGGGAACGACGAGCGGTGCCTGACGGCCAACCGCGAATTCGTCCGGACGGTCGCGGTCAAACAGGCTGCCGCTTGCACAAGCCGACAGGCTGACAGCCGCACCAAGGGCCAAAAGCAGGGTGGATTTACGCATCGTCATCTAAACTCCAAAAACTACTCACCCCCTCAACCCGTTTCGCGCTGAACCCCGGTTGAACGGAGCGGAACGCGGGGGAACACAGGTCGGGGATGGCCCTTGTTCAAGCCTCGCTAGCGGTTTCGCCCTTGTCGCGCAACAAAAAGGCCCGTGCAATCAGAATCAGCACGCCAATCGTAATCGCCGCGTCGGCCAGATTGAAAATCAGGAACGGCCGCCAAGTGCCGATGTGGAAATCCGCATAATCAACGACATAGCCAAGCCGCACCCGGTCAAGGATATTGCCGAGCGCGCCGCCCAAAATAAGCCCCAGCGCCATCGCGTCCCATTTTTGCTTTTCTTTCCACAGCCAGCCCGCGACCAGCGAAGCGACCACCGCCGTCAATCCCACCAGCAACCAGCGTTGCAAGTCGGTATTGGCGGTCAGCATCCCCATCGAAACCCCGTTATTTTCCGCATAAGTCAGCTTGAAAAAGGGAATGAGATTGATGCCCTGTTCGCCGCGATGTTGCAGTTGCAACGGGCCGGTCACGACATATTTGACAAGCTGGTCGGCAAGGAAAATCAGCCCTGCGACGATAAGGCCGCTGATGCGATACTGCTTCATGCCGCCGCTCCTTCGTCCGCCAGCACCGCATCGCAGCGCCCGCACAATGCGCCATCTTCGGCAACGTCCGGCAAATGCCGCCAGCAGCGTCCGCATTTATGGTTTTCGGTGCGGGTGATGGCGAGCGCATCGCCGCTGTCGCTGATCGCCGCGACAATCGCGACCTCGGTCATCGCCTCGCGCGGGAGAGCGAGTGCGTCACCCGATTGCGGCCATTGCACTTCGGCTTCCAGACTGGAACGCACGATTTTTTCGCGGCGGAGCGGTTCGATGGCTTCAAGGATGGCCGAGCGTTGCTCGCGCACCTTGGTCCACTTCCCAACCAACTCGTCATCCCCGCGCAGGCGGGGATCCATCTCCGGACCTGTCGAAACCGCAGCGGCTTCAGTTGGATTCCCGCTTTCGCGGGAATGACGAAGGTCAGGGAGGATAGGCCATACCAGCAAATGCACGCTGTCGCTGCCGGGATAGCGCGATTGCCACACTTCTTCCGCCGTAAACACCAGCACCGGCGCGGCATAGCGCACCATCGCCTGGAACATAATGTCGAGCACCGTGCGGTAAGCGCGGCGTTTCGGGTCATCCTTGGCGTCGCAATAAAGGCAGTCTTTGCGGATATCGAAGAAGAAGGCCGACAGGTCTTCATTGGCGAAATCGCTCAATAGCCGCACATAGCTGTTGAAATCGAAATCATCGACCGCCTGTTTGAGCTTGGCGTCCATATCGGCGAGCAAATGGAGCATATACCGCTCCAGTTCCGGCATATCGGCCACATCCACGCGCTCGGCCGCGTCAAAGTCCGACAGTGCACCCAACATATAGCGGAAACTGTTCCTGAGTTTGCGATATTGGTCGCCCACCCCGGCAAGGATTTCCTTCCCGATGCGGTGGTCCTCGGTATAATCGACCGACAGCGCCCACAGGCGGATAATATCCGCGCCATAATCGCGCATCAGGTCGAGCGGCGAGATGCTATTGTTGAGCGACTTGGACATTTTCCGCCCGTCCGCCGCCATCGTAAAGCCGTGGGTCAGCACTGCATTGTAGGGCGCACGGCCCCGCGTACCGCAACTTTCAAGCAAGCTCGACTGGAACCAGCCGCGATGCTGGTCGCTGCCTTCCAGATACAGGTCGGCAGGCCATTTAAGGTCCGGCCATTTGCCGCTTTCCAGCACAAACGCATGGGTGCAACCGCTGTCGAACCACACGTCGAGAATATCGGTCACGCGCTCATAATCGGCGGCGTCATATTTGTCGCCCAGATAGGTTTGCGCGCGCTCTTCGTCCCACGCATCGACGCCCTCGGCACGGATGGCGGCAATGATGCGGTCATTGACTTCTGGATCGACGAGATATTCGCCCGACTTTCTATGCACGAACAAGGTGATCGGAACGCCCCATGCGCGCTGGCGTGACAACACCCAATCGGGGCGGCCTTCGACCATCGCGCCGATGCGGTTGCGGCCCTTTTCAGGGATGAAGCGCGTGTCGGCAATCGCGTTCATGGCGGCCTGACGCAATGTTGGCGCGGCGCATAAAGCCTCTTCCGCCGGATTGATCGCCCCGCCTTCATTCTCCCAGCCTTTTTCGGCGCGGGTCTTGGGCGAAATATGGGTCATCACCTTGTCCATCGGCACGAACCATTGCGGCGTGCAGCGATAAATGACCTTGGCTTTGGAGCGCCATGAGTGGGGATAGCTATGCTTATAATCCGCCGACGCCGCGAGCAAAGCGCCAGCGTCGCGCAAGTCCGAACAGATCGGACCATCGGGCGCGTTGAACTTGGGATTGATGACCGACCCTAGCCCGCCGAGCCAGGCCCAATCTTCGCGATATTTACCGTCAGCTTCGACCGCGAACACGGGGTTGATGGAGTCTTTCCATCCTAATTCTTTGGCGCGTTTGCACAGTTCAAAGTCGTCCTCACCGTGGTCCGGAGCCATATGGACCAAGCCGGTGCCGCTATCTGTCGTCACGAAATCGCCGGGGAGGAACGGGCGGGGACGCAGGAAGAATTCCGCGAGCGGCGAGTCGGGGTGGATGGTCGAAAGCCTCTCCCCATCACCCTCAACTGTGCCCCCGCGAAGGCGGGGGTCCAGTGCGACCTCGCGCTGCGACTTCCCTAGACCCCCGCCTTCGCGGGGGAACATTTTAGCCATCGGATGCCGCGCGACTGTTCCGGCGAGGTCCGAGCCTTTTACCGTTTTTTCGAATCCAAAACCGTCATCCGATTTTTCGGGGAAGGCAACCAATCTGACACCATCTTCATACTCGATTAGTATCCGAGATGCTTGGTCTTCCATTCTCTTGGAAAAGGCAGCGAGTAAATCCTTGGCAATCAAAAGCGGCTTGCCAATCAAGAGCCCCATGCTCGACAGTTTTCGCGTTGATTCAACGCAAAGTTCCGGTGGGCTCATGTCTAGGTGCAATGACGTTAAAACATACTCAACATCCGGCCCATAGGCCAAAGCCTGATTGACCGGGATCGTCCACGGCGTGGTCGTCCAGATCACCGCATAGGCCCCGATCAATTCCTTGATCGGCGAGTCCGTGATCTCAAACGCAATATCCACCTGCGTCGAGGTGATGTCCTCATATTCCACCTCGGCTTCTGCGAGCGCGGTTTTCTCCACCGGCGACCACATCACCGGTTTCGCCCCGCGATAGAGCATATTATTCGACGCGAATTTCATCAGCTCCGACACGATGGTCGCCTCGGCGTCGAAATCCATGGTGAGATAGGGATGCGCCCAATCGCCATTGATGCCGAGCCGCTTTAATTGCTCGCGCTGGGTGTCCACCCATTGCTTTGCATAAGCACGACATTCGGCGCGGAATTCCTTGACCGGCACCTCATCCTTGTTCAATTTTTTCTTGCGATATTGCTCCTCGACCTTCCATTCGATCGGAAGGCCGTGGCAATCCCAGCCCGGAACATATGGCGCGTCCTTGCCCCGCAAGGATTGCGTGCGGACCACCATGTCCTTCAGAATATGATTGAGCGCATGGCCGATATGCATGTCGCCATTGGCATAAGGCGGGCCATCATGGAGGATGAATTTTTCATGCCCCCGCCGCGCATCGCGCAGCTTTTCATAGAGGTTCTCCTCCTGCCATTTGGCAAGGATGAGCGGCTCTTTCTGCGGCAATCCGGCCTTCATCGGAAAGTCGGTCTGGGGGAGAAAGACAGTGTCTTTATAGTCGGGCTTTTGCGCGTCAGTCATACAGCTTCGCGCCTTACGGGAGAGCGCGGGAGGTTTCAACTGGTTTGGCGGCTGACCATCACTTACCGTGTCCTCGCGTAGGCGGGGACCCAGAGCAGTCTGGCGTCACGCTTTGCGGCACTGGGTCCCCGCCTACGCGAGGACACGGCTATGAGCAAAACCAAGCTTTAGAACAAGGTTTCGTATAAATCTTCCCAGCGCGGGTTCATTTCTTCAATGACGCGCAGTTTCCAGGGCCGCTCCCATTTCTTCATCTGCAACTCGCGCCGTCGGGCTTCCTGAAGATCATCAAAATATTGATACCAGACGAGCATCGTAAGGCCGTACTTTTTGGAGAAGCTTTCGACAAACCCGTTTTTATGCTGGTAAATGCGGCCGGGAAGATTGGAGGTCGAGCCGATATAAATCGTGCCGTTGCGCTTGTTGGTGACAATGTAAACACAGCCGGATTTCATAAACACTTTCTCCCTTGCCAGCCCGTGTCCCCGCGAAGGCGGGGACCCAGTGTTTGATAGGCTGTGCCATACTGCTCTGGGTCCCCGCCTTCGCGGGGACACGGTTAGGCTTAAACCCCTTACCCCAACACCGCCTTGGCATCCGCACAATCCTGTGCAATTTGCTCGACCAGCTTATCCATATCGTCGAACTTCATTTCGTCGCGCAGGAAGGCGTGGAATTCGACTGCGATGGTCTGGCCATAAAGGTCGCCGGAAAAGTCGAAGAAATGCGGTTCTAACAATTCCTTGGGCGGGTCGAAGCTGGGGCGGATGCCGATATTGGCCGCACCGTCCAGTAGCTGCCCGTCGGGCAAGCGGCCCTTGACCGCATAGACGCCATAACGCGGGCGCAGATAATGGCCCATGTCAATATTGGCGGTCGGAAAGCCCAGTTTTCGGCCATTTTTATCGCCATGCTGGACTTCGCCTTCGATGGCGAAGGGGCGCGTCAGGAGGCGGGTCGCGGTGGCGCAATCGCCCGCGCGCAACGCATCGCGGATGCGGGTGGAGGAGACAATCGCCCCGCCCTCTTCGACCGGTCCGACCGTGCGGGCTTCGATGCCCAGCGGTGCGCCGAGGTCGCGCAGCAAGGCGACATTGCCGCCGCGCTTATAGCCGAAAGTGAAATCATCGCCCGTGACCACGCCCGCAACGCCCATCTCTTCATGCAAGATGCGCCGGACAAATTCCTCTGCCGGAACGCTTGCCAGCGCGCGGTCAAATTCGAAGATGAACATCGCGTCCGCGCCCGCCGCTTCGAACAGGCGTTGGCGCTGGTCGAGCGTGGTCAGGCGAAACCAGGGCGCATCAGGCTGAAACACGCGCACCGGATGCGGATCAAATGTCGCGATGATCGCGGGGCGGCCTTCTGCCCGCGCCCACGCAATCGCCTCGCCCGCGACCGCCTGATGCCCCAGATGGAAGCCGTCAAAATTGCCGAGCGCAACAATCGCGCCGCGCAATGGTTCGGGGACAGGCTCGGCATTGGTGAGGCGGGGGATGGTCGTGGACATTTTCAGATCTTCATCTTTTCATTCCCGTAAGTCCTGAGCCTGTCGAAGGACGGGTGCCTTATCTAAAGGCATCCTTCGACTGGCTCAGGACTACGGTTTTCAATCATTTTTCCGGCAGGGTCTGCATCAACACGCGCACCACATTACCGCCCATCACCTTGGCGATGTCTTCATCCGAAAGTCCGGCATCTATAAGCGCCTGCGTCACATGGGGGACGCCGCGCGTATCGAACGGCGTCGTGACCGCGCCGTCAAAATCGGAGCCGAGCGCCACATGGTCTATGCCTGCTATGTCACGCACATGGATAATGGCCTTGGCGATGTCATCGGGGCGGGTCGAACAGATCGCCCCGTCCCAATAGCCGATGCCGACCACGCCGCCCGTCTTGGCGATGCCCTTCACCTCTTCGTCGGTAAGGTTGCGGTTGACCTTGCAGGTCGCCTGCACCCCGCCATGCGAGCTGATGACCGGTTTGGTCGCCATCGCCAGCACTTCGGCAACGCCCTGATGCGACAGATGCGCCACATCGACGAGGATACCGCGCGCTTCCATATCGGTCACAATCTTGCGGCCAAAGGGGGTGAGGCCGCTTTGGCTGACGCCGTGCATCGACGCGCCCAGCTCATTGTCGAAAAAATGGGTAAGCCCCGCCGAACGTAGGCCGACATTATAGAGCCGCGCGAGATTGGCTTCCTTGCCTTCAAGATTATGCAGCCCTTCGGCGCTAAACAGCCCGCCGGTCACGCGCTTGCCCGCTTGGCGTTCGGCAAGGAGGCGCGCAAGGTCGGCGCGGGTGCGCACCAGCATCATGCTGCCGTTAGAAGCTTTGGCGGCGGCTTCCAGTTTCTGCCCATGATAAAGGCTGCGCTCGACCAGCGAAAACCATGTGCGCGGCGGCTGCAACTGGCCGAACGCCAGCAAGGTGATATTGTCGCTATCACCTGTATTATTGTCATAATTCTGGTTACGCGGGGTTTTGGTCACCGACGAAAATATCTGCAAGCCGACATGGCCTTGCTCCAGCCGGGGCAGATCGACATGGCCGCGCGCGCTTTGCGTGAGCAGGCTGCGCTTCCATAGCAGCGCATCGGAATGGAGGTCGGCGATGAACAGCTTGGCGTGCAGCGCCTTGGCGCGCTCGGAAATCTGATGGTCGGTGCCCGCCACCTTGTTCATGCTATTTTCGGCAATTTGCGGGACAAAGCCGAAAAATCCGCCTGCCGCAACCGCGATAACCGCTGCGGTGACGAGCCAGACTTTACGCTTCATGATATGCCCTTCCGCCGGAATGTGACAAAGCTGTAAGCGGGTTTACCGTCCGCTGCCGGATAATCTTCGCGCGCCACCTCTTCCCATATCGCCGCATCCGGATAGGCGATGCGTGCGTCACCTTCGGGCGACAGGTCGATTTCGGTCAGTTCGATGCGGTCGGCGCGGTCCAGAAACAGCGCATAAATTTCCGCGCCGCCAATGACCGCGATATGCGGGGCGTTGGCGATGCGGATGGCGTCCTCGACGCTGTGCGCGACCTCGACGCCGTCTTCTTCCCACGCTTGGTCGCGAGTGATGACGATGTGGCGGCGGCCTTCCAATATGCCGGGGAGGCTATCGAATGTCTTGCGGCCCATCACCATCGGCTTGCCCATGGTAATCTGTTTAAAGCGGCGCAGATCGGCGGGCAGATGCCAGGGCATTTTGCCCTTATTGCCGACAACGCCATTGTCGGCGCGCGCCATGATGAGGATGATTTCGGGATGGGCGGGAGACATCAGGCGTTGCCCTCCTTGGCCGACTTAGTGCCGGGAATGGCGGGTTCGCTTTCATCGGCCAGTACCCAAGTAGCATGGCCCATTTTGCGCCCCGCACGGCCTTTGCCCTTGCCGTAAAGATGCAAGTGGCAGGCGGGGTCGGCGAGAAATTCAGGCCAGTCATCGACCCGCTCGCCGATAATATTGTGCATCACCACGCGGCTGCCGAGGGTCGCGGTGCCACCCAGAGGAAGCCCGCAAATCGCACGGATATGATTTTCAAACTGGCTAGTGAGCGCGCCTTCGATGGTCCAATGCCCGCTATTATGGACGCGCGGGGCCATTTCGTTGAACACTGGCCCATCCGCGCTTGCGAAAAATTCGCACGCCATCACGCCGACATAATCAAGCGCCTCGGCAATCTGCGCGGCAAGACTGCGCGCCTTGGCAATAGTATCGCCCAGCGCATCGGGCGCAGGGACGGTAGAGCGGTCCAAAATGCCATCGACATGGACATTTTTGGGCGCGTCCCATGATTTTATCATGCCATTGGGGGTCCGCGCGAGCAGGATGGAAAATTCATGGGTGAAGGTGACAAAGCCTTCGAGCACCGCGGCCTGCCCCGCAATCGCCTCCCATGCCGACGCCGCTTCGCCCGCATCGCGGATCACCACCTGCCCTTTGCCGTCATAACCCAAACGCCTGGTTTTGAGGATGGCGGGTGTGCCGATGGCCGCCAGCGCAGCCTCTAAATCGGTCAGGCTGTCGACCCCGCGATAAGGCGCGGGCGCACCGCCCAGATCGCGCACAAAATCCTTTTCCGCGAGCCTGTCCTGCGCAATCGCAAGCGCGCGGCCATTGGGGCGCAGCGGCACTTGTCCGGCAAGCGCGGCTATCGGCGCTGCGGGCAGATTTTCAAATTCATAGGTGACGACGGCGCATTGGTCAGCAAATCGCCCCAGCGCGTCGGCATCGTCATAAGCGCCTTGCGTCCAGTGGGTGGAAACTTCAAAGGCCGGTCCCGAACTTTCCGGCGCATAAATATGGGTGCGATAGCCAAGCCGGGCTGCGGCCATGGCCATCATCCGCCCAAGTTGTCCGCCACCGATAATGCCGATGATTGCCCCCGGCCCGATCACCGCGCTGTCCGCTTCTGTGCCTGCGCTCATGATGGCGTGTCAGCCACTTTCTGCGTCTGCGCCGCGCGCCAATCCTGAAGCCGTCCGGCGAGCGCTTCATCCTGTGTCGCAAGGATGGAGGCCGCCATCAGCCCCGCATTGGTCGCCCCCGCTTTGCCGATGGCAAGGGTTCCCACCGGAACCCCGCCCGGCATCTGCACAATCGACAATAGGCTATCCATGCCGGACAAGGCTTGCGATTGCACCGGCACGCCCAGAACGGGGAGCCAGGTCATGGATGCGACCATACCGGGCAGATGCGCCGCGCCGCCTGCGCCTGCGATAATCACTTTAAGGCCGCGTTCTGCCGCGCCCTTGGCATAATCGACCAGCCGGTCGGGCGTGCGGTGGGCGGATACGATGCGACATTCATGGGCAACACCCAGTTCGCGCAGCACCTCGCTTGCGCGGATCATGGTTTCCCAGTCCGACTGGCTCCCCATGACAATGCCGACCTTGATTTCGTCTCCACCCATGCCTGTATTTCCCGCTTCGCTCAAAAGGATGTGCTTGCGCTCTATCGAGTCCCGCCGCGCGGGGCAATGGCTGGCGGTCCTTGGCTGCGCGATTGGGTGGAACTTTCAATTCCTAATATGGTTTAATCCATGATAACCCTATGAACTAATAGGCAGAAAACCTTACCGGATTCGCACGAACCTCCGGTGCAAATATTGGGGCAGGACGTAAATATGGATGCAGGCGGAAGCCGCTCCAAAGGAACAGCAACGGGGCACATGGCCCCCGCTTCTCCCGAAGAAGTGGAAATGCTGCGCCTTCAGGTGCAAAATCTGATCCGGGAAAATCAGACGTTGAAGATTGCGGTCGCCGAACTTGAACGGATTGTCGACCGCGATACGCTGACCCCGCTTTATAACCGGCGCTATTTCATGCACGCGCTGATCAAGCGCAAGGCGCGGTTGCAACGGCATAAACAGCCCTGCGCGCTCCTCTATATCGACGTGGACGGATTAAAGGCGATCAACGATGCGCATGGCCATGCGGCGGGCGATTTCGCGCTGTTGCGGCTTGCCGAATTGCTGCGCGCCAATATCCGCGCATCGGACATTGCCGCGCGCATTGGCGGGGATGAATTTGCGCTGTTGCTCGACCAGCTTGACGAGGAAGCGGCGCTCGAAAAAGGCCAGCGGCTCAATAGGGTGATTGCGGACACGCACATCGAATTTAGCGGTCGCCGCTTCGAGCTGAGCGCATCCATCGGCTGTATCATGATTACGCCGGAGGAAAATGAGGACCAGCTCCTCGCCCGCGCGGATCAGGAAATGTATCGGGTCAAGCAGTCACGGACGTGAAGGTTAAGGGGTAAACCCCTGCGCTCTATCCCTCATGACGCCGCCGCATAAGGCGGGCGGTGCAGCCCGCCTGGACTGGTTGTGAAAATTTCACAGCCCGTTTCGGTAATGCCGATACTATGTTCGAATTGCGCCGACAGGCTGCGGTCGCGGGTCACGGCGGTCCAGTCATCGTCGAGGATTTTGACGCCGGGCTTGCCGATATTGATCATCGGTTCAATCGTGAAGATCATGCCGGGCTTCAGTTCCGGTCCCTGCCCTGCGCGGCCATAATGATAGACGTCCGGCTGGTCATGATAAACCAACCCCACCCCATGCCCGACAAAATCGCGCACCACGCTATAGCGATGCTTTTCCGCATGGCGCTGGATTGCATGGCCGATGTCGCCCAGATGGTTGCCGGGCTTGGCCTGTTCGATGCCGAGCATCAGACATTCATAGGTCACATCGACCAGCTTGCGCGCTTTGATGGGAACATTGCCGACCAGATACATACGGCTGGTATCGCCATGCCAGCCATCCACCACCGATGTAATGTCGATATTGAGAATATCGCCTTCATGCAGCATCTTGTCGCCGGGGACGCCGTGGCACACGACATGATTGACCGAAATACAGCTTGCATGGGCATAGCCATTATAGCCGATATTGATAGCGGTCGCGCCCGCCGCTTCGATGCTGGTGCGGATGAAATCATCCAGCGCGGTGGTGGTGACGCCGGGGACCACAAGCCCCGCCACCTCATCCAATATCCGCGCGGAAATCTGCCCCGCAACACGCATCCCGGCAAAGCCCTCGGGACCATAAAGCTTGATAGCATTCAACCGCTCGCGCGGGGTGTCGGGGGTTACGTCAATGTAGCGAGTCATGGCGCGGGCCTTAGTCCGTTTGACGCAAATTGACCAGATGGTTGGCCCGGCACACAGAATTTTGACACGCGGCCACCCTCGCCACCCGTTAGCCCTGAGCTTGTCGAAGGGCGTTTGTCAGTATTGCGCTTGTCTTACCCCCACCCTTCGACAGGCTCAGGGCTAACGGGTGAAAACGGACAAATACCCTATCGTCATTGCGAGCGTAAGCGAAGCAATCCAGAGTCGGCGTAAACCGCCCTAGATTGCTTCGTCGCTTACGCTCCTCGCAATGACGGAATGTAGGGTTTCCTTACGCCGCCAATTTGCGCAGCACATACTGCAAGATGCCGCCATTCATGAAATATTCCAGTTCATTGGCGGTATCAATGCGGCACAGCGCCGTGAAGGTCACGCGGGTGCCGTCAGGGCGGGTGACTTCGACTTGCACGTCCTGACGCGGTTGAAGGTCCGCGATACCAACAATAGTGAAGCTGTCATCGCCCGTCAGGCCAAGCGTTTCGCGGGTTTCGCCATCTTTGAACTGCAAGGGCAATACGCCCATGCCGACAAGGTTCGACCGGTGGATGCGTTCAAAGCTTTCGACGATGACCGCCTTGACGCCCAGCAGGTTGGTGCCCTTGGCCGCCCAGTCGCGCGACGATCCGGTGCCATATTCCTTGCCCGCGATGACGACGAGGGGCTTGCCCTCTTCCTTATATTTCATCGCGACATCATAGATGGGCATGACTTCGCCCTGATAGCGGCTCATGCCGCCTTCGACGCCCGGTACCATTTCGTTGCGGATGCGGATATTGGCGAAGGTGCCGCGCACCATCACATCATGATGGCCACGGCGGCTCCCGTAAGAGTTAAAGTCGGCCTTGGCGACCTGATGCTCCATCAGCCATTGGCCCGCCGGCGAGTCCGCCTTGATCGAGCCAGCCGGCGAAATATGGTCGGTGGTGATCGAATCGCCCAAAATCGCGAGCGGCATCGCGTCGATAATATCCGAAACCGGCGCGGGCGTCATTTCCATGCCTTCAAAATAAGGCGGGTTTGCCACATAGGTCGATACCGGGTTCCACGAATAGGTTTCCGAACCCGTCACATTGATCGCCTGCCAATGCTTGTCGCCCTTATACACATCGGCATAGCGCGCGACGAACATGTCGCGGCTCACCGCATTTTGCATGAGCGCGGAGACTTCCTCATTGGTCGGCCAGATGTCCTTCAGGAACACATCATTGCCATTCTTGTCCTGACCGATCGGGGTCGAGGTGAAATCCTCCGTCACCGTGCCTTTGAGCGCATAAGCGACCACCAGCGGCGGCGAGGCAAGGAAGTTGGCGCGCACGTCCGGCGACACGCGGCCTTCAAAGTTGCGGTTGCCCGACAATACCGACGCGGCAACAATGTCATTCTCGTTGATTGCCTTGGAAATCGGCTCGGCGAGCGGGCCGGAGTTACCGATACAGGTGGTGCAGCCATAGCCGACAAGGTTGAAACCGATCGCGTCGAGATGCGATTGCAGCCCGGCTTTTTCCAGATAGTCGGTCACAACCTGCGACCCCGGCGCAAGGCTGGTCTTGACCCAAGGCTTGGGCTTCATGCCACGCTCATTGGCCTTTTGCGCAACCAGACCGGCGGCGACAAGAACGCTGGGGTTCGATGTGTTGGTGCAGCTCGTAATCGCCGCAATCACCACGTCGCCATCGCCAATATCATGGGGCTTGCCATCGACCGCAACGCGCTTGAAACCGTCATGATTGTAAACGCTCTTAAGGTCGCCGTTGAACACGTCATCGACTTGCGTCAACGCAACCTTATCCTGCGGACGCTTGGGACCGGCAAGGCTCGGCACAACCGTCGACATGTCGAGTTCGAGCGTGTCGGTGAAAACCGGATCCGGCATATCGGCATGGAGCCACAGGCCCTGTTCCTTGGCATAGGCTTCAACCAGCGCAATCTGCTCTTCGCTGCGGCCGGTGAGGCGCAGATAATCGATGGTCTTTTCGTCAATGCCGAAGAAGCCGCAGGTCGCGCCATATTCCGGCGCCATGTTCGCAAGCGTTGCGCGGTCGGCAAGGCTCAAAGAGGCAAGGCCCGGACCATAATATTCCACAAAGCGCCCGACCACGCCCTTGGCGCGCAGCATCTGGGTGCAGGTCAGTACAAGGTCGGTCGCGGTAATGCCTTCGGGCAGCGCGCCGGTGAGCTTGAAGCCGACCACTTCGGGGATAAGCATCGACACCGGCTGGCCGAGCATCGCAGCTTCGGCTTCGATCCCGCCAACGCCCCAGCCCAGCACGCCTAGGCCGTTGATCATCGTGGTGTGGCTGTCGGTGCCAACACAGGTATCGGGATAAGCAACGGTCGCGCCGCTTGCATCTTGCGACGTCCATACCGCGCCCGCAATATGCTCAAGGTTCACCTGATGGCAAATGCCGGTGCCGGGAGGGACCGCCTTGAAATTGTCGAGGCTCTTCGATCCCCATTTCAAAAAGTCATAGCGTTCGCCGTTGCGATAATATTCGATTTCGACATTCTGCTCGAACGCTTTGGGGGTGCCGAATTCGTCGACCATGACCGAATGGTCGATAACGAGATGGACGGGAACCAGCGGGTTGATCTTGGAGGTATCCCCGCCAAGCTTCGCAATCGCATCACGCATCGCGGCCAAATCGACCACGCACGGAACGCCGGTGAAATCCTGAAGCAATACGCGCGCGGGGCGATACTGGATTTCGGTGTTGGAGGTCGGGTTATTCTGCCAATCAACGAGCGCCTTGATATGCTCATCACCGACGGTGAAACCACCATCTTCGAAACGCAGCAGATTTTCGAGCAGCACCTTCATCGAAAAAGGCAGGCGCGACACATCGCCAAATTTTTCGGCAGCCTTTTTGAGCGAATAATAAGCATAGTGCTTGCCGCCTACGTCGAGCGTAGCGCGCGCGCCCAAAGCGTCCTGTCCAACAGCAGTCATGAGATGCGTCCCTCGTTCTTAAAAGGTGCATAGCGACCGGTTTGGGGAATGACGCACCCCCTCACAAAATCCGCCCCATATTCTAAGGCAGCCGCCCCGCTAACAGGGCCAAGGGACCATCAAACCAGCGCAAAGCACTCAGGTGGAAAATAGATGCCCTGCCCCTTAGCGCGTTGGGCGAAAGAGTCAAAGGGCGACGATGGTCGGGGGGTGGGACTTTCGCCTGAATGGAGGACAGTAATGAATATCGTCGCGCCAAGAGATATTTTCGTTGCTGTTGTGCCAAAACACGCCCCAGCCTCTCAGAACGAGCGAGATAGAAGGGTGCTCGTCGATAAAGATAGGCAAGCTAATCCGCCGATTGTGGGAGTTCCGGAACTCCCCATGCGCGGGCGCAAGCAGATAATCTTTATGTCTTTTGAAACTGCGCAGAAACAATAACGGGCCGCTGTCTATATATCTTTTAAACCAAGGATTTTCCTTAACGCACCATTTGGAGGTTCCAAACAGGATCCGCGCCACTTCCAGTGTCTTAACCGAATAGATCTCGACAAGCTGATCAGTGTGCAGGGGCGCAGTAACTTGGTAAATATGGGGCAAAGAAGCGTAATCGTTACAGCTCATGAAAGAGGATTGATCAAACACATCGCCAAGTCAATTATTGATCTAAATTCAATATCTTATATTCACCATCCGAGACAAAGGCGATAGCGCCATCGTCACGGATTTCTTGCAAAATTCTGCTGAGCGTTTGAGCGGGCGTGGCCCCCTTCGCGGCAACGTCTGCCACAATGCGTTCCAACTCTGTTTGAACAAGTTGTTGGCGGGTAAATATTGGAGAGCGGTTGGCGGCCGATTGCCGCGCAATGGCCGCGACAACTGCCTCTCTCCAGCTATTCCGCTCATGCCGCTTTTCCTGAATATCTGCACCAATGCGTCCCGGTTTGGCGACTATCTCGGCTAATTCTTCGACCGCCATATCCATGTTGCGGTGAATGATCCGGTGACAGTTGGCGCATAAGGGGACGAGATCGCTTATTGTTGTTTTTTGCCCTTCGGCCAATTTGCTTACAGGAATCCGGTGATGGGCTTCGATGTAATTTGCTCCCGCCACGCCATAGGCTTCCGAAAAATCCATCTTGCACACATCGCAAACCGGTTTGGCCAACTGCGCTTTAAACTTAGCGATCAGGGTTGCGTCTCTTTCTCGCGAAAGGTGCGATGCCAGTCGGAAGCCGCCCTCATAAGCTTCATAGTCATTCACGCCCGCATAAGAGAATGGCTCTTCGCGCAGGCGATCATTGTTTCGCGGAGAATGATTACGGAACCGCCAAATACCAGAACCTTGATCGCTTTCGAACAGGTCGGCATTTCCTTTATATGCCTGATAGTCCGAAGAATTCTCCTGCAAACGCGCGCTTACGCTTTGTGCCGGATTTTGCGGAAAAGGCCCCGCTTCATGATCGAGAATATATCTGGCGATGTCTTTATAGTGCGCCTCTCCCCCTAAAGCTTCAAGTGCGTCAACAATCCCCCCGATTGTGATGGGCATATATGTCCCCTTATATAGTTCGCCATTATATCATTTTTAGATATTATCGCGTCACAGAGCGATATCAACCGACCGGACCCATATTATCTATAGGTGGGCCATTGCATTAACCCTTTCCTACAGCCTCTACCGCCCGCATGAGGGGTTACTGTTTATGGTAATCGCAAATTTTTGCGGGAGGTGAGAATTGGAACATTATGGGCTGGCGCTCATCACGTTCAGCCGTGGGACGGGCTTTTTGTCGGGCAGAATTTGTCGGTTTTGACGGGCATAAGGTTACATACCCCTGTAACTTTATCCGGCCCTGCAAAGGTTACATACCCCCGTAACTTTAGCATCGGGACCTGCATTTCTGCCCTTATGGAACCGCCCTGCCCCCTCGCCCGTTGGCTGGGTGAAGGAGACAGACGATGACCGACCAGAACCGGACCAATCAGGAAAAGAATGAAGCGGTGCAGGCCAATGCGGGCCATGCCGAGGAGGAGGGCAAGAAGGATAAGACCCGGTTGGACGCGGAAGCGGCGCGTGCGGACGAGAAGGCCAAGCAAAAGGATGCGCTGACCAAAAAAGCGGAATCGCGCGAGCTGGATCGGGAGTTGGATGATTCGATGGACGGCTCCGACCCGCCCTCGATTACCCAGCCTTGATGGGTAAATTTAGCCCCCTCAAATTTGCCCCCAAAATTTGCCCGTAGTCCTGGCATGTCGAAGGACGGGTTTGACGGATGGGCGTCCTTCGACAAGCTCAGGACTGCGGTTTTGGGTAGGCTTGGTGTTATTTATCTCATCGTCATTGCGAGGAACGGAGTGACGAAGCAATCCAGAGCCGCGCAGGACTGTTCTGAGCGCAACACTGGATTGCCGCGTCGGCATCGCCTCCTCGCAATGACGGTGGGTGGGTAGGTCTATCTGCGCATCAATAGATCGCATAAGTACAGATCGCATAAACCCAGACCGCACAAACAAAAGCTCCCCACCTGAAGATGCGGCCAAATAAGCCACAGAAAGCATCACGAGACTGCCCCCGCCCAACCATATCCATCCGCTTATGCGCACTACCCCCACGGTCGACCGCCGTTGCAGGGCCGTTACCGCGGATAGGCGGGAACCGATGGCTTGTTCAAACATAGAGAGGCTGTGTGGCAGGTGCAGCATATGTGCCGCCTGCGCTTTCCCGATGGCCCCTATTTTTGCGGAGATTCTTTCATGACCACGCTTTTCTATTCGCCCGGTGCCTGCTCGCTCGCGCCGCATATTGTGCTGGAATGGATTGGCTCGCCTTATGAGGCGGTGCGTGTCGAATTGGGGTCGGATGCCTATAAGGCGATCAACCCGACCGGCGCGGTGCCGGCCTTGCGCGAAGAGGATGGCTGGACCTTGACGCAGGCCGGCGCAATCCTTGAATATCTGGCCGCCAAATATCCGGAAGCCGGGTTAGGCGGCGCACCCGATTTACGCGCGCAGTCCGAACTGCATCGCTGGTCGTCCTTCTTTACCTCCGATATGCACGCGGCGTTCTGGCCGATCTTTTCACCCGCCCGCTATACCACCGATAGCAGCGATGCCGCGTTGGCGGCGGCAGCTGAAGCGGGCGTCGCCTTGGTGCGCAAGCAATTGGCCTTCCTCGACGCGCATATGGCGGGCCGGGAATGGATATTGGATGGCGGGCTGTCGGTCATCGACGCTTATGCGTTTCCGATGCTGCGCTGGGCGGTCGCCAAAGTGCCGGGAGGGCTCAAAGATTATCCCAATGTCAAAGCCCTGATGGACCGCCTCGCCGCCGATCCGGCGGTCCAAAAAGTGCTGGCCGACGAAATGGCGGGCGGATAGCGCGCCCCGCTACGGCGCACATCGCGGGGGTTTGCGGGGGCTTACAGCCGCACCACATCATAATCCGGCTTACCCGACCAAGTGAGGCGCATCATTGCACCTTGCGCGACCGATTGGACCACATTGGGCCATAGCGCCACGAAACAGGTGCCGCCTTGCGCACGCACCGACGGATAGAGGATGCCATTATGGCCGCCCGCGCGGACGGCCGCCGCAAAAGCATTGCCCGCCGGATAACCGACAGCCATATCGGGATCGAGGCTCTTATGGCCGGGTCGTTGCCGCAAGTCGGCAAACAGGCCCGCCATGCTCGCCCACATCTCGCAATAATCGACGACAGCGTTGAAATCACCGGCATCCGCCAGCGCCCGCGTCAGGTGGAAACCGACCTCGGCGATACAAGTATCGACATCGAGCGCCGCATACCACGCCCCGCGGTTGGCCGGATTGAAACGCATCGGCTGGCGCGGTTTGGCATAAGCGAAGCTCGCATTGATGAATTTGGCGTGCGGGACGCCGTGGACAAGCTCGTCGGAATTCAGCCCGCTTAACCCCCGCTCCTGTGCGATCAAGCGGCTGCTCGTCGCCCCTTCGATTTCGGCCAGAAGCGCAAGCGCCTCTGCGCCATCGGCAAGCGGGGTCAACACAGCTTCACGCAGCCGCGCGCTCGAAACCAGCCGCACCGTGCGCGGGAAAGCATCCCGTATCAGCGGAACGCCGTCAATCGCGCCTTCGTCAGAATCCGCCACGCAATGCGTCAATATATTGGCGGGTTTCAAGCATAAGCGGGATGCCCCCTTCGATCATCGCCTCGATCGGGCTGCGCCGGTCAAAAATCCGTCCGCGATTGGCAAGCCGGGGCCAGCGGTCCGCCATGCTGTCGGCAAAAAGCAGGTGCAAGCCTTTGAAAATACCGATGAGCGCGGACGCGCGAGTCAGTTGGTCTTGGCTCAATACGCCGTCCCATTTGCCCGCTTTCATCCGGTCCCAAGTGCTGTCCGACACGCCGAGCAGCGCCGCGCCTTGCGCATTGCTGCCATCCCACGCCTCGACCAGACGGAGCAAGGCCTTGACCGCCGCCGGGGTGAGCCGCTTGCGGTCCTCCTCATCGGCAAAATTCTGGAGCCCTTGCGATGCAACGGGCCGCGACTGCAAAGATAGGGCGTGGGGCATAAGCATCTCCTGACGTATATATATACATCACAAGGTGCGATTGTCAAGATTTTGGCACCGCGCGATGCGTGCCTAGACCGCTGCGTTACCGCTTGCGATAGCGGAAATACCAGACATCATGGCCGACTTGGCGGGCTTTGGCTTCATAGCGGGTTTCGGGCCAGCCGCCGGGGCGGGTGAGGAAATCCTTGGGGCTTTGCGCCAGCCATTCAAACTGATGCTCGTGGCGGGCCATCACCATCATCGCGTGACGCACATAGACCGGATGGTCGGTGCCGAAACGGAATTCGCCGCCGGGTTTGAGCTTGGCCGAGATCATATCGACCGGGCCATCATTCATCATGCGCCGCTTGGCGTGGCGTGCTTTGGGCCAAGGGTCAGGATGCAGCAGATAGACAAAGGAGAGCGCCCCGTCGGGAATACGCCCCAGCACATCAAGCGCATCGCCCATATGCAGGCGGATATTGGGCAAGTGCCGGTCGCGCACATGGCCGAGCGCGGACACCACGCCATTGAGGAACGGCTCGGCCCCGATAAAGCCGTGGTCGGGCAACATATCGGCGCGATAGGCCATATGCTCGCCGCCGCCGAACCCGATTTCGAAATGCAAGGGCCGGTCATAACCGAACAGGCCTTCCGCCGTCACCGGCCCTTCGGCGGGGACCGCAATGGCGGGGAGCAATTGGTCAACCAATTCCTGCTGCCCGGGGCGCAGCTTATGGCCTTTGACGCGGCCATAAAGGCGGCTCAACATGGTCGGATCGGTGGATTTGGATGCACTCATGGGCGCGGCGGGTAGCCCAGCCAGCCTTGCCTGCCAAGGGTGAAAGCATAACCGGCCTTTTCGCGCATGAAAGCGGTGGACGGTTCAGGGGGGTGGTTTTGCTTCTGTGGTAGTTGGGTTCTCGCGGAGGCGCGGAGACGCGGAGGGAGAAAAGGGAAAGGGTTCACGCAGAGGCACAGAGGGCACAGAGATTTTGGTTTGGTGGAGTGTCGTTCTGCTGCCACTTAATCTTATGAGAAAAAGAGGGCGCGTTCGCGCCGGAATTTCTGCCTCTAGCCCTCCGCGTCTCCGCGTGAACCCTTTTCTTGCACATCTTTCCGCTTTTCCCGCTCGTTCGTTTGCCCCACGGTGCAACCAAAAGCGCGCTCATGCTTTGAAAAGAAAAGCTTAGATGGAGGGATGAATGGCGACCGGAAAAACGGCGACGAAAAGCATTGCGACCAAAAATGCGGGCAAGACCGCACCCAAACAGGCTAAAGCCAAGAGCATTGCCAAGGCCAAGGCGCTCGCGCCCGACCTTGCCGCGCGCATCGGCAGCACGCCCCGCACCAAATTTCGCGGTAATCAGGATCTGTTCGGGCGACTGGTCGAAGATCATGACAAGCATCGCGCCTTGTTTGCAATGATCGCCGAAACCGAAGGCAAATCCAAGGACCGCCAGAAATTGTTCAAGGAATTGGCGAAGGATGTCGCCGCCCATGCCTCCGCCGAGGAACAGGCCTTATGGTCGAGCGTGTTGCGCAACCCCGCGACCACGCCCGATGGCCGCCATGCGGTCGCCGAACATAAGGAGCTCGACGACATGTTCGCCGACCTTGCCGCGCGCGATATGGGCAAGAGCGGCTGGCTCAAACGCTTTGCAGTGCTGCATGAAGAATATCTCCACCACATCAAGGAGGAGGAGCAGGAGCAATTTGTCGCGGCGGAAAAACATCTGACGCCTGCGGACCTGCGCTATATGAAAAGCGTGTTCAACCGCCGCAAACGTGAAGAAAAAGCCGCCGCCGTGGTCAAAAAGAAAATCAAACTCAAGGCCGGAGGCCTTGATTGAGCGCGACCCAAGCGCCGTATGACTGCATCATCATCGGTGGCGGCCCTGCCGGTTTGAGCGCGGCCATCTATCTGGCGCGTTTTCGGCGTCGCGTGCTGGTCATAGATGGCGGCGGCGGGCGGATGGAAATGATCCCGCGTTCGCACAATCATCCGGGCTATCCCGACGGGATAAAGGGACGGGACTTGCTCGCCGATATGCGCGCTCAGGCCGAAAAATATGGGGCGACATTGCAGCATGGCTGGGTGAGCACAGCGCGCAAAGACGGTGCGTTTTTCACCGTCACCGTTGATGGCGCGGAAGATATTAATGATAGCGCCCCACTCACCGCGCGCACCTTGCTGCTCGCAACCGGCGTCATCAATCTGCGCCCCGATCTGGACGAGGCCGTCCATGCCCGTGCGCTGGAGCATGGGCTTTTACGCTATTGCCCGATTTGCGACGGCTATGAGGTGACGGACAAGCGTATCGGCGTGATCGGCTCCACCGATCATGGTGTGGCCGAAGCCTTGTTCCTGCGCCAATATAGCCATGCCATCACCCTGCTTGCCCTTTATAGCTGCGATCTCGACGCGCGTGACCGCGCCACTTTGGAAGAAGCGGGCATTGCGTGGGAGGCAACGCCAATCCGCACATTCGATTTTGAAGGCGACGTTGCGAGGCTCACCTTGGAGGATGGCCGCACGCTCGAATTTGACAGCATCTACCCCGCTCTGGGTTCCGAAACCCGCAACGAACTCGGTAAAATGCTCGGCGTCGATTTATGCGATGAAGCCTGTTTCAAGACTGACGCCGACCAGCGCAGCTCGGTCAAAGGCGTCTATGCGGCGGGCGATGCGGTCGAATGTCTCGACCAGATCAGCGTCGCGATGGGCCACGCCGCCATTGCCGCCACCGCCATCCATAATGACCTGCGCAAAGCGGACGGGCATGTAGCGGATTAAGATCGCTACGATACCTGTTTCAACGCTAGCCCAGTTGCAACCTTACCGATCGGCACCGGGCGAGGAATGTTTATACACGCTGCACCCGCGCTACGCCTGTATCAGTCGTAACAACCCTCTTCAAAAATCGCGGCCATTTCGGCAGGGACCGGCGGGAGGGGGCCGAGTTTCTGGTTGCCATAGCTTACCGAAAGCCCTGCTTCGCCGGGGAGCAATTTGCTCAAATCGGTCGGCACGGGCGCAACGCCGGTCATGCCGCCCGCATTGGTTTCGCGGTTGGGGTCGGCGACCAGCGCGGCAACGATGCCGCCATTGCCGATGCTCATCCGGTCCTCGCTCGATACCGGCGTGAAGTTAGTCACATTGACATAAAATTTGCCGGAACCGGTCGGGCAGGCCAGCACCACGGTGTTGTTGGTCGCCGCATCGGTATAGCGCAGCGAATCCCCTTCCTCATTGCTCGCCGAACGCCAATAGGCTTTGGGCTGGTCGGGGGCGGCCGGGTCGGTAACCGGCGCAGGGGTAGTCGCGCCTTCGCTCGTCTGCACAGGCGGCGGCGCTTCATCCTTTTTCTGGCAACCGGCGAGAGCAAGCCCCGACAAGGCCGCAACACACAGGGTCAGACGCGCAATCCGCATAAACTCTTCCTCATTTTCGATCGGGCGCTGGCAAGCCCTGCCGCGCCGCGTTATGGGTTGGTGCAAAGCATAGCCGATGCCGTACACAAGGGAACCTGTTTATGAGCGATAGTGACGAAGATTATGTCTATGACGATGAGACAGGCGAATGGATTAGCGCGGCAGATGCCCGTGCCAAGTCGGGCGCAGGCGGAACCGGGGATAATGGTGTCGAAGTGCGCGATGCGGTCGGCAATCTGCTCGCCGATGGCGATCAGGTCACGCTCATCAAGGATTTGACCGTGAAGGGCGCAGGCCAGACATTGAAACGCGGCACGCTCATCAAATCGATCCGCCTGACCGGCGACCCCCAGGAAATCGACTGCAAATATGAAGGCATTAAAGGCCTTGTATTGCGGGCCGAATTTGTGCGGAAACGCTGATGCGCGGCGGGGCCTTATCTATCGCGCTGGCGGCAAGTGCGGCGCTGCTCGGCGGGTGCGCGACCGCGCATAAAATCGCATTACCGCAGGATCAATTTGTCGCGCGGCTCAAAGCGCATTGCGGCAAAGCCTATGCGGGGCGCGTGGTCAGCACCGATGCGGCGGATGCGGATATGCGCGGGCAAATGCTCATCATGCATGTGCGCGGATGCCATGCCGACCGCGTGGAAATCCCTTTCCATGTCGGCGCAGATCGTTCGCGCACCTGGATCGTCACCCGCACCAATACCGGTTTGCGACTCAAGCATGACCATCGCCACGAAGATGGCAGCGCGGATGCGGTGACTTTCTATGGCGGCGATACAGCGGATGCGGGGAGCGCAACGCGGCAGAGCTTTCCGGTTGATGCGGAATCGATTGCGAGCTTTCGCGCCAATAAGCTTGACGCATCGGTCACCAACATCTGGGCGATGGAGGTGAATGATGACAGTTTCGCTTATGAGCTGCGCCGCGCCAACCGCTTTTTCCGCGTCGAATTTGACCTGACCAAGCCGGTCGCGCCGCCGCCTGCACCGTGGGGCTGGTAAAGCTTAGCCGGGGTTCGCGCAGCCATTAAGCGGTTTGCCGTCGATCATCGCCTTTACCGTATAAGCGTGGGTGCGGTCGGACATACCGTCCGAACAGCTTTCCGGCGTGATGAGGATCGTCACCCGCTTGCCGTCCATCACCCCTGCAAAAGCGACCCCTTGCGCGGAATCGGTGCGCTCGACATTGAAGCTGGTGCCCGCTTCATTTTCGGGCGTCACATATTTGGCTTTGGTGCCGTCAATGTCGAAATTCCAGAAAGGTTCGGTGCCCAGCGCTTTGAAGTGTTGGACTGCTCCCAATGCGGCCGCCATTTTCGGTTGTTCCGTTTTGGAAGGCTCTGCCATGCCCTTTTTATCCTCCGCCTCGCGTATCTGTTCCGCAGGGGTAAGGCCGGTTGGGCCGGTGGTGGCCCCTTCTGCGGCCGGTGCAGGGGCTTGGGCCTTGTCACAGGCCGACAGCATGAGCCCGCATCCGACAGCAGTTGCTGCTAATATTGCGTGTTTCATTGTTCTTCCTCCGCCCGCATACGGTCAATCAGCGCCATCGCTGCGGCGGGCGCGCGTAGCTTGGCCCCATTGATGAAGAACATATAGACGTCCTTCCCGTCCTTGGCCCAATCATACGCCTTTTCAGTCCAACCCGCAATTTCTGACGGGGCATAGCCGGTCGGCTCCGTCTCGCGCGCCTGCATCAGCCGCGCATAGCGAAAGCCGCCCGTGTCCGCATCGATGCACGGATAGTCGGGATGGTCGGCATAAACGATGGCCGCCTTGGCCTTTTTGGCGAGCGCGACAAAAGCGGGGCAATCAAAACTTGGGTGCCGCACCTCAAGCGCATGGGCGAGCGGCAGGCCGTCGACACTAGCGGGTAGCAAATCGAGAAATGCACCGAAATCTTCCGCATCAAATAATTTGGTGGGCGCAAATTGCCACACGATTGGCCCCAACCGGTCCCCCAATTCGCTCAGCCCCTGCCCGATAAATTTGGCGATAGAATCGCCCGCTTCGGCCAAGACTTTGCGGTTGGTGGCATAACGCGACGCTTTCAAAGCATAGCGGAAGCCGTCCGGCGCAAGCTTTGCCCAAGCTGCAAAGCTTTTGGGCTTTTGCAGCCGGTAATAGGTCGCGTTGATTTCGATCGCGGTCAGATGCGCGGTCGCATAAGCCTGCTCGTCCTTTTGCCGCAAGCCTTTGGGGTAAAACACGCCGCGCCAAGGCTCATAGCTCCAGCCGCCGGTTCCGCTGCGGATCGTTCCGCTTTTCGTTGTGCCTGCCATATGCGCGCTCCTTTTCGCCCCCTTAAACCACCATTGCCACGACTAACCTAATGTAAACCAATAGCGATTAAAGCCGGTCCGCACAGGGGGACTATGCGATGGATTTTGGTTCGTCACGGCTATTGAAATCATTTGGCGGCTTTGGTCGCGCGAAAACGGACGAAGCGCCCGAAGCGCAAGCCCCGGCGGATATGAGCGGCCGCTTGGCGCGCGTGCGCGAAGCCGCGCTTGCCAATGATGCCGAAGGCCGCCGTGTGGCAACGCAAGGCTTTATGCCCGCGCCCCAAGAAACGGTGGACGCCTTGGCAGAGGATCTGTCCGAAGAAGAAGCCGCGACGCCTCCCGCACCGCGCATGGCAACGCCTGCGCCTTTCCCGACCGGTGATGCGCGCACGCACAGCTTGGAGCCGATGGCAGCACCGGTCGCAACGGCAACAGGCGATCATGATGCGCTCATCAACTGGCTGGAAGCCCAAGACCCTGCGGTATGGCATTATTTTGCCGCGCATTGGGATTGGGAACGCGGCATCGCGCCCTTGGCCTGGATTGCCCAGCATCCGCGTTGTGACGCCGGAACTGCGGCGATGCTGTTCTGGGCATCGGGCGAGGCTGAAGATTATCTCCCCTTTGGCGATGCCGAGCCGACCGAAGATCATGACCTATTGGTCGCGGATCTGGCCGAACATATTGCGGGCCGGTTCGAAGCCGAAGACTTTGCCCCGGCGCAATTCGCGTTCGACGAGCATCTGGTGCAACCACATTTTCCGGAACGGCTCGACAAGCTTTACCGCGAAGAGCGGATGGACTGGGACGCTTATAAGGTGCCGACGCGCGCAAGCGGCGAACTGGTACTGGTTGAGCGGTTCGACCGCGACACCGAAGCGGCGCTTAACCGCTGGCTGGACGCATCCCCCGCCGCCGCATAATTTACGCATGGGCGACGTATTGATTTTACATATCTATTCCGTCAGCACGACGCGCGCGGAACTCTTGGCCCTCCCCGCACGTTATTCCTTAGCTTTATAACAACCGAGGAAGATTTTCGATGGAACGCCATGGAGACGAAGTCGAACTCACCCCTACCGAGGCGCGCGGCGGGTCGACTCCGCATATCGTGCGCTATGTGCTTGGCATATCGCTGGTTTTAGCGATTATCGCGATGACATTGGTATGGGTCATTCCGGCGCTGACCGCTAATCCATAGCCCCGCAATAGGGTCAAATATCGGAAAATAGGCGCACTAGGCTTGCTGCGGTCGCCAGCACGGCTTCCCTTGTCGTTCTCAACGGCCGACCAAGCAATTGTTCGCCCCTATGCCCGTCATATCGGCGCTGAACGCCAAGATAGGTGCGTCCCCCTTTGAGGGCGGCATCGAAATACGCAAATAATTTGGCCAACCATGTCGGCATAGGCCGTATTTTTATGCTGCGCCCTTCGGGGGCAACTTCTTCGTTCAACATCTCTGCAAGAGAAGGGAGCGACATGGGTGCATTGGTGATGATATGCCGCTTGCCACCTGCATTTGTGGCCGTCATTGCCGCGACCTGTGCATCGGCGACATCCCGCACATCGACATAAGGCAGAATAAGGTCAGGAAGCATCGGCATAGCCCCTTCAAGCAATTGCTGGACAATCCGGGCGGAGGTTCCGACATCTTCGTCCAGCAGCGGCCCCAACATTGTCCCCGGATTGATAACGGCAAGCCGCGTGTCTTGCCCCGCTTGCTGCACTATATCCCACGCCGCTTGTTCTGCGATCGTCTTGGACCGGGCATAGGCGCTGACATAGGGGCCTGAGATATTGGTCCAGATGGTTTCGTCAAACAGGACGTCATAATCGTCATGCCCGCCATCAATCGCTGCAAGCGAGGAGGTAAGTATAATGCGCTCCGCACCCTGCTTCAGCGCCGCAGTCACTATGCGCTGCGTACCCTCGACAGCGGGCCGGATCAGCTCCTGCGCATCCTTCGGCATGGTGAGCAGGAAGGGGGAGGCAATATGCTGGACAAAGCGGCACCCCTGCACTGCATCGGTCCAGCCATGATTATCAAGAAGGTCAAGTTCCACAAATTCGAGCCCGCTAACATCTGCTCCGGCGCGGGTTAGAGCCGTGCGCACCGCATGTGACCGCTCAATATCGCGCAACGTTCCACGCACCTGATAGCCCTGCGCAAGCAAGGCCCGCGCCACATGACCACCAAGAAAGCCGGAAATGCCGGTTACCAGAACCTTGTCCATAATCCTCTTGCACTCAATCTTTACAGTGAATAGATTGCCTTTATGACGGACAATCTTAACAGTGTCAAGATAGGACAGAGCTACCATCATGGTAATTTGCGCCAATCGCTGCTCGACAGCGCCATCAATCTCATTTCCGAAAAAGGCGTCGAAGGGTTCAGCCTGCGCGAAACGGCGCGGCGTGCCGGTGTGTCACCCGCAGCGCCCAAACATCATTTCGCGGATAGCCGCGCGCTGTTGACAGCGCTTGCAACATCGGCCTTTACCGACCTCGCCTCGGCACTGGAGCAGGCCAATATTGATGCCCCGCCGGACGATGCGTTGCGGTTACAAGCGCAAGGGACCGCCTACATCCGCTTCGCCCTCGGCGCGCCGGCCCTTTTCGGCCTGATGTGGCGTAGCGCCCGCCTTGATATGGAGGATGCTGCTTTACTCACAGCCAAACAGCGTGCCTTTGTCGCACTGGATCATGTGGTGCGGGGCGAAGATGCAGAGCAAATCACGCTCGAAGACCCGGCGATGGACCGCACCCTGGCACATTGGGCGCTCGTGCACGGACTGGCCGGATTAGCCCTCGACAATTTATTCGGTGACGAAAGCAATAGAAAACAGGTGCTTGACGCTGTCACACCGCGCCTCGTTGCGCTCATTGCGGCTCGGTGAGGCGATCCAGCGTTTTTTCAAGACTGCGCAAGTCGACATTGCTGCGGGCCTGATAGGCGGCCTTGAGGCGGCGCTTTTGTGCGCGCGTCAGTTCGATGCGATTACCCGCAGGCCGGTTATGGTCGGCAAGCTTGGCTTCGGTGAAAAAATTCATCGTGCGCCAGGATGAAAAGCTGAAATCCAGCGCAATACCGCTGCCATTATGGATCAGCGTTTTGCTGAGGAAATTGTCGCGCACAAAATGCCATTCGCGTGCGCGTTCGGTGAGGAGCGCACAAGCCAATCGCACGAGAATTTCATTCTCGTTGGGCGGCGAAATCCAGTCGCGCAATCCCTGCCATGTCTTTTTCAACCCGGCGATACTCCTTAAGGGGCAAGTGGCCCCGATGACGGCACCCCGGATGGATGCCGCGTGCCGGTCCAAGATATTTGTTTGCGGCGGATTTTCAACTGCTCCCTTATCAATTTTGGCGCGAGTGGTGGTGGTTCAGGCGCAAAAAAAGGCGGCGCGTCGGGGAACGGGCCGCCCTTTTTTATAGGTTATATATTGAGACTATGTGCTGAGGCGCGCGCTGTTCACCACGCGCCCGCTGCAACGCTTACAGCCTGCAACGGCGCACCTGCCCATAGCGCGTGCGATAGGTGTCGGTGCGCGCATTATAGCTGCGGTAGGCCCGCTGGCACGCGCGCACATGGCGCTGCCAACTCGACCGGCGATTGTCATAGCGGTTGTTGTAGCGGCGGTTATCATAACGGCGGTCGCGACGGTCCCAGCGATCACGCCTGTCCCACCGGTCGCGCCTATCCCGTTCATATCGATCCCCGCGTTCATAACGGTCGCTACGCTCGTAACGGTCGCCGCGATATTGCGCCGCAGCCGGTGTTGCTGCGAGCGGCACGGTCAGTCCGAGCGCCGCTGCACATAAGATGATCTTATTGGTCCAGCCTTTCATTTTCCGCACTCCATCTATGCTTATCGTTGGAAGGCGGACAGCATAGGCCACGCGCCTGAACCCTTGATGGCCAGGATTGTCAGGAAACTGAAAAATACAGCAAAAATGACCAATAAGGCGCGCGAAACAGAGGGAGAGCGTGGAGCGGGTAGCGGGAATCGAACCCGCATCACAAGCTTGGAAGGCTGGTGCTTTACCACTAAGCTATACCCGCTCAAGGGCCGTAGCGTCGCCTTAAGGTCCGCCGCCAGTGGAGCGGCGCGATTGCCACGGCTTGCCGTCTAGGTCAAGAGATTCGGCGCTTGCATGGGTCGATTATATGTGCCTTAAATAGCGGGTTCACGTTTACGTAAGAGGGAATAAAGGCATGAGCGCATTTGAAATGATCCGGGTAGAACGCGACGGACCTTTATTGGTGATAACACTCAACCGGCCCGAACGGTTGAACGCGGCCCCGCCGCAAATGTTCGAAGAAATCAGGGCCGCCGCCATGCTCGCCGCCGATGATGGCGCGCGCGCGGTTTTGATTACCGGCGAAGGGCGCGCTTTCTGTTCGGGTGCCGATCTTGCCAGTAATGCGAGTATGGCAGGGCCGATGTCCGACCATATATTGAAGGCGCTCAATGAGGGCTATAATCCGGTAATGATGGCGCTTGCCGCGCTCCCCATTCCGATCGTCACCGCCGTCAACGGGGCCGCTGCGGGCATCGGGTGCAGCCTTGCGCTGGCAGGCGATTTCACCATTGCCGCCAAAAGCGCCTATTTCCTGCAGGCCTTTGTCAATATCGGCTTGGTGCCGGATGGCGGATCGACCTGGATGCTGCCGCGCCTTGTCGGCGTTGCGCGCGCGATGGAGATGGTGATGTTGGGCGAACGTATCCCCGCGACCAAAGCCGCCGAATGGGGCCTTATCTACAAAGCGGTGGAAGATGACGCATTGCCCGCCGAAGCGCGCGCGCTTGCGATGCGGCTGGCTAATGGGCCGACCCTGGCATTGGGGGCAATGCGCAAATTGATGCGCGAAGGCCTCGACAGCAGCTACCCCACCGCCCTCGCCGCCGAAGCCGAAGCACAGAGCAAAGTGTGCATGACAGCGGATTCGATGGAAGGCACAGCGGCCTTCCTGACCAAACGCCCGGCGAATTTTACGGGGGCGTGAGGAGGCCGATATAGAGAGCCGGCACATACCTTCTCCCTTGATGGGAGAAGGATATGGAGCCTTATGACCCAGAGCGGAGCGACGGGGAATTAGGCGGAGTTGGATGAGGGTGTTCCCTCAGCAAAGCTCGGCGCCAGACGGAAAGATCACCCTCATCCAGCTACGACTAGGCAGCAAGCTGCCAAGTCTTCACATCCTTCCCCCATCAAGGGGGAAGGAATATTTGGTCACCCCAAAATGCCCGGCAAATCCAAGCCCTTTTCCTGCGCGCAATCTAACGCAATGTTATAGCCCGCATCGGCATGGCGCATCACCCCGGTTGCGGGGTCATTCCACAGCACGCGGGCGATACGTTCATCGGCTTCTGTGCTACCATCACAGCAAATCACCATGCCGCTATGCTGCGAATAGCCCATGCCGACGCCGCCGCCATGATGGAGCGACACCCAGGTCGCGCCCGATGCGGTGTTGAGCAGCGCGTTCAATAGCGGCCAGTCGGACACCGCATCCGACCCGTCCATCATCGCTTCGGTTTCGCGGTTGGGTGAGGCAACCGAGCCGCTATCCAAATGGTCGCGGCCTATAACAATCGGCGCGCTCAATTCGCCGTTGCGCACCATTTCGTTGAAGGCAAGGCCGAGCTTGTCACGCAGACCTAGGCCCACCCAACAGATACGCGCGGGCAAGCCTTGAAACGCAATGCGTTCACGCGCCATGTCGAGCCAGCGATGGAGGTGCGCATCATCGGGGATGAGCTCCTTCACCTTGGCGTCGGTCTTGTAAATATCTTCCGGATCGCCCGAAAGCGCCGCCCAGCGGAACGGTCCCACACCGCGACAGAAAAGCGGTCGGATATAAGCGGGCACAAAGCCGGGGAACGCAAACGCATCGCCTAAGCCTTCGTCAAACGCGACCTGCCGGATATTATTGCCGTAATCGAGCGTCGGCACGCCCGCGTTCCAGAAATCGACCATCGCTTTGACCTGCACTTTCATCGAGGCTTTGGCGGCTTTGGCGACAGCGGCAGGATCGCTTTCCCGCTTGGCGCGCCATTCGGCGACGGTCCAGTCTTGGGGGAGATAGCCATTGACCGGATCATGCGCGCTGGTCTGGTCGGTGACAATATCAGGCCGCACGCCGCGCGCGACCAGTTCGGCGAATATATCCGCCGCATTGCCGATGAGGCCGACCGATTTGGCCTCACCCGCCTTGGTCCATTGGTCGATAAGCGCGAGGGCTTCGTCCAGCGTATGCGCCTTTTCATCGAGGTAACGGGTGCGCAGGCGAAAATCGACGCGGGTTTCATCGCACTCGACTGCCAGACAGCACGCCCCAGCCATCACCGCCGCAAGGGGCTGTGCGCCGCCCATGCCGCCAAGGCCACCGGTCAAAATCCATTTGCCGGTGAGGTTGCCGTCATAATGTTGGCGACCCGCTTCGACGAAGGTTTCGTACGTGCCCTGCACAATGCCTTGGGTGCCGATATAAATCCACGAACCCGCAGTCATCTGCCCGTACATGGCGAGGCCTTTTTTATCGAGCTCGTTAAAATGCTCCCACGTCGCCCATTTGGGGACGAGATTGCTGTTGGCGATAAGGACGCGCGGGGCATTTTCGTGGGTTTTGAACACGCCCACCGGCTTGCCCGATTGGACCAGCAAAGTTTCGTTATCCTCCAGCCGCTTCAACGTATCGACGATCAGGTCAAAGTCGCGCCACGTCCGCGCTGCGCGGCCAATTCCGCCATAGACGACCAGCTCATGCGGGTTTTCCGCAACATCGGGATGGAGATTATTCATCAGCATCCGCAAGGGGGCTTCGGTCATCCAGCTTTTGGCGTTGAGCGTCGTGCCGGTCGGCGGGGTTACGGTGCGGCTGTTGTGGCGGGGGTCGTGGGCGAAATCGGTCATGAAAGGGCTCCTGAAAGGGCAAGCTGTTCGAGGCGGGCGAGGATGGTCGCCAGCCCCTTTTGCAAGGGTTCGGCTTTCACCGCATCAAAGGCAAAGGGCGGGTCGAGGTCCATATAAAGATCTTGGGCAAGTTCCATCTGGATGGCGTGGATGCCGTCTTGCGGGCGGCCATAATGGCGCGTGGTCCAGCCGCCCTTGAAGCGGCCATTGACGACCATTGTCTGACCGGTAGCGGCGCAAATTTCAGCGCATGTGTCGGCCACCATTTGTTCGATTGCGGGCGCGCAGGTCGTGGTGCCATTGGTGCCGATGTTGAAATCGGGAAGCCGCCCTTCAAACAGGAACGGCGCGACCGGACGGATCGAATGGCAATCATAAAGGATAGCGATGCCGTGACGCGCTTTGATGCGCTGAAGCTGGGCTTCCAGCGCCGCATGATAGGGGCGATGCCAATGGGTGATGCGCTGTGCCACTTCGTCGGCATCGGGCGCGTGACCCTCTTGCCAGATAGGTTCGCCGTCAAAGTCGATAGTCGGACAAATTTCGGTCGTATTCTGCCCCGGATAGAGCGATTGCCCCGAAGGGTCGCGATTGGCGTCGATCAGATAGCGATGGAAATTGGCCGCAACCACCGTGGCGGACGGGAGCAGCCCTTCATAGAGCCGCCCGATATGCCAATCCGCATCCGCCAGCAAACGCCCGCGCGCGTTTAGCCCGGTGCTTATTTCATGGGGCAGATGCGTCCCGCCATGCGGCATCCCCAAGAGAATCGGGCCATCGCCTTCTGTCGTCGAAACTGTCGTCAAATTGTCACAAATCCTAATTTTCTTAACTAAATCAACGTATACATTAACATTTACATTCATTTACAAAAACTATATATAGCGGTCCGGCAACACATATCTCTGCGGGGGCAAAGATGAATTACTTCTATGCGCTCATCGCATATTGTTTATTCAATTTACTATTGGCAGTGATAATAGTTAGATTTTTCCCATATTCTTCAATATCAATCCGCATCCGTAAAAATTTGATGATGATATTGTTGCTTCCTTTTTTTATCACCTTCCAAACTGTTGCCAAAATTTTCAATCTTTTTATGCTTGCGTTTGTTTTTATATTTGAATTTTTGTCTGGCCGTAAAACTTATCGTCGCATATATTCTTATTCTTATGGCCGCACACCATCCTATCCCGCACGCCGTAATCAGCGAAACGCCATTCCTACCGAACCGAAGGAGGATAGGGTAACGGAAGACAGGGTTCCGGACGAAACAATACCCGCAGACGATGCCAAATCCGGCGCCAAATAACGATCTTCTTCGAGCCGCGCCGCGCAGTCTCGAAGGGCCGCTATCGCTGCCTGCAATGGCGCACTGGTGGTCAAGGGGGCACGAAATTCTATCCCCTGCGCGGCGCACAAAAGTTCGACGCCCAATATATTGGACAGGTTCGCGTTCATCCGCATGAGACGGCGCGCGCCGTGGGCAGCCATCGACACATGGTCTTCCTGATTGGCGCTGGTGGGCGTGGAATCAATCGCGCAAGGGTGGGCGAGATGCTTATTCTCGCTCATGAGCGCCGCTGTTGTAACCTCGGCAATCATATAGCCCGAATTCAGTCCCGGCGCTGGCGTCAGGAAGGGCGGCAGGTCAAAGCTTAAGGTCGGGTCGACCATCAGCGCGATGCGGCGCTGGGCAATCGAGCCGATTTCGGCGATGGCAAGCGCAATCTGGTCGGCGGCGAACGCGACAGGTTCGGCATGGAAATTGCCACCCGACACAATGCGCCCTTCGTCCACCAGAACGAGCGGATTGTCGGTCGCGGCATTGGCTTCGATTTCAAGCGTGCTGCCTGCTTGACGCAGCAAATCGATGCAAGCGCCGGTCACCTGTGGCTGGCAGCGGATGCAATAAGGGTCCTGCACGCGCGTATCGCCTTCGCGATGGCTTTCGCGGATGACCGAGCCTTCCAGCAGGCCGCGCATCGCAGCGGCCACTTCAATCTGCCCGCGATGCCCGCGCAATGCGTGGATTTCGGGAAGCAAGGGCGCGGTCGATCCCATGATCGCATCGGTCGACAGTGCCGATGTGACGATAGCGGCCTCTGCATTAGTCCACGCATCGAACAGGCCGGCGAGCGCATAAGCGGTGCTGAACTGCGTCCCGTTGATGAGCGCCAGCCCTTCCTTGGGACCAAGCGTGGTGGGCGTAAGGCCCGCCGCCTTAAGCGCCGCATCCCCGGCCATGCGCTCGCCGTCATATAGCGCCTCACCCGACCCGATCATAACGGCGGCCATATGCGCGAGCGGGGCCAGATCGCCCGACGCGCCAACCGAACCTTGCGCGGGCACCAGCGGGGTCACGCCTTTGGCCAACATGCCTTCGATCAGCGTCACAATCTCCCAACGCACCCCCGATGCGCCGCGCCCCAAGGACAGTAATTTGAGCGCCATCATCAGCCGCACAATCGCTGTTTCTGTGGCCTCGCCCACGCCGCAGCAATGCGACAGGATGAGGTTGCGCTGGAGCGTTGCGGTGTCTTCGGACGGGATCGAAATGCTCGCCAATTTACCGAAGCCGGTGTTAACGCCGTAAACCGCGACATCGCCCGCCGCGACCTTTGCGACCGCATCCGCCGCGCGCTCCACCGCCGGTTGGGCGTCGCGATCCAGCGTAACCGCCAGCGACCCGCGATAGATTTTTTCAAGATCCTCCAGCGTCACCTTGCCGGGGGTCAATGTCATGGCTGCGGTCATATATGTCCCAAATCCTGTCCGTTAAAATAGCGTTTGCAAAGGCGGTTCTGCCCCAATTGATAAGCGATGGCCGCACTGTCATCGACGTCCCACAGGCACAAATCCGCGCGCATCCCCGGCGCGATCCGGCCATTGTCCGCCATGCCGAGCGCCTTGGCCGCATGGACGGTGACGCCCGCGAGCACCTCGTCGGGTGTCAGGCGGAACAGGGTCGAGGCCATGTTCATCGTGAGGATGAGCGAGGAGAGCGGCGAGGTGCCGGGATTATTGTCGGTCGATACCGCAATCGCCACCCCCGCCGCGCGCAGCTTGTCGATGGGCGGCAGTTTGGTTTCGCGCAATGTATAAAAAGCACCGGGGAGCAAGACCGCGACGGTCCCTTGCGCCGCCATCGCCTTTATGCCGCTGTCCGATAGATATTCGAGATGATCGGCGGAAAGCCCGTCAAACTGCGCGACTAGTGCAGCACCGTCCATATCCGACAATTGTTCGGCATGAAGCTTGACCGGAAGGCCGAGCGCCTGCGCGGCTTCAAACACGCGCTGGGTCTGCTCACGGGTAAAACCGATATTTTCGCAAAAAGCATCAACCGCATCGACCAGACCGAGCGCATGGGCTTCGCGCAATCCGGCAATGCACACATCGTCAATATAACGGTCCGCTTCCCCCGCATATTCGGGCGGCAAGGCGTGTGCGGCAAGCCAGGTCGTGCGGATATGGACGGGGCGGATATCGGCAATATGGCGCGCAACCCGCAGCATCTTGATTTCATCGGCGATGGTGAGGCCATAGCCCGACTTGATCTCGATGGTGCCCACCCCTTCGGCCAGCAGCGCGTCGATGCGCGGCAGGCTGACCGCGAGCAGCACATCATCATCCATCGCGCGCGTCGCTTTGACGGTGGAGATGGTGCCGCCGCCTGCCCGCGCTATGTCTTCATAGCTTGCGCCCTCCAACCGCATCGCAAATTCGCGCGCGCGGTCGCCGCCATGGACGATATGGGTGTGGCAGTCGATCAGCGCAGGGGTGAGCAGGCGGCCTTCTTCATGTTCGCGCGGCCATTGCTGATAGTCGGCGAGAAGATCCGCGCTAGCCCCGACCCACAGGATACGGCCATCCGCAATCGCCACCGCGCCATCTTCGATTATGCCGGGCGCGCCTTGCGCCCCATCCATCGTCGCGACGCGCGCATGGGCGATGACAAAAGGCGTGGCGTTGGCCGCCATCAAGCTGGTCTCCTGCATGAAGTTGAGGCCCCGACCATAGGAGCGTTGCGCCACGCGGGCAATATTGGTTTCCATAGAAACCGAAACTGTTTAGGGTTCCCACAATGTTGTGCTCCAGCGCAGGCGGGAGCCTAGGGCAGCATAACGCAACCCAACACTGGGTCCCCGCCTTCGCGGGGACACGGGGACAGCGCAAAAATTAAGAATGACCAGCATGACCATCTTTGCCGACACCGCTTTATTACCCGAAGGCTGGGCGCATAATGTGCGCGTTGCGGTTGCGGATGAACGCATCACCACGGTTACGCCGGACAGCACGGCAGAGCCCGGCGATACCCGCATTTCCATCCTCCTCCCCGCACCGGCCAATATCCACAGCCATGCGTTCCAGCGGGCGATGGCGGGGCTTACCGAAGGGCGCGGGCCCGATGCGTCGGACAGTTTCTGGACATGGCGCAAGCTCATGTACCGCTTCATGGAGCAACTCGGCCCTGATGATGTCGAGGCGATTGCCGCCTTTGTGCAGATGGAAATGCTCGAAGCAGGCTATGCCGGGTCGGTCGAATTCCATTATCTCCACCATCAACCGGGCGGCGCGCCTTATGCCAAGCTGGGCGAGCTGAGCGAGCGGATTGCTGCGGCGGCGGCAACCAGCGGCATCGGCCTCACGCTCGCGCCGGTTCTCTACCAATATGGCGGCTGTGACCAGCGGCCCTTGAATGACAGCCAAGCCCGCTTCGGCAATGATTTTGACCGTTTTGCACGGTTATGGGAGGAGGCGCGGGCCAGCATCGCTGCCCTCCCTGCCGATGCGCGCATGGCCGTCGCGCCGCACAGCCTGCGCGCGGTGGGGCCGGACAGTCTTGCGCTGTGCGCCACTCTCTCGCCCGCTGACCCGATGCACATCCACATCGCCGAGCAGGTAGGTGAAGTGGATGAAGTCGTCGCGGCTTGGGGCCAGCGTCCGATTGAATGGCTCTATGACCATCAAGCGGTGGACAGCCGCTGGACGCTGATACACGCGACGCAGATGGAACCGCACGAAACCGAAATGGTCGCAAGTTCGGGCGCGGTGGCGGGGCTATGCCCGATCACCGAGGCCAATCTGGGCGACGGGATTTTCGACGGGGTGCGCTATTTGGGCAGCGGCGGGCGGTTCGCCATCGGATCGGACAGCAATATCCATATCAGCCTTGCCCAAGAATTACGCGCACTCGAATATAGCCAACGCCTGCGCGACAAGGGCCGCGCGATGCTCGCCACCGAAGGCCGGTCAGCAGGACGGCTGATGCTGGAAGAAGCGGCCAAGGGCGGCGCGGTTTCGAGCGGGCGCGACAGCGGCGCGATTGCGGCAGGCAAACTCGCCGACCTGCTGGCGCTAGATGGCAATGCCACCAATTTACTTGGGCGCAGCGGCGACCAGCTTATTGATAGCTGGATATTCGCAGGGGATGACAGGCTTGTCACCGACGTGTGGAGTGCCGGACGCCATCAGGTGCAAGGCGGCCGCCACATCGCACGCGACGCGATTGCGGGCGAATATCGGCGGGTGCTGGAAAGATTGGTGGGGTAATGAACGCCCCTCCTCCTTTAGGGGAGGGGCAACGAAGACTTAGGAATTTGAAGCGTAGCTGAAAATTCTTAGTCGTAGTGGGGTGGGGTCTGTCGGATTGCCCCATGCTATACGGATAGACCCCACCCCACTTCGCCTAAAGGAGGAGGGCCATAAAATCTCACAACAACGCCAACTGCGCTTCCGGCATCGCCACCGGCACTCCCTCGAACCGGTTCCAGCCTTCAGGCCCCAGACGTTCCAACGGTTGAAAACGCATTTTATATTCCATCCGCTTTGCGCCCTCGACCCAATAGCCCAGATAGACATAGGGCAAGCCCACGCGCGCGGCGCGCTGGATATGGTCTAGGATGATGAAGGTGCCAAGGCCGGGACGGGCCTCTTCGGACGCATCAAAAAAGCTGTAAATCATCGACAGGCCATCCGCCTGCCGGTCGGTCAGACAGGCGCCGACCAGCTTGCCGGGGCGGCCATCGACAGAGGGTTCGCGATATTCGACCACATAGCTATCGACCGAGCTATGTTGCACCATGTCGGCATAATCATGCTCGTCCATATCGGCCATGCCGCCGGTCGGGTGGCGCGCGGCGAGATAGCGGCGCAGCAGGTCAAACTGTTCCTCGGTCGCCCACGGCTTGCATGCGGTCACTTCAAGGTCGGCATGACGGCGCAGCGTCTTTTTCTGGCTCGCATTGGGAACAAATTCACTGGCGACGACGCGCACCGATATGCAGGCCGAACAATGGAGGCAGCTTGGACGGTAAGCGACATTCTGGCTGCGGCGAAAGCCGATGCGGCCCAGCGCATCATTCAGCTCCACCGCATTGGGACCGTTCAGTTCGGTAAACACCTTGCGCTCCAGCTTACCCGGCAAATAGGGGCAAGGGCTGGGGCTGGTGACAAAGAATCGGGGAAAACGAAACGGGGCCGTCATGCTACGCTTTCAATCCTCCACCACCCACTTGCGTCAAGCCTTATTATGCCGCGCCCTGCGCCCCTTTAAAAGTATATTTACCATGAAAAGAGGTTAACGCGCTGAAAGACAAGGCCAACCCCTATGCCAACTCCACCAACGTCACCTGATAGCCATCTTCGCGCAGCCCCGCGATCAGGCGGTTCAAATGGTCGCGGTCGCGGGTTTCACATTCTATGTCGGTGATGAGGCCCTTGGCGGGGAGCGTGGTGAAGACGCGCTGGTGGTAGATTTCGATGATATTGACCTGATGTTCGTCAAAGGCGCGCATCACCTTGAACAGCGATCCGGGGCGGTCCTGCAAGCGGATGCGCAGGCGTGCAAGACGGCCCGAGCGCGCTAGGTCGCGTAGCAAGACATTGGCGAGCAACCGCGTGTCGATATTGCCGCCCGACAAGGTGAGGCCGATATTGCGGCCTTCAAACTTGTCGGCATGGGCAAGGAGCGCGGCAAGACCCGCCGCCCCGCCGCCTTCAACCACGGTTTTTTCAATCTGGAGCAGCAGGCTGACCGCGCGCTCCAGATGGCGTTCGCCCACCAGCACAATATCATCGGCAAGGCTTTCGACGATTTTGGAGGTGAACGCACCGGGTTGTTTGACCGCAATCCCTTCGGCGAGCGTATCGCCTTCGGACGGCATATCGACATGGTTGATATAGGCATACATGGACGGATAAAGTTCCGCCTGCACACCGATCAGCTTGATTTCCGGCTTGATGCCGCGCGCCGCCGTTCCCATGCCCGAAAACAGCCCGCCCCCGCCAATCGGGATGATGAGCGTGTCGATTTCGGGCGCATCTTCCAACAGTTCGAGCGCGACCGTCCCCTGCCCTGCGGCAACATTGGGATCATCGAATGGCTGGACGAAGCTTAAATTGCGCTCGATCTCCAGCTTGCGCGCATGGGCATAAGCTTCATCGAAATTTTCGCCATAAAGGACGATTTCTGCGCCGTGGCTTTGCGTCTGATAGACTTTGACCGTCGGCGTGGTGCGCGGCATCACGATAGTGACGGGCACCCCCAAGCGCCGCCCGTGATAGGCGAGCCCCTGCGCATGATTGCCTGCGGACGCCGCAATCACGCCGCGTGCGCGCTGGTCGGGATCCATCAGTAAGAGCGCATTTAACGCCCCGCGCTCTTTATAGGCGGCGGTAAATTGCTGGTTTTCAAATTTGAGCCACACATTCGCGCCGACCATTTCTGACAGGGTTTGCGACCGGAGTGTGGGCGTGCGCACGACCGCGCCTTTAATCCGTTCCGCTGCTGCCCGCACATCGGCAAGCGTCAAAAGGTCGGAGGCGGGGCGATCATGCGATTCTGTATCCATGCCCGCCGTCCTAATGCGATTGGCCCCCAATGTCATCTGGCGCTTCGCACTTATGCTGGCTATGACAAGGCGCATGGCAATTATCGCATTTATCGGTACCGGCGTGATGGGGGGCCCGATTGCCGGGCATCTCGCCAAGGCTGGTCATTCGCTCATCGTCTATAACCGCACCCGCGAAAAGGCCGAACGCTGGGCCGCTACTTATGGCGGCAGCGTCGCCGACAGCCCGCAGGATGCCGCCGCCAATGCCGATGTCGTCATCAGTTGCGCAGGCAATGATGATGATCTCGCCTCCATCACCTTGGGCCGCGATGGCGCGTTCCGGGCGATGAAGAAGGGCGCGCTCTATATCGACCATGCGACCGTATCGGCGCGCATCGCCCGGCAATTATCGGTCGAGGCCGATTCGTTGGGATTGCTGTTCGTCGATGCGCCGGTCACCGGCGGTGAAGCGGGCGCGGTCAACGGCACCTTGTCGATCATGTGCGGCGGCAAGCCCAAAGCCGTCGAAGCCGCCCGCCCGATAATGGAAGCCTATTCGTCGCGCATCACCCATATTGGCGGCCCCGGCGCAGGGCAGACCGCCAAGATGGTCAACCAGATTGCAATTGCGGGCGTTATCCAAAGCCTCGCCGAAGCGTTGCGCTTTGCCCAGGCCGCCGACCTTGATACCGACAAGGTATTTGAAGCGATTTCCGGCGGCGCGGCCTCCAGTTGGCAAATGACCAACCGCTGGGCGACGATGGCGCGTGACGAATTTGATTTCGGCTTTGCGGTCGATTGGATGCGCAAGGATTTAAGCCTTGCGATTGACGAAGCGCGTGCGAACGGCGCAACCCTGCCGCTCGCCGCGATGGTCGAGCAATATTATGCCGACGTTCAGAAAATGGGCGGTAGCCGTCAGGATACCAGTGCGCTTGTGCGGAGAATACCGAAGTGAATAGAAAAATCGCGATTGCGTTAGGCGGGGCTGCGCTGCTGACCGGCGCGCCCGCTTATGCCGATGGCCTCATCGAAAATGTCAACGGCATCACGCTCGACAAGGACGGGCGCACCATCCATTTCACCGGCATCCTTATCGGCGATGACGGCAAGGTGAAGCAATTATTGGCGGGCAAGGAACGCCCCGCCACCGACACGCGCAACAGCAAAAAGCGCAAAAAAGACCAGCGCGAACCGGTCAAGTCTTTGACCTTCACCTATGACGGCAAGGGCCGCACCTTACTCCCCGGCTTTATCGACGCGCATGGCCATGTGACCGGCCTTGGCTTCAACGCGATGATGCTCGATCTGAGCGATGCGACCAGCCTTGATGATGCGCTGGCACGGATTCAGGCTTATGCCGCCAAAAATCCGGATGCGCCGTGGATTTTGGGGCGCGGCTGGAATCAGGAAAAATGGGGGCTGAACCGCTTCCCGACCGCCGCCGAACTCGACCGCGTGACGGGTGGACGCCCCGCTTGGCTGGTGCGTGTCGACGGCCATGCAGGCTGGGCCAATAGCCGCGCGATGCAGCTTGCTGGTGTGACTGGTGCCACCAAAGAACCGGCAGGTGGCAAGATCGACATGGCGGGTGGCAAGCCTGCGGGCGTGTTCGTCGATGGCGCGATGGCGCTTGTCAGCAAGGATGTGCCGCAACCCTCAGCGCGCGATTATGACCGCGCGTTGCAGGAAGCACAGGCGCTGCTACTACAAAACGGCATCACCACCGCGACCGATATGGGCACGACCGTGGCCGATTGGAACGCTTATCGCCGCGCAGGTGATTTGGGGCAGCTCCGCATCCGCATCCTGTCCTACGCGCATGAAATTGACGATATGGCGGTCATCGGCGGTCCGCGCCCGACGCCTTGGCTTTATAATGACAAGCTGCGCATGGTCGGGGTAAAGCTCTATCTCGACGGCGCGTTGGGTTCGCGCGGGGCGTGGCTCAAAGCGCCCTATAGCGATGCGCCGGGCAATTCGGGCCTGCCGCTCCTGTCTTATTCGCAGCTCCGCAACAAGTTGGTGCGCGCGAGCATGGACAAGTTCCAGGTCGCCATCCACGCGATTGGCGACAAGGCCAATGACGATGTGCTGGAAGCGATTGAAAGCGTTGCGGGCACCTATCCCGACGACCGGCGCTGGCGCGTCGAACATGCGCAAATTGTCGATCCCGCCGACATTGCGCGGTTCGGCAGACATGGTACGATCGCCTCGATGCAACCGGTGCATGAAACCTCCGACCGCGTGATGGCCGAAACAAGGCTGGGGGCGGCGCGGTTGGCAGGCGCTTATGCATGGCGCTCGATTGGTGCGACCGGCGCGCGACTTGCCTTCGGCTCCGACTTTCCGGTCGAAAGCCCCAATCCGCTCGCCGGTTTTGCCGCTGCTATTTCACGCGAAGATGCAAGCGGCCAGCCGCCCGGCGGATGGCAGCCGCAGGAAAAAGTGACGCGTGAAATCGCATTGGACGGCTTCACCCGCACCGCCGCCTTCGCTGCCTTCGCAGAAGACCGCCTCGGCATCCTCGCCCCCGGTATGCGCGCGGATTTCGTCATCCTCGACGTTGACCCGATGCAGGCCACCCCGCAGCAAATCTGGAACGGCAAGGTGCTGGAAACCTGGATAGACGGGCGGCCTGCCTGGCAGGCGGGGCGCGTGACTTTCCCCACGCCCGACGCGCCCAGCCCCGCTACGCCAAAGCCGCAAGGGCCGGGGCGGTAGGTTGAACTTTAAGAATCGCATAAATTAACCCGTTAGCCCTGAGCTTGTCGAAGGGCGGGGGTAAAGCAAGCGCCATACTGATAGCCGCCCTTCGACAAGCTCAGGGCTAGCATTTTGGGGAAAAGGGGGGCTTTGGGGTGCTGAGCGAGGCGTAAAGCCTTGCAGCCAACGCGCCCCGCCCCCATCTCGACCCGATGACCCGTTATTCGCTACTCGACCTCGCCCAGATAACCGAAAATGGTTCGGTTGCCCAAAGCCTTGCCAATGCCGCCGACATAGCGCGCCATGCCGAACAGCTTGGTTTCACCCGCTATTGGGCCGCCGAACATCATGGCATGGCGGGTATTGCGAGCGCCGCGACGTCGCTCGTCATCCAGCATGTCGCGGCGGCGACATCGACGATGCGGGTGGGCGCGGGCGGTATCATGCTCCCCAACCATGCGCCGCTCGTCATTGCCGAACAGTTCGGCACGCTCGATGCGCTTTATCCGGGGCGGATAGATTTGGGGTTGGGCCGCGCACCGGGGAGCGACCAGCGTGTTGCCGCCGCGCTCCGCCGTACATTGAACAGCGATCCCAATGAATTTCCGCGCGATGTGATGGAGTTGCAAAGCTTCTTCGCTGATGACGGACAGACCGGCATCAGCGCAACCCCAGGCGCAGGCGCGGATGTGCAACTCTACATATTGGGGAGCAGCCTTTATGGCGCACAGGTCGCCGCCGCCTTGGGCCTGCCTTATGCCTTCGCCAGCCATTTCGCACCGCAAATGCTCGACGAAGCCTTGGAGATCTATCGTCGCGACTTCCGCCCAAGTGCGGTGTTGCGCGCGCCTTATGTGATCGCAGGCTATAATATTTTCGCCGCGGATAACGACGAAGAAGCCGACTATCTCGCCAGTTCGATGCAACAAGCGTTCGTCGCGATTCGCACCGGCCAATCCATCCGCCTGCCCCCGCCGGTGCGCGATTATCACGCGACATTGGGCGGCCAAGGCAATGCGCTGCTGGACCATGTCCTGTCCGCCAGCGCCATCGGCAGCGCGGCAACCGTCAAGGCGCGCGTCCAAAGCTTCCTCGCCCGCACCCGCGCCGATGAAATCATCATCGCTTGTTCGATGTATGACCATGAAGCGCGCAAACGCAGTTTGGAAATTGCGGCGGACGTGTTTCGCTCTCTACCGGGAACAGCCGCATGAACGAAGATTTCGCCCAAGGCACCGTGCATCAGGCGCAAGATGATATGCGCGCGGCACTCACCGCCGATCCTGCTATCCTCGCCCTGTGGCAAAAGCTAACCCCCTTGGGCCGCAACGAATTCATCTGCTGGGTCGACGACGCCAAACAAGCCGCCACCCGCGCCCGCCGCATCCGCCGCACAGTCGAAGAATTAGCCGATGGCAAAAAACGCCCCTGCTGCTTTGTCGGCTGCATCCACCGCACCGACAAAGCGCCGGGGAAATGGCAGCGGGAGGTTTTGTTGGGGAAGAAGGGACAAGAGGTGCAGTGATCGGCTACTGCGCCAACGATTCCGTCCTATATTTTTCGTGGACAAAAGTTTGATTAAGCGACTCTTCGCTGAAGATGTCCCGCGCTGGCAGTGTTTTTTCAACCGCGACCGCATGACCTCTCACGAGGACATTTCGATGATCGCCTTTGTCGGAAATTGTGGCACCAAATAAAATGCCCTCCGAGCTTATATCATAGGTACGGATATACTCGGGATCGACAATTTCGATCTGCTGTGCCAAGCCAAAGCGCGTCCGAAGGTCACCCAATATTCGGGCTGACTCAATTTTTGAGTTCGCTTGAATGCCACAAGCTGCCCGCGCGACCTGAGGTCCGCGAATAATCTCTTTAGTTGCGACCTCAAGATAAGTGCCTTCCATCGTTGCGCAATCAGCAATTAGACGATCGCGTGGAGTTTCAACCCGATGCTTCGTTTCCTGATGAAATTCGGCACTCCATTCTTGAATCTCTTTTTCACCCGGTTTGGTGATGACATTCCAACTATAGAGCGCATAGGTCGCCCGCGTATTGCGTGTTTTATCTATGAGGGACTGGACATGTGTATCAACCGCATGCGCGCTTGCACAGGCCGCGATTAAAAAACCGAAAGCCCCAGCAATTGGCAGCTTTCTGTCTATCCCCATCAATACACCCGCTTCTTCGGCTTGATATATTCAATCTCGTCGGAAAGCGTATATTCATGCACCGGGCGATAGTCGATTTTGACGTTGCCGCCCTTGCCGCCCCAGCCTTCGAACCAAGCGGCAGTATGCTTCATCCAATTGGTGTCATCACGGTCAGGGAAGTCTTCGCGGGCGTGGGCGCCGCGGGATTCCTGGCGGTTTTGCGCACCGGTGATGGTGACGGTCGCCTGACTAATAAGGTTATCCAGCTCCAGCGTTTCCACCAGATCGGTGTTCCAGATGAGCGAACGGTCGGTGATGCCGATATCGTTCATGCGCGCATAGGTTTTGCTGAGTTCGGCGATGCCTTCGCGCAGCAGTTCGTCGGTGCGGAACACCGCGCAATGGGCCTGCATATTTTTCTGCATTTCGACGCGGATTTGCGCGGTCGGAGAACTGCCTTTGGCATAGCGGAAATGGTCGAGGCGGCCCAAGGCCATATCGGCAGAATTGGCAGGCAGCGGACGGTGCGCGGCACCGGGCTTGATCGTTTCGGCAAGGCGATGCCCCGCCGCACGGCCAAACACCACCAAGTCGATCAGGCTGTTCGATCCCAGACGGTTCGCGCCATGCACCGAAACGCACGCCGCTTCGCCGACCGCAAACAGGCCGGGGACGACCGTATCCGGACCATCCTTGCCCAAGGTCACGACTTCGCCATGATAGTTGGTCGGGATGCCGCCCATATTATAATGGACTGTTGGCGTGACCGGCAAAGGCTGACGGGTCAAATCGACGCCCGCGAAAATCTTGCCGCTTTCGGTAATGCCCGGCAAGCGTTCGGCAAGGATTTTGGGGTCGATATGGTCGAGGTGGAGATAGATATGATCCTTCTCCGGCCCGACGCCGCGCCCTTCGCGCATTTCCATCGCCATTGAACGGCTCACAACGTCGCGCGAGGCCAGATCCTTGGCCGAGGGCGCATAACGCTCCATGAAACGTTCGCCTTCGGAGTTGGTCAGATAGCCGCCTTCGCCGCGCGCGCCTTCGGTGATGAGCACGCCCGCGCCATAAATGCCGGTCGGGTGGAATTGGACAAACTCCATGTCCTGCATCGGAAGGCCTGCGCGCAGCACCATACCGCCACCGTCACCCGTGCAGCTATGCGCCGAGGTGGCAGTGAAATAGCAACGGCCATAGCCGCCCGTCGCCAACACGACCGCATGGCTGCGGAACCGGTGGATCGAGCCATCCTCCAGACACAGCGCAATGACGCCGCGACATTCCGGACCGTCGGGGCCATCTTCCATGATGAGATCGATCGCGAAATATTCGATGTAGAAATCCGCGTCATATTTGAGGCTCTGTTGATAGAGCGCGTGCAGCATCGCGTGGCCGGTGCGGTCGGCAGCGGCGCAGGTGCGCTGCGCCGGCGGGCCTTCGCCCATATTCTGCATCATGCCGCCGAACGGACGCTGGTAAATCAGCCCGTCCTTGGTGCGCGAGAAAGGAACGCCTGCATGTTCCAGCTCGTAAACCGCCGCCGGGGCTTCGCGCACCATATATTCGATCGCGTCCTGGTCGCCGAGCCAGTCGGAACCCTTAACGGTATCATACATGTGCCAGGTCCAATGGTCCGGCCCCATATTGCCAAGGCTGGCCGCGATGCCGCCTTGCGCGGCAACCGTATGGCTGCGCGTCGGGAACAGCTTGGTCACGCACGCGGTGCGCAGTCCCTTTTCGGCGGCGCCCATCGTCGCGCGGAGGCCCGAACCCCCTGCCCCTACGACAACAACGTCATAGGTGTGGTCAATAATCTTGTAAGCGGGCTGTGTGGTATTTTCTGACATTATCCCGCGACTCCCACGGCCGGTGCAATTGTAGTGAAGGCAAGTTTAGCGACCGAAAACAGGCCAAAGACCGCTCCGGCGACGCAATAGAAATTGAGCAGCATCAGCATGAAAATTTTCGACGCTTCGCCGTGAAAATAATCTTCGATGAGGACTTGCAGCCCCAAGCGCATATGCCAGAAGATCGACACGATCATCAGCATCATCGGCACCGCAACAAGCGGTGAACCAAGCCATGCGGCCAAAGCTTTATAGTCATAGACCGGCAGACGCAGCAGCGAAATGAGCAGCCAGCTCACCAGCGCCAGATTGCCGAAAGCGGTAACGCGCTGGACCAGCCAGTGATGCGCGCCAGCCTTGGCGCTGCCGAGGCCGCGAACGCGACCCAGTTCGGTTCCGGTGCCCATGCTTACAGTCCTTTGCTGAAAATGAAGAGCCAAAAGCCTGCTGTCAGCACGACCGGCAGGATCAGCGTGACCGTCGCCCACATGCGGTTGGCTTTGAGTTCGAAGCCCGCGCCCGTGTCCAGCACCAAGTGGCGGATACCGGTGGTCGCGTGCGAAAAGACCGCCCATGTGAGGCCGATGAGGACAACCTTGCCCGGCCAGCTTCCCATGCAGGTCAAAAACAGCGCATAAGCATCTTCGCTCGTCGCGAGCGCGCCCAGCCACCACAGCAACAATAAAGTGCCGACAATCGCAAGACCATCGCCTGCAATGCGGTGCATGATCGAAGACGCCATCGCGGGGCCCCATTTATAATGGGACAAATGCGGTGAAATCGGACGGCTGCCGGGCTTGGCCATATGTTTGATTCCTGTTCCCTGTCTGCACGGGCAGGACTCGTGATTTAAGGCCCTGTCCCGATAGCGGTCAGGGCCCGTTTAGCGCGTGAAACGCTTCATGCAAGCTGTCAGACGCGAAAAATTGCTATTTCTTGTCGCTCTTGGAGTAGAGCAAGGCCGCGAGCAGCGCCGCCGAACCGATGCCAAGCCCAGCGGCCGCTTTCCAGTCCAGCCCTTTCTTGTCGCCCTGATCGCCGCCTGCGCCACCGCGCGAACGCTTGGCATTGCGCGCCTTTGCCGCAGCCAGCTCGTTTTGCCGCCGCACTTCGCGCAGCACTTCATTTTCCGCGCCCTTACTGTCGGGCGTGTCGGGCGGGGTAGGACTTGGCTTCTTCGCCATAATGTAAACTCTCCTTGGGGACGAAAAATTTGAGTAAAGAAAAACTTGAGCGACGAACAATAGCGACCCAACAGCCCAACGTGGCCAATCCGCGTCCGGGCTTCAAGTCTTAAATCTATGTCCCTGCCTAAAGGTTCCGCCCTGTCGGCAGGATGAACTGGGGGGAAACTCTCCCCTCCCGCTTGCGGGAGGGGCAACGAAGACTTAGGAATTTGAGCTTTAGCGAAAATTCTTAGTCGTAGTCGGGGAGGGCTTTGGTTTACGCCGCGCTTTAGAACAGGCCCTCCCCCCACCCCTCCCGCACGCGGGAGGGGAGATTTTTACCCCCTATTTCAACGCCGCTTCCACCGGCGTGTAGGGCAGCCCCAAATCCTCGGCGACCGCCTTGAACGTCACTTGCCCGTCCCACACATTCAGCCCTTCGGCGAGGTGGGGGTCTTGGCGCAGCGCCTCTTTCCAGCCGAGATCGGCGATTTTGAGCGCGTGCGGCAGGGTCACATTGTTGAGCGCATAAGTGGACGTGCGCGCGACCGCGCCCGGCATATTGGCGACGCAATAATGGACGATGCCATCAACCACATAGGTCGGATCGGCATGGGTGGTCGCGTGACTGGTTTCAAAACAACCGCCTTGGTCAATCGCGACATCGACCAGCACCGCGCCGGGCTTCATCGTCTTGAGCATATCGCGCGTCACAAGCTTGGGGGCCGCTGCGCCCGGAATCAGCACCGCGCCGATGATAAGATCGGCTTCGGCCACCGCGTCGGCAAGATTGGCTTTATTGGAAAACACCGTCTTGGCGCGTTCTTCAAAATGCATCCCCAGCTTTTCCAAAACTTCGGGGCTGCGGTCGAGGATGGTCACATCCGCGCCCAATCCGGTCGCCATTTGCGCGGCATTAAAGCCGACCACGCCGCCGCCGATAATCGCGACCTTGCCCGGCAACACGCCCGGCACCCCGCCGAGCAGCACGCCGCGCCCGCCATTGGCTTTTTCAAGTGCCGTCGCGCCCGCCTGTATCGACATACGGCCCGCAACCTGACTCATCGGTTTTAAAAGCGGCAATTGCCCGCCGGGACCGGTCACGGTTTCATAAGCGATGCACACCGCTTTGGATTTGATAAGATCCTTGGTCTGCTCCGGATCGGGGGCGAGGTGGAGGTAGGTATAAAGGATCTGCCCTTCGCGCAGCATCGCGCGTTCAACCGCTTGGGGCTCCTTGACCTTGACGATCATGTCGGCCCGCTCGAAAATCTCTTTGGCGGTTTTGACAATCTGCGCGCCTGCTTTTTGATACAGGTCATCGGTCGCGCCGATGCCGTTGCCCGCGCCGGTTTCAATGAGCACCTCATGGCCGTGCGATACAAGCTCATGCGCGCTTTCGGGGGTCAGCCCGACGCGATATTCGTGATTTTTAATTTCCTTGGGGCAGCCGATCAACATTGTCGCTCTCCTCATCCTTTTCAGGCGCCACGGGATATTCGCCCGTTACAAGGCTCATAACGTCAGCCCCGGCGCGTGGTTGCTTTATCAGTCATTTTCTATGGTCGCGCTACCGGTTCCGTAGCGTCGTCGTCGCTATTTTTAGCAAAAAATATGTGAAAAATCTTGCTTTTCTTCAAGCTTGCGCGCGGCGCATTTCGAGATATTATCGCGTAAAAATGACAATCAGAGCAATTTTATGGACAAATTCGACCGGCTTCTTCTGAAATTATTGCAAAACAATGCCCAAATGTCGGTTGCCGAGCTTGGAGAGTCGGTCGGCCTGTCGCCATCCGCCGCGCACCGGCGCGTCAAGGCGCTCGAACAAGCGGGCATCATCACCGGCTATCGCGCGCTGCTCGACGGCAAGGCGCTCGGCCTCGGCCTCGACGTGTTTGTCGAAATTACCTTAACCTCCCAAAGCCAGCGCGCGCTCGACACGTTCGAAGACGCTGTGCGCGATTTTGACGATATATTGGAATGTCATTTAATGTCCGGCCAGTCAGACTATCTGCTGCGCGTCGCGGCGAGCAGCGTCGCTGATTATGACCGCATCCACCGCACCTGCCTCGCCCGCCTCCCCGGCGTATCCGCGATGCACAGCCGCTTCACCATCCGCACGATCAAAAATTGGAACGGTTATCCGGTGGGTGTGGCGGCCGCGCGGGAATAGCTTTACAAGATCCGTTCGTCCTGAGTAGGGGCTGCGCTGCCAAGCGCTGCACCGTATCGAAGGACCGGTTTCAGCCAAGCCCTTCGATACGCAGCTTCGCTGCTACTCTGGGCGAACGGTAAGATGAAACTTCTTGCCCCTCCCCTTCCCCCCCTTACCCCCATATCATCTTGCCAACGTCATAATGGCGCGGCAAGGAAAGCGGATGGACAGCGACCCTTCGAGCGAACCTCTTCACATCCTCCTGACCGGTGCGAGCCGGGGCATTGGCGCGGCGATTGCCGAGCGGCTGGGCAATGAAGACAGGGTGCGGCTGGTGTCGACCTCCAGCGCGAGCGGGGATTTGTCCAATCCTTCGACCGCGGGGCTAATCTGGGCCGATGCGCTGGACCAGCTTGATGGCCGCATTGATATCCTCATCAATAATGCGGGCGTGTTCGAAGCCAATCCGGTCGAACTGAGCGATGTCGAATGGCTGGAAAACTGGCATTATACGATGGACGTCAACCTCACTGCCGCCGCGCTTTTATGCCGCGAGGCGGTGCAGCATTTCCAGGAGTTTGACGGCGGGCGAATCATCAATATGGCGAGCCGCGCCGCCTATCGCGGGGACAGTCCGGAACATTGGCATTATGCCGCCTCCAAAGCGGGCATGGTCGCGATGACCAAAACGATTGCGCGAGGCTTTGCGCGCGAAAATATCTACGCCTTTGCGATCTGCCCCGGCTTCACCATGACCGGCATGGCGGAAGATTATCTGGAAAGCCGCGGCGGCGACAAATTGCTCGCCGATATTCCGCTGGGCCGTGTTGCCGATCCCGAAGAAGTCGCGGAGATTGTCGCTTTCTGCGCGCTCCATGCGCCCGCGTCCATGACCGGCGCGGTGCTGGATGTGAACGGCGCGAGCTATGTGCGATGAGCCGCTATGAGCTGGAAACTTACCCTCCCCTGCAACCGCGCCGAAGCCGAATATATTTCAGGCGATGTGCCCGCGCTGTCCTTGCTCGACCCCGAACCGGTGATCGTCACCAGCGAGGTTGATGAGGACGCCGATATCTGGCGCATGGACGCCTATTTTGACGCAGAACCGGACGGGCTGGTCATTGCGCTCATCCAGCAAGAAATTCCAAGCGCCGCCAACGCGAAGCCGGTGCTGGAACAGATGGCCGAAGAAGATTGGGTGACGTTAAGCCAATCAGGCATCGAACCGGTTCATGCCGGGCGCTTCTATGTCCACACCGGGCAGAATAAGGGCGATGTGCCTGCGGGCGCGCACGCTATCCGCATTGATGCAGGGCTGGCGTTCGGCACTGGCACGCATGAAACCACCGCGGGCTGCCTTGCGATGCTCGATAGCATGAAGGCGCGCGGCGAAAGCTTCCGCCATATTGCCGACATCGGCACCGGCACCGGCCTGCTGGCCTTTGCAGCGCTCCATTTATGGCCGCGATGCTATGCGACCGCGTCCGATATTGACCCGATCAGCATTGACGTCACCAGCGACAATGCGCGCATCAATGGCGTTGCGGTGACGCAGCAGCCGGGCGGCCTGGCGCTGTGCGTCGCGTCCGGCACCGACCATGAAATGATCCGCCGCCGCGCGCCTTATGATCTGGTGATCGCCAATATATTGGCCGGGCCGTTGATCGAGCTCGCGCCGTCGCTCGCCGAAGTGACCGCACCGGGCGGCACGCTGATTTTGGCCGGGTTGCTGGACCGCCAGCAACAAGCCGTCGCCCGCGCCTATCGCCGTCAAGGCTTCCGCCTGGCCGAAAGCGCCCCCAATGGCGACTGGCCTACTTTGCGGTTGGTGAAGCGGCACCAGTTAGGCTGGCGGCGACCAGTGCGCGCGAGTGGACGCACGAGCCAGCCACCGGGCGATTTTGGCAGTTGGTGAGTTCTCCCCTCCCGCTTGCGGGAGGGGTCGGGGGAGGGTCTGTCGAGTAAAGCTGACTCGGCGGCGTAAACCAACCCCTCCCCGACTGCGCCTAAATTCGCTTCGCTCATTAAGGCTCCGTTGCCCAGCGAACGCGAAACTGCCCCCGGCAGTTTCGGTTGATGCCGGGGGCATCAACCAGTTCGCTCGTGAACGGGAGGGGATGAGGCCCTAAACCACGCTCGCCGCGCCGCCTTTTGCCAGCGCATAATCCTGCGTTCCCCGCGTCAACAGGTCATCGCCCTCGACAATCTCGGCAATCGCAATGTCGGGCAGCTTGTCCAGCCGTTCGTATAAAGGCGCGAAATCCGTGTCCGTCGTCGTCCGCAGCAAATCGTCGAGCGAATCGATTACGAAATAATTTTGCTGGTAATCGTCGATGCGATATTCGGTGCGCATCACGCGCTCCAGATCGAAACCGATGCGGTTGGGGCTGGCATCATCGAGCGCGAAAATGCTTTCGCCATAGCTGGACACAATTCCCGCGCCATAAATACGCAATGCGCCATTTTCGCGCATCAGCCCGAATTCGACCGTGTACCAGTAAAGCCGCGCCAGCTTTTTGAGCGAGCCGAATTCCAAGGAGCGCAAACCGCCCTTGCCATAGGCTTCCATATAATCGGCGAACACCGGGTCCGCGAGCATCGGCACATGGCCGAACACATCGTGGAACACATCGGGTTCTTGCAGATAATCAAGCTGGTCAGCGCGGCGGATGAAATTGCCCGACACAAAGCGGCGGTTGGCGAGATGGTCGAAAAACACATCGTCCGGCACCAGCCCCGGCACCGCGACTACTTGCCACCCCGTCGCGGCCATCAAGCGTTTATTGAGTTCGGCAAAGTCGGGGATGCCCGGCTTTTCGAGCTTCAATACGTCAATCCCGCGCAGGAACGCATCACACGCTCGGCCCGGTAACATCGCCGCCTGACGCGCGAACAGCGTGTCCCACACGCCATGTTCTTCGGCCGTGAACCGTTCCCAATCTTGCGGGATGGTCCAATCGGCATTTGCACCGGGCGGCGGGCTGTCATAGACATGAAGGTCGGTAGGTTCTGGATCCATAGCCATGCTCTATAGCATATAAGAAGGTTTCATTTGAAATCAAATCTGACCCGCGCGCTATTCCTGCCGGTCAAGGCCTTTCTGATCGGCTTTGCAGGCTTTGCGCTGGGCTATTTTGCCAGTGTATTAGCCGGAGCCTTCCTCCCCGCCAACCCCGATTGGCGCGAACCCGTAGAAGGCATCCCCATCTATGTCGAAACCAACGGCCTCCATGCCGGATTGGTATTGCCGATAGTCGGCGGCGGCAATGACTGGCGCGACATCATCCGGCCCGAGCATTTTGCGGTGCCTTATGCGGACGCGACCCATTACCGTTTTGGCTGGGGTAATAAGGAATTTTACCGGAACGTGCCGACGCTAAGCGATGCAACCGCGCCGATTGTGTTGCGCGCCTTGTTCACCCCTGCGCCAAGTGCGATGCACGTCGACCAATCCTTGCTGCCAGTCCCCTCGGCGGACGTGCGGCGGGTGATGGTGACGCCCGCGCAATATCAGCTCATCGTCCGCCTCATCCGCAACAAATTTGCCTATAATGCGGACGGGTCCGTCCAGCCCATTCCCGGCAACACGCCCACCGAAAGCTTTTATGAAGCCAAGGGCCGTTACCATATGTTTGAAACCTGCAATGTGTGGACCAACAAATTACTGAAGCAGGCAGGGATTAGATCCGGGCAATGGACGCCATTCCAGGGCGGGGTGATGCGCTGGCGGGATCAGTCGGCGGATGCCTCCGCGTCCGCGCCATAATCCGGTTGCTTGCGCACGAACGGATAGACGAATTGCGCGGCATAGCCTTTGGGCACTTGTTCGGGCACGCCATAATCTTTGGGCCAGCGCGATTCCGGAAAGTGGAACGTCCCGAACATCTTGTCGATAATCGGGAAGTGGATCGCGAAATTCACGTCAAACGCTTCGCGCTCCAGCCCGTGATGCCAATGGTGGAAACGCGGTGTCGCAATCCAATGGCCGAGCCAATTAAAATCGCCGCGCACATTGGCATGGAGCAGCGAGGAATAGACATAAACGAACGCGATATAGGCTTGCAGCACCGACGGCGCGAAGCCCAGCACCATCATCGGCAGCGAGGTAATCCCGCGTAGCAGGATGATCTCGATAAAGTGCATCCGTGACCCCGCCAGCCAATCCATAGCCTTGGCGCTATGATGCACCGCGTGAAAGCCCCACAGGAACGGGTAACGATGGAAGGTGCGGTGGAACCAATATTGCACAAAATCGGTGAGGAACAGGACGATGACAAATTGCACGACCCACGGGAGGCTTGCCACATTGTCGCGGAACATATCCCAGCTATTGGTCTGCGCGTTGACAAATTTGGACGGCGCGAGCGCAAGGAAGGTCAGCGCCTGCACCATCATCGAACTCACCAAATAATAGAATAAATCCTCGCGCCATTCGATGCGGAACAGCCGTTGCTTGGCGCGGTGCGGCACAAAGCGTTCGAGCGGCGCGAACATCAGGCCGGTTGCGATCAGGTTGACGACAAAAAAATCGAGGCCGAAGAAAATGCCCCAATCGCGAGTTTCCTGCGGCTGGACATTGGCCCCGCCGAGCAAGGTCGCGGCGATACCGATGACCAGCGCGCTAAACCCCAAGGATTTGCGCGGGCGCAGGAGCAGACTGAGCAACGCGAGCGCATAAGAGGCCAGCAAGGTGAGATGCACCGCCGCACGAAAGCCGGTCCAGTCCTTAAGCGTTTTCAACTCCGGCGTTGCAAACCAGTCCGGAAAGCGCAGCGCGATCACCATGAAAAAGCCCGCAAGCGCGAGCAGCAGCCCGAAAAAGCCGGAAAACCATCCGCTGCCAAAACCGCGCACCTCGATCGGCGATTGCAGATCAGCTTCAAGCTTTTCAAGGAATCCGCGTTTTTTGACCATTATGCCCCGCAACGTTCACATCATTACACTAAAGCTCTGCGTGGCCTACAAATATTTAATCCAATGGTTTTCGGAGACTATAGAGATCGGAACCCCAGAATCTCGCATTTCACACGCCTTTATGATCTTATTGCCAAAGCTAGAGTGTTTCCAAGACTCTGTTGCGTAAACGCCGATCACTAATACTTGCGTTTTCTTGGTAAGACTCCCACATATTGCACCTTTTTTGACAACCGCCTCTTCGCATATATTTCTTCTACCAAAATTGAATGTGCCGGTAAAACAATATTGTTTGTTCTCGAAAATTAAATCTGGAAGAGGGTCGCATAATGGAAGATCCGAAGATTTCAATATTTCTCCATGCTCAAAATCTCTACTCGACAATTGATCCATGACCGAAAGCAAATCTTTAGCCTCTTCACCGTCAAGATGACCATCCTTGAGCACCTCTGACACACGGCAATATAGAGTCTGCATCACAGGATGTCCGCAGATAACTTCATTCGCAGCAAGCCATTTTTGAAGAAACTCTGCCTCCAATTGATTGATTTGCCCATCGGCCGCAAGCCCTCGACATAATCCTATAAGCTCATCGATTTGCCGAGATGCGATCCGCTCGCCACCTACAATATTATTGAATTCTTCGTTACGCATACACTCCCCCTCTTGCTTGTTCTCATCTAGCTCTTTGCCAAAATCTCCGCCCATTCGGCTTCGTCAATCACTTGCACGCCATGTTTTTGCGCGTCTTTCAGTTTCGATCCGGCGCCCGGCCCTGCGACTACAAGGTCGGTCTTGGCGCTCACCGAACCGGCGGCTTTTGCGCCCAGGCTTTCGGCCTGCGCCTTGGCTTCGTCGCGGCTCATGGTTTCGAGCTTGCCCGTAAAAACGATGGTCTTGCCGGTCCATTCGGTTTCGCGCGCGGTCGATATGAAGGCGGGCGGATGGACTTCGCTCAAAAGGTCGTCCCAAACCTCGATATTATGCTCTTCATGGAAGAAATCGACGAGGGCTTCGGCGACGACGGGTCCGATGCCTTCAATTTGGGTGAGTTCGGCGAATTTTGCGGTGTTCGGCATTTTATATAGCCCCTCCCCTTTAGGGGAGGGGTTGGGGTTGGGGCTGTCCGCAAGCGCGGCGTCTGATGGACAACCCCCACCCCCGGCCCCTCCCCTAAAGGGGAGGGGAGAATTTGCGCCTGCCTGCCCCGCTGCAACCGCAGCATCCCGCACCGCCTCAACACTACCGAAAGCTTTAAGCAAATCCTTTGCCGTCACCGCACCCACATGGCGTATGCCAAGCCCGAATAAAAACCGCGCAGGGTCCGGCGCGCGCTTGGCTTCAATCGCGGCGAGCAGATTATCGACCGATTTATCCTTCCAGCCTTCGCGCCCTATCAGCTCTGCGCGGCGTTTGTGCAGGCGGAAAATATCGGCGGGATTGTGGAGCCAGCCGAGATCATAAAATTCGACAATGCTCTTTTCGCCCAAGCCTTCAATGTCGAGCGCAGCGCGGCTGACAAAATGTTTGAGTCGCTCGACGCGCTGGGCGGGGCAGATGAGGCCGCCGGTGCAGCGCACATCAACCTCGCCCTCCTCGGCCACCGCATCGGAGCCGCACATCGGACATTCGGTCGGAAACGCATAGGGCGCCCGCTCTTCATCGCGCGTGAGGTTGGCGACGATTTGCGGGATCACATCGCCCGCGCGCTGGATCTGCACCCGGTCGCCGAGCCGCACACCGAGCCGCGCAATTTCGTCGCGATTGTGGAGCGTCACATTGGAAACGACCACGCCGCCGACCGTGACCGGCTTCAATCGACCGACCGGGGTTAATTTGCCGGTGCGCCCGACCTGAATGTCGATGGCTTCAAGCGTGGTTTCGGCTTGTTCTGCCGGGAATTTATGCGCAATCGCCCAGCGCGGCGCTTTGGCGACAAAGCCCAGCCGTTGCTGCCAATCGAGCCGGTCGACCTTATAGACGACGCCGTCAATATCATAAGGCAAATCGGCGCGTTGCTGTTCAATTGCGCGATAATGGGCGAGCGCCGCATCGGTATTTCCGACCCGCGCGAGCAAGGGCGAGACCGGCACGCCCCAGCCCGCAATCGCTTGCATCACGCCCCATTGTGTGTCGGCGGGAAGCGCGCTCACCTCGCCCCAGCCATGCGCAAGGAAGCGCAGCGTACGTGATGCGGTCACGGACGCATCCTTTTGCCGTAGCGACCCCGCCGCCGCGTTGCGCGGATTGGCGAACTGGCGCGCTTTTTCAGGGTCAGCCGCGTCGGCAAGCAGGCGGGCGTTCAACGCTTCGAAATCGGCTTTGGCCATATAGACTTCGCCGCGAATTTCGAAAATGTCGGGGATGGGGACGGAGCCATCATCTCCCCTCCTGCTTGCGGGAGGGGTCGGGGGTGGGTCTGTCTCGTCCTTCATGAATGAAAACAGGCCCTCCCCTAGCCCCTCCCGCAAGCGGGAGGGGGACAAAGTTTCCGGAATATCCGCTATCGTCCGCACATTGGCGGTCACATCTTCGCCCGTCGTGCCGTCACCGCGCGTTGCGGCTTGCACCAGCACACCTTTTTCATAACGCAGCGAACAGGAAAGCCCGTCAATCTTGTCCTCGGCGGTGAGCGCAACCTCTGTCCCTTCGGGCAGGTTCAAAAAGCGCCGCACCCGCGCGACAAATTCCGCGACCTCCTCGGCGCTGAACGCATTATCGAGGCTCATCATCCGCTTGGCGTGGGGGACTTTTTTGAGCGGAGAATCGGCCACTGCCGCGCCGACCGCCTTGTTCGGACTATCGGCGCGAACAAGGTGCGGGAACTCGGCTTCCAGCGCATTATTGCGCCGCACCAGCGCGTCATAATCCGCATCGGAAATTTCGGGCGTATCCTTGGCATGATAGAGCCGGTTATGCCGCGCTATCTCCTTGGCCAAGCGCATCAATTCATTGGCAGCATCGGCTTCGGAAATCTGGGTCATTTGTCCTCGAAAAAAATTCTTGTTCCTGCCTGCGCTCCCGACAGCGGTGTTGCAAGCCGTGCCGCCTTAGTCGCGCATCATAGCAAATTGGAAGCGCGCAGCCCTGCAATATAAAATGCGAGATAGAGAAAGGGGAATAAAATCATCAGCCAAGTAAACCATCGCGGCTTATATTTGCGCCAGATAAAAGCAAAAATGGCAATCAGCAGCGCGATAGCGGCGGCCACCAAACTCCCCAAAAAGGGGAAATTGAGATTGTCGCGCACACATTTATCCGACACGCACATGAGGACGGTGAGGAAGGAGATGAATAAAAGGAGCGGCACCAGCAGCAGATAGAATATGCCCGCAAGGATATAAGCATATTGCTTTTCCTGCGGTCCGGCTTCCACCGGAGAAGGCATCTCTTCCATATCCTGTCTCCCGCTTAGCGCAATTCCAGCATATCCAGTGTAGGGATCGGCTGCCCTTCAAAACCATAATCGGCATAGGGGCCATTGCGGTCCACCCAATGCAAGAACAAATGCGCGCTCCAGCGATTAGGGTTGGGGGTTATGCGCCCATGGGTGCGCGCAACACCTTGGTATAGCACCGCATCTCCGGCCTCCATCGGTACGGACGAATAAGGCTCATCGCCAAAATCCTCATCCGCCCGTGCAACGGGATTTTCCACCGGAATACTACCCATATCAAGCGCCCAAGGCAGATTGTCACTGGTCGCCAGCATCAAAGAAACACTATGTTCACAGGCGTAACGGTCCGAATGGACGCGGCATATATCGCCCTCGCGATAGATGCGGAAATAGCTGTAAGACGGTTGGAGATCGCGGTCGACAATCGCAGTAATTGTCGGGGTCAGGCCCCATAAAAAACTGTTGAGCGGTGAATAATGGCCGCCATAAAGTTCGATGGCTTCTTGCCGCAGCAAAGGAGATCCGCGCTTCAGCGTTTCGAAAGACCGCCCGCCATAGGAAAGCTCCTCCTTCAATTTGGCGAGCATCACATAGCCCAATTCTTTCGGATAAAGATTTTTGAGCGCAACATAGCCCTTATCCCAATAGGCTGTACTATTGTCGGTCATAATCTCTCCAGCAATCGTGTCGCTTGTGCGCGAGCTTCGTCGGTGATTTCTGCGCCTGATAGCATCCGCGCAATTTCTTCGCGGCGTTCTGCGGTGTCGAGCGGGCGGACGCCGGTGCGGGCGACCGTGCCGTCCGATGCTTTGGCGATGAGTAGATGATGGTCGCCGCGCGCGGCCACTTGCGGGCTGTGGGTGACGACCAAAAGTTGCTTGCCCTTGGAAAGCCGCGCCAGCCGTTCGCCGATAGCCGACGCCACCGCGCCGCCGACGCCGCGGTCGATTTCGTCAAAGATCATCGTGTCCGCCCCGCCCTCTTGGGCGAGCGCGACTTTCAAGGCGAGGATGAAGCGCGACAATTCGCCGCCGCTCGCAATTTTCATCAAGGGCGCGAATGGCGCGCCGGGGTTGGTCGCGATTTCGAACGCCACACGGTCCATGCCGGATGCGCCCCAGTGGTCGTCGGGGAGACTATCGACCGCTGTGCGGAATTTGGCGGTTTCCAGCTTGAGCGGCGCAAGCTCGTCGGCAACCGCTGCATCAAGCCGGACGGCAGCGGCGACCCGCGCATGGTGGAGCGCCTGCGCTGCCGCTTCATAAGCTGCGCGCGCCGTTTTGGCCTCACTCGTCAATTTAGCCAAGCCTTCCTCGCCAGCATCCAGCGCATCGCGGCGGGTCTGAAGGTCGCTCAGCAAGCTTGCCAGCGCATCGGGTTGCACCTGATGCTTGCGGGCCAGTGCGCGCAGGTCGAACAGGCGCGTTTCGATGCGGTCAAGCGCATCGGGGTCATAGCGTAAGGCATCGGCGGCCTTGGCGAGCAAATCCTCGCCCTCGCTGGCTTCAATCAGCGCGCGGTCAAATGCTTCCAGCGCCTGCGCCAACAAATCATGCTCGCCGCCAATCCGGTCGAGCCGCCGCGCGGCTTGACGAAGCTGCGCCATCGCGCCGTCCGACCCTTGCAAAAGCTGGTCGAGCGCGCTGAGTTCTTCGGTGAGCTTCTCCCCTTTCTGCATGTCCGCGCGCGCGCCGGCCAGTTCGGCTTCCTCATCCGCTTCGGGTGCGAATTTTTCGATTTCCGCGATACTATGGTCGAGCCATTCGCGGTCACGCGCATCGGATTCCACCCGCGCGCGCGCTTCGGCAAGCGCGGCTTCAGCCTTGACCCAGGCGCGGTGATGCGTCGCCACCTCGCCGACATCGAGCGCGCCGAAACTGTCGAGCAGGACGCGATGGCCTTTGGGATTGATCAACCCGCGATCATCATGCTGGCCGTGGATTTCCACAAGAAAGCCGCCCACTTCGCGCAGCAATGCGGCAGAGGCGGGCTGGTCGTTGATAAATGCGCGGCTGCCGCCATCGGCCTTGACCTGCCGCCGGATGATGAGCGGTTCGCCCGGCTCGACCTCCAGCCCTTGGTCGTCGAGCAGCGCATAAAGCGGATGGCCGACGGGCGGCGCATCGAAACTTGCCGTGACCAGCGCGCGTTCGGCGCCTTGGCGCACCAAGCCACTATCGGCGCGGTCGCCCAGCGCCAGCCCCAGCGAATCGAGCAGGATCGACTTGCCCGCACCGGTTTCGCCGGTGAGCACGCCCAGCCCTTCCAGAAAATCAAGGTCCAGCGCCTCGATCAGCACCACATCACGAATGGAAAGTGCCGTCAGCATCGCGCCGCTCCAGCCGCAAAAGGCTTACGCCCCGGTTGTGGCAGCTCCGCTGGCAGGCGCGGCGGCTTGCGCAGGCGCATGTTTCTGCATGAGCTGATAGGCGCGGTCATACCATTTCGAGCCGGGATAGTTGCGCCCCAGCACGGCGGCAGATTTCTGCGCTTCCTGCGGCACACCCAAGGCCAGATAGGTTTCAGTGAGACGGAACAGCGCTTCGGGCGCGTGGCTGGTGGTCTGGTATTTATCAACCACTTCGCGGAAACGCATCGAGGCTGCGAGCCATTTGCCGCTGCGCTCGTAAAAACGGCCGATTTCCATTTCCTTGCCCGCAAGATGGTCGTTGACCAGATCTATCTTAAGTTTGGCGTCCGCCGCATAATCGGTGTTCGGATAACGGCGCGCGACTTCGCCCAAGGATTGCAGCGCCGATTGGGTGATTTTCTGGTCGCGGGTCACATCGCTCATCTGCTCATAATAGTTCAGCGCGATGAGATAATAAGCGTAAGGCGCGTCCTTGTTACCGGGGTGGATTGCCAGAAAACGCTGCGCCGACCCGATCGATTCATTGTGCATATTCGCCAGATAATAGCTGAACGCGCTCATAAGCTGTGCGCGGCGGGCCCAGGGCGAATAAGGGTGCTGGCGTTCGACTTCATCGAACAAGGCCGCAGATTCTTTATAGCGCCCGCGGTCCATCCGGTCCTTGGCGGCGGCATAAAGCGTGTTCACATCGCGCGCGACATAATTGGTATCGCCGGGCTTACCGCCGCCTCCGCCGCCCAGCGACGCGCACGCCGACAAAGCCGGAATGGCAACTATGGTAAGCGCGACCAGCGCGAGTGAGCGGAATTGGTTTTTCCGGAGACGGGATTTCTGGGTCATGGAGCGCACCTATACAATAGCCGTGCCTGAACGCAATCCGAATGAATATGAAGTCATGCACACAAGACCACTATATTTGCAGCACAGGCTTGCCTTCATTGGACCGGCGCAGGGTCTGTAGCGGGAACGGGAGCTGCGGCCGGCGCGGGAACAGGCGCGGCGCAGGCCGGATCCTCGGCTTTGCGCAGCGGCGTGCGGCGCGCAGCGGTGATAGTGACCGGTTCGGCGAGCATCTGCCCCGTCATCGGGCCTTTGGCGGGATCGATGGGGAGGCCGTAAATCTGCCGGATAAGCGCCATCCCCTTGGCGATATGGCCAAAGGCGGCATAGCCCAGATTATCGCCGGGTTTGGACGGGTCGGCGTCAAAAGCCTGAATATCGTTCATCATGATGAAGAAATCGCTAGTCGCACTGCCCGGCGCTCCGCGCGCCATTGAAATCGCACCTTGAACATTACGCAGGCCCGTTACGCTGGTCGGCTCATGCGCAATAGGCGGCAGATGCTTGCCCGCTATGCGCTGCCCGCCTTGTACCACGCCTTCATTTTTCGCCGGAACACCGGTTTTCATCACCCGGTAAAAGGTCGCGCCATCCATCCGCTTCTGGTCGACATAGGCCAAGAAGTTGCCCGCCGTAACAGGCGCGCGCTTCTCGTCGAGCGCAATCTCGACCGGCCCGAGCGAGGTCAGCATCGTGACCAAAACCTCTCCGCCGGGGAGCGGGCAGGACGGCGCAATCGCCGGTTCGCGGGTTTTGGTGGCCGCAGCCTTGGCGCGCGGCGCAGCTTTTTTCTGGGCCGTCGCGGGCGTCGCCGACAAGGGGGCGAGCGCCAATGCTATGAGCGATGCAAATATGATTCTGGTCATGCGCCCCATCTTATCGCGCAAATGGGTGATGAAAAGAGGGGAGAAATCGAAGCGCGTGTTGGTGGCTTTGCGTGCGGGCCGTAGGCCGGTCGCCAGCGTCGTGCCTGCCCAATGCCTGCGGATTAGATCGTGTCAGGCCCTATGCCCCCACGCATAGACGAGTGAGCGGCCCGTGCGCGAGTCACAACTTACCCATATGGGCGCAGCCCTTTCCGTCCTCCGCACGTTTTCCCGCCAAAAAATCAAGCAGCCATAAATTTCTGCCCGATGCCCCCTTGACGTTCCACACCTTCAAGCGCAAATGCAACTCATTCTTAATATCAATAAGGGACGACACCCCGCTCTAAGCCGATTTACCAGACCCGAGCGCACGCGGTTTCAGGGGGCGACATCCCTGCCCTTGTCACATTTTAACGCGTGCATAACTGGGGGCGGACCCAAGCTTTCAGCTTGAAAAACCGGTCCGCCCCTCCTTTTTCTTACCAGGTCACATTCACCCGGCCATAAAGATAGCGGCCATTAAAACCGAACGGCGAATAATAAGGGAAGGCCACCACGCCGCTGGAATTCAACCGCAAGGGCACCTTGTCGGGATAGGTGTCGAACAAATTATTCGCCCCCAGCGCTAAGCCGACATTGTCTGTCACCTGATAACGGCCTTCCAGATCGAAAATCGTCTTACGTCCGGTGAAAATATCGTCGGCCGGATTGTTCGACGGCTGGGTCACATTGCCATAATGCGATGCGCGCGCGGTGAGGCCAAAGCCGCCGAGCGTCCAGTCCACCGTGCCGACAATCTTGGTGCGTGGCGTGCCTTCTTCGATGCTGGCGATGCGCTGGCGGGTGAACAGGGTCGGGACCGGATTGAGATTAACCGCCGTCGATGTCGGCACTTCCTGCACCTTGATATCGTTAAAATTCGCCGCAGCGGTAAAGTCGAAAGTGCCGACGCTATCGGTGCGCAGCTTGTAGTTGGCGACCACATCAATGCCGCGCGTCTTGGTCTTGATGCCGTTCAGGAAGAAACGCGCCGCCGACACGCCATAGGGCGCTAGAATGTCGCGCACCTGTTGGCTGAAGCCTGCCGCGATATTTTCCGACAAGCCAAGCTGGTCACGCAGCTTGATCTGGTAGGCATCGACCGTGAGGCTGAAACCGCCCGTGCGGATGACCGTGCCGACCGACAGGTTGGTCGATTTTTCCGGCTCCAGCGGCAAGCCGCCAAGCGCCACCGCAATCGCGCTGACCGACGGGAAGGTGCCGGTTTCGACAATGTCCGGCGCAACGAACACCGATGCGGTCGAGGTGAAATATTGCTGCTGGAGCGAGGGCGCACGGAAGCCGGTCGAGGCCGTCCCGCGTAGCGCAAGCCAGGGCGCAATATCATAGCGCGCCGAAATCTTGCCGGTCGCAATCGCGCCAAAATCCGAATAATGTTCGCCGCGCACCGCCGCACCGATGGTGAAGCTGTCGGCTAGCCGCGCTTCGAGATCGAGATAGGCCGCGACATTCTGGCGGTTCTTTTCAATCGCATTGGACGGGCGGAAGCCGGGGAAGCCTTGCGCGCCGCTGCCCAGCGAAGCATTGCCGCCCAGCGGGCCACGGTCATGCGATGCGTCCTCGCCCGCAATAATTTTATAGCCTTCCTGACGGAATTCCCAGCCCAGCGCGACGTTGAGATTGCCGTCGCCCAGCGGATATTGCTTGGTGAAATCCACGCCCCCTACCCATTGGTCATAGACAAGCCCGCCATCGTCAAATTCGGTCGGCGAATTGGCGCCATAGGTGGAGTTAATTGAATTGGTCGTACGGAAATCGAGCGCATTGCGGCCATAAGCAAGCGTGAAATCAATGTCCCAGCCATCGGTTTCGCCGCGCAAGCCCGCTGCAATATTATAATTATTGGACTTCACATTGATGAGCGGCAGGAAGCCGTCGGGGTAGATGCTAAGCACATTATTCGCATTGCCCGGCACGCGCGGGAAAGCGGCGCTGACGCTCTTGCGATGCTGATAGCCCCCAAAGCTGTAAAATTCGATATTATCGCCAAGCGGGAGCGCGGCATTATAATAGCCGGTATATTGCTTGACGTCCGGATCGCCGAAGCGCGAACGCAAGACGGCGGGGCTGGCAGGCAAGGTGCGCGGGTCGATGTCGCCGCGGCTGGTGGGGTTGCGGTCCACATATTCGCCGCTCAGCGTGAGGAAGCCGTCTGCGCCGAGCTTGAAGCCCTGCCATGCGGCGACCTGAAACGCCTCACCGTCGCGTTCCTTGCGCGACGAGCGGGCGGCCTCGACATCGGTTACATATTGGCCATAGCTGGCGGTCACGCCGCCACCGCTGCTCGCTTGCTTGAGGCGCAGATTGATGACGCCCGCAATCGCATCCGACCCATATTGCGCCGATGCGCCGTCGCGCAGCACTTCGACCCGGTCGAGCGCCACGGTCGGGATGGTGTTGAGATCGACCGCCGCAGCGCCGCGCCCGACCGACCCGTTAATGTTGAGGAGCGCCGAAGGATGGGTGCGCGTGCCGTTAATCAGCACCAGCGTCTGGTCCGGCGACAGGCCGCGCAAAGTGGCGGGACGGATCGAGTCCGTCCCGTCCACCGCCGAGGAGCGCGGGAAAACAACCGATGGCGCGACACTGGAGAGCGAGGCGGCAAGTTCGCTCGTGCCTTGGCGCTTCAGCGAATCTGCCGACAACACATCGACGGGGGCTGCGGAATCCAACTTGGTCCGCCCCGCAGCGCGGGTGCCGGTGACGATGATCTCATTGCCATTATCATCAACGCTCGCGGCGGCGGCAGGTTCGGATTGCGCACTGTCTTGCGCAAAAGCCTGCGCCGGCACAAGCGCGAGCAAGGCTGCGGACAGCAGCAAATGGGTGCGGAAAACGGTCATATTTTTATCCTTCTTAATCCCTGGGGCAGCCCGGACAAAAAGCGGGCTGCTTTTATTTCTATCAATGCGATAGATAATCAGGCCTGTGCTGCGATGCAGCGAAGAATATCTTGTCCGGACCTTATCAAAACTGCGCCCAGTGTAACGCGCGGGATTCAGGCAATAAAAAGGCCCCGCTTGAGAAAGCGGAGCCTTTTTACGCTTTTAGGAGGACCGGATTAGTCCTTCAGAAAGTCCGGCACATGGCCCTGATCTTCGGGACCATGATCGTCCGAGCGTTCGCGGCGTCCTTCACCTCGGGGGCCACGATCACCGCGGTCGCCACCACGGCCACCGCGTCCACGGTCGCCGCCACGGCCACCGTCACGGCGCGGGCCACGGTCACCGCGCGGACCACGATCTTCGCGGGGCTCCTTGGGCGGACGGGTATCTTCCAGCTCTTCACCGGTTTCCTGATCAACAACGCGCATCGACAGGCGGACCTTGCCACGGTTGTCGATTTCGAGAACCTTGACCTTCACTTCCTGACCTTCAGCAACAACATCGGTCGGCTTTTCAACGCGCTCATTCTTCATTTCGCTGACGTGGACGAGACCGTCCTTGCCGCCCATGAAGTTTACGAATGCGCCGAAATCGACAATGTTGACGACCTTGCCGTTATAGATTTTGCCGACTTCCGGTTCTTCGACAATGCCGAGGATCCAGTTTTTGGCAGCTTCAATCTGGTCAAGATCGCTCGACGAGATTTTGATCACGCCTTCATCGTCAATATCGACCTTCGCGCCGGTGGTGGCGACGATCTCGCGGATCACCTTGCCGCCCGTGCCGATCACGTCACGGATTTTTTCCTTGGGGATCGACATGGTTTCGATGCGCGGTGCGTGCGCCGACAATTCGCTGCGGGTTTCATTGAGCGCCTTCGCCATTTCACCGAGGATATGCGCGCGGCCTTCCTTGGCTTGGGTCAGAGCGGCTTCAAAGATTTCCTTGGTGATGCCGGCAATCTTGATGTCCATCTGCATCGTGGTGATGCCTTCGGAGGTGCCAGCGACCTTGAAATCCATATCGCCAAGATGGTCTTCATCGCCCAGAATGTCGGACAGGATTGCATAATCCTTGCCTTCGAGGATGAGGCCCATGGCGATGCCAGAAACCGGACGCTTCACCGGAACGCCTGCGTCCATCATGGCGAGCGAACCGCCGCACACCGACGCCATCGACGACGAACCGTTGGATTCGGTAATGTCGCTGGTCAGGCGGATGGTGTAAGGAAATTCTTCCTTCGACGGCAAAACCGGGTGCAAAGCACGCCAAGCAAGCTTGCCATGACCGACTTCGCGGCGGCCCGGCGCACCGAAGCGGCCAACTTCACCGACCGAATAGGGCGGGAAGTTATAGTGCAGCATGAAATTCTGGTAGCTAAGGCCATTGAGGCCGTCGATCATCTGCTCTGCATCCTTGGTGCCAAGGGTACAGGTGGCGATGGTTTGCGTTTCACCACGGGTGAACAGCGCCGAACCATGCGCGCGCGGCAGGAAATGGGTTTCGGCCACGATCGGACGGATTTGCGTGGTCGTGCGGCCATCAATGCGGGTGCCATCCTTAAGGATAGCGCCGCGCACGATTTCAGCTTCCAGCTTCTTGGTGAGCTTGAGGCCCGCCATTACGGCCTGCGGATCGAGTTCGTCCGCCGCAAACATGTCCTTCGCCTTGGCGCGCGCTTCGTTGAGCGCGTTCGAACGCGCCGACTTGTCAGTGAGCTTATAGGCCGCCGCAATATCGGCACCGATGAGCTTCTTGATCTTGTCCTTAAGCGCGGCATTATCGTCCGACGCCGCCATTTCCCAAGGATCCTTGGCAGCCTGTTCAGCAAGCGCGATGATCGCCTTGACGACTTCACGGCAAGCGTCGTGCGCGAACAGCACGGCGCCGAGCATGATTTCTTCCGAAAGCTCGTTGGCTTCCGATTCCACCATCATCACCGCATCATAAGTGGCGGCAACCACGAGGTCGAGATCGCCTTCCGCAACCTGCTCGTCGGTCGGATTGAGGATATATTCCCCGTCAATATAGCCGACACGCGCGGCGCCAATCGGGCCCATGAACGGAACGCCCGAAATGGTGAGCGCAGCCGATGCGGCTATCATCGCCAAAATGTCGGGTTCATTTTCGCCGTCATAGCTCAGCACCTGAGCAATGGCGTTGATTTCATTGTAGAAACCTTCGGGGAACAGCGGGCGGATCGGACGGTCGATCAGACGGGAAACCAAGGTTTCCTTTTCGGTCGCGCCGCGTTCGCGCTTGAAGAAGCCGCCCGGAATACGACCGGCAGCCGAATATTTTTCCTGATAATGGACGGTGAGCGGGAAGAAATCCTGTCCGTCCTTGACCGATTTGGCTGCGGTTACCGCGCACAAAACGACCGTTTCGCCGAGGCTGGCCAGCACGGCCCCGTCGGCTTGGCGGGCAACCTTGCCCGTTTCGAGAGTCAGCGTCTGGCCGCCCCACTCGATGGATACTTTTTTCACATCAAACATAATATTTCCTTATGACCCGCCCGCCCTATTGCGCAGCGGGGCCTCATATTGCCGGAACAAACCGCTTCCGGTTGCGGTCGGGGCCTGTGCCCCTTGGTAAACACCGCAGTCTTTGTGCCTGTTAAGGGCGTCTATCCGGATAGTCCCCGGATGGACGATGCCTTGATAGGCAGCTCTGCGGTTATAATGCAGAAAACGGCCCCAACCGTGGAGCCGTTCCCTGAAATGCGTCTTATTTGCGAAGACCCAGCTTGCCGATGAGCGTGGTATAACGCCCGGCATCTTTTTTCTTGAGATAGTCGAGCAGCGAACGGCGCTTGTTGACCATCATCAACAGACCACGGCGGCTGTGATTATCCTTATGGTTGTTCTTGAAATGGTCGGTGAGGTTGGTGATGCGCTCGGTGAGGATCGCAACCTGCACTTCCGGCGAACCGGTGTCGCCTTCTGCACGGCCATATTCTTTGGACAGCGCTTCTTTGCGCTCCGTCGTAATTGTCATAATCTTTGTTCCTCGAACATCCTAAAGGTTAAAGCCCCTGATGACGCGGACGTTCCCGTCCTCGACATTCACCAGTGCGACCGGGCCATGTTCGTCCCAGGCACAATGAAGTCCTTCATCAGCGGCAATCCCGTCCAAGACCCGACCCTGACGGATCAGCCTTGCCAGATCGGGGGTGAGAACAAGAGCCGGGATGTCGTCCAGCCCTGCCTCCAGCGGCAAGCATATGTCTTCAAGCGTGCGGGCTTTAGCGTGATTTTCCAGAATGTCCAGTGAAATCGCCTTATCCAAGGCAAACGGCCCCGCCTTGGTGCGGCGCAACATGGTGACATGCCCGACCGTGCCGAGGGCGTGGGCAATGTCGCGCGCGAGGGAGCGGATATAGGTGCCTTTCGAGACATGGGCGGTGAGGGTGATGCTGGTAAGCCCCTCCCGCTTGCGGGAGGGGTTTGGGGTGGGTCTGTCCGTTAAGGAATGGCGCTCCAATTCACCCCCACCCCCGACCCCTCCCGCAAGCGGGATGGGAGATTGGGGTCGTGCCCATTCTTCCACTTCGTCATTCCCGCGAAAGCGGGAATCCATCTCCGGCACCCTATGTTCAACCGAACGGTCGGGAGATGGGCCCCCGCTTTCGCGGGGGTGACGAACTGTTAGAGAATATACCTCCACTTCCCGCGCTTTCATCTCCACCACTTCCCCCGCCCGCGCGCGGTCATAGGCGCGTTTGCCGTCTATCTTGATCGCGGAATAAGCGGGCGGGATTTGCGCAATCGGGCCGGTGAAGCGCGGCAGTATCGCTTCAACTTCCGCCAAAGTCGGGCGCACATCGCTGGTTGCGACCACCGCCCCTTCGGCATCCAGCCCGTCGGTTTCGGTGCCGAATTGAACCGTGAAATCATAGATTTTGCTGGCATCGAGCATCCGCCCCGCAAGCTTGGTCGCCTCGCCCAATGCAATCGGCAGCACGCCCGTCGCGAGCGGGTCGAGCGTGCCGCCATGCCCGACCTTGACCTTGGGATAGCCGCCCTCGCGCAACGCCCGCTTGACTGCGCTCACCCCTTGGGTCGAGCCCAGCCCCAAAGGCTTGTCGATGATGATCCAGCCGTGCATCGCTACCCTGTCCCCGCGCCTTATCCCGCAATCGCGGCGATAATCTGCCCCATAACGCCCATAATCCATTCGACCGGCGGCAGGATGACCGCGCTCACCACATTGACGCCGGTTACGCGCGGCACAAGGAGGATGAGCAAAAGCAGAAACAGGAAGCCGAACCTGTCGAGCGCCTTATAGGGTTCGGCGAGCGCGGGCGGCAGGAAACCGGCCAGCACTTTGGAGCCATCAAATGGCGGCAAGGGCAGCATATTGAACACCGCGAGAAACACATTGATGATGATGAAATTGCGCAAATTATCGAACAGGAATTGGGTCACCGGTGTCGGCGCGCTGCCTTGAACCGCGAGCAGGAACAGCCCCGTCACTAACGATGCGATAATGCCGAGCGCGATATTGCTGGCAGGCCCGGCGGCGGCAACCTTGACCATATCCCAGCGCGGATTGCGCAAGCGTTGCTCGATCACCGGCACCGGCTTTGCCCAGCCGAAAATCGGCGCGCCGATAACCGCAAGGAAGGTCGGCAAAGCCACCGTGCCAATCGGGTCGATATGCTTGACCGGATTGAGCGTCAACCGCCCAAGGCGCGCCGCGGTCGGATCACCATAATGGCGCGCGACATAGCCATGCGCGACTTCATGGAACACAATCGCAAAGGCAAGCGGCACCAGCCATGTCGCAATTGTGTAAACCGTCTCCGCCAGATTATCCAAACCCCGTCCTTCGCGCTTATATCAACCGCGCCGCCATTGCGGGAGCATGAGGGGTTTGTCAATTTTAGCGCGGCGTTTCGGCCTGCTACTTTTCCGCCGCACGCCGCTCGGCCCGCGCTTTTTCGCGTTGCTTTTTGGAGGGCGGCTTGTCGGATGTTACAAGACTTTCCAACTGGCATTTCTGCCCATCGACAAGGATTGCGCTGAACTTGTCTAAACTTGATGTTCCTCGCGTTTCATAGCCGATGGCGGTCGCGAAATTAAGGCCGGTGCAAGGCCCGATAATCTTGCCATAATACCAGCGGTCGCGCATATCCTGTAACCAGATGCCGTCATCGTCATCGGGTTCAAAATTGCGGACGCCGCGATGATTAGCAAAGGGGATGGAAGCCTCGACGCCCAGTTGCGGCCAACTATGCGTGGGCTTGGTATTTTGCGCCGTGGTGGGAACGGCCAAGGCTGCAAAGGCTAATAGGCTAAGCGGATATTTCATCATCGTCTGAATCCATATGCAGGTTAGAGGAGGCGAGTTATATTCGTGGCACGCTCGCTGGCACATATTAGCCTATACTGTGCGGCTCTCCGCGTCGCGCAACACGAATGGAAGCACTTGTATCAGCTTATCAAACGCGCGCGGGCATCCCCTGTTCCCACTCATCGCGCAGCAATCCGAACACCCCCGTATCGCGCACATGGCCGGTCCAGGTGATGCGTTCGGCGCGCAGCACGCCTTCCTTGGTTGCGCCCAATTTCAACACCGCCGCCTGACTGCGCTTATTGCGCTCGTCGATGAGGAATTGCACGCGGCGTATGCCTTCGCCGAATGCACGGGCGAGCATCAGCCTTTTGACGCGCGCATTAAGGCCGGTGCCGCGCACATGCGGGGCCATGAAGGTGCCGCCAATCTCCAATGCTTGCCGCTCCAGCGCCAGATTGAGATAGCTGGTCATGCCCACAACCTGCCCGCCCAGCAGCACCGCAAAAATATGCCGCGCGGGGTTGGCGAGGAAGGCATCAAATGCGCTGTCAAACGCCGCGCCGCCCATGTTGACGGGGTAAATATCCCAAATATCGGGGTCCGCGTCGCAACAGGCGCGCAAGCCTTCGCGATGATTGGCGGTCATCGGGATGAGGCATAGATCGCCCTCCCCCATCGGCACCATCAGCGCCGCAATGTCCGGCCGCTGGGGACTATCCACCCAAGGCTTCCATAAAATGTTTGCGACACAGCGCGTCATAACGGTCATTGCCGCCGACTTCGGTTTGCGCGCCCTGCTTGACCGCCTTGCCGTTCGCATCGACGCGCAAATTCATCGTCGATTTGCGCCCGCAATGGCACACCGCCTTAATCTCGATGAGCGCGTCGGCAAGCCCCAGCAGCGCCGCGCTTCCCGGAAATAGTTCGGCCTGAAAGTCGGTGCGCAGGCCATAAGCCAGCACCGGAATATTGCTTTCATCGGCGAGCCGCGCGAGGCCGAACACCTGCGCTTTGGTGAGGAACTGCGCTTCATCGACCAGCACACAGGCAAGCGGGCCATGCGCCGCAACATCCGCCATCACCGCTGCGAATAAATCCGTTTCCGGATCAAACAGATGCGCGTCGGCCTGCAACCCGATGCGCGAGGTTATCGAGCCTGCGCCATATCGGTTATCGAGCGCGGCGGTCCACAACATCGTCCGCATCCCCCGCTCGCGATAGTTGAAATCGGCTTGCAGCAAGGTCGTCGATTTGCCCGCATTCATCGATGAATAATAAAAATAAAGCTTGGCCATGATCGTCCTTAATTGCCGGTCCCGCGCGCGGGGTCAAAATCCCACCCATTCTCCATTTCGGACAGCCGGAGAAGCGGCGTTTTGCCGATATTTTTCCACGTCTTTTTGACCCGATCATGCTCGATCGATCCTTTCCCGATGCTCATGCGGCCGGTCATATAATTGACGCTGGTGGTCGTCATTTCGCCGCTCGCGCGATGGATATGGGTTTGATCATAGCCGATGAGTTGGACCGCCTCATTCTGGTCACGGAAGGTGAAGGTGGTGTTGCTCATCGACCAACTCCCCGCGCTCGCCCAAAAGCGGATGCTGACCAACAACACGCCTTTTTTGATTACCATCTCGCTCTCGCCAAACGGGTCGTCGATAATGGCGTTATCAATGCGGGGGATGAGCTTGGTGCTCACATCCGACAATGCATAGCCGCGCGCGCCCAAGTTGAGAGCGACAATGATCGCGCGGGGATTGGAATTGAAGGAGTCCGCGCCCAGTCCGTTGGGGTTCGCTATGACGAGATTTTTATCGGTGCTGCGAATGACCAACGCCAGATCGGGACGTTTATCCCCGTTCAAATCCCCGCGCGCGGTGCGTTCGAGTTCCCATCCCGGCGGCACAAAGCCAGAGGCGCTGCGGGCCATTGTCGGAACATCGGGAACCGGCGCAGGCAGCAAATCATCGGAGTCCGCCAAAGCAGGCGTCGTTATGGTTGCCAACACGCAAGCGGCAACCCCTTCACATATTCCCGTCCGTTTCATGTCACCCCCTCCTCTAACTCAGACCCCGTCCGTGTCGGCCTCGCCCAAATCGCGCGCAACCTTGGGGTCGCGCAAAAGCTGGTCAATATGCGTGCCTTCGTCAAAGCTTTCATCGGCGAGGAATTTGAGTTTCGCCGCATATTTCATTTTGACGCGGGTTGCGACCTCGCGCTGGAGATAAGCGGTGTTGGTGCGCAAGGCTTTCAGCACCACGTCCTCATCCTTGCCGAGCAACGGCTTCACAAACACCGTCGCATGGCGCAGGTCGGGCGACATGCGGACTTCAGTCACCGACACCTGATGTTTGGCCAGCACATCATCATGCACGTCCCCGCGCATCAAAATGTCCGACAAAATATGCCGCACCTGCTCGCCCACCCGCAACACGCGGACCGACCGGCCTTCGGGAGATGTATCATTATGCTTCGCCATTATTGCACCGGTGCTATATCTTCGATTGTTACGCCGAGCGCATCGGCAAGACGCGCCCATAAACCCACGCCGCCTTCTGCCTCGCCGCTTTCCAGTTTGGAAATGAACGCCGCCTGACGGTTAACTTCCTGCCCCAACTGGCCTTGGGTAAGGCCGCGATAGGTACGCCACACACGCAACGGATTTTCGCCATCCATGATGCGGTCCGCCAGTTCCACCGGCAGATATTCTTCGCCCGCATCGCGCCGCGCGGCAACCTCGTCCGCCGCCTGTTCGTCAGCCTTATCCTCGGCGACATCCATCAGTTTTCGATATTCTTCAAACGGGAGCATCGCTATTTTCTGCCCCGCAATTTTAACAATCTGAACCGTCATGCCTTGTCCTCATAAGCCGATCCACGCGGCGCAATATCGTCGATCCACACAATATCATCCTCGATGCGGAACAAAATCCGCCAATCCTGCACCCGCAAGCGAAATTCCGGCCTGCCTTGCAACTTCTTTATATTGGCCGCCTGACTGGTCCAGTCTTCCGCCAGTTCTGCGATTTTCTTGCGGATAACCTCCCTTTTATTGCTCTTCAAAAGCGCGCGATGGGCCGTTTTCGAGAGTCGGATATCCATAGGTAATTATCGGATATGGATAACCTGCGCGCAAGTGCTAATTATTTGAAGCGATTACGCGCCGGAATAAAAGGTCAGGCGGTTGCCGGACGGGTCTTGGATGGTGATATCGTGGCTGCCCCACGGTTGCAATTCGGGGACACCGGGGCGGGCGTGGCGGTAATTTTTGGCGCGTAGCTCTTCCATATAGGCGGTCACATCATCGACCGGGATACGCAAGCCCGCGCCGGGGGTGGCATCGCCGAAATGTTCGGACAGATGGAGGACGCAATCGCCTTTCTTGACGCCCATATAGAGCGGGGTTTCGGGTTCGAAGCGATGTTCGAATTCTAGGGTGAAGCCCAAGAAGTCGAGGTAGAATTCCTTGGTTTTGGCTTCATCGAAACTGCGCAAGATGGGGATGGGTGCGCCGAAGGTCATGGCAATACGGCTCCATTCAACGGTAGAGTTGTGCCGCACTGGGCCCCCGCCTTCGCGGGGGAACAATGAATTGATACCATCCCGTGACCCCGCGCAGGCGGGGACCCAGTGCAGCCTAGCACTTCACCATCAATCCGGTGCGCCTCAAAGCGTGCGCGCACGCTCTTCAACGTCGAACACTTCCAGCGTATCGCCCGGCTTGATGTCGTTGGTGCCTTCCAGCACCACACCACATTCAAGGCCAGCGCGCACTTCGGCAACATCGTCCTTGAAGCGGCGCAGCGAGGCAATGATGGTTTTCGATACGATAACATCGTCGCGCGTAACGCGGGCGTGGATGCCCTTCTTGATGTAGCCATCGGTGACGAGAAGCCCCGCTGCCTTGTCCTTCTTGCCCGCGTTGAAGATTTCCTTGATCTCCGCACGGCCAACCACGGTTTCGATGATTTCCGGACCCAGCTCGCCCGCCATTTCCTTGGCGATGTCTTCGGTGAGGTGATAAATCACATCGAAATATTTCAAACGCACCTTATTGCGCTCGATCGCCTCGCGCGCCTTGGCGTTGGGGCGGACGTTGAAGCCGATAATCGGCGCGCTCGATGCCGACGCCAGCGTCACATCGCTTTCGGTAATCGCGCCGACGCCCGAATGGAGAACCCGCACGCGGATTTCGTCAGTCGACAGCTTGTTGAGCGCGTTGACAATCGCTTCCACCGACCCTTGCACATCGGCTTTGACGAGCACGGGGAATTCGATGATTTTGGCCTTGTCCGCCAGTGCCGAGAACATATTTTCAAGGCTGGCCGGGGCCATAGCGGTGCGTTTCAGCGTTGCCTGTTCGTGACGGTAGCTCGCCACTTCGCGCGCGCGCGCTTCATTTTCAACGACCGTCAGCGTGTCACCGGCCATCGGCACACCGCCAAGGCCCAACACTTCGACCGGCATGGAGGGGCCGGCTTGTTTGACCTGCTTGCCCTGATCATTGACCATCGCGCGGACACGTCCGCTTTCGGTGCCGACGACGAAAATATCGCCGACCTTCAACGTGCCGCGACGCACAAGGATGGTCGCAACCGCACCGCGGCCCTTGTCGAGCTTGGCTTCGATGACAGTGCCTTCGGCGTCACGGTCGGGATTGGCTTTCAATTCCATCAGTTCGGCCTGAAGCGCAATTTTCTCGATCAGTTCTTCAAGGCCCTGGCCGGTTTTGGCCGACACTTCGACGTCCTGCACATCACCCGACATGGCTTCAACGATGATTTCATGTTCGAGCAGACGTTCACGGATTTTCTGCGGGTTGGCGCCATCCTTGTCGATCTTGTTGATCGCGACAATCATGGGGACGCCCGCCGCCTTGGTGTGGTTGATGGCCTCAATCGTCTGCGGCATCAAACCATCGTCCGCTGCCACCACCAGCACGACAATGTCGGTGACATTGGCACCGCGCGCACGCATTTCGGTGAACGCTTCGTGGCCCGGCGTATCGAGGAAGGTGATCTGGTGGCCGTCCTTGGTCGTGATCTGGTACGATCCGATATGCTGGGTAATGCCGCCCGCTTCGCCCGACTGGACGTTTGCGCCGCGCAAAGCGTCGAGCAGCGAGGTCTTGCCATGATCGACATGGCCCATGATGGTGACGACCGGCGGACGCACTTTCAGCGTTTCTTCGGCGTCCACATCGGTCGCGGTGTCGATGTCGATATCGGCTTCCGACACGCGGGTTATGTTGTGGCCGAATTCGGTCACGAGCAATTCGGCGGTGTCGGCGTCAATCGTCTGGTTGACCGTCACCATCATGCCCATTTTGAACAGGGCTTTGACAAGGTCCGCGCCCTTTTCGGCCATACGGTTGGCCAGTTCCTGCACGGTGATAGCTTCGGGCACGACCACATCGCGCACCTGCTTTTCGCGCGGGCCAGCGGGGCCCATATGCGCGCGGCGTTCTTTTTCACGCGCGCGTTTCAACGCAGCGAGTGAACGCGCCCGCGCACCGCCATCGCCCTCGTCAAGCGCGCGGGTAACGGTAAGCTTGCCCTGACGGCGATCATCGCCGCCACGATTACGGTTGGGCTTGGGCTGTTCGGGGCGCTTGGGCGCTTCGACCGGCGTGAATTTACGCGCAGGCGGGAAGCGTTCGGTCGTGCCGCGTTGGGCAGGCGCGTCTTCGGCCTTGGCGGGCTCTTCGGCAGCAGGCGCGGACGGAGCCTTGGCGGCTTCACTCCCGCGCTTGGCGTCCTCGGCAGCCGCCTTTTCGGCAGCGATGCGCGCATCTTCTTCGGCCTTGCGATTTTCTTCGGCGCGGCGCTTTTCTTCTTCGGAGGCCGACTGGCGCTGCTGCTCTTCGCGGCGGCGCGCTTCTTCGGCGAGCGTGAGGCGCGCCTCTTCGGCTTCGCGCAGCAGCTTTTCCTGCATTTCCTTGCGGGTCAAGGTCTGCTCGACTTCGCTCACGCGCGGCGCAGGGGCAGCAGGCTTGGGCGCGACCGGTGCGGGCGCGGCAGGCTTGGGCGCTTCGACGACCGGTTCGGGCTGAGGCGCGGGGGCCGCCTCGCCGGGTTTACCGAACACGCGCTTTTTCTTCACCTCGACAACGACGGTGTTCTTGCGCCCGTGGCTGAACTGCTGCTGCACCTGCCCCGTTTCCACGGTGCGTTTGAGGCCCAGCGGCTTGCGGCCCAGTGTCGGCTTGTTGTTATCGTCGCTCATCTATCGTCCTGCTTACTTCTAATCTCGTATCAATTCATCGTTGCGGGCTTTATTAAAAAAGTCCGCCTTATCCACCGTTGCGGTCAATCGCTGACAGCCGACGCAACGGGAGGTCCGTCGTCGGCGTTCGCGCCTGTATCGCATCCGGTGTAAAACTGCCAGCGGGTGAGTGCCGACAAAATCCGTTGGGCTGCGGCGCGATCGGTAATCGCAACATGCACCGCATTATCGCGCCCTAATGCCATAGATAGGGGGCCGCGGTCCACAGGCAAGATGATTCCGCCCTTGCCAGACCCTTCTTCTTCAAGGCCAACCCGCAAGCTTTGGTCGCGTTTCTTGCGGCCATCCTCGCTCGCGTCGGAGGCGTGGAGGAGCAACGCGACCTGTCCGGACCGGCAGGCCGTATCGACCTTTTCCGCGCCCGACACGAGGAAGCCGGAGCGTGCCTCCAGCCCCAGCCGGTCAAGGGTCAGCCGTTGCAACTGGGTTTCAATGTCATCCGCAAGGCTGTCGGGAACAGACAGCGCCGCGCCCTTGAACGCACGCGCGAGCGCGCCTTTAAGCTTGCCCTTGGCTTGCGCTTCTATGAGTTCGGCCTTGGTCACGCTTATCCACGCGCCGCGCCCCGGAGCCTTGGCGCGCACGTCCGGCGCGACCTGCCCGTCCGGCCCGATGGCGAGCCGGATCAGCGTGTCACGCGCGTCATGCTTACCCGTGAGGATGCACTTGCGTTCGGGGATGTGCTTGGCCTTGCCAGCACTTTCCCCGTTCGTGATGTCGGATGCGCTTACGCTATCATTGTGAGGTTTCCGCATCGGCGGCCTCCTCACTGGGAGCCGCGTCAGCGGCGGCGGGTTCGTCGTCAAACCAATGCGCGCGGGCGGCCATGATGATTTCGTTACCCTGCTCGTCCGACAGGCCATATTCGGCCAACACACCGGCACGGTCTTCCGGACGTTCGGTGCGCGCATTGTCGCGGCGGCGCGGATCGACGCGGCGCTTTTGCACCAATTCGTCGGTCGCAAGGTCGGCCAAGTCGTCAAGCGTCTTGATGCCCGCCTTGCCGAGCGTCACCAGCATGGCTTCGGTGAGGTGCGGAATGTCGGCAAGCGCATCATCGACGCCGAGTTCGCGGCGTTCGGTGCGGAAAGCTTCTTCGCGGCGTTCCAAGGCTTCGGCAGCGCGGCTCTGCAATTCGACCGCCAATTCTTCGTCAAAGCCTTCGATCGACGAAATTTCTTCCGGCGACACATAAGCGACTTCTTCCAGCTCGCCAAAGCCTTCAGCCACGAGCAATTGCGCCAGCGTTTCGTCCACATCCAGTTCGTTCTGGAACATTTCGGAGCGCGCAACGAATTCCTTCTGGCGCTTATCGCTCGCATCGGCTTCGGTCATGATGTCGATGGCCGAGCTGGTCAGTTGCGAGGCCAAGCGCACATTCTGGCCGCGGCGACCGATGGCGAGGCTCAACTGGTCGTCGGGAACGACGACTTCGATGCGACCTTCATCTTCGTCAATCACCACGCGGGCAACGGTTGCCGGCTGGAGCGCGTTGACCACGAAAGTCGCGGTATCTTCCGACCAGGGAATGATGTCGATTTTTTCGCCCTGCATTTCCTGCACGACCGCCTGAACGCGGCTGCCCTTCATACCGACGCACGCGCCGACAGGGTCAATCGAGCTGTCATGGCTGATAACGCCAATCTTGGCGCGGCTGCCGGGGTCACGCGCAGCGGCCTTGATTTCGATGATGCCATCGTAAATTTCGGGCACTTCCTGCGCGAACAATTTTTTCATGAATTCGGGATGCGCGCGGCTCAAGAAAATCTGCGGGCCCCGGTTCTCGCGGCGCACATTAAGCACGATAGCGCGGACACGGTCGCCAACGCGCGCCACTTCGCGCGGGATTTGCTGGTCGCGGCGGATAACGCCTTCTGCGCGGCCAAGGTTCACAACGACATGGCCGAATTCGACCGACTTCACGACGCCGGTGATGATTTCGCCAACGCGGTCCTTAAATTCTTCATATTGGCGCTCGCGCTCGGCATCGCGCACCTTCTGGAAGATGACTTGCTTCGCTGATTGCGCGTCGATGCGGCCGAGGTCAATCGGGGGCAGCGGGTCAACGATGAAGTCGCCGACGCTGGAGCCGGGTTGCAGCTTATCGGCCTGTTTCTGGTCGACCTGTTTGAAATAGTCATCGACCTGCTCGACCACTTCAACGACGCGCCACAAGCGCAGGTCGCCGGTCATCGGGTCGAGCTTTGCGCGAATGTCGTTTTCCTGACCGAAGCGGGCGCGCGCGGCGCGCTGGATCGCTTCTTCCATCGCTTCGATCACGATGGCTTTGTCGATCATCTTTTCGGTTGCAACCGCGTTCGCAATCGCAAGCAGTTCAGCCTTGTTTGCAGAAATGGCGTTGGCCATCAATCCTGTCCTTCTTCGTCAGAGCTATCTTCAATTTCTTCTTCGTCCGCCCCGTCGGCCACGAGCGGCACGGTTGCGGCGATCAATTTGTCGGTCAGCACCAGCTTGGCATTGTCGATGGCGGCAAAGGGGATGCCGTGGGTTACGCCCTCGCGGTCGGTGACGGCGACCATGCCTTCATCATCCATGCCCAAAATCGTGCCGTTAAAGCGCAAGCGCCCGTCCAGTTTTTCGGTGAGCGTAATCTTGGCCTCATGCCCCGCCCAGTCATTATAATCCTTGGCGCGCGTCAGCGGACGGTCGATGCCGGGCGACGACACTTCAAGCCGGTATGCGCCGTCAATCGGGTCATTGCCCGCTTCTTCCAGCGCATCCAGCTTTTCCGAAATGCGGCGCGACAAATCGGCGCAATCGTCAATGTTAAGCTGGCGCGTATCGGGGCGTTCGGCCATGATTTGCAGCGTGCGTTCGTCATCGCTGCCGAACAGCATCACGCGCACCAGATCAAATCCGAGCGCCTTCGCTTCGGGCTCCACCAGTGCAACAAGATCGGCAATATCGGCCATCAACGACTTTCACATCCAAAAAGGTCGGGCATATCCAAAAAGAGCGGGCATACCCAAAACTGTAAGACACCCGCGAAAAACACCAAGCGCCTTTGTTGCCGGAACCGTGTGGCCCCGACCCCAACTTCGCTACCGATGTCGAGAGATGGAGAGCCATATAAGCGAGCATGTCTGTTTGCGCAAGTGGAATCCCCGCGCAGGCCTCATGCCCGATGGCAACCCTTGCGAAGCATCCGCGTTAGGGAGATAGTGACATGCCAAAGCCAGCCGGAGATATAATCATGATGATACGCGCCGCCTTCCTGCTTACCGCCGCTTCGTTAAGCCTCACCGCCTGTAATGCCGCCACCCCCGGCGCGGATGCCGAGACACAAAATGCGCAGACAAAAGAGGCCAATGCTACGACGTCTACCGACAAGCCGTTCACCGTGACCGAAGTCGCGCAATTCAACGCGCCTTGGGCGATGACCTTCCTCCCCGATGGCCGCGCCTTGATTACCGAGAAAGCGGGCACGCTTAAATTATGGCAGGCCGATGGTCCGGTCTTGGACGTAAGCGGCGCGCCCAAGGTGGATAGCGCGGGCCAAGGCGGGTTGATGGACGTGGTCCTGTCGCCCGACTTTGCCACCAGCGGGCTCATTTATCTGAGCTTTTCCGAAAGTGGCGAAGGCGGCAAAGGCGTGGCGCTCGCGACCGCCAAATTCGACACCAGAGGCGATGCGCCCAAGCTGGACGGCCTCAAAACCATCTTCCGTGCCACGCCCTATGTGTCGGGCGATGGCCATTATTCGGGCCGCATCGCTTTCTCGCCCGATGGCAAATATCTGTTCTTCACCAATGGCGAGCGCCAGAAATTCGACCCCGCACAAGACCCCAAGGCAACGCTTGGCAAAGTGTTGCGCCTCAACCCCGATGGCACGCCTGCTGCGGGCAATCCGCTCGCGGCCAAGGGCTTCCATCCGGCGGTCTGGTCCTATGGCCACCGCAACCTGCTCGGCCTCGCCTTTGATGCGGCAGGCAATTTGTGGGAGCAGGAAATGGGCCCCAAAGGCGGCGACGAGGTCAACCTCATCCAGCCGGGCCTGAACTATGGCTATCCCAAAGTATCGAACGGCAGCCATTATGACGGCAAAGACATCCCCGACCACGCGCCGGGCGACGGGTTTGAAGCCCCCAAAGTATGGTGGAATCCCTCAATTTCACCGGGCGGGCTGATGATCTATTCGGGCGCTATGTTCCCTGAATGGAAGGGCGATGCGTTTATCGGCGGCCTGTCAGGTCAGGCGCTCATCCGCGTCGATATTGACGGCACCAACGCCAAAAAAGGCGACCAATGGGATATGGGCGCGCGCATCCGCGAAGTCGAACAAGGCCCCGATGGCGCCATCTGGCTACTGGAAGACGGCGCACAAGGCTCGCAAGGGCGGCTGCTGAAACTCACGCCGAAGGGGTAAGTATCCTTCTCCGCTCGTCCTGAGTAGCCGTGCCAACGGCGTATCGAAGGACTTGATTCAAGAGTTGGTGCTGCGCGCACATCAGTCCTTCGATACACCGCCCTTACGGGCGGCACTCAGGACGAACGGTGGTGGGGTTAGGGAACGTGATTATCCCCTTTCCTACTGCTGTGCGAAAGGTCATGCGGGGACAACCGCAACGGACATATCTCACCCCCGCAAGTCAAGGAAACAGTCTTGCGCTTTCCCCCGCATCATCCCCGTAATTGCGCTCCGGCAAACTCCTCCCCTTGTCAGGGGAGGATTACCAATGCGTGCGTTCGATCAGGGCGACGCCACACACAATATGTTGTGGTCGGAAAATTGTCCCTTTTGCCCGAACTTTGCGAAGTTAAGGGGGTATTTATGGCTTAATTCTGCGCGTTTCACACTTTCGCCCGCCGAACCACCATATCTGGTAGCTCACGCCAAGGCCGTCATCGCCTTCAACCCCTTATGTGCGGGATAGACAGCGCGGGCGACGCGGTCCGGATCGAGCGCGAAATGGCTGGCGACCGCACCCGAAATCAGGGCTTCGAGCGATGCGGTGGGCTTAAGGTCGCGGCCTTCATAAAGCGCCGCTTGCGATAAACCCGGCCAATCGGCCAGCACGCGCCCGCCCTTGACGCCGCCGCCCAGCAACATCGCCGCGCTCGCGGTGCCATGATCGGTCCCGCCGGTGCCATTAACCGCAACGGTGCGGCCGAATTCGGTCGCGACAAGCACCAGCGTATCGGCCCACTCCGCGCCCAGCCCGGCTTTGAGGCTCGCAATGATGGCGTCGAGATTTTTAAGCTGGGTCGTCAACCGGCCTGCCTGCTGGTTGTGCGTATCCCAGCCGGTCGTTTCGATCATGACCAGCCGCGCGGCATCGGGACCGGTCATCAGCTTGGCCGCGAGCGCGCCGATGGCGGTACCATTCTGCCCCTCCTTGGCGAGCGCGCCGACAGTGGCACGGTTCGCAAGGGCTTGGGAAAAAGCGGCATGAAGCGCGGGGTCGGCTTCATAGAGGGCGGCGGTGCGCTGGATCAGATCCGCGCTCGCATCGGGGAGTGCGGAGGCGGCATAAGAGGAAGCCGGATAAGGCCCGCGCAGCGCCGTCGCGACCGTCGGCGCGAGCGCAATCGCCTTGGGCGTATCGCGCCCGAACAGGCCGATCACGCGGTTCATCCAGCCATCCTTGGCGGCATAAGCGGCAAGCCCTCCGGTTTCGAGGATATTCTGCCCGTCAAAATGCGACCGCTCGCGATAGGAGGAGGCAACCGCATGGGCGAACAAGGCTTGTTTGGCCGCGTAAAGTTTGGCGGTTTCGGCAAGCGCCGGATGGAGCGCAAACATGGCGTCGAGCTTGACCGCATCGGGTGCCACCAATGTGCTGCGCTGCCGCAACAGGTCGGGGTCGCCGGTCGGAATGAGCGTTGCAAGCCCGTCCGCCGCGCCGCGCTGGATGATGAACACCAACCGCTTATGGGTGGGGAGCGCAGCATGGGCGATGCGCGCATCCATCATCGTGCCGACACCAGCCAGCGCCAACATGGCGGAAAATTGTCTGCGGTTGAGGGGCATCATCTATCTCCGCAAAAATTCGGGCGACACAAGGAGCAGTGCCATTGCTTGCTTATTATCCTCCGCGCGGGCGAGCGCCTCTGCGGTTTGCGGGCGCAGCGCGTCTCCCAGCACAAGCGGCGCAAGCGCGCGAGCATCGGGGAGGTCAGGCACCAGCGCGACCAGCCGCGGGGTCGCTTCCACCCGCCGCATCAGCGCGTCGGACGCGAGCCAGCTTGCCGCAATATCGTCAAAGCCTGCGGGCGATTTGGGTTTCCACACCGGATGGCCAAGCTCGTTCATCAGATTGACGAGCATGGCGGGGCGCGGGAATTGCGCAAGGCCGGTCGCGCGCCCCGCCGACACCAGCCACTCCCACGGCGCCTTATATTTGCTAGCCCCGGCGGCGGTGAGTTCCGGCGCTGCAATCAGTTCTTCATACCAGGGCGTAAGGTCGCCCTGCCCCGCAAGAAACTTTTTGGCGAGTCGCTCCACCAAAGCAGGCGGCGGATCATCGGCCACAAAATGCCGCGCGAGTTTGAACGACAAATGTTTGGCGGTCGCAGGATGCACCGCAAGGTCGGCAAGGATCGCATTGGCCTGCGCCTCGCCCGCTTGCGCATAATTTTTGCCGAGGACCATGCGCGGGCCGGGTTCATGTTGTGCGGGTGCAAAGCGGAAATCGCCGGGCGTGGCGCGTTGGCGGGGATTGGCTCCGGCATTCGCCCCTGCAATCGTAAAGCCGGTGAGCGCGCGCGCAAATTCGGTGACGTCGCTCTGGCTATAGCCGCCCTGCACACCCAGCGTATGCAGTTCCAAAATCTCCCGGCCCAGATTTTCATTGAGACCACGCGGCTTACCCTCTGCCCCGGCGCGGCGCTTGGCGGCGGGGCTATTCGGGCCGATCGAGGTCGATTGGTTCAAATAGGCCAGCATCGCGGGGTGATGCTCGACCGCCAGCAGCATATCGGCAAAGCGCCCGAAAATATGCGGGCGGATCGCTTCCTGCTCCTGCAATCCGGCGAACACGGTCATCAGTACATTATCCGCCGACACCGCAAAATGGTTCGACCAGAAATGGACGAGCCGCTCGGCAAAATCATTGTCCGCAGCAACCGCCGCCGCATAGCGCGCAGCCACCTGTTGCCGATACATGGCGACAATATCCTGTCGCGCGGCGCGATAATCCTGCTGGAGCGCGGGGTCATCGCCCCCTTCGGCGCGTCTCGCCATACGCTGTGCGCGGCGGCTTTGCTGGAATTCGCCCAGCGCCGCTGCCGCATCGGCACGGCGCGGCAAGCGGGCGAGCGCGGGCGGTTCGACCATATAGCCCGCTGCCGGATCATCAAGCCAGCGCGGCGCAGCGCCTGTGGCCTTCACGCCAAGGCCGAGGCGATTGACCAGCCGCATTTTCCTGTTCGCACGGGATTTCGGCATGGGGCCTCCTTATGCCTTTTCGTCCTGCCCTCCCCCCGCTTTTTGTGCGCCGCCCCGTCTGAACCTTGGCTGAGCAGCCAAAGCCGCGCACCAACCCGCTTGCCAGCGCGCGCGCATAAAGCTAAAGCCGCGACCCACAGGCGGGTATGATGTAATGGTAGCCTGTCAGCTTCCCATGCTGAACGCGCGGGTTCGATTCCCGCTACCCGCTCCATGTTTTCCTAAAAAACATGCCGTAACGGCCTTGCGCGCACGCTGTCATCCAAATGGCAACGGGAGCATGGCTTGCGCGCCATGCTCCCGTCATCCCGTTATTGCGAGGCCCCTTATCGGAAGGCCCATCCGGAGGCATATCCCCCGTCTTACCTTCAAGCGCGCGGGCGGATGGTATAGCTGTTCGGCGTTACCTGAACCACCTGAAGGTCATTCTGCTCGATCAGCATCTGAAGCGCGCGCTCCGGTGCCATCGTGCCCCGCACCGCAGGCGCAATGCGGTTGCCGACCTGCTTCGCGTCGAACAGGATATTGATCTTCGCCAGCTTGCCTACCGCGCGGATCGCATCATCGGTCGGCTGCGCCGGGACGTTGAAGCGCACCAATTTGGGCGCAGGTGCGGGAGCATCGGGACGCTGCGCCGCAGGGCGGGATGCAACCGGCGTGGCGTCCTGCATCGAACGGGTTTGCGGACGGGGACGTGCGGCCGCCGGGACGCAGCGGCCATCCCGATAGGTTTCACCATCGGGACAGCCTTTGCCAAATCCGGTAACCAGCACTTCGATAAGCGATGGTGTGGTCACCGCAGCCCCTTCGCGCACCTGTTTGGTGGCATTGGCCAATTCTTTTTCCAGCCCGCTACCACGGGCGGCCAGATCACCGGTATCGAGCGATGTCGGCGGCGCCGCGGGCTTTTCGGGAAGGCCGGTGACGACACCTGCAACCTCGATATTATCCGCGCCCAATATTTCCACGGCCACCGCGTTGAAGTTGCCGCTCACACGAATACCTGCATCGCCCGCGTCAATAATGCCGTTGGGGGCAATGAGATCGACGTCGGCGGGCGGTGTGCCGTCAACCGTCGCGAGCGTCCCGATGCCCGCACCGGTCGGTAGACCCGCAGGCTCCCGCACGATCCGCGCATAATTGTCGAACAGATAGTCGAAGAAGGGCGGGCTGATCGACGTTTTGGCTCCCTTACCTGCCGCGATGTCGCCATAAGAGGACCAGATCATGACATTGCCGCCCTTGGTAGTAAGGATACGCGATTCATTCAGCGTAACCGCATCATGGGTGAGAATGTTAATCTCTCCGCCATTGGTGGTGACAATACCGGAACGCAGCGCGTTACCGCGGTCGCCTTCGGCAGCAGGCTGGCCAGTCTGCGCGGCGGACGCCACCACATTGACCAGTTCGACCTGACCGCCCGGTATTACCAGTTCGACCTTGCCGCCCGCGTTCGAGATGATCCGGCTGGCAAAGGTTTCATAATCGCCAGCCCAGTTTTCGCTCTTTTCCTTTTCCGCGCCGGGGAACAGGGTCGCGATTACGTCATATCCGCGCTTGGTGCTATTATAGCGGTCGCTCTTGGGATCATTGGTTTCCCGGCCCGTCGTACGCAGTTCGAGGAACAGGACACTCCGGTAGAAAGGCGTTTTATAATCGGTCGAAAGCCCGTTCCAATAGGTCCATGCCGTGTCGAGATAGGCTTTTTGTTCGGCCAGCGTTTCAAAGGGCGCCAGCCCCTGCAAACGGCGGACATAATTGACCAGCCCTTCGCGCGGTTCAGGCTTGGCAAATTCGCCGGTTGCCCCTGCCGCCCGCGGATATTCGCGATCGAACAGGTAAATCGACAGGCCATCCTCGCCTTTCAGATAATCGGCAAGCGTCCCGTGCGGGTCAATATAGGCTTTTTCAAATGCCTCATAAGAAGGCAGTCGGTTAAAGCCTGCACTGACCGCAATATCCGCGCCCCCTTCCACTCCGAAAGGCGTCCGTTCGGTGACGATGCCGACACTATTGTCCGGGAGATAAATATCCGTGCCCGCCTCCAATTCAAGACGGCCCGGCCCTTTCACCTGAAGATAGCCATATCTGACCGTTCCACCATCATCCACCGACACTGTCGGTAAGCCGTAATGGCTTTGGTCAAAATAAATGCCCTTGTGCGCACGAACCAATGTCACGTCATTGGGATTATTATGTTGGGTTTCAAAGCTGGGGAAATAGATATTGCCTCCTGCCTGGAACCAGGTTTGTTTGGGCAGATATATCCCTGCAGCGAACGAGCTGACGATGTCCCCCGACCCCGCATAAATACGCGCAGGGACCAAATCCCCTTTATGCAGTTCGGCGCGGAATGTTTCATTGAACGGCTGCGTTCCGGGATAGAATGTACCGATACCAGCCGTCGCAAGAGCCGCTATATTCCAATAAGCGGACGCATTGCGGTAATTGGTCACAGTATTGAGCAGTTCCGGCAGCGCCTGGCTCATATAAATGCCTTCGGACTCCCCACGATATTCGGGATTGAGATAAATTCTTCCCGATTCCCTCAGGTCTGACGCATCGGTCGTATAACCGATCTGCACATTGCGTCCGGCCAGGATATCAAGATTGCCCTTTGGGGCCGAGGAAATTATCATCCCGCCCAAAATCCGGACATCCCCCGTTGCCGCAACAGCCGAGAATGTGGGGGGACGTAACCGGTAGAGAATGCCTTGCGCGAAATCGCCCGGGCGCTCATCCGTCCCGTGGAAAAAGCGCGGGCCGGGGACTGATGAATAACGCACCATTTCCGTATTATGGCCGGAATTGCTCATGATGATATTGCCACCGGCCGAAAAAAGATCGGCAGACGCGTTGTCGCCATAGCTGATAATAGCGTGTGACCGATAATCTTCCCACTCTTCCTGACGATACATGACCGGATTGATGAGGACCGGGTCCATAATCGAATCGATGTAAAGATCGCCACCTGTGCGAATTTTAAAACTGCCCGTGCTGGTCAGCATCATCGGATTGAGCCGGAAGGGGATGGACGCAATGCGGCCATCGGTATGCAGATAACATGTCAGGTAACTACAGTCATAGTTAAAGCGGGAGATGGTCCCGCCGGGGAGCATCGCGCCGCCGATATTCATGTCGGCAACGCCATTGCCCACCAGATAGACCCCGCCATAGACATTGCCGCCAACGCGCATCGAAAGATCGCCGCCGCCGCTATAATGCGCGACCCGCACAACATCATCGTCGGTGCCGCCCGTGACGCGGACGCTGTCGGGAATGGAAACACTCAGATTATGGACATCGCCCGTGACGTCCATACTGATATTACCGCCGCCCAGCGCGCCGACCCCGCCTTCGAATGCGGCATGATTAACCCACCAGCTCGTCTGGTTATATTTACCGTCTTTTTGACGGAAGAACAGGCCGGTCGCCTCGTTGGTTGCGCCTGATCGTCCCATATAGCCGTTGGGCAATTGCGGAACATCATAGCTCGCCCGGATGCTGCCCGCCGTCTTGATCGAAATATCCCCGCCGCGTTCGCCATATTGAGCCATTTCAGGCTTATCAAAACCCGCAATATCGGCGCTTTGGCGGCCCATTGTATAGATTACCGATGGCCGTTCGGCGAGGACCAGATCGCGACCTGCGACCACTTCGATGGCCCCTGTGCCAGTGCGCACATGATAGCCGGTGGCATTGTTCCACTGTATATAGTTGCGGTAATCAAAGGGGCCAGAAACATAGCCGACGGTTCCATCCGCCGCTTCCTGGCTATAGCCGCCACCCGTTGCGAACAGGATCCATGCGAGCGGGCGCCGCGCATAGTATTGCGTATCGGCATAATCGCCGGTGGCCGGGTCTTTTTCAATGACGGCACCGGTGCGCGGGTCAATATATTTGCCGTCTGCGTTGCGTTGCAATTCCACCCAGCCGATGTGGTAATTGCCTTCATCCTCCCTGCGAACGAATTTGCCGTCCGGAGCGACCATATAGAGGCGATGTTCATTGCCATAAGCCGGGTCATAAAAATATTCGATTGTGTCGGGCGTACCGCCGACAATGACCGACCCCTTGCCAGCCGCGAGGCGGCTTCCGGCCAGCACCGCCGCACTGGACGGGCTGTCAAGATTGGCACCTGCGGTGAGGTTGAAGGACCAGCTATCGCCCTTCATCAATTGGCCATCGACGATGCCATCCGAAAGATTGGCATTGATAAGAAGATCGCCGACCGAACGTAGGGTAAGGACACCCGGCGCACCATTGAAGCGCAGACCCGAAAGATCCCAATCTTCGGCCAGTTCCATATCCTTGCCGCTGCGCAGTTCGATACCGGCCACCAGCGAAACGCCGCTGCCAAGCCGCGCTTGGACGGCCCCTGCATTATCCATGAAGCGGATCGCGTCGCTCGTATAACGGTCAATCCCGGCCTGATCGATTTTTTCCACATTTTCATAAACACGATAGGCTTCGGCATAGACCGAGGCTGCACCGGTTATGGTCCCGTCGATACGGTCGATAGCCATATCATCGCCGATTTGCGGGGCACGGAAACGGACGGTTCGCCCGCCCTCTCCGGTACCCGATACATTGATCAGCGCCCCTTGCTGCATCGCAATGCCCGCTCCGTTCTGGCCGAGCGTTTCGATCAGCACGGTGCCGCCCGCGCCCTTGGCATCGAGCGCATGGGCAAGCAATTTGGAGCCATTGACAAGGGTCAGCCCTCCGGCTGCGGCGAGGTGGATATTGCCGCCATCGGTGCCCGTTGCATCAAGGGTTCCGGCAATATTGAGCGCACCGTTATTGGCGATGATTTCCAGATTGCGCGCCTTGACCGTGCCGGTCAGCGCAACATCCCCATTGGCAATTTCAAAGCTGCGCAACTGGCGGAAGCCCGCTTGGTCAAGCGTTGCGTTAAACGCTGCAAAATCGGACATGCGGTTGGTGAGCAACCGGAAGCTGCCGCTATTAAACCCGCCGGACGCATCGCCTTTGATTGTGCCGTGGAGCAGCGCCTCGCCTTGCCCGACGCTGATGTTGAGCGCACCGGCATGGCTTCCCGCCTCGGAGCCGGAAACATTGACGAGCGCATTTTTGGCGAGGACCAAATTGCCTTGGTCCGCCGTCAGATTAACCGCGCCCGCATCAATGCCGACCTTTTTGTCGAACAGCGTGACCTCGCCGCCCGTCACATCAATCCGCGCACCGTCCCCGATGCGTACATCGCCTTGACGCGCATGCAAGTTGAACGTGCCTCCGGTCAGCTTTGTATTGCCGACAAAATCCACCGACGCGCCGGTCAGTCCGACGGTTGCACCCGATGAGGAGAAGGGTTGGAGTCCGGCGTCCGCACCGCCATTGGCAATGAGCGCGCCCGTTGTGTCGAAATAAAGCTGCGCGCCACTTTCCGCCGTAATTTGCGGCGCGTTGAGCGTGAGCGCACCGGCCGCATAAAATGTACCGATATCGCGACCGATAATCCGTTGCGTCGCCGTTATCGTGGTCGATCCGAAACCGGTCAGCGCCTTGTCCGCGCCTTCAAGATAAATATTATCCGCTGACAGATACAGGCTCCCTGCCCCTTCTGTCGAAGCGCCGCCAGCCCCGATACTGTTTGCAAGCGTCAGGTTTTTGGCGCGGATATCGACCTTGGCGTCGCTCGCGTCCATCAGGCGTAAAGCGCGGCTGTCGAGCGTTATCGTGCGATCGGATGCAAGGGTCACCGGACCATAAAAATCAATCGACGAATAGCTTTTGAGGCGTAGTTCTGCGGCATTGGTCAAAGCGCCCAACGAGTTGTTGGAAAACACCAGACCATCCACGCTATCAGGGACCGCACCAAAGCTGATTTTCCCGGCCGCAGCACCAAGGCTGCGGGTCAGCAGCGTCGCGTCGGGGTTTAATAGCATCTGGTCGGTCGCATCCAGATTGACCGAATTGCTGCTTTCAAGCGTCGCGCCGCTTTCGATATAGATATTCCCGCCTGGCTGTATGGCTTCAAGACCCTTTGCTGCGCGCAAGGCGTTGATTGCGGCCAGCTTGTCGGGATCGGACAGTAATTCTTTCATGCGATCCAGCGCCGCTGCATCGCGCTTCAACGCTATCAGCCCGCCATCCGACAGGCGCACAACGCCGCCCTGATCAAGGGCCGGATTGATAAGAACATCGTCGGATGTCCACGGTGTGCCTTTGGTGTCGATCACTTCTTGATAGGCAGCGGCAACCACATAGTTGCTCGGCTCGCCGGACAATTTGCCCCGTGTCGCCATCTTGCTGCCCGTCGTGACGCGGATATCACCCTTTGATGCCAATAAGAGTTCGGGTGCCACCAGTTCCGATCCGGCATTGTCGACAACCACATCGACCCCTGCGACATTCATGACAATGTCCGTGCCGCTAGTATCCCGAAGGCCGCCAAGCAACAGGCTTTCCGCGCCGAAATCATTGAGCTGCTGGCTATCGACCAGCAAATAACCGTCATATTTGGATCTATCGGTATTCGTGCCGGTCACCACCAGTTTGGATGAGGAAATATCGACAAAAGCGCCGCGGCCCTTTTCCTCTTTGCCGGTTTCAAGCTTGCCTTTGAGTGTCAGCGATTTGCGCACGTCCAGTTTCAGGCTGCCGTCATCCATAGGAATACGAGGCACTTCTCCCACAGGAAGATTCACCCGGACCCGTTTTTTAAGATAATCGGGCGAGGTAAAAAAGCTGTTGGCAAAGGCTTGGTTATATTTGCTGCGCATCCGCAACGTATCGCCCGGCATGACATGGAAGCCGTGGCTGCGCTGTTCGGCGGCACCGGACAAACCGTCAATTTTATAACCGGACTGGATGCTCGATCCGTCGGTCAGATCCTGCACCGCGCCGGGGATCATGGTTTCGGTGCCAGTAACACGATGGTTGGCGGTTACGCGGAACGCGCCGGGGAGCAACGCATATTCTGCCGGTAGGAGCGTATAATAGCCCGCCGGCAGTCCGCTTCCGCCCGCCAGATAGACTTTGTCGCCCACGCCCACAGCCGACGCGCCAAAGCCTACGGGCGCAGTGTCATTGTCATAGCCCGGCAATACCGCAAAAATCTCTTTGGGTGCATCGACCCATTCCAGCTTGGCATCGCGATAACCGGTGAGCCAATCTTTTGTGCCACCAATGCCGGGCGAAAATTCGCGCGCGAACAAATCGCCGCCACCCGCAAGGTCGATGACCGAATTGGCCGCCACATCCACATGGTCGCCGCTCAAATTGACTGTTTTGGGCGACAGGCTGACCAATTCTTTCAGGGTGAACGGGTCAATCCAGCTATCCCCGTTACGCAGATAGCCATAAGGAATGATATTGCCTTCCGCAGACACCGACGTCAGGCTTCCTGCTCCAAGAACAAGGCGGCCCGACCCTTCGGCATCGGTGGTAAGGGCTGTCAGCGTGATCGTGCCGAGCGGAGAGCGGATGGTGCCGTGATTTTCGATCACCGGCGCGCGCAAAGTCAGTGCCGCCGCTGCTTCATAAGGCGATCCGTTAATCCGGTCGCCTGCAACCTGACCCAGATTGATAATAGCGGTATCGGAGATGACGTTGAAATCACGTCCGGTCGCGGCATAAATCTGGTCGGCTTGGAAGCGGAGCAAGCCGGAAGCATAAAGCTTTCCGCCGGGGCGTTGTTCAGAATAGCCTACGGGATCCGCCCCACGGAAGCGGAGGTCGCCGCTGCTTTGCAGTAAAGTATCGGTAAAGCCATCCAGTCGCGTCGATATAATTTCCACAAAATCGGCTTTGACGTGCAGCTTGCTGTTCACGCCGACCGGGCGAATACCATAATCGGCAACGGCACCATAATATTCGGTCCATTTGAAGCCGTCATTATCCATCGCGCCAAGTTGGACCTGTTTCGCTTCGAGCAGAATATTGGCATTGTCTCGCCCGATAAGGCGAGGAGCTTGGATACGGATGAGGTCCAGCGGTTTACCGCCTTTGCTCCCTGCCCCGCCAATTCTGGCATCGCCCGAAAAAATGATACCGCTATCGCTGGCCAGCGACAGGCGGGAAAACCCGCTATCCGTAAAGGTGGAAGGCGTGATCTGCGCGATTTGGGGCTTGCCCTCAGGCGCATCGGGAAGCTTGAAACCGAAATAGCCGAACAGGCGCACAAGGCCCGGTTCGATTTCGGGCAATTCAATCGGCCCGGTTGGAACCGGCAGCACATCGCCGATTACAAAGAGCGGGGGAACGCCCATCGCTGCGGCAGTATAATCGTTAAATCCCTTTATCAATTCGTCACGATTATTGACAATAAAACCGGCCGGAAATTCAAAATTCTGGCCCAGTGCCGATGCCCAGTTGATTTTGCTGAAATCCACGCCGTACGGACTGGCCACCATATTGCCATCAAGGTCATAAAAGCTGCCCCAATTGGCATACATTTCCAATTGTTCGGCAACGCTGAGCGGGGTGGCTCCCGCCGCGCCGCCCGTGCCATAAATGCCCTTCCAGCTTATATCGAACAGGCCGCCGCGCGCTTTTGCGCCGCCTGCCGCGCCGATATAGGTGGCGTCATTAATGTCGAGCGCGCTGCCCGTGATCTGAACCGTCCCGCCATCGGAATCGATGCGCGTGGGCGTGCGGTAAATATTGCCGTCTTCTCCTATGGTCGGCAAATCCAGCAACGAACTGGTGCCCGACACATCAATGACACTTCCTTTGGCAAGCGTGATATCAAAAGCGTCTATCGCGATACGTCCGCCATTGCGGACTTCGCCATCGACAAGGTCCTGCCCGTTGCTGGCGCTCTGGCGCGAGGTAATCAGCGTTGCGCCAGCGACCGAAAGGCGCGCGGTGTCAAGCAATTCAACTACCGAGTCTTTGACATCGCCCGCTCCCAGAAGGATGGAGCCTGCGGGCGCGACCAAACTACCGGCAACGCGGCTATTGCCGACAAAGCTGATAGAGCCACCGATTTCGGTAGAAAGCAGGCTGTCTTTGCCGGTGAAAATACCCGGATTGGCCGCCCCGCCATTGACCAAGGCCGTGGTGGACGCAAAGGACAGCGTCATGCCATTGCGCAAAGCGGCAGGCCGGTCTTCGGGGGCCATCGAAACAATATCGGTGATCGCGTAAATATCCGTGCCCGAAGGCGCGAGGATTGACGGTATGGCGCTGGCATTGATCGAACCGTCGCGCAGCTTCATTACCGCGCTGGTGGCATGGACCTTGGTGCCTTCCATCAGCGTCACAGTAGGCGCAATCAGGCTGATAGAAGAAAAGCCGCTTTTTTCAAAAAAATCTGGAGTGATTAAAAACTGGCGCGGCAATGAGGCAGGGTCACCGTCATTCGCTCCACTGTCTATCGGGGGCAAGGCATTGCCAATGAAGACCGCATCGCTGATGCTGAGGCTGAACTTTCCATTCCCGCCCATGCCAAAAGCACGCGCATGGGGAAGCGCGCCGAGATCCAGAATATCTTTTTGGCCGACATTGGCAAAGATGCTGAGATCACCGCCTTTGCCGAGGTTCAGCTTGCCATCACGGTCGAGCCAGGCTCCACCGGACGTGTCGAGCCGTACCGAATCGGGCAAGATAAGATTTGTTTCATATGTTTCCGTACTGCCCCCTGACCCTAGCGTAATAGAGCCGCCATGGATGCGCGGCAGCGTGTCGAGCGCGACGGGTTCGTCAATTTCATAATCGCTATACCATTTGGCATGTGTGTCGATGCTGGTGCCTTCACCCAGCTCGAGCGCCATGCCGCCCAAGGCGACATTGCCGCCTTCGGTGCGGATATTGCCCAATATCTTCATCCGGTGGTCGGCCGCAAAGTCCAGCGACGCACCATTTTTGAGATCAAGGTCAGCGCCTTTTTCCAACGTGAAGGTGGTGCCATCCTCGGGGTCCAGTGACCCGTCCGGCTTATACACGCCCGAAGAACGCAAAGCATAGCTACCCATCGTCGAGCGATTGAAAAAATCGTCCGATGCCAGCGTCATATTGTCCGACGTTTTCGCCTGCGCATCGCCCGGCTCATATTCTTCGCCGAATTTGTCACCGAACACGCCGGACAGGTTGGTATCGAGCGTAAAATTGGTCGGGAGCGTCATTTCAATGGCGGAAATCAGCACCTTGTTGCTGACATATTCGGTTTCGCTCTCGCCTGCCTGGTTCAGCCGGAAAATACCGCCTGCGGGGATTTTATTACGCTGGTAGCGGCCCGCAACAGTTTCCCCTCTGAGCGTGCCTTGCAACAAGGTATCGGGCGCGAGAATATTGATTTCCCCGGCCTTCCCGCCTTCGACATAACCGGTTTCATAGCGCCCGACCGAACTGGAAAAGAGCGGGATATAATAGCTTTGCTGCTTGCCCCATTTGCTATCATAGCGGGTCCATTCATTGGCCAGACCCATATATAATTCATCGGGGTCCGCTTCGCGAATATCAATGACTGTGCCATCCAGACGGCGCAGCAGCGTCGAATAGACATAGCCCGCCTCATAGGTCGTCATGCCGCCCGACACGTTGATGACCGATCCCGGCGCCATGATAAAATCATCGCCGATATCCATATTGAGCGTGCCGCCTTCGGTCAGAAACTGTGCAAGCGTGCCTTGCCGAAGATTGTCCAGCCCCTCCCAATTGGCAATATCGGTGCCATAACGGCGGTCGATATTAATCTCCTTGCGCGCGAGCGGGCCGTCGCGCTGCACCGGAGAATCGGCAAACTGGGCGGCAAAGAATTTGCCCGTGACCTGATGATACCCCATCGGCAGCACCGTGGATTTCCAGCCGGACAGGTCGATGAGCGAGCCTTTGTCCATGAGGAAACGCGTGCCGTCCTCATTGTCCGTATTCATGCCCGCGCCGCGGTTGTTCCAAACATGAATACCCGCATCGAGCAGCACCTGCATGGTGCCGCTCGGCATATAAATGACCGCATCTTCCTGCAAATGGACTTTGCCCGCATTGATCTTGAGCGAGCCAACCCGCTGCTTGCCTTCGGTCAGCGGGATTGTATCGGTTGATTCAAGATCAGGCGTTATTTGGGTGAGGCTTTTTTTGCCGAAAATGACCGTGCCATTACCGGGCACAAGCTCGCCATCATATTCATTGTTGAAATTTTCCAACGTATCCTGAACGGTCCCGGCAAAGCGGATTGATGCGCGGAAAGATGCGGTGGAGGTCATGTCCACCGCGCCATTCTGGATCATGTTCCAGCCGACAAAATCGACACTGCCGCCGCGTTTGGCGTTGATGATCCCGTTATTGACCGCGTTGAAATGCTTTGCGCGCTCTGCCTGCATTTCGTGGATATATTGCACGACCTTGGCGCCGATGCCCGAATATAGGTCATAAGGAACGGTTTCACCAATTTCGTATGTCTGGCCTAAAATCTTTGCATAAAAAGCCTGCCAGCGTTCATCGCTTACCGTCTGCGGAGGCCGATTATAGGACATGGACGCTTTGGAAAAGCCGATCGGATTATAGGCCCCGACTGTGGCGACAAGGCGGCCATTGATCGCCCCTTTGCGCAGGTAAATATTGTCGCCCGCCGCCAAGATGACCTGACCTTCATCAGACACATTAATCTTGCCGTTATTGGTCACCGTCGGGCCGAACAGCATGGCTTTGCCAAGCTTACCGGTCGTCACCACCGAATCGCGTCCAAGCGTCACTTTGAAACGCAACGGATCATTGGGATCATCAGTCACGGGAACCGGATTGTTGATTCCGAGCAGAGTCCTCATCCCGCCTGACTCGTTCGGCCCCAAAGCATAGGTCCAGCTATTGCTGAAGACCGGCTCCAGACGCCCGTTATAATCGCGCGCGTAAGACAGGATGCCTTCGTCAAACTGGTCATCACGCATATAGAGCGAGGAGAAGATGACCTGTTGTGCATCGACTTTCCCGTTTACGGCCAGCCCTTGCGGCGCAACGAGATAGATATGGCCGTCCGCCTTGATGTCCCCGTCAAATTTGGTCACACCTTGGTTGTGGAAACGGTTGAGCATGATCCAATCGGATTTTTCCTGCTGGATCCGCAACAACTCTCCGGTCTGTTGCTGGAAGCCGTGCCAATCGAGCTTTGCTTTCTCTGTCGCTTGGGTAATTGTGGTGACGCCATTGGCGGAATCGACATCCGCAACGCCCGTGCCCGTCACCAGTTGGCGGACATTGATCTTGGCATCCTTGCCGATCATCACGCCATTATCGTTGAGGATATAGACGCTGCCCTTGGCGCGGATTTCGCCATTCACTTCGGCGGCATGGGCACCATGAACGCGGTTGACCGCAATCCAGTCCGCCGCCTGTTGGCGGAATTCCAGAATTTCGTTGGTTTTGAGGCGGAAATCCTCCCAATCGAGCAAAGCCTTCTGCTTATGCTGGTCGATCACCATCAACGGGCGACCATCGGCATCCTTGCCGATGACCGGAGCCGACGCGCCCTGCCAGACCGATACGCGCCCGCTGGCATCGATCGTACGGCCCGCTTGCAAGCCCACCATCGTCCCGAAAACCTGTCCCTCTTGCGCCTTCGCCGTGACGGGGGCGAGCAGACACGCAAGCGCAAGCGCACCGATACTGACATGGTGCAGCATATGGCGGGTGCGACGTGAGGGCTTGGGGTTGCTTTGGGGGGTGGTGAACATGACAATCATCCTCTCGGTGAAGCGCCGATATTATTGGGGAGTTGAAGGGGGTGCGGGCTTGGTGGCCGGATCAGCGGCCTGCTGCTGCTGTTGCTGCTGTTGTTTGGCCTCCGCAGCCTCGCGTTGCCGGGCAAGGTCTGCGTCCATGCGCTTTTGCACGGAAGGCGGGAGCGTATGCTCGTAAATGCGGGCCGCACGGAGCTTGTCTTCATACTCCTGTTTCAGATTTTCCATCCGGACCCGCCCGGTCTGGAAAAACGGATCATAGCTTTTATTCTTCATCAGCCGGTCGAGCATCGCTTGGGCCACTTCGTAAAGTTCGGCATTACGCGTGCGTCCAAGTTCGATAAGCTCGTCCCGCAGCGCCAATTCCGTCCGCAGTCGTCTGACCTCTTTGCGGGCATTGTCGAGCGCGACGGCATCCCGCCGCACGGCTTCGGCAGCCGCAAGACTTTGGGCATCGGATGCGTCTTTGCTGGCGGTTGGTGTCGCGGGGGCAGCAGCGACCTGCGCCGATGCGCCGGTGCCGCCCGCCAAGAATGCGACAGCAAGAGCGGCGATAAAGCGGAAAGGACGGTTCATAGCGGCCACCCTCCTCAAAATCCGGTACGGACATGGACTTGCAGCACGTCCACCGCATAGGGCGCGCCTGCAATCTGGTTGGTACTCAACCAGCGAAGGCCAAGCGTTGTGTTGCGGAACACCGCATATTCGCCTTCAAGCAAATAGCCTTTGACGTTGGTGCCGCCGAGACCGAAATCGCTGTCGGTTAAAATGTCCAGCACCGCATCGGTTTCAAGATGCTTATAGGCTGCCGCAAGCCGCCAATCGCCGGGATTGGTCAGACGACGGCCGGGCAGTTCCGATCCGACATCAAGCCGCACCTGCCAACCCTTGTCGCCGGGCTCGACACCGGGTTCGACGCGCAGCGCTTTGATTTCATTCGCATCGAAAGCAAGATTCTGGATATATTCGCCGGTCACGCCGATTGCGATATCGGGCGTGCGATAACCTACGCTCCCCGTAACAGCGAGAATATCATATTCGGACGCAAGACCGGGCAAGGAGGTCAGCCCGTCATTGCGGATATTGAAAATCGAGTTGCCGCGCGAGAGATAAACCGGGGCCGTATAATCGTTAAGCCGCGAATTGACCGTATTTTTCTTCGACTGCATCCGCTCGAAATCATAATAAGCGCCCGCAAGCTTGAAGCTCAGCCCGCTTTCCAGTTCGGCATCGACACCGACCTGACCACCGACCATGAACCGGTCGGAATAAAGTTCCCGTTCCTGCATCGGGAAATAGCCGCCTGTGGCGAACAGGCGCGCAGGGCCGATTTTATGGTTGGCCACAAGGACCGCGCCTTCGGGATTAACGTCGCCGTCCCACATCATGTCGGTCGAATAAAAAGGGTTGGGCATCCGCCCAGCGACAAGTGCGACTTGGTCCACCGGACGGAGTTCGACATAAGCGCGGTCGATATATACGCCGTCATGCGCAAAGAAATCGCCCAGCGTACGGTTGGTCGATACAATGCCGGGCGCATCGCCCGACCCCAGACGCAAACCGAATTTGACCTGTTTGCTGATCTGCGCATTGACGCCCAGCAGCGCATGATAACGCATACGCCCGCGATCCTGCGTCGAGTTCATGGATGGCGGTAATTTAAGCGGCGCCCCACCATCGCTGATAATCTGGTTGAGATCGGGGAAAAAAGGGAAATTATCCTTATCGAAATTTTCATATTGGTAACGCGCACGAAAATCGCCGGTCAGTTCCAACCCGTCCATCCATTTGGGCAACACGCCGGGGGCTACCAGCCCTTCCTGCTTGGCCGACGCCATGACTTCGGCCTTGACCTCTTCCTTGATCTGCGCGCGGACGGTTTCCGGCACATAGGATACGTTAATCGGTTGCGATGTCGCATTTTGCGCGTCGCGCTGTTTGCGTTCTTCGGCCTTTTGGCGCGCGCGGTTGAGCAGTTCCTGCGCCTTGTCATAAGGAATGACGCCTTCATCGACCAGCAGTTGAAGGAGTTCTACCCCCATGTCGTCATTCGCTTGTGCCGACGCAGCGGCTGGCGTTGCCAGAACCATAATTGCCGCCAGAGACCGCATGATATATTTGGAACGAAACATTGAATTTTCTCCGTGAAAAATCTGGCTAGCCGCCCGGACGTTTGAGGTTGATCGTCGCATAAGTGGACGCCCCCACATTGTCCGGACGACGCTGGGATAGAGGCGGCAGGTTGGCGAGAACCTCCCGGATGGCAGCATCCAGCTTGGCGTCACCCGACGAGCTTAAAAGCTGTGCGCCGTTGATGGTGCCGCTTTCGGCGATGCTGATATTGACATTGACCGACCCGTTGGCCGCTTTGGTGCGCGGGTCACGCTGGAGTGCGCGGCGGACATGGGCTTCAACCGTATTGCGCCAGCCGCCAAGGCCGCCGCCGCCCCGTCCGAAACGCCCGCTGCCTCCGCCGTAAAGACCACCGCCGCCACCGGCTGCGAGCCGGAAGCTGTCCGAACCGGAATCGGCTGCACGGTCGAGCCCCGCAGGCGCTGCGGTCGGTGTGGGGGAAGGCTCGGAAGACGCGGCAGGTGCTTCGTCCGGCGTCGGCTGCTCCACCGGCTTATCTTCGATCGGCGTATCTTCCGGCTCGATGATTTCCGGTTCTTCCTCCATGATTTTTTCTTCAGGCTCGGGCTCGACCGGCGGCGGCGGTTCGACAACGGTGATTTCCTGGATAACCCGCTCGACTTTGACGGGTTGGCCATCACTATTGCTTATGAACCACCACGCCGCCGCAAGAGCCAACACGGCAAGCAGGACAAAGCCTAGCCCGATAAGCCGGTCATCCACACGCTTGCGCTTGGGTGTGTCGAAAGCGGACAAAGCCATGGGTCAGCTCTTCTGCCGTTCGCTCACGAGGCCCAGTTGCGTGATGCCAAGGCTCGCGCAAATGTTGAGCACTTCCATGATGCGGCCATATTGGCTCACCTGATCGCCCTTGATGACGACCGGAAATTCCGGCGTGACCGCTTTGAAAGCGCGCAGTTGCGATTCCAGTTCGTCGGTCGTTACTGGAAAGGTATCGAGATAGATCTGGCCATCACTGTCGATCGTAATCGCTTTGGTGGTCGGCTTGGCAAGGCTCACCGAAGAGCTGGCCTTGGGGACATTGACCTTGATCCCCTGCACCGACGCGGTGGTCATGACGATGAAGATGATGAGCAACACATAAGCAAGATCAAGCATCGGGGTGATATTGATCTCGTCATAAGGTTTGGGCTGGCTGTGGACCTGCATCACATCCTCCTATTCAGCAGCGACGGCGTGATGGGTCTGGTAGCGATACGTTTCGAGATATTTCTTCTCGAGTTCGTCAGAAAATACCTGATTGTCGGTCAGGATATTATTCTGTTGCCCCAGCAGATAGTTATAGCCGAACAGCGCGGGGATCGCGACGGCAAGCCCGGCCACGGTCGCGAGCAATGCGGCGGCAATACCCGGCGCAATCGCGTTGATGTTGACATCCCCTGCCGCGGCAACGCCCGCAAAGGTAATCATCACCCCGATGACGGTGCCGAGCAGCCCGAGGAACGGCCCTCCGGAAATCGCGATGGTGAGCAGCACCATGGATTTGCTCAGGCGCTGCATTTCGCGGGCCTGGGTGGCATCTAGCGCCGACCGGATAGCGGCCACCGATTCCGGCGCGACGGCGGGACGGCCATGACCGCGCGGGGTTTCATCGACGCGGTTGCGCAATTCGCTCTGGCCGGTTTCAAACAGCTTGGCGAGCGAGGAATCGGGCGCCGTCTGGCCGATATTGGTTTTCACCAACATTTCGGCGTCATTGCGCTTGGCCAGTTCCTCACGATATTGCGCAAGGAAGGCGCTGTTTGCTTTGGCGGTGCGCCCGAACAACATCCCCTTGGTAATCATCACAAACCAGGAAATCGCCGCCATGACGCCGAGGATCGCGATGACAATCCAGGCATCGAGCGTCAGCGCGCTGAACAGGATGCCGAAATAATTATGCCCGCCCGACCCGGCGCCTTCGGCTTCGGATGCGACGCTGGCAAAGTTGGACGAACGTCCCTGTGCGGTTGCTGCGAGCGCAAAAGCCGAGGCAGGCGCGGCTTTGTTGCTCTGGCTGATCTCGTCATAATCGCCCGCCAGCGCGGCAATGTCGCCCGACGCGCCGATGATGGTTTCCCCGGCAATGGCCGGCAATGCTCCGGCAATGCGCGCAACCGACACGCCATTGACGAATAGTTCCGCGCCTTCCGGCCCTGCCGATACGCCGACATGGTTCCACGCGTCGGGGGCGAGCGGGGTTGTCGCGGCTGCTTCGGTCGCACCAAGTTTGAGGAAAGGCACGCCTGCGCGCACGCCGATCTGAAGCACATCCGCGCCACCGGCGCTCGCCTTGCGGGTATAGATAAGGGCTTGGTCGGCTTGCGCTGCGGCAGGGCGGACCCAGACCGAAAAGCTGGTGCCCGCGCCTGCTGCCGCTGCCATGCTTTGGCTCGCCGCAACCTGCATCGATCCGCTTTGGTCCAGCTTGGCCGCACCGGCGATGAGACCGTCGGCAATCGGCTTATATCCCGCCGTTACGATCTGGTTGCGGTTGGCGGTCGCGTCGACCGGCGCATCTTCGTTAAGGTGGAGGACCAGCGTGCGCGATGCGTCATAAGTCGCATTGGACGCGGCCCCCGGCTTTGCGCCTGCATTGCCATAATAGAGCCAGATTTTCTGTTTCGATGCAGGCGCGACCGTCGGCACATCGACCCAGACCAGCGCCAGACCGGCGGTAGGGTCGAACTTTTCGATGTGGAAATTGAGCGGTGTCTTGTCATCTTCTGCGACAAAACGCAGGTCGCTGCCGTCCGCCTTGACCTTTGAAAAGTCGAGGACGCCATTGTGCAGACGGATAAGGACGGGCTGGCGTTGCAAGCCTTCCTTAACCCCGGCCACGGTTCCGCTATCCAGCGTCGCCGCGCGGCGTTCGGTCCAGCCATCATTCCACCAAGCCGCTGCAGGCGTTGCAACGACCATGGCCAAAGCGGCACAAAGAGAAGCTAAAATGGGATGCTTCACTGAACTATTCCTCCTGTTCAAACCGTTCAAAATTCCGTCCAGAGACGGAACTGGATGCGAAATTTCCTGTCGATGTCGAAAGTTGCGCCGCCCTTGTTCAAAAGCGGCGTGGCCATGAGCACGGACGCGTTGAAGCGTTCCAGAAAACGCAGCCGCAACCCGGCGCCCGTGCTGGCAAGATCAATGCGGGCGGCTTGGGTCGAAAGCGGGTCATAGATACGCAACAGCGCACCATCGGCGAACGCGAACAGGCGCAATTCCTGGTCCTTGCTGAGCGGAATCAGCGATGGCGTTTCGATTTGGAACTGGCCGGAGACACCGTCATCGCCAAGCTCTTGGCTTTCGAGATAGCCGCGCACGCTTTCAAGCCCGCCTGCCGAAAATTGCTCGTTGGAGATGAGCGGCATACCCGCAAATTGCGCGTCTATCCGCGCCGAGGCAGACCAGTCCTCCGCAAAGCGATGGCGATAGGCGGTGTTGAGGCGGATAGCGTGCCAGCTCGCACTCGCATTCCAGCGTTTGTCGCGAAAAGCCCGTTCATCAGCCCCGAACCCGCGAATACCGAAATGCAGACCGATACCGCCTTCGAAACTATCTTTATCGCCCGCTTCCGATACGGCCCAGGCAAGGCTGAACGGTATATAGGTGATCGGCGTTTTGGCGGTGTCGGAACCCAACACCAGATTTTCTTCGAAATCCTTATAGTCGATACCGGCGGTAATCTGGTGCTGGAGAGGACTGGTCCCCTCACCGGTGGTAAAGCTGTAAATGCCGCGCAGGCCAAAGATATTGCCGCTGCCCAGAACACCGACGCCGCCAATTGCGGCAACGTCGCTTTCCGAATGGACGCCATAGCCGACGATGGTCCACGGCGTTCCTTGGATCGGCGCGACATAGGAGGCGGAAAGGATCCAGCTTTGCCCCGGATCTTCGGGGGCGAATTGGCCCTGGATACCCACGCTATGCCCGCGCTGGAAAAGATTGGCATAGCGTGCCGACGCCGCCACGCGGAGCCGCTCGCTGCGCGCACTGTGGCGGTCATTCAGTTCCAGCGAACCATGAACAGAGCTTTGGTCATCGACCTGAAGAACGACATCAACCGTGCCCGGCGCGTCACCGGCCATCAATGTCGGCGAAATGGTGCGGTCCGGCGAACGGTTAATCGCCGCCATTTCCTTCGCAACATCCTGATAGTTGGGAACGCCCCCTTCCTTGAGGCTGGGAACCGCATTTTTGATACGTTCGGGCGAGATATGTTTGGCATCGGCGACGCGCAGACGCCCGACCCGCATTTCGATCACATCCAGTTGCACGATACCGCCGCGCACATCCTGATCGGGTATTTCGACCGCAACGGTCTCATAGCCTTTTTCGCGATAGGCCGCCTGCAGCGCCGCACGCGCATTTTCGACATCGGCAACCGGACGTTGCGGCCCCAAAAACGGCAGGACGGCTTTTTCAACATCCATCACCGAAAGCACCGTATTGCCCTCGATCCGGTAATTCAGAATATCGACAAGTTTGGACGGCGATGCTTGGCCCGTCGCACCAGCAGGCGCGGGCGCAGATATGTCCGGCGCATCTTCGGCAGGCGGCGCTGGAGGCGCATCGGTGACGGGCGGCACCGCTACGGGCTGACCAGCGACCGAGGCCTGCGCAACGGACGGCAATGCCTGTCCGGCGTCCGGCGGGGTGGCAGCCGATTGCTGCGCCTGAACACCGGTCGGCAATAATGCCGCCGCAGAAATGCCCGCAACAAGAATCCGGATACGCAATCGAACCCCCTAAACCTTGAAGGCAAAATATCTTTGCCATTTTCCCTGCGCGTGGATTCTTAAAGTAAACCCCTCAACGCAGCGTCCGAATAGGGAGATAATATGACTCTAATGTTACATATGATAATTATTTATGAGATTATTATAACTATATAATTAGAGCCAGACTCAAATATCTAGCTATAGTTTTAATATTTTATTTCGATGAGATTTAAACATAGCGCAGCATCATCCAAATTATATGGATTTTTACTTCATTAATATTGAAGCGGCCTATATTTATATTCTGATGAACGATGGCATATGTGGATAACACCACGCTTTGCGTCGTCCTGACGGTAAAGACGATAGGGCGTCCCCAATCCCGTAACGGGTATGGAAAAAAATTTCTCTGGCGCTCAACGGGGCGCCAGGAGGATAAGGCCCTTTTGTTGCCGCACCTTATATCCGTAAAGGCCGGCCGCAGCGGCAGCGAACTCGCTATTATTTGTCACCGCAAAAACGCCGCTCAACCGCTGCTCTCCCATGGCTGGGTCGGCAAGGGCCAATTTGGTGTGGCTATACCGGTTCATTTCCCGGATCGCCGCGTGAAGCGGGACATTGTCGAACACCACTTCGCCGGAGCGCCAAGCCAGTTGCGAATCAAGGTCGGGCCGGTCCACCAGCGGCGCCCGTGCATCGACCAGCCTGATGCGCTCGCCCGGCACAAGATGCCGCACCGTTGTCGGCTTACCGTCCCGTCCGGCGACCACACCGCCTTCAATCAGCGACACTTCGAATTTGCCGCGGTCAATCCGCACCGCAAAGCGGGTGCCGGTTGCGCGCACATAATCCTCCCCGAAACGGACAATGAAGGGGCGGCTGTTATCATGCGCGACATCGAACAAGGCTTCGCCCCGTTTGATTTCGATGACCCGTGCCTCACGGGTGAATTCGGGTTTGATGAAGGTGTCGGTATTGAGCGCGACATGCGATCCGTCGTCCAACGTGACGGCAAGCTGTTCGCCCACGGCGGTTTCATACCCGCTTGAAGGCCACAGATAAAAAACACTCCCGACGCACAGGAAAAGCGCAACGCTGGCCGCCAAAGCCATTTTGAACCAATTATCATTGGCCGGAATTTTAGTCTCGATTTCAAGCGGAGAAGCCGGTTCTGCTGCGGCAACCAATGCGAGGTCATCCCACATCATGCGTGCTTCGGCATAAAATCCGGCATGGGCCATATCTTCGGCCAGCCATTGATCGAGTTCGGGGAAGGATTGCGCCTCCATCCCCTCCGCCTGCTCGCGCAGCATCAACGCAAGGGCATGGTCGCGCGCCGCCGCCAAAGGGTCGGATATGCTGTTTGCCATCATGCTCACCCTTCGGACGCAGCCTTATGCGCCCGGTCGATCAACTGCTTCAATCCTTTGGCCAACCTCTTTTCCACCGTACTCAAACTCACGCCATGCCGTTTTGCAACCTCCGCCAGCTTGATGCCCTCGATCCTATGGTCGCGAATGATGGCAGCCGTTAACGGATCGAGCGCGGCAAAGGCGGCCTCTATGAGTTTCAGACGTTGCCGCCCCATCAAAACCGCATCAGGGAGCGGATTTTTATCGACAATGTCATAATCTTCGACCGGAATCGGCGAAATCCGGTTGCGTCTGCGCGCGCGCGTATAGTCTATCGCAAGATTGACCACGATGCGGCGGAGCATCCCTTCGGGATTCTCCACGCTATTATTGACCGCATAACGCTGGAATTTTCCGAAGGCGTCCTGCACCAGATCGGGCGCGTCTTGCGCGGCAACGCCAGTGCGGACAGCAAGGCCGGTCAGCCTTGTCGTCAATGCCTTCGCCCCTTCCGCATCCAGCGCATCTATCCACGTCATGATCGTCCGGTTCCAATCCAAGCCCGGTCGTGCCGCTATCGCCGTCCTTCTCCCGCGAAGGGACAGCCCGATAGTCTAGAAAAAGCTCCATAATCACAAATGTTACAATTTGACGGAAAAAAGCGGGTGCGGCCATTTTCCGGTCAGGGTTTTTCTAATCCAGCCGCACCTTGCCGCGCCCTTGTTTGACGCTGGCGCGGCTTTTCTTGGCGTCGACGCGGCGGGCCTTGGCGGCTTTGCTGGGTTTGGTTTTGATGCGCGGGGGATCGCGTTCAAAGCTTTGTGCGATAAGGGCGGTCACCCGCGCCCGCGCATCATTGCGGTTCGCTTCCTGTGTGCGGAAACGGCGCGCTGTGATGACCAGATCGCCCTCGTTGTTGAGCCTGCTTCCCGCCAATTGTTTAAGCTTGCGGAACGCATGGAGCGGCAGGCCGAGCGCATAAATATTGATGCGCAACTGGACGGCGGTGGCGACCTTGTTGACATTCTGCCCGCCCGGTCCGGACGCGGCGATAAAGCGTTCCTCGATCATATCTTCGGGCAGGATATAAGGGTCAGCCATCCGCCACTGGCCGTTGGTGCGCGCGCGGATCGACATAGGGATCGGGCGTATCGGGGCCGGGCGTGTCGGGATCGGCAAAGCCTGCCGCGATGAAGCGGTCCGGCAAAGGCGCGCGCGCGGCGACCGGCGGCTTGCCCGCGCGCATCACCGACAAAAAGCTTGAATGGAGCAGCATCGGTGTAGCCCCGGTACCGGAACCGCCATAGACCCTGTCGCCGACAATCGGCAGGCCAAGGCCATAAAGCGCATGGGCGCGAATCTGGTGGGTGCGTCCGGTTTCAGGGCGGAAGCGGACGAGCGCGCGGCCCTCCTGCACGGCCAGCACGTCCCAATCGGTGCGCGCCGCCTTGCCGCGTGCATCGACGACCATGCGCCAACCTTCCTCCTTGGTCGATATTTTGAACAAGGGGCTGTCGATGCTGCCCTCCATGCCGTCCGGCACGCCCTCCAGCACCGCGATATATTCTTTGCCCACCTGTCGCTGCTCGAACGCTTGGGCAAAGCGTTTCAGCGCCTTGGGGTTGCGCGCGAGCAACAGGCAACCCGACGTATCGCGGTCGAGCCGATGCACAGGTTCGGGCCAACGCTGGAAACCGAAGGTCAGGCTGGCAAGATAATTTTCAAGGCTGAGCCCGCCCTGTTTAGGCCGCGTAACCGCCAATCCTGCGGGCTTATCAAGGATAATCGCTTCGGCGTCGATAAAGAGGATGCGCTGGTCAAGCATAGCGCCGCCGCCATGCCAGCTACACCGCATCAGGGGAAGCGAAAAGAGTTGGCGGGAGCGGTGCGGCTCGCGTAAAGATGGCCACATAGGGGTCGAGGACGATTGGCAAAAGCGGTGACAGCAAGAGCGAAGAAAACAGCCTATATGGCGCTTGTGGCCGCCAGCGCGCTCGGCCTGTCCGCTTGTCGCCCCGCGCCCGAAAAGCCGCCGCTCGAAACCGCACAAGCCTTGTTCGACCACCATCAATACCGCGAGGCACGGATCGAATTGGCGGACGCTTTGCAACGCGCACCCGATGATGCCCGATTATATCTGCTCAACGCGCGCGTCCATCTGGCGCTGGGCGAAGGGGCAGAGGCCGAAGCGAGCGCCCGCCGCGCGCGCGACCTTGGCACGCCGGACGAACGCGTGTCGCCGCTGCTCGCCCAAGCCTTGCTGCAACAGAAAAAGCCCGAAGCCCTGCTCGCCGAATATGGCGCGCAAGATAGTGTTGCGGCCTACCGGATGCGCGGCGCGGCCTGGCTGTTGCTGCGCGACCCTGCCAAAGCGCAAAATGAATTTGATGGCGGGCTGGCCAAATATGCCAAGGACGCGCCGTTACTCGCGATGCGCGCACGGCTGGCGCTGCAACAGGGGCGGATTGGCGACGCGCAAAATTATGCCAAGCGCGCGGTGGCGGCTGATCCTGACTATGCCGCCGCGATGCTGGTGGCAGGGGACAGCGCCAGCGCGGCGAAGGATATGGCCGGCGCGCGTAACTATTATAGCGCGGCGCTCAAACTCCGGCCCGCCAATATTGCCGCCAAAATCGGCATGATGAAAATATTGGCGGCGCAAGGCGATGAGGATGCGCTTGCCCCCTTGCTTGATGAACTGGTCGAACAAGCCCCCGACCATCCCGATGTCATCCTGATGAAAGCGCGGCAACTGGTGGCGGATGGCGATATGGAAGGGGCCAACCGGCTGTTGCGCGACAAATCGGCGATTATTGCCCAGCGTCCCGATATGCTGCTCGCGGCGGGCGAGATTGCTTTGCAGCAAAATTATCTCTCGCTCGCGATTGACCGGTTCGAACAGATTTTGCGGCTTACGGCAAATAATGTGACGGCCAATAATCTGACGCCCGACAATGTGAAGGTACGTTATCTGCTCGCGCGCGCCTATCTTGCTGAAGGGGATAGACAAAGTGCGCAGCGCACGCTTGCCCCGCTCGCCAATGCCAAGGATATTCCGGTGGATTTGCGCCCGCTTCTCGCCGCGCCGCCCGCAAAAAATCCGCCGTCCGCGCCGCAACAATAATATTTTTTTCACCAATCCATGTAAAAACCGATCCATGTAAAATTGACCTTAATTGGAAATTGCCCTCACCCGCACAGGAGATAAGGACATGGATCGCCGCGCGCTCATGCTGGCCGCCGCCTGCACATTGACGTTGATAGCCGGATGCCGGAACGCAAATCCCGAAGAAGCGATGGCCAAGGCGGTCGCCTTCCACGCTGCGCATGATTATCAATCCGCGCGCGTCGAATTGATGAACGCGCTGCAAGCCGACCCCAAAAATGTCAAAGCCCGGCTGCTGGCTGCCGAGGTGATGATCGAATTGGGCGATGGCGTTGCGGCGGAGCGCGAAATCACGCTCGCCCGCGAAGGCGGAGCTGGTGAAGCCGAAACCCGCGCGCTCCTCGCCCGCGCTTATTTGCAGCAAATGCTGCCCGACAAGGCGCTTGACCTGCTCGGCGAAGAGGCGGACGATACCGACAGCGCGGAGATATACCGGTTGCGCGGAGAGGCTTTTGGTGCGCTCGACAAGGATGCGCAATCCGCGCAACAATTTGAACAAGGGCTGGCCGCTTTCCCGCAAGACCCGCGCTTGCTGGTGAGTATGGCACGGTTGCGCCATTCCGAACACGCTTTGGATGAGGCCGCAACGTTGGCGGCCAAGGCGGCAGAGATCGCGCCCGCATTACTCGACGTGCAGATGATGAACGCCGATGTTGCGCTCGCCAATGGGGATTTGACCAAGGCGCAGATCTGGTTCGACAAGGCGATTGCAGCCTATCCGCTCGACCTTCCCGCCAAGCTGGGCAAGGCGACTGTGTTGTGGGAGCGCAATGACCGCAAGGGCGCGCTCGCCATTGCCGCCGAGGTGCTGAAGAAAGACCCGAAAAGTCCGGTTGCGATCATGATGAAGGCGACCGACCTTGCCGATGCGGGCAAGGAGGAGGAGGCGCTCGCGCTGATGCGCACGACCATCCCCTTCTTTGAAAATGACCCGACCAGCTTGCGTATCAAGGGCGATCTGGAATTTCGCAAAGGCTTTTATGCCACCGCCGCGCGCCATTACCGGCAGGCGGTGAACCAGCGGCCCGACGCGCCGGAGCTGCGCTACAAGCTGGCCAGCGCGCTGGTCAAGGATGGCGACACCGATGGCGCACGCACGGTCCTCGTCCCCGTTGCGGCGCGCGACGATATTCCGGAGGTGCTCCAGCCTTTGCTGTGACCGCCCTGACGCCTCAAGACCGCCTATAAGTTATAGACACAAAAAAGGCCGCGGCCCCCAGCGGCCTTTTTCTTCGGGTAGCGCAGGGCTGGTCAGCCCCTGTCGCCTTATTCCCCATTGCCTAATCCGGAACGATTAGCCGTTATGACGGCGGCGACGGCGCGCGACGCCGATTGCAGCCGCCCCGGCAGCGAATAACGCGAACAGGCCGGGTTCGGGAACCTGCGTACCGCCGGTGCTGGTCGTGGTTCCGCCGCTGGTGGTGGTGCCGCCCGTAGTCGTGCCGCCGGTCGTTGTGCCACCGGTGCTGGTCGTGGTGCCACCGGTCGTGGTGCCGCCCGTCGTCGTGCCACCCGTGGTGGTGCCGCCGCTCGAACCGCCGCTGGTGCTGGAACCGCAATTATTGCTCCAGCAGTGGCCGCAATTATAATAATGTTTGTGGCCCTTTTTGCCGCCGAAATAGGATTCGTAAAACGAACCGGTGGCGTTTGCACTGGTGCCGGTAAAGGCGAGGGCCGCGATTGCGACCAAAGCGAGCTTTTTCATAAAATTCTCCAACGTGACGAAACAAAAAATTTGTAAATTATGCACGTCAACAAAAAGCAAACACCGTGCCAACCGCAGTTATCCGCCACTTTCGCTGGTTAACGATACTATCATCTGTAAAGAATCCTGACGCTTTTGCCCTTCGATTTTACATTAACAACGATGCCGCACACGCAATGGTGAACCGGCTTGGAAAGGCGCTTTTACGGGGCTCGCTTTATCTTTCAACGAGATGCGACTCGGCAGAAATTAAGCATTGACGAAAAATTAACCTTTCACGTTCATAAGTTTCATGGTTAATAGTTCTGCGCCCCACGCGAATAGGTGTATCGGGGTGCGACGGGGGTAATTTTAAGGGGTATCATATGCGCGTTTTGCTGATCGAAGACGAGCCGACAACCGCGAAAGCCATCGAACTGATGCTGTCGACGGAAGGCTTTAACGTCTATACGACCGATCTGGGCGAAGAGGGCCTCGATCTGGGCAAACTTTATGATTATGATATCATTCTGCTCGATCTCAACCTGCCCGATATGCATGGTTATGATGTGCTGAAAAAGCTGCGTAACGCCAAGGTGCAGACGCCGGTGCTCATCCTGTCGGGCATTTCGGAAATGGACAGCAAGGTGCGCTCGTTCGGCTTTGGTGCCGATGATTATGTGACCAAGCCTTTCCATCGCGACGAGCTGGTTGCGCGCATCCATGCCGTGGTACGCCGCTCCAAGGGCCATTCGCAAAGCGTCATCCGCACCGGCAAGCTTGCGGTTAATCTGGATGCCAAGACGGTGGAGGTTGACGGCAACCGCGTCCATCTGACCGGCAAGGAATATCAGATGCTGGAACTGCTCTCGCTGCGCAAGGGCACGACGCTCACCAAGGAAATGTTCCTGAACCATCTTTATGGCGGGATGGACGAGCCGGAACTCAAGATTATCGACGTTTTCGTCTGCAAGCTGCGCAAGAAACTCGCGCTCGCCTGTGGCGGGGAAAATTATATCGAAACCGTGTGGGGCCGCGGCTATGTGCTGCGCGACATGGATGACGAAACGGCAGGCAGCCCGATCGCTGCCGAAGTCGCCTGATACCGACCTTCACTTACCCGAAGAGAAAAAGCCGAAAAAAGGAGCGGGAGGGCAACCTTCCGCTCCTTTTTTTATATGCGCTTTTATGGGCGCGCCATTCATATGCGCCGCCTGTCTATTGCGACAAATCGGTGAACAGCGACAGATAATAAGTGATGGCAGGCGCAATGTTAGCGACCGGCACCCGTTCGTTGAGGCCGTGGCTGAAATCATCGCTATCCTTCATGAATAGAGGACTTGCGCCATAGCTGGGGACGCCCAGCGCGCGATACCACATACTGTCGCTCGCCCCCGATGCCATGCTTGGAAAGACGGGCAGCTTGGGGTGGATTTTATGCATCGCTTTCGTCACCGCCGCGACGAAATCCGCCCGCACCGGGGAGGCAGGCGAAGCAGTCGAACCTTCACTCACATCCTTGAAACGGATAGCAGGGTCTGCCGCTACCCGCTGTAACTCGGCCATAATGTCGGCGGGCTTATGCCCCGGAAAGATGCGGCAGTTAATATTGGCCGTCGCGCGTTGCGGCAGCGCGTTGAGCGCATGGCCGCCATTCATCATCGTCGTCACACAGGTTGTGCCGATCTTACCGACCATCGCCGGATTATCCGCCAAGGTCGCAACCGCCCCGGCATCTGCCGGATTGGCGGCAAAGCGGCGCATCGCGGCGGCTATCTCCTTATCTTCATAATGGGAGGCCGCATCGAAATAGCTGCGGCTGATGTCATTAAGTTCGGGCGTGAAGCGATAGGCGCCGATTTTGACCAACGCCGCCGAAAGCTGGTTGATCGCATTGATTTTGCGCGGGGCGGAGGAATGGCCGCCCGGATTGGTCACGCTCAATTCGAAATCGGCATAGGTTTTTTCCGCGCCCTGCCAGGTGAAGTAACGCGCTTTGCCGCTCGCTTCATCGACCGATCCGCCACCGCCGTCGATATTCAGCACCAGCTCCGCATTTTTGAACCGCTCGGCGATAATCTGGCTAGTTTTCATGGTGGTTTCCTCATCCCCCGAAAATTGGAGGATGATGTCGCGGCGCGGGGTATAGCCCTGCCGCTTCATTTCGATGAGCGTCGCGATTGCCAGCGCTGCGTCCAGCTTCATGTCACTCGCGCCGCGCCCGTATAGATAGCCATTTTCGACTATCGGCGTGAACGGATCGCGCGCCCAGTCGCTCGGCTTGGCTTCGACCACATCCATATGGCCGGAAATGACGAGCGGTTTGGCCGTCGCCGCCTTGCCGCGCCAGCGCGCGATGAAATAAGCGGTATCGTCAAGCGGGTGGATTTCTATATCCGTCGCCGCAAAGCCCCCTTTGACCAGCGCCTCTTTGAACAAAGCCGCCACTTTTGCAGTCTCATTGCCCGGCCCCGCGACCGAACGCAGCGCAATCGACTGTTTGGCAAGTTCCAAGGCCTGCGCCTCGGCGACCGGATGGCTTTGGTCCTTATTTTGGCTCTGGCTCTGACTTTGGTTTTGCGCGCCCACCGGAGGTGCCGCGCACAGCATCATCCCCGCCAGCATCCAGCCTGTCTTACGCCGCATATCATCCTCCCTTTTATGTCCGGACGCGACGCTCCACCAGCAAAGCAAAACTGTCAACCATGACATTTATGCCCTCTTGGGGGCGCGCGGCTTATGGCGTAAGAAAAGCGTATGTATGATTTTGCCCTCGCCGCCGTCGATACCCCGACCCTCTACCGCGATCTTGCCGATGCCGCCGACGCCGTAACCCAAGGCGAGCCGGACGGCATTGCCAATATGGCCAATGTTGCAGCCTTGGTGTGGCAGGCTCTGCCCGACCTCAACTGGGCCGGTTTTTACCGCATGGACACGGCGGGCAAGACATTGGTACTGGGGCCGTTCCAGGGCAAGGCCGCCTGCATCCGCATCCCCTTGGACAAGGGCGTGTGCGGCGCGGCAGCGGCAAGCGGCGCGGTGCAACTGGTCGCCGATGTCCATGCCTTCCCCGGTCATATCGCCTGCGATGCGGCAAGCCGGTCCGAACTGGTGGTCCCCGTTATCCATGACGGCAAAGTCATCGCTGTGCTGGATCTCGACAGCCCGACTCCGGGGCGGTTCAGTGCGGAAGATGCAGAAGGCTGCACCGCATTATGCGCGCGCATCGCGGACCGCCTAACCGCCTGAAAGCTTTTACATCCACGCTTGACGCCTGTGCTTGTCGGCGCCGGTTTCCGCTCCCGCAGGACAGGATTTCCCACACATTCCGCGCATAATTTAGCCTTTTCGTCCTTAACGGAAAAGGTAAATTTTTCATGGCTTTACACTGACCCGAAAAGAGACATTTGGCTCCTTTTCATGGGGTCGCCATAGCCGATAAAATTTGCTAATAATTTGTTAACCATTGCGCTGGGCCCGCAATTTTCCGTGTGGTCGGCCAGAGAGGAGTTAACCATGCGAACTTTGTTGCTGCTAGGTGTTGCAGCCGTTGCGGCCCTGTCGAGCCAGCCCGCCAAATCGGCAATAACAGGCCTTGGCGACTCGGACGCGGCCCATGCTGCTCCCCTCTCAAGCCCGCTTGCAAATCCTCTGGCAAGCCCCGCCGCTTATACCCCGCAATCGGGCACCGATTACACCCCGCCCGCCTATCGCGGCGATACCGATCGCGGCTCCCCTTATCGCGACTCCCCCTATCGCGGTGATGCCGGTTTTGATTATAGCTATTCGGAAAGCTATGAAGGCGATGGCTATGCGCCGCCGCCCTATCCGCAAGATTATGACCCCAACCGCAGCTACCGCTATGACCGGCGCTATAGCGATGCCGAAATGGCGCGGATGTGCCGCAGCGATGACGGCGTGGGCGGCGCGGCGATTGGCGGCGTTGCAGGCGCGGTTGTGGGCAATCGCGTTGCGGGACGCGGCAACCGCACCGCAGGCACGATCATCGGCGCTGGCGTCGGCGCGGTCGCAGGCGCGCTCGCGGACAAGGAAGAAGACCGCCAACGCTGCCGCGAATATCAGCGGCGCGTTGCGTATGAGCGCGAATATCGCGACTATTATGACCGCTATTATCGCGACCAGAATGGCGGAAATAGCTATTATGGGAATGGCTATGGCAATGGCTATTACGGCAATGGTTATGGCTATTATGAAGGCAGCAGTTATGCCGCGCCCGAAACCGTGGTGCGGACCGAATATGTGCCTTACACCACCACGGTCACCACGACCGAAACCAGCTATGATTATAGCTATCCGCAAGCCCGCACCAGCCGCGTGCTGGGCAAGAAGCGCGTGCGCGCCAAGCGGCCTGCGGTCAAGCGTCCGGCGGTCAAACGCCCCGCTTGCATCTGCAAATAATAAAGGATAGCATCCGTAAAAATATATAGTTTGGGAGGGGAGACCCGGAAGGCCGCATCATGGGAAACCATGGTGCGGTTTTCTTATATGCGGGGTGCGGCACGGTGGTAAGGCGGTCAGGTAAACTTCTGAAAATCCTCCCCTCTAGAGGGGAGGAGGCGCGACCGAAGGTCGTGACGGAGGGGTGACAGCCTCCCGATAGCACAAGATATTTCCTGCTAAAGCGCGCTTCTTTTCTATAGCGGCAGCCCGCGACAACCCGCCCCACCCGACAACACGCCACCCCTTGCAACATTTGCTAAGCAAATGCCATTTCCCCTGACAAGAGGAGGAATTTAAGTCCGGTTCTCCGTTAGATACCCCGCATTTTCTACAAAGATTTTCCGCTTTCCTACAAGCGTACGTCACCGTCAATTTCGGCCTCATGACCCGGAACAGCCCTGATTCGCCCTACCCTAATTCGCTCGGCCCCGATTCCCCCGGCCACGATTCGCCCGGCCCCGAAGCCGCTCTGTTCGCGTCGTTGCGGCCCCGCCGCCAGCGCCGCGACGGATGGACCGTCACACGGCGCGCGGCTTTTCTCGATGCGCTCGGCCATAGCGGGTCCTTCAAGGATGCCGCCGAACAGGTCGGCATCAGCCGGATGAGTGTGTGGCGGCTGCGGGTCGAAGACCCCGACTTTGACGCGGCATGCAAAGCACGTCAGCGCGAAGGCGTGATGCTGCTGCGCGACATCGCCCATGCCCGCGCACGGCAAGGCCTTGCCCGCCCGATATTCGACGCGCACGGCACACAGGTCGGCACCCATGTCCGGCTTGATTGCACGATGCTGATGTTCCTGCTCACCCGCTATGACATGGAGATTGCCGCGCCGCCGCGCGGGCCGAAAAATATCTGCCCCGCCCCGCCGCCCAAGCGCGCCATGCCGCACAGCGAACGGACCTTGCGCGCCATCCTCGCCGCGCGCCACCGCGAACAGGCCGCGCATATTATGGATGAAATAGAAGAAAGGCTCGACGCGCTCGACATTGCCGATCTTTACGGCACGCCCGATGTGGAATTGCCACGCGCACGGGCGGCGGCGAACGAGAGAGCAGAGGCGGGGCCGGATGCGCCGCCACAATCTGCGCCCAGCCCTCAGCCGCAACCAGAGCCGGACTTCGCCCCCGAACGGAGCGCGGAAATGGACATAGAGCCAAGGCCCGCGCACTACCATGCCCCTCAAGTCAACCGTGCCCATGCGGCCAGCCTTCTCGCACCTGTCGCGCCTATCCTTGCGCTGCCCGCGCCCCCTGCCCCCGCTATCCCATGCGCCCTCTTCGCGCCAAAGGTTACATACCCCCTTAACTTTAACGATGGCAGGGACAGGGGTGCGGAACCGGAGAATGGAACGCACTCCAAAATCCTCTCCCGACAAGGCCGACCCCCACCTGACAAAGATAAATCCTCATGGAACAAAGACAAATCCTCCCCTGCAAGGGGAGGTGGCGCGACCGAAGGTCGTGACGGAGGGGTGTCAAGCTATCGAGAGGGCAACACCCCTCGCGTCATTTGCTCACGCAAATGCCACCTCCCCTTTTGAGGGGAGGATGATTGGGGCGAATGGACAAGCATGAGCGGGTGTTAGCGGGAGGAGATTCGCCGACAGCCGGGCGGAGTCCGGAAACGCGCCCATGAAAAGCTCGTCCGCTCTCCCGCCCTTCCGTCCTTAACGGCTTACCGCCTTGACTATTACCGGCCCTGACTGCGCCAGCGGCGGACGACGCGCTCCAATATCTCGGCTTCCCCGCCGGTTTGTTTCCACAATTCGGAAAAGACGGGGTCGGTCGAGGCCGGGCGTTTATGTTCTTCCAGATTGTCGAGCGCGACGCGGATCGGGATCGACACGCCTTCGCCGCAGATGATACATTCGCGGTTGCGCAGCGCCGGGATGCTGTCGACAAAGCCGCGCGAACCTTCGGGCATCGCCGCCTTTACAAAATCGCGGTCGCGGTCATTGTTGAGGCGCATCGAGATGATCGTGCCGCATTGCGACAATACGCCTTCGGCCAAATCGGACGGGCGCTGGGTGATAAGGCCCAGCGAGACGCCATATTTACGGCCCTCCTTGGCGATGCGCTCAAGGATTTTGCGCACCGACTGGCCGCCGCCGACCGTCGAATTGGGGATATAGCGATGCGCTTCTTCGCACACCAGCAGCACCGGACGTTGCGGTTCATTGCGCGCCCAAATCGCATAATCGAACACCAGCCGGCTCAGCACCGCGACCACCACCGATGTAATATCGGACGGCACGCCCGACACGTCGATGATCGAAATCGGACGGCCATCGGACGGCAGGCGGAAGATTTTGGCGAGGAAGGCAGCCATGGTGTCGCCGACCAACATGCCGGAAAACATGAAGCTGTAGCGCGGGTCGTTGCGCATTTCCTCAATCTTGTTCTTGAGCCGCATAAACGGCGCGGACGAGGTCGATTTGTCCAGCTTGCCCATTTCAAGCTGCAAGATGTTGAGGAGGTCGGACAAAAGATAGGGGATCGGCGAATCCACCGTAATTTTGCCCATTCCTTCGGCAAGGCGGCTCTTGGCGCGCGCTTGCAGCAGGCATTTCGACAATATGTCGCAATCCATCTGCCGCTCGCGCCCTTCGGACGTCACGAAAACTTCGCAATGTTCTTCGAAATTGAGCAGCCAGTAAGGCATGGCAATATTATCGACATCGAACAAAGCGCCGATGCTCTGGAAGGCCGCGGCATATTCGCCATGCGGGTCGATCATCAGGATATGGCCTTCGGGCGCGGCTTCGCAGATGCGATGGAGGATGAGCGCGGCGCTGGTCGATTTACCCGTGCCGGTGGACCCCAGCAGCGCGAAATGCTTGCCCAGCATCGCGTCGATATAAAGCGCGCCGCGAATGTCGCGCGTCGGATAGACGGTGCCGATTTTGACATGGGCGCGGTCGTCGGTCGAATAGACCTGTTTCAAATCACCGCTCGTCGCCGCAAACACATCCGACCCCGGCACCGGGTAACGGGTCACACCGCGCCGGAATTTATAGATTTTGCCGGTGAGTTTTTCCTCGTCGCCTTCGCCCATAAAGTCGATCTGCGCGACAATCATGCCCTCGCCACGTTCATACATTGCCTGGGTGCGGATGCTCGCGAGCAGCCAGACCGCGCCCACGCGGATCTTGATCTGCGCGCCGACCTGCCCCGCCATGGCGAGCGCCGGATCGGACGACAGGGCATATTGGCTAAGCAATTTGGCATCGAGCAACACCCGCGCGCCGGAGCCTGTGACTTCCATCACCTCGCCGATAAGATGCTGGTTGGCGGGCGGCGCGTTAACCGTCACCGGCGCCTCTTCAACCTTCGCAAATCCTTGCTGGAAATTATTCTGACCCGACAAATCCATTGATACCCCCCGAACCGCGCGCGAAAGCTTCACGCACATTTGTCCGGATTTTTACGCCCGAAGGGTAAAGAAAGGCTTAGGGTTAACGCGAAAAAATCAGCCGCGCTTCTGGAACAGGAACGCCCCCGCATAGCCGAAGGCGAGCGACACGAAGATTGCGACAAGGCCGTAAAGAAAGCCGTAACGCTGCGCGGAGTCCGCGACAAACCGCTCGAAACCCGACTTGCGGATAACAATATCACGCGAGGCAACCGCTAGCACGCGGCCTTTGCTGACGAGGAAGGTCTCGGCGGTATAATGGCCGACCGGCACCCGCGCGGGGATGGCGATGCGCGCGCGATACAAGACGCCTTCGCGGATTTCGACCGCATCGGGCTGTTCGTCAAACAGTTGGTGGCTTTCGTTAAGCTGGATGAGGCCACGTTCGAAACGCGCCGATTCCTTGGCATCGCTGGTGCCGCCGGGAGAAAGCTGGAGGTTTTTGAGGCCAAGCTCGTAAATGGCAGCGGTGCGTTCATCGACCAGCCGGTCGATGGGCCGCGACGATGCTATCGCATAATAGCCCGGGACACTCCGGAAGCGCGCGCTTTCGGCGTTAATCCACACCCCCGCAATGCGCTGTTTTTCGCGCAAGGTGACGGGGCCGGACGGGCCTTTCAGCACGACGACAATATCCGCCTGACTGTCCGGCAAGCGCCCGCCGGGATAAAGGATCGCCCCGAACAACAGCAAATCTTCGCCCGAAAAACTATATTGGATGTCGATCGCATTGGTCGACACATCGGGGACCAGTTGCGGCTCTTGTGCTTGGGCATGGAGCGCGGCGGGCATGGCTGCCATCGCCAGCAGCGGCAGGAGGAAGGCGGCCTTGCGCATCATAGATGCTGGACCGAATAGATTTCGTCCGGCCGGAAGCCCAGCCCCATCGCCATGCGCGCCGCGACCAGCAACACGATGGCGGCCAAGCACAGACGCAGATATTCGGGCCGCAGCTTTTGCGCAAAACGCGCACCCCATTGCGCGCCGACCACCCCGCCGACAAGCAGCAGCACCGCCAGCACAATATCGACCGCGCGCGTGGTGACGCTGTGCAGCATGGTGGTCACCATCGTCACGAACAGGATCTGGAACAAGGAGGTGCCGACCACCACTTGCGTCCCCATGCCCAGAATATAGAGCATTGCGGGCACCATGATGAAGCCGCCGCCGACGCCGAGCAGCATCGTCAATATGCCGGTCACAAAGCCCAGAATGAGCGGACCGAAGGGCGAAATATAAAGGCCGGAGCGATAGAAGCGCCAGCGCATCGGCAGGCTGGCGATGAGCGGATGGTGGCGGCGTTTCTTGGGCTTGACCGCCTCGCCCGACCGCAAGGCCAGTACCGCATTAAGGCTTTCGCGCGCCATCAGCGAGCCGATAGAGCCCAGCATGATGACATAGACAAGCGCGATCACCGTGTCGATTTGCCCCGCGCTTTGCAGCCAGCGGAACAGGATCGCGCCGACGCCCGACCCTATCACCCCGCCGACCACCAGCACCGCGCCCATGCGGAAATCGACGCCGCCGCGCCGCATATGGGCGATGACGCCGGACACGCTTGAGCCGGTCACCTGCGTTGCTGCCGATGCCGCGGCGACCGTCGGCGGGATGCCGTAAAAGATGAGCAAAGGCGTGGTCAGAAAGCCGCCGCCAACGCCGAACATACCGGACAAAAACCCCACGCCTGCACCGAGCAGCACGATGACCAACGCATTGACCGAAAGGTTGGCGACGGGGAGGTATAAATCCATGACCCCCTTTCCTATCGCCCTGCCCCCGGCAAAGCCACCCAAAAACAAGGGCGCATTGGCTCAGGGTGTGTTGCGGCACTGGAGCGGGTTAAAAATCCGTGCCGAGGCTGAGCGCAACGCCGGAACCGGGGCGGGCAGCACCGCCAATGCGTTGCCGCCAATCGAGCGCTGCGCGCAGCCGATGCCGCTTCGACAGCGGTATATCCGCACTGAAGCGCGGGCCAAGGTCGATCCGCGACGCGCCTTTTTGTGCGCCGCCCCACACTCCTCCGCCGAACCGCAGCGGGATAGAGCCAATCTTGCCCAGCGGCTTGGTGAGCGTCAGCGCGCCATCGGCAAAGGGGATCGCGTCCTTGATGCCGACGGCCCCGGCTTGCGCATAGCCTTCGGCCTCAAGCCCGCCAATCGCGCGCGGACCAAAGCCGCCATAAGCGAGCAAGGCGGGCGCGTGACGCTTGCCCGTGCCGTCCACACGGATGCGCTGTTCGAGCGCGACCGCCGCATTGATGCGGGCAAGCGGCTTGACCGACGCCCCCAGCGCGACCTCCTTGCCGCCACGCGCAACCAGCGGCGCGGATGCGCGCACATAAAGGTCGACCGCCTTTGCGCGGTCCACCCGATAGGCGATCCGTGCGCCGACCTGACTGCCGCCATAGAGCGGCAGCGCCGCATCTCTTTCCCCTGCCCGCTCGCCAGGTCGCCACAGCGCCCACGCACTTGCCGACCAGCGCGAGGCGGGCGGGTCCGATTGCGGCGTCACGCGCGCAAAGCTACGGGCAGGCACAAACACCGGCGGTGCCGCGCGAACCTCTGCCAGCGAAAAGCCTTTGAGATGCAGAAAGGGCAAGGGTGCAGCCTCGCCTTTGTCGGCATTCTTCGCGGAAGCGGCTAATGGCAAAAATGGCGGCTTGGCTTTGGCAACCATAACCAGTTTGTGCGCAGGGCTTGGTCGCGCGGGAAGATCATATGCGCCTAGGCCTTGAGGCTCTAGATTAATCGGGGCCGCCCTGTCGGCAACTGATTCCAAGGGGATCAGCTTCACCCCTTCCCAAGTAGCGCCCTTCGCCACCACATCCTGCGCCGAGGCGACACTGTTCCACATCATGACACTTGCGCGGCCTGTCACCCAGAGGCTTAACACGCCTATCAAAAACACCACCGGACGCCCGCGATACCCGCCAGCATCGGTTGGGTGTCTCAAGCCGGTTTGTCCTGCCGTCCAGCTTGCGCGGGTGTGTCCTCCAGTACAGGAAAGTCATGGCTGGTCTTGTCCCACACCAACGCCCCGCCGCGCCACAAGGCGACATAGCGCAACAAGGCCCGGCTGTTCGCCGCAATCGCTATCGCATTGGCGAGGAGCGCGCGCGGGAGCGAGCGCAACGCTTCGCCCGCCCCATATTGCGCGGCGGTGAAACCTGCCCGCATCGCCATGCGCCACAGCAGGAGGAACAGTGTCGCCGCTAACAAAGCCTCGGCGTCGAACCACAGCCCTGTCACCGGCACCACATCCTGCCCGAGCGCATGATAGAGGGCGATACACAACAGATTGACGAGCGCCGCGCTATAAGCGGTCAGCAACAGCAAGGCTGCGAGCAACGCGCGCCGGTCACGCCAGCGCATCCAGCGCCAGACAAAGCGCGCCTTCACCTGCGCGAAGAGACTATTATATGCGCCGGACCAAGGCTCGCGATAGAGAGCCAACCGGTCCCATCCGGCCAGCGAAATCCCCAAAACCCAGCGCGTCTTTTGCCGGATCGACGAGCCCACATCCGCCGGAAAAAGACCCTTGGACGCAATCAGACTGCCATCTTCTGCCTGCGCGCGGATGAAGATGCTGCGCGCACCCAATGCGCTCGCCTTGACTCCCAACTCATAATCTTCGGTCACGCTGTTGCGATCAAACGGCAACCCGTCCGCATTGCCGCGCGCAAGCGTGTCGAGCAAGTCATGGCGCAAGGCAACGCCCACGCCCGCCGAAGGGATGGGCGCGCCTAGCCAATCACGCATCGGCATTTCCTTTTGATGCGCTTCGGCAAATTCATCGGCATAATGCGCACTCACCCAGCGGCTATGCGGGTTGACCAGCGGCACGACCGGGATTTGCACCAGCTCATGCGCGGGCAGTAATTTGGCATAAAGGAGAAGCTCGGACGGGTGAACAATATCCTCCGCATCATGCAGGATAACCGCATCGAACCGCGCGTCCGATGCCGCTTCATCGGCAAGCAAGGCCTGCCACATGGTGTTGAGATTATCCGCCTTGGTCGTCGGTCCCGCCACCGGATTGATGACGATGCGGACATGGGCGGGATGCTCGGCCGCAACCGCCTGCACCGCCGCAATGCTTGCCTCATCATTGCAATAGCAGCCGACATAGAGGCAGAAATCCGGACCGCTGCGGCGGCGCCCATTCTCCGGCGCCTCTATCCATTGCGCGAGCGTCCAGCGCAGCATCGTGCCGATGACCTCGGCTTCCTGCCAAAGCGGCGTAAAGATAGCGAGCCGGGTCGGCGGCGCATCGGGCAGGCTTGCCAACGGCACCGCCTTCCACTTGCCGCGCACCCGCCGCGACAACCACAAAATATCGAAAAGCAGATCATCGCCACCGGTCAAAATCATCCCGCAACAGGCGAACAGCATCATTTCATAAGCTGCACCCTGTAATAGCGAAAGCATAGGCCCGAAATCCCTTCCCCAAAGGATATATCCATTATGGAGGAAGGCTAAGCATTTGACAATATGTTACATTCCCATAATATTGTCCGGACAATGGCCATTATGGAGATGTGCAAAAAACATAGGCCTCCAAAACGTAAAGCTCGGCAGAAAAGCTTGCATTTACAACAATGTTGAATCTGATGGCGACGCCTTCCCCTTCAAAATTTCCATTGCGTTGGCACCTGTCAGGGAAGCTTTCAGGGCCATCCCTGTCAGCCAACCGCGTGCTATGCGCGCACCATTACTAACGGTTCGCGCGCCGAGTCGAAAATCCCGCTAAAACATGAAAAACCCGCCTGATCGTCTTGCCAGACCACGGGTTACGTCCCTATCGTCCTCCGGTGAATCATCCGTTAGACCTCCCGCTTCGTCCTTTTTCCGTTTTGCGCCGCTTCCTCTATGGCGAAGCTGCGGGCGGGATATTGCTGATCTTTGCAGCGGCGCTTGCGATGATGCTCGCCAATTCCGAATGGGCCGACCTTTATTTCGCCTTCACCCATTTTGAAACCGGACCGGTTCTGACCGATAAATTGGGGCCGATGACGGTGCATTTATGGGTCAATGACGGGCTGATGGCGATCTTCTTCCTGCTCGTCGGGCTGGAGATTAAACGCGAACTGATAGACGGGCGGCTGGCGACATGGAACCAGCGCCGCCTGCCGGTTCTTGCAGCCGTCGCAGGCATGGCTGCACCTGCGCTTTTCTATATATTGATAGCAGGCGGTGATCCACTATTGGTCAAAGGCTGGGCCATTCCGGCGGCCACCGACATTGCCTTTGCGATGGGGGTGCTGGCGCTGCTTGGGTCCCGCGCGCCGACCTCACTCAAGCTATTCCTCGTAACAGTCGCGATTGTCGATGATATGGGCGCGGTCGCGATTATCGCGCTCTTTTACACCGCCGAGATCAACATGGTCGCGCTGGTGGTCGCAGGCCTCATTTTTGCGCTTATGTATGTGATCAACCGCGGCGGTGTGCGCCATCTCGCGCCTTATCTGACCTTGGCTGCCTTGCTTTGGTATGCGGTGTTATTGTCGGGCGTCCATGCCACGATTGCAGGCGTTCTCGCCGCTTTCACTATCCCGATCAGCGCAACCCCCGGCGCGCCCGACAGCACGGAATCGCCGCTCCACCGGCTGGAACATGCGCTCCATCCGGCAAGCAGCTATTTCATCGTGCCCCTGTTCGGCTTTGTGAATGCGGGCGTGTCCTTTAGCGGTATGCAGTTTTCGGACCTCCTTGCCCCGCTCCCGCTCGGCATTGCGGCGGGGTTATTTTTAGGCAAGCAGGCGGGGATTTTTGCCGCCGTCTGGATTGCGGTTAAAAGCGGTTTTGCCCAGCGGCTGCGCGGCGCGACCTGGGTTCAGGTTTATGGCGTCGCGATGCTGTGCGGTATCGGCTTTACGATGAGCCTGTTTATCGGCGGCCTTGCCTTTTCCAATCCACAACGGATCGAAGATGCCAAGATTGGCGTGTTGACCGGATCGCTCTTGTCGGCACTGGCGGGTTTTCTCATTCTGCGTTTTGCCCCGCAGCATCCGCTCCATGCCGAGGTCGAGGCCGAAACCAGCGGAGAAATCGAAACCGACGGCGATGTTGCCGATATTGTCGAGAAAAAAGCCCCGCGCCCCGAATAGCCTTGCGCGCTTATTCGGGCCGCGTCCAAATCCATGTACCGCCAATAAGCGCTGCAGCGAGCGGGATCAGCGCCCACGGCATGGTCAAGTGCCATAGGCCGATGCCAACGCTGACCGCAAAGGCGAAACTGGCGGCGACCTTGCCCTTGCGGCTAATCGCCCCGCGCGTGCGCCAAGCTTGGATATGCGGGCCATAGGTCGGATGTTCGACCAGCCAGCGTTCGGCCTTGGGATTGCCGCGCGCAAAGCAAAAGGCGGCGAGAATAACGAACGGCACGGTAGGAAGCAGTGGCACAAACACGCCAATCGCGCCAAGGCCCAACGACGCCCAGCCCGACCCTGTCCACAAATGCCGCCGCATTAGTCCGTCACCAGACACTGGCGGAACCAGTCGGCCAATTCTTCCTCGCTAAGCTCGCCTGCGGCAAGGGCGAGAAAGGCAACAACCAGCTCGGCGTCGGTAGCATCAAGCGCATAGCCATTGAGCAACAGAAAGGTTTCGCTGACCACCGCTGCGGTGCGCTTATTCCCGTCCACAAAAGGATGGTTGCGCGCAATACCGAACGCATAGGCGGCCGCCAATGCCGCCACATCCGGTTCGCCATAAACGGCCAGATTTTCCGGTCGCGCCAAAGCACTATCAAGTAAGTGAAGGTCGCGCACGCCTTGCCCGCCGCCATGTTCGGCAAGCTGTTCGGCATGCGCTGTTATCGCGACCTGCCGCGCGACCCAGATCCAAGGCGGGTTCATGCGGCAGACTATTTGGCCAGTTCGCGCAAAGCACGCTTGCGGCGCGCCATAACATCGCGGGCTACCGCCATTTGCTCGTTGAAGTCAGCATCGCCATCATGACGGCGCAACTCAAAGCCACCCTCCCTCGTTTCGACAATGTCCACACTATCCCCCTGCGCCACGCGAAGATGCGCCAGCACTTCTTTGGGGAGGATGACACCGGCGCTATTGCCGACCTTGATAATTTTGAGCGGCTTGTTCATACAAATGTTATAACATTTATAGAAAGCTGCGGCAAGAGCGGTTACGGCCCGACCGTTAACAGCCACATATCGGGGTCCGCACGAAAGCGTAGGGGCAGGATGCTTGTGCCAAGACCTGCGCTGACATAGAGGGTTTTACGTCCCTCGCGCACCTTGCCGCACGCATAACGGTGGCCGAAGCGCGTCACCGATGCCAATGTATCAAGCCCCGGAAAATTAATCTGCCCGCAATGGGTATGGCCTGCAACTATGAGCGGCACGCTGTCTGGCACTTCCGGCATAATATCGGGGCTGTGCGACACGATAACGGGGAAACCTTCCAACCTCTTCATCCGCGCAAGCGTAGTGTCCACCCGCGCATGACCGGTGAAATCATCATCGACCCCGCCTACGACAAAAGGACCGGTCTGCATCGCCTGATTGCGCAGCACTATGATACCCGATGCGGCGAGCGCGGCTTCTATCTCATGCTGGTCACGCCAATAATCATGATTGCCCAAGACCGCGATGGTGCCATAGCGCGCCTTCAATCCGGCCAAAGGTGCAAGCGCCTCGCGCCCCGGATAATGGTGCGTCGCGGCCATCTTATCGGAGACAAAATCGCCCGCAAACAGAATGAGATCAGGCTTTTGCGCATTGATCTGCGTCACCAACCGCGCCACGCGGGCAGGCGTCATATCAGGCCCTGCAACATGAAGGTCGGAGAGCAAGAGGATATGGGCAGATGGCACAGCATGAGGCCAACCGGCAACCCGCACGCTATCCAGCCGTACCACCGGATCGCGCAAGGCCGCGCTATACATATAGGCAGTGAACAGGAACATAGTCGCGAACACCGCTAATAAAAATTTGCGTAGTTGTCGCATCTTATGCTCCGCCCTTCCGTTCCATCTTGCACAGCTTTCCCGATATTCTATGCTTCGTCCAGAGGGGGAGGAAATTGCCCGTGTTTCATCGAACAATGAAGGCCAAACTAGCCTTGATGGCACTTCTGACAACAACAGCCCAACCGGCTTCGACCGCACCGCTGGAGCCATCCAGCCCGTGGAATCTGGATTATGGCGACACGGAATGTCGGCTGGTCCGCGATTTCGGCACAGGGGATAAGCGAGTCGCTTTGCGGATTGCTCGCGGAGCGACACTTGACACTTATGATGTCATTCTTGCCGGATATTCTTTGCCCTATAGCACAAAGCCGCTCGATATAAGCTTCACTGCCACGCCGCTTAACCTTACCACCGAGGTGAAAGCATCGCCCTACGCCATCAAGAATTCTAAGTTAAGGATCTGGCGCTGGTTCGATTTGGAGGCGGATTTTATCGAACGGCTGGATGATCAGCAGACGCTGAACTTTACCGGCGCACGCACTATGGATGTGCAGATCAGGACGCCGGGCCTCGCCAAAGGTATCAAGGCGCTCAAAACCTGTCATGAAGATTTACTGAAAAATGTCTTCAAGCTTGATCTGGCCGCGTTGAATACGCTCGGCAAATTGCCGGAGCCCGTAGGCCAGCCGTACTGGTGGATAACTACCGATGATTATCCACGCTCGGCCTTGTCCGCCAACCAATCGGGAACGACACAATTTTCGCTTGTGGTCGATCCAACCGGTAAGCCGCAAAGCTGTAATATTTTGGTATCAAGCGGGGTTGCGGTGCTGGACCAAACCAGCTGCGCTCTCATGATGGAGCGCGCAAAATTCAAACCCGCCGAAGACAAGGATGGCAATCCGACGACCGGCCTTTGGTTACGCTCGGTGCGCTGGATGGTGCCGCTGTAAAAAACTTGGTGTCACGCCGCCCCTTACCGGGAAGGCGCCTGCGGGATTGCCGTCTGCGATAAAGCCCCCTGCCGCACCAGCCAGCCGGGATAGGCTTTGGCAGCGCTTTCGATGATGCGGTCTGTGGCAAAGCGGATGGCAGGCTGTTCTCTATCCCGCGCGCGGGCGATGATGACGGTGCGGGTGTCGGGGTCGACCATGATGCGGTCGCGCGTCACCAGCCCGCCGAGCATTAACTGCTCCACCAGCGCGCGGCTTTCCTGACCGCGCTGTTCCAACGCGGTGATGCGGCGGGTGAGGCCGTCTTCGGCCTGTTCGACCTCATTGGTTTGCTGTCGAAGCTGGGCCAGTTGCACTTCGGCGGGGCGGTCCAGCCGCTCGCTAATCTTCGCCGCAAGGTCGCCGTTAAGCTTGCCATGATAGCGGTCGATCAGCACGACGCCGTCGACCATCACCTTGCCATCGACCCCGCGCACGTTGAGCGCGTCGATGCGCTCGCCATTCGATAATTCTTCCTGCAACACATTCTGGACGACAATGCGCGCGCGATATTCGCGCGACAGATTGTTGAGCGAGATAGCGAGCGGGATCGACAGGATGCCGAGCGTTGCCAATATGCCCAGAACCTGCATCATCGTATGCTGCCGCGTCAGATGCGGCCCGAAGCGGTTGATGCGCGCAATCGCGGTCGCCGACAGGCCGATGGCGAGCGTATTGGTAAGGAATAACAGCATCGCGCCCCACGCAAAATCCATCCGCCCCGTCACCAAGCCAAAGCCCACGGTGCTGAGCGGCGGCACCAGTGCGGTCGCAATCGCGACCCCCACCATCACGCCCGACATTTTGCGCATGATCGCATAACCGCCCGCTATCCCGCCGACAAAGGCAACGCCAAGGTCGAGCAGATTGGGTTGGGTGCGGCCCCTGATTTCGCTGGTTACATCCTGTATGGGGGACAACCACACGATCAGCATCGCGACCAGTATCGCAACCACCATCCCCGCGCCCAAAGTCGTGAGCGCGCGCTTGATGAGCGTGCTGTCAATCGTGGCAAGACCAAAGCCCATGCCCATGATCGGTCCCATTAGCGGCGATACCAGCATCGCGCCAATCACCACGGCTGCGGAATTTTGCAGCAGCCCCAAAGTCGCAATCGCGGCGGATAAAAGGATGAGCAGTAAAAATTTGCGGTCGAGTCGCGCATCACGCGCAACGCTCGCCAAAATCAACGCGCGCCCGTGACCATCGCTACCGGTGCGCGCCTTGGCGTCATCCGTCCCTCCTGTGAGGGAAGCCGATGCGCGGCGACCTCCGGCATTAAAGCCGGCAATGCCGGGACGCGGAATAGGTGAATATTTCCCTGTCATGCCAGCATGAATAGACAGGTTGTGGCCGAGTTCCAGAATTATCTGGTCGAATATTTATAGCCCGCCCCACAAAGCCCTACGTCCCCCGCGCCCGGCTCATGGTATCTCGAAAACAGCCGACCGCATCCAGAAGGAGGCGACCGGTATGCCGTTACTATCCAGCGCCGGTTTGAACCGCGCGCGGCGCATCATTGCGTTGCACACCGCATCATCAAATTCTTTGGGTCGGGTGGTGGCCTGAATGAAGCAACCCGTCACTTTGCCCTGCGCGTCCACATTCAAACGAAACTGGATCAGCGCGGGCTGTCCTTGTGCCAGCATATCTGTGGGATAATCATCCGGCCCCAGCCATTGGGTCGCATTGGATGCCGGAACCGGGCGGGCTTGGTTTTGCTTGTCTTTGACCGGGTCAAAGCCCCAGGATTGTACAAGATTGTCCACACAGGCCGACAGCGCAGCCAAAGGTTTTTCCAGCGCACCGCTTTGCAGAATAAGCGGTGCTCCTTGCTCCTTTTTGAACGAAACATAAGAAATAGCCGCCAGTTTTTCGGACGGCACAACAGGGGCCTGCTCCCATAGTTCCGATCCATCGTCGGTTTTTATGCGAGACGCTTCAAATGGTGCAATTCTCGCATAAGAAAAAATCAGTGCAGGAACTTTGCCCAACTGTCCCGCGTGATACGACAAGGATTGTTCACCGATGTCCGGCCCGAATTCTACTATCAATTTTTCCGGGCCGGTCAATTTCCGGGCCGGTTTTCCTGTGACAATCAGTTGAAAATTTTCACTGGGGCTAAAACGGTTAAAGGCTAGGACAACGCTATCATCCCCTGCACCGAACTGACGCGCCAGACGGCACCCTGTATCGGCATAATTAACGACCCATTTTGATGCCGGTTTGAGGATGATCGGTGCAGCTTGTGCGGGAATCCCCCCATAAAGCGCACCGGATATCACCAACGGAACAAAGAAATATGGGCGCATAACGCATCTCCCCTCAACATGAATCGCGGTAAGACTAGCGGCACTTGTCGAATTTACCCTATAAAAAAGGCGGCCACACCGGACCGCCTTTCTTTTACATAATGCGCCGAAAGCTTACAGCTTTTGCGTCAGTTCCGGAACGATCTGGAACAGGTCGCCGACAAGGCCGATGTCCGCCACTTGGAAAATAGGCGCGTCTTCATCCTTGTTGATGGCGACGATGGTTTTGGAATCCTTCATGCCCGCAAGATGCTGGATCGCGCCCGAAATGCCGATGGCGATATAGACTTCCGGCGCGACAATCTTGCCGGTCTGTCCGACCTGATAGTCATTGGGGGCATAGCCCGCATCGACCGCCGCGCGGCTTGCGCCAACGCCTGCGCCCAACTTGTCCGCAAGCGGGTCAAGCAAAGCGTGGAATTGTTCGCTGCTGCCAAAAGCGCGGCCACCCGATACGATGACCTTGGCGCTCGTCAATTCCGGGCGTTCGGACTTGGCGATTTCTGCCGATACAAAGCTCGACACACCCTTGTCGCCGGTTGCACCGACCGCTTCGATGGTGCCCGAACCGCCGCTGGCCCCCGCCTTGTCGAACGCGGTGCCGCGCACGGTGATGACAAGCTTGGGGTCCGACGTTTGCACAGTCGCAATCGCATTGCCCGCATAGGTCGGGCGCGTGAAAGTGTCGGCGCTTTCGACCGAAAGAATGTCGGACAATTGCATCACATCGAGCAGAGCCGCAACGCGCGGCGCGATATTTTTGCCGTTCGAGGTAGCGGGCGCTAGGAACGCATCATGGCTGCCCATAAGGTCAGCGATAAGCGGCGCGACATTTTCCGCGAGCGCATGGGCATAAGCGGCATCGTCCGCAACATGGACCTTGCCCACGCCTTCGATAGCGGCAGCTTCCTTGGCCACCGCATCAACGCCTTGCCCTGCAACGAGCAGATGCACTTCGCCAAGCTTTGCCGCAGCCGTCACAGCCGAAAGCGTTGCGTCCTTGACGGCGTTACCGTCATGTTCAACCCAAACCAGCGTTTTCATTATGCGACTCCCAATGCTTTGAGTTTAGCAACCAGTTCATCGACGCTGCCAACCTTGATGCCAGCCTGACGCACCGGCGGTTCGCTGACCTTCAAGGTCTTCAGACGCGGTGCGATGTCGACGCCATAATCTTCAGGCTTCTTGGCCGCGAGCGGCTTAGACTTCGCCTTCATGATGTTCGGAAGCGAGGCATAGCGCGGCTCGTTCAAACGCAGGTCGGTGGTGATGATCGCAGGGATTTTGAGGCTCACCGTTTCAAGACCGCCATCGACTTCGCGGGTCACCGCCACCGTGTCGCCAGACACTTCGACCTTGGACGCGAACGTGCCCTGGCCCCAGCCGGTCAGCGCGCCGAGCATCTGGCCGGTCTGGTTCGAATCATCGTCAATCGCCTGCTTGCCGAGGATGACAAGGCCGGGCTGTTCTTCATCGACAATCGCTTTCAGCAATTTGGCGACGGCGAGCGGTTCGACTTCGGCATCGCTTTCCACGAGGATAGCGCGGTCAGCGCCCATCGCGAGCGCGGTGCGCAGCGTTTCTTGCGCCTTGGCCGGACCGACCGACACGGCAATGATTTCCGTCGCAACGCCCTTTTCTTTGAGGCGGATCGCTTCTTCAACCGCAATTTCGTCAAACGGGTTCATGCTCATCTTGACGTTGGCAAGGTCAACGCCCGTGCCATCCGCCTTCACCCGCGGCTTTACGTTAAAATCGATCACCCGTTTTACGGGTACCAGGACTTTCATCTTTCCTATCCTTTCCCAATGAATCGCGCTTCACTAGAGACAGCGTAGTTGACGTTCACGTTAACGTCAATATTTGACCGTCCGGCGGAGGCAAGCTTTGGTTCAACGCTGGTTGCCAAACCTCGCCCCCGCCGGACCGTAAAACCGGATCAGGCGACGTTGCGCACTTCGGCCACGATCTTTTGCGCGGCATCGCCAAGGTCGTTAGCAGGCACAATCGGCAGACCCGAATTGGCGAGGATTTCCTTGCCCAAATCGACATTGGTGCCTTCAAGACGCACGACCAGCGGAACCGACAAATTGACTTCCTTGGCTGCGGCCACAATGCCTTCGGCAATGATGTCGCATTTCATAATGCCGCCAAAGATGTTGACGAGGATGCCTTTTACTGCCGGGTCATTCAAAATAATCTTGAACGCCGCCGTCACCTTTTCCTTGGAAGCACCGCCGCCAACATCGAGGAAGTTTGCGGGGAATTCGCCGTTCAGCTTGATGATGTCCATCGTCGCCATCGCAAGGCCCGCGCCGTTCACCATACAGCCGATATTGCCGTCCAATTTGATGTAAGCGAGGTCATATTTCGACGCTTCGATTTCCATCGCATCTTCTTCGGTAAGGTCGCGCAGTTCGGCAATGTCGGGGTGGCGGAACATGGCGTTGCCGTCAAAACCGACCTTGGCGTCGAGAACGAGCAGCTTGCCATCATCGGTGACAGCGAGCGGGTTGATCTCAATCTGTTCGGCATCGGTGCCGATGAACGCATCATACAGCTTGGCCGCAACATTGGCCGCCTGCTTGGCAAGGTCGCCGGTAAGGTCGAGCGCCGCCGCAACCGCACGGCCATGATGCGCCTGGAGACCGGTGGCCGGATCAATCGTGATGGTGTGGATTTTTTCGGGGCTGTCATGCGCCACATCTTCGATGTTCATGCCTCCTTCGGTCGAGGCGACAAAAGCGATACGGCCGCTGGCACGGTCAACGAGCAATGCAAGGTAAAATTCCTTGGCAATGTCCACACCGTCGGTCACATAAAGGCGCTGCACCTGCTTGCCTTCGGCACCGGTCTGGATGGTGACGAGCGTGTTGCCGAGCATATCCTTGGCCGCCGCTTCAACCTCTTCTTTGGTCTTGGCAAGGCGCACACCGCCCTTGGCATCGGGGCCGAGTTCCTTGAACTTGCCCTTGCCACGGCCACCGGCGTGGATTTGCGCTTTGACCACATAAAGCGGGCCGGGGAGGCTATCGACGGCCTTGACCGCTTCTTCCACGGTCATCGCGGCCACACCGGCGGGTACAGGCACGCCGAATTTTGCGAGCAATTCCTTGGCCTGATATTCGTGAATGTTCATGAAAACTGTCTCCTGCTTGAAGGGCGGATGTTTCGAGTCCGATAAAAACTTGCCCGCGCTTAAGCACAGCAGGACGCGGATGAAAAGGCCTTGGACCTAGGAAATTGGTCTAATGGTGGCTCTAAAGCTGTTACACCGCACAAATTGCCGCCGACGAGGTGGCGACACCTAAAATTTCCCCGTCTTTAAGCGCCCGCACGCGGTGAAGAAACTGGTCGATGCTCATATCGCCGATATTCTTGCCGCGCATGGATTCGAGTGCGGTCAATTTGCGCAACTGTTCGAGCGAAAGCCGGTCGACCATGCGTTGGGCCATACAGGCGGACATGGGCTTGGACAGGCCCGCATTATACAGTCCGTTGCGCAGCCGCGTTTCCGGCGTCGCACAACCCGCAAGCGCGGCACAGCCAGCGACCATAAGCGCGCCGCGCGTCATCAAACGCATGATGTTCATTCAATACCTCCTGCCACATAGTCATAGCCCAAGGCGACCAAGCCCGCCGCAATTTCCTCTGCACAGGCTTGCGCGTCGGCCAGACTGGTCGAACGCACCACGAAATTGCCGCCGACCTTGCCTTGACGATAGAAAGGATAGCTCCCGACCTGACAGCCATGATGGTTGCGTTCGGCCGCTTCCAGCATCGCGGCAATTTCGCTTTCGGGGGCAAAGGCACCCAAAGTTACCGACTGGAGCGGCGCACCGCCTTCCAAGGTGCCATCCAGTCCCGCGAGCATCCCTGCGGTAATATGCGGCACCCCTGCCATGATGAATAAATTGCCGATGCGGATGCCCGGCGCGCCCGACATGGGGTTCGGGATAAGGTCCGCACCGTCCGGCACCCGCGCCATTCTGAGCCGCCCTTCGTTAAGCCCGCCTCTATCGGTATAATAACGTTCCAACGTCGCGCGCGCTTCGGGGTGGATGACAACGCCCACGCCCAACGCCTTGGCAATCGCATCGACGGTAATATCGTCATGCGTCGGGCCGATCCCGCCGGTGGTAAAGATATAATCATAGCGCGCTCTGAGCGCATTGACGGCGGCGACAATCTCGTCCTCGACATCCGGCACCACGCGCACCTCGCGCAGGCGGATGCCCTGGACATTGAGCCAAGTTGCAATTTGCGCGATATTTTTATCCTGGGTGCGCCCTGACAAGATTTCATCGCCGATAATGGCGATGCCGGCGGTCCAGATGCGCGGCGAGCCGCTCGGAGGGGATGGGGCGTCAGTCATGTCTACAAGGCTTAGCCCGTTTCTCCCCTCTCGCAAAGTCATCCGTTCATCGCTATATCGGCTGGATGGTTGAATATCAGGTGATGACAGGAAACAGCGTTGCGCAGCGCGACGGGACAATCAAACTCCACGATGCGCAAGGCTTTGCCGGGATGCGCAAGGCAGGCAGGTTAGCTGCGGAAATATTGGACGCCATGACGGATTTCGTCCAGCCCGGCGTCACCACCGCGCAGATTGACGACAAGGTGCGCGAAATGACCGTGGCGGGCGGCGGCATCCCCGCAACGCTCGGCTATCGTGGCTATACGCATAGCTGTTGCACCTCGATCAACAATGTCATCTGCCACGGCATCCCCAATGATAAGCCGTTAAAAGAGGGCGACATTATCAATATTGATGTGACGCCGATTGTCGATGGCTGGCACGGTGACACCAGCCGTATGTATCTGGTCGGCGATGTGTCGATCAAAGCCAAGCGGTTGGTCGATGTGACCTATGATTGCCTGATGATTGGCATCGAGCAGGCCAAACCCGGCAATTTCCTCGGCGATATTGGCGCGGCTATTTATGATTATGCGTCCAAATACCGCTATGGCGTGGTGCGCGATTTTTGCGGGCATGGCCTTGGCACCATTTTCCACGACGCCCCCGAAGTCGTCCACGCCGCCCGCGCGGGCACCGGCCCTGAACTACGCCCCGGTATGTTCTTCACCATCGAACCGATGATCAATATCGGCAAGGATGGTGTCAAAATATTAGACGATGGCTGGACCGCCGTCACCCGCGACCGCACCCTTTCGGCACAATTTGAACATAGTATCGGCATCACCGAAACCGGCTGCGAAATCTTCACAGAGAGCCCTACGGGGAAACATAAACCGCCTTATTGAGCGGGTGCCTAAAATTTAGGCTCACTTTGGCCGGACTGCCTAAATTTTAGGCAGTCATCGCTACGCTACACCCTCTCCCACACCCATCCTCCAACGATTCGCCAATTGGCACGTTCTTCGCATAGTGCGGTGCAGCATATATGCGCGCGCTTCCATTCCCTTGCGGGGGCGCGCTCGAAAAGGGGACGATAATGAAGAAGATCGAGGCGATCATCAAACCGTTCAAGCTGGACGAGGTCAAAGAGGCGCTGCATGAAGTCGGCGTGAGCGGTATCACCGTGACCGAAGCCAAGGGCTTTGGCCGTCAGAAGGGCCATACCGAACTCTATCGCGGCGCCGAATATGTCGTCGATTTCCTCCCCAAGGTGAAGCTTGAAGTCGTGGTCGATGACGACCTTGCCCCGCGCGTCGTCGAAGCCATCGCGCAAGCCGCGCAAACCGGCCGCATCGGCGACGGCAAGATTTTCGTGCTCCCTGTCGAAAGCGCGCTGCGCATCCGCACGGGTGAGCGTGACAGTGACGCGATTTAAAGGGCAATCCATTGATGCCCGCCCGAACCCGTCTATTGATGCCCCCAACCCCGCTAGTCCTGAGCTTGTCGAAGGACGGGGTGTGATACCGATAAACGCCCTTCGACAGGCTCAGGGCTAACGGGATTTAATCAGGGCTAGCGGAATTTAATAACGCAAATATCAAGACCACCAAATACCCGAACAAACCAACAAACCCACATCGCAGGAAGGCTCCAATTCCCATGTCAAAAGTGAAACCCGCAGACATTCTCGCCCGCATCAAGGATGAAGAGATTGAATGGGTCGATGTCCGCTTCACCGACCCCAAGGGCAAGTGGCAGCACCTCACCATGTGCGCGAGCGCGATGGGCGAGGATGAGCTGACCGACGGCCTGATGTTCGATGGCTCCTCCATCGAAGGCTGGAAGGCGATCAACGAAAGCGACATGGTGCTGAAACCGGATCTCGAAGCCGTCTATGTCGACCCGTTCAGCGCAACGCCGATGCTCATCCTCTTCTGTGATGTGGTCGATCCCGCAACCGGTGAACTCTATAGCCGCGACCCGCGCTCGACCGCCAAGCGCGCCGAAGCCTATGTCAAAACCACGGGCATTGGCGACACCGTCTATGTCGGCCCCGAGGCCGAATTTTTCATGTTCGACGATGTGCGTTTTTCCAGCGGCTATAACCATAGCAGCTTCCACCTTGACGACATTGAACTGCCCACCAACACCAGCCGCGAATATGAAGGCGGCAATATGGGGCACCGCCCGCGCGCCAAGGGCGGCTATTTCCCCGTGGCTCCGGTGGATAGCGCCGTCGATATTCGCGGCGAAATGGTCGCGACGATGCTCGAAATGGGGCTCCCTTGCGACAAGCATCACCATGAAGTCGCCGCCGCCCAGCATGAGCTTGGCATGACATTTGGCACGCTCACCGAAACCGCCGACCGGATGCAGATTTACAAATATGTCGTGCATCAGGTCGCCCATGCTTATGGCAAATCGGCAACCTTCATGCCCAAGCCCATCAAGGATGATAACGGGTCGGGGATGCACACCCATATCTCGATCTGGAACGGTAAGGAGCCTTTGTTCGCGGGCAATGGCTATGCGGGCCTCTCCGACATGGCGCTCTATTTTATCGGCGGCGTTATCAAACACGCCAAGGCGCTGAATGCCTTCACCAACCCCACCACCAATAGCTATAAGCGGCTGGTTCCGGGTTTTGAAGCGCCGGTGCTGCTCGCTTATTCGAGCCGCAACCGCTCGGCCTCATGCCGTATTCCTTATGGGGCGGGCGCGAAGGCCAAGCGCGTGGAATTCCGTTTCCCCGATGCGCTGGCGAACCCCTATCTCTGCTATGCCGCGATTTTGATGGCGGGGCTTGATGGCATCCAGAACAAGATCCACCCCGGTGATGCGATGGACAAAAATCTCTATGACCTGCCGCCCGCCGAGTTGGAGCAAGTCCCGACCGTATGCGCATCCTTGCGCGAAGCGTTGGAATCGCTCCAAGCGGATCATGACTTCCTGCTCAAAGGCGATGTCTTCTCGAAGGACCAGATCGAAGCCTATATTGGCATCAAATGGGACGAAGTCTACCGCTTCGACATGACCCCCAGCCCGGTCGAATTCGACATGTATTATAGCGGATAATCGGTCAACCGATGAGTAACTAAAAAACCTCGGGACGAACAGCTCCGAGGTTTTTTATTGGCGTATTTGAACATATTGTTGTAAATTTATGTAGTTTATGGAGTCATTCAAAGAGAGAAAAACCATGTTATACAGTGACCTTAACGACGCATGTAAATCATTACTGCTGACAGTCGTAGGCACTCTCAATAAGACCAAATTACGTTACGTTATAGCAGGAGGGTGGGTTCCGCTTCTGATTGAATCAGATCATCCCTACCTAAAACATCCTGGTACACGCGATGTTGATGTTCTCTTGGTCGATAATCTTGAATCCGTTCGACTTGCTACCCGGGCTCTTTTCGAGAACGATTTCAGACCTTCCGCAAAACATGAATTTCAACTTCTACGTAATGCGTCGGTCGGAAAGCAAGAGTTTGTCTTCAACGTAGATCTAATGCACCCCGTTGAAAATTCTGAACCAGAGCAAATGTTCAACGATATATTCGATTTGGGAGTGCGGGACGACTATGATCCGAGAGGGTCAAGGTTTGCCAAGTCGATCGCATTCCGTTCTGCTAAGATCGTATATGAAAAAAATCTATTTACCAATATACCGCTTTTAGGAATCGACTTAGATGAAAATACATATGAACATAGCATACCTTTGCTATCCGCTTCTGCCTTTATCCTTTCTAAGTGCGAAAGCGTTAAAATTAAGAAAAGAACACGTGATGCTTTTGACATATATTATATGTTATCAAGTTCGAATGGTAGAAAGCACGCTAGTGAACTAGTTTCACTATCTCAAAACTATCGTCAGGTGCATGATCAAGTCAATATTTTACTTACATTTCTTCGCGATGAATCTATGCAATTCAACTATAATGTGAATATTCATGCACACGCGAACGTTGAAAACGCCGCAAATTTTTGCTTTGATGTGCTAAGGGACGTTCAGTAGATTTTGCGAGATATCTTAGACACATGCTCTACTGACGGTTCGGTCGAAGCGTAACAAAGCGAAAATATTGAATCGAAATGCCTGCGTGGGGCAGTCCTTTCGGTTGGGCATGGTCAGCTAGGCTCCAGCACGATACGACAACAGGAGACACAAAAGACGGGGAGCAAGGATATGACATTCCGCACAGCGATGATGGCCTTGTTGCTGGTAGGTACGGCGATGCCTGCCTCGGCGCAACTGACCGCACCCGAACAGCGTATGGCCGCAACGGTCGATGCCGAATATGAACGTTCGGTCGCGCTGCTTGAAAAGCTGGTCAACCAGAATAGCGGTAGCCTTAACTTAGCGGGCGTCAAAGCGGTGTCCGACATGATGCGCGCCGAGCTGGAACCCTTGGGATTTACGGTGCGCTGGGAGGATATGACCGCAACCGGTCGTGCGGGCCATTTGATCGCGACCAAAAAGGGCAAGGCGGACACCAAAAAATTGCTGCTCATCGGGCATCTGGATACGGTGTTTGAACCGGATTCGCCCTTCCAGACATTCACCCGCCGCAAAGAGGCAGGCAAGGATGAAGCCGAAGGACCCGGCGCTGGCGATGATAAGGGCGGGATGGTCGTGATTGTATCGGCCTTGCGCGCGATGCAGGCTGCCGGAACGCTTAAAGATGCGAATATCGAAATCGTGTTGACAGGCGATGAAGAAGATTCCGGCGACCCCATCGAAACCGCGCGCGCGAGCCTGATCGCGGCGGGCAAGCGCGCCGATGTGGCGCTTGATTTTGAAGGTCTGTCGGTCGATGGCGGCAAGGATATGGGGAGCATCGCGCGGCGCTCGTCAAACAGCTGGCGGCTGACGACACGCGGCGAAACCGGGCATAGCTCGGGCATTTTTACGCCCGAAGCCGGGGACGGTGCGATTTACGAAATGGCGCGGATTATCGCGCGCTTCCGCACCGAATTGCCCGAACCCAATCTGACCTTCAATGTCGGGTTGATCGCAGGGGGACAGGAGGCCACGCTCGATAAGGATGGCATCCGTATCGAGGCCAAGGGCAAGACCAATATCATCCCCTCCATCGCGATGGCGCGCGGCGATTTCCGCACTTTGTCGCAGGAACAGACCGACCGTGTTGTCGCCAAGATGAAGGCGATTGTCGCGGCCCATGCCCCCAAAACCGGCGCGGACATCCAGTTCGACCAAGGCGCTTATCCGGCGATGGCGCCGACCGCAGGCAATAAGGCGCTGCTCGCCAAGCTGAACGGGGTCAACCGCGATATGGGCTTGCCCGAAATGGCCGCGCTTGACCCGTTGAAGCGCGGCGCGGGTGACATAAGCTTTGTTGCGCAAGATGTGGACGGGCTGGTCGGACTTGGCACCGTGAGCCGCGGCGACCATGCGCCGGGCGAGACGGTCGACCTCGACAGCATCAAGCGCCAAGCCAAACGCGCGGCAATTTTGATGACAAGGCTGTCGCGGGAGAAGGCAGAGTAAATTTTCTTGCCCTTTGCATGGGCGTCGTGCGGGGGAAGAGAGATGCGCGGTATCCCTTAAAGAATCGAGAATTTCACGCGGAGTCGCGGAGGCGCGAAGAAAAGGGGGATGGTTCACGCAGAGGCGCAGAGGACGCAGAGAAAAGAGAGAATGAATAAGATAAGCGCAGAAGCGGGGGCAGGAAAAAACGACAAAAAAATTTGCCGAGAAAACAGACTTTATGGGAATAGCCCCAACGCGCCGCACACCTCTATTTCTCCGCGCCCTCTGCGTCTCTGCGTGAAATCTTTTTGGAAGCCCCTAGCCGCTCTTGTGAAAGCGCCACCCCACCCGTTCGCCCAGAGTAGCCCCGCAAGAGGCGTATCGAAGGGCTTACGCTCACAGTTTGTCTGTCCTTCGATACGGCTCTTCGAGCCTACTCAGGACGAACGGAGATGGGGGATGTGACGCGATGGAGGTTGAGGCAGGAAGCGGGTAACGGGTAATGCTGGTGAAACGTCTTACCTCTCACCTCACTTCTTACCTCACCACTTCCCTATTCTCGAAACACCTCCTCAATAATCCTTCTCTGCTTTGAGGTTGATCGAGTGGCGACCGATTGTTGAAACCGATCCCAAAATCGACAGCCAGCGGGTGATCGCGAATTCGGTTTGGGTTGCGCTATAGCCCTGCCCGTCGGTGATGACCTCTACATAAAGTTTGCGGGTGATATATTTGCCCGCCGCAATCGCGGTCTTGCGGCCCGTCAGTTCATCGGGCGACAGGATGCGCAGGCGGTCAAGGCCGATGGCATCGCGCAACGCATTGATCGGATCCAGCCCGCCTCCGCCGCGCAGACTCGCAACCGCAACGCCCAACTGAGCGGCTTCTGTCACCGAAATATTGGTGATCGATTCTCCAAACAGGATGCGCGAGAGCAGTTCATCTTCAGGGAGCGCAGGCACCGACGAGAAAGTGATTTCCGGCTTTTGCCCAGTCCCCGCAATCGAGATGGTCGCATTAAGACCGCTCACATCGCTGACCGCGGTAATGTCGAGGATCGGGTCGGCGGGGACGGTGCCGGTAAAGGTGATGTCGCCCTTTTCCAGTTCGAACAGACGGCCAGCAAATTGATAATCGCCGCGCATCAGCGTTGCCGAACCCAATATACGCGGTTCGGTCACGGTGCCGCTGATAAGAAGATCCGCCGCCCAGATGCTGTTCAGCCCCATGCCGGTCACGCGCAGGCCGTCATCGGCCTTGGCGGTGATGTCGAAGCGCCAGGGCATGGTCGGAGTCAGCGCGAGTTGCTGGTCGTCAAAGCCTTCCTCGCCCGGCTTGTTGATTTCGCGCACATTGATGACAGGCAAGGCTTCGGCAGCGGTCGCCTGCCCCAGCACGAACGAGCCTTCATTGAGGATCAGATTGCCCTCGATAATGCCGCCGCTCGCATCGCTTTGCATATGGACAGGGCCCGTCACAACCGCGGTCATATCGTCGCGGTCGATGAGCAAGGCTTTTTCCGCGTCGATGTTGAGGTTCATCGCAAAGCCGCGCTCGGCCGACAGTTCGAACGTGCCGCTGCCGGTGACTTTGCCGCCATCCTTGGTCTCGCCGCTAAATTCGCGCAGTTCCAGCTTGGAGCCGTTAAAGCGGCCCACGGTTGAAACATTGGTGACGACGGTGCCGGTCACCGCATTTTCCAGCCGCGCATTTTTCGCGCGCACCGCCCCGTCAATATCCGGATTGGCAAGCGTGCCGGACACATCCGCCGCAATGGCAACGGGGCCGGACAGGTCGACCGCTTCAACGCCGGTCAAGCGCCACAGCGTATCCGCCGCGCCATTATAGCGGGCCTGCGCGAACAGCGGCGCGTTCATCAGCCGTTCCATCAGATTATTGCTGCCGCCGAGCGGGGTCGCCTTGGCCTGGATGCGGCCAATCGTCTGCCCGTCGCTTACAATGACGCCGCGCATCGAGGCGCTGTCGCTGTCCAGCACCGCATTAATCGCCGCGTCCACCGGTTTGGAAGCGAGCGCAAGGCCGGAGCGGGTGAGGTTGGTCACGCGCAATTCCACCTGCCCCGTCGGCGCGCCGCGCGCGGGCGCACGATATTGCACCACACCATTGGCGATGCCGCCAAGCTGCAAGGTCGGGTTGATCGCATCAAGCAGCGACAGCGGCATATTTTTAAGCGCCGCATCCACCTCGGTTGCCTCCCCGCCGAACAGGCCTGCGACACGGATCGAGCCGCCGCCATAAAGGATTTCGGTCGCCGCCAAGCGCCAGCCAGCGCCTTCGCGTTCGAGCAATAGCGGATATTTGAATGTCACCGGACGGCCTGCGAGCGTCCCTGAACCCGTCACACGGATCGCATTGGGGCTGAATTGCGCATTGCCGCTAAAGCTGATGCCGCGCGGGCCGACGCCGACGAACTGGCCGGTCGCTCCGCCGACGCCATCGACCATTTTAACTTCGCCCTTGATGGTCGAAAAGCGGATGCCGCTGCCTTCGACGCCCTCGGCATCGACGGTAGCGTCTATGGTGAGCTTGGTCATATCGCCAAGCCCGCGCAGGTCGCGAATATCGGCCTTCAAGTGCCGCGCCTTATAGCCAAAGCCTTCGACGCGGGTGAGGTCGACCTGACCGACAATCACCGGCCCGTTGTCGAGCAGACGCGCAGTGCCGCGGATCGTGCCTTCGCCAATTCTGACGGGCGGGGGTCCGGGGAAATTCACGTCCTTGGCGGTGAGGTCCATCACCACTTCCTGCACGCCGCCGCGCACGCCAAGGTCGAGTGTGCCGTCAAGCCCGCCGCCGGTAATTGCGAGCGTTCCAGCCATGCCCCCGGTGACGGGTCGCAGCTTGCCGCTCGCGGTGGTTTCGGCAACCGTGAGTGCGGCTATGTCGATCACCGTATCGCCATTTGCAGGCAGCAAAATTGCGCCATTGCTGGTGAACGGGCCAAGCCGCGACTGGCCTTGTGCGGTATAGCGATAGCCTTGCGCATTGGGGAGAAGATGCACCTCTACATCGGCCAAGCCCGCCGCATCCATCGGCCGCGCGAGGAACAGGTCCACCTTGGGCCGCGTAATATCGCCGTCCAAAGTGATTTTTAGCGGACCATATTGGCGATGGGTGCCGGTGCCGGTGAAATGGAATGTGCCGTCAGGGCGGCGATAGCCGTTCGCCGTCGCGGTGAGCAAAGGTGAGGTGATGCGCAAACGATTAAGCGCCAAGCGCCCGTCCGGCGTCATCACCAAATCGGTCGTAAGGCGCGGATTGCCGCCCGCCAAAGTCTTGAAGAAACTATTGTCGAGGCGCGTTACCTGCGCCACCGCATTGCCGGCGACATTGATGCCGCTATCGAGCGGCGAGACTTTCAACTTGCTGACAATATCGACGCGGCCCAGCCCCGGAATTTCATAGCCCGGCAAGCGGCCATCAAAGCCGACATTATAGCGTCCGCTCGACAGGTCGGCATTAACGACCATCTGGCCGTTAATGCGGCTGGTGCGCACCTGCATCAAATTGCTCGATAGCTCGTTGCCGCGCAGGCGGAAAGTGCCATCGACCGTCACATTGCGGGTAAGCGCATCGGCCATCTCGCCATTGCCGGTGATGCTCGCAACGCTCGCACGCATCGGGATCGACTGGATGGTGCCAGCCGACCAGTTGCCGGTGCCGCGAATATCGACTGTATTCAATATATTACGGCCAAACTCCATGCGCGGGGAAGTGATGCGATAATTATAGCGCGGGGCCATGAACGGCCCGTCGAGCCGCAAGGTTGCGCGCAGATCGCGTCCCTTCATCGACGTCATCAAGGCTTGCGGCCGGATGACGCGGCTGTCGATATTCATGCCGACGAAGCGGCGGTCTTTGAGGCTGGCAACCCCGGTTGCAGTCGCCGACAGCGCCGCCGATTTGAACGCAAAGCGGCCATCGACGACATTATCCTTATAAAGGGTGTTAATATCGACATCGACACCGCCGCGCGTGATGCGCTGGATCATGCCGGGTGCGACCACATATTCGGGGTGGATTTTACCCTTGGCGGTATAGCGGCCCTCGGTCGCGGTCAGGAACAGCGACGCCAGCTCCTGCTTATCGGTCTTGGCGGACAAAGCGCCGGTCCATTTGGACCAGCTACCATTGCCCTTGAGCGCAAGGCCGATGGGCTTTTTGATGCCCGTCATCCCCGCCAATATGCCATTGTCGGGCGCGGACAGGCTGGCATCAATATCAAAGATATTTTCGTCCGGCACCGCGATCAGCGCGATGCGTGCATTATCCTTGGTATCGAGCGACTGGATGGCGAGGTTAACATCGGCGCGGCCCCCGCGTACATCGGCCTTGCCGTCCAGCCCGACGGCATAAAAACGCCCCGCAATCGATTCATTGAGCACCAGCCTGTCAACCTTATAATGGCCAAGGCGGATGTTGAAGCCGGGCAGGATCGACTTTTTCTCGTCGTCCGGAATGAGTGCGGGCATCCGCAACAAGTCTGCTTTCGCAACCCATAAATCATCAATGTCGAGCGTGTTCTGGAACACGAAACGCACCGGATTCCAGTCCAGCTTGGCTTCGTTTGCGGTGAAGAAAATGCCTTCGGGATCGCCCAATTGCAGATCGCGGATGGTCGCGCGGCCATAAATGGAGCCGTCAATCCGCCCGACCTTTATCTTCAAACCAGATTTGGGATTTTGCTCTTCGATGCGGTCGATGATGAAGCGGTGGCCGGGTTGCGTATCGAGGAGGAACGCAATCCCGCCAATCAGCAGCAACGGCAGCAAGCCGAAAAATAGCATCCAGCGCGCAACCCGCACCCGCCACCGACGCTTTTTCGGTGTTTCTGGCGGCCCCGGCGGAATGATCTCGTCGATTATGTCGTTCAAAAGGCCTGCCCCAACGACACATAGACCGCGACCCAGGGATCCCCTTGGCGGCGGTTGATTGGGGTAGCAAGGTCGATACGGATCGGCCCGAACATACTATAGTAACGAAGCCCTATCCCCGCCCCCATCTGGAAACCGGACAGGTCGGGATAGGCATTGGTATAAACATTGCCCGCGTCAAAGAAGGGCACAATGCCAAGATTGCCGCCCATGATGCCGCGCAGACGGATGCGTGCTTCGATCGACAATTCGGCCAAGCCCTTGCCGCCCAACGGCTTGCCGTCAATGTCGCGCGCGCCGATGGATTGATAGCCATAGCCACGCACCGATCCGCCGCCGCCTGCATAATAGCGGCGCGAGGGCGCCAGTTCATTGTCACCGGACCCCACAATCGTGCCATAGCGCGCGCGTCCTGCGAGCACGATATTTTCGCTGACCGGATAATAATAGCTGCCGTCGATTTGCGCGCGGACATAAGGGAAAGTGCCGCCCTTGAACGACAATTCCGGCGACACGCGCCCACCCAGACGGAAACCGCTGGTCGGGTCCAGCCAGTCGTCGGTGCTGTCATAATAAAGGCTCATCGGGATCGCCCCGATGAAATAGGTGCGCCGCAAATCCCCGCCAATCGCTTCGACATAAGAACGTTCGTCGGTCGCAATCAATTCCGCGCCCAGCGACCAGGTCCATTCTTTCTGGAAGATGAGGTTCGACTGGCGTTCAAGCGAGGCGCTCAACGATATGGTGCGCGCGTCATAGGCATCGCGGTCGAGATGGCTCGCCAAGGCTTCGACCGAAAAGACACGGTCGCGCTGCCCGAAATTATTGCGGCGGAAACGCAGCGAACCTAATTGTTCGCGCGTCCCGCCGACCACACGCACCAGGACCGCGCCTTCGGGCGGGAACATATTGCGATGTTCCCAGCCGATTTCGGCGCGGAAGCCTTCGCCGGTGCCATAGCCAAGCTGGCCCGAAATAGTGCGCGGCGGCGCAGGTGTCATCGCCACTTCAATATCGACCTGATCGGGCGAAGCGGATTCGACCGGCTTGATCTGCACCGAGGAGGCCAGCCCGGTCGCGATCAGCGCGCGGCGTAAGTCTTCGACCATCGAGGCTTTATAGACTTCGCCCTGGTCAAAGCGCGCAATGGTTTGCATATGGTCCGCGCCGAACGGCTTGGTGCCGCTCGACACGATATTGCCGAAATTGCGCTTGCCGCCGGGTTCGACCGGTTGGTCAAGCTGGCCCGCTTGCTTGGCATGATCGACCACAACGCTTTCTTCGCTGACCTTGCCGAACGGATAGCCATTTTCCTGCATATCGGTGAGCAGCGAATTTTGCGCGAGTTTCAATTCGTCCGCATCGACCGGATCGCCGACATTGACGCCAAAGGCCTCGCGGAAACGGGGCTCATCCTGCCCCGTGGTTTCAAGCCCGCGCACCTTCACTTCATCATAAGCGAAGCGTTCGCCCGGCGTTACCGTATAGGTTACAGCAATCTTGTTCGAGCCCTGCGGGCGTTCGATGGCGACATCAACCTTGCCGCCATAATAGCCGTCGGTGCGCAGCATCTGCATGAGCGTTTCATGGTCATTGCGCGCGCGGCGGTTAATCTGGGCGATATTGGCTTCATCGCCATCCTTAGCGTCGAGTTCCGAAAGCCCGGCAAAGCGCGCCTTGAACGCATCATTGACCGCAGGCTCCGGCCCTTCGACCTTGACGCCATAGCGCCGTTCGGTCGCGGCATCGGAAAAGAGCGCATCGCGGTCTTTCTCCGCATCTGTCTGCGCCATATCGACCGGCGGCGGGGTGCCGGGGGTTGCGCCATTACCGGTGCCGGGCTGGGCCATCTCGATGGGTGGGAGGCCCGGAATATTGCCGCGATTGGCAGCGGCAGCGAGCGCCTCGTCGCTGAGGCTCGGCGGGAGCGCGGCCATCGGCTGCGCCATGTCGGGCCAGGTCACCGGCACATCAGGCATCGGGTCAAGCGGCGCTTCGGGGTCAAGCGTCGTGAGGTCGCTGAACGTCGGCAGCGTGACTTCGACAATATTGCCTTGACCCGGCGTATTGGCGGGCGGCGTTGAACTAGGCTGGGCAGGCTCGGCTTGCGCGGTGACAGGCACGGCTATGCCCGCCATACAGAATATGGCCGCACCGCCCATCAGGGCATGACGTATATTCCGGACAGTCATTCGCACGTGTCGATCCGTCCACTGAGCGTTCACGAGCAAAAAAAGCCTTTTCGTTTCGGATGGAGGCAGGCAATGCGCCGCCATCTTCCTTGGACCCTCACGCGCAACCCTATACTGCAGTTTTCATTAACGCAAATATGCTTTGCATTAACTTGGGTTGGAATGCGACGGACTGTGTGCGTAAGGCAACAGCCAAACGCTATGGCTTTAATAAGCTTGGGAAAGCCGCGCAAACAGGTGATGGACGGGGCTATCGACCGGCGGCACCCCTTGGAGAAATTGCTCCTGCAACCGCAAGGTGCGTTTATAAAGCTGCTCGCTCGACACGATTAGCAGCCGCGCCTGATCGGGGAGCGAGGCGCAAATGCCCGCATCGCTCGGCACCGCTTCATCCAGCATCCGGTCATGCGCGCGCGCTTCGGCTTCTGTAATTTCGCCCGCATTTATCGCGCGTTGTGTCAACAGCCAGGCAATGATGTGCATCAGCCGCGTCGTGGTTTTCAGCGATTCACAGCTAAAGCCGATGCGCAATAACGGGTCGAGCGTCTGACGCTGTTCCAGCCCCGAACTTTCAAAATAAGCGCGCACTTCGTCGGCGAGCAGCATGGCTTCGGTATAGAGGCTTTCGATGACCGAGCGGCGCAGCGCCACGGGCATGGCCGCAACCATGCCTTCCGCCTCCGCCCTGTCGAAATCGGAGCCGGAGCCGGATGATATGGCGCCGGGCGCGCCCTGATCGGTAAAATCATCCATCATCGCATCGGTCTAGTGCCTCTTTGCAGGACTCCGGGCAAGCAAACAAAAGCTAAAATAAGATGGTAAATTCCCTTTGTCCCAAAAAGGGTTAGTTTTTCCAAAGGTGCCGCGCCCGCACGGCTGCCCCGCTTCGCTATAATCCTTCACGCAATAATATCGGGGAGTAACTGGTCTTCGAGCCAGCGTATCTCGTCCTTCAACAATAATTTGCGTTTTTTAAGGCGCGCAAGCTGCAACTGGTCGGGCACCCCGCCGGTGCCGAGCGCGTGGATTGCATGGTCCAGATCGCGATGTTCGACCTTCAGATTTTCCAGCCGGTGAAGGATTTCTTCCTGTGTCATGCCAACGCCCCCGCCCCGCGTTCCGACGCAGCGCCTCTCTCTTATGGTCCCTTATCCACAATGGCGGGTCGGCTGGCAAGCATTGGTGCGCGGGTTAAGCGCGAAGGTGGCACCAAGGATGCACGGCAAGCCGGCCAGAAAAAAACCAACGCCCCCACGCCTCGTCATGCCCGATGGGCGCTTTGTCGAAGGGGGCGATAATGGATAGAGACAAAGGCGGAAATATATGTTTCATTCCTGTTACAAGCTTGGTTGCGACTCACCCGAAAACGGGCGCTGCCACAGCTTGTCCATCGACAGTAAACCGGACGCATCAAAAGTCGCGCAGACAGAAAGGACAGGAAAGGACAGGCGCCGCTAACGTCACAGGTTCAGGGTCAAAGGCAGGGCATAAAACCCGGCCTTATTAGGGATTTGCCAATGAGGGAATTTTTCCCCACCAAAGGAGTATTGCCAATGGAAAACGCGCATATCGCTTCTCTTCAAGCCAAACATGCAGGGCTCGATGCCAGAATCGCCGAAGAAGAACGGCGACCCAATCCGGACACAGCCGTGCTGAGCGATCTCAAGAAACGCAAACTTCGCCTGAAAGAAGAGATGGCCGCCGCCCATTGAGGGGCTTCCTTTTACGATAGCAGTCCATAAGGACAGGCTATCGCACCAGTTGCGCCGCGAGGAATTTTCTCGCGGCGTTTTCGTTGGGCAGGAGGGGTTAGCAGAATCCTTGGGCCGGAGTCGTGGGGCTGGATTCGGAGAGACAGGCACCGCACCACCGGATGGCTTGCCAGCAAAATAGCAAGCGGCTTTTCGCGTCTTAAAGCGAACGCTTCAGATAGCGGTCGACCACCACCGGACGGAACAGATCATCGCGTTTGACGCCAATCGGGCGGCGCACCGCAAGCGGGTCAATCAACGTATCGAATGCCAGACCGAATTGCGAGGGCGACACCCACGCCACCCGTCCGGCGATGCGGCCCACATTGCGCAATTCGATTTCGACCGCGCTATCCTTGGCAATATCGCCCGCATAATCGGCCATCAACCCGCCCGCCGACAGGTTGCGTACGCGCACCGTCACCGGTTGTCCCTGCCCCGGCAAATAGAGGACGCCTTGCATGAACAGGCTATCGCGGTCCATTTCGCGCACCTTATCCGGCACAGTCTCTGCTCCGGATGCCGCGCCTTGCGGGTCGGGCGAAACCGGTATTTCGTCCTCCTGCGGCGGGGTGCGGTCGAAATTGTCCATGATTCCTGTCATTTCCATGTTCAATAGCGTTGGAACCTCATGGTCCCGTGCAGCCGGTATAACGGCAAACTCATTGTAAATTGGTAAACATCGCGCCGAAAAATGCAGGAAAAGCGGCGCGAACGCACAAAATATCGGCGCTGCCACCGCATCGCCCGCGCCCGCTCTTTCCGGTGAACGATGCGGACCGGAGCGCAATATGGAACGGGGCGCACGCCCTAGCGCCGCCCCGTTGCGTCACATCTGTTAAAATAGCCCGGCGCGTTAACTTTTACCCGCGCCGGAGCCTCAAAAGGTTAATCGTCGCGCGACACCCGTTCTTGCCGTTCGTGGCGTTCCTGCGCCTCGATAGTCATGGTCGCAATCGGGCGCGCTTGCAGCCGGCCGAGCGAGATCGGTTCGCCGGTCACTTCGCAATAGCCATATTCGCCCTCGTCAATTCGGCGCAGCGCGGCGTCGATTTTGGCGATGAGCTTGCGCTGGCGGTCGCGCGTCCGCAATTCGATCGACCAGTCGGTTTCGGACGAAGCGCGGTCCGCAAGATCAGGCTCGCGCATCGGTTCATCCTGTAATTGCGCCAGCACCTGCTCGGCTTCTTCGATAATGGATTTTTTCCATTGCATCAGCAGCTTGCGGAAATATTCCAACTGCCGCGGATTCATAAATTCTTCGTCTTCACGCGGGCGATATTCGCCGTCCATTGCTTCGGTGGCCTGTTTGAGGCTGTCCAGTTCCAACGCCGTCTTGACCATCTGAAATCCTCAATATCCTAAAAATACGCACCGCCTTGTTTTGCGGAGTCGCATTTTTCCGTGCTGCCATTCGCTGGCTTGCGGCGGCCTATAGACAGCCGTTTCATGACGCACAAGCATTTCACGGAGGATAGAGCGATTTGCCGTAAAGGGGTGTGTAAATTAGCGTATATTCGTACCGGAAGCCCAAAGAGAATCACTTGGCGCACCGCTTCTGCTGCGCTAGCGTCGTTAACCATAACCATTAGGAATGGTGGCGCAATTCTGTTATGAACCACGCCATTCTTCGTGCAATAATGGGACAATCACAGCTTTAGTGCCTAAAATCGTGAACATTTTACGTCACAGAGCTATGAAACAGAGTTAACGGAATTGCACTGGACGCTAAGGTCTGTTCAGTGATGCGGGTACTCAGGGGGTAATGAGCTATGCTGATCTTGCGATCGGTCATTTCCGGCACATTCCCCCGGAACCGATTTTGAAAGAGTAGTGATTATGTCAGTACGGATGGCTCTTGCTAAACTTTGTGCCTGCACTTGCGGCGGCGCGTTGATCGGCACCGGCGCGATGCAGGTGTCCGAAACGCCCAAGCCGCAAAAGCAGATTGCGTCCAAGGTTCAGAAGAAAAAAGCGCGCAAGCGTTATGCGGTCCGTTGTGTGACCAAGCGCACCGCGGCCAATAAACGCCTGCCGATGTGCAAACGCACCCGTTATGTGAAGGCCAAAAAGCGCGCGGCAACCCGCTATGCAGCGGTCAAGCCGATCAAGCGTCCGCGCCGCGTTGTCACGACCCGCACCGTCACCCAGGGCATGATGCCGCGCACCGTGGTCTCGACCGCACCGCGCGCTATCCCGATGCCGCCCCCGCCCGTTTATGGCGGCGGTGGTGGTGACTGGAGCGGCAGCGGCGTTCCGATCATCATTGGCGGCAGCAGCGGCGGCGGCTGGGGCGGCGGCGGCTTCTTCGGCGGATTCTTCGGCGGCGGTGGCGGCGGCGGTGGCGGCAGCGTCACGATCAGCACGACCGGCGGCGGCAACGGGTCGAGTTCTTCCTCCTCGTCCTCCTCTTCCTCGTCGTCATCCTCCTCTTCGTCCTCGGGCGGCAGCGGCGGCACCGATCCGTCGACCACCACGACGACAACCACCACGACCACGAGCGGCAATACCGACAATAGTTCGACCACAACCAGCACGACGAGCGGCAATTCAACGTCGACATCGACGACCAGCGGAAACTCGACGTCCACAACCAGTGGTAATTCGACCACGACAACAAGCGGTAACTCGACCTCGACCACCAGTGGCAATTCGACTTCGACGACAAGCGGTAACTCGACCTCGACGACCACAACCAGCGGCAATACGTCGACCACGACGACCAGCGGTAATGTGTCGACCACCGGCGGGTCTGTTACCTCGACGGGTGGCGGCTGGACTAGTACCAGCTCGACGACGACCAGCGGCAATGTTTCGACCACCACCAGTGGCAATGTGTCGACCACCACATCGACCTCGTCCACGTCGAACGGCAATACCACGACCAGCACGTCGAGTTCGTCCAACGGCAACACAACCACAAGTTCGACCACGACCACAACGGGCGGCAACAGCACGACGACATCGGGCGGCGGCAGCTCCGGCGATCCGTCCGAAGTGCCCGCGCCGCCGATGATCTTGCTGTTCGGCGCCGCCGCAGCCGGTCTGGTCGCCCGTCGCAAATTTATGAAGGACCGTAACGGCGCATAAATTATAGCGACCAGGATATAACCGACGCCGGATTTCCATCCACGCTCCGGCCCGGTCAAAGCGGGGAGCCAGTCCAAGGGGGGTTGGCTCCCCATTTTGTTGCGTAAGCATCTGCCCATTTTGCCCGCACATTTTGCTGGTTGCGCTTGCGTCCACCGCGCGCCAACGGCATAGCGCACTCCATTATGCATGATATAAAATCCATTCGCGAAAATCCCGACGCTTTTGACGCAGGCCTTGCGCGACGCGGGGTGGAGCCGCAGGCGGCCAAACTGGTCGCGCTCGATGCCGATTATCGCGCGGTCCTCACCGAATACCAGCAGGCGCAGGCGCGGCGCAATGAGGCGTCGAAGGCGATAGGCGCAGCCAAGGCAGCAAAGGAGGAAGAAAAAGCGTCCGCACTAATGCTCGAAGTCGCACAGCTTAAAGATGCGATGTCAATATTCAGTCACAACATGACTGAATCTAGTGAAGATTTGAACGACCTTCTTACTGCCCTCCCCAACATCCCCGCCGCCGATGTGCCGCAAGGGGCGGACGAGGCGGACAATGTCGAGCTTGCGCGCTGGGGGACGCCGCGCAGCTTTGATTTCACGCCCAAAGAACATGCCGATCTCGGCCCAGCATTGGGCCTTGATTTTGAAGCCGGGGCCAAACTGTCGGGCGCACGTTTCACCGTGCTGCGCGGGCAAATGGCACGGCTCCAGCGCGCGCTCGCCCAATTCATGCTCGATACGCAAACCCAAGAGGCGGGCTATAGCGAAACCGCCGTCCCCTTGCTGGTGCGCGATGAAGCGGTGTTCGGCACGGGCCAGCTTCCCAAATTTGCCGAAGATTTGTTCCAGACGACCGATGGCCGCTGGCTCATCCCGACAGCAGAAGTCTCGCTCACCAATATTGTGCGCGACAGCATCATGGATGCGACCACCCTCCCCGTCCGCATGACCGCGCTCACGCCCTGTTTCCGGTCGGAAGCGGGGGCGGCGGGACGCGACACGCGCGGCTATATCCGCCAGCACCAGTTTGAAAAGGTCGAGCTGGTGTCGATCACCTCCCCCGACCAGTCGGACGCAGAGCATGAACGCATGACGGCCGCCGCCGAAGCGATCCTGCAGAAACTGGACCTGCCCTACCGCAAAGTGCTGCTCTGTTCGGGCGATATGGGTTTTACCGCGCGCAAAACCTATGATCTTGAGGTATGGCTACCGGGGCAGGACGCCTATCGCGAAATTTCCTCCTGCTCCAATTGCGGAGATTTCCAAGCGCGGCGGATGAACGCCCGCTTCCGCCCCGAAGGCGAAAAAGCGACGCAATTTGTCCACACGCTCAACGGCTCCGGCCTTGCGGTCGGGCGCACTTTGGTGGCGATCCTTGAAAATTACCAGCAAGCCGATGGCAGCGTCACCGTGCCGTCCGCACTTTTGTCTTATATGGGCGGTATCGACACACTGACCCCCGCCTGACGCCATATTTTTCCCGAATAGAAAGCCCAAGCCCCATGCGTATCCTGCTCACCAATGACGATGGCATCCATGCACCGGGCTTGCGCGTGCTGGAGGACATTGCGCGCAGCCTGTCCGACGACATTTGGGTCGTCGCCCCTGCCGAAGAACAATCGGGGGCGGGCCATTCGCTGACCCTGTCGCGCCCCGTGCGTGTGCGCAAACATGGCGAGATGGGCGAGCGGCATTATTCGGTGTCCGGCACGCCGACCGATGCGGTCATGCTCGGCATCGGCAAAGTGATGGATGCAAAGCCCGACCTCATCCTGTCCGGCGTCAATCGCGGTGCAAATCTGGGTGATGATGTGACCTATTCGGGCACCGTGTCGGCGGCGCTCGAAGGCTCGCTTGCGGGCATCCGCTCGATTGCGTTGAGCCAGGTCTATTCGCGCGAGGGCCAAGGCGACAATGTTCCCTTTGCCGCCGCACGGAGCTGGGGCGAAAAAGTGCTGCGCCCGCTGCTCGATATGCCCTTTGCCCCGCGCACGCTGGTCAATATCAATTTCCCTGCCATTGATCCCGATGCGGTCAAAGGCATCAAGGTCGCGCGGCAGGGCTTCCATGATTATGGCCGCGGTTCGATTGTCGAAGGGACCGACCCGCGCGGTTACCGCTATTATTGGTTCGGCCTCCACGGGGTCGAACATACCCCCGCGCATGATAGCGATCTGGAAGCGATTGCCGATGGGTATATTTCCGTAACCCCGCTCCATCTCGACCTCACCCATGAAGGCTCGCTCGCGGCCTTGCGCGATGTGTTCGGGCGATAAGCCAAATTTCGTCCGCGCACCCGCCTATAAAGGCCGTGCGTAAAAATAGCGGTCGATAAGCCTGTAGGAAACCGCTAAGCCATTCGCGCGTAGAGTTGCGAAACTCCACAAGAAAATAAAGAGGCAGGCGATGGAATTGAAAGAACGCGACCGCTGGGCGATGATCCTGCTTCTGGCGGTAGTCAGCATCGCGTTCATCTGGATTAGCTGGCCCTTCTATCCTGCTATTTTATGGGCGGTGATTGTCGCGATTGTCGCGATGCCGTCCTATCGCAAGCTCGTCTATGACAAGCCACGGCGGCGCACACTTTATGCGCTGCTTTTTACCATCGGCATCCTTGCCATCATCATTTTGCCCGCCATCGGCATTATGGGGATATTGGTCGATCAGGCGGTCGATATTGTCACCTCGGTGCAGCGCGGCGAAATCGACATTCAGGCCATCGGCAACAGCATCAATGATGCAATGCCCGGCTGGCTCAAAGGCATTTTGCAACGCAATGGCATGGGCACTATCGAAGAAAGCCTGCAATCGGCGTCCACGATGATTGCAGGCAGTTTCCAGACGCTCGCCGGACGGCTGGTGTCGTTTGGATCAAACGCGCTCGGCATGTTCCTGCAAATCAGTGTGATGCTCTATCTGGTATTTTTCTTCCTGCGCGATGGCGACCGGTTGATGGCGCAATTGCGCCGCGCGGTGCCGCTCGCCGACAAGCATAAGTCGCAGATTAGCGATAAATTTATGGGCATGGCGCGCGCCACCATCAAAGGCAGCCTGATCGTCGCAATCGTGCAAGGCGTGCTGGGCGGTGTTATCTTCTGGGCGCTGGGGATACAGGCAGCCTTATTATGGGGCGTGTTGATGGGCGTGTTCTCGCTCATTCCTGCGGTCGGCACCGGCATTATCTGGCTGCCCGTCTCCATCTATCTGCTCGCGACCGGCTCTTATACCGAAGGGATTATCCTGTTGGTTGCGGGCTTTGGCGTTATCAGCATGGTCGACAATGTGCTGCGCCCGATGCTGGTCGGCAAGGATACCGGGCTTCCCGACTGGTTGCTTTTGGTCACGACCTTGGGCGGTATCAGCCTGTTCGGGTTTAACGGCGTCCTTATCGGTCCACTGGTAGCCGCCGTATTTGTTGCGGCATGGAATATCACCACGCGCGATGACGTGCTTGACGAACAGCATGGACCACAATGACGGGCGTTACGGGGGGACTATGATGCCGGGACGCGCACCCGATAATGACGGCATAAGCGAAGACAGCCCCGCGCGGGCATTCCACGCCTTGTCGCAAAAGTCGATGACGCCGGTATGGGTCCAGCTTGCCTGGCGCGTGCTGGCGGTGCTGGTGCTGGTCAGCATTGCGGTGCTGGTCCATTGGCTTGACCGCGACGGCTTGCGCGACAGCTATGACGGCGAAACCAGCTTCATAGATGTCATCTATTTCACTATGATCTCGATTACTACGACGGGATATGGCGATATTGCCCCGGTGACGCCGCGCGCGCGCTTGTTCGACGCGCTCATCGTGACGCCGATCCGGGTGTTTGTTGTGCTGATCTTTTTGGGGTCGGCTTATAATTTCGTTATCAAGCGGACATGGGAAAAATGGCGCATGGGTAAGATCCAGAAAACATTACAGGACCATATTGTCGTGTGCGGGTTTGGCGAAACCGGCAGCGAAGCGGTCCATGAACTGATCGAACGCGGCGTCAATCCGCGCAGCATCGTCATCATCGACCGCGATGAAGACGCACTCCAGCGCGCACACCATCTGGGCTGCACGGTGATGAGCGGCGATGTCACGCGCGATGAATATCTGGAAGATGTCCGCATCGCCAATGCGCGCAGCGTGATTGCCGCAAGCGGGCGCGATGATACGTCAATACTTGTCGTGCTGACCGTGCGCCATTTGGCTCCGACCGTACCGATCAGCGTCGTCATCCGCGCGCGCGACAATGAATTGCTCGCACGGCAGGCGGGCGCAACCAATGTCATCAATCCGGTCAATTTTGCCGGATTGCTCCTCGCAGGATCGGTCGAAGGCGAACATATAACCGACTATATGGCCGATCTGGGTTCGGTCACCGGCCGCGTCAAACTGCATGAACGGTTGGTCGATGCATCAGAAGTCGGCAAGCCGATGAGCGCCATCAAAAGCGGATTGGGCGTGCGCGTCTATCGCGGCGGCAACCCTTATGGTTTCTGGGAAGCCGAGGCACAGGCGCTGCAAGCCGGGGACAAGATTGTCGAAATCGTGCCGGGACAGGATCCGGAATTGCGGGTGTGATGATGTGTGGGACGTGAGGTTTGAAATATAGGAACCTACCACCTCTTTACCCGCTAGTCCTGAGCCTGTTTCGATAAACGATCAACCCACAAAAAAACCGTTAGCCCTGAGCATGTCGAAGGGCGTGTGCGAGGCGCACACCACCCCATCCTGATAGCCGTCCTTCGACAGGCTCAGCACTAACGGTGCGGGGATGGGGCGGTTGGTGATAACCCGGATAATGGCGATAGCGAGGGGGAACGAAACGATCACCCCACAAAAAAACCGCTAGCCTTGAGCGTGTCGAAGGGCGGGGGTAAGGCTCACACCAACCAATCCTGATAGTCGTCCTTCGACAAGCTCAGGACTAACGGTATGGGAATAGGGCGTGAGCAAATCTCACCTCTCCCCACTTCCCCCTTCTCCCCCTACCGCTTCACTTTGAACCTGTAGGTCACCGCAATCCCGGCCGAATATTGGTCGCGGCTGCCGATATGGGTGACGATCGGGCTTTTGGCGGCGTCGCCGGTCAGGCGGTCATAACCTGCAAAGCCGAACATGCCCCAGCTCGGGTTGAAATTATAATAAGCGCCCGCCATCGCGCCATAGGCATAGACCCCGCCGCGCGGGCGGTAATATGGGAGGCCGGTGGCAGCCGCATCGGCGGTATCGACGCCAAAGAAAGCACGGTTATATTTGCCGCTCGCCCAACGCATACGCGGGCCGATCGTGGCGGTGACCTTGTCGTCGCTTGTGCGGACCACAAAGTCGGCGGCGACATCGCCGGTGAGCGCCTTATGCGCGCCGATGCCCTGGCGTAATTCGCCGCGCAGGCGGAACATCGGGCCAAGATAGGTTTCGGCAAAAGCGCCGGCTTCCATGCCGAATTTCACATCGGACAAGCCTTGGATAGCATCCTTGCCCTTGCGCTGGGTGGCAAAGCCCAAAGTCGGGCCGAACGAGGTCTGGCCGCGCTTGCCGATCACCGCAAGGCCGAAATTTTCATCGGGCGTCGAGACGGGAAACCGCTCGCTATCGCGCCACACATTGACGACCGGCAGCGGGATAATCTTGTTTTCATCCGCGCCGGGATAGGAAGGCTTGGTCTTGGGACCAATGCCGATCATCACATTATAGTCCGATTTTTTGCGCGGCGCGGTGTCGCTTTGACTGCTATCCTGCGCCCAAACAGGCGTGGCGATAAGGCCGATAGCGGTGCAGGCGAGCAGGCGGCTGGTGATGGTCATAAATTGGTCCCCGATCTGTCATATTATCCCGTTTGCAACGGTTCGGGGAACAATTAGTTGCGTGATAGTTACATCAGCCGCCGCCCCATTGGGCGTAAATAACGGAACCGTCTGCATTTTCAAAGCTCACCCTGTCAAAAGTAGCTGAAATAATACAGCGCGGATGCCGGTCGGGATCGGGGATGGCGCATTGGATGACCTTGCCCGAAGGTCCGGTCCCCAAGCGCCCGCGCATGACAAGCCGCAACGAGGCCGGATCAAATTGTTCGCCTTCGGTCATACGGCGTGTGATCGTATAAGCCTGCCCCCCGCGCCGACCGGTGCGCGGCTCGCGCGCTGTATAGAAATGCGCGATGCCAAAGGCGGGGACGGGCGCTGTCGCCACAGCAACGGGCTCGGTTTCGGGGACTGCGCTCTTGTCCTTACCCTTGTTTTTGTCTGCGCTCTTATCAGCGGCGGCCACTTCCTCCGGCACAGCGACAAGCCTTTCCGTCACCACCGGACAGCTATCGACCAGCATCCAAGGGCGCGGCACCCAGAAGCCATCGACCGCTTCAACCTCCAAAGCGGAGGCGGAAAGCCGCCGTTCCGCCGCCGACTTATCCTTGTCCGCAACCGTGTCAGAAGCATTCGGCGTATCAGCCGCTTTGGTGGCCTCCCCAGCCGCAGCGGGCGCTCCCGCCTTGTCCGCCGCATCCGGCTTGGGCAACAGCCCGATGGCCTGCATCCCGGCCAAGTCGATATCGGGCTTGGCGCTAAGGAACAGCCGCTGGCTCGCGGCATCATACGTCCAGCCGGTCGCCTCTTTGCTTTGCGGGCCGCATCCGATCGGCATTTTAAGGATGAACTGCCGTCCTTCCAGCGCCGCTTGCGCGCTGCTGTCATCGGTGCCGCTCGCCGCCGCACTAGCCGCATCGGCCATAGCGCGCAGCAAACGCGCGCGGTCGACCGCCAGATCCTGCACCGTTGGCGTCATGGCGGGGCGGTAATCCTTGTCCGGTGTTTTGGCAGGCTCGTTTAACGGCACGGGTTTACACCCTGCTAACAAGAGCATCGCTGCCCCGCCGCACAAACCGAACCGGTATGCGTTACCGACCTTTACGCGAATCGCTATGAAATTGGCCATGACACAGGCATAGCATGATTTTGCATCATCGCACGCCACGCGCTAAACAAGAAAGCTATGGGTCCAGAATCGTCATGACTTTCGAGCAGATAACCACGTTGGTCGTCCTCGTTGCGGTGATTGCCGCATTGATTCATGACAAGATTCGCGCCGATGTGGTGGCGCTGTGCGGTGCTGCGGTCCTGCTCATGACCGGCGTTGTGCGCCCCGTCGAATTACAGGCCGCCTTTGCCAGCCCCGCCATTGTCGCGCTCGCCGCGCTGTTCGTCATCGCCTATGCGATGGAATTATCGGGCCTTTTGGATGCCGCCATCCGCAAGGGTGTGGAGCTATGCAAAAAAGTCGGTGCGCTCGGCATCTGGATCATGATGGGCGCGTGCGCAAGTGCGGGCAGTTTCCTCAACAATACGCCGATTGTCGTGCTGGCCGCGCCCGTGGTGCGCGACGTTGCGCTGGCGCTCAACCTGTCGCCCAAGCGTTTCCTCATGCCCTTATCCTATATGGTCGTGCTGTTCGGCTGCACCACCTTGCTCGGCACCTCGACCAACCTGCTCGTCAACGACATGGCGGTGGTCGCAGGCCAGCCGCGTTTCGGTATTTTCGAAATCACGCCCGTTGGCCTTATCGTCGCACTGGCCGGCTCGCTCTATGTGTTCCTCTTTTCGGGCAAGCTCATCCGCATCCGCGATGATGAGCCAGAACCCCAAAGCTATAGCGAAGCCATCAGCCATTTGCATGACCATGAACGCACCGCCCAGCTTGGCTCGCCCGAACTATTCGCAACGCCGCGGCCTTTGGTATTGTGGAAGGCGCTTACTTCCATCGGCATTTTTGCCGCCGTTGTGTTGCTCGCGACCTTTAACGTCGCCCCGATTGCGGCCTGTGCGTTTGCGGGCGCGGTGCTGCTTATCATATTGAAGGTCATCAGCGCCGATGAAGCCTATGGCGGTCTGCGCCCTGACATATTGATCCTGATTGCGGGCATGGTGGTGCTGGGCATTGCGCTCGAAGAATCGGGACTCGCCAAAAGCGCGACCATGACGCTCATCGGCGCGCTCGATGGCCTCCACCCGTTAATGGCGCTCATCATCCTTTATGGCGCGGTATTATTCCTCACAGAATTGCTGTCCAACGCCACGGTTGCGGTGCTGGTCACGCCGGTTGCGGTCGCGCTCGCCGAAGCGTTAGGCGTCAGCCCCCGCCCCTTCCTCATCGCCGTCATGATGGCCGCTAGCGCCGCCTTTGCAACGCCCTTCGGATACCAGACCAACGTACTGGTATTCCAGATGGGCGGCTATAATTATATGGATTTTGTGCGCGTAGGCTTGCCGCTGAACTTCATTACCTGGGCGGTCGCGGTCGCGGTTATCCCGATATTCTTCCCGTTTTGATGGAAAAACCCTCCCCTTCAGGGGAGGGGCAACTGAGACTTAGGAATTTGAAGCGAAGCTGAAAATTCTTAGTCGTAGTAGGGTGGGGGCTGTCGGTGATTTCACACCATACTGACAGCCCCCACCCCAACCCCTCCCCTGAAGGGGACTATATACATTCTTGACCCAATCTGATTTGAGTGCCATAAGGGTGCATGACGAACGACGCCCCCAAGATGAAGCAATTCGAAACCCTGCTCCAGATGATGCAGGCGTTCCCTGACGAGCAGGCGGCGATTGACCATTTTTCGGCAATTCGCTGGCGCAACGGGGCGTTTTGCCCGCACTGTGGATCGCTCAAGGTCTATCACTTCTCGGACCAGCGGACCCACAAGTGCGGGGATTGCCGCAAGCGTTTCAGCATCAAGGTCGGCACGATCTTCGAAGACAGCAAAATCCCGCTTCGCACTTGGATGCTGGCGGTTTGGCTGGTCACCTCGCACAAAAAGGGCATAGCCAGCACCACGCTCGCCAAAGACCTTGGCGTCACCCAGAAGACCGCATGGTTCATACTGCATCGGCTTCGCTATGCTGCCCGCACGCAGTCGTTCAACCGCCCGCTGGAGGGCGAAGTTGAGGTTGATGAAACCTACGTCGGTGGCAAGGCCGCAAACCGCCACAAAGGCGACCCCAAGAACGGCCCCGGCACCAGCGGCAAGACTGCGGTCGTTGGCGCGATCCAGCGCGGCGGCAAGGCTGTCGCCACGGTGGTTCGCCGAACTAATACCCGCACGCTCGATACCTTCGTCCACGAGTTTGTTGCGCCGACCGCCACGCTGGTCTCGACCGACGAGCATTCGGGCTATCGAAACCTTGGCCGCACCTTCAATCATGGCGTCGTGCGCCATAGCGCGGGCGAGTATCGCCTTGGCGACGTCCACACGAATAGCATTGAAGGCTTCTGGGCGCTGCTGAAGCGCCAGATTATCGGCATCCATCACTTCGTCACGCCGAAGCTCCTCAACCGCTACGTCACCGAGGTCACTTGGCGCTTTAACCTTCGCGACATTGGAGAGGGGGATCGGGTCAACACGCTGCTTGATCAAGCCTCGGGACGCCTGACCTACAAGGAGTTGATCGCATGAATACGGAAAAGGATGACCCGGTTTCCTTCGGCTTCGACTTTGAGGAAGCGATGGCGCGAATTGCGCAGACTGACCCGCGCGAAGTCACAGCGCTCGCTCAGACCTCACTAACCGAAGCGACGATAGAGGATTTGATCGATCGCTTCGAAGACGCAGGCCACGACGACGGCAACGGCGACAAATACTGGTTTGGGCGCGATTTGGCGCCGCTGCTTGGCTATGACAAATGGGAGCGGTTCGAGGGCGTAGTAAGCCGCGCCAAGGCCGCTTGCGCGAATTTCGGTCAATCGGTGGAAGATCACTTTGAGGAGGTTTTTCCCACCTCCGGGAAAAACCCCGAAGGCGGTCGCCCGTCGCGGAACTACAGGCTGAGCCGATATGCGTCCTACTTGATCGCGCAAAATGGCGATGCCCGAAAGAAGCCGATCGCGTTCGCGCAGACCTACTTCGCGATACAGACGCGGCGACAGGAGAAAACGGATCGCGAGGGTGTCGACTTTTCAACCCTGACCGAAGCGCAACAGCGCCTCTATCTGCGCAACCAGGTTGTAGAGCAGAATAAGCTGCTCGCCAGCACGGCGAAGGGCGCCGGCGTCGGCAACAAGGACTTCGGGAAGTTTCAGAACCGTGGCTACCAAGGCCTTTACGGCGGTCGCGGTGTTGATGACATCCGGGCTTACAAAGGGCTGCCTTTGGGGGCGAAAATCCTTGATCATATGGGCAGCACCGAGCTTGCTGCTAACCTTTTTCGGATCACACAAACCGAGGAAAAGCTTCGAAAGAAGAACATTCAGGGCAAAGAAGCGGCGTGTGATGCTCACTACGAGGTCGGGCAAAAGGTTCGCCAGACCATGCGCGAATTGAGCGGCATCATGCCGGAAGATTTGCCGGTTGCCGAGGACGTGAGGAAGATCGCCGCTCTGGAGCGCAAGGAGCAGCGCCTGCGCGGCGCGACGCCCATCGAGCGCGCGGCGCAGGCGCCCGCAAAGCCGGATGTGACGCAGCCGGTTGAAATCGACTTGCGCGCCGACCTCTGGAAATATGCGCTATTGATCATGTCAGTGCGACCGAACCGCGAAATCAGCACTACCGACCTAATCAATGAAATGCCGAATTACGTCCATTTGTCAGAAGAGCATGCAGCCGCCAACGCGAGCCGCAAGGACTGGAAGTTCTCCCAGATCGTGCGGAATTTGAAGTCGCACAAGACCAGCAAAACGAACTTCATCTATCAGGGGTTTGCTGACGACGTCCCCGGCGGGTTCCGCATCACCGGCAAGGGCCTCGATTTCGTCCGCGAATATTTCAAGAACTAGCTGAGATCGAAAATGACCGACCCTTATGATGAAGTGCGCGGGATGTTGAGAACAGGCTCAACTAGGTACGCTATGGAGCTTGAACGTCTTGGCTGGACGTTTTTGAGCCAGTATCCTGAGGATGAGCCTGCCGAAATCAGGATGATTTGGAAGGGCACTGGACCAGCGCCGAGGCCTTCCGCCAATCCAGATGACTGGGAGACCCCGCCCGGAGAATACAAACTCTCGCCCCGTCCGAAGGAGTGATGGCGCTAATTCCGATTTGGGTCACACACGTATGTAGGTCCCTCCCCTGAAGGGGAGGGGCTATATGCCCCCCTAATCTCCCCGCGTGACTCCTATCCAAAATGCGCGTATAGGCCCGCGCCATCATGGCTTCCGAAACATTGAAGAAACTCCCGCTCCCGCCCAAGGTGGGCATGGTCTCGCTGGGCTGTCCCAAGGCATTGGTCGACAGCGAGCGGATCCTTACCAAGCTGCGCGCCGACGGTTATCAAATGTCCCCCGATTATGCGGGCGCGGACGTGGTGCTGGTCAACACCTGCGGGTTTCTGGACAGCGCCAAGGAAGAAAGCCTTGAAGCGATTGGCGAGGCGATTGCCGAAAATGGCCGCGTGATCGTCACCGGCTGCATGGGCAAGGAAGCCGATATCATCAAGGCGCGCTTCCCCGATGTCCTCGCGGTCACCGGCGCGCAAAGCTATGAAGCGACCGTTGCTGCCGTTCACGAAGCCTCGCCGCCCGTGCCCGACGCTTTTGTCGACCTGGTGCCCGAAGGCGGTTTGAAGCTGACGCCGCGCCATTATAGCTATTTGAAGATTTCGGAAGGCTGCAACCATCGTTGCTCTTTCTGCATCATCCCGTCGATCCGCGGTGATCTGGTGAGCCGCCGCATCGACGCGGTGTTGCGCGAAGGCGAGAAACTGGTCGCGGCTGGCACCAAGGAATTGCTCGTTATTTCGCAGGACACTTCGGCCTATGGCGTCGATGTGCGCCACGAAACGCGCAACTGGAAGGGTGAGGATATCCGCACCCATATGACCGACCTTGCGCGCGCATTGGGCCAATTGCGCACCCCCGAAGGCGAACAGCCTTGGGTGCGGCTCCATTATGTTTACCCCTACCCCCATGTCGATCAGGTCATCCCGCTGATGGCCGAAGGGCATTTGACGCCTTATCTCGACATTCCCTTCCAGCACGCAGCGCCCTCGGTGTTAAAGCGCATGAAACGCCCGGCCAATGAAGCCAAAGTGTTGGAGCGTGTCAAAAACTGGCGGCAGATTTGCCCCGATTTGACCATCCGCTCGACCTTTGTCGTCGGCTTTCCGGGCGAGACCGAAGAGGATTTCCAATATCTGCTCGACTGGCTCGACGAAGCGCAGTTGGACCGCGTCGGTGCGTTCCGGTTCGAACCCGTCGAAGGGGCCGCCGCCAATATGCTCGACGGTGCGGTGCCCGAAGCGGTCAAGGAAGAACGCTATGCGCGCATCATGGAAAAAACCGCCGCGATCAGCGCCGCCAAGCTCGAAGCCAAAATCGGCCGGCGCTTGAAAGTCCTTATCGACGAAGTGGGCGAACCCGACGAAAGCGGCGAATATGGCGCAACCGGCCGCTCCGAAGCCGATGCGCCGGAAATTGACGGCCATGTTTTCCTGCGCGATGTGCAGCAAGCGAACGCCGCCAAAGGCCGCCCCGTGCAACAAGGCGATTTCGTCACCGTCACTATCGAAGATGCCGACGAGCATGATTTATATGGGGTGATTGCGGGGTAAACGACGAGCAGCGCCTACCTTTCATCCTCCCCTGTAAGGGGAGGTCGCATTTGCGTAGCAAATGTCGGAGGGGTGTCAGGCTATCGAGAGGGGTTCACCCCTCCGTCACGCGCTATCGCGCGCGCCACCTCCCCTTGCAGAGGAGGATATTGTTGCTGCGCACGACCAAAAACAGTCCGGCCCTCTGTCCTACATCTCCTCACTTGCGCAAAATTGTGGTCGAGGAGATATGAAAATAGTGATCAGCCATCGTCCCCCAACCATCAATCGCCATTGCCACCACATCATGCCACCCACATCATGTTGTGGTTTGAAAATTCGCCATTTTGACTGAACTTTGCGAAGTTAAGAGGGTGTTTTCGGGAGAATTGCGATGTTTCGGGAATTTTTGCCCGATAACACAATATATAGTGGCACCGGTCGATTGACGTAAAATCATTTGCAATTAACAAATGTGTAAGTAGTATCGGGAAAACAGGAGATGATGTTCATGGCCGATGCGATGCCCGCGACCCCGGAATTGCGTCATTCCGCACAGGTCGCTGTGCGCAATGATAGCGATGTTTTTGATGTGCTGATTATCGGTGCCGGTCTATCCGGCATCGGCGCTGCGGTGCATCTCACCAAAGAAAGCCCGCAGAAAAGCTATGCGATCCTTGAAGGGCGCGACGCGGTCGGGGGCACATGGGATTTGTTCCGCTATCCCGGCATCCGGTCGGACAGCGACATGTTCACGCTGGGCTATAACTTCAAACCCTGGACCGACCGCAAGGCGATTGCCGATGGCCCTGCGATCCTTGCCTATGTCAACGAAACCGCCGACGAATATGGCGTGCGCGACCATATCCGGTTCGGCCACAAAATGGTCCGTGCCGACTGGTCGAGCGCCGACAGAATGTGGACCGTGACCGTCGCGACCGCCGGGGGCGAGCGCCAGTTGCGCTGCAACTTCCTTTTCATGTGTTCGGGCTATTATAGCTATAATGAAGGGCTTGAAGCCGAATTTGCGGGCCGCGAGGATTTTGCAGGCACCATCATCCACCCGCAATTCTGGCCCGATAATTTCGATTATTCGGGCAAGAAAGTGGTGGTCATCGGCTCCGGCGCAACCGCCGTCACAGTCGTCCCCGAAATGGCCAAAAGCGCGGGCCATGTTACCATGCTCCAACGTTCGCCCACCTATATGGTGTCGCGCCCGTCCGAGGACGGCATGGCGATTAGCTTGCGCAAATGGCTCCCCGCCCAGACCGCCTATAATCTCACCCGCTGGAAAAATGTGCTGATGGGCATGACCTTTTTCCGCCTCGCGCGCCGCTATCCCGAAGGCATGAAAAAGCGGTTCATCGGCATGGTCGAAAAAGAATTGCCGGGCCATGATTTGAGCCATTTCACGCCCAGCTATAATCCGTGGGACCAGCGCGTCTGTGCGGTGCCCGATTCGGATATGTTCGCCGCGATCCGCGACGGCAAGGTCGATATTGTCACCGACCATATCGAGCGGTTTGACGCGGGCGGCATCCTGCTCAAATCGGGCAAGCATATCGACGCCGATGTGATTGTGACCGCCACCGGCCTCAAGCTAGAAGTCGCAGGCGGCGCGGCCATTTACACCGATGGCGAACGCGTCGATTTCGCGCATCGTTATAATTATAAGGGCGTGATGTTTTCGGGCGTGCCGAATTTTGCGATCACCTTCGGCTATACCAATGCAAGCTGGACGCTGAAGGCGGATTTGACCTCCGAATATATTTGCCGCGTGCTGAACGCGATGGACGCCAGGGGCGCGAAAAGCGCCACGCCCACGATTAAGCCGGGCGAAGATATTGGCGAGGAGCCGATGCTCGATTTTTCGTCCGGCTATGTCACCAAGGCGCTCGCTTATTGGCCCAAACAGGGCGCGAAAAAGCCGTGGAGGCTCAACCAGAATTATATCAAGGACCGCTATATTTTGCGCCACCAGCCGGTCGATGACGGGGTGATGGTCTTTTCGTGAGGGGCTTTTTCGCCCCCCGCGACAATGCTAACAGCATAGGATGACCGATTTTTCCAAACTTGTCGTCGCCGATACCGGCCAGCCCGCCCGCACCATCCATCTGGTTGATAAAGCGGGTTATGAGGACTGGTTCAAGGCCCAGTCCACCCGCACCCGCGCCCAGTTGGAGGCACAGAAATTCCAGGCAGGCGGCTTTGAAAAAGCGATTATTCCGGGCGATGGCGATGAAGATTGGGCGGTGGTGTCTGCGGTCGCCGATGTCGAACAGCTTTCAAGCTGGTGCCTTGCGCGGCTTGGCGAGACCCTGCCCGCCGGAACCTATCGCCTCGAAGGGCGCGAACCGGGCGCGGCGATCCTTGGCTGGATGCTCGGCCAATATCGCTTCACCCGCTATAAAAAGGATGAAAAGCCTACCGGCGCACGGGTTTTGCTGACGGGCGAGGTCGCGCGCATTGCCGAAGCGGTGGCCGCCGCCGAAGCAACTGCGCTGGTGCGTGACCTAGTCAACACGCCCGCGTCCGACATGGGACCTGCGGAACTCGCCCACGCCGCCGAAACGCTCGCCAAAAGCCATGACGCCAAGGTCAACATCACCAAGGGCGAGGCGCTCGCCCAAGGCTTTCCGATGGTCCATGCGGTCGGCAAGGCCGCTGAAAAAGCCCGCGCCCCCCGCCTTGTCGAGCTGGAATGGGGCAATCCCAAACATCCGCGCATTGCACTGGTCGGCAAGGGCGTCTGTTTCGACAGCGGTGGGCTGGACATTAAACCGGCGGCGGGGATGCTGCTGATGAAAAAGGATATGGGCGGCGCGGCCCATGTCATCGGCCTTGCGCATATCATCATGGCGATGAAGCTGCCGGTGCGGCTCCATGTCGTCATCGGCGCGGTCGAAAATGCGATTTCGGGCGACGCGATGCGGCCCGGCGATGTGCTGTCCAGCCGCAAGGGGCTGACCGTCGAGGTCAATAATACCGATGCCGAAGGCCGTCTTGTGCTCGGCGATGCGCTGACCCGCGCGTGCGAGGAAAAGCCCGAACTGGTTGTCGATTTCGCAACGCTGACCGGCGCGGCCCGCGTCGCGCTCGGCCCCGATTTACCGCCGGTCTTTGCCAATAGCGAAGGCATGGGCGAAGCCTTGGTCGGTGCAGGGCATAAGGTTGATGATCCGGTCTGGCATATGCCGCTCTGGGCGGGATATGAAGATATGCTCAAAACCGACATGGCGGATATCGACAATTCGCCCGCTGGCGGATTTGCTGGCGCGATTACCGCCGCATTGTTCCTCAAACGCTTTGTCGAAGACGGCACCCGATGGCTGCACTTTGACACTTTCGCCTGGCGTCCCGCTGCCAAACCCGGGCGCCCCAAAGGTGGCGATGCGTTGGGGATGCGCGCGATGTGGACGTATCTGAAAGGAGAATATGCCAAAGGCTGATAGCGCCCCTGTCTGATACCGGACGCACACCCCCCGATATGCCCACCGCTCTATGCTCTTGCTCAAAAGGGACAGTTCAGGCTAAGGCGCATCGCTTATATCGGGGTCATGGCAGCGAACGGACATAAAATTTGAGCGAAGCATCTCAACCAGCCAAGGGCGGCAGCGTGCGCATGGGGAAACCCTCGCGCCACGGTGAAGGCGCTGCCACGGAAAGATTCCGGCTGGAAGGCCGCTCGCAAAGCTTTGATCCGCGCGTCGATGCGATCCGCCCCGACCTTGCCGATGTCGCACTGGCAAGCCGCCATTTTGCACCGCATTATGCCAAAGCGGTGGCGCGCAGTTGCGTGGTCGCGCGCACACCCGTCCGCGCCAAAGCCGATGCCGACTCCGAAATGGTCAGCGAATTGCTGTTCGGCGAAGGCTTTGCCCTGCTTGATATTACCGGCGGCTGGGCGTGGGGCTATTGCCTCCATGACCATTATGTCGGCTATGTCCCTGAAGACACGCTCGGCGCTTATGTCGAACCGGCCTTCCGCCTGATTGCGTCCGCGAGCGTGACAGGGGCGGACGGAACGACGCTCGCGCTGCCCGTGGGTGCGTTGCTGAGCGATAAAGGCGGGGTTCCCGCCGATGCTGTCGCCGCGCTTGACGCCAAGGCCAATGACGCGGTCGCCACCGCCGAAGCGATGTTCGACACGCCCTATCTATGGGGCGGACGCAGCAATGAAGGCATTGATTGTTCAGGCCTTATCCAGACTATGCTCGCGCGCGCAGGGATTGCAGCCCCGCGAGACAGCGACCAGCAGCTTGGCGGCCTTACCGGCGATATCGACCTTACAGCGCCCTACCAACGCGGTGACATCCTCTATTTCCCCGACCATGTCGGCGTGATGATCGACGATAAAATCCTGCTCCACGCGACCCAACATTATGGCAAGGTCGTGAAAGAGGCACTTGCCGATGTGGTTGCGCGCATCGAAAGCGAGGGCAATAGCCCCGCCATCATCGGACGCAAGCGGCTGCTTGCCGGTTAAAAGCCCTATGAGGGGCTCAGGAATAATATCATGACTGCGCAGATTTTCATTGATGGGGCCGCTGGCACGACCGGCATTGAAATTGCAGAGCGGTTGGGCGGGCGCACCGATGTCGCGCTCATCACGCTCGCCGATGCCGATCGCAAGGATGATGCCAAGCGCCGCGAAGCCTTGAACGCCGCCGATCTCGTCATATTGTGCCTGCCCGATGAAGCCGCCATCGAGGCGGTTGCGATGATCGACAATCCGCATACGCGCGTGATTGATGCCTCGTCCGCGCACCGCGTTGCGCCGGACTGGACCTATGGCTTTGCGGAGTTCCGTAAAGGCCAGCGCGAAGCCATAGGCAATGCGCGTTTTGTCAGCAATCCGGGCTGTTACCCTAGCGGCTTTCTCGCACTGGTCGCGCCTTTGGTCGCGGCAGGCTTATTGCCCGCCGACGGGCGCTACAGCGTCAATGCGGTGTCCGGCTATTCGGGCGGTGGCAAGGGACTTATCCAGCGTTTCCATAATGAAAGCGACATTGCATTCCGCACTTATGGCTTGGGTTTAACGCACAAGCATTTGCCGGAAATGCAGGTCCATGCAGGTCTCGCCCACGCCCCCTTATTCGCGCCGTCCGTCATCCCTGCCTTTCGCGGTATGTTGATCGAAGTGCCGGTGATGGGCGCCAAGGTCGATGCCGCCGCAATGCGCGATGCGCTCGCCGCCCATTATGCGGACGAAAGCCTTGTGGTGGTCGATAGCGCAGCTACGCCTGACGAATTGCTGATCCGCGATGGCGCAGCCCCCGATGACGGCCTCTCCCTCCATATTTTCGGCGACCCGCAGGGCGAGCAGGCGCGGCTGGTTGCGATTCTCGATAATCTCGGCAAAGGCGCATCGGGCGCGTGCGTCCAGAATATGAATCTGATGCTGGGCCTGCCCGAATATGAAGGCCTGCGCTTGCAAGGTTAAGCTTGGCCGGTAATCCCTGCTAATGAACCGTGCCGATCCACTCGTCGATCGACATCAGCACGATCAGCCGTTCAATCTGCCGCCAGCGGCAAAAATTAATATGGTTGCCCAGATCCCGGTAGCGGTCGGCGCGCGCGGCGGCTTCAAAGCTCGCATGTTCGCCAAATTCGGCGATGAGCGCGGTTGCATCGTGGAAACTGTCCCGGTCGGACAGATAGGGCATCGTCATGGATGGTCCTTCATTCGCTCAAATCACCCGCCCTTGCTCCCGCCGCGCCCACCGGCTTTGGTCCGGCGCACAGGAAAGGCCCGCTTCTGCTAGCGGCGATTCGCCTAATAATTCGCGCTAAAAAGAAGGTGAACGTGAAATTAGGGATAGCAAATGGGTGGAGCCCGCTTGCACATATTTGCCGATTTAATCCTTTCCGCGGCCTCCAAAAACTGGCATCGCTTGGCCCATGCACAATGACCATCGCCCGACCTCCACCACGCCTTCCATGGCTGGCGGATTTTTCATCGCCATGCTGACCATAGCAGGGACCGTGATTGGCGGCCTTCAGGGGCAACCGACCATTGGCCTCCTTGCAGGTTTGGCCATCGGCATTGTCATTGCGCTTGCATTATGGCTCTTTGACCGCGCCAAGGGACGTTCCTGATATGTGGAAACATATTCGTAATTTTACGCTGATCCTGCTCTTGCTGGCGATCGGAGCCGGTTGGTATCTGACGCGGCCCGACAAGGCGCAGCTTCCCGAAGCCAAGGTCACCGGGACACGCCCCGAACTTGGCAGCCCGCGCCCGGAAGGCATACCGACGGTCGGCATCGCCAAGCCCACCGGCTGGCCCGCAGGCGCAAAGCCGACGGTTGCCGCCGGTCTTAATGTCGACCGCTTTGCCGAAGGGCTGGACCATCCGCGCGGGATTCTCGTGCTGCCCAATGGCGATGTCCTTGTCGCCGAAGCGCGTGGCCCCGCCAATAAGGGCGGCGGCATCAAGGGCTGGATTGCGGCCAAGCTGATGGGGCAAGCGGGCGCGACCGGCCCATCCGCCAACCGCATCATGTTGCTGCGCGATACCGATGGCGATGGCAAAGCGGATGTCAAAAAGCCGTTCATCACCAATGACCTGAACTCGCCTTATGGCATGGCGCTCATCGGCGACCGGCTCTATGTCGCCAATACCGATGCGCTGATTTTCTATCCCTATAAGGAAGGCGACGAGGCGATCACCGCCGCGCCCAAGAAAATCATCAACCTTCCCGCGACCGCCCCCAATATGCACTGGACGCGCAACCTCATGCCCTCGCCCGATGGCAAATTGCTTTATGTGTCGGTCGGCTCGAACAGCAATATCGGCGAAAATGGCATGGATACGGAAAATTACCGCGCCGCCGTGCTGGAGGTGAACCTTGCCGACAATAGCTATCGTATCCAGACCATCGGGATGCGTAATCCGGTGGGCATGGCGTTCCATCCGGTGAGCGGCGAATTATGGGCGGTGGTCAATGAACGCGATATGCTGGGGTCCGATCTCGTCCCCGATTATCTCGCGCGCGCCGAATTCGGCACCGCTTATGGCTGGCCCTATTATTATTGGGGCGGCTATGAAGACCCGCGCGTTGTCGATGAAGCGCCCGAAGATTTGCGCCAATATATGCGCCGCCCCGACTATGCGCTCGGCCCCCATGTCGCGCCCTTGGGTCTTGTCTTTGCCAACCAGTCGAGCCTTGGCAGCGCGTGGAATAATGGCGCAATTGTCGCGCTCCACGGATCGTGGAACCGCTCGCCGCTGTCGGGCTATAAGGTGGTTTATGTGAAGTTTGATGAACAGGGCCGCCCGCTCAATGCGCCGCCGGTGGACCTGCTCACCGGTTTCCTCGGCGCGGACAGTAAGACCACGCGCGGCCGCCCGACCGATGTGAAGCTTGCCAAGGATGGTGCGCTGCTTGTCACCGACGACACGGCGGGCATTGTGTGGCGGGTGAGCGGCAGCGGCGCGGCGTCAGGTACAGCGTCCCCCGCTAGTCCCCCCGTCACGCCCGCGGCATCGCCCGCACCGGTAGCGAAAAAATGAGCCTCGCGCCCACCGTCTTCCTGCCCGGCCTCATCTGTGATGCCGAATTGTGGCGCGGGGTGACGGAAGGGTTGCGCGCAATTGCTGCGCCGATGGTCGCCGACCTCACGCTTGACGAAAGTGTCAAGGCGATGGCCGCGCGCACGCTCGCCGCCGCGCCCGAACGCTTCAATCTTGTTGGCCTTTCGATGGGCGGATATGTCGCGTTTGAAATCATGCGCCAAGCCCCGGAGCGCGTCGAACGGCTTGCGCTAATGGCCACCAGCGCGCTGGCCGACAGCCCCGAAACCGTCGCCAGCCGCCGCGCAGGCATGGCACAAATCGGTGAAGGCAAATTTCTGGGCGTCGCAGGGAGCCTGCTCCCCAAACTGGTTCATCCCGACCGTGTTGACGGGCCGGTCGGCGATGTGGTGAAGGCGATGGCCGAGCGGGTCGGCGGCGAAGCCTATCTGCGCCAGCAAGAAGCCATTATCAGCCGCCCCGACAGTCGCGCCACATTGGCAACGATTGGCGTCCCTACCGTGATGCTGGTCGGCGAAGATGATGTTTTAACGCCCGTCGAGCAAGCCCAGATTATCCATCAGGGCATCAAGGGATCGACCCTCCACCAGATCGACCATTGCGGCCACCTACCCCCGCTGGAACAGGCAGAAGTGGTGATCGGCCATCTCCGCAACTGGCTGAATCAATAAAGAAACTGACGCAAAAAACCCGCAGCCAAAAGCCTGTTGGGCAACAGGCCACTATAAGTCACGGCTTCTACCCGTGTCAGCGCAAACTTATAGCCGTCCTTCGATGAGCTCAGGACTAACGGTTTCTTTGTCAGCATTACCCTCGCAGGGAGGGCAAGCGGTTACACCCGCATCGGCATCAGTACATAGAGCGCCGAGCTTTTGTCGCTTTCTTTGATGAGCGTTGGGGCGGCGGCGTCGGCGAGGTGCAGTTCCACTGTATCGCCTTCAATCTGGCCCAAAATGTCGAGCAGATAGCGCGCGTTGAAGCCGATTTCGATGCCGTCCGACCCATAATCGGCGGCCAATTCTTCGGCGGCGGTGCCATTTTCGGGGCTAGTGACGGAGAGCGTCACGCGGTCCTTGTCGAGGCCCATTTTAACCGCGCGGGTCTTTTCGCTGGCGATGGTCGCGACGCGGTCGACGCCTTCCATGAAGCTTTTGGGATCAACCTTGAGCAGCTTGTCATTACCGGTCGGAATGACGCGGTTATAATCGGGGAATGTCCCGTCGATGAGCTTTGAGGTGAGGATCGCGCTCCCCAGCGTGAAGCGGATTTTCGACGGCGACAGCGCGATTTCGACATTGCCTTCGGTTTCGTCGAGCAGCTTGCGCAATTCGCCAACGCATTTGCGCGGGATAATCACGTCCGGCATCCCTTCGGCGCCATCGGGACGCGGGAAGGTCACACGCGCAAGGCGGTGGCCGTCGGTCGCAGCGGCCTTCAGCACCGGTCCGGCGGCATCATCGGCGACATGCAGGAAAATGCCGTTCAGATAATAGCGGGTTTCTTCGGTCGAAATTGCAAAGCGGGTGCGGTCGATAATTTCAATCAGCGTTTGCACCGGCAATTCGAAATTGGTCGGCAATTCGCCTTCGGCAATCACCGGAAAATCGTCGCGCGGCAGCGTCGGCAGGTTGAAGTTGGAGCGGCCCGACTGGACCAGCATCTTGCCGTCCGCCGCCGACAACAGCACTTCGGAGCCATCCTTCAACTTGCGCGCAATTTCGAACAATAAATGCGCCGATACCGTGGTCGTCCCTGCCGTTTCCACTTTCGCGGCCACCGTTTCGACAATCTGGATGTCAAGGTCGGTCGCCATCAATTTGATGGTGCCTTCGCTATTGGCTTCGATCAGGACGTTGGACAGGATGGGAATGGTGTTGCGCCGCTCCACCACCGATTGAACGTGGCTGAGGCTCTTCAACAATGTTGCGCGTTCTATAGTCGCTTTCATTTACACTTTCCCGCTCTGGATATGCTGGCCCCTGTCCGGGCGATTCTTACATTTATGGGTTTGGCCCGATTTCTCCATAACCGGATTCCACAAGGTCGCAAGCCATTTGGCGGACGCAGCCTCTATCGGGCAAGGATTTACAGCCGGTTTGAGCTAGCATCGCGCAACGCTTCACCCCGAAAGCCTGTGCAAAGCATTGACAGGCGCGCGCCGTCATGCACTTTCTTTGCCTAACTATCAGAAGGATTTGCCGATTTGACGCCCGCACAATCCGAAAAACAGGCCGATACACGGGCTGAAACACAGGCCAAAACGCAGGACGCCCCCTCCTCGATACCCGCCTTGCTTGGCGAAGGACTGCGCGATTGCGGGGCGATTATCGTGCAGGCCGGACGCTTATTATTGCGCCATTGGCCACAACTGGTGGCGATTTATCTGGCTGGCGCGGCGGCGCGGATGGGGTTTTTGTGGCTCGCGCTGCTGGCCTCCAAAGCCAGCCCACTTGCAGGGATGCTGATCCTGCCGCTCGCGCCGATTTCGACCTTCCTCGCACTGGTATTCATGATTCGGGTTATCGGCCAATCGTTGCCCGCGTTCGGCAACAGTTTTGCCGACCAGAGTTTGGCGCAGCGAATCAAGAGTAATGTGACGCTGGCTGCGCGCTGTCTCATTCCGTTCATCATCGTTTATGCCGCTCTCGGTTTCCTCAAGGAGGATATTCGCCTTTATATCTACGGCAGCACGTTGGACGAGGCGATTAACGACCCGCTGACCGCCAATTATGGTCGCGCGTTGGTCGCAACGCCGGTGCTGGTCGGCATTGTGCTGGTCGCCTTGGTCGCGCGCAAATTGATTGCGGCGGGCGGTTTTGCCGAACGCTCGCTGCGCTGGAGTCTCATCGGCGGCTATATCGAAACCCTGTGGATTGCCTCGCTCGGCACCGCTTTTGTGGCACAGCTTGGCACGATCCGAGACTGGGCGATGTCGCGGGTGATTTTTGCGCAGGTGACGGGAGCGAATGGCCTCGCGGGCGGTGCGGCAAGCGGTGCGTCTGACGGCGGCAGCGGCCTCCCGCCTTTTCTCGGCGAAACCTTGGCTTGGGCGGGGAGCGCGATCGGGCATCTTGCGGACCTGTTGGTCGTGCCGGTCGCCTGGCTTGCGATTGCGGCGATGATTTACGGCAGCAAACTCGTCACCCGCAATCCTTTGTCGCATGAGGCGATGACGCGGCGTTTTGCCCATATTCCCGATCCGCTGCGTCGTGCGGTGGCACAGATTTTCGAACCCGTCACCACACCCGTCAAGGACAGTTTCAACGCCGTCGGCAAAATCGCCGAAGCGGGGCTGGTGTCGATGATCTTCTTTTGCATCCTCTTTTCGCTCGCCGACGATCTGGTCAAAGCGGGGATGGCGTGGGCCGCACGCGCCCTGCTTGGCCCCGAATCGGGTCTATGGCAATTGGCGACCGACCCTTATGTCGCGTTAGTCGAGCGGGGGCTGTTATTCCTGATTTTCTCGGCGCTGACTGCCGCTGCGGTCAATCAGGTGCTGGCCGCCGAAACGGTTGCGAAGGAGCGGGCGTAACGCCTCCTCCTTCACCTCGACTGTTCAAACATCGCGGTCAGGGAAGCAGTAACAAGGCCGCATTGGGCTTAGCCCAGGATATACGCACATAGGCCGGTTTGCGCCCCTCCGGCATCGCGAAGCGCGCGGTGATGGGCCAGCTTGCGGGCCGTTCTGCGCCCTGTGCGGGTTTCAAATCGCCTACAAAATCAAATTGCGGCCCCGGCGCGCCTGCGGGCACACAGTCTATCGGCCGGTCGGTAATATCGGGGGTAAGGTCAGCCTGTAATAGCCCATATTCGCGCCCTTGCGCATCCAGCAAAGCCAGCGAACAACCTTCCAACGGCACATCCGGTTTGGCAGAAAACAGGATTTCGACCTCCCACAAGGTCGCGCCCTTCGCGCCCGCTTGTTTGGGCGGCAGAGCGCGCGATGTTGACGATGTTACGCGCAGTGTCACCGCGCGCTGATAAGCCTTGCGATTGCTTCTGAATTCCTCGCGATACGCAAGCGTCGGCCCGCTTGCTTTTGCGACCCGCGTAAATTCATTGGGCTTGTAAAGCGTCACATATTGGTAAGAGGATGCGGCCACCGCGAGCGCCCCCAGTGGCACCAGCGCGGCAAGAGCCCAGCGGTTGCGCGCCCACCATCCGGACGGGGGGCGGCGCTCTTGCATCATCGGCGCGGTCATAGCGGCGCTCCCCAACTTGGTGCGCTCGTCACGATGCGGATGGATTGCGTGTTGCGCGCGAGCGTCGCTGCTTTTGCGGCATCAATCCCCAAGTCGATCTGCGCCATGTCATCACCGCGCGCCGTAGAAGCGGGAATATTGAGCCGCGCGCGTTCGAGTGCATCCTTATCCATCTCGAATATCAATTGGCAGCGCACCGGTAAGCCGGGCGGCGCATTGCCGCACGCATTGGTGCCGATCGCCTGCGCCCCGCCAAAGGTCCGGCCTTTGCGGTCCTCGATGCTCAAATCCGCAAATGCGGCAGGCGCATCGCGCCCTTCAATGTCGAGCGTCACAACCAGAAAAATCCCGTGCTGGCTGATACCCACATTCGCGCCTGTAAAGGCCGTTTCCTTGGGCACAAAAATGCGGTTGCTCGCGTCAATCTGCACAAGTTTGACAAGGCCGGTGCGTAATCCAACCGGTTCGCCTATCCGCGCCGGATGCACAAACATCGCACCGCGAATATCGGCGGGATTAGGAATATGCGCCGCAACATAAGCCCCCGCCGCCAGTGCCACTGCGCCGATAAGCCCCGATTTGACAAGTTTTGCATCCATCAGCCCGGCACCTTCATTTCCGAAAGCGGCAAGCGCAGATGATAGATTGGTTGCCGGTCAAAATAGCCCATGGACCCATCAAGCGAGGATTTGCGATAGCTTTGCTTGAACAGGTTCAAATCCAGATTTTGCGGCACCGGCGCTTTGGCATCCTGCACCCAGATAACGCCCAGCCGCACGGTCAGGCCGGGCTGTAATGTCTGCTCGGCAAAACCATCGCTACCGCGCACGATAAAAGGCGCAGCCTTGCCGGACGGCACCGCTTTAAGCTCTGCGAGGTCGATCAACTGCAACCCTTCCAGCCGGAGCGCATCCTGTAGCTTTTGCACCGACACATAATGATCGCTGATATTGGTCACATCCATCGGCACGACCAGCGCGCGCTGCCCCGGTTTCAGCGCATACATTTGCGGGAAATGGGTAAACCACATCGCCTTGCGCACCTGGATACGGAAGGGGTTGGCCTCCAAATCCTTGCCCGCCTCGGCCATCGGCAAAGCGCGCTTGCTTTCAGAGAGGTTGTTCCAGCCGCCAAAAAGGCCGGTCAGGAGAATGAGGATAACCAGCGCGAGCAGGAAGATATTGGCCGGCGTCACCAGATCCTTGAACGCCCCTGCAACCTTGGCGCGATCGAGCCGCGCATCATCCCGAACTGGCGGGCTGGGATCGTCAGAGCCGCTATCAGGTTTCGGATCAGGCAATAGCATGGCTCCCGTCATCCGGACCCGTTGTTCGGGACCAAAGGGCAACACACTAAAATGACAGGCAATTGTCAACCTTGGCACCGCTCGGTTCGTCGCAGATAGATACGGGTGGGCGGGGCAATATTTGCGCTTTGCGTGCGCCGCGCCGAGCGATTAGGGTAGCCGTGATGACCGCTTTTCCCCGCCCCCTCTCGTCCCGCATGAAAGCTGCCGCCGCTTTGCCATTGCTCTGCTTGCTGGCGGGCCTGCCGGTAGCAGCCGACGCCAAAGTCTCGCTGGGCATTTATGATGGCTGGGGCGCGTTTCGCACCGAAGAGGGCACAGCCCGCTGCTATGCGATTGCAGAACCTTCCGCGCGCACGGGCGGGAGCGATTGGCAAGCTTATGCGAGCATCGGCTATTGGCCCACGCGCGCCGTCCGGGGACAGCTTTATTTTCGCCTGTCCAAAGAGAAACGCGAAGGCGCAACCGTCACCCTGTCGATTGGCGAGCGGAAATTCGCGCTTGTATCAGGCGGGGCCAATGCGTGGGCCGCCGATGCCAAAATGGATGCCGCGATCATTTCGGCGCTACGTTCCGCGACCAGCATGACGGTGAGCGTGCCTGCCAAAAAGGGCGGCGTGGTCGCCGATACCTATCGCTTGCGCGGCGCTGCAAGCGCGGTTGATGCCGCCGCCTTGGGCTGCGCGCGCTAGGGTCAAGTTTCACGCATCGCGCAAAAAGAAAGACCGGATGTTTCCATCCGGCCTTCCCTTTGCTTATTCGCTAAGCGGTGAGCATCGCTTAGAAGCGGATGCCGACGCCGCCCAGAACCTGGTGACGGCTCACGCCATCGCCATAATCCGAATAGCGATATTCGCCCTTGAGCAGCAGATTGTTGCTGGTCTTGGTTTCAACACCGGCACCCACGCGCCAGCCGCCATCGCTTTCGCTCCAACGTTCCGTGGTGGTGGTGGTGCCAACCGTGGTCGTTTCCGTAATCTTCGAACGTGCATCGGTGTAACCACCCTTGGCATAAAGCAGCGTGTTCTTGGACGCGCCTACCGTCGTGCCGATACGGCCACCGACATACAGGTCACGGCCTGCTTTGATGCACGCTTCATAGGTCGAGGGCGACCCCGCGCACTTCTTGGCGGTCGAATCCATGATTTCACCTTCGATACCAACCACAAGGCCACCGGTATCAAAGTCATAGCCTGCGCCCAAGCCATAGGCGAAGCCGTCGGCGCTGACGTCGGTGTTCGGACCAACTTCAACCTTGGTCTTGTCCCAGCCGCCAAGTGCTTCGATATGCGCGCCGGTGAAACCGGTGTTCTGGGCCATAGCCGGCGTCGCAACGGTTGCGGTTGCGAGAAGGGCGCCAATAAGAATCTTTTTCACTGTAATTCCCCATTTCTGGTTTAACTACACCGCTTTGGAACCGAGGAGCGCAGCAGAGTTTGCACCCGTTCGATCCTTGCGGTGTCCCCCGCCCAATCGTGCTGATCCGTTTAACCGATTGTGAATTTTCGGTTTATCTGGCGTTCATCTTGTAAAATGGCCTGTAACGCGACCCCACGGATTTCTGCGGCCCTCCGCCCAGAAGTGGCAACAATGTCACAGCTAGCGGATTCCTCCATTTTGCGGTAAACCGCTCGCCATGCAGACAAATGAATCATTTTCCATGCCGATTCCCGGCCCTATTGACCCTGTGCCCGTGCCGCGTGCGATTACGCCGCGCGGCGATGGCCGCACGGATTTGCTCGGCCTTTCGCGCGCCCAAATCGGTGAACTGCTTGCCGAAGCGGGGCTCGATTCGAAGCAGGCGAAATTGCGCTCGAAACAATTATTTCACTGGATCTACCATCGCGGCGTGACCGATTTCGATGCGATGACCGATATTGCCAAGGCGCAGCGGCCGTTCCTTGCCGAACGCTTTATCGTCGGGCGGCCCGATGTGGTCGAAGCGCAAATCTCTTCGGACGGCACGCGCAAATGGTTGCTGCGGTCGGATGACGGTCAGGATTACGAGATGGTCTTCATCCCGGACGCCGACCGCGGGACTTTGTGCGTGTCGAGCCAGGTCGGCTGCACCCTGAATTGCCGTTTCTGCCATACCGGCACGATGCGGCTGGTGCGCAATCTGACGCCGGGCGAGATTGTCGGGCAGGTGATGCTTGCACGCGATGCGCTGGGCGAATGGCCCAAAGGCAGCATGGCCTCCAGCGCCGACGAGGATGATGCCGACGATAATGCCGGCCATTATACCTCCGATGGCCGCCTTCTTACCAATATCGTGATGATGGGCATGGGCGAGCCGCTCTATAATTTCGACAATGTGCGCGATGCGTTGAAGGTGGTGATGGACGGCGAAGGCTTGTCGCTTTCCAAACGCCGTATCACCTTGTCGACCAGCGGGGTCGTGCCGATGATGGCGCGGGCGGCGGAAGAAATCGGCGTGAACCTTGCGGTATCGCTCCATGCGGTGACCAAGGAAATCCGCGACGAGATCGTCCCGCTTAACCGCAAATATGGCATCGAGGAATTGCTTCAAGCCTGCGCCGATTATCCGCGCGCCAATAATGCGCGGCGCATTACGTTTGAATATGTGATGCTCAAGGACAAGAATGACAGCGATGACCATGCGCATGAACTGGTGCGGCTCATCAAACAATATAAAATTCCTGCCAAGGTCAACCTTATCCCGTTCAACCCTTGGCCCGGCGCGCCTTATGATACGTCGACACCGGAACGGGTGAGAAGCTTTTCGAATATCATCTTTGAAGCAGGCATTTCGGCCCCTGTGCGCACACCGCGCGGGCGGGATATTGACGCCGCTTGCGGGCAGCTCAAAACCACGGCGGAGAAAAAGAGCCGCGCCGAACTCGACCGCTTGGCCGAAGAAAAGCTTGCGGCGCTCGGATAGGTTTCACATTCCGAACAGCTTCATACCGGCATCGAGCAACCCCTCAATGCCGCGCTTGATCTCGCCCTTGCGCGAGGTAAGCGGCGCTTCTTCGACAATCAGCACGCCATGGTCGCCTTCGACCCTGTCCTTAAGCAAAGGCTCGCGGCCCAGAAAATAAGGCCAGAAAGTGCCGGTGCGCACGACCGCATACGGAATGTCGGCGGAAAAGCCGATAAGCTGGCTTTGCGCAAAAATCCGCCCCCGCTCGACCGGCTCGACCCGCACCCCGCGCCCGCCTTTAAGCACCAGTCGCGCAGGCCCATGAAATACATAATAGCGCCACTGGCCGGTGAGCCATGCGTGGAGCGAGAAAAGCCGCCAATGCGCGGCGATATGTAGCGGACGGCCGACCGGCTCGACCACCGCCGCAATCGCGCGCGGGTGGAGGACACAGGCCGGACCTTCGGGTAGGGCCAGCACCGCAACTTCGGCAAAGGGATCATGGATCGCCGACACGGTAATCGCCTGCCCGCTCCCGCCGATGCGGGTGAGGAAGGAAAGACCGGTCGCAAGGCTCATGATCGGGTGGCTGCTATCGAGAAACCATTGGGTGCGCTCGGCGCTCGCGCGACTGGCCGATTGGAAATAGCCTTGGCGGACCAACATTTCTTCACCCTCCTCCAGCCGGATGCTGACCGAAGTGCGTGAGGCTGTGGCATCGGGCACCGGTGGGGCTTGCGTTGCCGGTGCGATGATGCGGATGGCCGGACGACGCTCGGCCAGGGGCGCGAGAATATGATAGCAAAAGAGCCGAATAAGGAACGGGCTGATGATGATGAAAAACAGCGCAATCGCTGCCGCCTTGAGCGCGCCATTGACATTATTGCTCTTGGCCCAGGCCGACACTTTCTTGAGCGCATTATCGCTCAGCGTTTTTTCCTGTCCCTCGACCAGCCCGCGATATTCCGTATTATAGCGGTCCACCGCATTTGCGGCGGCTTGGCGCGCGCGATCAAGCGCACTATTAGTCGCGACAAGAATGGCGACATTTCGCTTCGCCCCGTCCACCACCGTTTTTTGTTCGCGCACGATCGTCGTTTGGCGCTGTATTTCGGGGGCCTGTAAAAGGTCGGGCACATAATCGCCCGCCAGCGCATCCAGCCTTGTTCCCGCCTGTGCGAGCTTGTCCGAAGCGGCATTAAGCTCTGCGGCATGGCGGGTGAGCGCATCGGCGACCGTTTCACCCGCACGGCGCGCGTCAAGGCTATCATGCAGCGCGGTCAAACTCGCAATTTCGCGGGTGAGGAGCGCGCTTCTGAAACAGGCTTTGCGGTTTTCGATGACCCCGCCAACCCCTTGGACGAGGAGCGACCCCAAATCATTGCCGCATTTTTTGGCAAGCGCCGCCTGTTCGCCCTTGGCCGATATGATGCGGGCGGACAATTCTTCTTTCCCGTAATTCTGGAAGCCAGCCACACTGGCATCGCTGCTCGCCTGCGCGCCTGTGGCATAGCGGGTCAATTCTTCGCCCGCGCTACGTAATGCTGTTGCCTTGCGCTCCAGATCGCCGAAGCTTTGATAGGAGGAATGGACCCACCAACCGCCCAATATCGCGACGAACAGAAGTACAAACAAAAGCGCGTGACGCGCAATCCATGCGAGCGTCTGCTTCACGGTTTGGGTTTAGCCTCGATGGTCGACAGATGCATGGGACTATGCACATCGGCGATATCGGGTGCCAACGCAATGCCGATTTGTCTGGCGTGTATTTCCTCTTAGCATCGGCGAGCATAAAAAATGGGCGGTGAAGCCATGCCTCCCCGCCCATTGCTTTTCAGCGAAAAGCCGGATTAAAAGGCGAAACGTGCCATCACCTGAAATACCGGCCCCGCCTTTTCCGCTTCAAGTTCATATTCGTCAAAGTCGCGCGCAACCTGCTCTTCAAGCGTATTGAACTTGTTGAATGTCTCGCGCTTTTTGCCGTTCAACAGGTTGGAGCCGACCGCGCGGATGGTGAAATTTTTGCCGAACCGCTTTTCGACAAACACTTCAAGGTCCGCGCCATAAGTCGTTGTAACCTCCTCGCCGACAGTGCGGTCATAGGCCGCGCCCTGCTTGCGATAGGTCGCACCAAATGCCGCGCCAACGCTTGGAATGTCCTGAATGAAGCCGAAATTATAGACATATTTGGACTGGCCGTTGAAACGGCGCTTGCCGAGCGTGTCCTTGATGTCACTGTCGAGCCACGAAACGTTCCCGAAAATGCCGGTATCGGGCAGACCGATGAAACCAAGGTCGGTCGACAGGTCGAATTCCACACCATATACATCACCATTGCCGGTGTTGCGCGGCTGGAACACCCACGCCACATCATCATCTTTGGTGTCGTTGGGCGTATCCTTATCATCATAAGCCGATCCCCGCGCGCCGGTATTGGCAAGCTCGATCAGGTTTTTGACCTTACGATAGAAGAAGTTGACGCCGACAACACCTGCGCGGCCCAAGCGATGCTCATAGCCTAGGTCTGCGCCCCACGCCGATTCCGGATCAAGCTGCGGATTGCCGAGCAAATCATTGTCGCCCAATTCTTCTTCAAGCAGCGAAGGCGTCAGATAGTTAAAATCCGGACGGCGATTGGTGCGCGCAACCGATGCGGTGATGCGGTCCTTGTTCGTCAGGTCGAATTTGATCGAAGCCGAAGGCAGCAACATACCATATTTATTGACCTGATCGGCGGGGCGCTTGTTCGCGGTCGCGTCGTGAATGTCATAATTGGTATGTTCATAACGCACACCCGCTTCCCACGAAAAAGCACCACCCTTTCCTTCAAACATCGCAAACGCATCGCGGCGTTTTTCGGTCAGCTTGTTGAGGTTGCCGCTATCTTTCTCGGCTACCGGCGTCCCGAAACCGGTGTTGAGCGTGGTCGGATTTTGCGTGAACTGGTCCCATTTACGCGCGGTCGGCACTTCGAAGCGGTTGCGGTTTTCCAATATTGCCGTGTCGCGTGTCTTGTTCTGGAAGAAGCCGCCGACGATAAAGTTGATGTCATCGCTGACTTCAAATTCATGGTCCAGTTTCATCGAAAATTCCTGATCGGTGAAACGTGTGTCGGTAAGGTCCGCAGTCAGGCGCGGAACCTTGCGGTCAAATTCCAACTCATATTCGGTTTCGACGCTCTTTTCGTCAAATTTTGCAAAGCCGACTTTGAAGCTAGTTTTACCAAGCGACCAACGATGGGCGAGCTTTGCAGACAGGCTGAAATTTTCCTGATCAATCTCTTTCACATTGGCATTATCGACAAGCAGCCCCGGATTTTTATCCTTGTCGTTCGCGACCGGTCCAGGAGTACCGGTGCGCACATTATATTCACGGCTGCGTTCATCTTCGGTGCGGTCGGTACGCACATAAAAGCCGTTCACCTCGAAATCGGTATTATCGCCTTCAATCTTATAGGTTGCATTGGCCGAATAGTCGGTACCGTTGCGCGTATCGGTCTGGTCTTCGCGATTATCGAAATCTTCGGTCGCATAGTCAGGGTTATTTTCCGGAGAATCGCCGTGGCGATAGCTAACCTTGCGCTTGGGGTTATAACGCCCTTGCACATTGACGCCGAGCAGCAGACGACCGGGGCCGACTTCGCCGCCCCACACCGCACCAAAGCTCGGTTTCCATTTGCCATCGTCAAAATGGAGAGCGCCCGCGCGAACATAGCCGCCATCAAGCTGATAGCCGTCGCGCAATACGATGTTGAGCGTCCCCGCCATCGCATCGCCGCTGCGGCGTGCTGAGGAAGAGCGCACGATTTCAACGCGGCTGATAAGTTCCGCTGGAATACGGTCCATGAAGAAGCTGCGGTCGGCATTGGATCCCGGCACCTTTTCGCCATTGATAAGGATTTGCGTATAACCCGGCGCAAGGCCGCGCAGGCGCGCGCCATCGCTTTCGATCACGTCCGACAGGAATGTGACCGACGGCACGCGCTTTAACGCATCGCCTGCGGTCAGCGGTTCGAAACGCTGGAAATATTCCTGATCATAAACGAGGACCGGCTCGGTGCTTTCGCTGCGGTTGCGGTAGTTAATCTTGCCAAGCACCACAATGTCCGCCGCCGAAGTCGGATCTTCTTCAGCCGCCGCCGCAACTTCATCTGCCGGAGCCGGAGCCGTAGCAACGGCTGCTATTTCCGCTTCTGGAGTGGCAACGGTGTCATCGGCAAATGCCGGTGTAGCGAGAAAAATAGTGAGCGCCATTGCGCTGGCTGCATTTCGAACGATAGTCATTGAGTCGACCCCCCGGGCTTGGTTGATTTTGCTTTGAAGTTGGCGGGCCACTAGCAATGCTTTTTGACAATCACGGGACAGATAGGTTTCACTTTGGTGACAGGGCGGTTCCATTTTCGCGTCAGATTTGTCACGCTCCTGTCATGAAAACGCGGCAATGCCCGTCGCCAATGGTGCCGCAGGCACCGGATTTGACGGACAAACTTAAAAAAACAGAGGGTCACATTTCATGACAAATGCTTTTGGATACGGGCTCGCGGGGGCCGCCGCTTTATTATTGGCCGGGTGCGCCACCACATCGGAACCGCAATTCAAAGGCTTGCCGCCGGTAAGCGTCCATGCGACCGGCGAAACAGTTCCGGTTGGCACCAATAATGCCGATGCGGCGGACGATCCGGCGATCTGGCGCAATGCCGCCAATCCTGCCGCAAGCCTGATTGTCGCGACCGACAAGAAAGCGGGGCTTTATGTTTATGGCCTTGATGGCAAGATCAAAAGCTTTTTGAACGCGGGCCGTGTCAATAATGTCGATCTGGTCGAAAAGGGCGGCACCGTTTATGCGGTGGCCAGCGATCGCAATGATCCGCGCAATGCGAAGCTCGCGCTGTTCACGCTCGACACCACAAGCGGCAAGCTGACCGCAATCGGCAAGGTCGCAGGCGGCACGGGCGAAGGCTATGGCGTGTGCATCTTGCCGGGCAATGATGCGCAAGCGTTCAACGTCTTTTCGGTGCTTAAGGAAGGCGTGATTGCCGATGTGCGCGTGACACCGGGAGCGGGCACGGGCGCGGCCCCGACCGGCACTATCGTGCGGACATTGAAGCTCCAGACCCAGACCGAAGGCTGCGCGCTCGATGCGCAATCGAACAGCCTTTATGTCGGCGAGGAAGATGTCGGCATCTGGCGCTTTGATGCAACCGGCGCTGCGACCGAGGGCGTTAAGGTAGCGTCGGTCGATAACCAGCAGCTTGTCGCCGATGTCGAAGGGCTTGCGGTCGCAACCGCAGCCGATGGCGCGCGCTATTTGGTCGCGTCGAGCCAGGGCGACAATGCCTATGCCGTCTATCGCATCAGCGATGCCAAGGGCGCGCTCCGCTATGTCGGGCGCTTTGCGATTACCGATGGCACGCTTGGCGGCGCAGAGGAAACCGACGGGCTGGAACTGATTATCGGCGATTTCGGACCGGCTTATCCGGGCGGGCTTTTCGTGGCGCAGGATGGGCATAACGGCACCAAAGCGCAAAATTTCAAACTGGTAAGCTGGGATGCAATCAAGGCCGCTTTAGGCCTTTGATTTCATAATAAAATCAGGAGCCCACCGCATCTGTCAGGCCTTCGGGGTCAGACGGATGCCGGGGGTCCTATTTCCCTACAGGCCAGCCGCAATTCTTCGGTAAATATCTGGACCAAGGGGATATTTGCGCCCCTCACGCGTGTGGCCAGAATGAGCGGGCGCGTCCATGCGCTGGTATCGACATCGAGCAACGCCAGCCGCCCTTCGTCGCAATCACGCTGCACCAGCAATTCGGGCAAAATCGCGAGATGCACACCGCTGTCGAGCAAGGACAAGGTGAACAGGATCGACGTGGTTTCAATGTCGATGCGGCGGCGCGCCATGCCGGTCGCGCGGAAGCTTGCCTCGATCTGTTGTTCGACCTCGCCGATATTAGCGCCGCTAATCCAGATTTCGTCTTTGAGGTCGGTAAGCGAAAGCCCCTTGCGCCCCGCAAAAGGATGGCCCGCGCCCGCGACTACCGCATAGCGCACATCGCCCAGATGTTCTTCGCGCACCATTTTATTGTCGCGCGTCACCTGCCGTAGCGCGACCACCATATCGAGCGCGCCCAGCATTAAATCCTGGATGAGGCTTTCATATAGCCCGGCAAGTGCGCTCATTTTGACGCCGGGTTGCTTGACCCCTAGACTTTTGGAAGCGGTAGCGACCACCGACGCCGCCGCGCTCGGCCCGATGCCGACCCGCAGCCGCCCGCGCCTGCCGCCCAGCATATCGTCCAAATCCGCGCGGAAACGTGCAGCTTCGGCGGCGATGGTGCGCGCGTGCGGCACGAACATATCGGCATAGCGGGTCGGGCGCACCCGCCGCGCGTCGCGTTCGAATAATTGCACCCCCAATTGCAACTCCAACCGCTGGATGGATTTGCTGATCGCTTGCTGGGACAACCCAAGCTGATCTGCGGCCGCAACAAAGGTGCCGAGATCGTAAGCGGCAAGAAAATGACGGATTTGGCGCGATTCCATTGTCCGGACAATATACAACTATCAGTTGTGGATAAAGATAATTTATTGTTGGTTATTCCAGGCGATTGGCGCGACACTTGGCCCAACGCACAGAGAGGATTTTATGAAAATCATCACCGAAAAGCAGCCGATCGTTGCCGATCAGGCCGGTGTCTGGGAGGGGGAATATGTTCACCTCGACGCCGATCATAATATCATCGACCGCCACAAATCGCGCCTTGTCTGCCGCTTGACGGACGGCCCAGACGGCGAAGCGAAACTGAGCCAGACCAACATCTACACATGGGATGATGGCACGCAGGAAATCCGCTATTTTGACGGCATGTTCGAAGGCGACCGCATCTGGATCAAGAATGATTTGATCGACGGTTTTGTCGGCGCGCTTGATTATGACGAAACCAACCGCACCATCATGGTCGGCTGGACCCGCACCCACGAACCCGATTTCCGTTACTATGAAATGATTACGGTCGCCGAAGATGGCGAGGCCAAGAACCGCACTTGGCACTGGTATCGCAAGGGCCGCCTGTTCCAGCGCACCGTCATCAACGAAAAACGGGTGTCGCGCGATTGGGAGGCATATGACGACCCAAGCTATTACAGCTTCCGCGAAAGGGCACCGCTATGAGCGAAAAATCCCTTTCCAGAAGAACATTATTGGGAGCGGCGGGGGGCGTAGGCCTCTCCGCCGCGCTCGGCGTTTCAACGCCCGCCCTTGCTCAGACCTCTGCCAGTGGCAAAGTGCCTGCGCACCCCAAGGCGAACGTCACTATCAACCCGGACGGCACCTATCCGGTCGTCCCGCTTGCCAAACAAAGCTGGACCTTGGGCGTCGCGCAATCGCGCTCGCTGCCGGTTGACCTCAAGCGGGTCGCCGCGAGCCGCCGCGATAATCTCAATCATATGATTGACCTCATTGACGCAGCCTTTGCCTTTGGCGGCGGGCCTGACCTGCTCTTCTTCCACGAATTTCCGATCACCGGATTTGGCGCTGGCTGGAGCCGCGCCGATGTATTGAAAATCGCGATCGAGATTCCGGGCGAGGAAACCGAAGCGCTCGCCAAAAAAGCGCGCCAATATGGCATTTATCTGGTGTTCGGCTCCTATGCCAAGGATCCCGCTTGGCCCGGCCATGTCTTGTCGATTACGACGATCATGGGCCCCGATGGCAGCATCCTCGCGCGCGATTGGAAGGCGCGCAACATCAAGGGCGTATTTGGCGGCGAAATCGAGCTGTTCACCACCACCATCTATGATGTGCTGGACCGGTTCGTCGAAATGTATGGCCGGGATGCAATTTTGCCCGTGGTCAAAACCCCTATCGGCAATCTTGCCACCAGCTCGGTCCAGCGGGAACCCGAACTGTTCCGCGCGCTCGCGATGAAGGGTGCGGAGGTCATCCTGCGCACCGCGACCGGCGGTTTTGTGCCGTCCGATATTGCGGTCACCTCGCTCTATAACAGCGTCTATACCGCCGTGTGCAACAATGCGGTGTCGCCGGGGTCGCCTTTCTTTGAAGATAGCAATGCCGGAGGCTCTGCCATTTACGGCCCCGATGGCGAAGCGATGGCGATGGCCAAATCGCCCAATGAAACTTTGGTATCGGCGCGCATCCCCATCGGCACGTTCCGCGCGCGCCATCGCCAGCCGACCATCCATCCGCAGCTTTATGATGATGTGATGAACCAATATAATCCGCGCTTTGCCCCCAATTTGTTCAGCGATTATCTGCCCACCGATTTGAAGGATGCGGGGCGTTATCTGCGTGACAAAGGCCGGTGGAAATGAGCGCCATCGTCCGGACCATTACCGGCACGCTCCATTATACCAGCACCAAGCCCGAACGCATGGGGCAGGAACGTGGCCGTGAGCAGTTCCGCATCGACATCCATGCCGATGGCGCGCGCGTGATTGCTGCGCATGGTGAAATTGACGATGTCCCCGCCGTAGTGCGCGATGTCAATCTGCGCTTTGATGCCGATGGCCGCCCGCAGGAAAGCTTTGTCCGTATTGCAGTGGGCGGGGAATTCCGCGGCTCCGGCTGGTTCCGCTTTTCGGACACAGAGGCCGAGTGTGAAGCCTTCACCAGCGTCGAAGGGCGCGTATCGCAACGCATCGCCTTGGCCGAACCGCTCATAGCGTTCGGCAGTCATGCGATGGTCAATGACGGCTTCCACCTCAATCTTTATGATTTGAGCCAAGGGCCGGGCGTGCAGATTTTCAAAAATCTGATGCTTTCCTCCCCCGACCATCGCGGGGCAACCGGGCCGATGCTGTTCGCGATTGATCTCGCCATCGAATATGTCGGCAGGGAAGAAATAACGGTCGGCGCGGGCAGCTTTGATGCGCTCCATTTCCGCTTTACCGATATTCCGGGGTTGCTGCTCGAACATCCGCCCTATAATTTATGGTGCACGAGTGACGGCGATTATGTTCTGCTGAAAGCCGAAGTCGGTGGCTATATGCAAACCGCCTATGAACTGACTGCCTATACGCAAACAGGAGCCGCCTCATGCTGATCGCATGGATATTGGCGGCGCATATTGCAGTGCTGGGCTATTGGCTCGGCTCCGAATTCGTCATCAATTCAACCTATCGCTATGTGTCCTACAGCGACAAAATGCCGTTTGAAGAACGGTCGCGCTTGATGGAACATGTCATGCACGTCGACCAGCACGTCCGCTATGCGCTGGTGCTGCAAGCGACGTTGGGGCCGATATTGGCAATTCTATACGGCTATATTCCGGGCGGAAATGGAGCGGCCATCGGCATCGCAATATTCGGCGCGCTGTGGTTCGTCTTTGTCGAGTTGGTGCATCGCCTGCGCCATAGCAGCATCGGCAAAACTCTGGGCGCGATAGATCGCGGGTCGCGCTATGTGTTGATGACGGTGCTGGTCGCGACCGCGCTCGGCCTTATCGGCGGGGCATGGCCGATGCCTTCATGGCTGCGCTGGAAGCTCGCCCTATTTGCAGGGGTGATGATGTGCGGTGTCGGTATCCGCATCGCGCTCATCGCGCATTTCCGTACTTGGGCGGTCATGGCGCGCGAGGGGCCGAATGACACGACCAATACAATCATCAAGCGCACCTATGTGCGCGCAACATCGGTTTTGCTGTTACTGTGGGTCTTCATTGCCGCAATTACCGTCATCAGCGTGATGAAACCGGCATGAGCGCGCATGACGCCTTGATTGCCGCGCTGGTAGCGCAGGTCGGTCAGCGTGCGGTGCATATTGACGAAGCATCGCTTCTGGAAGCCACACATGATGTCCATCTATCGGGCGCATGTCCGGCGGCGGTGGTGACACCGGCCTCCGCCGAACAGGTTGCGGCCATCGTCAAAGTGGCAGCGGCGCATGATTATGTCCTCATCCCGCGCGGCGGCGGATTAAGCTATACCGGCGGCTATGCCGCGTCGACGGCCAAGTCCATCGCGCTTGATATGCGGCAGATGAGCCGCATCCTCGACATAGCGCCCGACGATATGACGATCACCGTCGAAGCGGGCGTGACCTGGCGGCAGATTGATGTGGCGTTGAAGCCTTTGGGGCTGCGCCTGCCCTTTATCGGCACCTTTTCCGGCGCGGGCGCGACCGTCGGCGGCGGGCTCAGTCAGGGCGCGCTTTTCTTCGGCTCGGCGCGGTACGGGTCGGCGGCAGAGATTGTTCTGGGCATGGATGTTGTGCTGGCCGATGGGAGCTTGCTGCGCACCGGCCAAGGCGCGCTTGCGGTCCCCTCCAAGCCGATTATGCGCAACTATGGTCCCGATGTGACCGGGTTATTCACCCATGACGGCGGCATGTTCGGCATCAAGACGGCGGCAAGTTTCCGCCTCATCCGCCGCCCGTCCGATTATGGCTATGCAAGCTTTGCCTTTGCCCGCATCGAAGAGGCCGCCGACGCGTTGAGCGAAATCGCGCGCGCTGATCTCGCCGAGGAAATCTATATTCTCGATCCCAGCGCGGTCGCGTCTGTCAATGCCGACACCAAGGCCAAGGCCAAAACCGCCGCTGCTGTCGCCCGCAATGCAGGCGGGGCGTTGAAAGCGGTGAAAGCGCTTGCGGGCCTTGCCAAAGGCGGCACCGATTTCATTCCCGAAGGGCATTTTTCGCTCCATCTGACGGCTGCCGGACGGTCTGCCGCAGCGGTTGAAGCGGACATATCCGAAGCTACCCACATCGCCTTGGGCGCTGGCGGGATGCTTGTTTCTCCCACTGTTCCGCGTGTCGCCCGCGCGGAACTTTTTTCTAACCTGAACGGCGTGCTGGGGCCGGGCGGAGGCCGTTGGGCCGCCCTCAATGCCAAAGTCGCGCATAGCGACGCGCGCCGGCTCCTTGCCGCGTTCGACACGATGATAGCCCCTTATGCCAACGCGATGGCGCAGCATGGCGTAAGCTATACAAGGCTTGTGTCCGCGCTCGGCAATCATAGTTTCAGCTTTGAACCGGTGTTCCACTGGCCCGATAGCTGGCACCCGCTGCACAAATCCGCGCCCGATGCAGGCTATGTCGCGAAATTTGTCGAGCCTGCGCCGAACCCCGAAGGCCGTGCGCTCGTCAATAGGTTGCGCTCCGAAACGTGCGAGCTTTTCCGGGCGCTTGGCGCTGCGTCAAACCAGATCGGGCGCACCTATCCGTTCCGCGCGGCCTTGTCGCCTGCGCCCGATAAGCTATTAGCATCGCTGAAACATTTGCTCGACCCTGCCGGACGGATGAACCCCGGCGTTTTGGGTTTTGCGCCCCCACTTCACGAGGAACCGCACCCATGAAAACCGCTCCCCTCTCCGCGCTTGTCGTAGCAAGCCTAACGCTCACCGCTTGCGGGAGTGGCGGCGGTGGAGCGCCCGGCAATGCGCTCGCGCGCTGTTCGACCTGTCATGCGGTGAAAGCAGGCGACCCCAAACGCTCCGGCCCCAGCCTTGTCGGCATAATCGGCAAAAAAGCGGGGAGCGAACAAGGCTATGCCTATTCCGCCGCGATGAAAAATAGCGGTATCATCTGGACCGCAGAAACGCTTGATGCGTTTATGGCCGAACCCAACAAGGTCGTTCCCGGCAACCGTATGGGCTTTGCCGGAGAGCCGGATGCCGCCAGCCGCAAGGCGATTATCGACGCGATCGGGCAAAGCGCCCAGCCTTAAGCTGTCGCATTTTCGGTGAGCGCACCAGCCGCGTAACCAGTATTTCGCGGCTGTGATTTTTTGGCAACAATCCCATCGTGATTCGTGCGCCAATCGTAAAATTGGTTGCGGAAGAAACATCTCCTAATTTCCCTTTTTTGATACTCTAATGGCTTCATTCAAGCCCTTCAGAACTTTGCCATAATATGAACGGACAAATATCAAATATTTGTCTGGACAACTTTTGTAACAATTGTCATGCTGACTCCCGAAGCAGCCAATGCGCGCCCATATTTCGGAGAGGATTTTTCGCTCATGACTGATGCTATTTTACGGGGGCGCAAGGTTGCGCTCCTGCTTTCGGGCGCAGCTATCGCCCTGACCGCCGCGCCCGCTTGGGCGCAGGACACAGCCCCCGTCGCGGCGGCAGAAGAAGCCGATAGCGGCGATTCCATCGTCGTTACCGCGCGTAAACGCGAAGAAACTTTGCTCGACGTGCCGATTGCGGTCAATGCGTTCAACGCCGCGTCAATCCAGGACAAAATGGCGCAGGACGTCGCCGATCTCGCCGATTTCACGCCGGGTCTCCAGATGCAGGAAGCGTTCGGGCGCGGCAATGACCGTCCGATCATCCGTGGCGGATCGAACATCCTGTTTGGCGACGGCAAAGTCGGCGTATTTATCGACGGCATCCCCTATTTTGGCGACTTTTCCTCGCTCGACCTCACCAATGTCGAGCGTGTCGAAGTGATTAAAGGCCCGCAATCGGCTGTATTCGGACGCGGCACGCTGACGGGCGTGATCAACGTGGTGATGCGCCGCCCCGGCGCGCGTCTTAAAGGCACGGTATCAGCAACGGTCGGCAATTTCGGCCGCCGCGAAGCCAGCGCCTCCATCTCCGGCCCGATCACCGAAGGCATAGGCTTTCAAGCAGGCATCAAATATTTCGATATTGACGGCCAATATATCAACCATGCGGTTCCCGGCGAACGGCTGGGCGACCAGAATACCAAACAATATACCGCTGGCCTTTTCTTCGATCCCACCCCCGACCTCAAAGCATCGGTGCGCTGGTTCCATCAGGAAGATGATGACGGCCATTTCGCCATCGGAATGCAAACATCGGCGGCGAATAATTGCTACATGACGACGCGCCCTTATTATTGCGGCGTGGTCAAGCCGATGGACCGGTTCGGCATCAACACCAACAAGATGTTGCGCCCCGGCACCTATCGTAATGCAGACCGCTTCCTCGGCGATATTTCCTATGATATTGGCGGGTCGGGTTATGAATTTTCGCTACAGGCGGGCTATAGCGACCTGTTTGAAGTGGTCGGTGTCGACCAGACCTATGACGCGCGCTCCTTCTTCTTCCTGCCGCCGTCGGTGTGCCGTTTTGCCGGTATCCCCAATCAGGATTGCTCCAAATCAAGCTTTGAAGCGACCACCGGCACCCGCCGCAAAACGCAAACCTATGAAGCGCGTATCACCTCGCCGGGCGGCGATGCGTTCCGCTGGCGCGTCGGGGCTTTCTACAGCATCGACAAACAGCATAGCCTCGAAAAATATCTGGAGCTGAACGAAGTCGGCCCCGAATTGCTCGCCGATGGCCGCCGCGTCAAAAACCTCGCTTTCTTTGGCGGCGTTGATTTCGACATTACCGACACGCTGACAGTGGGCGCGGAATTGCGCCACCAGATCGACAAGGTGCGCGGCATCACTCCGTCCTACCGTGTCGGCGATGTGTTTGATGCAGCCTATCTTGGCACCATCAACAATGCCAATCCGAACCAGATTGTCGGTGTCGCCAATGAGCGCAACGCGACGTTCAAGGCGACCCTGCCGCGCGTCACGATCAATTATAAACCCTCACGCGACCTGTCTTTCTATGCGCAATATTCGCAAGGCAACTCGCCGGGCGGGTTCAACAAGCCGACCGCGCCGGAATCGCTTTATAAGGAAGAAAAGCTCATCAACTATGAAGTTGGTGTGAAAACCACCAAATTCGGTTTTGATTATCTGAACCTGTCGGCCTTCTGGCAGGATTATAAGAACCAGGTGCTGACCAACACATTCGTTGCGAATAATGTGGTCGATTCCTACGCGGTCAATATCGGCCGCACCCGCATCCGCGGGATCGAACTGGATGGCCAGATTCCGCTTATCGACGATATTTTGAAGCTGCAGTTCAACTACACCTTCCTTGATGCCAAGATCCGTAAAGGGGTGGAGCCGGAGCGCGCGCTGCAATTGCTCGGCTCCGCGTGCAAGACCGGCACCGGCGTCAATCTCGCCCTCCCCGGCTGTTATGAAGCCGCCTCGATTGCGGGCAACCGTCCGCCGCTCGTATCCAAGCATAGCGGATCTGTCGGCTTGCGCTTCGAACATGACACGGCGGGCGACCTCACCGTGTTTGCAGGGGCGGATGTGATTTACCGCAGCAGCTATTTTGCCCAAGTGCTGAACCTTGCCGAAAGCGGCGATTCCACCAAGGTCAATATGCAGGTTGGCGTCCATGACAATAATGGCCTGCGCCTGACCGTGTGGGGCAAGAATATGCTCGGCGACAAAACCCCGGCCGGCATTTTGCGTTACCTCGATTTCCCCGCACCCCGCACGCCCACCGGCGATTATGCGCGCGGCTTTGGCATTACGCCTGCGCGCAAGGCGGAATATGGCGTGACGCTCACGAAATCCTTCTGAAGGATGATCCAGTAGAACCTTTTGGGGCAGGCCCGGTCTTATGGCTGGACCTGCCCTTTTTTCTGTCCTTCCCGTTGTTCAAGAAAGCTTGTTCATGCCCGCTTATCTGATTGTTACCGCGACCATTTCCGACCGCGAAGCCTTCCTGTCCGGCTATGGGGCCAAAGCCGCGGCCTTGGTCGAAAAATTCGGCGGCACCTATAAAATGCGCGCGCCCGGTGCGACCTTGCTTGAAGGCGGGTTCGGCGATGGCGGATCGGTGGTCATTTCCGAATGGCCCGACAGGGAAACCGCACTCGCCTTCTGGAACTCGCCCGAATATAGCGAAGCGAAAAGCTTGCGGCAGGGCGTCGCCGATTGTCAGGTGCTACTCATCGAAGCGCCCGCCATTTCCGGCTGATTTTTTATATTCGCTCAACAGGAGATTAATCCTCATGTCCAAATTTTTCGCCATCATCACCCGCGACAAGCCCGATGCCAAAGCCACCCGCATGGAGAAACTCAAAGAGCATCTCGCCCATGTCGAAGCAGGACTCGACCGTCTGGCGGTCGCAGGGCCATTACGCGATGCGGAAGGGAATTTCGTCGGCTCGCTGCTCGTGGTAAAGGCGGACAGTGAAGCGGATGCGCGGACCTTGCTTGAAGCTGATCCCTATTACAAAGCCGATATCTGGTCCGACATCCAGATCAGCGAATTTAATGCCGCCGCCGGAGATTGGGTCGGTGGAAAGACGTGGTAAAGGATAAGCATATGGCCCGTATTGCGCGGATTGAAGCGACCGGTGGCCCCGAAGCCATCGCCTTCCATGATGTTGACTTGCCACCGCCCGCTCAAGGCGAGGTGCAGGTGCGCAACAGCGTGGTCGGCCTCAACTATATCGACACCTATCACCGGCGCGGCATTTATCCGGTCACCCTCCCCTCACCGCTTGGCGTCGAAGGCGTGGGCGTGGTTGAAGCGGTCGGCGATGGCGTCACCGGTTTGGCGGTCGGCCAGCGCGTCGGCTATTTCGGGCCGGAACTGGGCGCTTATGCAACCCACCGCAATATGGCCGCAACTTCCTTATTCGCGCTCCCCGATGATGTAGCGGATGATGTGGCGGCCGCCGCGCTCCTCAAAGGCTGCACGGTCGAATTTCTGGTCGAACGCTGCGCCAAGGTCGAAGCGGGCTGGCCGGTGCTGGTCCATGCGGCAGCGGGCGGCGTCGGCCTCATTCTCGTCCAATGGCTGAAAGCGATTGGCGCTATCGTCATCGGCACGGTCAGCACCGAAGCCAAGGCCGAACAGGCCCGCGCTGCGGGCGCGGACCATATCATCTTCTATCGCGAAGAAGATACGGCCGCACGGGTGCGCGAAATTACCGGCGGCAAGGGCGTGCGCGTCGTCTTTGACGGCATCGGGCAGGCGACATGGGAAGCCTCGCTCGACAGCACGGGGCCGCGCGGGCTGATTGTCAGCTATGGCAATGCGGACGCGCCGGTGAATAATGTGAATTTGGGCGTGCTGGCCTATAAAGGCTCGCTCTTCACCACCCGCCCGACCTTATTCGCTTATTATGCCGACCCCGCCGAGCGCGCGGCAGGCGTCGCGCGGGTTTGGGACATGATGCGGTCGGGCAAGGTCAACATCAGCATCGGCCAACGCTATGCGCTCGAAGATGTAGCCGAAGCCCACCGCGACCTTGAAGCAGGCAAGACGGTCGGATCGACGGTGTTGCTGGTGTGAAAATATCGACGGGCGGGAGGCCATAACGACTCCCGCCCGTTGTTACTTAGGATTGAAGGCTTTTATTGCAGGGCTGGTTTAAACCGGTAATTTTCGCGCGGAGGCGCGAAGGGTTCACGCAGAGACGCAGAGAACGCAGAGGACGGTAGGGATAACTCGAAGATCATGGCTTCCATTTCTCCGCGCCTCCGCGCCTCCGCGTGAGCCTGAAATAAGATGCCCTATCGGGCAGATCCCCCTATCAAACATCGACCTTAAAATTTAACCGTTAGTCCTGAGTTTATCGAAGGACGGGCCTGCAATAATGGGCGATATTGTTTTTCAACGCAGCGGCCTCAAGACTGAAGGATTTCAGCTCACCGCCCGATTTCGATCAATTCGATCCGTTCTCCGGCCAAGCCTTTGACGGTGGCGCTGCGGCGGCCGCCATAGAGCGGGCCGTCGTGCACAGCCGGGGCAGTGAAAAATGCAACATCCAGTGCGTCCAGATCATCGACCGCAAGCGCGATCATGGCGTTGCCGGGAGGAAGGCTTTGCGGGTCGCCCTGGCGTTCCGTCGCTTCCGCCGGATAATCATCAACCTCGACAATCGGCAGGCGCCCTTTTTGCACCATCGTGATGGTCGTGCGATAATCATCGGCCAAGCCGAACGCCTTGTTGATCATCGAATAAGCGAGCGTATAGCTTGAGGAAATATCAAGGTTCAGCGCCTTTTCATACCATTTGAGGCTCGCCTCGCGGTCGGGGGTGGCGAGGATCACGATGAAAATATGATCGGTCAGCGATTGCGCCTTGGGAAGGTCGGACGTCGGCATATTGTCCGCGACTTCATTGAGGTAAATCATCTCGCGTCCGCGCCCCGTCACCTGCATCGGGATGAAAGAGGGCATCCCTTCCAGCGCCTTGGGCGGGCCGACAATGGTAAAGCCGCTGCCCTGCAAACGGTCGGGCCAGCCAAACACATCCTTGACGGTGAGTTCATAGGCGGCCCAGCCATAAGTGCGCGTCGGCTTGAAATCGTCCGGCACCGGCGCTTCGACCAGCCGAATGAAGCAATGCGCGCCGCTTTGCGGGCGGAGCAGCGCATAAGGCGCGCCAGCACTGTGCGGACAGCCCCAACTTGCCGCGAGCCGTGCGTCCAGTTTGCCCTCTTCAACAATATCAAGGCCCAGACAGCCATGATAATCGGCGAGTGCCGCGTCGAGATCGGGCGTGGTGATAACGCCGCCAAGGATGCGGCCATGTGTCAGAAAATCGGGCGTTAGAAAATCACTCATTTGAACACCGCCTTACGCTTTTCGAGGAAGGCCGCGACGCCCTCTTTAAAGTCCTCGCCGGTGAAAGCGCCCGCGAACAGCGCCTGTGTTTCGGCATCATCATCGGCTTGGCCATCAAGGATGCGGCGGACGATTTTCTTGGTGTTGCGCACGCTATGCGACGAGGCGGTCGCGATGGTTTCCGCCAAGGCCAATCCGGCGGCCAGCGGGTCTTCGTCCAATATTTCGATAAGGCCGATGCGCTGCGCTTCGTCGGCGCCAATCAGTTGGGCTGTAAACAGAATGCGCTTGGCCTGCGCGGGGCCGACAAGGTCGACCAGCAGCTTGGTATCATGCAGCGAATAGACAAGGCCGAGTTTCGCGGGCGTAATGCCGAAACGCGAACGCGGCGAGGCGACACGCAGGTCACACGCTATCGAAAGCCCGCAGCCGCCGCCGACGCAATCGCCGTCAATCACCGCAATGACCGGTTTTTCCGCGCGCGCGAGTTCGATCTGCACGCGGCTGATCGCGGCCTGATTTTTGGCGCGCCATGCGGCGTCGAGCGCGCCCTCACCAAATTCGGCAATATCCGCGCCCGCGCAGAAAATTCCGGGTTCGGCGGAGCGTAACAGGATGACTTTGACCGCATCATCAACCAGCGCCGCATCGAGCAGCACGGGAAATTCTTCCCACATGGCTTGCGTAAACGCATTGCGCTTGGCCGCGCGGTCGATCAGCAGATGGGCGACCGCGCCCTCGCGCTCCAGCCGCACACTCATGCCGGGTCCACCTTGGCGAAATGTTCGGCAATGTCGCGCCGCGTGGTGATCCACACATCTTTTTTCGCCGTCACATGGCGGAAAAATTCTTCGAGCGCCCAGATACGGCCCGGACGGCCAATGATGCGCAAATGGAGGCCCAAGGACATCATCTTGGGGTTGCCCGCTTCACCCTCGCGGTAAAGCTGGTCAAAGCAATTTTTGGCATATTCCAGCCATTGCGTCGGCGTCATCGCAGGGTCGGTCCACATTTTCATGTCGTTGGAATCAAGCTGGTAAGGCACAATCGTGATCGGCTTGCCCGCGACCGTATCCTTATCCCAATAAGGAACGTCGCCCGAATAATCGTCCATATGGTAAGTGAAGCCTTCTTCGATGAGCAGGCGGCGCGTATTATCCGTATGGAAATAGCGGCTGAGCCAGCCATAGGGGCGCACGCCCACCGTCTTTTCAATCGACTGGACCGCCTTGCGGATAAATTCGCGCTCTTGCTCTTCATTCATCTTGAACTGATGGACCCAGCGATAGCCGTGGCTCACCGGTTCATGACCAAGATCGGCAATGGCTTGCGCAATTTCGGGATGGTTTTCTAACGACAGCGCGGCGACCGTCCAGCTTGCCTTGATGCCATAATCTTTGAGCAATTTGACAATGCGCGGCGCACCGGCCTTGATGCCATACATATAGTTGGATTCATTGCCATAATTGCGGATCGGCGATTTGATGTGGATGCCCAGCTCATCGACCGGCTCCATGCCCCGGTCGCCCCGCGCCACGGTCATTTCCGACCCTTCCTCGACATTGACCACCACAGACAAGGCCAGCTTTGCGCCATTGGGCCAGTCGATCCGTTCTTCGTTCATTATAACACTCCATATGCCCTCTATGGGGCACCTTCCTATCAACGCACCCGATAGCCCTGAGCCTGTCCAAGGGCGTGCATCAGCATGATAGCCCGTGCTTCGACAAGCTCAGGGCTATCGGTAAATTTTTAGCGCCTTTACAGACTCAATGCATTTCCTCGCCGCCCGACACGTTCAAGGCCTCGCCCGTCACATAGACCGCATCATCGGACGCGAGCCATGCGCAGGCCGCCGCGGTATCGCTCCCCATGCCGGGGCGGCCCATCGGGTTCTTGCGCTTCATGTCGGCGATATAGGCCTCGACCGTATCAAAGCCCAAAAGCTTGGAGAAATATTCATTCTGCTTCGCGCCCAGCCCCGTGGTCACATGGTTGGGACAGACCGCATTGACGGTGATGCCATAAGCGCCAAGCTCCATGGCATTGGAGCGGGTCAGGCCGACCATGCCATGCTTGGAGCTGGTATAAGGGGCCATATGCGGAAAGCCGGACTTGGCCGCCTGGCTCGCAATATTGATGATGCGCCCGCCCTTACCGGCTGCAATCATCGCCTTGGCCGCGGCCTTGGTGCCGTAAAAAGCGCCCGACAGATTGACGCCGATCACCGCTTCCCACTCGCTCGATGTGGTTTCGAGCAAGGGCTTCATAATATAGCCGATGCCTGCATTATTCACCCAAATGTCGAGCGACCCGAAGGTTTCGACCGCTTTGGCCGCGAGCGCCTCGCAGCTTGCTTCGGACCGCACATCGCACGGGATAACCGCGACTTGAGCGCCGCGCGCGCGCAACTCTTCGGCCACGCCTTCCATTTCGTCGGTGGTGCCGATGTCGCCCGCGCCCATATGTTCGGCAGGTTTGCCAAGGTCGGACACGATACAATTCGCGCCTTCATCGGCAAAGCGTTGCAAGATGGCCTGCCCCAGCCCTTTTTCGCGCCCTGAGCCAGTGACGACGATGGTTTTACCTGCAAAGCGTCCGGCCATTATAAAGTCTCCGTCAGGATGAATTGCGGATTGTCGGCAAAGGCCTGGAATTCCGCTGCCGCTTTCTGGATGACCTCGCCCGCAACATCCTTGCCGAACGCATCCATGTCGGCAACGTCGATCACTTCAAAATATTGGTAAGGCGATTGCGCATCGCTGCCCAGCACACCGGTCGCGCGATGGACTTGGAAATCCGTGACCGATCCCAGCGCATTGACGCCCGGAATATCGGTGGTCTTGGCCCAATTTTCATAAGCGGCAGGGTCTGCATCGGGCTTGAGGTTGAACAGGACAATAATACGCATGAGGCTCTCCTTGCGGATTTTGATGTTATAGATAGGGCGACGGGGTGAAGCCGTTCAATCCCGCATCAAGTGTGCGGGCGAGCGCGATGAGCGCGGCTTCGCTATGGGCTGGACCGACCAGTTGCACCGCGACCGGCAGGCCCTTTTCATCCACGCCAGCAGGCACGGAAATGGCGGGCAGTCCCGCTATATTGGCAAAGGCGGTGAAGGCCGATTGGGTGACGGGCGGGCGATTGCTGTGCGGAAATGCGGCTTGCGGCGTGGTCGGCATGAGGAGGACGCCGTCCGTGCCGATGGCTTCAAGCACTGCTTCACGGGTGCGTGCCAAAATGGCTTCGGCGCGTTCCACATCTTCGTCGGAGCGGCCTTCGGCATAATCGAGCATGAAGCGCAATTCCTGCGACAATTTTTCCGCCGCAAATAACCGCGCATTACCAAGGTGGCCGATAAGTTCGCGCGCGGCGACCACGAAGCCTGCAAAACGCACAGCGGCGGCATTGTCGGGGAGCGCAAGGGTGCCGGTGGGCATCGCCGCCAGCAAGGCTTTGGCCTTGGCATAGGCTTGTTCGACGGCGGGTTCACATTCAACATCGCCAAAACTGTCGAGCAACACCAGCCGGTCGAGCGTCACGCCTTGATCAACGCCATCGCACAGCACGGCATCGAGCGCCTCCAAATCATCGAGCGAGCGCGCAATCGGGCCGATACTGTCGAGCCAGTTGCTCAACGGCACCAGCCCTTCATCATCAATCGCGCCATGCGTCGGCTTGATGCCGTAAACGCCATTATAGGCCGATGGCAAGCGCACCGACCCCAGCGTATCGGTGCCAAGCGCGGCAACGCACAACCCCGCCGCAACCGCAGCCCCGCTCCCGCCTGACGAGCCGCCCGGCGTATGGCCTTCGCGGTGCGGGTTGATGGTCGCGCCGAACCAAGGGTTATCGGTGGTCGCGCCCAAGGCCGCTTCGTGCATATTGAGCGTGCCAAGGATGATCGCGCCCGCATCGCGCAGCCGTTTGACTGCTGCTGCGTCCTTGTCAGCCACCACCCCGCGCCGCATCTCCATGCCCGCATTCCATTCAAGGCCCTTGACCGCGATATTGGTTTTAACCGCGACCGGCACGCCTTCCAGTGCCCGCGCCGTGCCATTGGCAATGCGCGCGGCGGACTCTTCGGCCGCAGCCAAAGCGCCATCGCGGTCTATGGCGACATAAGCGTTGAGCGCCGGATTATGTGCGTCGATGCGCGCGAGATAATAAGCGGTGACGGCTATGGGGTTGGTTTGACCCGAGGCGTAGGCCGCGTGGAGGGCGGCTATGTCGAGGTGATGGGGGTCAGGCATTTTATACCGTTCCAACCAGATTGGGACGGCCATTAAAGCCCCTCCCGCTTCCGGGAGGGGTTGGGGTGGGTCTGAAAATATCCACACCGGTTTCAAGGACACATCCCACCCCCAGCCCCTCCCGCAAGCGGGAGGGGAGAGGCTGGACGACACCCTTAAATTCTATCCCTCTCACAATCCACGCTCGTCAATCAGGCGGATCGGTTTCTGCCGCACATCAATCTGTGTCGCAGCAGCGGTATCGCCGACGCCCACCAGCTTGACGGTTACTTCAACGCCCAAGCCTTGGCGCAGCATATGCGACAATTGCGCTGCGTCGGTGCCGCCACGGCTTTCCAAGGTCACACACATATCATCGCGCCCGGCTCCATCGCGGGTGAGGTTGCACACATATTCGCCGGTCAAGTCCGCCCGGTTTTCGATGAGCGCGCCGATAGCGTGGGGGAACACGTTAATCCCGCGCAGCTTCACCATATTGTCGCTGCGCCCCTTGAAGCCCGCAATGCGCTTGAACACCATGCCGGTCTGGTTCGCGCCGGTCAGTTCATGGGTAATGTCATGCGTATTAAAGCGGATGCAGGGCGCGATGTCGTCCTTGAACAGGCAGGTGACGACCATGTCGCCGGTTTCGCCCGCACCGACCGCCGCGCCGCTATCAACGTCGAGCAATTCCAGATATTGCGCGTCTTCCCACACATAAAGCCCGTCGCGTTCCGGCCCTTCGCCCGCGATAGAGCCGGTATCGCCAACGCCATACCAGTCATAGGCCTTGGCCCCGCCCCATGCTTTTTCAACGCTGGCGCGGTCTTCGGTGCCAAGATGGCCGCAGATCATTTTGATGTTGATCTTGTCGAGCAGGCCTTCGGCTTCGGCGACTTCGGCAAGTTTACGGATATAGTCGATGAAGCCGACCAACACCGACACGTTGAAATCCGCCATCAAACCGACCTGGTTGATCGAACGGGTTTCGATGCCCGTGCCTGCCGACAGGAAGATCGAGTTGGTGAAATGGGTGACGGCCTCACGGATATAATGGCCGCCATTGATCATGCCGTGACCATAAACCGACTGCACCACATCGGACGGGCTGACCCCTTGCCAGCGATACATGCGGCCCACCAAAAGATTGGTAATTTCGCGACCCTTGGGACCGAAAAGCAAGGCTTGCGGGCGTCCCGTTGTGCCGGAAGTCGTATGGAAAATCGTCGGCGCGCGGTCTGGTCCGCCCAGCCCGCCAAAATCGCCATAAGGTGGATGGTCGGCAATCGAGGCCATAAGGTCCGTTTTGTCGTAAACGGGCAGTTTGGTAATATCTTCAAGGCTCTTAATGTCGGCGGCTTCTATGCCCTTCGCGCCCCACAGGCGTTGATAGAAAGGGATTTCCCAACCGCGCTTCATCAATTTCAGGAACCGCTCATTCTGGAGCGCGTGGAGTTCATCGCGGCTCATCGCGGTATAGCGCGCGGTGAACGCATCGCCGACCGGATATTCCTCCAGCATCTGCTTGGCATCAAAGGCTTCGAAATAGGTAGGGAAGGTCATACGGACTCCGGAGATGAAAAATAAGAGAGGGGATCGGTGAACAGCCGCGCATCAGGCTCGCTTGCGGCAAGGTCGCGGGCGAGGCTGCGTTTGGCTTGGGTTTCGGTGTCGCTCATCTTGGCGAGCGGATGGCCGAGCGTATGCGGGATGACACGCTCGATGCTGGTGCCATCGGTCAAGGTCACAACCAGCCGCTGCGGCGACAACGCGTTGGGATCGCTATTGCCGTCAAGCGTGATAGTAAGCTTGGCCGCAAGCGCCTTTATGGTAGGGTCGATAAAGGTTGCGGGCGTAAAGCGGCGCGGATCGATGCGGCCATCGGCCAGCATCAGCGCCGACAGCAATGGCAGGCACAACCGCGCATAAGCGGGCGTCATATCGGTGAGGAATGCCCGCCCGACAAGCCGCTGGATAAGCGGCGGCACAAAGGCTTCGATGCTTGCGATATTATCGGGGAAAATCACGCCTTCGCGCATCAGCCGGTCGATGGTCGACAGCACGGCATGGCTCGCGCGGCCTGACGGGAAAGGCTTGATGCTGACCTCGCCAATCAGCCAATCCTGCCCGATAATCGCGGCATAAGTGGACGGGTCGCCATCGTCGATCAGCTTGAAATAACCGAACGGTCCTTCCAGCACATCATGCGGTGCGGTGAGGCCTGCCTTGACCAGATCGACCGCCGCAACCGCCGCGCGTGCGGCATTGGCAATCTGTAGAGGAAGCGTGATCGAGCCTTCGACATGCGCCTGCATCGTGCCAGCAACCTGCGAATAGGCAAGGCCCAGCACGTCCGCGACATTTTCCACGCCTTCGATGCGCGCAAGCGCCAGCGCCGCGCCGATTACGCCTGCCGTTGCCGGCCGGAAAAAGCGCAGCGGAGAGGTCGCGGAAATCCCCAACCCGCTGGCAATATCGACACCGACCGCGAGCGCAACCAGCGCCTCTTCGGGGTCGCATCCACCGCGCCGGTCAATCGCCGCCATCAGCGCCGCTGTTACGGTCGACAGCGCATGGACCACGGCGGGTTCATGCACCGCATCCCATTCGAGGCAATGGATCTGGAAGCCGTTGACAAAGGCTGCGCTTGCGGCGGGGAGGCGCAAATCGCGCGCGATAATGCGGGAATCACGCCCCTGCCCCCAGCCTTGCGCCGCGCGCAAAACGCCATCGGCGCCCGGCGCGGTCGAGCCTGCGGCTCCCGTCGCCAGCGTATCGCCGAGCAAATGCAATGCCCAGTCGCGCACTTGTGGCGGCATGCGATGCTGCGCGCGGGCAAAGTCCAGAATTTTGCCGGTGGCGTTTCGGGTGGCGCTCATAGCCATTCCTCCAGCAAGGCTGTTATGTCGGATACACGGCTGCCTTCCAGTACGGTAGCGATGGCCTTGTCCGCTGCGCCCGCTTCAATTCCGCCCCACGCCATCAGCGCGCGCGCTTTATCGACCACGCCGTCGCTATCAAGCGGGCGTTCGGGGTCTCCGCGCGTATCGGTCAAAAATATGGTGCCGCTCGCGCTCGTCACCGATGCGCCGAAATGGGCAGGGTAAGCGGCGGTAAAGTCCGCACCTTCTTCGACCGTCACCTGACGACGCGCATCGGCAAGCGCCGCAATCGCATCGGGTTCAAAATCGGCCAGTTGCGGCACGCCCCTTTCCATCACGATCGCGACCGCATGTTGCAGAGAAAATTTGGCCTGCAACACGCTTTCCGGATCAGGCCGGTCGCAAAAGGTCAACGCATCGCGATAGGTGGAGACCGTCACCGGCCCCTGCAACGCACCTTGCGCTTTTAGTTCCAGCGCCGCGTCAATGGCGGGATGGGCATGGCGGCACGCGCCCCACGGCTTGAAGCTCACCTCGTTGATGCGCCAGCCGTCGCGATATTCGACCACGCCTTGTCCGGCGCAGGTTGCGGCATAAAGGCCTTGCGGGCCTTCCAATATAAAGCGTGGCCCGGTGATGCCCGCCATTGCTTGCCGGGCGGCCGCCGTGCCGGTCGTCACCACATGCGCAAGATGCCATTGCTTGGCCATGACCGGCTCATGGCGCATTTGCCAGAAACCGCCCGTGACCGATCCCGCCAAGCCCATCGCCGAGACAAGCTGCGCTTCATCCGCACCCAAGCGCCATGCGGCTGCTGCCGCCGCGCCAAAGCCGCCCGCGCTCGCCGTATTGTGCCAATAGGCATAATGGCGCGCGTCGAAACTTGCGCCAATCGCGATCATCGCTTCATAACCGCGAATGGCGGCATCAAGCGCGTTATCCAGATTATCGTCGCCCACGCCCAAAGCGGCGGGCCATACCACAGGGCCGGGATGCAAGATGGCGGTGCGATGCACATCGTCCATTTCCATAACATTGCCGAGCCAAGCCGCCCGCGCGACCGCCGCTTGCGGGATGCTGCGTTCGATTGCGGCAACCGGCGATGTGCGCGCCGCCGCGACACACGCTATCCAGTCCAACAGATGCTGCCGCGCTCTTGTCCTGACAATATTTTCTATCGGGCGCTGCAAATGCTTTGCAATATGTTCGATTACGCTATGGTTATCGGTGTTCATGTATTAAACTCCGACGCATTAAAGTTGGACAGGAGACTAACATTTTGTCGACCCCGGTTGAGAAGACAAATGGCAAAAAGCCCCGCTACCAGATTTTGGCCGAAGATTTGCGCACGGAAATATTGCGCGGCGATTATCTTGATACCAATGATTTTCCAACCGAAAGCGCGTTGTGCACCCGTTACGGGGTAAGCCGCTTCACGGTCCGCGAGGCCCTGCGCGCGCTCCAGAATGAAGGATTGATCCAGCGCAGGCGCGGTTCCGGCACGGTCATCCAGCCCGCGTCCGCGCGCGGCGGTGCGCTTCACCAGCCGCTCTCCAACGTCGGCGAAATATTGCAATATGCGCGCGACACCAATTATCTGTTCACCGAAATGGGCACTGCGACGCTGCCTAAAAAGATGGCGGTCCATATCGGCAATCCTGCCGAGGGACGCTGGCACCATTTCCGCGGCTTGCGTATCCGCCCCGGTCAGGCCGACCCGATTGCGCTCACCGACGCTTATATCCATCCCGATTTTGCGGATGCCGCGCAGCAGATCAAGCCCAATGAAGACACGATTTTCCGCCAGTTGGAAAGACTTTCGGGCGAAACCATCACGCGCGTGACGCAGGACATCCAGGCGGTGGCCGCGAGCGGAGCGGTGGCGGCGGAATTGCGGGTGCCGCGTCGCAGCCCGTGCCTGCGCATCCTGCGCTGCTACCTTGACGCCAAGGACCGGATTATCGAAATTTCGGCAAGCTACCATCCCGGCGACCGTTTTGCCTATTCGATGCACATCGAAGTGGACAAATAAAGGAAAAGCCGCGTCCGCCGGAAGCGCCGTATCCGTCCGCTCAACCATCGCCGCCAAGCTCCGGCGCCGCTGCGGGCGTCCAAGGCTGTTCCTGTTTAAAGCGGATCGGCGGCGCGATATGGTGCGCGCCATCCTGTTCGACCATCAGCCCGCGCTCGGCAATATGCGGCGCGGCAAAGGCTTCGCGGAAATCGAGAACGGGCGAAAAAGCCACATCCTTGTCTGCAAACCAAGCGACCCATTCATCGCGCGAGCGGCTTTTGAACGTCGTGCGCAGGAACGCAATAAGCGGCGCTTGCGCTTCGCCCGGCTCTGTGCTGCCGAGCGGAATAAGATCGGGCCGTTCGAGTGCGTTCAACAGATTGTCAACGAATTTCAATTCGCGCCCGCCTAGCACGACATGGCGGCCATCGGCGGTTTCATAAACATTATAGAAAGCCGCGCCGCCCAATGACCGTTGGCTCGATGAACGCGGCGGCTCTCCGCCGCCCAGCGCATCGCCGACAATATGCGCGCACCAAGGGAGCATCGCGTCGAACATGGCAATATCGACATAATCGCCCTTGCCGCTCGCCTGCCGCCCGATGAGCGCCATCAATATCGCGGAAAGGCCGGTAAGCCCCGCTGCCATATCGGCGGCAGGCACGCCCGGCACTACCGGCATCCCGTCCGGCCCGTCATTGACCGAAAGGAAACCCGCCATCGCCTGTGTCGCCATATCATGCGCGGGATGGTGCGCGAGCGCGCCTTCCTGACCAAAGGCCGAAATCGAGCAATAGACAATGGACGGGCGGCGCGCGGCGACCACGTCATAATCAAAGCCGAGCCGCTTGATAACACCGGGACGAAAGCCTTCGATAAACACATCGGCATCGTCGATGAGCGCCCATAAAGCCGCGCGCCCTTCCTCGCTTTTAAGGTCGAGCGCAACGCTCTGCTTGCCGCGATTAAGGTTGCGGAACCAGATGGACTGGCCCTGTTCGAACGGCGCCTGATCGCGCGCGGGGTCGCCGTGGAGCGGCTCGACCTTGATGACCTCCGCCCCCTGATCCGCCATCATGACGGACAGCATCGGGCCGGGCAGAAACTGCGACAGATCTACAACCTTGATGCCCGACAGCTTACCCATGGATCAGACGACGCCCTTTTCCTTGAACGATGCGATTTCAGCCGCATCAAAACCGGCTTCGGCCAACACCGTTTCGGTGTCCGCACCGAGCAGCGGGGCTGCGCGGTTGGGAAGGCGTTCGCCATTCATACGGATGGGATTGGCGAGCACGCGCATTTCCGGACGATCCGGATGCGATACCGTATCAATCATCCCGGTCGTTTCCAGATAGGGATTATCGAGCGCCTGATCCAAACCGAATACCGGCGATACCGGCATATGGCCTGCAAGCAAGTCCACCCAATGCGCAACCGGCTGTGTCGAGAAAATGCCGTCCAACAGGTCGGTCAATATGTCGCGGTTGGCGAGCCGGTCAGCGGGCGTCACAAAGCGCGCATCGCTCGCCAGTTCCGGATGGCCGATACGCTCCACCAGAATATCCCAGAATTTGGGAAGCTGGGCCATGACGAACACCCAGCCATCGGCGGCGCGGAACATCTGGCTTGGCGTGACCGAAGGATGCGCCGAACGCGCAACACGGGCGGTCACATCGCCTTCATTCATATACCAGACGGCCGGATAGCTCATCTGGTGCACGGCCGCCGACAGCAGATCGACATCGACATCGCGGCCGATGCCGGAGCGCTGTGCATCGACCAAAGCCCCGAGGAGGCCGATGGTCATCATCGTGCCGGTCATGAAATCGACCAGCGACAAGCCCGCACGGGTTGGCGGCGCGTCGGGTTCTCCAGTAAGCGCGAGCCAACCGGCTTCGGCCTGCATCAAATAATCATAACCCGGCCAGCGCGCCCGCTCATTGTCGCGCCCATAAGCCGACAGATGCGCGCACACGACCGCCGGATTAAATTGCGACAATTTTTCATAGGTAAGGCCGATCCGGTCGGGCAAATCGCCGCGCAGATTATTGACCACCGCATCGCTGGTTTTGACGAGACGGTGCAGGATTTCCTGCCCGTCCGCGCTATTCAAATCGAGCGTCAAGGAGCGTTTGTTGAGGTTGAAGCTCTGGAAATAGAGGCTTTCGCCTTGACGCAAATAATGGGGACCGACGGCCCGGGCGGTATCACCGGCCTTGGGCGGTTCGATCTTGATAACATCGGCCCCCATTTGCGCGAGAAACATGGTGCCGTACGGGCCGGCCCCATATTGCTCGGCAGAAAGAACCCGGAATCCTGCCAGAGGAAGGGTATTGGCGGTCACGCCGGGTTCCTTTTCAGCCATTGCTTTGCAATAATCATGCGCTGCATTTCGTTGGTGCCTTCGCCAATGCACATGAGCAGCGCATCGCGATAATAGCGTTCAATTTCATATTCCTTGGAATAGCTGTAACCGCCGAAAATACGCATTGCTTCTTCGGAGTTCCGGACGGCAGCTTCGGATGCGAAAAACTTCGCCATACCCGCTTCCATGTCACAGCGTTCGCCGCGATCATAGGCTTCTGCCGCCTGATTGACGAGCAAACGGGCCGCTTCCGCGCGCGTCACCATTTCGCCCAGTTTCAACTGGATAGCCTGATGCTGCGCGATGGGCTTGCCCATCGTCTTGCGGATTTGCGCATATTCGGTTGCAAGGCGCAGCGATCCTTCAGCAAGGCCGACGCCACGTGCCGCGACATTGATGCGGCCAAGCTCCAGCCCGCCGGTGGCCTGGAAAAAGCCTTCGCCTTCCACACCGCCGATAAGATGGTCCGCCGGGATACGATAATTGTCGAAATTCAATTCGGCACTGTCGATGCCCTTATAGCCCATCTTGTCGAATTTTTTGCCGACCGTGAAACCATCGCCCTTGGGTGCGATGAAAAAGCTCATGCCCTTGTAACGCGGTTCCGCCTTGGGGTCGGTTTTGACGAGCAGCGCAAAGCAGCTTCCCTGGATGCCGTTGGAAATCCAGGTCTTGGTGCCGTTGATGATATAATCATCGCCGTCGCGCACCGCCGTCGTGCGGATGCCCTGAAGGTCGGTGCCCGCATCGGGTTCGGTCAGCGCAAGCCCGCCGCGAATTTCGCCGCTGGCGAACAAGGGCAGCCATTTTTCCTTCTGCGCTTCGGTGCCGAACCGCTCCACCGCCGCCGCCATGATAAGGTGCGAATTGACGATGCCGGTGAGCGCCATCCAGTAAGAGGAAATGCGCGTGATGATCTTGGAATAGGTGGTCGCGGGCAGGCCCAGACCGCCATATTCCTGACCAATGGTGGCCCCGAACAGCCCCATTTCCTTCATCTGCTCGACCAGTTCGGCGGGCCAGATGTCCTTATGGTCATGGTGCATCACCACCGGACGCACATCGCGTTCGATCCAGCGGTCAATCGTGTCGAGGAACGCGGCTTCGTCCGCCGGATCTATGGTTCGTTGTTCAGCCATGATTCTGCCCGTCCCTCAATCGTCCACCGGGCCGAAGCCACGCTTCCAGATCAACATGGTGCGGTTGAAGGTGCAGACCACTTCGCCATGCTGGTTCTTGCCGATGGTCTTGACCGTCACAATACCCTGCTCCGGACGCGAGCTGGACTCGCGTTTTTCAACGACTTCGCTTTCGGCATAAAGCGTGTCGCCGGGGAACATCGGCTTGGTCATCTTGATATTGTCCCAGCCAAGGTTCGCGACGGCCTTTTGGCTGAGGTCCGATACCGACATACCGACCATGAGTGCGACCGTCAGCGGCGAACAGATAAGCGGCTTTCCGAATTCGGTCTTTTTCGCAAATTCATAATCGAAATGCGCCGGGTGGGTGTTCATCGTGAGGAGCGTGAACCACACATTGTCCGTGTCGGTAATCGTGCGTCCGGGGCGATGTTCGTAAATATGCCCGACGACGAAATCCTCATAGGATCGTCCGAAGGTTTCCCTGAAACGACCGGGGCTGACTTCCATTACACCATCACGCATTTTTGTTGCTCCGCATTGCCAAATTCCTTTGTTCCAAAATTCTTTGATACCGGCGCATGATCGGGGCTTCGAGCATACGGCCTTTGAAACGGACGGCGGCGCCATTGGCCGCCTCGAAAACCTGCTGCGCCTCTTCGGCCTCGGCGATCTCGTCAGGCGTAGGGCGGAAGGTCTGGTTGATGGGGTCAATCTGCGCCGGATGGATGGCGGCCTTGCCAGTAAAACCGATGGCTTTGGCCGCCGCCGCTTCCGTGACAAGTCCTTCGGCATCGTCGAGCGCGATAAACGGCACGTCGATCGCCGGGACACCGGCGCGCGCGCAGGCCATGATGAAAAGACCCCGGGCGGTGCGCAGCGGTTCCCACGCCAGCGCAACGCCCAGTTCTGCTGAAAAATCACCGCCGCCGAACATCATCGCGGCAACGCCCGGAGCGGACGCAATCGCGCCTGCCGCCTCTAGGCCTTTGACGGTTTCGATAAGCGGCACGAGCGGCGGACATTTATCGCCGAGGACTGCGGTGACAATCCCGATTTCCGCTGCGCTTTCGACCATGGGGAGGAAGAGGAGCGGAGGCAGGACCGGTGCATCGGCCAGCGCCAATATATCTTCCAGCCCCGCACGGGTCGCCACGCCATTGATTCGCAGCACCAGCCGCGAATCACCTTCCGCGATGGCATCCAGCGCAGCCTTGCGCGCCATCGCCTTATCGGCGGCAGGCACCGAATCTTCCAGATCAATACAGACGGCATCGGCTGCGCTGTTCAAGGCTTTGGCATAGCGTTCCGGCTTTCCGCCCGGAACAAACAGCATCGAAGAAAGGCCTGCGGCCGCGTGCATTTTATTGATCTCCCCTATCGAAGTCCGCCTAAAGTTGTCCGGACAAATTTTTAAGTCAAGCGCAAAATTGCTATCGCGCTCATTCTACGCTCAAAAAGGTTTGACCGAACCGAGGAACGAGGTCGCAATCAGCAGCGCATAGACGAGCATCACCCAGATGCGGGTGCGGTCCATTGTGCGGCGCAGCGGGATTTCGGTTTCATCGCTCGACCCTTCGGCAAGCAATTTGCCAAGCTGGGGACCGACCGGCTTGAACGCCACGTCGATCATGATGGCAGCGACGAAAATCAGGCCGAACAACAGCGCCTTGCTCGCAAGCCATGTGGGCGCCAGCGGCGCGCCGGTCGCGAGCGATTGGATGCCGAGCCACAAATAGCCGACAGTGATGACGCCCTTGAGCCAGAATTCGATTTTGCGGTTGCGTGCAGCGCGCGGCGTCATGTCGTGATTATGCGCGTCCCAGACGAGCCACAGCCATGCAAGACCGGCAATCCATGCGCCCACCATGAGCGCCGCCGGCACGTCCCAATAGCCCCCCAATTTGACCACCGAAAGCGACACCGGAACCATCAGCGCCCATGCCGTGCGCGGGGTCATATCAATGAGAACAAGCAGCTTTAATAATGCGATTCGCTGGTCCAGACTATAGACGGTTCGCTTGCGGAAACTCTGTCCGGCAAGGAACACACCAACATCGCCTCCCAGCCATAAGACAAAGAGAAACAAGTGAAAATATACCATCGTCGGATAAGCCAGATCGGCGAGTTGCATTAAATTTCCCTTTCCGCTGTTGAGGCGCTTGACAGACACTTGATTACATGAAAATTTGTCCGGACAAATAAAAAACTGCATCCGCGTGAAAATGCGTGCGGATTTGGAGAAGGACCAAAATTGATGAAGCATCTCCTGCTAAGTGCGAGCAGTGTTCTGGCTTTGGGCGTGATCGCAGCGCCGCTCCATGCACAGACAACAGACGCAGATACCCAACCGGTTGCCGAAGAAAGTCAGGGCGGCATTGACGACATTGTTGTGACCGCACAGCGCCGTTCGGAAAGCGTGCAGGATGTTCCCATCGCCATCTCCGCCTTTTCGGGCGACCAGCTTCAAAAACAAGGGGTTGCCAGCACGCTGGAGCTGGGCCGCTTCGTTCCCAACCTTGTGTCGATGAACAATACCGGCATCGGCACCGCCAATGCTTTTTACCTGCGTGGTCTTGGCAATACCGAAACCATCGCGACCTTTGACCCGCCGGTCGGCACCTATGTCGATGACATTTATCTGAGCCGTCAGAATTCCAATAATATCAACCTGTTTGATGTCGAGCGTGTCGAAGTGATGCGCGGGCCGCAAGGGACTTTGTTTGGCCGCAACACCACGGGCGGCGCGGTCAACGTCATCCTCAAACAGCCCAAGAGCCAGTTCGGCGGCTATGCGGAAATCGGTTATGGCCGGTTCAACAAAAAAGTGGCGCGCGCATCGGTCGATGTGCCTCTGTCCGACAGCTTCGCGATCAAATTGAGCGGCTATTGGCAGGATGATGACGGCTATGCCAAAAACATCACCACTGGCCAGCGCGTCAATGATGATGATGGTTGGGGCGTGCGCTTGGGACTGGGCGGTGAAATGAGCCCGTCGGTTCGCTGGCACGGCTCTTATGCCCATATTGTCGCCAATGGCGAAAATCTGTTGAACAGCCAATGCAGCCGCGCCGATCCTGATGATTGCAAGGGCCGTTTTGTCAGCACCGGCATCCCGTCGGGCAAGACATCGGCAACCTCGCCCTTCGCGACACTGCCGATTAGCGGACGCAAAAAGACGTTCCTGCTTGGTAACTATACCACGACCGATCTTGTCACCTCCAATTTCGAGGTGGAGGTCGCCGACAAGATGACGCTCAACCTCATCACCGGCTATATCAGTCAGGACCAGCAATATGCGCTGGACTTTTATGACGGCACCAGCGGTCCCGGCCTCGCCAACCCCTCGCCGCCCTATAAGGGCTATGCGCGCGGCGGTTTTTCGATTTTGACCGACGGCCAGCACGAACAATTTAGTCAGGAAATCAAGCTCAATGGCAGCTTTGCCGACGGGCTGATCGACTATGTTGCGGGCGCTTTCTATCTGGTCGAAGAAAACCGCACCGACTTTGCCGATACTTTCACGCTGTCGCCGACCACCACTTTGGTGCTGGCCGACCGCATCTTGCGCAACAAGACCGAAGCCTTGGCCGGTTATGCGCAGATCGACGTCAATGTGACCGATTCGCTCAAGCTGACCGGCGGTATCCGTTACACTGACGAAACCAAGACGCTGGCGGTGCATGACAATCGCGCAAGCTGTAATGACGGCTTTACCGAAGCGACCTGCCTTGAAACCGGCAATCTGGTCGGCAATATCGTGCCCACCAACCCGACCGCTCCGGTCGCGCGCGTTCCCAACAAGATCAGCGCGAAATTATGGACCCCGCGTTTTGCTATCAACTATGATGTAAACAGGGACATCCTCCTGTTTGCCTCCGCAACCCGCGGGTTCAAATCGGGCGGCTGGAATGCGCGCGCTACATCGGTGAACGCCTTCCTTCCCTTTGGTCCGGAAAAAGTGTGGAGCTATGAAGCGGGGATCAAGTCGGACTGGTTCGACCGCCGTTTCCGCGCCAACCTCACCTTCTTCTACACCGAAGTGAGCGATCTCCAGACACCGTCGGCGCTGGTCAGCCCGACCGGTTCCGTGACCTTCATCACCCGTAACTTTGCCGATATGCGCAACAAGGGTGCGGAAGCGGAGTTCACGCTGGTGCCGGTCGAAGGGCTCAACCTTTATGCCAATATCGGCTATCAGGACGCAAAGTATAAGATCGACCGCGATGCGCCCGAATATGACGAATATGGTATCCAGGCGGTATGGGCACAGCAGATTGCGTGTCAGAATGCGATTGCTGCAGGCTATGTCCCTGCTGGCCCCAAGGCGCCGGCTTGCGGCGCGGGCATTGTCCGCCCCGATGGCAGCATCGCCCACCCGACACGCACGCCCACCTGGACGATTGCCACGGGTGCCAGCTATGAATTGCCGCTGGGAACCAATGGCATGTCGCTGGTCCCGTCGGTCAATGTGAGCTATCGCACCCATCAGGAAACGGCAGCCGCCAACTTTACCATCTATAGCGGGCAGAGCAGCAGCAGCCCTGTCGATGGCCCCTATCCGGGCAACGCCTTTGGTGGCGAGATCCTCAACGGCTCCTATTCGCCCTCCGCTGTCTTTGTGAACGCCAATCTGGCACTCAACGGCGCGGACAAGAAATGGCAGTTGTCGGTGGCTTGCACTAACTGTTTTAATGAAACAGCCGCCAATACCTCGCTCGTCAATACGCGCTATATCGACGCGCCGATGACGTGGATGGCCCGCGCCCGTTATAATTTTTGATCCGCATCATAAAAGGGCGGCGGCGGGCTTGTTAAGGCTTGCCTCCGCCCGATGCGCGGCCTGATTTAGGCCCGCGCCTTATATGTTTAATGAAGGGAAGATTTTCGCCAATGGCCAGTGCCGCAATAACGGGCGACCGTTCCGAATTTAAAATGGGCGGCAAGCCGCTTGCCGCTGCGCTGATCGGCGTGGCGTGCGGGGCGTCTCCGCTTCCGTTCAACGTCCTGCCGCTGGTAATGGGTCCGATCCATAAAGAGTTCGGATGGGATTTCGCCGCCATCAGTTCGGGCGTTACCGTATTCGGCATTATCGCGGCCCTGTTCGCGCCGCTCTTTGGCGGCCTGTCCGACCGTTATGGCGTGCGGCCTGTCGTCTTATGGTCGCTCTTCCTGTTCGGCCTTGTGTTCGGAGCCTTTTTCTTCGTGCCGTCCACCTATGGCGGCTATCTTGTTTTCTGGGCGATTTTGGGCGCGATCGGCATCGGATCGACGCCGGTGACATGGAGCCGTGCGATCAGCTTATGGTTTAACCGCCATCGCGGTCTGGCGCTCGGCATCATGTTGTTGGGGACCAGCCTTGCGGCTATGGTCGTGCCGCAAATCGCGCAAAAGGCGATTGCGAGCGGCGGCTGGCGCATGGCGTTTCCAATCGTGGCGCTTTTGCCCCTGTGCGTTGCGCTCCCGCTCGCCTGGCTATGGTTCCGCGAGCCGCGCCCCGAAGAACGGCCCGCCGGGGTTTCCGATGAAAGCGGCATGATTGTCGGCTTTACGTTGAGCGAAGCGTTGAAAAGCTATCGCTTCTGGATCCTGCTTGTGTCGATTTTGCTCACCGCTTTTGCTTATGGCGGCGCGCATATCCATATTGCGCAAATTGTAGGCCTTCACGGCTTTTCCGCAGAAGTGGGCGCAAGTGTGCTGGGCGTAGTCGCCATCGGCATCCTTGTCGGCCGCTTGCTCGTCGGTTTCCTGTTCGACCGTTTCTGGGCGCCGGGGATAGCCTTCCCTGCGCTCCTCCTTCCGGCCATTGCCTGCTGGTTGCTGATGGGCACCGAAGCGACGATGAGCCATGTGATTATCGGCGGCTTCCTGCTCGGCTTTGCGGCTGGCACCGAATCCGATGTAATCGCGTTCCTTGCCGCCAAATATTTCGGCATGGCCTTTTATGGCCGCATCTATGGCGTTCTTTACATGCCCTTTGCCATCGGCTCCGCAGTATCGCCTATCATCTATGGCCTCGTGCGCGACCGCACGGGTAGCTATGACCTTATCCTGATGGTCGCCATCGGCATGTTTGCAGTGGGCGGCGCATTGCTGCTGCTGCTCGGCCGTTACCCCGATCTCGACGCCAAGCCCGCAGGAGCTGCATGACATGACTGTAGAAACAAGCACAAAGCCGGGCGCGCTTGACGCCCTCACCGCCGCAGTCGGCCCTGATGCGCTCATCACCGACGCGAACGAGCTGCGTTATTATTCGCAAGATGTGTTCAGCAACGGCCCGCTCGCGCTCGCCATTTTCCGCCCGACCGATACGCAAATGCTTGCGCGCGGTGTGGCGGCAGCGACCGCACAGGGCATTGCCATCGTCCCGCGTGGCGGGGGCATGAGCTATACTAGCGGCTATCTTGCACCCGAAGCCGGGGCTTTGCTGATTGATACCGGCGCGATGAACCGCATCCTCCATCTTGATGAAGAGGATATGACGGTCACGGTCGAGGCCGGATGCAGTTGGGACAAGTTGCAACGCTTCCTCCATCCCAAGGGCCTGCGGGCATTGGCGTGGGGCACATTGTCCGGCATCAACGCGACTGTCGGCGGTGGCATGAGCCAGAATGGCGTATTCTGGGGCGCATCGGGCGGCACGGTCGTGGACGCGGCCTTAAGCTTTGAAGTCGTGCTGGCCGATGGCAGCATCGTTTCGACCGGCAGCCAGTTCTTCCGCCCGTTCGGCCCCGACATTACCGGCATATTCGCCGCCGATTGCGGCGCGCTCGGCGTCAAGGCGACGATTACCTTGAAGCTGGTGCGCGAAGGCACCGCCTTTGCTTATGGCAGCTTCTCCTTTCCCGATGCCGCCGCTTTCTTTGCCGCGATGAGCGAAGTTGCGCGCGAGGGACTGGCGTCGGAAAGCTTCGGCTTCGACCCTTATTTGCAGGCGCAGCGCATGAAGCGCGACAGCCTCACCAAAGATGCCAAGTCGCTCGTCAATATGATGAAAGCGCAAGGATCGGTGTTCAAAGCGTTGAAGGAAGGCGCAAAGGTCGTCGCCGCCGGACGCAGTTTCCTTGATGATGTTCCCTTCTCGCTCCACCTCGTCGCCGAAGGGCGGCACCAGAGCGCGGTCGATGCCGATATGAAGCTGGTCGAGGCGATTGCAATCAAACATGGCGGCAAGGCCATTGAAAATACGATCCCCAAAATCCTGCGCGCCAATCCCTTCCCGCCGGTCAATTCTATGGTTGGGCCGGATGGCGAACGCTGGGTCCCGGTTCACGGCTTTTTGCCGCACAGCCGTTTGGTCGAAGGATGGAACCGCATCCAGCAATTATTCGCGGACCATCAGGCCGAAATGGATGAACTGGGCGTAGCAGCAGGCGCGATGCTCGCGGCGGTCAGCCGTTCCACCTGCCTTATCGAACCGGTCTTTTTCTGGCCCGACGCCTTGGAGGAAATCCATTGCCGGTCGCTCGAAGCCGACCATCTCGCCAAGCTCAACCGCTTCCCGCCCAATGCCGCATCGCGCGCCTTGGTCGATAAGCTTCGCGCTGGCATTATCCGGATCTTCCGCGAATTGGATGCAACCCACCTTCAGGTCGCGCGCGCCTATCCGCTCGAAGAAGCGAGCGATCCCCATGCCTGGGCCATCCTCAAAGCGGTCAAGCAAACGGTAGACCCCAAAGGGTTGATGAACCCCGGCAGCTTGGGATTATAAGAAGATGGACGCGCCCAAGCCCTATTCCGCCCTTGCGCTGCAAATCGCCGCCCGTTCGGTCGAGCGCCAGCCCGACCGTTCGGCGGCGAGCGCGCAAATGCTCGCGCAAATCGAAGAGATTGGCACCAAGATGCGCGCCTCTTCGGTGTTCATCCAGCAATATTCGGGGACAGCCACACGGCTTGTCGTCTTGCCCGAATATTTCCTGACCAGCTATCCGGGGCGTATTTCCATCCCCGATTTTGCCGAAAAGGCCGCGCTCGATATGGACGGGCCGGAATATGAGGCGCTGGGCAAAATCGCGCAGGCGCAAAATCTTTATCTGTCGGGCAATGCCTATGAGCGCGACCCGCATTTCCCCGGCATCTATTTCCAGACCAGCTTTGTGATTGCGCCATCGGGCGATGTGGTGTTGCGCTATCGTCGGCTCAACTCGATGTTTGCCCCGACCCCGCATGATGTGTGGTCCAAATATCTCGATATTTATGGCCTCGACGGGGTATTCCCGGTCGCCAAAACCGAGATCGGCAATCTGGCGGCCATCGCATCGGAGGAAATCCTCTACCCCGAAATTGCACGCGCCCATGCGTTGCGCGGGGCGGAAATTTTCTGCCACTCCTCCTCGGAAATCGGCTCCCCGCTCGCGACCCCCAAGCAAATCGCCAAAGTCGCGCGTGCCTTTGAAAATATCGCTTATGTCGTTTCGGCCAATACCGCAGGGATTGAAGGCACCGCGATGCCGGTCGCATCGGCGGACGGCAATTCGATTGTCATCGACTATAAGGGCAAGGCGCTTGCCGAATCGAGCCCCGGCGAAACCTTCACCGCTTTTGCCGATATCGACATTGCCGCCCTGCGCGCCGCGCGCCGCAAAAATGGCATGACCAATTTCCTGAGCCGCCAGCGCCTTGCTCTGTTCGCGCCGGTCTATGGTGCCGACACGCACCAGCCCGCCGATAGCCTGATGCGCGATGGCGAGGTCACGACCCCCGACCGCGACCATTTCGTACGCGTGCAGGAACAGATTATCGACCGTTTATCGAAGGAAGGACTGATATGAAACAGGACGTACCCCCGCCTTATACAGCGGTTGCGCGTCATGCGGTATTTCCCGAACCCACGCATGATGAAGCCGCGCGCTATAATTTCCTCACCGCGCTCAACAAATATCTGTCGGGCAGCATCGGGCCGGGCAATAAAATTGCCTATGACACGCGCGTATTGCCCAAATTCAAAGAAACGCATGGCCGCGAGCCCAAGGACCGGTTTGAAATCCGCGATGCGATGAACGAGGATGACTGGCACCGTTACTGGTCGGCACTGAAGCGCAATTCGATGGAAATGCGCCAGCAGAACGGCCGTTCCATTGCACTGCGCCAGATTGACGAGCTATCCGCCAAGGTGCGCCAGTTCAACGAAGGCCGCGACACGTTGCAGCTCGATCCCGATCTGGTCATCCCCCATTATATGCAGACCACCGACATCCATTGTATGCCGGGCAATTATCAGGGCGAAGAACGGCCCGGCGATATGTCGGCAGGCGCGAATTATGACAGCGGCCTGTTTGCGACCACCGGCGGCGGGCTTGGCGCGCTATCCGATGGCGGCGGTCAGGCATTGGTCGAATGGATCAGGAAAGAACGCCCCGATTGGCAGCCCAAACGCATCCTCGATTTAGGCTGCACGGTCGGCCATAATATCGTGCCCTTGGCGCTCGCCTTTCCGGACGCGGAGGTTATCGCGATTGATACTGGCGCAGCCATCCTGCGCTATGCCCATGCCCGCGCGCAGGCTTTGGGCGCCAAAAACCTCACCTTCATGCAGATGAATGCAGAGGATTTGAGCCGCTTCCCCGATGGCTATTTCGATTGGGTGCAGACCACCATGTTCCTGCATGAATTGTCGGGCAAGGCGCTGCCGAAAATCATTGGCGAAGCGACCCGCGTATTAGCGCCCGGCGGGTTGATGTTCCATCTGGAGCAGCCGCAATATACCGACGATATGCCGCTTTATGAACAGTTCATCCGCGATTGGGATGCGTTCAACAATAATGAGCCATATTGGTCGGCAATGCACGCGCTGGATTTGAAGCAGGTGATGGAGGAAGCGGGCTTCCCGCGCGATAGCCAGTTTACCGCGCGCGTCCTCGCCGTGGTTGACCGCACCATCTTCCCCGCTTCCCCCGACGGCGCTGCCGAAGATCATGGCCGGGCGGCGGCGTGGAACGCTTATGGGGCTTGGAAGCCTGCTGCGTGAATATGCCCCCCATCCTCCGTTCGCCTCGAGCATAGTCGAGAGGCGGATACCCCAGCACTAATGTGTCTCGGCTTCGCTCGACACGAAAGGAATGGGGACGAATTGAGAAGAATGAGTATCGCAATGACTGACGATAATATTGACTGGATTGCCCGCGCCGGAACCCGCGCCAAAGGCAAGCGCCCCGATACACTCAAGGATTATAATGCCGAACGCACGCTGTCCGTTTTGATGGCGGTCGCGGCGGAAGTGGCGGTGGTCAAGGAGCGGCTCGACACGGTCGAACGCCTGCTCGACGCCAAGGGCAGCATCAGCCGCGCCGACATTGACGCCTATGAAGCGACCGGCGAGGCCGCTTATGAACGCGCGGTCGCGACCAAGGAATATGTCGCGCGCATCATGCGGGGGATGCAGCAGGAAATGGAAGCCATGCAAGCCGCCCCCGAACCCAGCATGGCCGAACTCAGCGCGAAATTACGCGACAGTTAAACAACGCCGCGAGTTAAAGGGACATCTTACAATAATCCGCTAGTCCTGAGCTTGTCGAAGGACGGGGTGCAATAGTGCCAAGCGCCCTTCGACAGGCTCAGGGCAAGCGGTAAATTCATCGGGCAAAACACAGAAAAAACGGATCGAGAGGAACCATCATGCCGCACCGGACCATCACAGGGCGTATCCGCTACACCTCCAAAAAGCCGGACATGTTCGACCAGGAACGCGGGCATGAATGGTTCACCTTCACCCATCATAGCGACGGTTCCACCATCTTCCGCGCGCGGTGCGAGATTGCAGAGCCGGAACCCAAGGTGCTGCGCGACATCATCTATACGCTCGACAGCGAAGGCCGACCGCAAGACTTGCACGTCCATCTGACGGTCGATGACAAGATGATGGGTTCAGGCTGGATGCACCATGTTCCCGGCCCGGATGGCGGAAAAAATGGCGGCGTTATCGAGTGCGAAAGCTTTGGGCCGGCCATCGGGCGTATCTCGCAGAAAATGCCTTATAGCGGGGCGATTGACGGATTTGGCACCCATCCGATTGCGGGCGATGGCTATACCACGCGCGTGATGGATGTAGGGAAAGGCCCGCACCGCCGCAATGTGCGTATGTATCTCCCCTCCCCCGACCATCGCGGCGCCACCCCACCACTGGTTTCAGAGGTGAATATGGGGCTTGAATATGTCGGCGAAGAAACGGTCACGGTCGAAGCCGGAACCTTTGATTGCCGCCATTACCGCTTCGTCGATGATGAAGGCCCCGGCATGGGCGGCGTGCCTCATCCCCATTATGATATGTGGGTGACGGCGGACGCGGACTCCATTTTCGTGCAAGGCGGGGTCGGCGGCTATATGCAAACCTGGTACGAGTTGGTCGAGCTGGAGCGTTAAACGCCCCGCACCACCACATAAATTCCGGCCCCGATCACTACCAATGCGAATAAGCGGTCGAGCAGGTTTTTGTGGGCGGACAGCTTGCGGCCTGCGAGGATACCGAGCATCGACCCTGCCCCCCCGCCCGCAATCAACAGGCCGGTGAGCGGCCAATCGACATAGCCGGACAGCGCATAAGAGGCGGCTGTGGTAAACCCCAGTGCGGCGACCACGACAAGCGAGGTTCCGACCGCATAACGCAACGGCATATGGGTCGCGGCCATAAGCGCCGGCACGATGAGGAAGCCGCCGCCGATACCAAAAAAGCCCGCAGCCAGCCCTACGCCCAATCCTGCCGGAAGGAGGCGCGGGAGCAGGATGGCGGCACTATCGCGGGTGAGCCGCACATCGGGATCGGGCGCGCTTTTGCGTGGGCGGAACATCATCACGCCTACGCCGATCATCAAAAGGCCGAACAGCAAAAGTAGCCGGGCGCCGTCAAACGCCTTGCCGATTTCCGCACCCATTGCTGCGCCAACCATGCCTGCGCCCGCAAAGGCCAAGGCGCAGCGCCATTTGACCGTGCCGCCGCGCGCATGGCCGCCGACCCCGATCAGCGCATTGGCCGCGACCGCAACCGCTGCGGTGCCGATCGCAGCCTGTGTTGACTCTACGCCGACGACATAGACGAGCAACGGCACGGCGAGGATGGAGCCACCCCCGCCGACCAGCCCTAAAATAATGCCGATCACGCCGCCCGCAGCAAGCGCGAGCAGGATGGTTTCGGGTGCCATATTTCTATGCCTTCAAGCTTTACTTTTATCCGAGCGCCGGACGGTTCCACGGCATGACGCGCAGCAGGCGGGCCAGACCGCACCAGCCGGTCGCGCCCGCCATCATCAAACCTGCGCCGACAAAGGCGGACAGGCCGAAAAAGGCCGGGGCGACAAGGAAACCGAGTATAACACCGGTTACAATCAACGCACCCGCTACCAACTGCACCTGCCGCATGATTTCCAGCGGCTGGCTCTTGTCATGTGCGACCGGCAAGCCTTCCTTGGCCCAGGCATCGAGCCCGCCTTCGATAATATAACAGGGCGCATCGCCACTCGCTTGGGCAAGCCGCGCGGCATTGCCTTGGGTGCGCGCGCCCGAACGGCAATGGAATAAAATCTGGCGGTCACCGGTTTCCAGCCCGTCCAGCTTGGCGAGCGGAATGTTGAGCGCGCCCGGAATATGCGTGCGCGCAAATTCGTCGCTGTCGCGAATATCGACCAGCAATGCGCCATCGCGGATCATGCGTTCGGCGTCACGGGCGGTAATGGATGTCGTCATGGATTAAACGTCCTTGCAGTAAAGTTGGTAAAGGGTGGCGAGCAAGGCTTCGGTGCGCGGATCGGCGATGCGATACCAGAGGGTCTGGCTCTCCCGACGATAGGCAACAAGCCCCTCGTCCCGCATTTTAGCCAGATGTTGTGACAGCGCCGATTGCGACAATCCCACCCCGTCCGCCAAATCGCCGACGGTCATTTCACCCTGTTCGACAAGCTTGCACAGCATCATCAACCGGCGGCCATTGCCGATCGCCTTCAAAAGCTGCGCAACTTCTGCGGCTTTTTCGGTGAACAGGGCCAGATCCATCGGCGGCTTCATGCTTGTTTCCTTTACATTAGATATTGCTAATTTAGATAATTCTAATATATTGTCAAGCAATATTGCAATGGAGGCTTTGATGACCGCGCCCATTATCCGCGCTTTTTTCGATGAACCGACCAATACGGTCAGCTATCTGGTCGCCGATCCGGTGACCGGTGATGCGGCGGTTATTGACCCGGTGCTGGACTTTGATCTGCCCAGCGGCGAAGTCGATACGCGCTCTGCCGCTGCAATATTGGCGGCGGCCCAGCAGGAAGGCTGGACCATCCGGCTCATCCTCGAAACCCATGCCCATGCCGACCATCTTTCCGCCGCGCCCTGGCTCAAGGAGCGGACCGGCGCGGACATCGGCATCGGCGAGCATATCCGCGATGTGCAAAAGATTTTCCGTCCGGTGTTCGGCTTTGAGACAAATGCGGTGCGCACGACAGATTTCGACCGCTTATTCGCGGATGGCGACCATTTTGCGGTCGGCACGCTCAATTTTGAAGTGATGCACACGCCGGGCCATACCCCCGCTGACCTCACCTACCGCGTCGGCGATGCGGCCTTTATCGGCGACACATTATTCATGCCCGATTATGGCACCGCACGCGCCGATTTTCCGGGCGGTGACGCGCGCACGCTCTACCGCTCGATCCGCCGCGTGCTAAGCCTGCCGGACGACACGCGCCTTTTCCTGTGCCATGATTATAAAGCGCCGGGACGCGACCATTATGTTTGGGAAACCACGGTCGCCGACCAGCGCCGCACGAGCATCCATGTCCATGACGGCATTGACGAGGATGATTTTGTCGCGATGCGTGAAGCGCGCGATGCGACCCTCCCCGTCCCGCGCCTCTTATTGCCGTCGATACAGGTCAATATCCACGCCGGCCACTTCCCCGAAGCGGAAGCGAACGGCGTGCGCTATTTGAAGATACCGGTAAAGGCGAAGGCGCATTATCCGCCCAGCGCCTCTTCCGAATAAGCTGCGAGCGGGAGAGCGGTGCCGGACTGGCGGATCAGCGCCTGTTTGCGGAAGAAACGCAGCAGGCCGCTATCCCCCATGCGCGATGGGCCGAGACCGCTTTGCCCGAAGCTCGATTTTTCGGCCTCCCACACAAGGCCGGTGAGCGAGCCGTCATTGATCGACACGCCGCCTGCATTCAGGCGCATACCGACCGCTTCGGCTTCCGCAGTCGTGCCTGCAAAGACCGACGCCGACAGGCCGAACACACCGCTATTGGCAAGCGCGACCGCTTCATCGACGCTATCGAAAACCGTCACCGGAATGACCGGCCCAAAAGTTTCTTCGGCCATTACGGCCATATCGTCGGTGACATTGGTGAGGACGGTCGGGCGCAGATATTTGCCGCCGCCCAAGGTTTCGACCGTGCCGCCTGCGAGGATGGTTGCGCCCTTGGCGACGGCATCGTCCAACTGGCGCTGAACAATCTCCGCTTGGCGGGCAAAGATGAACGGGCCAATTTCGCCCTGATGCACATCGGGATAGTTGAGCCGCGCGGCTTTGGCTTTGGCAACCAGCGCCTCCAGAAAAGGTTCGGCTATTTCGCGTGCGACATAGATGCGTTCCAATGACTGGCACGCCTGCCCTGTATTCAGCACCGATGCGCGCAACGCGGTGTCGGCGGCCTTGTCGGGATCGGCGCTTGCCAGCACGATCATCGGATCTTTGCCGCCAAGTTCAAGGCTCGCCGGAATGAAGGCGCGCGCGGCGGCTTCACCGACCTTGCGCCCTGTCGCGACCGAACCGGTAAAGGCGATGAAGTCCACATGGTCGATGAGCGCAGCCCCCGTCGCGCCATCACCTTCAATGAGCGCCAGCACTGAGGCCGCTTCCGGTACTTCGGCAAGCGCGGCCATGAGCGGCTTGATAAAGCGCGGGGTGACTTCGGACGGCTTCACAATCACCGCACAGCCTGCCGCAAGCGCGGGGATGGCGTCGATCAGCGCGAGCGTCAGCGGGAAATTCCACGGGCTGATGACCCCAAGCAATGGGTAGGGCACCAGCCGCGTCGAGGTCGTAATCGTCGGGATTGCGGTCTGGCGGTCGGCGACTTGCGCCGCCGCAATCAGCCCCGGCGCGCTGTCGGCCCAACGATAGAAGGTCTTGGCCATCGCATCGACTTCGATTTTGGAGATGGCCGCACGGCCCGTATCATCGGTCAGTGCAGCAATCAGCGCCGCGCGGTGGCGTTCCAGCGCATCGCCCAGCGCGCGCAGCACCACGCTGCGTTCTTCGGGCGTTTTCGCCGCCCATGCCGGTTGTGCGCCGCGGAGCTTGGCGGCCAGCGCCTCAATCTGGTCCCTGTCCAACGGCGCAATGCTATAATCCGCCGCACCGGTGCGCGGGTTGATGACGGGCATAGTGGGTGCGGCGCTCATTGTTGCGCCTCCCAGCTTGCGACAATCTCTTCGCCGGTCGCGACCCAGGCTTCAGGGCGCGCGGCAAGCTGTTGCAACAGACCTTCAAACGCCGAAATGCGATAGGGCAGCGCCATGATGTAAGGCGTCACATGGAGCGGCAACATCCGCCCGCCATAGTCGCCCGCTTCACCGGCCAGCCAATCAAAGGCGTCGAGCATTTGCGTCGCATAGCTATCCGCCGATTGCTGTTGCACCGTGATAATCTGCCGGTCGGACAGTTCATGGTTCAAGGGCAGATTGATAAGGCCATTATTGAACCGATAGGGCAATTCGTCATTGACCCAATCGCACGCATAAGTGAGGCCTGCTTCTTTCAATAAATCCGGCGTATTCCAGCTTTGCGAGCGCGCGATGGACAGCCAGCCTTTGGGGCGCTTACCCGACGCCGCTTCAAGCGAAGCCAGCGATTGGGCAATCAGCGCGCGTTCATCCTCAACCGGCAAACCGCTCGCAATCGTGCCGTTCATATCGGTCGAATGGGCGATAATCTCATGGCCGTCCGCCATGATGTCGCGGATGATTTCGGGATAGCGTTCCGCAATCGCGCCATTGGTCGCCACCGATACTTTGATCCCCGCTTTTTTGAACGCATCAAGCAAGCGGTAAAAACCGACCCGCGTGCCATATTCGCGCGCGGTATAGTGGCGATAATCGGGGTAGCTGGTCTGCATATGCCCCGGCGCGCGGAACGGCATATCGTTGGGCGTAATCGGGAACCATTCAAGGCTCACACATATCCACACCGCCACTTTCTTGCCGTCGGGCCACGCCACCGGCTTGCGGTCGCGCAGCGCCGACCAAGGATAAATTTCATGGTCATAGCCATGCTGACGATGCGGATAGTCGAGATAGGAGGGGTCAAGCGCCACGAGCGGCCTCCTCATAATGATGGGCATAATAATGGTCGGCAATTTCACCGGCACGGGCGATCCATGCGCGGCCATCTTCGGCGATATGGCGCAGCACATCGGCGAACGGCCCGATGCGGTGCGGCTGACCGATGAGATAGGCGTGCAAGGGGATGCACATCACCGTCCCCGATGTTTCGCCTTCTTCAGCCAAACGCTCATATTGGCGGATCAGCGTGTCGGCATAGTCGCGGGGACTCATATTATAGATGAAGAAGCCATAATGGTCGTTGACCTCAAGGCTATAGGGAATCGAAATAAGGTTGCCCTGTTTGACCTTCACCGGCTGCGGCTGGTCGTCATGATAAAGGTCACAGGTATAATCTAGGCCATATTCGGCGATAAGGTCCAAGGTATGCGGCGTGTGGGTGAGCGCAGGCGCGAGCCAGCCGCGAATGGTCTGGCCGGTCGCATCCTTCACCGTGCGGATCGAATCTTCGATAATCGCGCGTTCCTGCGCTTCATCCATGCCATAGGAATAGCGGGTATTATAAATACCGTGGCTGAAAAACTCCCAGCCACGTTCATTGGCATCGGCCACCACTTCGGGATGATGCTGGCAGAGCGCGACTGACAGCGACACTGATCCGGGGAAGCCATATTTGGACATCGCCTCCGCCATGCGCCAGTGCGACACGCGGTTACTATGGTCGCGATGGGCATAACCGACCACATCGGGATGCGGCTTGGTCCAGCTTTTGCGCAGCGGATTGGCGGGCGGGTCTATCTCATAATATTCAAGATTGGGTGCGACCCAAACCGCGACCTTCTTGCCGCCGGGCCATTCTATTTTCGGGCGGCCGCGATAGGCGGAAAACTCATAAAGACCGGGATCAGCTTCACCTTCGCGCATCAGCGGGCCTCCAGCCAGTCGATCACCGCCTGCACCGGTTCGACATCGGCATATTTGAGCTGGAGATCGGTCAAATTCGCGAAATGATAGCTTTCATGCTTGTCCGCGCAGGTTTCGATGGGGACAATCGTGCGGAAGCCATAGGACAGTGCATCGACGGCGGTTGCGCGCACACAGCCCGATGTGCTGCCGCCCGTCACGACGACCGTATCGACCTTGTGCCAGCGCAAATAGCTGGCGAGCGGGGTTTCGAAAAAGGCCGACGGCATCCTCTTGGTATATTGGAGGTCATCCGCTTCAATCTCGCAGCGCGGATCATAAGCATGGCGTTCGCTGCCATATTTGATGTTCTGGAGCGAATCGGGCGTATCGGTGCGCGTGCCCCACACGCCGGCATCGCCTGCATCCTCCTTATATCCGACGCGACTCCACACCACCGGCATCCCTTTTTCGCGCGCCAAACGCGAAATAATATTAGCATATTCAATCTGTCGGGGGTCGGTTTCATACGCCGTTTTGAATAAATCGGTGCGTGTATAGGCTTGCTGGAAATCGACATTGACGATGGCCAGCTTGTCACCGAAACCGAATTTGTTACGCGCCGGATTGGCCATAACCTCTTCAAATAATTGGCGTGCGGTCTTGCCGTCACTCACCATTCGGGTACCGATCAACGTCATCCCATGCTCCTTATAAAACGCGACTCACACAGTAATTTAAAAAAAAGACTTGTCGAGAGCAATTTGTCCGGACAAATTACACAGCATGACGATCACACGCCACTTCATTCGCATCGGCAATCGCCGCGTTCATTACCGCAAGGCCGGAACCGGCCCGACCTTGCTCATGGTCCACCAGAGCCCCAGAAGCTCGGCGGAATATGAGCCGTTGATGGAGGAATGGGCGCAATATTTCACCTGCATAGCACCCGACACGCCGGGCTTCGGCCAGTCCGACCCGCTCCCCGGCACGCCCGAAATTGCCGATTTTTCCAATGCGCTGATCGCGCTGCTTGATGCGCTCGGAATCGGGCAGACCGCCGCTTACGGCTTCCATTCGGGCGGTATCATTCTGGTCAATGCCGCCAAGCTTCACCCTGAGCGTTTCACCGCCTTGTCGGTTGGCGGCTATGCCATCTGGACGCCCGAAGAGCGCGCGATTTTCGACAAGGATTATCTCCCCCCCTTCCAGCCGAGCAATTATGGCGAGCATCTCACCTGGTTGTGGAACCGGATGCTGGAACAGACCTGGTTCTTCCCCTGGTTCGACGTGCGCCCCGAAGCGCGCATGAGCGTCGCACATGACGATGTGGCACGCGTCGATTCGGCAGTGCGCGATATGCTCGACAGCGGCGATGCTTACCGCGCAGGCTATGGTGCCGTCTTGCGTGCCAACCGCGATATTCCGGGCGTTGACGACAAAACCGTCCCTGTGCTGATCGCCGCCTATAATGGCGATCCGTTGCAAGCCCATATCGCGCGCCTTGGCACCATGCCGCCAAGCTGGCGCGCCGAAGCGGTGGCAACACCTGCCGACCTTCATACCGTTTGCCTCGCCCATTTGCGCGAGGCCCCCGCGCTCCTCAGCCCCGCCATCGCCGAATCGGGCGATGGCGGGTTCGTGTCGGCGAAGGGCACGGGCTTTGACGGGCTGATCCATTGGGAAGGCAACCGGCAAGCCGAAACCATCCTGTTGCACGCGCCGGGACGCTCGGTGGACTTGCTTGAGACGGGCAATGCGCTGGCGATTGACCTGCCGGGGCATGGCCTCAGCGATGGTTGGGCGGAGGGCGCAACCCCTTCGCTCGACGATTGGGCGAGCGTTGTCGCCGATGCGATTGCAGCGGTCAGCACCGCGCCCGCCCGCTCCATCATCGGCGAAGGCGTATCCGCTTTGCTCGCAGCGGCTGTTGCGGCCAAGCTTGGCGCGCGTGATTGGGGCGCGACCGACGCGCACATTCCTATGCCCGATGCAAGCGCAGCTTGGGCTGACCAAGCCATTCCCGACCAGACCCCGGACCGCCACGGCGCTTATCTGAACGCGGTGTGGAATGCGGTGCGGGGCGCGCATTTCTTCTGGCCCTGGTTCGATGCCAAGGCCGCTAATGCGATAGGCTTCAGCGCGGACGCGATTACGCCGGAAGCCCTTGCGCGCGAACATAAGAGCCTCATCCGCGCGCGGTCGGGGCGGGCCTTGCTCGCAACCCTTCTCGCCGCCGACCGCGATGCGCTGCTTGCCGCAGCGCCGCCGGTAGGCCCATGGGACAAGGCCGATTGGGCCATGTCCCGCACCGACATTTGGAGCCCGTCCGGGCGCTGAATAATCCCGTGTAACCAAGGAGAGTAGTTATGGGAATTCGTGAAGACATGCCGTTACTGGCCCGTCATGAGGGCGTATGGGACGGCGTTTATACTTATTATAATGCGGCCGGCGAAAAGATTGACGAACATAAATCGCGCCTGTTCTGCCGCTTCCCCGACGGCGGTGAATTCCCCTATCACCAGACCAATCATTATACATGGGATGATGGCCGCAAGGATGTGCGCGACTTCCCCGCAACCTATCATGACAAGCGCGTGTGGTGGGACAATGACCTCATCAAAGGCTGGGCAGCGGAAGTGTCGCTCGACGAATATAACCGCACCGTAATGCTTTATTGGCAGCGTCAAGGCGACCCCAGCCTCTATCTTTACGAAATGATCCAGATGTCGGACGATGGCCAATCGCGTTGCCGCACATGGCACTGGATCCGCAATGGCGAACTCGAAACCCGCACTGCCATTCAGGAAAAGCTGGTGAGCCGTGACTGGGCGGCGCTCGAAAAGGAAATGGAGGCTGAATCTGCCTGATCCGCAGACTCTTTTCGCGAAAATCTGGGACCGCCATATTGTGACGGCTTTGGGTGGCGGCGCGGACCTCGTCGCCATCGACCGGATTTTTCTCCACGAACGGACCGGCGCTGCCGCCCTCAACAGTTTGAAGGCGGCAGGCCGTCCGGTTGGCGATCCGTCGCGCGTTTTTTGCGTGATGGATCATATTGTCGATACGCGCCCCGGACGCGGCGACCAGACCTTGATGCCGGGCGGACAGGCCTTCATCACCGAAACCCGCGCTGCTGCGATCGAGGCCGGGATTACCCTGTTTGACGTGACCGATGCCGACCAAGGCATTGTCCATGTCGTCTCGCCCGAACTCGGCATTGTGCTGCCCGGCTGCACGCTAATTGCGCCCGACAGCCATACCTGCACCCAAGGCGCGTTCGGCGCGTTGGCATGGGGGATAGGCTCGTCCGAGGCCGAACATGCGATGGCAACCGGCACCTTGCGCCTCACCCGTCCCAAAACCATGCGCGTGACCTTTACCGGCACTTTAGCCGCATCGGTTACGCCCAAGGACATGATCCTGACGCTGATCGCCCGATATGGCGCGGGCGGCGGCAAGGGCTATGCGGTCGAATTTACCGGCGAGGCTGTCACCGCGCTCGACATGGAAGGGCGCATGACCTTGTGCAACATGGCGACCGAATTTTCCGCCATGACCGGCATGATCGCCCCCGACCAAAAAAGCTATGACTGGATTATCGGGCGGCGTTACGCGCCCAAGGCCGCGCTTTATGACCAAGCGGTCGCCGAATGGAAAAAGCTGCCGACCGATGAAGGCGCGGTTTTTGACAGCGATATCGTGATTGATGCGTCCACCATCGAACCGATGGTCAGTTGGGGCACTTCGCCTGAACATAGCACCGGCATTTCCGGGGTAGTGCCGCAAGGCGCGCCCGCGCGTCCGCTCGATTATATGGATGTGCGCGAAGGACAAGACTTGCAGGATTTGACCATTGATGCCGCCTTTATCGGCAGTTGCACCAATGGCCGCCTGTCCGACCTGCGCCGCGCCGCCGCCATTCTGGAGGGACGGCATGTGGCCGAGGGTGTCAAGGCGCTAGTCGTCCCCGGATCGATGGCCGTGCGCCGCGCCGCCGAAGCCGAAGGGCTCGACAAGATTTTCACCGATGCAGGCTTTGAATGGCGCATGAGCGGCTGTTCGATGTGCTTTTATGCAGGCGGCGAAAGCTTCCCAGCAGGATCGCGCGTGATTTCATCGACCAACCGCAATTTTGAAGGCCGCCAAGGCCCCAATATCCGCACCCATATCGCCAGCCCCGAAACGGTCGCGGCCAGCGCGATCACAGGGCGAATTGCGGACCCGCGCGACTATCAAACGGGTAGGAAATGATGATATTATCCATTTCCTCGTCATTCCCGCGAAAGCGGGAATCCATCTCCCGACCGTTCGGCAAACCGCAAGCCCATCAGTTGGATCCCCGCCTGCGCGGGGATGACGAAGGGATATTGTTGGAGGCTGCATATCATGCCTGAACCCTTCACCGCCCTCACCGCCATCGCCGCGCCGCTCCTCCGCGATAATATCGATACCGATGCGATCATCCCGTCGCGCGAGATGAAAAGCACGGGCAAGACCGGCCTTGCCGACGGGCTGTTTTCCGCATGGCGCTATTTGACGCCCGGCGGGCGCGATCCGGACCCTGATTTCATCCTCAACCAGCCTGTTTTTGCCGATGCGCAGATGCTGCTCGGCGGGAGCAATTTCGGCTGTGGCTCCAGCCGCGAACATGCGGTTTGGGCGCTCGCCGAATATGGTATCCGCGCAGTGATTGCGCCCAGTTTTGCCCCGATTTTTGCAGGGAACTGCACGCGCAACGGCATCGTGCCCGTAGTCCTCGCGCCCGAAACCATCGCCGAAATCGCCGCGGATGGCGGTCCCGTAACCGTCGATCTGGAGCAACAACAAGTGCGGCTCGAAGATGGCCGCGCTTGGGCTTTCGAGATCGGCGCAGAAGCGCGCGCGATGCTATTGGAAGGCCTCGACGCCATCGACCTCACTTTCAAACATAAAGCGGATATCGCCGCTTTTCAGGCCGCCGACCGCATCGCGCGGCCTTGGATTTATCTTGGAGAGACACGCGCATGACCCGCATCCATATCAGCGAAGTCGGCCCCCGCGACGGGCTTCAGAGCATCGACCGGGTGATGCCGCTCGAAGCCAAAAAAGCATGGATCGCCGCCGAAGCCGCTGCCGGTGTTCCCGAAATCGAAGTGGGCAGCTTCGTGCCGCCCGCCTTGCTCCCGCAAATGGCCGACACCGCCGAACTCATCGCGTTTGCGCGGCAGATTGAAGGCCTGTCGGTCGCGGTCCTCATCCCCAATCTCAAAGGAGCGGAACGCGCGATTGCGGCGGGCGCTGAAAAAATGTCGATCCCTTTTTCCATGTCCGAAACCCATAGCCTTAAAAATGTGCGCAAGGACCATGCTGCGATGGTTGCGGAAATCCGCGCAATTTCCGCGCTCGTTGCCGACCAGCCCGAAGCGACGCGGCCCCATTTTGAAGTGGGCCTTGCCACCGCCTTCGGCTGCACCATCGAAGGACCGGTGAGCGAAGATCAGGTGGTGCGCTTAGCCGCCGCTGCGATTGAAGCGGGCGCGGTCGAGGTCGGATTGTCCGACACCACCGGCTATGCCAACCCCGCGCAGGTGAAACGCCTCGTGCGCCGCGTCAAAGCCGAAATCGGCACGGACAAGCTCAACACGCTCCACCTCCACAACACGCGCGGCCTTGGCCTTGCCAATGCGCTCGCCGGATTGGAGGAAGGGATTACCACCCTCGATTCCTCGCTCGGCGGCTTGGGCGGCTGTCCGTTCGCGCCGGGCGCGTCGGGCAATATTGTCACCGAAGATCTGGTCTTCATGCTCGAAGCGATGGGCTATGACACCGGCATCGACGTCGACAAATTGCTGCAAGTGCGCGCTATCATCGCCGACGCGCTGCCCGGCGAGCCGCTTTATGGTTTCACGCCCGATGCAGGGCTTCCACTCGGATTTCATCAGGAGAAAGCCGCATGAGCGCGCCGCAACCTTTGGCAGGCCTCAAAGTCGTAGAATTTACCCATATGGTGATGGGCCCGGCGGCGGGCGCAATCCTTGCGGCCTTAGGCGCGGACGTCACCCGCGTCGAGCCGGTCGAAGGCGACAAGACGCGCACCTTGTTAGGCTCGGGCGCGGGCTATTTCCCGATGTATAACCGCCACAAAAAAAGCGTTAGCCTTGATTTGAAATCCGCAGACGGGTTGGCAACCGCCAAGGCGTTGGCGGGTGAGGCCGACATCCTCATCGAAAATTTCCGCCCCGGCGCGCTCGATAAGCTCGGCCTTGGCTATGAGGCGCTCGCCGCCGCCAATCCGCGGCTCATTTATTGTTCGGCCAAAGGCTTCCTCCCCGGCCCCTATGAACAGCGCACCGCATTGGATGAAGTCGCGCAAATGATGGGCGGCCTTGCCTATATGACCGGACCGCCGGGACGTCCGCTACGTGCTGGCACCAGCGTCATTGATGTGACCGGCGGTATGTTCGGCGTGATCGGCGTCCTCGCGGCGGTCGAAGAACGCCACCGCACCGGCAAGGGCCAGCTTGTCCAAGCCTCATTGTTTGAAACCACCGTGTTTCTCGTCGGCCAGCATATGGCGCAATTTGCGGTCACCGGAAAACCGGCCAGCCCCATGCCCGCGCGCATTTCCGCTTGGGCGATTTATGATGTGTTCGAAACCAAGGACGAGCCCATTTTCATCGGCGTTGTGACCGATGGCTTGTGGGAAAAATTCTGTGCGCTTTTTGGCCTGGACGCGCTGTGGGCGGACGAATCCTTGCGCAAGAATAACGAGCGGGTGATGCAGCGCGAGCGCATCCTTCCGCAAATTCGCGAGCTGATTTCAGGCTTTACCCGCGACGAGGTGATTGCACGATTGGAAGGCACCGGCCTCCCCTTCGCCCCCATCGGCAAGCCCGAAGATATGTTTGACGACCCGCATCTGGTCGCGTCCGGCCTGTTTGAAAATGTGACCCTGCCCGACGGCCGCGAAACGCAGCTTCCGGGGCTGCCGATTGCGTTTAACGGGCAGCTCACCGCCCGCGATGCGGTGCTGCCGAAACCGGGTGAGGTTGGGGAATAGGCTTATTCCTTGCCCGTATAGAAAACCGTTAGTCTTGTGCTTGTCGAAGGACGGGAGAGGTTTACGCCAATCCTGATGACCCCCGTTGACCTACGGTCGCCTTCGGCCCCGACACGCTCAGGGCTAACGGTTTTTGGTGGCGGAGAGGCGCATAAAAAAATGGGAGCTGAAACCCGGTTTTCTTTCACGTAAACTGTCCCCCTCCCCGTCATTGCGAGCGCCGAAGGCGCGCGGCAATCCAGAGTCGCGCTGCGCTAACACTGGATTGCTTCGTCGCTGCGCTCCTCGCAATGACGGACGGAGTTTTTTACTGAACTATCCGCCCTAATCAGCGCCGCTTGTTCGCCGGACGCGGATCGGTCCAAGAGAAGGCGTTGGCGGCGACCGGCACGTTGAACCGCTGGTCGCGCAGCTTGATGGCGGTGCGCTTATTCTGCGCATCGGTGGCCACCCAGCCTGACAATTTAAGGCCCGCAGGCGCGCCTGCTTCACGGATGAACACCATCGTGATGATGCCATATTCGGGGCGTTTGGGGTCGCGCACTTCGACCGACAGCACGCGCGGGTCGCCGGTCTGGATGACACGGCCATATTTGCTCAAATCCATATCAGGGTTGAGCAGCGCGCCAAGCGGCGAATTGCTGATCGGCCAGCGTTGGACCTGCTTTACCTCATAGTCGATCATGGTGAGCGCCTTGCCGTCTGACACGATCAGCATCGGCACGCCCTTTTGATATTGGAAGCGGATCTTGCCCGGACGCTTCAAGGTGAGCGTACCGGTCAGCGACTGGTTGTTGCGGTCTGTCTGCACAAAGCCTGCGGTCATCGAATCGACCGCGCGCAGATGCGCCTGCACCGCCGACAAATCGCTCGCTGCGCTCTGCGCAATCGCTGACGGAACGGCGACCGTCCCCAAAGCCAGCGGCGCTGCAAGCAAAGCAAGAGCATATTTGTTCATATTCTTATCCTTCATTTTCTTCATTCCGCTTTGGAGCGGGATAATTGCCCCTATAGCGTCAGGCCCATGAACCCGCGCTGACGCCATTCGTTCCCCCCTGTTCAGCTCTATGGCAATTTTGTCGCAAGCCTTGACCAAGGGCGGGTCAGCGCGGTTGGCCTTGTTGGTCAATCATCACATCGCGCCGGCCGACATGGTTAGGCGCGGAAACGACGCCATCTTCTTCCATCCGCTCGATAAGCCGCGCGGCGCTGTTATAGCCGATGCGCAATTGGCGTTGCAGCCAGCTTGTCGAAGCCTTCTGGCTGTCGATGACGATCTGGCAGGCTTTGCGGTACATTTTATCTTCCGCGCTGTCTTCGCCGGTCGGCGCGCCTTCCAGCGCAAAACCGCCATCGTCAGGTTCTTCGGTGACCGACTGGATATATTCCGGCGATCCTTGCGCGCGCCAATGGTCGGCAACGCCGCGCACTTCATCATCGGACACGAACGGCCCGTGGACGCGCTGCAAACCCTTGCCGCCCGGCATATAGAGCATATCGCCCTTGCCCAGCAGTTGCTCCGCGCCCTGTTCGCCCAAAATGGTGCGGCTGTCGATTTTCGAGGTTACGGCAAAGCTGATGCGCGTCGGCAGGTTCGCCTTGATAACTCCGGTGATGACATCGACCGAGGGGCGCTGCGTCGCCATGATGAGGTGGATGCCCGCCGCGCGCGCTTTTTGCGCGAGCCGTTGGATGAGGAATTCGACTTCCTTGCCCGCGGTCATCATGAGGTCGGCAAGCTCGTCGACTACCACCACAATTTGCGGCAACGGTGCATAATCAAGCTGTTCTTCTTCATAAATGGGCTGGCCGGTTTCGGGGTCATAGCCGGTTTGCACACGGCGGCCCAAAGGCTTGCCCTTGGCAATCGCGGCCTTCACCTTCTCGTTATAATTGGCAAGGTTGCGCACCGAAAGGCTCGACATCATGCGATAGCGATCCTCCATCTGCTCGACCGCCCATTTGAGCGCACGCACCGCTTTTTGCGGCTCGGTCACGACCGGCGACAGGAGGTGCGGGATGTCGTCATAGATGCTGAGTTCGAGCATCTTGGGGTCGATCATGATCATGCGGCACTGGTCGGGCGTCAGGCGATAGAGCAGCGACAAGATCATGCAATTGAGGCCGACCGACTTACCCGAACCGGTGGTGCCCGCAACCAGCAAGTGCGGCATCGGGGCCAAGTCAGTCACCACCGGATCGCCGAAAATATTCTTGCCCAACACAATCGGAAGCTGCGCGGTCTGGTCGGCAAATTCTTCGCTGCCGATCATTTCATGCAGCACCACGGATTCACGCTTGGCATTGGGGAGTTCGATGCCGATCACCGTGCGCCCCGGAATAGGCGCAATGCGCGCAGACATGGCGCTCATATTGCGGGCAATATCTTCGGCGAGGTTCGAGACGCGGCTCGCCTTGGTGCCGGGGGCGGGTTCCAGTTCATACATAGTAACGACCGGACCGGGGCGCACCGCCGTAATCTGGCCCTTGACCGCGAAATCTTCGAGGACGCTTTCGAGGAGGCGCGCATTTTTCTCAAGGCCTGCCTTGTCGATCACCGGGCCTTGGTTGGGCGGCGCGGGGGTCAAGAGGTCGAGCGAGGGCAGCGAGAAATTGCCGAACATTTCGGTTTGGCGCGGGGCCATCGGCTTAGGCTGGGCGACCGTGATCGGGCGCGCGGGTTCGGCAATGGTCGGCGGCGCGCGGTCGACCGGCGTTACATCGGGACGCGGCTGGACCGCACGGCGCGGCGCTTCATTGGGGTCGGGAATATGCGGGAGCGCAACCTCACCCTCCTTGCGCCGCCATTGCAGGTTCGGCAGCAACGGACGGTCAAGCCGCAAGCTTTTCCACACACACCACAGCCCGATTGCGCCGCTAATCAATGCGGTGCCCCAAGCAATCGGCAGCGCGGCTTGCGCGCCCGCCAGATTGCCGATGAGGTGGACCAGCTTAGCCCCGCCAAAACCGATCAGTCCGCCCCATCCCGCCGGAAGCGCAAGCCACGGGTCGGGCTGGACGAGGTGGAGGGCAATGCCGACAAGGCTCACCCCGATCAGGCATTTGACCAGTTGCGCTTTCCAGTCAGGCTGGGCGTCATGTCGCCACAGCCGCGCGGTGAAGGCAAGCAGCAGCAGGATTAAAAAGCCGATGGGCGGTCCCCAAAGCTGGAGCAGCAAATCGGATACCCAGGCACCCAGCCCGCCCAGCATATTTTGCGCAGGACCACCGGCCGACGTGCTGGCCGAAGGGTCACTGGGATGATGAGTGACAAGCGCGAGCGCCAGCGCCAGGGTCGCAAGGCCGAGCAGAACCGCGCCGATCAGCGTGCCCGAACGCGCGAGCGTCTGGCGCATTACATCGCGCCAGTCATTGCCCTTCGCGCCACGCCCATTGGCCGATGCGCCTTTCGCTGCCGGTTTCCGGCTCGCCATAATCCAAATGCTCCCACGCTCGCTGTTATAGCCATATAGCACAGCCATAAAGCCTGCCGCAATCCATGCGGGAGCGCAGAGTCTGCGTCAAGAGTCCGGCGCTGCCGTGCAACGCAGTTTACCGATATTCACCCGTGACCTTGCGCGCCTAACGGCTTAAAGAGAGCGTAAGCCCATCGGATTTCAGCAAGGTTACACCCATGTCCAAACCCCTTCAAAGTGACATCATCATTTCCGGCGGTGGCCTGATCGGTCAGGCTTTTGCCGTGGCGCTCGCGCATCATGGGCTGTCGAGCCGGGTGATCGACCCGATGGACCCTGCCGCACAAGTCGCCCCCGCCGCCGATGGCCGGGTTGCCTCGATTGCGAGCGGAAGCTGGAAGATGCTGGAGACCATCGGCATTACGCCGGGCATCGCGGAAGCCTGCCCCATCGAACAAATCTGGGTGTCGGACGGCCTTAAACCCGGCGAGCTGGATTTCCAGCCGCAAGAGGGCACCGGGCCCTTGGGCTATATGGTGCAGAACCGCCATATGCGGCTGGCGGTGCAGGATGTGGTCGCGGCGCATCGCGACCTTATCCACCTCCATATGCCCGCCAAAGCGGTCGATATTGTCCGCGACGCGCACCGCGCGACCGTGACGCTCGATACGGGCGAAATACTGACCGCGCCGCTCATGGTGGTGGCGGAAGGGCGCTTTTCGCCGACGCGCGAGGCCGAGCAATTCGGGTTGGCAAGCTGGGACTATCACCATGTCGCTCTGGTCGGGCAGATCACCCATGAAACGCCGCACGATAATATTGCCTATGAAATTTTCTATCCCGACGGCCCGTTCGCGATCCTGCCGATGGAGGATTTGAATGGTAAGCATCGTTCAGCCTATGTGTTCACCGTGCCCAAGGCCAAGGCCGAAGCCTATAAAAAGCTGGGCGACCGCGGGTTTCTGGCAGAATTAGACCGCCATATGGGCGGGATGCTCGGCGCCATAGAATTGGCCGCCCCGCGCATGAGCTATCCGCTGGGCTTCATCCACACAGCCACGGTGATCCGCGACCGGCTCGTCCTCATCGGCGATACTGCGCACGGGATGCACCCGATTGCGGGGCAAGGGTTAAACCTTGGCTATCGCGATGTCGCAGCCTTAACGCAGGTGCTGGTCGAAGGCGCGCGGCTCGGCCTTGACCTTGGCGATAATCAGTTGCTCGAAAAATATGAACGTTGGCGCAGCATGGACAGCGTGGTGACGATGGGCACCACCGACGCGCTGGTGCGGCTGTTTTCGGTCCCCGGCAAGACCATGTCGGCAGTGCGCCGCTTCGGCTTGGGCGCTGTGCAACGGTCGGGTCCGCTCAAGACATTCTTCATGGGCGAAGCGCGCGGCGAAGGCGGCGAATTGCCGAAATTATTGGCGGGCATGGAGGTTTAGAGCTCAGCTTCCTCCCCGGAGCTTGCTCGGGGAGGGGGACCATGCGAAGCATGGGGGAGGGGCGCGGCGCGAAGCGACGCCCCTTCTTAGCGGATAGCCTAGCGGCTCGCTACGCTCGCCACCCCTCCACCATTCGCCTATGGGCGAACGGTCCCCCTCCCCAAGGCAAGCTTGGGGAGGAACTAAAAACACCGCCATTTTGTCCAGACTCCCCCCTTGTAAGATTGTTGCGCGCGCGGCACAGTCCGGGTTCCTCCCCTTAGGGATTCCGTTCGGGATCGCCCAAAATGATAAACAGGAACCAGGATGTCTTTCACCCGTACCGCCTTCGCCGCGCTGCTCCTGACCAGCAGCAGCCTTGCCTTTGCCCAATCTGAAACCCAGCCGCCCGAAGGCCAAGCCGCAAGCCAGCATACACCGCCCGCAGCGCCTGCTACTGCTGCACCCGCAAAGCCTGTCGAAGAGGCCAAGTGGGACGTCAATAATCCGCGCGGGCTGACCACGCATAAAGTGCGGCTCGACACCGATGAAGGCACATGGATGAATGTCGATGTGTCGCCCGACGGCAGCCGCATCGCCTTCGATATGCTGGGCGACATTTATACGATGCCGATTGCGGGCGGCACGCCGACGCGCATCGCCGAGGGCTTGGCCTATGAACAGCAACCGCGCTGGTCGCCCGATGGTCGGCAGATTGCATTCGTCACCGACCGTGGTGGTGGTGATAATATCTGGCTGATGAATGCGGACGGCTCCAACAAGCGCGCGCTCACCAAGGAGGATTTCCGCCTGATGAACCAGCCTAGCTGGTCACCGGACGGCAAATATATCGTTGCCAAAAAACATTTCACCACCGGCCGCTCGCTTGGCACGGGCGAGGTGTGGCTGTTCCATGTGGCGGGCGGCACCGGCGTTCCGCTGGTCAAGCGCCCCAATGAAACCCACCAGAAGGAATTGGGCGAACCCACTTTCACCCCCGATGGCAAGGGCGTTTATTTCACCCGCAACACCACGCCGGGACCGATTTTCGAATATGCGCAAAACTCCAACGGCGCGCTGTTTGCGATTGAACGTTATGATCTCGACAGCGGAGAGACGGCGCGGGTGACGGCGGGGAATGGCGGTGCGGTGCGCCCCACCCCGTCGCCCGATGGCAAATATCTGGCGTTCGTCCGCCGCGAGCGCGCCAAGTCGAAACTTTATGTGCGCGATCTGGCATCAGGCACCGAGCGCAAAATCTATGACTCGCTCGATCAGGATATGCAGGAAACCTGGGCCGTCACCGGCGTCTATCCCAATATGGATTGGACCCCCGACAGCCGCGAAGTCGTCGTTTGGGCAGGCGGCAAAATCCGGCGTGTGCCGGTGAATGGCGGCGCTGTCCGCGACATTCCCTTCCGCATCAACGACGACCGTGTGGTCGCCAATTCGGTCCATCCGCAAATCGAAGTCGCGCCCGCCAGCTTCCAGACCAAGATGGTCCGCTGGGCGCAAGTATCGCCCGATGGCCGCTCTGTCGTGTTTGAATCGCTCGGCAAACTCTACACCAAGCCCGCCAGTGGCGGCGCAGCCAAACGCCTCACCAATAATGGCGAGGATATTTTCGAGCTATTCCCCACTTGGTCGCGCGACGGCAAGCAGATTGCGTTCGTTGCATGGAATGATGCGCGCCTTGGCCGTGTGCAGACCGTTGCCGCAAGCGGGGGCAGCGCCAAAAACGCCACCAGCGAACCCGGCCATTATGCCAATCCGCGCTTCACCCCCGATGGCCGTAACATTATGTTTGAAGCTGGGTCAGGCGGCTATTTGACCGCTGACCGTTGGGGCCGTGACAGTGGCATCTATAGCGTAGCGGCGAGCGGCGGTGCGCCCAAGCTGGTCGTCAAAGGCGGCTCTTCCCCGCAATTTGGCGCCAATAGCGACCGTATTTTCTTCACCCAATCGGGTGGCGGCAAGCTGCAACTCGCGTCGAGCGATATGAGCGGACAGGCCAAGCGTGTCCACGCATCGGGCGATATGGCAACGCAATTCATTGTTGCGCCGGACGGCCAATCGGTCGCCTTCCGTCAAAATTATGACGCCTATCTGATGCCGCTCCTCCCCGGCACACAGGATGTGACCGCCGATCCCAAAGGCGGCGCAATCTCGACGGTCAAATTGAGCCAGGGCGGCGGCGAGTTCATCCACTTTTCGAACAATGGCACCCGCATCCATTGGAGCATGGGGCCAACGCTCTACAGCGCAGACGCTCGCAACCTTTATGGCAGCAGCTATAAAGCGCCCACAACGGGCATTGACCTCAGCCGCACTGTCGCCGCGTCCAAACCGTCGGGCAGCGTCGCGCTTACGGGTGCGCGTATCGTGACGATGGCGGGCGCGGATGGCGGCATCATCGACGATGGCGTGATTCTTGTGCGCGGAGATCGCATCGTCGCGGTCGGAGCGCGCGGCTCGGTCAGCATCCCCGCCGGCACGCCGAGCGTGGACCTCGCTGGCAAGACCATCACCCCCGGTTTCATCGACGCCCACGCCCACGGCCCTTATGGCGAAGATGGCCTGGTGCCGCAGCAAAACTGGTCGAACATGGTCAATCTCGCGCTCGGCACGACGACCATCCATGATCCGTCTTCGAGCGCGATCAACGTCTATGCCGCGTCCGAAATGCAGCGTGCGGGCCTCATCCTCGCGCCGCGCATCTATTCGACCGGCGAGGTGATTTATGGCGCGAAAGCCGCTGGCGTGTTCGCCGACATCGGCAAATATGACGACGCGCTCGCCCATGTCCGCCGCTTGAAAGCACAAGGCGCGTGGAGCGTTAAAAATTACAACCAGCCGCGCCGCGAACAGCGCCAGATGGTCGTTGCCGCAGCCCAAGCCGAAAATATGCTCGTCGTCCCCGAAGGCGGATCGCTGTTCAACATGGACATGAGCCTCATCCAGGACGGCAATGCGACGGTCGAACATAATGTGCCGGGCAGCACCTTCTATGGCGACGTCATCCAGATGTGGTCTCAGACCAAGACCAACTACACACCGACCTTAGTGGTCGCTTATGGCGGCCCCGGTGCCGACCCTTATTGGCGTTCGCATACGAATGTGTGGGAGCAACCCTTGTTGAAAGCGCATATCCCGCCCGGCACCTTGGCCGCCGCCAATACCCGCCGCGAAATTGCACCGGAGGAAGATTATGCCGACACTTGGGCGGCCCGCGAAGCACGCAAGCTCGCCGACAAGGGCATCGCCGTCAATATCGGTGCGCATGGCCAGCAAGACGGCATCGGCGCGCATTGGGAGATTTGGAGCTTTGTGAAGGGCGGCTGGACGCCTTTGCAGGCATTGGAAGCCGCGACCATCAACCCGGCGCGCACCTTGGGCCTATCCAAAGACCTTGGCTCGCTCGAAGCCGGGAAACTGGCCGACCTCGTCGTGATGGACGCCAATCCGTTCGACAATATCCGCAACACGGAGAAAGTCTCCAAGGTCATGCTCGGCGGGCGTTTATATGATGCAACAACGCTCAACGAGGAAACCACCGGCTCCCGCAAACGCCAAGCCTATTGGTGGGAAGGCAATGGTAATCCCAACGCGGGCACAACCGAACGCGCCGAAGCGCATAGCCATAGTCATGAGTGAGTGAATGGGAGGAGAGGGTGTGACGCCACTTCATCCTCCCCAAGCTTGTCTTGGGGAGGTGGCGCGCGCATAGCGCGTGACGGAGGGGTTATGCGCGCCAGCGGTGCGCGCGATTGCGAACGCAATCGCATTACCCCTCCACCATTCGCCTAACGGCGAACGGTCCCCCTCCCCGAGCAAGCTCGGGGAGGATTTTCATGCCCTTCTCCACGGCACCCTACTGCAACGTCACTGTATCATCATCAGCATCGCGCCGACCGAAAAATTGCATGAGTTGCATGATGAGTTCTGCCCGCGCATTGATGCCGGTGGCTTCCAGCATCGCCTGTTTGGCGGCGGCGTCGAACGGGGCGACCTGCGCTATGCCGTTGACCAATGCGGTGTCGTCGAGGTGCGAAACCGCATTCCAATCGACCATATAGCCTTGCCGGTCGGCGAAGCGGCGCGCTTCCTGTTCCAAGGCAGCGCGTTCGACGCTCGCGAGATATTCGTCGTCGCGGGGACCTTCGATTTCGGCTTCGATCTGGCGGAACGGGGTTGATACGTCGAGTTCGCGCAGAACGCGGAACCGCGTCAGCCCTTCAAGCAAAATATTATAGCGCCCGTCGTCCAACGCTTCGACATCGGTGATGCGCCCGACGCAGCCCGTGTCGAACAGAGCGGGCGCATCGCTTTCGTCCAGACTGCTCACTAGGCTGCGCGGCTGGATCATGCCGATGCGGCGGTCGCCCGCAAGGCTGGCACTCACCATCGCACGGTAGCGCGGCTCGAATATGTGGAGCGGCAACTGCATCCCCGGAAACAGCACCGCGCCCGCGAGTGGAAACACCGCAAGGCGCTGGCGTGTTGCCGGGCGGTCCAGCTCGGCCATCAGCCGAAAAGAAGCGCCGACAGGCGGCGGCGCTGCGTCGCAACCCACGGGTCTTCGAGGCCCACCACTTCGAACAGCGACAGGAGTTTCGCGCGCGCCGCGCCCTCATTCCATTCGCGGTCCGCCGCTATGCTGGCCAACAGCGCATCCGCCGCCTTGTCACGCTCGCCCGCCGCAAAAGCGGTCGTCGCATAATCAAGCTTGGCTTGGTGATCGTCCGGATTGGCCGCAAGCGTCGCTTCGGCCTCGGCCAGCGCGCCGCTCAATTCCTCGCTCTTGGGCGCATCCTTGGCGAGCGCAATCGCCGAACGCGCGCGGTCGAACGCGGCATCCTTGGTCAAGTCTTCGGGGAGCGCGGCAAGGATTTGCTCGGCGGCCTCCGTATCGCCCGATGCCGCGAGTGCACGCACTAATCCGGCTTGCGCGTCGGCGCTCTCGGGGGCCATCTCTATAATTTGCGAAAAAATTGAAATGGCGCGTTCATTATCGCCCGCCGCCAGCACTTCGTCGCCCATCGCAAGCAAGGGCGCGATGTCGGCGGCCTGCGCCTGCGCTTCGCCTTCGACCGGCAATTGCCGCAAAATCTGGTCGAGCAATTGGCCAAGCTGGCTTTCGGTGCGCGCATTGGTGAGGTCGGCGACCGGCTGGCCTTTGAAAATCGCATAAACAGTTGGGATCGAGCGCACCTGGAACTGGCTTGCGATAAAGCCGTTCTCATCGACGTTAATCTTGACCAGCTTGACGCCCTTATGGGCATAATCCGCCGTGACCTTTTCGATGACCGGCATCAAGGCCTTGCACGGCCCGCACCATTCGGCCCAGAAATCCAGCACGACCAAATTGGTCATTGACGGTTCGACAACATCCTTGCGAAATTGTTCAACCGCTTTCTGTTCGTCGGGGGTAAGGCCCAAAGTCGCCACCGGGACGTTCCTTTCTTCTTCATGCACGCTCTATATAAGGCCCGTAGCACCGGAACATTGCAGGCAACCGCGCATCCGCCGCCACCATATATGTTCCCGCGCGCGGGTGATGGCCTCTTATGTGGGGCAAAAGCGGGCAATGCCAACCCCCTCAATCGGCGCGCGGGCGATTATCCACGACATTTCGCAAAAATTAAGCGCGATAAATGCAAATGGGGCTTGCCCAACCCGAGAATCATTGCTAGTCGCGCGCCCTCACCCACCGAGAAGCGCACCGCGCTCCTACCGGTTAAGGCGCCAGAGCGGGCGTAGCTCAGGGGTAGAGCACAACCTTGCCAAGGTTGGGGTCGAGGGTTCGAATCCCTTCGCCCGCTCCAGATTTTTTCGATAGCGTTGGATTTTTCCCTTAGGGGAACTGCGAGATTTTGGCGTGCGGGTTTTTTGTGTCGTTTCCTCTCAGGTGCGAGATTTGATTCACGGCAAAGCTGGTATTCCGGCAATATTTTCTTACGCGGAAACCGGTTGCCTTTTTTCGCTTCTTCCAGCACGATTGCATTATGAGCAATCGTCTTCGGGAGCGGCTGGTTGAGCTGCATCAGCGCACGGTGGAAACGCCGCTTTTTAACCCGGTGTTCCAGTTATCGCTGGAATTATCGCGCGATGTGGAAAGCGGGGCTTTGTCGCTTGACGCGATTCAGGGTATGGTTGCGGAATTGGGGTGCGAGGCATTGCAGGCACGCGCGTTGAGGCTGCACCATTTGCTCGCGCCTACCGCCATTGCCGACAATGAGGCGGCCTTTACGCGCCTTGTGGCAAGGCATAGGAAAGACACGGAAACTGACAGTTTTGATGGATTTTCCGCGCGATGGTCCCAGCCTTTGCAACATATTGTGTTTACCGCCCACCCAACCTTCCTACTCACCCCCGACGAGGCCGATGCGGTTGCCGAGCGCGCGGGTGCAGGGCGGATTGATGCGGATATGTGCGTGGCGTATCCGCAGCGTAAACCGATCACATTGGCCTATGAGCATCGCGACGTTTTAACCGCATTGGCACATGCGCAGGATGCGCGCGATATGCTGGTCGGCGCCATTCTTGATGCCGCGCGGGTGCGCTTCCCCGACCAATGGCGCGAGTTGCTTCCGGTCCCTTACCGTTTTGCGACCTGGGTGGGCTATGACATGGACGGGCGCACCGATATTAGCTGGCCGACCAGCCTGCGCCACCGGCTCATCGAAAAGGCCGAACGCTTGCGCCGCTATGCTGCTGCGCTGGAGGGCCTAACGCCCGCACAACAGATGTGCGACACGCTCGCCGCCAGCGCCACCTATTGTGAAACGCTGATCCCGCTATTCACCGACCGGCTCGATGAGGCCGATGCGCTTACCCAAGCCGCCAATCATCTGACCGCCGACCATCCGGCGCGGCTCACCAGCCTCAAGCCCGTGATTGCAGAATTGCGCGCGCTCGCCGCCGATGCGACCGATGCCGATGCCAAAACCTTGCTCACCGCCGCCGCCGCGATGGAAGCGGATGGGCTGGGCATGGGCTGGATCCATTTCCGCGTGAACAGCGCCCAGCTTTTGAACGCAATCCGCATCCGCATCGACCCCGACAACCAGCTTGATATGAGCTGCGGCGCTGCGCTGATGCGGCTGCGCGATTTACTGGCGGGCGCCCAGCCGCTGCGTAGCAATATCGCCGCGCTCGCGGTCGAAAGCACCACGGCAGTCCGGCAATTCCTCGCCATGGCGCAAATCCTGCGCCATATTGATGCCGACGCGCCGATCCGGATGCTGATTGCCGAATGTGAAACCCCGCATACGGTGCTGGCCGCGCTCTATTTTTCAAAGCTGTTCGGCATTGACGACCGCGTCGATATTTCGCCGTTGTTCGAAACCGAAAGCGCGATGGAGCATGGCGGGCGTTTTATCGACGCGCTGCTGCGGGAGCCGGATTATCGCGATTATGTGCAGCGGCGCGGACGCATTGCGATCCAGACCGGCTTTTCCGATGCGGGGCGTTTTGTCGGGCAGATACCGGCGGCACTCGGCATTGAAAGGCTGCACAGCCGCTTGGCGGAGCTGATGGTCGCGCATGAACTGACCGGCATTGCCGCGCTGATATTCAACACGCATGGCGAATCGATGGGTCGCGGCGCGCACCCCAAGGATATGGAAAACCGCCTCACTTACCCGATGAGCGTGTGGGCGCGCGGCAAATTTGCGGACGCAGGGATAAGGCTGGAACCAGAGGTCAGCTTTCAAGGGGGTGACGGGTTTCTACCGTTCCGCACCAAGGCGCTCGCGCTCGCAACGCTCACCCGCATTGCCGAGGTGGAGGCGCAAAATTGGGGGCCGGTCAGCGATCCATTTTACGAGCGCACCGACCTGTCGCTCGATTATTACCGGCAAATCCGCCACGTCCAGCGCGACCATCTGGTTTCAAAAAGCTACGCGCGCGCGATCACCGCCTTCGGGCTGGGGCTGTTGGTGGAGACCGGCTCCCGCAAGTCGCGGCGACAATCGGACCTCGCCGCTGATCGCGAAATTAGCCTCCGCCAAATTCGCGCGATTCCCCATAATGCGGTACTGCAACAGCTTGGCTATCCGGTCAATGTGATTGCGGGCGCAGGCACGGCGGCGGCCAATGAGCTGGACGCGATTGTCGATCTGATCGGGGCAAGTCCGCGCGCGCAGCAGGTCATCGCGATGGCGCAAAGCGCCAATGTCCCCGCCAGCATCAAGACGGTCGCGGCCTATGGCGAATTGTTCAACAGCGCCTTTTGGGCGACGCGGCCCTATCGTGGCAATGAAGAGCGGATCGCCGATGCCTGCCTTGCTTTGTCGGAACATCTGGTGGCCGATGACCGGCTTGGCGCGTTTAGAAGACTCGCTAGCCGGTTGCGGATTGACGGGCTGAAATTGCATCGCCTGCTCGACCGTTTGCCCGCCTTTGAAGCCGGTCCCGACCGCGAGGAGCGGCGGCGTTCACTCGGCATATTGCACGCATTGCGGCTCGCCTTGATGCAGCATATGTTTCTGCTCGCGGTCCGCGTGCCGCCTTTTTCGCGCGCTAATGATATTAGCCGCAGCGATGTGCTGGATATGATCCTGTCGCTGCGCGTCGATGATGCGCTCGCCCAATTGCGCCGCGCTTTCCCCAATAGCGGGCCGCGTGTTGCCGACTTCCACCTGGACGAGCCGAGCGATTATCCCGAAGGTGAGGCGCAAACCTATGCCGACATCCACCAACGCTATATCAACCCGATTGACCGGAGTTACCGGTTGATCTTGGAAATCGGTGTGAGCATCGCGAACCATTTTGGCGCGCATGGGTGAATGGTTTTAACCAAAGTCGTTTATACTCACTCCACTACCGTCATTGCGAGCCGCGAAGCGGCGCGGCAATCCAGAGCAAGGCGTACGCGACTCTGGATTGCCGCGCGCCTACGGCGCTCGCAATGACGGACGAGGGGGTATAGGGGCAGACGTGTCGGGCGGTGTTTATGCGCCCCCGCTTAAACCGCCAACTGGCTGGCCTGACGCGCGAGGGTTTCGACTTTGTCCGCGTCGAACGGTCCTGACGGCACCACCCAACTCCCGCCGACGCACAGCACATTGGGCAGCGCAAGCCAGTCGCTGGCGCTTTCATAACGGATGCCACCGGTCGGGCAAAAGCCGATATCGCCAAAGGGTCCGGCCAGCGCTTTGAGCGCCGCTATGCCACCGCTGGTTTCGGCGGGGAAGAATTTGAAGCGGTCAAAGCCTAAATCCAGCCCGCGCATAATATCGCCCGCATTGGCGATGCCGGGGAGGAAGGGAATGGCGGCGGCGCGCGCGGCTTGGCCCAGCGTTTCGGTCAGTCCCGGCGATACTATAAATTCCGCGCCTGCCGCGATGGCCGCATCCAGCGCAGCGGGGTTCAGCACCGTGCCTGCGCCGACAATCGCGCCGTCCACCGCTTTCATCGCGGTGATGGCTTCGAGTGCGGCGGGGGTGCGTAATGTCACTTCCAGCACCTTAAGCCCGCCCGCGACCAAGGCTTTGGCGAGCGGCACCGCATCGTCCCCCCGGTCAATCACAATCACCGGAATGACCGGCGCTATACGCATGATCTGGTCTATGGTGCGGTTCATCAGGCGTCCTGTCCGGTCCGTTCAAAGGGGATGAGCGGAGGGAGGACGCTTAGGCCCTCCCCCGCACTATGTCCGCACTGTGTCATGTCGCAGCGTCTGCGTCCATCGTCACCGGAGCCAATCGGGGGCTCAGCAGATGGATGGCGAGCACCGCGAGGAAATAGACGCAGGTGCAGACCGCGAAAATCACCGTATAATTGCCCTTGGTTGCATCCAGCACCAGCCCGGTGGACTTGGCCATAATCATGCCGCCAACGCCGCCCATAAAGCCGCCAAGGCCGATCACCGATCCGACCGCACGCTTAGGGAACATATCGGGCGGGATTGACAACAGGTTCGACGAAAAGGCCTGATGCCCCGCCAAAGCCAGACCGATGATGAACACCGCGACCCACATATTTTCTATGCTGGTGACGAACAGGAGCGGCAGCGCACACGCGCCCGCTATCATCATCGTCACCTTGCGCGCAACATTGGGGGTGTGGCCATTATGGATAAGCCGCGACGACAACCAGCCGCCCGCAATGCTGCCCACATCCGAAATCAGATACATGATAATCATCGGCAGGACGACGATCTTCATATCGACGCCATAAGTGGTGCTGAAATATTTAGGTAGCCAGAACAGCATGAGGAACCACACCGGATCGGTCAGGAATTTGGCGACGGCAAAGGCCCAGGCCTCTTTTTTGGTGACAATCCGCCCCCAGCCGATTTTTTCGATTTTTTCCGGCGGATCATGCTCGATCCAGGCGAGTTCCGCATCGCTCACCTTCCCGCTTTCGCGCGGATTGCTATAGAGCCACAGCCATAAGCCAAGCAGCAGCGCGCCTAGCAGGCTGGTATAAAGGAAGGTTTGGCGCCAGTCGAGGCCGAGCAAAGTCATGCACAACCAGATGGTCGGCGCTGTAAGGATGACCCCGATGGTGGTCGCGCTATTAACCCAGCCAATGGCGTAAGCGCGTTCCTTTTGCGGGAACCATTCGCTGCTCGCGCGCACGACCGAAGGGAAATGTCCCGCTTCGCCGACGCCCAGAACCACGCGCGCGGCCATGAAGGAGGTGACGGACGAGGCAAAGCCGTGCGCGGCATGGCCAACCGTCCAGATGCTGATGGCAATCGCATAACCGATTTTGGGGCCGAACCGGTCCACCATCCAGCCCATGATGAGGAAGCCTATCGCATAGGCTGCCTGAAACGCCATGACGATGTCGCCATAATCATTTTCATTCCATTGGAGCTCCTTGCCGAGTTCAGGAGCGAGCAGGCCGAGCATGGTGCGGTCAATATAATTGACCGTGGTCGCCGCAAATAGCAGCGCGACAATCAGCCAGCGATAACGTCCGGTTTTTTCCACCGGTGGCGATGCTCCATTAGCAGGGGGTGCCTCTGCCATAGCAAAATTCCTCTCATATCGAACTTTTCTATTTTGTTATTTTTCATGCCGCCGCTCCGAAGCGGCGCGCGGTGCAACTGACCCGCAAATGACCGTCGAACAGCGCGTCGGCGCGCTGGCCCGGCGCAATTTCGTGGATGCCGGTAATGGCACCGGCCGATACCCAAGTGCCGGGCGGGATAGCGATGCCGCGCTTGCGCAATGTGCGGATGAGGAACAGTGCCGATCCGAACGGCCCGTCAAGCATCGTCTCCATCGTCGCTTGATGGAGCCGCACCCCGTCAATCGCGAGTTCCACCGGCATCCGGATGAGGTCCGCATTGCGCCAGTCGGGGATGCGCGGGCCCAGCACCAGTCCTTTATTATTGCCATAATCGGACGCGGTGACAGCAGGGCCGTGGGTGTTGATCGCGGCAAAGGGCGAACTTGCAATTTCCAGCCCGGCGCGCACATCGACAATCACATCGCGCACGCTTTTGATGTCATAATCGCGCGCGTCCATTGCGCCAAAGCAGAGCAGGATTTCCGCTTCTGCCGCCGCAAAGCCCGGAACATAGACCGGCATTTCGGGCACTTGGCCATCACTCGCATCGACAATCTCGTCGGCAAAGATCGGACCGGTCAGCCGCGTATCGCCATATTGGTCAACCAGATGCGACGCGATACGGCCGACTTTCCACCCGCCGATCCGCCGCCCGTCCAGCGCAATTGCCCTGTCCTGAATCGCATAGGCTTCGGCCATGCTTTGCGGAATGACACCGGGGTAATCGTCAAGCGCAACCTTTCCGGCGCGCGCGGCGAGTAATATGTGGGCAATCGCGTCGAAATCACCGTCAGCTTGCATATTATCTGTTACCCTCTCTTGCTGTCCAATATAAGACACCGGTGTCAAAGGCAAGAAAATTGGCGCAGGCGAGTTGATATTATTCCTGTCACCCGCCACTATGGACAAGGCCCGGTTCACGGACCGGATTTTTGCGAGCAAAGAGATAAAATAAATGGCGCCACGCACGCGGAACAAAAGCGGCAAACAACCGACGATTAACGATGTAGCGGCGCTGGCAGGCGTGTCGAAAAAGACCGTCAGCCGCGTCATCAACCGCTCCGAACTGATTTCGACAAAGACCCGGCAGGCAGTCGAGCAGGCGATCGAAATGCTCGGCTTTGTGCCGAACCCGCAGGCACGCGCGCTTGCCTTCCGGCGCAACTTCCTGATTGCGCTGCTGCATGACAATCCGAACGCGCAAACCGTGCTGAATTTCCAGCAGGGCGTGCTGGATGCGATCAAGGATAGCGACTTGGCGCTGCTCGTCCGTCCGGTGGATCGCGCGTCCGACCATATTCTTGAAGATGTGCGTATTTTCCTTGAAAAACAGCGGCCCATAGGCGCGATGCTGCTTCCGCCCATTTCCGAAAATGACGCGCTGGCGCAGCTATGCGACGAATTGGGTGTGCGCTATGTGCGTGTCGGATCGGCGCTGCTCGATGATGCCAAACATTGCGTTTCGTCCAATGACCGCGAGGTTGTCGCCGAAGCGGTGCGCACACTCATAGCACTCGGCCACACCCGTATCGGCTTTGTCCGTGGTCCTGAAGGATTCCGCTCCGCCGCTGAACGCGAAACCGGTTTCCGCGAGGCGCTTGCCGAAGCAGGGCTGAGTCTTGCCGACGAACATTATGCGCCGGGCAATTACCGCTATGCCGCAGGGGTCGAAGCGGGCGAAAATCTCCTGTCGCTCACCACGCCGCCGACCGCGATTTTCTGTTCGAACGATGAAATGGCTGCGGGGGTGATTCGCGTCGCGCATGAAAAGGGCATCAAGGTGCCCGACCAATTATCGGTCATCGGCTTCGACGATTCGCCAACCGCCACCCATATCTGGCCTGCCTTAAGCACGGTGCGCTGGCCGATCCGCGAAATGGGTGCCCAAGCCGCCCGCACACTGGTGCCGGACTTTTTGGGAGACGCGGACGGTGCCGAGGACAGTCCGGTGCTGGCCTCCAGCTTCGTCGAACGCCAATCCGTCGCCCGCGCGCCCGAAGGGTGAGATGGGGGTAAGATGGGGGTGGGTTGGCGTGAAATGCCCTGAATAAGGGCTGTGCTATTTTGAACCCGTTAGCGTTGCGCGCGCAGGATAGTTGGGGCGTTAAGTTTACCCGTTTGTCCTAGACGCACAGGATGGCTCAAGCCGTCAAATTTGCTCGTAAGTGCGGGGTGCATGGGATAAATAAAGGCGTTAATTTTACCGCCAGTGCTGAACACACAGGACCAATCAAGACGCTGACTTCAACCAAAAATGCACAGCGCATAATATAGTTTCAGGCCCTAAATTTACCGCTAGTGCTGAGCTTGTCGAAGCACGGACACCAGGATTGACTGGCGTAAGACTGATAGACGCCCTTCGACACGCTCAGGGCTAACGGGATGGTTGATAGGTCGCGCGCGCTCCCCACACCCCTCCCCCAAAATTCACCGCCGCACATCCAATCCGCCACCCTCGAACCTAGCAATATCGGCCACGCCAAACCGGCTTGCATCGCCCGGTAGCGAATGTTTGAGACAGGTGAGCGCAAGGCCGGTTTCGGCCATGGAGCGCGCGTCGGCGCCTCCGGCCCAAGCGTGCAGCACGCCCGCCGCAAAGGCATCGCCTGCACCGATCCGGTCGACAATGCCGGTCACATCCCGGTCCGCGCTCTGGTAGCCGCCGTCGCGCAGATCGACGCGCGCAGCGATGCGGTGATGGTCGGCGGTCACGATATGGCGCGCGGTCGAGGCAATCAGTTGCAACTGCGGAAAAGCGGCAAAACCCGCCTCCGCTGCCTCACGCCGCCTCTCTTCGCCATCGCCGGAAAATGGCTGACCCAGCACTAGCGACAGATCGCGATGATTGCCGAATAATATGTCCGCCATGCCGATCAACTCGGTGAGGATGGCGCGCGGATTACTGTCCCAAGCGTCCCACAATAGCGCGCGATAATTGCCGTCGAACGACAAGGTTATCCCACGCGCCTTGGCCGCCCGCGCCGCCGCCAGCGCCGCTTCTGCCGATTGCGGTCCCAAGGCGGGCGTAATGCCCGACAGATGGAGCAGCTTGGCCCCCGCTAGTGCCGCATCCCAATCATAATCACCGGCCGTGCTGGTCGCAAAACTCGACCCGGCGCGGTCATAGACGATTTCGGACGCGCGCAAGCCTGCGCCCACGCTCAGGAAATAAAGCCCCATCCGCCCGGCCCCGCGCACGACATGAGTGCAATCGACACCGCCGCCACGCACGCCCGCTATCGCCCCGCGCCCCAGCGCATTATCCGGCACATAGCTTATCATCGCGCAATCATGGCCAAGATGCGCCAAGCCTATCGCGACATTGGCCTCTGCTCCACCAACATGGACATTGAGGCTGGGCGATTGCATCAGCAATTCATGCCCGGGCGCGGTCAGGCGCAGGAGCAATTCGCCGAAGAAAACAAGCCGGTCTGCCATCGCCCCCCGCTTAGCGCGCGAGCCAGCCGCCATCAACGGCGAGGATATGGCCTTGGACATAGTCCGATGCGGACGAAGCGAGGAACACCGCCGCCCCGCCAATATCCGCCGGATCGCCCCACCGGCCCGCCGGGATGCGCTCCATAATCTGGCGGTTGCGGGTTTCGTCGGCTTGGAGCGCAGCGGTATTATTGGTCGCAATATAGCCCGGCGCAATCGCGTTCACCTGAATGCCCTTGCCCGCCCATTCATTGGCGAGCAGCTTGGTGAGGCCGCCAACCCCCGATTTGGACGCGGTATAGCTTGGCACGCGGATGCCGCCTTGAAAGGTCAGCATCGAGGCGATGTTGATAATCTTGCCCGACCCGCGTTCAATCATATGCCGCCCGACCGCTTGGCACAGGAAGAAGAGGGTTTTGATGTTGGTGTCCATCACCGCGTCCCAATCGGCTTCGGTGAAATCGACCGCATCTGCGCGGCGGATGATGCCCGCATTATTGACCAATATGTCGATATGGCCAAAGGCGGCCAGCACTTCATCGACCAGCGGCTGCACCGCGGCAATGTTCGACAGATCGGCGCGGAACATTTCGCAGCGGCGGCCCATCGCGCGCACCTTGTCGAGCGTTTCCAGCGCCGGAGAGCGCCCCGCCGCCGCAATGTCCGCGCCCGCTTCTGCAAGTGCGAGTGCGATGCCCTGACCGATGCCGGTATTGGCCCCGGTGACGAGGGCAAGCTTGCCCGAAAGATCGAATAAATTGTTCACCGCCGCGCTCACTTCAACTGGCAGATGTCGAGGACATTCATGTCGGTATAGTCGAGATTTTCGCCGCCCATAGCCCAGATGAACGCATATTTTTTGGTGCCGGATCCCATATGGATCGACCAGGGCGGGCTGATCACCGCTTCTTCATTGGCGATGACGATATGGCGCATATCTTCGGGTTCGCCCATATAATGGAAAATCCGGTCATTTTCTTCCGGCAGGTCGAAATAAAGGTAAATCTCGCTGCGGCGGTCATGAAGGTGCGGCGGCATGGTGTTCCACACGCTGCCTTCTTCCAAAACCGTCAGGCCGAGCAGCAATTGCGCGCTTTCGCATACGCCCGGAATAACGAGCTGGTAAATGGTGCGCTGGTTGGAATTGGCAAGGTCGCCGCGCGCGAGCGGGTTGGCTTGATCAAGCGTGATATGCTTGATCGGGCAGACTTTATGCGCAGGCAGCGAGGCGAGGTAGAAACGCGCGCCATCGCCTTCGAAGGTCACATCCTTGGAGCCCATCGGGATATAGAGACATTCCTTATTCTTCATTTCGAACCGCTGGCCATCGACGGTGATCGCGCCATCGCTGCCGATATTGACCGCCGCCATTTCGCGCCGTTCGAGGAAAGGATGCCCCGCCGCCGAGGCAGGCTCAGTCTGTTCGGGCAGCTTGATCGCCCCGCCCTTCGGCACCGCGCCGCCAATGACGAAACGTTCATTGTGCGAATAGTTGAGCGTGACCTTGCCGTCTTCGAACATGCCCGACACCAGATAACGGTCGCGCAGCGAATCATTGTCGACACATTCCATCATGTCGGGATGGGTGGCGTGATAGGTTTTGGCGAACATAAAAGGCTCCTCAAGGTCGCAAGCTTAGATGGATTATGAGGGTCAAACTATCGCTTGAGGAAACCGGTGTCAATGAACATCCTGCCCTTCGATACCCGGTCATAAGAGCGCGAAGCTGATGTGCGTGATGTTAGCGATATTTGCGCACCGGACGGGTAGCGGACGAACGGCCCCCGAAGGGCCAGCCTTCCCTCACATCGCCCGTGTCTTGAAATAGCGCCGCACGTTTGCGCGCTTTGTATCCGCCAGATAGCCGCCATCGGGCCATTGCGCGGCGGCACGCACCAGCAGGTCATTAAGCGGCTCGCCATCGGGGCGCAGTTCCGGATAAGGCCAACGCTCAATCTGCCCGGCATAAGGCCGCAGAAAATCGGTCGCTTTGCGCAAAGACCGGCCTTTCGCATCGCCCGCATCCCAAATATCGACGCCGACACATTGGCCAAGATCCGCGACATCATAGGCCGCCGCCAGTGCGAAGACCGAATAATGGAGCGAACGGGTGCGCGCCAATTCCTTGGGCAGGCTACCATTATCCGCAAATTGCGGCGCGATGCGACGCGCGACGAAGTTGGTCGCGATGCGTTTTGCAACCTCCGGACGGCGCGCAAATAGTGCGAATTGCGCGACTTGGCTGTCATACCACAGCGCATGATTATTGGTGGCCGCGCCTTCCTCCTTGCCCAGCCGGCTGGTCATCAGCCAGTCGCTATAGTCGCCAAACCAACGTTCAAGGCTCGCTTGCTCGTCCCCACTCAACACCTGCGCAGGGCCGATCAAGCCGATCGCTTCGACCACGCCTTGCAAGCGGCGTGTGTCGATAATGCCTTCCGCGCGGCCCTCCTCGCGCCCCGGCACGGCTTGCGCATAGTTAAGGTGCGGGTTCATCCGCGTTTTGCTGTCGATAAACCATACACGCAACAGCTTCGCCGCCTGCGCCGCATAGCGGACATCATCGGTGAAATAATAAGCAAAGCCCAAAGTTTCGATATCGCTGCGCATCGCTTCAAGCCGCGCAAGATCATATTTGGGGCTGTCGCGGTCGGGATTAATCTCGCCATCCTTGCGGATATAAGGAAGGCCGTTTTTCTTGGCCGGATCGGGCCACCAATAAGGCGCGATGCTGAGATAATCCTGCAATTTGCCCGAAGGCGGGAGCACGCGCTTTTGTGTCACCGCATAAGGCCCGCGCGCGAGCGCCGCATCGGCGCGGGAAATAAGCGCCGCCTTGGCGTCGGCCAGCACAGGATCGCTAGCCGCATCGCGCTTCAACGCGGTCAGTATTTGGGGGTCAAGAAAGAAAGTGCGCCGCCCGCCAAAGGCTGCGCTATGCCCCGCTTCCGCCTTGCAGGTCGAAGCGGTTTTGGCGGGGGCAGCAGGAGCCGCCGCATGAACGCCCGTCGCCGCCCCTGTCCCCGCAACCATCAGCGCAAAGGCCAGGCTTGCGGGGCGAAGGAAAGGCTTCATAATGCGGCTCCTTATCGCGTTCCGGTCAGAAGCGCAGACGGATGCCCGCATAATATTGCGAACCGCTTTCGCTTACTTCCGTAATCGAATCCTCACCAGCGCGGTACATGATGTCGCGCACGCCGGTGACGTTGAGCGCCTGTATTTTAAGCTGGATATTGTCGTTCACATTATATTGCGCCGACAGGTTGAGATAGCCAGACCCCTTGACCGTGCGGTTGGTGCTGCCGAAGGTCGGCTTATAATAGCCCGACCGGTAACGGTAATTGGCGCGGAGCGACACACCCCATTTTTCCCAGAACACCGACCCCGTCGCAAGATGGCGCGACAGGCCCATCAGATTGGCCGGCTCCATATAGGGGCCAACCGACGTCGGATCGGGAAATTCGAAATCCGCGTCGGTAAAGCTGTAGCTCCCCGCCACCCCGAACCCGTCAAGCGGCGACGGCAGATAGGTGAAGGAGTGCGACCCGCTCAATTCAAAGCCGTAAAGGAAGCGCGTGTTCGGATCATTGGCCGGTGCAATTGCGTTAAATTCGACCAACTGGCCATTGGCAACAATCGAGGTGGTGAAGGGCTGTTCCGCCGTAAACGCCGCACCCTTCAGCCATTTGGTATAGCCCGCCACCGCGAACATCGTATCGCGCGAGGGATAGAATTCGAGCGAGGCATCAAGGTTCCACCCGCGCATCGGCTTCAGTTCCGGATTGCCGGTGGTGCTGCGCGACAAGACCTGCTGCACCGTTGTCCCCGTCGTGTCCGCGCCCGGCGTAATGCCGACGTTGAAATCTTCGATGCCCGACCGCGACAAAGCCTTATAGCCTGCCAGACGCAGCTTCACATCATTGGACAGGTCGAATGCAAGGTTCACGCTGGGCAGGAAATAATCATAGCTGCCGCTCCCCGAAATTTCCTCAAGCGCAGAACCGGGAACACGCGTTACGGTCGCTGCCGAGCCATCAACGGAGACGACCACATTGACCGGCGCCCGATAGCCGCGCGCGAACACATTGGTCTTCACATAGCGCACACCCGCATTACCGCTGACCGGCAGGCTACCGAGTTCGGTCTTGAAGTTCGCCATGACATAGGCGGCAAAAATGCGTTCGCGCACATTGCTGTCCTCCGGTCCCGGTGCGGAATCGGGGATCGGATTGCTGTCGCGCCCCGTATAGGTGCGGAACACGCAATCATTGTCGAACAGCGCAAAGGATTTAAGATTGGTGCCCGACCCTGAAAAGAAATCGGTCGAGGAAAAAGGCACGCGGCAATTCGCATTGGCCGCCGCTACCAGTTGCGCCGCCGTCCGGCCATCATATGGGACGGGCATCGGCACATCATTATTATTATTCGCGTCCATCGTGCGGTTATGCTGCGAATAGCGCGCGCCGAATTTCAGCGACTGGAGGAAGCCGCCATCGAGTTCATAGGTCGCATCCACCCGCGCCGCGGCAATCTTGTCGCGGCGGTCGGTGACGAAACGGTAGCGCGCATAATTGCTGTTATTGGCAGGCGTCCCGATAAGGAAGTTATTCGGGTCGTTAATGTCGAAATTGAGGAAGTCGACGGACGGCACCTCGCCTTCGGTCGCATCGAGCGTATAAACGACGCGGCTGCCGGAGCGCATATTGGTAGCCTTTTGCACTTCGGTGCGGCGCGATTCCGAATAGGATAGGTCGGCATCAACTTTGAGCCGCCCTGCTTCCCAGCCGATATTCAAACCCCCACCATAATATTTTTCTTCGCGCAGACGGTCTTCCATCTGGATTTCCAGATTGGAGTTGCCGGTATATTTGAGCAACGCGCCGTCGCTAAAATCATTGCCGACCCCGCCAATGACGAGAGGCTGGATGCCGCGAAGACCTTCGGTAATCGCAAATGCCTTGCGGTTTTCAAGACTGCTGCGCTTCGAATATTGGCCGTCAAGGCTGATGTCGAGATTGGGCGCGGGCCGCCATTGCAGCGCACCGATCACCGCATCGCGCTTTTCCGAGGTCACGCGGTTCTGGAATGTGCGCGCCGAGGTCGCATAATAGCGGTCGCCAATATCGCGTCCGGTCAACGTCGTGCCCGCCGCCGCGTTTGAACAGTTGACGTTCGACCCTGCCGCGCTTTGCTGGTTGCCGGTAATCACCGTGGGATTGCGCGCCGAGGTGGTGCACGGCACGAAGGACGAGTTGGTGATATAATAATCTTCCGGCGCGGCCTGATCCTGCCGCTGATAGCCGATGCTGATACCAACATCGCCCAGCCCGGTGCTGAACTGGTCGGTGTAGGAGATATTCGCGCGGTAGCCGATGCCGCCGCGGCCTAGCACTTCATCATCCTTGGGCTGGAACACCCCGCGAAACTCGGCTTGAAAACGGCGCTTGCCATAATCGAGCGGCTTGATCGAGCGTAGTTCGATAACGCCCGCAATGCCGCCTTCAAGGAAATCGGCCTGCTGCGATTTATAGACCAAAACGCCATTGATCAGCTCTGACGGGAATTGCTGGAAAGCGACCGAACGGTCGGGACCGGCGGTGGACACTTCGCGCCCGTTAAAGGTCGAAAAGCTCAAGGTCGGGCCAAGGCCGCGCACCGATAATTCATTGGCATTGCCCTTGAAGCGGTCCGCCGTCACGCCCGGCAGACGCTCCAGCGTATCGCCGACCGAATTGTCCGGCATCGACCCGATTTCATCATTGATAAGGCCATCGACAATCACGGTCGCGTTGCGCTTCATATCATTGGAGGTGCGCTGAGTCTGGCGCGCGCCGGTGACGAGGATTTCGCTATTGTCTTCGGCATTGTCCGCCGTGTTGGCTGTTGTGCTATCCGTTGTGTTACCGGTGTCATCATTGGACACAGGAACAGGCTGTTGGGTGGTTGCGCTGTCTTGCGCCCAAGCCATCGTGCTGGTTGATAGCGCCGCCGACAAAAGCAACATCGTGCGCAGGCGGATTTGGCCGTTCCGTTTCATATAATTCATCTCTTCATCCTCCTCCCGGACGACCGATACCGTCCTTTGTTTTTAACCGGTAGGCCCCGATCCCGCGCGGCCCGTCTATAGGATAGTTTCGTTAACGCTTTGCCCGTCAACGATACTCTAATGTCCAGCTTATCCGCACCGTCCCGCTTGTGGCGGTGAGGCCGCTGCATTGCACTAAGGTCTGCATTGCGCCCTGCGGCGCGCGATAGTTTGGATTGCCGTTGGTGGGTGCGGCGCTGCACCGCTCCATCCCGCTCACCGCAAAGCGCCGCACCGCGCCTAGGCCGAAGCTGGTGGTGGTGCCGCGCTGCTGCGCTTGTTCCGAAAAGCTTGCAAATTCGATGCGCGCATCGGTGATGGTGACACCGGCTTGCGGGGTGAAAATATCGGTGCGGACAATCCGCCCCGGTGCAAAGCTATAGCGCGTTTCGACGCTGACCCTTGGGTCGGCAACCGGCGCGCGTTCGCCCATGCGGTCAAGTTCGCTTTGGTGCCAGCCGATTTCGGTCGTCTTACCCTTGCCCGTCACCTTGATCCCGCGCTGGAACGCAAGCGGCATCAGCCTGCTGCCATCGCTCAAAGTCAGTTGCGGGATCAACAGCGGCGCATCGCCATCGGCGACCCCCTCCAACATTCCGGGCGAGAAGGGAATCGGGAAATAGGGGCTATGGTCATGCTGGCTCACCCCGCCATTGATGATGGGAAGGCTGACCAGCCGCGCGCCATCCTGCATGGTCACCAGCAAACGGTCATAGTCACCGCGCGCAAACCAGGTCACATCGCGGCGGGGCTTGGCGGCTTGCACCTTGGCCCAATCCACCTTGGGCGCGCGGTCCTTATAGCCCAGCTTATTCCACACCGCATTGGTGTAGCTATATTGATGCGCAAGGCTCAGATTTTCGCCCAAAATTCGGAATTTCCCGCGATAGGCGTCGGTGCGGCGGCCATCGTCCCACAGGTTCACAGAGCCGGTGCGCTGGTCTGTCCAGAAATCGACATAGCGTTCCGCCGCGCGCGACGCATAGGCATAAGCGACATCCTTTTCCGCCTGCGTCAAAATGCCGGTTGCGGCGGCAGCTGTCAGCACTTCGATGATCGAGGTTTCGCCATAAGGGCCGATGCTGCGCCCATATTCAAAGCCGCTGCCCTCGCCATTGACGCGCAGCAGCATGAGGTCGGCGGCCTTGCGCAACCACTCCAATGCTTCTTTGGGCGGGGTGTCGCCGGTTTGGACAAAACGCGCGGCTATTTCGCCTGCAAGCAGGATCGAATAGCGGTCAAACCGCCCTTCCCCGTCGGTTTCATCGGCAAATCCAAAGGCGGAATAATCGCGATAATGTTTGGCGGTGGCGTCATATAATTTGCCGACCGCGACATCATCTTCCCAGCCCAGCGCATGGCGCAACCGCGCAATCGAAAAGGCGACAACAAGATAATTATTGGGATGGTCAATCAGCACATAAGTGTCGCGATTAACAAAGCTGCGCCAATCCAGCCGCACCCGCAATTTGGCCATAGTGAGCGGATCAATCGCTTGGGCTAGCCAGCCGCGCCGGTGCAAAATATCGAGCGCGGTCAGATAATAATAAATGCCCCAACTATCATTGGCATCATCGACGGTCAGCTTGGCGATTTTACGGAAATGGCCGAGATAGACAGGGAGGCGCGGATCATTGGCGGGGAGCGCATCAAGATATTCGGCCAAACCGATAGCAATTTTGCCGGGCAGGAATTTGTCATTGCTGTTGAAAACATCGACGCCGTCAATTCTGAGCGCCTTGCCGTCCTTGACCAGCGCGAGCAGCAATTTTTCGGTTTGCGGGTCGATATGCTTTTGCACCACCTGATTGAAGGCGCGCGGGGCTGTGGCCACAGGCGCCGCATCCGGCACAGCCTGATTCGCCGCTACCGGTGTCGCAACACCGGCCACAAGGCCAAGTGCAAGACCAGCCAAAAGGCCTGCCTTGAAGCCTGCCGGATGATGCGGGCCCTTACCCATGAACGCCCATTCCCTTCCCCATCCCTTCACGCTTCCTTTGTCTGCGCCTGCCGCTTCGCCAAAGACGGGGCGCGCGCCAGATGCAAGGGGGTATAAGGCCTCATTTCTTTATTTGGCCCTTCATCCAGCCGATTATCCGGCCAGGATTTTTGCGTGAACATCCAACGACACCCTTCTCCCCGGTTTTGCCCCGGTCTTCCTCCGGCACAGTTTTTTACAAACCATGTCCAAAATATTCCGCCGCATGTCCTGCGATCTTGTCCGGATTTGATTTAAGACACCGGTGTCAAAAAACTGACACGCGACAGGCGGCCTGTCAAGAAGCAAAATCGCAAACATCGTGATCGCAAATGTGCGGGGGCGAAAATCGGGAGCCGCGCAACCGGACTTTCTCTCATGCAAAGCCGGTTGAAAATCCCTTCCAGACACCGCACAAAAGCCGGACGCCGCACAAAAGAGAGTGCAGAAACGGCCAAGAAGAAAGCCCGCCAAGGAGACATCATGCCCGCCACCGACATCGCCACCCGCGTTTATAATCATGGCTGGCGGCTTGATCCGATCATTCGCAGCCTGCTTGACACCGATTTCTATAAATTGCTGATGCAGCAGATGATCTGGCGGCTGCATCCCGATGTGCGCACGACCTTTTCGCTCATCAACCGCAGCAAAAAGGTGCGGCTTGCCGACATTATCGACGAACAGGAATTGCGTGAGCAACTCGACCATGCGCGCAGCCTGCGTTTCACTAACCGCGAACTGATATGGCTCGCGGGCAATAGTTTTTACGGCAAGGAGCGGATGTTCGCGCCCGATTATATCGCCTGGCTCGCCGATTTCCGCCTGCCCGACTATGAATTGAGCGTGGTCGATGGCCAGTATAAGCTCGATTTCGATGCGCCTTGGCCTGAAGCGAGTCTTTGGGAAATTCCCGCGCTCGCCATCGTCAATGAGCTACGTTCGCGCGCGACGTTAAAAAATCGCGGGCGGTTCGAACTCGATATTCTCTATGCGCGCGCCAAGGCAAAATTATGGGAAAAGGTTGAGCGGTTGCGCGCGCTTCCCGACCTTGCGCTTTCCGATTTCGGCACGAGACGGCGGCACAGTTTCCTATGGCAGCAATGGTGCGTTGAAGCGTTGAAAGAAGGCTTGGGCGACCGTTTTATCGGCACCTCCAATGTGCTGCTTGCGATGCACAATGATTTGGAGGCAATCGGCACCAACGCCCATGAATTGCCGATGGTGATGGCCGCGCTTGCCGATGATGATGCGGGCGATGGTGATGCGGGCATTGCCGCCGCGCCTTACCGCGTGCTTGAAGAATGGCGCACCCAATATGACGGCAATCTGCTGATTGTGCTGCCCGATGCTTATGGCACCGCTTCCTTTTTGCGCCACGCGCCCGATTGGGTGGCGGATTGGACCGGCTTTCGCCCGGACAGCCTGCCGCCCGTTGAAGGCGGTGAACAAATAATGGATTGGTGGCTGAAAAAGGGCCGCGACCCGCGCGAAAAACTGCTGATTTTTTCGGACGGCATGGATGTGGACAGTATCGAGCAGACCTATCGGCACTTTCACGGAAGAGTGCGGATGAGCTTTGGCTGGGGCACCAACCTCACCAATGATTTCCGCGATTGCGATCCCGAAGGCGGCGCGGGGCTGGAGCCGATCTCGCTCGTCGCCAAAGTCACCCGCGCCAATGGACGTCCCGCGGTCAAATTGTCGGATAACCCCGCCAAAGCGACCGGCGATCCGGCAGAGATAGCCCGCTATCGCCGCATTTTCGGCGAGGAAGGCATGATCGAAAAAGCGGTGCGGGTTTAACCGATGCCCACGCAACGGATTCCTCGCCCCGGATTCCTTGGCCCGTATTCCCCTGCCTCTCACCTGTCCTGAATTGCGACGCGCATCACCCCTCACAACATGTCACAATGGCTGGCAGCCTCCGCACGAAGCTGCTAACTCGCACAGGATGAAGAAGATTGCTGCTGTTTTGATGCTTGCGACCGCGCTTGGCGGGTGCCGCAATGCCGCTCCGACCTATGACCATGCCGCGACGCTGGTGGAAAAAGGTGATCTGGGCGCGGCGCGGGTCGAGCTTATGAATTTGCTCCAGAAAAGCCCCGCTGATGTCCGCGCGCTCGCGCTGATGGCGCGGGTGCAACTGGCGGGCGGCGACGGAGTGGGCGCGGAAAATACGCTGAAGCAGTTGGCCGCCAAACAGGCCCTCACCGCCGCCCAGCGCGGGCAAATGGCCGAAGCGTTGATGCTGCAGGACCGGTGCGACCGTGTCGATCAGATGAAGGATCCGGCGAGCGGCCCCGAAGCGGACGTGCTGCGCATCCGCATTAGCTGCGCGATTGCGGCGGGCGATAGCGCTAAGGCAGGCACGCTTGTCACGCTGGCCGAAAGCCGCTTTGCCGATAATGGCCCGCTCACCGTGATCCGCGGGCGCTATGCGGTTGCGCGCGGCGATTTTGACGCAGCGCGCAGCCTGTCGGCGCTGGCGATCGAGCGGCTGCCCAAGGATTTTGACGCTGCCTTGCTTGGCGGGCAGGTTGCACTCATCGACGGCGACTATACCCGCGCGCTTGCCTCATTCGACCGCGCGGCCAAACTTAATCCGGTGAGCCTTGCGCCGCTATTTGCCAAGGGTCTACTGCTCGCGGAACTGAACCGCAAGCCCGAACTGGACGCGCTCATCGCGCGCGCGGAAAAAATCGGTGCCAATCGCGGCGAGGTGCATTTGCTCAAGGGCGAATCCGCCTTTCTCGCCGGTGATATGCACGAGGCGCAAAATGAAGCGACCGCTGCGCGCAAGATTTTAGCAGGCAATCCGTCGCTGCGGATGCTCGAAGCGCGCATCGCGATGAAGCAGGGCAATGACGGAATTGCGGTGCAGCAACTCGCGCAACTGGTGCGCGGCCAGCCCGGCTATGCGCGCGCACGGCTGTTGCTGGCCGAAGCGCAATTTAAGACCGGCGATGCCAAGGCCGCCGCAGAAACCTTGCGGCCCGCCGCCATGCTTCCTAACGCGCCGCGCGCTTATGTCGCGGCGATGGCGACCTATGCCAAGGCCGCCAAACTTCCCGACGCCGATGCCTTTGCCGCGCGCGCCAAATATCCCTCGCCCGCGCGTCTTGCCGATGCACTGGTCGAAGCGGATGCCGCGATGCAGCGGCGCGATTGGCAGGGGGCGGCGCTGCGCTATGAAGCCCTGCTCAAAGAAACGGGGCAGCCCAATGCGGTGATGCTCAACAATCTCGGCTGGGCGCAGTTTGAGCTGGGTCAGCATGACAAGGCGGTCGCCACGCTCAAAAAAGCGGTCGATACCGCGCCCGATAATGCGTCGGCGCGCGACAGCTATGGCTGGGTATTGTGGAAATCGGGCAAGGATAAAACGGGCGGCATCGCGCAATTACGCAAGGCCGCAACGCTCGCACCTGACAATGAAGCGATTGCCGCGCATCTGAGCGAGGCGAGCGCTCGGTCGAACTGACGGCGAAGGCATTACAAGGATTAAGCAGACCATAAAAAACGCCGGAAAGCGCAATGCTCTCCGGCGTTTCTGTCCGTTTCGTTTAAAGCTTGCGGCCCTATCAGGCCTGCTGCGCGCCTTGCATCTTGCGGCGGCGGCCAAGCGCCCAGCCCATACCGAGAACGCCGACCGCGAACAGGCCGACAACACCGGGTTCAGGCACTTGCGTGCCGCCCGAGGTCGATCCGCCGCTGCTGGAAACGACCGTACCGGTGCCGACAGCCGAGCTAACCGAACCTGCGCCCGTAATTGACTGGTAGCGCACAAAGAAATCGTCGAGCGTCAGCGAGGTCAAAGGCGATGCGAAATTGAGCTTCAACGTGCCCGAGCCGCTTTGCCCCATAGTGACACCGCCACCGCCGCCGCCAGCACAGCTATTGCCGCCGCCGCCTGCTTTGAAGCATACGTCCACGGTTCCGACATTGGGGACATTGCCGCCAAGCGCGGTTTTCGTGAAGGTGCCGGTCGATGTGGCCCCGGCAATTTCCGGATTGGTGTTGAAACCGAAGCCGGAAATGCGCGCGGTGTCGATCGGGTCGACCGAGTCATTATTGATGACATAGGAAAAGCCGTAGCTGTTCGAGGTCACGTTGGTCAGCGTAAAAATTGCCGAACCGAGCAGGCCTGCGACCGTACCGTCACCGGTAAAGCCGTTAAAATTGACGGTGAAGCTGTTGCCCACATTGGCCGAGGAGAGCAAAATCGGTTCCGCCGCTGCGGGGGCCGACAAAGCTGCAAGGGTCAAAGCGATAGCCGCACGAAAGCCCAATTTGTTCATCTTTAAGTTTCGGACCTTGGCGGCCCGCCCCGTTGTTAAAAGCCGAAATCTTTTGATATTCCGGCCATGATTCTCGAAATGATTAAGACGCCTTTACCGTATTATCGTGGGAATTGCGACTCTTGACAGGATATAAAAAGGGTAAATTTCTGTCTCTATCGGGGACAGATTCAAGACCTTAACCGGCCCAGAAATCCGCGTGTGCGCAAGATGGCGTGCGCGCAATTATGCCCCGGCGCACCTGTGACGCCGCCGCCCGGATGGGTGCCGGACCCGCACATATAAAGCCCTGAAAGCGGCCCTTTATAGCTGCCATGTCCCAGCACCGGCCGCGCCGCCCACATCTGGTCGAGCGACAAATGGCCGTGCATGATGTCGCCATTGACGAGGCCGAATTTACGCTCCAGCCCTTTGGGAGAAAGGATCATCCGGCCAAGAACCGACGCGCGGAAACCCGGCGCATAATGTTCCACCGTGTCGAGGATGGTGTCCGCAGCCGCCTCTTCATAATCGTCCCAATCTTTGCCGTCCGGCAATTGCGGCGCGAATTGCTGGCAGAACAGGCTGGCGACATGCTGGCCCTCAGGGGCTAGGCTATCGTCCACGGTCGAGGGGATGAGCATTTCGACAATCGGCGCCCGTGACCAGCCTTGCGCTTTGGCCGACACAAAGGCGCGGTCCATATAATCGAGCGTCGGCGCGATGATGATGCCGGACTGGTGATGCTCCCCCGGTTCGGGAAGGCAGGTGAAGGTCGGCAGTTCGCGCAGCGCAACATTCATACGGAAAGTGCCGCTTCCGGCTTTGAAGCCTTTGATGCGGCGCAAGAAATCCTCCGGCAAATCACCTGGCGCGATCATGCGTTCATAGAGGAGTTTCGGCCCGACATTGGCGATAATGCGCGGAGCCGTGATTTCCGCGCCGCTGACGAGCTTCACTCCCACCGCCTTGCCGCCATCGACCAAAACCCGCGCGACCGGCGTTTCGAGGCTGATTTCGACCCCCGCCGCGCGGCAGACATCGGCCATGATTGCGGTAATCCGCCCCATGCCGCCGACGCTATGGCCCCATGAGCCCTTATTCCCGTTCACCTCGCCAAACACATGGTGGAGCAGCACATAGGCGCTGCCCGGCGTATCGGGTGAGGCATAATTGCCGACCACCGCATCAAAACCGAACGCGGCCTTGACCGCATCGCTTTCAAACCAGCCATCGAGAAAATCACGCGCCGATCTGGTGAACAAGTCCAGCACATCGCGTTGTGCCTCCAGCGAAAGCCGCGCGAGCATCCGGCCCTGTTGCGCGCCCGTCAGCAAGGTGCGCAACCCTTCCCCGGCATTAGGCGGAATCTGCAAAGCCAGCCCCCGCAGCACATCGGCGACCCGCTCCAGCATCGCATAATAGGCCGGAAGCGCGGCGGCGTCTTTGGTCGAAAAACGGCGGAACTCGGCTTGTGTGCGTTCCAGCCCTCCGCCAAGTTTTAGATAATCGCCATTTTCTTGCGGCAGGAAATTGGAGATGGGCCGCTCGATCACGCGATAGCCATGATTGGCCAGCCGCATATCGGCAATCACCTTGGGCTGGAGCAGGCTCACTGTATAGCTTGCGACCGAATTGCGGAAACCGGGATGGAATTCTTCCGTCACCGCCGCGCCGCCAATCACGTCGCGCGCTTCCAATATCCGCACTTTAAGGCCCGCACACGCCAGATAGAAGGCGCACACCAGCCCGTTATGTCCGCCCCCGATAATCAGCGCATCATAGCCCATCGGCTTTGTCCCTTGTTCGGCTGCTTCACCACCTCCCCTTTAGAACGGCGCAATGCTTTGCGCAAAGCGGGGGATTTTGTGCAGGTGCAGCATTGCAATTGACCAAATCTATATTGCAGCAATTGCACGTGTCATTCCGTGTAACCTGTCCTATGGAGAGGGGCATGGTTGAGTCGGATACAGCCCTGCTGCTCGCGCGAATACAATTCGCTTTCACCGTCAGTTTCCACTTTCTTTTCCCCGCTTTCTCCATCGGCCTTGCGAGCTTCCTCGCAGTGCTGGAAGGCTTGTGGCTGAAAACCGGTAAGGCTGTTTATGACAGCCTCTACCGCTATTGGCTCAAAATCTTTGCGGTCGTGTTCGGCATGGGCGTGGTGTCCGGCATTGTGATGTCTTACCAGTTCGGCACCAACTGGTCGGTCTTTTCGGACAAGGCGGGGCCGGTCATCGGGCCGCTTATGGCCTATGAGGTGCTGACCGCTTTCTTCCTTGAGGCAGGCTTTTTGGGCGTCATGCTGTTCGGCAAGGAAAAGGTCGGCAAAACCCTCCATTTTGGCGCCACTTTGGCGGTCGCCATCGGCACCTTCATTTCCGCTTTCTGGATCCTGTCGGTCAATAGCTGGATGCAAACGCCGACCGGTTTTGCAATCAACGATGTCGGCCAATTCGTCCCCGCGCATGGCTGGTGGGACATTGTGTGGAACCCCAGCTTTCCCTATCGTCTGATCCATACGGTGATCGCCGCCTATCTGACGACCGCCTTTGCGGTGGGCGCGGTGGGGGCGTGGCATCTCCTCAAGGACCGCGCCAATGAAGGCGCGCGCAAAATGTTTTCGATGGCGATGTGGATGGCCGCCCTTGTCGCGCCGGTGCAGATTTTCATGGGCGATATGCACGGGCTTAATACGCTCGAACATCAACCTGCCAAGGTGATGGCGATGGAAGGCCATTATCAAAGCCATCCGGACGGCGCACCGCTCATCCTGTTCGGCATCCCCAACAGCAAGGAACAGCGCGTCGATTATGCCATCGAAGTGCCGAAAATGTCCTCGCTCATTTTAAAGCATGACATGAATGCGCCGCTTGCAGGGCTTGATACGATCCCGCGCGAGGATCATCCGCCGGTCGGCATTGTGTTCTGGTCATTCCGCATCATGGTGGGTTTGGGCTTTGCGATGCTCGGCCTTGGCCTGTGGAGCCTTGTCGCGCGCTGGCGCAAGTCACTCTATGATTGGTCATGGCTGCACCGTGCGGCGCTGGTGATGGGGCCATCGGGCTTTATTGCGGTGCTGGCGGGATGGATCACCACCGAAGTCGGTCGTCAGCCCTGGACCATCTACGGCCATTTGCGCACCGCCCATTCGGCTTCCCCGCTCGATGCGCCCGCGGTTGCCATTTCGCTGCTCGCCTTTGTGGTCGTCTATTTCGCCGTATTCGGTGCAGGCGTATGGTATTTGTTCAAGCTCGCAGCCAAAGCGCCGCAAATTGATGAGCCCTTGCCACAGGACGATCCGGCGCGCGCGGCAGGCATTACGCCCGCGCCCGCGCTGCTTGAGGGGGACCATCATCATGAGCATTGATCTCACCATCATCTGGGCGGTCATCATCGCCTTTGCGGTCGCCATGTATGTGGTGATGGACGGGTTCGACCTTGGCATCGGCATCCTGTTTCCCAGCATCAAGGTCGGCACCGAACGCGACACCGCAATGAACAGCATCGCACCGGTGTGGGACGGCAATGAAACCTGGCTGGTGCTGGGCGGCGGCGGTTTGATGGCCGCTTTCCCATTAGCTTATGCGATCATCCTGCCTGCGCTTTATGCGCCGCTTATCGCGATGCTGCTGGGGCTTATCCTGCGCGGCGTGGCGTTCGAGTTCCGCTGGCGCGATCCCGCCCACCGGCCTATCTGGGACATAAGCTTTTTCGCCGGTTCGCTCATCGCGACGCTCGCACAAGGCATTACGCTGGGCGCATTGTTGCAGGGGATTGAAGTCACGGGCCGCGCTTATTCGGGTGGTTGGTGGGATTGGATGACCCCGTTCAGCCTGCTCACCGGCGTCAGTCTGGTCATCGGCTATGCGTTGCTCGGCTCGTGCTGGCTTATCTGGAAAACCGAAGGCGCATTACAGGATCATGCGTTCCGCTTTGCCCGTCCGCTGGGGATTGCTCTGGTCGTCGCGATCGGCGCAGTGAGCCTTGCTACGCCCTTCCTCGAAGGCCAATATTATCACCGCTGGTTCGAATATCCGGGCATTATCGCAACCGCTCCCGTGCCGTTCCTGACCGCCATCGCAATTGCGGTGTTCCTGCGCAGCATCGTCAAAAAGCAAGAGCGTGTACCCTTCTTTTCCGCGCTCATCCTGTTCGGCCTGTGCCTTGTCGGTCTGGGTGTGTCGATGTGGCCGGATGTCATTCCGGGGCGCGTCACCATCTGGCAAGCCGCCGCCCCTTATGAAAGCCAGCTCTTCATGCTGGTCGGCGCAGCGGTGCTGGTGCCCATCATCCTTGCCTATACCGCATGGGCCTATTGGGTATTCCGCGGCAAGGTCGATACCGCAGGCTATCATTGATGGCCGCGCCAGACGGACCACCCAGCGACACCCCGCGTGGACGCAGCAAATTGCGCCAGTTGGGCTGGTTCATCCTCATCTGGGCGTTGAGTGTCGCCGCATTGGGCGTGGTCGGGTGGCTGATACGATTGGCGTTGAAGACGTAAAGCCCCCTACCCCATCAGCCTACGGCATATCTCCAGCGCCATGGCCATAGCGGGCCGCGAAGCACCGGAGCAATCCAGAGCAGCGTAAAGCGCCACCGGATTGCTTCACCACTCCGTGCCTCCCAAGAACGCCATGCTATGCGATACGCCGCCGCGCATCGGCGAGGCAATCGATTACCGCGTCAATTGCGCGCTGGTCGAAGGCGAAGCCCATATGGCCGCAATCGACTTCGAAACTCTGGTCGGCCTCGCCCTCGCCGCCATGCGATCCGTAATGCGATACGACACCGTCCTGCGGCGACCATAAGGCATAAGTGGGGACGGGCGGCTTTGCGCTTTCATGGAGCGCGATGGGGAGCTCTTCCACTTTGTGCCGCGCGACCAGTTCATAGAGCCGCCAGGCATGGTTGGTCTTGAGCGACCCCGAAAAAGGCGACCCCAGCGTTACCACGCTCGCAATCAGTTCGGGATGCCATTTGGCATATTCGCGCGCCATAATGCCGCCAAGGCTCCACCCGACCAGATGAACGCGGCGCCCGGTCTGCTGGTGGATATAGCGCACACGCTTGTCGATGCGCTCGATCGTATCTTCACGCGCGCCGAAATTGCGGCCCAATTTCCAGCGTTTGGCCGAAAAACCCACCGCGTTGAGGTTGAGCCGGAGCTGCTTCATCGAATCATCGCTCGCGCATAGGCCGGGCAGCGTCAGCACCGGGTCGCCATCCGCCACTTGCGCCCGCGCGCGCACTTCCGGCGCATGGCGCGCGCGCAACAGGTTCGGCAACCAGCGCGCCTCCTGCAACAACAGGTTCAGCGGCGGCGCGCTATCTTCCAACGGGAGCACAGATGATTTGGGACCGAATGCCATAATCTAAGCATAATAGATGAAACGCATTTCGGTTCAATGAATAGGCGTTTTTTTGGGAGCGGGGATATGTTCAGATTGGGGCGCGGAGGTTTAGAGGCTCACGCGAAGACGCGAAGATATAGAAAACCGCCGCAGGCGGTATGTTTAATGCCGTTGTGGGAGCCTCGAGATCGCTGGAGGACGCTCTGTCACAAGCAATGCTTGAATCTTCGCGCCTTCGCGCCTTCGCGTGATAAAAAAAGTGGATTCAGCCACGCCGCACCAACTCAACCCGTCACAATTTATGTCCGGTCTTATCCCGCTTGGTATCCAGATAGCGTGCGTTATGCACATTGGTCGGGAGTGCGTGGGGGATGCGTTCGATGACTTTGATGCCTTCGGCTTCCAGCCGCGCGACTTTTTCCGGATTATTGGTCATAAGCCGCACTGCAGGCACGTTCATGAGTTTGAGCATCTGCGCCGCTATCGCAAAGTCGCGCGCTTCGACCGGAAAGCCCAGCCGCAAATTGGCGTCCACCGTGTCGAACCCCTGATCCTGCAACTGATAGGCGCGCAGCTTGTTGACAAGGCCGATGCCGCGCCCTTCCTGCCGCAAATAAAGGAGGATACCCCACGGCGCATCGGCGATTTTGTGGAGCGCGTGGTGGAGCTGCGGTCCGCAATCGCATTTGAGACTGCCCAGCACATCGCCGGTCAGGCACTCCGAATGGAGCCGGATGACCGGCACGCTGCCATTGCGTTGGCCAAGCGTCAGCGCGACATGTTCGCGCGGATCGGCGGTCGAGCGGAAAGCGGTGAGTTCCCCCTGTTCCGACGCTTCGACGGGGAGTGAAGCGCGCGCGGCAATATGGAGCGCATTCGCATCGCCATAGGCATCAACCGCCGCGACCGAGGCTGTGACGGGGGAGGGGCTACCCGTATCGCGCGCAAAAGCGGCGGGCAACATGCCGCCATGCAACAATAGCGCGAGCCCCGCCCGCGCGAGCCGTTCTTCCGCTACCTTGGCAGCGGTAAACGGACCCTTGAACGGGTGCGCCAAATCGAGCGCGGGGTCGGCTATCGCTTGGGCGGCGGCCAGATCATCGCCTGCATGGCGGTCAATCGCGACCGGCCCCGGATGGGCTGCGGCCAACTGGTTGGTGAGTTTCAAGGTCGCCGCGCGCTCGCCCGAAACCAGCAATTTGGACAAGGCTTCGCTGTCAAATCCGGCCAGTGCCGGGGCGTTGGTGGTTTCGACCGCAAGCAAGGACAATGCCTTATCGCCATCGGTCAGTGTCACCGGCCAGCCCCGCCGCAGCGCGTCGATTGCCTGCGCGGCGCTTCTTGGGTCATCGGGCGCAAATCCGCTCAAAAGGCAAACTCCGTAATCAGCGGCACATGGTCGGAGGGTTTGAGCCAACTGCGGCACGGCTCGCACACTTTATGGCTTACCGCCTTATCCTTAAGGTCGGGCGTCACCCACATATGGTCGAGACGGCGGCCCCGGTCGGATGCGGCCCAATCCTTCGCGCGATAACTCCACCATGTATAAAGCCGTTCGGGCGCGGGCACGAAATGGCGGCCGAGATCGACCCAATTTCCGGCAGCTTGCAAGCGGCCCAAGGTTTCGACCTCGATAGGCGTATGGCTTACCACGCCGAGCAATTGTTTATGGCTCCACACATCGCTTTCGAGCGGCGCAATGTTGAAATCGCCGGTGAGGATGGTGCGCTCCTTGATGCCGCCCGACCAGTCGATCATGCGTCCCAGAAAGTCGAGCTTCTGCCCGAATTTGGGATTGAGGTCACGGTCCGGAATATCGCCGCCCGCCGGCACATAGACATTTTCGATGCGGATCCCATTGTCGAGCGCAACGCCTACATGACGCGCTTCATTATTGGCCTGCCAATCAAGCCGGTCATCTTCGCGGATCGGGATGCGGCTGATAATCGCGACGCCGTGGTGCATCTTCTGCCCGTGCAGGATGTGATGGTTATAGCCAAGCTGGCGGAACGGCCCTGCCGGAAACAGGTCGTTCATCACCTTGGTTTCCTGAAGGCACAGCACATCCGGTGCTTCTTCGCGCAGGAAGCGTTCGACAATGTCGATACGCGCGCGCACGCTGTTAATATTCCAGGAGGCAATTTTGATCGTGTTGGCGGACATAGCGCCAAGCCTGTATCGGCGGGGCGGGGTGCTGGCAAGCATGGGGTGATGCGCGGCAGGTGCGGAACCATTCTCACGCTCCCCAATAACCAAAAAACCCCCGCTCCGGGGGCAAGTGGAGCGAGGGCCTTTTTTGAGCGTTCGTCACGCTAGGATTGAAGCCGCGAACCAAGCCTTGGGGCAACAGGGGGGAAATCCCGAAGATTGGCCCATGTGCGTCTTCGAGTTTGGGTTTACATTTCCAATCCTGTCCCCAACATGAACGACCTGGACAGCTTGGCGGTAAACCGTGCAAAAGCGTGGGTGAAGCCCGTAAATAGTCGAAAAGTGGCGCAGAAATTGTAAAATTGTTGCGCTTGTTTGGTCGAAAATTGCCGCAAAGATGAACGGCCCGCAGACAGCGCACAAGCGACTCGATTCGATGCGTTCGGGCAATTATAGGGTGCATGAAACCGGCGCGGGCCGGTCAGTCTTCAATCCATAGATGCGCGACGCGGTCATGGAATTGCGCGCGCCCTTGCCCCGGTGTCGCTGCATAGAGCGCCAAGGCTCCGATCAAAAAGCCCAGACTGATCTGGCGGGTGAGTTCGGAACGGATCATGCGCAACATGGGGAAAGTCCTCTCTGGGCTATTTTGTCTATGTCATGCGTGAGGGGATAACCGAGTCGTTCTGACCGGAAGCTGAGGGGCTTGTTCATCAAAGAGACGGGTTTGGCCGGCCGGCTTTGCTTCCGGCGCGCCCTTACCGTGCCCCCCTTACCCGTATCCCCCTTACCCGTGTCCCCGCGCAGGCGGGGACCCAGTGCGGCACAAACAACGGTCAGGGTAGAACAACACTGGACCCCCGCCTGCGCGCGGGGGAACACTTTTTGGGGGAAGGAGGAGAGAGCGATGAAAGGAAATAAACAAGCATGATTGCCACGCCGATAAGGCCAGCCTAATCCTGACCCATGAACCAGCCCCGCACAGCCCTTGCGCTCAGCTTGGCCGCCTTGATGGCCACCCCCCTTATCGCACAAACCGCGCCCATCGAAGCCCCTCTCCCGCCTATTCTACCGTGGACAGGCGCGAGCGAGGCGCTGATCGCCAAGCCATCCGACCCGTGGATTACCCCCATCGAACAGACCGGCTTTGTCGATACGCCCGATTATGCCGCGACCCGCGCATGGCTCGACAGGCTCGATGCCGCGTCCGATCTCGTCTCGGTCACTCCGTTCGGCACGTCCGCCGAAGGGCGCGCGCTTTATTATGTCAAAGCCTCGAAGGGCGGCGCGCGCAAGCCGGTGCTGCTGGTGCAAGCGGGCATCCATGCGGGCGAAATTGACGGCAAGGATGCGGGGATGATGTTGCTGCGCGACATTGCGCTTCGCGGCAAAGACACATTGCTCGACAAGGTCGACCTTATCTTTGTGCCGATTTTCAACGTCGATGGTCATGAGCGCCGCTCGCGCTTCAACCGCCCCAACCAGCGCGGCCCGGAAAATATGGGCTGGCGCGCCACCGCGCAAAATCTCAATCTGAACCGCGATTATGGCAAGATGGACACGCCCGAAATGACGGCGATGATCGCGCTTATCAATAAGCTCGACCCGGCGCTCTATCTCGACCTGCATGTGACCGATGGCACCGACTATCAATATGACATCACCTATGCCTTTTCGGGCTGGGACGGCAAATATGCGCAAAGCGAGGCGGTCGGCGCTTGGCTCAACAGCGGTTTCCGTCCCGCGATGGATGCGGCGCTTAAAAAGGCGGGGCATAAGCCGTTCACCTATGTGAATTCGATCGACAATCGCGACCCCGACAAGGGCATTTTGCATGGCGCAGACACCGCGCGCTTTTCGACCGGCTATGGCGACCGCCGCGTGGTGCCGACGGTCCTGCTTGAAACCCACAGCTTGAAACCCTATCGCCAGCGCGTGCTGGGCACCTATATTTTCATCGAACAGGCGCTGAAATCGGTGGCAAAGGATGCCGCGCGCATCGAAACGGCCAAGCGAGCCGACCGCGCCGCGCGCCCTGCCGAAATAATCCTGTCGTGGAAGGCGGACGAGAGCAAGCCGGTCAAGACCGTGCCTTTCCTGAGCGTTGCACATGAAAAATTTCGCTCGCCGGTGACGGGGCGCGACGAGATACGCTGGCTCGGCAAGCCGGTGACGGTGCAAATGCCGGTCTGGGGCGAAGTGCCTGCGGTCAAAACCGCGCTGCCGCTGGCATGGTGGGTACCTGCAACCAAGCCCGACCTCATCAAGCGGCTCCAGCAGCACGGCATCGAAATGGGCGTGATCGCGACCCCGCAGGTGCTGGACCTCGACATGGTGCGCTTGGCCAATGTCAAAAATGGTCGCCCCAGCGAAGGGCATATCCCGCTCACCGCCGACTATACGCACGCACAGCGCCGCGTGACGATGCCCGAAGGGTCGGTGCGGATACCCGCCGACCAGCCTCTGTGGCGGATTGCCGCGGCCTTGCTCGAAGCGGAAAGCCCCGACAGTTTCCTGGCGTGGGGCTTTTTCCCCGAAATCCAGGGCCGCACCGAATATATGGAAAGCTATGCGATTGAACCGATGGCACAGAAAATGCTCGCCGCCGACCCCGCGCTCAAAGCGGCCTATGAGAAGAAACTGGCCGAGGATGCCGCTTTCGCCAAGGACGCCAATGCGCGCCTCCAATGGTTCTACGAACGCTCGCCTTATTATGATGACCGCTATTTGCTCTATCCGGTCGGACGCGAGATGAAAAGATAACGAGGACAGGGGTGCTACGCGATCCTTCTCCCTTGATGGGAGAAGGATGCGAAGACTTGGCAGCTTGCTGCCTAGTCGAAGCTGGATGAGGGTGTCCTCTCCGTCTGACGCTGCGTTTGGCTGATAGCGCACCCTCATCCAACTGCGCGTAAGCTCGTTCCTCGCTAACGCTCCATATCCTTCTCCCATCAAGGGAGAAGGATGTAAGGTGTAACAAAACTGACCTTTCCTTGTGCAAGGGACCGCTTAAACCCTCCAGAATTTGAAGAAAGATCTACCCCATGCTCGCCCAACCCGTGCCGACCCGCCGCCAATTCCTTGGCCTCACCTCCACCGCTTTTGCGGGGCTGGCGCTGTCGGGTTGTGCGGCGACGGTGGCGGGTAACAGCACCTCCGGCATCGCGGGGCAGACTATCCACGGCTATGGTCCGCTCATTCCCGATCCGGCGGGGCTGTTCGATTTGCCGCAAGGCTTTCGCTATCAGGTGATTTCGTCCTTCGGCGATGCGATGAGCGACGGGCATCATGTCCCGGACCGCGCCGATGGCATGGGCTGTTTCGGCTATGACAGCGACCGCGTGCTGCTGGTGCGCAACCATGAACTGAAGGTCGGCCATGTCAAGGATGGCGCACTGCGCACCGCCGGGCGCACATTGGCTGGAGCCTATGATGTGCTGGACGATGGCAGCGCGATTCCGGGCGGCACCACGACGATGATCTATAATCTCAAGACCGGACGGCTGGAGGAGCAATGGCTGAGCCTCACCGGCACGATCCGCAACTGTTCGGGCGGGATTACACCGTGGGGGAGCTGGCTCACCTGCGAGGAAGATCTGACCCGTGCGGGGCAAGGCGTCAAACAGGATCATGGCTGGGTGTTCGAAGTGCCCGCGCGCACGAAAGGCTTGGTCGAAGCGGTGCCTTTGAAAGATATGGGCCGGTTCAACCATGAAGCGGTCGCGGTCGATCCGGCGACCGGCATCGTTTATCTCACCGAAGATCGCGAGGACGGATTGCTCTATCGCTTCCTCCCCAATGCCAAGGGCGAACTGGCCAAAGGCGGTAAATTGCAGGCGCTCGCATTTGAAGATAGCGCCATCCGCGACAGCCGTAATTTTTCAGGCAGCACAATTGCGGTGCAACAACGCCTCAAAACGCGCTGGGCTGATTTGGACACCCCCCACGCCCCCGATGATGACTTGCGGCAGCGCGGTGCGGCCAAGGGCGCGGCTCTGTTCGCGCGCGGCGAGGGCATCCATTATGGCGTCGGCGCGGACGGGCGCGGCGAGGTGTATTTCTGCTGCACCTCCGGCGGCGCGGCCAAGTTGGGGCAGATTATGCGCTATCGCCTGTCGCGCTTTGAAGGGCAGACAGGCGAAACATCCGAACCCGGCACGCTCGACATTTTCGTGGAATCGACCGGCAAGGCGATGCTCGATTATGCCGACAATTTGACGGTAGGCCCCGGTGGCCATCTGATTGTGTGCGAGGACCAATATACCGATGTCGTCGATAATCGTTTGCGCGGCGTCACCCCGCGCGGGGAGGTTTACGGCTTTGCGCGCCTCAAAGCCCAATCCGAACTCGCCGGTGCCTGCTTCTCCCCCGATGGTGGCACGATGTTCGTCAACATTTACAGCCCCGGCAAGACCTTGGCGATCACAGGACCGTGGGGGCAGTTTCGGGGATAATAATTAAAAGTCTTTGCTTCTAATTATTCCAAAATATTCCCACGGGTCGACAGCACCAACAAGTAGCGCGATATGATCTCCTGTCGGGCCGTCCGTGTTTTCCCAACCGTTAGGTGAAAGTGCCTCTATAATCTCGATGCTAGGCCCAGTCATAAAAATGGTTCCTTCTGCGTCACCGGGAATACTTTGAATGAACATTGCAAGATTTTCTGGTGCACCTAGGTTTAACTGTAACTCTGCAAATTGATCTTGTAAGATTTGCCACTCATTGAGTGGCATCTTTTTGCTACGCCATTGAATTTTCGACATACTGTTCATTTCTTCACTCCCCGCTCACCTTCGGCTTGGTCGCGAACGGTTGCACGCCAAACGCCGGATAGGCTTCGGGCGGATAATAAAAAGTCCCGTTTTTGGCGACCATGCGGATGGACTTGATCGCTTTCAAATCCTTGGTCGGATCGCCCGCGACAAGGAAGAAATCGGCGAGTTTGCCTTGCGCGATACTCCCCAATTGCGTGCCTTGGCCGAGATAATCGGCCGAGCCTTGGGTGGCCATTTTGAGCACTTCGGCGGGGGTGAATCCCGCCTTGGTGTATAGCTCCAGCTCGCGGTGATACATGAACGAGCCGCCGAGATCAGTGCCCGGCAAAATGGTCACGCCCTTGTCGTGGAGCAGCTTCACTGTCCCCAAAATCTTGGTGAAGGCCGTGCGATAGGCCTTGTCGTCGGCTGGGCCTGCCACATCGACCATCGCTTTCAACATGCCGCGGCGCGTGCCGACGGGGAGATGCTCGATATAATCGGTCGCGCCCGGCGGCACATGGCCATCGCGGTTGCTGGTCAGCATCTCATGGATTTCCAGCGTCGGGTCGATCGCCTTCTTGCCCTTGACCATGATGTCGATGGTCTTGGCGACCTTGGGATCATTCAGGTCGAAATTTTCAAACCGTTTAAGCGCGGTAAGGCGCAACAATTGCCGCGTATCCTCGCCCGGTTTCAGCACCCAGCTTAGCATGAACTGGTTGATATGTGTCATTTCGTCATAGCCGGCTTCGAGCATCTGGTCGGTGGTCGCAAAAGCGGGGACATGGCCGGTCACTTTGAGCCCGCGTTCATGCGCGCGCTTGATCATCGCGGGCACCCATTCGGGGTTGATACTATTATAGATTTTAATGCCCCAATAGCCGCCACCCGGCGCATTTTTCTGGTCGGCATACCAATCGACCGCTTTCACCGCCGCGTCCTCGCTGTCCGCAAGGATGCCATTGTTCGAACTATAGGGGCTTTTGCCTTCGATAAAGCCTTCGCGGGTGATGCGCGGGCCCGCAATCTCGCCCTTGTCGATGCGGGTGATGAGCGTGTCCAGTACATCATTGCGGTTGCCCTTGTCGCGCACGCTGGTAATCCCTGCGAGCACATTGAGCATCGCGTCATTCTGCCCGATATGGCCGTGCATCTCATAAAGGCCGGGGACAAGCGTGCCGCCTTCGCCGTCAATCGTGACGGCCCCGGCGGTCTTGGCCCCTACCGCGCGGATGGCGGCAATCTTATTGTCTTGAACCAACACCGACACCGGGCCGGAAAGCGCCTGTTTGGCAGGGTCGAACAGCCGCACATTGTCGATTAGCACGGGCTTGGCATAGCGATGCGCGAACTGTTGTTGCAAACGGCCAAAGCGTTCGGCCTCCCATTTTTCGGCAAGCCCGCGCAGCCTTTTATCTTCGCCCTCATAGCCTTCGCGCACGAGCAGAAAACCGGGAGAAGCAATGCCGAACAAATCGCCCTTGGCATCGAGCAATACGGTCTGCGGGTCCATGTCGATGCCGGTGAGATCATAGGCGGTAACCGCAAGCGGTCCGCCGGTGCCAGCAACATTGAGTGTCTCGCCCTTGGTGAGTTTCAACGTGCCGCCGGGGAGCGCGGGGATCGACTGGTCACTATCCTTCATAAGCGCGCGGGCATAAAGGCCGAGCGACCAAGGACTGGCCGATTGCGCGACATAAAGCGACGGTTCTTTGACGGTCGCGGTTTGCGGCCCCGCCGCGTCGGTCCAACTGGCGGCTTGCCCTGCGAGCGCGAAATTTTCCGCGACCTTGCTGCCGAAAGTGGTCGCCCCCGATACGCTCCACGCGGTGGGGAGGCCATTGGCGTTGACGCTCACCTCTTCCTTGATGGTAGGCCCGCGCCCGTTATTTTTAATATCGAAATCAATCTTGGTCTTGCCCGCATCATCGGTGTCGGCATTGAGATGCCCGACCTTTTTGTCCTGGATGATAACCACATAGCGTTCGGCCTTGGCAGCAAGCGCGGGGGTGGCAAAAAGGCTGGTCGATACCAGCGCGGCGAAGAGGGCAGCGGCCCGGCGGTGAGTCTGTTGCATGGCCGCCATGCTGGCACGGTAAAAGCGCGGTGGGAAGGGGGGAAATGGGGGGGGTGGGGGCGCAAAAATGGCCCCTCTCCCCTTGTGGGAGAGGGTTGCGCAGACTTGCGAACGTGTTCGCTAGTCGAAGCTGGGTGAGGGGTGAGCGATTGCAAAGCAATCGCGCGAGGCCTAGGCCTCGCTTACCCCTCATCCAAGTCCGGCTAGGCGCTTGCACGCCAAGCCTTCCTATCCTTCTCCCACAAGGGGAGAAGGTTTGGCAGCAAGGGGCGACGGGGAAGGGGACGTTACTTCAACGCCGCGCAGGCGCGTTGAATCCTTGTGCAGGCTTCCTTCAATACGCTTTCCGATGTCGCATAGCTGATCCGGAAGGCAGGTGATAAGCCGAACGCCGATCCCGCAACCGCTGCCACCTGAACGCTGTCGAGGAAATAGTCGATCAAGTCGTCGTCACTCTTGATGACCTTGCCGTCGGGCGTGGTTTTGCCCATCAATTCGCTCGCATCCGGATAGACATAGAAAGCGCCTTCCGGGGTCGGGCAATGGAGGCCCGGCGCATCGTTGAGCATGGCGACCACCATGTCGCGGCGCTTTTCAAACGCTTCGTTGCGTTCTTCGAGGAAATCCTGCGGACCGGTGAGCGCGGCTGTGGCGGCGGCTTGCGATATCGAACAGGGGTTCGATGTCGATTGCGATTGCAGCATCGCCATCGCCTTGATGAGCCATTCCGGCCCGCCCGCATAACCGATACGCCAGCCGGTCATCGCATAGGCTTTGGAACAGCCATTCATGGTCAAGGTGCGGTCGTACAAATCGGGGCACACTTGCGCGATCGTCTTGAACGGCGTCGGCGCATACCAGACATGTTCATACATATCATCGGTGAGGATCATCACATGCGGATGACGGCGCAACACTTCGCCCAGCGCCGCCAATTCTTCTTCCTCATAAGCCGCGCCCGAAGGGTTGGACGGCGAATTCAGAAGCAGCCAGCGCGTTTTGGGCGTAATCGCTTTTTCAAGCTGTTCGGGCAGCATCCGGTAAAGCTGGTTGGCATTGGCCTTGACGATAACAGGCGTGGCACCGGTGAACGCAACAATATCGGGATAACTCACCCAATAAGGCGCGGGGATGATAACCTCGTCGCCCTTGTTGCAGGTCGCGACCAGCGCGTTGAACAAAGTATGCTTGCCGCCGACATTCACCGTGATTTGGCTGCGCGTATAAGCAAGGTCATTGTCGCGCTTGAACTTGGCGATGATCGCATCCTTCAATTCGGGCGTGCCATCGACATTGGTATATTTGGTTTTTCCTGCGCGGATCGCGGCAATCGCGGCTTCCTTGACGAAATCGGGTGTGTCGAAATCGGGCTCCCCCGCCGACAAGCCGATCACATCGACGCCCTTCGCCTTCAATTCCGCCACCCGCTGGGTCATCGCCAAGGTCGGCGACGGTTTGATACGCTCAAGAGCCTTGGAAAGCTGTTCAATATCGGCGGACATGCGCGGGGTCGCTCCTTATCGGCTGGGGTAATGGACATGTGCAGGATGCGAAGGCTCCTTAACCAGCGCTGCGGACGAGAGCAAGGCGGGAGAAGGTTGCAGGGGTAACGGTTTTGGGAGAAGCGGGGCTTATTCCGTTTTATAGTCCGCCATCGCTTTGCGCCCGACTTCGACTAAGTTTTTATTTGTCGCACGGACGGTGGGTCTGTTTGCGATAGGGCCGCACACAAAATCATAGACTTTTTGGGAACCTTTATCCGCCTTGGGCGGGGCCAGCGGTTCGGCGAGAGGGAGGGATTCAATGACGCGTCCATCTTGTCCTAACGCCGTGGCCGATCGGATGCCGACCCTTTTCCCGGCACAATCCACCAATGCTTCAACTTCACCCCTCTCGATGCCGGGAGCAACTTCGCCGGGAGCATCCTCGAAAACTTTATCTTTGGGGGCAATGAATGTGACGCGCACTTTCATGATCATATCGTTCTCGCGTTGAATGTCATCGGAAATGAATGCGGCAAGATCGGTTTTTACATCGATAAGATACCATGTCGCATTTTCGGCGGCCACGACGGGAGCGGCCGGAGCGATGGCAAGGGCTGTGCTCAAGAGGGTGAGAAGGGGCAATGTTCCTAGACGTTTCATAGTAACTCCGCTTCCATTATGCCGCGCACGCTGTTGCCGATATAAAAACCGTCCTTCAGGTCATCGGCGGTTAGTGTGGCTTCGACCGCGCGGCCTTCTTCCACTAGGTCGTTGCGCAAGACGCCGGGGAGCAAGCTTTGGGCTAAGGGCGGGGTGAGGAGTTGGCCGTCGCGTTCGACGAACAGGCTGGTGAAGCTGCCTTCGGTGAGGCTGCCGTCGGGGGCGATAAACACCACTTCAAATGCGCCGCTCTCCCGCCGTGCCTGATCGTAAAAGCCGCGCTCGGTGCATTTGTGGCGGAGGCGCCAGTCGGACGTGTCGACCGGAAGCGGCGCGAGCGCGACCTTGACGGGGGCCTTAGGGGCGTCCGGCATCGGCCCGGTTTCGATGGAAATGCTTCCGCGCCGCGACAAGAGCATCCGGATTTTGGCAGGCGCGCGCAAACGGAAGGTTGCCGCCTGTAATTCATTGCGCGCCGCATGGCGGTCAAAGGCAAAGCCCAACTCTTCCGAACTGGCCTTGAGCCGCGCCAGATGACGCTCCAGCCTTGCTATCCCTTCATTGGGATCAAAGGCCATGGTTTCTATGAGATCAAAGCGTGGCGCGCTTTCCACAAACCGTCCCTTTGCCAGACATTCCGCCCATTCGGCGTTTTTACGGGAATCGGCAACGATTCCAGACCCAAGCCCCAATGCGGCATAGTGGCTGTCTTTTTCAATAAGCAATGTGCGGATTGCCACATTAAATGCAGCCTCCGTCATGCCCGCTATATAGCCGATCGAACCGGTATAGAGCGCGCGGGGCGCGCTTTCGGTCGCCGCGATAACTTCCATCGCGCGGATTTTGGGTGCGCCGGTGATCGACCCGCACGGGAAAGCCTGACGCAGCACATCGACCGCATTATGCCCGTCCGAAAGCTGCGCTTCCACCGATGAAATCATCTGGTGGACGGTCGGATATTGCTCGACATGGAACAGGTCGGGGACGCGCACGCTGCCGGGCTTTGCAACGCGCGACAGGTCGTTGCGGATAAGGTCCACGATCATCAGATTTTCGGCGCGCTGTTTGGGATCGCTCGCTAGCTGTGCGGCTTGTTCGGCATCGCGGGCCGGATCGGGGTCGCGCAGCGCGGTGCCTTTCATCGGCCGCGCCATCAGGCTTCGCCCGCGCTGGCTGAAGAAAAGTTCGGGCGAAAAGGATAATATCCAATGCGTGCCGGTAAAAATAATCCCGCCATAGCCCGCGCGCTGCCGCTCGCGCAGCCGTGCATAAAGGGCGAGCGGATGGCCGCCGAAACGCACAACGCTCATGAAAGTGAAGTTCGCCTGATAAATATCGCCCGCATGGATATAGGCGAGGATGCGCTCTAGTGCGTGGTCATAATCGGCGCGGGAGAGGCGCGGTTCGGCGGCGCTCGCCCATGCGCCTGCGGGGTCGGGGAGGAGCGCGGGCACATCGTCAGCCGCGATCCGTTCCATGCGGGCAAACCGCGCAAACCAGCCGAGCGGGAGCGCGGACGGCGGGGCTTGCCTTTCAACCCTGTCAACGCGCGGTTCGAACGCGCCCGCCGCATCATAAGCGAGATAGCCTGCAAGCAACGCGCCTTGCTGCGCTTCCTTGTCCATCCAATCGACCAGCGCGCGGACCTCTTGGGTGGTGCGCGCAATCTCTATCTGTTCGGGCGCGCGGAACAGGCGGGCAGGCACCGCCCCGTCAGCGCGCGCATCATCAAGCAGCACAAAAGGGCGGGAGGCGTCTAGCATGGCCGGCTCATCATGGCAGAGCTATCACGGCACGGCTACCATAGTAGCGCATCTTTTAACCGGGCGCACGCCGGCGCTAAATTTAGCGCACCCGCTTCACGCGGAACGGGCGGCCCCCGTCAATTTTGGCGATATAGCTGCCGAGCGGGCCTTTGCGAATTTCCAATGATGCGCCGACCTTGGGGTCGCGCCCCGTGGTGGTGCGTTCGCTCTGCGTCCACACAGCCCCCGTGTCGAGCGCCATCGTCCAGCCGGTATAGCGGTCATATTGGACCTGCGTGATTTTGGAGGTGATGTTGGTGATTTCGGCATCGCGCACCTCTTGCGGGACCATCGCGCCGGTAGCGCCAAAATCGCGCTGGGGGTCGCGCTCGGCTTTCTTGCCGCCAAAGTCGCGCTGCGCTTCATCCACCAGCCGGTCATAACAGGCAAGGCGCGCGTCGCGGTCGGCAATGGCGCGGCAGGCTTGCATGTCGCGATCCGCTTTGGCCGAAGCGGCGGCGGGAAGCCCCGTGGCCAAAAGGACGAGCAACGATGAAGCCTTGATAACGGGGTGCATAATCCTGTCTCCTCGGCAATAACGGGGGGGCAGGCCGATGCGTGCGCGGCCCCGCTATGATCCTGATAGGAGGGCATAGAAGCGCGCCCGTCGAAATAGCAACAGAAACTTGTGCAAGCCGCACCGCAAAGCACATAAACGCACAAAGAAATTTGCAGGAAAGCCGCAGATATACTAGCCTTCATAGCCATGGAAGAGGATAACGAATCAACCCCGACAAATTCCGTTACGGCATCTTTGACGCCTGCCGACGGAGGCCCTGAAGTAAGTGGTGTAGCTATTGGCGCGGCTGTGAACCCGCCTGCGCGCGATGCTGTCTCGCCAGAGACAATCTGGCTCACCGAATATGGCCATCCGGTGCCGTGGAACACGCAATTTCCGCCGCTCACCGTGCCGGATATGTTTTTCGCCTCCGCCAAAGCCAAAGGGGATGCCGCGCTGCTCGATTTTATGGGCCGCACGTACAGCTATGCCGACAATGAAGCCGCGATCCGCAAGGTCGCCAAGGGACTGCAACAGCTTGGCGTGACCAAAGGCACGCGCGTCGGCCTGTTCCTGCCCAACACCCCCCATTATGTCGCGGCTTATTATGGCGCGATGCTGGCGGGCGCGATTGTTGTGAATTTCTCGCCGCTTTATACGGTCGAGGAACTGGCCGCGCAGGTCGAAGATAGCGGCACCGAAATCCTGTTCACTTTGTCGGCGTCGGCCTTGTTGCCGACCGCGCTCAAAGTCCTCGACAAATCAAGCCTCAAGCGGCTGGTGGTCGGTTCGGTTGCGGGCGTGCTGCCGCCGGTCAAATCCTTCCTGTTCCGGATGCTCAAGAAAAAGGAAGTCACGCCTTTTCCGGAAAATGACGACCGCATCACCCATTTTTCCGACCTCATCGCCAATGACGGCCACCCCCAGCCGGTGACGCTGGATGCGGAAGATGTGGCGCTGCTGCAATATACCGGCGGGACGACCGGCAGCCCCAAGGGCGCGATGCTGACCCATCAAAACCTCACCGCCAATGCGCGGCAGGTGAACGCGATTGACCCGCGCCGCGACGATGAAGCCGAAGAAGACCGGATCATGGGCATCCTCCCCTTCTTCCATGTGTTCGCCAATACCTGTGTGTTGAACCGCACGGTCAATCATGGCGGGCTTATCGTCATGCTGCCGCGCTTTGATGCAGCGCAAGTGCTGGCCGCGATTGCACGCACCAAGCCGGTTGCTATGCCGGGCGTGCCGACCATGTATCAGGCCCTGCTCGACAATCCGGAAACCGCGAAGATCGACTTTTCCTCGCTGCGTGTCTGTATTTCGGGCGGCGCGCCGATGCCGCATGAAGTGCGCGAACGGTTTGAAACGCTCACCGGTTCGTCGGTGGTCGAAGGCTATGGCCTCACCGAAAGTTCGGGCGTGGTGTCGTGCAACCCCTATGAAGGCGTGAACCGGTCCGGCACCATCGGTCAGCCGGTCCCCGGCACCCATATCCGTCTGGTCGACAAGGAAGACCCGACCAAGCTTGCCGCCCCCGGAGAACCGGGCGAATTGCTGCTCAAAGGGCCGCAGATGATGAAAGGCTATTGGAACCGCCCCGACGCGGACGCCGAAGTCTTTATCGACGGCTATATGCGCACCGGCGACGTCGCGATCCTCCACCCTGACGGCTATATCGAAATTGTCGATCGCCTGAAGGATATGATTGCGGTCGGCGGCTTCAAAGTCTTTCCCAGCCAGATCGAAGATGTTCTTTACAAACATGATGCGGTCAAAGAGGCGCTCGTCATCGGGATTCCGGACACTTATCGCGGCGAAACCCCCAAGGCGTTTGTGACCTTACAGGAAGGCACGGAAATCACCGCGCCCGAACTGATGAAATGGCTGAACCCGCAACTGGGCAAGCATGAGCGTGTATCGGAACTCGAAATCCGCGCCGAGCTACCCAAAACCATGATCGGCAAATTGTCGCGCAAGGAACTGGTTGCGGAAGAAAAAGCCAAACGCGAGGCGCAAGCGGCCTGATTAGTCGGTAATGCTGGACATCGGATAAAGCGGGGCAGCCATAAAGCTGGTCTTCACCGGAAACAGGATAAGGTCTCTGGCCGAAACGCCTGCGAGCCGGTAGAAGAGCCGGCATGGTAACCATCCACCGGTTGAATATATTGGCCCGGCGCGCCGCGCTGGCGGTTTGTGTGCTGCCTTTCGCCCTGCTGCCTTCGGGCGGCGTAGCGGCGTTGACCTTGGTTCAAGGACAGGCGCAGGGGCAGGCCAAGCCACAAACGCAGCAACTTGCAAAAGCCCCACCCGCGCGGGCGGCCAATGCGGCCTCTCCCGATAGCGACGTGCTCGAAACCTATCGCGGACTGGCCGCGGCGGACAAAAGGGTCAATGCCATCGGCTACCGGCTGGCGCTCTCCGCGCGCGATTGGTGCCGCGATACGGTGCCGAGCCTTGGCTGGCTGCTCACCGACCGCGCGCAATATCCGGCCAAGGACCAGCGCGCCGCCGCTATGGCCTATAATACATTATGGCCCGAAAGCCCCGACATCATCATTGCCGCGATTGCGCCGGGCAGTCCGGCGGCGCGTGGCGGCTTCCATGTCGGCGAAGCGGTGGTTGCGATAGACGGGCAAAATCTGGGCGAACTGGCCGCGACTGCTGGCGATAACAAGAAAAAGAGCGGCACCTTCAGCCGCATGGGGCTGATCGAACAGGGCATGGCCCGCTGGCTTGCCGATGGTATGGCCGAAGTGCGCGTGCAAAATGCGCTGCGTGAAGGCCAAGGCCTGTCGCTTCAGGCGACGCTCCCCGTCAAGGCGCAATCCGTCTGCGCGACCCGCTTTTCGGTGACGGCGGACGATGAAATGAACGCCGCAGCGGACGGTGCGCGTGTGCAGGTAACGGCGGCGCTCGTCGAATATGCGACCCGCGATGATGAACTGGCCGCCGTCATCGCGCATGAATTTGCGCATAATATTTTGAAGCACCGGCTCGCGCTCAATGCGGCGGGCATCAGCCGCGGCCTGTTCCAGCAATTCGGTCGCAATGCGCGGCTCACCCGCCAGTCCGAAGATGAAGCCGACCAGCTTTCGGTATGGCTACTCGCCAAAGCTGGCTATGACCCTTATGCGGCGGCGCGGATGTGGGAAAGGTTCGGGCCGGAACATGATGGCGGCATCCTGCGTTCCAAAACGCATGGAAGCTGGAAGGACCGGCGCGATGCGATGCGGCGCGAGGCCGATCTTGTGACGCGCGCCTTGGCCGCCGATCCGTCCGCACGTCCCGCCCTTGTGACCCGCATCCCCGCCAAAGCCAAAGGAGCCCGAAAATGACCATTGAAACCGCAACGCTTGCCGGAGGCTGCTTCTGGTGCACCGAAGCTGTGTTCAAGGGGCTTGAAGGTGTCGAGACGGTCGAAAGCGGCTATATTGGCGGCACGGTCGAAAACCCCAGCTACAAGCAGGTTTGCACCGGCGACACCGGCCATGCCGAAGCGATCCGCATCACCTATGACGCGGCCGTCATCCGCTATGATGATCTGCTCGATGTGTTTTTTGCAACCCATGACCCGACCCAGCTTAACCGGCAGGGCAATGACATTGGCACCCAATATCGCAGCGCGATTTTTCCGCATGACGCGGGACAGGAAGACGCGGCGCACCATGCCATGACCCGCGCCGCCGCCGACCATAGCGCGCCGATTGTCACCAGCATCGAACCGCTCACCACTTGGTTCCCGGCGGAAGATTATCATCAGGATTATTGGGAAGGCGAAGGCCAGCGCAACCCCTATTGCCTCGCGGTCATCCCGCCAAAGCTGGCGAAATTACGCAAAGGCTTTGCGGGGAAATTGGCGGAGTGAGGCGCGGGGTTATTCCGCCACGCCCGAATCCGTGGCGGTTTTGCGTTTCTTGCCTTTGCTGCCCGCGCTATCATCCTCAAGCAATTCTTCGAACAAGCCTGTAATCGCGGCATCTATGCGCTTTTGCAACGCGGGGCCAGGGGGAGTATTAAACCATTTAAACTCTATCGCCTGCCGCTGCGCTGTTAGGCTGGTCAGCTTGCGGGCGGGCGGCGTTTGCGAAAAGCGCGTAAGCATTTTCCGTTCGTCTGGCGTGAGCTGTAACGCTGCACCGATGGCCGCGCGCATCATATCCTTGCGCATGGCAACTGCGGAGATTTCTGCATTTTCATCATCCAGCTCGCGCGCCATTTCGGTGCTGATATTCTTGTAATCCATGCGCTCGGACAAAGAGGAAAACATCTTTTTCGCTAACGGAGACTGATAGAAAGTGATGAGCGAATCCAGTTCGGTATCCGTAAAATTGGCGGAGAAAAACTGCGTGAGGTCGGCGCGATAACCGGGCAGCATCGCGTCGCGATGCTCCATCATCAAAGGGCGCAACGTTATGATGAATTTCTTTTCAAAGTCCGGCAAAATATCCGCGATTGCGGCGAGATCGGGACTGGATTTGATGATTTGCCCGACAATGGCCTGCATCGTCCGGTCCATCGCTTCATCCGAATTGCCGACCGCAATTTGCAGATCGGCAAAATGTTGGGCCTTGGCGTTGATGGCCGCAGGGGCGGTGGAGGCAGGCGCTGCATGGGCGATAGCTGCGGGCGCGCAAAGCGTTGATGCAAGCCCCCAGCACAGTGACATAAAAATGAAGCTACGCATTTGACGTGATTCTCCCCCCGGTGAACCTGCTAATTCTGCTGGTGTGCCGCCGCAAAGTAAAGCAATTTGCATCCGTGCAAGGACGTCCGGGATATTATCCAAACGCAATCAATCCTCTTTACGCTGTCCTACTGCCTTGCGGGCGCACAGAATGGAAATTCATGGTGCGGCAGGGGCAATAATGTGAACGGGAACAAGCGGATATTTCAAGGCGGGCGTATCCCTATAGGAGGGCATATATAGTGGTCGGAAAATTTGCCGATTTGCCCGAACTTTGCGAAGCTAAGGGGGTGTTTTTGGCAGAAACAAGGGTTTTTCTCTGCTTTGGCGGCGGACCACAAGATATAGGGTTGCCGCTCTCCTCTTGTGGCAAAGGGCATGGGACCATCCGATATAATGAGGGGCGAATTTGATTATGGTTATTTCAAAACACCGGCTTTATGGAAAAAGTGCATGACTGATATCGCTCCGATCCGCAAAGCCGTATTCCCCGTCGCAGGTCTCGGTACCCGCTTTCTGCCCGCGACCAAAGCCATCCCCAAGGAGATGCTGCCGGTGGTGGACCGGCCGCTTATCCAATATGCGGTCGATGAAGCGCGCGAGGCGGGCATCGAGCAGATGATCTTTGTGACCGGACGCGGCAAAAGCGCCATCGAGGACCATTTCGACATTGCGTTCGAACTGGAAAAAACCATGTCCGAACGGGGCAAGGATATTTCGGTGCTGGAGCCGACCCGGCTCGGCCCGGGCAATTGCGCTTATGTGCGCCAGCAAGAACCGCTCGGCCTTGGCCATGCGATCTGGTGCGCGCGCGATATTGTGGGGGACGAACCTTTCGCGATTTTTCTCCCCGATGAATTCATGGTGGGTAAGCCCGGCTGTATGAAGCAGATGGTCGATGCCTACACCCGCATCGGCGGGGGCAATCTCATTTCGGTGCTGGAAGTCGCGCCGGAGGAAACCTCAAGCTATGGCGTGATCGCACCGGGCAAGCGGGACGGGGCGATTACCGAAGTGACGGGTCTGGTTGAAAAACCCGCCCCCGGGACCGCGCCCTCCAACCTCATCATTTCGGGCCGCTATATCCTCCAGCCGGAGGTGATGCGCACACTCGAAAATCAGGAAAAAGGCGCAGGCGGGGAAATCCAGCTCACCGACGCGATGGCGCAGATGATCGGCGATCAGCCTTTCCATGCGGTGACATTTGATGGACGCCGTTTCGACTGCGGCTCCAAAGCAGGCTTTGCCGCGGCCAATTTCGCTCTGGCCTTGGAACGCCCCGACATCGGCCCCGAATTGCGCGCCTTTGCGGTGGATTTACTGGGCTAAAGTAAAAAAATGTGCCCCCGCTCGAAGCGGGGACACAAAATTTACAGGCTTACTCGGCGGTCGAACGGGCCGTCCCGCCGATGATTTTATAAAGGATACCGCCAATCGCCCCGCCAATAATCGGCGCGACCCAGAACAGCCAAAGCTGTTGAAACGCAAGCCCGCCGACCACCAGCGCAGGACCGGTGCTCCGCGCCGGATTGACCGATGTGTTAGTGACCGGGATCGAGATCAGGTGGATGAGGGTCAGCGCAAGACCGATGGCAATCGGCGCAAAGCCCGCCGGAGCCCGGCCATCGGTTGCGCCCATGATGATGAACAGGAAAAAGCCGGTGAGGATGACTTCGATCAGCAAGCCAGCTGCCATCGTATATTTGCCCGGCGACCCTGCATCAAAACCGTTGGCGGCCAAGCCGTTGACCGCAAGGTCATAGGCCGGGCTGCCGCTCGCAATCACATAAAGGGTGAACGCCGCCACAATCGCGCCGATCACCTGCGCGATAATATAGGCCGGAATATCCTTGGCATCGAACCGGCCACCGGCCCACAGGCCGACGGTGACGGCAGGGTTGAAATGGCCGCCGCTAATATGGCCGACCGCATAGGCCATGGTCAAAACGGTCAAGCCGAACGCCAGCGCGACGCCTGCAAAACCGATGCCGAGTTCCGGAAAGGCCGCTGCCAGCACGGCGCTTCCGCAACCGCCGAAAACCAGCCAGAAAGTACCGAAAAATTCCGCCAATGCTCTTTGAATGATGGTCATGCGACCCTCCCTCCTAGATTAAGAAACTCGACACAGACCGGCAACGCAAGGGTCGCGTTACCCCCATGACCGCGACAAGCTTTACAGGGACTATCATTATTTTACGTCGGCATTGCGTAAAATCTTGCCAAAAGTGCGTCTTGCCGCAAAAGAGGGCGCTATTCACCGCGCACTCAGCGGCTATCCGCGAAGGGCTGTTATACGCGGCCCAAAGAAACGGGCGACACGCCAAGCCAGAGGACCAAGATTATGACGAAATATTCCGCCCTTATCGCGCTCGCCTCGTCCAGCTTGGTGCTGGGCGGCTGTGTCAGCACTGCGGCCAGCGTTGTTAAAGCCCCGTTCAAAGCCGTCGGCCAAGCCGCCGATTGGGCGACCACCAGCCAGGACGAAGCCGACCGCAATCTGGGCCGTAAAGTGCGCAAGCAGCAGGAGGAAGAGGGCAAAGCCATCCGCCGCTGCCAGAAAAATCCCGACCGCGAAGAATGTGCGGAATTGCGCCAGAAGGGGCTGTTACCGACGGACGGGCAAGCTGCGCAGCCGAATTAAATTTAGGGGGTAGCGGGCGTTTTCGGCATCTATCCCTTCTCCCATCAAGGGAGAAGGATGTGGAGACTCATACCGCCGCGCGGCGTAGGCGGTCGTTAATCGCTTGGCCCAGCCCCGATGCGGGGATTGGCACCACGCCGATCTGCGCTGCATCGCTCGCATCCCCCGCATGAAGCGCGTCGAACAAGCGGCTGGCTGCCTCGGTCAAATCGCCCGCCGCGCTTAAATTATAATCGCCCCCCATCGCGCCAAAGCCGATCAGGAAGCGGTCGGGAGCGGGGGCGGTGCAGTCAAGCTGGACCGGCTTGCCCGGTGCATAATGGCTGGCAAGCTGTCCCGGCGCGGTGATGGTCCCGCTATTGTCGGTGCGGACGGGTAAGCCGGTGACGGCTTCCAAATCCTCAATCGTGACGGGGCCGGGGCGCAGCAGCAGGAGATGGTCGCCGCGCGGCGCAACGATGGTCGATTCCAGCCCCGCCGGACAAGGCCCTGCATCGATCACTAGCGGAATGCGCCCTTCAAGGCTTGCAACGACATGGGCCGCGCTGCTCGGGCTAATGCGCCCGCTGGCATTGGCCGACGGGGCGGCAAGCGGGCGGCCTGTTGCCGCAATGGCCGCCTGCATCGCCGGATGCGCAGGACAGCGCAGCGCAATGGTGTCGAGCCCTGCGGTGGCAATGCTCGCAATGCTATGGCCTGCGCGCTGCGGCAGCACCAAGGTTAGCGGCCCCGGCCAGAAATGCGCGGCAAGCCTGTCCGCCAGTTCATCGAAATGCGCAATCTCCCCCGCCATCGCACGGTCGCGCACATGGACGATGAGCGGATTGAAGCTGGGCCGCCCTTTGGCTTCATAAATGCGCGCGACGGCGTGGCGGTTGGTGGCGTCGGCGGCAAGGCCATAGACTGTCTCGGTCGGCACCGCGACCGGCTCTCCGGCCAGCAGCAGACGCGCAGCTTCCTCAATCGCTGCCGCGCCATAGGGCATGATTTTGGTACCAAAGTAGGGGTTTGAGCCGCTGGCCATGCCACGCTATAGCCAACGAATCACCTCCCTTTCCAACGAAAAGTAGTATCAATCATGACCTATACGCCCCCCGTCAGCGAACAACGCTTTCTCCTCGACCATATCGTCAAGATTGACGAACTGGCGAGCCATGCGCGCTTTGGCGATGCGACGCCGGATATGGTCGATGCGATCCTCACCGGTATTGGCGAATTTGCGGCGGAAGAATATGCACCGACCAACCGCGTCGGGGACACGCATAATCCCAAATGGCAGGACGGCACCGTCACCATGCCGCCGGGGTTCAAACAGGCCTATCAGAATTTCGTCGCCAATGGCTGGGGCGGCTTGAACGGTCCCGTTGATTTTGGCGGGCAGGGCTTGCCCTATGCGCTTTATACCGCGCTGATCGAGGATCTGGGGACGGCCAATATGGGCTTCACGCTCATCAATATCCTGACCCCCGGCGCGATTGAAAGCCTTATCCATCACGGCACGCCGGAACAGCAGAATAAGTGGCTGCCCAAGCTTGTGTCGGGCGAATGGAACGGCACGATGAACCTGACCGAACCGCAAGCCGGATCGGATGTGGGCGCGCTCAAAACCACCGCGACCCCGATCACCGAAGGCGACCATGCGGGCAAATACAAGATTAAAGGCACCAAGATTTTCATCACCTTTGGCGAGCATGACCTGACCGACAATATCGTCCATCTGGTGCTCGCGCGCACACCCGGAGCGCCGGAAGGCACGCGCGGTATTTCGCTGTTCATCGTGCCCAAACATCATGTCAATGACGATGGCAGCATCGGCGCGCCCAATGATGTGCGCTGTGTCTCGATCGAACATAAGCTCGGCATCCACGGATCGCCCACTTGCGTTATGTCTTATGGCGATAATGACGATTGTATCGGCGAGCTGATCGGCGGCGAATTTGGTGGCATCAAAGCGATGTTCACGATGATGAATAATGCGCGGCTGAATGTTGGCAACCAAGGCATCCAGATTGCTGAAGCAGCTACGCAAAAAGCCGTGGAATATGCGAAAGAACGCATCCAGTCGCCGCGCGCCGGAAGCGGTGACAAAAACCCCGTCGCGATTATCGAACATCCCGATGTGCGCCGGATGCTGCTGCGCATGAAAGCACAGACCGAAGCGGCGCGTGCGCTCATTTATTATGCGGCTGGTCAGGTGGACCGCGCGGCGCTTGGCCTTGATGGCGCGCAAAGCCGCCTCGATGTGCTGATCCCGCTCGCCAAGGCGCACGCGACCGACATCGGTTGCGAAGTGTCGAGCATAGGCGTTCAGGTACATGGCGGCATGGGCTTCATCGAAGAAACCGGCGCGGCGCAATTTTATCGCGATGCGCGCATTGCGCCTATCTATGAAGGCACCAATGGCATTCAGGCCGCGGACCTTGTGGGCCGCAAGATGAGCATGGATAATGGCGCGGCGCTCGACAATTTGATTGCCGACATCAAGAAAGATGCGGGCGCCGAACAGGGCCTCGCCGCGCTGGCCGAAGCGGTCACACATACCGTGCAATGGATGCGCTCGGCCAATGTCGATGACAAGCTGGCGGGCAGCTATCCGCTGCTCACCATGTTGTCGGTCGCGACCTGCGGCTGGCTGATGCTGCAAGAGGCGGGGATCGCCAAAGCGGCGCTTGGCGATGATCCCGACAATGCGTTCCTCCAAGCCAAGCTGGTGACGACCCGCTTCTATCTCGACCGTATCGTACCCGAAGCCTTGGGCCTTGCCTCGCAGGCGGTCGGTGGTGCGCAATTGCTGTACGCTTTGGATGCGGACAAGCTGTTCGGCTAATATAATCCTATTCGTGGGGTCCACGAAAGCAGGAACCCATCGCCTAGAGCCTGTGCTGATTAGGTTGATGCACATCCGGAGTTTCTGAGATAATTGGCACATTGGTGCGGAAGGAACGCGTCGAGGAGTTGGCTGTTGACCGGACCGTCAAACTGGACAACGCACATTTAGGTCTTGAGCGAAGCGATAAGGCCTTAGTCGTAGTGGGATGGGGTCTCGCGGTTTACCCCGCGCCAGACCGGCCGCCCCCACCCCACTGCGCCTAGTTCGTTACGCTCACAAGGCTTCGTACGCCCCTCCCCTGAAGGAGTAAGGGCTATAAGGTTTCAATCCCCCAAAAATATCTCGATAATATCTGGCCGCACGCGCAACGGCCGTCCGGTTTCCCTGTCCAACATCGCCCAAGTGGTGCGTGCGCGGACATGGGGTTTGCCTGTCGGTCCGACCATTTCGACGATACGGTCAAAGCGGGCGCCTTTGGGCGGGTCGGGAATCCAGGTGCGCGCCGTCACGCTCTCGTTGGGGAGCAAGGCGCGCAGATAGTCAATCTCGTGCCGCACCACGACCCACACATAAGCATCGACCGCATCTTGCGGCGCATGGGCGCGCCAATGGCCGGTCGCGACGTCCTGAATCCATTTGACCCAGACGGCGTTGTTCACATGGCCGAGCTCATCAATATCGTCGGGGCCTGCGGTGAAGCTTAGCTCAAAGGCGGCGTTACTCACTTATGCTCCTTCAACTCCGTGCCGGTTAGCGTCGCGACATGCAGCACATTGGTCGACCCCGGCGTCCCGAACGGCACACCCGCCATCATGATAAGCTTCGACCCTGCCGTGCCGATATGGTGGCGCAAGGCCATGCGCTTGCCCTTGGCGATCATTTCTTCAAAGGAATCAATATCCTTGGTCCTCACGGCATGGGCGCCCCATAGCAGCCCCAAGCGCCGCGCGGTTTCCTGTCGCGGGGTAAGCACAAGGATCGGCACCGGCGGGCGTTCGCGCGCAATGCGCCGCGCAGTCGATCCCGATACGGTAAAGCAGATGATGCCATCCGAACCGATCACCGGAATCATCTTGGCGGCGGCTTCCGACAAAGCGTCAGCGGTGGTCGCATCGGGCTTGGTTTCGGTGAAATTGACCCGTGCCTGATAGCCGGGATCCTGCTCCACCTGCGTTGCGATCCGGTCCATGATGGTGACGGCTTCGACCGGATAGCTGCCCGCGGCGGTCTCCGCCGACAACATAATCGCATCCGCCCCGTCATAGACGGCGGTGGCCACGTCCGACACTTCGGCGCGGGTCGGGGTGGGCGTCACAATCATCGATTCGAGCATTTGCGTCGCGACAATCACCGGACGGCCCATGCGCCGCGCGGTCGCGACAATCTGTTTCTGGATCGGCGGCACCGCCCAAGGCGGCAACTCGACGCCCAGATCGCCGCGCGCAACCATCACGCCGTCGCACAGCTCGATAATTTCTTCCAAACGGTCAATCGCGGCAGGCTTTTCGATTTTCGCCAGCAACGCGGCTTTGCCGCCGATGATGCGCCGCGCTTCGGCAACATCTTCGGGGCGCTGCACGAAGGAAAGCGCGACCCAATCGACGCCCTGTTCCAGCGCAAAGGCCAAGTCCGTGCGGTCCTTATCGGTCAGCGCGGGGATCGGCACCACGACATCGGGGACGTTAAGCCCCTTGCGGTCGGACAATTTGCCGCCGACTTCAACCATGGTCAGCACATGGTCGGGATGGATTTCGGTCACGCGCAGCACCAGCTTGCCATCATCGAGCAGCAACCGCGCGCCCGTTTCCAGCGCGTCGAAAATTTCCTGATGCGGGAGGGTAACGCGGCTGGCGTCCCCCGGCGCGGGGTCGCGGTCGAGGCGGAAACTTTGCCCCGTCTCCAGCATCACGCTCCCGTCCGCAAATTTGCCGACGCGCAATTTCGGGCCTTGAAGGTCGACAAGGATGGTCGTCGGGCGGTGCAATTCCTTTTCCAGCGCGCGGATCGACTGGATGACAGCCGCATGGATGTCATGCTCGCCATGGCTCATATTGACGCGAAACGCGTCGGCCCCAGCCAGAAAAAGCGTGCGGATCATATCGGGATTGGCGCTCGCCGGCCCCAAAGTTGCCAGAATTTTGACCTTGCGGCTGCGCGGACTGAAATATTGAACCACCATAAATCCTTTTGACGTAGAGGCGCTTGCCGGGTGCGTGCAGGGCAATTTTGGGGCGCCTGCAGGTCGCTAGCAGATTGCTTGCTCATGGCGCAGCCTCCGGTCGAACGCAAGTTTCCCGCGCGTGGCCTGATGTCGGCCGGTATTTTACGCGGGTTCATGTCATCCTGATGACCAGCCGCCGGTAAATAGCCCCCCACCGGAGGCAAATATCTTGCCGCCCCCGCCCCGCCCGCCTATCGCGTCGCCAACTGATTCTAATTCATAATGGAGAATATCAAATGAGCGAGGGCAATGTCGCCGCCGACCAACTGCGTCTTTTCATCGAGCGCATCGAGCGTCTGGAAGAAGAAAAGAAAGGCATCGCCGACGATATTCGCGACGTCTATCTGGAAGCCAAAGCGCAAGGCTATGACCCCAAAATCATGCGCCAGATCGTCCGCCTGCGCAAAATGCAGCCGCATGACCGCATGGAAATGGAAGCCATTCTGGAAACCTATAAGGCGGCGCTGGGTATTGAGTAATATATGCTGGGTATCGAGTAATATATATCGTCATCCCCGGCTTGACCGGGGATCCATCTCCTGACCGTCGGGTTTACGGCACAGTCGGGAGATGGATACCCGCCTTCGCGGGTATGACGAAATTGGATAAACTCACAATAGGAGCCTCCCCCATGATCGTCACCACCACCGCCCTTATCGAAGGGCAGCCTGTCCGCCACTATTATGGCATTGTCACCGGTGAGGTGATTGTCGGCGCGAACCTGTTCCGCGATTTGTTTGCGAGTGTGCGCGACATTGTGGGGGGCCGGTCGGGCGCCTATGAAGATGTGCTTGCCCGCGCGCGGGTGGAAGCGATTGACGAGATGAAGGCGGCAGCGGCCAAGCTTAGTGCCAATGCGGTGATCGGCGTCGATCTCGACTATGAAGTGCTGGGCAGCAGCGGATCAATGTTGATGGTTTCGGTGAGCGGGACCGCGGTTTCGGTTTGAATCCATAAGAACCCCTCGTCATTCCCGCGAAAGCGGGAACCCATCTCCGGACCGTGCGGCAAACCGTTGGGTCGGGAGATGGATCCCCGATCAAGTCGGGGATGACGAAGGGTAGGAATGAAAACGCAGATAAAACTGCACACTGTGTCCCCCGCGCATAGTTATTGAAATTTTCCCCTCCGATGCGCTAAGGCGCGGCCACCTTTTTTATTCCTATCATGACAGGAGCTGAGCCCGTGGCCGGCCATTCAAAATTCAAAAATATCATGCACCGCAAAGGTGCGCAGGACAAAAAACGTTCTGCTATGTTCTCCAAGCTGAGCCGCGAAATCACCGTGGCGGCCAAGATGGGGATGCCCGATCCCGACATGAACCCGCGTCTGCGCCTCGCGGTCAATGCCGCTAAAGCGCAATCGATGCCGAAGGATAATATCCAGCGTGCGATCGACAAAGCGGCAGCAGCAGGCGGCGAAAATTACGAAGAAGTGCGCTATGAAGGCTATGGCCCCGGCGGCACCGCGATCATCGTCGAGGCGCTCACCGACAACCGCAACCGCACCGCGACCAATGTGCGCACCGCCTTCAGCAAGAATGGCGGTAATCTGGGCGCATCGGGCGCGGTGAGCCACGGCTTTAACCGCATGGGCCTCATCACCTATCCGGCGAGCGTCGGCGACCATGACAAGGTGTTCGAAGCCGCGTTGGAAGCGGGCGCGGAAGATGTGGAATCGAGCGAAGACGGCCACGAAATCTGGACCGCGCAGGATGGCTTGCACGAAGTCGCCAAAGCGATGGAAGCCAGCCTTGGCGAAGCGGAATCGGCCAAACTCGCATGGAAACCCACGCTGATGAGCGAAGTCACCGACGAACAAACCGCGACCACCTTGTTCAAACTCATCGACGCCCTGGATGATGATGATGACGTCCAGACCGTGTGGGGCAATTACGACATCCCCGACGATATTATGGCGAAGTTGGGATGATATATCTCCCCTCCCGCTTGCGGGAGGGGTCGGGGGAGGGCCTGTTTATTAAGCCCGCTCTCCGACCCGGCAACCTGCCCTCCCCAAACCCCTCCCGCAAGCGGGAGGGGCTAATATGATCATCCTCGGTCTTGATCCCGGGCTTGGCACGACCGGTTGGGGCGTGATTGGGGCGGAAGGCAACCGCTTGTCGCATATCGCCAACGGGCAGGTGAAGACCGACCCCAAGCTCGCGCTCCCTGAACGGCTCTACCGGCTCGACAAGGAATTGACCGACATTCTCGCGCAATATGCGCCGGACACGGTCGCGGTCGAGGAAGTGTTCAGCAACACCAACCCGCAATCGACGTTAAAGCTGGGGCAAGCACGCGGCGTGGTGCTGCTCGGCGCGGCGCGCTATGGCGTTCCGGTCGGTGAATATGCTGCACGTGCGGTTAAGAAAGCCGTGGTCGGTGTCGGCAATGCGGACAAGGCGCAAATCCAAGCGATGGTCCAGCGCCTCCTCCCCGGTGTCAAACTTACCGGCCCCGACGCCGCCGACGCCCTAGCCGTCGCCATCACCCACGCCCACCATGCGCAGAGTGCGAAACGGTTGGGGTGAGTCATCACTTGTTTTGAGTATTCTGACTCGGCTTTTTGAACATATGTGAGTCAGTGGAATTCAAAAATTTGAATTGCGGAGACGGAGAACTTTGCCTCCGTCCCCATTCAGAAACCGCAGGTCCAGTTGCAACATACGGTATATCACACATTCGCTGTGTTTGAGTCACATAGGTGCAATCGCTGTCCGATTCAAACATCCTAAGCATTATTTCATTCCTATACAGTATATCTGAATTTATCTTGCTCGGCTCTATAGGATGAGCTACAGATAAAAAATTAGCCCGCTGCCTTGCAGGGCAACGGGCTAATCGAACGGTAGACACTCCTACCCTTCACGCCCTTGAAGGAGCGCGTGATAGTGTAGTGGCCTTTTTATATTTTTCAACCTGCTCTCGGTGTCTGGGCGGGCTTTGAAAGGTATAGTTGTTATGAAAAAGCCAATCGGCACCCGCGCACGCACGGGAAAAGTATGCCCCGAATCCGGGGTATGGAAAGCTATCTCAACGCCTTCCACAACAGCACCGATCGCCAAAGGCAATCGATTCCCCCCTTATAACAATCAGGCCGTTTATTGGAAACTGGTCCGATACGCATAATGGGTTTGGCCCACTGGATCATTCCGGTGGGCCAGCGCCTTTCGATGGCGCGCGAAGCGAACGGGGGAAGGAAGCCCCCCACGCCCCCAAGAACAAAAGGTGTATAGACTTGCCCCCGCCAGCGGCTATGAAGGGGTATGATTGCGAAATTGAAAGGCCGCCTCGATAGCGTAGGGATTGACCATGCGGTCATTGATGTGGGCGGCGTTGGCTATCTGGTGAGTGCGTCGGCGCGGACTTTGAGCGCGCTTGGCCCTGTGGGTGAGGCGGTCACCATCCATACCGAAATGCTGGTCGGCGAAGATTTTATGCGGCTGGTCGGCTTTGCGAGCGGCGAGGAGCGCGACTGGTTCCGCTTGCTCACCGGCGTGCAAGGCGTGGGCGCGAAGGTGGCGCTGGCGATCCTGTCGGGCTTTGAACCCGCCGACCTCCACCGTGCGGTCGCCGCCCAAGACAAAGCGATGGTCGCGCGCGCCAATGGCGTGGGACCGAAACTTGCCGAACGCATCGTGCGCGAATTGAAGGATAAGGTTGGCGGCGTCGTGCCGGGACTAGGCAGCGCGGGCGGAACTGCGCCGGTTGCCGGTGGCGGGCATCAAGCCGATGCGATGGCCGCACTCACCGGTTTGGGCTTCAAGCCTGCCGAAGCGAGCGCGGCTGTGTCGGCAGCGGATGCGGAACTGGGCGCGGACGCAACCTTGGACGCGCTGGTGCGGTTGGCGCTCAAAAAGGCAGCGAAGTGATGCGCGCGGGACAGTTTCTTCCCTTTCTCGGCAGCTTGGCGGCAGCAAGCTTGCTCCCCGCATCGGCGCAGGCCTGCCTCACCTCCGAAAGCTATGGCTATGTGTTCCTCAAAACCGCGCCCAAAAATATTCCCGAAGGCGCGTCGGTCGTGCAAGTGCGGATGCCCTTCATCGACGAAAGCCTGCCCCCCGAAGCGGGTGTGCGCGCGGTCATTTTGAGCGGCAAGGATCGCGGGAAGGTCGCGAGTATTACCCCCTCGCGCTGGCCGACGTGCGGTGCATGGGTCAATCTGCCCGAAAACCGCAGGCTCAAAACCGCTTATATGGTCGGCTATGTCTATCGTTCGCGCGGCGGCATCAGGGGAAGCGAGAAAATCGGCATCGACCCGCTTTATTATGGCATACAAACGCCGAGCCGTGCGGTGCGCTATGCGCCCGAACATTTTGGCAGCGCGGCCGCGTATTTCGCGTTCGTCAAGACCGCCGAAGAGCGCCGCCGCGAAAAACAGGCCGCCCCGCAAAGCCAGCCGAAGGAGAATTGAGATGACCCTTTATGCCGACAAGATGCTGGCCTCCTTCCCCGAAGGCATGAAGATTCCCGACGCACTGGTCGCCTTTTTCCACTGGCTCGACACGCAAAATCTCTACCGCGATTTTGACGGCGATGGCGGCAGCGGTGGCGCGCGCGCGCTTATTGATGCGGCGCGGGACAATTATCTTCTCTATGCCGCCCCGGTGAACATGGAGGACGCGAAAAGCTGGACGCAAAGCGATGATCCAGCGGTTTATAACCGGCTCGCGCCCTTTTTCCGCCTAGGGGGTAACGGCACCCACGCGGCGCTATGGCGCGATGATGCGGGCGAAACCCAGATTGTCATTCTCGGGTCCGGTTCGACGGGTGTGCTGACGGCCAATGCGGTCGATTTCCTCCGCCTTATCGCCATCGGCTATGAAGAATATAGTTTTCCCGACCAATATGACCTCACGCCGATGGAAATTTATGAGGAAGAATATGGTGACGGGGATGCAGAAGAATATGAGGAGGATTATGGCGAGCCGAAGCCTGCGCCGCCCGCGCCGCCTCATGCGTTGCGGGACTGGGTGTGCCGCACATTTGACACCACCATCCCCGACCGCGCCAGCGATATAGTGGGAGAGGTTGCGGATATGGATGCGGACACCTCCACCGATCCGTTCTGGATCTGGGAGCATAGTCTGGACAAGTGGAAGTGATGACCCCAGACGACGACCGCCTCCTCACCGCTGCCCGCCGTCCCGAAGATGTCGATGCGGCGTTGCGCCCCAAAAGCCTTGACGAATTTGTCGGGCAGAAAGCGGCGCGGGAAAATTTGCGTATCTTTATCGAAGCGGCGCGCGCGCGCGGCGATGCGCTTGACCATGTGCTGTTCTTTGGCCCGCCGGGGCTAGGCAAGACGACGCTCGCGCAAATTATCGCCAAGGAAATGGGCGTCGGCTTTCGCGCAACATCGGGGCCGGTGATTGCGAAATCGGGGGATTTGGCTGCGCTTCTCACCAATTTGGAAGATGGCGATGTGTTGTTCATCGACGAAATCCACCGCTTGAATCCGGCGGTCGAAGAAGTTCTTTATCCGGCGATGGAGGACCGCGCGCTCGACATCATGATCGGCGAAGGGCCGTCTGCGCGTTCGGTCAGGATTGACTTGCCCAAATTCACGCTGGTCGGCGCGACCACAAGACAGGGCTTGCTCACCACGCCGTTGCGCGACCGGTTCGGGATTCCGGTGCGGTTGAATTTTTATACTGTGGACGAATTGCAAAGCGTCGTCACCCGCGCCGCGGGGCTGCTCGACCTTGGCATTGCCGAAGATGGCGCGCGTGAAATAGCGCGGCGTGCGCGCGGGACACCGCGGATAGCAGGCCGCTTGCTCCGGCGGGTGCGCGATTTTGCCAATGTCGCGGGCGATGCGGTGGTCCATGCCGCCATCGCCGACAAGGCGCTCACCCGGCTGGAGGTCGATGCACTGGGTTTGGACGCGATGGACCGGCGTTATCTCACGATGATCGCGGACGTCTATCGCGGCGGGCCGGTGGGCGTCGAAACGCTCGCGGCAGGGCTGTCGGAGCCGCGCGATACAATCGAGGAAGTGATCGAGCCTTATCTGATCCAGCTCGGCCTGGTGGCCCGCACCGCGCGCGGGCGCTGTTTGAACCCCAACGGGTGGAAGCATCTAGGCCTCAACCCGCCAGCAGGCGCGCAGGACGGATTGTTCGATACGGGGAAGTGACCTTCATCTCCCCTCCCGCTGCCGGAAGGGGCAACGGAGACTGAGGAATTTGAAGCGTAGCTGAAAATTCTTGGTCGTAGTGGGGTGGGGTTTATGCTGTGCCAGACGGACAGCCCCCACCCCAACCCCTCCCCTGAAGGGGAGGGGCTTAGATAGCGCTATCCTCTTATACTGCTCCCCCTACCAATCTTCCCCCCCTTTTCCTCACCCCACACCACTTAATCCAAGCTAACCGGTTGCTTCCTGCCCCCGTTCGGTCCTAGAAAACCCGCGCGATGACTTCTTCTTCCCCTTTTCCGGCTGATAATGCGCCTTTACCGCCTGCGCCTGCTGGTCTGTTCATCGGGGATGCAGGAAAAATGCGCCATTTGTTCCCGGTGCGTATTTATTATGAGGACACCGATCTTTCGGGCATCGTCTATCATGCCAATTATCTGCGCTATATGGAGCGGGCGCGGTCGGATATGTTGCGCCTTGTCGGCATCGACCAGCGCGCGGCGTCCGAAGACGGCGAAGGCCATTATGCGGTCGCCGACCTCCAGATCAAATATCGCAGCCCCGCGCGGCTTGACGATGAGCTTATCGTCACCAGCACGGTCGAGGCGGTGCGCGGCGCGAGTTGCACCATCCGCCAGCTTATCACATGCGGTGACATCATCCTGACCGACGCGACTGTTACCGCCGCTTTCATCACACCCGAAGGCCGTCCGCGCCGCCAACCGGCGGACTGGGTGCGGCGCTTCCAAACTTTGCTCAACGGAGAGTTTTCCGCTTTATGACTTTGTCGACCCTGCTCCTGTCCGCAGCCGCCGCGCCCGCGACACTTGCCACCGAAGCTGCCAGCCTATCACCTTGGGCGCTATTCCTTCAAGCCGATGTGGTGGTGAAGGCGATCATGATCGGCCTCCTCCTCGCCAGCCTTTGGACCTGGTGGGTGATTTTCAGCTTCTGGATCAAATTAAGCGCGGCCAATAAAGAATCCGCCAAATTCGAGCAGGAATTCTGGCGCGCCAAGGATGTGGACGGCTTTTATCAGGCACACGCAACCTCCGTCACGCCCTCGGCCAAAGTGTTTGCCGCAGGCCTCACCGAATGGCGGCAATCGACGCGCGGCCCCAATATTGACCGCGACGGCACGCGCGAACGGCTCGCGACGGTGATGAACGCCGCAACCGCAACCGAGGTCGATAACCTCGCCGACCGGCTCAACATTTTGGCAACGGTAGGATCGGTCGCGCCGTTCGTCGGCCTGTTCGGCACGGTATGGGGGATTATGCGCAGCTTTACCGCGATTGCCGCGCAGCAGAACACCAACCTCGCGGTCGTCGCGCCCGGTATCGCCGAAGCCTTGTTTGCGACCGCCATCGGCCTGTTTGCGGCGATCCCCGCGGTCATCGCCTATAACCGCTACAGCCACGGCCTCAACCGCTTCGAAGCCAAGCTGAACCGCTTTGCCGACGGCTTCCATTCGACCCTGAGCCGCGAATTGGAGGCGGCGCAATAATGGCGATGGGCGTGCATAAACATGGCCGCAGCGGGCGCAACCGCCGCGCGCCGATGGCCGAAATCAACGTCACGCCGCTCGTTGACGTGATGCTGGTGCTGCTCATCATCTTCATGGTGACCGCGCCCTTGCTGACCGCAGGCGTGCCCGTGGACCTCCCCGACAGCCGCGCCAATCCGCTCAATCAGGAACAGCGCGATCCGGTAACGGTCAGCATGGATGGCGATGGCTCCATCTATGTCGGTGAAAATCTGGTCGATGCCGCCAGCCTGCCCGACCGTTTCGCCGCCATTGCCGCCGACACGTCAGGCGAAGGCAGTCCCCCTGCCATATTGCTGCGCGCCGACCGGAGCCTTGATTATGGCGCGGTCATGCAGGTGATGGGCGAATTGAACCGGGCCGGACTGAACCGCGTGCAACTGGTCACCAGCGGTTCAGTTGAAAGCCGGTAGAGACAGGATCATGGCCATAAGCTGGGATGCGACACCGCCGGACATGACGGGCCGGACGCCCAACGGTTGGGATAAGGCCGACAGGACCGCGCTCGCCGCTTCGGTGGTCGCGCATCTGGTCCTGTTCGGCCTATTGTCGCTCACGCTCAAATCGTCGGATGTGCCATCGCCGCCCAAGCCGATGACGGTTGAACTCATCGCCGAAACCGACTTGGAAGCGACCTCGACCAATCCGAGCGATGAAATCCCCGCCGCGATGCGCGCGGATGATGAAGGGCCGGTCGATGATGCGGCAGCGCCCTTGGAAGCAACGCCGCTCCCTGAACCTGAACCGGTCGCGGTGCCGACCCCGCCGACGCCAGCACCGCCAACTCCGGTGCACAAAGTGACCCCGCCCGCGCCGCCCAAACAGGTGAGCAAGACCGCCGTGCTGCGCGATCCGCCGAAAAAGGTCACGCCCAAGGCTACGCCCAAACAGGTTACGAAAACCCCGCCCAAGGCTGCCCCCAAAGCGGCCGCCAAAGCCCCTGCCCGCTCCGCTGCCAAAGCCCCGCCCGCCAAATCCAAAACACAGGCGAAAGCCGGTAGCGGTTCGGGCAAGGGCAGCGCCGCACGGCCGACCGGCGATCTTGCGGGCATGGTGGGTGCGGTCGGCAAAGCGCCTTCCCGCAGCCAATCCACCGGCGCGCCGGGGCGTTCGGCGGCACAAATCCGCCAGTCGATTACCACCAATATCGGCAATCAGGTGCGCGGGCCTTGGTCGCGCTGCTCGGTAACCGGCATCGACGTGGACGAACTGCTCACCACGGTCAAATTCCGGCTGAACCGCGATGGCAGCCTTGGCGGCTTCACCTCGACGACCACCGCGGGCGTCAATGAAAGCAACCGCGCGCAACAAGCGCGTCATCAAGAATGTGCAAAAAAGGCTATCCAGCAAGCCTCGCCCTTTACGGGGCTACCGCCTGAACATTATGACTATTGGCAAAATTATGAATTCAAGTTCCAGAAGAGGTAAACGTCCGATGATGATCCGCACCGTCTCACTGTTTCTGGCCGCTACCTCGGTCTTTGCGGCGCCCGCGCTGGCTCAGGATGCGCCGCCGGTGACGCCCACCGCACAAACCCCGCCGAGCGAGCTTGTCATCGGTGAAGGCGACCGTAGCGAACGCACCATCATCGCGGTGCCTGCCTTTGCGACCCCCGCCAATGTGCCGACCAGCGCGGAGGGGGGCAATACGCAGACGTTGGGCCGGAATATCGCGCAGATTATCACCTCCAACCTTGAACGCTCCGGCCTCTATAAGCCGATGGGTCCGGGCCAAGTGCGCGCCATCGGCTATGGCGAGGTGGCCGCGCCCCAATTCGGAAGCTGGAAAGGCATTGGCGCAGAAGCGTTGGTCCAAGGCTTTGTCCGCGCCAATCCGGACGGCAATCTGACCGTCGGCTGTTATCTTTATGATATCGACTTGGGGTCCGAACAGGCGCGTCAGGGCTTTGTCGTGACACCCGCCGATTGGCGGCGCGCGGCGCATAAATGTTCGGACATGATCTATTCGCGGCTCAGCGGGGAAAATCCCTTCTTTGACAGCCGCATCGCCTATATCGCCGAAACCGGCCCCAAGGGCGCGCGCAAGAAGCAGCTTGCGATTATGGATTCGGATGGCGGCAACCATAAATTCATCACCGCCGGATCGTCGATTGCGCTGACCCCGCGCTTTTCGCCGGATTATAAGTCGATCCTCTATCTATCCTATCTTGGCGACCGCCCGCGCATTTTCATTTATGACATTGCGACCGGCAAGCAGAAACTGGTGGTGGAAAATAACAATCCCACGCTCGCGCCGCGCTGGTCGCCTGATGGACGCACTATCCTTTATTCGATGGCGGTTGCGGGCAATACCGACATTTACAGCATCAGCGTCAATGGCGGCACGCCCAAGCGGCTCACCACCTCGCCCGGCATTGATGTGGGCGGAAGCTTTTCGCCCGATGGCAGCAAGATTGTATTCGAAAGCGACCGGTCGGGCGGGCAGCAGCTTTATGTGATGAACGCCGACGGATCGAATCAGCAGCGCATCAGTCATGGCGGGGGTCGTTATGCGACGCCCGAATGGAGCCCGCGCGGCGATTTGATCGCTTTTACCAAAATGGCGGGCAATTTCCGCATCGGCGTGATGACCCCTTCGGGCGGCGGCGAGCGTTTGCTTACAAATAGTTGGCAGGATGAAGCCCCGACCTGGGCCCCTAATGGCCGCGTCATCCAGTTTTTCCGCACCTCGCAAGGGCGTGACGGCAAGTCATCGGTGTGGCAGGTTGATGTAACCGGCGTCAATGAACGCAAATTGCCGACACCGGTAGATGGGTCCGATCCGGCTTGGGGTCCGATCCTCCAATAATTTTTCCAGAGCGGGTAGAACTGAAAGAAGAGGAGAATAGAATGAAGAAACTCCACACCCTTGGCATGGTCGTCGCCGCTGCATTGGCCATTACCGGCTGCGCCAAGAAACCCCCGGCTGATATTCCGCCTCCGGCCGGAAGCGACGGGACGGGCACCGGAACCGGCACGGGCGATGGCACGATTGTGCCTGGATCGCAGCAGGATTTTGTGAGCAAGATCCAGTCGGACCGCATCTATTTCGGGCTCGACAAATTTGATGTCGATGCCGAAGATCGCGCCATCCTTGACAGTCAGGCCGCGTGGCTGCGCCAATATTCCAATGTCCGCGTGACGATTGAAGGCCATGCCGACGAACGCGGCACGCGCGAATATAATATCGCGCTGGGCGAGCGCCGCGCCAATTCGGCAAAAAACTATCTCGCCTCGCTCGGCATTGACCCGGGCCGTATCATGGTCGTCTCCTATGGCAAAGAACGCCCCGAAGCCCTCGGCTCGAATGAAGAAGCCTGGGCCCGCAACCGCCGCGCGGTAACGGTGACGGTGCAGTAAGAATTTCGCCCCTCCTCCTTCAGGGGAGGGGCAACGGAGACTTAGGAATTTTACGCGCTAGCGAAAATTCTTAGCCGTAGTGGGGTTGGGGGGTCGCTGGTTAGTTCTGAGCTATACTGACATCCCCCACCCCAACCCCTCCCCTGAAGAGGAGGGGCTTGAGACATAAAAAAGGCTGCGCTCCCTTTGGAACGCAGCCTTTTTCTTATTTAGCGAAGCGTAAACTTACGCCTGACGGGTGCCCGTCATCGGCATGGCACCGAAAGCGCCTGCATTGACCGAACCGGTGATGGTGTCGCCGTCGATGGTGGCTTTGCCTTCCAGCGTCATCGGCATCGGGACTTTCATGTCCATCTTCCAGGTGAGCGTGTCACCGTCGATCTTGCCGTCATAAATGTCCATCGAACCAAGCGCACCTTCATTCTTGCCGGTGAAGGTGTCGCCGTCGACCACAACGGAGAAAACCGACTTTTGATCGCCCATCGGCGTCTTGGTCATGCAATCATAGGTGCCTGCAACATTCGACATGATTAAATCCTATCCTGAATTAAACGAATCACTTTTATACATCGATGTCCAAATTCATTTGGTCGCCGTAGCGTCAAACGATACTTCTTCGATCGGCATACCTAATGCTTGTAGCTGAGGCTTGATTTTGGCGCTATCACCAACAACCACCCAGACAAATTTATTAGGATCAATGAGCCGCTTGGCTGCATTTTCCGCGTCCGCCTGGGTCATTTTGCGATAGGTGCCGGGCAGGGTCTCGACATAGTTGGCCGGACGTTCCCGCATCCGGTCGGCGAGCATTTGCCCAAGGACTGCGCCCGATGTTTCATAGGAACCTGGGAGCGACAGCACCCGGCTGTCAATCGCGCGCTTGAACTCGTCGGCGGTGATCGGCTTGCTGCTCAAAATCTCGCGCACATTCTGGCGCAAGGCTTCGACCGACGGGCCGGTCTTGTCCTGCTGGACAGGCGCTTGAAGGCGCAGGTTCACCGCATTTTCATTAAAGCCAACACCCGAATAAGCACCATAGGACCAGCCCTTGGCTTCACGCAGGTCCATGAACAGGCGCGCGGTTCCACCGCCGCCCAGCACATCATTGGCAATCGCCAGCGGCTCGTTGGCCTCTTTTGACGTGGTGTTCAAAAGCTGGGCGCCGATGATGATCGATTGCGGCGATCCGGGACGGTCGACCAGCACAATACGCTCGCGCGCAGCGGCAGGCGCGTTCAGATTTTTCTGCGCCTTGGCACTGGCAGGCGGCACCCATTGGCCGAACCGGCTGTTGAGTTCCTTGGTAATCGCCGCAAGCGTGGTGTCGCCCGTCACGAAAATTTCCAGATTATCGGGGCGGATCCATTGCGCATAAGCGCGTTGCAGATCATCACGCGTAATCGCCGTCACATCAGCGACGGTGCCGGTCGGCGGCAAGGCATAGCCATGATTTTTGCCATAAAGCGCCTGCCCCACCGCGCGCGCGGCAAGACCGCCAGGGTTGGTGAGTTCGGATTTGATGCCCGCAATCTGCTGGGTGCGCAGACGTTCGATTTCCTGCGCGTCGAAAGCGGGGTTTTTGACCACATCTTCCAACAGGTCGAGCGTCGGGCCAAGCTTGGCGGTCAGCGCATCGGCATTGAAGAAAGTGCGATCGAGCGTGGAGCCCACATTAATCTGTGCGCCCAGCCGCTCTTCGGCTTCGGCAAGCTGGCTGCTATTCTTGGTCTTGGTGCCTTCCTGCACCACGCCGGTCATCAGCTTCATCAGGCCGGTCTTGTTGGCCTGATCCGCCGAATAGCCCGCATTGAATTGCAGCGCGACCGATACGGTCGGGATTGCGCTGCGGCGCGCGAAATTGACGCGCACGCCATTTGCGAGCGTCGCGGTTTCCACCTTGGGGAAGGTCACATCGGCCACCGGCGTGACCGGCGGGAAAGCGCGTTTCGGCCCCGGAGGTGCAGCCGTCGTATCGGGCGAAACCTTGGGCTTGCCCGTATCGGTTGCGCCTACGCCTTGCGATTCTTCATAAGCCGGGCGCTCGCCGGGCTCGACCTTGATCATGAGCGGCGGACGCGTCAGCCATTTGGTCACTGCCGCATGGGCCTGCGCCGGTGTCAGCGCGGTCAGTTGCGCCAACTGCTTTTTATAGAGTTCGGGGTCATTGCCATAGAGCAGCCCTTCGGCCAGCGTCACCGCCTTGCCGCCAAAGCCGCCCACTTCTTCCAGTCCGCGAATTTGTCCGGCCGCCGTCACCATTTTGACGCGGTCCAGCTCATCCTGTGTCGGACCGGTTTTGATGAAATCGGCAATCACCGCATCCAACCGCGCCGCGACCTTGTCCGGATCCTGCCCCGGCAAAACATTGGCCGAAATATCGAGGAAGCTGAGCTGCGAATTATCCTGAAGGTTGAGGCTCACCGACGAGACCAGCTTTTCTTCGCGCACCAACACATTGTCGAGGCGCGAACTCGCAAGACCACCCAATGCATAGGTCGCTGCCGACAGCGGAACGAAATCGGGGTCGAGCTTGCCCGGCATGGTCCAGCTACGATAGATGCGGGTTTGCGCAACCTTGTCTTTCATCACCTTGGCGACGGGCGCGGCCAAGGTCGGGATCGACACTTGCGGCGTTTTGATTGCGGGGCCGCGCGGAATATCGCCGAAATTTTTGGCAACCAGCTTTTTGGCGGTCGCAAGGTCGATATCCCCTGCCAGCACCAGCACCGCATTGTTCGGGCCATAATTGCCCTTGAACCAGTCGCGCACATCGGCAAGGCTGGCCGCATCAAGGTCCGCCATCGACCCGATGGTCGAATGGCCATAAGGATGTTCGGGCGGGAGCAGGCCGGCAAGCTGTTCATATTCGACCATGCCATAAGGCTGGTTATCGCCCTGACGCTTTTCATTCTGCACAACCATGCGCTGGTTATCGAGCTTGCCTTGCGTCACGCCGCCGAGCAAATGGCCCATCCGGTCGGCTTCAAGGAACAGCATCCGGTCAAGTGCGCCCGTCGGCACGTTCTGGAAATAGTTGGTGCGGTCGAACCAGGTCGTCCCGTTCTGCGCGGTCGCGCCCAACGCTTCGGTATAGCCGAAGAAATCATCGGGCGCATTTTCCGAACCGTTGAACATCAGATGTTCGAACAGATGCGCAAAGCCGGTCTTACCCTTGGGCTCATGTTTGGAGCCGACACCATACCAGATCGACACCGCCACAATCGGTGCCTTGCGGTCTTCATGGACAAGGACGCGCAGGCCATTGGGCAACGTAAAGCTTTGATAGGGAATATTGACCTGCTTTACGATGGCCGCCGCGTCAGAACTTGTCGTAGCCGCAGCCTTGGGTGTCGTCGTTGCTTTCGCCTGTGCCGTTACATTCGTCTGTGTTTGCGCCAAGGCCGGGGTTGCCACCACCAGCGCGAGGGTTGAAATCACCCCTGCTGTCAAAATCCTTACCCGCATCGTCCACCTCCTGAACCGTTCAAAATTGTCGTTGAACCGAGGGATAGACGATAGAGGCGCGCGCGCAATAAGATTTCACGGGAGGGCCGGAAAATTTTACCCCGACCTTATCGGCAAATATCCGTTCATCGTGAATCCGCCCCGACCCCGCACTAAACGCCCTCGCCAAACGACCGGTGACGAAACCATTTCACAAAACGGACATTGAAAGGGAGCAATTACAGCGGATTGCTTGTGTGTCCGCAGTTCAGGAGTATTCCATGTTAACCGACCTGTTCCGTTTAAAACCCAAACCGCAAGATATGTGGGAGGCGCGCGGTATCATCGCCCGCTATGGCGACGGAGCCTATGACAGGATGCTTGCGCGCGCCGAAAGCTCGGCCCCCGGATCGCGGGATCGTGCGCATTGGAAGCGACTCGCCAAGGTCGTCGAGCATATGCAGAGCGAGTCGCAAGAGAGCAATGCGGCCTGATATACAGTTGGCGCGGGCGGGCGACTTATCAAAGCCGGTCGATTAGGACCTGCCTGTCAAAATTGGCCGCCACCCAACGCCACATAGAGCGTCACCAGATTATCCGCTTGGGCGCGGCGTAGCTGGATGAGCGCCTGTTCTGAGGCGAACAGATTGCGTTCGGCGTCCAGCACTTCCAGATAGTTGGACACGCCTTCCCGATAACGTTTGCGGGCCAAGTCCGCGATGCGGCGGGTGGCCGCGGTGCCGCGTTCCTGCACCGCGACTTGTTCGGCCAGATAGCGGCGCGCGGCAAGCGCGTCCGACACTTCGCGGAACGCATTTTGCACGGTCTTTTCATAGGTCGCGACCGCGATATTTTCGCGCGCTTCGGCCACCGTCAGATTGGCCTTGCGGCGACCCATATCGAAAATCGGCAGGCTGATCTGCGGGCCGAAACTCCACCCCAGCGCATCGCCACTGAACAGGCCGCCGAGCGAGGTTGACCCGAACCCGGCATTGCCGGTCAGCGAAATCGATGGGAAGAAAGCCGCGCGCGCTGCCCCGATATTGGCGCGGGCCGCACGCAATTGCTCTTCGGCCCCCAATATATCCGGCCGCGCGACCAACAGGTCGGAGGGCAGCCCCGCGGTCAGTGCAGGCGATTGGGTTTGCGCCGCCAAGGGGAGCGGAGCGGGGAGCGGCTCTGCCACCGGCCCGCCGACAAGCAGCGCGAGATAATTATCATATTGCGCTTGTGCGAGCCGCAGCCCGGCAAGTTCGGCCTGCGCTTGTGTCAGCAAGGTTTCCGACTGCTTATAATCGAGCGCCGACGTCACGCCCGCATCAAGCCGCCGCTTGGCGATGCGCAGGCCATCCTCGCGGCTTTTGACCGTGGCCGCCGCCAGCGCAATCCGTTCTTCGGTTTCGCGCGAGGACAGGTAAGCCCCCGCCACATCGCGGATCAGCGTCAGCCGGAACGCGCGTTCGGCCTGCACGGTCGACAAATATTGCCGCCGTGCCGCTTCGGACATATTTTTGACGCGGCCCCAAAAATCCAGCTCGAACGAGGTGATGCCGACACCGATCGAATAGGAGGTGCTGACGTCCGGCCCCGGCGGGCTGGATAGCGGCGAAAAGGCGCGGCTGTTGGTCACCGCCCCGCTCGCGCCGATGGTCGGCATCCGGTCGGCATCCTGTATGCGGTAAAGCCCGCGCGCCTCTTCGATCCGCGCCACCGAAATGACAAGGTCGCGGTTGCGTTCCAACGCCTGTGTAATCAGCCGCTCCAGCCGCTGGTCGGCGAGAAAATCGCGCCATGCGATCTCGGTCGCGCGCTTGCCCGGCACCACATCATTGGCAAAGCCTGCCGGATATTCGGGCGCGGTGGGGAGCGCGGGCTGCTGGTGCGGCGGCGCAAGATTGGTGCATCCCGCAAGTGAGGCCGTAGCGAGAAGAGCAATGGTTTTACGCATGGGCCGGACCTTCCTCCTGATGGCCTGTTACGGCCTCATGATGGCCTTTTTCGGTCGGCGCGGGCGGCCTTCTGCGGCTCAGCCATTTGCGCACAGACAGATAGAAAACGGGGATGAAGAAGATGCCGAAAAGCGTCGCGGCAATCATCCCGCCCATCACGCCGGTGCCGACCGCGATGCGGCTTGCGGCCCCTGCCCCGCTCGCAATGACGAGCGGCACCATGCCGAGGATGAAGGCAAGACTGGTCATGATGATCGGGCGCAAACGCAGTTTCACCGCTTCCATCGTCGCATCGAGCGTGGACTTGCCTTCGGCTTCCTGCTCAATCGCAAATTCGACGATCAGAATCGCGTTTTTGGCCGCCAGCCCGATGATGGTGATAAGCCCGACATTGAAATAAATGTCCGCACTCAAGCCCCGGAACATCGAGAATATGACCGCGCCCAGCACGCCGAGCGGCACCACCAGCAACACCGCAACCGGCACCGACCAGCTTTCATATAGCGCGGCGAGCAACAGGAACACGACCACCAGCGACAGGCCCAGCAACATGCCGATCTGCCCCGACGATTGTTTTTCCTCGAAGGAAATGCCGGTCCATTCATAAGCAAAGCCCGGCGGCAATTGCGTCGACAAGCGCTCCATTTCTGCCATCGCCTCGCCGGTCGATTTGCCCGCTGCAGGCTCGCCCGAAATGGTCATCGACGGATAGCCGTTATAGCGTTGCAACTGAGGCGCTTCGGCGGACCAGCTTGCATTGGCGAACGAGCCGAACGGCACCATTTCGCCCTGCGTATTGCGCACCTTGAGGTTCAATATATCCTGCGGCGTCATGCGGCTCGCGGCATCGGCCTGCAGCAATACGCGCAGCACGCGCCCGTCGCGGGTGAAGTCATTGGCATAGGCGCTACCGAAATTAATCCCGAGCGTTGCCGACACATCGGCAATCGACAGGCCCAAAGCGCGCGCCTTGGTGCGGTCGATATTGAGCTTGAGGACCGGCGCATCTTCCTGTCCTTCAGGGCGCACATTGGCGAGCAATTTGCTTTGTGCTGCGCCGCCCAGCATCTGGTTGCGCGCGGCGAGCAGGGCTTCACGCCCGTTGCCGCCACGATCTTCCAGCTTGAAGGTAAAGCCGCTCGCGGTGCCGAGTTCGGGGATGGAAGGCGGGCTTAGCGTGAAGACCATCGCCTCCTTGATGCCCATAAACGCGCCCATCGCCTTGCCCGCAATCGTATCGGCGCGGTTTTCCTTACCCTTGCGATCGTCCCAATGTTTCAAAGGCGTGAACATGATCGCGTTGGATTGGCCCTGCCCGAAAAAGCTGAACCCGCGCACCAGCACCATATTCTGCACTTGCGGCTGGGCCGAGAAGAAAGCCTTGGCCTGACTGGTGGCAAGATCGGTGCGCTGCGTCGTCGCGCCCGGCGGGGCCTGGATGACGGTAATCAGATAGCCCTGGTCCTCCTGAGGCAGGAAGGATCCGGGGAGGCGCATGAACAGCAGGCCCGTGACCGCGACTAGCGCGACGAATACGGCCAGCCAGCGCAGCGGACGCGACAGCATCTTGCCGACGCCGCCCTGATATTTGTCCGTCGTGCGGCCGAACCAATTGTTGAACCAGTCAAAGAAACGGTCGACCCGCTCGCCCACCGGGCCGCGCCGCTGGGTTTCCTCATGCGGCTTCAACAATGTCGCGCACAAGGCAGGCGTCAAGGTCAGTGCAAGGAAAGCCGAAAAGCCGATCGAGATCGCCAAGGTCATCGAAAATTGCCGGTAAATCCCGCCGGTAGACCCGGGGAAGAACGCCATCGGGATGAACACCGCGATAAGCACGAGCGTAATCCCGACAATCGCCGAGGTAATCTGCCCCATCGCTTTCACCGTCGCTTCATAAGGCGGCAAATGTTCTTCGGACATGATGCGCTCGACATTTTCGATCACGACAATCGCGTCATCGACCAGAATACCGATGGCCAGCACCATGCCGAACAAGGTCAGCACGTTAATCGAATAGCCGAGCATCCACAGGCCAAGACACGCGCCCGCCAGCGCAATCGGCACCACCACCGTCGGAATGACCGTCGCGCGCCAGTTTTGCAGGAACAGGAACATGACGAGGAACACAAGGATCATCGCTTCGACAAGCGTTTTCACCACTTCGTCAATCGACAATTGGATGAACGGCGTGGTGTCATAAGGCACCGACCAGGCAAAGTCGGGCGGGAAGGTTTTTTCCAGTTCCGCCATGCGCGCCTTGACGCCCTCTGCGGTCGAAAGCGCGTTCGCGCCCGGCGTCAACTGGACAGCCATACCGGCCATCGACTTGCCATTGAGTTCCGACGAGAAAAGATAGCTTGCCGCGCCCAGTTCGACGCGCCCCACATCGCCCAAGGTTACCGCCGAACCATCGGGATTGGCGCGCAGGATGATGCCGGAAAATTGCTCCGGCGTCGTAAACCGGCCTTGCGTCGTAATCACCGCGTTGATTTCGGTCCCCGAGGCAATCGGCTGGTCGCCAAGCTGGCCGCCCGGTGTCTGGCTATTCTGTTCCTTGACCGCGCCCAAAACTTCGCTTGCCGACAGGTTGAACGTGGCGAGCTTGTCGGGATCGAGCCAGATGCGCATCGCATATTCGGGCGCGAACGCCTGAACATTGCCGACGCCCGGCACACGCCGCAATTCGTCGAGCAGGCGCGTATTGGCGTAATTGTTGATGACCATCGGGTCGGTATTGCCCGACTTGGAGGTGAGCGCGACGATCATGAGGAAGCCGGAATTCGCCTCCGTCACCTGAATCCCTTGACGCCGCACTTCTTCGGGCAAGCGTTGCTCGACGCGGCGCAGGCGGTTCTGCACCTCCATTTGCGCCGCATCAATATCGGTGCCGGATTCAAAGGTCAGCGTAATCGAGGCTGCGCCGTTCGACTGGCTGCTCGACGCCATATACAGAAAGCCTTCGACCCCGTTCAGCTCCTGCTCGATCACCTGCGTGACATTTTGTTCGAGCGTCGAGGCATCCGCGCCGGGATAGGTCGCGCTGATCGTCAGCGATGGCGGCGCGACCGAGGGATATTGCTCGATCGGCAAACCGCGCAGCGCGATGAAACCGGCCATCAAAATACCGATAGCGATAACCCAGGCGAAGATGGGGCGGTCGATGAAGAAACGGGGGGACATAAAGACCTTTTCCGTTATTGTTTCGCAGGGGCCGCAGCGGCAGGCGCAGCCTTGGCAGGCGGTTTAGGCGCGCCGGGCTTATAAGGGACCGGCTTGACCGGCTTGCCCGGCTGGATTTTCTGCGCACCATCAACCACCACCCGGTCGCCGGGCTTCAATCCTTGAAGGATAGACCATTGGCCGTCGGACAATTCGCCGACCTTTACCGGCCGTGCGGTTGCATTATTTTTGGCGTCCAGCACCATCACGCTCGCCCCTTCGGCGGCCATTTTGACCGCGCGTTGCGGGATACGCACGCCATCGGGGCGGGTGCCGGCCAAAATCCGCGCGCGGACAAATTGGCCGGGGAGGAGGATATTGCCGGGGTTCGGAAATTCCGCGCGCAACGCTGCGGTGCCGGTCGCTTCATTGATCGACAGGTCAAGGAAATCGAGATGGCCGACAACCGGATGGACGCGGCCATCTTCCAGCACCAACTGCACTTCGACCCGCTCCAGTTGCGGCAGGTTGAGCTTGCCCGACCCGATATCGTTGCGCAGCGCCATAAGGTCCGCGCTCGATTGGGAAAAGTTCACATAAACGCGGTCAATCTGTTCGATGGTGGTGAGCAACGTCCCCTGCCCCGCACTCACCAGCGCGCCTTCGGTCACTTGGGCGCGGCCGACACGGCCCGAAATCGGTGCCGTCACCGACGCATAACCCAGATTGAGCCGCGCCGAATCAAGCTGTGCGCGCGCCGATTGCACATCGGCTTCGGCGGTGCGCTGCGCGGCAATCGCCGCTTCATATTCCTGACGGCTGATCGCTTGGTCGGCGAGCAAGGGCTGGTAGCGATTGACCACCTGCCGCGCATTGGTGGCCGAAGCCTGCGCGCGCGCAAGGCTCGCATTGGCGGCATTGGACGCCGCGCGCATCTGGCGCGGGTCAATCTGGAACAGCGACTTGCCCGCGCCGACAAAACTGCCTTCGTCAAACAGGCGGCGCTCGATAATGCCATCGACGCGCGCGCGCACTTCGGCGGTGCGGAACGCCTGCACACGGGCGGGCAGTTCGATGACATTGGGAACCGGCGCGCTACTCACGGTCACCACCGTGACTTCGGCGGGCGGCATTTGCGGCGGCGCACTTTGGGAACAAGCAGCCAGCGCCAATGCGATGGCCGATCCGTAAACTACCCGGAGGCGGCGGACGCTATTCATGAAATCACCCTGAAGATATTTTAATCCGATGTCCAAACGCAGAAACTGCGAAGGGGTTGCATTGCCCTGTAATCGAAATTACAGAATTGGCAAGAGAGTAGTGAGAGAAAAATCGTGACCAAAACAATCTATTGCCCTGAGGACCGTCCCAAGGCCGGTTCACCCGCATCGCGGCGCGACGAACGGCGAAGCGCGATTATCGCGGCGGCCGAGGCTTTGTTTCTGGAGCAGGGCTATGACAATACTAGCCTTGCCGAAGTGGTGAAACGGTCGGGCGGATCGCTTGCAACGCTCTATGAAATGTTCGGCAATAAAAAAGGCCTGTTGCGCGCAATTGCCGAACAATGGCGCGACGAGGCCCAGCATTGCCCGTTTGGTGACGAAGAAGTGGCGATGCCCCCGTCCGCCGCGCTCGCCCATTTTGCGCGGTCCAAATTCGAGATCATGAAGTCGCCCCGCACGGTCGCGCTCGCCCGCATGATCGTCACCGAAAGTTTCCGCGACCGCGACTTTGCGGTTGGCATGTATCATGGCGTTCATTTGCCGACGATCCAGAAGCTCGCTGACCTGTTTACCGCATGGAACCGCGAAGGGCTTGCCAATTTCCCCGACCCCGCCGCCGCCGCACGATTGTTCAACGCGATGATTTTTGCCGACGCCCATTTCAAAACTTTGGTGGGCATTGATGAAGGCGGCATAGAACGCCAGCAGTTGGAATGGAGCATCCAACTTTTCTGCGAGACGTTCGAAGTGTGTTGAGCCATGTTGATGATTGACGCGCGCGTGGTGCAAATACCGCGCCCGACCGCCGCAATCACCCTTCCCCCTCCCCGCCCTCAGCCTTGTAAAATCAGGCGAACTTGTGCGCGGGAAAATCCTTTGCTTTTCTTGATCTGACCCCCTTGTGTTGCATATTGGCAACACTATATTCCGATGCAGAGCATCACTATCCAGGGATCGGTTTCATGAACCTCGAACAATTTACGGACCGCGCCAAAGGCTTTCTCCAAGCCGCGCAAACCGTCGCAATCCGCGAAAATAACCAGCAGATTGCCCCCGAACATATTTTGAAAGCCTTGCTCGAAGACACGCAAGGCATGGCCGCCGGCCTTATCCGCAAGGCAGGCGGCGACCCCAAGCGCGCACTCGAAGGCGTCGATGCGGCACTGGCCAAAATTCCGGCCGTATCCGGGTCCGGCGCGCAATCGACGCCCGGCCTCAACAATGATGCGGTGCGCCTGCTCGATTCCGCCGAGCAACTCGCGACCAAGGCGGGGGACAGCTATGTCACCGTCGAACGCTTGTTGCAGGCATTCACCCTCGCCAAAAATTCGCCCTGCGGCAAGGCGCTCGCGGATGCGGGCGTCAGTGCCGAGGCGCTGAACGGCGCGATCAATGAATTGCGCAAGGGCCGCAATGCCGACACCGCAGGCGCGGAAGACCGCTATGATGCGCTCAAAAAATATGCGCGCGATTTGACCGCCGATGCCCATGCGGGCAAGCTCGATCCGGTGATTGGCCGCGACGAGGAAATCCGCCGCACCATCCAGATTCTTGCGCGCCGCACCAAGAATAATCCCGTGCTTATCGGTGAGCCTGGCGTCGGCAAGACCGCAATTGCCGAGGGGCTTGCGCTGCGCATTGCCAATGGCGACGTGCCCGATACATTGAAAGACCGCACGTTGATGGCGCTCGACATGGGCTCGCTTATCGCGGGCGCCAAATATCGCGGCGAATTTGAAGAGCGGCTGAAGGGCGTGCTCGACGAGGTCAAACAGGCCGAGGGCGACATCATCCTGTTCATCGACGAAATGCACACGCTTATCGGCGCGGGCAAATCCGAAGGCGCGATGGATGCGGGCAATTTGTTGAAGCCCGCCCTTGCGCGCGGTGAACTCCATTGCATCGGCGCAACCACGCTCGACGAATATCAGAAATATGTCGAAAAGGATGCCGCGCTGCAACGCCGCTTCCAGCCCGTGTTTGTCGGCGAACCGACGGTCGAGGATACGATTTCGATCCTGCGCGGCCTCAAGGAAAAATATGAACTCCACCACGGCGTGCGCATCACCGACGGCGCGCTGGTGGCGGCGGCCGTTTTGTCGAACCGCTATATCACCGACCGTTTCCTCCCCGATAAAGCTATCGACCTGATGGACGAGGCCGCATCGCGGCTGCGCATGGAGGTCGAATCCAAGCCCGAAGAGATCGAAAATCTCGACCGCCGCATCATCCAGATGAAGATTGAACGCGAGGCGCTCAAGAAGGAAAGCGATGCCGCATCCAAGGATCGGCTCGCGACCCTTGAAACCGAACTTGCCAATCTGGAGCAGCAATCCGCCGAACTCACCACGCGCTGGCAGGGCGAGAAGGACAAGATTGCGGGCGAGGCCAAGATTAAGGAAAAGCTCGACTCGGCACGCGCGGAACTGGAGCAGGCGCAACGCTCCGGCGATCTCGGCAAGGCGGGGGAATTGCAATATGGCACCATCCCGACGCTCGAAAAACAGCTTGAGGAAGCGCAAAAAGCGGCAGGCGACACGCAAAATGCCGCGATGCTGCGCGAGGAAGTGACCGACAGCGATATTGCGGGCGTGGTGTCGCGCTGGACCGGCATCCCGGTGGACCGGATGATGGAAGGCGAGCGCGAGAAATTGCTCTCGATGGAGCTGCAACTGGCCGCGCGCGTCATCGGCCAGCAGGATGCGGTGAAGGCCGTCTCCACCGCCGTGCGCCGCTCGCGCGCAGGGTTGCAAGACCCCAACCGTCCGCTCGGCTCCTTCCTGTTCCTTGGCCCCACCGGGGTCGGCAAGACCGAACTCACCAAGGCGCTCGCGGGTTTCCTGTTTGACGATGACAATGCGATGGTCCGCATAGACATGTCGGAATTTATGGAAAAGCATAGCGTCGCGCGCCTCATCGGCGCGCCTCCGGGCTATGTCGGCTATGATGAAGGGGGCGTCCTCACCGAAGCGGTGCGCCGTCGCCCCTATCAGGTCGTGTTGTTCGACGAGGTTGAAAAAGCGCATCCCGATGTGTTCAACATCCTGCTGCAAGTGCTGGATGATGGCCGCCTCACCGACGGACAGGGCCGCGTGGTGGATTTCACCAACACGCTCATCATCCTGACCTCCAACCTTGGCAGCCAATATCTAGTGGACCTCAAAGAAGGCGAAACGGTCGAGAAGGTCGAACCGCAAGTGATGGACGTGGTGCGCAGCCATTTCCGTCCGGAGTTCCTGAACCGCCTCGACGAAATCATCCTGTTCCACCGCTTGGGCGCGGAGCATATGGGCGGCATTGTCGATATTCAGGTGGCGCGCGTGCAGAAATTGCTCAATGACCGCAAGGTGACGCTCGACCTGACCTACAGCGCCAAGGCGTGGCTCGGACGGGTCGGCTATGATCCGGTCTATGGCGCGCGGCCCTTGAAACGCGCGGTGCAGAAATATCTGCAAGACCCGCTCGCCGACATGATCCTCAAAGGCGAAGTCCCCGACCGTTCTACGGTCAAAGTCGATGAAGGCGACGGCGGGCTGGTGTTGAAGGTCGAATAAGTCATACACCTCCAACCCAAAAAAGCCGGAGAGATAATCTTCCGGCTTTTTTCATATCAGCAGGGTTGACCTCAAAAAGGCCGTCCCGGCGGCCCCGAAATATCTAAGGGTTCGTGCCGGATCCATTTGGACAGCATATATTTGACGCCCTGTGTCACCGGCTCACCGGCGTGCCAGGCCAAGGGATCGGGTGCGCCGGACGTGTCGACATTGCGGAAATGCAAAGCTTCGCCGATTGCCCCGCGCCAGCTTAACGCCGCGCGCGGAAAGACCGTCGCCCCGCCCTCGAAACCGGTCGACAAACAAATGAGGAAAGTGTCGGTGCGCTGGTTATGGCCGACGGGCAAAGTATCGCTGTGAAGCCGATACTCGTCGCCGGACTGATAACATAATAGCTGGAGCGGCTCGCCTTGGTCATAGTCTGTCGCAGTTATGCGGGCGATACGCCGGTTGATGGCGTGAATCACCGGATCTTCCAGAATGAAGGGAAATGCTGCCGAACGCGACCGCCGGACCGGATCGGCAATAAATTGCCCGGATTGCGGGTCGACAACAACCGCCGGTTGCAGCATGGGTAATGCCTTGTCGACCAGATAGCCGCACTCCGCTTCGGTCAGAAAATGTTCGAAGCGGCGGACAAACGGTGCGTTGGCACATAATGTTTCCGCCTGCCAGCGCCCGCGCGGATCGCCATCTTCATTTATGTCCATAACGGCGAGAAGATCGCTTTGTCGCGCGGCAACCGAGTCCTCTCCGGCCCTCTGCGCTAATAGGGAAAGTGCGTTGGACCAGTCCCGGCTTTGCCCTCCGGCACCGCTCGCCAACAATGCCACATAAATATCGAAGGCCTGCGCAATGCCGGATTTCGCCGCCAGCCCATAATATTGCCGCGCCAAACCCAGATCGCGCCGGATAATCTGCCCCGACAGCCGCCATTGCGCGAGATGCATCGCCGCCGGACCGTGACCCGCCAAAGCCTCGCGCTCCAGCATAGAATAGGCATCGCTTATCCGGCCTTGTTGCACCAAGGCGTCTGCATGTGCCGTAATCCTGTCTGCCGATGCTCCTGTCATGCCATTGCTATAGGATAAAAAAAAGGGGCCGGAAACTGCTTCCGGCCCCTCTTTTAATGGTCTGTCTTCGTTATCAGAACCGTGCGCGGAAGCCTGCATAGAAGCTGCGGCCACGAACGTCATAGATCGCGCTACCTGCACCGGTCGCCGTGCTACCCAGCGGCGGCGCCTTGTCGAGGACATTGTCCACACCGGCGTAGAACTGGAAGTCCTTGCCGAAGCCGCCAAGATCCTTGAGGTCCCATGCGAAACGCAGGTCATGGTAGAACACCTTCGGATATTTGATGGTGTCTGCATAATCCGCGTTCAGCGGCGGACAACCGGCAGGCGTACAAGCCGAGGGCAGTTCGTTCACATCTTCATAAGCGTTGAGATACATCGGGCCGATGTAACGCATACGATAGCCGAAGGTGAATTCGTTGACCTTGAGGTCCGCGTCAAAGCGGAATTCATCCTTAGGATCGCCCAACTCGCTGAGAATACGGTTCTCGAACTTGGGAAGCGACGGGTTCTCGTAGTTGCTCGACTTGATACCATGCACGTAAACGAGGCTGGTATCCAAGGTGACATTGTCGCTCAAATTTTTGCGATACGCAAAGTTCACGTCAATGCCGCGACGAACGCGCTTAGCGAAGTTGAGCGGCGAAGACACCAGCGAGTTTTCGAGAATCTGGCCTGGAATGAAATTACCCGGACTGTTGCCCGGACCACGCCAGCGCGTGAAGAGGCCACAGAACTGGTTGTCCAGATTGGGCTGGTCATAGCATGCATTTACAATCGATTGCGCCGAAAGTGACACGATCACATTATCTACCTGAATGTCATAATAGTCGACGCTCAGAGACATACCCGGAATGAAGCTGGGTGTGAGCACCGCGCCGATGGTCAATGACTTCGAGTTTTCTGCCTTCAGATCAGGGTTACTGCCGCTGATGATCGGCAGCGAATATGTAACGTTGGGAATGTTACCTAACAAAGCGCCTAAATCAGCTTGGCAGTTTGCCGTGCGGCTCGGATTATTTGCGATCTGGCCGGACGAACAGGGATCCTGGAAACCAGGCGCAAAGTTCGGGACTTGGGGGAACGCCGTTTCCGAAACGTTCGGAGCGCGGACAGCGCGACCATAGCCTGCACGGAAACGGATATCCGGGATGGGCGCATATTCGCCTCCGAAGTTATACGTCCATACCGTACCAGTCGCACCATTATAATCCGACACACGGCCTGCACCCGTCAGTGTCAGTTCATGCGCGAAAGGCATGTCCTTGAGCAACGGAACGCGGATTTCGCCAAAGGCTTCCTTGACCGAGAAGGTCGGCGGATCGAAATCGCCAATGACAACTGCGTTGGTTGCACCCGTACCGACATAATCATCGTCGATATAGCTTGCGCGTTCACGACGATATTCGCCGCCAAGCACGAAGCTGATCGGGCCGCCCGGAAGTTCGAAGCCCAGATCGCCGCCGACGAACGCCGTCAGGTCAAGCTGCTCAAGGCTCGCACGGGTGTGCGCGTTATAGCTGAAATATTTAACAGCCGCGCTGTTATCGGCCCCGCCAAACGGGTTATAGGGAACGCATGCAGCGATATCGGCGTCGAGACGCGCGGAACCGCCCGCGAACGGAACACGGGCCGTCGGGTCGAATTGTGCGCGGCACTGGATTTGTCCGGTAACGGGGTTGCGACCGGCATCCAGCGCAAGAACGAACCGCTGGCGATCAAGATAGCCATAAGTCGTCGTCTTTTGCTTGAATTTGCCGTAGTTGGCCGAAACTTCATAGTTCCAGTCATCGTTGAACGTGCCGCGGACACCACCGACAATACGGAAAGTATCGCGCTGGAACTCTTCGTCGCGAATTCCGGCGTCGAGCAAGTGACGCGAAAGGACGAAGCGATAGGTGCCTGCATTGATCGCAGCAATATCCGCTGCGTTGAGTGGTCCGCCAATACCTTGGCTGCCATTGCCATCCGTCCGTGTGGTGCGGTTAAACGAACTGCCGATGCCTGTCACATTACACGCTGCACTCAGACTGGTATTACAGCCGGAAGCGAGAATGGCGTTGGCAATCGTCGAACGCTGAGCGCCTGTCAGGAACGGGTTATCCAAGCGAACGCGTTCACGAAGGTCAAGCTGGCCAAAGGTGCCCTGCATGAACGACGGGCCTGCGTTGTTACCAAGTGCGTTCACGCGGTTCCACTTGGCTTCAATAAAGGGTTCAAATGCGTCCGAAACAGTGAAGTGACCCAAGAAGTTGAAGTTGTAGCGTTCGCTGAACGGCATAACCGAAAGCAGCTTGCCTTCACGACCGTTCTGCCCATTGCCACCGACAATGCCGCCGATAATGCCTTGACCAACACGCGTACCGGTTTGTGGTGACAAGGTGCCGTCTTGGGAGAAAATATAGGTGCAGTTATAGGGAGTACCCACCGTCGTGCCTGAACCCAAGCCCGGCCCGCCATTGGTCGAACCAATGCCGGTCCCGCAAGTCGCGTTGGAACCCGACTGGGTGATGGGGACCAAACCGTAACGGTGGATGCTCGCGGTGCGAATGTCGCGGAAATAAGCGCGATCAGGGAAGCCGTCGCTACCATTGGGAAGACCGCCGGTGTCGACATCGACGACGAGGAAACCGTCCTGACGACGCATCGAGGAAATGTCCGACGCAAAAATACGCTTTTGACGCGAATATTCACCATGCAGCGTGATATTGGCGCGGCCATCGGCAAAATTCTTGCCTGCCATTGCCGAAATATACTGGTTGCCACCGAAGCCTTCGTCGGCCACGCCGACTTGACCACGCACTTGAACACCATCGAAATTGCGGCGCAGCACGAAGTTAACCACGCCCGCAATAGCGTCCGAACCATAAGTAGCGGACTGGCTGCCCGTCACGATGTCGACGCGCTCGATGAGGTCGTTCGGAATGGTGTTGACGTCAGGCGAAACCGCATTGTTCAAAATGTCGGCAGGAACGTGACGACGGCCATTGACGAGAACCAGCGTGCGAGCAGTGCCCAAGCCACGAAGGTCAAGCAGGTTAAGGCCGGCAATACCGATGCCAAGACCCGGATTCTGTTGTGCAAAGGTGCTGCGCAGTTGCGGCATATCGTTAAGCGCGTCACCGATATTGGTGTCGCTTTGCTGGAAGAATTGCTCGCCGGCAATGGTCGTCACCGGAACTGCCGATTCCAGATTCGGGCGACGGATGCGCGAACCGGTAACAACGATGGCTTCATCGCGTGTATCCGCTGCGGTTGCAACCGCATCTTCTTCGGTCGCATCTTGTGCATAGGCAGGCGCGGAAATGAGCGCCAAGCCCATAACAGCGCTTGCGACGCCCAGATTTAATTGAGTGATCTTTTTCACGATCCTATCCCTTTTATTTTTAGCGATCTTGATATCGCTAAGCCCTGAATTCATCGAAAAATAGGCACAAACGCCTCGATAGTTTGCCTGATGCCTATTCGGGCGCTTTGAGTAAAGGTGTAGGGCAGCAAACGCCGCTATTTTGCTGAACCTGTGATGAATTTGCCACACGACTACAAGGGTTAAACCTTGACCGTGGATGTCCTGACAAATCAGCTTGCGGGACGATGGCCCGCAACATCCGTCTCAGCATAAAAGCGCGCGATAAGGTCTTTCTCGGCCTTCGCCAAATGCGGGTTCCAAACATCAAAGATTAACACGGCGCGTAATTGGTCGCTTTTGTTCCATGCTTCGTGTTCGATTGTATCGTCGAAAGCGAATGCTTCGCCTTCGACCCATTTACGGGTTTCACCACCAACGCGAAACCCGCAATTTTCTGGAACGATGAGTGGAAGATGTATGATAGCACGCGTATTGCTCACGCCAGTATGCGGGGGAATATGTGCGTGGGGGCGCAGGATCGAGAAAAACACATTGGGCGCACGGCCCGGAATTCGCGCGCCCGGGACAGCCTCCATCGCTGCCTTTGTTGCGGGGCAACGGTCGAGTACCGGCAGATTCGGCTCCCCATATTCCCACAGGAAACAGGCGGTCCAATCAAGATTATGGTCCAACCCGCTCCACTTATTGTCGGGCGTCCCTTTTTCCATCCGGACATAAGGCCGCATCGCGTCCGTGCCATTTTCCATAAGGTCCAGTAATTCGGCGCGAATCGCATCTGTCTGCGCACCCAAAGCTTCAAACCAGGGAAAATGGCGCGCATCGAAAAATTCGTCGGCGGGCAGGAATGGATAATGCAGCCCCGAACATTCATTCTGGTATGTCCGCCTTTTGCCTGCTGCAATGTCGGTAAAGGCCCGCAAGCGGCGGCGCGAGGTTTCGTCGGCTTGCTCTATATCCGCGCCTAAACGGGCCGCAATATGGTCGCTGATCGCACTGGTTTGCGCGGCAATATAATCGCGCGCATGGTCAAGGACCGGGGCGAGACCTTCGGGCAGCGGGTCAAACTGCACCGCCATTTGGAGAACACCCGACCATGCCTCCATCGCAGGCACGGCTTCACCTAATCGTTCAAGCAGCTCGGCCTTGCGCAGCCACGCCATAAAGTCGGTCCGGTCGCAATCCAGCGCATGGTCCAGCGCTGTCCGCTCGCCTGCATCATCGTCCTTGTTGCGATAGGCGGTCGCAAGATTGCGCCATAAAGGACCGGCTTCAGGATCGAGCGCACAGGCCCGCGCGAAATAAGCGATGGCCGCATCAAATGCGCCTTGCTTCAGCGCGTTCATGCCATGGCCATTGGCCTCGCCTGCACTGGCTAGGGAAGCGGCATGGTCCGCCGGGGTTTGGGAAGAAGAAGCTGTCATAGCCGATGCTTACGCGCGATAGTTTTGCGGTTCAAGCAAGTGGTTCTGGCAAGTGGTTTTGGCCAGTGGCTGTGGCAAGTGGTTGCGGTAAGCGGTCCGGCAAGCACACGGCGCTTGCCTCCGTCCGCTCGCCGTCGCATTACACCGCATATGGCCGTTTCCAACCCCCTCTTTGTTGCCGATGCCGAATGGCTCGCGCACCGTTATGACGCCCAAGCGGACCGTATCCGCTTCTATCATGTACCCCGCGCGCGGCACCGCGAAATCTCCTTTCTCACCGACGATAATATCGGCGACGCGCCGGTGGTTGCGTTTGACCGGAAGGAGGCTGTCACGGGCGCGCCTCAGGGCACCGCGCATTTCATCTTCCATTCGGCCTTTTGCGCATCGACCATGCTGGTGCGCGCGATGGACCATCATGGCATTGCCATGGGGCTGAGCGAACCGGTCATCCTCAACGATATTGTCGGCTACCGGCGGCGCGGAGAATTTCAGCCGCCCGATGTCGCGCGCGCGCTGGGCGATGCGCTGACCTTGCTCGCGCGGCCCTTTGCGACGGGCGAGCCGGTGATTATCAAGCCGTCTAACGTGCTCAATACGCTGGCGGGCGCGATGCTGGCGATCCGGCCGGACAGCAATGCGCTGTTCCTCTACGCCCCTCTGCCTGTCTTTCTCGCCTCGGTCGCGCGCAAGGGCATGTGGTGCCGGTTATGGGCGCGCGAATTGCTGGAAGGCTTGTTACAGGAAGGCGCGCTCAACCTCGGTTTCGAAGCCAAGGATTATTTCCGCCTCACCGATTTACAGGTCGCTGCGGTCGGCTGGCTCGCCCAGCACGCCATATTCCAAGCCCTCGCCGCACGGGTCGGACCAGAGCGGCTACGCTCGCTCGATAGCGAAACCCTGATGTCCGATCAGGGTAAGGCGGTCGCCGCGCTCGCGATCCATTTCGGACGCGATGCCGCCCAAGCAGCTAGCTTGGCCGATAATCCCGCGCTCCGCCGCCACAGCAAGACGGGCACCGCGTTTGACCCCGACCAGCGCCGCGAGGAACAGCAACAGGCCCGCGCGGCCTATGGCGATGAAATCGAAAAGGTCAGCCTATGGGCCGCAGCAGTTGCGAAAAATGCGGGCGTGTCACTCGCCCAGCCCGCACCACTCCTGCCGGATTGAGCACCACCGTTCGGTAGCGCACACCCTCATGCGCAGTAAATCCTCATGCGCAGTAAACCCCCGTTCCAGTGGATTGCGGTGCGCAAGACAAAGTAACGGAAACTCGCCATAAGTAGCGTCATAATCCGCCTGGAATCTACCGCCACACCGGACGGACACCCGTAATTTTATGCACGCCAGCCGCAGCGAATGGATGCGGCTACACCCCTCTCACATGCCGCCGTTACAGCTCGGCCCACCGGCGCACGCCATGCCCGATTCAAGTGTACGCCGCGCATTGTCATTGCCACGTTCGATAATGCGCGCCCATTCGGACGAAGACTTGCACACTTTACCGCGCTTGACGAGCGAGCCGGTGACTTCAACCCGGCGGCAAACCATGCGCTCTTTGGCGGCTCCGGTCTTATCTGTGCTGGCCGTTTTGGTCGCGGCGGGCGCTGCCTTGGCGGTATCGGTTTGCACAGGCGCGGTTTGCGCATTGGCCGTCAGCGGGAGCGCCACTGCGGCCATGATGAAGATCAACTTTTTCATAGACTCAAATATATCCCCAAATCCGATGCACGTCCAAAGAAAAACGACCATATAGTCGCTCGCGAAATTACCACCGAAACGGACGCATCGGCTTTTCATAAAAAAGGAGCGGACCTTTAAAAAGACCCGCTCCCCTTTCTTAGCTATATTCTGAAAATCAGAATTTCAGTTTCACTGCGACACCATAGCGGCGGCCCAGCGCGTCGTAAGTCGACGGATAAACGTTACCGCTGTTGTAGCTGGTCGAACCGATCGAGTTACCGACAACTTTCGGCTTCGTGTTGAACAGATTCTGTGCGGTCAGCGTGACCGACAGATTGTCCGTAACCATGAAGCGCGTCGTCAGGTCGAAATAATGCTTCGCTTTGATGCTCCGGAATTCCGGATTGACCATGCACGCACCCGGATCGGCACCGTTATAGTCCGGGCAACCTCCATTAGCGAGCGAGACATTTTTGTTCGCTTCGGCATATTCAGCATCAGCAGCAAGCTGCAGAGGCTCAAACTTCGACTTGCTGAGGAAGCGCCACAGAAGCGAAACATCCACATCTTCGAAGCCCAAAGTGAAGCGCTGCGAGAATGACCATTCGGGCTGGATCGACGCGCAGTTCACGCTGTAGTAGCCGGTGCATTCGCGATTAACGCTGGACGGAGTCGCTTGGAATTTCGAGCTACGCGTCCAGTTGCCGTTGAAGGCATAGCTGAAGTTCGCGAAGCCGATATCCTTACGGTAGTTGACCGAAAGGTCAAACCCGTCAGTGCTGAGTTTACCGAGGTTGGAAAGCGGCAAATACAGACCAGGCGTAGTCTGCGAGTCCCCGTCAAGGCCACCGGTAAGCGGGTTACGGCGGATTACCGTACAAGCGGGATCGGTTACACTTGCAGCAGAGATGTTATCGTAACACGCACTGATAGCATCACCCGGGGTCATCGTCGTAATCGCATCTTTGATCTTGATCTTGTAATAATCAAGCGATGCCGAGAAACCGGAAAGAGCCGAGGGCTGAAGTACCAATCCCAAAGTCCAGCTATTGGAAGTTTCAGGCTTCAGGTTAAGGTTGCCGCCTTGTTGCGAGTTTGCTTGAGCAGAGCTCGGGGGCAGAATATTGCCGATCGTACCCGCCGGTGCACCCTGAGCGATACAAACCGCTGCAAGATTGGCATTGCCGACCGGGTTAGAACCCGCGCAAGGATCCGTTTGCAGGTTAGTAAGGATCGTGTTGAGCGGAGCAAACAGCTCGCTGATGTTCGGCGCACGGACAGCATGAGCATAATTACCACGGATCTTCACGCCCGACACGGGAGTCCAGCTACCGCCAGCCTTCCAAGTCCAAGTGTCATATTTCGGCTTGCTTGGCGCATCAACCGAATAGCTCGAATAACGCAGACCGCCTTCAAGCGTCAGATCTTCAAAAAACGGCTTATCCTGAATGAGCGGAAGCACAAGTTCCCCAAACGCTTCCCACACTTTAAAGCCACCGCTGATATTCGGCGATGCACCGCCGGCACCGCCCATATCGCCCGATTGTGAAAGCAGGTCGGACTGTTGGGTTGCCGTATAATTACGATATTCTGCACCCAAAGCGAACGCAACCGGGTCGTTCGCCATGGGGATTGCCCAGCCGAGATCGCCACTGATTGTGCCACGTGCCTGAGCAAGGGTCGTCTTGACCGAAACCTGGCTCTCCGCGTTTAGGAAAGCATTCATCGGTGCAGTAATCGTGCCGTCAGCGCCGAAAATATTGAGCGGAACACAGCCGTTCGACGTGTCCTGGCATTCTGTGGTGCTGTCCGCCAGTAACGCCTGACGAACGCGCGAGTTTAGCCAGTACCCTTTCTGGACCTGAACATTTTCGCTTTCGCCATAGGCGCCGAAAATATCCCAATCGATCGAGTCCGTAATCCCGCCACGGAAACCGAGTTTATAGTCGAAATAGGTCGTGGTAAAGTTGCTGACACGCGGACCATATTCCGAAGCACGACGCGAAATACTGGTCTCCACCGTGCGATAATTCGGATCGTCGGGACCCGTGGCCGTTGCAGCGGCAGCGCATTCCGCAGCCGTAAAGCGCGGCGTATAGCCAACAACCGCCGAAGTCGGGTTGCCGTTAGCATCCACACCCGCCACCGGCTGGGCAACGTTAAAGGCGCAGAATTGGTTACGCAGTGCTGCCGGCAAATAAGGATTGTTGAGGTTAATTTCGACCGGCAGACCGAACGCACCGGACGGTGCAACAATGGTACTAACCACGTTCTTCGAGAACAGACCACGCGTGTAAACTTCTACGGCATCGCTCACTTCGTAACGCGCGGAACCGAACATATTGTAACGCTTGAACGGCGTTTGGAAAATATTGAACGGGTTGAAGTTAAAGGTGGAATATGGTGCAACCGCATTTCCATTAGCGTCGATCTGACGCGTACCGCCATTGGCCACGCCATTCGGGTTGATCGCAATTATGGGAAGCGGAAGCCCCGTTTCAGGATCAATGACGGTGCTCATGCCAACGATTGAACCCGGAGGCGTCGTGCCCGCACCTACTGCGCGAGTTCCCGAAAAACGGGTCGGTGTTGCCGTGCCGGAACCACCGATTGAACCGCTATAGGAATCAATCGAAAACTCCGAAAAATCACGCGCGCCCTGATAGACAGGATCCGCTTCCTGATAGCCGATGCTCAGAACCGCGTTACCACGGCCATCGTCGAAATTCGCACCAACGGTCACGTCGGCACGGAACACGGCACCGTCACCCTGTTCGGTGAGCTGGTAGCCAGCGGTGGCTTCCATACCGGCAAAGTCACGGCGGGTCACAAAGTTGACAACACCCGACACAGCGTCGGCGCCATAAGTGGTCGATGCACCGCCGGTCAGTACGTCAACGCGCTCGATCAGCGCGAGCGGCACGTTGTTAAGGTCGAACAGGCCGTTAAGGTCGGCAGGCGTCATGCGCGTGCCGTCCAGAAGGACGATGTTGCGGTTTTCGCCAAGGCCGCGAAGGTTCACGAAAGACGAACCACCGTTACCGTTGTTGACCGCCGAACCGATCGAGGGAACAACACCCGGAATTTCGCGCAGGATTTCTTCGGCAACGTTCGACTGAAGCATTTCGATGTCATCAGCCGTGGTCACATTGACCGGGGTTGCGCGTTCAAGGTTGGGGTTCTTAATAAGCGAACCGGTCACAACGATGGGATCATCTCCCGTCGACGTGGTTTCCGCCTGCGCAACCGGCTGAGCCGCTGCGTCTGTGGTATCTTGGGCAAATGCCGGCGCCGATACGAGCGCCAGGCTAAGCGCAAAAGACGCCGTGCCCGCTTTCAAAATTTGTGATTTTTTCACGATCCAGTCCTTCAAATATTATTGAATATCGGCGTGAGTCGCAGCCCTCCTGACTGACATTCCGCGCAGATGTAACAGGCATGACCGCGCACGCAGTGCGAGTAAAGACAAAGCCGCGTATTGCAACGCGATTGCGCACACCCTGTGTTGATTTTGCAACAGCCCAAGACGCGCAGGAATCCCTTTCCGTTCGGGGGTTTCCTATAGGCGGGACACCATGCGATGATCGTCAAGGCCACACCTTGACCAAGAGGACAATCCGCGCAGCCTATGACAGGAAACCGGTAGCCTCATCGGCCTTCCTGCCGATCATGTTGATGGCGGCGCGACCATCAAGATGAAAATGCTGGCCGCAATGGACGATATTAGCGATTTTTTTGTGCCCTTTTCGGGCGCTTGATACGCTTTTCCCCAAGATATGCGGACGCAAATCATCGCGTGCGGCAGCGCGTTTCCCGTGGAACCTTGCGCAAGCCCATGCGACAGGCTTTATCCGCTCCTGCACAGCGGCTATGGGGGCGGATATGACCGATATGCTGCAAGATCCGTTCGCGCTTTTCGCCCGCTGGCTTCAGGAAGCCGAAGCGAGCGAGCCCAATGACCCCAACGCAATGGCGCTCGCCACGGTCGATGCCGATGGCCAACCGTCGGTGCGGATGGTGTTGTTGAAAGGGCATGGCCCGGAGAACGGATCGCGCGGTGGTTTTGTCTTTTATACCAACCGCGAAAGCCGTAAAGGTGCGGCGTTGGAGGCCCATCCGCGCGCGGCCTTGCTGTTCCACTGGAAATCCTTGCGGCGGCAAGTGCGTGTCGAAGGCGCTGTCGAGCGGGTCGATGATGCGCTGTCCGATGCCTATTTCGCCTCGCGGCCAAGGGATTCGCAAATCGGTGCTTGGGCCTCGGACCAATCACGCCCGATGAAAAACCGCGCCGAATTTCTGGCCCGCATCGCTAAATATGCGGCCAAATATGGAATCGGTCCGGTGCCGCGCCCGCCACATTGGGGCGGCTATCGTGTTGTCCCGGAGCGCATCGAATTCTGGACCGACCGCAAGAGCCGCCTGCACGAACGCAGCATCTATCTGCGCGATGACAGCACCGAAAGCGGCTGGCGCACGGAGATTATCTATCCATGAGCGGCGCGCATCTGAGGGGGGACGCCAAGCTCGAGGCCGGAATGGCGGCCAGCACGCAAACCGGCATGGAAGAGCGCAATAGCCTCACCACCAAGGCGGCGCTGGCGAGCGCATCGGTCGCAGTCATGCTGTTACTGCTCAAAAGCTGGGCAGTGTGGCAGACCGGGTCAATGGCAATGCTGGGGAGCCTTGCCGATACCGCGCTCGACCTGCTTGCCTCGCTCGTCATGCTTGCGGGCGTGCGTATTGCCGCCCAACCGGCGGATGACGACCATCGTTTCGGACATGGCAAGGCCGAAGCCCTTGTCGCCATGTTCCAGATAATCATCATCACCGTGTCGGCAATCGGTATCGGCTGGAATGCGGTGGAGCGGCTGAGGAGCGGGCAAGTCACCGCCAATGCCGAATATGGCGTCGGCGTATCGCTCATCGCGATTGCCGCAACCTTTGCGCTCATCGCCTACCAGCGCCATGTGATTGCCCGCACCAAATCGGTCGCGATCAAGGCTGACAGCCTCCATTATGCAAGCGACCTTGCGCTGAACGGCGCGGTAATTGTCGCATTGTTGCTTGACCAATATGCGGGGCTGACGGGGGCCGATCCGCTGTTCGGCCTGCTCATCGCGCTGTGGCTCATCTGGAGCGCATGGCGCAATGCCAGCGATGCGCTCGACCAGCTCATGGACAAGGAATGGCCGGAGGATAAAAAGAAACGCTTTATCGACTTGGCGATGACCCATCCCGAATTGAAGGGCATCCATGATTTGCGCACCCGCACCAGCGGCGCGCATGATTTTGTGCAATTCCATGTCTGGGTCGATCCCGTCATGACCGTGCGCCACGCGCATGATGTGATGGATGCGGTTGAAGCCAAGCTGATGGCCGCATTTCCCGGCACCGAAATCCTCATCCATCCCGACCCCGAAGGGCATACCGATACGCTCGGTTATAGGCCGTCCGAAATGGTAGAGGATGAGGACGCCGGTTTGGAAACGCCGCCCGCATGATTGCCCCTCGCAACTTTTTGCGGTTAATATAAAGGATGGAATCGAGGAAAATCATGTTGATGTCCAACCACAACCGGCTTGCCACGCTGCGCTATATGGATGGCACTTTCCGGATCGTGACGGCGGGCGACCATGTGTTGTGCGCTATATCGGGGCGGACGATTCCGCTCGATGATTTACGCTATTGGTCGGTCGCCAAACAGGAAGCCTATGCCAGCGCCCGATTGTCGGTCGAGGCCGCACTCGGCATCAAGGCTAAGGACTGATGACCGCATGGGCGTGATGCGCCGCAACGGCACGGGGCTAGCGCTCGCGGCCATGCTGTGCGCCGGATGCGCTGCGAGCGGTGAAGGCAATGCGGCGCGCGATGCCGAAAGCGGAAATCGCGCGCCGGCCGCATCCAAACCCGTCGCGTCGGTAACGATAGCCCGCCCGGTGCGCACCGATTTTCTGCTTCAGGGCGATATGCGCCAGGGCGGCCTCGTGCGCGGCCTTGCCCCAAGCGATACGGTCACATTATTGCTGAACGGCAGCGAAATTCCGCTTGCCGCCGATGGGCGTTTCCTTATCGGTTTCGACCGCGATGCGCCGCCGACCGCTAATTTGGTCGCCAAGCGCGCCAAGGGCGCGGATATAGTGCGCCCGCTCGGCGTCGCTGCTGGCGACTGGCGCATCGAACATATCAACGCGCGCGCCACCGGTAGCGCCAAGACCAGCGCCGAATTCGAACGTCGCCGCGCGAGCGAACTCGCGCAAATGGGTGCCGCGCGCGCAACGGTTGTGCACAGCGAAGGCTGGCGGCAAAATTTCATCTGGCCTGTGAAAGGCCGGCTGTCGGGCTATTTCGGATCGCAGCGCGTCTATCGCGGCGAGCCGGGCAATTACCATAATGGCACCGACATTGCGGTCCCCATCGGCACGCCCTTTGTCGCGCCCGCCGATGGCGTGGTCATCCTTGCCGCCGATAAGCCCTTCACGTTGGAAGGGCTTATCCTGATGATCGACCATGGTAATGGTTTGAGCAGCGTGTTCCTCCATAATTCGCGGCTCGATGTGAAAACCGGCGATGTCGTGCGGCAGGGGCAACAGCTTGGGGCTGTCGGCGCAACCGGCCGCGCGACGGGGCCGCATATGCACTGGGCGATGCGCTGGCGCGGCGCGAAAATCGACAGTAAATTGCTCGCCGATGCGGGCGAACGCGCGCAAGCCGCCTTGGGTCCGGCACCCGGCACCGGTCCGACGCAAGCGAATTAGCCGCCAAAGCTTGACCTTGGCCTCCATGCTGACCACATGGAACGGAACTGAATATTATAAGGGGTGTTGGGCGCTGTATGGCCGATCCGTATCAGACATTGGGTGTCGCAAAAACGGCGACCGAGGCCGACATCAAAAAAGCTTATCGCAAGCTTGCCAAAGAGCTGCACCCCGACCGCAACAAGGATAAGCCCAATGCCGCCGAAAAATTTTCGGATGTGACCAAGGCTTATGATTTATTGTCTGATAAGGAAAAGCGCGGGCAGTTTGACCGCGGCGAAATCGACGCGGAAGGCAATCCTGCCTTTGCCGGATTTGGCGGCTTTGGCGGCGGTCGGGGCCAAGCAGGCGGCAATCCGTTCGGTGGCGCTGGCGGCGGTTTCGGCCAAGGGGGCTTTAATCAGGGACAGGGCGGATTTTCCGACGATGGCGTCGATTTGAGCGACCTGTTTGAAGGCCTGTTCGGCGGCGGTGGCGGACGGCGCGCAGGGGGCGGCGATCCGTTTGCCGGACGCCGTCAAAGCGCGCCCCCGCCCAAAGGCGCGAATATCAGCTATCGCCTCCCCGTCCATTTCATTGATGCCGCAACCTTGGCCCCGCAACGCATCACGCTGGCCGATGGCAAGACGATTGATTTAAAGCTCCCCAAGGGCGTCGAGGACGGCACCCAGATGAAATTGCGCGGCAAGGGACAGGAAGGCCCCGGCGGCGCTGGCGATGCGATTGTGACGCTCAGCATCAAGCCCCACCCCTTTTTCAAGCGCGATGGCGATGATGTAACCTTGCACCTGCCGATTACGCTTAAAGAAGCGGTGGAGGGGGCCAAGGTCAAAGTGCCGACCGTCGACGGCCCCGTCATGCTGACTGTGCCTAAGGGCACGAGTTCGGGCAAAACCTTGCGCCTCAAGGCCAAGGGCTTCACCAAAAAGGATGGCAGTCGCGGTGACCAGAAGGTGACGCTCGACATTGATCTGCCCAAGGACGATAGCGCGCTTCAGGATTTTGTCGCGGGCTGGTCGGATGACCGTCCGGTGCGGGCTGATCTGGGTGTGTGACGATGACCGACGGGGTAACGCCGAAAAATGACAGCGAGGCCGAAGAGGCCGAAGCCGCACTAAGCCCCGCGACCGTCGCGGACAATCCCGACGAGGTTTTTACAGCCTATGCCGCCACCGGCCATTCGCCGCTTTCGCCCGAAGCGCGGCGCTTGCGGGCGCGGCACGAGGAGCGCGAGGCGGCCAAACATGGTGGTTGGCGCGAACGCTGGGAAAGCAGCCGCGCGCGGGTCGCCCCCGGCACCCGCCCGTTCGAAATCGGCAAGCGCGTCCTTGTCGGCACTTATTATGACGGCTTCATCCATGCGGGCAATCTTGCCTATCTTGCGCTGATCGCGCTGTTTCCCTTCTTCATTACCGCAATGGCGCTGTTCAGCGCGTTCGGCCAAGGCGCGGAAGGCGCGCGTATCTTGGATGGCCTCCTTGCGCAAATGCCGCCCAATGTCGGGCGGGCGCTGGTCGAGCCGCTGCATGAAGTGTTGCAGGCGCGCACCGGGCCCTTGCTATGGATTGGCGCGCTGGTCGGTTTATGGACGGTCGGCAGCCTGATCGAAACCATCCGCGACATATTGCGCCGCGCTTACGGGACACAGTTATTGCGCCCGTTCTGGGAATATCGTCTGGGCGCGATCGGCGTGATTATAGGCGCGGTGTTCCTGCTCCTGTTCGCATTCAGCTTTCAGGTGCTCGTCACCGGCATTGACGAATTTGTCGAGCGCATCCTGCCCGACGGTTTCGATACGCTTGGCACCATAGCGGTAGGCCGTGCGCTGACCGCTTTGGTGTTGTTCGTCTCCACCTATCTGCTCTTTTATTCGCTCACCCCCCCGCCCTACCGGCGCGGCCAATATCCCAAATGGCCGGGGGCATTGTTCATCACCTTATGGTCGGTGCTGGTCACGATGGCGCTCCCCTGGGTGCTGGCGACCTTATTTTCCTATGACTTGACCTATGGCAGCCTTGCGGGGGTGATGATTGCGCTTTTCTATTTCTACTTGCTCGGCCTTGGCATAGTGATGGGCGCGGAATTGAACGCCGCCCTAGCGGAATCGCCGCAAGAAACACATGATTGGGTTGGACAAGAGGATAATCGCGAGCGTAAAAGCGCGCCCGAATAAAGCACTTGAACAACAAACCGCTTAACCAGAAGAAAGAACGGAGCCGATATGGGACTGATGCAGGGCAAAAGGGGCCTCATCATGGGCCTTGCCAACGATAAATCGCTGGCATGGGGCATTGCGCAAAAGCTTGCCGCAGAGGGCGCGGAACTGGCTTTCTCCTATCAGGGCGAAGCTTTGGAAAAGCGTGTGCGCCCGCTGGCTGCCCAGCTTGGCTCCGATTTCCTGTTCGATTGCGATGTGTCGGACATGGCCGCGCTTGATGCGGCCTTTGATACGCTCAAAGAGCGGTGGCCGACCATCGACTTTCTCGTCCACGCCATCGGCTTTTCGGACAAGAATGAACTGCGCGGCCGTTATGTCGATACCAGCCTCGACAATTTCCTGATGACGATGAATATTTCCGCCTATAGCTTTGTCGCGGTCACCAAGCGCGCGGCAGCCATGATGCCCGCTTATGATGCCGAAACCGGTAAGGGCGGCGGCTCGATCCTGACGCTGACCTATTATGGCGCGGAAAAGGTTATCCCCCATTATAATGTCATGGGTGTTGCCAAGGCGGCGCTCGAAACCAGCGTCCAATATCTCGCCGCCGATCTGGGACCGGACAATATCCGCGTCAACGCCATCTCGGCAGGCCCGATTAAAACGCTCGCAGCGTCGGGCATCGGTGACTTCCGCTATATCCTCAAATGGAATGAATATAATGCGCCGTTGAAGCGCAACGTCACCATCGAAGATGTCGGCGGCTCCGCGCTTTACCTGCTCTCCGATCTGGCGAGCGGCGTCACGGGCGAAAATCTCCACGTCGATGCGGGCTATCATGTCGTCGGCATGAAACGCGAGGACGCGCCCGACATCGGGTTGGAGAAGTAATCGACCCAGTCACCCGGTGACTCTTTAATCCCGTCTGGTATTCGCAGCAGAAATATTCATATGCCTGTTTTGCGGCGACAATCCCGTCGTCGCGAACCTCAAAAGGAGTGCATATGACTTTTGCTGAATTGTGCATTTTCTTGGGCGCGTTGTTTGCTTTTGCGACTTTGATCCTCAAAGTCGTTGAAGTAGCACGCTCCAAGTAGCACACGGATGGGGGACGGGTTGCAGCCTGTTCCCCAAACGCACTATCCTTCAACGCCCAGCCCCCTATACGCAAAGAAACCCAACCGTTGCAGCGGCTGGGTTTCTGAAACTCAATGGTTTGCACCATGACTTTTGCAAAACCGCATATGCAGGTAAACCCGCTGAAAGTCAAGATTGCGGCCCCCGTCTTGCAATCTTCCCGCTTTCCCGCCATCGGGTTCGCATCATTCGTCAAAGGGCGGAAAAAGGGCAGGATTGATGAGCTTCAACACATTCGGGCGGGTATTCCGCTTTACCACTTGGGGGGAAAGCCACGGGCCTGCTTTGGGCGTGGTGATTGACGGCTGCCCGCCGGGCATTGCGCTCACCGAAGCCGACATCCAACCCTTCCTCGACAAGCGCCGTCCGGGCCAGTCCAAATTCACCACCCAGCGACAGGAAGCCGATCAGGTCCGCATCCTGTCCGGCGTGTTTGAAGGGCGCACCACCGGCACGCCGATTTCGTTGATGATCGAAAATACCGATCAACGCTCCAAAGATTATAGCGAGGTCGCGCTCGCTTATCGGCCCGGCCATGCCGATTATGCCTATGACGCCAAATATGGCTTTCGCGATTATCGCGGCGGCGGGCGGTCGAGCGCGCGCGAAACCGCCGCGCGTGTGGCGGCGGGCGCGATTGCGCGGCTCGTCATCCCCGAAGTCAGCATCACCGGCTGGGTGAGCGAAATTGGCGGCGATGCGGCGCAAGGCTTTGATGCGGCCCTCATCGACACCAACCCCTTTTTCGCCGCGGACGCGGACGCTGCCACGCGCTGGGAAGTGTTGGTCGACGGCGCGCGCAAGGGCGGCTCGTCCTTGGGCGCGGTCGCCTCCTGTATGGCAACGGGCGTGCCTGCAGGATGGGGCGCACCGCTTTATGCCAAGCTCGACAGCGAACTCGCTGCGGCGATGATGAGCATCAATGCAGTGAAGGGCATCGAAATCGGCGACGGCTTTGCAGCAGCGGCCTTGCGCGGCGAGGATAATGCCGATGCGATGCGCCCCGGCGCGGATGGCAAGCCGGTGTTCGACGCCAATCATGCGGGTGGCATTGCGGGCGGCATCTCGACCGGCCAGCCCGTCACCTGTCGCGTTGCGTTCAAGCCGACCAGCTCGATTCTCACCCCCGTCCCCACCATCACGCGCGAAGGGGAGGCCACCGAAATCCGCACCAAAGGCCGCCACGATCCGTGCGTCGGCATCCGCGGCGTGCCGGTGGTCGAAGCGATGATGGCGCTGGTGCTGGCCGACCAAAAACTACTCCACCGCGCGCAATGCGGGTGATGGCGGGCGTCAAAAACCCGCCGCGCTGATCTACAGCCGCTCTAACGCCCCTCAGCCTTCGCGGTGATAGGGGTGGCCGGCAATAATGCTGGTCGCGCGCCATAATTGTTCGGCGAGCATCGCGCGGGCCATCAGATGCGGCCAGGTCGCCTTGCCGAATGCGATGAGGAGATCGGCCTCGCCGCGCTGGCGGTCGTCAAAGCCGTCCGCACCGCCAATCAGAAATCGACATTCGCGCGCGCCATGATCGCGCCATTGTTCCAGCTTTTGCGCCAATTCCATGCTGGTGAGATTCTGCCCCTTTTCATCGAGCAGCACGGTCACACTGCCCGCCGCCGCATCCGGCCATTTCCCGCTTCCCTTGGGGCCGCCGCTTTCGGGCAATTCGGTAATTTTCGTCGGCCAGCTTACCCGTTTCAAATAACGGTCCACCAGCTCTGCTTCCGCAGACCGGCCAATCTTCCCGCGCGCGATAATGTGAAGGTGCATGGCAGCCTGTTAGTAGGAAAGCGCGCAGGACGGAAGGGGATGCGCGCTCGCGGGAATCTTGAGGCTCCAACGGATAGCCGCCACGACTTCAAGCCTCCATCTATATTATAAATCCGTCGGGCCGAAAAGGAAATTCCGTATAAAACCGGCATTTTTATGAACATGTCATAAATTCAACCAAATCCGTTGATTTTCATTGCTATTCATTACCGCTTTTTATAGGATTGCCGCACAGGAGGACCAATGGCGAACGGATTTTATTCGCAATTTCTTGCATCACAAAATCTGCCTTTTACGGGTGCGCTCCTTCTTTTACTATTTATCGGGATTTTTCAGTTAACCGGCATTGCCAATTTGTTCGGCGATGCCGACCTTGACGGCGGCGTCGACGCGCATGGCGATGTGCAAGGGCTTGACGGACTGCTCGGCTGGTTCGGCATCGGACGGCTGCCTTTCCTGCTCTGGCTCATCCTGTTTCTGGGCGTCTATGCGATCACCGGCCTTGCCGGACAGCAAACCGCGCTGGCGTTGACGGGCGCCCCGCTCGACCCGCTATTGGCGGGCATCGGCGCAGGGGTGATTGCCTTGCCGCTCACCGGCCTGCTGGCGCGGCCCCTCGCGCGCATACTGCCGCATGATGAAAGCACGGCGGTTTCTATCGACAGCCTGATCGGGCGCACGGGGCGCATCACCATCGGCACAGCGACACGCGGCGCGCCCGCCCGCGCCGAAATCCACGATGTGTTCGGCCATCCGCATCAGGTGATGGTCGAACCCGACGATGAAAATGGCCGCTTTGAAACCGGAACGAGGGTGATGCTCGTGCGCCGCGACGGCCATGCGTTCCGCGCCATCCTCTATGGCGACCACCCGATGCTGCGGCTCGATTGAGTGCCGCCTCCCGACCCCTATTCATTGACCCAAACCCATTGACCCGAACCGATTGACCCAAACATGCTGAAAGGAGATTGAACCCGGTGGAAAACCTCATCACCCTCGCCACTTATGCAGGGATTGCCCTGCTCGTCCTTATCATCCTCGGCGTTGCCATTACCCGGCTATACCAGCGCGCGACCAAAGAGGTCGGCTTTGTCCGCACCGGCTTTGGTGGCGAAAAAGTCGTGATGAACGGCGGCGCGCTGGTCCTGCCGGTGTTCCACGAAACCATGCCGGTCAATATGAACACAGTGCGCCTTGCGGTGGAGCGCAAAAATGCCGACGCGCTCATCACGCTCGACCGGTTGCGCATTGACGTGAAAGCGGAATTTTATGTGCGCGTGCGGCCGGATGCGCAATCCATCGCCATGGCGGCGCAGACGCTGGGTATGCGCACGATGCAGCCCGAGGCTTTGAAGGATCTGGTCGAAGGCAAATTTGTCGATGCGCTGCGTTCGGTTGCGGCGGGCATGACGATGAACCAGCTTCACGAACAGCGCGCCGATTTTGTCCAGAAGGTGCAGCAGGTCTCCTCGAACGATCTGGCGATGAACGGGCTGGAGCTGGAATCGGTATCACTGACCGGCCTTGACCAGACGCTGATCGAACATTTCAACGCCAATAATGCGTTCGACGCCGAAGGCCTGACCAAGCTTACCGAACAGATTGAACTGCGCAAAAAAGCGCGCAACGACATCGAACAGGATACGCGCGTCCAGATCGAGAGCAAAAATCTCGAAGCAGAAAAACGCTCGCTCGAAATCAAACGCGATAATGAATTTGCGCGGCTGGAACAGGAGCGCGAAATTGAAATGCGCCGCGCCGAACAATCGGCAGAGGTCGCGCGCGAACAAGCGGTGCGCAACCGCGAGGCGGAAGAAGCGCGCATCGAATCCAAAAAGCTGATCGACAACCAGCAGATCGAAGCCGATCGCGCGGTCGAACAGGCGCGCATTGCACAGGAACAGGCGCTCGAAATCGCGCGGCAGGAACAGCAGATTGCGGTCCAGAATAAGAGCCGCGAGGAAAGCCAGGCCAAGGCCGAAGCCGACGCCGCCCGCGCGACCGCCGTTGCCGCCGAAGAACAGGTTACCACCGCGCGCGAAACCGAAGTTGCCGAGCGTGACAAGCGCATCGAGCTCATTGAAGCGGCCAAGCAGGCCGAACGCGACGCGATTCGCGTCAAGGTCGAAGCCGAAGCCGAAAAGGAAGCCGCCTCCAACCGCGCCGAAGCCTTGCGCCTTGAAGCCGAAGGCCAAGCCGAAGCCGAAAAGCTGCGCGCCGAAGCAGCCCGCGTGCGTTTCGAAGTGGAAGCGGCGGGGCAACGCGCGATCAACGAAGCGGCCAACCTCCTGTCGATGGACCAGATTTCGCTCCAGACCAAAATGGCGCTGCTCAAAGTGCTGCCCGAACTGGTGCGCGAATCCGCCAAGCCTTTGGAGGCCATCGATTCGATCAAGATTGTGCAGGTCGATGGTATTACCGGCAATGGCGCTGGCGCACGGGCGGGCGCGCCGCTTGCCGGAGCAGGCGGCGTTGGCACCACCGGCAACCTTGCACAGGATGCTGTCTCTGCCGCCCTCGCCTATCGTGCGCAGGCCCCGGTGATTGACGGTTTGATGAAAGAATTGGGGCTGGACGGCCAATCGCTGAACGGCCTTGTCAAAACCGCCGCCGATCCGGTTGCGCATCCCGACGCCCCGCCCGCGATCAACGATGATAGCGATGGGGAGGAAGAGGCGGCCCCGCTGACCCTCGAAAAACCGAAGGCGAAAAAATAAGCCACGCGCCTTAAACAGGAACAACAAAGAGCTTCGCCCGCGCGAAGCTCTTTTTCTTTGCGACGGAGCCAGCATCATGTCGCTGCGTGCGGATGGCGGAAACTACCGCTCGCTATAATAGCCCTGTCCTACAGCATCGCGCGCCGTCAGGCTTGTCGTTCTGCCCATAAAGTCGCGGCAGGAAAGGAGCGGCAAGATGCTACAAAAAACCAATGACGCGATAGCGTTCAATGGTGTGACTCAATGCGACTTTAAGGGAATTGGCGTGAAGCCGCGCCCCCTCTCCGGACCAGCCTCAGTGGCCTATCCTCACCGGCCCATCCTCACCGGATCGATATGCCGTTTTCGGAAAAGCGGATGCGGGCGGGGTCGTTGATTTGCATTTTGCGGAATATGTCCGCGCCCATGCGGCGCAGCTCTGCCGCTTTGCGCGCGTCGGGCTTTTTGGCCAGTTCGGCTTGCGCGACCTGCAAGGTCATGCCGGTGCCGACCATCACATGATAGGCGGTTTCCTTATCCGCAGCGGACGCACCGGTGAGGTTTCTGTCCTCCACCATCGTCGATTCCAGTTGCGCCACCAGCGGGCGCACCCACGCATCGGGGAAGGGCCGGTTGGTGTAAGCGACATAGGCACCGGTCAGCAGCGCCGCGGTGCCGGTTGCCATATTATTTTTGCGCACGCCATAGAGGCGCGGCACGCTATTGTTGAACGATTCAATCATCGCGACATAATTGGCCCGCGCGCCCGCTTGTTCAGCGGCGCTATAGTGCGCGACAAGGGCGTTAATCCCTTTGGAGCGGGCGAGCGCCCCTGTCGGACGGAAATCGAGTGCGGCAGGAGAAGCGGCGGGCGCAGGCCGTGCGGCGCTTTGCTTGGGCGTCACCTGTCTGGGGCTGGTTTGCGGGGATGCGGATTTTGGCGAGGATGCACGGCGCGGCGGCGATGGCGCTGCTTTTTTGCGGGCCTCGCGCGCCTGATCGGACGTGCGGCGGTTAATATCGTCCCAAGTGACCTTGGTGAAATAATCGGTGGAGAAAGGATCAATCGTCTGGGCCGCAGCCGGAGCGGACAGGAACAATGCGGCCGCAGGGGGGATAAGGGCGGCGACTATAAGGAAGGGGCTTTTCATCGTCAAAACACTCCCGGACAAAGGCAGGACCGGATTGTGCTGGCCACAATGCCGTCATCCCGACCGAAACATGTGCCCCGTTTGTGTCAGCTTAAAGCTTTATGCTGCCCCATTCACTCTGAATGTCGCTTATATTCTTCGGGTCGGCGCAAAAGGTCAAGGCGTATCAGCCCCTTATGCCCGGCCGCGCAACAACCGCGCGGGCTTGCCGTCCCCGTCCTTATGACAGGAAGCGCCAAGGCCGCTTCAGTTGATTTCCGGACCTTCGGGTGTCGCTTCGGGTGCGTCTTCGAAACCCCACATGCGTTCGAGGTTATAGAAGCTGCGCACTTCGGGGCGGAACAGGTGGACGATCACATCGCCTGCGTCGATCAGCACCCAGTCGGCAGCCGGAAGCCCTTCGATGCGGGGCAATATCCCTGCCTCTTTCTTGAGCCGTTCGCCAAGCTTGTTGGCAATCGCTGCGACATGGCGCGTCGAACGACCGCTCGCAATCACCATATAATCGGCGATGCTGCTCTTACCGGAAAGCGGGATGGAGATGGTTTCAATCGCCTGTTCGTCGTCCAGATGGGCGAGGACCAGCGTGTGAAGGGCAGCGGCTTCGGCATCAACCGGCGCGCCTTGCGAGGCGGGCGGCGGAACCGGGGTTGCTGCGTGCGGATTACCAGCTATCAAATTCACTCCTTTAAATGGGGCGGACCATCCGCACCATGTTCAAGCGGCATATGGGAACCTGTTTCTGTCCCGGCAAGCCTTGCCCCGTTCCGGCAATGCTGCCGGATCAAGCATCATCCCCGCACCAAATGGCGCGTGACCGCATCGCGAACAATGCGGCCTTCATAGGCACGATACCAGTGGGGATTGGCCAGCCGGAGCTGCGTTGCGGAGCGCGGATCAGGTCGAAAGCGCAAAAACACAAGCGCCGGGGGTCTCCAGTGTGTCCATAATTTCCGTTGGCTCGAGGGCCGGACATACCGCCCTAACCAGCTCATCGCGACAGCCGCGCGAGCAGGGTCATCATAACCCGGGCGGGCGATAACTGCAATCGGCATTAATGCCGCAATATCGCGCCATTGCCTCCATTGGTGGAATATGGCGAGATTGTCCGCCCCCATAAGCCAGATAAAGCGCCGGTCGGGGTAGCGCGCGACCAGCTTTTTAAGCGTATCAATCGTGTAGCGCGTGCCCAATTCGGCCTCGATGGCCGTCGCTTTGATCCGCGAGCGCCGCGCCTGATGCTGTGCTGACGCCAGCCGCGCAGGCAAGGGCGCCATCCCCGCTTTGGGCTTTAACGGATTGCCGGGGCTGACCAGCCACCACAGCTCGTCAAGCCCCAGCGCGTCGATGCTGAACAGACTGATCGCCCGATGCCCGCCATGCGCCGGATTGAAACTGCCGCCAAGAAGCCCGGTAAGTTTGGTCATAACAAAGGGTTTAGCAGGGCGTGGCAAAAGGGGAAGGGCTGTCAGATCAACCCTGTTCAGGGGCCGCTATTTTAAGGCGTCAGATCAACATTTTTTTCGCGGGCGAGCTTGCGCAATTCGTTCGCGCCAGCCTGAAATTCCTGCAGGCCTTCATTCATATTTTGCGCGGCGGCGCGGAAGGCTTCCTCATTATCATTGGCAAAGCCTTGCTGCCCCGCCCGCGCGCCATCCGATGCTTTTTTAAGCCCGCCCGAGACCTTGGCGGCAATCGCTTTAACTTCGGGCGTATCCGCCTTGAAGGCCCCCATTGTTTCCGCCTGCTTGGCCGTCTGGTCGGCATAATCGCCAAGCAATTTCGCCTTTTCGGCATTGGTCTGCGCCATGCGCGCCTTGCTCATAAGGTCATTGGCAGCCTCGGGCGACACCGTCTTTTCGCCCAGCGCGTTGAATGCGCGAATATCTTCCGCCAACGGGTCGCCCCCACATGCGGTGAGCGCCAAAGGAAGGGCAAAAAGGATCGGGTGTAATTTCATCTTTTCCTCCGTATCGCCCCCTGCTTATAAACATAAACCCGGTCAATGTCCGGGCGGTGGCGAAGAATGTCAAGTAAAGAGGGGGGATTGCAAAAAGGCTCTTCTCCAAGCTTGCTTTGGGCCGCATACCTCAAGTTCCTCCCTGAGCTTGCTCGGGGAGGTGGCGCGCGCGTCAGCGCGTGACGGAGGGGTTAAGCGAGGCTTTGCCTCGCGCGATTGCTGAAGCAATCGCATTACCCCTCCACCATCCGGCTACGCCGGACGGTCCCCCTCCCCGAGCAAGCTCGGGGAGGATCTTTTTAAGTAGTTTCCCCTCTCCCCCCTCCCTCCCCTCCATCCCCCCATGTTGCCCCCCAACAGCCGTTGGTCTAAGACGAACCCCTTCCTCCCCTTATCAATGATGCGAGACTCGTTTCATGCCCTATAGCTATCCCCAGATTTTGACCTCCCAGATTGACGGCGAATGGATTGCGCGCGGAAATCGCAGCGCGCGGGGCGTTATCAATCCGTCGACCGGCGAGACGCTGGGCGAGGTTTCGGAGGTGACCACCGACGATCTTGACCGCGCTTTGGAGGCCGCCGAAAAAGGCTGGCATGAATGGCGCGCCAAGGATGTCGAAACGCGCGGCGCGTTGCTCCACAACGTAGCCGATATTTTGCGCGAGCGGGCCGATACCATCTCCCATGCGCTCGCGATGGAGCAAGGCAAGCCGATCGAGCAAGCGCGCAACGAAGTCCGCGCCGCGACCCGCTTTTTCGACATCCATCCCGAAGAAGCCAAGCGCGCTTATGGTCGCTTGCTGGTGCGCCCGCAGGGACAGCGGTCGAGCGTGACCTATGAGCCGGTCGGCCCATGCGTCGGCTTTGCGCCGTGGAATTTCCCCATCTATAATGTCGCGCGCAAGATTGCGCCCGCGCTCGCCGCCGGTTGCTCGATCATCTCCAAACCTGCCGAAGAAACCCCGGCGTCTGCCATCCTGTTGCAACAGGCGATCATCGACGCCGGTATCCCCGCCAACGCCTCGCAACTGGTGTTCGGTGACCCCGACCTTATCAGTCGGCATTTGATTGCGTCGGACATCATCCGCAAGATCAGCTTCACCGGATCAGTGCCGGTCGGCAAGCATCTGATGAAACTTGCCGCCGATGGCATGAAGCGCACGACGATGGAATTGGGCGGCCATGCGCCGGTGCTGGTGTTTGACGATGCGGATCTGGAACGCACACTCGAACTCATCGTCCCCGGCAAATTCCGCAATTCGGGCCAAGTGTGCGTCTCCCCCACCCGCTTTTATGTGCAGGAGGGGATTTACGACAAATTCGTCAAAGGCTTCACCGAATTTACCGAGAAGAATATCAAGGTCGGCAATGCGCTCGATGCGGCCACCAAGATGGGACCGCTTGCCAATGGCCGCCGAATTCCGGCGGTCGGCGATCTGGTGGACGATGCGGTCAAGCAAGGCGCGCGCGCAACTACGGGCGGCGAACAACTTGACAAAGCGGGCTATTATTATGCGCCGACCGTGCTGGCAGACGTACCCGAAAGCGCGCGCATCATGAACGAAGAACCGTTCGGTCCGGTGGCGATGATGCACCGTTTCAAAGATATGGACGAGGCCATCCACCATGCCAACCGCTTGCCCTTCGGCCTCGCTTCTTATGTCTTTACCGAAAATGGCCGCACCGCCATGCTGGCCGCCGACAAGATTGAAGCGGGCATGGTCGCGGTCAATTCGGCGACGATTTCCACCGGCGACAGCCCGTTCGGCGGCGTCAAGGAATCGGGCCACGGCCTCGAAGATGGCCCGGAAGGGTTGAAGGCGTTTATGGTGAGCAAAACCATCCATATGATGTGAGGGTTGTTAGAAATGTGAAGCCCCTCCCTCTTCAGGGGAGGGGCAACGGAGACTTATGAATTTGAAGCGGTAGCGAAAATTCTTAGTCGTAGTGGGGTGGGGTTTCGCGGTTAACGCTGCGCCAGACGGACAGACCCCACCCCAACCCCTCCCCTGAAGGAGAGGGGTTTATAATAGAGAGAGGTATTGCAGATTCTATGACGAACGCTCCCGCCACCGCCCCCCGCACCGGAGGCCGCATCCTTGTTGACCAGTTGCTCATTCAAGGCTGCGACCGGATTTTCACCGTGCCGGGGGAAAGTTTTCTGGCCGTTCTGGATGCACTCCATGACACGCCCGACATCGAACAAGTGGTGTGCCGTCAGGAAGGCGGGGTCAGCTATATGGCGTGCGCGGATGGTGACCTGACGGGCCGCCCCGGCGTGGCATTCGTGACGCGCGGGCCGGGCGCGACCAATGCGACGATTGGTGTCCATGTCGCGTTTCAGGATTCGATCCCGATGATCCTGTTCATCGGCGATGTGGACCGGTCGATGAAGGATCGCGAAGGCTTTCAGGAAGTCGATTTCACCGCTTTCTTTACGCCCATCGCCAAATGGGCGGCGCGGATTGATGATGCCGCGCGCATCCCCGAATATATCGCGCGCGCTTATGCAGTCGCCATGTCGGGGCGTCCGGGGCCGGTTGTGCTGGCGCTCCCCGAAGATATGCTGACCGACGTCGCCGAATGTCTCGACCGGCCGCGCGTCGAGCCGGTGGTGCAGGCGACCGATCTGCAAGCCATGCAGGCGTTGATGACCTTGCTCGAAGACGCGACCGATCCGGTGGCAATCATCGGCGGGGCAGGCTGGACCCCGGGGGCGGGCCATTATTTCCGCGCTTTTGCCGAACGCACCGGCATCCCCGTCGCCGCCGCGTTCCGCCGTCAGGATGCGGTCGATAATGACTGCGCCACCTATGCGGGTAATTTGGGCTATGGCCCCAGCCCCAAGCTGGTCGAGCGCGTCAAAAAGGCCGACCTGCTGCTGGTTGTAGGCGCGCGTTTGGGCGAGGCGACCACCGATGGATATAGCCTCATCACCCCCGACCATCCGGGACAGATTTTGGTGCATGTCCATCCCGATCCCGACGAGATTGGCCGCGTCTATAAAACCGATCTTGGAATTTGCGCGGATATGCACGAATTCGCCGAAACCGCCGCGCTATGGCCCGATGACCTTATTGATTATGATTGCGGCAAGGTCGCGCATCAGGATTGGCTCGACTGGTCCACCCCTGCGCCGCGTGAGGGCGTGAAGATGGATTTGGGGCCGTGCGTCGCCGCGATGCGCGAACGCTTCCCCACCGATACGATCATCTGCAATGGCGCGGGCAATTATTCGGGCTGGTGGCATCGCTATTGGCGCTATGCAGGCCCGACCTGCCAGTTAGCGCCGACCAATGGCAGCATGGGTTATGGCCTTCCCGCCGCGACCGCTGCCGCCATCCGCCACCGCGACCGCAAGGTGATTGCGCTCGCCGGTGATGGCTGTTTCCTGATGAACGGGCAGGAACTCGCAAGCGCCGTGCGCTATGGCTGCGACATGCTGGTGCTGGTTGTCGATAATGGCGGATATGGCACGATAAGGATGCATCAGGAGCGCGAATATCCGACCCGCGTGACCCCAGCGACCGCGCTCGCCAACCCCGATTTCGCCGCTTATGCGCGCGCATTCGGAGCTTGGGCGGAAACGGTTGAAACCACAGAAGAATTCGCCCCCGCCCTTGACCGCGCCTTGGCGCAAGAGGGCGTCAAACTACTCCACATAAAAACCGATATGGAGGAAATCACCTTCGGCCTCACCATCACCAAATTGCGCGCGATGGTGCAGGCAAAATAAGAATTATTGTCCGGAACGCCGGTGGACCCGCTTGGACAAAGACGAAGAGAATAAAAAGTGCAGGCAAAAAAACAGCCGTCCGGTGCGGGGGGATGCACCGGACGGCTGTCGTCAGGACCGATCAGCGATAACAAACAGGGAGGGAGTCATTCGCTGGGTCGGGATAAATCCCTTTACCGGTCCCGTATCGCCATCGGGGGATGGGACTGGAAATTTATATCAGGCGGCTAGACCTTGTCGCCGAGCGCCCCCTTGACATCACCGGCGGCGCGTTGCGCTTCGCCTTTGGTTTCCTGTATCTTGCCTTCAGCGCGCAGCTTTTCATTACCGGTCGCTTTGCCGATAGCCTGCTTACTGTTGCCAATCGCTTCATTGGCGAGGCCTTTGGCCTTATCTGTCAGTTCGCCCATATCCTTGTCTCCTTCGCATAAAGCATGGGTTGGGAGGATGTTTCGTGTGGGGAATATGTCGCCATGTTCCAAAGGGCTTTACGTGCGAGCGTAAGGAAGGCTCCCCGCCCGCCCGCTCCTTTGCGACGAGCCGAGAGGCGGGGACCGACGAACTGCCAGATGTCGCAGAAAAGCTAGCTATTATAAATAGATATAGCGGAAATTATGGGTCGAGGGGCTCTGCCAGAAGCGTTGCGGTTTGCATCACCTCGTCCATCGTATTCCAGGCCCCGAAAGAGGTGCGCAACACCGACCCGCGAAAATCGACCCGCACATTATGATGCTTCATCTTGGCCCGCACCACCTCCAGATCCGCGCCAATGTCGATGCTCAATGTCCCGCCGATGAGGCTCGAGGGCCAGCGCCAATCGGGCCGTTTTTCTTCCAGTTCCGCACGGAATAAAGATTGTAGATGCTGGTTATGCGCGCGGATGACATTGACGCCGATCGACAGGACCGTGTCGATCCCGGCCTTGGCGGCTATGAACGACATAAGATGCGGTGTGCCGCCCCAAAAGCGCAGCGCATCGGGCGCATAGCGGAAATTGCGGATATCCATTTCAAACGGGTCTTCATGGCTGAACCAGCCTATCGAGCGTGGCTCCAGCACGGAAAAGTCGCGTTCCGGCACCCATAAATAGCCTGCCCCCGGTCCGCCCGACAGCCATTTGACACAACTTCCGATGGCCGCATCGACACCCCAATGGCGCACAGCGACCGGCAGGATGCCTGCCGATTGGGCGAGATCCACAACGCAGCGCGCGCCCATCGCCTGCGCCGCCACCGCGATTTGCGGCACCGGCGTCACGATGCCACTATTGGAATGGACGTGCATTGCCAACACTATCGCGGTCTGTTCGTTGATCGCGTCTTTCCACACTTGAATGTCGCCGGGCTCCGAACCCGACGGCAAAAATTGAAGATCATAGCCCATCCGCTTGGCCGCCATCGCGACATAGCCGAGCGAGGGAAAGCTTTGATCGGACATGAGAATGGAGCGCCGCGCGCCGGGGTCGGGCAGCGCGCCGAGATAATGTTCGAAGGCGGCCGACACATTGGTCTGGGGACAGATTTCTTCGGCGGCCCCGCCAATGATGGTCGCAAGGCAATCGCGAAACCCTTCAATCGCTGGCAACCAGATATTCCACGCATCGCCGCCCAGATCGCGCCAAGGCTTCAAAAACCCTTCTTCAATCGCAGGCCCCGCCGCCACCGGCTTTGCCCCGGCGGAATGGGCCATAAAATAAGGCCCCGGTCCCGGCACATGAAACCAGCGGCGGATGGTGGACGGCAGCATGGCCGGCCGGTTGCCTACGATCATTTTGCCCCCTTGTCCGGTAGCTCTGCCTGAAGCGGTACCCCTGTCGGGCTACCATGTCCGCTATGTTGCCCCGCAAGGGGGGCATCGGGCGCTGTATCAGGATGAACATCAGCCGCATCGTCGCTGATCGACGGGCGGTGCTTGCCATAAGTGCCGCCCCACGCATCGGTCATCTGCCAGCGCACATCCCATAATTCGGGGAAGAAACGATGACGCGTGCCAGCATTGAGCAACTCCACCGGACGCCCCTTAAGCGACGCTGCGCCCATGCCGATGGTGCGGTGGATGAGATAGATGTGCATCGCGCGAAATTTCTGGAATAATTCGTCATATTCGACCATCGCTTCGCCCAGCTTATAGGCCGCATCATGGGTGAAGCCGGTGTCATACACCTCGCGCACGCTGCGCCCGGCGAGATAATGTTGCTGGTAAGTCTTCCACAATTCGGGCGGAAGCGTGAGCAAAAGCTGGAAGCCGGGGCTTTCCTGCCCCGACCCGTTGCCCAGTTGCAACCGCACCTCCTGATAATCGCGCGGGCTCATCGTTTCGAGCAAGTCCATCTGCGTAATCATCAACCGCTGGATGATATGGACGCGCCCGAACAGGGTCAGCGCCTTCATATCCTCGCGCGCCTGCATCGCCGCGTCGATATCGACGAGCGTATAGGCCATGAGCTTCATCCATAATTCTTCGACCTGATGGACAATCTGGAACTGCAATTCATCCCCGTTGCACAGCGCATCGGTCGGCTTTTGGCATTGCAGCAATTGGTCGACATTGAGATACACCCCATAGTCGAGCATATCAGGGGCAGCGATTTTCGCGTAAATATCATCTTTAATCAAAGGCATGACGCAGCTTCTCTTTTCCGGAATTTCTTAATAAATGGTAAAGATGCGGACGGTGCGGGCGCAAAGCCCGTCCAATCGTCCGGCATTTTCCGGATAGGCTGCAGGATGCACACCCGAAGGCGGGCGGGAGGGGGATCCCATCTGTCCCAGCCAGCGCATGACGGTGGAACAAAATTTGATAGACTCCGCGTGCATCCCTGCTTCATTGCGCAAGTTTGACGGCCTTGCAAGAAGCGCCGGACATCGCTTTCTTGCCCAATGAAAGTCCGCTTGCCATGCCAACGCTCGCCCTTCTCTTCTTATCCAATATTTTCATGCCGATAGCATGGTATTGGCATTTAAAAGACGGGGCAGGGAGCAAGCCTTTATTGACAATCATTTTCATCAGTTGGCTGATTGCGGGCGTCGAATATTGCTTCGCCGTCCCCGCCAACCGCATCGGTTATGCGAGCGGATGGAGCGCGGGACAGCTTAAAATCGCGCAGGAAGCGATTGCGTTGGTGGTGTTCGGCATATTCATGGTCACATGGCTTGGAGAACCGCTCGAATGGCGGCACGGGGCGGCCTTTCTGTGCATCATGGCCGGGGCCGGCTTCCTGTTCTGGGGAAAGTGATGGCACGCCTGAATGTCCCGCCCCCCGACCATATCCGCGCGCTGGCCGACAGCGCGGGCCGCATTGCGCTGCGCGTCACCCCTAATGCCAAGGCGGATGCGATCAGCATCGAGGACGGCCAGCTTAAAATCTGGGTCACTCTGGTGCCTGAAGACGGCAAGGCCAATAAAGCGGTGATCGCACTGCTCGCTAAGGCGCTGGGGGTGAGCAAATCCTCTATCACCATCGTGCGCGGCGAAACCGCGCGCGACAAGCTGGTGCGGATAGACGCAGGCTAGCCTTTCAAAGGCAATCCTTCAAAAATGCGACAGATAGCCGCCATCGACCGCAATCGTCTGGCCGGTAATATAAGAAGCCGCGTCCGAAGCAAGAAAGGCGACCACGCCCGCAATCTCGTGCGGCTGGCCCCAGCGGCCCAGCGATGTGCGGCGCGCAAGATAAGCAGCAAGGTCGGCATCCTCGACCATCGCGCGGTTGGCGTCGGTTGCAAAAAAGCCGGGCGCGACCGCATTAACAGTAATCCCGCGCGGCCCCAGTTCCGCCGCAAGCGCGCGGGTGAGCGCGTCCAACCCGCCCTTCGCCGCGGTATAAGCTGCATCCCCTGCCCGCGCGATGGGACCGGCTATCGAGGTAATATTGATGATCCGCCCGCCATCCGGCATATGCGGCGCAATAAGCCGCACAAGGTCCATCGGCGCCACAAGGTCAATCTCCAGCAAGTCGCGCACCGCCTGCCGGTCGAGCTTGTCCAACGGATTACGGTTCCGCACCCCCGCATTATTGACCAGAATATCCAGCCGCGCGCCGTCACCGGCGAGGCGCTGAATCAATGCGTCAACCGCCGCCGCCATGCCCTGCGCAACGCCAAGGTCAAACACCACGCTGTCCACAAGCGCATCACCCTGCGCATCCCGCAGCGCCGCAATCGCGGCATCCAGCTTCCCCTGCTCGCGCCCATGCAAAATGACCCGCACGCCAGAAGCCGCCAGCCGCCGTGCGATTTCAAAGCCAAGGCCAGCGGAAGCGCCCGTGATGAGGGCGGTTTTTTCGGGGGGGGGACATGGGAGCGCGGACATGGGTGCGCTATACGCCTGACAGGACAATAGTGCCACCTCCCCCTTGCCCCTCTCCTCCAAAAAGCACATATAGCGAACATGGCAGACCTTATTATCCGGCGGGGCTTGGACGAACCTGAAACTGATGGGGACTTTGTGCCGCATCGCCCCGCGCGGCCTCCCAAATCGGATGGGGGCAAGCCGTTCAAACTGGTGTCGGATTATGAACCTGCGGGCGACCAGCCGACTGCGATTGCCGAATTGGTCGAGGCCGCGCGCGCGGGCGAGAAGGATCAGGTGCTGCTCGGCGTGACCGGCTCGGGCAAAACCTTTACGATGGCCAAGGTCATCGAAGCATTGCAGCGCCCGGCGCTCATCCTTGCGCCCAATAAAATCCTCGCCGCGCAGCTTTATGGCGAGTTTAAAAGCTTCTTCCCCGACAATGCGGTCGAATATTTTGTCAGCTATTATGACTATTACCAACCCGAAGCCTATGTGCCGCGCTCGGACACCTATATCGAGAAAGAAAGTTCGGTAAATGAAGCGATTGACCGGATGCGCCATTCGGCCACGCGCGCGCTTTTGGAACGCGACGATGTACTGATCGTCGCGTCGGTGTCGTGCCTTTATGGTATCGGTTCCGTTGAAACTTACTCGGCGATGATCTTTGATTTGAAGAAAGGCCAGACGGTCGATCAGCGCGAGATTATCCGTAAGCTTGTCGCGCTCCAATATAAGCGCAATGATCAGGCGTTCGCGCGCGGCAATTTCCGGGTGCGCGGCGATAGTCTGGAAATCTTCCCGTCCCACTATGAAGATACCGCCTGGCGCATCAGTTTCTTTGGCGACGAGATTGAGGAAATCACCGAATTTGACCCGCTCACCGGCAAGAAGGTCGCGAACCTCAATTCGATCCGCGTTTATGCCAATTCGCACTATGTGACGCCGGGGCCGACGCTCAAGCAAGCGAGCGAGGCGATCCGCTTTGAACTTGCCGAACGGTTGAAAGAATTGGAAACCGAAGGGCGATTGCTCGAAGCGCAGCGCCTCGAACAGCGCACCAATTTTGATTTGGAGATGATCGCGGCAACGGGAAGCTGTGCGGGGATTGAAAATTACTCGCGCTTCCTGACCGGTCGCTTGCCGGGCGAGCCACCGCCGACCTTGTTTGAATATCTTCCCGACAATGCGCTTCTGTTCGTCGATGAGAGCCATCAAACCGTGCCGCAGATCGGCGCGATGGCGCGCGGGGACCATCGCCGCAAAATCACGCTCGCCGAATATGGCTTCCGCCTTCCCAGTTGCATCGACAACCGCCCGTTGCGCTTCAACGAATGGGAAGTCATGCGCCCGCAAACGGTGAGCGTATCTGCCACCCCCGGCTCATGGGAAATGGAGCAAACGCAGGGGACTTTCTCCGAACAGGTGATTCGCCCGACCGGCCTTATCGACCCTCCGGTCGAAATCCGCCCGGTCGAAGATCAGGTGCAGGATTGTATCAACGAATGTCGCATCACCGCGGAAAAAGGCTATCGCACTTTGGTGACGACGCTCACCAAGCGCATGGCCGAAGACTTGACTGAATATATGCACGAAGCGGGCGTCAAGGTGCGCTATATGCACTCCGACGTCGAAACACTGGAGCGTATCGAACTGATCCGCGATTTGCGGCTGGGCGTCTATGATGTGCTGGTCGGCATCAACCTGCTGCGCGAAGGGTTGGACATTCCCGAATGTGGCCTTGTGTGCATTTTGGATGCGGACAAGGAAGGGTTTCTACGCAGCGAAACCTCGCTCATCCAGACTATCGGCCGCGCGGCGCGCAATGTCGATGGCCGCGTCATCCTTTATGCCGACCGCGTGACGGGCAGCATGGAACGCGCGATGCGCGAAACCGACCGCCGCCGCGAAAAACAGCATGAATATAATCTCGCGCACGACATCACGCCCGCGACGGTTAAAAAGAATATCGGCGACATCATCGCGCATGTCTCCAACCAAGATCAGGTCACAGTGCCGATCGACGAGGCAACCCCGCATCTGGTCGGGAGCAACCTGCGCGCGCATATCGAACATCTCGAAAAAGAAATGCGCGAGGCGGCGAGCAATTTAGAATTCGAAAAAGCCGCAAGGCTCCGCGACGAAATCCGCGAGTTAGAACAAGACGAACTGGGCATCGGTCCAGCAGGTCCGGGCGACTATGCGCGTAGCTCAAGGCATGTCGTTGGGCGGAGCAATGAAGGCAAGCCGGGCACGCGAAAATTACGGCATGGAAAAAGCACGAAGTTCAAGGGGCGCGGGCGGTGATGCGCTGAAACCTTCTCCCTTGATGGGAGAAGGATACGCAGTCTTACGCCGCAAGGCGTTAGACGCAGTTGGATGAGGGTGATCTCTCGACAACACGCAGCACCCGCCAGTAGGCATCACCCTCATCCAGATCCGCCTAAACTACACTTCGTTAAGGCTCCACATACTTCACCCGTCAAGGGAGATGGATTTAGCGTGTCATACGCTCCGGTCTAAGCAATTCCATTTTTACAGTTTACCTTGAAATCTATTTTTATCTATAATAGTATGCAAAAATAGATAGGCGAGTGAATATGCAAATTGAGATTGATTTTGAGGTTTTCAAGGCACTGACGGCCCTTCGGCAGACTGAAGCTGATTCATACAATTTAGTGATACGCCGATTGCTCAAGCTCCCAAACCATGCTGAAGAGAAGGAAGCAGGGATGTTTCTTGATTTTCTGCTTGCTGCAAACAAACAACCTTTGAAAAATAAGGAGTTTTTTGAACGTCTGAGAGAAGGAGCTTGGTTTAATGGAGTTAACTTTCCGGAGGGAACTAAGTTTCGGGCGACCTATAAGGGACAGACTTATCATGCTGCTGTAAAGGGCAGCAAATGGGTGGGACTAGACGGGGCAGTTCGGTCCAGCCCTTCTGACGCAGCCAATGCTATTACCGGCACGAACGTCAACGGCTGGCGCTTTTGGTATGCCCAACGTCCCGATGATTCAGAATGGAAACGTCTTGACGAGTTGAAAGCACTACAATGACCAAGCCTTCCAAACTCTACGCTTTGCTTATGCAATCAAGCGCGCGGCAGGTGTCGTTCCGTGATTTCATTGCCCTCATAGCAGCGTTCGGATTTATGCACGCGCGGACCAAAGGGAGCCACCAAAGCTTTGTTCATCCGGACAGCGCGCAATTACTTGTCATTCAGCCGAAGGGTAAAGATGCAATGTCCTATCAAGTGCGGCAGTTTCTTGATATGGTAGAGGAGTATGGGCTAACGTTGGAAAAATGATGCAGCACCACTATCACATCAATGTCTTTTGGTCGGAAGAAGATCAAAGCTGGATCGCCGATGTTCCGGATTTGAAGCCATGCTCGGCACATGGTGACACGCCTTCCGAGGCTATTGATGAAGCTGAAATTGCTATTGCACTATGGCTTGAAACGGCACGCGAACGTGGCTTTTCCATTCCCGAACCACGCTACCGTCCGGCAATCTACGCCGCCGGATAATTGCAGCGGAAATAATAGCATTTGACCCCACGGAATTTTACTGTGCTTGGCGCGCCGCGCGCTTAAGGTCGGAGCTTGTTTGAATTGGCCCTTCCGGATGCTTTGAATTTATGCACGCCCACGACACGCAAACCCGCCATTTGGCAATCGGTTTGGCTGGATTGGCCGGATTTACCGATGCGCTTGGTTTTTTGAGCCTTGGCGGCTTTTTTGTGTCGTTTATGAGCGGCAATTCCACCCGTTTCGCGGTGGGGCTGAGCGAGAAAATATCATGGTCTTTTGCGCTCGTACCATTCGGCATCATCCTGCTTTTTGTCTGCGGGGTTATGCTGGGCCGTTTTGTGCGCAGCTATTGCGCATCGCGGCCCGCGACCGCGATTTTATGCTTTATGGCTGCCCTGTTGATAGTAGCAGCACTCGCGTCGGAAGTGGGCCTCCCTATCATAGCCGCTCCGCTCATGGCGGTCGCGATGGGCGCGGCGAATAATATATTTGTGCGCGATGGCGAAGTGGCAGTCGGCGTCACTTATATGACGGGAACTTTGGTCAAATTCGGGCAACGCCTCGCCGGACAGTTGATGGGCGAGCCGGATCATGACTGGATGCCCTATCTGCTGCTGTGGGTCGGGCTTGCCGGAGGCGCGATCATCGGGGCTTTATGCTATCATTGGTGGGGACTTCATGCGACGTGGATAGCGGCGGCCTTTTGCGGGATACTCGCTTTTCGCGCAGCTAAATCGGAAAGGGTCCGGCAATAGCCGTATGACCTAGCGGGAGAGAGGTTGGATGGATTATACGCGTCGCCATATTTTGGGGGCCGGAGCTATTTTGCCGCTGGCGGGATGCGTGAAGCCTATCGCGCCTTCCTCGTTCGATAACACCGCGAAGCCCCGTCTCGTGACCGCGATTGACCGTCCCTATGACCTCATCGCCGCTTTGGAGGGCAAGCGCGTTGCCATCCTCACCCATGCCGCCGGTGTGGACCGCACAGGGCGGCGGTCGATTGATGTGTTGGCACAGCTACCGGGAGTGAAGCTCGCCGCTATCTGGTCGCCCGAACATGGGTTGGCGGGAATGGCTGCTGCTGGCGACCATGTAGGCGATGGCCGCGATGCCGCAACCGGTCTTATGGTCCACAGCCTTTATGGTGCGCGCAAAACCCCTACCCGCGCGATGCTCGATGCCGTGGATGCGGTATTTGTCGATTTACAGGATGTCGGCGCGCGGCCCTATACTTATGCTTCGACCATGCTCGAAGTGTTGAAAGCCGCGCGCGAGACCCTCACTCCGGTTTTTGTCAATGACCGGCCCAATCCGCTCGGCGGGATTGTCATGGAAGGGCCAGTGCTGGACCCGGCGCTCGCTTCTTTTGTCGGCGTATGGCCAATTCCGTTGCGCCACGGGCTGACGTTGGGCGAACTGGCGCGGATGATGAATGGCGAGCCACGCGCGAAAGGAACCGCCATCAATGCCGCGCTCACGATCTTGCCGGTGCAGGGCTGGCAGCGCACCATGGAAACAGAGGTATTTGGTGCAGGCGGCCTGCCCTTTGTTGCGCCCTCGCCCAATTTGCGCAGTCTTGAGCCGATCCGCGCATATGCCGGAACTGTATTGTTTGAAGGGACGAACGTGTCCGAAGGGCGCGGCACCGATGCGCCTTTCCTGACTTTATGTGCGCCCTTTTTGGAAACGGACCGCCTTGCTGCGCATATCGGCGCGGATGCGCTGGCGGGGGCGGTGTTGCACTATGGCCAAGTCACGCCCGTCGCCGCACAGTATAGCAGGCAGAATTGCGGCGCGATCCATCTCCGCATCACCGACCCCGCGCGTTACCGCCCGGTGGAAGCAGCGGTGACGCTTATCGCCGCCTTGCTGCAGCTTTATCCGGACAAGATGCAATTTCTGGAAGGCACACCTCCCTTTTTCGACCTTCTTTCGGGCGATGCCAAGCTGCGCACCGCTTTGCAAAAGGGGGCTGATGCACAAAAGTTAATCCAAAGCTGGCAGGAATCGCTTTCGGCCTTTGCCGAACGGCGTAAGGCATGGCTTTTATACGATTAAATCGCGCGCCTGATAGTTACCGATATGCTCCATCAGCTTGATTTTATTCCCTAATATCATATTAAGTATATGGTAAACTATCAAAACTAAGGTGCCCGTGACCGCAACCGGTTTGGGCATAATATGTGGCGTAAATATCGTTCTTTGGTAATCATTCTGGTGCTGAGCAGCGTTGTCGGCCTGATCGGGCTGGGCAAGCCGCTGGAGCAGATATTGAACGCGGGCCGCTATTATTTTGATCCCGTTCCCGCATCGGGCGATATTGTCGCGGTGGGCATCGACCAGAAAGCTTTGACACAAGCGGGTGCCTGGCCGTGGAACCGCACACGTTATGCCGAATTGGTCGACAATCTTTACGCCGCCGGCGCGAAACGGGTGGTGTTCGATTTCGCCTTCGAGGCCGCCGGAACACCGGAAGGCAATGCCGCATTTTCAGGCGCTTTAGCCCGAAACGATAAGAAAACATGGCTTCTCACCATGCCTCCGGTGGATGGCACGGACTCGCGCTATGGTGAAAAACGGTTTGGCGATCACGCCCGATTTGCATCCGCAACGTCGAATGTTTGGTTTGGTAGTCTGGTCCAGTCCTATGATCTTTCCGTTCGCATAGGCGGTATTGAACGTCCGGCTTTGCCTGTCGTGCTGGCACGAGACAATTTTGTCCAAGCTGAATCCAACAATAAGGTGATGATCGACTATGCCATCGACCCGGCCACTATCCCCTATTTGAGTGCTGCCGATGTTCTAAGTAACCGGTTGGGTAATACGGTTCGGGGACGCACAATACTTATCGGCGCCAATGATCCGGGTATTGGCGATATGTTCGCGACGCCTTTGAGAGACCGTACGGCGGGTATGTTCATCGCCATTACAGGTGCGGAAACTTTGAAACGCGGCCAGCCTTTCGCCATTGGATGGCTTCCTGCCTTTATCCTTTCCATTGGCATTGCTTATGCTATCGGCAGCCTCAAACGGCGTCGTATGCAAATTCTTGCCCGGATCGGATGGATTACGGCTCTTATACTTTTGCCGGTAGCAACCACTTATCTGAATTTGAATATCGAAGTACTGCCTGCGCTCCTCGTCTTTTCCTTATTATCTGCCGCATGGAGCTTTGATCGCATCAAGAAGCAGGCACTGGACGACGAAATTGACGGGCTTGGGAGTGTTGCGCGTGCAGAAGAAGAAGGGGTTTCAGGGGCTGCGGCCTTGGTATGCCTTGTTATCAATAATGACGCACAAATCCGCTCGACCCTGACAGCCGAAGACCAGAAGAAAATCTGGGACAGCCTGCACCGCCGCGTTTCCTTCGCGATCGGCAACCATCCGGTTTACCGTCAGGCCAACTGCCTGTTCTGGGGCGAGGAGGCCGCGAGTTTTGCAGAAATACGGGATCGTTTGCATGGCCTTCACGCGGTGGTACGGATGCCGACCTGGATTAATGGCGATGATGTGAAGGTCGAAGGCTTTTTCGGCGTCGATATGCAGAAAGAGCTACCTTTACGCGCCCGTATTGCTGGCGCAATGGCGGCCGTGCGCGACGGCTTGGGCGTGCGTATTGTCCAGAATAATCCGGTGGACCGCAGCGAAGCCTTATGGGGCCTCACCATGTCGAGCGAGATTAACAAAGGACTGGCGCGCGGCGATTTCTGGGTTGCCTATCAACCCCAGCTTGATTGCAAGACCGGCATGGTGGTCGGAGCCGAAGCCCTCATTCGCTGGAACCATCCCGACAAAGGTCTGCTCAACCCCGCGCTGTTTATCAGTGCCGCCGAAAAGGCCGGAGAGCTTGGTGCGCTCACCGAATTTGTGCTGGGCGATGTTGCACAGATGATGCGCGCGCGCGCCCGCAAGGCCCCCGCCTTGCAATGGAGCGTCAATATTTCCCCGCGCCAATTGGCAGACGATGCCGTAAGCGTCATGGTTGCGCGCCATTTTGTCCAAATGGGCGGAGATCCCGCGCGTCTCACTATCGAACTTACGGAAACCGCCAGTCTTGCCGACATTCCCAATTTCGAAAAGGAATTGGGGGCGCTGCGCCGTCTTGGCGTCGAACTATCGGCGGATGATTATGGCAGCGGGGTCTCCACGCTTGAAAATCTGAAATCCTCGCAAGTACGCGAATTGAAGATCGACAAACAATTTGTGCTGACCATGCGTGATGGCAATCCCGAATATCATATGGTGCGCTCGACTATCATGATGGCCCATGCTTTGGGCCTCCGAGTCGTGGCCGAAGGTGTTGAAAATCAGGAGACGGCGTTACTTCTTCACCGTTTGCGCTGCGACAGGGCGCAAGGTTATCATTTTGCCAAACCTATGACAAAAAAGGAATTTCTTGCCTTTGTTAATCAAGGCCTTGAGGCTGCTTAATAAATATCCTTAATAAGTTGTAAACCTTATCTGTTAAGATTAACATTGATGTGCAGCAGAGATGCTGTGTTTCATAACGGAGGGTTTTATGAACAACGGCAAACGCCCCGATCAGGGCACGCGTTGGGACTTCTGGGATTGGGTTTGCGGCGGTGGCACCGCTCAAACCGGTCGCAAGGTCTAAGCAACGGTTTTACTTCAATTTATCCTAAGGCGGGCCCGGTTTTCGGGCCCGTTTTTTATTGCGCGCAAGTCATGATTATCGCGCCTTCGGAGTGGATGAGGTCAAGCGACAATAAAGGATAATTACGCCCCGCGACTCGCAAAAAGCGATTCGCTCCGATTCGCAAGCTACCGCGCTTATTTGAGCGGAACTTCCTTAACCTTACCCGCCGGTTTGAGTTTGCTGTCCGTGATATGCCAGCGAAGCTGGATAGGTGTCGCTCCCGGCACATCATTGACGCGCCGCATCGTCACCGGCCCCACCATGTTGAAGGTACCGCCCGATTTTAACCGTCCATAAAGCTGCATCGGCACGGTCACATAAATGGAGCCCGCCGCGCCTTCCGGATGTTGCGGGCCGCCGACCAGCGCATGGACTTCGCTATATTTGGCAAAGCTGTCGATAAAGGCCTGTTTGCTCATACCGCTGGATTTGCCGCTATCGCCCCACAGCGCAAAGGCGTCGCCATATTTGCCCTCTTCGAGCAGCGCGGCATAATTTTGCAGGCGCTGCGCCGCGCCTTGCGGGCCTTTGGGGTCGATCTTACCCTCCGCAACCGGCGTGCGGTCATCGGGAAGCCCGCCCACTTCGCCGGGCGCAGGCGGATCAAGCGCGGTTTCGCCTTTGGGTGCGGCGGGTGTCGTCGGGGGCGGTGTATCACCCGCCCCCTGCCCTTCCGGCGCAGTACTATTATCAGCAGACGCCGCGCCGCCAACCGAGGCGGCAGGGGTGGCCGTGTCCGGCGCTATAGTATCGAGCGTATCGCCCCTGCCATCCGACCCGTCCGGCGCGGGCGCGGCTTGCTGGTGGCAGGCGGCAAGCGCAAGGCTGCTCGATGCCGCGATGCCGAGCAGCGCCAAGCGCCGCAACGCACGGCCATCCGTATAAGGCGTGGGGCGAAAAAAGGCGGGCGTGGCTGATATTCTGGTCATGGGGGATCAACGATTGCCTCAAGCACGCGGTTCCCGCGCATCGGCGCTTGTTCGGCGTATATTCCCGCTCCGTCCACCGCATTATAAAGCGTCTCGATCGACATAAAATGGTGGCGCGCGGACACCATCCTGCTTGCCGGTCACAGCGCCATTTCCGTTTATCGAAGTCCACGGCCCATCGCTCTCAATACCGCATCCGCCTCATGCTGCATTGCACAATATTAATCTGCGTTAAGCCGAACCTCCCTCTGTTCATCTCCCGTTTATCGCAGATTTATGTGAGGTTAAGAAACTGTTGCCCTAAAGAGACAGTTTCGCCGCTTTTGCTGCAATGCAATAAATGCGACGGGTTGAAGGAAACTTCCGCGGCCCCATATCGTTTGTACAGTATCGACCGCCGTGACACTTGGTGCGCAATTTACCCCCGCGCCAACTAACGGTCGGCGGCGACTATGGTTCTTCTGTCACTCGCCAAAAGAGTGGCGCCGGAAAGGCTCCTTTAAAAGGGCGTTCCGGCGGACGGGAGAGCTGTGCTTGCTAACCGGGCGCCCGGTCCGACAGCCGGATCAGTGCCCGCTACGATGAAGAAAGTATAAGGATATTTTTATGCGTAAGACATTTTTGGCTCCGCTCTCGGCCGTCGCTGCAACGCTTGCTTTTGCTGTGCCGGGCGTAGCAATGGCCTAGGATACTACGGAAACCGCTACCACCTATGAAGCCGAACCGACCGCCCCCGACGGCACCAAGGCGTTCGGCATCGAACCCTATATCGGCATCCAGGGCGGCCATGCGATGTTTGACCGCGATACCACGGGATCGGACATTTATCCCAAGGCTAATGGCGGCAAATATAGCGGCACCTTGGTTGAAGGCGTTGCCGGTGTGAATGTGCCGCTCGGTCCCGTCTTTGTCGGTGTTGAAGGCAGCGTTGCCAAGGGCGTCGCAGGCGACATTAACTGGCAATATGGCGTTGCTGGCCGTGCCGGTGTCCGTGCGGGCGAAAGCGGCATGATCTACGGCAAATATGGCCGCGAATGGGTCACGTTCGACCGCGACAATGTTGGTCGTCCCGCTATGAAACCCGGCGAAAAGTCGATCGGCAACCCCGTTTATGGCGTGGGTGTCGAGGTCGGCCCCAAGGATATTGGCCTTGGCGGGGTGACGGGCAATTCGGGCATCCGCCTGCGCCTCGAAGCCAATACCACCGACTTTAACTCGATCCGCCCGATGGGCGGCGTGGTGATGCACTTCTAAAACTCTGCACGCATCATCGCTAAAGAAAAGGCCGCTTCCCGCAAAGGAGGCGGCCTTTTTTGTATTTTCGTTCAGGGATTTAAGCGCTTGGTCGGCGCTATGCAAACCATCAAATGACGCTTGCCCGTTGCCATGTCCGTCGCCATAATTCGCGATAGCATAGCCAAGGCGGAGGGGACGGGATGCAGTATATTGCCCACGGAGCGGACAAAAGCAGCGCATGGATTGGACTGTGCTTGGCGCTGATGCTGCTTGCCACATTGTTTTCAGGAACGCCCGCGCGGGCGGACACGCCTCAAATGGAGCGGGTCATCCTGCGCTGCCAGATGGAGGGCAGCAGCCGGGAAGCCACGATTGCCCTTGCCGGGACGCAGGCCATTTACCGCTTTGGCACGCCGGGACAAGCGCCCGAATTAACCTTGCGCGAGCGGCTGATGGACTTGGACTATCGCCGTGCGCGGGGCATCGGTTCGACGATTGATGAAACTATCACATTCCGCAACCAAGACACTTTTTATCGCTTCACCACCGGGTTCCGGGACAAGCTTCAACCCGACCCGACCGCTTACCACCGATTTGGCCATGTGACCGTCAGCCGTGCGGGCAAAATATTGGCCAAGCTTGTCTGCCGCGAAGCGACTATCGAGCGTATCCCCGAAAAACTGACGCAAGTCATGATTGCCGAGGGCCGCAAGACCGATTCGACCGGGGAGACCTTCCCCAATTATACGATCCAATATCCCGCACCCGCGCGTCAATCGCCGCCATGCGAACAGACGTTCAACGTCGATAGCTGCTGGAGCCGCGGGGCCGAGATGGAGCGGTCGGGCGACCTCGCCGCCGCCTTGGGCCATTATGATATGTCCTGCGCTGCCAAATTTAACACGGCGGGTTGCTATGATGCGGGCAAATTTTATTTGCACAACCGGCAGCTGCGCAATTATGCCCGCGCGCAGGATCGCTTTACCCGTGCATGCGACGGAACCGATCCCGGCGAAGGCCCTTATGCGTGTAAATATCTTGGCTGGATGGCGCTCACCGGCACCGGGATGCCGCGTGATTATGACAAGGCATGGAGCCTGCTCGCACGAGCCTGTTTTCTCCATAATGATGTTTTGATGATCGACGCGGAAGGCTGTCATTTCTTCGCGCAAACCGCATTGGAAAAATACGGGCAGGCCCCCAAGCATCGCGATATGGCCAATTATGCGGCCTATATTGCGCTCGCAATGGGGTGCAGCGACAATGCGCAAACCGTGTGTGCAGAAGGCCGCGCGCTCTACCAAAGGGAAGCCGCGCGCAACGCCCGCTGGCTCAAGCAATGCGCCAAGGACGCATCCGATCGCAGCACGCAATTTTCCTGCGCTGCCTTGATAGAGTATGACAAAAATTATGATGTGTCACAGGCTAAGCGGCGCGTGCTCAACAGCCTGTTTCTGCGCGCCATCGACAGTTAGCGCCGGTTGGTCGGGAAGCGCGGCGGCACCCTCGCGCCATCATCGGGCAAAAAAGCCCGCGCCTTGGCTACCACCTTATCCGAATTAAATATTGGCCGAAAAATAAATGGTGGCGGACAGGCGTTGGCCCTGTCCGCCACCGGATCCCCCTGTCCGGAAAAAAGAGCGCAAAAAAGGTGGGTGCGCTCTTGGTTTTCGTCTCCATTCAGGCTGTCGGGAAGCATGACCAGTTGCTGCCCGCCTGTATAGGATAAAAGCGACATTATGCCGCCTTTATGACGGGGAATCCATGACTTAGCAGCACATTGGTCCGTTAGGCGCCGCAAGGCGCGGGCGTGCCGCTATCTGTCAAAAAAGCCCCGTCCTAAATCACCCCCAGCGAGCGCATCGCTTCGGCAACGCGCACGAAACCGGCGATATTCGCGCCCAGCACATAATTGCCCGGCGAGCTATATTCGTCGGCGGTTTCCCAGCAGCGGTCATGAATGTCGCGCATAATCTGCGCGAGCCTTTCTTCGGTCTGCTCGAACGACCAGCTATCGCGTGACGCATTTTGCTGCATTTCGAGCGCCGAAGTCGCAACCCCGCCCGCATTGGCCGCCTTGCCCGGCGCGAACATCACGCCCGCTTGCTGGAACAATTCGACCGCATCGGGGGTCGAGGGCATGTTTGCGCCCTCGCCGACCACCTTCACGCCATTTTTGACGAGCGTTGCAGCATCCTTGCCGGTCAGTTCGTTTTGCGTCGCGCACGGGAGCGCAATGTCGCACGGCACATCCCAGATGGTACCGCCTTCGACATAATGGGCGCGGCCGCCGCGTAAGGCCGGATATTCGGAGAGCCGCTCGCGGCGCACTTCTTTGATTTCTTTAAGGAGGTCGAGGTCAATGCCGTCTTCATCAACGACATAGCCGTTTGAGTCCGAGCAAGCGATGACCTTGCCGCCAAATTCAAGGATTTTTTCCGCGGCATAAATGGCGACATTGCCCGATCCCGAAACGATCACGCGCTTGCCTTCCATCGTATCCTTCTTGGTCGCAAGCATTTGCTGGACGAAATAGACAAGCCCGTATCCGGTCGCTTCGGTGCGCGCGCGCGACCCGCCATAGACCAGGCCTTTGCCGGTGAGGACGCCCGCTTCATAGCGGTTGGTGAGCCGTTTATACTGGCCGAACATATAACCGATTTCGCGCCCGCCAACGCCGATATCGCCCGCCGGAACGTCGGTATATTCACCCAGATGGCGCTGTAATTCGGTCATGAACGCCTGACAGAAGCGCATGATTTCGCCATCCGAGCGGCCACGCGGGTTGAAATCCGACCCGCCCTTGCCGCCGCCGATCGGCATCCCCGACAGCGCATTTTTGAAAATCTGTTCAAAGCCCAGAAATTTGATGATGCCCAGATTGACCGACGGGTGGAACCGGATGCCGCCCTTATAGGGGCCGAGCGCGGAGTTGAACTGCACGCGGAAACCGCGGTTAATCTGCACCTGCCCCGCATCATCGACCCACGGCACACGGAAAATAATCTGGCGTTCGGGTTCACAAATCCGCTCGATCAGCGCATGGTCGGCATAGTCGGGATGTTTGGCAACGACGCGGCCCAGACTTTCCAGCACTTCGCGCACCGCTTGATGAAATTCCGCCTCGCCCGCATTTCGGCGTAATACTTCGTCCAGAACGGGCTGCAATTTTTCATCAATCTTGCTCAAAACGACCTCCAAACGATAAGATTCGGTCGCCCTTTGGACCATAAAGCCCCTGCTTCGCAACCCGTCGCATCAAAATGATGCCAAAATATAGGCGATGGAAATGGATAGTTTCCGTTAGGAATTGCACGGAAAATTGCCTGTTTTTAAGCGTGCGTAAAAATATATTTTACCCTTAGTTGTCCGGACATATTTCACTTGTCCGGTTGCGGCCATGCGAAAAGGGGCGCAGAAGCCTGTTGCCTCTGCGCCCCATTTAACCTGGATTATGCCCGTTTATCCGCTGATCAGGCGTGCGCCTTCCGGTGACGTTCGACATATTCGACGAAGCGGTCGATGAAAAGCTGGAAGAAGGCTTTGCTATTGTCCGAAACAAATTCGCCACTGTCGTCGAACAGGCCGAATGCGTTGCCGACATAGGCTTCGGGCTGGGTCATCACCGGCATTTCAAAGAAGGACAATGCCTGACGCACATGATGGTTCGCGCCGAACCCGCCGAGCGCTCCGGGGGACAGGCTCATGACCGCAGCAGCCTTGCCGTTCCACACGGCCTCGCCATAAGGCCGCGATCCGACATCAATCGCATTTTTGAGCGCGCCGGGGAGCGAGCGGTTATATTCGGGCGTCACGAACAGCACCGCATCATGCGCGGCAATTTCTTCACGAAAGCGCGTCCAGCTTTCGGGCGCGCCAGCGGCTTCGACATCTTCATTGTAAAGCGGCAGGTCGCCGATTTCGACAATGTCGAGCGTCGCATGGGCGGGCGCAATCTTCGCCAGCACCTGCGCGGCTTTACGGCTGACCGAATCCTTGCGCAGGCTGCCAATGACTACGGCGATTTTGACGGGGTTCGACATGGGATGAGGTTCCTTGCTTTTGTTTTGGTTGGGAGTGGGTTGGGAGTGGATGAGGATGAAGCGCCGCATAATCCCCTCCCGCCCGCGGGAGGGGCAACGGAGCCTTAATGAGCGTAAGCGAATTTAGGCGCAGTCGGGGAGGGCTTTGGTTTACGCAGGAGTATCTGCTGTATTCGACAGGCCCTCCCCCAACCCCTCCCGTAAACGGGAGGGGAGAATTACTACCGTGCATCCACCAAAACCAATTCGCTGTCTTCCAGCGCGGTGATGGTGACGCTTGCCTGTCCGGTAATGGCGATGCCGTCGCGGGCAACCGCTTCGACATCGGCCACTTTGACCTTGCCGGTCGCGGGCACCAGATAGAGGTGGCGGCTGGCATTGGTGTCATAAGTGACGCTGTCGCCCGCCTTGATGGTCGCCCCCAGAACGCGGGCGTCGGTGCGGATCGGCAGCGCGCTGTCGTCGCCCTTGATGCCCGATGCCAGCGTCACAAATTTGCCGGCCCGGTCGCCTTTGGGGAAAGGCTGGGCACCCCAATGCGGTTCACCGCCGCGCTCGTCGGGAATGATCCAGATCTGGAAAATCTGGGTGTCTTCATCTTCCAGATTATATTCCGAATGGGCGATGCCGTTGCCTGCCGACATGACCTGCACGTCGCCCGCTTCGGTGCGGCCTTTATTGCCCTGATTATCCTCATGGGTAATCGCGCCTTTGCGAACATAAGTGATGATTTCCATGTCCCGGTGCGGGTGCGGCGGAAAGCCGGTTTTGGGCGCAATCGTGTCATCATTCCACACGCGCAACTGCCCCCAATTGGTCCGCGCCGGATCATGATAATCGGCGAAAGAAAAATGGTGATGTGCATCGAGCCAGCCATGATTGGCCGCGCCGAGGCTGTTAAAAGGGCGATGTTCAATCATAATATTGCTCCTTACTTAGCCCCTCCCCGTCAATGTCGGGGTGGCTTGTGTTGGCCCCTAATTGGCAGTTGAAGAGCAATCTGAAAACTGCGATAAAACGCGACATAATGTTCAAATTAGTCGAATGAAGGTAAAGCCATGGATGTCGGCCAACCCACGCTGGACCAATTGCGCATCTTCCTCGCCGTTGCCGATGAGGGGAGTTTCAACGCGGCCGCGCGCAAGCTCGGCCGGGCGCTGTCGGTCGTAAGCTATGGCATTTCGACCCTGGAGGCGCAGCTTGGCGTCATGCTGTTCGACCGTGAAGGGTCGCGCCGTCCGGTGCTGACCGATGCGGGCCGCGCGCTGCTAGCCGATGCGCGCGGGGTGACGGACGAGGCCGACGGGCTGGTCGCGCGCGCACGCGGCATCCGGCAGGGCCTCGAAACCGAAGTCTCGCTTGCGGTCGATGTCATGGTGCCGATGAAGATGATTGCGAGCGTGATGCGCGATTTCCAGTTTGCGTTTCCGATCACCAATTTGCGGCTCCATGTCGAAGCCTTGGGCGCGGTGGCGGCACTGGTAGCGGAAGGCCGCGCCGATCTCGCTATCTCCGGCCCCGATATGATCGCGATTGCAGGCATGGACCGGCGACAGGTCGGCGCGGTCGAGCTGGTGCCAGTCGCCGCCCCCGCCCATCCGCTCGCGCGCGCCGGAAAGGAAGGCCAGATTGCGCCGGGGGCGACCGCGCAACATCTGCAATTGGTGCTGACCGACCGCTCCCCGCTCACCGAAGGCCGCGATTTTTCGGTGCTAAGCCCGCGCACCTGGCGGCTGGCCGACCTTGGTGCCAAACATGCGCTGCTGCTCGAAGGCATTGGTTGGGGCAATATGCCGCGCCATATGGTCGAAGAGGATCTTGCCGCTGGTCGGCTGGTCGAACTCGCGCTCCCCGAAGCCGGTCCCGTCCATTACCGCCTCTATGCCCTATGGCGCAAAGACGCCCGCCCCGGCCCCGCCACAAGCTGGCTCCTCGACACAATTATCGCGCGCTGTGCGGAGGGGGCTTAGGGGACTGTAAGTAATTCAAGGCCAACATCGCGAATACGGACTAGCGGCATAAATACTGCATCGTTTGGCGCACTCGGGCCCTCGTTGCTATGAACCCCCCAACCCTCTTGGAAAGTTTCGTTAAACCATGGTGCCCCGCTGTCTCCTTCTGACGATAGGTTCGCACCGGTTGAGCTTCGCACTTGAACAAATTTTCCGCCATCCCCAAGCATGTCTACATTGGTAGAGTAGATATTCCCACACGTTTTGAAAGTATATGCGCCATATTTACACACATATTCACCAACGACCATATAAGCTGGCGGATACATCGCAGTAATTTCCAAGGTAGCGGTTGCGCCATTTTTTTTGACATTTGATAGGACGTCATGGGTGCCTTTTGTATGCCATTGAAAGTCGTATGGCTGATAAATTGCGTAACGTTCCCCTACATAAGGAAGAGAAATACTGTCATGCCAAAGATTATTTTCACAGTGACCTGCCGTGAGAATATATCGATTATTGCTATTTCCGGATTGATAAACCGTAAACCCTGCTGAACAACTACCTTCATAGCCGTAAACCAAATCTCCACCAACTACTCTACTTTCGCCGTATCCGTTTCCTGGGGTCTTTATTTTTGTCTGCGGCGTGACTGTTACTCGGTCAAGACCGTCAATATCAGCAGCACTCAGCAAAACGGAAACCATCGCGGCGTCCTTATTTTCCACAAAGAGATCCAAGGTTCCGTCCGGCTTCAAGGTCGATTGGTACACGACCCCCGCTTTTCGCAAGGTATCACCGACGGCATTTTGCCGCGCTTTGGAAAGTCTCCAACTTTCTACCGCTGGCGCACCAATATAGCCCTGACCTAAACCTAGTGCTTTGACCTTTGCACCGAAATCCCCGGTAAAGCGGATCACAACTGTGAATTCAGGTTTATGAATAACCTCAATGCCGCCAAAATCCTCAATAGAGGAGCTATGTAACTTGTCGGCTAAAATGCCCGCTTTACGCATGACTTTCATGCGACGAAGGGCTTCAGCAGCCGAAACACCATATTCGCTTGCATAAAATTCAATTTGCGATTTCGCCTTGCTTGGTTCGGAAGAGGACGGAACGTCCTTGGGTAGCGGAGGTGCATCGTTCAATATTTGCGAAGATACGCTGATTGGAAAAAGCAAAGGCGCAACAATGAATAATTTAATTACCAGCTTCACATTTATATCCTTATTTAATAAAGTAATAAATATGTTGTGCTTTTCATAATATAATAATGATTGTGTTTAATCAATTTCAACAATGTATAAAATTGTAATTAAAGTAATAATGTATATAAATTAATATTTTAATGAATGGACATGATCTATATGCAACCCGCCTACGTTAAGCTGGCTCCTCGACACAATTATAGCGCGGTGTGCGGAGGAAGGATGAGCAGTTTGTGCTTATCCCCTGTTGTTCCCCCGCGAAGGCGGGGGCCTAGGGCGGCTGGGCGCTGGGCACCACTGGACCCCCGCCTTCGCGGGGGAACATGGTGATGGAAGTAGGGGCGGGGATCGGCGCGCGGCAGAGTCGCGCATTGCCCGCCGCTACGCCTGCTCGCCGCCCTGTCGCGCGAAGCGTGTTTGACCGAGGGCGCCGCCGCATAAAATACCGGAAACCGTAACGTCACTGCGTCTTCTTATTGAAGTTACGGCATTTATTCATGTTACCCTTATTATTAACAATGATGACTCCCCGAAAATTTCCATCATTTTGTCATAAGGCTTTCGCTTATACGTAGTTTAATTTTAACAACAATGTAATTACGATGAAATCATTGCCGCCTATCTCCCCCAAATCCTGATTTTTCCATCAAAAAGGGGATAGACGTGACACCTGAACCAACTGATTATTTTGCCCGTTCAAAGTTTTATTTGTACGCAAGTACCGCTTTTTTCATGCTGTTGCCTGTAGCCGCGCCCGTCGCTGCCCAAGAGACAGTTCAGGATAATAGCGCAGCAATCCAGAAAGATGCGGCCCAAAAGGATAAGGCCCGACCGAAACCGCTGGTGAGCGCGCCGACGGGGGATGTCAGCGGGGACATTGTTGTGACCGCGCGGCGCATCACCGAAAAAATTATCGACGTGCCGGTGTCCGTTTCCGCTTTTTCGGCAGAAAGGCTGAGCGATCTTAAAATCGAGGGCGGTTCGGAATTGCTGCGCGCCATTCCGAACGTGTCCTTTTCCAAGGATAATTTCACCGGCTATAATTTCTCGATCCGGGGCATCGGGACCAAGGCGATTTCGGTGACGACCGACCCCGCCGTTGCGATCAGCTTCAACAATACGACCTTGCTGCGCAACCGCTTGTTCGAGCAGGAATATTTCGACGTCCAGCGCGTCGAGGTGCTGCGCGGGCCGCAAGGCACACTTTATGGCCGCAACGCGACCGCAGGCGTGGTCAATATGCTGCCCAACCTGCCCAAGCTGGAAGATCTTTCTGCCGACCTCCAGATTGAAGGCGGCAATTTCAACACCCGCCGTGCGCGCGGTTATGTGAACCTGCCCGTAGGCGATACTTTGGCGCTGCGTTTTGCCGGGGCCTATACCAAGCGCGACGGGTTTGATTACAACACATTCACCGAAAAGCGGGTCAACGGGCGCGACCTTTATTCGATCCGTGGTTCCTTATTGTGGGAGCCGACCAGCCGGTTCAAAGCCCATGCCATCTGGGAACGGTTCCGCGAAGATGATAACCGCTCGCGCACCGGCAAACAATTATGTACGCGCGGCGAAGCCCCTTCGCACATCAACTGGACCGACCCCGACGGCAAACAACGCAGCAACGTAGTTCAAACCCGTTGGACCACTGCTCTATTATCAAGCGGATGCCAGAATAAAAGCCTATATACCGACGATGCCTATGGGATTCCGAACGGGCGCGGCTTTCCTGTGGTGATCGGCCTCATTCTGGCAACACCCTTTAATGACAGCGGTGCAAAGGCGAATGGTTATGACGGCAATTATATCATGCCGACCGATATTGACCCGTTCGCGGTCAAGGGCAATCGGCAGTCCGCCAATTTACGTGAAATCGCGACTTTCTATGATCCCAAATTCAAAGCCGAAAATGATGTTTTCCAGCTCAATCTGGAATATGATATTCCGGGTCAGGTCACATTTTATTCCCAATCCCTCTATATGGAGGATAGCTATTACGGGTCGCAGGATTTTTTCCGTTTCAGCCCTGATCCGGGCCTGATATACAGCCGCGCTCAAATCGGCAAAATCTCTGGAAAACCGCGTGTCGTCAATCCGATATGGGACGCTTATTTGGGCGTGTCTCCTGCGGGGCATGGTACATTTAAAGACCCCCAGTTGGGCGAGTTGGATCGTCTTGCTGCTGTCGATATCAGCCAGTCGAAAAGCAACCAGTTTTCGCAAGAGCTACGCATGACTTCGTCTTTTGACGGGCCGTTCAATTTCAATCTTGGCGCAAATTATCTCCGGTTCAAAACCGAAGAAAATTATTATGTTTTCAGCAATGCTTTTACCATTATTGCGATTGCGCAAAACGGGGCGCCGGGCTGGAATGCAGAATGTACCCAATATAGCGGGGGCGGAAAACCTGACCTGAATAGCTGCACCTATATCGATCCTAACCCCATAGAATCTTTGGATAATCAAGGGCATAATTATTTTCGCAAGTTTAGCCCTTCCAAAATAGAATCCTGGTCGGCATTCGGCGAAGCCTATATGAAATTGACCGATACGCTGCGCATGACCGTGGGTTTGCGCTTTACCGATGATACCAAAATAACCACCCCTGTCCCTTCTCAACTTCTCGCCTCAAACCATATATGGAGTGGCGCCAAAGTCGGAAGAGGCTATCCGCAAGACCCAGATGTTACCCAAAAATGGACGGCACTTACCGGGCGTTTTTCGGTTGATTGGAAACCGGATATTTCCTTTACCGATGATAGCTTGATTTATGCTTCTTATTCGCGTGGATACAAAGCCGGCGGCGTCAATCCGGTCGGAGCCGACGCGAATCCGGATATTTCAAACTATCCATTGCTTGGCGACAAATTTGCACCCGAATATGTCAATGCCTTTGAAGTCGGCATTAAAAATAGCGCCGCCAACGGCAAGTTGATGTTCAATGCCACCGGCTTTTTCTATGATTATAAAGGCTACCAGATTTCGCAGCTTATCGACCGGATGAACCATACGGAAAATTTCAATGCCAATATTTATGGCGTCGAATTTGAAACGGCTTGGGCGCCCACCCGCAATTTCCGTCTGGATGCCACCCTAGGGCTGCTCAAAACCCGGATAGCCGACGGCCAATCGTCGATTGACGTTATGGACAGATTACAGGGCCGCACTGATTATACCTTGCTTCATTCCTGGCCGACCAGCCCGGCAAACTGCGTGGTGCCGAACGAGGTTCTTGGACGGTTTATGTCTATATATGACAGGCGTGCCAATGCGGGCAGTGCTTTCATTTCGATGCTTTGCCCCGGCCCCCTTTCCTTTGGCGGCGGCTTCCTTCCCGGATCCTTTGCTAGCAAAATCACAAAAGATAAATGGGGGTTTCTCACCTATGATCCGGTCAAAGATGGCCCCAATCAGGGACGCGGCTTTTCTGCCGACCTTAGCGGCCATAGCCTACCCAATGCGCCAAAACTGACCTTCAATGTCGGCGCGCAGCAACGCTTTGACCTTTGGACCGGATGGGACATTACCGTGCGCGGCGATTTTTATCACCAATCGTCCAGCTTCGCCCGCATCTATAATAGTGATTATGACCGGCTCAAAGGGTGGAGCAATGCCAATATGGCCATGACCCTGTCGGGCCGCGATGCGGGTGTGTCGCTTCAACTCTATGTGAAAAATATCTTCAATCACACCCCGCTTACCGACGCTTATACCGGACCGGACGAGCTGGGCAATTTTACCAATGTATTTACGCTCGACCCCCGCATTATAGGTCTATCCGCAAAGAAGAAATTCTAAAATAATTCTCATATCAGGCAAAATATTCTGCGCATAATTTGCGTGGAATATTTTGTCATATCTATCATATAATTATTATTTATCGCAATATCACTATTGAAACATTCATCCGTTACACAATGAATTGCATCGAGTCGCATATGAATTCCTTGCATTTCTGTACTATATTTAATGAGGATTGATATTATGAACATCATGTCCAAAACTGTTTTCGCGATTGCCGCTGCGATGGCGATGACCGGCGCCTCTGCCGTTTCGGCCCAGACCCCGACCGTTTCGCCGGTCGGTGCTATCACCGTCGCAGGCAATCTCAACCAGTCGTTGCAAGGTGGTCAACTTTTGACCCAATGCCATGTTGTGTTTCAGGGTACGGCCGATGCAACCGGTTTCACGCTGACCTCTTACACTGGCACCAAACTCAACAATGGCCCACTGGCTTGTGACGATTCGATCGTTTTCCCGATCCGCATTGACGCCGTTTCGCCCACACAGCTCAACGTCCAGAGTCTCATCATCGAAACCCGTCTTGGTGATTGTTCGGCCACCGATATTCCGGTTACTTGGACAAATGGTTCGTCGAGCGTTACTTTCCCGGTCGGCACCATGCTTGCGCCGGTCTGCGAATTTAACGGCACCCTGACCGTCTCGCCCGCGACGACGATCAACTAATTATCCGGATGAGCCGGGGGCATTTTTGTCCCCGGTTTTTTATTTCAGCCTAGTTTAGGAGGAACCTATGGGTATAATTTCAAGGCTCAATCTGGGGTTGATCGCAGCCGCTGCATTAGTCGCCGCGACGCCCGCAGCAGCCCAAACCGCAACCCCTAACGGACCAATAACGATCAGGGGGTTGCTCCATTTGTCAATCCTCGGCGGCATGTCCTACACGCAATGTCAAATGACCTTGCAGGGGACTGCGGACTCTGGTGGATTTACAGTGTCGAAAGTTGAGGGTGAAAATATCAATGGCGGCCCTCTTTCTTGCGATGATTGGTACGAGCACCCAATCCGCATTGATGCGACTTCGCCCAATGAAGTTATTTTCAGAAGTTTTACGATTAGAACGCCTTTTGGTGATTGCGAAGCGACAAATTTTTCGGCGGCTTGGTCCAATCAAAATTCAAGCATGACTATTCCGATGCAGACTATCATTATCCCGTGCGAGTTAGGTGGCACCCTGACCGTCTCGCCCGCGACGACGATCAACTAATTATCCGGATGGGCCGGGAGGCGGGTCACCCTCTTCCCGGCCTGTTTCCCTTGTCGCACCGCACTCGCCTGCACGGCAGCCGCAACTGTAAAATCAGGCCCTGTCCATGCCGTCGCAATTGCCACTATCCCGCGCCATCCCTTAAACGCCGTTTTCCGCAGAAAATCCGCCTTTCTAGGGGGATGCCCCCCTTGTCATATCCGCGCAACATGGGGCTGCTTGGAGGCAATATGCTGTAATAGGCAGCAGAATTGGTGCTTGCCCCGACAATTCAGCCGTGCAAGACATAAGCGGGGTCAAATATTTCGGATAAATAAGCCAAGGAGATAGATATGCGTGCAATTTTGATCGGATCGGCGATGATGCTGGCTCTGACCGCGTGTGGTAAAAAGGATGCTGCGGATGGCACCGCTGGCAAGACGGATAGCCCCGCTGCTACCGCTGTCGCCGACCTGACACCGGGCGAATATGAAACCAAGGTGGAAATCACCAAGCTCGAAGCTGCCGGTATGCCCGACGCGGCGCTCAAGCAGATGAAGGACGCCATGGCTTCCCAGCCGCCGCAGAAAACCTGCGTCACCGAGGCCAATATCGCCCAGATGAAGGAAGAAATGCTGAAGAAGGCGGCCAACGCTCCGGAAGGCTGCACGCTCGACAATCGCAGCTCGGGTAACACGATCGACGCAACCGTGACCTGCACGACACCGGCCAAGGTGACCTCGACCGTTAAGGGCACGCCGACTGACATGGTCATCACCTCCGAAACGGACATGGCTGGTCAGAAGATCAACATGGAAATGACCGCGAAGATGACCCGCATCGGGGATTGCGCGGCATAAGCCTCGCCCGTTCCTAACGAAAGAACAGGGCCGGTGGGCGTCTTTTTCCCGATTGCGGGATAAGCCGTTGCACCGGCCCTTTCTTTATCGGCAATGCACACCCGCAAACGGGCGGCCTCCCGCACCGCCACAGGAGAATAAGCGATGATCGGTTATGTGACGCTTGGCACCAATGATATTGCCAAGGCCAAGACATTTTACGAAGCCCTGCTCGCGCCGCTGGGTGCAAAAATACTCATGCAGTTCGACAATGGCTTCACCATGTATGGCACCGATTTTGCCAAGCCCGCGCTGGCGATCACGCCGCCCCATGACGGCAAGCCCGCAACGGTCGGCAATGGTGTGATGCCCGCTATCGTCGTGGATACGCGCGCCAAGGTGGATGAACTCTACGCCATCGCACTCGCCCAGGGCGGCACTTGCGAAGGCCCTCCGGGACTACGCGGCGAAGAAGGCGATCAGGCTTTTTACGGCGCCTATTTCCGGGATCTGGATGGCAATAAACTTTGCACATTCCACATAGGCCCGGCGCAATAGCAGAAGAAGTCCTTTCGCACGGGCCCGCTATGCCGGCTGTGCGAAGGGTCTTCGGGGGCGCGGGTGGAATAGCGTCACCCCGTTCCTAAAAAGTCGCAAGCCATGACGCCGCATCAGCCGCATCAATAGCTGCCATGCTCGTTGCCCTTGGTCCAATATTCGAAATAACGGTCAAGGTTGCGCGAATTGAACACGACATGGCCGCGGTTCAATTCATAGGCCATGGCTGGCGCATCATTGAGCGTGCCCGACCACCAGCGGTCCTGCCTTTTGCCGCGAAAGGTGATGGTGTCGGGACCGACCTTGAACGCGATGGTCATGCCCCCTGCCCCGTCATTGGCAAGCGATGTCATGGTGCAGGCGGTCGGCTCGCCCTCCCCGAAGATACAGGTCGCGGGCGTGGTTTCTCCCGATGCCGTGGCAGACAGGGCGGTATCTCGCGGTGCCGCCTTGGTTGCTTTGGCGCTGTCGGCGCGGGCGGTTTCGGCCGCGCGCCCTTCCTGCGCCGCGCTATTTTCCGCGCCCGCATTTTGCGAACAGCCGATCACCAGCAATATCGTCGCGGCAAAGGGCAAAAGCAGACGGGACATAGAATATCCTTTCCTTCTACACGAGGACGCATCCCCGACAGGGGCGTGCAGCGTTGAACGCGGCGCGGGGCAGAGGGGTTCCGCTAGATACGGCTTCCCCTACATAAAAATCGGGAGACGGTCGCCCGCCCCCCGATGCTCTGCACGGTCCAGCTTGGGCCGGTCAGAAACGATTGGCAAAGCTGTTGGCGATCACCCGCCGTTCGGCCGAGTCTCCAACAATATCAGCGGGACGCTCATAATAGCGGCACACGATAGCGGCGGCATCGGCGGCGCTGGTCGCTCCGCGCAAGCGATTGGCCGCACCGCTTTCGGTCGTCGTCAATTCATGCTGAATGAAGTTTAATTGTTCGGCAAAGGTCGATTGGCGAATATCCTTGCCTGCCCATTTTTTGAAGTCCGCTTGGCGCGGGCCTTCCCATTGGGCAAGGCCAAAGCCGGGACCACCGCCATATTGGGCCTGCAAGGGCTTCATCCCGCTTTCGCCTTCCAGATTGGCGACAATGCCGATGGCTTGGGCTTTCGACCAGCCTTTGCCCTGGAAAAAGTCGATGGCGGCTTTGACGCGGCCGTCATGGGTGCCGGGATCGCCGACGCCGGTTGACGGCGATGCGCCGCCGGGGCCGGAGGGCGCTTGTTTGCCCGCCGGAGGACGCAGGAAATAGCCGCCATTGCCGGTGACATAGCTGGTCGAGCCATAGCTCACCTGCTGCCCCGCCGATCCCTTATTATTGGAGCCGATGGTCTGCGACGCGCTGGTTGCCATCACCGTGTGCGAAATACCGTTGCTCTGGATGATGCCGACATCGCCCGCTTGCGCCGGACTGCCGCGCGGCACCACGGTCCAACCCATCGCTTTCAGCTTGGCGTCGAGGCCGCGCACCGTATTGTCGTGGAAATTGGCCGGAACCTGACCCGATTCCGCCAGCACCGCCGACACGAAATTGGCGCAGCACACATTGGAGCCGACCCACGCATCCATCGGCAATTTATCTTTGGTGTTGGTCTTCAAATCGCTCGCCCATTGGCCGAGATATTTTTTGGCAACATCGACCGAATGTTGGCCGCCACCGCTGGGCGTTCCATAAGTTTCGCCCGGCGTGCCGCCCGTGCCACCGGGCCCGCCCGGAGACGTGCCGCCTGCCGGTATCGTCACCTTGTCGCCGGGATAGATGAGGTCGGGATTTTTGATCTGCGGATTGGCGGCAATCAACGCGCTCAACGACACGCCATGCGCCTGCGCGATTTTCCACAGACAATCACCGCGAACTACCGAATATCCGCCGCCGCCCCCACCGCCGCCATCCAGCGCGCGCTGGTTGATGGCACCTGCATAGTTTGAACCTTGAACGCCTTGAACCTGAACCATGACGACTCTCCCGATCATGCCCTTGGGAATGAAAATTACGGGATTTCCAAAATCCTGTCTCTAAGCGATTCGTTTAGAGGGCATGGATTTCGTCGATGAATTCAGGCGGTTCATAGGTGGTGTCGGTGTGAAGCTCCTATCCCCCCACCCTCACTTGATCTTCGCCCGTATCTTGATCTGGAAGTTGGACCCGGCGGGCATGCTGCCTTTGGGGTTGACGCGGACGTTGGTGATGGCAGCGTCCACGCCGTCGGCGTCGGGGTGGGGGATGTAGGACCAGCTTGCGCCATCATCGGCAGAAAAATCTATATCGTCGGTGAGGCTCGTCAGCCCGCCATAATCATAGGTCAGCCCCGATGTGCCGGTCGTGAAAACCAGCGGCCCCGGTGGTGCGCCGCCGATATCATTGACATAAAGCGCAACCTCGTCGGGCAGGCTGTCGAACACCACCACGCTGTTGGGGCCGGTCGCATAAGTGGTGGGGCTGGCGACCGAGATGATATAATCGACCAGCGCGCCGGGAATGAGTTTGGGGTTGGTTGTGCCATTGGCCGGATCCCAATAAGGCACCGATATTTTGGCGAGGCTGAGCGGCGGGCGGTAGCTATTGGTATAGACGCACACAATGGTTGCGCCGGGCGCACCGATGCTGAGCTGGTTCGCGCTTTGCGCATTGGTGCCGGACAAACTCCCGTCGCTGCACGACAACACCGAACCATATTGCGCCGCATTGCCGTTGGTAAAGCTTTCCGCCGCGAGCGTGCCGGTGCCGGTCAGCACGGTGATGGTCGTGCCATTATCGCTTTCATTGGCGGTATCGGCGACCGACGCAAATGCGCTGGTGTTGGTGCTGAAGCCACTGGTGGGCGGGATGGTGACCGCATGGCCGGGGACCGCTTCGACCCATGTTTTGCGCAGCTGCAACTGGCGGCTCGCGCGCGTGTTGGTGATTGCGCACAGATAAATCTGGTCGGTAAGGGTGATAAGCGGTGTCGCAATGTGCCACACGCCGGGCGATACATAGGTGGGCGTGAAAGGCTGGCCATCCATCGTGCAACTGATCGACGATGTATAAGCCTGAAGCGTATAATGGCTCCCTGCCGCCATGTTGTCAGTGATACGATACAGGCTGTTAAGGCTCAGGAATGTGGCCCCCGTGCTGGCTTGGGATCCGCTGCCGCTGCCGCCGGTGGTGGCAGCCGCGAGCAAGGTTGAACCGCTGTGGATCGATACTGTGAACTGGTCATCGGGGCTGGCGCGGCCGGTGGTTGCAATTACCTTGTCGACGGTCAGCGACCAGGTCGACTCTGGCGCGCCTGCACCAGTGCAACCACTGGTCGTCCCAGGCGTCATCAAAGCAGAAGCGGGCACGATTTCGGTCGTGTCGAAGATCGAACCGGACGAGGAGGGGCGCGTCCATTGCAGGCGCAAATGGTTGGTGCTGCCGACATTGTTCCAATACAGGCGCAGCAGGACACAAGCATTGTCGGCCGATGCATTGACCGTGCCGGTTAACGGCTCGTAGCTTAAGTCATTGGTGGTATATTGTGACCCCGCACTTATCGGAATGTTATAGCTTGCGCCGCGATAATCACTCGCACCATAAGTGGAAGACAGGTCGAGGTCGATATCGTCATCATGCGCGATCTGGAATGTGTAATCCCCTCTGAACGGCAATTTCAGCACCGCATAGAGGACACGGCCTTGCGCATCGGCCTGACAGGCAGGGCCGGTGCCCGCCGGATCGGCATCGAGATTGCACAATATATTGTCGGCGGCGCGATAATTTATCTGCGTGCTGGTGCCGGTGCGCACCGCATTGGCGGGGTTGGCCGAAATGGCCCGTAGTCTGGCGATACGCTCTGCCGAGCCGGAGGCGCTATTATCATAAGACGGCCCCGGCAAATCCTGTCCGCTGGTGCCGGTGATGCGCGCACTGCCTTGATAATCTTCCCAAATTACATCCGCATGTGCAGGGGTAAGCAAAGCAAGGCCCAATAAATAAGCCAGCGCACGCGCGAGCATTAAAATCATTTGTTTCATATATTTATCCGATACATTCGGCAAAACACGACCGATAATTTCGGTTTATTATATTTGTTTACAAATGCTATCGTTTAAATACTTATAAAATCTTAATTTTAAAGCAACCGGAAAGCGCATGGCGCAATTTTTACATTTTTTCCTTGTCGTAATTCATAAAGAAAAACAAATATATGGCGGGCATAAATTCTATGGGCGGGACTGTGAGATCGGACGCACCTTGGCGCGCACGGGAAGCGGGCGGTCCAAAAGGCACGCTATTTGGCTCCCGCGACTCCGCGCATAAGAAAGGCCCGGAAAGGACGCTATGTCCCTCCGGGCCTTTCAGTATATGTGCTACGGTCTTCTATGCCGCGTGGGCGCGATGACCTTGGATGTCAGGGGCGTGAGGCTTATGCCGCGCCCGAGAAAAAGGCGACCATTTCGGCCTCGGCGATTTTCTTGTCCTTGTTGGTGTCGGCCTTGGCAAAGATTTCCTTCGCGAACTTGGCCTTGCCAGCATCGTCAAGCGGCTTGGCGGCGGCTGCCGGGTCCTTGTCGCGCAGCGCAACGACCCAAGTCTGGAATTCCGTTTCATTCAGATCACCGCTTTTGTCGGTGTCATAGGTCGGGAATTCGGCGGCCACAATCTGCTGGACCTGATCGGCAGCGGGCGCGGCCTGTGCCGGTTGCGCGGCATCCTGGGCGGGCGCTGCAGGCGCTGCCGGTTCCGCCTGTTCGGGCGCTGCAGGGGCAGGCTCGGCGGGCGGGGTCGCGGTTTGAGCAAGAACGGGGGTTGCGGCCAACACTGCTGCAGAAGTAACTGCAATAAATTTCAACATTTTTATCTCCTTTGGTCGATCCGGGGAACAAATGTCATGTCATCATTCATGGTTAGATGAAGGGGAACAGATGAACATAACTGGATCGAAACGACGCCTTCCAACGTCGCTCCTATAAAATGTATGCATTTTGCCGATATGGAAGCCCGAAATATGTTACAATATTCGGTTCATCTGTCCGATGGCGTCAGTTGAACGGAATTTAGTGGCGTTTTTGCGGCGGATTGTGCGATTCTTGTTCATCTGGCCTTCATATTTCTTACCGCTGTGTCGCGTGGAACGGCCCGGATGCGCCAACCCTTGCGAGAATCGCCCCTTCTATGCAAGGAGCGCCGCAAAACCCCGTTTCACTGCCAGCACAGGATGACCCTATGACCGCCAGCGCCGCCACTACGCCCACCATCATCAAGGAAGATGATCTCATCGAAAGCGTCGCGGATGCGCTGCAATATATCAGCTATTTTCACCCGATGGATTATATCCGCGCGCTGGGTGAGGCGTATAAGGCCGAGCAATCGCCCGCCGCCAAGGATGCGATGGCGCAAATCTTGACGAACAGCCGGATGTGCGCGGAAGGGCATCGCCCGATTTGTCAGGATACCGGCATTGTCACCGTCATGGTCAAATGGGGGCAGGATTGCTGGCTCAATAGCCCGCGCTCGCTGCAACAGGTGATCGACGAAGGCGTGCGCAAGGCTTATCTGCATCCTGAAAACAAGCTGCGCGCGTCGATCCTTGCCGACCCTGCGTTCAGCCGCGTCAACACGCGCGACAATACGCCCTCGGTCGTCCATGTCGAGCTGGTGCCGGGCAAAAAGGTGCATATTGATGTCGCGGCCAAGGGCGGCGGTTCGGAAAATAAATCCAAGTTCAAAATGCTCAACCCCAGCGACAGCATCGTCGATTGGGTGCTCGAAATGGTCCCGCAAATGGGCGCGGGCTGGTGTCCGCCGGGGATGCTCGGCATCGGCATTGGCGGCACGGCGGAAAAGGCGATGACGCTCGCCAAACAATCGCTAATGATGGACATTGACATGGCGCAGTTGAAACAGCGCGGTCCCCAGAACAAGCTTGAGGAATTGCGCATCGAATTGTTCGACAAAGTCAATGCGCTCGGCATCGGCGCGCAAGGGCTGGGCGGTTTGGCGACCATTTTGGATGTAAAAATCCTCGATTGGCCGACCCATGCCGCGTCGAAACCGATTGCGATGATCCCCAATTGCGCCGCCACCCGCCACGCCCATTTCACGCTCGACGGGTCGGGTCCGGTGTTCTTGGAAGCACCCAAGCTCGACGAATGGCCGGACGTCAACTGGACGCCCGACAAGGCGGCGAAGCGCGTCGATCTCGACACGCTCACCCCTGCCGATGTGCAAAGCTGGAAGCAAGGCGACCGCTTGCTCCTGAACGGCAAGATGCTGACCGGCCGCGATGCCGCGCACAAGCGCATCAAGGATATGCTCGACAAGGGCGAGGAATTGCCGGTCGAATTTAAAGGCCGTGTGATTTATTATGTCGGTCCGGTCGATCCCGTGGGCGAAGAAGTGGTTGGTCCGGCTGGCCCCACCACCGCGACGCGCATGGACAAATTCACCCGCATGATGCTCGACCAAGGCTTGCTCGCGATGGTCGGCAAGGCTGAACGCGGTCCGGATGCGACCCAAGCGATTGCCGACGGCAAATCCGCCTATCTGATGGCGGTCGGCGGCGCGGCCTATCTCGTCGCGCGCGCGATCAAGGGCAGCAAGGTCGTCGGCTTTGAAGATCTCGGCATGGAAGCGATCTACGAATTTGAAGTCGCCGACTTCCCCGTCACCGTCGCGGTCGACGCAGAAGGCAATAATGTCCACAAATTAGCGCCCTTGGTATGGCAAAAGAAGATTGCCGAAGAAGGGCTGCTGGAAACAAATTAAATTTCGTGCATGATGGGCACAAATGGCCAAACAGGATAATTATATCTTCCATTCACGCCTGCCGCCCGTCGCGCTTGCGGAAAAGATGCTGAAGCTCATCGGCGAGGGCAAGAAGGCGCGCGCGGCGGATGGGGTGATCGGCAATGGCAGCGAACAGGAAATGACCTTGTTCGTCAGGCGGAGGAAAAATTCGCCTGCGATTGAATATAAGGCCGACCTTGAAGCCGAAGGGTCCGGAACGCGCATCGACGGCAAGTTTAAATCCGCAGGCGGGTTGGGCTTGTTCAAAATCATCTTCCTCGGCATCGGTGCTATCTTCATGGCTGTCGGCCTTGGCGGCTTGGCGAGCGGTGCGCCCCTACTGTTATGTCTGCCCTTCATTGGCGTTCCGCTGTTCCAGTGGTTGATATTCTTCACAATTTTGCGGACGATGAAAAAGAATGGTGCGGAGGAACGCAAAAAAATCCTCGCCTTCATGCACAAACATCTGGAGTTAGAGGAAGCGCCGCAAGGCGCGCGACGGAACGGGGATTCACTCCATTGAGCTACGCGGTTTTGACATCGAGCCACGCATTAGGTTGCTCCACGCGCCGCGCGCCGAACCTTTATATGTGGACTAAGTGGTGATGGCGAAACGCGAGCCCCTCCTCCTCCATTCGCGCCTGCCGCCGGTGGCGCTCGCGCACAAGATGCTCGCGCTGATCGGCAAGGGTGAGAATGCCCAAGCGGTCGAGGGCGTCATCGGCAATGGCAATGAGCAGGAAATTTCTTTATTTGTGAAACGGGGCGATGGGTCGCCCATGACCGAATTTGATGCGCGTCTGGAAGCCGAAGGGTCTGGCACGCGCATTGAAGGGAAGATCGGCGCACCTTTTGGTTTCGGCTGTTTTACGATCTTTGCTTTCGGTTTGGTTTTGAGTTCCTTTGGCCTAGGTTTGCACTTTATGTTGAGCGAAGGTGATCCGTTCCGTGCCTTCATGTTTATTTTTGTCGGCATAATATTGTTGACCGCCTTTTTAGGTACATTGTGGAAGGGCAAGAAAGAGGCGGCGGGCGACCGCGCAAAGATTTTGAATTTCATCCACACACATCTGGAGATTGTAGCGCCTGAGAATGTGCAGATCCTTGATAAGGAGCGGGTCGAATGAGGCGCGCGCGCCGGAACGGAGAGATGCTGCATTGCGCTACGCGGTTTTGACATTGAGCCACGCATTAGGTCGCCCGACGCGCCGCGCTCCGCACCTTTATATGTGGACTAAATGGTGATGGGCAAAAGCGAGCACCTCCTTCTCCATTCGCGCCTGCCGCCGGTGGCGCTCGCGCACAAGATGCTCGCGCTGATCGGCAAGAGCGCAAAGGCGCGGCCGTCCGATGGTATCTTCGGCAATGGCAATGAACAGGAAATGTCTTTGTTCGTGGAGCGCGGCGATGGGATGCCCATCACCGAATTTAAAGCGAAGCTGCACGCAGAAGGCTCCGGCACGCGCATTGAAGGACGGATCGGCGCGTCTTTAAGCTTTACAGGCTTGAAGATTCTATTCTTCGCTTTGGGCTTGGCGGGATTCCTTGTTGCTTTCTATGACCTCATCAGCGGTCGGGTAGGCGGGCGGATGATACTCATCATCATCCCCATATTTTTGTGGACCCATCTGTTCGATGTCCTGCGACAAGCCAAAAAAGATGCGCCGGGCGACCGGCAGAAAATACTGGATTTCATAGACGCGCATATGGAGATTGTTCCGCCCGCCGATTTGCTGACGCAGGACAGAAAGGCCGCAAAATGAAATATGGCTGGCGTGCTGTTTTGCTTTTCCTGTCATTTGCAGGCGTGCATGTCGCGGCGCAGGGACAAAGCAGGGGCAATGAAGGCGCCTATGCGCAAGCGGTCGAAGCTTTGCTGACCTGCAAGGCAGACCGCGCGGCGTTCCGGGCCTTTTCGTTGGGGATAGGCGATCCGGTAACGGGCGTGGTCGCACATGGCTGGAAGCCGGTCGCGGGGAGCGATGCGAGCTATCCGCAATATGCGGTAACCGGGCCGCTTTACGTCATGGGCTTTGAGGTGCGCGAAATTGTCTTTACCGCCAATGCGATGCTCGCGCTGGTTGACTCAAATGACGGCCCGGCGGTCGCCAAGGTGGCGGGCCTTACGGAAAAGCAATATGAACGCAAAGGCGATGCTTTTTATGGCATGAAGCAGGTCTATCCTGCCACGCCGCAGAGCAGCACAACGACGCCATCCCCCGAACAACGCCACATCCTCCTCACCAGCGAAACCGCCCCGCCGCACCGGATATTGGTTGGTTGCATTTATCAGTAGGGCAGCGGCGACACGATCCCTTCGTGCGGAACCAAGGGGCGGTCCATTCTTTGATAGGGAGAGCCCATCATCGGCGAGACGGGGCAATGAGGAGAGAGTTTATGTCCAACAAGGATGACGACATCATCGCGCTGGAAAAGCAATATTTTCAAGGCATGGTCGATCAAGACCAAGCGATTGTGACGAAATTAACCGCGAGCGATGCGATTGTCGCGGGGCCTCAAGGCGTGATGGCTGTCAAAGGCGCCAAGATGGGCGAGATGATGGACGGCGGCGAGACGGCGCTCAAAGCGTTCGAGATGCGCGACGTGCATGTCATCTTCCCGGCAGAAAATGTCGCGATTATCGGCTATAATATTGAGATGCGGTTTGACCATAAGGGCGAGCGGATGGACCTCGTCTTTGCCGACACAAGTACGTGGATCAAGGGCGAAGATGCTTGGACCTGTGCGCAACATAGCGAAGCGCCGATTGGCGATCCGACCGGCGGGAAAGCGGGATAGGCAGACGCGCGGGGTCAGGCGGGGCGCAAGGGCGTCTCTACCGCTTCGCCGCCATCCTCTGTTCCGCCGCGGTAAACGCGCTCGGCCCATCCTTGGGCGTTTCGTTGGCGACGGCGGTGGTGTAATAGGCCATGCCTTTGCCGCTTTTGGTCTCAACCCACAGGCCGGATTTTAACGAATAGGCATCGCCCGCATGGCCATACCAGCGGCCTTCCATGCCGGGTAGGCGGTCGCGGCAGGCGGGATGGGTGGCGAGCCCCATAATCTGCGTGGCGAGGCCATAGGCGCAGTAAAAGCCCTGTTCCGTATCACCATTTTGGCCGTCATAGGTCCAGCGCGGCGCGCGCATCTGTGCGATGGAGGCGGGGGTGAGAAAGACTTGGCCTTGTGCGTCCCGCCCATCCGCACCGAGCATCTGTCCGATTTTGGCAAGCTCGCGCGGCGAAATCCTGAGGCCCCCTTGCGGCGAGAAAAGTGCGCCATTGGTGTCGGGTAGATAGCCCGAAAGATCGCAATCTTCGCCCGCTTTTACATAGACCGGGCAGGCGGGAAGCGCACCGCCAAGGTCATCGAGCGCCTCCGTGCCATCGGGGCGGTAGAGCGTGACCGCGCGCGCCGCATCGGCTCCGGTGCAGCGCCCGCCCCAGTTGAAACAGGCTTTGAGAGCGAGCGGCTGGATGACGAGCGCGTCCATCGCCTGGTCGAACCGCTGCTTTGTCACCCGCTCGATGATCGTGCCGACAAGGCCGAAATTGATATTGGCATAGCGGAAATAGCTGCCGGGAAGGTTGCCCGATTGGTTCCACATGGCCGGGCTGCGCGCGGTGCAGCCCGCAAAACTTCCGGTCATGCGGTAGGAAATGAAGTTGCTCGGATGGATGATGCGTTCGATGTGCGGCACGGCTTTGCCGCCGCAGGTGAGGCTGAGCTTGCCCGCCATCGTATCGCCCAAGCGGATGATATAGGCCTCGCCATCATCCTGCAGGCTTGATGTGTGCGACAACAGCATGGCGAGCGTAATCCGGCTGTCCGGATGGGCGGGATTGCGCAAGGTCCAGCCCAGATAGTGCGAGACATCTGTATCAAGCCCGAGCTTGCCCTGCTCGACCAGCCGCATCACCCCCAAGGCGACGACCAGCTTCGACACCGAGGCGACCCGCACCGGATCGTCGATAGTGACGGCGCGCCCGCTCTTGGCATCGGCAAAGCCGCTCGCACCCGTTGCGCTGATATGGTCGCGGTCAAAATGGACCCAGGCTTCGGCGGGGGATAATGGCGCGGGCGGTGCGGGCGAAGCGGTAGCGCGCGCAGGCACGCCCGCCGCCATGAAGGCACCCGCTATAAGCGCGGCATATGCACAAGGCGCCCCGGACCTCCGCGCAAAAGGCCACGCCTTGCGCGCTGCTACCATCAGAATTTGACCGCAGGCGGCTGGCCCATCGTCGCGGCTTCGGCCTCGCTCAGCCTGTGGAAAGCGCGCGGTTTGAAGCCCAACATACCGGCAAACAATAGCGCCGGAAAATGTTCGATCGCGCCATTATAATCGGCGACCACGCTATTATAGGCGCGGCGCGCGGCGGCGAGCATTTCTTCGGTATAAGTGAGCTGCTTTTGCAATTCCTGAAAATTGCTATTGGCTTTGAGGTCCGGATAATTTTCCGCCAGCGCAAACAGGTTTTTGAGCGCGCCCGACAATTGCCCTTCGGCGGCGGCTTGGGCTGCCGGGCCATTGGCGGTCATCGCGCTGTTGCGCGCGGCAATCACCGCATCCAGCGTCGATTTTTCATGCGCGGCATAGCCTTTGACGGTCTCGACCAGATTGGGGATGAGGTCGTTGCGCATCCGCAACTGGGCGTCAATATCGGCTTCGCCCTGATTGACATTCTGGCGCAGGCTGACGAGCCGGTTATAAACCCCTAACAGGATGAGGCCGATAAACAGGACCAGCACGATAAGAGCAATCAAAGCCATTGACATTCCACCTCCATAAGGTTGGGTTGGCTTATGCCTAACAAATCACACAAAGGGTTTCAAACAGATGGTTGAAGCGCCTGACGTCGATGCGCTGATGCAAGGCGAACTTGGCGCATGGCTTAAAAGCCAGCAGCAGTTACGCGATGATACGCGCAAAAAAATGTGGACACGCGGCATAGGCTGCGGCGTGCCGTTTGCGCTGCTGGTCATTGCGCTCGCGCTGGCCGGTGCGGATATGGAGTTGATCCCGCTCATCGGCATCGGCATTGCCGGGATTAGCACATGGCTGGGCTATATCCGTCGCCCCGTCGTCAATGCGATGAAAGAGCGCATGAACAAAGCGATTGCTGCGGCAATCGGCCTCGACTTTGCGCTGACGGGCGAACAGGGGCGCGACTGGCCATTAATGCTCGCGCTCTCTTTCCTTCCCGCGCATGATAAATGGTCTTTGGAAGATTTCTGGTCGGGGACGCTGAACGGCTTTCCCTTGCGGCTGTATGAAGCGCATTTGCAGCAATGGCAGGGATCGGGCAAAAACCGTAAACTTGTCACGGTATTTCGCGGGGTGATAATCGAGATTGGCTATGGTCGTCCGTTTCGCGGCACCACCTTGATCGAACGGCGCGGCACCCGCTTCAAATTTTTCGGGCTGGTCGATGATATAAGCGCGCTCGGCATCAAGCTTGAGCAAGCGCATTTCACCCATCCCGAACTGGAGAAAAATTTTGACCTGTGGACGAGCGATCCGGTCGAGGCGCAATATCTCGTCCACCCGCTCTATGTCGAACGGCTGATTGCGGTCGAGCGCCATTATCACGGACAACAAGTGCGTGCATTATTCCATGACGGCAGGATGATTATCGCGATCCGCACCGAACCGCAATTTGAAAGCGGCTCTTTGAATTCCGGCGAAGATGCGCGGCGCTTGAAACAGACAATCGAACAATTCATGGCGGTGGCCAGATTGGCCGACAGCCTCTATGATGCGCCGGGCAAGCGCGCCGAACCGCCTGCGCCGTCCGCTCCCTCCTTCCCGTCCGCCCCGCCTTCTTCCTCTGCCCCGTCAAAGCCGTCATGACCTTTTCGCTCACTTTATTTTTCATCTTCCTGATGGGCATCGCCAATTTCGCGGCACACCGCGCGATGATCGAAAGCCCCAATCCGGTCGTGCAAGCGGCTATCGCGCCGCTCCGCGGGCGCTTCGGTCAACAGGCGACCTATGTGCTGGAATTTTTCGTGCTGCTGGGCGTGATGGCGTTCGAACATCGCCACCCGCTTGTCACGCTCATCCTTTACGGGCTTTATACAATGTTCAATATGCTCACCTATTTCTGGTTCCACCATCAGGACTGATCGTTTCCTTCATGCCTTTCATCAAAACCGGTTTCAAATATCTGGGCTATGCCCTGTTGTGGCTGCTCGTCGCGCTGTCGCTTGCTGTTGTGATTGTGCCGCCGTTCCTCGACCGCATCTATTATCAAGGGCCGGTGAGCGGCCATTATGATGGCGCGCGTTTCTTCAACACCGATGAAGGGCAGGGCGAATGGGTCAATGATCCGGTCGGGCGCAATAATAAACGCCCGCGCAGCTTTTTCATCCTGCGCTGGATTACCGGCAATGACGACCGCCAACCGTGGCCGGACCATGTAGCGGTCGCGACCGCGACACCGGCCAAGCTTGCGCCCTTGAAGCCCGGCGAAATGCGCGCCACATGGATTGGCCATGCGACGGTGCTTGTCGAAACGCCGGGCTTTACGATGCTCACCGATCCGATCTGGTCGGAACGGGCAGGGCCGTGGGGGATATTGGGACCAAAGCGCGTAACCGCGCCCGGTATTGCGCTTGAAGACCTCCCCAAAATCGACCTCGTGGTGGTGAGCCACAACCATTATGACCATCTTGATCTGGCCACGCTCAAAAAATTGTGGGCGCGCGACAAGCCCGCCATTGTGACGAGCCTTGGCAATGACAGCATCATCAACGGTATCGGCGTGCCGTCGCTGCCGATGGATTGGGGCGCGAACCGTAAAGTGGGGAAGGCCACCGTCCATGTCACGCGCAACCATCATTGGGGGAGCCGCTGGTTCAAGGACCGGAACCGCGCCTTATGGTCAAGCTTCACCGTCGATACCCCTTCGGGCAGTGTCTTTTTTGCAGGCGATACCGGCTATGGCGACGGTAAATGGCCGGGCGAGGCGGCGGCTGCGGCAGGGGGGCCTATAAGGCTTGCAATCATCCCCATCGGCGCGTTCCGCTTTGGCCCCGGGCAAATGTGGACGGGCAGCCATATCGGCCCGCATCATGCGGTCAAAGTGTTTGAAGGGCTGAACGCGCATTATGGCCTCCCGATCCATTGGGGGACGTTCCAGCTATCGAGCGAAGCGCGCGAAACCCCGCCCAAAATGCTCGCGCTTGAGGCGCAATGCGCGGGGCTAAAACCCGATGCCTTTGCAGCGAAAGAGATAGGCAAGCCGTTCATGGTGCCGGAAACGGAGGAAGCCAGACCGCCCGCATCCGCGCCCAAGCCTGTATGTGATAAAGCGGCGATAGAAGCATTGCCATAGGATCATCTTCTACGCCCCTTGGCAGACGGGGATTGAGGGCTCACCCTTGAAAACATAGATGCACGGCAGGCAGCGCTGTCGCGTGCCGTATGGGTGCTGCCTTTTGCAGACTTACCCTTACAGGAACCGTCCGGTACCCTGCGTGAAAATCCTAAAGCCCAATCTCCGCATCCGTCACCCGCATCCGTGGTTAAAACCTTCGGGCCCTATCGGTCCGCACAACCGCCGAATAAAAACCGTCGCGCACATTGCTCTATCATCCGCACCAACAACGCCGCAAACCGGACCCGCCGCCTTACTGCCGGCCCTTAACGACCTCGTTAGTGTGACCCGCCCGCACATCGCCACAATATCTAGTGTGTGATTTGCCTAAAACAGGGCCACAAAATTCGCGCCGGTAAAAATTTTACCGCTTGGGACCGATCATGGCTTGCGCTTTCGGATTGCCTTAGGAGGTCCGCGCGTCGCTGCACTGCAGCATGTTTTTTCCGGCGACGAAGCGACTCATATGAGCGACGAACGGTTGATGTAAATCAGCCTTAAGACTCTTGCATGACAAATTGGTTGTGGCACTATGGGTAGTGGGCGGCCTGCGGGGGACACGCAACAGATAGTGCCGGAACGTTTTTGCCGCTTTTCTGCGGCGCGGACAGTTCGGCCTCGATTTGTGCCGGATTCGTTCTTGCGGAGACGGCATAAATATTTCCCCGCCCGGGCCAAGAAAGTGTATGGTCGGGGGCTTCCCCCGATTCGAACACATCAAGAACATGTGAGGGATGGGGACGGACATGGATTTCAGGGAAACAGCAAGCGAAAGCGGTCATGGCAATGACCTGCTGACGGATTTTATTGCGGATCAGGATAGCAAGAATATGGCGAAGTCGGACTTACTCGAAAACCCCAAGGACAAGGTTGAAAGCGCCGGAGCTGCAACGCCTGCCAAGGCTGATGCGCCTGCTGCTGCACCCGCCGCTGCACCTGCTGCCGGGACCAAGCCCGCTGCCAAGCTTACCGCCGAAGGTCAGGGGTCGAAGGATGTCTTCAAACCCCGTTTCAATGTTGTGACCGATGCGTCGCGCGATGCGCTCTTGACCGAATTCGGCAAGGAAACGCTGAACGACCGCTACCTCCTCCCCGGCGAATCCTATCAGGATTTGTTCGCGCGCGTGGCGGCTGCCTATTCGGACGATGAAACCCATGCGCAGCGCGTCTATGACTATATTTCGCGCCTGTGGTTCATGCCCGCGACACCCGTTTTGTCGAACGGCGGGACGGGGCGCGGCCTCCCCATTAGCTGCTATCTGAACTCGGTTGATGATAGTTTGAACGGCATCGTCAATACGTGGAACGAAAATGTCTGGCTCGCCTCGCGCGGCGGCGGCATCGGCACCTATTGGGGCAGCGTGCGCGGCATTGGCGAGCCGGTCGGTTTAAACGGCAAGACCAGCGGCATCATCCCGTTTGTGCGCGTGATGGACAGCTTGACCCTCGCGATCAGCCAAGGCTCGCTGCGTCGTGGCTCGGCGGCCTGCTATCTCGACATCAGCCATCCGGAAATCGAAGAATTTTTGGAAATCCGCAAACCGTCGGGCGACTTCAACCGCAAGGCACTCAATCTCCATCATGGCGTGCTTATCACCGACGAATTTATGGAAGCGGTGCGCGACAATAAGGAATTTAACCTCAAATCGCCCAAGACCGGCGAAGTGCGCGCGACCGTCAATGCGCGCTCGCTGTTCCAGAAGCTCGTCGAAACCCGCCTCGCGACCGGTGAGCCTTACATCGTTTTCTCCGATCAGGTGAACCGCATGATGCCCAAGCATCACCGCGATCTGGGCCTCAAGGTTTCGACCTCCAACCTGTGCAGCGAAATCACCCTGCCGACGGGCCGCGACCATTTAGGCAATGACCGCACCGCGGTATGCTGCCTCTCCTCGCTCAACCTTGAAACATGGGATGAATGGAATGGCGACAAGCAATTTGTCGAAGATGTGATGCGCTTCCTCGATAATGTCCTTCAGGACTATATCGACCGCGCGCCCGACGAAATGGCCCGCGCCAAATATTCGGCAGAGCGCGAACGCTCGGTGGGCCTCGGCGTCATGGGCTTCCACAGCTTCCTGCAGGCGCGCGGCCTCGGCTTTGAAAGCGCGATGGCAAAATCGTGGAACCTCAAAATCTTCAAACATATCCACGCCAAGGTCAACGAAGCCTCGATGCTGCTCGCGCAAGAACGCGGCGCGTGTCCGGACGCCGAAGAAATGGGCGCGATGGAGCGTTTCTCGTGCAAAATGGCGATTGCCCCGACCGCGTCCATCTCGATCATCTGCGGCGGCACCTCGGCCTGCATCGAGCCGATCCCGGCCAATATCTATACGCACAAGACCCTGTCCGGCAGCTTTGTCGTCAAGAACCCTTATTTGGAAAAGCTGCTTCAGGATAAATCCAAGGACAGCGCCAATGTGTGGAATTCGATCCTCGAAAAGGGTGGCAGCGTCCAGCACCTCGAATTCCTGACGCCCGAAGAAAAGGATGCGTTCAAGACGAGCTTTGAAATCGACCAGCGCTGGCTGCTCGAACTCGCCGCCGACCGCACGCCCTATATCGACCAGGCGCAGTCGCTCAATCTGTTCATCCCGGCAGACGTCGAAAAATGGGACCTCATGATGCTCCACTTCCGCGCATGGGAACTCGGCATCAAGTCGCTCTATTATCTGCGCTCCAAATCGGTCCAGCGTGCAGGCTTTGCCGGCGGCGTCGAAGCGGACAACACGATCGACCCCGCCAAGGTCGAACTCGCGACTGCCGAAAGCACCGACTATGACGAATGTCTGGCGTGTCAGTAATCGGGCGAGTGAAGAAGTCCAAACGTCCTTCTCCCCTTGTGGGAGAAGGATACGGAGCCTTGTGCTGCAGGCACTAGGCGCAGTTGGACGAGGGGTATGCGAGGCGCAGCCTCGCGCGATTGCAGCAGCAATCGCTTACCCCTCACCCAGCTTCGACTAGCGAGCAAGCTCGCAAGTCTCCTCATCCCTCTCCCACAAGGGGAGAGGAAATTTGGTTCGGAGAAGGTGTGAAACGCGATATGCTTCCTGAAAACGCCATACAGCGCGCACGTAGCCTGCGCCGTATGGCGACGCCTGCCGAACAGCAGCTATGGCGCGCGCTTAAGGAAGCGTTCCCGCTTGTCCGGTTTCGGCGGCAGGTGCCGATAGGGCCATATATTGTCGATTTTCTTAGCCATGCCCATCGCTTGATTGTCGAAGTGGACGGCGGACAGCACGCAATACAGCAAGGCTATGACGCCGCCCGCACCCACTTTCTGGAGGATGAGGGCTATTGCGTGCTACGCTTCTGGAACATGGATGTTGCCGATCACTTGGATGGCGTTATCGAAAAGATCGGCGCAGCACTTGTCACCGCTACACCCATCAATCACACAGGCCCCCGTGTCGAGGGACGCGCACAATGAGCCCGCGCATCCCCCTTCTTCTCCCCTTGTGGGAGAAGGATACGAAGCCTTGTGCCACAGGCACTAGGCGCAGTTGGACGAGGGGTGTGCGAGGCACAGCCTCGCGCGATGGCAACAGCAATCGCTCACCCCGCACCCAGCTTCGACTAGCGAGCAAGTTCGCAAATCTCCTCATCCCTCTCCCGCAAGGGCAGAGGGAGGAATATGTTTCCACAGAAACCGCCCGCCCATGACCGCCGATACGCTCACCCCGATCATCCTTGCCTTTGCCGCGCTTTGCTTGTGGCAAGTCTATGCGGGTGCGCGGAAAATGTGGCTTGCCAAGCGCGATCCGGGGGCGCCGATGGTGAAACTGTTCGCGCGGGCGGGCTTTGTGCAGGCGTTGCTCGGCGCACTGCTGTTTATCGTCAATATCGCGTTTAACTGGTCCACCTTGAAGGCGGGCTTATCATGACCGCGCGCGCGCTCTTGCCTGCATTGCCCGCCAAGGGAACCAATCCGCCCCCTGCTGCGCTATATCCCCATAGAGCAAGGGAGATTGTTGATGAGCAGCAGCTATGCGATCATGCTGGTCGTTCTGTTCGTAATTGTGTTCGGGACATTTTTCTTTGTGCTGGTCAATGCGCGCAGTGTCGCGCGGGCAGCACGTCAGGATGCGGATGCGGACAATATCGCGCCGGGCCCGGGGCCGCGCGGCGCATCACGATCGGCGATATGGGTGGCGCTCGGCGTCCATTTCGCGGCTTGGGCCGGGATTTTCACTATCTGGATGTGGATGACTGCCGAAACGGAAGCAACCCAGCCCTTTGGCGCGGAGATTGCCAAGGAGGTCGCTGGTCCCGATCAGGCCGACCGGATCACCACCAACCCCAATGCCGCGCCGTCGACGCCCCAGCCGACCGAGCGCCCTATGGGGCCGGCCACCCCCGTGACCACAGCGCCGCCGGAGCAAGCCGGAACCAGCGATCCCGCCGCGCCTCCGCCTTCGGCCAAATAGCGCATCCGCTAACAGGCGCGGGCCGTTTGGTCTGCCCGCCCGCCCCCCGCGCCGCCCACATGCCTGCAAAAAAGGCCCCGGCGCGAACCGGAGCCTCTTTTATACCTGCCTCAAAGGCGGCGCGATCAGCTATCTTCTTCAAACAGCTCCGCATTGGCGGCGTTGGCGGACAGGCGCACCTGATTGCCTTCGATTTCGGCAATAAGCCCACCCGACAGCCAGTGATGCTTGCCATCGACACTGTCCTTCTTGGTCAGCTTGATCCGGTCGCCATCGCTATGATCGACCGTGCCAAGATGCACGCCATCGGCGCCGATTACTTCCATATCGGGTTGGATTTTGCTAAGATCAGCCATGATTTTTCTCCTTGTTCCAAGGCCGGTAAAAACGTCCGGTCACAAGGTATAACGCGGCAAACGCACAAGATTTCCCCCGCGCGCCGCTCATTTGGTCACAGACGCTGCACCGCTCGCAGCGCCATTTCTTTTTCTGCTCCCGTCGCCTCCACCGGCACGCGCTCATTCACTGGAAGGTAAAGCCCATGTCTCTCACCGAAGCCCGCAAAACCTATAAGCCGTTTGAATATCCGTGGGCTTATGATTTCTGGAAGCGCCAGCAGCAGATCCACTGGATGCCCGAAGAAGTGCCCTTGGGCGAAGATTGCCGCGACTGGGCGCAAAAGCTCACCGATCATGAGCGCAATTTGCTCACGCAAATCTTCCGCTTTTTCACGCAGGCCGATGTCGAGGTGCAGGATTGCTACCACGAAAAATACGGCCGCGTGTTCAAGCCCACCGAAGTCAAGATGATGCTCGCGGCCTTTTCCAACATGGAAACCGTGCATATCGCGGCCTATTCGCACTTGCTCGACACCATCGGCATGCCCGAAAGCGAATATGGCATGTTCCTTCAGTACAAAGAAATGAAGGACAAGCATGATTATCTCGCGACCTTCGGGGTTGATACCGACGAAGACATCGCGCGCACGCTCGCCATGTTCGGCGGCTTTACCGAAGGGCTGCAACTGTTCGCCTCCTTCGCCATGCTGATGAACTTCCCGCGCTTCAACAAGATGAAGGGCATGGGACAGATTGTGAGCTGGTCGGTGCGCGACGAAAGCCTCCATTGCGAAGGCATTACCAAGCTGTTTCACGCTTTCTGCGCCGAACGCGATTGCCTGACCCCCGCAGTCAAGGACGACATCATTGATTGCTGCCAGAAAACCGTGCGGCTCGAAGATGCGTTCATCGACCTCGCGTTCGAACAAGGCCCGGTCCCCGGCATGACGCCCAAGGAAATCAAAAAATATATCCGCTACATCGCCGATTGGCGCTTGGGGCAGCTAGGCTTCCAGCCAATCTACATGATCGACGAACACCCCCTGCCGTGGTTAGCGCCGCTGCTGAACGGCGTAGAACATGCCAACTTCTTCGAAACCCGCGCGACGGAATATAGTAAGGCCGCGACGCGCGGTGATTGGAACCAGGTGTGGGATAGCTTCGATAACAGGAAGCAGGCGAAAGATAGCTTGGTTGATGGCGGAACCGGCGCGTCAGCCGATGAAGGCGCGGATATGTTTGAAGCGAGCGGTGTTCCGGCGGAATAAGTAAACTTTGGGCGGAATCACTCTTCCGCCCAAACATCTTTCATAAGTTCAAGATGGCGTAAAAAATTTTGAATCGCTTTTTCTGTGACCGGACCTTCAAATCGCAACTCCGCGACGCATTCTTTTGTAAGCGGAATACGTATGGAATCAGAAGCTCCCGAACGTTCTATATTCGGTGTTCTGTCCGAAGGAATTTTGTCAGCCAAGATCAATTCATCAGTGTTTGAATCAATCTCCGTTGAACGTGCGTTCGAAGGAATCAACGGTTCATTATTTTTTGCAAACGCAACGGTCCCACGAAGCGCAGATATACAATCATCAACGCCGTTTTTTGAAAAACCCAAATCCCGAATAAGATAAGCACGCAACGGTTCGTCACTCGGAGGAATTCGGTCATCAAATCGTTCGTATATGGACTTAAAAACTTCAGGATGCCTAGCCGCCACCTGAACACCTTCTCGATACTCCTGATCTGAACTTGGTTCGAAAATTTGCAGAGCTAATTCGGTGACCCTAGTGTTATCTCCAATACCTTCAATTAGTCCATATTGCCTGACCGAGCCCAACGCAGTTGTGCTAGCTCCATTTTTCCCAGCAAAACCCATTAGTCGAACTGCTGTATCTGAACCGAATACGCTTCGGTGCATCGCTTCATAAATTTTTATTGCATACCCAATTGCATCGGGAAGTGCGTGACTCGGATAACGAGGACTGCGAGTGCGACTTATTGACACAACAGCTTCTCCATTTTTGTTCATGGAAAGTTTGTAGAAAAATTCACTCAAAACTTCAACATAAAGTTATCAAAAAAGTTATCGTAAAGTTTGTTATAAAGTTCTCTAAAAAGGTTATGTGTAATTTCAACCTTAATTTTGACTCACTTTTTTAAAAAAATTTTATCCGAAGAATCATTGAAAAATATGGCAAAAATAACTGAGTCCGAATTTTAACGAAAGTTTCAATCGTTAAATTGAAAAATTAAACTCAAACTATAAGTGTAAATTTTTCGAATTTTTCGATTTTCACTTGCGCTAAATAAGGTGAGTCGCTATAGGCCAAGACGCAAAAAGGCGAGATCGCGCCAACGACCTCGCCTCCTGATCGAAGAATACGCTTCGCAGCATCGATTCTTCGGTTGGGTAAGGAGTAAATTCTCCGCCCATGCACGGCGTCTTTACTCCTGATTTTGCGGCTTTTCAACTGCTGCGGGAGTATTTTTAAATGCATACCATTGCTAGAAGCCCGTTGGGCACCCGTGCGCGCACGGGAGAATCTTGCCCTGAAAGCGGAATTTGGGAAGTCGAAGGCACGCCTTCGACGACCGCTCCCATTGCCAAAGGTAACCGTATGCCTCCCTATGGCGGCAAAGCGGTGACTTGGATTCTTACCCAGAACGCGTGAATTGCAAGCCGGGCTTCGGCCCGGCTTCTTAAACGCTGCAACCTGAAAGGGGGTGAGAGAATTGGCACGCAGCAAGACTTTTCCAATAGGCCGGAATGCGAAAACTGGTCAACTGACTACAGTCGATAAGGCGAAACGGTATCCAAATACCCATGTGGTAGAACGGATGCCTAAATCCGGCCACGGCGATAGCAAATAATCCAAAGAAGGGGCATCAAGTTGGTGCCCCTTCTTTTTACAGCGCGGTGTTGATCTGCTACCTATGGAAGTGATCGTGGGACCCGACGCGGATGATTAAACTAGTGAAAATCGATATTGCCGGACCGGATTGTCTCACATTGACCTTCTCGGATGGCTCTATTGCGCGCTGGTGTGCGCGAGAGATTATTGCGCGCAACACCGAACTGACACGTCCGCTTGCTGATCCGACTTATTTCGCCCGTGCGTTTATCGAAAGCGGTGCGCTCGCGTGGCCCAATGGTTTGGAATTAGCGCCTTGGGCTCTGTATCGACAACTGGATGAGGCGGGATTGCTCATCCGCAAAGCCGCCTAATCGCAAAGCTGTAACGCCGCGAGCCCAACGGCAAACGCACCTCCTGCAACATAACCAAAAAGCAGCCGTTCCTGTTTTGTCAGGCCCCACCATTTGGACGATGCGTCCAGCGAAGGGGCGTGCATCAATTCCCCGCGTCTCTCCGCCACAATAATAGCTTAAGGCGCGGTGTGGCTTTGCTCCTTGATAGTTTGGCAATATTCTGATCGGGACCGGATGACATGAATAAATAATATAGCCGGGCAGCCTGAAAAATATTTAACGCTTCAATAATCTACAGATTTTCACCCTCGCATCTATTGGCACCGCCTTAGGGATTGGATCGCGACAATGACGGCATTGCTTGCGAACCGTATCGCGGACGCCGCCGTTAGGGGGCGGCCTCAAGGTAAGGTATTGGGTCAGGGCGTTGGGCCAAAATTGCCAGGGCAGGACCGTCACGCGCTTACCGCAAAACCCCTTTGCGCCTTTGGGTCAGCGTATAAGCGAGCAGCCCGATGGCGATGATCCACACCGGCACCATGATATAATGGGTGGCAGCGGGAACCGGTGGCGGCATGGGGTGGCTGAACTGGTAGAGGCTGGTTCCGGCCAGTCCCACAAGCGAGACAATTGCGGCGGTGACGGCATGGCGGTTGCGCATCAGGATGAGCAAGGAGGTCGCCATCGCGCCCCATACGCCCAAGGCCCAAGCGGCTTCCGACCATATCGGAAAGCTGTCAAAATAGGCGATTTGTTCGGGTGTCAGCCCTTCCATCGCAGCCGGGTTACGGGTTTGCGCCATCACATAGTTGAACGCGCCAAGGCAGTTCCACAGCAACGACAAAATCCCCGCAATCCATATATGGCCGGGCGTTTTACGGTCTTCAAACGGGTGCATATTCCCCTCCCCCATTGTTCTGCCGCCGATGCTACGCCCTTTACGCGCGCCCGGCAATATACGCCTGTTTTGAAGCGCCTGCGCCCGACCAGCCGCGCTCTATCCGCGACGGGGTTTCCCTGCAAATATCAACAGGGGTTGAGGACATGTCGTGCTTTCGTCATAAAGATGCTGATGTTCAAATATGTTACCGAAGCGGCTCCGCGCCGCGCCGCCATTTCTGCTCCGGGTATCGCGCCCGGTCCGGCCCGTCGCCCAAAGCTCTGGCTCATAGTGCCGCTCGCCGGTGTCATGATGGTCGCAGGGTGCAGCACGCCCACGCCCGAACCCAAGCCGCAGCCGCCTTCGACGCGGCCCGTTCCGCCGCCTCCGCCGCCCGCAACGCCGCCGCCTGCGTCGCGCAATTGGGAGGATTGGCCCTATACGCCGGGCGGGTGGAGCTACCGCGCCGAGGGCCAAGGATCGGTTGCGCTGTTCGGCATGGCCCCCCAAGCACCGCAGTTCAGCATCCGTTGTGACAAGGCGGCGCGGCGCATCCAGCTTGCCCGCCCCGGCTTTCTGGAGCCCGGCAAGAGTGCCAATATGGTGATCCGCGCGACCACCGGATCGGCGCAATATCCGCTCGGTAATGCTGGCGGCCAGCCTGCGCAAGTCGCAGCTACTTTGTCGCCGCTCGATCCGATTCTCGACAAGATTGCGTTCAGCCGCGGGCGCTTTGTCATAGAGGTTGCGGGCGCACCGACTCCGCTCGTTATCCCTACTTGGCCCGAATTTGCGCGCGTCGTGGAAGATTGCCGCTGATGGCAGGCCGGGGCCGGGGTAGAAAGCCAGCCAAGGCCGCCTCACGCCAAAAGCGCGCGGCCTCCCCGGAAGTGGAGGGGCCGGAGGTAGACACCCCTCCCGCGCCGGATGAAAGCGCCGCTGAACCGCTCCCCGAACAACCGCCCGACCCTGCACCCGACCCTACGTCCAAACCCGCCAGCAAAGCAGCAGCCAAAGCCCGCGCCGCGGGAAAGGCGATACCCGAACCCGGCGAAGGGCCGCTTGATGAACCCGGCACGTCGATCATCGCGCCCGCGACCAAAGCGCCAGAACCACATGATCCGCCGCTGGTCGACAAGCCCGACCGCCTCGGCCCTTCCAAGCGCGATGCTTATGAAATTGGCGGCAAAGCGGTGCAGCCGGGCTATGAAGCCACGGTCAATATCCACATCGCCAACCTGTCAACCGCGGTGCCGGTCTCGCTCCCGATACGCGTGGTGCATGGCCGCGACGATGGTCCGACCCTGTTCGTGAGCGCGGCGGTGCATGGCGACGAAATTGTCGGCGTCGAAATTATCCGCCGCCTGCTGCGCCGCGTCACCGGCCACCGCATCAACGGCACCTTGCTGCTGGTCCCGGTCGTCAATGTGTTCGGCTTTGTGACGCATGACCGCTATCTGCCCGACCGGCGCGATCTTAATCGCAGTTTTCCGGGGAGCGCCAACGGCTCGCTCGCAGCCCAACTGGCCAATGCGTTCCGCACCGAAGTGGTGATGCGCAGCGATTTCGGCATCGACCTCCACAGCGCCGCCGTCCATCGCTCCAACTATCCGCAAATCCGCGTGTCGGCCGACAGCGAAAAGGCCGCCGAAATGGCGCTGGCTTTCAGCCCGCCCGCGATCATCACGGCACCCTTGCGTGAAGGCTCGATGCGCGAATTTGCGCGCGCTGACGGGGTAGAAATGCTGCTTTATGAAGCAGGCGAGGCGCTGCGCTTTGACGAATTTGCAATCCGTATCGGGGTGCGCGGCATTTTGCGCGTGATGGCGCAAATGGGGATGATTGACCGCCCGCCCGAGGCCGAAGAATTCCAGCCCGTCCTGTCGCACAAGACAAGCTGGCTGCGCTCGCCCAAAGGCGGGATTTTCGTTGCTGCACCCCATGCCGGCGCGCTGGTCGAAGAAGGCGATGTGATCGGCACGGTCAGCAATCCGTTCGGCGACGATGCGGTCGAACTCCATGCACCGTTCAGCGGCATGATTATCGGCGAAGCGATGCTCCCCGTGGTCAATCGCGGCGACGCGCTGTTCCACATCGCCCAACTCGACCATTTCGGCACCGCCGCCGACCGGCTGAAAACCATCACCGACGCAATAAGCGCCGACCCGCTATTGGACGAGGATGAGTTGATATAAGTGCTTTCCGCTGCCGCCGCTTATGTTGCGGTGCAAGTCGATGCCACGACACGCAAGGCCACCGCTAACCTCTAAAAAACCTTATGCCTCAATCAATCTCGTTGCGTTGCTTTGATTTTTTGCGGTTTTTCTGGTCTTCGGCCATGAAGTCGATAATCATGCCTGCAATATCTTTGCCCGTCGCTTTTTCGATGCCTTCAAGGCCGGGCGAGCTGTTCACTTCCATGATGACCGGCCCATGATTGGAGCGCAGCATATCGACACCAGCAACCTTAAGCCCCAAGGCCCGCGCCGCGCGCACGGCGGTCGAGCGTTCTTCGGGCGTGATGCGAATCGCTTTGGCGGTGCCGCCGCGATGGAGGTTTGAACGGAAATCGCCTTTCGCGCCTTGCCGCTTCATCGCCGCGACAACCTTGTTGCCGATGACAAAGGCGCGGATGTCACTGCCTTTTGATTCCTTGATATATTCCTGCACAAGAATTTCGACATTGGCCCCGCGAAACGCTTCGATCACGGACTTTGCCGATTGTTCGGTTTCGCCAAGGACCACACCAATGCCTTGCGTGCCTTCCAAGAGCTTGATGACCGCAGGCGCGCCGCCGACAAGGCCGAGCACATGGTCGGTCTGCCGCGCGTCATGGGCAAAGGCGGTGACGGGCAGGCCCAGCCCCTTATGCGCCAAAATCTGCATCGAACGCAGCTTGTCGCGCGCGCGGGTAATCGCTTCGCTCGCGTTCAAACTATAGGTGCCCATGACTTCAAACTGACGCACAACGGCGGCACCATAGAAAGTAACAGAAGCGCCGATGCGCGGAATCACCGCGTCAAAGCCTTCGACCAACTGGTCCTTATAATAAGCGGCAGGGTCCTGCGCGCTGATCGACATCGTCACCTGCAAAGTGTCGAGGTGGAAAATATGATGCCCCCGCTCGTTGGCGGCTTCGATCAGCCGCCGGTGCGAATAGAGGTTAGGGTTGCGGCAAAGAAGCGCGATTTTCATAGGCATATATTTTCATCGAAAGAGTTACATCCGCGCATAACGCACGACACCGGCTAATTATCCGGCGCTCCGTGCTGATATTTGCGCGCGACGTTTACAATAAAATGACGTTTGAGTGCTGTGCGTCCGACAAGCATGGGAAAAGCCATCGGCGTACGGTCGGTCAAGCTTAGCTGAACCGGAACAGAAATGCCAGCAAGTCTGATCCGCACGTCGATAATATAGCGTATTTCTTCAACGCCGTTGGAGCTGGTCACACAGCGTTGTTCGACCAGCGGCGCGCTGCACCAGATATGCTCGGCTTCGGGGCCGGTTTCGGAGCGGAAGCGCACGCGCGCTTCGCCATTTTCGCTATAAGGTTCAATGTCGGTCGCATGGAGCGCCGAGGTGCGTGCGCCGGTGTCGATCTTAGCGCGGATGCCGATAAGGCCCAAGGCTTCGACATCGACCAGTTCGGCCCAACCCAATTCGATTCGCGGGCGCACCTTGCGCGGAGGCACAGGGGCTGCGGGGGGTTCTTGGACGCTATCTTTGGCGCTATCGTCGGCCATGCGTAATCCTTATCCGCAAGCGCCGGTCAGCGCACGGCCTTTTGACCGACGGTTTTTTCCGCAGCTTCTTTCAATCGCACCATCTGTTCGGTCATTACCTTATCGACGGCCGGGGCGACATTTTTGAGCGGGATGCGGCTATATCCGCCAACAACATAGTCCATCTTGATCTTGCTGCTGTTGGCGGGACCGAGGGTTAGCGTGAAGCTCAGTGTGCCGGTCACCGCTTCGGACTGTAACGGCCCCAGCGCGCCCGACAGACGCAACAACTTTCCGCTATCGGCATAAAGCACGCGGGCATGTTCGACCGTGTTAGCGCGATATTTGACCTCTTCTTCACGGTCGGCGGTGCTGCCGGGCTTTACCAGCCTTTCGCAGAAACAGCCGCCCGCAACCGGACTAAGCGAGAAATTGGCGGCATCGCCCGACCAGCTATGCTCCGCGCTCCACCACAGTTCAGGCTGAACCAGCATCGCCCAGAGCGCATCGGGCGGGACGCCAATGTCATAATCTGCGGTCACCGCAAAACCGCTATCGGTGGCGTCGACCACCTTAGCGGCGCCAGGCGCGGCGAGGCCAGCAAGTGCCAGCAAAGCTACGCCGGAAAACACCACGCCCGGCAAAGCCGCAGCCTGTAAAATAGAGCAGCGCATCGGATATGGCTCCCGATGCCCGCGCATCACGCTTTCAGTATCGCTTCGATCGCGTCATTGACCGCGTCGATCTTGGCCATGCCATCGACACGGGTCACAAGGCCGCGCGCGTCATAGATGGGGAGAATCGGTGCGGTCTTGGCGCGATATTCGGCCATGCGCGTGCGCACCGTTTCTTCATTATCATCGGCGCGACGCTTGAATTCGGTCGAACCGCAATGATCGCAAACACCCTCTACCTTGGGGAGTTTGTAGCGGTCATGATAGCCTTCACCGCATTTGGCGCAGGTAAAGCGGCCGGTGATGCGGTGGACCAGCGCGTCTTCGTCGACCTCAAGTTCGATCACATGGTCAAGCTTGCGCCCGCGCGCGGCGAGGATTTCGTCGAGCGATTCGGCTTGCGCTGCAGTGCGCGGATAGCCGTCAAAAATCACGCTGGTGTCCGCGCTCAAGCTATCCAGCTTGTCGCCGATCAGGCCGGAGACAATTTCGTCCGACACAAGGCCGCCCGACTTCATGACCGCTTCGGCCTGTTTGCCGATTTCGGATTGCGCCTTGACCGCTTCGCGCAGCATGTCGCCGGTCGAAAGCTGGACCATGCCATATTCATCGACAAGGCGGGACGCTTGTGTGCCTTTGCCGGCTCCCGGAGGCCCAAGCAAGATGATGTTCATGGCCATGCGCGTCTCTCCCCGCAATTTGTAAATGGTCAACCGTTCCGGTGCTTAGCGCCGACGCGGCCCGCCTTTCAACTTAGACTTTTTGATAAGGTCGGCATATTGGTGCGCGAGCAAATGGCTCTGGATCTGCGTCACCGTGTCGATCGTCACATTGACCACGATGAGCAGGCTGGTGCCGCCCACATAGAAGGGGATGCCCGCTCGCGCGATGAAATATTCCGGCACCAGACAGATGAGCGTCAAATAAGCCGCACCGATCACGGTGATGCGCGTCAGCACATAGTCGAGATAGGTGGCGGTATTTTTGCCCGGACGGATACCCGGAACGAAGCCGCCCTGTTTCTTCAGATTATCCGCCGTTTCTTCGGGGTTGAACACCACCGACACATAGAAGAAACAGAAGAAGATAATGCCCACGCCATAGAGCGCCATATAGAGCGGCGAACCATGTTGCAGCCAGGTGTTGAGCTGGATGATGAAATCACCCCATGCGCTTTCCCCCGCCGCGCGCTGGCCCGCAAGCTGCGTGATGGTGAGCGGCATGAGCAGCAACGACGATGCAAAGATCGGCGGAATGACGTTTGCGGTGTTGACCTTCAGGGGCAAGTGGCTGCGGTCGGCTTGCATCACGCCCTGCTTGGTCTGGCGCTTGGGATATTGGACGAGGATACGGCGCTGCGCCATTTCCATGAAACAGATGAACAGGACGAGCGCGAACAGGCCGATGGCGATGATGGCGATGGTAAGGCCGCTCATCTGACCGGTGCGGCCCTGTTCGAACAATTGCGCCAAGTGGCGCGGGCTTTGCGCAACGATACCCGCCATAATGATGAGTGAGATGCCGTTACCGATGCCGCGGCTGGTAATTTGTTCACCGATCCACATCAGGAACAAGGTGCCGCCAACAAGGCTGATAACCGCGCCGATGCGGAACATCATGCCGGGGTCAACCACCGCGCTGACGCCCGACGACAGCGATTGGGCTTCAAGGCCCGCCGCCATCGCATAGCCTTGCACAATCGCCAGCGCGACCGCGCCATAGCGCGTATATTGGTTCAATTTCTTGCGCCCGCTTTCGCCCTCTTTCTTGATAGCGGCGAGCGTCGGCGACAGGGCCGATGCCATTTGTACGACGATGGACGCGGTGATGTAGGGCATGACGCCCAGCGCAATCAAGCTCATACGTTCCAGCGAGCCGCCGGAGAAGGTGTTGAAAATATCCAACACGCCGCCCTGTGCCTGCGACTGGTAGAGTTCGGCCATCAAAGTCGGGTCAACGCCGGGGAGCGGGATGAAGCTCAGCAAGCGGAACACGATCAGCGCACCGATGGTGAACCAGATACGCTTTTTAAGCTCGGTCGCCTGACCGATTTTGGTCAGATCCAGATTGGCTCCGATTTTATCCGCGCGCGTTGCCATGTGTCGTCTCAATTCCTCATATGCGAGCGGGCGGCATGAAAAGCCCCCGCTGCTTTCAAACGGCCCTATCGCGGAATGTCGCGCAAGGGAATGCCCGTTTTATCAAATTTTCCAAAGTTCGGCGCGCCCCCGCGCTACCCTTCGGCGTTGTAAATGAGAAACCCCGCCAGCGCCTTCAAGAGGGCGGACGGGGTTTCTTCGCTGTTTCCTATCGGGTCATGCCCAAAAGCGCAAAATTACTTGGCTTTCTTGGCAGCGCTTTTGGCGCGCTGCTTTTCGGCATTTTCGGCAACCTTGGCCGAAGCCAGCGACACGATTTCAACCTTGCCGCCAGCCTTTTCAACTGCTGCAACAGCAGCCTTTGAAGCGCCGGCAACCGTCAGGTTGATCTTGGTCTTGAGTTCACCCTTGGCGAGCAGACGCACGCCATTCTTACCACCACGCGCAAGGCCTGCGGCCTTCAATGCGGCATGGTCGACCGTGCCTTTGACGTCGAGCTTCTTGGCGTCGATCATCTTCTGGATCATGCCCAGATTCACTTCGGCATAGTCTTTGGCGAAGATATTGTTGAAACCGCGCTTCGGCAGACGCATGTGAAGCGGCATCTGGCCGCCTTCAAAGCCGTTGATCGACACACCCGAACGGCTGGTCTGGCCCTTCTGGCCACGGCCTGCGGTCTTGCCCTTGCCCGAACCGATACCGCGCGCAACGCGCATACGGCCCTTACGGCTACCGGCATTATCTTTGATTTCATTCAGTTTCATGGTTTGCACTCGCTTTCGCTTTGGTTCGCGCTAAAAAAAGAAAATCCCCTCCCGCCGGATCGCTAGGATCCGGTGGCGGGAGGGGCCTCATAATATATTGCTTAGTCTTCTACAACAGCAACAAGGTGCGGAAGCTTACGGATCATACCGCGAATTTCCGGCGTGTCAGTGAGTTCGACAACCTTGTTCATCTTGTTGAGGCCCAGACCGACGAGGATCTGGCGCTGGACAGCAGGACGGCGGATCGGCGAACCGATTTGCTTCACCTTGACGGTTTTCTTGGCAGCCATCTGATCTTACTCCGTAACAGCAGCGGCTTCGACTTCCGCCGCTTCCGCCGACGCTCCGCCACGGCGCATCAGGTCGGCAATCTTCTTGCCACGACGCTGAGCCACCGATTTGGGGCTGGTTTGATCCTGCAACGCAGAGAAGGTTGCGCGGATCATGTTATAGGGGTTCGAGGTGCCGACCGATTTGGTCACAACGTCGGCAACGCCGAGCGATTCGAACACGGCGCGCATCGGACCACCGGCGATGATGCCGGTCCCTTGCGGAGCCGAACGCACGGTTACCTTGCCCGCACCGAAATGGCCCTTGCCATCATGGTGCAGCGTGCGGCCTTCCTTCAAAGGAACGCGGACCATTGCCTTCTTGGCAGCAGCGGTTGCCTTGGAAATGGCTTCCGGCACTTCGCGCGCTTTGCCATGACCGAAGCCTGCGCGGCCCTTGCCATCGCCGACAACGACGAGGGCTGCAAAGCCGAAGCGCTTACCACCCTTAACGGTTTTGGAAACGCGGTTGATGTGAACGAGCTTTTCAATCAGCTCTTCACCGCCTTCTTCACCCTGCTGACCACGACGGTCATCACGGCGACCACGGTTGCCATCACGGCCACCACGTTCATTGCCACCACGTCCACGGCCACGACCGCGACCACGTGCTTCCCCTTCGGGTGCACCGGTCGCTGCGTCAACAGCGACGGTGTCAGCGACTACTTCATTGTTGTTTTCGTCAGCCATATTAGAACTCCAATCCGCCTTCACGCGCGGCATCCGCCAGCGCCTTGACGCGTCCGTGGAAGAGGAAACCGCCACGGTCGAAAACCACCTGGCTCACGCCAGCCTTTTTAGCGCGCTCGGCAACCGCTTTGCCAACGGCAGCAGCAGCATCCTTAGTCGCGCCGGTCTTGGCCTTAACGTCCTTGTCGAGCGTCGAAGCGGACGCCACGGTCTTGCCAGCGGCATCGTCGATGACCTGGGCATAGATGTGACGACCCGAACGGTGGATCGAAAGGCGGGGACGATCGCCACCGCGAGCTTTGAGCGCCGTGCGAACGCGCTGGCGGCGCTTGTCGAATATAGAAAGTTTCGCCATGGCTTACTTCTTCTTACCTTCTTTGCGGAAGATATACTCGCCGCGATATTTGATGCCCTTGCCCTTATAGGGCTCCGGCTTACGCCAGCGGCGGATTTCAGCAGCAAGCTGACCCACCTTCTGCTTGTCCATGCCCGAAATTTCGACCGTGGTGTTATCCGGGGTCTTAACCTCAATGCCTTCCGGCACGGCGATATCGACATCGTGCGAGAAACCGAGCTGAAGCTTCAGATTCTTGCCCTGCGCATTGGCACGATAACCAACGCCGTTGATTTCAAGAACTTTGGTGAAGCCTTCGGTCACGCCAGTGACGAGGTTCTGGACCAGCGTGCGCTGCATACCCCAATGCGAACGCGCCGCTTTGGTGTCGTTTGCGGGCTGGATCGAAACGCCGCCATCATCCACCGAATAGGTGACGAGATCAGCGAGCGGCAGCGAGAGCGTACCTTTCGGACCTTTGACCGACAATTCGCCATTGTCGATGGTTGCGGTGACACCCGAAGGGATCGCAACCGGCTTTTTGCCAATACGTGACATTAGAACACCTCCGCCAGCACTTCGCCGCCGACATTCTGGTCACGCGCTTCCGCGTCCGACAGAACACCCTTCGGCGTCGATACGATGGTGATGCCCAAGCCGTTGCGCACGATCGGCAGTTCTTTCGAACCCGAATAGACGCGGCGGCCCGGCTTCGAAACGCGCGCCACATGCTGGATAGCAGGCTGCCCTTCGAAATATTTCAGTTCGATGCGCAGGCCCGGATGGGCGCCCAGCGCTTCTTCGCTGTAACCGCGAATATAACCTTCGCGTTGCAGCACGTCCAACACACGGGCACGCAGCTTGGAAGCGGGGCTAACCACGCTGTCCTTCTTGGCGCGCTGGCCGTTGCGGATACGGGTGAGCATATCACCCAAAGGATCGGTCATTGCCATGATATGCTATCCTTACCAGCTCGACTTCGTAACACCGGGGATCAGGCCCTTATTGGCGAGATCGCGCAGCTGAATACGGCAGAGACGGAATTTACGGTAATAGGCGCGGGGACGGCCGGTGAGTTCGCAACGGTTGCGAATCCGGGTCGGATTGCCGTTGCGGGGGATTTCAGCCATCTTGAGGCGCGCGATGAGGCGCTCGGTATCATCGAGGCTTTCATCGGCAGCCATTGCCTTGAGCTTTGCATAACGGCCGGCATATTTCTTAACCAGCTTCTTGCGGCGCTCATTCTTGTTAATGGAACTCAGTTTCGCCATGACTTAAGTTCTCTTCCTTCTTGTTTCTAACTGAGGGGAGAGACAGTGGACCTATACTTAGGCCGCTGCCTTCTCTTCTTCGTTGGTTTCAGCCGGGAACGGGAAGCCGAACAGGCGCAGCAATTCGCGCGCTTCGTCGTCGGTTTTCGCCGTCGTGGTCACGATGATGTCCATACCGCGAACCTTGTCGATCTTGTCGTAGCTGATCTCGGGAAAGATGATCTGCTCTTTAAGGCCCATGGCATAGTTGCCACGACCGTCGAACGATTTCGGGTTCAGACCACGGAAGTCGCGGATGCGGGGCATCGCAACGGTGATCAGGCGGTCCAGAAATTCATACATACGTTCACGGCGCAGCGTTACCTTTGCACCGATCGGCATACCTTCGCGCAGTTTGAACTGGGCGATGGATTTCTTGGCCTTTGTGATGACCGGCTTTTGGCCAGCAATCAATTCCATTTCTTCCGCCGCGGTCGTGACCTTTTTCTTGTCCTGGGTCGCTTCACCAACGCCCATGTTGATCACGATCTTGTCGATCTTCGGCACTTCCATGACGTTCTTGTAACCGAATTTTTCGGTCATCGCCTTGGCGATTTTTTCGTCATAAACGCTGCGAAGACGCGGGGTATATTTCTTGTCAGCCATTAGATGACCTCCCCGGACTTAACGGCGACGCGAACGCGCTTGCCGTCTTTTTCTTCAACGCGAACGCGGGTCGCCTTGCCCGACTTCGGATCGACGAGCGCGACCTTCGAAGCGAACATGGGCGCTTCGCGACGTTCCAGACCGCCCTGCGGGTTGGTCTGGCTCGGCTTGCGGTGACGCACGGCCACGTTGACGCCCGACACGACGAGCTTGCCGTCCTTGGGGCTGACCTTGGTGACTTCGCCGGTGCGGCCCTTGTCCTTGCCGGACAGGACAACAACCTTGTCGCCTTTACGGATCTTAGCAGTAGCCATGATTACAACACCTCCGGAGCGAGGCTGATGATCTTCATCGCACCACGCGCGCGCAGTTCGCGGCACACGGGGCCAAAGATACGGGTGCCGATGGGCTCCTGGTTCTTGTTGATAAGAACGGCTGCGTTCCCGTCGAAACGGATAACCGAACCGTCGGCACGGCGCACGTCCTTGGCGGTGCGAACGATGATCGCGCGATGCACGTCACCCTTCTTCACCTTGCCGCGCGGAGCCGCTTCCTTGATCGACACGACGATAACGTCGCCAACGCCAGCGGTACGACGCTTCGACCCGCCCAGCACCTTGATGCACTGGACGCGCTTCGCGCCGCTATTGTCCGCGACGTCTAGATTTGACTGCATCTGAATCATTGATGCGTTCCTTCCTCATTGGCTTTCCGGAAAAATTCCGGGAGTTCCGAATTAAGTCTAGCGGATTAAACCGCCGCGTCTTCGACGGGAGCAGCCCCGCCAAGCTTGTCCACGACCTTCCAGGTCTTGAGCTTCGAAATCGGCGCGGTTTCTTCGATCCGCACAATTTCGCCGGTCTTGAACTGGTTGCTCTCGTCGTGAGCGTGATACTTTTTCGACATACGGATAATCTTGCCATAGAGCGGGTGCTTCACCTTACGCTCTACTTTCACGACTACCGTTTTGTCGCCTTTGTCGGACACGATCGTGCCGGTCAAAATACGCTTGGGCATGATAGCGTTCCTTACTTCGCAGCGCGGGCGCGTTCGCCCTGCAGCGTTTTGATACGGGCGATGTCGCGACGCACTTCCTTGATCCGCGACGGCTTTTCAAGCTGGCTGGTGGCCGCCTGGAAACGCAGGTTGAACGCCTCGCGCTTCAATTCGCCGAGGTCAGCGCTGAGCTGGTCGTCGGTCTTGGCTTTCATATCAGCAGTCTTGGCCATTATTCGCCTCCCAAGTGCGAGGTGTCGCCGAGACGGGCAACAACCTTGGTCTTGATGGGGAGCTTCATCGCAGCGCGGCTGAAAGCTTCAGCAGCGAGCGGACCGGCTACGCCATCGAGTTCGAACAGGATGCGACCCGGCTTCACGCGCGCCGCCCAATATTCAACCGAACCCTTACCTTTACCCTGACGGACTTCGGCAGGCTTTTTGGTGACGGGCACGTCAGGGAATACGCGGATCCACAAACGCCCTTGACGCTTGATGTGACGCGTGATCGCACGACGGGCGGCTTCGATCTGGCGCGCGGTGATGCGCTCCGGCTCAAGAGCCTTCAGACCGTAGGAACCGAAGTTCAAGTCGGTGCCGCCCTTGGCTTCACCCTTGATCCGGCCCTTGAAGGTCTTGCGGAACTTCATTTTCTTTGGTTGCAACATGGTGCTTACCTAACCTTAAAATTCTTGGCTCAACGCGCCGGACGGACGCCGGAGGTTTGAGCCTCCATCATCAGCCGGTCGGTTGCCATCGGGTCGTGACCCAAGATTTCACCCTTGAAGATCCAGACCTTGATGCCGCAGATACCATAAGCAGTCAGTGCTTCGGCTTCGGCATAGTCCACATTCGCGCGCAGCGTGTGCAGCGGAACGCGACCTTCGCGATACCATTCAACGCGCGCGATTTCCGCGCCGCCAAGACGACCGCCACAGGTAATACGAATACCTTCAGCGCCCAGACGCATGGCCGACTGAACCGCACGCTTCATAGCGCGACGGAAAGCGACACGGCGTTCCAGCTGGTCGGCAATGCCTTGCGCTACGAGCTTGGCATCAACTTCCGGCTTACGGATTTCGACAATGTTCAAGCTGACGTCGCTATTGGTCATTTCGCCAATTTGCTTTTTCAGCTTTTCAATGTCGGCGCCCTTCTTGCCGATGATGACACCCGGACGGGCGGCATAGATCGACACGCGGCACAATTTCGCGGGGCGTTCGATAACGACCTTCGAAATAGCGGCTTGCGGCAAGGTCTTCATGATGAACTTGCGGATTTTGAGGTCTTCCATGAGAAGACGACCATAATCCTGACCTTCCGCGAACCAGCGGCTGTCCCAAGTACGGTTGATCTGCAGGCGCAGGCCGATCGGATTGCTCTTCTGACCCATATTCTTATGCCTCTTCGGTTTCGCGAACGACGATGCGGACGCGGCTGAACGGTTTCAGGATGCGGGTCGATTTGCCGCGGCCACGGGTGTGGAACCGCTTCATGGTGATCGACTTGCCAACGCTGGCTTCCGACACGACAAGGCTGTCAACGTCGAGATTATGGTTGTTTTCCGCATTAGCGATGGCCGAAGCCAGCACCTTGCGAACGTCAACCGCCATCGCTTTGGTGGAGAATTGAAGAATGTTCAGAGCATCTTCAACTTTCCGACCGCGGATCAAGGCTGCCACAAGGTTAAGCTTTTGAGCCGAACCGCGCACCGAAGTGTTCACGGCCAGCGCCTCCTTGTCACCTACGCGGCGGGGAGCAGATTGCTTGCCCATTAGCGTTTACCCTTCTTGTCAGCAGCATGGCCGGGGAAGAAGCGGGTCGGAGCGAACTCGCCCAGCTTCATGCCAACCATGTCCTCGTTCACCGAAACGGGAACGAACTTGCGGCCATTATAGACGTTGAACGTCAGGCCAACGAACTGCGGCAAGACCGTCGAACGACGCGACCAGGTTTTGATCGGGCCAGCCTTGGCGCCGGCTTCTTGTGCAGCTTCTGCTTTTTTCAGCAGGTGCAGGTCAACAAACGGACCTTTCCAGACGGAGCGGGCCATGACTTACCTCTTCTTCTTCGCATGACGCGAACGGATGATCATACGATCCGTCGCCTTGTTCTTGCGGGTGCGCGCACCCTTGGTCGGCTTGCCCCACGGCGTCACCGGATGGCGACCACCAGAGGTCCGGCCTTCACCACCACCATGGGGGTGGTCGACCGGGTTCTTTGCAACACCGCGAGTCAGCGGACGACGGCCCATCCAGCGGGTGCGACCGGCTTTTGCGAAATTCTGGTTCGCATTGTCCGGGTTCGATACCGCGCCGACGGTGCCCATGCACTCACCGCGAATGTAACGCTGCTCACCCGAGTTCAGGCGAACGATGACCATACCACGATCACGACCAACGAGCTGGGCATAAGTGCCTGCCGAACGGGCGATCTGGCCACCCTTGCCCGGCTTCATCTCGATATTGTGAATGATCGTGCCCACCGGCATTTGCGACAATTCCATCGCATTGCCCGGCTTCACGTCGGTCTTTTTGCCCGCGACAATCGTGTCACCAACAGCCAGACGCTGCGGCGCCAGGATGTAAGCAACTTCGCCGTCTTCATATTTGACGAGGGCGATGAACGCGGTGCGGTTGGGGTCATATTCAAGACGTTCGACGGTTGCCGGAACGTCCCATTTGCGACGCTTGAAATCGATGAAACGATAGCGTTGCTTGTGGCCACCCGCGATACCGCGCGAGGTCACATGACCTTTATTGTTGCGACCACCGGTCTTTTTCTTACCTTCGGTAAGCGCCTTGACCGGCTTGCCCTTCCACAACTGCGAACGGTCAACAAGGACCAGGCCGCGGCGGGCAGGGCTAGTGGGGTTGTAATGCTTAAGTGCCATTGTCCATCCAGCCCTTAAATTCCGGTGGTGACGTCGATCGTCTGGCCTTCAGCCAGAGTCACAATCGCCTTCTTCACGTCGTTACGCGTGTAGGGCTTGCCCTTCCAACGCTTAACCTTGCCCTTTTGGACAAGCGTGTTCACCTTGGTCACCGACACGTTGAAGAGCGCTTCAACGGCGGCCTTGATTTCCGGCTTCGAAGCGTCACCGGCAACTTTGAACACAACCGCGTTATGTTCCGATGCCATGGTCGACTTTTCGGTGATGACCGGGGCGACAACCACGTCATAATGACGGGTTTCAACCTTCGCTGCTTGCTTCTTAGCCATTGAAACGGGCCTCCAGCTTTTCGACAGCGGCCTTGGTCAGCACCAGCGTGTCATGCTTCATAATGTCATAGACATTGGCACCGACGGCGGGGAGGACGTTGAGCTTGAACAGGTTGGCCGAAGCCTTTTTGAAACCGTCGTTAACGGCGTCCCCATCAATGAACAGCGTCTTACCGGCAAAACCGAGCTTTTCGATCTTGGCCTGCAATGCCTTGGTCTTGGCGTCTTTGAGTTCGAGCGTGTCGACAACCACGAGGTTGCCCGACTTGGCTTTGTCCGAAAGCGCCATCTTGAGACCCAATGCGCGCACCTTCTTGTTCAGCGATTGCTGGAAGGTGCGAGCGCGCGGGCCCATAGCCTTACCACCGCCGACAAAGATCGGGGCAGCGCGGTCACCGTGACGGGCAGTACCGCCACCTTTTTGACGACCGAATTTCTTGCCGGTGCGGGCAACGTCGCTGCGTTCGCGAGCGGCGCGGGCCGGGGCACGGCGATTTTCGAGCTGCCAGGTGACAACGCGGTGCAAAATGTCTGCACGCGGTTCAACGCCGAACACGTCGTCGTTGAGTTCGATGTCGCCGCCAGCCTTGGCATCAAGGGTCTGTACCTTGAGTTTCATGGCTTAGGCCTCCGTTGCTTCGGTAGCTTCGGGAGCCGCTGCGTCTTCCGCAGGGGTCTCGGCCGGAGCCTGTTGGTTGCTGTTAGCCGCCGACTTCAAGCCTGCGGGATACGGCGCTTCCGGGTGACGGGCAACTTTAACGGCGTCCTTGACGAGAAGCCAAGCGCCCTTGTGGCCCGGAACCGAACCCTTGACGAACAGAAGGCCGCGCTCGGCGTCGGTCTGCACGATTTCAAGATTCTGTTGGGTGCGCTGACGGTCGCCCATATGGCCGGCCATCTTCTTATTCTTGAACACGCGACCCGGATCCTGACGGTTACCCGTCGAACCATGCGCACGGTGGGTGATCGACACACCGTGCGAGGCGCGCATACCACCGAAGTTCCAGCGCTTCATCGCACCGGCAAAGCCCTTACCGACGGTGTGACCGGTCACATCGACCATCTGGCCAGCGACGAAGTGGTCAGCCGAAATATAGGCGCCCACATCGAGGATCGCATCGTCAGCAACACGGAATTCGACGACTTTCGCCTTGGGCTCGACTTCGGCCTTGGCAAAAGCACCGCGCTGCGGCTTGTTCACATTTTTAGTTTTCGCGACGCCCGCGCCGAGCTGAACAGCAACATAGCCATCCTTTTCAGCATCACGGACGGAAATAACCTGACAACCCCCAAGGCTCAGAACGGTGACGGGCACGTGGCGGCCGTCGTCCTGAAACAGGCGGGTCATCCCCATTTTCTTCGCGATCACGCCAGTACGCATGATCAATACTCCCAAACAGAGGCCCCGAATGTTCCAACACCGGGGCGTGACACGAAAAAACCCTCGAAGCTTTTTAGCAAAGCCTCAAGGGGTCAGCCCGGTTAGCGAATTTTGAAGCACCCCGTCCCGGGCTGGGCTTCCAGATTGTCTCCAATCGGGAAAGACGGGGGACTCAGGACCACGGATAAGTCCGTGCGGTATCCCTAATGTCTTCGAGGGACCCCAAGGAACCCCTCTAACCGGCTTAGGCCAGTTTGATTTCGACGTTCACGCCAGCGGCGAGGTCAAGCTTCATCAGCGCGTCGACCGTCTGCGGGGTCGGCTGCACAATGTCGAGCATACGCTTGTACGTACGGACTTCGAACTGCTCACGCGACTTTTTGTCAACGTGCGGACCACGGTTTACCGTGAACTTCTCGATGCGCGTCGGCAGCGGAATCGGACCGCGAATAAGTGCACCCGTGCGGCGCGCCGTGTCGGCGATGTCACCGGTAGCCTGATCCAAGACACGATGGTCAAAAGCCTTCAGGCGAATGCGAATATTCTGCGTTTCCATAATTTCCGTTTACCGATGCGAAAGAGCCAAAAAACAAGCCGCCCCACCCTTCTCCCTTATGGGAGACTGCCGGGGCAGCGAAAATTCTTAATGTCGTTAGACAGCCAGCCGTCCGAATCAGTGAAACGAATCACCGATATGTCGAACGGCTGGCGGCCCTATATTACTTCGTGACGTTGCTGACAACCCCAGAACCGACGGTGCGGCCACCTTCGCGGATAGCGAAGCGGAGACCCGGGTCCATAGCGATCGGAGCAATCAGCTTCACGCCGATGGTGACATTGTCGCCGGGCATGACCATTTCGGTGCCTTCGGGAAGGATAACTTCACCGGTGACGTCCGTGGTACGGAAGTAGAATTGCGGACGATAGTTCGCAAAGAACGGCGTGTGACGGCCACCTTCATCCTTCGACAGAACATAAACTTCTGCGTTGAATTCGGTGTGCGGCGTAACCGAACCGGGCTTCGCGAGAACCTGGCCACGCTCAACATCTTCACGGGCAACACCGCGGATGAGCGCACCAACGTTATCGCCAGCTTCACCCTGATCGAGCAGCTTGCGGAACATTTCAACGCCGGTAACGGTCGTCTTCGTAGTGTCCTTGATACCGACGATTTCGACTTCTTCACCAACCTTGACGATGCCGGTTTCGATACGGCCGGTCACAACGGTACCACGACCCGAAATCGAGAATACGTCCTCGATCGGCATCAGGAACGGCTTGTCGGTCGGACGCGGCGGTTGCGGGATGAATTCGTCCACAGCAGCCATCAGCGCAAGGATGGATTCCTTACCGATATTGTCGTCACGGCCTTCAAGAGCAGCCAGAGCCGAACCCTTGATCACCGGGATGTCATCGCCCGGGAAGTCGTACGACGACAGAAGTTCACGCACTTCCATTTCGACGAGCTCAAGCAGTTCTTCGTCGTCGACTTGGTCAACCTTGTTCATGTAAACAACGAGAGCCGGAACGCCAACCTGACGCGCAAGCAGGATGTGCTCGCGGGTCTGCGGCATCGGGCCGTCAGCAGCGTTCACAACGAGGATAGCGCCGTCCATCTGCGCCGCACCGGTGATCATGTTCTTCACATAGTCAGCGTGGCCCGGGCAATCGACGTGCGCATAGTGGCGGTTGCCGGTTTCATATTCGACGTGGCTGGTCGAAATGGTGATGCCGCGCTCGCGCTCTTCGGGAGCCTTGTCGATGTTGGCGAAGTCAACAGCGGTACCGCCCGACGTTTCAGCAAGCACCTTGGTGATTGCAGCGGTCAGCGTGGTCTTGCCATGGTCAACGTGACCGATGGTGCCGATGTTAACGTGCGGTTTGTTCCGCTCAAATTTAGCCTTTGCCATTATTCCTACCTTCTCAAACTTAAACGTATAAAATAGTGAGCGCGCCGCGTTCTCCAAGAGAGTTTCCAGAAATCCGGGCTCCAGCGTCCGGACGCGCTCATAGCATCAAAAATATTTTATGCCAGCTTTGCTTTCACTTCGTCTGCAACATTCTGCGGCACTTCTTCATAGTGGGAGAAGATCATCGAATATTGCGCACGACCTTGGGTGAACGAGCGGAGCTGGTTCACATAGCCGAACATATTAGCCAGCGGAACCATGGCTTCGACAACCTGTGCGTTACCGCGGCTGTCGGTGCCCTGGATCTGGCCACGACGCGAGTTCATGTCGCCGATGACGTCACCCAGATATTCTTCCGGGGTCACAACTTCGACCTTCATGACGGGCTCAAGCAGCTTGATACCGGCCTTTTGAGCGACTTCGCGCATCGCACCGCGACCGGCGATTTCAAACGCCAGTGCCGACGAGTCAACATCGTGGTACGCACCGTCGGTGAGTTCGATCGAAAAGTCGATGATCGGGAAGCCGATGAGCGAACCGCCTTCAGCCGTTTCGCGCATACCCTTTTCGACCGACGGGATATATTCCTTGGGAATATTACCGCCCTTGACCGAATCGACGAACTGGATGCCCGAACCGCGTTCACCCGGCGTAACCGTGAGCTTGACGCGACCGAACTGGCCCGAACCACCCGACTGCTTCTTGTGGGTGTAATCCACATCGACCTTCTTCGCGAGCGATTCGCGATAGGCCACCTGAGGCGCACCGACATTGGCTTCGACCTTGAATTCGCGCTTCATACGGTCAACCAGAATGTCGAGGTGAAGCTCGCCCATGCCCTTGATGATCGTCTGGCCCGATTCATGATCGGTGGTCACGCGGAACGACGGATCTTCAGCGGCCAGACGATTGAGCGCAACACCCATCTTTTCCTGGTCAGCCTTGGTCTTGGGTTCCACCGACAATTCGATAACCGGCTCAGGGAATTCCATGCGCTCAAGAATGATCGGGTGGAGGTTCGCGCACAGCGTATCCCCGGTCGTCGTTTCCTTAAGGCCTGCAATAGCCACAATGTCACCGGCGAAGGCTTCATCAATATCTTCACGGCTGTTGGCATGCATAAGCAGCATACGGCCGATCTTTTCCTTCTTGTCCTTCACCGAGTTGGTGACGCTGCCCTTTTCGAGCTTGCCCGAATAGATGCGCGTGAAGGTGAGCGAGCCGACGAACGGATCGTTCATGATCTTGAACGCGAGCGCCGACATCGGAGCGTCATCACTGGCGGGACGCTCGTCGGGAGTTTCGCCGTCAAGCTTGACGCCCTGGACCGGCGGAATGTCGAGCGGCGAGGGCAGGAAGTCCACAACCGCGTCGAGCAGCGCCTGAACGCCCTTATTCTTGAACGACGAACCGCACAGAACCGGAACGAACGACTGGTTGAGCGTGCCCTTGCGGATCAACTTCTTGAGCGTTGCAACGTCCGGCTCATTACCTTCGAGATAGGCTTCCATCGCCTCATCGTCCTGCTCCACAGCAAGTTCGATCAGCTTTTCGCGATATTCGGCAACCTTGTCGGCCATGTCGGCGGGGACATCGGTATATTCGAATTCGGCGCCAAGGCTTTCGTCCTTCCAAACGATGCCGCGATTGCCGACGAGGTCAACCAGACCGACAAAGTCCGATTCCGCACCGATGGGGAGATAAAGGACAGCCGGCGTCGCGCCCAGACGGTCGATGATCGTCTGAACACAATAATAGAAGTTCGCACCCGTGCGGTCGAGCTTGTTGATGTAGCACATCCGCGGAACGCCATATTTGTCGGCCTGACGCCATACGGTTTCCGACTGCGGCTCAACGCCCGCCACGCCGTCAAACGCCGCAACCGCGCCGTCGAGGACGCGCAACGAACGCTCGACTTCAATTGTGAAGTCAACGTGTCCGGGGGTGTCGATGATGTTCAGGCGGTGCTCGGGGCCCTTGCCTTCTTCGGCTTTCCAAAGACAGGTGGTAGCAGCCGACGTGATGGTGATACCACGTTCTTGCTCTTGCTCCATCCAGTCCATCGTCGCCGCGCCATCATGCACTTCGCCGATCTTGTAGGACTTGCCTGTATAATAAAGAATACGCTCGGTGGTGGTAGTCTTACCAGCATCGATGTGCGCCATAATACCGAAGTTACGGTATTTATCGAGCGGATGGCTGCGGGCCATATCGGTTACTCCGAAAGAGAGGGTTTGAATAAGGTGGAGGCGGACCCGATGCCCGCCTCCTTATATTATTACCAGCGGTAATGGCTGAACGCGCGGTTCGCTTCGGCCATACGGTGGGTGTCTTCGCGCTTCTTGACCGCGTTGCCACGGTTGTTCGACGCATCGAGCAATTCGCCCGAAAGGCGTGCGGACATAGTTGTTTCGCTGCGGTTACGGGCCGCGGCGATGAGCCAGCGGATCGCCAGAGCCTGCGCACGTTCGGCGCGGACTTCAACCGGAACCTGATAGGTTGCACCACCAACACGACGCGAACGGACTTCGATGCCCGGCTTCACATTGTTGAGCGCGTCATGGAACAGTTCGATGGGGTTCTTCTTGGCTTTGGCTTCGACCGCATCAAGTGCGCCGTAAACAATGCCTTCAGCAACCGACTTTTTACCGTCAAGCATGACCGAGTTCATGAATTTCGACAGAACCAGATCACCAAATTTGGGATCGGGCAGGATGACCCGCTTTTCGGGACGACGACGACGTGACATATGATATATCCCTTCTTAAGCGATTACTTCGGACGCTTCGCGCCGTATTTCGAGCGCGACTGCTTGCGGTCCTTGACGCCCTGCGTATCGAGTACGCCGCGCAGCACGTGGTAACGCACACCGGGAAGGTCGCGTACACGGCCACCACGGATGAGGACAACGCTATGCTCTTGCAGGTTGTGGCCTTCACCGGGGATATAGGTAATGACTTCGCGCTGGTTGGTCAGGCGGACCTTGGCAACTTTACGCAGAGCCGAGTTCGGCTTTTTCGGGGTCGTGGTATAAACACGGGTGCAAACGCCGCGCTTTTGCGGGTTGGCATCCATTGCCGGAACCTTTGACTTCGCTTTTTGCGGAGTCCGGCCCTTGCGGACCAGCTGGTTAATTGTTGGCATGAAGACTTCACTTTCTTCGAGTTACTTTGCTGCACCCGCGAGGCCCCTGAACCCAAAGGATTCGGTCCAATAGAAAAAGACCCCGGGGGCTGAAAAAGCAGCTCCGCAAGGCCCTCACACGCAACAGCAATGTTCAAGCTCTATTTATTTTGCGCGGCCCCCTGCGAAAAAACAGGAGCGGGTGACAGAATCATCCAAGGTCCAAAAGGGCTTCCGGCTGGCGCGCCTATACAGAGGTCAGAAAGCAGCGTCAACCGCCACCATTCTCGCGCCCTCCCTCACCCTTTGCGTGGCATACCGTTACGGCAAGGGAGAGGGTAAGACGCATCCGTCCCCGATGCCCGGATGCGGGCGGCTCGTGGCGCGCGCGCCCTGCACGCTCTTCTATAACCCGATATTGTCCAAGTGATTCATCTCAGGCTCATTTCGCTTCGGCTAAAAGGCGTCACAATAATGCAACAGTCCCCCCATAAAGCGAGCCCGCAGCACAAGACTCCGGTTGGCGAGTCGGGGGGCAAGTGCTACATGAACAAAGAACTTATATGGAGTCGCCCGCGCACGCGATGCTTTCTCTCCGTTTTTATGGCGGGATTTCAAGCAGATGCGAATAATGCGTGGAAGCTCCGGAACAGGGAAATGAGTCAGAGGTCGATGAAACGGCTTGGAAGCATATGGACGGCAAAAAGCGCGCTGCTCGCAGCGACCGCGCTTGTCATGTCGCCCGCCCTTGCTGCCGGTTTCCTCGCCAGCACTGCGGCGCCCAAAGCGCCGCTGACCAGCATCGAAACGCCGATGGGCCGTTTCACGCCGGTGTCGGGCGATCCGGCGCTGATCCGCCAGCTTCAACAAATTTCCCATTCGTCGCACAGCGATTTCCGCTTCACCCCCGCTATGGCGAGCAAGGGCACGGAAAATCGCGCACTGACCGTTGTGGTGCGCGCACCTGCCGCGCCGTCCGCGATCAACCGCCACCTCGGCGCGCTGAGCCCGACCTTGGGCGGCACGGGCGATGCTAAGCCGGTCGCAATTGCGCCGGTCGCTTATAATCTGGGCGCAAAGGTGGGCATGGACCGTTTTGCCGTGACCGACCGCACCAAGCTTGATCTGGCCGCGATGCCCAAGGTCAAGCCGGTTAGCACACCCGCTGGCAAGCCGTCGCGCCTTGATGCGGTAATGCGCGTCGATTCGGTTGAAAATGCCGCAACCGACCGCCCGCTCGACGGCGACCGCGCGGTCGAGGTTGATCTCGCCACCAGCTACAAGCTGACGCGTAACCTCAAGGTGACGGCTGGCGTCCGCTACAAGCAGGACAATGACCGTCTCCAGCCGATGACCGACACCCGCCGCGATAGCCAGGCGGTCTATATCGGCACGCAGGTCCGTTTCTAAACATCTCCGTTTTATCGGATGACCCACGCCGTGCCCTTGGGTGCGGGCATTGATGGTCGCCAATACCCAGTCAACTGACCCGCGTCTCGATGATTAACGCGATGGCGTTTGGGGGCAATGGTCCTTTGAAAGCTATTTGAAAACGCCTTTCCGCTCCCACCAAGGATAGCCGGTAAGGCGGTGCATCAACATGCCGTTGACTGAAGCGGCAGCCTAGTCCCTGAAAATGTTCGCGCGGAGGCGCGGAGGCGCGAAGGGTGGCAATAGGGGATGGTGGGCGATCCATGATTTCTCGCCATTACCGGTTCCGATCATCCTCCCGCAGGGAGGATGCTATTTTCCCTAAGTTGGTGGCGGGGCCAAGGCTCACCTCAGCCCCGTCCCCCCTCCGCGTCTTCGCGTCTTCGCGTGAATCATTTTTTCTCAAAGGCAGTGTGTGATTTGGTTCACGCAGAGAAGCAGAGATTAAAAAGACGCAGAGGGGGTGCGCCTTAGCCGGATGCAGTGTCTTGAAAAGAGGAGGGATTGCCAATATTTGCGCCCGTCGGGAGCAGGGCAAATTATAGGAACCATCAATAAGATAGCCGAAGTAGAGATATAGGAAAAAAAGCCACACATCCGCACCCCTTTTTTTCTCTGCGCCCTCCCTTCCTCTGCGTCGCTGCGGGAACCAAATAAGCGCAGACCCCTTTCCTACGCTATAACAGCGGCGTTTCTTCGCCAACCATCAGCGCATCAATCGCCGCCCAACCATAAGCTCCATGCTCGACAAGTGCGGCAAAGCGCGCAGGCGTCATGCCGCCCAAGGCAATGACCGGCCCTTGTGCTTTTCGTGCCAAGGCAGCAAAGCCTTGCGCGCCCAGCACTCTTGCATCGGGATGCGAGCGGGTCGGATAGACGGGGGACACCAGCGCTACCGCGCCGCCGCGATTGGCGCGCTCCATTTCGCTGGCATCATGGACCGATTGCGTAACCCCCAGCCCCAAGCGCCGCGCCCGCCGCGCGTCGATGACCGCGCGCGGCGATTTGCCGCTCAAATGCACCCCGTTGGCTTGCCATGACAGGGATTTCAATACGCTATCCGTCAGATAAAGAAGGCATCCACGCTTGGCCTTGCAAAGATGCAAGGCGGCGGCAAACAGCGCCTTTCGTTCAGCCTCCGGCAGCGTATAGTGGCGGAATATCACCCCCGACCCCGGCGGGAGCGCCGCGACTGCATCGAGAAACCCTCCCCCCATCCGCTCGTCACTCATCAGCCATAAGCGCGGCAAGGGCATAGGCTGTGCGGCACGGCCGATACGCGCGCGCGCGACTCTGGCGCGCCCGAATCTGGCACGCCCAAATCTGGCACGGGGCGACACAGGGCGGAAGGGCTGGCGGGACGGCATTGCTTTTCCTATAGCGCGGCCATGGAAAAATATGAAACGCCCCGCAAGACCCACGCCGCCCGCGCGCCGCTGGCAACGCTCGCCGACCGTTATGCCGATGTGACGCAGCGCATCGCCAAGGCAGTGGCCCGCGCCAAACGCGCGCGCGACGATGTTACGCTGATCGCGATTTCCAAAACCTATAACGAGGCCGCCATCCGCCCGCTGCTCGACCTGGGCCATACTGTGTTTGGCGAAAATCGCGTGCAGGAGGCGCAGGCCAAATGGCCGGATCTCAAGGCCGATTATCCCCAAGTTGCGCTCCATCTTGTCGGCCAGTTGCAATCGAACAAAGCGGAGGACGCGGTCGCTTTATTCGACGCGATTCATTCGGTCGACCGCCCCTCGCTAGTGGATGCGCTCGCTAAAGCGCGCGATAAAGCGGGCCGCTTGCCCTTATTGTTCGTGCAGGTGAATATTGGTGACGAGCCGCAAAAAGGCGGCTGCGCGATTGCGGACCTTCCCGCTTTGCTCGAACAGGCCAAGTCCAAGGGTTTGCCGATAGCGGGCCTGATGTGCGTCCCGCCAGTCGGCACCGAGGCCGCTCCTTATTTCGCGCTGCTGCGCAAACGCGCGCATGATCATGGTCTTAAGCTGCTCAGCATGGGTATGTCGGACGATTTTGAAACGGCGGTTGAAATCGGCGCGACCCATGTGCGGGTCGGCAGCGCGCTGTTCGGGGCGCGGGGATAGGGCGAACGGTGATAGGGGCAGGCCTCACCCATTAAAAAGGCCCCGTTCCCGTGAGGAAACGAGGCCTTTCTCCCCCCAAAGGAACCGGTTTAAAATTTACCGCGCAAGGTCACCCCGTATGTGCGCGGTTCGGCAAGGAACATACCGAAAATTTGGCGTCCTCCCGGATATTGCGGGTCGGCAAAGGCGGTATTGGCCGCGCCTTCCTGGAAGGGTGCGTTAAACGCGACCTGCGCATAATCCTGATTGAAGATATTCTGTCCCCAGACTTCAACCGCCCAGCGGCCATCCGGTCCGCGCAGGCCCACGCGCGCATTGGCGACGAAATAGCCGTCCTGCGCTTTTTGCGGGAACAGGTCGGAACCGGTATTATAATCGCTGGTCATGCGGCCATCGATATAGAAGAGCGCCGACAGACCGGACGTTCCGACATCGGGCGTCCATGACAGCGAACCGGTCGTAACCAGCTTGGGCGCGTTCGACATCTGGCTGCCGGGCAATTTGCGTAACGCCTGATTGAGCGGCGCACCATCTTCGGTGCCGACGAGATTCTTCGAATATTTGGTATCCGAATAAGTGAGGCCCAAGCCGACGCGAAGGTTGCGCGCGGGCACCAGCGAGGCTTCAAGCTCGACACCTTGCGAGCGCATCCCGTGCTTCACATTATCGGGGCTGCAAGCGCCGCTGGCAGTCGCGCCCGCATTATAATTGGGCGTGCCCGGGAATTTCGACTGGTCGCGGTCGGCGCCGTTCAGGTCCGCCGAACAGCCGTTCACATTCTGGACGATATAGACCGACCCGTCGAACGTGTTGAGCTGGAAATTGGTGAAGTCCTGACGGAAAATCGCCATGTTGAGGCTGAACGGCCCGGTCTGGTATTTCGCGCCAAGTTCGAACGCATGGACTTTTTCCGGATCGAACTGGAGATGGCCGACCAGTGCCTGCGCTCCGCCCGCTGCGGCAAAAGTGGTGGACGGCACAAAGGTTCCCGGCGTCGCGCCCGGCACCATCACCACACCTGTCGGCGATTTCAGCGCCGATTTGTCGAGGTTGAACCCACCCGCCTTATAGCCGCGCGAATAGCTGGCATAGACCATGAGGTCATCGGTTGCCTTGTAAGACAAGACTGCCGTGCCGGTCCATTGGCTGTCCTTGCGGCTGTCGGCAATCGACACACCGCTAAGTTCGGTGGTGTTATTGCCCTGACAGGTCAGGCCGATAAGCCCGCCTGCCACCGCCGACAGCGCCGGATTGGTGAGGAATTGGTCCATCGCCTGACGCTGTGCAAGACAGGCTGTGTTATCATTATTGAACGTCGCGCTAAGCTTTTTCTTCTCGCTCGTATAACGCACGCCCAAGGTCAGATCGAGCTTGTCGGTGATGTGGACAATATTATGCGTGAAAAGCGCCCAGTTTTTGCTGTTCTGATGATAAATATCGAGCGTTGTGCCCTTGTCGCGCACCGCATCGAGCCGGTCGATGGCCGCATAAATTAACGGCGATGCCGCCCCGAAAGCGGCAGGGCGCGCAGCAAGACAGCCTGCGGCATTGGGATTATACAGCGCCGCAAGTGCGCTTCCCGACACAAGGCGGCAGGTTGCAAAACGGCCATATTGCGACCCGAACCGCAAATTGTCGGTGAGGTCCAAATCTTCATTGGCATAATAGCCGCCAACGAGCCAATCGAGCCGGTCGTCAAAGGCCGCCCCTTGCAGGCGCAATTCCTGACTGAAGGTTTCGAATTTGCGTTCGTTATTGCCGTCCGGCGCGCGGTAGAGAATATCGACCGCGCTATAATCAAGGTCGCCGCCCTGATCGCTCTTATATTTGCGCCAAGCAGTGATCGAGGTCAGCTTTGCGCCGCCCAAATTCCAGTTCAGCTCGCCTGAAATGCCCATATCGGTCGTTCTGCCACCATAGCCCCGACCCGGCGACACGTTTATATTGCGGTCATAGCCATTGTGGAACGAGGCGAGCGGCTGACCCAAATCGCGCAGCACATTGACGATATTATTGCCCAGATCGTTCACCCGCGCAGGATTTGAGCCCGGCTGAACTAACGGGTTCGCCAACTCGTTGAGATTGCCGATATAGGGATTGGCGCTGCCATCGACATAGACCGCGCCGCAGCAGCGTTCCTTGCGGTTGGTATAATCGCCGATCAGGCGGAAGCTCACATCATCGGACGGTTCGAACAATAATTGTCCGCGCACAAAATAGCGGTTGCGGTTATTGACGTCGGCTTTGTTGGTTTCATCCTTGTAGAAGCCGTCGCGCTTCACCCACACGCCGTCAAGGCGCGCGGCGAGTGTTTCGGTAATCGGGCCGGTAATGCTGCCCGATGCGCGCCACATATCATAATTGCCGTAAGTGAGTTCGGCGGTGCCGCCGAAGGTGAAGCTCGGCTTTTTGGAAATGATGTGGATAAGGCCCGCCGACGCGTTGCGGCCGAACAAAGTGCCTTGCGGCCCGCGCAATACTTCGACCCGCTCGATTTCGCCCAGTTCGTTAAGCCCGATGCCTGAACGAGAACGATAAACGCCGTCGATAAATACCGCGACCGAGCTTTCCAGCCCCGGATTGTCGCCAACCGTGCCGATACCGCGCAGACGCGCCGACCCATTGGCTTCGGAGCCGGTCGAGGAGACGAGCAGCGAAGGCGCGACCTGATTAAGCTGGCGGATGTCATTGGCGCCCGAATTTTGCAGCGATTCCGCGCTCACCGCCGAAATCGCGAGCGGCACTTCAGACAATTGTTGTGCGCGGCCTTGGGCCACGACGACAATATCCCCACCGGCATCGCTTTGCGGTTCGGCCTGCGCAGCCGCAGCCGTCGCTTCCGCAGCATCCTGCGCATAAGCGGGCGCGGACAAGGCCATCAGCCCTGCGGACACCATTAATGTTGACGTGAAAACGCGATTGCGAAAACGCGACATCCTCTTTCTCCCTGTTCCCGGCCCCGATTATTCAGGTACCGATATCCTCCATAGTGCTTCTACGGTCAGCCATGTAGCTTTGCTACAATATCAGCAGCAAATCCGCACATTTCTTATAGCTGCGTTATTTTTGCCACAGCGAAAGTTGCGCCTTTTCTTCACTTTCCGCTACGGAAAATGGAAAAGTAACCAATTTGTCGCGTGTCGGGACGAGGGCCTGATAGCCGCGCGGGAATAAAGCGGCGATGGCGTCACTCGCCACATCAAGCCCGCCGGTGAGCGCGCCGAAAGCGGGAAGGATGAGGCGCGCGCAACTTAACCCGTGTGAGTCGCACCATTCTCCGCGCACGAAACAGGGGCGCGCTATAATCCGCCCCGCAGCGCGGATGCGCGCCTTGGGGTGATAATGGCCCGACACTTCGCCGCCTTGCGCAAAGGCACCGGCTTCGTGGCGCAGCAGCAAATCGCCGATGCGTAATTCTTCGGACACCGGGCCCGGTACGCGGGGCCTAAGCCCCGGATCATGATTACCGACAATCCAATGGAGACCATGCCGGTCGGCCAGCTTATACAGCATAGCGCGCGCGGCTTCGGGCAGGCGCTCCACCCCGTCATCATCATGGAAATTATCGCCTAGGCAGTAAATATGCGCGGCATCCAATGTGCGCGCCAGACCGGCGAGCCGTTCCAAGGTCGCCAGAGAATCATAAGGCGGCAACATCTGCCCGCGCACCGCAAACCAGCTTGCCTTTTCAAAATGGAGGTCGGCAACCAGCAAGGCGCGCGCCTGTGGCCACCATAAGGCGGTTTGCCCGACCACGCTGAAACGCGCACCGGCAAAGGAAAAGCTGCAAAGGTCCGTATCGACAGACGTCATGACGGCTTCTATGCGGGGAACAAACAGGGAAAACAAGGGCGTTGCGCCCGACACAAAACTCGACTTGGGCCTGAAGCGGCGCTATGGGCCTGCGCCATGTCCGCACCGTCCGATTACTTTGATGCTGCCTCTGATAACGCCGCGCCGCTTATCGTCGCCGCGCTATACCGTTTCGCGCCCTTTACCGAACGCGATGCAATTGCCGACAGGTTGAAACAAATGTGCGCCGATGCTGGTATCAAGGGGACTTTACTGGTCGCCGATGAAGGGATTAACGGCACGATTGCGGGAAGCCCCGCGGGCATCGCCGCTGTCATCGACCATATCCGCAATTTGCCCGGATGCGCGGACATGGAAGTCAAATATTCGACCGCCGACGCGCCACCCTTCAAACGGATGAAGGTTCGGCTCAAGAAAGAGATTGTGACGATGGGCGTTGCAGATATTGATCCGGTCGGGGGCGTCGGCACGCACCTAGCGAGCGCAGAATGGAATGCGCTCATCGCCGACCCCGACACTGTCATTATCGACACGCGCAATGATTATGAGGTGGCCATCGGCAGCTTTGAACGCGCGATCGACCCCGGTACCCGCTCGTTTCGCGAATTTCCCGGCTGGTTCGACGAATTTTCGCAAAAGCTGGACAATGCCAACCCGCCCAAAATCGCGATGTTCTGCACCGGCGGCATACGTTGTGAAAAAGCGACCGCTTATGTGAAGGCCCAAGGCTTTGGTGAGGTTTATCATCTGGACGGCGGCATCCTCAAATATCTGGAAGAGGTTGCACCCGAACAGAGCCGCTGGACCGGCGAATGTTTTGTGTTTGACGAACGGGTGAGCGTCACCCACGGCGTCGAACAGGGCACCCATATCAGTTGCAAAGGCTGTGGCCGCGCCCTTCCTCCAGCCGAACTGGCCTCGCCGCCCTATGACCCCGGCATCACCTGCCCGCATTGCGCGCGCGCGGCGCAACCGAGCGCATAGCGGGTTTCGCTCGCGCGCAGCACGCCGCCCGGCGTGATGAACCGCACCCGCTTATTGGTAAAATCCACCTCGACCTGCCGGAACGCGCGCAGCGTATTCATACCGAGCAGCATGGCGGGTTTTTTATCAAGCTTGAGCGTTGCAAAAGCAGGCGAATCGGCAAAGGCCACCGGCATATCGCCCAGCGATATTTTACCGATCTCGACATTTTTGGCCTTCATCACCATGGCCGGAAGCTGTTGTCCCGTCACGCTATACAAGATGGTCGGAATGGGGTTGCGCACCTTATTGCGCTTTTGCAGTCTCGCGAGCAGCGCGGGGTTGCCGATACTATATTGCGATCCGCTGTCGATCACGACCGTGACCGCGATCCCCTCCACTTCGGCACGCGTGATGATGAGGCGGCCTTCGCGGGTCGAGCCGGTGACGATAATTTCGTCATCTTTGACGATGGTTGGCACAGAGCGCCGTTTGGCCCGCTTGATCTGCATCCGGTGATTGTCAAAGTCGAACAACACCGCTTTGTCTTGCAAACTGTCAATGCCGATCAGCCCGTCCGCCCCCATATGGCGTTCATCCAGCACTGGCGCCACAAATTCCGGCACGCGCACATTGGTGAAATCAAGCCCCGCTATCCGTGCCGAGGGCACCGACAAAGTCCCCGCAACTCCCGATATTTTGAGCGGTCCCGCCGACGGCAATCTCAATTCGCTTACAAGCTTGTCCGAAATCACCGTCCGTTCGGAGCCGGTATCGACAAGGAACGGCACCGCGCTCCCGTTATTGACGCGCACATCCACTGTCATACGGTTGGTGCGATCATAGGCGATCGAGGCTTGATGTTCGGCCTCGTCGTCCGCCAAGGACTGTGCTGGAACGGGCGCGTCCGGCGGGGAAGGCTGAAGGACAGCCCCGCTTTGCACCTCTTGTCCCGCAACCTGCGGGCTTAAGGTCAGCGATAAGGCCAATGCCGTAACAAGCGCAATCCGCATGGCAGTCTCTCCTCTACCACCATAATTCTGGGCTTATAATACGCCTTATCCGCCTAGGATAAAAGCGGTTTCGCTCGCGTGCCTTTAGCCCGCAAGCGCCTTTTGCCGACGACGCTGGACCGAGGAACCAAGCCCCATCGATTCGCGATATTTGACCACCGTGCGGCGCGAAATCTCGAAGCCTTTGGCTTTCAGCAATTCGGCCAGTTTTTCATCGGACAGGATAGCGCCCGCATCCTCGCCCTCGATCAATGCCTTTAGCGCCGATTTGACCGCCGTGGCCGATACCGCCTCGCCGCCGTCGGCCGCTTGGATACCGCTGGTGAAGAAATATTTAAGTTCGAATAATCCGCGCGCGCAGGACAGATATTTGTTCGACGTTACGCGGCTTACAGTCGATTCATGCATTTCGATCGCTTCGGCAATCGAGCGCAAGGTGAGCGGCTTCAGATGCGATACGCCGTGGCGAAAAAAGCCTTCCTGCTGCTTCACAATTTCGGTTGCGACCTTGATGATGGTGCGTTGCCGCTGGTCGAGCGCGCGGATTATCCAATTTGCGCTAGCTAATTGTTCGGACAACCATCCCTTGGATTCCGCCGTGCGCGCGCCGCCCGACAATTCGGCATAATAGCTGCGGTTGACGAGCAATTTGGGCAAGGTTGCGCTATTGACCTCGACCGCCCATCCGGCCTTGCGCTGTTCGACAAACAGGTCGGGGACGACCGCCTGCACCGCATCTGAACCAAAACGCAAGCCGGGTTTCGGGTCATAACTGCGCAACTCGCGGATCATGTCGGCCATATCTTCGTCATCGACGCCGCATATGCGTTTAAGCTGGGCGAGCGCACCCTTGGCGACCAGATCAAGATGCGCGATCAGCACCGCCATGCACGGGTCATAGCGGTCGGCTTCCTTGGCCTGGATGGCGAGACATTCGGCCAGACTGCGCGCACCGACGCCTGAAGGGTCGAAACGGTGGATGGCAGCGAGTGCCTCTTCGATTATATGGAGCGGCACGCCGAGCCGGTTGGCGACATCGAGCAAATCCGCGTCGAGATAACCGGCCGGGTCAATCTGGTCGATAAGATAGAGCGCGACCGCATGGTGGATGCCGGACAGAGCCTCACCCGCCTGCGCAATCAAATGGTCGGCAAGGCCGATATCGGGCGCGCTGAACATATCAAAATCGATGCCGTCATCGCTGCCTGCCCCGCCGCTCAGCCTGCCCGCGCCGGACAATCCCCCGGATAGCCCCCCTGACAGTCCTAACGCACCATCCATGCCCGGCCCTGTGCTGTCGTCCATCCGATCCGCGACGCTATCATGGTGGAAAGTGTCCGCGCCCAGATCAACGTCGAGCGTATCGGCGGCATGGACGCCGCGTTCGATCAGTTCATCGGCGCGGCTCGGATGGTCGGAGGCGAGGCCCGCGCTGTCGGTCTCTGCGCCCGCATCGCCCTCGCCCCGATTATCGCCATCATCGCGCACTGCTTCCAACAGCGGATTTTTGTCCAGCTCCTCGGAAATATAGGATTCTATTTCAAGATTGGACAGCGCCAGCAGGCGGATGGCCTGCTGCAATTGCGGGGTCATTACCAGCGACTGGCTTTGCCGGAGATCAAGGCGCGGTCCAAGGGCCATAGCGGGGCTTAGAGGCTGAACTCCTCACCCAGATAGAGGCGGCGCACATCGGGGTCGGCGACCAATTGTTCGGGGCTGCCCGCGAACAATACTTTGCCGTCATAGATGATGCACGCGCGGTCGACGATGTCTAATGTCTCGCGCACATTATGGTCGGTGATCAGCACACCGATGCCGCGCTTTTTAAGATCTTTGATGAGATCGCGGATGTCCGAAATAGACAAAGGATCAATCCCCGCAAAAGGTTCGTCGAGCAGCATGATCGACGGATTTGCCGCCAGCGCGCGGGCAATTTCCGCGCGGCGGCGCTCGCCCCCCGACAACGCCATCGCATTGGAGGTGCGCAGCCGCGTCAAGCCGAACTCTTCGAGCAACTGTTCCAGCCGCGCCGCGCGGGCCGCGCGGTCGGGTTCGACCATTTCCAGCACTGCGCTGATATTCTGTTCGACCGTCATGCCGCGGAAAATAGAGGTTTCCTGCGGCAAATAGCCCAACCCCAAAATCGCGCGGCGATACATGGGCAGGCCGGTAATATCCTGTCCGTCGAGCATGATGCGGCCATGATCGGGCTTGACCAGTCCCATCACCGAATAAAAGCAGGTGGTCTTGCCCGCGCCATTGGGGCCGAGCAGACCCAACACTTCACCCTTATCGACTGACAGCGAAATATCTTTCAGCACCACACGCTTGTCATAGCTTTTGCCGATCGACACGACCGCCAGCCCGTGGGCCAGATTTTCTTCCGTAATCGGCGGCGCATGATGCAACGCCGCTTTCGGCTTGGCGTGGGCGTCGGTCGCGGCATGCTGATGGTCGAGTGTCATTGATGATCCTTACTGGGTCCTATGCAAAGCATGGTTGTTCCGGGCGAAACCACCGGCAAGATAAGGCTTTGGATTTAAGTTTACATTATCCCTGCCCCGGTTTGGCAAATATTTTGCACGGCTTTTGCATAAAAGCAGGATGAATGGAAAGAAGCACGGCATAATTCATGTGTCGCGCCGCGCTCCCCCATTGCTCCCTCACCTTTCCCAATATTGGGTCTAGCCGGAATCGCCCCTAGGGGTTAAAGGGCCGCCATGACCCAGAACGCTTCATCAAACGCCGCCGAAATCACCCCCGACATTGTTGCCGAACATGGCCTTAGTCCGGAAGAATATGAGCGCGTGTTGAACGCGCTTGGCCGGACGCCCAATCTGGTCGAACTCGGCATATTTTCGGTGATGTGGTCGGAGCATTGCTCGTATAAATCGAGCCGCATCCATTTGAAGAAGCTCCCCACCGAAGGCCCGCAAGTGATTTGCGGTCCCGGCGAAAATGCGGGCGTGGTCGATATTGGTGACGGCCAAGCGGCGATCTTCAAGATGGAATCGCACAATCACCCCAGCTACATCGAACCCTATCAGGGTGCGGCAACCGGCGTCGGCGGTATTTTGCGCGACGTGTTCACTATGGGCGCGCGGCCCATCGCCAATATGAATGCGCTGCGCTTTGGTCGTCCCGACCATCCCAAGATGCGCCACCTCATCGACGGCGTGGTGCGCGGCATTGGCGGTTATGGTAATTGTGTCGGCGTGCCGACCGTCGGCGGCGAGGTCAATTTCCACACCGCCTATGACGGCAATATCCTTGTCAACGCGATGACCGTAGGGGTCGCCGAAACCGACAGGATTTTCTATTCGGCCGCGTCCGGCGTCGGCAATCCGATTGTCTATGTCGGCTCCAAGACAGGGCGCGACGGTATTCATGGCGCGACCATGGCGAGCGCGGACTTTGGCGAAGATGCCGAAGAAAAGCGCCCGACCGTGCAGGTGGGCGATCCGTTCACCGAAAAATTGCTCATCGAAGCCTGCCTTGAACTGATGGCCTCCGACGCGATTGTTGCGATTCAGGATATGGGCGCGGCGGGCCTCACCTCGTCGTCGGTGGAAATGGCGTCAAAGGGCGGCGTCGGCATCCGGCTCGACATGAACAAAGTGCCGCAGCGCGAAACCGGCATGACGGCTTATGAAATGATGCTGTCGGAAAGCCAAGAGCGGATGCTCATGGTGTTGAAGCCGGGGCGCGAGGCGTTTGCCGAAGAGATTTTCAAAAAATGGGAATTGGACTTTGCGGTCATCGGCGAAGTCACTGACACGGGCCGCATGGTGCTGGAGCATCATGGCGCGGTTGTGTGCGACATTCCGCTCGCGCCCTTGGCCGATGATGCGCCGCTCTATGACCGCCCGCATTTGAGCCAAGCGGATTATAAGGCGTGGGCGGCGGTAAAGCCGCTCGGCGATGTGCCTGAATCAACCGACATCGGCGCCGATTTGTTGAAGCTTATGGCCTCGCCCGACATCGCCTCGCGGCGGTGGATCTGGGAGCAATATGACAATAAGGTCGGCGGTGACACGGTGCAGATACCGGGCGGCGACGCGGCGGTCGTGCGCGTCCACGGCACCGAAAAAGCCATCGCCATTTCGACCGATTGCACCCCGCGCTATTGCTATGCCGATCCTTATGAAGGCGGAAAACAGGCGGTTGCGGAATGTTACCGCAACCTGTCGGCGGTCGGCGCGACCCCGCTCGCCATCACCAACTGCCTCAATTTCGCTAACCCGCAGCGCCCCGAAATCATGGCGCAGATTGTCGGATGTCTCAACGGCATGGCCGATGCCTGCCGCGCGCTCGACTTCCCGATCGTGAGCGGCAATGTGTCCTTATATAATGAAAGCAAGGCGACCGGCGGCGGCTCTGCCATTTTACCGACCCCCGCGATTGGCGGCATTGGCTTGCTCGCGGACTGGCGCAAAAATGCGACGATTGGCAACCTCAAGGAAGGCGATACCATCTGGCTCGTCGGGGGACATGGCACGCATTTGGGTCAATCATTGTGGCTGCGCGAAATTCTTGGCCGCGAAGATGGCGCGGCACCCGCTGTCGACCTAGCTAGCGAGCGTCAATCGGCAGACTTTATCCGGACGCTTATCGCCCAAGGCAAAGCGCACGCAGTGCATGATCTGTCCGATGGCGGCCTCGTCGTCGCATTGGCTGAAATGGCGCTTGCTGCCAACAAAGGCATCGCCGCACGCACGGCCATGGGCACAACATGGACTATCGCCGAAGCATTCGGCGAAGATCAGGGACGCTATCTTGTCGCGAGTGACGAGGAGATTGAGGGCGCCGTACCCGTGGGCACAGTTACCGGTCGAACGGTTCACGGCATTGCCCTGCAAGACTTGCGCGCCGCCCATGAAGGTTTCTTCCCCACGCTGATGGCAGGCGAAGTTTAAAATCCTCCCCACTTGTGGGGAGTTGGCAGTGCGAAGCGCTGACGGAGGGGGCTATCCGCCTGACGCGACGTTGGCTTAAACTACCAGCCCCCTCCACCATGCCGCGCATGGCCACCTCCCCGCAAGCGGTGAGGGTTGCAAAGCCACACAAAAAAAATCCTCCCGCGAGGGTGGGCTTATGGAGCGGTCTAGCGTTGCCACACCATAAGCCCACCTTCGCGGAAGGAGGAGGAGGGAAGGGTCCCTTCGGAAAATTTTGTCAGGAAAGGCTCATGCGGTCGCGAGCTTGGCATCCCCCGTTGCCGGGCCATTGCCGAGCATATCATAAGGGTTGATGCCGCCTTCCTTCCACATGCGATGCACTTCGGCATAATGGCGTGCGGGGGTGATGTTGAGGCTCTTGCGCGCTTCATCGAGCGGCATGGCGAGCAGTTCGCGGATCGGCAGTTCGGACACGCGCGGGCAGGCTTTGCCAAGCCGTTGGCCTTCGCGGATCGCGCGCAGAACCGGCGCTTTGCTCTTGACCTGCTTCTTGATGTTAAGCCCGGCCATATAGCCGATGAACAGATGCGCAAGGCTGGGCGACTGGCTGTAGGTGAAAGCCAGCACACAGGCTTCACCGAGCGCATCGCGGCCATAGCCGGTCAATACATGGAGCAGGTCATGCGTGTCGCGATTGCGGTTCGAATACCAGTCGAACTTGTCGATATAGACCGGGCGACCTTCGCGGAAACGGTCAAATTCTTCGACCAGTCCGGCGGCGGTCAGCCCTTCTTTTTCCATAAAGTCGCAATAGGCATGGGCGACGCTGCCCGCCGGAAAACGGCGCAACGCTTCATGATCGTCGAGCAAGGCAGGCAGATAGGGCTCATCGCGCATCGCCGCGCGACCTTCGGCGCTGTCGCTGTAACGTTCCGCCGCGTCCATAAAGCCCGCCCAAGGCAGGGCTTCGAAAATATAAAAGACTTCCTCGGTCCGCTCCTTGTCCTTGAGCAGCTCCTGGAAATGGTGCCAAGCCTTACCGGGCCGCATTTTGGGCTTTTCGCGCGCCAGATCGGCGAGCGGCAGCGCGAGCAGCGCATCGCCCGACAGCGCGCGGGTATCGCGCGGCGCTGGCGTTGCTTCATACGATGCAGCATATGGCGCCGCCGCCGTTGCAAAGGTTGCGGGTTCAGCGGTGTTCTCGTGGCGCACCGCGTCGTTCAGAGAGGGTGAGTAGCTGTCCATGACCCCACCATAACACTACTTACACATGTGTCAATAATATTTTTGCGCATAATTTTATCGCGCAAAAAGAAAGGCAGCAGCACCCTATTGCAAATCATTATCAATCCGCTATCTAGCTAATGAGAAGGATTCGCATCTATGATCGTGTGCAGTTGCAACAATATCCGCGAGAAAGATTTGCGCGCCGCCGCGCAAAACGGGGCGGAACGCGCGCATCAGGCCTATGCCGCGTGCGGCGGCAAAATCCAGTGCGGGCAATGCCTTCCTTTTGCACGTGAGATTCTCTCGCAAGAGCGCGGAAAACTGCAAAAAATTGACCCTGCCCCCTGTGCAAAAGCGCATGGGGCTGATATTCTCCCCTTTCCACAAGAACGGCGGATGCGCGCCTGACATTGACCTTCATAAGGTCCGTCTTTCGCGCTTCGCCCCATAATTACAAAGGGTAGAATCGCTATGAAGGGCGACGATAAGGTCATCGAATTTTTGAATATTGCGCTCAAGAACGAGTTGACCGCGATCAACCAATATTGGCTGCATTACCGTATGCTCGATGATTGGGGCATGAAACGCCTCGCCGCGTTCGAGCGCGAAGAATCGATCGACGAGATGAAACATGCCGACCAGTTGGCCGAACGCATCCTGTTTCTGGACGGCCTCCCCAATTTCCAATTGCTCGGCCGCCTGCGCATTGGCGAAAATGTGCAGGAAGTTCTCGAATCCGACCTTGCGCTGGAACATGAAGCGATTCCGTTGCTGCGCGATGCAATCGAACATTGCGAAAAAGTGCGCGACTATATCAGCCGCGATCTGTTCGCTTCCATATTGGAAAGCGAAGAACATCATGTCGATGAACTGGAAACCCAATTGTCGCTGGTCGAAAGCATGGGCCTGCAAAATTATATCCAGCTCCATTCCAAACCGGCGTCGGAATAAGCGGCTTGGCGGGTAAGGCTTTTGCACTTGGTGCCGTCGCGGCCATCATGGCGGCGACGGCTCCCGCTGTCCCTGTGGCAGCGCAGACGGAGGCCGAAGCACGCGAGGGCGTGCCCTATCTTGAAGCCGCCGTTACGGCGCGGCCGGACGATCCCAATCTACGCTATTATCTCGCCAATTTCCGCCTGCGCGCAGGGGATAAAGCAGGTGCGCTCGCCGCCTTGCAAGAGGTGATGCGCCTTGGTGACGGCTTCCTCCCCATCCCCGATTTTTTCGGGGCTCTGGAGGGCGACCCCGCTTATGGGCGCATCTATCAGTCTTTCGAGCAAAAATTGCCCCGCGTGTCGCGCGGGAAAGTCTGGGCGACCTTGCCCGGTCCCACCATCTTCCCCGAAGGTATTGCCGCTTATGACGGCGATTTTTTCCTGTCCAGCATGGCCGATGGCGCGATCTGGCGGGTGAGCAAGAATAAGGATTTCCGCAAAATCCATAAAAGCGACGGCACCCCGCGACTCGGTCTTGCGATAGATCGCAAGCGCGACCGGCTGTGCAGCGTCGTCACCAACGGCTTCCTTGCGGCAGCCGAAAAGCAGCGCATCAACCGTGTCGAATGTCTGGCCTTGAAGGATGGCCGCTTGCTGTCTTCGGTCGATGTCAAAGAGGCGGTGCAGTTGAACGATCTCGCCATCGACCCCGATAGCGGCACCATCTATGCGACCGACAGCGCGGCGGGGCCGGTGTGGAAGATTGCGCCCGACGGCACGGTCAGCCGTCTGATCGACGCCTATGGCGGGGCCAATGGCATCACCTTTGACGATAGCGGCCATCTTTATATCGCGCACAATACCGGCATTGCGCGCATTACTGCCGCGACGGGCAAAACCGTCACGCCGCGCCTTGCCTCCCGATCCCGCGAAACGGTGGCGGGGATTGACGGGCTTTACTGGCATCAGGGCAGCCTGATCGGCGTGCAGAATGTCACCAATCCGGGGCGCGTCATCCGCATCCTGCTGGGCAAAGACGGCGCGATTGACAAGGTCGAAACGCTGCAATCGCATCATGACACATGGATGAAAGAGCCGACCACGGCGGCACTGTCAGGCCATCATCTGGTGCTGCTCGCCACCACCCAAATGAGCCGTCTCCAACCCGATGGCACGGTGCGCGATGCCGATACGGTCAGCCCGCCGGTGCTGGCGCGGATTCCGCTGCGTTGAGTGAGGCGGCAAGCGCCGCTGCGCGCATCACGACATTGGACGCGACGCGCGGGGTGGCGGTCATCGGCATATTGCTGATGAACATTATCAGCTTTTCGATGCCCGCCCCGGCTTATTTCAACCCGATGAGTTGGGGCGGCACCAGCGCGGCGGACATGGCCGCTTATCTGCTCTCCGCCATCTTTGTCGACAGCAAGATGCGCGCGCTTTTCTCGCTGCTGTTCGGGGCAAGCATGGTGCTGGTCATCGACCGCGCATCGGCCAAGGGCGAAAATGGCGGCAAGGTCCATTTCCTGCGCATGGCGACCCTGTTGCTGATCGGCCTCGCCCATCTTTATCTGCTGTGGCAGGGGGATATATTAACGCTCTATGCCATGTGCGGCATGGTCGCTTTCCTGTTCATCGACAAAGCGCCGCGCACGCTTTTATGGATTGCGCTCGCTTTGTTCGGTCTGGGCCTGTTCCTGTGGCTAAGCCTCACTGTGCCGCTGCTCACTATGGGTCATATGGTCGATCAGGGCAGCTTGCCCGCGACGATGCAGCAGGATTGGGAGGATATGCTCCCGATTATCGGCGGATCGGCCGAGGCGATTGCCCAAGAGGTTACCGCGATGCGCGGCAATTATGCCACAGTCTTCGCCTATCGCGCCGAATGGCTCGCCGCTCCTTTGGCTCAGTTTCTGCTCTATGGTCCCGAAACCATTGCGTTGATGCTCGTAGGAGCCGCGATGCAGCGAAGCGGCTTTTTCAGCGGCGGCTGGACGCGCGCGCAGCTTACGAGGCTTGGCTGGGGGTTGGGCGTGCCCGCACTCCTCATTCTCGCCCTGCTCCATCTATGGCTGTGGCAGGCCGGTTTCCCCGCTGTCGAAACCTTCCTAGTCGCCGTCTGGGTGAGCGCGCCATTCGATTATTTGCTCGCCATCGCTTATGCCGCGATCATCGTGCTGCTGGTCAGCACGCATAGCCAAAGCGCGCTTGTGCAGCGCCTTGCCGCCACGGGGCGCGCGGCGTTCAGCAATTATCTCGGCACCACAATTGTCATGACCACGCTCTTTTACGGCTATGGCCTCGGCCTGTTCGGCACCATCGCGCGCGCGGCGGTCTATCTGTTCGTGGTGGGGGCAGCGATGCTTATGCTGCTCTGGTCCAAGCCTTGGCTCGACCGCTTCCATTACGGCCCGATGGAATGGCTATGGCGCAGCATGGCGCGTGGGAGATTGCAGCCGCTCCGCAAGCGCTGACGCGTCCTACCCCGCCTGCTTATCCCTATGGCGGCTCATGAACAGGCCGCTCTGGCGTCCTAAAATCACGCCGACCATACCGATTGCGATCATGCCGAGGTCGCTTGGTTCATCAAGGCCGATGGCGTGCATCGTCGCGACCGCCTTGGCCAAGCCGGTCTGGGCATAAGCGGGGGTGACGAGCGCAAAGCCGGTGACCACCACCAATGCCATGATGGTGAGCCAGGGCAGGCGGCGCTTCCAGCGTTGCAACGGCGCAGGGCCGGACGACGGATGCTCTTCAACGTCCACGGGCTGGTAAGCCATGGTGCCAAATCCTTCATGGTCCGTGAACAAACCCCCTGTTTGTTCCGGCGCATTGGTTAATGATGCGACGAGTCCGGCCTCTTTCTGCGCCGGTTATGCGCGTGTTAATAAGGTAAATGCCGCTGCGCGCCAAGCCTGTTTGCACATAAAAGCGCAACGAAACGGGACGAGTGGTGTAACGCTTTGTATTACAACCCGATCGGCGTGCGGGCGGGCAATCCGGCGGCGCGGAAGGCGGCATGGGCGTCGGCGATGCTCGCTTGGCCGAAATGGAAGATGGAGGCGGCCAACACGGCGCTGGCATGGCCTTCGCGCACCCCTTCGACGAGGTGTTCAAGGCTACCGACCCCGCCCGACGCAATCACCGGCACAGATACCGCATCGGCAATCATGCGGGTAAGCGCAAGGTCATAGCCATCGCGCGTGCCGTCGCGGTCCATCGAGGTCACAAGCAATTCGCCCGCGCCCAATCGGGTGAGCTTCACCGCATGGGCGAGGGCGTCAATGCCGGTCGCGGTGCGGCCCCCGTGGGTGAAAATTTCCCAGCGGCCCGGCTCTACCTGCCGCGCGTCGATGGAGGCGGTGATGCACTGGCTGCCAAAGCGTTCCGCAATGTCCGCGACCAGTTCGGGACGAGCGACGGCTGCGCTATTGACCGCCACCTTGTCCGCGCCTGCCAGCAAGAGGGCGCGCGCATCTTCATGGCTGCGCACGCCCCCGCCGACGGTCAGCGGCATGAAGCATTGGCTCGCGGTGCGCTCGACCATATCGAGCAAGGTGCCGCGCCCTTCATGGCTTGCGGAAATGTCGAGGAAGCACAGTTCATCCGCGCCCGCTGCATCATAAGCGCGCGCCTGTTCAACCGGATCGCCTGCGTCCTTCAAATCGACAAAATTGACGCCTTTGACCACGCGGCCATCTTTAACGTCGAGGCAGGGGATGACGCGGACGCGGACGGTCAATTAAGCCTCCCGTAGTGCTGAGCTTGTCGAAGCACGGTCAGAAGGTGGCGCTAAGCCTGAGCCACGTGCTTCGACAGGCTCAGCACTAGCGGGTGTGGGGAGAGTCTTTGCCACAACGGGTTTGGGGAGAGTCTTTGTCACTCTCAATCGTCCTTCGCCGCCAGCGCCAAGGCGGTCGCAAGGTCGAGCCGTCCGTCATAAATGGCGCGGCCGGTAATCACGCCTTCCACCCCGTCGCGCGCGTGGAGGGCGAGCAGGCGGATGTCGGAAATGCCCGCAACCCCGCCCGATGCAATCACCGGAATATCCACCTGCCGCGCCAGATCCACCGTCGCTTCGATATTGCAGCCTTTGAGAAGGCCATCGCGCCCGACATCGGTGAACAGCAAGGCGGCAACGCCCGCATCTTCGAACCGGCGCGCCATATCGACCACGCTGACGTCCGACACATCGGCCCAGCCTTGGGTTGCGACCATGCCGTCACGTGCATCGACCGCCACAACGATGCCGCCCGGCCATGCGCGCGCCATATCCTTGACGAATTCGGGGTCTTTGAGCGCCGCCGTGCCGATGACCAGCCGCGATACGCCCAAGTTGAACCAGCGCGCGACCGCTTCTGCATCACGGATGCCGCCGCCCAGTTGCACATGGCCCGGAAACTGCTCGACTATCGCTTCGACCGCCGCGCCATTGACGCTTTCGCCCGCAAACGCGCCGTCGAGATCGACGACATGGATATGCTGCGCCCCCGCATCGGCAAACAGCATCGCTTGTGCTGCCGGATCATCACCATAGACGGTCGCGCGGTCCATATCCCCTTCGGCCAGCCGCACCACCTGCCCGCCTTTAAGGTCGATTGCCGGAAAAACGATAAGGCTCATGGGGTCAGGGTCTCCAGTCGAGAAAGCGGGTGAGGAGCGCAAGGCCGAAGCCCTGGCTCTTTTCGGGGTGGAATTGCACACCGACCATATTGGCGCGGCCAACTGCGGCCACAATCGCCCCGCCATGATCGCTGGTCGCCAGTACATCGTCGGCGCTATCGGCGGCGAAATGATAGCTGTGGAGATAATAAGCCTCGCCCGCTTGCGTGAGCGGATGGGGGCGGGTCGGCACTACATCGTTCCAGCCCATATGCGGCACGCGCGCGGCAGGGTTGGCGGGCTGAAGCGCCTTCACCGTTCCCGCTATCCAGCCCAGCCCGTCATGCAAACCATGTTCTTCGCCTTGGGTCGCCATGAGCTGCATCCCCACGCAAATGCCGAGGAACGGTTTGCCGCCATCGCGCACTTGTTCGTTGAGACACTCGACCATGCCGGGAATGGCGGACAGCGCGTTCATGCAATGGGCAAAGGCCCCGACGCCGGGCAGCAGGATGCGGTCGGCTTTGCGCACCACATCGGCATCATCGGTGACCGCCACATCACGCGCACCGGCGGCGTGGAGCGCATTGGCGACCGAGCGCAAATTCCCCGCGCCATAATCAATGAGCGCGATAGTTTCAGCCATCGGAAAGGCTGCCGCTCCCCAATATGCCCTTGGTCGAAGGGACTGCGCCTGCCTTGCGCGGGTCGATCTCGACCGCTTGGCGCAAGGCGCGGGCGAGCGCTTTGAAACAGCTTTCGGCAATATGGTGGTTATTGTCGCCATAGAGCGTTTCAATGTGGAGCGTGATGCCCGCACTTTGTGCAAAGCTCTGGAACCAGTGGATGAATAATTCGGTGTCCATCTCGCCTAGCCGCGGCTGGCTGAATGTCGTGTTGAACACACAAAAGGGTCGCCCCGAAATGTCGAGCGCGCACCGCGTCAGCGTTTCGTCCATCGGCGCATAGGCTTGGCCATAGCGCGCAATCCCGCCTTTATCGCCCAAGGCTTTGGCCACACATTCGCCCACCGCAATCGCGCTGTCTTCGACCGTGTGGTGCTGGTCGACATGAAGGTCGCCCTTGATTGCCACCTCCATATCCATGAGCGAATGGCGCGACAATTGTTCGAGCATATGGTCGAGAAAACCGATGCCGGTCGCCACCTGATAATGGCCGGAGCCATCGAGGTTGACCGCGACCTTAATGTCGGTTTCATGGGTTTTGCGGGCGATAGAGGCAGTACGCATAATGCGCCCGCCTATAGCGTGCCGGACGCGCCTTGCAAGCAATCGTGCCTTTCACCCCCTAAACTCGCAAGGATGTTGCGCATGGTCCCTCTTGACCTTGGCCGCCGAGACGTTCACCAACGGGCGCATGAGCGAGGACAGCAGCACCGACAGCCTTATCCCTTATGATGAAATCGTGCAGGAGGCCTTGCGCGCCGTGGTTGGCCGCGTGCTGCGCGAGATCGAATCAACCGGACTGCCGGGCGAACATCATTTCTATATCACCTTCAAAACCCGTGCGACGGGGGTGAATATCCCGAATCATCTTGTCGAGCGTTTCCCCGATGAAATGACGATCGTTCTCCAGCATAAATTCTGGGACTTGAAGGTCGAAGAGGACGGTTTTTCGGTCGGGCTTACCTTCAATCAGGTGCCGACGACCTTGTTCATCCCCTATTCGGCGATTACCGCTTTTGTGGATCCTTCGGTCGATTTCGGGCTGCAATTCCATGTTGCGGATGATGGCACCAGCGGCCCCGAACCGCATGACGAAGCCGAAAATGACCATCCCGCCACCGCACCAGTCGAAGATGGCTCCAATGTCGTGACGGTGGATTTCGGGCGCAAGAAATAGGCGAAGCCTTTTTGCGTAGGTCTTAAGCGCGACACGTAAACCGTTTTCCGGAACCTCCACCGCGCGGCGGCGTTTATTCCCACATCTCTTGCCAACGCATTTTCATGCAAAGGAACGATATAGTGGCATTTTTCGACAGTCTTGTGCGCAACACCCTTGGCCGCAAAAATGCGCGGATCGGCGAAAGCCATCCGGTCGCCAGCACGCTCATCGGCATCGGCACGCTCGCCATCGCCCGCCGCTTCCTCCCCGCCCGCGCGGCGATTTTGGGCGGCACGATTTTGGCGGGCTATATCACCAAAAAATATGCCGATTACCAGACTGACCAAGCGAAGGGCGGCGAAGCCTATGCCGATGTCAAACTGGCCGGCACCGACGCCAAGCTCGCAGATAATGTTTCCGCCAAGACCAAGAAAGTGCGCGAGGTGGTGAAGAAGGCCGCGAAGTAACCCGCGCGGCTTTTTCCCCTACCCCTCCCGAAAGTCCAACACCGGCCAACCGCGTTGTTCCGCCAAGACGCGCAGCTTGGGTGACGGGGTGGTGGCGAAGGCTTCGTCGGCGAGGTCAAGCATCGGTGCGTCCGATACATGGTCGGAATAGCAGCGTAAGTGCGCCTCCTCCCGTTTGACGCCAATCTGTTCCATCCATTGCGCAATGCGCGGGAGTTTTTCCCGGTCATAGCAATTTTCGCCGTCAATTTGCGCAAGGATGGTGCCGTCCGCTGCGCTGACCAGCCTGGTGCCGATCACATCCTCCGCCGCAATGCCGATCCGCGCGGCAATCGCATGGACATAAAGTTCATAAGATGCGGTGCAGAGTGCAACGCGATAACCCGCGGCCTGATCGTCGGCGATGCGCGCGCGCGCTTTGGCGTAAAGATTGCGCGCGACCACGCGGTCGGCATAGGTTTCGATATGCGGGGCGAGGCGTTGCGGCGACAGGCGCGTGCCCAAGAGCAGCGCAAGATTAATCTCCTTCAACCGTTTCCGGCTCACCAGTTTCGCCGCATAGCCCGCCATCGCCAGCAGCGCGAACGGCGCGAGAAGTAAGCGCCAAGGGGCCATCCGCGCCGCGACAAACAGCAGGAACGGCGTATAGGTTCCTCTTATAGTGACCGTACGGTCCATGTCATAAATCGCGAGTTTCACCCTGTTATCGGCCTTATATTATGTAAACCGGATTAGTTTTCCTACATTCTTTGCTTGCCGATAGCGTCAATTTCGCACAGTGTCGCGCCCGTTATGCAAGATGGGGCGGAGCAGGTCCGGGTTGATACCGATGATCGGGATGTTGTCCGCTTAAGCGGACGGCTGACCCTTGGCCGTATCGGCGATCTGCCCGAACGGCTTGCGAGCCTTGACGCCCCGCCCAAGACCATCGACATCAGCCAGGTCATCCATATGGACACGGTTGGCGCCTGGCTTGTCTATAAGCTGGCGCGCGACAGCGGGGCTCAGATTGAGGGCGCGAGCGAACAATCCGCCGGACTGTTGGCCGAAGTGCAAAATGCCGACCAAGGCGTCAAAATCCGCCCCGAACAGAGCAACGCTTTCATCCGGATGCTCGATGAAGTCGGCACATCGGTCCATGGCGCGCTCACCAATTTCATGGGGATGATCGGCTTTCTCGGCGCGACTGTGCTGGGGATATTGGGCCTCATCGCCCATCCCAGCCGCTTCCGCGTCAATGCGATGGTGTCGCAATTCAAGGCGGTCGGCGTCGATGCGCTCGGCATTATCGGCCTGATGAGCTTCCTCATCGGCGTGGTGATAGCCCAGCAAGGCGCGACCCAGCTTGAACTGTTCGGCATGGAGATGTTCACCATCAACCTTGTCGGGCGCTCGTCGATGCGCGAACTCGGTGTCCTGATGACCGCAATCATGGTTGCGGGCCGGTCGGGATCGGCCTTTGCCGCACAGCTTGGCACGATGAAGCTTACCGAAGAAGTGGACGCGATGCGGACCATCGGGGTGTCGCCGATGGAAGCCTTGGTCCTGCCGCGCGTGCTCGCCTCGATTGTGATGATGCCACTGCTCGGCTTTTATGCCGGGATTGCCGCTTTGTTCGGTGGCATGGTATTTTGCTGGGCGGGCCTTGGCATTCCGCCGCTCACTTATGTGCAGCGTATCCAGGAAGTGGTGCCGCTCACCGATGTTCTTATCGGCCTCATCAAAGCGCCGGTATTCGGGGCCATCGTTGCGATTGCAGGCTGTTATAACGGGATGCAGGTCAAGGATAATGCCGAACAGGTCGGCCAGCGCACGACCGACGCGGTGGTGCAGGGTATCTTCCTAGTCATCGTTCTCGATGCGTTTTTCGCGGTCTTCTTTACCTCCCTCGGGTGGAAGTGATGAAATTGCCGTTCCGCCCCAAAGCCGAGCCGGAAACCGGCCAGCCCGCCGTCAAAGTGCGCAAGGGCAAAACCGACCGCTATGCCGGACGCAGCCCCAAAATCCGGCCCGAAGAGCATGAGGTCGCCATCAGCATCCGCGGGCTGCGCAACAGTTTCGGCGAACAGGTGGTGCATGAAGGACTGGACCTTGATGTGCGGCGCGGCGAGATTTTGGGCATTGTCGGCGGGTCGGGCACGGGCAAATCGGTGCTGATGCGCTCGATCATCGGCTTGCAGGAGCCGGACGAGGGCGACATTCGCGTGTTCGATACGCGCATGACCGACGTTGAAGATGAATATGACGCGCTCGACCTGCGCCGCCGCTGGGGCGTATTGTTCCAAGGCGGCGCGCTCTTTTCGACGCTGACGGTGGCCGAAAATATCCAGGTGCCGATCCGCGAATTTTATCCGCATATGGATCCGGACCTGCGCGATGAAATTGCCGCCTATAAGGTCGCGATGGTCGGGCTTCCGCCCGATGCCGGTCCCAAATATCCGTCCGAACTGTCGGGCGGCATGAAGAAACGCGCAGGGCTGGCGCGCGCGCTGGCGCTCGATCCCGCTTTGCTGTTCCTCGATGAACCGACCGCAGGGCTTGACCCGATTGGCGCGGCGGCGTTCGATACGCTCACCCGCAATCTTAAAGAAGCGATGGGCCTCACCGTTTTCCTCATCACCCACGATCTTGATACGCTTTATGCGATTTGCGACCGGGTTGCGGTGCTGGCGGACAAAAAGGTGATTGCGGTCGGCACGATTGACGAGCTGCTTGCAACCGACCATCCGTGGATTCAGGAATATTTCAACGGGCCGCGCGGGCGCGCTGCCGCCAAAGAATTTGATAATGTCCAGGACAGCAAGGAAAATGCTAAAGCGGACGCTGTGACAACAGCACAGGAAACGCCCGAGGGCGAACAAGGATAAGGTCATGGAAACACGGTCCAATCATGTTCTGGTCGGCATAGTCACGCTGGCGCTGGTCGCGGCGGTGGCCTTGTTCACCGTGTGGATCACCAATTTGGGATCGGGCGAAAAGAAGGAATATGATATTTTCTTCAAACAGTCCGTGAGCGGCCTTAACAAGGGCTCCAACGTATCCTTTTCAGGCGTTCCGGCTGGGACGGTCGAAAAGATTGCCTTGTGGAAACCTGACCCCAATTTCGTGCGCGTGCGCATCAAGATCGACAAGGATATTCCGATCCTGCAAGGCACCACCGCGTCGATTAACGGCGTCGGCTTTACCGGCGTTTCGGAAATCCAGTTGGATGGCGCGGCCAAGGGCGCGCCGCCCATTACCGAAAAAGGCCCCGAAGGCGTCCCCGTCATTCCGGCCAAACCGGGCGGGCTTGGCGAATTGCTGAACAATGCGCCGCAACTTTTGGAGCGGCTGACCACGCTGACCGAGCGGTTGACCGAATTGCTGGGTGACAAGAATCAGGCGTCGATTGCGGGCATTTTGGCCAATGTGCAGAAATTGTCGGGCGAATTATCGACCCAAGGCCCCGAAATGCGCGCGACGCTGGAACAGACCCGCATGACCATCAAACAGGCCGGGATTGCCGCCGAACAAGCGGGCAATGCGGCGGAGGAAATTGGCGGGCTTGCCAACACCACCAACGGCTTACTGGCCGATGATGCCAAGCCGCTCATTGCGGATCTGCGCCAAACCGTCGCGGCGGCCGAACGCAGCATGAATAATCTTGACCAGACGATTGCGGCGGCCAAGCCCGGCGTTGAAAATTTCAGCCAGAAAACCATGCCCGAAGTCGGCCTGCTCGTGCGCGATTTGCGCCGTATGTCCGCGTCGTTGAACGCGGTCGCGACCAAGCTTGACCAGGGCGGCGCAACCTCGATCCTCGGCGAACCGCCGCTTCCCGACTATAAGCCCCGTAAATGAGGTCCGATATGACACAGCTCCCCCGCATCTTCCGCATCGCGCTTCCGGCAACGGCATCGCTTTTCCTGCTGTCGGCCTGTGGCGGGCTGTTGTCGAGCAAGCCGCCGCGCTATCTGTTCAACCTGACGCCCGCAAGCAAGGTCGCGGCGGGGCGCGTTCAGACCGGTTCGACCGACACCGCCTTCATCGTGTCCACGCCTTCTATCTCGCAAAAACTCGCGACGACGCGCATACCGGTGCAATCGACGACCAATCAGGTCGCCTATCTGGTCGATGCCAAATGGGTCGAAAGTCCGGCTAATCTGTTTCAGGTATTGCTCGGCGAAACCATCACCGCGCGCACCGGTAAGCTCGTGCTCAACGAAGGCGAAACCCCGGCCCGCCCCGGCAACCGCTTGATGGGCGATCTGGTCGATTTCGGCATTGACGAAGCAACCAGCAGCGCGATTGTCACCTATGATGCAGTCATGACCAACGCCAATGGCGAAGTCATCCGCAAGCAACGCTTCACCGCCAGCGAACCGGTCAGCAAAATCACCGCCGACTATGCCGGAGGCGCCCTCAACCGCGCCGCCAACGCCGTCGCCGTGCAGGTTGCCGATTGGGTGGGGTGAGGCCCGCCCAAGCACAACAACGTCATTGCGAGCCGCTGAAAGCGGCGCGGCAATCCAGAGTCAAACAAAGCAACGCTGTGTGAGGCGACTCTGGATTGCCGCGCGCCTGTCGGCGCTCGCAATGACGATTAAGGGGGAGGGTGGCAGCAGCGGTTAAACCGCCGCTGCGTCCCATTGCATTAGGTTGGTAGCCTGCACATCATTGCGGCCCACGGTCGGGTCGGTTTCGGTGAGCAGGATGGAGCCTTTCATCGCGCCCATTTCGAGCGATGCGCTGATAATTACCACTTGGCCTTCTGCGACATTGACGGTGATGTCGGCGGGTTTGGACAGGCTGGTTTTGGCGGTTTCGACATGGACGCTATGGCTGCCCGGCTCCACATCGGCGAGCAGCATCTGGCCCGATTTAATCTGAGCCTTATGGGTGCCGTCGAGCGACACATTCATGCCTTGCAGCGCAGCAACAAAACCACGGCGCACAATATAGATGCGGCCCTTGCCGGGCACGGTGTTGAACGCCTTGGCATCGGCTTGTGCGGCGGCATCGGCTTTGGCTGCGCCCTTGTTGCTCGACAAAGCCCACACGCAAAAAGCGATCGCGGCGCCGATGATGAAGAGGAACAGGAAGAATAATGTGCCTGCGGACATATTTCTGGCGAGCGCCGGACCCATCATCGCGCCGATAATCGCGGCGACCACGATGACGATCATCCAAATGCTGTTATTCTTGCTCATCTCAAAAAACCCTCGTTGGCTAAACTAAGACATGTCTCCCCCAAGACGTTAGAACCGCAAGCCTAACGCCCCTTTTTTGACGCGGCAAGCCATGTTGGGTAAAATCCTAGCTTTTCAGGCTCTTGGCGGCTTGTTCATGCACATCTTTGGAAAGACCGGGGGTGGCAAGCACGCGCTCCAGCGCTGCCTTCATCATCGCCTGCCGTCCGGCATCAAAGCGTTTCCAGCGCCCCAACGGCGGCACCAGCCGCGCGGCGGTTTGCGGATTTTTCGCATCGAGCGCGGCGATCAGGTCAGCCAAGAGCGCATAGCCCTTGCCATCGGCGCGGTGGAAGCTTCCCTGATTGGCGGCGAACGCCCCGTAAAGCGCGCGCACACGGTTGGGGTTGGACAAGGTGAAGCTTAGATGCTGGGCCAGCTTCTCGACCGTTTCCGGCACATCGTCGCGCATCGCCAGCACTTGCAACTGATACCATTTGTCGAGGACCAGCGGATTGTCATGATAGCGGTCGTAAAAATCGGCAAAGGCCTGTTCGCGTTCGGGCGCATCGCCATGCGACAGCGCGACCAAAGCCGATTGCCGGTCGGTCATGCCGCTTGCATTCTTATATTGCCGCCAGCCGAGCGCGCCCGCGTCCGCAACCGCCGCCGCCGTCAGCGCAGAGAGCGCCACGCCGCGCAGCCGCCGCTTGCCCTTGGAGGCCGGGGTCAAGTCCGCCGCATCTGTCCCGGTTGCCTCATGCCAATGCCGCCATTCGCTTTCGAGCGCGCGGCCGATTTCTCCGAGCAAGCCAAGCCGGTTTGCGCGGATGGCCTCTGGCGCAACCTGTTTCAACTGGTCGCCGATAAAGGCTTCGGACGGGAGGATGAGCGCTTCGGCGGCAAAGGCCGGGTCTTGTGTTGCCCCCGCCAGGCTTTGCCGCACCGCCGCAATCACCGGCGCGCTGTCGGCCTCCACGCCATTGATGCGCGCCACGATGGTGTCGAGCATCAACTGCTGGAGCGCCTCATAGCGCGAGAAAGGATCGTCATCATGCGCGGCGAGCCAGGCCAATTCTTCGGCATCGCGCGCGGCTTCGACAATCACCGGCGCGGAAAAGCCGCGATTGATCGAGAGCGCAGGCGCGCCGGTAATCCGGCCGAGCGGCACAGTCTTGCTGTCGCTATCAAGCAGGATAAGCTGTTCGGCGGGACTACCTTCCGCGCCTTCATTGCCGCGATCGAATAACCGGGTGCGCAAGGGAAGCAGCATCGGCTCCTTGACTTCCTGCCCCGGTGTCGGCGGCACGATTTGCGACAGGATAAGGCTCGCCTCGCCGGTCGTGGCATCCCTTGCAAGGCTCGCCTGCACACGCGGGGTGCCGGCCTGATCATACCAACGGCGGAACAGGCCAAGGTCGATAGCGCCGCCTTCCTCCATCGCGCGGACAAAATCCTCGCAGGTCGCCGCTTCGCCGTCATGGCGGTCGAAATACAGGTCGGTGCCTTTGCGAAAGCCTTGCGGCCCCAACAAGGTCGCCATCATACGGATGATTTCCGCGCCCTTATTATAGACGGTCGCGGTATAGAAATTGGAGATTTCCTGATAGCTGTCAGGGCGGATCGGATGCGCCAAGGGCCCTGCATCTTCAGGGAATTGCGCCGCGCGCAGCACGCGCACATCTTCGATGCGTTTGACGGCGGCTGACCCCATATCGGCGGAAAAGCTCTGGTCGCGATAGACGGTAAAGCCTTCTTTCAACGAAAGCTGGAACCAGTCGCGGCAGGTCACGCGATTGCCCGACCAATTGTGGAAATATTCATGCGCGACCACTGCTTCAACCCCGTCATAATCGGCATCGGTGGCGGTATCGGGGTCCGCTAATATGTAGCGGGTGTTGAAGATGTTGAGGCCCTTATTCTCCATCGCCCCCATGTTGAAATCGCTGACCGCAACAATGTTGAAAACCGGCAGATCATATTCGCGGCCATAGACGCGCTCGTCCCACGCCATGCTGTTTTTGAGCGCGGTCATCGCATGATGGGTGCGGTCCTCGTCGCCTGCGCGCACATAGATGGCAAGGTCCACATTCTTGCCCGACATGGTGGTGAAATGATCGCGATTGGCCACCAGATCGCCCGCGACCAGCGCGAACAAATAAGAAGGCTTGGGCCAAGGGTCATGCCACACCGCATAATGGCGGCCATCGGCGAGATCGCCCGCTTCCTCCAACGCGCCATTGGAGAGCAGCACCGGAAACGCTTTCTTGTCGCCCTCCATCCGCACAGTATAGACGGCGAGATTATCGGGGCGGTCGATGAACGGAATGATGCGGCGGAATCCTTCGGCCTCGCATTGCGTGCAAAGCATCCCGTTTGACGCATAAAGGCCCATCAACTGGCTATTCGCGTCGGGGTGCAGCGTGGTGGTGAGTTCGATCTGGACGCGCGCCATATCATGCCCGACCGGCACGAAAATCTGGCCATCAACCTGCGTCCATTGCACCGGCAGCCCGTCAACCGCCAGCACATCGGGGAGCGCGCCATCGACATCAAGCCGCACCGGCGCATCCGTTTCCCCGCCTTGCCGCTCCATCGCCAAGGTTGCATGAACCCGCGTTTCTTCAACGCCGAGTTCAAACAATAAATTCACCGTTTCGCAGCGCCAGTCGGCAGGGGTATAGTCAGCACGGTTGATGGTGCGGGTCTCTTCCGGCGCGGCAGGCGCTTCGATCTTTTGAATATCGGTGGTCATAGGGTAAGTATAAGCATTGACGGTTTCAAAATCACGCCTTTAGACAGGGGGAATAATTTCTCCCTAGTCCCGAGCCTGTCGAAGGACGGTCCTCAGTGTGGTTCCACGCCTGAACCCGCCCTTCGACAGGATCAGGACTGCGGATTTTTAAATGACTTTCAGAGTGGAATCCGCCTCGCTCCATGTCCCGCCTCCTGATCTTCGGCCCCGGTTTTAGTGCGCGGCGCATCGCGACGCTGGTCGAAGCGCGCGGATGGGCGGTCGACATCGTCGACCGCGCCCGTTTCAGCGATCCGGAAGAGGTGCGCGCCTCTATCCGTTCGGCGAGCCATATCCTGTCCTCCGTCCCGCCTTTGGGCTCGCATGATCCGGTGCTCGCGCTTTATGGCGAGGCGATCGCGCTCGCGCCTGCGCATTGGGTCGGCTATCTGTCCTCGACCGGCGTTTATGGCGATGCGGGCGGCGCGTGGGTGGACGAAAGCGCAAGCCTTGACGGGCAGCGCGGCGCGCGGGTGCAAGCCGACCTTGGGTGGAGCGCGTTGCGCGAAGAGGTGCGCATCTTCCGCCTCCCCGGCATTTACGGCCCCGGCCGTTCGGTCCTCGACAAATTACGCGACGGCAGCGCGCACCGCATTGACGCGCCGGGCCATATTTTCAGCCGCATCCATGTCGATGATCTGGCGCGCGGGGTGGTGGCAAGCTTTGCGGGGCCTTCCGGCGTCTATCATCTGGCGGATGATGCCCCCGCGCCGCAAAGCGATGTGATTGCATATGGCGCCAGCCTGCTCGGCATCGACGCGCCGCCGCCAGAGCCGCTCGAAAGCGCCAATCTTACGCCGATGGCGCGCAGTTTTTATGCCGCATCGCGCCGCATCGCCAATGGCAAGGCGCGGCGGGTGCTGGGCTGGCGACCGCGTTACCGCGACTATAAAGCGGGGCTGGGAGCTATTATTGCGGCGGAAAAATAAGGTCATAAAAAACACTTATCGCAAAGCCCGTCATTTTTGATTGGCTCGCCTTGCACGCTTCATGCAAAGCGGGGGTATGTCCGAGTCCGCCCCGCCGCCATCACTGCCAACACAGCCAGCCACCCTGCTGACCCCGCGCGTCCTCATCCCGTTCATCATCGTGACGCTGATCTGGGGATCGACCTGGTTCGTCATCCGCGAGCAATTGGAGGCCGCCCCGCCGGTCTGGTCGGTTACTTACCGCTTCATCATCGCAGGCGCGGCGATGGTCGCGCTCATCCTTGTGCGGCGCGAATCCTTGTGGCTCGACAAAGCGGGCTGGTCCATCGCCGCGATGATGGGGCTGACGCAGTTCGTGCTCAATTATAATTTCGTCTATTCGGCGGAAAAATATGTGACATCGGGGCTGGTCGCGGTGGTGTTCGCGCTACTCATCATCCCCAATAGTCTGTTCGCGCGTTTGTGGCTCAAAACGCCATTGAGCCGCGCCTTCCTCGTCGGCTGCGGTATCGCGGTGGGTGGCGTCGCGCTCCTGCTCCTCCACGAATATCGTGTCGCGGAAAGCATCGGCAAGGTCGGCGGCGGGGCGAGCGTAATGCTCGGCATCGGTTTGACGCTGGTCGCCGTTTGCTCCGCCTCGCTCTCCAATGTCGTCCAGGGGATAGATGCCGCGCGCCGCCAGCCGATGCTGGCGCTGGTCGGCTGGGCGATGCTGATCGGCGCGGCGATGGATGCAGGTTTCGCGCTCGTCACCCAAGGGCCGCCCGTGTTCCCGCGCGATCCTTATTATTGGGCCGGGGTCACCTATCTCGCGATTGCGGGCAGCACCCTCACCTTCCCGCTTTATTACACCGTCATCCGCGCGGTCGGGCCGGGACCAGCGGCCTGGTCAAGCGTCCTCATTCCCGTCATCGCCATGCTGATCTCCACCGCCTTTGAAGGCTATCATTGGTCAGGCTTGGCGATTTCGGGATCGATATTGGTCATCGCAGGATTGGTGCTGGCGGTGCGCGGGAAGGGTTAAGGGCTTCACAAATCCCGTTCGTGCTGAGTAGGCGCGAAGCGCCGTAGAGAAGCACCGGTTGCCGAGGGACAGGTTGCGTGCACAAAGTCCTTCGATACGCAGCTTCGCTGCTACTCAGGACGAACGGGGGTAGAAAGCTGCGCCTACCCGTCACTCACCCGCTCAATGTCCGCGCCGACCGCTTCCAGTTTCTCTTCCAGCCGTTCATAGCCGCGGTCGAGGTGATAGACGCGGTTGACCTTGGTTTCGCCTTCTGCCGCAAGGCCTGCAAGGATGAGGCTCATCGAGGCGCGCAGGTCCGTGGCCATGACTTCGGCCCCGACCAGCTTGTCGACCCCGCGCACAACAGCGGTGCGGCCCCGGACTTCGATATTGGCGCCCATGCGCGCAAGTTCGGGGACGTGCATATAGCGGTTTTCAAAAATGGTTTCGGTGAGCATCGACGCGCCATCGCCTAGCGCGAGCATCGCCATAAATTGCGCCTGCATATCGGTGGCAAAGCCGGGATAGGGCGCGGTCGATAGCGTGATCGCTTTGGGGCGGCCATTGGCCGAAACGCGCATCGCATCGCCGACCATTTCAACGCTCGCACCGGTTTCGCGCAGCGCGGCAACGGTCGCTTCCATCTCGTCCATATTCGCGCCGACAAGGTCCAACTCGCCGCCGGTGATGATCGCCGCGCACGCATAGCTGCCCGCTTCGATGCGGTCGGACATCACGCGATAGGTTGCGCCATGAAGGTCGGGCACGCCTTCAATGGTCAAGGTTTCGCTGCCGATACCGTCAATCTTTGCGCCCATCGCGACGAGGCAGTTGCACAGATCGACAATTTCCGGTTCGCGCGCGGCATTACGCAGCACCGATGTGCCGCTCGCCAGCACGGCGGCCATCAGCGCATTTTCGGTCGCACCGACCGATACGACGGGGAAGGTATAATCGCCGCCGGGCAGGCGTCCCTTATTGGGTGCGACCGCTTTCACATAGCCTGCGGCCAGTTCGATTTCCGCGCCCAAGGCTTCGAGCGCCTTCAAATGGAGGTCGATCGGGCGGTTGCCGATCGCACAGCCGCCGGGGAGCGAGACGGTTGCTTCGCCCGCGCGCGCGAGCATCGGCCCCAGCACGAGGATCGACGCGCGCATCTTGCGGACAATGTCATAGGGCGCGACGGTCGAGGTAATCTTGTTCGCCCGCGCGGTCATCACACGGCCGAAATCGCCGGGATTGGACCCTTCAATCGTGGTCGAAATGCCGAACTGGTTGAGCAAATGGCCAAAGCCGTCCACATCCGCCAGCCGTGGCAGGTTGCGTAAAGTGAGCGGCTCGTCGGTCAGCAGCGCACAGGGCAATAAGGTAAGCGCGCTATTCTTTGCGCCGGAGATAGGGATGCGGCCCTTGAGCGTGTGGCCTCCACGGATGACAATCTGGTCCATCCGCTTTCTCTTAGCGCAAGCGTGAAGCCGCGCAAGAGGGCGTGCGAAATGGCGTCAGCTAAAAGTGGTTTCGTCCACCGGTTTACCGGCAAACCAAGCGCGCACATTGGGCAGGAATAGCAGGATAAGGAGGATGGTGCCGACAAGATGCTGCCCCATCGTCGCGGATAAAGGTCCGGTGCCTTCGCCTTGCAACAGGCCGAGTATCCCCAGCACGAGGCCCGCCGCGGACAGGATGATATAAATCCAGCGCGCGACATTGCTGCGCTTCCAGATGAACAAGAGCAGCAAGAGATTAACTGCGAACCCGAAGAAAAGCCCGATGATGGTGATGGTTTTGGCAGTTTCCAACGACAATCCGCTGCCTGCATTGGCATTGGTGACCAACACGTCCCAGTTGGTCAGGATCGAGAACAGGCCGAACGCAAGCAATGCAATCTGGATCCACGCGAACCAGTAAATTTCCTTGGGCCGTGTCATATCTCTCTCCCCCTTATTGTGCCGGTTTTAGGCGACTTCTAATGTGCATTGCAACGGATGCTGGTTCGCGCGCGCACAGTCCATCACCTGATTGACCTTGGTTTCGGCGACTTCATAGCTGAACACGCCGCACACGCCGATGCCTTTTTGATGGACCTGCAACATCACGCGGGTCGCTTCTTCAATATCCATACGGAAAAATTGTTGCAGCACCAGCACGACAAATTCCATCGGCGTATAATCATCGTTGAGCATCAGCACCTTGTAAAGCTGCGGCTTTTTTGTGCGCGCACGGGTTTTAGTGGCGAGACCGGTGGAAGGGGTAGCCGGTGCGCCCTCACGGGTCTTGTCCGGCCCTGCCATGCCAAGCGGAGGGGATGCGTTAAGAGACTGGGGATTCATGATGCGTTGAATATGGCAACAGGGGCAAGAAGTGCAAGATGGTAGCTGCGCGCTTTGTCGGGAAAGGGAAACATGGTTTCGATGCTGGAACCCCTGCTGCTGCGGGCGGGGCAACGCAGACTTGGGATTTTGAACATAATGAAAATTCTTAGTCGTAGTCGGAGAGGGCTTTGTTTGTAACTGACCTAGCTTGGTTAAAACGGACAGCCCCTCCCCCAACCCCTCCCGCAAGCGGGAGGGGAGATTGACGCCTACTTCACCGCAGCCTTATCGCTCACCACTTCAATTCTCAGTGGTTCTGCGGCCAGATATTGTTGCGCGAGGGCCTGCAAGTCCGCCGCGGTCACGGCCTTCAAATAGGCCACCCGCTTGCGCCACGCGTCCAGATCGGACGGGCGGCTTTGGGCCTGGTCGACAATGCCCATCCATGCGGCATTTTCATTGTCGGCCTTGACCAGCTTTTCCATCATCGGGATGCGCGCGCGGTCGAGCAATTCCTGTGGCACCGGCTTGGTCGTAAGCTCGCGCGTCACCTCGCCGAAAGCGTCGAACACCAGCTTCATCTTGTCAGGGGCCGCCGGGGCCGCCGCGCTGAAATAGCCATAGCCCGGGAAGATGGTCGAAAGCGATGCGCCCATATTGGGCGAATAGGTCGCGCCCAGCCGCTCGCGGATTTCATCCTGCATCATGATTTGCGCCACTGCCGCGAGCAGATTGACCTTCATGCTGCGCGCATCGTCGCTGCCATCCGGTCCCGCCCATAAGGCAATCGCCATGCCCTGATCCGCCGTGCCCGTATGGGTGAGGCGCACCGGTGCGCGGTTGGTGGCAAATTGCAATTTGCGCTCATCGGCATGGAGCGGCGGAGCGGCCTCGCGCATCGGCAAAGCGCCGACACTGTCCGCCACCGCCTTGATCGCGGCAGCTTCGTCAAAATCGCCGACCAGCGCGATTTCAATCGCCCCTTTGGCCAATTCCTTGTCGAGGAAGGGCCGCGCTTCGGCAAAATTGCGCTCGGCAAGCAATTCCGCATTGGGGATACCGAAGCGCGTATCACCATTGGCCGCGAGCCGCGCAAGGTCGCGCGCGACAGGGCCGGTCGCGGTCGCTTTCAACGATGCGTCCATGATCGGCAATATGCCCATCCATTTGGCTTCGGCTTCCTTGCGATAGCCCGGCGCTTTCAATTGCGCGGCCAGCATCTGCATCTGGAGGCCGAGATCGGCAGGGATAGTCAGGCCGCTGGCGGTGAAAGCATCGCTCCCCACCGCCAGCCCGCGCCCGACGTGCCGCCCGGCCAGCACCGATTGGAGATCATCGCTGCTATGCGCCTGAAGCCCGCCTTCGCCAAAGCTGCTGGTGATGAACAAATTCATCCCCGGCTTGTCGACCGGCAGTGCGAGCAGCCCCGACCCGACGCGCATCTGGTAGCGCACACGGCCCTTTTCAAAGTCGGTTTTTTTAAGGTTAAGCCGCACATTATTGGCAAAGCGGATGGTGCGGATGCCAAGATCGGCAATCTGTTTATCTTCGACAATTTTGCCGGGCGCGCCGAAATCGGTATAGGCAAAGGCAGCCGCTTTGCCTTCGACCGGCGCGGTCAGGGCCACCTTGCGGCTGGCATCGAGCCAAGCGGCAATGTCGCGTTTGGTGTCGAGCGGCTTTTTGCCCGACAGATAATAAAGCGGCTGGGTGCCGATGCGCGGGGCTTTCCACACATTGGTCACTTGCTCGGCAGTGATCGAGGCTTTCATCGCTTCGAACCGCGCGAGATTGGCGGCGGGCGTGGTCAAAATCCGCTGCGTATCATGCGTCGCCAGCACCGCTTCGGCGAGCGCGGTGCTGCGCCTTGTGCTGGCCTGTTCGGCGGCGGTGCGGTATCCGGTTTCAAGGTTGCGCATCGCCTCTGTAACTTCGGCGGCGGTAAAGCCGTACTGCATCGCGCGGCGATATTCCTGATCGGCAACGCCGAGTGCGGCTTGCAACTGTCCGTCCTTGGCGATCACCGTAAAGCCCGACTGTTCGGCGCGCTCGAACAAGGGCGATGCGGTGTCGCTGCTCCCGCCCAAAATCGCTGCATCGGGCTTGGCGGCGATAGCCGAAAAGCGCCGCGCCATGACCATATCGCCAATTTGCGCAAGGATGCGTTGTCGCCTTTCCATGCTGCTGTCGGCATGGCCCGCATAAGGTTTGAAGGTGGTGAGGCTGACCTGTTCGGTCACCGCCGGGTCTTCAAAATAACCGATGTCGCTTGCGCGCGCGAAATCGAATGTGCCGATTTTTGCCTCGCCGCCAGCGGGGCCGCTCCCTTTCCAGCCGGAAAATTTCGCCTTGATCTTGGTTTCCATCTCCGCCGGATCAAAATCGCCGACCACCACCAAAGTCGCGCGTTCGGGGCGATAATAACGGTCATACAGCGCCTTGATGAGCGCGGGCGGGGCTTTCTCGATTACCGCGTCATTGGCCTTCAACCCGTCCGCCAAATTGGTTTGCGGCGCGAGGAAACGGAACATGCTTTCGATATTTTTGCGCTGGTAAGTATCGCGCATCTGCCGTTCGGACAGGATGATGCCGCGCTCGCGGTTGACCGTATCGGCATTGAACAGCGCATTGCCGCCAACCTCGCGCATGATGAACAGCGAATCGTCCAATATATTGGGCGCGGCGTTCGGAATGTCGAGCTTATAGACGGTTTCGTGGAAGGTCGTGTGCGCGTTGGTGTCCGCGCCGAATTGCAGGCCGTGAAGCTGGAGCCGCTTCAACAATTGGCCTTCGGGGAGATTCTTGGTCTCGTTGAGCGCGAGATGCTCGATCATATGCGCGAGGCCGCGTTCTTCGGGCGTTTCATACATCCAGCCCACCGTAAAGCGCATCCGCATCGACGCGCCGCCTTTGGGGGTCGCATTGCGCATCACCGCATATTTCATGCCGTTGGGAAGGACACCCATGCGCACCGCCGGATCAGGCTCCAGATCATTGGCGCGAAAGCCCCAGCCATTGGTGGGCGCGCCGATGCTTGCAGGCGGCGCACTGGGTAGAGGGTCGTTGCGGGCGGGAGCGCTTGCAGGGGGTGCGGATTGGGCCGCCACAATCGCTGGAACCGCGACGCTCCCCAGCAAAAGACCTGCCCATAATGTGCGAACCATCCTGCCGGCCATCAACATCTCCTTATCCATTGTCGTAATTCATTGTCGTGCGCCATGTTTCGCGCGCTATGCGACAGTCATAGAAGGTGGCGGCGGCATTGCAAAGCCGCATGGGCGTAAGGGCTTGTATCGAAATGTAAGGGCTTCGGGGCGGTGAAGGAAAAAGCGTTCGCGCGGAGGTGTGGAGGGAGAGGTTTTTTGATTCACGCAGAGACGCAGAGAATAGGGAGACGCAGAGGGTTGGTGTGCAAAGAATAGTGTGCGGCATGCGGAAAGTCGGCGAACGAAAGGCGAGTTCCAATACCCGGACTCCCCCCTCCGTTCGCCCTGAGTAGCCTCCTTCAGGAGGCGTATCAAAGGGCATGGTTGACATCGGTGCTTCGATACGGGTTCTGCGAACCCTACTCAGCACGAACGGAGATTATAGTTTCCAGTCCTAATGTTCGGCGCATATTTCTTGCTCCTAATCACAGACATTTTTTCCAGCCTTAACATCATCCGGCGCGCCCGCACCAATATCCTGCCCCTCTGCGCCTCTGCGTGAACCTCTTTCAAAAAATCTCCGCGCCTCCGCGCCTCCGCGTAATCCTTGCCACCTCTCTGCGCGCGCCCTTTGCCAAAGCCACAACCCGCAACCCAAAGCCCCACCAACAAAAAACCGCCCGTCCCTTGCCGGAACGAGCGGTATTTTTGAGCGAAGGGTCTTTCCCCGCCGATGAGGAGAGGAGAGTGGGGAGAAAGCCGCCTTCGCTCGTCGGGCGACTCCGCGCCGCCGGAAATGTTACCTGAAACATTCCGGCGCGCAGGAGCGCCTTATGGGCTTATGCAGCCGATTTGAACTTCGACACAGCCACCGCAACGCGGTTCGAAATCGGCTGGAACATGTCGTTTGCAAGCTTCAGAACGGCTTCGCTGTTCTTCGAGGTTTGCTTGACGGCAGCGTCGAACGCGTTGCGCGACAATTCACCCTGAAGCTGGAAGAATTCGGTCGGGGTCTTGACGGCCGCAACCTTCTTCAGCGCAGCGGTGCTGTCTTCAAAGCTCTGCTTGGCGAATTCGACATAATCGCGGGTCAGGTCCTGGCTGCCCTTGAGGCCGATCTTGCCGGCTTCAACAACGGCTTCAACATTGCCCTTGGTGAATTCCACAGCGTCCTTGGCCAGTTCCTGACCCTTTTCAGCCGCAGCCTTCGCCTTGCTGTTATAGTCGCCGAAAAATTCTTCAGCCTTGGCCTGAGCTTCTTCAGCGAAATTCTTAACGGTGTTAGCCATTTTCTTAATTCCTTCTTGGTTGGCTGCGGGCTTGGCCGACGCAGCCTTGGTGGTTTTGATGGTCTTGGCAGCGGCGGCCTTGGGAGCCGACTTGCGCGCTGCCGTTTTGGTCGTTTTTGCCTTGGGAGCCGCGGCTTTTTTCACAGCCGTCTTTTTGGGCGCGCTTGCCTTGGGCGCTGCCGGAGCAGCCGCCTTGGCAACAGCCGGTTTGGCCGGAGCACTTTTGGGCGCAACCGGTGCAGCAGCAGCCGGAACCACCTTGGGCGCTTCGGTCTTGACCGTAGCGGGGGCCGTTACAGCTTTATCGGCTGCAAAATTGGTGCCGCTCACCGGAGCCGCAGGGGTGCCGGTAGTCGAACTGGCCGCAGCATAGGCTGCTTCCGCCGACTTCGCGCTTTTATCTTCAAATTTGGTCGCCATGATGACGCTCCTTCATTTTCATGCTGCACTGCACAATATAGGAAGTGGTTGCCGATTTCAACTATTTTTTGTGCAGTGCAACATAAATGTCATGGTGGAGGGTGACTGGCGCTCATACTGGGCGGCGCACAGGCCCTCCCCCGGCCCCCTCCCGCAAGCGGGAGGGGAGAATATGTAAATGCGGGAATCCGCAGCAACGCCGCGCACAATCTATTGGAACGGCGCGCCGCCCTGCCAGTTGCGGATGGTCTCGTTGGGGGCCAGCAGCATCCACACATTGAGCGTCAGATTGTCGCGGATGGTGGCCAATGTCATCGCCTCGAACGCCAAAGCGAGCGCGACCACCCACCATGCCTTGACCCTATCCCATGCGGCAAACAGGAAACCGGCCATCATCCAGATAATGTCGAACAGGCTGTTGAGGAGCGAATCGCCCGAATAGCCATAAGAAATGGTCGCCTCGCGATAGCGGTCGATGATGACCGGCGAATTTTCGAGTATCTCCCATCCGCCCTCGACCAGCACGGCGAGCAGCAAGCGCAGCCCCAAAGGCCGGTGGCGCAACAATAGCCAGCCGACCCCATAGAAGATAAAGCCGTGGATGATGTGGCTGAACGTGTACCAGTCCGCAATATGCTGGCTGTTTTCTGCCGACTGGACGATGCCGTGCCATAATTTGACTGTGCCGCAAGTGCAAATGACGGGGCGGCCCATCGCCAGCATGATCGCGATAAAGGCGAGCAAGGCGATGGTGACCGCTATCCACCATCTGCGTCCGATCTGCGAGAATATCTTGTCCGTCACCCGTCACCCTCTTGACCCGGACCGCCTGATGGAACAGGAGCGGCCATGCGCGATACTTATCCGACCTCTAAAGAGATTAGCTCCTTGCACAAGGGGCAGAACCGATGAGCGTCCCGTCGGAAGCCGGTGGGAGCCTTGCGCGGCGCGGCGTCTTGTTCGTCCTGTCCTCGCCGTCGGGAGCCGGAAAATCGACGATTGCGCGCAAGCTCATGGAAAATGATGACCAGCTTTCCATGTCGGTGTCCGCCACCACCCGCCCGCCACGTCCGGGCGAAGTCGATGGCAAACATTATCACTTTGTCGATGTGCCGACCTTCAAGAATATGGTCGGCGACGGCGAATTCCTTGAATGGGCGCATGTGTTCGGCCACCGTTACGGCACCCCGCGCGCGCCGGTCGAAGCGAGCCTTGATGCGGGATGCGATGTGTTGTTCGACATTGACTGGCAAGGCGCGCAGCAGCTTTATCAGGAAGCGGGCAATGATGTGGTGCGCGTGTTCGTACTGCCGCCCTCGATGATCGAGCTGGAGCGCCGCTTGCGCGCGCGTAACACCGACAGCGCCGAAGTCATTGACGCGCGCATGGAACGCGCCGCGTCCGAAATCGGCCACTGGGACGGCTATGATTATGTGCTGGTCAATGATGATGTGGAGCGCTGCTATGAGCAGGTCCACACCATTTTGCGCGCCGAACGCCTGCGCCGCAGCCGCCAGACCGGGCTTATCGGCTTTGTCCGGCGGATGGTGCGGAAAGGCGAATAACCGCCTTTCCGGCATCCTTATTATCGGCCTTTACGGCGGCCTTTTCGCGTCAGTCTTTCAACCGCAATTTTTCAAGCAAGGCGACAAATTCCGGGCGTAACGCCCGCGCGCCTTGCGTGTCGGTATAAACCAAAGTGCAATCACAGGTCGCGACACAAATATCATTCTGGAAGGCCGCCGAAGCGATCTCCCAGGATGCGGTGCCGATACGCTTGATCCCGTTGGCAATGTGCAACAGGCCGGGGAAATGCGCTTCGGCAATATAGTTGATCGCAAGGCTTGCGATCAGCAAACGATCCCCCGGCGCGCGCGGCAGGCCCGCCGTGCCGTTCAAATGGTTGAACTTGATGCGGCCAGCCTCGAAAATCCCCGCCATTGCCACATTATTGATATGGCCAAGCGGGTCGAGATCCTGAAAGCGCGGCTCGACCGTTACGGTTACGGGATAGCTATCCGCCAACAGGCGGCGTCCATCGGGTCTGCCCATGTTTAGCGCGGTGGCATCCGGAGCGCGCCGTCAAGACGCACATCTTCGCCGTTGAAATAATCATTTTCGATCATCGCAAGCGCAAGCTGGGCATATTCGCCGGGGTCGCCCAATCGCTTGGGATAGGGGACGCTTGCCGACAAGGCTTCCTGCGCCTTTTCAGGCAATCCCGCGAGCAAAGGCGTTTTGAACAGGCCGGGCAGGATGGTGTTGACGCGCACGCCTTCATTCATAAGGTCGCGCGCAATCGGGAGGGTCATGCCGACCACGCCGCCCTTGGACGCCGAATAGGCCGCCTGGCCGATCTGGCCATCTTCAGCTGCAACGCTGGCGGTATTGACGATCGCACCGCGCAGGCCAAGTTCGTCCATCGGGTCGAGCGTCAGCATCCCTGCCG
>JAFAFE010000001.1 GCA_023423655.1 Pseudomonadota bacterium
ATATTCCCCACTGCTGCCTCCCGTAGGAGTCTGGGCCGTGTCTCAGTCCCAGTGTGGCTGATCATCCTCTCAGACCAGCTAAGGATCGTCGCCTTGGTGAGCCTTTACCTCACCAACTAGCTAATCCTACGCGGGCTCATCCTTGGGCGATAAATCTTTGGACTTACGTCATCATCCGGTATTAGCAGTCATTTCTAACTGTTATTCCGAACCCAAGGGCAGATTCCCACGCGTTACGCACCCGTGCGCCACTAAGGCCGAAGCCTTCGTTCGACTTGCATGTGTTAGGCATGCCGCCAGCGTTCGTTCTGAGCCAGGATCAAACTCTCAAGTTTGATGTTCAGTCCAAGGGCAGGAGGAATATCCCACCCAAGAACCGCTCATTTCTAGGAGCCGTTCCTGCACAAATCTTATTACATGGTATGTGTATTAGGACATGTATCAGGTAACGACTTAATTTAACCGAGTTGCTTGCACCTAGAAGTTGCAAGACCCGGGGCCGCCGCCCACATGTCCCTTCATCAAAATATCACAATGTCAAAGAGCCAATCCAACATTAGAAGCGGACAACTCTTGTTCCCCGCTATCGCTACCGGGGGACAGTTGTCCGATTATGTTGGCGACCTCCGCGGTTGGCTGCGCTTATTTGGTCAGCGCCGCGTCGGTGAGAGGGCATATATGGGGGGGGTTCTGAGTCGTCAACACTCTTTTGCAATTTTATTTCAAATTTTTTGGCTATGGTGGGTTCAAACGGGGCAAAAACGCCGCTTTTCTTGAGAATAATGGTGATATAACAAATGGTTAGTGAAAATGGCGGTGTCCCCAACAATTTCGGGGCTCAGGTGAAATCCGCGCTTTTCTGGCGTTCCGGTAGCCAAATCGTCGCGCAGATCATTGCGTGGGGCTCGACATTAATCGTGATTCGACTGCTTTCGCCGTCGGATTATGGCCTGTTTGCCCTCACCCAAGTGGTGTTGGCGCTGCTGACCGCCTTTGCCGGATACGGATTCGCCCGCTCGTTGGTGCAGGCTGATTCGGTGACACCCAAAATGATTCGCCAAACTTTGGGTCTGCTGATTCTCCTGAACGGCGGTATGGCCGTCGCCCAATATATAGCCGCCCCTTATATTGCCTCTTATTATGGCCAGCCGATGGTGGCCGATCTACTGCGTGTGCAGACGCTCATCTTTCTCGCCAACCCGTTCGCGCTGGTGTCCGAAGTTTTGTTGAGCCGCGATCTGCGTTTCCGTCCGCAAGCCATCGTCAATCTCGTCGCAGCGATTCTGGGTGCAGCGGCCGCGCTTATTATGGCGGCAACCGGATTCGGGGTGTGGACGCTGGTGTTCGCGCCCGTCATCGGCTTTTGGGTGCGCGCGATCGGGCTGGCGCTCGTCGTGCGGTTAAAGCCGATACCCAGTTTCGATTTTCGCGGCACCGGCGACATGGTTACGTTCGGCATGACCTTATTAGGGAGCCATTTGCTGATCGCGATCCAGACCCAATCGGACATTTTCCTGTCGGGCCGGAAATTCGATACCCACGCCATCGGCCTTTATAGCGAGGCGCTGTTCCTTGTTCAGATCTTCATCAACAAGTTCATCCCGCCGCTAAACGATGTCGCCTTCCCCGCTTATTCGCGTATCCAGAGTGATGTGACCGCGACACGCTGGGCGTTTTTGAAATCGCTGCGGCTTGTCTTTCTGGTGGCCGCGCCAATCTTCTTTGGCCTTGCCGCGACCGCCAAGCCGCTCATCCTCACCTTGTTCGGTTCAAAATGGGGCGAGATGGCCCCTTACGTCGCGATACTCGGCCTTATCATGCCGTTCCTCACCTTTCAGGCGCTGATCGGCCCGCTCAATAATGCACTGGGGCGGCCCGACATCAATATGAAGTGCAGCCTGCTTGGCGTGATCCTGTTTCCCGCCTGTGTGCTGGTCGGGCTGAACGATCAGGTGATCGCGGCGCTGCAATCCCTGCTTCAGACCGATGGCATGATGATCGGCGTGGTATGTGCCTGGCTGGTTTCGGCCCCGCTCATCGCCTGGTTCGGCGCAAGCCGGACGCGCGCCATTCTCCACTTCAGCTATAGCGAGCTATTACAAGCGGTGCGGCCCGGCCTTGTGCCTGCCTTCTTTATGGGGGCGGTAGTTTACGGACTGGGCCGGATATTACCCCCGCTCCCCGCGCCGGTCACGCTTGGCTTGCTCGTCGCTGTCGGAGCGTCGCTTTATAGCGGGCTGTTATGGCTGCTCCATCGCAGCGCGGTCGACGAGATTATCGGAATGGTCCGCAAGAAGAAAACGGCGGCGCAATAAGCGCACTCTATATATGCACACTATATAGCAGCCTCTTTCTTATAGAGTGCGCTTTCTTATAGAGTGCGCTTTCTTATAGTGCGCGCGCTTGGGCTGCCATGCGGCGCAGCGCCGCCCGGTCGAACCACCACCACACCGGATGGGCGCGCGGGGTCAGGCTTGGTAATTTTTGCCGGTAAAGACTCGCCAATTGGCGCGGCAGTCCGGCGGGGCCTTGCGCACGCATTATTTCGCTGACCATGCGGTTCTGGAAATGGCGCATACTATAATTGACCATGCGCTTGCGCTGCATCGCCAAAGTGTGGGGCGACCAGAGCGATACGGTTTCCGACAGGAAGCCTGCCTGTTCGCATATCTGTAAGCGGGCATTGTCCCAATGCGCTTCCGGTTCGAGATTGGTCTTGGCCATCGCGCCGATCAGGCCGTCATCGCCGATCAGATCATCGGGCAGGCGCAACGCGCGGCGCTTCATTTCGCCAAGGAACGCGCCCTGCAATCCGTAAAGATCGCCGAACAATCCGTGATCGCGCACCATCGCCGCGCGATATTCTGCATAGCGCCGCCCGTTGCACGGCATCCCCGCCACCGCATTGACGGATGCATCGGCCGTGAGCGCCGAAGCGAGCGCGTCAATCGAACCCGGCACGATTTCCGCATCGCCATCGACAAAGATGTGGACGGGGTGGAAGTCCGTCAGCGTATCGAACAGGAAGCGGTTCCAACTGCGCGATTTGCCGCCTTCCTTGAAATTATGGACGACCAGATTGTCCGTGCGGTCCGCAATCGCCTGCGCATGGGCAGCAGTGCCATCGGTCGACCCGTTCACCACCACATGGATGATGACATCTTCGCGGCCCAAGGGCAGGCTTTCAAGACAGGTCGCAATACGCCGCTCTTCCTGATGCGCCAGCACGGTGATGCAGATAGGCTGCATGACTTATCGTTTCGCATCCTGCCGCGGTTTTTGCGCAATCGCCCACACGGTCACGGGGAAACGTGCGTCATTATGGAAGCGGCGTTCCCAGCCCGCGCGCGCCCAGCGGTGGAAATTGGCTTTGACCGCCCCCGCATTGCCCCAGCTTCCGGTCTGGGTCGCGTCCGGATCAAAGCCCGCTTCTTCCAGAAAGTGCAACAGGCCGGTTTCGGTCCAGCGGGTGCAGTCTATCGGGATCGGGTGATAGCGGATGAGGAAGGGCGTAATGCAGATGAAATGGCCGCCGGGGCGCAGCATCGCAAACACATTACGCGCGGCGCGGTAGGGATATTTGAGATGTTCGAATACATTGTCGGCGATGATGACATCAAATTGCCGGTCCATGCGGTCGGCGCAAATATCATAATCAGGCCAGTTCATTTCGGAAAAGCTGCCCCAGTCGCGCGCGCGCCATTTCCAACCTGCCGATATTTCGAGCGCATCGAGCCGGGCAGTCCCCGCAGCATCCAGCCAGCGGTCCACTGCGCGATAGGCGACCACCCGCGTAATATGGGTTTTGTCATAGCCGATGCTGCGCGCGATGCGCTCCAAAAGCTGCTTGCCACCCAAGGCCATATCTATTCCCGTTTTGCTGTCCGCCCTATGCCTTGCGGCACAGACTTGTCCCTAGCGCCAAAATATTAGCCAGTCATGAAAAAGACCGGACATTTTTCCATTTAATGCGAGAGGATGGAAGCGGTGCGCGCTTCAGGTCACACCTTGTATATAGTTGCGCATCGCATGGGCTTCCGATTCGATCCGGTCGATCCGGTATTTGACCAGATCGCCGATGGAAACAAAGCCGTTCACCTGCCCTTTTTCGATGACCGGAAGGTGGCGGATGCGGCGGCGGGTCATCAACGACAAGGCGGTGAGCGCAGGCACATCAGGTTCGACCGTAATCGCGGGCGAGGTCATTACGGCTGATACCGGCAGGTCGAGCGCGGCGGCGCCTTTGGTCGCAAGGCAATGCACGACATCGCGTTCGGAAAATATGCCGACGACCGCGCCCGAGTCGATGACCGGCACCGCGCCGATCCGCTTTTCGGACAATAAAGCGACCACCTCCGAAACTTTCTGGTCGCCCGTCACCGAAATGACGGTCCCGTCGCGCGTTGCCAAAATCGCCTTTATTGTCATAGCCGGACCCTCTTTTTGTGCTGCCGCCTGTCTTGATGCAGGCTGGGCGGAAATTGTAACACAGATTTTTGCAACCGCCAAAGGGCTTGCCCTTCGCTTATGCGAGGCGCAAGATAATCGCTATTATGACCAAACATTCCCAACTTGATGACCCCGACTCTGCCCGTTTTGCGTGGGATCGCTATTGGCGATTGATGCGCTGGATGGCGGGCGGTGCGGTCGTCGCGGTGCTTGTCTCTTTCGCCTATCTCGCTTTCTCCGACGGCGCTGCCTATGTCAGCATCCATATGTATATCGCGACGGCGGCGGGCGTGTTTTTCTCGGTCTTATTGGGGGCGGCACTGATGGGGCTGGTCTTTCTGTCGAGCGGCACCGGCCATGACGAAGCGATTGACGATCAGCTTGCGGATGAATTAGGGCCGGACAGCGACATTTATAAAGACCAGAAATAAGAAATAATGCCTCCAAAAACAGATGCCCCCGCCTTCTCGACCGAAGGCAAATTTCCCGTGCTGCGCGTTGTCCCGGGACCCCAGGATATTAATTCCAACGGCCATATTTTCGGCGGCTGGGTTTTGTCCCAGATGGATATTGCCGGCGGCATCATCGCGGGCCATGTCTGTCAGGGGCCATGCGCGACGGTCGGTATCGAGGCGATGGAATTTATCGCCCCCATTTTGCTGCGCGATCTGGTGTCGGTTTATGCCGAGGTGGAGCGGCGCGGACGTACATCCGTCGGCATCCGCATCAATGTCGTCGCCACCCGCGATCGCGGCGCACAGGAAGTGCAGGTCACCAGCGGCCTGTTCACATTTGTCGCGCTCGACGAACAATTCCGCCCGCGCGCCTTGCCGCCGGTAGAGGCCGACGCCTCTTAATCTTAATCCTTGGCGCGCTTGACCTTATAGCGCAGCACCGCCTTGCCATTGGCCGGGACGGTGGCGAACCAGGTTTCCACCCCGTCCTTGCGGCGTAGCTTTTGATTGGGCCCGCGCGCGGCGGATTCGCCCGCGCTGCCGATGCCCAGTTCGAGCGCCACCGGATAGGGATTGGCGTTGCTGACCGTGACCGTCACCCGATCCTTGTCGTCGCGCATCTGTTCGACCGTGACCGTCGGGCTTTGGCTGACCTTGACCTCAATCTCTTCCTTGACCGCATAGTCGGTGACGCGGTCGCGTCCGGCAAGGATGCGCGCGCCGCCCACCTGTTCGAACACCGCAATTCCACCCGACGGCAGCGGCACACCCAGCCCGTCTTTTTCCTCATTTCTGAGCCGCAGGATAAGTGTCGGCGTGATCGTCTGGTCGCTATTATCGGCGGCAATCCACGCTTTATAGAGGCGCGCGTACGGCACATCATCCTTGACCAGCAAAGCCACCTGCTTTTGCTGCTTGGCCGCGACCGTCACTGCCATCGGGACGCGATAAAGTTTGAGATCGCCCAAATCCTCTTGTCTGGCGACACGCGAGGCGGTCACGACGACCTCATCCATCGCCATTTCCGCAAGCGGCGCGGCCATCATCGGCGGGGGTGGAGGCGGCGGCGGTGGAGGCGCGCCTGCCAAGCTATTCCTATTCCGCTCCAGCCCCTCACGCCCCGATCCCGTCGGATAGCAGGACAGGTTCAATCGCGGCGGCGGCTGACGGGTCACCAACTCGCGATAATCGCGCTCTTTATTGAGCTTGCCCGCAACCGCCATCATCTGCGCATCGGGGAAGGATTCGGCATTGCTATTGGCCACGGTCAACCAGGCAAAAAGATCGAGCGTGCGCCCGTCCGGATTGACCGTCGCGACATAATTAGCCGCCCAGTCAAATCCGGTCGCAAGATAGGTGAGCGTGACCTTGGCCGTCACCGGCGCATCGCTGCGGGTGATAACCGACAAGGTCGGCTTGGCGGTCAGCCCTTCGGGTATTTGGCTATAAACCAAGGTTTCGGGGAGGCCCGAACAGCGCAGCGATTCATACCCTTTATCGGTTTGCAAAACCACAGCGCCACCGGGGCCGGAGCGGATAATCGCTTGCTGTTCCTCGATCTTGCCGGTGCCGGGATTGACCCGCTTGACCGTCACCCGATTGCCGAGCGTGCCGTCGAGCAAGGCGGCGGGCGACAATAAGGCGGCATCGCGATTTTTTTGCACCACGCCGCCCGGAAGCCCCGTCACCACCGCGCTTACCGCGACCATGCCTTCGGCGACCCCTTCGAAGCGCACCCGCGATTCGCCCGCCGGTATCGCAATGGTCCGCGTTTCGGTGATGAGCGCAAAGCCGTTGAGCCAGTTGCGGTTAATCTCCCCGCCATCGCGATTCGGATCGCGATAGATGGTGACATTGACCGCATCGGGCTTGGGCGAGGTGACGGTCTGATGCGGAGCCGGTTGCGGGGCAGTTTCCGGCACAACTTGCGGCCCAACTTGCGGCCCAACTTGCGGAGCATGAGCATCCTGCGCCGCCAGCGGGGCCGCCGCTGCTGCCATCATCCACCCTGCAAGGAAAGCGCGCGCGCGCATGACCGATGCCCCCTAAATCAATAGCGGGTTTCAAACACAGCGGTCACGCTCGCTTCGCCATTGGCAGGAACCGGCACATTCCATTCGGTCGCATTGGCATTGACGCGGGTGCTTTTGAGGCTTTCCGACACGATGCGCGTATCGCTCCAGCCCCATTCGAGGCCGGACTGGACAAGATCGACCGTCACATTTTGCGCGCGCGCATTGGTGAGCGTGTAGCGCATCGTGGTGCGCCACTTGTTCGCCGACAGCCGTTCGCGCTTTTCGACGGTCGATTTGACTTTCACGTCAAACGCATCGCCGGTGGCCAGCGCAAGCGCGCTCCCCATCGGGGTATGGCCGATGCGGCTTTCACCGATAAATTGCGGATCGCCTTTGCGGTCGCGCATATAAAAGCGCACCGTGCCTGCGGGGAGCGCATCGCCCAGCCCGCCATTGCGGCTGGAGCTGAATTTGATCACAGACTTGGCACTTTGCGCCTGATCGGTGGAGGCGAGCCAGCCGACATTATATTGATAGGCCTTGCGCGCCGGGACTTTCTGCACATCAAGGAAACTCACCTGCTTGGTCTGCGCATGGGCGATGGTGGTGCGTTCCTTGAGCGGATAGAGATAATAATCGCCCAAAGTCGCGCGGGTCGGGGTTTCGGTGCCCGCCTCTTCGACCTCGGCCTCCTCCGAAACATAATCGCCGCCATAGTTGCGCATCCCGCCTTGCCCGCGCGGATTGCCCGCCACCAGCAATGTATTCGCATTGCGGAAAGTGGTGCCGGTATTATTGGTGAGCGTCACCCAGCCCTGCACATCAATCGTGCCGGAGGCTTCGTCATAGAGCGACACATAGTCCGCCGCCCAGCCCATGCCGCCGGTAAGATAGGCAAGCGTTGCGGGGCGGGTTCCGGCGCGCTGCGAATCGAGTGTCACCGACAGGGTCGGCTTAGCGCGCAAATTTTGCGGGATGCGGTCGAAAATGACGCGGACGGGAAGCCCGTCATCGCGCAAGATTTCGATACGCTCGCCAATCTGCATGACAACGCCGCCATTAACCGCGAGAATTTTCGCACGTTCGCGGGTTTCCGCGCCAGTCGCGGGGTTGGTGCGGATGAGCGTCACGGTCTCGCCTACCGCCTTGTCCATCATCGCATTGGGCGACAGCAGGTCATAATCGAAATTCTGTTCGACAATCGAGGTGCCGCTGGCGTTGAAGGACACGGTTTGCGGCTGGATTTGCGCCGACACATCGGGAAATTCCTGCCGCGCGACGCCGTTCGGGATATTGAGCTGGCGCACATCCTGCACCAGCGCGAGATTATTATTATAGATGGTGACCGACACATCGCCTTGCGCATTGGGCGCAACCGGCGAATTGCTGGTCTGCGCGGTCGCAGGACCGATGAGCGTCAGTGCGGGGACAAGACCGGCCAATGCTGCCACTGCTTTGAACTTCATATTCTCTCCCCTTCACATCTTGGCTCGTGCGGCCATCCTATCGCGCCTTTCGGAAATTATGAAACTCATTTCCCGCCGGAAAATGTATTTTTCAGAAACATATCGCTTTTGGCGAGCATTTCCTGACGCACCACATTGTCCTCCAGATAATGATCGAGGCCTTTATAGACGATAAGTTCGTTGCGCTTGCCAGCCTTGCCGAGCGCATCGGCCATGGTGCGCGAAGCTGCGACCCCTACATTCACATCCATATCGCCGTGGAACATCAGCACCGGTGCCTTGAAATTTGCGGCGTGGCGGTTGGGCGAGCCTTCGGCAATATGCGGGCCGCTGCCGACAAATTGCTGGACCATCTTGAAGTCCGAATAATAGCGATGCTCTTCCTTGAGCGCGTCAAGGTCGGTGACCGGCGCGACCGCGACTATCGCCTTGAACAGGTCAGGGTCCAGCACCGCCGACTGGAGCGCGGCATAGCCGCCATAGGACCAGCCGAACACAGCCAGCCTTTGCGGGTCGGCAATGCCTTGCGATACCAGCCAGCGCCCGCTGTCATTAATATCGCCAACCGCAACCTTCCACGATTTGAAGCCATTATTCTGATACCAGCTATCGCCATAGCCCGACGAGCCGCGATAATTGGGTTGCAGCACCGCATAGCCACGATTGGCGAAAAATTGCGCGAGCCAGTCAAAGCCCCATTCGTCGCGCGCACTCGGCCCGCCATGCGGCATGATGATCGCGGGAAGGGCTTTGCCGTCCGCGCCTTTGCCATTGGAACCGGGCGGAAGCGTAAGATAGCCCGGCACCAGCGTGCCATCGGCAACCTTGATCGACACCGGCTTCACTTCGGACAGCTTGACCCCGTCAAGCTCTGCACGGCTGGGGAAAAGCGGGCTCATCTGCCGCGTTGCGCGGTCGAGATAATAATATTGCCCCGGATCCACATCGGAGCCTGCCCACACGATCATTTTCTGTTCGTCTTCGCTAAGGCCAACCATATTGACCAGCCGTTCACCGCCCAAGGCTTTGGCAAGGCTGGTGCGTAATTTCTCTATCGCAGGATCGAAATAAACCGCGTGCCGCTTGTCGGTCGCATAGGTGGCCCCGACAATCTTGCGCTGCCGTCCGAGCAGGATAAGCCCGTCAATATCGACATCGGACCGCTGCAACACGTCGCTTTTGGTAAGGCTGTCGTCCAGCACCACCTTGGCCACCATATCGCGGCCGTCCTTCTTTTCGAAACCGAAAACGGTGTTGGTCGTTGGATCAATGGCGGACGGATAAAAGCCTTCATCGGTGCGGCGGTCATAATCTCCAAGCTTCTGCCAATCCTTATCGTTGGCTAGCCGGTACTGGAAGGTAACCTTCCCGGTATCATAGCCGCGCCCGTCCCTCTGGCGGTAGGCAATCACACGGATATTGCCCTTCCCGTCCGAAATATAGCGCACCACATTTTCGCGCGGATATTCGACGGTTTTGGATTTTAACGTCCGCGTATCAACATGATCGACGCCCAGCCCTTCGCGCCTGCTCACGATATTCGACCCCGTGGTGCCTTCGGGGACATAATAGCGCGACACCAGCGCCGCGCCATCATCGCCGGGCAACAGGTCGATCAGGCTGCCGCCATGATAGGCAAAGCGTTCGGCATGAAAGCCTTGGCGCACACTCACCATTTTTTGTTCGGAGCCATCGGCATTGACCGCGATCATCCGCGTGACATTGACAGGCCCCTCCATATCCTTGGAGACCGCCATCACCTGACATAAAAGCCGGGTGTTGGACACCCAGTCACAATGGGCGATTCGCGCCGGTTTGCCATCGGCACTCAGCGCGACCTTATGCTGGCGATCCCCTTCCAGATTGACGGTCATCAGCACATTGCCCTGTCCCTTGGGCATAGGCGCAATCAAACCGATATGTTTGCCGTCAGGAGACAGCGAAATATGCTGGATATTTTCGCGCGCACCAAAAGCGGCGGCGGCATCGAAATCTGCAGATTGTGCAAAAGCGTTGCTGCTGGCCGCCACCAGCAAGGCCAAGCCGACTCTATATTTCACGCTTACGCCCTCCCCCTCAAACCCGTTTATATTTTTAACGGATGACAAGTTTGCGACAAGCAGAATTACACTCGATTTGGCGCAATAATGTCAGGGTGGATAGTGTCAGGGAAGGAGCAGGCTCGCATCGCCATAGCTGTAAAAGCGGTAATCATGCGCAATGGCATGGGCATAGGCCGCCTGCATCCGCTCGCGGCCCATAAGCGCGCTCACCAGCATGAACAGGGTCGAGCGCGGTAGGTGGAAATTGGTCATGAGGCCGTCGATGAAACGGAAGCGGTAGCCGGGCGTAATGAAAATCGCGGTATCGCCCGCAAAAGGCACCATCTGCCCGTCATCGCCCGCCGCGCTTTCGAGCAAGCGCAGCGAGGTGGTGCCGACCGCAATCACCCGTCCCCCGCGCGCCTTGACCGCATTGAGCCGGTCGGCGGTTGCCGCATCGATCCTGCCCCATTCGCTGTGCATTTGGTGCGCGTCGGTATCATCGACCTTGACCGGCAGGAAAGTCCCCGCGCCAACATGGAGCGTCAGCGTTTCATGGGCTATGCCCGCTTGCGCCAGCGCGTCCATCAGGCCGGGGGTGAAATGGAGCGCTGCAGTGGGCGCTGCGACCGCGCCTTTTTCCCGCGCAAACATGGTCTGATAATCTTCGGCATCGCGCGCATCGGTGGCGCGCTTGCCCGCAATATAAGGCGGGAGCGGCATAGTGCCTGCGCGTTCGAGCAATATCTCCACCGGCTCATCGCCGAGGAAATGGAGCGTCATGCTGCCATCTTCGGCGCGCGGGCCGGCTCTGGCTTCGACGCCCGCGCCAAAGTCGATGATGTCGCCTTCGCGCACCCGCTTGGCGTTGCGCACAAAGGCTTGCCAGTCGCGCAGGCCCAGCCTTTTGTGGAGCGTCGCGCCGACCGAGGCATTGCCGCGCTTGCCTTCCAGTTGCGCCGGAATGACGCGCGTATCGTTGAACACGAGGCAGTCACCTGCTTTCAACAAAGCGGGGAGGTCGGTCACAATATGGTCGTGCATCCCCGCCGCATCGAGCGCGAGCAGCTTCGCACTGTCGCGCGGGGCCGCAGGACGCAGCGCGATATTGCCGGGCGGCAGGTCAAAATCGAACAGATCAACCCGCATCGGGTGCCGGTCTTTCTTTCAGGTTAAAGCGCGCGGTCGAGCCTTAATTGCCCGGCGTCGGTGTCGCGGGCGCGAGCGGCGCGTTGAGGTCGGTCGCAACCGGAGCCGGAAGCGGCGCTTCGCTCAGCACCGGCGGGACCGGCTTATTGTCGGCAAGGATCGAGGCCTGGACGATGCGCGACGGCACCACCGGCGGCTCGCCGCGACGGATCGCATCGACATAGTGCATCCCCGAAATCACGCGCCCGAACGCGGTATAGTTGCGGTCGAGGTTGAAGCGCGGCTGGAACACGATGAAGAACTGGCTGTTCGCGCTGTTCGGTTCGTTCGCGCGCGCCATCGAGACCGACCCGCGCACATGCGGGAAATTGTTGAACTCGGCCGGAAGGTCCGGGAGTTTCGACCCGCCCGTGCCATTGCCCAGCGGATCGCCGCCCTGCGCCATAAAGCCGTCAATCACGCGGTGGAACGCAAGACCGTTATAAAAGCCCGCGCGCGTCAATTCCTTGATGCGCTCGACATGTTTGGGTGCAATGTCGGGGCGGAGCTGGATAATCACGCGGCCCCCCGTCGAAAGGTCGAGCGCCCACTGGTTTTCCGGCACCGCAATCTCCGCAGGCGCATTGACCGCCACCGGCGTGAAGGTCGATGTCGGCACGGTTTCGGGTGTGATTTCCTTGGGCTGTTTGCCAAACAGCGTCGTGCAGCCCGACAGCGCGATCAGAGCCGGAATGAGGATAAGCGTCTTGCGGTTCAGCATTATGTTCGGGTCCATTATTATGTCAGGCTGGCAGAGCGGTATTTGCCTTGGGAACAAGGCCGCGCCACCTTTTGCGGCCATGCGATTAACCGAGGATGAGCGCGCTGTCCATCATCCTGTCGTTCCGGCGCTTTATCCGCGATCACCCTTAAGGCCGATTTCGGCGACGCGCGCTTCGACTTCGGCGCAGACGGTCGGGGTGACGAATTTGTGGATCGGACCGCCATAGCTTGCAATTTCCTTGACCAAGCGCGACGCAATCGGTTGCAAGGACACGTCCGCCATCAGGAAAATGGTTTCGACGCCTGCATTAATCTGCTGGTTCATCCCCGCCATCTGATATTCATATTCAAAGTCGGCGACCGCCCGCAGCCCCCGCACAATCACGCTCGCCCCCTGCCGCGTCGCAAACTCCATGAGGAGCGCGTTAAAGCCGACCACCTCGATATTGTCGCCAAGCCCGACCACTTCGCGCCGGACCATCGCCATGCGCTCGTCATCGCTGAACATCGGGGATTTGGACGGGTTGGTCGTGACCCCGACGATAAGCCGGTCCACCAGTTTCGCGCCGCGCCGGATAATATCGACATGGCCCAAGGTGATGGGATCAAATGTCCCGGGATATACGCCGATCCGCTCCGCCATCTTACCGGTCCCTCTCCACTATATAATAAGCAATTGCCCGCAAAAGATCCGCCTCGCGGCCATAGGCGTTGAGGTGGCCCACCGCTTGTTCGACCAGCAAGGCCGCCTGTTCGCGCGCACGCTCCAGCCCCATCAGCGAGACAAAGGTCGCCTTGCCCGCCGCATCATCCTTGCCGACAGCCTTGCCGGTGGCAACTGCATCACCTTCAACGTCCAATATGTCGTCGGCAATCTGGAAAGCGAGGCCGATGTCGCGCGCATAACCGCGCAAGGGCCCGCGCCCTTCCGGCGGCACCCGGCCCAGTATCGCGCCTGCTTCGAGACAGAAACCGATAAGCGCGCCGGTCTTTAACTGCTGGAGCCGCGTGATGGTCGGCAAGTCGAACGGCTGCGCGCTGCTTTCGGCAGCCAAGTCCATCGCCTGCCCCCCGACCATGCCGCTGATGCCCGCAGCACGGGCGAGCGCCAGCACCAGCTCGGCGCGCACAAACGGGTCGCCATCGGTCGCCTCGTCGCCCAAAATTTCGAACGCCAGCGCCTGAAGCCCGTCCCCGGCCAGCACCGCAGCCGCTTCGTCATAGGCCTTATGCACGGTGGGTTTTCCGCGCCGCATATCATCATCGTCCATGCAGGGGAGGTCATCATGGACAAGCGAGTAGACATGGACCGCCTCGACCGCCGCGCCGACGCGCAAGGCCGCTTCCTGATCCACGTGGAACAAGGCCGCGCTTGCCTGCACCAGCAAGGGCCGCAGCCGCTTGCCCCCATCCATCGCGGCATGGCGCATCGCTTTATAGAGCGTGTCGCGCGGGTCGCCGGGGAGCGCGAGCAGCCGGTCGAACAAAGCATCAATCGCGCTCGCCACCGCCCCCAGAGCGGGGCTTAACAATGCGCGCGGATCCTGTGCATTAGGCGCCTGTTCGTCGTCATTGGCGGGCAAGGCGGCGCGGCTTTCAGTTGGCGTCGAACGGGACGCTGCCCGAAGGCTTCCCGCCCGCGTCGAGGCTAATCTTGTCAATCCGCGCCTGCGCTGCATTGAGCCGCGCTTCGCAATGCGCGCGCAACGCATCGCCGCGCGCATAAAGATCGACCGATTCGTCAAGCGGCACATCGCCGCGCTCCAGCTTTCCGACAATCGCTTCCAGTTCGGCAAGCGCGGCTTCAAAGCTGAGGGTCGAAATATCGGCGGGAGAAGATGTATCAGTCATAACAAGAGCATTGGCGGCGCGGTCGCGGATGGTCAAGCCTATCGTGCAGAAGCAAGCCGGATCAAGGCCCGAAAAATGGTGACGCAAAGCAACGCCACAGGAAGGATGCGGGCGCGCTATCGCTTCTTTAACCTCAACGCTCCGCTCCCGCATTTTCGGGAGCCTATTTCCCCTTTTGGGGAACGGTGAAGCTGCCTGACACACGGCCATGGCCGCTCCCCGGGATGATCGTGCCGGTGGGGCCGCGCTGGGGGGCGGAGGTGCCGCCTTCGCCATCGACCGTGGCGCGGCCGGTGGTAAGGTCAATCATCAAACGGCCTCCGTTCAGCACATTGCTGCCCTGGGTAAGCTTCACATTGCCGAGCATCGTCACCAGCTTGCGGTTAAGGTCATAGACCGCGACATCGCCGCGCGCGGTCTGGTCGTCGCGCTTGACCGTCACGCCGCCGGTCGCGTCGATGCGGTTGACCTGGGTGCCGCCCGCTTGGGTATAGGCAATCGTCATCCGGTCGGCGTTAAGCTGCATCCCCGCTTGCACGACAATCACATTGCCCGCGATGATCACGCGGTCGGCGCGGTCCTGCACCTCGATCCGGTCGGCGGAAAAATTGACCGGCGCGTTGACGTCATGATTGCCGAGCGCCTGCGCTGCTGCCGGTTCGGAGGGCTGGCCCGCCAGCACCGCCGCGAAGCCTAACCCCAGCCCCAAGGCGAGACGCCCCGCTAACCCCATCCGGGAAAAGGCCAATCCTGTCCGGGACAATATCAATCCCGTCCGGGACTGTGCTATGAATAGGGCCGGGCGCTTGTGCTTCATGCGTCACTCAATTCTTAGTCGTTTAGCGCTTGAGCGCGCCCTGTTTGATCTGGAGCTTTGCGTTGCCTTCCAGCACGACGGTCCGGCTCTTATTGTCGGCATATAAACGGTTTGCGCTATAGCTGCCAATATTCAAAGTGCCTTGCACCCCGTCGGCCAGTTGCACCGTCTGTTTGTCGAGATCGGCGCTGAGGCCGCTCCCCGAAAATGTGCCCATCGGCATGGTGCCCGACACCGTGCCGCGCCCTTGCAGCGTCTGGCTGTTGAGATCGACCAGCGCATTGGCAAGGGTCAGCGAATAGCCCTTATCCGATGTGAACAGGATTTGCCCCGGAATATCGACGGTTTCGGCCTTCATATCATAAAGGCCTTGCGCCGCTGTCAGTGACGCCGCGCCATCGGTCAGCCAGATTTTTGCGGCCAGTTGCTGCATATCGACCACCGGATTGGCCGATGTTTGCTGCACCGCCGATCCGGCCTGAAGCGTGAAGGGTTGCCCCTTATTATCCTCGCCGCGATACATGGCGTCGGTGGCGCGCATCCGTTCCTTGGCGACCTCGACCTTGTCCTTGGCGAGCACAAAGCTGACCTCGTCATTATTGAACAAGGGGGCCAGCACCAGCACCGCGACCAGCGCGCCGACCGCAATCGGCAGGCCGAATTTGAAGAGACGCAGCATCGCATCATAACGGCCACCGCTCGACGCGCGCTCCTGACGCTTGCTGCGCTCCTGCTCGGCTAAAGTCGAAACCGGGGCGGTTGAAGCCGTAGATGTCGAAGCCGAAGATGTCGAAGGCGGGGGTGTTGGGGACATAGCGCGCTTCTATAACAGCTTATCTGTATCGCGTCTGTATCAGGCGTGCGCAAAAATATCGGTTTCGGGCCAGCCCGCCAGATCAAGCTTGGCGCGCATCGGCAGAAAAGCGAAACAGGCCTCGGCCATCTCCATCCGCCCTTCGCGCACGAGGCGGCGGTCCAGCTCTTCCTTCATACGGTGGAGGTAGCGCACATCGGATGCGGCATAATCTTTTTGCGCGTCGGACAGTTCCGGACCGCCCCAATCGCTCGATTGCTGCTGTTTGGAAATTTCCTGACCCAAAAGCTCGCGCACCAATTCTTTAAGCCCGTGCCGGTCGGTATAGGTCCGCACCAGTCGCGAGGCGATTTTGGTGCAATAGACGGGCGCGGCGGTGACGCCCAGATATTGCTCGATCGCCGCCAGATCGAATCGGGCGAAATGATAAAGTTTGAGTCGCGCCGGATCCGCGAGAATCGCTTTCAGATTGGGCGCATCATATTGACTATCCGGTCCGAAACGCACCAGATGTTCATCGCCTTGCCCGTCCGAAATCTGGAGCAGGCACAAACGGTCGCGGTGTGAATTCAGCCCCATAGTTTCGGTATCAACGGCCACGGGTCCGTCGGCAAGCACGCCTTGGGGAAGATCCTCTTCGTGGAAATAAATGGCCATAACTATGCTGCAATCCCGGATATCAAAGAAAAAACAAGGGCGCCGCTTTGCCGTGGAATGACGTCAAACGCAAGGGCAAGCACGGCTTATCGCGCGGCCTCTACGGTAACTAGATACCGCTTTAGACCGCTCTTTACATTTGTGTCGGTAAAGAAGAAGCCAATAGAAACGGCAATAAATAGTTTTCGATCCATCGTGTAACGCACAATTTTTGTTCGCCTTCGTTACATTTTCGGTTATGACGACTCGCCGACATGGGTTTTTTGGATCCCCCTGACGGTGGTTGTGCGTCCCGTTCGTCCTGGGGCTTTGGCCAGATTATAGTTTTAAGGACGAAGCGAAGGTGACGTTTAAGGCATGAGTTTCGACAGAGATAACCGCGGCGGTCGTGGGCGCGGTGGACGTGGGCGCGACAAGCGCGATGGTTTCGGCGAAGATAGTTTCGACCCATTCTACCAGGAACGCAGTTACGGCGGCGGTGATCGCGGCGGCTTCGGAGGCGGCGGCGGTGGCCGTGGCGGATTCGGTGGCGGCGACCGAGGCGGCTTAGGCGGCGGCGGTGGCGGTGATCGCGGCGGCTTCGGTGGCGGTGGCGGCGGTGGTCGCGGCGGCTTCGGAGGCGGTGGCGGCGGTGGCGGCGGTGCGCGTGGCAATATGCCCGCACAGGTCGTCGGCGAAGGCAATGGCGTCGTCAAATTTTTCAACGGCCAGAAAGGCTTTGGCTTCATCCAGCGCGATGAAGGCGGCGAAGATGTGTTTGTCCACATCAGCGCGGTCGAACAAGCGGGCCTCACCGGCCTTGCCGAAGGGCAACAGCTTGCATTCACGTTGGTAGATCGCGGCGGCAAAGTGTCGGCGACCGATCTTAAAATCGACGGCGAACCGCTGCCGGTTCCCGAATCGGCACCGCGCGAGCCGCGTGAACGCAGCGGTGGCGGCTTTGGCGGCGGCGGGCGTCCGCAGCGCCAACTGACCGGCGAATCGGCGACCGGCACGGTCAAATTTTTCAACGCCATGAAAGGCTTCGGCTTCATCCAGCGCGATGACGGCCAGCCCGACGCTTTTGTCCATATCAGTGCGGTCGAACGCGCCGGCATGGTCAATTTGAACGAAGGCGACCGTTTGAAGTTCGACATCGAAGTCGACGGACGCGGCAAACATGCTGCGGTCAATCTGGAACCCGTTCAGGATTGATTGCGACCGGATAAAAGACAGGCGTTTTAACAAAAACGTCCGCCGGAATAAAAAAGCACCGCACCTCATCCGAGGTTGCGGTGCTTTTTTTGTCGAGAGCTGGATTTGGCGGGCATTTGCAATCCGCCAACCTTTCGGCCTTGTGAAAATCTATGGACGTGCTTCGACAAGCTCGGCACTAACGGTGTTTAGTGGGCGGGTGCGGGATAAGCTGGAAAAGGTCGCAAATAGCGGGCACGCGCACCCACATCAAAATAATCCGTTAGTCCTGAGCTTGTCGAAGGACGGGCTTTCAGTCTCGTAAAAACCTATAACCGTGCTTCGACACGCTCAGCACTAGCGGTGTGAAATAAGTGGTAGCGGAATAGCTGCGAAAAAATCGCAAATAGCGCGCACGCACCCACATCAAAATAATCCGTTAGTCCTGAGCCTGTCGAAGGACGGGCTTTCAGTCTCGTAAAAACCTATAACCGTGCTTCGACAAGCTTAGCACTAACGGTGTTTTCAGCACTAACGGTTTTCGATGCGATGGCCGGATAACCCGCCCGCGCATCATATATCAGCGACCATATTTATCCGCCGATACGCAACGCGGGCTTTCCCCGCGCCCTCACCCCGCCTGTGCGGCTTCGAACAGGAACCAGGCGCGGCGTTCGGCGGCGTCGGTCCATTCATCAACCACCGCAGAGGTCGCATTATCCTTGGCATCATCCGCCAGATCCTTGAGCGTGCGCAGCGATTCGACCATCTTCAGATTATCGTCGCGCAATTCGGCGAGCATATCCTTGGCGCTCACATAATCCTTGTCATTATCCTTGACCGTCTGGTGCCGGCTCACATCGCCGATCGAGCGCAAGGTGGTGTTGCCAATCTTGCGCACGCGCTCGGCAATCACATCGGTGGTCGCGAAAATTTCCGCCGCCTGTTCGTCGAACAGCAAATGATAGTCGCGGAAATGCGGGCCGGACACGTGCCAGTGGAAATTTTTGGTCTTGAAATAAAGCGCGAAACTATCCGCCAACAGCGCATTGAGCGCATCCGATACGCTGTTCACCGCATTGGTTTTAAGATCGGTCGGGGTATCGAGTTTTTTGGGCGTATCCACCATAATCTGCCTCCTGTCGCCGGGATGATAAAATGGCCGTAACCGGCCTTCTTTATGTCAACGACATGTCTAGCAGAAGGTTTCGCTTCGTTTCCACGAAAGCTTTCAATCAGTGTAAGCGGCGCGCTCGTTCACCCGATCAATGCCAGCGCGCGTAATGCCAGCAGCAACGCCGCGACCACCAGCAAAAGCCCCGAAATCCGCCGCACCCACTGCACGCGGAAACGCCGCGCAAATTGGCGGCGCAGCACAAAGACCGGCATCATCGCAAGGCTGATGCCGATGGTCCCGCCAATCGCGCTATATAAAAAGCCCACATCGCGCGCGGCATTGGCGGCGATGATGAACTGGCTGCGATCGCCAAAGCCGAGCAGCAGGAAAGACAGGAAGCTGGTGCGCAATACATTGGTTGCGCCTTCATCGACCGTCTTTTTGCGCCAGGGCGGGAAAAACATGGTGATGCCCGCCAGAAACAAGGCGATGCCCAGAAATAATAGCTGCGGATAATCGGTCATCATCAGCCCGACAAAATGGCCCGTTATCGCCGAGATAAGGCTGTTCAACGCGGTCGCCAGCACCATGCCGAACAGGACGCGCTGGCGCTCCTGGAAATGGAGCATGAGCGCGAGGAACAACCATTGGCCACGGTCGCCCATTTCGGCCAGCGCCGTTCCCACCAATGCTCCCAATAATGAATCCATCGACCCTGATGCTTATGCTTTATCCGTACGCCTCAGCCGTGCATACGCAGCGCAAGCGATGCAAGCAATGCCTCCTGACCGCGTGCTAGGTCAAAAACATGGGCGCCCGCCTGATGCGCGGCATCAAGGTCGAGCGCGTCCTCCATCGCTTCCATATAGCAGGCAATCGCGCGCATCCGCCCGCCGTCGGCCAGCTCCGATTCGAGCGTGCGCGCGAGCAAGGCGACGGTCGCAAAGCCGCTGGCACGTGCGCTGTCATGCACCGCTTCGATGGCGGTCAGCCATTGGCGGCTTTGCCCCTGCATCACCGCAAGCCCGAGCGCGGCGATTGCCTCGCCCAGCGCGATATGGCCCGCTAATGCTGCCCCGATATACGCCGCGCCATGCGAATATAATCCATTGTTATAATAGGATAATTCTTGCATCCTGCACCCCCTGTCGCGCACAGCTTTGGCCGGTTTCCCCCTTGCCCCTGCGCGTCCAATCCCCAGCATCGCGCATCATGGTTAATATCCGGTTGAGACGGGAAGCGGCGGCGCGCGCCCGGCGCACGGGCCAAATTTCCGGTTATGCGCGCGCTTTTACCCCCGCTCCCCCTTGACAGCGGGCGGCTTTTGGACCATTGGGCGGCGCTTGAAAGAAAGGCGGCGCTTTGCCGCTTTTTATTTTACCGACAGCTTATCGTCCTGTCCCGTATCTGCGGGGCGCGACTCATCATAGGGAACCGAAGGTCATGGCAAAGCCGACCACCATTAAAATCCGTCTCGTCAGCACCGCTGACACCGGCTTCTTTTACGTGACCAAGAAGAATCCGCGCAACCAGACCGAAAAAATGTCGATGCGCAAATATGATCCCGTCGTGCGCAAGCATGTCGAATTCAAGGAAGCCAAGATCAAGTGATTCGCGCCGCAGCGGGCCAGCCCCGCTTGCGCTGAACCTTGGACTTATGCTCCGGCACAGCCGTTCCGTATTTCGCGGGACGGCTTTTTGCTGTTGGGGGAGCAGGGTCTCCCCTCCCGCTTGCGGGAGGGGTTGGGGGAGGGCCTGTCGGCAGCTAAGGCCGGGGTGCCCCCCTCCTTCCGAGGAAGAAGGGGCCAACAAACTTCACCGTTCGTTGAGATAATAACGGTCCACCGCGTTCAGATTGTCGTCCAGTTCATAGACAATCGGCTGGCCGGTCGGGATTTCCAGCGAGGTGATTTCATCGTCGGGAATGTTCGACAGATGCTTGACCAGCGCGCGCAGGCTGTTGCCGTGGGCGGAGATGAGAACGCGCTTGCCCGCTTTGAGATCGGGCGCAATATTCGCCTCCCAATATGGCAGCACGCGCTCGATGGTATCCTTAAGGCTTTCGGTGTCGGGAATGGCGATGCCGTCATAACGGCGGTCCTTGCTCAGATCGAATTCCGAACCGGCCTCCAAAGGCGGCGGGGGAATGTCGAAGCTGCGGCGCCAGATATGGACCTGTTCATCGCCATGTTTGGCCGCGGTTTCCGCCTTGTTGAGCCCGGTCAACCCGCCATAATGGCGCTCGTTCAAATGCCAGTCTTTTTTGACCGGCAACCATAAACGGCCCATTTCTTCGAGCGCCAGATTGAGCGTCTTGATCGCGCGGCTTTGCACCGATGTGTAGCAAATATCGAAATCGAGGCCCTTGTCCTTCATCAAACGGCCCGCCGCGCGCGCTTCTTCCGCGCCCTTTTCGGTCACATCCACATCCCACCAGCCGGTGAAGCGGTTTTCCAGATTCCATTGCGACTGGCCATGACGGATGAGAACGAGGGTGGGCATGAACTAACTCCTGTGATGCAAAACGCACGCGCCAGCCCATAACGGCGCGCAGCCTGCCCGCCAAGAGGCATATAATGTCCGGCCCCTAGGCGGGGCCTTAAGCCCGACGATAAGTCGAGGCATGGCCTTCACCATGAACCTGTATTAAGAAACGCAAAAGCATAGATTTTTCAACGCCACATGGGGAGACAGGCAGGATGATGAAGGCAATCCGGACAACAAACAGGGGAAGTGCGCGCGCCTATCTGGGCGGCGCATTGGCGCTTGGGCTGATGGTCGGCGGCCTTGCTGGGGCGGGTGCGCTTGAAGCCAAATCGCCAACCAAAACTTTGGCCAAATCTTCGGCCAAAGCTGCGGCCAAAAAGCAGGTAGTGAAGCCGCGGCCTATCCATCCCGCTGGCACCTATAAGCGCAGCAGACCCAATGGCGGCACCTTGACCATCACCCGCCAAGGCCATCAATGGCATATGTTCGTGATCGCGGGCGGTTTGCCAAATGGCGAAGCAACCGCCGCCGATTGCGAATTGGCTGCGGTCGGCGCGCTGCACTCCGCCCGCATCACCGCCCGCCCCGTGCCGTGGCGCAGCGAACACATCACCATCACCCCCAACGACCTGACCGACGTGGACGGCACCGTAACTGTGCGTTTCGTCAAAGGCGGGGTGCAACTCAACGCTGTCGGTATCACCGGGCCATTATGCCCGCCGGGCTCCAGCTTTGACGGCTTTTACCGCCGCGTGCGATAAGCGCCTTAAGGGCCTTGAGGGCCTGACCCTAGCCCGCAAAGGCGCGTTCGATCACATAATCGCCGGGCTTGGCGTTCGACCCTTCTTCAAACCCCAGCGCGTCAAGCCGCGCGGACAGGCTGCGGATCATCTCCATGCTGCCGCACATCATCACCCGGTCCTGTTCGGGGTCGAAACGTTCCGGGCCCATCAGCCCCGCGCGGAACAATGCGCCGCTGTCGATCAGCCCGTCAATCCGGCCGGTCGTGTGGAACGGCTCGCGCGTCACGGTCGGCACATAGGTGAGTTGCAGCAATGCCTGATCCTGCACCAACGGGTCGCCCGCGAGTTGCGCTTCGAGCAAAGGGCGGAACGCAAGGTCGGACACATGGCGCACGCTATGCACCAGCACGATCGCGCCGAACCGTTCGTAAATATCGGGATCGCGGATGAGGCTCAAAAATGGCGCAAGACCGGTGCCGGTCGAGAGCAGGAATAATCTTTGGCCGGGCTTTAACGCATCCGTCACCAACGTGCCGGTGGGTTTACGGCCCAGCAAAATTTCATCGCCCGGCACGATTGTCTGCAGTCTTGATGTCAGCTTGCCGTCGGGCACCTTGATCGACAGAAATTCCAACTCGTCGGCATAATCCGGGCTCGCAATCGAATAAGCGCGCAGCAAGGGCCGCCCCTCATCGGGAAGGCCGATCATCACAAATTCGCCCGAACGGAAGCGGAAGCTTGGCGGGCGGGTGATGGTGAAGCTGAACAGATGGTCGTTCCAATGGCGCACCCCGCGCACATGTTCGATGGTGAGCGCGCTCGACGGCGCAAGACTGGAGGTGGCGGACAGGCGGTTACTCATGGATTTTCTCAACAAGGCTTTCGGGTTGGAGGATGGGACAGACGGACAAGCATTATGCCCGCGCGGGATAAGGCCATGACTGCTTCGCCAAAGGCACGCAGCGCGGTATCGACCAGATGGGCGGGAAGCAGCAGCGCGAGCGTCGCGCGGGCATGACCCTCTTCGCCGCGCGCACAATGCCGCCATAAGGCCAGAAGCACCGCCTCGCCTTCGCCCACCAAGGGCGTACCGGACGCGTCTATTTCCAAAGGCTGCGCGGCATCGAGCAGCATGATCGCCATGACCATATGCACCGGCGCAATCGCCGCAGCGCGCGGGCCGACAAATAGCGGCATCAGTGCCGCCGCCGGACAATGATGCGCGCGATACGCCTCGCGCCACAGCCGCATCGCCCCCAAAAGCATCCGGGCCTCTCCGGGCAAGGAGAGCAAAGGGCGGTCGACAAAATGATACATGGGTCGCGGGTGCGCTTCTTGCGGTGATATTGAGAATGACTCGCAATTACACGCGCGGGCGTGGCTGTCAATATGGTTGCGGCAGCGTGGTGGAGAAAAGGCGCGGGGGAGGCGTGGTTGGGGAATCGGCTTAGGTGGCGCCTCTATTCCATCGCGCGCATCCTCTCTGCGCCTCCTCTGCCTCTGCGCCCCGGCGTGAACCAAGACAAAAGCAATTACCCCCGCACGCGCGTTCGCTGAGACTGGCCTGACTCCCCAACCTCCGTTCGTCCTGAGTAGGCTCGAAGAGCCGTATCGAAGGACCGGTTGCGCGCGCAGCCTGTCCTTCGATACACCGCCCTTTCAGGGCGGCACTCAAGACGAACGGACAGTGGGGATGTGCTTGGACATTAAGGCGTTAAAATCACACCTCGTCGACCAACTCCGCGAGCGTTGCCAAACAATCGCGGGCGAGTTGCATCGAGCGTTCGGGGGACCAGCCATGTTCTTCGTCCGCAAGGAATTTATTGTCCTTGAACGGCATTTCGAGCGTCATCGCGGTCGCACCGAAGCGTTCGGCGAGCTGGTTGGTGGACATGGAAAGATTGGCGGTGCCGGGCTGTGATTCTTCATAGCCCAGTTCAATCTGGAAATCGGGCGTGCGGCGCGCGAGCGCATCGCGGAAGCGGGTGAATTTGCCATATTGCGCATCATTCCATGACGGGATGCCCTCGAAACCGGCAAAGAATACCGCCGGAATCGCTTCATCGCCATGCACGTCGATGGCGAAATCGACGCCGCTTTCGTCCATCGCATTGCGCACGCACAAGACTTCGGGGCTTTTTTCCTTGGTCGGATTATCCCACTCGCGGTTCAAATTCACGCCCGCATAATTGGTGCGCAAATGCCCGCGATAGCTGCCGTCCGGGTTCATATTCGGCACGATATGGAGGCGGCAGGTCTGGAGCAACTTGCGCGCATGGGGATCTTGCGGATCGGTGAGCATATCCAGCGCCCCTTCCATCCACCATTCGGCCATGCTTTCGCCGGGATGCTGGCGCGCATAGAGCCACACCTGCTTGTCGCCTTCGCCCATTTCGAGGCAGTCGATCGGGCGGCCTTCAAGGCTGGTGCCAAGCTGGCGCAGGCGCACGCCTTCATGCGCCGCCGCGTTGGCGACGAGGTCATAATGGCGTTCGAGCGAATAGGGCGCGAAATAAGAAAACCACACCACATCGCTGGTCGCTTCCCAGCGGAAAATGAGCGTGCCGCCATCGGCGTCGGGGTCATAATCGGTGGTCGCGCGCGCCCAATATTCGCGGTCTTCGGACACGCATACCTTATAATCGACCCAGCCATCCGGATAGGCCGATTCGGCAAGGCCGGTGATATGGAATTCCAGCGCATCACCGACCGAACAGGCGACACGGAAGTGGAACCATTGGAAAAAGTCCGATTCGCGATCCTTGCGGATGGCAAGGCGCGCGGTGGTGCCGGTGATCTGGTTTACTATGATGTTGCCGCTGTCAAAGACGGACGCAATTTGAATGTCGTTCATGGGACCTTGATAGACTTACCGCTCTCGCCGGGGAAGCCCCTGAACAAGGCTTCGGCCATTTTTGCCGCTACGGCGGAGGGTTCTGCCGCCGGGGTGCCTTGTTTGACGGTGGTGGAGGCGCGGCCTTCCCACATGACGGCCTTGTCGCTGTTGCGCAGGATTTGCACCGACAGGTCATTGCCGATGCGCGGTTTGGGCGGGCCGGACAGGTCTATGCCAATGCCAAGCCCGACGCCGCTGCCATAGCTGCCGGTCGAGCCGCCAACGCCGACCGATACGGGCGAGCGCCGTCCGCGCTGGGCCGGATCAATTATGCCCCGGCTTTGCGTAACCTTGACACTATAGCTCGCGCGGCTGCCATTTTCGCGGGCGAAGCCCAAACGGTCGAGTTCGCGCGCAACCGCTTGCGTCCATACCGCGCCCTCCAATCCTTGCGGCGCATAGGGGCTGGCGGCATCAATCGTGTAAGAGCCGGGCGCCAAGGCGGCCTGATCGGCGCGGTGGAAGCGGGTAACATCAACGGGGCCGGAACCGCTGGTCGCGCAACCGGTCAAAGCGGCGCCCATCAACAGGAGGGGCAAAAGCGGGGTGATTTTCATAATGGCAAACCCTAGGTCAAATGTGATGAACTGTCATTTAACTTCTTTCTGCTAGGACTACGCGCCATGACACAGAAATTTCCCGTTCTTGTGACCGGCGGTGCCGGATATATCGGCAGCCACGCGGTCTTGGCCTTGCAGGATGCAGGCTGGCCGGTGGTGGTTATCGACAATCTCGTCACCGGATTCCGCTGGGCGGTGCCGCACAATGTGCCGTTCGTCGAAGGCGATGTGGCCGATATGGCGCTGGTCGGCGATACTATCCGCCGCCATAATATCGGCGCGATCCTCCATTTTGCAGGGTCGGTCGTGGTGCCGGAATCGGTGGAAAATCCGCTGAAATATTATCGCAATAACACCGCCGCGAGCCGCAACCTCATCGACGCTGCGGTGGCGTCAGGGGTCAAGCATTTCATCTTTTCGTCAACAGCGGCGACCTATGGCATCCCCGATGTATCGCCCGTCACCGAAGAAACACCGCAGCGCCCGATCAATCCTTATGGCTGGTCGAAGCTGATGACCGAACAAATGCTGGCCGATACTGCGGCGGCCGAAGATGTAAATTATTGTGCCTTGCGCTATTTCAACGTCGCAGGGGCCGATCCGCACGGGCGCACCGGCCAATCGACGGCGGGCGCAACCCATCTCATCAAGGTGGCGGGCGAAGCGGCGCTCGGCAAGCGCGCCTCGGTCGCAATATTCGGCAGCGACTTCGATACGCCCGATGGCACCGGGGTGCGTGATTATATCCATGTGAGCGATTTGGCAGCGGCGCATGTGCTGGCGCTCAATGCTTTGGTCGCCGATCCTGCCACCAGCCTGCGGTTGAACTGTGGCTATGGGCGCGGCTTTTCGGTGCTGGATGTGCTGGACGCGGTGGACAGGGTAGCGGGCGTCACGCTTACCCGCGAACTGCAACCGCGCCGCCCAGGCGACCCTGATTCGCTCATATCCGATAATCGCGCCATCCTTGCCCGATTCGGCTGGCAACCGCGCTATGATGACCTCGACACCATTGTCGGCCATGCGCTAGCGTGGGAAAAGTCGCTCATGGCGCGCGCATCTTAGGGAAAAATCCCCCGAATCGGGTTGACTTTATCCCGTGCGCCCCGTAACTGCGCGCCTTCACATTCAATGTAACCTTTTATTTGGAAGCGTTTCGCCATGAAGATCCGCAACAGCCTTAAGTCGCTCAAAGACCGTCACCGCGACAACCGCGTGATCCGTCGTCGCGGCCGTACTTATGTCATCAACAAGACCAACCGTCGTTTCAAGGCGCGTCAGGGCTAATCGCCCACGCTTATTGATTCGAAGGTATAATGTTGAAGACCGCCGTTCGGGAAGGCCCGCGCGGCGGTTTTTGCGTGCCTGAAAGAAAGGCCAAACGATGCCGGACAGGATAGCGGTTTCCGCAGTGACGACCGTAATTTTCGATGTCGGCAAAGTGCTGGTCGAATGGGATATAAGGGAGCTGTATCGCCCGCTGATCGCCGATCCTGCCGAACTGGAGCGGTTCGTGACCCAAGTGGTGACGCCCGAATGGCATTTCCAGCATGATGCCGGACGCAGCTTTGCCGATACCAGCGCGGAATTGATCGCCGCCCATCCGCAGCATGAAGAATTGATCCGCCTGTTCGGCCCGCGCTTTGGCGAGACATTGGGCGCGATATTGCCGGGGATGCGGGCGCTGGTCGGCAGGCTCGCCGCGCGGGATGTGCCGCTTTATGCCATCACCAATTTCAGCGCCGAATTCTGGCCCGCCTTTGAAGCGCGCGAAGCCGAACTATTCGCGCCGTTCCGCGATATATTGGTGTCGGGGGCAGAAAAATTGCTCAAGCCCGATCCGGCGATTTACCGGCTCGCGATTGAGCGGTTCGGCGTTGAGCCGGACGCGTGCCTGTTCGTCGATGACCGTCCGGAAAATGTCGCCGCTGCCGAAGCGCAAGGGATGCGCGGGCATGTGTTTGCCGGGGCTGACGGGCTGGAACGGGTGTTGCAGGGGTTGGGGTTGCTTGAAGGGTAGAGCGCCATAATCTCCCTTCCCACTTGCGAGTGACCGAGATTATGCCCCCGTCAAAATCTGAAACTGCCGGGGGCAGTTTCGAGGTCACTGGGTCGGGGGTAATATATATCTCCCCCCTCCCGCCTGCGGGAGGGGTCGGGGGTGGGTCTGTCCATAAAGCACAGCCTAAAACTCTGCCCACCCCACTCGACTAAATTCGCTGACGCTCATTAAGTCTTCGTTGCCCCTCCCGCGCGCGGGAGGGGATATGCGCGCGCTACGCCGCTTGCGCGATCGGCTCCACGGCCAACAACGTCACTCCAACATATTTTTCGGCCTGCGGTTCAAACAGTGCATTGGGGGCAAATTCTTGTTCCACCAGCGTGAGGTCGCCAAGGCCGTCCAGTTTGAACGTGCCGATCTTCACTTCGCGTGGCGGGTTGCCGTCGCGGTCAATGGTGGTGGCGTCGATGTAAAGCTCGTCATGGCGCGTATATAAGATATGCGGCGCAAGCGTGACGACCCCGCGATTATAGGTCGCGGTAACACAGCGCAAACGGGCGATAGCCTCCAAGGCGATTGCGGGTGATGACATAATGGCCGCGATATACCGGTTTCGGGCAGGTCTGTCTAATATTTTGTGCGTTGCAACATGGGTCGGCAAAGATAAGTTGTCCGGACTGCTTTTGTCCCCGCCCGAACCCCTACCGGATACCCTGCCCGCGCGCCTATTTCACCATCCCCATCTGGCTAAGGATGAAGGCTTGTTCTTCCGCATCCTCGCGCAGCGATTCAAACCGGCCCGACTTGCCGCCATGCCCTGCCCCCATATTGGTTTTAAGCAGCAACAGATTCGTGTCGGTCTTGGTCGCACGCAATTTGGCGACCCATTTGGCCGGTTCCCAATAAGTGACGCGCGGGTCGTTGAGCCCCGCCGTCACCAGCATCGGCGGATAGGCTTTGGCGGTGACATTATCATAAGGCGAATAGCGCCACATATAATCGAACGCGGCCTTGTCCGTAATCGGATTACCCCATTCAGGCCATTCGCCGGGCGTCAAAGGCAGGCTTTCGTCCATCATCGTATTGATGACATCGACGAACGGCACATGGGCGACGACCGCGCCCCACAGGCTCGGGTCCATATTGACGATAGCGCCCATCAGCTCGCCGCCCGCAGAGCCGCCCGAGGCCGAAATCTTGCCGCGCCTTGTATAGCCTTTATCGACCAAGCCTTGGGCGACATCGACAAAATCGTTGAACGTATTCTGGCGCTTGTCGAGCTTTCCCTGCAAATACCAGTTGCGCCCCAGATCATCACCGCCGCGAATATGCGCGATGCCGTAAATATAGCCGCGATCGACAAGGCTTAATCGCGTGGTCGAAAAGCTCGGCGGCACCGCATAGCCATAAGCGCCATAGGCATAAAGATGGAGCGGGGCGGTGCCATTTTTGGCCAGCCCTTTTTTATAGACCAGCGACACGGGGATCATCGTCCCGTCGCGGCCCTTAATCTCCACGCGCTCGGTCACATAGTCGGCCGGATTATAGCCGCTCGGTATCTCCTGAACCTTCAAGGTTGTGAGCGCACCTGTATCGACATCATAGTCATAGACCGTGTCGGGCGTGACCATCGATTCATAAGCGAGCCGCAGCGTGTGCGTGCCATATTCGGGGTTGCTGTCGAGACCCGCCGAATAGCTTGCTTCGGGGAAGGGGATGCGCGTGATCTTGGCGGGGTCCGCATAAGAACGCACCTCGATCTGGTCCAGCCCGCTCTCGCGGCCTTCGACCACATAATAATCGCGGAAGGCCGAAAAATCGGTGATGTAGAAATTGTCCGCTCCCGCAATCAGTGTGGTCCACTGGTCGGGCTTGGCAAGGCTTGCGGTCGCGATGCGGAAATTGGGGTGGGTGTCGTTGGCGTGGATATAGAGCGTGCCGTCATGTTCTTCGACGCTATATTCGCGGCCCTTTTTGCGCGGCGACACAAGGATCGGCTTGGCGAACGGATTGTCGCGCGGGATGAGGCGGACTTCGCTCGTTTCATTGTCACCGGTCGCAATCACCAGATATTTTTCCGAAGCGGTCACGCCCACATCACAGGAAAAGCCGATATCGGCTTCCTTGAAAATCTGTTTGTCGCTGCTCACCGGCGTGCCGAGCTTATGGACATGGATATTGTCGGTGCGCCAATTTTCATTGGCAAGGCCGTACAAAACCATCGCCGAATCCGCCGACCATTCGATGCTCGACAAGGTGCCGGGGATGGTATCGGGGAGCAGCGCCCCGGTTTCGAGATTTTTGAAGCGCACTTCAAACCGCTCGGAGCCATTATCATCGACCGAATAAGCAAGCAGCTTGCCATCGGGACTCACCGAAAATTCGCTAAGCCGGAAATATTCCTTGCCCTTGGCAAGCGCGGGTTCGTCGAGCAGTAAAATCGCTTCGCCCACGCCCTTGCCATCCGGCCCCGCCGCGCGGCGATACCATTTCTTATATTGGCCACCCTTTTCAAATTCGGTCCAATAGACCCACGCGCCATCTTTTTGCGGGACCGATTTTTCATCTTCCTTGATGCGGCCCTTCATTTCCTGAAACAGCTCTTCGACCAGCCCGTCATAAGGTTTCATACTGGCGGTGAAATAGGCGTTTTCCGCGTTCAGATAGGCAAGGATTTCGGGGTCATCGACCTCCGGATAGCCGGAATCGCGCAGCCATGCCCACGGATCATCCCAGCTTTTGCCATGCGCGCTTGCGCGGTGCGGCTTTTGCGCAGCCACTGGCGGGGTCGGGGTAACAGCTTGCTTTACATCATGATTTGTCGTCAAAACCGGATCATCTTTCGCACTATTTACGTCCACACCGTCAAGGCTTGCACAGGCAGCGACCAGAAAGAGGAAGGGACTAGCCATTACGGCCATGCCTCGCCTAAAGGATATGGTCATATGCCCTGCCCCCTTCGTATCGCCCGATGCGGTCAAGCGGCCATGGTGAAACAAGGAATGATTCATGTCCACCCTCGAACAGCATAAAGCGCGCCTTGCGGCGCTGCGCACCGAACTCGCCGCCCGCGGCCTTGATGGCTTCATCGTCCCCATCGTGGACGAATATATGTCCGAATATGTGGGCAGCTATGCCCAGCGCATGGCGTGGCTCACCGGCTTTGGCGGTTCGGCGGGGAGCGCGGTGGTGCTGACCGGCAAGGCAGGCGAAAAGGCTGCCGTATTCGTCGATGGACGCTATACGTTGCAAGTCACCGAACAGGTTTCGGGCGAGGATTATGACTATGTCGGTATCCCGCAATCCAGCCCTGCGGCTTGGATTGAAGCCAATGCGCCTGCGGGGGCGAAGATCGGTTTCGACCCTTGGCTCCACACGATTGACTGGGTGCGCGGGACGCACGCTCTGCTTGAGGCCAAGGGCATCGAACTGGTGCCGGTCGATAGCAATCCGCTGGACGCGGTATGGACCGACCAGCCCGCGCCCTCGATTGCGCCTGCCACCGCGCATGGCGATGAATATGCAGGCCGCAATGCCGCCGACAAGCGCGCGGAAATTGCCGACTGGCTGACCTCCAACGGGTTGGATGCAACCATTGTGACCGCGCTCGATTCGATTGCGTGGCTGCTCAATATTCGCGGAACCGATGTGACCCACACGCCGGTTGCGCTCTCTTATGCGATCCTCAACGCCGATGGCACGGCCGACCTGTTTATCGCGCCCGAAAAGGTGACGCCGCAGCTTATCCAGCATTTGGGCAATGCGGTGCGTATCCATGATCGCGATGCGTTCGAGCAAGGCTTGGACGGTTTGAAAGGCAAAAAGGTTGCGGTCGATCCCGAACGGGCAGTTTCGGCGATTTTCTCGCGGTTGGAACAAGCCGGTGCGACCATCCGCCGCCACCGCGACCCGACTGTTTTAGCGAAAGCCGTCAAGAACCCCGTCGAAATGGCCGGACAGCGTTCCGCTCAAGCGCGCGACGGCGCGGCCTTGTCGCGCTTCCTGCGCTGGGCACAAAGCGCGCTCCCCGAAGGCGGACAAACGGAATTGTCCGCCGCCGCCCAACTGTTGCGGCTGCGCGAACAGACCGGGCTTTTGAAAGATTTGTCTTTCGACACGATTTCGGGTTTCGGCCCCAATGGCGCAAGCCCGCACTATCGCGTCGATGAGGTGAGCAATCTCCCCATCACCAGCGGCAATCTCTATCTGGTCGATTCGGGCGGCCAATATGAAGATGGCACCACCGACGTCACCCGCACCATCGCGGTCGGCGTGCCAACGGATGAAATGATCCGCCGTTATACGCAAGTGTTGAAAGGCCATATCGCGCTCGCGCTCGCGGTCTTCCCCGAAGGCACGGCAGGGTCGCAGCTTGATACGCTTGCGCGCCAATATTTATGGGCAGATGGCGTCGACTATGCGCATGGCACCGGTCATGGCGTGGGCAGCTTCCTCGCCGTCCATGAAGGCCCGCAACGCATCGCCAAATCATCGGGCGGTCAGGCCGGCACCGAAGAACCGCTTAAGGCGGGCATGATCCTGTCCAATGAGCCGGGCTATTATAAGACCGGCGAATTCGGCATCCGCATCGAAAATCTGGTGGTGGTCGAACCGCGCGAGATTGCGGGCGCGGAACAGCCGATGCTCGGCTTTGAAACGCTGACCTTCGCGCCGCTCGACCGCACGCTGATCGATTCGTCGATGCTGAACGAGGCCGAACGGTCATGGGTCAATGCCTATCATGCCAAGGTGATGGACATACTCGGTCCCGAACTGGAAGCCGATGACCGCGCCTGGCTCGCCAATGAATGTCGCCCTCTGGAGGCCCGTTAATGGATCATGCTTTGTGGGAAATGCCGCGCGACGAATTCCCTGTCACGCATAGCGTGCGCGTGCGCTATAACGAGATAGACGGGCAGAAAATCGTCTTTAACGGCAATTATTTCATCTATGCCGATATTGGTGTGACCGAATATTTCCGGATGCTCGGCGAAGGGCAGCCGGGGCCGTTTTTCCACCAATATGGCACCGACATTTTCGTCGTCCACGCCGAAATCGACTATCATGCAAGCGCCGTGCTTGATGACATGATCGACATAGTCGCGCGGGTAAGCCGCATCGGGCGGACCAGCTTCACGTTGCACGTCGCAATCTTCCGGGGCGCGGAACGGCTGACAGACATCACCATCGTCTATGCCCATATGGACTTGGACACCGGCGAAGCCACCCCGCTTCCGGCAAGCTTCATCGCCGATGTCAGAAGCGCCCAAAAAACCCCGCCCGCGCAAGATCCTGCGAAACAGTGGGGGTGAGGTGCCTTTAAGCCCCTCCCGCGTGCGGGAGGGGTTTGGGGAGGGGCTGTTGATGGAGCGCATGTTTCTTTAATAACAACCCCCACCCCCGGCCCCTCCCCTGAAGGGGAGGGGAGTTAAATGATCGCCCTCCTCATGGCCGCTACTGCCGCACCCAATCCGCGCGCGCATCAAACGCCGCGCCATCGCGTAAAAATTTGTCCGCACTCTTTTCGACACCGGTTTACGATAGCATAAACCGATGAGTCGCAACGCGCCCTTGTCCATAAGGGGTTGCGTGCGCTTTGCTATCCGCTTGCACCGGACCGCGCGCGGGGATAAAGCGCGTGTCATAAAAATGTCATAAATCTTTACCGGGACTATCATTATCAACCAGATTGCAGCCTTGCCCTATCGCACCACCAGCGATGCGATTGACGCGCCGGTCGAGATCATGCTCGTGACATCGCGCGAGACGAAACGCTGGGTGCTGCCTAAGGGTAATCCGATTGCGGGCCTGTCCGCGCACGCGTCGGCCGCGCATGAGGCGGAAGAGGAAGCGGGTATCCGCGGGGCGGCCTGCCCCACCCCGATCGGCCATTATAGCTATCGCAAAAAGAAGCGCACCGGCGCGTCCTTGCTGCTCACCGTTGATGTGTTCCCTGTGCTGGTCATGACCGAACTCGATGATTGGGAGGAAATGGACGAGCGCGAACGGCGCTGGTTCCCGCTTGCCGAAGCCGCCGCTGCGGTGGACGAGCCGGATTTGAAACAACTCATTCTCCATTTCCGCGCCAGCGATGTGACGCCCGCGCAGGGCATTATCGCGACGAGCGCCAAGGAACTCAAAAAAGGAACAGGGATGTTCAACTGGTTTCAGGCCATGCTCCCCAAGCAAGGCAATTTCTTCGACCTGTTCGAAGCCCATGCCGTCACCTTAACCACCGCGAGCGAGGCGCTTGCGCGTCTGTTCCAGGGCGGTCCCGGCATGGCCGACCATATCAAGGAAATCGAACAGCGCGAACATGATGCCGACGACATCATCCGCGAAGTGTTGCAGACCGTACGCCGCACCTTCCTCACCCCATTCGACCGGGGTTCGATCATCGATATGATCTCGGCGATGGATGATGCGATTGACCAGATGCAGCAGACGGCGGGCGCGATTGACCTTTATGAAATCACCGAGTTCGACCAAGGGATGCGCGATATGGCGGCGATTATCGTCGATGCCGCGCGCGTGACGGCCGAAGCCTTGCCGCTGCTGCGCGACATAGCGGGCAATGGCGCGCGGCTCCACACTTTGACCGAACGGCTCGTCCATCTGGAGGGCCAAGCGGACAAGATCCACGCGGCGGGCCTGCGCGCTTTGTTCCACCAATATGGCGCGACCGACACGCTCAAATTCATCGTGCTGCGCGAAATTTACAGCCATTTGGAGCGCGTCGTAGACCGGTTTGAAGATGTCGCCAATGAAATTGACGGTATCGTCATCGACCATAGCTAACCCGCCGGGACAGGACGACAGCCTATGCACGAACTCGCCTTCCCGCTGCTGGTCGGCCTTATCATATTGGCGCTACTGTTCGACTTTTTGAACGGCCTCCATGATGCGGCCAATTCGATTGCGACGGTGGTCGCGACCAAATTGCTGAGCCCGGTGAAGGCGGTGCTGTTCGCGGCTTTTTTCAACGCGGCGGCCTATTTTCTGATGCTGGCTTTCCCCGCGCTCCACAAGGTTGCGGAAACCATCGGCAAGGGGCTGATCGACAAGGATCTGGTGACCCCCGCCGTCGTGTTTGGCGCGCTCATCGGTGCGATGTTCTGGAATGTCGTGACCTGGCTTAAGGGCATCCCCTCCTCGTCAAGCCATGCCCTCATCGGCGGGATTATCGGCGCTGGTGTCGCCCATTCGGGCTTTGGCGCGATTGAATGGGCGGGGCTGAACAAGACGCTCATCGCTATTGTGCTGTCGCCGACCTTGGGCATGATGTTGTCGATGGCAATCATGCTCGTCACAAGCTGGCTCTATAAAGGCGCAACCGTGCGGCGCGCGGACCGCGATTTCCGCTATCTCCATCTGCTCTCGTCCGCCACCTATTCGCTGAGCCACGGGCTTAACGACGCGCAAAAGACGATGGGGATTATCACCGTCCTTCTCTATTCGACCGGCTATCTCGGTGGCGAGTTCCATGTGCCGCATTGGGTTGCGATTAGCTGTTATGTCGCCATCGGCCTTGGCACCTTGTCGGGCGGGTGGAAGATTATCGAGACGATGGGCTCGAAAATCACCAAGCTGTCCCAGCATCAAGGGTTCAGCGCGTCGATGGGCGGATCGATCATGGTGTTTGCCGCAAGCGCGATGGGCATCCCCGTCTCCACCACCCACACCATCACCGGCTGCGTCATCGGCGCAGGCACCGCCAAACGCGCGTCGTCGGTGCGCTGGAGCGTTACGGGGAATATCTTCATGGCGTGGATTATTACGATCCCGGCGTCAGCGAGCGTTGCGGCGGTGTTTTATTATCTGACGCGGTTGTTTTGAGCCTTTATCGCCTCCCGCAAGCGGGAGGGGAGTTGGGTCAATGCCCCGCCTGCGGCCCGCGTTTTAATCCCGATAGCGCCAGTTGCTCATCAATCTGCGCAAGCAACCGTTCCAGCCCTGCCTGATCCTTGGCCTCTGCCCTTGCGACCAGCACGTCTTGCGTGTTCGATGCGCGCAACAGCCACCAGCCGTCTGCTGTATTGACCCGCGCGCCGTCGGTGCGGTCGACGGTTGCGCGATCGGCTTCGAGCCGCGCCAGCACTTCATCGACCACCGCAAATTTGCGGGCTTCATCGACCTGAAAGCGCATTTCGGGGGTGTTGACCATCGCGGGCATTTCGCCACGCAATTGGGTCACGCTCTTGCCCAGCAAATGCGAGGCTTCGATGAGCCGCACCGCCGCATACAGCGCATCGTCAAAACCGTAATAGCGGTGCTTGAAGAAAATATGCCCGCTCATTTCGCCCGCGAGCGGCGAGGCGGTTTCCTTCATTTTGGATTTGACGAGGCTATGCCCGGTTTTCCACATGACAGGCTGCCCCCCCAATTCGGCCACGCGGTCGAACAAGGCCTGCGAGGCTTTGACATCCGCGATGATGGTCGCGCCCGGCAATTCCTTCAGCACGGGCTCAGCGAAAATCGAGAGTAACTGGTCGCCCCAGATCACGCGGCCTTCGCCGTCAATCGCGCCGATGCGGTCGCCATCGCCGTCAAAGGCAATGCCGAAATCAAGGCCCTTATCCGCAACCAGCGCCTTCAGGTCGGCAAGATTTTTCTCTTCGGTCGGGTCGGGGTGATGATTAGGGAAAGTGCCGTCCACATCGGTGTAGAGCGTGAAATGTTCGCCCGGCAGTTTCGCGACCAGCTTTTCCAGAGCCGGACCCGCCGCGCCATTGCCCGCGTCCCAACCGATGCGGAAGGTGCCGCCTTTAAAATCTTCGACCAGCCGGTCGACATAGCGGTCCATAATATCGACCGTTTCCGATCCGGCGCTGCCTTCGTCCCAATCACCGCTTGCCGCCATGACGCCCAGTGTCTGGATGTCCGCGCCATAAAAGGGGCGGCCCTGGAACACCATTTTGAAGCCGTTATAATTGGGCGGATTATGGCTGCCGGTAATCTGGATACCGCCATCGACGCCCAAAGTTTCGCTGCCATAATAAAGCATCGGGGTCGGCCCTTCGCCGACGCGCACCGCATGGATACCGCTCTCGTTCAGTCCCTTGACCAAGGCTGCTTCGAGGATCGGCGAGGAGGTGCGGCCATCATAGCCGACCGCGACCGCCTTGCCGCCTGCGCGCGCAACCAAAGTGCCGAAGCCGCGCCCGATGGCATAGGCGTCGGCCTCGCCCAAAGTTTCGCCGATAATACCGCGAATATCATATTCCCGAAGGCTGGTCGGGTGGAACTGGTGGGTCACAAAATATCCTCTTATTGGGGGAGAGAAGGAACTGGAAATTCAGCGCAGCGGGGGCTGCTGGTCGAGCGCGGCGAGCATCGTATCGCGCGCGCGGTTGACCTTGGCGGCAAGCGCGGGCGAGCCGCCAGCGTCGGGATGGACGCGCTCGATCAGGCTGCGATGCGCGGCGAGAATAGCCTCGCGGCTCGCATCGGGGCGCAGGTTGAGGAGGCGCGCTGCCTCGCGCACATCGGCGGAGGCCGCGCGGCGCTGGCCATTGGTCCAGAACCACCACATCGCACCCGCCAGCACTATCAGGATAAGCAGTTTCGCCACGATGCGTCCGCCTTGCGTTTAAAGGAATATCAGTTTGCCGCGAGGACCGAGGCGGCAAAGGGGTTGAGGCCGTTGGGGCGCGGCGCTTCTTCGCGGCGCGGCAGTTGCAGCCCCGCGATCATTTCGCGCAATTCCTGACGGGCCGCGACATGGCTGATGCCAAGGTCGCCGAGCATCCCCTTGTCGAGCAAGGTGAGGCCGGACGGGAATAGCTCGCGGTAAATCACACGCTCGCCAAGCCCCGGCAGCACGCGGAAGCCGACACGCTTGGAGAGTTCCGCCAATGCTTCCCCGACGCGGCGCATATTGCGCGCTTCGATATGCTGGAGGCGGTTGCGCATCAACACCCAATCGACGCTGCGCCCGTCGGTCTTGGCGCGTTTTTGCCGCGCTTCCCAAATGAGTTCGGCATAGAAGGACAGGCGCTTCACCTTGAAGGTTTCAGGGTCAACCTGCCCCACCAGATCGAAATCGACAAAACTGTCATTCATCGGCGTGACCAGCGTATCGGCGCGCGGTGCAAGGTGGCGGGCAAAAACATCATCGCGCCCCGGCGTATCGGCGATAAAGAAATCCGCGCCTTGGCTAATCTCCGCAACTTTTGCGTCCAATTCTTCGACCCTGGTGCCGGTGAACACATCGAAAGCGGGGGTCGGCAAATCAATGCCGCGCCGTCCGGCGGTCGCCAGCCGGTTTTCCAGATAGCGGTAAAAAGTGCGCTGGCGCGGATCGAGGTCAAGCCCGACCACCTTATAGCCTTGCACCGCCAAGGCGACCGCGACATGGACCGCGCTGGTCGATTTACCGGTGCCGCCTTTTTCGTTGGCAAAGATAATATAATGTGGCGTTTGTGCTGTCATGCGATTCCGACTAGTGGTGCCCCCCTTGAACGAATTGGGCGTTCTTCTATCGGAGCCGGAACCTTGGTGCAAATCATCCGTGACGTAAAATCACTGCCAGCCGCCTTGGCGGGTCTTTCCCGTGACTTTGGCACGATTGCGCTGGTGCCGACGATGGGCGCGCTCCATGCCGGGCATATGGCACTGGTGAAACAGGCCAAGCGCCATGCCGATGCGGTGGTCGTTTCGATCTTCGTCAACCCGACCCAGTTCGGCCCTAATGAAGATTTGGCAAGCTACCCCCGGCAAGAAGCCGCCGATATTGCGCTTCTGGAAGCCGAAGGCGTGGCGCTTGCGTGGATTCCCGAGGTCGCGTCCATCTATCCGGACGGCTTTGATACGATGATCCGCGTCGGCGCGCTTGCCGACCGTTGGGATGGCGCAGCCCGCCCCGGCCATTTTGATGGCGTCGCTACGGTCGTGACCAAGCTTATCAACCGGATTCGCCCCAAGGTCGCGCTATTCGGCGAAAAGGATTGGCAACAGCTTGCGGTCATCCGCCGCACGGTTGCGGACCTCGATATGACGGTCACGATCATCGGCGTGCCGACCGAGCGCGCGGAGGACGGCCTCGCTCTGTCATCGCGCAATGCCTATCTGTCCGACGCCGAACGCGCCGCCGCCCCCGTGCTGCACCGCGCGATGCAGCAGGCCGCGCGCGCGATTAGCGGCGGGGCGGATGTTGCCGATGCGCTGGAGGCGGCCCGCGCGGCGATCCTTTCCGGCGGCTTCAAGAGCATCGATTATGTCGAGCTGGTCCATGCCGATAGCCTTGAACCGCTCACCCGTTTTGCCGCCCCTGCACGCATGATTGCCGCCGCCCGGATAGGCACCACACGGCTTATCGACAATATCGCGGTCGGCTGACAGGATTAACCCATGTTTTTACATAAGTTAAATCACTGAATTTCAACGATTATTTGCGTAAGCAAAATTAGTCACGCGCTTGTTAACCCTTTGTTGACCATAGATGGATGAATTTCATCCCATCGAAACGCAACAGGGAACAGGTTCGATGGGTAATAGCATGAAAAGCGCGGCTTTTTTGATAGAAAGCCGGATTGCAGAAGCGGAACAGGGCAAGGTTTCGGCTTATTTTGATTTAGGGGTCGCTTATTCGACCGGGTCGGGTGTCGATTATGATCTGGTCGAAGCGCATAAATGGTTCAATCTCGCGGCGCTTGGCGGCAGCAAGGAAGGCCAGATGTGCCGCGCGGAAATTTCGGGGGAAATGACGCGCGAGGAAATTTCGGAAGCGCAGCGTCAGGCGCGCGCCTGGCTCGACCAACTGGCCCGTCCGGCCGCGGAGCAACGCTACGCGGCCTGAACCGGCCCCTTCCAAGCGGCCACATGCGCGGCCATACGCGCCGCCAAACATATCGTCACGCCCTCCCCCGTCAGCGGGTGGGTGGACAGGGTGAGGCTTGTCTGCGGGGGCGTATAGAGACGCCTCACCCATTTACCGCCGCGCATCCTTGACGGTTGCGCAGCCACGGCCATCCCATGAAAGCCAAGCGCGCCTTGCCCTTTGCTGTCCCGCTGTGCCAAAGCATATCGCGACAGGGGCACAATCCAAGGAGGCGCTTATGTGGTTGATGGACAAGGCGTTGAAGCGACTGGTCCAGCACGGGACGCTGACGGTGATCGAACCGTCCGGCAAAACCCATGTCTATGGCAAGGCCGAACCCGGCTGGCCCGACCTCGTCTTGCGCCTTGGGGATGATAAAGTCTCAAATTTCATCGCACGCAACCCGCGGCTGGGCGCGGGCGAAGCCTATATGGACGGGCGCTTCACCATTGAAGGCGGCGATATTATGGAATTCGTCACCTTCATCCGCGCTAATAATCCGTGGGAAAAAAATAAGGAGCTGGAAGATGACGGCCCGCTCAAAAAGCTCGGCAAGGCGGTGGTCGGGCGCGTCAACCGCATCAACCGCCACGCTGCCGCCAAAGCCAATGTCGCGCATCATTATGATTTGAGCGATCGGCTTTACGACCTGTTCCTGGACGCCGACCGCCAATATAGTTGTGCCTATTGGACGCATCCGGAAGACGAGACTCTGGAAGAAGCGCAGCGCGACAAGAAAGCGCATATTGCCGCCAAACTGGCGCTCGAACCGGGGCAGCGGGTGCTGGACATTGGTTGCGGCTGGGGCGGGATGGCGCTCTATTTGAACCGCGTCGCGGGTGTCGAGGTGCTGGGCGTGACCCTGTCCGAAGAACAGCTCAAAGTCGCGCGCGAACGGGCGGAAAAAGCGGGCGTTGCCGATAAGGTGAAGTTTGAACTGATCGACTATCGCGACGTGCAGGGCAAATTTGACCGCATCGTATCGGTCGGCATGTTCGAACATGTCGGCCCCGCCAATTACCGCGAGTTTTTCCGCCAATGCCATAATTTGTTGACCGAAGATGGCGTGATGCTGCTCCACACCATTGGCCGCATCAATCCTCCAGGGACGACGGATGCGTGGACGCGCAAATATATCTTCCCCGGCGGTTATAGTCCGTCACTGTCGGAAACCTTGGCCGCGTCCGAACCCAACCGGCTGATCATGACCGACCTTGAAACGCTGCGCCGCCATTATGCGTTTACATTGCGCGAATGGTATAAACGCTGCGTCGCCAATAAGGACGCGATTGTCGCGCTCTATGACGAGCGTTTCTATCGGATGTGGACCTTCTATCTCGCAGGCGCGACGGCGGCGTTCGAAAGCGGCGGCATGGTCAATTACCAATATCAATTCGCCCGCAGCCGCGACGCGCTTCCCCTAACGCGCGATTATATCGCGGAAGCGGAACTCAAATATCGCGCGCTGGGGTGAATCGGTTAATCCTTCCCCCTTGATGGGGGAAGGATGTGGAGCCTTAACGAAACGAAGTTGAGTTTAGGCGAAGCTGGATGAGGGTGTTCTCTCCGTCTGGCAAGGTGTTTGGTGGAGAGCACACCCTCATCCAACTACGTCTAGGCTCCTTCGTCGCCAAGACTACATATCCTTCTCCCATCAAGGGAGAAGGAGTCACACCCTACATTTCCCGCTGTCCTACACAAGCCGGATGCGGCCCCAGTCAATTTCTGAATATGTGGAGGAGGCGGTCTTGAGTCGGGCCATTCTCACACGCATGAAAATAAATCGCGTTTGGGTGAGAACTATGTGAATTTGTAAAATCTGGCAGAAATCAAAAAAACCTCGTCACTCCCGCGAAAGCGGGAGTCCATCTCCTGACCGTCCGGTTTGCGGTGAGGGCGGGAGATGGATCCCCGATCAAGTCGGGGATGACGTATGTGGAAAAATACGAGGTAGAAAAAGACGGGGTCGAAAAATAACGGGCGCCACAAAAACGGGCGGAGCATTGCTGCCCCGCCCGCCTTTGTCATAACCTCGGCTTTCAAAGCCGATTGAGGCTTATTCAGGCTTATTTCTTACCCTTACCCGCCAGTTCCGCCACCAGCGCCGGGGCCGGATAGATGCTGGTCAGCGCCTCTTGAATCGCGTCGGTTGATACCGCGACCGTGCGGTTTACTTCGCCCTGATAGCCATAATTGCCGCCGAGCGAGTGGATATTGCCGTCGAATGCGGTTCCGATCACGCGGCCATTGCGGTCGATGACCGGGGAGCCGGAATTGCCGCCGATAATGTCGTTGGTGGTGATGAAATCATAGACACGGTTCTTGTTGATCTTGGCTTCATTGGCCGCGAACGCCTTGGCGACCGCGAACGGTTCATTGCCGGTCGCGCGCGTGAAGGTGCCGCCCATTTTGGTGGTGGTCGGGACCATCTGGCCATTTTCCTTCCAGCCTTCGACCTTGCCATAGCTGATGCGCAGGGTGAAGGTCGCGTCGGGATATTGGGTCGACCCATAAGCGGCAAAGCGCGCGTCGGACAGCTTCGCGCCCGCTGCCGTTGCAGGGCCATTGACCTGCTCGTCGATAAGCTTGGTCAAATCGCGGTCCATCTTGTCGAGTTTCAGCGCATATTGGATCATCGGGTCATCCGACGCCTTGATGGCCGCCGCGCCCCCTTCCCAAAGCTGTTTGCGGAAAGCAGGGTCCGCGAGCTTGGTGCCGGTAACAAGCCGCTTGGCCAAGCCTTCGGGGCTTTCCTTGCCGAGCATAAGCCGGGTCTGGCTATTATCGGCGCCCAGATATTCGCGCGCTTTGGAGAGCGACCATTCCAGGGTCAGTTCTTCGAGCCAGGGATAAACCGGCTTCGCATCAAGCAAGGTCTTTTGCGTCAGCGGCAGCGCGCTGTCGGTAAACCCGCGCAGCCGCTCGCTGTTCGGCTTGGTCCGCTCTTCGGCGGCGCGCACCAGCGTCTTGGCATAGCTATACAAATCGCTCGACGGGCTGGAGAAACGCACCGCCATATAATTGTCGCGATATTTGCCCATTGCGGCGGCAATATCGCCCCACGGATCGCCCAGCTTTCCGGCGCTCTTGGCCTTCAACGCCGCTTCATTATCGGCGAGCGTTTTGAGGAAGGTCGCATCATTCAGCGCCTTCGACCGGCCGATATAGACTTTGAGGCTATTTTCGATGCCGAACAAAGTATCGCCGCCCTCGCGCTTTTTCTCGGGGCTTTGCTCCATCGCGGTGATGAGCCGCCCGCGCAATTCGCTCATCGTGGTGAGCGTGACGGGCAAGCGCACTTCGCGTTCGAACGCAATCTGGTCGGTGGTAAACAGGCGCGAGGTCGATCCGGGATTGCCTACCACAAAAGTTGCTTCGCCATCCTTGGGCGCGCGCGCGTCCCATTTAAGATGCGCAGGGGTCGCGACCGGCTTGCCATTTTCATAGGCGCGCAGGAAAGCGGCATCCATCGCATAGCGCGGGAAGTTGAAATTATCGAGGTCGCCGCCGAAGAAAGCCGCCGCAAATTCGGGCGCCCACACGATGCGGACATCGCTATATTTGCGGTAGTTGTAGAGCTTATATTCCCCGCCGCCATAAAGCGTCACGACTTGGCAGCGGGTCTTGTCGCGGTCGGTGCAATTTTCCTGCTCGATCTTGGCAATTTGCGCGTCGCGCGCCTTGATGAGGGCTTCCCCGGTAAGGCCTGCAAAAGCGGCTTTTACGTCCTTGGTAACGTCGGTGATGGCGGTCACGACTTCGGCCTGTTGGCCGGGGCAAGCGCGTTCGCGTGCGCGGTCGCCTTGCGCGTTAAAGCCATTCGCGACCAGATCGCTATCGCCGGTCGACAGGTCTTGCAAACAGCTTACCACACAGTGATGGTTGGTGAGCACAAGGCCGGTCGAGGACACAAAGCTTGCCGAACAACCGCCGGTCAAACGCACCGCCGCGCCGCGCACATTGTCGAGCCAGGCTTGGTCGGGTGCCCAGCCAAAATCTTTGCGCATCTTTTCAGCCGGAAAATTGTCGAACGTCCACATCCCTTCATCCGCGCGCGCGGCGGTGGACGCCAATGCAAGCGCAGCGGCGGTGGTGGCGTATAAAATTTGCTTCATCATGGGACCAATATCTCCTGGGGACCGTCCTGCTTGATTAGCGGACGTGATGGCGCGCACCCTAGCCAAAACCGTCCTTTTGTCCACCCATGATATAAGGTTACCTTGTAATAGCAGGGGTTTGGGGGTGGCGATTTTTGCGTGTCTTGGCGTCGGGAAAGGGGTTCGCGCAGAGGTGCAGAGATTGGGGAGGCGCAGAGGGGTTTGGATTGGGCTGAGGGGTGCGGGTTAACTAAAGGAGTTCGGCTGACGCTGCAGGGTTTGGATTATTCCGGACTATAAATAACCCGTTCGTGCTGAGTAGGCTCTTCAGAGCCGTATCGAAGCACCGGCTTGCGCAAACGCCCTTCGATACGCAGCTTCGCTGCTAGCGGAGCAAACGCAGATTAGGACTATGGCCCCCCGCCCCCTGCCCCTATGCCACCTCACGCCAACGCGCGGTCGGACCTTTGCGGCTGCGGACGGCGGTGTGGCGGGAGGCTTGCTGGTGGGATTCGGCGAGCGGGACGGCGGTGTGGCAGGTGGCACATTCGGCGACGACGCGGCCGCAATACCAGCTTGTGCCGTCACAGGTCGGGCAACGGTTCACCTTGCCGGCATAATAGATCATCGGATAGGCCATTGGAAATACAGATAAAACTCGCGCATTATTGCATCAAAAATGCCGGAAAAGCGCCGCATCAAAGCCCCCGACAGCCTGCCTTCTAGCCGATAAGGCCGCATAGATGAATCGCCTTTTTTCACCGGTGAACGGTTCATCGTCCGCCTGTTGCATCGAAGACTCACCTCCACCCCCCTAAAATGCTGTGGATATCCATGTAAAAGCATGGCCTCTCCCCTTGCTCCCCAAAGGGTTCCGGACTAAGGGCCGTGAGCATGGTAGAAGCTGTTGCACACTCCGCTCCCGTCAAAATTGCCCCCTCCATCCTGAGCGCCGATTTCGCGCGGCTGGGCGAGGAAATCCGCGCTATTGACGCGGCCGGATGCGACTGGATCCATGTCGATGTAATGGACGGGCATTTTGTCCCGAATATTACAATCGGCCCCGGCGTTGTAAAATCTCTGCGCCCCCATTCGGCCAAGCCGTTCGACGTGCATCTGATGATCGCGCCGGTCGATCCGTTCCTTGACGCTTTTGCCGAAGCAGGCGCGGATATTATCAGCTTTCACCCCGAAGCAGGGCCGCATCCGCACCGCACCGTGCAGCGTATCAAATCGCTCGGCAAGCAAGCCGGGATTGTGCTCAATCCCGCAACGCCGGTGGATGTGCTGGATTATCTCATCGAGGATATTGATCTGGTGCTGGTGATGAGCGTCAACCCCGGCTTTGGCGGGCAAAGCTTTATCGACAGCCAGTTGCGCAAGATTGAAGACATTCGCCGCCGCATCGATGCGAGCGGGCGCGCGATCGAACTGGAAGTCGATGGCGGGATTGATGCCAACACCGCTCCGCGCGCGATTGCGGCGGGGGCGACGGCGCTGGTCGCAGGCACCGCGACCTTCCGTGGCGGTCCTGATGCTTATGCCGCCAATATCCAGATGCTGAGAGGTGCTTAAGCAGCCGGAATGGACGATCATTCCCCTCCCGATAAAGCCATAGACCCCGCCCAGATCGGACAAGAGGGTGACCCGATCGAGGAGGGCAAGCGCCTCATCCGCCTGTCCGGCGACAAGGGGCTGTCGCTGGGGGACCGGATTGCGCATCATTTCACGCGGCTGACATGGCGCACGCCGTTGCACCGCTTCCGGCTCAAAGGGCGCTATCCGCTCAAATTGCTCGCCGTGCCGCAAGACCCGGTGGCGGGCGATCCGGCGGCGGGGCAAGCCATCCGCGCGGGCCATTTCCTGTTTCGCGGGATGAAGCAGCCGGTGCGCGCGATTGATTTCAGCGCGCTTGATGTCCCCCCGCCCTTTGCCGACTATATCCATAGTTTTGCATGGCTGCGCGACCTTGCGAGCGCCGCGCCGCGCAATGAAGCCGCCCCGATTGCCGAGCGTGTGTTACGCAAATGGACCCAAGTCCATGCCGAGCAGGTGAGCGAGCCGGCGTGGCGCGCCGATCTGGTGGGTTGGCGCTTGCTTTATTGGACGTCCCATGCGCCGCTGCTCTTGTCGCATCAGGATATAGTGCTGCGCTCGACCGTGTTGAACGGCATTGCGCGCATGGCGCGGCATCTCGATTTGAGCGCCGACAAGATGCAGCCCGGACTGCCGCAACTGGTGGCATGGTCCGGCGTGGTTGCCGCCTCCTTGCTCATTCCGGGCGGAGAACCGCGCCGGATATTCGGTGAAGCGGGCCTAAAAAAAGCGCTCGAAACCGCTTTCTATGTCGATGGCGGCACGATTTCGCGTTCCCCTTCGGCGCAACTGGATTCGGTCATGGCGCTGTCGATGCTGGAGCGCGCTTATGCCGCTGTCGGCATCGTCCCGCCGCCTTTTTTAAGTGAAGTCATGGCGCAGGCCGTGCCCGCTTTGCTCGGCATCACCCACGGCGATGGTGGCCTCGGCAATTGGCAGGGGAGCGGGGCGACCGGCGCAGACAAAGTACGCGCGGTGGTCGAAGGCAGCCGCATCCGCGCCCGCCCGCTCAAACAGGCGCGCGATTGGGGCTATCAACGCATCACATCGGGGCAAGCCGTGCTGATCGTCGATGCCGCCCCGCCGCCGGTCGCACGCTTGGCCGAAGCGGGCTGCGCATCGACGCTCGCGCTCGAATTTTCGCACAGCAGCAACCGCATTTTTGTGAATTGCGGCGGCGCGGGGCTGACCGGCGCGACCATCCCGCAAGATCTCGCCCAAGGGCTGCGCACGACCGCCGCCCATTCGACGCTGGTGCTGGCCGACACCAATTCGACCGCGATTTTGAACGATGGCACGCTGGGGCGCGGGGTTACCGAAGTTGAACTCGACCGGCGCGAAAGCGAAAGCGGCAGCCGGCTTGAAATGAGCCATGACGGCTATGTGAAGCGCCACGGCTTTGCGCATCGCCGCTTGCTCATTCTCGCCCCCGGCGGACAGGAATTGCGCGGCGAGGATATGCTGATCCCCGCCGGCCGCAAGCGCAAACAGGCCCCCGCGCCTTTTGCTGCGCGCTTCCATCTGGCACCGGGCATCGACGTGCGGCTCACCGCCGACCGGCAGGGCGCACTCTTACGCCTTGAAGATGGCGCGCTGTGGCAGTTCCGCTGCACCGGCGGCGCGCTCGCCATCGAAGATAGTTTATGGGTGGACGGACAAGGCCGCCCCCATCCGGCCCAGCAGCTTGTCATCTCCGGCACCAGTGAACCGGGCGGATGCAGCATCGGCTGGCTCGTCAAGAATATCGGCTGACATTTTTCAATTTTGAACAGGATGAACATGGACAAGGTTACGATCAAACGCGCGCTGCTTTCGGTTTCGGACAAGAGCGGTCTTGTGGAATTGGGCAAGGCGCTCGCGGCAAAGGGCGTGGATCTTGTCTCGACCGGCGGCACCGCCAAGGCGTTGCGCGATGCGGGGCTTGCCGTGCGCGATATATCGGACCTCACCGGCTTTCCCGAAATGATGGATGGCCGCGTCAAGACCTTGCATCCCAAAGTGCATGGCGGCCTTTTGGCGGTGCGCGACAATCAAGAGCATGTCGCGTCGATGGAAGAACATGACATTGGCGCGATCGACTTGGTGGTCGTCAACCTCTACCCCTTCGCCGCAACCGTCGCCAAGGGGGCGGAGCGCGACGAGATTATCGAAAATATCGACATTGGCGGGCCGTCGATGGTGCGTTCGGCCGCGAAAAACCATGCGAGCGTTGCGATTGTCACCGACCCGGCTGACTATGCGCTGGTAGCATTAGGCGAGACCGACCTTGCGACCCGCCGCAAGCTCGCCGCCAAAGCCTATGCCGCGACCGCAACCTATGACGGCATGATTTCACAATGGTTCGCTTTTGCCGACCAGCAACAAGCCTTTCCCGATGTGCTGGCCTTGACCGCCAATAAGCGCGAAGAATTGCGTTATGGCGAAAATCCGCACCAGAGCGCGGCGCTCTATATTCCGGCAGGCCCGCACGCCAATGGCATTGCGCAGGCGCAGCAGGTGCAGGGCAAGGAATTAAGCTATAATAATTATAATGACGCCGATGCCGCATTGGAGCTGGTCAGCGAATTTCGCGATGGCCCGCCGACCGTGGTGATTGTGAAGCACGCCAATCCGTGCGGGGTCGCGAGTGCCGATACGCTGCTCGATGCGTATAAAGCCGCGCTCGCTTGCGATAGCGTCTCCGCTTTTGGTGGCATCATCGCGGTCAACCGTCCGCTTGACGCCGACACCGCGCAGGCGATGAGCGAAATTTTCACCGAAGTCGTGGCCGCGCCTTCTGCAAGCGAAGAAGCCAAGGCAATCTTTGCCAGGAAGAAAAATCTGCGGCTATTGCTCACCGGCGATTTGCCGGACCCCGCGCGCGGCGGCTTGCAGGTCAAGAGCATCGCGGGCGGCTATCTGGTGCAGGCGCGCGACAATGGCCGCATTACCCGCGATGCCCTAAAAACCGTGACCAAGCGCGCGCCGACGCCCCAGGAACTGGACGACTGCCTGTTCGCCTGGACGGTAGCCAAGCACGTCAAATCCAACGCGATTGTCTATGCCAAGGATGGCAGCACCGCAGGCATAGGCGCTGGCCAGATGAACCGGCTGGAATCCGCGCGCATCGCCGCTTGGAAAGCCAAGGATGCTGCTGACAAAGCCGGGTGGGAAACGCCCCGCACCATCGGCTCAGCCGTCGCCTCCGACGCCTTCTTCCCGTTCGCTGACGGCCTGCTGGCTGCGGTGGAAGCGGGTGCCACCGCCGTCATCCAACCGGGCGGATCGATCCGCGACGAGGAAGTCATTGCCGCCGCCGACGAAGCTGGCCTAGCGATGGTCTTCACCAGGATGCGCCATTTCCGGCATTGAGGTGAGCGTGGGGGTGTAAGCGCGGGCCTTTAATTCACCCGCTAGCCCTGAGCCCTGAGCGCGCGGTTTTAATTTCCCCGCTAGTCCTGAGCTTGTCGAAGGGCGGGGCTGATGCGGGGCGCAAGGCTGAGGGGCGTTCGCCCATCAATATTCCGCTAGTCCTGAGCCCGTCGAAGGACGGGTTGAAGGCTGAGCGCAAGACTGATGGACGTGCTTCGACAAGCTCAGCACTAGCGGTGTGGGGTGAGAGCGCAGTCTGGAGCGAGCGCGGTGCGGAGATTACGCGGTGTGGGGATAGCGCGGTGTGGCAATAGCGCGGTATGGGGGGGGGAGACGTTTGTCCTTATCCTCCCACCGCCGTGCCGCCCCCGTCATCCCCCACATCCGTCATTGCGAGCGTAGCGAAGCAATCCGGAGCCGGGCTGCGCAACACCGGATTGCCGCGTCGGCTTCGCCTCCTCGCAATGACGGACATTGGGAACGGTGGAGCGGGTTTAAAGCCCGGCAATAGATAAGCGCGCCCCATCCTCCACCCCCGCAAAAAAACGCCGCCTTTCACCCGAAATCCGCCATCCCTTAACAAAATGGAAACCATCACAGATTAGCTTTTCCCGCGCGTCCTGAAGGGCGCACAGGGGAGGCAGGCGATGATTCGTCCTTTCAAACGGTGGAACGGCTTTTGTTATCTGGGCGCAGCGGGCGTCGGCTTGGCGCTCGATGTTGCGCTTTATTGTGTCGCGCTCGCCCATATGATGCTCCCCGTGCTGGCCGCTGCTTTTGCTTATGCAGCAGGCGCGGTGGTGACCGGATGGCTGTGCCAGCAAGGCGTGTTTGCCCACCAGACCGCCACCGTCTCGCAACTGCGCGACCGGCAAAAAGCGATGTTTGTCAAAGCGTCGGCCATCGGCCTGATCGTCACCAGCGCCACCATCATGCTGGGACTGGGAATCGGCATGGGGCCGCTCGCCGCCAAGGCGCTCGCCATCGTGCTGAGCTTTTACGCCAGCCTTTTGCCCCGCCGCCAGATGTTACTCATCGACTAACAGCGATAGTCCGCAAGGCTGGCGCTTTCTCGCGCCCGCTTATTGACGATTTACGGGGACCTTACCGGCCTCAATACCGCTCCAGCTCGACGCCCATCTTGCGATAGCCGTGGACGAAACAGGCGTTGGTGCGCTCGACCTCGCCCGTCACATGGACGCGCAGGCGGCGTTTGGCCATTTCTTCCATCAGGATCGAAATTTGCAATTCGGCAAGGCGCGCGCCGACACAACGGTGGATGCCGTGGCCGAATGCCAGATGCCGCCGCGCATTTTCGCGGTCGACGATGATGTCGTCGGGCCGTTCGAACACCGCTTCGTCGCGGTTGGCGGAAATATACCACAGGATGAGCTTGTCCATCGCCTTGACCTCATGGCCGAACAGTTCGGCATCGGCGGTCGCGGTGCGGCGCATATGCGCGAGCGGCGTTTGCCAGCGGATAATTTCCGACGTGGCATTGGGAATGAGCGCCGGATTGGCCTCAAGCTTGGCGCGCTCGTCGGGGAATTTATCCATGCCATAAGCATAAGCCGACATACTATTACGCGTCGTATCATTGCCGCCGACGATGAGCAGGACAAGATTGCCCATAAATTCTTCGTCCGACATATGGCTCATCGCCTCGCTATGGATCATCATCGAGATGAGATCGGGCGTGGGTTCGGCGTTGAGTTTGCTGTCCCAAAGCTGTTTGAAATTGGCCGCCATGTCATAAAGGACGGCAAGCCGCTGTTCCTTTAACGCGGCGCTGGTGGCAATTTCGATATCGCCCGCCCAATCCGACCAATAGGTCAGCTTGCGGCGGTTTTCCCACGGAAAATCGAACAGGATGGCGAGCATCTGGGTGGTGAGTTCGATCGACACTTTATCCACCCAATCAAAGCTTTCGCCGACCGGGAGCGCATCCAATATTTCCGCCGTGCGCTGGCGGATATCGCCCGACATACGCGTCATTTCGGCAGGGGTAAAGGCGGGCGCGACCGTGCGGCGCTGGCCGGTGTGCTGCGGGCGGTCCATCGCGATGAACATCGGCAACTGGATGCGGTCATCATCATTGCGGTCGGCAATGGTGATGCCGCTATATTCCCACGACGAGGAATAAAGTTCGGGCAGCGATTCGACGTGCTGGATCGCGGCATGGCTGGAAATATTCCAATAAGGGCCGAAAATACTATTTTCGCAGCGATTGACCGGCGCATCGCGACGCATCGCGCGGAATGGCTCCTGCCATTTATCCTCGCGATACAATTCGGGACGGCTCATATCATTGGGCGCGCTGGGCGGCGGATCTTCGCTGCGCGGCACATTCATCCGCTCGGGAATCCAGTCCTCCCCTACAGTATCGCTGGGGCTATCGGCGATGCCGGATGCGTGCGTCAGTTCCTCTACGGCTTGGTTGTCCATCAAACACTCTCCTCTGGCCCGTCGCGAAACAGCTTAAGCGAATCACGAATCAAGCGGCGTCCGGCTTTTTGCCGTTACATAAGACAGACTGCCCTTACTGACACATATGTCAATGGCTATTCGGCGGAAGAGGGGAATTAATTTGGCGGGTTGGGGGGATTAGGCGCGGAACGAGGGAAACGGGAAAGGGAGAAGTAGAGTTAAGACAATCTCCCCTCTCCCCTTGTGGGAGAGGGTTGCGTAGACTTGCGAGCTTGCTCGCTAGTCGGAGCTGGGTGAGGGGTAAGCGATTGCACCGCAATCGCGCGAACCTTCGGTTCGCATACCCCTCTACCAACTGCGCCTAACGCCTGCGGCGTAAGGCTTCGTATCCTTCTCCCACAAGGGGAGAAGGTTTGCGGGGCTGGAGAGAAGGGGCGTGGGGAGCAAAGGGTTAGCGGACGCTCCCCCAGCCCCCCCCCCCTTCACGCCATACCTTCCTCCAAATCCTCGGCGCGGAATTTGCGGCGTCCGGTCAATTTCGACCACCAGCCGCCGCCCGATTTCAAGACGCCCGCACGGAACATCCTGACCGACAGCCAGATGACGAGCGCGACCCAGGCGCTTTGCCACAGGATTGCGACCAGATGCGGCCATAAAGCCGCGTCATGCACGCCATGCGCGGCCATAGCGAGCGGCGAGCTGAACGGGATGATTTCGGCGATGCGCGCGACCATCGTGGCAGGGGCGGCAGCGGCGGCGGTCGCCAGCCCGAACATCGCCATTTGCACCAAAGTGATGGGGAGCGAGAGCATCTGGATTTCGCGGATGGTCGCCGCTTGCGAGCCGATCCCCAGAAACAGCGCGCCCAAAATGAGAAAGGCGAGGATGAAATAGACAAAGCATAATAGCCCGAACAATGGCCAGCCGATAGCAGGCGCAACCACCGCAAGCGCGCTGGCGATATTGGGGTCCGCCGCCCCGATAAGCTGCGGCAAGGCCATCGCGCCTATCCCCGCCCAAAAGGCGATGAACAGGAAAGCGACCCCCAACATCCCCAGCAATTTGCCAAAAAACACCGATTCGAGCGGGGCGGCGGCGGCAAGGATTTCGATGACCTTATTGGCCTTTTCCTCCGCCATCATCCCGACCGACTGGTTCGCAAGGATGAGCGTCAGCATGAACAAGGTGATGACCGCGACAAAGGCCAGCAAATTGCGGCCCATGCGCGAATCCTGTTCCTGTTTGGCGACGACAAAAGTGGGGTTGGCGGCCATGTCTGCACGATCGCCGAGCGCGGCGCTGCGCAAAGTTTGCGTTGCCAGATTGGCGAGATAGGGACCGGACACAGTCTTGTCCGACGCCTTGATAATGACGGGCCGCGCCGGATCGCCATAAAGGATCGCGCGCGTGTCATAATCCTTGTCGAGCATCAGCCGCTTGGCCTGCGCGGGAACATCCGCACCGGGCATGACAAAATGGAGCGCGGGCGGCTGTATCTCTTCGATCATCCCGTCGCGCATCATCTTGTCGGCAGCGCGATAGGCCGGCACCGCATCGGCAGGCGCGATGATGATGATGCGGTCCTTGGCGCTGCTGCCATCGGCAACCGCCGCGGCCCCCATGCCGCCAAGGCCTCCGAACGCAACCATCAGCAACGGCGCGAGCAGGAATAACAGGAAAGTCGGCGTCATCACAATCGCCAGAAAGTCGCGCCGCGCAACTACCAGGGCCTGCCGGATATTCTGGTTCATGCCGATGGCTCCTCCTGCGCATGGCCGGTGGCGGGTAGGCCCGCGCTGCTGCCCGCTTCAGCATCGGCCTTGCGCACAATTTCGACAAAGGCTTCGTGAAGGCCGGGGCGGTCGAGCGTGAGCCGCTCGATGCCCAGCCCGCCTTCGACGATGCGGGCAAGCGCGGCTTGCGCTTCGCCTTCTTTGACCGGAGCCTGCCACAGCCCGCCTTGCGCATTGGCTCCGGACGGCAGGAGGGCGGCCACCTTGGCCGGGTCCGCGCCCGCCTCCGGCATATAGCGCAGATAGAGCGGCAAGGTCCCGCGCGCTTCCTCGACCGTCCCTTCAAAGCGACGTTTCGACCGTGCGATAATCGCCAGCCGGTCGCACAGACGTTCGGCATGGGCCATCACATGGGTCGAAAAAATCACAGTCGCGCCGCGCGCCTGTTCGGCCCGGATCAGTGTTTCCAGCCGCTCCTGATTGACCGGATCAAGGCCCGAAAAAGGTTCGTCCAGCACGATCAGTTCGGGCTGATGCACGATGGAGCCGATAAGCTGGACCATCTGCGCCATGCCTTTCGACATTTTCTTGACCTTTTCGTCAATCACGCGCGACAGGCCCGCTTGCTCCATCAAAAGACCCGCGCGTGTCCTGCCGGTTTTCCAGTCAAGCCCGCGCAACGCGCCCATGAAGGCCACCGCCTCGCGCGCGACCATATTGGGGTAAAGCCCGCGTTCTTCGGGAAGATAGCCGATGCGGTTGGCGGCACGGCGCGGCTTGGTTTCGCCCAGCACATTGCGCGTGCCGCTATCGGGGTCGATAATGCCGAGCATCATGCGGATCGTCGTCGTCTTACCCGCACCATTGGGGCCAAGCACACCATAAATCGTGCCGCGCGGCACCGCGAGGCTGACCTTATCGACCGCACAATAATTTTCGAAATATTTGACCAGCCTGTCCGCCGTCAACACCATGTCGTTCAATATCTTTATCCCGTTCCGCGCAGCAGGCCGAAAGCCCGCCTTAACCCGCGATTGTTTAAGAACGGTTTAGCTTATGCGCATCATCTGGCAAGAGAGGCGCGATGAGCCGTAAGCCCCCCACCATCTATTCCGGTGCGCCCCTTGTTGCCGCGCTTCAGGATGAAGCACGCGATGCGGGCTTTGTCGCGTACGGGGTAGCCGATGCCGATGCCGCCCCGCAAAGCGCCGCGCGGCTCAAACAATGGCTCGATGAAGGCCGACATGGCGATATGCTATGGATGGAAGAGCGTGCCAGCCAGCGCGGCAGCCCCAAAGGCTTGTGGCCCGAGGTGCGCTCGGTCATCGCGCTCGGCATGAGCTATGCGCCCGCAATAGACCCGCTCGGCTTGGCCGCGCATCCGGACCGTGGCCGGATTTCGGTTTATGCACAAGGCGCGGACTATCATGACGTCGTCAAGCGCGCGCTCAAACGGGTCGCCACCTGGCTGGTCCATCATAGCGCGGACGCCGATGTCAAAGTCTTTGTCGATACCGCCCCTGTCATGGAAAAGCCGCTCGCCGAAGCCGCCGGCCTTGGCTGGCAGGGCAAGCATAGCAATCTGGTCAGCCGCGATCATGGCAGTTGGCTGTTTCTCGGCGCTATCTATACGACGCTCGCTTTGCCCTCGTCCAAGGCGGGCAAGGACCGGTGCGGGCGCTGCACCGCCTGCCAAGAGGCTTGCCCGACCGATGCGTTCCCCGCGCCCTACCGCGTCGACGCGCGGCGCTGTATTTCCTATCTCACGATTGAAAATAAGGGACCGATCCCGATTGAGTTTCGCAAAGCCATCGGCAACCGCATCTATGGCTGCGATGATTGCCTGGCGGTATGCCCGTGGAATAAATTCGCGCAAAGTGCCGCCGCCAACCGCGCTTTCCTGCCCCGCGCGGAAATGGTCGCGCCGTCGCTTGGCGACCTGCTCGCGCTTGACGATGCCAGCTTTCGTCAGGTCTTTGCAGGCTCGCCCATCAAGCGCATCGGCCGCGACCGGATGGTGCGCAATGCCGCGATTGCTGCGGGCAATAGTGGCGATACGGCGCTGGTGCCGGTGCTGAAGACACTCTGCACCGACCCTTCCGAAGTCGTCGCCGAGGCCGCATTATGGGCGTTGGCGGAACTTACCGCCTAAGCCCCTACCGCCTAAGCAATGCGCTACAGGACGAGGCGGGCATATCGATGCCTGCGCGGTCGCGGGCTTCGGCATAGGTGACGACGGCTTCGCTTCCTGCGCGCGGGGCATAGAGATAGGCGTCGAGCACACAGCGGTCATTGACGAATTGCAGCTTGCGCCCTGCCCCTTCGCGCACATCAAGGCGCGGCTTGCCGAACAGGTTACCGAGCGCGCGCGCATCTTTCCCGGCCAGCTCGACCGGCGCGCCGGGGCCTGCACCAAGATAGGGGTTGGGCGCGGGCCGCACCGCTGCGGGTGCCGTCTTGGGCGGAGGCACCGCCGCGCCGCACGCCGACAAAGCTGCCATCGCGACCAGCGGGACAATCAGGCGGTAAGGCATCATATCATATCCTTTCGGGCAATCCTGTCTGTTCGCGCGGACGCCCGGCCCTCGCGCGCATGAACCAGATGCACCGCCATCGCCGCCCCCAGCACGGGCGCGAGCAGATTGACGAACGGCACCAGAAAAAGCAGCGCAACGATAAGGCCGAGCGCGATGCGCGTCGGGCGCGCGAGCGGGCGCATCATAGCGTCAGGGCTTATGCCGCTCTGGCGTCCTTGTCCGCGCCGCTCGCCACGATGACGCGCCATCACCATATCCTGTAAATCGCGCCCCAATAGCAGGCCGTTCACCGCAATCACCGCGACAATCATCCCGACGCCGGTCACCAGCAGCCCGATATAGATGGGGAGCGCAAGCAGGTTATAGCCAATCGCGCGGCCTGCGGAGGCAAGGCCGAGCCTCATCCCCCGACCAAGGCCGACCGGCTTGGCCCGCGCGGCAGCAGCGGGGAAATATTTGCGCTCGACCAAGTCGACCACCTCGTCGGAAAAAATCCCCATGACGAAAATCGCGACCGCGCGGAACAGAAACCAGCCAAGACCGAACGTCACCAGAAAGGCGATCAGCGCCGATTCGCCCTCGCCTATCTTATAGCCAAGCTGCGGCGCGACCGCGAGCAGCGCATAATAACCCGCCACCCCCAGCAAAAGGAACAGGCCAAGCGTCAGCAGCACGACCTTGACCACCACCCATAAAATGCGCGGTTCGAATAATTGCCGCAAGGCGAGAAGAAAGGCTTGCACCATCACGGCTTGGAATGACCGGCTAATAGTCAAAGGTCAACAATAGTTGCGATAATCGGCGACACCGCTTAGGGGCGGACAAAAGTTTTAACCGAGGTGATCCTGTAAATGACTGCTCCCCGTTATGACATTGTCGCCGTCGGCAATGCGATTGTCGATGTTCTGGCCCGCGCCGAAGATGCTTTCATCGAAGAACGCGCACTCGTCAAAGGCTCGATGCGCCTCATTAATGATGAGGAAGCCGCCGACCTTTATGACGCGATGGGGCCGGGCATGGAAATGTCGGGCGGCTCTGCGGCCAATACGCTTGCGGGCATGGCGGCTTTGGGGGCGCAATGTGCGTTTATAGGGCAGGTCGCCGATGACCAGCTTGGCGGTGTGTTCCGCCATGACCTCACCGCGCTCGGTGTCGATTTCGCGACAGCCGCGCGCGCAGGCGAACCCGCCACCGGCCGCTGCCTCATCCTTGTGACGCCCGACGGGCAGCGCACGATGAACACTTTCCTTGGCGCAGCACAATATCTGCCCGAAAGCGCGCTTGATGCCGATGTGATCCGCGCAGGCGATATTCTTTATCTCGAAGGCTATTTGTGGAACGCGCCGCAATCGCGCGCCGCAATGGAAGGCGCGATTGCCATCGCCAAGCAAGCGGGCCGCAAGGTCGCTTTCACTCTATCCGACACTTTTGTCGTGATGGGCCATCGCGACGAATTTCTGGCGCTGATGGACGAAGGCAAGATCGACATCATGTTCGCCAACGAACATGAGCTGGCAGAACTTGCCGGCACGGACGATTTTGACGCAGGCGTTGCGGCGGTCGCGGCAAAAGTCCCACTGCTCATCGCCACGCGCGGCGCCAATGGCGCGGTCGCGGTAACGGGCGGCGAACGCTACACGGTCAAGGCCGAACCGATTGATGCAGTGATCGACACCACCGGCGCGGGCGACCTGTTTGCCGCAGGTTTTCTGGCCGGTCTTGCACAAGGCCGCTCGATTGACGAGGCGCTCACCATGGGTGCGGTCAGCGCCCGCGCGGTCATCGCCCAGGTCGGCCCGCGCGTGCAAGGGGATTTGAAGGCGCTGGTCGCGAACCGGTTAGGCTGAACGCCTTACGCCCCGTTCGCTTCTTCGGTGATTTTGGAGCCTTTGCGGAATAGCTCGCGGTCGGTCGGGCCGAAGCCGCGTGTCCAGATCCACCAGCCATAGACCGCCAATATCGTCGGGATACCGAACAACAGTTCCGCCCATTCGGGAAGATAAGTGAAGCCTATCCCGACGACGCTGGCAAACAGCGCGGCAACGACCAGCGACCAGCGCCAATTATTGACACTCGCGCCAAGCAAATGGGTGAGGAGGCGCGCTTTGACGATCGAGGCAAAGGCGAGCGCACACATCAGGGCAGCGGCGACCGCAACCGCCATCAGGATCGGCATATCGGGTTCGACCCGCTTGGCGACCATGATGAAGAGAACCGACAGCACCGCTTGCAAGCCCAGCATCGCGACCGAGATCATAAGATTGCGGTGGCGCGCGACATAGACCAGCACCGATTCGCTGACGACGGCGGTGGCGGCGACCACTTCGGCGGCGAGCAGGAAAGCGAGCGCGCCGGTGCCGATGACAAATTCGCGGCCGACAAGCCCCATCACCCCTTCACCGGGGATGCCGAGCGCGAGCGCGATTCCAGCCTGCATCGCGATAATCCAGAAACCGACCTGGCTCACTTGCGCGGCAATTTCCTTAAGCTTGCCTTCTTTGAGGTTGCGCGTGATGACCGGCCCCAAAATCGGGTCAAAGCTGGTTTTAAGCTTTTGCGGCAGCGAGGCGACTTGCTGGGCGACATAATAAATGCCGACCACCGCTGGCGTCGCAAACAGGCCGAGAATGGCAAGGTCTAGGCGACGCGAACCCCATTCAATCGCATCGGCGGCGGCAAGCGGCGCATTTTTGCGCGCTATCTCCCAAAGCCGGGAGGGACGCGGTTGCCAGTTGCGCGGAAAGCCATAGCTTTTGAGCATCGGGATGAGCGCGGTCACGAACGCCGCAAGCATCGCGACGACATAAGACAGGATGAGGCCGTCCCGCAGCGAATAGAAAGCAAAGCCGAACGCCGCGAGGCTGATCGCCCACGGTTCGACCACCGAGCGCGCGCGCACGGTTGCGCCGATATCAAAACGGTAAGCAAGCGCCGCCAAGGCAATATCCGCGCCCGAAATCGCAAAGATGATGAGCGGGAAGAAACGGTCGAAATCGTTAATCCGGCTGTTCGGGAACATGATGTGCGGGAACAGGATCAATATGCCGCCCGCGACCATCGACACGATGAAGGCAAGCAATATTCCGTCCCATACGACACAGGCCGGATCGCGGTCGGTCGAGGATAATTGTTCGGCAAGGCCGCGCTTCAGCCCTAATGTCGCAAGCTGGGCGGCCAGTTCGACCACCAGCACCGCATAGGCAAACCGGCCCAATGCTTCCGGCCCGTACCAGCGCCCGGCGAAATAGAGGAAGGGCAAACGCGCGGCGAGGCGGAGCAGAAAGCCCAGAAAATTGGTGCGCCCGCCCTTGGCCAGCGCCTTGACATCGCCGCCCTCCATTTCGGTCGGATCAGGCGGGATCGGTTTGGCCGTGGTCAAGCGTTTTCGCTCCGAAGCGGACGCGCTTGCAGGTCGGCCATGACCGTGCGGACATCGGCTTCACCCGACAAAAGCTGGTTCACCGCCTCGACAATCGGCATGTCGATGCCGAGCGCATCGGCCGCTTCCAGCACGACCGGCGCACTATGCGCGCCTTCGGCCACGGTGCGGCGGTCGGCGAGCAAGGCGGCGGCACTTTGCCCTTCGCCCAAGCCTTTGCCGAGCGAGAAATTGCGCGACGAGGTGGACGAGCAGGTCAGCACCAGATCGCCCAATCCGGCAAGGCCCGACAGGGTTTCGGCCTTGGCGCCCTTGGCCAAACCGAAGCGTGTCATTTCGGCAAAGCCGCGCGAGATTAAGGTTGCGCGCGCATTTTGGCCCAGCCCCGCGCCATCGGCAACGCCGCACGCAATCGCGATGACATTTTTGATCGCGCCGCCAATTTCCGCGCCGATCACATCGCGGCTCAAATAAGGCCGGAAGGCTGCGCGGCGGATCGCATGGGCGATGCGCGCGCCAAGCGCCTCATCTTCGCAGGCGAGCGTGACCGCGGTCGGCAATCCGGCGGCGACTTCATGCGCGAAGGTCGGGCCGGACAATACGAGAATCGGCGCGTCCGGATGCACCTCGGCGGCGACTTCGCTCATCAATAAACGGCTTCCCGCTTCCATGCCCTTGGAACAGAGAATGAGCGGGCGCGCGCCGACTTGGAAGCGTTCGAGCGTTGCGCGCATATGCTGCGCAGGGGTGACGACGAGGAGCGCACCCACATCGTCAAGATCGCGCACATCGCTGGTCGCGACAATCGACGGATGAAGCTTTTTCCCCGGCAAATAAAGTTTATTTTCATGGGTTTGGCCAATATCGGCGGCGAGTTCCCGTTCGCGGGCCCATAGCGTGACGCGGCTGCCGTCGGACGCCAGCATTTGTGCAAGCGCGGTGCCCCAAGCACCCGCGCCAATCACTCCGAAGCTCACCCCTTCGCTCATGCCTTGACCCCGGCTCCCCTTACCTTATCCGCATCCGGATCGAGCGGCCAACGCGGCCGCGCCATGACGTCAAGCGGATCGGTCAAACCGAGCGCGAAGCGTTCCGCGCCCGCCCAGCCGATCATCGCCGCATTGTCCGTGCATAGCCATAAAGGCGGCGCAACGAAACCGAGCTTATGCTCTCCCGCCAGCTTTTCAAGCGCCGCGCGCACCGAGGCATTGGCCGCAACCCCGCCCGCAACGACAAGGGCCGACACATCGCCGCTCGCCTGCAAAGCCCGCTTTGTGCGGTCGATAAGGCAATCGACGACCGCCTGCTGGAAGGAGGCCGCAATGTCTTCGGGCTTATATTGGCCGCTTTGCGCGGCGCGCATCACCGCGCTTTTAAGGCCGGCAAAACTGAAATGCGGTTCGCTGGTGCCGACCAAAGGCCGAGGCAGCGGCACCGCTTTAGGGTCGCCTGTACGCGCGGCTTTTTCGACCGCAGGCCCGCCGGGAAAACCGAGTTTCAGCAATTTCGCGGTCTTGTCGAACGCTTCGCCCGCCGCATCGTCAATCGTGGTCGCAAGCCTTTTATAGCGCCCGACGCCTTCGACCTTCAAAATCTGGCAATGCCCGCCCGACACTAGCAGAAGCATATAAGGATAAGCCAAATTCTGGTCCGCCAGACGCGGCGACAGGGCATGGCCTTCGAGATGATTGACCGCAATTAACGGCTTGCCCGCGCCATGCGCGAGCGCCTTGGCGGTAACCAGCCCCACAATCACCCCACCGATGAGACCCGGCCCTGCGGTCGCGGCAATCGCATCGACATCGGCAAGGCGCAATTCCGCGTCAGTCAGCGCGGCTTCGATGAGCGGCCCCAATTTTTCGACATGGGCGCGCGCAGCAAGTTCCGGCACCACCCCGCCATAGGGGCGATGTTCTTCTTCCTGCGTTGCGAGGCGGTGCGCCAATATCCGCCCGTCGCTTGTGACAAGCGCAGCGGCGGTTTCATCGCAACTGGATTCAATGCCGAGAATGATGGCCATCAGCCCCTTTAGCGCCCCCTTCCGTTCCGACGCAACTGCCGCTAGGGGGTGGTCATGCCTGTCCCCGACTTGTCCCCCCTCCATGCCGCTGATCTTTCCGCCCGTTTTCCGTTGCGATTGGGAACGCGCGCGTCGCCTTTGGCAATGGCACAGGCGCATCAGGCCAAGGCCGCACTGACGGCCAAACATGGCTGGGCAGAAGACGCCATCACCCTTGTGCCGATGACCGCAAGCGGCGACAAAATCCAGGACCGCGCGCTCGCCGAAGTCGGCGGCAAAGCCTTGTGGACCAAGGAATTGGACGCGAGCCTCGGCACCGGCGAGATCGACTTTTCGGTCCATTCGATGAAGGATGTCGAAACCATCCGCCCGACCATGTTTGTCGTCGCGGCAATGTTAAAGCGCGCCGATGTGCGCGACCGGCTGATCGGCGCGGAGAGCATCGCGAGCCTTCCCCAAGGCGCGACCGTGGGGACCAGCAGCCCGCGCCGCACCGCGCAGCTTTTGCGCCTGCGCCCCGATTTCAACATCATCCTGTTTCGCGGCAATGTCGCAACAAGGCTCGGCAAATTGGCCGCAGGCGAAGCGGATGCGACCTTGTTGGCCGCAGCAGGGCTGGACCGGCTCGACATGAGTGATACCGGCGCAGCTATCAGCATCGACGAAATGCTCCCCGCGCCCTCGCAAGCCGCGATCGGGCTGGAATGTCGCGCCGACGATGCGGTGGTGCGCGCCGCGATCAGCGCGGTCAACCATGCGCCCACCTGCATGGCGGTCGAAGCCGAACGCGCATTGCTTGCGGAACTGGGCGCGGATTGCCAATCGCCGGTCGCTGCCCTTGCGGTGCAGCAACAAGGCGGCGCACTCAAATTACGCGCCGAGCTTTTGTCGCTCGATGGCCAGCATCGGGTCGACGGCGAGATATTGCTTGGCAGCACCGCTGACGCCACCCCCGAAGCCTTGGCGCGTCAGTTGCTCGACCGCGCACCGCCGCCGGTGCGTAAGCTGTTTGCGGGGCGCGCGAACTGATATGGCGCTGCCGGTCATCATCCTGCGCCCCGAACCCGGCGCAAGCGCGACCGCCACACGCGCGCACGCTTTGGGTTATCACAGCATCGCCGCGCCTTTGTTTAGCGTTGCGCCTATCGCTTGGACGCCGCCAGCGCCCGACCGGTTTGACGCGCTGTTGCTCACCAGCGCCAATAGTGCGCGCGAGGCAGGCGCGGCCTTGGCCCTTTATGCCGATCTTCCTTGCCTGTGCGTCGGCGAAGCGACCGCCAGCGCCGCGCGCGCTGCGGGGCTTGACGTTGCGTGGGTCGGCGATAGCGACGGCGGCGCGGCCTTGGCCGAAGCGAGCCGCCAGGACTGGCAGCGCCTGCTCTGGCTATGCGGCAAGCAGCATACCCCGCTCGTCCATCCGCGCATCAGCTTGACCGTCGTGCCGGTTTATGAAGCCGCGATGCTGGAACCCGCGCCCGAACTCGAACCCGCGCTTGCCCATCCGGCGATTGTGTTGTTGCACAGCCAGCGCGCGGCTTGGGCGCTTGCAGAGCTTGTAAAAAGCCGGGCGCATCTGGGGCTTATCGCGATCAGCCCCGGCGTAGCGGCGGTCGCGGGCGAAGGCTGGGCGTGGGTGCGTTGGCCCGATGCGCCCAATGACCAAGCAATGCTGGAATATATGCACGCACTGTGCAACAACGCGAAGCCATGAACGATAGTCCGGATTTTTCATCGGCGAATCCGCCTGCCAACAACCCGTCTGCCAGCCCGTCCAACCCTGCGGGCAGCGCATCATCCGGTGGGGTTTCCTCCGGTGGCCCTCCCTCCGGCGGAGCTGCGTCCCATGATAGTCCAGGCGCCTCGCGTCTGTCGCCCGCTTCGTCCAGCTATGTGTCGCAGCGCCCTGTAGGCAAGGGCCGCACCACCGCGGCGGTGCTGGGCGTGACCTTGCTCGCGGGAATGGTCGGCGGGGCGTGGCTGATGAAAAGCTATGGCCCGCGCGGCGTGGTCGAAGTGCCAATAGCGGGCAGTGATGTGGCGGGTAGCGATGCAGCGGGCAGTGATGCAGGCACCAACCCCGGTGCGGCCCAAGGCGGCAGTGAACCTTTCCCTTATGCAGCGCCCGGAAGCAGCGCGACCGGCGATGGCAGCGCGGGCAATGCGACAGGCGACACCATACCGCCGTCGTCCGAAACCGTCTCCGCCTTTGAAAGCGGGCGGATTGCCGCGCTTGAACAAAAGGTGGACCGCATCAATGTCGCGTCGGGCGATGCCGGAGCCAATGCCTCGCGCGCCGAAGGGCTGCTGGTCGCTTTTGCCGCGCGCCGTGCGGTCGAGCGCGGCCAGTCTTTGGGCTATATCGAAAGCGAGTTGCGCCAGCGGTTCGGCAGCGCAATGCCGCGCGCGGTCGCGACCATTATCGAAGCGTCCAGCCTCCATGTCACCGCCGACAAATTGCGCGAGCGGCTGGAAGTATTGGAACCGGCCCTCATGAGCGCGGATGGCGCTACGCCGGGTTTCTGGTCAACCTTGTCCAACCTGTTTGTCGTGCGGCCTGAAAATGCGCCATCGGTCGATCCGACGCAGCGCATGGCGCGGGCCAAGCGCGCACTCGACATCGGGCGGGTTGACCGCGCGATTGTCGAGGTGGAACAGCTTCCGGGAGCCAAGCGCGCCGAAACATGGCTGGTCCTAGCCCGCCGCTTTAACGAAGCGCAAAAGGCGCTCGATCTGATCGAATCGGCAGCCATTCAGGATCCGCGTAATTTGCAGGATTATGGCGCGCCTAACCCGCTCGCTCCGGCGGCGACCCCGCCAGCCGCGCCTACGCCCGCACCATCGGGGGCGCGCGACAAAGCAGGCGGCAAAGCGGGCGGCGCAGCCCGATAAACATCCGGTTACACCCCCCTTATTTTCGCATTTTTCGAGGAACTTCATGGCGCACGATCCCAACCCCACCCCGCAGGCTTTGAACTGGGCCGACCCGTTCCAGCTTGATGGCCTGCTTACTGACGAAGAGCGGATGGTGCGCGACACCGCGCATGATTATGCGCAAAGCCAGTTATTGCCGCGTGTGACCTCGGCCTATCTCGACGAACGGTTTGACCGCGAGATTATGAGCGAAATGGGCGCATTGGGCCTGCTCGGCGCGACCGTGCCGGTCGAATATGGCGGCGCAGGCCTTGGCTATGTGAGCTATGGCCTTGTCGCGCGCGAAGTCGAGCGCGTCGATTCGGGCTATCGCTCGGCCATGTCGGTGCAAAGCTCGCTCGTGATGCACCCGATCTATGCGTATGGATCGGAAGAGCAACGCCACAAATATCTCCCCAAACTCGCTACCGGCGAATGGGTTGGCTGTTTCGGCCTCACCGAACCCGATGCAGGCTCCGATCCTGCCGGGATGCGCACAAAGGCGGAAAAAATCGACGGCGGCTATCGCCTGACCGGCAGCAAAATGTGGATTACCAATTCGCCCATCGCCGATGTGTTTGTGGTGTGGGCGAAATCCGCCGCACATGGCGGCGCGATTCGCGGCTTTGTGCTGGAAAAGGGCATGAAGGGCCTGTCCGCGCCCAAAATCGAAGGTAAATTGTCGCTGCGCGCGTCGATCACCGGCGAGATTGTGCTGGATGGCGTCGAGGTGCCGGAGGACGCTTTGCTCCCCAATGTCGAAGGATTGAAAGGCCCGTTCGGTTGTTTGAACCGCGCGCGTTACGGCATTGGCTGGGGCGCGATGGGCGCAGCCGAAGCCTGTCTTGCCGCCGCACGCCAATATACGCTCGACCGCAAACAATTCGGCCGCCCGCTCGCCGCAACGCAATTGGTGCAGTTGAAACTCGCCAATATGCTGACCGAAATCGGCCTCAGCCTGCAAGCGGCCCTGCGTGTCGGTCGCCTCATGGATGAAGGCCATTTGTCGCCCGACATGATCTCGATCATCAAGCGCAATAATTGCGGCAAGGCGCTCGATATTGCCCGCGTCGCGCGCGATATGCACGGCGGCAACGGCATTTCCGCCGAATTCCACGTTATCCGCCATGCCGCCAACCTTGAAACGGTCAACACCTATGAAGGCACGCACGATATTCACGGCCTGATATTGGGCCGCGCGATTACCGGCATCCCGGCGTTCGGATAAAATCAAATTTATGCGATACCCCCTCCCTCTGAAGGAGGAGGGGCCTTTAATCTATCAACCCCGATGTTCGCCCTTGACCCAGCGCACGGTGCCGGACGAGGCGCGCATGACAACGCTTTCGGTGGTCATGGTGCCGCCGCGCAGGCGCTTGACGCCTTCGAGGAGCGAGCCGTCGGTGACGCCGGTCGCGGCGAAAATCACGTCGCCCTTGGCCAATTCTTCCAGCTTGTAGATTTTGTCGAGATCCTCGACGCCCCATTTGCGGGCGCGGGCGCGTTCATCTTCGTTGCGGAACACCAGACGCCCCTGGAACTGGCCACCGACACAGCGCAAGGCCGCCGCGGCCAGCACGCCTTCGGGCGCGCCGCCGGTGCCCATATAAAGGTCGATGGTGGTATCGGGGTTGGTGACCGCAATCACGCCCGCAACGTCGCCATCGGGAATCAGCATCACGCCGCAGCCAAGGCTACGCAGTTCGTCGATAATCGCTTCGTGGCGCGGGCGGTCTAGCACGCACACAATGATGTCGGACGGTTCGACGCCCTTGGCCTTGGCGACCGATTTGACATTATCGGTGACGCTCTTGTTGAGGTCGATCACCCCTTCGTCATAGCCGGGGCCGACCGCGATTTTTTCCATATAGACATCGGGCGCGTTCAACAAATTGCCTTCTTCGGCAATGGCGAGCACCGCGAGCGCATTGGGGCCAGCCTTGGCGGTGATGGTCGTGCCTTCCAGCGGATCAAGCGCAATGTCGATTTTCGGGCCTTTGCCCGGCGCATTGCCAACCTTTTCGCCGATATAGAGCATCGGCGCTTCGTCGCGCTCGCCTTCACCGATGACGACGGTGCCGTCCATATAGAGATTGTTGAACGCGGTACGCATCGCTTCGACGGCGGCCGCATCGGCGGCCTTTTCGTCGCCGCGCCCGATAAGCTTGGAGGCGGCAATCGCCGCCGCTTCGGTCACACGGACCATTTCAAGCACGAGCACACGGTCAAGATTGTTCGATGCGGTTTGCGTGGCAGTCATAATTTGGCCATCCTCATTGGTTGAAATGCTCATGCTGGCGGGCAGCATGGCGGGAATTTCAAAAGATGCCGCTCCGTTAGGCGAGGGAGGCGCGAATGTCGAGAGATGTTGCGGTAACAGCGCTGCTTATGGCGACGGTTTTTGCGCTGGCAGCGGCGGGACCGGCCTATGCGCAAAGCATGGCGGATGCGGGCATAGATGCGGGCGCGCAAACAGAGGCGGATATGGCGCAGGATTATATCCGTCAGGCCAAGCGCAATATAGGGCTCACCATGCGCGAAGATTGCGGCAAGGCGGACGCGGATGGCGCGATTATCGTGTGCGGACGGCGCGGGGAAGATCCCAATCGCCTGCCCCTCCCCGACGAGCGCGAGGATCTGGCCGGAAAGCGGGTGCGCGGCGATATTCCGCGCGCAACTGCCAACGCGCCGCGCACCTATGGCTGTTCGGTCGTCGGGCAGACCAACCAATGCACGCGGGGCCTTGATATGATGTCGCTCGCCGGAACCGCCATCAAGCTCATCACCAAAATCGTCGATCCCGAAGCAGAGGTTGAAAAACCGGCGCGGATTCCCGATAAATATAAGGGCAGCAACAAGTGAGACTCGCAAGGCCTCCCAAGGCTCCGGCCATCGGACGTTAAGCTTGCAAGCCCCATGAAAAATCTTGTTCCGACTCTTGGGGAAACCGCGTTATCCGCTTTGCGTTTTGCCGCGCTTTCCATCATAGGGAAGGAAAGAGAAGGCCGCTATATCAAGCCGCCTTGCACGATTGAACGGACTGAACACCTTATGGCTCAAAAATTCGGTGCCAATAGCCTAGCCTTTGCACGGACCGCAGTTGCGGCGAGCGTGCTGGCGCTTATCCCTGTGACGACCGGCGCGATTGCGGCGATGGACGCCAAGACGCAGAATGAATTTGCCCGCTTCATGGCAGTATTCGAAGAAGTGCGCGCCAATTATGTCGAGCCGGTTGATGCCAATACGCTGATGGACGGCGCGATTTCGGGGATGTTGTCCAGCCTCGACCCCCATTCAGGCTATCTCGACGCGCGCGATTTCGAACAATTGCGCACCCAGACCGAAGGCGAATATGGCGGGCTTGGCCTCAGCGTCACGTTGGAAGATGGCGCGGTTAAGGTTATCGCGCCGACCGCCGATACCCCTGCCGACCGCGCGGGCATCAAGGCGGGTGATTATATCACCCATCTGGATGGCAAGCTTATCTTCGGCTCCTCGCTCGATGAAGCGGTCGACCAGATGCGCGGCACGCCCGGTACCAAAATCAGCCTGACGCTCGTGCGCCCGGGCCGCGACAAGCCGATTGATGTGACGCTGACCCGCGAGGTCATCATCATCAAGCCGGTCAAATGGGAAGTGAAGAATAATATCGGGGTCATCTCGATTGCGAGCTTCTCCGAAACCACGACGCGCGATTTGCGCGGTGCGATGACGGCCATCGACAAAAGTTTGGGCGGGCGCAAGCCGACCGGCTATATTATCGACCTGCGTTCGAACCCCGGCGGCTTGCTCGATGAAGCGATTGGCGTGTCGGATACTTTCCTCAACAAGGGCGAGATCGTGTCGCAACGCGGTCGCCGCGCCGACGATATCGAACGCTATTATGCGCGCGCAGGCGATATGGCAGAGGGCCGCCCGATCATCGTCCTCATTGATGCAGGCTCGGCGTCGGCGTCGGAAATTGTCGCGGGGGCATTGCAGGACCAGCATCGCGCGCTCATCATGGGCGAGCGTAGTTTCGGCAAAGGGTCGGTCCAGACCGTGTTGCCGCTCACCGAAACCACCGCGCTGCGCCTCACCACTGCGCGCTATTTCACACCGTCGGGCCGTTCGGTGCAGGAAGGCGGGATTGATCCCGATGTGAAGGTGCCGCAAATTTCGGACCCCGATTACAAGAACCGCCCGAAATTCCGCGAAGCCGATCTGCAGCGCCACCTCATCAACGAAAAGAAGGTGGATAATAGCGTGCTCGAATCCGACACCAAGGAAGATCCGCGCTTCAACATGACCGCCGAGCAGCTTAAAAAGCAGGGCATCGAAGATTTCCAGCTTGACTATGCGCTCAAAACGCTGACGCGCATTGCGGCGGGACCGAAAATGGCAACCAGCGGCGCCGTGCCTGCGGTGCCGACGCCCAAGGCGCCTGTGCCTGCGGCTCCGGCCAAGAAAAACTGACGCCATAAATATTGACGCGATACTAAAAGGGCAAAGCGATGCAGGCAGTGATGGCAGATAAAGCGGGCCGCACCGCGCTCTTTTCCGCAATAGCGATCCCCGCTTTGCTGTGGGGCGGCGCGGCCTTGGTCGCCCAGCGCTGGTTCGGGCTGTTCCCGTGCGAAATGTGTATGTGGCAACGCTGGCCGCATATGGCGGCGCTAGCCTTGGGGCTGATCGCTTTGCTGTTGCGCAACCAGCCGGTGTCGCGTCTCCTCGTCGCACTGGCGGCGCTGGCGATAGCGGTGAGCGGTGCAATCGGCCTGTTCCATGCGGGCGTCGAATATCATTGGTGGCAGGGCTTTACCCAATGCACCTCCAATGCGGGCAGCAGCGGGGACTTTATGAAGGATATTATGAGCGCGCCGCTTGTGCGCTGTGATGTAGCGCCTTGGACCTTGGCGGGGATTTCGCTTGCCGGTTTCAACGCGATTTTTTCGGTTGCAGGCGCGATCTGGATTGCCGTGCTGCTTATGAAAAACAAGGCCCCTGCTTATGCCGCGTAAACGCTCGATGCCGCCCAGCCACAAGGCGCTCCACGCTATGCTGCGGGTCGATCAGGCCGGAGAATTTGGCGCAACCCGCATCTATGCCGGGCAGCGCGCAGTGATGGGCGACCGTGCGCCCGGCTCTGCCGCGATTGCCGGAATGTTGGCGCAGGAAGAAGAGCATCTCGCCTGGTTCAATGCCGAAGTCGCCAAGCGCGGCGTGCGCCCGACCGCGCTCCAGCCTTTCTGGCATGTCGCAGGCTTTGCGCTCGGCGCGACCACGGCGGCACTGGGACCGGAAGCGGCGATGGCCTGCACCGCGGCGGTCGAAACCGAAATCGACAAACATTATCAGGAACAATTGCAGGAATTGGGCGCACACGAACCCGAACTTGCCGCAAAAATTGCGCAATTCCGTGACGAAGAGCTGGAGCATCGCGACCATGCGCTCGCCGCAGGGGCCGAACGCGCGCCCGCTTATCCGCTGCTTGCGGGCCTGATCCGCATCGGCTGCCGAGCGGCCATCGAAATTTCCAAACGGATATGAGCGGAGCCTTTATCCACACGCTTCGTTATTAATCCGGTCGTTATTAATCTGCTCGTTCATTGCCCGGACAGGGTCATTATTGCTAAGGATGCGCCATGCACCAGATTCTCTCCCGTTCGCTCCTCCTGTCCCCGCTTGCCGCACTGGCGGCGCTGGGCGTAACCCCTGCCGCAGCGCAGGATAGTGCAGGCGACAAAGTGAGCCAGGTCATCGTCTATGGCGAAGACCCCTGCCCGCAAAGCGCGAATGACGAAGAAATTGTGGTGTGCGCGCGGATGCCCGAAGGCGAACGCTACCGCATCCCCGAAATGTTCCGCAACGATCCCAACAAGCCGTCCGAACAGGCCTGGACCAACCGCGTGGTCGCGCTGGAACGGGCGGGCGCTTTCGGCACCGATAGCTGTTCCCCCGCAGGAATGGGCGGCTTTACCGGTTGCACCCGTAACCTCATCAACCGCGCCTATGCCGAAAAACGGCAACAGGATAATGTCGATTGGGCCAAGCTGACCGCCGAAGAGCGCCAAAAGCGCCTCGACAGAATCGACGCCGAAGCCGAAGCCATCGAAGCGCGCGTCCGCGCCGAAGAAGAGCGGCAAAAGGCCAAGGCGGAACAACAAACCGCCCCTGCCCCCGCACCGGTGCCGCCGAAAAACTGAAACGCGGATAAGCCCGGCAATATCGCGCGCAGCAGATCTGCGCATTTTCGGTCCCCGCGTCGGCTACTTGCCGCGCACGTACCGCCGCGAGAGCATTTTCTGCCCTGCCCCCGATAGGAAAGGAGGCAGGGCAATTTTGTGCATCGCTTTGATTAGCCGAACAGTTTCGCGGCGACTTCGGCGACGCGGCGGCCTTGGTAGCGGGCGCCTTCCAGTTCGATTTCGCTCGGCTGGCGGCTGCCGTCGGCATTGGCGATGGTGGTTGCGCCATAGGGCGCGCCGCCGACGATCTGGCTATTGTCCATCTGGCCTGCATAGCCATAATCGAGGCCGACAATGGTGCAGCCGAAATGCAGCAAATTGGTGATGATCGAAAAGAGCGTGGTTTCCTGACCACCATGTTGGGTGGCGGACGAGGTAAAGGCCGCGCCAACCTTGCCGTTCAGCGCGCCGCGCGCCCACAGGCCACCGGCTTGGTCAAGGAAAGCGGCCATTTGCGACGACATGCGGCCAAAGCGCGTGCCGGTGCCGATGATGATCGCATCATAATTTTCCAGCTCGGCAATGGTCGCAACCGGCGCGGCCTGATCGAGCTTGAAATAGGCGCCCTTGGCAATCTCTTCGGGCACGGTTTCGGGGACGCGCTTGATGTCGACGGTCGCGCCCGCATCGCGCGCGCCCGATGCGACGGCTTCGGCCATTTGCTCGATATGACCGTAGGAGGAGTAATAGAGGACGAGAACTTTTGCCATGTAATGGTTCCTTTTATGGCGTTGGGAGAAAAATAGGAGGTTGGAGTAGGGCGCGCGGTTCAGCCCGCGACGACATCTCCATAATCGGGATGGCGCGCATACCAGCTTGCCATGAACGGACATTTGAGGACGAGCTTGAGGCCTTGCGCGCGGGCGTCATCAAAGGCGGCGCGCGCCAGCTTTGACGCGATGCCCTGACCGCCAAATTCTTGCGGCACTTCGGTATGGGTCAGCACGCGATGGCCATTATCGTCCATCTTGTAATAAGCTGCGGCAATGGCATCGACGCCGGGGAGCGTCACTTCAAAGCGGTTCGCGGCTTCATTATGGACCACTTCGGGCGGAATGGTTTCGGTCATAAGATCATCTCCGGTCAATCCGGTGGAGGGTGCCGATGCCCCGGACAGGGCTTGGGGAGAGAGAGGTGTCCGGGGCACCAACCTAGGGATGCGATAATGCGTCATTTTGATGAAGGCTTGATGTCAGTTCCTGTTGCAGGACACCGTTTCAGGCACGGCTTCAGGCCGCGACCGCGCCAAAGCGGCCTGCGTTAAAGTCATCAATCGCCTGACGGATTTCGCGTTCCGTGTTCATGACGAACGGGCCGTGGCCGAATACCGGCTCATCAATCGGTTCACCCGACAGGATGAGCAGCATCGCCGCACCATTGGCCTTGATCGTAACGCCTGCGCCTTCGACGCTGAACCGCCCGATTTCGGCTTCACCCAGACTTTCCATCGCACCATCTTCGATGACGCTGACATGGCCCGACAGCACAGCGACCATTGCATTATGGCCGTCGGGCAGGTCCAGCGTGACCTCGGCATCGGCATCCAACCGCATATCCCACATATTGATGGGGGTGAAGGTTGTGGCAGGGCCTTGGGTGCCCTCGAACGCACCCGCAATCACGCGCACGCTGCCGCCATCAAAGGTCATAGTCGGAATATCATCCGTCGTGATCGCCTGATATTTGGCAGGGCTCATCTTGTCCTTGGCGGGCAGGTTGACCCAAAGCTGCACCATGCGGAACGGTCCACCGGTTTTGGAAAAAGCCGGAGAGTGGAATTCTTCATGGATGATGCCACCAGCCGCCGTCATCCATTGCACGTCGCCCGTGCCAATGGTGCCGCCGCCGCCGCTTGAATCGCGGTGGCTGACTTCGCCATCATAGACGATAGTGACGGTTTCAAAGCCGCGATGCGGGTGCTGGCCGACGCCGCGCGGGGTGGTTGCGGCTTCAGCATTGGGGTCGAAAAAATGCGGCCCGGCATAATCGAACAGCAGGAACGGGCTGAGCGCCGCCGCATCGCGATGATAGCTGAACAGCGAGCGCACGGGAAATCCGTCGCCGACCCAATGGCCTTCGGTGCCGCCATAAATTTTAACAATCTTTTTCATTGCTTTATCTTTCAAGGATGGCGTTGGGAACAAGGCCGCCATCTGCCCTTTGAAGAGGCGCCGGAAAACCGGCACGCCCTCTTTTCATTTGGTATGCACGATATTATGTGTACATAAGATATTTATGCAAGTACGGTCCTAAAGGATACCATAAACACGGACCCCGCAACAAGCGGTGGGCAGAGAAACAAGCCAATGAAAATAAAGGCATTTTGAACGGAAAAACGATATGGCCGACCATCAAAAATGCGCCGCCGAAGCTGCGCTTTCCTTCCTTTCGGGCAAATGGCGTCCGATGATTATTTTCTGGCTGATGCAAGGCACGCGCCGCTTCAACCAGTTACAGCGCGACCTTGGCGGTGTGACCCACCGGACCTTGTCCAAAACGCTCAAGGAAATGGAAGCGGACGGGCTGGTCGCGCGCCATGATTATGGCGAAATCCCGCCGCGCGTCGATTATGCGCTGACCCCCAAAGGCCGCAGCCTCGCGCCCGTATTGGAAGCGATGCACGCTTGGGCGGACGCGCATCTGGCTGAATGAAGGAGCGCGCCGTCCGCGCCCTCCTTTCCACACGCCCCTTTTAACCCCCGCGCTTGTCCGCCTATATCCAGCCCCTATATCTACCCTATGTCCGGCTTTCCGATGGGCGGTCCGCCCGATGCAGCATATTTCGAAACCCTCGCGCAACAGGCGGTCGCGGCGCTCCCCGACCTGTTCCGCAGCCGGTTGGGCGATGTCGTGTTCCGCGTTGAAGATTTCGCCGATGCCGACACGCTGCGCAAACTCGATATTGACAGCCCCTGGCATTTGAGCGGGCTTTATACCGGGCGGCCCTTAACCGAAGAATCGGTGTGGGAAACCGGCATGATGCCCGCAACCATCCATCTTTACCGCCAGCCCATCCTCGCCGAAGCGCGCCAGCGCTCCATTCCGCTCGCGACTCTTATCAGCCATGTGGTGGTCCATGAAGTCGCGCATCATTTCGGCTATTCCGACGAGGAAATCCACGCGATTGAAGATAGCGTGCGGGACTGATCCCGCTATCCGTCTCCCGCTATTCATCATTGAGCGCGTTTATCGCCGCCAGCACCCTTGCTTCGGCCTCTTCGCGCGGTAGCCCCGGCGGGATGGTTTCCCCGACCTTATAGGTGATGATGCCCGCCTTTTTGATAAAGTTGCGGCGCGGCGACAAGCGCCCGCTGTCAATCGCAACCGGAATGACCGGCACGTTCAAAATCTTGTAGAGCCCGGCAAAGCCTGCCTGCAACGGGGCGCTGGTGCAATGCGGCACGCGCGTGCCTTCGGGGAACAGGCAGATCGGCCGCCCCGCCGCCAAAGCCGCGCGCGCCGATGTCATGAGCGCGCGCATCGCCTTTGCCCCCGCCTCACGCTCGACCGGGATCATCCCCTGCATTTCGGCGACCTTGCCCCACAGCGGAATGTCGAACAATTCCTTCTTGGCAATCACTGCAGGGCGGTGGAACAGCACAAGCTGCTCGATGGTTTCAAACGCCGATTCATGCTTGAAGCAATAAAGATACGGCCCGTCCGGCATATCACCGATGATGCGGATTTTCTGCCCCAACAGGATATGGCAACAAATGCGGTGGAACTGCCCCCAACTGCGCGCCAGCCGTTTCAGCATTTCGCGCGAAAAGGGCGAGGCGAGCAAGGCTGCGACCACGAAAAACAGCGAACCGATATAGAATATCGGCGTGAACAGGATCGAGCGCAACAGGGCTATAAACCGCGCCATTATGCGCCCACCAATGCGCCCAGTCGCCGCAGCAGATATTTATGATATTCCATCCAGAGCTGCCACAAGGAAGGCTGGGTGCGTACAGCGTCAGTATAAAAGACGATAGTGTCGGGGAGCGCCCGCTCGATTTCGAACGCCGCGCGGTTCATGTGCCAGTCCGATGTCACAAGGCGCAGCGATTTATAGTTGCGCCGCTCCATCCAACGCGCGACTTCGAGCGCATTGGAGCGCGTATCGACCGCTTCGAATCCGAGCGCGATGCAACATTCAAACCATTTTTCCGATCCCGGATAGCGCGCGGCAAGGTCTTGCGCCTTGACCGTCCGACCGACGCCCGAAATCAGCATACGCTGCGCTTGGCCCTGTTCCAATAATAAGAGGCCCCGGTCGATGCGCCCCGGCCCGCCGGTCACAACCACCACCGCATCGGTTTTTTGCGCACCCAAAGGCTGCGGCAATAACAAGGCAAACCCGGCAAAACCGAGCAGCCAGAGAATCAGCAGCAGCGAGATCAGACGGCGAATCATAGCGATTGTGTCTATAACGACAATTTACCCATAAACTATCGCCAACATGACATCAGCATGACGGAGGCGTGACGAACCGGGGCAATCGCCTTGGCAAGCCCCCACGCAACTGCTTCGCCAGAAAGGCTTAAAGGATACGTTTTAATGCACGTGTAATCGTGTAACGCGCGGTGACGCTCGCCAATAATACCAAGGCAAGCGGGATGAGCGGCAGGAGCAGCCAGCGCCAGCCAAGCGCCGCATCAGCGAGCAGCGCCGCGCCCAGACTTTGGAACTGGCTCGACAGCAGGAACAGTATCGCGACCGCCGCCGCAAATCCTGCGACACTGCCGAACAACGCATCGAGCGCGATGCGCCGCTGGAACAGGCGCGCAATCTGCGTATCGGTCGCGCCGATCAGATGCAGCACTTCGATGGTCGCATGGTGGATGTTGAGCGCGCTGCGGGCGGTCAGCATGACAATCGCGCTCGCGGCAAAGCCGAGCATCAGCACCAAGGCGGCGGCAATCCACGCAAAGGAACGGATGATGCCGGACACCGGCCCAAGCCAGCTTGCGTGCGGCTCGATCCGCGCGTGGGGCGCAACCGGCAGCACGGCGGCGCGCAGCCGGTCGAGCGCGGCAGGCGAGGCGTCTCCGGCCAGATCCACATCAATCAGCGCGGGCATGGGGAGGCCAAGGGCTTCGGCATCCTTGCCCAGCCATTCTTCCATCGTCGCGGCAATTTCGGCATCATCGACCGTCTGGACGCGCGTCACTTGCGGGGTCGCGCCAAGCCGCTGCGCAATCACGCGCACTTGCTGGCTGCGGCGTTCGACATTGGCGTCGAGGATCTGGATGGTGACCCGCCCCGCTATCGCATGGCCGATAGAACCGGCCGCGCGGGTGAGCGACAGACCCGCTGCTGCAGCTAGCACGGTAAGTAAAATCATGATCGCAATGACCCAAGGCATCGGCCCCGACATACGTCCTTCGGGGAGTAGTGCCTTTTCATGCGGGCTACCGGTGACCAGCGCGATCATAAGCTGCTCCCCAGAGCAGGTCCGCGCACGCTATCGGCCTTGGGCGGATAGCGTAGCGCGCCGGTCGGATCGGCCAGCTTGCCCTTGTCGAGCCGCATCATCTGCGCGCCCGGCACACGGCTCATCAAATGCACATCATGGGTCGCGACAATGATGGTGGTGCCCAGCTTGTTGAGCGCTTCGAACAGGCTGAGCAGGCGCAGCGCCATGTCGGGATCGACGTTACCGGTCGGCTCGTCGGCGACCAGCATTTCGGGCCGCCCGATGACCGCGCGGGCAATCGCCACCCGCTGTTGCTCGCCGCCGGACAAAGTCGGCGGGCGCGCGTCGATCCGGTCGGCAAGCCCGACCCAGTGGAGCATTTCGGTGACGGGCGTAAGCAAATCCTTCTCGCGCACGCCTGCGACACGCAAGGGCAGCGCGACATTATCGAACACGCTCAAATGCGGCACCAGCCGGAAATCCTGGAATACGACGCCGATGCGCCGCCTGAAGCCCGGCAAACGCTCGCGCGGCATGGTGACGGCATCTTCGCCGAACAACCGGATAAGCCCGCGGCTCGGCCGCTGGGCCAGATAGAGTAATTTGAGGAGTGAGGTCTTGCCCGCACCCGACGCGCCGGTGAGGAAATAAAAACCGCCCGGTTGCAAGGTGAAGCTTAAATCCGACAGCGTTTCCGCGCCGGTGCCATAGCGTAGGCCAACATTGTCGAACTGGACCATGCCCGCATTGGCTTCGTGCGCTGCTCCGGTGTCCGCGCCGCGCGGTTTCAACGCAAAGCGCCGCCGCTCGCGAAAAGCGTCGGGAGTATCCGGGCTGGCGCTGCTGACCATATCGTCATCCATATATCGCGTCCTGTGCCTCAAACCGCCCGACATTGCACGGATTTTTGTGGCCGATGATGACGTCATGACAGCAGTGCAAGGATTTGGCCAATCCTGTTGTGCGGCCAATGCTTTTCCGCGGCTTGCTTGCGCTCTTGCCTCTTTCCGCAAGAGATGTTTAGAGAAGTGCATGATCTTGTCCTGCCCTGCCTGCAACACCCGCTATGTCGTGCCCGACACCGCTGTCGGTCCCAAGGGCCGCTCGGTGCGCTGCGCCAATTGCCGCCATAGCTGGTTCCAGCCGGGCGTCGGACAGGAGGAAGGCGCGGGCGATACGGCTCCGATGGCTGCACCCGCTGCGGCACCTGCCCCTATCCCTTCGCCACCTGCTCCTTCGGCCCCGCGCCCGATCACCGCGCCTGCTGCTCAAGCCAGTGCTGCACAGGCGAACCCTGCGCCCGCGCCGCGCGCCAATGTAATCGAACGCGCGTCTGTTCCGCCGCCAGCGCCCCAGCCTGCGCCGCAACCATCGGTGCCGCCGCCCGCGCAGCCGCCTTCGCCGCCGCCGGGGATGCAATCGCCGTTAGAGCGCGGGCATATGCCGTCGCCGCTTTCCAATAGCGCCAATAATGATGCGCCGCGCCAGCGCGAAGGCTTTGTGCCGCTGGAACGTGAACGGGCGGGCGGACAGGATGCTGCTCCCCAATCCCAAACCCCGCTCGCGCACACCACCACGCCAGCGCAAGCTGCGCCCGCCGCACTGCCCGAAGTTGCTCCCGCCACGGCTCCCGTCCCAGGCCCCATCATCGCGCCGGTGCCAGCGCATGACCCCGAAACCGACGATGGTTGGGGCACCTATACGCGCGAGCCTACGCCTTTTTCCGACGATCCGCCGCCGTCGATGCGTCTGCCCGCCGACGAAGAGGTGCAAGGCTTTGAACCCTATCGCGCGCGACGTAATCCGGCGCGTGTCTGGACGATTGCCGCGATTGTTGCGGCGCTCCTGCTGTCGGGTGTTGCTGCCTCGCTCCTTTATTGGGGTCTGCCGCGCTGGGCGAGTGGCTTGTCGCAAGCCCCTGCCGAACCCGATCTGGTGATCGAGCTGGCGAAAACGCAGGACCATCGCGAACTGCCCGATGGCACCATCTATTTTGCCGCGAGCGGGACCATCGTCAATCCGACCGACCGCGAACAAAGCGTGCCGCCGATGCTCGCCGAACTGCGCGATGCGGGCGGGCGGGTCGTCTATAGCTGGGTCATCAAGCCGCCGGTGCGCAAGCTTGCGCCGGGCGAAAAGGCGAATTTCAACGAAGCCAAGATTGATATTCCCGACGCTGCACAGGAATTGACCATCGGCTGGGCCTTGGGCGGAAGCTGAAAAAGCGCGCAAATCCGGTCCATATCGGTCGCATTGCTGGCCGTCAAAAAAGCGTCAAAGAATCTCGCCCCCTGCCCTTGCATAGCGCGGCACTCGGTGCTAATCGCGCTCGCCTACCAACTGGCCGGGGCTGATGTCCGGGGCAGTTTTAAGTATCAGTGCGGTCGTGGCGGAATTGGTAGACGCGCAACGTTGAGGTCGTTGTGGGCGAAAGCCCGTGGAAGTTCGAGTCTTCTCGACCGCACCATTTTCCTAGAACATCACTGGGTCTTAAACTTGCCCCTTAAGCGGCGGGTGACAGGTTTGTCTGCGCATCTTTGCGTGCCCACTTTATCCGGCCCACTTTGTCGCCACATCCCGCGCGGCTGCATTTCAAAATCGCGTCGTGGCCCATTCGGTGTTAAGGGCCTTTTCATGTCAAAGCCACAGCCGACCAAATCCCGCGCGCCCAAAGCTGCAGCCCGCGCCCCCGCACCCCGCACTGCCACTCCGCCGTCCGAACTGGAATCGCCCAATGTCGGGCCGCACGTAAACCAGTTGCGCAAAAAACATGGCATGACTTTGGATGCGCTATCGAGCGCGTCGGGCGTGTCGCGTTCGATGCTGTCGCAAATCGAGCGGGGCGAGACCAATCCGACGCTGGCGACCGTATGGGCGATTGCCCATGCGCTCAAAATCGACATTTCCGAACTGGTCGGCGTGCGCCATGCCGCGACCCCGCCGCGTATTGATGTTGCATCCGCCGCATTTACGCCGGAGATACGGACCGAAGACGGGCTTTGCACGTTACGCATTTTAAGCCCTGCGGACCGCGCGGATTCGCTCGAATGGTATGAGCTGATCTTTGCAACCGGCGGTGCGCTCGAATCGGCGGCGCACGGGCGTGGCACGCGCGAGCATCTGACCGTATTGGAAGGCGCGCTCGAAATCATGTGCGATGGCGTGCGCGAGGAGATAGCCGATGGCGCGACCGCGCGTTATCCCGCCGATGTTGCGCATGAAATCCGTAATATCGGAAACGGAGAAGCGCGCGCGCTCTTGGTAGTTATCAGCCAATAGGCGGTAATTTCCGATATACTGGACAAGATATTCGATATTTCGTAAAGGGGGTCATTCCGACAGGAGAGCCGTGCATGTCCGACAAATTTTATAGCCGCCTCGACCAGGAACTTGCCGGTATCAAGGATGCCGGCTTGTGGAAGGTCGAACGTCCTTTTTCGACGCCCCAAGGCCCGATTGTGCGGGTCGGCGACGGCCCCGAACTGTTGAACCTGTGCGCCAATAATTATCTCGGCCTTGCCAATGACAGCGAAGTGGTCGCCGCCGCCGAAGATGCTAACCGCCGCTGGGGCGCGGGGCTAGCCTCGGTGCGCTTCATTTGCGGGACGCAGGACATCCACAAAGAGTTGGAAGCCGAAACCGCCGCTTATTTCGGCTATGAAGATGCGATCCTGTTCGCCGCCGCGTTCGACGCCAATGGCGCGGTGTTCGAGCCTTTGTTCGGCCCGGACGACGCGATTATTTCAGACACGCTCAACCATGCGTCGATCATCGACGGGGTGCGCTTGTCGAAAGCGCGGCGCTATCGCTATGCCACCAATGATATGGGCGATCTGGAACGCGCGCTTACCGAAGCGAAAGCCGAAGGGGCGTGCCAGATTGTGATCGTCACCGACGGCGTATTTTCTATGGATGGCACCATCGCCAATCTGGGCGCGATTACCGCATTGGCCAAGCGTTTCCATGCGCTCACCTTGGTCGATGATTGCCATGCGAGCGGCTTTTTGGGGCCGCAAGGGCGCGGCTCTGCGGCCTATCGCGGGGTTGAAGGCCAGATCGACATTTTGACCGGCACCTATGGCAAGGCCTTGGGCGGCGCGATGGGCGGCTTTGTTGCGGCGAAACGCCAAGTGGTCGACCTGCTGCGCCAGCGCGCGCGACCTTATCTCTTCTCGAACGCGCTCGCGCCGTCGATTTGCGGGGCGAGCTTAGCGGCGATCCGCATCGCCCGCTCGGAGCGCGGTGATATGCTACGCGCGCAGCTGGCGGAAAATAGCACGCGCTTCCGCAACGGGCTTGAAAGCTTCGGTTATGACCTCATCCCCGGCGAGCATCCGATCATTCCGATCATGCTTTATGACGCGCATAAGGCACAGGCGCTCGCTGCGGCCCTTTATGAAGCCGGTGTCTATGTGACGCCGTTCAGCTTCCCCGTTGTCCCGCGCGATCTGGCGCGCATCCGCGTGCAAATGTCGGCGGCGCTGACACCGGCGCATATCGACCGCGCGCTCGATGCTTTTGCTGCTGCCGGACGCAAGCTGGAGATTATCGCATGAGCGACACCGCAACGAAAAAAATGGTCGGCCTCGCCAAGACCGAACGCGCGCCCGGTGTATGGGCTTTGGAAGCCCCGGTGCCGACGCCCGGCCCCGAAGATGTACTCATCCGCATCCAGCGCACCGCGATTTGCGGCACCGACATCCACATCTATAAATGGGATGAATGGGCGCAAAAGACGATTCCGGTGCCGATGATATTCGGCCATGAATTTGCAGGCGAAATTGTCGAGATCGGCGCGGGCGTGACCCGTCCATTGACCATCGGCCAGCGCGTATCGGGCGAAGGGCATATCATCAATCTGAACAGCGCGCCCGCGCGTGCCGGACAATTCCATCTCGACCCCGACACCCAAGGGGTCGGCGTCAACCGGCAGGGTGCTTTTGCCGAATATCTGTCGATCCCCGCATTCAACGTGGTACCGCTTCCCGACGATGTGCCGCTGGAGATTGGCTCCTTGCTCGACCCGTTCGGCAATGCGGTCCATACCGCGCAGCAATTCGACCTGCTCGGCGAAGATGTGATTGTGACCGGTGCCGGTCCCATCGGCATTATGGCGGCGGCGGTAGCGCGGCGCGCAGGGGCGCGCTCGGTCGTGGTGACCGATGTGAATGACTACAGGCTGGAACTGGCGACCAAACTCGCCGATGTGCGCACGGTCAATGTTCTCAACGAAGATATACGCGATGTGATGGCGTCCGAAGGCGTTGCCAACGGCTTTGACGTGGCGCTGGAAATGTCCGGCTCGATCACCGCGATCAATCAGGCGATTGATGTGCTGCGCATGGGCGGCAAGATGGCGATGCTCGGTATTCCGGCGCAGGATATGCAGGTGAGCTGGTCGAATATTATCCTGAAGGCGCTCACCATTCGGGGCGTTTATGGCCGCGAAATGTTTGAAACCTGGCGCAAGATGTTCGGGCTGCTCCGCAACGGCCTCGACCTTACGCCGCTCATCACCCACCGCCTGCCCGCCGCCGATTTCGAGCAAGGTTTCGAAATTGCCGCATCGGGTAAGGCGGGTAAAGTGGTGCTGGACTGGACGCAGCCGGTTCCCACGCCCTGATACGCCCGCGCTTGCCCTGCTTCCCCGTCCTGCTATGCTCGGCCAGCGAGCGGGCAAAGCGATGAAAGGGACGGACAAATGTGCGACGAAACCACCGAAGCGGATAATGCCCTCTGGCTGCAAAAGCAGGGCATAGGACGGCGCGACCTTGGCAAAGCCGGGGCAGGCGTTGCGGCGCTGGCGCTCGTGCCGGGCTGTGTGAGCAGCGCGACCAATGCGCCCGCTGACGGCAGCCTTGCCGACCACAGCGTCACCATCCCGACACCCGATGGCACAGCGGATGCTTTCTTTGTCTATCCCGCCAAGGGCAAGCATCCCGCGATCATACTGTGGCCCGATATTGCGGGCCTGCGCGATGCTTATAAGACGATGGCGCGGCGGCTGGCGCAATCGGGCTATGCGGTGCTGGTGGTCAATCAATATTATCGTTCCGCGCCTGCGCCGATCCTCACCAGCATGGCCGAGTGGCGCACCGAGGCGGGGCAGGCCAAGCTTGCGCCGATGATCGCGCAGCTTAATCCGGCAGTGACGACCCGCGATGCCGCCGCCTTTATCACCTGGCTTGACCAGCAGACGGAGGTAGATAAAGCGCGCAAAATCGGCAGCAGCGGCTATTGTATGGGCGGTCCGTTCACCTTCCGCACGGCAGCGGCCAATCCGGCGCGGGTCGGCGCGATTGCATCCTTTCACGGCGGAGGCCTCGCGACCGATGCGCCCGACAGTCCGCACCGGCTGTTTCCAACCATCAAGGCCGCCGCGCTCATCGCGATTGCGCAAAATGATGATGAAAAAGACCCGGAAGCCAAGACAAAATTGCGCGCTGCCGCGGACGCCGCCAAACGCCCCGCCGAGATTGAAGTCTATCCCGCCCAGCATGGCTGGTGCACAATCGACAGCCCCGTCTATGACGAAGCGCAGGCGGAAAAAGCGTGGGAGCGGATGCTCGACACATGGAAACGCTATCTTTAGGCGACACGCCGCGCAAAAGCAGCTTTGCGCCGGTATGTCGTAGCGACGCGCGGCTATTGGTACTGGGGAGCCTGCCGGGTGAAGCCTCGCTTGCGGCGGCGCGCTATTATGCCCATCCGCAAAACCATTTTTGGCGGTTGATGGGGGCGGTGACGGGGGTGCCGCTCGCCGAGATGGATTATGAGGCGCGGCTGGCGGCGCTCGTTGAGGCCAAGGTGGCACTATGGGATGTGGTCGCATCGGCCACCCGCAAGGGCAGCCTTGATACCGCGATCCGCAATGTCACCCATAATCCATTAGCGGCATTGACCCAAAGCCTGCCAAACTTGCGCCTGATCGCCTTCAACGGCCAACGCGCCGCCAGCATCGGCACCCGCGCATTGGGAACGGGATGCCCTGTCCCGACCCTGACCTTGCCGTCGAGTAGCCCCGCACATACGCTGGCATTCGATCATAAAAAAGCGGCGTGGATGGCGTTGCAGCCCGTGCTGCAAGGGTGAACTGGCGCTAATCGAATAACCCGCCTTGGCGTTTCTCTTCCCCCGCTAGTCCTGAGCTAGTCGAAGGACGGGAGGCAGGGTGCGACGATGGCTTAGGCGGCGTTTTAGGTTTGGGGGGGTGAGGCGTGCCATCCTCCCCCACCACATCAACATCAACCGCACCATCGGCAAAACGCAAGCGCAGCCCCGCCGCCCCGCGGGCCTCGTCCGCCGAGGTCACAACGCCCGGCTTGGCCCCATCGCGTCGCAGCACCATCGCATAGCCTTTGGCGAGCAGATTGTCGGGGTTGAGGCTGGCCATCACCCGCGCAATGCCATCGAGCCGCTGGCGGCGCTGGCTGATGCGTTCGCCGACCAAGGCAGGACGCAAGCGGTTGCGCCATTGGTCGAGTTTGTCGGTCGCACTCGCCAGCCGGACATTACGCGCATCGCCCAGCCATTCGCTGACTTCGGCCAAGCGCGCTTTTTGGAGATCAAGGCGGCGTTGCGGCGATACCGCGCGCGCCCAGATATGCCCCAATCTTTCCCGCTCGCGGCCTACCCGCCGGTCGAGCAAGGCGGGATTGAGCGCTGCCGCGGGGGCCGTGAATTTCTGCCGCTCCAGCGCGACAAATTGCTTGAGGCCGGTGGTGAGCTTCTCGCCCCAATAATCGACATTCTGCTTGAACGGTTCGAGCAAGCGGTCAAGCCCCGGCAAATGGCGCGCGGCGGCGGTCAGCCTCTCGCGTGCGCGCTCGGCGCGACCCATGCTCGCCCGTTGGGCGCGCAACCCATAGTCGCGCACCCCTGCCAGCAATTCGGCGCGCACCGGCACCGCAATTTCGGCAGCCGCCGTGGGGGTCGGCGCACGACGGTCGGCGGCATAATCGCACAGGGTCGTATCCGTCTCATGCCCCACCGCCGAGATGATCGGGATGCTGCAATCGGCGACGGCGCGCACAACGACTTCCTCGTTGAACGCCCACAAATCCTCGATCGACCCGCCGCCGCGCGCGACGATGACCAAATCAGGGCGCTGGATCGGGCCGCCGGGTTGGATCGCATCAAAGCCGCGCACCGCATTGGCGACTTGCGCCGCCGCGCCCTCGCCCTGCACCAGCACCGGCCATACCAGCACATGGGTCGGGCAGCGATCTTCCAAGCGGTGCAAAATATCGCGGATGACCGCGCCGGTGGGCGATGTCACCACACCGATCACGCGCGGCAGGAAGGGCAGTTTCTTTTTGCGTTCGCTATCGAACAGGCCTTCACCGCCCAGCTTGCCCTTCAGCTTTTCGAGCAAGGCGAGGAGCGCACCTTCGCCTGCAATCTCCATCGTCTCCATGACGATCTGATAGGAAGACCGCCCCGCATAGGTGGTGAGCCTGCCCGTCGCGACCACTTCAATGCCGTCTTCGGGGCGGAAGGCGAGGCGGCCTGCGGATCCTTTCCACATCACCGCGTCAATCTTGGCATTTTCATCCTTCAACGAACAATAAAGATGCCCCGACGCCGCGCGCTTGAAGCCCGAAATTTCGCCTCTTATGCGGACAAAACCGAACCGGTCCTCGACCGTGCGCTTCAAAAGGTTAGAAATTTCGCTCACCGAGAGCGGCGGCGCATTGTCGCCCGCCCGTCCCTCCGCTAACAGGCGGCCGGACGCTGCATATCGGGGATCATCCGGAAAGGAATTGTCAGGCATGAATATCTTGCTCATCGGATCGGGTGGACGCGAACACGCGCTGGCATGGCGGTTGAAACGCGCAGCCAGCCTTACATCACTTTATGCCGCGCCCGGCAACCCCGGCATCGCACAAGAAGCCGAGATTGTTGCGCTCGATGTGACCGACCATGAAGCGGTCATCGCCTTTTGCCGCGCGAAAGCGATCGGTCTTGTCGTGATCGGCCCCGAAGCGCCGCTGGTCGCGGGGTTGGGCGATGATTTACGTAGCAAAGGCTTTGCCGTATTCGGCCCCGATAAAGCCGCCGCGCAACTGGAAGGCTCCAAAGGCTTCACCAAGGATTTATGCACCCGCGCCGAAATCCCGACCGCCGCTTATGCGCGCCATCATGACAAGCAAGCGGCGCTTGCGGACCTTGATCGCTTCGGCCTGCCGGTGGTCATCAAGGCCGATGGCTTGGCCGCGGGCAAGGGCGTGATCATCGCCGAGAGCAGCGAGGAAGCCCGCGCAGCGGTTGAAGATATGTTCGGCGGCGGCTTTGGCGAAGCAGGCGCGGAAATTGTTCTCGAAGAATTTATGATGGGCGAAGAAGCGAGCTTCTTTGCGCTATCGGACGGGATGAATGTCGTGCCGTTCGGGTCAGCCCAGGACCATAAGCGTGTCGGCGACAACGATACCGGCCCCAATACCGGCGGCATGGGTGCCTATAGCCCCGCGCCCGTCCTCACCGACGAACTGGAAGCCTTGGTGATGGAACGCATCGTCGAACCGACCGTGCGCACGATGCTCGCCGATGGCACGCCCTATGTCGGTGTCCTTTATGCAGGCCTCATGCTCACCGATGAAGGGCCGAAGCTCATCGAATATAATTGCCGCTTTGGCGATCCCGAATGTCAGGTGCTGATGACGCGCTTTAGCGGCGATCTGGCGCAATTGCTTTATGCAAGCGCAACGCAAGGGCTGGCCGGTGCGCCCGCGCCCGACTTCATCGCCGACACCGCGCTTACCGTCGTGATGGCCGCCAAAGGCTATCCCGGCACGCCTGAAAAGGGCGGCGCGATTAACGCTTTGGACAAGGCCGAAGCGGCAGAACAGCACGTTAAAATCTTCCATGCGGGGACAGCCCTTCAAGGCGATCAACTGGTCGCCAATGGCGGCCGTGTCCTCAATGTAACCGCGACCGCGCCCTCAGTCACCGAGGCGCGCGCGCGGGCTTATACCGCGATTGATGCGCTTGATTTTGCTTCCGGATTTTGCCGCCGCGACATTGGCTGGCGCGAGGCTGCGCGCGAGGCGGAAGGGCTTTCCGGCCAATAGGCTGGACAGGCGCGCATTTTTGGTTAGGCTGGGGCGCACATAATATCACATAGCGGGAGAGGGTCGCATGGGCTGTGGACCGTTTCGATTTCTGATCGGCGCTGGTGCGACCGTCGCATTGGCGGGCATCGGCTATTATCTGACCGACGCATATGGCGGCGCGCAGGGCGGGCCACCGGCCCTTGAAAGCAATGCGCCGGAGGTGGCAACGCTCCCCGCTACGCCCGCCGAAACGCCTGCGACCGCCGAACAGGTCGCCAGTTGCCAGACGCAAGTGGACGGCGTCATCAAGGGGCAAACCATCCAGTTTGATAGCGGCACCGCGACGATCAAGGCCGATTCTGTGCCGCTCATCGACGCGCTCGCAACCGCGCTGGCGCCCTGTGCGGGAACCGTTATTGAAGTGGCGGGCCATACCGATCTGGTCGGTGATGAAGCGGCCAATATGACGCTTTCCGAACAGCGCGCCAATGCGGTGGTGCAGGCACTGGTCGCCAAAAATGTGTCGGCCAGCCGTTTGGCGCCTAAAGGCTATGGCGAGACAAAGCCTGCCCAGCCGGGCGAAGCGGAAGCGGCCAATGTCGCCAACCGCCGCATCGAATTTGCCGTGCGCGCGGTGGGGGCGGATGTGGCTGCCGGGGCTGCTGCACCGGACGCCGCGACCGCAGCGCCGACTGCGCCAACAGGTCAATAAGGAGAGGTTGCGATGTTCTGGACGGCTTTATGCGCGCTCTTGCTTTCGTTTCTGGTCGGTGTTGCCATCGGCTGGCTATTCTGGCGCAACCGCAAAAACGCCTGAATATAGGCGGGGACTGGATGAGGGGTATCCGCAATGGATGACTTAAGCCTTTGGATGACGGACTATTGGTGGCTCTGCCTGATCGCGTTGCTGATCGGGGTCAGCACGGCGTACTGGATCTGGTGCGTCGATTGTCCGGGCGACCGGGACGATAGCGATGCGCTCGATTTCGAGCCGCAGGCCAAAGCCGAACCGCCCAAGCCCTTGGAGCCAAAAAAGCCGGAAATCACCGCCGCGCGCCCGATGAATTTCAAGGATGCGCCGGGCTTTGATACCGGCGCCAAGGTCGCGGGCGCTGCGGCAGCGGGCGCGGCAGGATTGGCCGCAGCCGCGGTCGCCAAGAGCAGCGCGGCGGAACCTGCGCCGCCACAGACTCCACCAACCCCGCCCGAACCAGCGCCGCCAACGCCTGCGCCGGAAGCGGTGGTGGATAAAGCGGTCGCGGCCAAACCGGTCAAAACCGCTGCTGTAAAAGCCGCGCCCAAGGCGGCGGCCAAGCCCAAGGAAACCGCGCCCAAGCCGGTTGCAAAAGCGCCACAAAAGGCTGCTGTCAAAACAGCGGCTAAAACCGCCGCGCCGGTTGCGAAAAAGGCGGAGCCGGTAAAGCTTGCCCCGACCAAGGCCGCGCCCGCCAAGGCTACGCCTGCCAAGAAAGTGGATAAGCCTGCGGCCAAAGCGCCCGTGAAGGCAGAAGCTAAGGCTCCGGTCAAAACAGCGGCGGTTAAGGCGGCTCCTGCGGTGAAGGCTGCGGCCAAAGCACCGGCCAAAACCCCAGCTAAAACCGTAGCGAAACCGGCGGCCAAAGCTGCACCCAAGGCGGAAGCGAAGCCCAAAACCGACACCAAGCCCAAAGCCGCACCCAAAGCGGCTCCGGCCAAAAAAGCGCCTGCCGTGGCTGCCCTCGGGGCCGTTATGGCGCAGGACGGGCGGCCCAAGGTTGCGGGCGCGGGGTCGGCTGCTGCGGACCAGTTGGAGCTGATCAAGGGCGTCGGTCCCAAGCTGAACAGCCTGTTGGTCAGCATCGGCATCACCCGCTTTGCGCAGATCGCGGCCTGGTCGAAGGCCGATGTCGCCGAAGTCGACCAATATCTCGGCATCTTCGCAGGCCGCATCACCCGCGACAATTGGGTTGATCAGGCGGGCTATCTCGCCAAGGGCGACCTTGCCGGATTTGCCAAAAAATATGGCGAAGTCGGCAGCGAAATCAAAAAATAAAGCTATAAGTTACCCGCACCCCTTGCGGGACACGACAGGGCGGGAGCAGCAATGCCCCCGCCCTTTTTTGCGTGCGGGGTTCGTCCCATCGAATCGTCATTGCGAGCGCCGCAAGGCGCGCGGCAATCCAGAGCCGCGCAGAGCCGCCCTGGATTGCTTCGTCACTTCGTTCCTCGCAATGACGGAGGACTATATAATGGCGGAGGGTATATAATGTCGGGCCCCTGACGGCTTCCGAACATCACCGGATCGACGATACCAGCAGCTTGTCGATCTTGCGGCCGTCCATATCGACCACTTCGAAACGCCAGCCTTGATCTTCAAATATTTCGCCGACTTGCGGCAAATGTTTGAGGACATAGAGCGCATGGCCTGCCGCGGTCGCATAATCGCGCTCGTCATCCAGTTCGAGGCCCAGCCGGTCGGCCAGCGCATCTGCCGACATAGAGCCGGATATGAGGTAGCTGCCATCCTCCCGCTCGACCACATTGGGTTCGGTGCCAATATCCTGATCGGAAGCAAATTCGCCCGCAATCGCCGACAAGAGATCGGCGGGGGTGACGATGCCTTCAAAATGACCATATTCGTCATGGACGAGCAGCATCGGCACTTCGGCATGGCGCAGGCGGTTGAGCGCGTCCATCGCCTCGATCTGGTCGGGCACGACTTCGGCCTTGCGCATCAGCGTGCGTACATCGAGCTTTTCACCACGGAACAGCGCAGCGGCAACGTCGCGCGATTGCACCACGCCGATCACCTTGTCTATTGACCCTTCGGTCACCGGGATGCGCGTGTGCGGCGTTTCGGACAGCGCGGCGCGGATGTCCTGCACGTCATTATCTGCGTCGATCCAGTCGACATCGGTGCGCGGCGTCATCACCTCGCGCACCGGCCGGTCGGCAAGCCGCACCACGCCGGTGATAATCTGGCGCTCGCTATCGTCGATCACGCCCGATTTGGTCGCTTCGGCAACGACCAGGTGCAATTCTTCCGCCGTCACATGATTTTCCGATTCGCGGTTCATCCGGAGCAAACGGAACACCAGCGCGCTGCTGCCGTCGAGCAGCCACACAAAGGGACCGGTCAGCTTGGACAGCCACAGCATCGGGGTGGCCATTAACGCGGCAATCGGTTCGGGCGAGCGCAGCGCGATCTGCTTTGGCACCAACTCGCCGATGATGAGCGAGATATAGGTGGTCAGCACAATCACGATGGTGAAACCGGCGGTCTGGGCGGTCTGGGGGTCCAGCCCCATATAAAGTTCCAGTCGCTTGGCGACGGGGCCGCCAAGGCTCGCGCCCGAATAAGCACCCGCCAAAATCCCGATCAGCGTGATGCCGATCTGCACGGTTGACAAGAATTTACCCGGATTATCGGACAGCCGGATGGCGACCGCTGCACCCTTTTTTCCGGCCCGTTCGAGCGCCTGTAAACGCGGGCGGCGGGCCGAAACAATCGCCAGTTCGGACATGGCGAAGAGGCCGTTCAGCGCGACCAGTCCGACGATGATGGCGACGTCCATCCATGGAAAGGGGGTAAGGGCGGGGGTGAGCGCGGGGGCCGAAGCAAGGCTCAGAGATGCGGCGCTCATGCGCTGGAATCCTTACACTTTCGGGGTCGATGCCCCTCGCTACTGTCCTCGTCTTCGCCTTCCTGAAAGGCGGCTCGCTCTGTCGTCGCGCGTTCCAAAAGCTTTTGGTATCCTTTACCCGAAAAGAGGGTCTCCCGGCAAAAGACCCGAAAATGCGCCGGAGATGAAAAAGCTTCTTAGCGCAGTTTCTGAAGAAACCACAACATTCTGCTCACTTGTTGTTCACGCGCCTGTCACGAAACTAGAGGAACCTTGACGTCACAAGCGCGTTAGTGCGGCGGTGTAGTCGTGCCGATAATAATAGTAGTTAATAATCAGGAAGGACATTCTTATGACACGCAAAGGGAAAATGCTGATTGGGGCAGCTATGGTCGCTTCGCTCACCGTAGCGGGCTGTGTTACCGACCCCAACACCGGAAAACAGACAGTATCGACCAAGGGCGCGGTCGGCGGCGTTATCGGCGCTGTGGCCGGCTATTTTGCAGGCGACCTGATCGGCGGCAAGCGCGATCGCACCGAAAAGATTTTGGGTGCGGGCATCGGCGCGGTCGCGGGCGGCGCGGTGGGCACCTATATGGACCGCCAGAAAAAGCAGCTTGAAGAACAGACCGCAGGGTCAGGCATTGATGTGAGCCAGGAGGGCAATGACCTCATCCTCAACATGCCGGGCGATGTGACGTTCGACACCTCGCGCTGGGACATCAAGCCGGAATTCCAGATGACGCTCAACAATGTTGCGCGCACGCTGAACCAGTATCCCAGCACCTATATCGACATTTACGGCCACACCGATTCGACCGGCAGCGACGCGCTCAACATGACCTTGTCGCAAAACCGCGCCAATTCGGTGATGAGCTATTTGTCGTCGCAAGGCGTGAACCGTGCGCGTATCGCGACCACCGGCTTTGGCGAAACCCGCCTGAAATGCGTGCCGGAAGCGACCGCAGCGGACCGCCAGTGCAACCGCCGCGTCGAAATCCGCATCGTTCCCGTTACACAAAGTGACGTGAACTAAGCGCGGTTTTCTGCTATTAACGTAAATGTCCGAAAGGGAAACCTTCGGGTCGCACGGGTGCCCCGGTCTGTATAGGCCGGGGCATTTTGCTTTGGAGGGCAGAAAAGCGGCGCTTGGCGTCCTTTAAATCCCGAAACTGCCCTTCAGACCGTCGACCACAAATTGCGCGGCAAGCGCTGCGAGCAGTACGCCGAGCAGGCGGGTGATGACCGCTTCGATCTTTTCACCGACCAGCCGCATTAGCGGGCCTGCGGTCAATAAGGCCACCAGCGTAATCACCAGCACCGCTGCGAGCGCCCCCAGCACGACCAGCAATTCCTGCGGCGTATCGGAACGCGACACCATCAGCATCACGCTGGCAATCGACCCCGGCCCCGCAATCATCGGCATCGCCATCGGAAAGATTGACACATCTTCAATTTCCGGTGTTTCGCGGATTTCGCGCGCGCGTTCTTCGCGGCGCTGGGTGCGTTTTTCAAACACCATATCGAGCGCGATGAGGAACAGCATGAGGCCGCCCGCAATACGGAACGCATCAAGGCTGATGCCGAGCAGCCCAAGCAATTCCCGCCCGACCAGTGCAAACAGGAGCAGGATGCCGCCCGCCACCACTACCGCGCGGACCGCCATAGTGCGGCGCTGCTGCGTCGTCGCGCCGGTGGTGAGGCTGGCATAAATGGGCGCGCAGCCCGGCGGGTCGATAATCACCAGCAGGCTGATAAAGGCAGAGATAAACAGCTCGTCCATCAGGAGGCCGCCCCCGTCGCCTTGCGCGGTAGCGGCAGGTCGATCATGCCCGGAATCACACCATCCCACAGCTCGACCATGAGTGCCTGTGCGCCATCCGGATCGGTGCGCACGGTCCATCTTAAGGACCGGTCGGCAGACACCCCTTCCTTGGGGAATTTTGTCCCGACCGGATAGGGCGCGGGAAGCCGTTCGGTAGGAATATTGCTGCAAGCCGCCACGCTGGTTTCGACAAGTTCCGGACCGTCTTCAGCGGCATCGCTTGCTGATGCGGCATCTATGGTCGCAAAATCTGTAGTTGCGGCCGTCGCCAGCCATTTCCACTGCTTGAGCACATCCTTGCGTCCGCGCCCGTCGCCTTGCCGTTGCCACACGGTAACAAATTGTCCGCTTGCGCTATTTTCGCCCTGCCATCGCCCCGACGCCACCGCGAGCGCACCGTCGCAGGACATCAGCACGCGGCGGACCGTGCGGTTCATCGACGGCGGCGCATAGCCGCTTTTCCGGAGCGCCGCTTGGGCCGCAACCATATCGGGCGTAAACATGACCGCATCGGAGGTTGCGGTTTCCAGCAAGGCCACCACCACGCCCTTTTCGCGCGCGAGTCGCGACAGCGCCATTTCGGCGGCCACGACCGCGCTCGGCGTTGCATCGACCCGCACTTCGGGGCGGCGGCGCGCATCGGCGGCTGTGCTGGCGACCATCAGGCTCCCCGTCGCGGCTAGGGCTCCTGCAAGGAAAAACGCGCCGCGCATCACAAGCCTTCCGGATCAGCGAGGCCTTCGCGGCGGCTGGCAGCAACCAGCGTGTTGCGCAACAACACCGCAATCGTCATCGGCCCGACGCCGCCCGGCACCGGGGTGATCGCGCCCGCCACGCTTTCGGCCTCGTCAAACGCCACATCGCCTACCAGTCGCGTCTTGCCCGGCTCGTCGCTGGCGATGCGGTTGATGCCGACATCTATGACCACCGCGCCGGGCTTCAGCCAATCGCCGCGCACCATATTCGGGCGACCGACAGCGGCGACAACAATGTCCGCGCGGCGGATGACAGCGGGGAGGTCGACGGTGCGGCTATGCGCGAGCGTGACGGTCGCATTTTCCTGGATCAAAAGCTGCGCCATCGGCTTGCCGACAATGTTGGAGCGGCCAATCACCACCGCTTCCTTGCCCGACAAATCGCCGATCCGGTCTTTCAATAGCATGAGCGAGCCAAGCGGGGTGCAAGGCGTCAGCGCATTGGCCCCGATGGCAAGCCGCCCCGCATTGACCGGATGGAAACCATCCACATCCTTGTCGGGGTCGATCATGTCGATGACCTTCTTGTCATCCAGCCCGTCGGGCAGCGGCAATTGCACAAGGATGCCATCGACCGCCGGATTATCGTTCAACTGTTCGACCAGTTCGATCAGGGTTTCCTGCGTGGTGTCGGCGGGGAGCCTATGTTCAAAACTTTCCATGCCGACCTCGCGGCACGCTTTGCCTTTGGAGCGGACATAGACCGCGCTCGCCGGATCTTCGCCGACCAGCACCACCGCCAGCCCCGGCGCGCGACCGGTTTGCGCCTTGAACGCGGCCACCCCGGTCGCAATCCGCCCGCGCAAAGCGGCAGCAAAAGCTTTACCGTCGATAATTTTTTCCGACGCCATCGCCATCATCCGATCAACGCACCGAAGATGCTCGGCAGCAAAGTGCTGCGCACGAAAAAGACGATGAGTAACACCACCATCGGCGTCAGGTCGAGCGCGCCGAAATCGGGCATGATTTTGCGGATCGGGCGATAGACCGGCTCGGTCAACTTATCGAGCGCGAAATAGATTTGCCGCACCGTGTCGCTATTATTGCCCAGCACATTGAACGCCACCAGCCAGGACAGGATCGCCTGGGCAATGATAATCCAGGTCAGGATCATCAGAATATAGTCGATAAGGCTATAGAGCAGCATCATGGCGGCGGGTTATTCCCTCAAATTTCGGTGATACCCACGCGAATAGCCGAGTGACCGGAGCGCGACAAGTGCGAAGGCGTGGGGGTGGTCAGGGATTTATGCGACGCCGCGACGGCGTGAAGACTTTCTGGTTCACGCGGAGGCGCAGAGGGCGCGGAGATTTGGGGGATAGGGAAGGCCACTTATTCCCTTCCCGTCATTGCGAGCGCCGCAGGCGCGCGGCAATCCAGAGTAGCTCTACGCAACACTGGATTGCTTCGTCGCTTCGCTCCTCGCAATGACGACTTTGCGGGGCAGCCTTCCCGCCTCTGCGTCTCAGCGTGAACCCGAACGCCCTTCGCGTCTCCGCGCCTCCGCGTGAGCCAATCTACGCCTCTCAGGCGTGAACCAACGTCCCCGCGCCGGAATCGGTGAAGATTTCCAGCAGCATCGCGTGCGGCACACGGCCATCGAGTATAACCGCCGCATCAACGCCCTGTTCGACCGCATGGACGCAGGTTTCGAGCTTGGGGATCATGCCGCCGGTGACGGTGCCATCGGCTTGCAAGCCTTGTATGTCGGCGGGGGTCAGGTCAGTGAGCAAGCGTTTCTCCTTGTCCAGAACCCCCGCTACATCGGTCAGCAGGAACAGGCGCGAGGCCCCCAATGCAGCGGCAATCGCCCCCGCCATTGTGTCGGCATTGACATTATAGGTATGGCCGTCCGCGCCGATGCCGACGGGGGCTACCACAGGGATGATGCCATCGCCCGACAGCGAATCGAGGATGCGCCGGTCCACCGCTACCGGTTCCCCGACAAAGCCCAGATCGACATTGCGCTCTATGCCGCTATCCGGATTGGGCGCGCGCTTGCCGCCGATTTTTTCGCACAGGACAAGATTGCCGTCCTTGCCCGAAATGCCGACCGCGCGGCCGCCCGCAGCGCCGATCCAGCCGACAATTTCCTTGTTGATGGAGCCCGCCAGCACCATTTCGGCTATTTTGGCGGTTTCGGCATCGGTGACACGAAGCCCGCCGATAAACTGGCTTTCGACGCCCAGTTTTTTGAGCATTGCGCCGATTTGCGGGCCGCCGCCATGCACCACCACGACATTGATACCGATGGCTTTCAACAGCACCACATCTTCGGCAAAATCGCGCGCGGCTTCGGGGTCGCCCATCGCATGGCCGCCATATTTGACCACAAAAGTCCGCCCCGCATAACGCTGGATATAAGGGAGCGCCTCGGTCAGCGTTTCCGCTTTCGCGAGCATGGCGGGGTCGGGCGCGTGGCCGGTCGCGTAGGACATCATTGCGCCCCTCCGGCGGCAGGTCCGCAGACAGGATAGCGCGCATCAAGCTTGCGGCCGAGCGCGATCGCGCCGGAAATGAGGAAGGGCACAAGGATGATCGACAGCACAACCTTCGCCAGCATCTGCCCCATGAGCAGATTGGCAATCGGAAACACCCCGTAAAAGCTGATCGTGATGAACAGCAATGTATCGACGATTTGCGACAGGATGGATGCAATCGCCCCGCGCACCGCGACCAGCTTGCCCTCGCCCGTTTTCCCGCGCAGCGCGTTAAAAATGGTGACGTTGAGCAATTGCGAAATCCCATAAGCGATCAGCCCTGCGAGCATCAGCCGCGGGCTTTGGCCAAGGATCATGTTGAACGCGGCGAGCCGTTCGGCCTCCATCTTGTCGGCCGCCGGAAGCGCCAGCACCAGCCCGATAATCGCCATTGACAGGATGAGCGGGACAAAGCCCCATAACACCATGCGGTTGGCGGTGGCACGGCCGTAAAGCTCGCTGGCCGCGCTCGACAGCACGACGAGCAGGAGGAAGGAGAAAATCCCGGCTTCGACCGCGAGCGGCCCAAGCGCGACCTGCTTATTGCCGATAACCCCGCCCAATATGCACATGCCGCCATAGATAAGCGCAAACATGAACAGGCCCGGACGCGCCAAGGCCGATGCGGGCGCAGACGCCAAAGAAGCGGGCGTAAGGCCTGCTTCATGATGGATGTGATCGGCGGACGCTGCGGCGGCAGCAGTATAACGGTCTGTCATCCTCCGGCGCTTATCGCCTTTTGCGCGCAAGGGAAAGAGGGAGACAAAATCATGTTCCTTAAGATGATATCACCGCGGGTCTATCAGCGGGACAATCTGCTATATGTCACGGCCAGCCCGTCATATTTGGCTCACTGCACCGGCGCATCGTCCTTGTCCGCCGTCGTGGGGGTCGGCGCAGGGGAGGCGGTTTGGGTTTTGGGCGGGGTCGGCAGCACGCGGATCTGGAACGCCTCTTTGGGCAGCGCCTCCCCTGTTCCGGCAAGATAGGCTTTGGCGACGGCCTGAATATCCGCAGGCGTGAGCGCCGCGCGGCCGGTGATGTAACTGCGCACCGCATCGACAATCGCCGGATCGTCGAGATTATCGTCCAGCACCTGCACCCAATAGGCATTGCTTTTGCGGTTGGTTTCAATCTCTGCCAGCATTGGCGCGCGCGCACGCGCAAAGCTGTCGGCGCTTGGGCCATTAGCGGCGAGATCGGCCATGATGCTGTTCACGGCCTGCTGGAAGGCGGGGATGAGTTCGGGCTTTAATTCCGAGGAAACCAGCATTGCACCATAATGCGGCAGCGCGCGGTTGGTCGCGCCGACCGCGCTGGCGGCATAGGTGCCGCCCTGTTGCGCGCGGAAACCTTCGGACAGGCGCTGGCGCACAATATAGCCGGTCAGCTGGATCGCGCGCGCGGCCTTAATGTCTTCATCGCCGCTGACGGTCGGATAGACCAACATCGCCATTGCGCGGTCGGGGTCGCCCAGATGATAGAGGGTCGAAACCGCCTTGCCATCGGCAGGGCTGGCGCGCACCGCTATTGCATCGGGCGCGGGCGGGGGTGTCGGTTTGGGCGCAATCCGCGCGAACATGTCGGCGGCAAGGGCGAGCGTTGGCGCAGGATCGAAATCGCCGACAATGCTCACTTTAACCGGCCCCTTGGCAAATTCCTCGCTCCAGAAAGTGCGGAAAATATCGGGCGTCAGCCGGTTGATGACGAGCAGCGTCGGGATAGAGCGGAAGCGCGTATCGCCACCATAGCGTAACGGCAGGCCGACCATATTCATCACCGCCGCCGGATCGCTGAGATAATTGCGATAGCCGGTTTTCAGTCCCGACTGGAAGCGGCGCACCGATGTTTCGTCATAGCGCATCTGGGTGATCGCGCCGACCATCATCTTCATCGCATCGGCCATATCCTCGCGCGTCGTGTTCAATGTGAGGACCAGCCCGTCGGTATCATTATAAAATTGCGGGATGATCTGGCGACCTGCGCCCAAACGCTGCAAGGTAGGGCGGTCGAACGGCCCGATACCGGCAAGCCCAAGCGCGCGGGCGGTCCAGAACCATCCGGCATCGCGCGGCGGTCTTGCCGCGACCCCGCGCCCGATTTTGACGCGCAGGCTCACCTGATTGACGAGCTGGGCATTGGGCCGCATCGCAATTTCGACGCCATTGCTAAGCCCGGTGCGCGTAATCGACAGGTCGGTAAGCGCAGTTTGCTTGGCAATTTTGGCGGTGGCGGGCGGCAGCACCAGCGCATCGAGCGAGGTTGCGGCAAGCCCTATATCAGCGGACGGCACAGCCTGCATCGCTTTGGCTAACATGGCTTCAACCGCCGCAACGCCGCCTTCAGGGGGCTTGCCCGACAGATAGACAAAGCGGGGCCGCGCCGAAAACATCGCGCGCAACCGGTCGGTAATCCGCTCCGGCGTCATGGCGGGCTTTAACCGCGTGAGCATCGCGGCGCGATAGCGCGGGTCGGTGACGATCTCGTTGGGGTCAAAGCTTGCGATAAGCTGGTCTGCAAGGTCGCGCGACGGGGCGCGCTCTTCGCGGTCAATCGCCTGCCGGTAAAGCCGGTCAAGGCTGCGCCACTGTTCGTCGACCTCATCCTGCCGCACGCCGCGCATCGCACCGTTCAGCACGCGATAGACTTGTTCGAGCGCGGGGCCTGCATCGTCGGGCTTGCTGTCCGCTTCCATCTGCATCGACAAGGATAACCGCGACGGCACCAACGCGCTGTTTTTCTGTTCGGTCACATAAGCGCGGATGATTTGCGTGGTGCGTTCAATATCTTCACGCAGGCGCGCGTTCAGCACCATTTGCGCCAAAGTATCGGCAATATCCTCCTCGCGCTCCGCGAGCGTTTGCGCGGTGGTGCGCGCAGGACGTTGCCACAGCAATTCCATATTGTCGCTATAATGCGGCTCGATGATCGTGGTGGCGGGCGGCTTGGCCGGAACCGGCGCAGATTGTGGCTCTTTGCCGGTCTTGCCCGATGCCTTCCAACCGCCAAAGGCTTTCCCGATGGCGGCTATCATCTGCGCCGGATCGCCATCGCCGACAATCACCACCGTGGTGCGTTCGGGGCGATACCAGCGGTCATAAAATTTATGCAGCTTCTTGGCCGTCGCGGCGTTCAAACTTTCCGCTGTGCCGATAAGATTGCGTTCACCCGCGCGATGATCGGGCTGATAGAAACGCAGCCGCTGGGTCTGGATACGGCTGTCGGCCTCGCTCGTGCGCATCGCGCGCTCGGCCATGACAATCTTCTTTTCTTTTTCGAGTATGTCCTTGTCGATGATCGCATGGGCCATCATGTCGGCCAGAATGGCGAGCGCTTGATCCATCGCTTCGCTGTCAGCGCGGCCAATGTCCAGCACATAGCGGGTCGAGCCGTAAGAGGTGAACGCATTGCTGTGGCTGCCGGGCCGCGCGCCGAGCCGCTGCCAGGCTTTTTCGCCCTCGCCATCGGGAAAAGACCGGGTGCCGCGAAACAGCATATGTTCAAGAAGATGCGCCCAGCCTTGCTCCTTATCCTCCTCCATCAGCGCGCCGACGCGCAAATGGACACGGATCGACAGACGGCCTTTGGGCTCGTCATTGCGGCGCACCGCATAGCGCACGCCATTGGGGAGGGTGCCGGTAACAAAGGCCGGATGGAGCGGAATATCGCTCCCCGTCTGCCAGCCGGACGCGACCGGCAGGGCGGGCGTGGTGTTAGGCGATGCGAGAGGTGCAGGCGCGGCTTGCGCACCATCCTGTGCATAAACGGCATAGGGGGCGGAAAGGGAGAGTGCGAGCGCCGACAGCGCTAGCCAATACTGCCGGAAAGTCATCCGACGATGTTTAGCGGGGTGGGATGGTGCGTGCAACAGCGGACGCGGAGAGCGGACCAAGAGTCCTGCTATAACAAATTTTCGTCATTCCGGCGAAAGCCGGAATCCATCTGATAGGCTGCCGGTTTCAACTGTCGTTGCGCGATCGCCAAGTGTCGGGAGATGGATTCCCGGTCAAGCCGGGAATGACGAAGGTTGGAGGAATCAGGGAAAGTCCTGTCTTTTCCTCACCGCTTCTTCGGCGCAAAACCTCCCGGCTTTTTGCCTTTGAACGGCGCGCCGTCCTTCTTGCCACCCTTGCGCGCGAAGCCGCCAGCGGGGCCAGCCTTATCGGTGCGCGGGCCACGGGCGGGGCGGTCGCCATAAGCGGGGCGGTCTGCGCGGTCGGGACGTTCGCCGCGTTCCGGGCGTTCGCCACGTTGCGGGCGGCCTTCCCAATCGCCTTTGCCGCGATGCTCTTTGCTGCGGAAGGGTTTGGCAGCGTGTGGGCGGTCGGCAACCGGACCATTGGCGCGGCGGCGATTGCCTTTGGCGGCCTCGCGCGGGGTGCCGGCCACCGCTTCGATATAGATGTCCTCGGCATCCTCTGCCGACGCCTGCGCCTTCATCGCTTCCTTGTAGAAACGGTCGGCAATCGCGCGCGGGATTTCAAACAGGGTTTCATTGGCAGCAATACGGATCGCGCCAATGTCCGCGCGGGTGATATGGCCGCGACGGCACAAAAGCGGCAAAATCCAGCGCGGATCGGCATTTTGGCGGCGGCCGACATTGAGGCGATACCAGAGCGTATCTTCAAAGCCGGGGCGCGGGCCGGGCGTTTTGGCGGGGCCTTTGCTGGTGTCGATCAGCTCTTCGGGCTGCGGCATGGTCGCACGGTGCGCGCGCACCAGCATCGCCGCCAATTCTTCCGCCGGACGCTGGGCGAGAAGTTCGGTCGCAAGCGCGCGATCTTCCTCTTCAAATTCGACCGGCTCCAGCAAGGCTTCCATCAGGCGCTGATGGTCGGCTTTGCGAATATCTTCCGCGCTGGGCGGCGGGGTCCATTCGGCGGTGATTTTGGCAAAGCGCAGGATCGATTCGACCCGCTTGCGGCGCTGGTAAGGGACGAGCAGCACCGCCGTGCCCTTCTTGCCCGCGCGCCCGGTGCGGCCCGAACGATGCTGTAAAGTCTCGGCATCGCGCGGCAATTCGACATGGATGACGAGGCTCAAAGTGGGAAGGTCAATCCCGCGCGCGGCAACGTCGGTCGCAACGCATACTTTGGCGCGACGGTCGCGCAGGGCTTGCAGCGCCTGATTGCGTTCCGACTGGCTATGTTCACCCGACAAAGCAACCGCTGCAAAACCGCGCTCGATCAGGCTTGCATGAAGGCGGCGCACATTGTCGCGGGTCGCGCAAAACAGGATGGCGGTTTCGGCATTGTGGAAACGCAGCAGATTGACCACCGCATTTTCAATGTCGGACGGCGCGACCGTGACCGCCTGATAGGCAATATCGCCATGGCCGCGATCTTCGCCCACGGTCGAAATGCGCAACGCATCACTCTGGTAGCGTTTGGCAAGCGCGACAATCGGCTTGGGCATGGTCGCGGAGAACAGCAAAGTGCGGCGGCCTTCGGGAGTCGCATCGAGAATTTCTTCGAGATCCTCGCGGAATCCCATGTCGAGCATTTCGTCGGCTTCGTCGAGCACAGCGACCTTGAGCGCGGACAGGATGAGCGCGCCGCGTTCCAGATGGTCGCGCAAGCGCCCCGGCGTGCCGACGACAATCTGCGCGCCGCCAGCAAGGTTGCGGCGTTCTTTGGAGGCATCCATCCCGCCGACACAGGTGGCGATGCGCGCGCCCGAGTCGCGATAGAGCCACATCAGCTCGCGGCTCACCTGAAGTGCAAGCTCGCGGGTCGGCGCTATGACCAATGCAAGCGGCTCGCGCGAGGGCAGGATATGGCCATCTTCGCCCAATAAATCGCCCGCCATGTTGAGGCCGAACGCCACGGTTTTACCCGACCCGGTCTGCGCCGACACGATCAGATCGCGCGCCAGCGCCTCTTGTTCGACCACAGCCTCCTGAACCGGTGTGAGCGCGCTATAGCCGCGCGCGGTGAGGGCATCCGCAAGGCGCGGCGCAAGGGTGGACGGAAACGCAGTCATGGGTACGGGCCTATCAGCAAAGCAGCAAAAGACGCACAGGCGCTCATTCGCCCGGCGGTTTCATCGTGACATTTGTCAGGAGTGGGGGCGCCCTGTAACGGATTTTACCGTCAAGCACAACCTTGCTCGCGGAAGACAGAAAAGGACGCGCCCCCTAAGACTTTGCGGCAGGACTTTGCTTGGGGACTTGGCTTCTTGTCCTGCCGCGCCCTTTCTCCAACCGGTTTCATCGGTGACCATCTTTTATTTGACATATCCCGCGCGCAGCTTAGTTCCGCCCGTGGGCCACGCGGTCCCAACGCCGCGCTGCTCTCTGCAAGGAGATGCTTACATGACTGAAGTGACGAAGCCGCAGGTCAAGCCTGCGCGCCCCTATTTTTCCTCCGGCCCCTGCGCAAAGCCGCCGGGCTGGGAACCTTCCAAATTACAAACCGATGTGCTGAGCCGCTCGCACCGTGCCAAGATTGGCAAGACGCGCCTTCAATATGCGATCGACCTGATGCGTGAAGTGTTGCAGCTTCCCGATACGCACCATATCGGTGTCGTTCCAGGGTCGGACACCGGCGCTTTTGAAATGGCGATGTGGTCGATGCTCGGCGCGCGCGGCGTGACGACGCTGGCTTGGGAAAGTTTCGGTGAAGGTTGGGTCACCGATGCGGTCAAGCAGTTGAAACTGGAACCCACAGTGATGCGCGCCGATTATGGCGAGCTTCCCGATCTCGATAAAGTTGATTGGTCGGATGACGTGCTGTTCACATGGAATGGCACCACATCGGGCGTGCGTGTGCCGGACGGCGCATGGATTTCTGACGAGCGCGAAGGCTTATGCTTTGCCGACGCGACCAGCGCGGTGTTCGCTTATGATATGCCGTGGGACAAGATCGACGTTGCGACTTTTTCGTGGCAGAAAGTGCTGGGTGGCGAAGGCGCGCATGGCGTGCTCATCCTCGGCCCGCGCGCGGTCGAACGGCTGGAAAGCTATACGCCCGCTTGGCCGCTCCCCAAAATTTTCCGCCTGACCAAAGGCGGCAAGCTGATTGACGGGATTTTCAAGGGTGAAACCATCAACACGCCCTCTATGCTGGCCGTCGAAGATGTGATTTTCGCGCTTGAATGGGCGAAGTCCGTTGGCGGATTGCGCGGGCTGATGGCGCGCTCGGACGCCAATGCGCTCGCGCTCGACAAGATTGTCGAAGAACGGGATTGGCTGTCGCATCTGGCGGTTGATCGCGGGATTCGTTCAAAAACATCGGTCTGCCTGTCGGTCGAGGGCGCGGACGCGGACTTTATCAAAGCTTTTGCAGGCCTGCTCGATAAAGAGGGCGCGGCTTATGACATTGCCGGATATCGCGACGCCCCGCCGGGCCTTCGCATCTGGTGCGGCGCGACCGTGGACACCGCCGACATCGAAGCACTCGGCCCTTGGCTCGATTGGGCTTGGGCAAGTTTGAAGGCTGCTTAAACCAATCCCCCCCTTTCTCGTCATACCCGCGAAAGCGGGTATCCATCTCCCAAGGCTTAAATTTCCAGTTCGGGAAATGGATCCCCGGTCAAGCCGGGGATGACGAACGCGAAAAAAAGGTATTCCCCATGACCAAACCCAAAGTGCTTATTTCCGACAAAATGGACCCCAAGGCCGCCGAAATCTTCCGTGAACGCGGCTGTGAGGTGGATGAAATTACCGGCAAGACGCCGGACGAATTGAAAGCCATTATCGGCGATTATGATGGCCTCGCGATCCGCAGCTCGACCAAAGTGACCAAGGACATATTGGACGCCGCGACCAATTTGAAGGTCATTGGCCGCGCTGGCATCGGCGTTGATAATGTCGATATTCCGGCAGCTTCGGCCAAGGGCGCGGTGGTGATGAACACGCCGTTTGGCAACTCGATTACCACCGCAGAACATGCGATTGCCTTGCTGTTCGCGCTCGCGCGCCAAATCCCCGAAGCCGATGTATCGACACAGGCGGGCAAGTGGGAAAAGAACCGTTTCATGGGCGTCGAAGTCACCGGCAAGACGCTGGGCCTTATCGGTGCGGGCAATATCGGCAGCATCGTCGCGAGCCGTGCGCTCGGCCTCAAGATGAAGGTGATTGCGTTCGACCCGTTCCTGTCGCCCGAACGCGCGGTCGAACTGGGGGTAGAGAAAGTCGAACTGGATGACCTCCTCGCGCGCGCCGATTTTATAACCTTGCACACGCCCTTGACCGACCAGACACGCAATATCCTGTCCAAGGAAAATCTCGCCAAGACCAAGAAGGGCGTCAGGATTGTCAATTGCGCGCGCGGTGGCTTGATCGACGAAGCGGCCTTGAAGGAAGGCTTGGATTCGGGCCATATCGCAGGGGCGGCCTTGGATGTGTTCCAGACCGAGCCCGCGCATGAAAGCCCGCTGTTCGGCACACCAGGCTTTATTTCAACGCCGCATCTGGGCGCATCGACCAATGAGGCACAGGTCAATGTCGCCATTCAGGTCGCCGAACAAATGGCCGATTATCTGGTGCATGGCGGCGTCACCAACGCGCTCAATATGCCGAGTCTTTCCGCCGAAGAAGCGCCGAAGCTCAAACCCTATATGGCGCTTGCCGAAGAATTGGGGAGCCTCATCGGGCAACTCTCGCACGGCCATTTGAGCCAGATCGCGATTGAAGTCGAAGGCGCTGCCGCAAGCCTCAATCAAAAGCCGATTACCGGCGCGGTTCTGGCCGGGTTGATGAAGGTCCATTCGGACACGGTCAATATGGTCAACGCCCCCTTCCTGGCCCGCGAACGCGGCATGGATGTGCGCGAAGTGCGCCATGAACGCGAAGGCGATTATCACACGCTGGTGCGCGTGACGGTCAAGACCGACGAAGGCGACCGTTCGGTGGCGGGCACCTTGTTCGGCAATGCCGCGCCGCGTTTGGTCGAACTGTTCGGCATCAAGGTCGAAGCCGATCTTGACGGTGATATGCTCTATATCGTCAATGAAGACGCGCCGGGCTTTATCGGGCGTTTGGGGTCGACCTTGGGCGAAGCGGGCGTCAATATCGGCACCTTCCACCTTGGCCGCCGCGCCGCAGGGGGCGAAGCTGTGCTGTTGCTGTCGGTTGACCAGCCGGTGCCGCAGGACGTACTGGACCATCTGGGCAAGCTTCCCGGCGTCCGCCGTGTGAAGCCGCTTAAATTCGGATAAGAGAAAGGCGTCGTCGATGACGCGCAACGCATCTCCATTGCTTCCCGAAGGATTGCGCGACCGGCTTCCGCCAGAGGCCGAGGCCGCCAGTCGCGTGACCCGCGCATTGCTGGATGCGCTCAAAGGGCATGGCTATGAGCGCGTCGCGCCGCCGCTTGCCGAATTTCGCGAAACGCTGGACGATGGCGCGGCGGATGCGGGCAAGGGGCGCGACCTGCTGCGCTTCACCGATCCGGTTTCGCAGCGCACACTGGCGATCCGCCCCGATATTACCACGCAGGTCGGGCGCATCGCGACCAGCCGCATGGCCCATGCCGCGCGGCCTTTGCGCCTTTCCTATGCGGGACAGGTGGTGAAGTTGAAGGCTGGCCAACTACGCCCCGAACGCGAAATGCTGCAAATCGGAGCGGAGCTTATCGGCACCGATAGCGTCGCCGCCGCGCGCGAGATTGTGCGGGTGGCCTTGTCGGCGCTCAAATCGGCGGCCGTCACCGGCATCAGCATTGATTTCACCTTGCCCGATCTGGTGGAGACTTTGGCCGAATCGGCGCTCCCGCTCGCGCATGAAGATGTGGCCCGGATACGCGACGAACTTGACGCCAAGGATGCGGGCGCGTTGAGCGCGGCGGGCGGCGATGCCTACCTCCCGCTGATTGCGGCGGCGGGGCCGTTTGCGCAAGCCATTGCGCGGCTGCGCGACATTGACGGCGGGACTGCGCTCACCAGCCGGATTGACGCACTTGAGGCAATAGCGGGCGACCTTGGCGATGATGTGCAATTGACACTCGACCCGACCGAACGGCACGGCTTTGAATATCAAAGCTGGTTCGGCTTTTCGCTGTTTGTCGAAGGGTATCGCGGTACCATCGGGCGCGGCGGCAGCTATCTAGTCACCCATCAGGACGGGCGGCAGGAACCCGCCATCGGCTTTTCGCTCTACCCCGACCCGCTGATCGACGAAGGGCTGGGGCAGGATGATAGCGACAAGCGCCGCTTATTTTTGCCGCAAGGCCACCATGCCGGTCTCGCCGCCGATTATCGCACGCAAGGCTGGGTGACGATAGCCGCCCTGTCCGACAGCGACGACGCGCACGCATTGGGCTGCACCCACCAATTAGGGCCGAACGGGCCGGAGCTTTTGGGGTAACGCCCCTGTTACGTGTCCCCGCGAAGGCGGGGACCTAGGGCAGCATAGCGCGCTATAACATAGGGTCGCGAACCGAGTGACGCGCCTCGGTTCGCCCTTCGCGGGGAAACAAGTAATGTGCGTATCCACCCCCACGCCTCCCCACCCGTCATTGCGAGCGCCGAAGGCGTGAAGGGGAATAAGAAGGCGCTGCGCGCATAATGCCTCACGCAATGACGACAGTGACAAGCGATGCGGCTTATGAAAGCGGAACAACTTCGCGCCTTCACGCCCTCACGTGAACCTTAATTCTCCCCAAAAATCGCGCACCACCCTTGCCTCCCCCGCCAATTGCTTTAAGGGGCGGGGACGTCCCTCAGACACATTAGAAAAAGGACGTTTTCAAACATGGCGAATGTGGCAGTAATCGGCGCGCAATGGGGCGACGAAGGCAAAGGCAAGATCGTCGACTGGCTCGCCGAGCGCGCCGATGTCGTGGTCCGCTTTCAAGGCGGGCATAATGCCGGTCACACGCTCGTCATTGGCGATAAGGTTTACAAGCTCTCGCTACTCCCTTCCGGTATCGTGCGCGGCACGCCGAGCGTCATCGGCAATGGTGTTGTTCTCGACCCCTGGGCGCTCAAAGCCGAAGTCGAAAAGCTGCAAGCCCAAGGCGTCACCATCACGCCCGACACGCTCCATATCGCCGAAAATTGCCCGCTGATCCTGCCGTTCCACCGCGACCTTGATGGCCTGCGCGAACAGGCCGCAGGGTCGGGCAAGATCGGCACGACCGGGCGCGGCATTGGTCCGGCTTATGAAGATAAGGTCGGCCGCCGCGCGATCCGCGTATGCGATCTGGCGCATCTCGATAGCTTAGAGCCGCAACTCGACCGCCTATGCGCGCATCATGATGCGTTGCGCGCCGGTTTTGGCGAGCCGCCAATCGACCGCGCGCGCCTGCTCGATGATTTGCGCGAGATTGCGAGCTTTGTGCTGCCTTTTTCCAAGCCGGTGTGGATCATGCTCAATGAAGCGCGCAAGGCGGGCAAGCGCATCCTGTTCGAAGGTGCGCAAGGCACATTGCTCGACATCGACCACGGCACCTATCCGTTTGTGACGTCCTCGAACACGATTGCGGGGACAGCGGCGGGCGGCTCCGGCCTTGGTCCTTCGGCGGTCGGCTTTGTGCTCGGCATCACCAAGGCTTATACGACGCGCGTGGGGTCAGGGCCGTTCCCGACCGAACTCGACGATGATACCGGACAGCGGCTTGGCGAGCGCGGCCATGAATTCGGCACCGTCACAGGGCGCAAGCGCCGCTGCGGCTGGTTCGACGCGGTGCTGGTGCGCCAATCGGTCGCGGTGTCGGGCGTCACCGGCATTGCGCTCACCAAGATCGACGTGCTGGACGGGTTCGACACGGTCAAAATCTGCACCGGCTATAAGCTCGGCGACCAGACGCTCGATTATTTCCCCGCCCACGCCGCAGATCAGGCTGGCGTCGAGCCGATTTACGAAGAAATCCAAGGCTGGCACGAAACCACCGCAGGCGCGCGCAGTTGGGCCGATTTGCCCGCACAGGCGATCAAATATGTGCGCCGCATCGAAGAGCTGATCGGCTGTCCGGTCACGCTCGTGTCCACCAGCCCCGAACGGCAGGACACGATTTTGGTGCGCGATCCGTTTGCGGATTAAGGCGCTTACTGGCGGCGCGCTTGCGCTGCTCCTGTCCGGCTGCAGCGCAGCGGATGCGCGGCCAGCCACGCCGCCGGTGCCGACAAAGGCCGAAGCGGCAGGCGATTTTGTGCTGGTCGATAAATCGGATCGCGTGCTGATCGTGATGAAGGGCCGGACCGAAGTGGCGCGCTTCACCGACATCAAGTTCGGCGACGCGCCGGTCGGGCAAAAGCAGTTTGAAGGCGATGAAAAAACGCCCGAAGGCCGCTACATCATCGACGCGCGTAATCCGGGGAGCCGCTACCATCTCTCGCTCCACATCAATTACCCCAACGCCGCCGACCGCGCCTTTGCCGCGCGTCACGGCAAGTCCCCCGGCGGCGAAATCTTCATCCACGGCCAGCCCAATGGCAGCCCGGTAAAACGCTTGCCGCATGACTGGACCGATGGATGTATTGCCTTGAGCAATGCGGAGATCAGAAAGCTGTGGGGGATGATAGCGGACGGGACGGAAATTGTGATTAGGCGGTAAATCATCTCGCGAAACGGCTAATCATTCGCAGATCGCCAAAGCCTATAAGTCCCCATAATCAGTAAGCCCCGCCATGTTTCCATAGCGGGGCTTCAATGATGATGTTTTTCACTTTTGAGGGATCAAAATATCATCGGTGTTAAAACAGGATTTGCTTTCTTTGTGGGTCCGCATTTCACTGTATCAACACTATAATAACGGGCGGTAGCGGCTTTGGTTCCGCAGGCTGTCGAAATTTTTGCATTTTATTGACAGAAAAATGACAAGCCACTGATTTTGCGTAATAAAATAGAGTGCAACTATCTTCAAGCGAACGGGTTTTTGGGTGCGCGCAAAGTCAAACGCACCGGCACCGCGCCGAAACCCAGTTCGCGGCGGATGCCGTTCAAGAGATAGCGGCGATAGCTTTCGGGCAGCATATCGACGCGCGTTCCGAACAGGACGAAGCTGGGCGGGCGCGTGCTGGTTTGGGTGACATAGCGTAGCTTGATGCGCTTGCCCTTGGGCGCAGGCGGCGGGTTGGCTTCAAGCGCGCTTTCGAGCCAGCGGTTAAGCTGTCCGGTCGACACACGCCGCGACCAGGCGTCGCGCACATCGAACGCGACCTTCAAAAGCTGGTCGATACCCTTGCCGGTATAGCCCGAAATGGTGAGCAGCGGCACGCCCTTCACTTGCGCCAAGCCTTCGTCGAGCGCAGCGCGCACGCCTTGGTAAAGGCTGGAGCCTTCCATCGCGACGTCCCATTTGTTGAGCGCGATGATGAGCGCGCGGCCTTCCTGCAACACGCGGTCGGCAATTTTGAGGTCCTGAACCTCCAGCCCCTTGGTCGCATCGAGCAGCAGCACGACGACCTCGGCAAAATCAACCGCGTGGAGCGCGTCGGCCACCGACAATTTTTCAAGCTTGTCCTGCACCCGCGCTTTTTTGCGCATCCCGGCAGTATCGATCAGCTTGACGGGCCGCAATTCGCCTTCAAATTCCCAGTTCCAGTCGATGCTGATACTGTCGCGGGTAATGCCCGCTTCGGGGCCGGTGATCAGCCGGTCTTCGTCCAATATCTTGTTGATGAGCGTCGATTTGCCCGCATTGGGCCGCCCGACAATGGCGAGTTTGAGCGGGGCTTTGGAATCATATTCCTCCTCCTCGTCGCCCTCTTCGGGCCATGCCTCTTCCTCATCCTTTTCGATGAGCGGGCGCAAGGCTTCGAACAGTTCGACAATGCCGGTGGCATGTTCGGCGCTGATCGCGACCGGCTCGCCAAGGCCCAGTTCGTAGGCTTCGAACAGCCCCGCTTCGGCGGCTTTGCCTTCGGCCTTGTTGGCGACCAGCACCACCGGCGTCGAAGAGCCGCGCAGCCAGCGCGCAATTTCATGGTCGAGCGGGGTCACGCCCGCGCGCGCATCAATCACGAACAAGGCGACATCGGCATGATCGACCGCCGCTTGCGTTTGCACCCGCATCCGCCCCGGCAAGGTCGCTGCGTCCTCATCTTCAAACCCTGCGGTGTCGATAATGCGGAAATCCATGCCGAGCAGGCTCGCATCACCCTCCCGCCGGTCGCGCGTCACACCGGGCTGGTCATCGACCAGCGCCAGCCTTTTGCCGACCAGCCGGTTGAACAGCGTCGATTTGCCGACATTGGGGCGACCGATAATGGCGACGGTGGGGAGAGGGCGTGTCATGGCTTTATGCGAGGCAGGCGTATCTATCAGCGCCAGGCCGAAATACGTCCGCTATCGTCCAGCACATAGAGCATCCCGTCGGCCACAATTGGCGACAAGGTCGAACCGACCTTCATGTCGGTCTGGCTCGTCACCGAACCGTCTCCCGGATTAAGCTGGGCCATCGCACCGTTGGAGCTGACAAGGAACAGACGGTTGCCCGCCAGCACCGGACCGGTCCAGCGGATCGGATCCTTCTTGTCCTTTTCGTCGCGATAATGGGCAAGCTGGCTGATCCAGCGGATTTTGCCGGTCGCGCGCGATACGCACAATACGCGCGCATCATCGGTCACGACAAACACCCACTCGCCCGCCACCCAAGGCGTCGAAATGCCCGCAATGTTAAGCTCCCATGCGCGCTGGCCGGTGAGCAGCTCATAAGCGGCCATACGCCCGCCCTGCCCGACCGCGAACACGCGGCCGCGGTCGATGACCGGATCGGCGTCCACATCCACCAAGGTCGATACCGAGGTCGAAATGCTGGTGCGCGACAAAGCATCGCTCCACAGGTTGCGGCCATTTTCATAGCGATAGGCGTTGAGTTCTCCCGAAGAGAAGCCCGCAACCACCGTGCCTTGTCCGGCGGCAGGTGCGGCAACGCCGAACACGCTGCCCGCTTCGACCGAAGCGATTTCCTGCCATTCGGTGTCGCCGTCGGTGGCGCGCAGGGCAATGAGCTGGTTATCCTGCGTCATCACGAAAATCTGGCCGGCAAAGATGGTCGGCGCGCCGCGCAGCGGTCCTGCGGGGCGTTTTTGCCAAGCGACACCACCATTGGCGGTGCTGAGCGCGGCCACATCGCCGACGCCATTGGTTGCATAGACTTTGTCGCCTTCAACACTGACGCCGCCGCCGAACAGCGATTTGCGTCCGTCTGACCCGCCGCTGGCAATGCTGGTCGACCAGATTTTCGCACCGGTCTTGGCGTCGAACGCATGGACGGTTGCGTTAACGTCGATCACATAGAGGCGACCATTATCGACCACGGGCGATGCGGCAAGCTTGGCGCTTTTGGTGTTGCCTGCAATCTGCGCGGTCCAGGAAGTCGAAAGCGCGGCGGGGAGCGCGAGATGGCCCATCGCTTTGTCCGCGCTGCCGCCCGATTGGGTCCAGCCGCTATTGGCGGTTTCGGGGGGAAGCACGACCTGCTGGGCGGCGATTTCCGGATCAACCGCAATCTCGTTGGCCGACCCCAGAATCGAAACACGGGTGCCGACGGTGGGGGTCTTGGGACCGCCCTTGCCTTTAAACACGCTACAGCCCGTAAGCGCGGTCGCGATCATCGCTGCGGCGAGCATGGTTTTCTTCATCGTCATTATTTCGTTTCTCCGCCCGTGGCTTTCACGCTTGAGTCTTGGGGTGGCGTATCTTTGGGGGCCGCAGCGTCGCCCGCTGCAGCTTTATCGGCAGGCGGCTTGATCGCATCGACGCCAAGCATCCCGGCCATTTGCTGCGCGCGTGATTTCAACGCTTCGGGTGCGCCTTCGAAAGCTGCAATCTTGCCATAAAGCGCGCCCGCTTCGGCATCCTTGCCCTGTTTCATCAACGCGAGCGCGGTGAGTTCCGCAGCACTGGGGAACATCGGATTGCTTTCAACCGCCAGCCCTTTGAGCCGCGCAATCACCTCGTCAGGCTTTAACGTATCGAATTGCAGCACCGTCTGTTTGAGGAGCGCAATGTCGCGATAGGGTTGCGGGGCCTTGGTATCGGCCGCAACCTGTCCGAACAGGGTTATTGCCTGTTTGTCGTCATTCTTGCCCGCCGCAATATTGGCTTCGGTCAACAGCGCGACCGCGCGATAGGCGTCATCGCCTTCGGCCTTCACCAGCGCGAGCGTCTTGGCCGCTGCCGGGTTGCCGATCTGCGCCTCGTTCATCGCCTTCACATAAAGTTCGGCGGTTTCGCCCGCATCCTGCGACTGGCTGTGGTTATAGAAAAGATAACCGCCATAGCCGATCAGCCCGACCACAATGAGGCCCAGCACGGCCTTGCCGAAGCGGCTCCAGAAGTTGCGGATATAATCATCGCGCACCGCATCATCGACTTCGCGGACAAATACGTCATTTGCGTTGGTTGGCGAAATGGCCAAAACCTGCCTCCATGGTCATTATGCACCGCTGCTTGCTGCCGCGCGCAGTTATAAAGTTTTCGCCTATTAGCGCCCCGATGCGCAAAGGAAAAGCGCGGATTGAACCTCGCCGCCTTTACGCGCGGGACACAGGCACGCTTATTGAGCCGCGCTTATTTAGGCTGATAGGTCTGATCGCCGGTCGGGAATGAACGGGACCTGACTTCCCCGGCATAGGTTTCGACCGCTTTCGAGACGATCTCGGCCAAGCCTTCATAGCGTTTCACGAAACGCGGCACCCGTTCAAACATGCCCAGCATATCGTCGATCACCAAGACCTGACCGTCACAATCGACCGATGCGCCAATGCCGATAATCGGTATATCGCTGACCGCCGTGACCGCCTTGGCGATGGGTTCCAGCACGCCTTCGACCACGGTTGCAAAAGCGCCCGCTTCCTCGATGGCCTTGGCATCGCGCATAATTTTGTCATGTTCCGCCTGGCTTTTGCCGCGCGCGCCATAGCCGCCAAGTGCATTGACCGCCTGCGGCGTCAAGCCGACATGGCCCATCACCGGAATCCCGCGCTGGGCAAGGAAGCGCACGGTGTCAGCCATGACTTCGCCGCCTTCCATCTTGACCGCCGCACAGCCGGTTTCCTTCAAAATGCGCGAAGCGGTTGCGAACGCCTGTTCAGGCGAGGCTTCATAGCTGCCAAAGGGCAAATCGACCACGACCACGCTATGATAGCTGCCGCGTACCACCGCAGCGCCATGCGCGCACATCATATCGACCGTCACCGGCACGGTGGAGGGCAAGCCATAAATCACCTGCCCCAGCGAATCGCCGACGAGCAGCATATCGCAATGCGGGTCGAGCAATTGCGCCATGCGCGCGGTGTAAGCGGTCAGCATCACAAGCGGCTGGGCGGTGACGCCCTTTTGCTTGTGCGATTGGATCGCGGGGATGGTAAGCCGCTTCATGGGGGCCGGGGTCGGATTGGCGCGGCTGGTCGATGTGTCGAGCGTGAATGTAGTAGACATGGGCGCAGGGTCTAGCCGCTAATGACGCCCAAGACGAGTCCCTCTATCGGCTTGGCCCGATATGGTCCGCAATAGTCCTTTCATAGCCCGGTAATGCCTTCATTATTTACCCGGTGCTGCGCCCTTTACGGCCCCATCTTGTGCGGGGCCAGCTTGCGCGCGGCCGCGCACCGCTTTCACGCCCGCTGCAGGAAAATCGGTGAAAATGCCGTCGACGCCCGCGCGCAAAAAGGCTTTAATCTCTCCGTCGAGATTGCCTTGCGCGGACGCGCTGACCCCCGACCGCAGCGCTAGGGGCAGGAAATGATTTTCTGCGCGGAAGGTCCACGGATGGACGAGCAAGCCCACCGCATGGGCATTGCGCACAAAATCGGTCGGTTTCGACAGCTTGCCCATAAAATCGGGAGCGATCACCATGACTTTTTCGGGGCCAACCCCGTCGGCATAAGCGGCGACCGCCTTCAACCCTTCGGGCGAGGCCATTTTGGCATAGGATAGGTCGGGCTGATCGGCAGGCCCGCCTTTTTCGGCCATAAGCTGCACCAGATGGACATCGGTTTTTGTCGCAAGCGCCTTCAAATTTCCGACCTCGAAGCTTTGGATGAACATCGGGTCTTCGGGCTTGTCATAGCCATAGCGCGCGAGCAAGGCGAGCAAGGGCGCTTGATGCGGCAGGCCGATCGCGGCAAAATAGCTGGGATGTTTGGTTTCGGGATAAAGGCCGATGCGTCGTCCGGTCTCCGCCTCCTTGGCCTTCACCAATTCCAATATTTCTTCAAAGGTAGGGATTTCAAACTTGCCGTCATAAATCTTATTGCCGGGGCGCAATTGCGGCAGCCTTTCCTTGGTGCGCAATGTTTTCAGTTCGGCCAGCGTGAAATCTTCGGTGAACCAGCCCTTATAGGTTTCGCCATCAATCTTCTTTTCGGTCTTGCGGTCCGCAAATTCGGGATGGTCGGCGACATTGGTGGTTTCGGAAATTTCATTTTCGTGGCGCGCGACCAGCACGCCATCTTTGGTCAGCACAAGGTCCGGCTCGATATAGTCCGCGCCGCCCGCAATCGCTTGGGTATAGCTTTCCAGCGTATGTTCGGGCCTGACGCCCGACGCGCCGCGATGCGCGATGACGATGACCTTGTCGGCGAGCGGGGGGACGGGGTCGTTCACGCTGCCCGCACTACACCCGCCAAGTGCCACGAAGATAGCAGTTAAAAACAGCCGCGCGGTCATTCGCCGAAAGCTGCGGCATAAAGGTCGGGCTTGAAGCCCACCAGCAACCCGCCCGCGCCTTCAACTACAGGACGTTTGATCATCGACGGATGGGCGAGCATCAGCGCGACCGCCTTATCCTCGTCAATGTCCGCCTTGTCGGCATCGGGCAATTTGCGGAAAGTCGTCCCCGCTTTGTTGAGCAATTTTTCCCAACCGGCTTCAGCAATCCAGCGGCGCAGGCTGGCTTCGTCAATCCCTGCTTTCTTATAGTCATGAAACATATAATCGACCCCGGCCTCCGCCAACCAGTTGCGCGCCTTTTTGACCGTGTCGCAATTGGGGATGCCATAAAGGGTGATCGTCATATCTGTCTCCTGAAATGACCGGCGCTCGGGCGCGGGTCGGGGTAAGGGATGCTTGGGGAAAAGGGAGCGCTAATCCATAGGCTATGAAGGGACAAGACCCGTCCGCAATGGGTTGCGGGACGGGTCTTATTCTTTGCGCATCTCTGTTACAGCCTGATGGCAAATATGCCGGGGCTGCCGCGCTTGCTCCGCTTATTTATCGTAAAAATTGCCGCGGATCGCGCCATTGGGATAAGCGGTTGTATAGATGGCGATATAATAAGCACCCGAACGGTTATCGAGGCTGTCCTCCATCCATTCGGCGCGCGCGGTGCAGTTTTTGAACCCGCCTTCATTCGCCCATTTCAATTCCATCACGGTCGGGCCGGTGCGTCCGCGCGGCGCGCGTCCGATCACCGCCTTGGTCGGGGTGCCGTCAAGGTTGCGGATATTTTTAATGTCATAGCAAATCTGGTTCAACTGGTCCGAAATGGTCAGAAAACCTTCAGCCGAAGCATCCGGATCGCCGCGCCCGCCAATCACTTGCGCGCCGGTCAAATTCGCATAGCGCGTATTAGCGACCGCCTCGACCGCCGCCACTTCCGCCGTTGCACAAGCACCCAGTGTCACAGCGGCTCCGGCTGCCAACAGCGCAATTTTCAGTTTCTGTCCCATCATTTTATCCTTCCTGATCCATCAGGCGGCTATGCTGTTTTCCTGTAACGGAAAATCCGCACATCCACCTGCTGCACCCCCGACGAAGGACAAACCGACAAGCCCGAAAACCGGTTCCGCAACTTAACTTATGTTAATTTCTTTCTGGCGCGCGGGGCTGGCGCCAGCGGGGGGCGTGTAAAGTGTCCTGCTTCTACCGCATAGATCCGGAAATCGCCTGCTTCTCTCGATGCTAATAGTTTGAGCCGTCGGCGCAGCGCCGCAGCTGCAATGCCATGACCTGCGGGCTGTATTTGGTCCGCTTCGATCACAACATGATCGGCATCCACACCGGTCGCAGACATGAAATATAACGTGCCGTCGGCAATAATATCCACCAACGCCGATTTCTGCGCGCGCGTAATCCTGTTCGAACCGGCACGCGGCTCGTCATTCGGGTCCGGCGTCACAATCAACTGTTCGACGGCAACGCGCATAGCCGCCGGACCGGCAGCCTTATTATTCAATGCTGCGTTCAATTGATGGAATAAAGATGCTCCTTCGGCCGCTGCCACGCGATCACCGGAAAGATGGAAACAGGAGTTCAGCAACGCGGCTTTACTGCGATGTTCGGTTGGCTGCAGCGTTTGGCAGAAAGGTAAGGCCGCATAAGCCATGTCGACAAGTTCGAAAGCATATTCCAAGGCAAGCCCGTCCGTACAGGCAGATTGCACCTTTCTGCGCACAAGGGCGGGCTGTGTGGTTGCAGGGAGCGTATTGTCCGATAATCTTACCGGATCGATCGTTTCAACGATGGCGACCGAGCCATGCAGACAAAGGGAGAGCATATTTTTGTCGGCGAGCGGTACAAAATCCCGGTCAAAATAAGTCCCCCGTCGCAACACCTCTGTCCATTGTGCCGCCGACAGCGTAGCCGAAAGACTATGCGGCCGGTTTGCCGTAGCGCCTTGCGGCAAACGGATTTCGACACGCGGGTCAGCCCCTTTTTCCCGTAGGAAAGAGATAGCCAGAACGTCTTGCCCATAGCCGTCAACAATCATTGCGCGGCGAACATAAGTGCCTTGCATGGCAAGTTTTTCGGCAGTTTCGAGCCCGTATTTCGCGCGTGTCTTTGCCTGAACCTCTTGCGCGCAACGGTCCGCTCCGGCGTCATCGGAACATGGCGACCGGGATGATTCGCGCGCTTCCGCAGAGGACGCCATCATCAATACAGCCAATACCAAGAGAAAACGCATCATCCAATATCCCTCCCTTGGTCAAAGGCTTATGTCACTCCCACTCGATCGTCCCCGGCGGCTTGGACGTATAGTCATACACCACGCGGTTAATGCCTTTGACCTCGTTCACAATACGGGTTGCGGTGCGGCTGAGGAAGGCGCTTTCGAACGGGTAGACATCGGCCGTCATGCCGTCGGTCGAGGTGACGGCGCGTAGGGCACAGACGCTGTCATAGGTGCGCCCGTCTCCCATCACGCCAACCGTGCGGACAGGGAGCAGGACGGCGAAGGCTTGCCAGATGTCGTCATACAACCCTGCATTGCGGATTTCTTCGAGATAGACCAGATCGGCTTTGCGCAAAATGTCGCAGCGTTCCTTGGTGACTTCGCCGGGGATGCGGATGGCAAGGCCCGGCCCCGGAAACGGATGCCGCCCGACAAACACGTCGGGGAGGCCCAGCTCGCGGCCCAGCGCGCGCACTTCATCCTTGAACAATTCGCGCAACGGCTCGACCAGTTGCATATTCATGCGTTCGGGCAAGCCGCCGACATTATGGTGCGATTTGATCGTCACCGAAGGGCCGCCGGTGAAGGACACGCTTTCGATCACGTCAGGATAGAGCGTGCCTTGCGCAAGGAAATCCGCGCCGCCGATTTTTTTGGCTTCTTCTTCGAACACATTGATAAATTCCGCGCCGATAAATTTGCGCTTCTTTTCCGGATCGGTCACGCCTTCAAGGCCCGCCATAAAGCGTTGTTCGGCATCGACTACGACCAGCGGAATATTATAATGGTCGCGGAACAGGCACTCGACCTGTTCGCGCTCGTTCATGCGCAACAGACCGTGATCGACGAACACGCAGGTGAGCTGGTCGCCAATCGCTTCATGGATCAGCACTGCCGCAACCGCGCTGTCAACGCCGCCCGACAGGCCGCAAATCACTTTGCCCTTCCCCACTTGCGCGCGGATGTCGGCGATTTTGGTGCTGCGATATTCGGCCATTGTCCAATCGCCCGCAAGCCCGCAGACATTATGGACAAAGTTGGAAATAAGCTTGGCCCCGTCCGGCGTATGGACGACTTCGGGATGGAATTGCACACCGTAAAAATGGCGGCTTTCGTCCGCCGTCACCGCAAAGGGCGCCCCGGTCGAGGTCGCGATGGGGACAAAACCTTCGGGAAGCTGCGCGACTTTATCGCCGTGGCTCATCCACACGGTCGGCGTGTCGCCCACCGCCCACACCCCGTCAAACAGGCCGGAGGACGTATTGACGGTGATTTCCGCGCGGCCGAATTCGCGATTGTCGTGGCTCGGTTCAACCTTGCCGCCAAGCTGTTCGCACATGGTTTGCTGGCCATAGCAAATGCCGAGGATCGGTAGCCCCGCTTCAAAGAAATGCTGTGGCGCGCGCGGGGAGCCTGCGTCCGCTACGCTTGCCGGGCCGCCCGACAGGATGATGCCCTTGGGCTTTAACCGTTCAAACGCTTCGGCAGCGGACGTGAAGGGCGCGATTTCGGAATAGACGCCCGCTTCGCGGATACGCCGCGCAATCAACTGGGTAACCTGACTGCCGAAATCGACAATAAGAATAGTATCGGGATGGTGGCTCATCGTCGCTTGGGCCTTTCGCGCTTGGGACTCGATGGTAAAAAGATAGCGGGGAAAAGATGGTGGATGGCGCTTAAGCGGCCCAAGCCCCGCTGTCCACCCTCGGTCCACTCTCGGCCAGCCCTCGCGCAAAAATGGCTCCCCCACGCGCCGCCCATAAAAAAACCGCCGGAACCTGATGTCCGGCGGCAGTTTCGAGATAGAGGGAACCGGAAGGGAGAGGAAAACCGGTTCCCGCCAAGGAATAAGGTTTAGACGCCGCGCACCTTCAGCTTGTCGATGCGGCCATATTTGATGGTGCAATCAAAGCTGCCGGTGTCATAGCGATTGCCATAATAGCGGTCATTATAGCCGCGGCGGTCATAAGGGTTGCGGTCATAGCGGTTGCCATAGCCGTAACGGTCACTCACCGAGACCCGGCCCGCAATCTTATAGCCTTTGCTGTTGCGGTCGATGCGGGTGATCTGGTCAACACGGGCACCGCCGCCATAACGCTGTTGCACCGCGCTCACGCATTGGTTCACCGCCTGACGCGAATTGCCATAACGGTTATAATCATAGCCATAGCCGTCATAACCATAAGTGCGCTCGTCATAGCGGTCATTATTGCCGCTCGACAAAATCGCCGCGAGACCGCCCAGAATGACCGCGCCTGCAATCACTTCGCCAACGCCGATGCCGTCGCGGTTGCGGTCATAACGGTCGCCGCGCCATTGGGCGGCTGCCGGAGTAGCCGTAGCCGTCAACATAGCCCCGGCAGCAAGAGTGCCGAGGGCAGCTTTGGAAAGGGTCTTGATGTTGGCCATAACCGGCCTCCTATAATCCATCAGAAAGCGGCCGATTCCGCTTCTTGGATATAGCCTCTACCCGATTCGCATTGTCGCAATGCTGAATTATCCGTTTGCTGCCGTTCAGTTTTGTGGCGCAATTGTCGCGGGGGGGAAGGGAAAGCGGGAGAGAGATTGTCACCCGCTGCTCGCGCCTCTCCTTTCCCGTACCCATCGTCATTGCGAGCGTAGCGAAGCAATCCAGAGCAGCTTTTCGCCAACGCTGGATTGCTTTGTCGCTGCGCTTCTCGCAATGACGACAAGGAGGCTATTTTGGCACGCTGCTCATGACGGGCCTACGCCCAATCACCCGCAACGATTACTTCACCTCCAACCCCGTCCAGTATGCGATGAACGCATACATGTCCGCGAACTGTTCGATGACCTTTTCGGTCGGCATCCCGCTGCCGTGGCCTGCGCGGGTTTCGATGCGGATGAGGTGGGGTTTGGGGCCGATATTCGCCGCCTGAAGCGCCGCTGCATATTTGAAGCTATGCCCCGGCACCACACGGTCGTCGGTGTCGGCGGTCACGGTCATGATCGCGGGATAATCGACGCCGCTCTTCACATTATGATAGGGCGAATAGGCGTAGAGATTTTTGAAATCGGCCTCCTTGTTGGGATAGCCATAATCATCGACCCAATAGCGGCCTGCGGTAAATTTATCGAAGCGCAGCATGTCCATGACGCCCACGGTCGGGAGCGCGGCGGCAAACAGGTCGGGACGCTGGTTCAAGACCGCGCCGACCAGAAGCCCTCCATTGGACCGGCCTTCAATTGCCAACTGGTCCTTGCCGGTAATGCCTTGCGCTTTCAGATATTCGCCCGCCGCGATGAAATCGTCGAACACATTCTGTTTGTTGAGCAAACGCCCGCCATCGTGCCAGGCCTTGCCATATTCGCCGCCGCCACGGATATTGGCGAGCGCGAATACGCCGCCTTTTTCAAGCCAGGCCATGCGCGTCGCCGAATAGCCGGGGAGCGAGGGGGCGTTGAAGCCGCCATAGGCATAAAGCAAGGTCGGCGCCCCGCCCGGCTTCATCGCGCCTTTTTTGGCGACGATGAACATCGGGATTTTGGTGCCATCCTTGGACGGATAGAAACGCTGTTCGACGGTATAATCGTCAGGGTTGAAGGTGAGCTTGGGTTCGGCCCAAGGCGTTACCGCGCCGGTCGCTGTATCATAACGGTAAATCGCCGCAGGGCGCGTGAAGCTGGTGAAGGAGAAGAAGGTTTCCGGATCCTTCTGGTCGCCGCCAAAGCCGCCCGCGCTGCCCATGCCGGGCAACGGAATCGTGCCAAGCGCCTTGCCCGCAAGGTCATAGGTGCGCACTTCGGTTTTCGCATCGACCAGATATTCGGTGATGAGCTTGCCGCCGATAATCGACGCGCCGTTGAGCGTCGCCTTATCTTCCGGCACCACCGTGACCGGCTGCGCATTGGCCTTGGCTATGTCGACCGACACGATCTTGAGGAGCGGCGCATCCTTGTTGGTGACGAAATAGAATTTGGTGCCGACATTGCCGATCACCGACCAGTTGTTGGTGAAGCCAGGAAATACCAGCTTGGGCTTTTGGTCCTTGGATTGGAGGTCAATCACATGGACCTCATAACGGTCATCGGTGCCGACCGACGAGGTGATGACCAGATAGCGGCCATCATCGGTGAGGGTTGCGCCATGACCATAATCGGGATGGGCGGGGGTCGCATAAACCAGCCGGTCCGCGCTTTGCGGCGTGCCAAGCTTGTGGAAATAGACTTTCTGGTCCTTGTTCAAGGATTGGAAGGTGCCCGCCGCCGAAGGTTCGGGGAAGCGCGAATAATAAAAACCGCTGCCGTCCTTGGCCCATTCGACGCCACCGCCGAATTTCGCCCATTTAATCTCGTCGGGAAGCAATTTGCCCGTATCGACATCGAGCAGGCGGATGATGCGCCAGTCGGTGCCGCCATCCTGCACCGCATAAGTAAGCTTTTTGCCATCCTTGGACGGGTTCCATTCGGCTAGCGCGGTCGCGCCATCCTTGGACCATGTGTTGGGGTCGATGAGGACGCGTCCCTCTCCATTCAACTGGTCGCGCACATAAAGCACGGACTGGTTCTGCAAACCGTCATTGCGCGTATAGAAATAGCGGCCACCCGATTTGCGCGGCAGGCCGAACCGCTCATAATTATAGAGCGAGGTGAGTTCCTGTTTAAACGCCTCGCGGCCCGGCAATTTGGCGATATAATCTTTGGTGAACTGGCTTTGGGTATCGACCCATTGGCGCACCTTGGGATTAACGCGCACATCATCTTCGAGCCAGCGATAGGGGTCCGCGACCGCGACGCCGAACTGGTTTTCAACGACATTGCCCTTTTCGGTGGCGGGGTAAGTGAGGTTCATCATGGCGTCTCGCGAAGTGGGGGCGGTGGTGCTGTCTCCGGTCGCAGCAGCAGCAGCCGCAGCGTCGGCAGCCGCATCAGCGGCGGCGGCAGCGGCATCCGCAGCGGCCTCGGACGCATTTGCGTCTTGCGTCGTCGCGCAGCCCGCCAGCGACAAGCCAAGCGCGATTAAGGGAAGGGCGAACGAGCGGGGGGAAGCGGCCATAATTATCCTCTGTTACTATTATGCTTATGCTTTTGCCCGGACAGGATGTGCGGACAAAAAGAAAGAGGCCGGAAAGCTACTAAGCTCCGGCCTCTTTCTCAACCTGTTTCATATGAAACCGCTATCAAGCGTCTTCAAAATCTTCCGCAACCTGCACCGGACCCGAATCCTGGCCCTTGGCAGCGACATCACGGTCGACAAATTCGATGATCGCGATGGGCGCGGCGTCCGATGCACGGATGCCAGCCTTGATGACGCGGGTATAGCCACCGTTGCGGTCGGCATAACGCTTGGCCAGCACGTCGAACAGCTTAGTGAGCTGGGCATCGTCCTGCAGACGGCCCTGCGCCAAGCGACGGTTGGCAAGGCCACCCTTTTTCGCGAGCGTAACCAGCTTTTCGACGTAAGGACGCAATTCCTTCGCCTTGGGGACGGTGGTGGTGATCTGCTCATGCTTGATGAGAGCCGCCGCCATGTTGCGGAACAAAGCCGCGCGGTGTGAAGAGGTACGTTGCAGCTTGCGGCCGCCCATTCCGTGACGCATTTTAACTTCCTTCTTTGTGCTTACCCCCAACGCAAAGGTTAGCGGCAGCGTTTGTCAGGGGGCCGTTTGCCGAACATTCGACCGGTACCCCAAGCCACGCGGGTTATTTTAAAGGCCTCCCGCGCTTCAGGCCTGTTTCTGTTCCCCCGCGAAGGCGGGGGTCCAGAGGATTTCTAGCAGGCCGTCACGGAAGTAAATTCCGTGACGTCAGACGATCCTTCGGATCGCTGGCCGGCCGTTCGCGTTCGCTAAGCGAACCACCCCGCAGCTACGCTGCGTGGTTCGCTCCAGCTCACCCCATCAATTCCTGTTCCAGCTTCTTGGCCATTTCCTCGATATTTTCAGGCGGCCAGCCGGGGATGTCCATGCCGAGGCGCAGACCCATGGACGACAAGACTTCCTTGATTTCGTTCAAGGACTTACGGCCAAAGTTGGGCGTACGCAGCATTTCGGCTTCGGTCTTTTGCACCAGATCGCCAATATAGATGATATTGTCGTTCTTGAGGCAGTTGGCCGAACGGACCGACAATTCCAGCTCGTCCACCTTCTTCAACAGGTAACGGTTGAGCTGGTTGGCATCCGATTCTTCGCTCGATTGCGACGGAGCCGCCATGCCGATCATGCCGCTTTGCGACGCCATGACATCTTCGAAATGGACGAAGACTTTAAGCTGGTCCTGGAGGATCGACGCGGCATAAGCGACCGCATCTTCCGGCGTCACTGTGCCATCGGTTTCGATGGTGAGCGACAGCTTGTCATAGTCAAGCTCTTGCCCGACGCGGGTATTGTCGACCTTATAGGCAACCTGACGCACCGGCGAATAAAGCGAATCGACCGGAATAAGGCCGATCGGCGCATCGGCCGGACGGTTGGCAACCGCTGCAACATAGCCCTTGCCGGTATCGGCGGTGAGTTCCATGTTGAGCGTTGCGCCATCGTCGAGGTGGCACAGCACGAGGTCGGGGTTCATCACTTCGATGTCACCCGACACCATGATGTCGCCCGCTTTGACTTCGCCGGGGCCGGTCGCCGAAAGCTGCAAACGCTTCGGGCCTTCGCCTTCCATTTTGAGCGCGATTTGCTTCACGTTCAAAACAATGTCAGTCACATCTTCGCGCACGCCAGCAAGCGAGGAGAATTCGTGCAGAACGTTTTCGATCTTGATCGAGGTAACAGCCGCACCTTGAAGCGACGACAGGAGAACGCGACGCAACGCGTTACCGAGCGTCAGGCCGAAACCGCGCTCCAAAGGTTCAGCAACAAAAGTAGCCTTGCGCTTGGAATCGCCGCCCGACTTGATTTCGAGGCTGTTGGGCTTCTTCAATTCCTGCCAGTTCTTCATATTGACAGTCATGGACTTCCCCTAAAATTGAGTGGCGAAAAGGCTTCGGGAGACTGTCCCGTCCGATCCGCCAGTATGAAAAGGTGAAAGGCGTGAAAGAGTTCCCTCAACGCCTTTTCGGGCAGGCAGGAATCAGACGCGACGACGCTTCGACGGACGCACCCCGTTATGCGGGATGGGGGTCACGTCGCGGATCGAGGTGATGGTGAAGCCCACCGCCTGCAACGCACGCAGAGCCGATTCACGGCCCGAACCCGGACCCTTGATTTCGACTTCGAGCGTCCGCACGCCATGTTCCGCAGCCTTGCGGCCAGCATCTTCGGCGCAGACCTGTGCGGCATAAGGGGTCGATTTGCGCGAGCCCTTAAAACCCATCATGCCAGCCGAGGACCAGCTAATCGCATTGCCCTGGGCATCGGTGATGGTAATCATCGTGTTGTTAAAGCTCGCATTGACGTGCGCAACGCCCGACGAGATATTTTTGCGCTCGCGCCGACGAAGGCGCTGAGGTTCGCGTGCCATATGTTTAATTCCCTATATCCGTTACCGACTAGCGCGCGCCCATGAAAAAGCGCGCAGCAGCGATAAGATGAAACTTACTTCTTCTTGCCGGCGATCGGCTTGGCCTTACCCTTGCGGGTGCGCGCATTGGTGTGCGTGCGCTGGCCGCGAACCGGAAGCCCCTTGCGGTGACGCAGGCCACGGTAGCAAGCGAGGTCCATGAGGCGCTTGATGTTCATCGCGGTTTCGCGACGAAGATCGCCTTCCACGGTGTGATCGGCGTCGATGGTTTCGCGGATCTGGAGGACTTCGGCGTCCGACAGGTCCTGGATACGGCGCGCATGGTCAATGCCCAGCTTGTCCGCAATTTCGACCGCCTTGGTGCGGCCAATGCCATGAATATAGGTAAGCGCGATGATCACGCGCTTGTTTGTGGGCAAGTTGACGCCCGCAATACGTGCCATGTGATAGTTTCTCCTGCTCCACAGCAACCCCGGCAAAAGGGCCGCCATCTCAAAGCTTTGGGTGGTTTTCCGAAAACACGAAAAAGGCAGGCACGAAGAATCGCACCGCCGTTCCTGAGGTTTCGGAATAGCGCGCACTTAAGGTGAGTCGGGGGAGGAGTCAAGGGAGAAGGCCCAGCCATTGCGCGGCGTTAAGCGAGTTATCTTATAATATGGAAAAAATTTCCACTCTTCCATATCCCACTCTGCCACAAGCACTCGCGCGTTTCATCTTCATTCCTGCCCAGCAACGCCGAGTGCTTTCAATTCATAGAGCAATTCCAAGGCCTCGCGCGGGGTGAGGGCATCGGCGTCAATCGCGGATAACCGCGCGCGCAACGCATCTGGCGCGGCTTCGGACTCTTCCGCTAATGCCGCCGCGAATAGGGGTAAATCATCCAATCCCGCTGCCAGTCCACCGGTTTGTGCGCGGCCGGATTCGAGCTTTTTCAATATCTCCTTGGCGCGGTTGACGACCGCAGGGGGGACGCCTGCCAGTTTGGCAACCGCCAAGCCGTAGCTCCTGTCCGCAGGGCCATCGGCGACTTCATGGAGGAGGACAAGGTCGCCCTTCCATTCGCGCGCGCGGACATGGTGGAGCGACAGGGCATCGAGCCGCTCGGCAAGGCGGGTCAGCTCATGATAATGGGTCGCGAACAGGCAGCGGCAGCGATTGACTTCATGCACCGCCTCGACCACCGCCCAGGCGAGCGCAAGCCCGTCATAGGTCGAGGTGCCGCGTCCGACTTCATCAAGGATGACAAAGCTTTGCGGGGTCGCTTGCGCAAGGATGGCGGCGGTTTCGACCATCTCGACCATGAAGGTCGAGCGCCCGCGCGCGAGATTGTCCGACGCGCCGACACGGCTGAACAGGCGGTCGACGAGGCCGAGCGTAGCCGCTTTGGCAGGCACAAAACTCCCCGCCTGTGCCAACAGGATAATCAGCGCATTTTGGCGTAGGAAGGTCGACTTACCGCCCATATTGGGGCCGGTGACGAGCCACAAACGCCGGTCGGGCTGTAGGGAAACATCATTGGCGACAAAAGGCTCGCCGGTGATTTTGAGCGCAGCTTCGACCACCGGATGGCGGCCTTCCGCGATGGCAAGGCAAGGCTCGTCGGCAAGGACCGGCTGGGTCCAGCCTTGTTCCGCCGCGATTTCGGCCAAAGCCGCCGACACATCAAGCCGCGCCAGCGCATCGGCGGTCGCGCTAATTTCGCGGCGGCGCGCGACCGTTTCCGCAATCAGCCCGTCCAGATGCGCGGCTTCTGCGGCAAGCGCATGGGCGCCCGCCTGCACCACCTTGGCCGCCTCTTCATGGAGCGCGGGCGCGTTGAACCGCACCACACCCGCCAGCGTTTGCCGGTGGGTGAAGCCGCTATCGGCGGCCATCAGCGCGTCCGCCGCCTTGGCGGCAACCTCGATATGATAGCCGAGCACGCCATTATGCTTGATCTTGAGCGCCTGCACGCCGGTTTCGGCGCGATATTTGGCTTCGAGCGCAGCAATCGCCTTGCGCCCGTCGCGGCTCGCCTCGCGCAAACTATCGAGCGCGGCATCATAGCCATCGGCGATATAGCCGCCCGATTGCGCTTCGGTCGGCGGCATCGGCACGAGCGCGCGCGATAGATGATCGACCAACGCCCCATGCCCGTCGAGCGCGGGGAGCAGGCTTTCCAGCAAAGGCGGAACCCCTTGGGTGCGGCCCAATTTTTCGCGGAGCAGCCGCGCATGGTGGAGACCATCGCGCACCTGTCCCAAATCGCGCGGCGATCCGCGTCCGGCGACAATCCGCCCTAAAGCGCGGCCAATATCGGGGAGTGCTTTTAACTCTCCCCGCACCGCGGCGCGCAGGCCGTCATCATCATGGAACCAGCGGAGAAGAGCGAGCCGCGCCTCAATCGCGTCGCGGTCAAGCAAGGGCGCGGACAGATCACTCGCCAGCACCCGCGCGCCCGCGCCCGTCACCGTGCGATCAATCGTTGCAAGCAGGCTCCCGCTGCGCTCGCCCGACGCGGTGCGGGTAATTTCAAGGCTGTCGCGCGTCGCTGCATCAATCAGCATATGCCGCGCCGCCGTGCGCTGCACCGGCGCTTGCAGATAGGGCATCGTTCCACGTGAAACATGGTCGGCATAGGCAAGAAGACCGCCAATCGCGCCGAGTTCCGCCCGATCAAACGCGCCGAAACCGTCAAGTGTCGCCACGCCGAAATGCTGTTTCGCGACCGTCTCGCCGCGCGCCGACTGGAAGGTCGAGGCGGGGCGTTCGACGATTTGCGCGGCCGTGACGCGCCCGCCCAGCGCCGCCCCTTCGGCGACCACCACTTCGGACGGCATCAACCGCGCAATTTCGGCATCAAGCGCGGCAGGCGCGATGGCCGATACTTCAAACCGGCCGGTCGAAATATCCGCCGCTGCGAGCGCCATTTTGCCGCCGGCTTCGGCCAATGCCACCAGCCAGTTGGCACTTCTGGAATCGAGCAGGCTTTCCTCGGTCAAAGTGCCCGCCGTCACAAAGCGGATGATATCGCGGTTGACGAGCGCCTTGGACCCCATCCGCGCTTTGGCTTCTGCGGGCGTTTCGGTCTGTTCGGCAATCGCGACGCGGTGGCCTGCCTTGATGAGCCTTGCAAGATAGCCTTCCGCCGCATGGGCCGGAACCCCGCACATCGGCACCGGATTGCCCCCGCTCTCCCCGCGCGCGGTCAGTGCGATGTCCAGCACTTGCGCTGCCACCTTGGCGTCATCGTAAAATAGCTCGAAAAAATCGCCCATGCGATAAAAGAGCAGGCAATCGGGCGCTTGTGCCTTCAATGCAAAATATTGCGCCATCATCGGCGTCAATGCGGTTGCATCTTTGGATTTTGCTGTAGGTTTTTTGTCCGCCATCTTGGAGCTTGCGATAGCGAAGCGCGCGCACAAGGCAAAGGGGGATTCACTTTTCATAGTGCCGACCGACCGGATGGCCCAAGCTTTCGCCGCACAATCTCCCGCTGCCCCATTGGCATTTGCGCCGCAGCGTTCTAGAGCAAGGGAGAAGAAGGAGACCTTACCCCCATGACCGAGAGCGACGTCCAATTTTCCGACCGCGAAGCCCTGTTGTTTCACAGCCAGGGACGACCGGGGAAGATAGAGATTGTCGCGTCCAAGCCCATGGCGACGCAGCGCGACTTGAGCCTTGCCTATTCGCCCGGCGTTGCGGTCCCGGTGCTGGCCATCGCCGAAGATCCGGCGACCGCTTATGATTATACCAGCAAGGGCAATCTGGTCGCGGTGATTTCGAACGGCACCGCTATCCTTGGCCTCGGCAATCTCGGCGCGCTCGCGTCCAAGCCGGTGATGGAGGGCAAGTCGGTCCTGTTCAAACGCTTTGCCGATGTCGATTCCATCGACATTGAAGTGAACACCGAAGAGGTGGAAGCGTTCGTCAATGCGGTGGCATTGTTGGAGCCAAGCTTTGGCGGCATCAATCTTGAAGATATTGCGGCGCCTTCCTGTTTCATCATCGAACAGATGTTGAAAGAGCGGATGAATATTCCGGTATTCCATGACGACCAGCACGGCACCGCGATCATTACGGCGGCGGGCCTTATCAATGCGTGCCATCTGACCGGCCGCAACCTTGCCGACATTAAAGTCGTGGTGAACGGCGCAGGCGCGGCAGCGATTGCCTGCACCGAGCTTATCAAGGCGATGGGCGTCAAACATGAAAATGTCATCATGTGCGACCGCAAGGGCACCATTTATCAAGGCCGCACCGAAGGCATGGACCAGTGGAAATCCGCCCATGCGGTGCCGACCGATGCGCGCACCTTGAAGGAAGCCTTGCTCGGCGCGGATGTGTTTTTGGGGCTGTCGGCGGCGAAAGCCGTGTCGCCCGATATGGTCGCGCATATGGCCCCCGCGCCGATCATCTTTGCGATGGCCAATCCGGAGCCGGAAATCTCGCCGCCCGAAGCCAAGGCCGCGCGCCCCGATGCGATCATCGCGACGGGCCGGTCGGATTATCCCAATCAGGTCAATAATGTGCTGGGCTTTCCCTTCATCTTCCGCGGTGCGCTCGATGTGCGTGCGACCACGATCAACGAGGATATGAAGATTGCCGCGGCCAATGCGATAGCCCAGCTTGCGCGCGAGCAAGTGCCTGAAGAAGTGGCGGTCGCTTATGGCGGCATGAACCATAGCTTCGGCCCCGAATATATCATTCCCGCGCCGTTCGACCCGCGCCTCATGGAACTGGTTCCGGCAGCGGTTGCGCAAGCGGCGATGGATAGCGGGGTCGCGCAAAAGCCGATCGAAAATATGGCCGCTTACCGCCAGCAGCTTAAAGCGCGGCTCAACCCGACCACATCGGTCTTAAGCCTTGCTTATGATGCGGCGCGCGCCAATCCCAAGCGCGTCCTGTTTGCCGAAGGTGAAGAAGAAGTTGTCCTGCGCGCAGCGGTCGAATTTAAAAATGGCGGCTATGGCACGCCGGTGCTGGTCGGGCGCGACACGGTGCGCGAGCGGTTGAAAGCGATGGGCGTTGCCGACGCTGATGATTATGAAATCCATAACAGCGTCAATTCGCCCTTGGTCGCCGAAATGGTCGACCGGCTTTATGCGCGATTGGGGCGGCGCGGCTATTTGCGGCGCGATATTGAACGCATGGTCAACCGCGACCGCAATGTGTTCGGCGCTTTATTGCTCCAGATGGACCTTGCCGATGCGATGATTACCGGCACGACCCGGCCTTTTGCGCAGACGATGCGCGAAGTGCGCCGCGTGCTCGACCATCGCGAAGATGCAACCCCGTTCGGCGTCCATGTGCTGGTCGGCCAGTCGCACACCGTGTTCATCGCCGACACGACCGTCAATGAACGGCCCAATGCGGCGATGCTTGCGCAAATCGCCAAGCGCACCGCCAAGGTTGCGCGCGCGATGGGCCATGAACCGCGCGTTGCGTTCCTGTCCTATTCGAACTTCGGCAATCCGCCGGGCAATTGGCTCGACAATATCCGCGATGCGGTGGCCTTGCTCGACACCGAACAGGTCGAATTTGAATATGACGGCGAAATGGCTCCCGATGTGGCGCTCAACATGAAGTTGATGGCCAATTATCCGTTCTGCCGCCTGACGGGACCGGCCAATATCCTCATCATGCCGGGGCTGCAATCGGCCAATATTTCGGCCAAATTGCTACGCGAACTGGGCGGCGATTCGGTCATCGGCCCGATGCTCATCGGCATGGAAAAGCCGGTGCAGATCGCCACTATGTCGTCCACCGCGTCGGACCTTGTGACCCTCGCCGTGCTGGCAGGCAGCGGGATTGCGCAATAAGTCTGGATTATTTTCCGTCGTCATCCCCGGCTTGACCGGGGATCCATCTCCGAACCATTCGGTTTGCGACGCGGTCAGGGGATGGATTCCCGCTTTCGCGGGAATGACGGAGTTTTGGATATTAGACGGGGCTTTTATATTAGAAGCCCGGCACCCGCTAATTAATGGGCTAAATAAACAGCCTAAGCCTTAATTATTCGCGCCTGGTGCCGTTGCGCCGTTAACCGCGCCGATATTGCCGAAAATATCTTCGAGCAACGTGCGGTGACGGCCAAGGGTCGGGGTTTTGTCTCCGACCGGCGACAGATGCGCGACGGTTTCGATGCCGGTGCGGTCGACCGCTGCAACATTGCCTGCCGGATCGAAGGTCACGCGCAGCACCGATTGTTCGACCGCGCGCGGGTCGGCAAAGGCAAGCTGGCGGGTTTCGCGCGACAGATAATACCATTGATTGTCGCCCGTGCCGAACTGGCCGGTAAAGGTCGGACGGCCCAAAGTGCGCTCGACCGATTCCCGATTGTCGATGCCGGGTTGCACCGCGTCGGTCAGCGTTTTGTCCATGATGAAGCCCTGATGCCCGCGAATCCGCGCGCAACCGGTGGTGGCCAGCATCGCCAGCGCGAGCGTTCCTGCAATCAGCAGACGGCCAGAAATCATGCGGCGCGACGCTTCAGCCGGGCGGGTGTTCAACATACTCGTAACTCCTGAGTGTCCGGTCGCCCGGAACCTTTGTCCATCCCATAGGCCAAGCGGCGCGTTCCTGACAAGCGCCAAGCAGCATCTGGCACTCTATCCCGTTTTGGCTTACAGCGCGAACCCATGTCCTTTTTGTCCAAATTTCTGAACCGGTCCGATCCGCGCGAAGCGATGCTCCCCCTCTATAATGCGGTCGTCGCCGAAGCGCGGCGGGTGCATTGGTATAGTGCGGGCGGCGTCCCCGATACGCGCGAAGGCCGGTTCGAGATGGTAGCGGCTCTATTGTCGCTGACCTTGCTCGGACTTGAACGGGACGAAGCGCAAACGCAAAATAGCGTGTTCCTCACCGAATTATTTGTCGAGGATATGGACGGGCAACTGCGCCAGTTCGGCATTGGCGACATGATTGTCGGCAAACATATCGGCAAATTGATGAGCGCGCTGGGCGGAAGGCTGGGCGCCTATCGCGCCGCGCTGGATGGCAGCGATGCCTGGGATGCGGTCGTGACCCGTAATATCTGGGGCGGCGAAGAGGCCCCCGCAGAGCAGCGCGCCCATGTAATTGCCGGTCTCAAAGCCTATGCAACATCGCTAGGCGCAATGGATATGGCGCAGCTTGTGACGGGCCATGTGCCGGACACCCATGACGCGCAGGATAAGGAGCAACCGGCATGAGCGGCAAAAATCCTGCGGCCCCGGTCGCCCCTGAATTTTCGCGTGTCTATCGTTTGACCCAGTTGAAACAGCAACCGCTGACCGTCGAACTAAACGCGGATGACGCCGAACGGGCCGCGCTTGCCAGACGGTTCGGACTGGTCAGCCTTGACCAATTGGACGCCGAGGTCGTGCTGACCGCAGAGGGCGAAGATGTTCTGGCAGACGGCCATTTGCGCGCCAAGGTTGAACAGGCCTGCGTCGCGACGGGTGAGCCGATTGCGGTGACGCTGTATGAACCGATCAGCTTGCGCTTTTCGCCCGAACCCGACCAGGTGCAAGACGAGGCCGATGAAGAAATGGCGGAAAGCTCCGCCGATATTGATGATCGTGACCTTGTCCATTTTGAAGATGCGGCGATTGATATAGGCGAAGCCGTCGCCCAAACCTTATTGCTCTCGCTCGACCCCTATCCCCGCAGCCCGGACGCCGATGCGTTCCTCAAGCAAAAAGGCGTGGTAAGCGAAGAAGATGCCGGCCCGTTCGGCGCACTGGCAGGTTTGCGGGACAAGCTTTCGGGGAAATAGGCCGGATGCAAGTAAGCGTCTCGCCACGCTCGGCTTGGGCAAAAACCTTAGATCCTCCCCGAGCTTGCTCGGGGAGGGGGACCGTTCGCCGTTAGGCGAATGGTGGAGGGGTCATGCGATTGCTTAAGCAATCGCGCGAGGCTTTGCCTCGCATAACCCCTCCGTCACGCGCTACGCGCGCGCCACCTCCCCAAGACAAGCTTGGGGAGGAACTTTTGTGATATGGCCCAAGACAAGCTTGGCGAGGATCTCAAGGTAAGCGGTCCAAGACAAGTCCCAGAGCCCCCACCCACTTACCCCGCTGTCAATAAAGGTTGCACCGCGCAGCTTTTTCGCTTTTCTATGCTGCGTAAAGGCAAAACAGGAGAGGCGGGAATGGTAGCGATGGTGTCAGGGCAAAATCCCGGCATGGATGCGGATATTTTCGATGCGTTTATCGACCAGCTCAAACGCTATGTGCGCGAGCGGCTGATTCCGGCGGAAGAGGCGGTGATCGCGGCGGACCGCGTACCCGACGATATTCTCGACGAAATGCGGGCGATGGGCTTGTTCGGAATTACTATCCCGCAAGATTATGGCGGCGCGGGGATGAATGTCAGCCAATATATCGAAACGGTGATGCAGTTAAGCTATGCCGCGCCTGCTTTCCGTTCGACCATGTCGATCAATGTCGGCATGGTGACGAGCGGCATCAAAAATTTCGGCACGCCCGAACAAAAAGCCCATTGGCTTCCGCGCATCGCGAGCGGCGAGATTGCGAGTTTTGGCCTTACCGAACCCGGCTCCGGCTCCGATTCCGCCGCGATGCAGACCTTCGCGCGCGCCGACGGCAACGGCTATGTGCTGAACGGCACCAAACGCTATATTACCAACGCGCCGCACGCGAAGATTGCGCTCATCATGGCGCGCACCTCCAAAGAGCCGCTCCCCAAAAACGCGCATGTCAGCGCCTTCATCATCGACTTGGGAACGCCCGGCATTTCGGTCGGCAGTCCGGACAAGAAAATGGGGCAAGCAGGCGCGCATATTGCCGACATCATCATGGAGAATGTCCATGTGCCGGGCGACGCGCTGATCGGCGGGGTGGAAGGGCAGGGGTTCAAGACCGCGATGCAGAGCCTTGATAATGGTCGGCTGTCGGTCGCGGCGATGGGCGTCGGCATGGGACGGCGCGCGCTCGATTCAGCGCTGCGCTATGCCAATGAGCGCAAGGCTTTTGGCGAACCGATTGCCAATTTCCAGCTCATCCAGGCGATGCTGGCGGATAGCGATGCCGAACTTTATGCTGCCGAATGTATGATTGCGGACGCTGCCGCGCGCGCGGACAGGGGCGAAAATATCATCCGCAAGGCGGCCGCTGCCAAAATGTTCGCGACCGAAACCTGTGGCCGCGTGGTCGACCGTTGCGTTCAGATTTACGGCGGCGCAGGCTATCTCGCCGAATATGACGCCGAACGCTTCTTCCGCGACGCAAGGATTTTGCGGATTTACGAAGGCACGACCCAGATCATGCAGTTGCAGGTCGCGAAGCAACTCCTGCGCGCTTTTGCGGAGGATGGCACGGGGTGGGGGTGAAAAGGGAGAAGCCCCTTGGGCCTAAGACAAAGATCCTCCCCAAGCTTGCTTGGGCCAATGCTATATAAAGATCCTCCCCGAGCTTGCTCGGGGAGGATTTAAAATTCCGGCCCAAACAAGCTTGGGGAGGAACTCAAACATAAGCGCCCTTCCTCAAATTAATCCCATATTCGAGCCAAGCCTTCATCGCGCACAGCATTTGCGACCAGCCCATGCAATTGCCATAGCTGGCCTTGAGGCCTTCAGGTGTATCGGACCATCCGCCTTCGCTGACCGTCACCTTGGTGCGCATCCCGTTGTCGAGCGGTTCGAAACGGAAATGCACTTCGGTTTTGAGCGCGGTGCCCTCCTGTTTTTCATTGTTGGTTTTTTCATTGCTGTCCCAACGGAAGGCGATGCTCTCATTGGGTGTTGCCTCGATAATCTCCACCGGAAAAGGTCCGGGGAAATCGGCAAATTCCCATGTGACCGTTGCACCTGTTTCGGCGCGGCCCTTGGCGCCTGCGGTGGTGAAATAAGCGGATAAGCGCGCCGGGTCCGCGACCGCTTCATAGGCCAGCGCGGGCGGTTTATCGACGATGATGAACACTTCAAAGGATGGGGTCATAGTTATCCTCTTAACTCCCCTCCCGCTTGCGGCAGGGGTAGGGGGAGGGTCTGTCGGCAAGCATTGCGCCTACCTCTGCCCTCCCCGACTGCGACTAAGAATTTTCACTTACGTTCAAATTCCTAAGTCTGCGTTGCCCCTCCCGCAAGCGGGAGGGATAGGTGCTGCATCAACGCGCCGCATCCTCCTTTGTTGCGCATAAACAATCGACACCCTTCCCCCCTACTCCCCGCTGCGCTAGGGACGCGGCGTGACTGATCCCGACCTTCTCCATCATATTTTCGGTTTTCACGGCTTTCGCGGACAACAGGAAGCGGTAGTTGCGCGGGTGATGGCGGGGCGCAATACGTTGGCCGTCATGCCGACCGGCGCGGGCAAGTCGCTCTGTTACCAATATCCGGCGGTGGCGTTGGAAGGCACGGTGGTCGTCATATCACCGCTGATCGCGCTCATGCACGACCAGCTCCGCGCTGCCGAAGCGGTCGGTATCCGCGCGGCAACCTTGACGTCGGCGGACAATAATCGCGACGAGACAATCCGGCGCTTGCTGGAAGGGGCGCTTGACCTCCTCTATGTCGCCCCCGAACGCGCATCGGGCGCGGGGTTCAAGGCGCTGCTCGAACAAACGCGGCTTGCCTTGTTCGCGATTGATGAAGCGCATTGCGTGTCCGAATGGGGGCATGATTTCCGCCCGGATTATCGCCTACTGCGCCCGTTGCTTGACAGTTTCCCCGATGTGCCGCGTCTGGCGCTCACCGCGACGGCGGATGAACATACGCGCGCGGACATATTGTCCCAGCTAGGCATTGCGCCCGATGGCCTTATCGTTGCGGGCTTTGACCGGCCCAATATCCGTTATCATATCACGCCGCGCGACAATGGCCCGCGCCAGTTGGTGGACCTTATAAAGCGTCAGCCCGGCCCCGGCATCATCTATGCACAAAGCCGCGCCGCGACCGAAAAAATTGCTGCCAAAATTGCCGCGACGGGCCGCGCGACCCGCATCTATCATGCAGGATTGGAGCCGCAGTTGCGCGCCGCCAACCAGGCCGCATTCGTCGCATCCGAAGATATGGTGATGGTCGCAACCATCGCGTTCGGCATGGGCATCGACAAGCCCGATGTGCGCTTTGTCGCCCATGCGGGGCTCCCCAAATCGGTCGAGGCCTATTATCAGGAAACCGGCCGTGCGGGCCGCGATGGTGATGCGTCGGAAGCGCATCTTTTCTGGGGCGCGAGTGATTTTGCCTTGGCCCGCCAACGTTTGGGCGAGATTGAACCGGCGCGGCTAGAGGCCGAACGGGCGCGTTTGAATGCGCTTGCCGCGCTTGCCGAAACCGCCGGATGCCGCCGCGCGATATTACTACGCCATTTCGGTGAAAATCCGCCGCCGGCCTGCGGCAATTGCGATAATTGTCTGCAACCGCCCGACCAGACCGACGCGAGCGTGTTGGCGCAAAAATTGTTGTCGGCAATCCACCGCACCGGTCACACTTATGGCATTTCCTATATCGAGGCGGTGCTGACCGGCAAGGCGGATGAGCGTATCCGCGAGCGGCGTCATGACGAACTATCGGTCTATGGCATTGTCGAAGGCGACGAGGCGCGGCTGATCCGTCCGCTGGCGCGGACCTTACTCGCGCGCGAGGCGTTGGCGCAAACCGAGCATGGCGGGCTTGCCTTTGGTCCTGCCGCGCGACCGATCCTGCGCGGCGAGGAAAAAATTGCGCTGCTCATTCCCCCGCCGCGCCGCCGCGACCGCAAAGCGCGCGAAACCCGCGAGGCGCTATCGAACCTGTCCGCCGCCGATGCTGCCTTGTTCGAAGCCTTACGCGCGCGCCGCCGCGAATTGGCCGCAGAGGCAGGTGTGCCGCCCTACGTCATCTTCCACGACAGCGCATTGCGCGAAATGGCCACCACCCGCCCGCAAAATTTGGCGGCAATGGGTGAAGTGAACGGTGTCGGCAGCAGGAAGCTGGAGGCCTGGGGGCCAGCCTTTCTGGCGGTGGTGCTGGAGGCGGAGTAGCGCATTAAACCACAATATTTCGTCATTGCGAGGAACGAAGTGACCAAGCAATCCAGAGTCGCATAGGACTGCTCTGGATTGGTTGACCTACGGTCGCCTTCGGCCCCGCTACGCTCGTAATGACGAAGAGTTGGTAATTGCCCGCTTCCTGCCCCCCTCACCCTTTCAAAAATTTCTCCACCTCGGCCTGAAACCGATCCGGCTGGTCGAGCATGATGAAGTGGCGGCTGTCGGGCACCATGACCGGTGTGAAACGCGCGACGCCTTTATATTGCGGCACAAAGGCGGCTTCGGCAGCAGCGGCGGGCATGACGCTTTCATCCTGTGCATAAAGCAAGGTCACGGGCGCGCTAATCTTGCCAAGGTCAGCGCGTGCGTCAGTAGTCATGATGTCGTAGAAAAGCTGCGCAGTCACCCGCATATCGGCGGCGCGGATCCAGTCCGCCGCGCGGCTTTGCTCCGCTTCATTTTTGACCATCGAGGCTGCCGTTTGCGCGGCGCGGTCATTGGGTTGTGGCGGAGCTTTGGGGACGGCGAGCATCATCTTGCGCATGGCGTCGGCCTGCGCGCGCACGGTTTCGACCGTCGCATCGGGTGAACCCAATGTGCCGATGAACGGCACCGCATCGACCACCATCACCTTGCCGATCTTGCCCGGAATCTGTTCGGCGATAAGAAGCGCGGCAAGCCCGCCCATCGAATGGCCGATCAGCGCAGGCGCGGCGCGGCGGCGGTTGATAATCTCGTCATCTATATAATCGGCAAGCTCCCTGACGAACGGGTCCAGCACCGGCCCTTCGCCATTGACACCCGCCGCATCACCAAAGCCGCGTATCTGGACGATATGCAGGCGATATTTGCCTTTGAGCTTCTCAGCGGTCGCGCCCCACACATCGCGCGGGGTCGAAAGGCCGGGGATCAGCACGACATCGGGGCCTGCCGGATTGCCCGCAACCAGCACTGTGAAACGCTTGCCCTCGGCAATCTTTCCGGCGGGGAGTGCTGTCGGGGCGGCTATGCTATTATGGGACGCCTCTCCCGCAGGTGGCTGCGCACAGGCCGGGGCGGCGAGCAAAGTGGCGGCCATCAACAGGGTCGTGAACAGTTTTTTCATCGCACTATCCTTTGCTCCATCAACTTTTTTGACGCGGGTTGAAATCTTCAATCGCGCTGGAAAATTTCTTCAATCGCCATGTTGAACAGGTTGGCGATTTTGAACGCGAGCGGGAGCGAGGGGTCATATTTGCCGGTTTCGATCGCATTGACCGACTGACGCGAGACGCCAAGCGCATCGGCCAGATCCTGCTGACTCCAATCGCGTTCGGCGCGCAGCACTTTGAGACGGTTCTTCATGCCCCGCGCACCTTTTGCCAGATTTGCGCCGCGCCCAGCCCTGCACACCAGAGCGGGAAGGCGAAGAAGAGCGGCACTTTGGGCACATCGGTATACAATTCGAGGATGCCCCAGGTTGCGGTCGCGGCAAGAGTGATGCCGGTGGCGATCAGCGCCTTTTGGACTTCGAGCATCCGCAAATATTCATCATCCAGTTCGACGAGCAACCGCCCTATCGCCCAGACCATGCCCGCTACAGCAAGGCCGGGGAGCAGTGCGATACCGAGGTTGAGCGGCGTTGCGCGCGCATTGTCGGCAATGAGGTAGGACGCAAGAAATATCGCGGCGACATAGAGAAACGAGACAGGAATGAAACGCTTTATATAGCGACAATAGGCGGGATTGCGGTGGGTGGTCATATCAAGGCTCCTTTCTAATAAGACAAGCAACCTTTACACGCGAGTCGTCCTAATTGTCAAGTATCATTGACAATATTCATTTAAGATACCACTTAAAGAAAAGGGCGGCCAAAAACCGCCCAAGTGGTTGCAGTGGGCCTTACCGCCGTAGGGCAAGGCTACGTATGAGGATGTTAGCCTCTAGCGCGAACGCCAGTGCGAGCACACATGCTCAACACTGCCGAAACGCACACGGGTGTAAGCGCGAACGCGGACCATGTGGATTTTCCTTGAAAAAGGCGGCTAGACATGCGATTCCTCAAGAACCAACGAGAGAGATCGCGGCCTAGCCGCTGGTTGATCGGAGACCGGCCCTCGGGTCGGTCTTTTCGTTTCTGGGCTATCGTTGCCCCACCCGTTACCTCATCTCATAATCTACCCCGCCTTCAGCCGGTGTCGCTGTGAACTCGACAACGCCTTATTTCACAGCGAAGTCTTTGCGTCAAGTCATCAGAGTAATCGCTTGCAATTTTTTCTTACTCCAATTACTGCGCAATCAACAATGCAGGAGATTGTGGCATGAGTAATTCTGGAACAAATGCAGTTCGCAGTCCATCGTATCCGAATGTATCACTATCTGATGCAATCGCCTCCGTCCGAAAGATTGAGGCGCAATATCGCACCGCTCACGTGGACCGGATCGCTGCGGCGAAAATACTTGGATATTCTGGGTTAAGCGGCCCTGCGAACAAAGCGTTGGCGGCACTGGCTCAATACGGCCTAGTAGAGCGAGCGGGCAAGGGGGAATTGAGGGTGACAAGCCGCGCGCTCGCCATACTTCATCCGAACAGTAATGAGGAGCGCGATCAAAACCTTCGCATGGCTGCCATGGAGCCAAACCTGTTTCGCGAACTGGCCGAACGCTTCCCCAACATGATACCACCCGAAGATGGCGTGGTTACGTATCTCAACAGGCAGGGCTTCAATCGAACCGCAGTACGGCCTGCCAGTAAGGCCTATTTGCAAACACTACTCTTTTTGGAGGAATCAGGGGTAAGCGAAAGTCATGGCGTGACCAACACAACTGAGCGAGAATCGGAAACACCAGAGAACGGCGGTGATTTTGCAGCGACGATCTTCGGTGGGGCGCAGGTCGGCGATCTTATCCAATGGGAAATAGATGGTGTCCTGCAAATGGAAAAACCGATGCGAGTGCGGTTGGTTGATGATATTGATGGTCGCCAATACGTTGCCGTTGAAGATAGTGAAACGGGAATTCCGATGGAACAAGTTGTCGTCCAAGAACGCGCCGCTGCGCCGCCGATAGAAACTCCGATATTCAAATTAAAGCCGAAAGGTGATGATATAGCGGAGGAGGCTCTTAAACCTGGCTGGAAAGAAGAGCGCTTGATCGATGATGGCGGCGAAGAGATTTTTATTTGCTATAAGGGCGAACCGTCACCAGAGCGATACACATATATTCGTGACTATCTCGACTTTAAACTTAGCCGAATGAAAAAGGCTGATGATTGATGCAAGACGATGAAGAAGATACGCTGGTCGAAAAGGAGGTAGACCAAAGACGAGATGAGGTTGTGCGACATATGCTCAATACGCCACCAACACTCTGCCCAAGCCCAGCGGAGGGCGAATACCAAGCTGCCCCGTAGCGTCTTAGTCATATCGTTTCGGTCGCGGCCTCTATCTTGCCCTCTGCCTCGACTGACAGGCTTAGCCCGCCTTTGCGAGATTAGTCTATCATACATCAACGGGCGTCCAATGGTGCTTTTATCGCTTTGCGGGTGCAGTCGGTATCGTTGCAGCCAGTAGCGGCGCGGTTATTGTAACAGGAATCAAATTCTGCGAGGTAGCGGTGCAAGTGTTGCTGACCCCAATGCTGATATATCCCGCGCATGCTTGGCTTAAAAATGCCGAGGAAGCTCACGATCTGGTTCGTCGTGGTAGTGCGGTCTTTCTTGGACACATATTCACCCCACGCATGTGCGACCGTGTCATGGCCAACGAAAGCCTTGGCCGGCATCCGATAGTGTTGAGCTTCGTCGGTTAGAAGGCGCGCTTCCTTGGCGATGTTCGCTTCAAGGATAGAGGAGATGCTAGCCGCCTTCAGATTGCGGTTGAAAACCATCCAAGCTGACCGGCCCTTAGCGCGATCTACTACTGTCAAAATCTGGTTTATGTTGCGGATAGGCAGGCGGCGATGCGGAGCATCTGGATTTTTTGCCGAAAGAAATAGGTTTCGTTGGCAGATTATGTCGCCACCGCCAGAACCCATTGACGTAGTATCATCGAAAACCACCGCTTCGCGGATACGGCGTGCCATGAACCAAGCGGTACGATATGAGCCAAGGCCAAGCCGCTTCCGTCCTGCCTTCCGCTCTTGCGAAATCACGCTTTTGCAGGCAAAGGAACGCCTTTCCATCAACCCATTTTGAAGGTCCGATACATCCATGTCCGAAATGATCCGCATCACGCTCCCCGACGGCTCCGCCCGCGAGGTTGCGCCGGGGACTACCCCCGCGGACATTGCTGCGGCGATCGGGCCGGGCCTTGCCAAAGCGGCGATTGCCGCGCGCGTCGATGGCGAATTGCGCGACCTCAACCGTCCGCTGGAAAGCGACGCGGCGCTCGCGCTGGTGACCGCCAAGGATGAAGCCGATGCGCTTGATCTGGCGCGCCATGATTACGCCCACGTCCTCGCCGAAGCCGTGCAAAATCTGTGGCCCGGCACGCAAATCACCTTTGGCCCTTCGACCGATGACGGCTTTTATTATGACTTTGCGCCGACGGCGGAACGCGGCATGTTCACCGAAGAAGAATTGCCGCTGATCGAAGCCGAAATGCGCAAAATTATCGCGGCCAACGAACCGTTGGTGCGCGAGGTTTGGTCGCGCCAGCAACTGATCGAAAAATGGCAGGCCGAAGGCGAATTGTTCAAGGCCGAATGGGCGGCAGAACTGCCCGAAGGCGAAGAATTGACCGTCTATCGCGCCGGGACCGCGCCCGATGCCTGGCTCGATATGTGCCGCGGGCCGCATCTCCCTTCGACCGGCAAGCTTGATCCCAATGCGTTCAAGCTCATGCGCGTGTCGGGCGCTTATTGGCGCGGCGACCAGCGCAACCCGCAGCTTTCGCGCATTTACGGCACGGGCTGGCTCAACAAAAAGCAACTCGACGCGCATCTTCACCGCCTTGAAGAAGCCGCCAAGCGCGACCATCGAAAGCTGGGGCAGGAAATGGACCTTTTCCACCTGCAACAGGAAGCGCACGGGTCGGTGTTCTGGCACCCCAAAGGCTATCGCATCTGGCGCGAACTCGAAGCCTATATGCGGCGCAAGATGGACGGCGCGGGCTATCGCGAGATCAAGACGCCGCAACTCATGGACATTCGCCAGTGGGAGCAATCCGGGCACTGGGGCAAATATGCCGAAAATATGTTCGCGGTCCCCGATATTGTCCCGGAAGTGGATGCCGAGGGTGCGGGGGCAACGCCAAAGGTTGCGCCCGATGCGGACTGGATGGCGATCAAACCGATGAATTGCCCGGCCCACGTGCTGGTGTTCAAACAGGGCATCACCTCTTACCGCGACCTGCCGATCCGCTTGGGCGAGATGGGATGCTGCCACCGCAACGAGCCGCATGGCGCGCTCCACGGCCTGATGCGCGTGCGCCAGTTTACGCAGGATGACGCGCATATTTTCTGCACCGAAAGCCAAGTGGTCGAAGAGGTTCGGGCTTTCTGTCAGCTTGCCGATGAAGTTTATCGCGACTTCGGTTTTACTTACCATGTGAAGCTCGCGCTCCGCCCCGAAAAGCGGTTCGGCTCCGAAGCCGATTGGGACAAGGCCGAACAGGAATTGCGCGACGCGGTTGCCGTCGCCGGCATGGCCAATGACGATTATGGCTGGGAAGAATTGCCCGGCGAAGGCGCTTTTTATGCGCCCAAGCTCGAATGGCATTTGACCGATGCGATTGGCCGCACCTGGCAGGTCGGCACGATCCAGGGCGATCGCGTGCTGCCCGAACGGCTTGACGCCAGCTATGTCGGCGAAGATGGCGGCAAGCACCGTCCGGTCATGCTCCACCGCGCAATTTTCGGGTCGTATGAACGCTTTATCGGCATTTTGATCGAACATTATGCGGGCAAACTCCCGCTATGGCTCGCGCCCGTGCAAGCGGTGGTCGCGACCATCGTATCCGAAGCCGATGATTATGCGCGCGACGTGACGGCGAAGCTCGCGGCGGCGGGTATCCGCGTCGAAACCGACCTGCGCAATGAAAAGATCAACTATAAAATCCGCGAACACAGCTTGGCCAAAGTCCCCAACCTGCTCGTCGTCGGCAAACGCGAAGCCGAAGAAGGCAAGGTCGCCCTGCGCGTCCTCGGCTCCGACCAACCGCAGCTTATCCTGACGCTTGAGGAAGCAATTGCGCGGTTAAAGGGAGAAGCCACACCGCCGGATTTGCGGGGGACGGGAGAATGAAGATGAAGTCTGTTGCCCTCACGTCATTGCTGGCCGCAAGCCTGCTGGCCGGATGCAATGTATCGCCAACGTCCGACGCTGCGCCCGATGCGGACCATAGCGCACATAAGAGTGAAGCCCCCGCCACCGACTCTGCCACGCTCAACGAATCGCAGCGCGCTTACGAGGCGGTGAATGTCGAGATGCACAAGGGCATGGCCGCGATTGATGCGGACCCCGATGTCGCGTTCATGGAAGGCATGATCGCGCATCATAAGGGCGCAGTCGCCATGTCCGAAGTCGCGCTCAAATATGGCAAGGATGCCAAGGTGCGCGATCTGGCCAACCGTATCATCAAGGCGCAGGCCGGTGAGATTGCGGAGATGGAAGCTTGGCTTAAGGAAAAGGGCAAGAGCGGTGCGGATACTGCGCCAGTTGCGGGTGCTGCGGCGGCAGAGCCTGCGATGACGCAAGGCCATGATGCCCATGCGGGGCATTGATATTGGGCGAGGGTTAAGCTTCGGAGCTTGATTGGGTTCTCGCAGAGGCCGCAGAGAACGCAGCGATTTTCGGACCTTTGGCCCATTCTTCGAGAGGCTGTGCGTAGAAAATATTCTCGCGGAGGCGCGAAGACGCGGAGTTAGTCGGGCGCTGGCGTCGACTAGGACGCGGTAGAGGTGCGGAAAATTTCGTAAGTTCCGGTATTTTCTATCCCGTTCCGGCATTTTCCAACACCGTTCGCCCTGAGTAGCAGCGAAGCTGCGTATCGAAGGGTCTGGAGGCAATCCGGTGCTTAGATACGGCCTTCGGCCTACTCAGCACGAACGGTGTGGAAAATATTCATCTATCCGATTCCAGGCTTATTTCGGGATGGTCACACTCACCCGGCGGTTTTTGGCGCGGCCGTCGGGGTCGTCGCTGCCGTCGGATTTGCTGTTGGGGGCTACGGGATCGGCTTCGCCTTTGCCGACAATGTCGAGGCGGGCTGCATCGACGCCTTTGCCGGTGAGCCAATCGGCGACAGCCTGCGCGCGTTTTTGTGACAGGATGCGGTTATAATCATCCTCGCCCTTGGCGTCGGTATAGCCGGTGACGATAATTTTGCCGCTGCCGCCTGCCTGCACATAGGTGAGCAATTTCTGCATCGGCGCGTCGGCGGACGGGGCGAGCGCGAATTTGTCAAATTCGAACAGGACATCGGCGGGCAGGTCGACAATGGTTGCGGTCTCGGTCACGCGCACCGACAGTTCGGTGACAGCGCCGGTAAGGTTGCTGACATTGCCCTTAAGTGCCTCCCCGCGCGCCGTCACAGCAGATACTGTGCCGGTTGCCGAAGAGGCAGATGCCGTCGCCGCCGACCCCTGCCCGTCAGACGCGGCGTTTTGCGTGCTATCGGCGACGGCAGACCCTGTCTTGTCAGATGCCTCGTCAGGGGCAGGCGAGCAAGCGGCGAGGGCCCACAAGGCAGGAGCGCAAAGGGCAAACATTATGCCCCCTTTCGCTGCGCCCCGCCCTGCCAAGCCGCGATGCTGCGTGTGCGCCCTGCTCATCGCGTAACCGGAACCCCGTCAAACGGCGCGACGCCGGGGAGGTTGATCGACACCGTCTTGCTGGTCGCAGGCGGCGCCGGGAATTTGAACCAGAAAATGGAAGTGCTGCCCTGTAAAACATTCTCTCCGACTCTCGTGCTGGTGAACATAGGCGAAGCGAGATATTTACCTTCATTATCCTTCAAAATACTATAGCGTTGCGCGGTCGCATCATCGATCAGATTGATTTGGCTCGCGACCATATTGACCATTTTGCTGTCATCCGTCGGCGCTTTAACGCTCAATTGGACGGTCAGCACATCGCCGGTTACCGCCACCTTGTTCAAATCGACCACCACACCATCCGATCCCGGCTGGGTCTGGATCACCGTTTGGGCGACCGGTTCCGTTTTTTGTTCAACCGCTATCGTCGATTGGGTGGGGGTTTCGGCAGGGGGTGTTGCGCTCGATGTGGTGGTTGAACCGGTGTCGGCCTTATCATCCTTGACCTGACAAGCGGCCAATGCGGGAATGGCCAACAGGCTTGCCACAGCAACCTTTACGGTAGGACGCATATACAAAACTCCCTCTCTCTAAATGCTTAGCTACAAACCCGACTGTTGCCGAAAAGTTTCGTTATGTCAAAAAAACGGCGGATACCCGTCACTCTCTCTTTTCATCGGGCGGCATAATCGTTACATAGGGCTATCCGTCTGTAACAATTTCAGGAGATACTGCTATACGTCCGCCCATGACTTCCCGCCGTCCGCTGGCCCCGCCGCCCAAGTCCGGACCGCGCTATAATGAATTTATTTCCTCGCCCAAGGTCCGCGTAATCGACGATCAGGGCGAAAATCTGGGCGTTATGTTCACGGCAGAAGCGATTGAACAGGCCGCCGATCTGGGGCTTGATCTGGTCGAAGTATCTCCCAATGCCGACCCGCCGGTCGCGAAATTCCTCGACGTCGGCAAATATAAATATGAAGCGCAGAAAAAAGCCAATCTCGCGCGCAAGACCCAGAAGACGCAGGAAATCAAAGAGATTAAAATGCGTCCCAACATCGACGATCATGATTATGAAACGAAGATGAAGGCGGTCGCGAAATTCATCGGCGAAGGCGACAAGGTCAAGATGACCCTGCGGTTCCGTGGCCGCGAGCTGGCGCACCAGCAACTCGGCATGGCGCTGCTCCAGCGCGTTGCCGAAGACACGGGGGAAATCGCCAAGGTCGAAGCCTATCCGCGCATGGAAGGCCGCCAGATGCTGATGGTGCTGTCGCCCAAATAAGCATGGGGATAAAAGTGGCGGGCTTTGGGCCGTCGCATAAGGAAGACACATGAGAAAGGGGCTGTTTTACGGCCCCTTTTTTGTACGCGGGGTGTGTGGACGTGCGCTGTGTAAGGAACGCCTAAGCCTTGTCCGCGCGCGCTCCGTTCCGCCGGACAATGGAGCAAAAGCAAGGCTTGCCAAACCGTAAAAGCGGGTTACACCAACAGGCTCCGGCAGATGTCTGATATGGGAGCGACTTCATCGTTATGACGAGCGTAAGCTCAGCCCCCGCCATTGCTGTGGCCCCCGCGCCGCCGCCTGCCCCCCCGACTCCGCCGTCGACTCCTGTTGTAACACCCGGCACCCTGCCGGACAGTGTAGTGCCGGACGGTGCCGTCGCGGATACCGCCGCGCAAGGCGATTGGGTTGCGGCCCAATATGATCCCGCCCAGTTCGATCAGGCCTATAATAAGGTGCGCGGCATGGGGCAGATCCAATATGATTTTCCCAGCATCAAACCGCCCGACCCGCCGCCCGAATGGCTCGCCAAACTTTTCGAATTTCTGGGTGGGGCGAGCAGCGGTATCCGCTATTTCATCTATGCGCTCGCGGCCTTGCTGCTGCTTTATATTCTCTATCGCATTTTTCCCGCTTTCCGCATCTGGGTGGACCAGAAGCTTGTCCGCACCACCCCCGATACGGAAGCCGATGCGTGGCAACCCGAAATCAACCGCGCGCGCGCCCTGCTCGAAGAGGCCGAAGCCTTGGCGGCCGAGGGCTATTATGCCGAAGCGGTGCATTTGCTATTGTGGCGTAGCATCGGGATTATCGGAACCCGCCTGCCCAAATTGCTGAAACCTTCGCTCACCGCGCGCGATATTGCCCGTGCGCCGGAATTGCCCGACGACGCCCGCGCCGCTTTTGCGACTATTGCCGATGTGGTCGAATTGAGCCTGTTCGGCCGCCGTCCGGTCGACCGTGAAGGCTGGGAGCGGTGCCGCGATGCCTATAGCCGTTTTGCCCAGCGCGAAAATTGGACCAAGCCCAAGGGCGGACGCGCGGACGATAGCGGCCTTGCTACAGCGGAGCTTCCGGCATGACGGCGGTAAGCCGCGCGGGTGCGTCGGCCCCCACGTCCGCTGGCGGCGCGTTCGACCCGCGCATCATCCTTGCGGTGATTGTCGCGGGCGCCTTGTCGATTGCGGCCTATACCTTCCTGTCGGCTTATTCGCCCCAGCTTTCGAGCGGCAATAATGGCGGGGCGCACGCATTGTCGAACAGCGCGACAGGCTTTTCCGCCCTCGTTGCGCTCGCCAAGGAAAGCGGCATGGCGAGCAGCGTCTATCGCGATGAAGACGATTCAGGCGAAGGCGCGCTGCTGGTGCTGACCCCCGAATTGGGCACCGAGGCCGATGCGGTCAAAAAACAGATAGCAGCCCATCAGGCCAATGGCCCGACGCTTATCATCCTCCCCAAATGGCTGGTACAAAAACATCCGGTGCGTCCCGGCTGGGTGCAGCGGTTGGGCGACACGCCCTTCATGCTTTCGAACGAGATTTCCGAGGAATATTGGGGCGTAAAAATGTCGGCCAAGCGCGTGGCGGGCGCGGCCAAGACTGCACAGCCGGTTGCGACCAGCTTTGATGATGGCAGCGCGCCGGTCCACCTCACCTTGCCGCCCGATTATATCGCGATTGATTGCGCGGCGTGCGAGGACGGGCTGCGCCTGGCAGACGGCAAATATCTGGTCGCGACAAGCTGGCCCGACTATCCGGTGTTCATTCTGGCCGAGCCGGATTTGCTCAACAATTACGGCCTGCGCGACAAGGCGCGCGGCAAGGCGGCGATGGAATTATTGTCGCGCATTGCAAGCTATGGCGATGCGGACCGGGTGGCGTTCGACGTCACTTTGAACGGGTTCGGCAAGAAAAAGTCGATCCTGCGTTTCCTGTTCGAACCGCCTTTTCTCGCCGTCACCCTCTGCCTGGTGCTGGCCGCAATCCTTGCAGGCTGGCAGGCGTTTAACCGCTTTGGCCCGCCAGCGCGGCGCGCGCGAGAAATTGCGCTCGGCAAAAATGCGCTGATCGCCAATGGCGCGGAATTGATGAAGCAGGCGGGCAAGGACCATCATGGCGCGGGCGTCTATGCGCGCCATGTGCGCGACCAATTGGCCAGCACGCTTAAAGCGCCGTCGGGGCTGGAAGATGAGGCGCTCAATCGCTGGCTCGACCGCTTCACGCCAACCAACATGAAAAGTTTTTCGCAACTGATGCACGAAATGACCGGCGCACCGGACGCGGGCGAAATGGTAAAAATTGGCCGGGAAATGAGCCGGTGGAGAAAGGGTGTATTGCGTGAGCATTGAAGCGGTAAAAACATTGGGCAGCACGATCATTGCCGAAGTCGGCAAGGCGGTCGTCGGACAGGAAGATAGCGTTGAAAAGCTGGTCATCGCGCTGTTTGCGGGCGGCCATGTGCTGCTCGAAGGCCCGCCGGGGACTGCCAAGACGTTGATGGCGCAAAGCTTTGCCCGCGCGCTCAATCTCGATTTCGGGCGCATCCAGTTCACCCCCGATCTGATGCCGGGCGACATATTGGGCGCGAATCTGTTCAACTTCCAGACCTCCAGTTTCACGCTCACCAAAGGGCCGATTTTCTGCGAATTGCTGCTCGCCGACGAAATCAACCGCACCCCGCCCAAGACACAGGCCGCCTTGCTGCAAGCGATGCAGGAGCGCGAAATCACCATTGATGGCGACACTTATGGCCTGTCACCGCGCTTCACCGTGGTTGCCACGCAAAACCCCATCGAACAGCAAGGCGTCTATCCGCTTCCCGAAGCGCAGCTTGACCGTTTCCTGTTCAAACTCGCTATCGGTTATCCCGATGCGGCGGAAGAAAAGCGCATTGTCGCCGCGCATGGCGGGCTATTCACCAAGATTGACGCGACCAGCTTCGGGGTCGAGCCGGTGACCGATGCCGAAGGCATTGCCGCTGCGATCGAGACCGTGTCCAAGGTCACGCTGGTCGATGAAATTGTCGGCTATATCGTCGATATTGTGCGCGCGACCCGCGAAAGCCCCGACCTTGAAAGCGGTGCAAGCCCGCGGGCAGCAAGCTTGCTCGCCCGCGCCGCCTGCGCCCGCGCGGCGCTGCATGGACGCGATTATACCATCCCCGATGATGTGAAATTGCTCGCGCCGTCGGTGCTGCGCCACCGCATGATCCTGTCCCCCAGCGCCGAAATTGACGGGCGGCAGATGGATGCGATTGTCGATAATCTGGTCGAAAAGGTCGAGGCCCCGCGGTGATTTACCCCACCGCCCGTCCTATCATGCTTGTTGCCGCAGGGGCGCCGGTTGCCCTTGTCGCCGGTCTGCTGCGTCCCGAATTATGGATAGTGGCGCTCGGCTGGATGATGTTTGTCGCGTTGCTGGTGGCGATTGATGCGTTGACCGGCGCGATCCCCGATCAGGCCGACCTTACCGTGCGTGTGCCGCGCTCGGCGGGAGTCGGACAGGCCTTTACGCTGGATGTCGCCGCCCGACATCCCAAAGCGGCGCTCCCCGCCGATACCCATGTCGCTATCGCGCTCGACCAGCGCCTTCAGGCCGATGGCCGGGTCGAAGCCCTGCTTGGTCCTGTTGATAGCGCCGGGGGCAATGATGGTGACGGGGACAATGGTGGCGACGGGGAAAGCGACGGCGAACGCCATGCGCACTTTTCACTGCTCGGCGACCGGCGCGGGGTTGCAAAGATAGAATCGGGCTGGCTGCGTTGGCGCGGCAATTTGGGGATGGTGTGGAAACAGGCTTTTTTCCCGATCAACCGCGATGTCGCGATCACGCCGTCCACCCATGCGGTGCATCAGGACGGCATCCGGCTTTTTATGCGCGATGCGATCTTCGGCACGCTCGCCCAGTTGCGCGCCGGGGAAGGCAGCGAATTTGACCGGCTTAAGGAGTATCAGCCCGGCATGGACCGGCGCGCGATTGATTGGAAACAATCGGCGCGGCACAATAGCCTGCTGGCCAAGGAATTCCGCACCGAACGCAATAACCGCATCGTGCTGGCAATCGACAGCGGGCGGACGATGTGCGAGCCGGTCGATGGCATTCCCAAGGTTGACCGCGCGGTGTCGGCGGCGCTGCTCACCGCCTTTATCGGCCTCAAATCCAATGACCGCATCAGCCTGTTCAGCTTTGCCGGAAAGCCCCAGGTGGCCAGCGGCATTTATTCCAACACCCGCGATTTCGGCGCGCTGCAACGCGCCGCCGCACGGATTGATTATCATTTTGAAGAGACCAATTATACGCTGGGGCTGACGACGCTTGGCGCATCGCTCGACCATCGCTCGCTCATCATCCTGTTCACCGAATTTACCGATCCGACCAGCGCCGAGCTGATGCTCAAATCGGCAGGCCGACTGGTCAACCGCCATGTCATTTTGTGCATGGTGATGACCGACAAGGAACTGGATGCGGAGATCGCGCGCGCGCCCGAAAGTCCCGGCGATATTACCCGCGCCAATATGGCCGCCGAAATGCAGCGCGACCGCAAAATCACCATTTCGCGGTTGCGGCGCATGGGCGTCCATGTGGTGGAAGCGCCGCATGATGCGATGAACGCCAAGCTGGTCGATGCCTATCTTACCATCAAGCGGAGGAACCTGATTTGAGCGACAGCCGCACCGCCGATCTCAGCTTTTCGACCGCCCGTTTCCGCGAGGAGCGCGAGGCCGACTGGGAAGAATTTGACCGGCTGCTCACACGGCTGGAAAAAGGGTCGGCGCGCTCGTTGACCGACGAAGAATTGCTGCGCCTCCCCGCGCTCTATCGCGCGACCTTGTCGTCACTGTCGATTGCACGCGCGACCAGCCTTGACCGCGCGATGCTCGATTATCTCGAAGGCCTGTCGCTGCGCGGTTATTTCCTGCTTTATGGCGTGCGCGAATCGACCAGCGCGCGCATCGGCAAATTTTTCCGCGAAGATTGGCCGCGCGCGGTGCGGGGCTTGTGGAAAGAGGTGCTGGTCTCGTTCGGTGTGATGCTGCTCGCGGTGCTGGCGGGCTATTGGCTGGTGAGCGCGGACCCGCAATGGTATCATGTGCTGATGTCCGAGGATATGGCGCAAGGCCGCACGCCCGAAGCCTCGCGCGCAGAACTGGCCGATACGCTCAAGGCCGAAGCGCAATCGGGCCTCGAGATTTTCGCGACCATGTTGTTCACCCATAATAGCCAGGTGTCGATCATGGCGTTTGCGCTCGGCTTTGCCTTTGGCATCCCGACGCTGGTGCTGCTTTTTTATAACGGCATCACGTTGGGAGCGATGATTGCGGTGTTTGTGCGGGCCGGATTTGGCGTGGAATTTGGCGGCTGGTTGTCGATCCACGGCACGACCGAATTTTTCGCGATAGTGCTGGCGGGCGCAGCGGGGTTGCGGATCGGCACCGCCGTCGCCTTCCCCGGCGCACATGACCGGCTCCACGCCGCATCGGTGGCGGGGCGCAGTTCGGCCACAGTGATGATCGGGGTGGTCATCATGCTGCTTTGCGCAGGATTGCTCGAAGGGTTCGGGCGGCAATTAGTCGGGTCGACGGGGTTGCGTTATGCGATTGGCGGGATGATGCTGTTTTTCTGGCTCACTTATTTCTATTTGCCGCGCGGGCGCAAAAATCCTGCAGACGCGTGCGCCGATAAACGGCCACAGCTTTTGCCCGGAGGGGCGACCTGATGGCAGCCTCCACCGGTAAGGACAAAAAACGGCGCGACTTTATCACGCCCGAAGGGGTCGCGCTCAGCCTCAATATCGCCAGCGCAGGGTCGCGGCTGGCGGCGCTGATGATTGACCTCATCCTGATTGTGCTTGTGCTGATTGCCATGTCGGTGGCGGCGGCCTTCACCTTGAACCAATCCCAATCGACCGTCGCGATCATCTGGATGCTCGGCTTTTTCTTGCTGCGCAACGGCTATTTCCTCTGGTTCGAACTGGGCAAGCGCGCCGCGACGCCGGGCAAGCGGCTGGTCGGTATCCGTGTTGTCGCGCGCGATGGCGGGCGGCTGACCGCCGATGCGGTGGTCGCGCGCAACCTGATGCGCGAGCTGGAAATCTTCCTGCCGCTGACTTTTCTGGCGGTGGACGGTTCCGAAGGCACGCTGGGCGGGGCGATGATGGTGCTCGGCCTGATCTGGGCGCTGTGCCTCAGCCTGTTCCTGTTTTTCAACAAGGACCGAATGCGCATGGGCGATCTGATTGCGGGGACATGGGTGGTCGATGATAACCGCCGCAAGCTCAAACAGACATTGCTGTCCGTCGCGACCGACGAGCGGCTGGTCTTTACCCGCGAAGAATTGTCGGTTTATGGCATTTACGAGCTGCAGGAGCTGGAACGCATCGTGCGCGAACGCGACCCCAAAGCGATGGCGGCGGTCGCGGGCACCATCCGCCAGAAAATCGGCCGCACGCTAGCGCAGGAAAGCGACGAGGATTTCCTCAACGTCTATTATACCGCGCTGCGCGCGCAACTGGAGCGCGATTTATTGTTCGGCAAACGGCGCGAGAATAAGTTCCAGCCAGTGCAGTGAGGGGGGCAAGGTTTAAGCCGGGGAATATCTTTTACGCTGACAGACCCACCCCCAACCCAGCGAACGCGAAACTACCCCCGGCAGTTTCGGATTGTGCCGGGGGCACAATCCTGTTCGCTCGCAAGCGGGAGGGGAGATTTACCACCTATCTGTGCCCGGTCGCCCCGCTTGCCAGTCCGCGATGCGTCGTCGAGTGGCGGGAGAGGTTTAGGGCGGGAGGGCGTCCAACGGGAAATAGCGCGCCTCGACCAATTCCTTTGCGTCAATCTGCGGCGCGCCTTCAACCCGGGCGGTGAAGAGCGCGACATTATCCTGCTTGCCTTCGGCCTGTGTGAAATAATGGCCGAACAGGGTGAGGTCGTGCGCGACCAGTGCGGTTTCTTCCATCAATTCGCGCGGTGCGGCCTGCGCAGCCGTTTCGCCGCGGTCGATTGCGCCGCCGGGGAGCATCCACGCTTCCTGATTGCCATAAGCATGGCGCACGAGCAGCAACGCGCCCGCGTCGTTAAACGCCATCAGCTTGACGCCATAGCGTTTGGCGCCCGTCACCCGCCAATAGAAGCGCATCAGCGGAAAGCCGATGCGATAGAGGCTTTGGCGTAAGGCGCGCACCAGTTGCCTTACTATACTTTGGTTTGCGGCGGTAGAGTGGCGGGCGCAAAACTGCCCGTCTGCGCGCGCGCCCAATTATCGGCATAATAAGGCCAAGGGCAGCTTCCGTCGATGAGTTGGCCGGGCTGGAGGAAGCGGTGGATCTGGTCGAACTGGCGGATCTGGTTCGAACTCATCCGGTGGACAATATGGTAAGGCTGTAATTCGTCCGGATGGGTAAGGCCGGTGGCGGCGAGCATATGGGCGAGCGCCTCGACCGTTTTCTTGTGGAACATATGGACGCGCTCGGCCTTGTCGGGGACGACGAGCGCGCGCTGGCGGGTCTGGTCCTGCGTCGCAACGCCGGTCGGACAACGATTGGTGTGGCAACTGCGCGACTGGATACAGCCCAAGGCAAACATGAAACCGCGCGCCGAATTGCACCAGTCCGCACCAATCGCCAGCACATGGGCGGCATCAAAGGCCGAGGTAATCTTGCCCGCAACGCCGATTTTGATGCGGTCGCGCACCCCGGCGCCCACCAGCGTATTATGGACGAACAGCAAGCCTTCGCGCATCGGCGTTCCGATATGGTCGGAAAATTCGACCGGCGACGCGCCGGTGCCGCCTTCCGCGCCATCGACCACGACAAAATCGGGGATGATGCCGGTTTCGAGCATCGCTTTGACAATGCCCATAAACTCCCACGGTTGTCCGATGCACAATTTGAAGCCGACCGGCTTGCCGCCCGACAGAAGGCGCAATTCGGCGATGAAGCCCATCATTTCGCGCGGCGTGGTAAAGGCCGAATGGGAGGCAGGCGATACGCAATCGACGCCCATCGGCACATGGCGGGTTTCGGCAATTTCGCGCGTGATTTTCTTGGCAGGCAAAATGCCGCCATGCCCCGGCTTTGCGCCTTGGCTCAATTTGATTTCGATCATCTTGACCTGCGGGTCGGTCGCCTGGCGCGCGAAAAGTTCGGGGTCGAATTTACCCTCGGCGTCCCGGCAGCCGAAATAGCCGCTCCCCAATTCCCAGCAGAGATCGCCGCCAAATTCGCGGTGGTAAGGGCTGATACTGCCCTCGCCCGTATCATGATAAAAGCCGCCCAGTTTCGCGCCCTTGTTGAGCGCGCGGATCGCATTAGCGGACAGCGACCCGAAACTCATCGCGGAAATATTGAACACGCTCGCCGAATAAGGCTGGCTGCACTGGTCATTGCCGATCAGCGTGCGATAGCCCGCCGGGTCCACCGCGTCCGCCGGACGGTTGGAATGGAGCATATATTCATACCCCTCCTCATAGACATCTTCCAATGTGCCGAACGGAATATCGTCATTTTCCTTCTTGGCGCGGCTATAGACGAGGCTGCGCTGGAGGCGCGAAAAGGGCATCGCCTCTTTTTCATCCTCGATCAGATATTGGCGGATTTCGGGGCGGATCGCTTCGACCAACCAGCGGATATGGCCGATTAGCGGATAGTTGCGCAGCACCGCATGTTCGCTCTGCACCAGATCCCACACGCCGCGCAGGACCAAGAGGCCGCTCAGGACAATCGCACCAATGCCCAACAGGCTGTCCGGTTGCCACCAGAGCAGCCCCAAAAAAGCGGCTACGATAAGGAGAAAGACGGTATAACGGCCGAGATGGAATTCGGGCATCGGGCATCCAGTTGCAAAAGGACGGGAAACCTGTGTCATAGCTTCCTGCACGGGACACGCCAAGGGGCTGGACAAAAGGGGGTTTCCTCCGCCAGACAGAGGCCAAGCGAAGAAATAGAGTGGACCGGCCCGTATAAGGCCGCTGCGATTGGAGGCAGAATTTGGATATGACTTGCAAGGCTTGCGGCGCAACGATTCCGTCCGGTGCGCGCTTTTGTCCGTCCTGCGGGGCTGCGGTTGGGCCGGTTCCCGCCGCGCCGCCGTCGCCCGAACAGGATTCGGGCTATGCGCGCTTTTATGATGAAGACGCGCCCAAAGCCCCGCCTGCACCGCCCGCTGAACCTGCCGCACCGGTAACACCGCCATCCGCGCCAGTGACACCGCCGCCCGCAGCGCCCCAAGCCCCTGCGCCGGGCTTTGCAGCAGCACCGCCACCCCCGCCGCCCTATCAACCCCCCGCTTATGGTCAGCCGTCAGGTGCGTCCGTCCCGCCGCCTTATGCACCCGAACCGGTGGCCGAAAGCCCCAACCGCTTGCCGTGGATTTTGGGCGGGGTTGCGCTCATCGCGGTCGCGCTTGCCGCGCTCTATGGCATTATAAGCGACGGGCCGAGCCTCAAGCCGATTGACGATAAAACGCTCGCCGAACAATCGTCCGAAGGAACGGAAGCGACGCCCGAAGAACCCACCATCGTCAAGCCCGCCGAAAGCCTGTTTGTCGCCGCCGAAGCCAATGTGCGCGACAAACCCACGGTGACAGGATCGAAAATCACCCGTAAAATCGCGCGGGCCAGCGCGATTACCGGCGATGTGGTCGCGGGCGAAAAAGGCGATCAATGGCTGCGCATTGCGGGCACCAATGAATATGTGAGCCTTATCAACCTCACCAATACCGCGCTCCCCGCGCTGGTCAGCAGCGACACGATGGACGCGACCATCCGCGCCAAATGTCCGGTGTTAACCCAGCCTAATGCGGGCGCGCCGGTCAAGCTCACTTTGCAAACGGGCGCGAAGATCAAGATTACCGGCCTGACGGCGGGCGATTATGCCGAATTTGCGCTGCCCAAAGGCGGGGTCGGTTATGTGCCCGATGGCGGCGATGCCTGCCTCATCCCGCCGGAAGTCGCCCCCGTGCCGACCGGATCGTCGGGCGATTATGCCCCGCCGGGCAGCGATAATTTCGACGAACCCGCACCGGACGACGAAGAAGGGTGAGCGACCGCTTCCATCATGTCGCCCAGCGGCGCAAGCTCATCGACCGGCGCGCGCTGGTCGAGGTGCTGGACGAGCTGGGCGCGGATGAACGCAGCATCGCGCAAAAAAGACAGGCGCTGGTCGTCATCCTGCGTGATGCGCTCAAAAGCGGGACGGTGGAGATTGCGGTGCGGCTGGACACCCACCCGTCCGCCGGACATCAGGCCGCAGCGGCGCAGGCTTTCCTGATCGACCAGCTTATCCGCCTGCTCTATGATTTTACCGTCAAATGGCTCTATCCCAATAATAATCCGACGTCCGCCGAGCGTATCACCATCATTGCGGTGGGCGGTTACGGGCGCGGCGAAATGGCGCCCTATAGCGACGTTGATATCGGCTTCCTGATCCCGTGGAAGCCGACCGGCTGGACCGAACAGGTCATCGAATCCATGCTCTATGTATTGTGGGATATGGGACTGAAGGTCGGGCAATCGGTGCGCTCGCTCGACGAAATGATACGCATGGCACAAAGCGATTTGACCGCGCGCACTGCCTTGCTGGAAGCGCGCTATGTGTGGGGCGATGAAACGCTCTACAAGGAAGCCTCGCTGCGCTTTGACAGCGAAATTGTCAAAGGCACGGGCAAGCAATTTGTCGCCGACAAGCTGGCCGAACGCGACGAGCGGCACAAGCGCATGGGCGATAGCCGCTATGTCGTCGAACCCAATGTCAAGGAAGGCAAAGGGGGGTTGCGCGACCTCCACACCCTCTTCTGGATCGGAAAATATGTGTTCCAGGTCAAAAGCGTTGCCGAACTGGTGCCCGCGGGATTGCTCACCGAACAGGAGTTGCGCCAATTTACTCGCGCGGAAAATTTCCTGTGGGCGGTGCGCTGTCACCTCCACCTCATCACCCGCCGCGCCGAGGACCGGCTGACCTTCGATGTGCAGCGCGAACTGGCCGCGCGGATGCGCTATGCCGACCGCCCCGGCAAATCGGCGGTCGAACGCTTCATGCAGCATTATTTCCTGCAAGCCAAAATGGTCGGCGATCTGACCGGCGTGTTCCTGGCCCATCTCGATGATCAGCTCGCCAAAAAAGGCGCGCGCTTCATGCCGAGCATCATCACCAATTTCCGCCGCAGGCCCGGCAAGCTTAACGGCTTTGTGCTGGACCGGGGGCGGCTTTCCATCCCCGACGATGCGTTTTTCGCAGGCGATCCGGTGCGGATGGTCGAACTGTTCCAGCTTGCCGACAAGCATGGGCTGGAAATCCACCCGCAAGCGATGCGCGCCGCTGCGCGCGATGCCAAGCTGATCGACAATGATGTGCGCGACGACCCGCGCGCCAATGCCTTGTTCATGGATGTGCTGTGCAGCCGCCGCGACCCCGAAACCGTGCTGCGCTGGATGAATGAAGCGACTGTATTTGGCCGTTTTGTGCCCGATTTCGGCCGCGTCGTCGCGCAGATGCAATTCGACATGTATCACCATTATACGGTCGATGAACATTCGATCCGCGCGATTGGCCTGTTGTCCCGCATCGAGCGCGGCGAGTTTCATGAAGACCATCCGCTCGCGACCGCGATCTTCTCGCAACTCGCCTCGCGCCGCGTGATTTTCGTGGCGGTTTTGCTGCACGACATCGCCAAAGGGCGGCGCGGCGACCATAGTGTTTTGGGCGCGGAAGTCGCGTTGCGGCTCTGCCCGCGCCTTGGCCTGACCCCTGCCGAAACCGAAACGGTGAGCTGGCTGGTGCGCTATCATTTGCTGATGTCCGCGACCGCGTTCAAACGAGATTTGGCCGATTATAAGACCATCCTCGACTTTGCGCAGGTGGTCGCTTCACCCGAACGGTTGCGCTTGCTGCTGCTTTTAACGGTGGTCGATATTCGCGCGGTCGGTCCCGGCGTGTGGAATAGCTGGAAGCGGCAATTGCTCACCGAATTATTCGACGCTGGCGAAGAATTGCTGCGTCTCGGTCATAAGGAACGCGGGCGCGAACAACGGATTGCCCAGCGCAAGGAGGCGCTGGAGGCCGAACTTGGCCTGTGCGCCAACGCCTTTGCCGACCATGCCAAGCAATTTCCCGAAAGCTATTGGATTGCCGAAGCGTCCGATGTGATTGCGCAAAATGCGCGGCTCATGCTGTCGGCGGGCGATGCGCCGCTCGCCATTGCCGCGACCGTCTATCCCGATAGAGGCGCGACCCTTGTGCAAGTCTATGCCGCCGATCATCCGGGCTTGTTTTACCGCATAGCGGGCGCGATCCATCTGGCGGGTGGCAATATTATCGACGCGCGCATCCATACCACGCGCAGCGGCATGGCGGTCGATAATTTCCTTGTGCAGGACGCGCACGGCCAACCCTTTGCCGAAGAAAGCCAGCTTGACCGGCTCAAACAGGCAATCGAGGATGCCGTTGCGAGCCGCCACAAAATCACCTCCAAACTGGAAGCCAAACCGCTCGCCCATCCGCGCGCCGAAGCCTTCCATATCGAACCCGCCGTGATGATTACCAACGAAGCGTCGAACCGCTTCACCGTGGTCGAAATCAACACGCGCGACCGCCCGGCCTTGCTCTCCAACCTTGCCCAAGCCTTGTTCGAATCCAAGATCATGGTCCATTCCGCCCATGTCGCCACCTATGGCGAACGCGCGGTCGACACTTTCTATCTAACCGATTTGACAGGCGCGAAAATCGAAAGCCGCCAGCGGCTGGCATCAATGGAAAAACGCCTGCTCGAAGCGGCCACAGGGCCGGGAGAGAAGGCACAAGCGGCGTGAGGTTTGGTCGCGCGGGTCTGTAATGGATTCACGGGCGGCGCGGAGATTTTTAGTTCACGCACAGACGCAGAGGACGCAGAGATTTGAATGGCGCGGCGCGGGCTGCGGGATATTTCGGAATCCGATATTGTTAATTGCGTTCGTGCTGCGTAGGCCGAAGGCCGTATCGAAGCACCTTGTTCCTCCATAACAAGGCCCTTCGATACGCCTCCTACGGAGGCTACTCAGGGCGAACGGAGGAAGGCAAATCTTCGCGTCTCCGCGCCTCTGCGTGCACTGTATCCCCGTCAGCCAATCCGCTATCGCTGCTTGGGTGGTGGTTGGGGTTCGGGCGGTTTCAAGCTGAAATTGCCCTCGCGGTCGACGGTGACGCCGACCGCCTGCCCGCCAACCTTGGTTTCAAGGTCTATGCTGCCATTGGGGTTGATCTTCATGCTCGGCTTTTCGACCGGAAGCTCGCCGGGGATGCGCGGAATATCGACGTCGGGGACGGGAATATCCAGCGGACTGTCCGGCAAGCCGAACGGCGCATCGGGGAGCGGCTTGGGCTTGGGCGCGACATAGGGGCGCGCGCCCTTTACCGCCTGCATCATGAAATCCTTCCAGATGCGCGCGGGCAGGCCGCCGCCCGAAATTCCCTTGATCGGGCTATTATCGTCATTGCCGACCCACACGCCGACGACCAGATCGCCCGCATAGCCGACGAACAGCGCGTCGCGGCTGTCCTGACTGGTGCCGGTCTTGCCAAAGGCGGGGACCGCAAGCCCCGCCGCGCGGCCCGTGCCGCTATCGACCACGGCCTTTAACAATTTTTCCATATCCTTGTGGGTCGCCGAGCGGAAACTGCTTTCGCGCCCGAACAGGCTCGCGATAAGGCCCGGCTCTTCCACCGCAATGGCGTGGGGGGTGAGCGGCCAGCGATTGCCCGCAACCCCTGCATAGGCCGCCGTCAGTTCGAGCAAGGTCACGGTCGAGGTACCAAGCGCGGTGCTCGGCTGGTCGACAATCGGGCTCTTGATGCCAAGGTCGCGCGCGGCCTCGATCACCGCCTTGCCGCCCACCTCTTCATAAAGGCGCACCGCCGCGACATTGGACGATTTGGCAAATGCCTGTTTGAGCGTGATGTCCTTGCCATAGCTGTTGCCGTAATTTTTCGGGCGATAATCGCCGCTGGTGATCGGCGCGTCCGAAACCAGATCATCGGGCGATTTGCCCGCGCGCAAGGCGGCCAGATAGGTGAACAGCTTGAAGGTCGAACCCGGCTGGCGCTTGGCCTGTGTCACGCGGTTAAAGGTCGATTCCTTGTAACTGCGCCCGCCTATCATTGCGACCACTTCGCCATTGGGGCGCATCGCGACCAGCGCAACCTGTGCCTTGCCCAGCCCTGCGCCATTGACCGCGCGCGCCGCCGCCGCCTGTAACCGCGCATCGAGCGTGGTTTTGACCCGCTGTTCGGTATAGCCTTCCTCGGCCATATCGCGCACTTGGGGCGTCGCCCAATCGGCAAAATAGGTGCCGCTCTGGGTGAAAGCCTTGTTCGACAGGTCGAGCGTTGCGGGGCGCAGCCGCGCGCGTTCGGCGGCGGTCAGATATTTGGCATCGACCATCGCGCCCATCACCACTTTGGAACGGGTCTGCGCGCCTTTCAGATTTTTGGTGGGCGCGAGCCGCGACGGGGCCTTGACCATTCCGGCCAGCATCGCGGCTTGCGGCACGGTCAGCTTTTCGGGCTTACGGTTGAAATAATGGAGCGAGGCTGCGCGCAGGCCATATACATTGTCGCCAAAATAGACGTTCGACAGATAGCGTTCGAGGATTTCATCCTTGGTGAGCCAGCCTTCAAGCCAGAAAGCGATGAGCAGTTCGCGCAGCTTGCGGCCCATATTGCGCTCGTAATTAAGGTAGGTGATTTTGGCGAGTTGCTGCGTAATCGTCGATCCGCCCTGCCGCGATCCGCCGCCGATATTGCTCCACAAAGCACGCGCAATGCCGATCGGGTCCATGCCGAAATGGGCATAAAAGCGCCGGTCCTCAATGGCGAGAAACGCTTCGGTGACATGCGGCGGCAATTCCTTGACGGTGACCGGCTTGTCGATAATCGCGCCGTTGCGCGCAATCACCGACCCGTCGCTGGCGAGCAAGGTGAGGCGCGGCGGCGCAATCGGCTGCGCGGTCTGGGAGGGTGGCGCGGCGATGGAAAGCCAGGCGATACACAGGATGAGTAGCACCAGTCCGGCAAGCGCAAGCCGCTTCAGCCATTTGAGCCGCCAAGGCCAGGGCGAGGGTTTGGGGTCGGGTGTCGGGTCGAGCCACAGCGCACCGCTGTCCGATGCGGGCGGCGGGGGCGGCGGAGGGGGCGAGCCGCTGTCACGGTCGGGGCGCTTGAGGATCGCGGACGGGCGCGGCGGCCACAGTTTCGCTTCGCCTTTGGGGGCCGATGCAGCGTGGGACGCGGGCGGAGGGGTTGGCGCGGACGCCTGAGGTGCGGGCGCCTGAGGGGCGGGGGCGGCCGGCTGACGTCTTGCCGCCGCTGGCCATACGCCCTTGCCAGCCTGTTCCGCTTCTATTTCGGCTTCCAATTCGCGCAGGCGTTGCCGCCGCGCTTCGGCCTCGCGCTCGATCCAGTGGGTTGGCGGCGGGGGCGGGGGCGTGGCTGAGGGGGAAGGCGTTGGTTCCAGATCTTCGGGCTGCAACGGGCCTTTGCGCCAGTCGGGGCGGTTGGTGCCACGATGCGGCGTTTGCGGCGAGGTTTGCGGCGGCGTTTGCGGTTCAGCCTCTGGCGCGGACGGCGCCGGACGTGGTTCCTCACGGCGGTCCTGCGGCACCCCGCCATAGCCTTCGGGCAGGTCGGCATAAGGGTTGGAAGGCGTATCGTTGCGCGCGTCGTCAGTCATTCTTCGAGCTGTATTACATCAGTATAACGCAAAAAGGGAGAGAAATTTTACGTTCCTGTGACCCATGACGATTTCTGCCTGAACAAAAGGTGGATGGAGCGGCTTCTTCCCGCCAACCCTTTACCCCCTATTGTCATCATTCCGGCCTGTTATCGTCATTCCGGAGGACGCAGGAGGAGCATCCATCGAGGATAGTTCCTCTCCTGCATATCCGGTTTCAACCACCGTGGTGGAAAAATGGAAGGTCCGCAGATGGATTCCCGCTTTCGCGGGAATGACGAGAGGTGTGGGAAATTACCACTTCACCTTGGCGATCCAGTCTTTGACCTGCCATTCCAGCACATCGAGCGGGACCGCGCCCTGGCCAAGGACGGTGTCGTGGAAGGCGGCCAAGTCAAACTTCGCGCCCAGCTCCTTTTCGGCCAAGCTGCGCAATTCGCGGATTTTAATCTCGCCAATCTTGTAACCCAATGCCTGCCCCGGCCAACTGATATAACGGTTGACCTCGGCTTCGATATTCGCGTCGGACAACGCGCTATTATCCTTCATAAACTGGATGCCCTGCGCCTTGGTCCAGCCTTTGGCGTGGATGCCGGTATCGACCACCAAGCGGCACGCGCGCCACATTTCATAGGATAGCCGCCCCATATCCTTGGCGGGCGTATCATAAAGCCCCATTTCGATGCCCAGCCGCTCGGCATACAGGCCCCAGCCTTCGGTGAAGGCGGTAAAGCCAATATTTTGGCGGAAAGCGGGGATGTCCAATTCCTGCTGGAGCGCAATCTGGTTATGATGGCCCGGCACCGCTTCATGGGCCGTAAGCGCAGGAAGTTCATATAAGGGCCGCTGGTCAAGCTTCGACGTATTCACATAATAATTGCCCGCAATCCCGCTCTGCGGCGAGCCCGGATTATAATAAGCCGTGGTCGTGCCTTCCGCGATTTCCGCCGGAATTTCCTTAAGCCCATAGGGGAGGCGCGGCAATTTGTGGAACAGGGTCGGCATTTTGCCGTCGATGGTCTTGGCAACGCGCGATGCGGCCTCCATCAATTCCTCCGGCGTTTTGACATAATATTTTGGATTGGAGCGCAGGTCCGCGATAAACGCCTCGCGCGTCGCGAAACCGGCCTTTTTGGCGACCGTCTCCATTTCGGCGCGGATGCGTTTCACCTCGTTCAGCCCGATCTGATGGATCTGTTCGGCGGTGAGGTTGGTTGTGGTTTCTTGCCGGATGCGGAACGCATAATAATCCTTACCGCCGGGCTGTGCGGTAATGGCGGGGTTTTGCGCGCATTTTTTAAGATAGGTACCGGTGAAAAAGGCGTGATGCTTGCGGTAAGCGGGATTCAGCACATCGGTGATCAGGCTTTTGGCGCGGGCCTGCATCGCGCTCCATTCGGCATCGGTCATATCGACCGGCTTGGTGCGGAGGAACGGCCCGTAAAAGCGCGACTTTACCGGATCATCGCTGACCACACCGATAATCCCCTTGGCGCTGTTTCCCAACACCTCGCACGGCAAGACATAGCCGCCATCGACCGCCTGTTGCGTGATTTTCAATGCCTCGTCATTGACCTTGGGATATTGGGCGAGCCGGTCGAGATAGCTTTGGTAATCGACCTTGTTGCGCAGCGGGCTATTGTCGCCCAGCCCTGCAAAGCCTTGGTGCCAACCATAATAGGTGGTGAAGAGCATGGTGCGCTGGCCGAACCTGTTGGCTTTGACCTGATCGGACAAAGCGCGCCTCAGGATCTGCGCATTGATGCGGTCGGCGAGTGGCAGCGCATCCAGCCGTAGCATATTCAACCGCTCAAGAAAGGCTTCGGCGGTTTTGGCGCTTTTGTCGGCGGCGGCAAGGCTCATATCGCCGACCTTGCCTTCATAGCCCGGCACCCCCATCGACGAAGCCAGCACCGGATTTTCGGACAAGGTCCAGTCCCAATGCTCCTTGATAAGCTGTGCCAGAGCATCGGAAGGCGCGGCGGCGGCGGGGCTGGCCAACGCCACCGAGGCGAGCAAGGGCAGCGCGATCTTGGCCAGACGGGCGCGGAAACGTGTGCGGGAAACGGGCTTGGTAATAGGCATAGGGGGGATACTCCCTGCAATGAAGAAACAGCGCCGCTGGCGGGCGCATCCTGTAGTTAGTGCTAGAACAAGTAGCGCAGTAATCAAAGCCGGTCCGGACAAGGCCATAACAGCCACTCATTCCGTCATTGCGAGCGGCGATAGCCGCGCGGCAATCCAGCGCAGTCCATGCGACTCTGTATTGCCGCGCCGCTTGCAGCGGCTCGCAATGACGGAATGGGTAGGAGAGGGTGCGTCCCCCCCGTTTCGCCGGACGGTGGCTCATAGCCGTTAGAAGGCGTAAATAATTCTTGCCGCGCGCTTGCCTTCCGCGGAAATGGCTGGAATAGTCGGGTTAATCCCGAATATCCGTTGCAATATTAAGTTTAGTCATGCGTTTCCCGAGCCATTCTGCTCCGCCGCCACCCGGCCCCGATTTCAAAGCCCCTAATGCCGCGCGCCATGTCGGTGCCCATGTTGCGGGCGCGGTCATGCTGTTTGCGCTGGTGCAGCTTTGGGCGACAGGGGCGGTTGTTTCCGCTGGCGGGCCGCATTGGTTGCCGCTGGTTGGTATTGCTGTGCTGGTGCTGGGAGCGATCCCCACCGGACGGATGGTCGAGCGCCGCTGGCACCATCGTGGTCGCAATATTGCGCCGTCCCCCAAAGCCGACGCACGCTACCGCCGCGACCTGACCTTGATGTGGAGCGCCGCCTTATTGGTGCCGCCAGCCTGGGTGCTGGTGATTAGCTCGCTGGTAGCAGGCGCGATAATTTAGCCCCGCCTTCTTATGCCTTATTCCAAGCGGGTTACGCGCAAACAGCTTTGACGCTCGGCTTGGGCGGCGCTAAGGCTTTTTGTCATGTTGACCGTAAAAGAAGCGCAAGACCGCGTCGCCCACCTCACCAAAGCTGCCAAAAAAGCGGGCGCGGATGCCGCCGACGCCATTTATTTTTGCGATGCGTCGACCAGCGTGTCGATGCGGCTGGGCGCATTGGAAGATGTGTCGCGCTCCGAAGGCGAAGGCATAGGCCTGCGCCTGTTTGTCGGCCGCCGCTCGGCAAGCGTTTCTTCGACCGATATGGAAAAGACGGCGCTCGACGGGCTGGTCGAGCGCGCGCTGGCGATGGCCAAGGAAGCGCCCGAAGACCCTTATGCGGGGCTGGCGCCGGAAGATATGCTGATGCAAAGCGCGCCGCAGGATCTGGATCTGGACGATGGCAGCGAAGCCGACCCGCAAGCCTTGCGCGCACGGGCGCTGGAAGTCGAAGATGTCGCGCGCAGCGTCAAAGGCGTCACCAACAGCGAAGGCGGCAGCGCAAGCCATAGCCGGATGCGGCTCGCTATCGCCACGACCACCGGCTTTGTCGGCGGCTATGGCACATCGGGCCATTCGACCTCGGCATCGGTGCTGGCGGGCGAGGGCAGCGATATGCAGCGCGATTATGACTGGCACAGCGCGCGGCATCTGGCGGATTTGCGCTCGGCAGAAGATATAGGCCTTGAAGCCGGCAAGCGCACCGTCGCCAAGGTGAAGCCGGGGCGCATGACATCGGGCGCGATGCCGGTGATTTTCGACCCGCGCGTCGGCACGACTATCATCGGCGCGCTGACCGGCGCGATTTCCGGCTCTGCGATTACGCGGCGCACCAGCTTCCTGCTCGACCGGCTGGGCGAACAGATTTTCGCGCCCGGCATTACGATTGTCGATGATCCCTACCGTATCCGCGGGCTGCGCTCGCGTCCGTTTGACGGCGAAGGGCTGCCGGTGCGCGCAGGCAAGCTTGTCGATGGGGGCGTCCTCACCACCTGGCTGCTCGATAGCGCCTCGGCGCGCCAGCTTGGCACGACACCCACCGGCCATGCCTCGCGCGGCATTGGCGGTGCGCCCGGCGTCACCACCGGCAATCTCCATATCGAAGCGGGCAGCCTGTCGCCCGACGCGCTTATCGCCGACATCAAGCAAGGCGTGTGGGTGACCGAACTGATCGGCAGCGGGCTGAACGGGGTTACCGGCGATTATAGCGTCGGCGCGGTCGGCTTTCGCATCGACAATGGCAAGCGCGCAGGGCCGGTCGCCGAATTCACCATTGCGGGCAATATGAAGGATATTTTCCGCGATCTGACCCCCGCCGATGATCTGGAATTCTTGTTCGGGACCAATGTGCCGACCTTGCGCACCGACAGTATGACGGTCGCGAGCGGCTAAGCCATGCCCACACCGCTCAACAATGAACTGATTATCGCCGCCGCCCGCGAAGTCGGCGACATGGCGCTTGCGCGTTGGCCGGGGACGGCGGGCGCGGCCGAACTCAAAGTCTGGGCCAAGGCCGATGTCAGCCCGGTATGCGAGATCGACTTGGCCGTTGACGAACGGTTGAAGGCGATCCTTGGCGAACTCGCCCCCGATGCGGGCTGGTTGTCGGAAGAGACGGCGGATGATGCCGCGCGGCTGGAGCGCCGCCGCATGTGGTGCGTCGATCCGATTGACGGCACACGCGATTATGTGCGCGGGCGCAAAGGCTGGTGCGTGTCGATTGCGCTCATCGAAGATGGCTGGCCGCGCTTTGGCGTTCTCTACGCACCCGCCCGCGATGAATTATGGGTGGCGGCGAGCGGCACCGGCGCGACGTTGAACGGCGAGCCGGTCGCGGCCAGCACAAGGCGTAACTTTGTCGGCGCGCGCGTCCCCGCCGCCGACCTTCCCAAAGTCGACCGCGATTTAACCAAGGTCGAACAGCCCAACAGCATTGCGCTCCGAATGGCGATGGTCGCCGATGACCGCGCGGATATTGTCGCGACCTTGCGCTGGGGCTTTGAATGGGACATTGCCGCCGCAACGCTCATCGCCCGTGAAGCCGGCGCGACCGTAACCGACGCCTTCGGCAACCCCCTACGCTTCAACACCGCCCGCGCACAGGCCTTCGGCGTCATCGTGTCATCCCCCTATATCCACGAAGCAGCGGTCGAACGCCTGTCGGAGCGCGCCAAGGCGATTGTCGGATAATGGGTAATGCGGGCGAAAACGCGCCCGCCCTATCGGCTTTCACTACCAATGGCAGCTTGGTAGAAATATGGCGCAGGATGCTTGACCGCGCGCGCGGATCGCGCAAAGCGTCTCGCCGGATCTTTACGGATAATTTTGTGCCTATGAACAGCCTTCGCCCCGACCTTGCGATCATTGCCGATCATGTGCGCGAAGGCGCACGTGTGCTCGATGTCGGGTGCGGCGATGGCGCGCTGATGGCGGCTTTACGCGACACCAGACAGGTCGATGCGCGCGGGCTGGAGCTGGAACCGGCCAATGTGTCGGCGGCGGTCGCGCGCGGGCTTTCGGTTATACAGGGCGATGCCGACACCGACCTTGCGGACTATCCCGATAATAGTTTCGACTATGCGATTTTGAGCCAGACGCTCCAGACCACCAAGCGCCCCGACCTTGTGATGGACAATTTGCTGCGCATCGGCGAGCGCGCCTTTGTGTCCTTTCCCAATTTCGCGCATTGGCATATCCGCATGGCGCATATGTTTGGCGGGCGGATGCCGGTCACCGAAGAGCTTCCGCACCGCTGGTATGATACGCCCAATATCCACCATGTCACGATCGACGATTTCCGCGCCTATCTCGATAGCCGCAAGCTCAGGATCGAAGGGCAATGGTTCCTGTCGGGCAACCAGCCGCGCGGCAAAGGCATGGCCAATTTGTTGGCCGAACATGCGGTGTTTTTGCTAAAACGATAATCTACCGTCATTGCGAGCGCCGCAGGCGCGCGGCAATCCAGCACTCCTCTGGATTGCTTCGTCGCTGCGCTCCTCGCGATGACGGGATGTTAGGAATGGTATCAGGGCTTCAGCCCGTTGGCGATCATGTCATTGGCGATGGCTGCGACTTCACACGGCGCGCTACTATCGTCCCACACGCCATAGCGTAGCCCCAAAAATACGTTCATCCCCATAATCGCCCAGGCATGAACCTCGCCCGCATCGGCGCGCACTTCCCCGCGCGCCGCCCCGGCTTCGAGGCGCTGGGTTATGCGTGCGGCGGTGGTTTCATAATGGGTGCGGTAGCTCGCCGGTTCGACAAATTCGGCTTCATCGATGATGCGGTAAATTTCCTTATGCGCGCGGACGAATTCGAGGAACGACGAAAGCCCCGCCCCTTCCGCCGCCAGTGCATCGGGCGCGGCGATGACATGGGGGGCGACATGGTCGCGCACTTGTGCCGACATATCGGACACCAGCGCGCGGAATACTTCATCCTTGCTTTCGAAATAGGTGTAAAAACTGCCAAGCGCGACACCGGCGCGCTGGGTGATGCCGATGATGCTGGCATCATGAAAGCCCTTGTCGGAAAATTCCTGCCGCGCCGCATCAAGGATAGCGCGCATGGTTTTGCGCCCGCGTTCGGTGCGCGGGGCTTTGAGGCCCGGCGGAAGTGTCGTGGCATTCGTGGCGGCGGCTTTCGCCATATATTCATCCTCTCTCACGCCGATAAGGCGCCTCACAGCCGCACAGAAACATGCTCCAGCGCCATATGGACCCGCGGCATTGTCGCGTTGTCGCGGCGCGGCCGGAGGCGTCGTGGCACCGGCATCGGTGGGCCGGACTGTTGCATCCTTGCATCGGCTAACAGGCAAAATGACAGTTTTGTGCAAAAGAGGAAAGCAAAAAGTTGAAAGGTGATTCAAGTTTCGGTAATGGCAGGATGAACGGGTGAATCAAAAGCCCGCCCGTAAATAACAGCTAATCAACAACACGTATTTTCGGACACATGCAGGAGGGATGCTCATGAATATCATCCGTTATAAAACCGCCCTTGCGCTCGGGACCGCGCTCATTGCGAGCGTTGCGGCAATGCCCGCTTATGCGCAGGATACGACCGAAGCCGTAGCCGCCGTGCCCGAAGATGATGGCGAAATTGTCGTCACCGCGCGCCGCCGTGCAGAAAGCCTTCAGGACGTGCCGATTGCCGTCACCGCTATTTCTGGCGCGAGCCTTGAAAAAGCGGGCGCGATCGACATTACCGACATTTCCAATATGTCGCCCAACACCACGCTTGAAAATTCGCGTGGCACAAACTCGACCCTTACCGCTTTCATCCGCGGCGTCGGCCAGCAGGATCCGGTTCCGGGCTTTGAATCGGGTATCGGCATCTATCTCGACGATGTTTATCTGAACCGCCCGCAATCGGCCGTTCTCGACATTTATGATGTCGAGCGCATCGAAGTGCTGCGTGGGCCCCAAGGCACACTTTATGGCCGCAACACAATCGGCGGCGCGGTCAAATATGTGACCAAGGCGATCAACCCTGATTCGCCCGAACTTAAAATCCGTGCGACCTATGGTTCCTATAATCAAGCCGATGTGGTGGTAACGGCCAGCACACCGATCACCGATATCATCCGCGTTGGTGCGTCGGTCGCGCGTTTGTCGCGCGGCGGCTTTGGCGACAATCTCCACATCAAGGGCCTTGAAAATTACAATAAGGATGTGTGGGCAGCGCGCGGCACGGTGGAATTTGGCGGCAATGGTGCGCCGGTTCTGGTGCGCATTTCCGGCGACTATACCCGCGACAAGTCGGATCCGCGCAACGGTCATCGCCTGATCCCGGGTCTGGTTTCCAAAGCGCCTGTGCTGGACAATGTCTATGATACCCGCGCGGGCCTCAACGACCCCAAGCAGGACGTCAAGGCTTATGGCTTGGCGATGAACGCCTCGGTGGACTTGAGCGATAATCTCACCTTCCGCTCGATCAGCGCATGGCGCAAGGATACGAGCTACACGCCGATCGACTTTGACGCTTTGCCGTCGGTCGATGTCGATGTGCCTGCGGTCTATAAGAATGAGCAGCTCAGCCAGGAATTCCAGCTTTTGTATGAAAGCGACCGTTTCAACGGTCTGGTCGGCTTCTATTATCTCGACGCCAAGGCGGCGACCTCGTTCGACGTGTTGCTGGGCCTCACCGGTTCGACCATCGGCTTGCCCGGCCTTAACGGCTATACCGCAGGCGATGTGCGCACCAGCACCTGGTCGGTGTTCGGTGATTTCACCTTTGATTTCTCCGATCAGTTGAGCCTTTCGGTCGGCGGTCGTTATACCAACGACAAGCGTAGCTCCTACATCTACAAGGCCAACCGCATCAGCGGCCTGTCGCCCGAATTTGGCGGCACGCTCGACCCGATTGCGATTGCGGTAGCGACCGATTTCCGCGGCGAACGCACGTTCAAGGAATTCACCCCGCGTGCCTCGTTGAGCTTCAAGCCTGACGACAACAACATGCTCTATGCCTCCTATTCCAAGGGTTTCAAGGGTGGCGGCTTCGACCCGCGCGGTTCGGGCACTTCGGCGCCGATCAGCAATCCGGCGGCGGGCCGCACCTATGAGGATATCTATAATTTCCTCTCGTTCGATCCTGAAAAGGTGGCAAGCTATGAAGTCGGCTATAAGGGCACCTTGCTCGACCGTCGTTTGACGCTCAGCCTTGCCGGCTTCCATATGGACTATAAGGATGTGCAGATTCCGGGGTCGGTCGGCTGTCTGATCGGCGGCGTGCAAAGCTTCTGCGGCATCACCACCAACGCGGCAAAAGCCCGCCTTCAGGGTGTCGAAGCCGAAATCAACGCAACGCTAGCCCGCGATTTTGCCGGTGACGGCTCGGCGCTGCGTCTGCTCGGCGGCCTTGGCTATATCGACGCCAAATATAAAAAGTTCATTGGCCCGACGGGCGCCGATGTGGCCGATATCCGTACCTTCCAGAATACGCCGAAATGGACGGTTTCGGGGACGCTTGCTGCCTCCGTTCCGGTGGCAACCGGCCTGCTCGACCTGTCGACTACGCTCAACTATCGCAGCCTTACCCACCAGTTTGAAGTGCCGATCCCGGCGCTTGACCAGCCGGGCTATGCTTTGTGGGATGCCTCGATTGTGTGGACAGCGGACAGCGGCGGCTATTCGATCGGTCTCCACGGCAAAAATCTGACCGACAAACGCTACATCACGTCGGGTTATAATTACCAGAATGCAGCGGGCCAATCGACGCTCGGCCTCGAAGGGGTTCTCACCGCATTCTACGGCAATCCGCGTCAGATTTTCGTGACCGGCACCGTCAAATTCTGATCCGGGGCATCCCGATCAACCAGACATAAAAAGGGGCCGGACATGATGTACCGGCCCCTTTTTGCTTGAGCGGTGCCTGTCAGACGTTAGGGCAGGCAGCCAGTAAACCAGCGGAGACGATGATGAGCGGGACACAGGATTTGGAGGTAGGCGCGCGTGCAGCGGGCGCGTCGGATGGCGTAACGCTTGGCGTAACGGACACGCCCCATACACCGGCCAGCGGCACTTATGATGATAGCGTGAGCAATGGCTATCGCGCGGTGGTGCTGCTCATGCTGCTCCTCGTTTATACGTTCAACTTTCTCGACCGGCAGATTCTCGGCATTTTGGCAGGGCCGATCAAGGCCGACCTTGGCCTGACCGACAGCCAGTTGGGACTGCTCGGCGGCCTGCCCTTCGCGATCCTCTATTCGACGCTCGCCATTCCGCTGGCGATGGTCGCGGACAAGACCAGCCGCACTTGGGTGATTACCGCCAGTCTTGCGGTCTGGTCGGGCTTTACCGCGTTGTGCGGCATGGCGAACAGCTACACGCAGCTTTTCTTGGCTCGCATCGGTGTGGGTGCAGGTGAAGCGGGCGGCGTTGCGCCCTCTTATGCGGTGATTGCCGATTATTTCCCCGCAGGAAGCCGCGCGCGCGCACTCGCGATTTACTCGCTCGGCATCCCTTTGGGGTCGGCGGCTGGCTATTTTTTCGGCGGCTATATCGCGCAGAATTTCCAATGGCGCACGACCTTCATCGCCGTGGGAGTAGCGGGTCTGGTGCTGGCCCCGATCTTCCGCCTTGTCGTGCGTGAACCCAAAAAGAAAGTCGTGGCTGCCGCCGATGGCGCAGCCACTCCGCCCGCGACGCCCTTGGGTGAAGTGTTCGGCATCCTTGCGAAAAAGCCTGCCTTCTGGCTGCTCGCCTTTGGCGCGGCGTCTAGTTCGCTGTGCGGCTATGGCGTGGCCTTCTGGCTGCCGAGCCTGCTGGAGCGTAGTTTCGGCCTCGACATATTGGCGCGCGGACAATTTTTAGGCTTCCTGCTGCTGATCGGCGGGGTCGCCGGTGTGTTGGCGGGCGGCTGGCTCGGGGACCGCATCGGCGGGAGCGACAAGGCAGCCTATGCGCGCATTCCGGCAATCAGCTATATTATCGGCGCGCCTTTGTTTATCGCGGGCGTGTTGTCGAACGATATGACCACCGCTTTCCTGCTCATGCTGATCCCGCAAGGTCTGGTCTATATCTGGCTCGCGCCGGTGTTGACCGCAGTGCAGCATCTGGTCCCGATGCACATGCGCGCGACCGCAAGCGCGACCTTCCTGCTCATCAATAATTTGATTGGTTTGGGGCTGGGATCATGGGTTGTTGGAAGCCTATCGGAAGCCCTTACCCCCGCCTATCAGGGCGAAGCGTTGCGCTACGCCATTGCGGCGGCTTTGTGTATGTATTTTGTGGCCGGTGCGCTGATGTGGCTCGCGGGTAAGCAGTTACGTAAGGCGTGGGTGGATTAAGCAAAATCGTAGATCCTCCCCAAGCTTGTCTTGGGGAGGATCTTTTTACCGCTCCTTGGTCGCGTTGAATTTGAGATCGGGATTTTTCTCGACCTGATAGCCGACATCCCACGCCGATTTCGCCATAAACACAGGATTACCGTCGCGGTCTTTGGCGAGGTTGGCTTTGTTGATATCGGTGAAGGCCTTCATCGCCACATCGGGGCCGCTCAACCAGCGCGCGGTGTCGAAGGGCGAGGGTTCGAGCATGGCTTCGACCTTATATTCGGCCTCTAGCCGCGAGATCAGCACATCAAGCTGCAGCTGCCCGACCACGCCGATAATCGATTGCGCGCCGATTTCGGGGTAAAAAACCTGAATCACGCCCTCTTCGCTGAGGTCGTCCAAGGCTTTGCGCAATTGCTTGGTCTTGGTCGGGTCCTTGAGCGCCACGCGGCGCAAAATTTCCGGCGCGAAATTGGGGAGGCCGGTGACGCGCACGCCCAATTTCTCGGCCAGCGTATCGCCGACGCGCAAGGTGCCATGATTGGGGATGCCGATAATATCGCCGGGAAAGGCTTCGTCGGCGAGTTCGCGGTCCTGCGCGAAAAACAGGATCGGCGAATGGACCGCAATCGGCTTGCCGCTGCCCGACGGCGTCAGCTTCATGCCGCGTTTGAACTTGCCCGAACAGAGCCGCATGAATGCGATGCGGTCGCGGTGCATCGGGTCCATATTGGCCTGCACCTTGAAGATGAAGCCGGTGACCGCGCTGTCGGTCGGCTCGATTGGCGCAGGTTCTGCGGGTTGCGGGCGCGGCGGCGGCGCATAGGCCGCGACCGCATCAATCAGCTCGGTCACGCCGAATTGCTTGAGCGCGGACCCGAAATAAACCGGCGTCAAATCGCCATGACGATAGGCTTCTAGGTCAAATTCGGGATAGCCGACGCCGATCAGTTCCACTTCCTCGCGGAATTGGGCGAGGCCTTGGGGCGATATTAACGCTTCGAGCTTCGGATCATCGACGCCCGAAAGCTGGGTGACCTTGCCTTCAAATGCTTTGCTGTCGCCGGTGGGCTGCATCAGGCAGTTGGTGGCAAAATCATAAATGCCTTCAAACACGCCGCCCATGCCAATCGGCCAGCTCATCGGCGTGACATCGAGCGCGAGCATGTCGGCCACTTCATCGAGCAGTTCGAACGGGTCGCGGCCTTCGCGGTCGACCTTGTTGACAAAGGTGAAGATGGGGACCGAGCGCAACCGGCACACTTCGAACAATTTGCGGGTTTGCGCCTCGATGCCCTTGGCCGCGTCAATCACCATGATGGCCGAATCGACCGCGGTGAGCGTACGATAGGTATCTTCGGAAAAATCTTCGTGCCCCGGCGTGTCGAGCAGGTTGAAGGTGATGGTGGAACCGTCCTTGTCCGGCCGCTCGAACGTCATGACCGAAGAGGTCACCGAAATGCCGCGCTGTTGTTCGATCTTCATCCAGTCCGAACGCGCGCGCCGGCTCGCCCCGCGCGCCTTGACCTCGCCCGCCAAATGGATCGCGCCGCCTTCCAAAAGCAGCTTTTCGGTGAGCGTGGTCTTGCCCGCGTCAGGGTGGGAAATGATCGCAAAGGTGCGGCGGGACGGGATTTTCATCACAAGGCTTTCAATAATTTCGTCATGTGCCCTACTTGTGCGGTACTGCGGCTGCAATATTCAAGCTATGCGCCTAGGCGGACCCGTAGTGCTGAGCCTGTCGAAGCACGGTGTGCAGCACTGAGAAACGCCCTTCGACAAGCTCAGGGCTGCGGATGGGGTGATAGATCATTCCTTTACAGGGCAAAGACGAATTTGGAAGGGGGAAAGCTAGCCAGCGTTGCCGTGTCACGCTACAGACAATGCCATGAAACTCACCGATGATATGGCGCTTGCCGCACGTCTTGCCGATGCAGCGGGCGCGGCGATCCGCCCGTTTTTCCGCGCCCCTTTCGACCATGAGGCCAAGGGCGATGCATCGCCCGTCACCGAAGCCGACCGCGCGGCGGAACTTGCGATGCGCGATATTCTTGCCAAAGAACGACCCGACGATGGCATAATCGGCGAAGAATTCGGCACCGAGCGCGGCGATGCCAAGCGTATCTGGGTGCTCGACCCGATTGACGGCACGACCAGCTTCATGGCGGGTAAGCCGACCTTCGGCACGCTCATTGCGCTGCTCGTCGATGGCTGGCCGGTGCTGGGGGTGATCGACCAGCCTACAAATCGCGAACGCTGGGTCGGCGCCGCAGGGCATGGCACGACCTTTAACGGTCAGCCTGTCCGCACCCGCGCCGCGCGTGCGCTTGACGAGATGAGCCTCGCCACCACCGGCCCGCAATATTTCAGCGAGCATGAAGGCGAACATTTTATGGGCCTCGCCGCCAAAACCGCGCACAAGCGCATGATCTTCGGCGGGGATTGCTATAATTACGGCCTGCTGGCGTCGGGCTTTATCGACCTTGTGGTCGAAGCAGGATTGCAACTCCACGACTTCGCCGCGCTCGTCCCCATTGTCGAAGGCGCAGGCGGGATGATGTGCGATTGGAATGGCGAGCCTTTGGACGTCGATTCCAAGGGCGACGTTATCGCCTGCGGCGACCCTGCGCGGATTGACGATGTGCTGGAGGCGCTGGCCTGCCATCATTGATGGCACGCCCCACCCTTCTGCACAAAAAACGCATCATCGCTGCACAAAGGCGGGACAGGCGCGGGTCTATAGACGTTCCGCCCGTTAACACCTCGCGAAAGCCTGCCCATGAAACTGTCCTTCCGCCCCGGCTATGCGCTTGCGGCCCTCGCGCTTTTCCTCGTCGAAGTGGCGATTGCGCTATGGGTCAAGGACCGTTTCATCCGCCCTTATGGCGGTGATGTTCTTGCGACCATCCTTGTCTATCTGACCTTGCGCGCTGTGACGGATTTACGCGTCATGCCCGCAAGCCTTGCGGCGCTCGCTATCTCCTTCATGGTCGAGTGTGCGCAAGCCCTAGACCTTGTGGCGCGCCTTGGTCTGGCCCATAATGTCCCCGCACGGACAATTTTCGGCACCGCCTTCGCGGTGGAGGATTTACTGGCTTATACGGCAGGGGCGTTAATTGTGCTTGTCGGCGAAACGATGCGCAGCAATCGGCAAAATCTATAACTCTTCTCGGGCGCAAGGCCTACTCCACAAACACCCCGTCATTGCCGCGCGGGGGCGAGGTTTTGTTTTGGGGGGCTTTGGTGGGCGGCGCGTTGGGCGGGAAAGGGCGGTCGTTGCGATCGCGGTCCCACTCTCTCCCCCTTTCCCTGTCGCGTTCGTTGCTGCCCGTGCCGGAGCCAGCGCCGGACCCTGAGCCACCGCTATCACCATTGCCGCGCCTGCCGGTCACGCCGTCAATCCAGTCCTGATTGATTTCGGGCCGGTCCGGACGGTCGGGGCGGGTTGCAGGGGGCGGGCCGTCAGGATTGGCGGCATTGTCGATGCCCGGCGCTTCAGGCTCGATCTGGATCGGCATCCCGTTTTCATCGACAAATTGCCCTTCGCCCGGCGCGCCGAATTCCTGTCCCGGCTCTTCGGCCTCCAATTGCCATTCGGGCAGGGTGACCTGCGTATCAAATTGTTCGACCGGCCGTTTAGCGACCGCGACGCGCATATAATCGGCAAAGGCTTTGGCGGGTGCTTTGCCGCCCTGTAGATAATTGCCGACCGCCTTGCTGTCATCGCGGCCCATCCATACGGCGGTGGTGATGCCGCTCGAAAAGCCGACAAACCAGCCATCCTTGTTGCTGCTCGTAGTGCCGGTCTTGCCCGCCACCGGACGCCCGATCTGCGCCGCGCGGCCGGTGCCGGTGTTGACCGCAGTTTGCATGAGGTCGGTAATCCCCGCCGCCACCCACGGATCGATCAGCTGCGCGCCTTTGTCGGGCGTGTGGTTATAGAGTAATTTGCCGTCCGCTGTGGTCACTTTGGTAATGCCATAGGGCGTCACCGCCGCGCCCTTGGCGCTGACACCGGCAAAGGCGCGCGCCATGTCGATCACGCGCACTTCGGAGGTGCCGAGCACCATCGACGGGTGGGTGTTGATCGGCGTCGTAATGCCGAAACGCTTGGCCATATTGGCAACGCTCGCATAGCCGACTTCCTCGCCAAGCTGCGCGGCCACCGTGTTCAAACTATAGGCAAAGGCGGTGCGCAGCGACACATCGCCCGAAAACCGCCCGCTGCTGTTGCGCGGGCTCCAGCCCTTGATCGTGACCGGCTTGTCTTCGACCATGTCATTGACCTTATAGCCCGCTTCGAGCGCGGCCATATAGACGAATACTTTCCACGCGGAGCCGGGCTGGCGCACCGCTTTGGTCGCGCGGTTATAGTTGGAGGTCACATAATCGGTGCCGCCGACCATCGCCAAAACCGCGCCATCGCGATCAAGGCTGACCAGTGCGCCCTGCACCCCGCGCGGCGCATTGGCCTTAACCGATGCGGTCGCCGACCGCTGCAAGGCAGGGTCGAGCGTGGTCCATACGTCCAAAGGCTCGGCGGTTTCGTCAATCAGCACATCTAGCTGTGGCAGCGCCCAATCGGTGAAATAGCGCGCACTGGTCTGTGCGGGTTCGGGCGCAAGTTCGACCGCGACCGGATTAGCGGCGACCGCCTGCCCCGGCGTGATCGCACCGGCATCCTGCATCACTTGCAGCACGACTTTGGCGCGATCGACCGCAGCTTCGGCGTCGGCGGTCGGCGAATAGCGCGACGGGGCTTTGACAAGCCCTGCAATAATCGCGGCTTCCGACAGCGACAGCGAAGTTGCGCTATGGTTGAAAAACCGGCGCGAGGCGGCGTCAATGCCGTAGCTGCCGCCGCCAAAATAGACTTTGTTCAAATAAAGTTCGAGGATCTGGTCCTTGCTGAACTTGCGCTCCATCGCGAGCGCCAGCACCGCTTCACGCATCTTGCGCGAGTAAGTATAGCTGTTGGTCAGGAAGATATTGCGCGCAAGCTGCTGCGTGATGGTCGATGCTCCCTGCATCCGCCGTCCGGTGCCGCGATTCTGCACCGCCACCCAGGTCGAGCGCGCCATGCCGACCGGATCGACGCCCAAATGGCTGTAAAAACGCCGGTCTTCGACCGCGACCATCGCATTGGTCATGATCTGCGGAATTTCTTCCTTTTTGAGCCAGCGGCCATAGGTCGGCCCCAATGTCATCAGGATGCTGCCATCGGCGGCATGGACGCGGATGGTCTGGCCGTTGGGCGATTGTTTCAGCTCTTCGAAACTCGGCAGCGACTGCATCGCAATCCACACCGAGGTGGCGAGTGCGACAAAGCCGATAAAACCGATGGCAAGGCCGGTCCACATAAGCCGCTTGAACCACACCCAATAGCGGTTTTTGGGTTTGGAATCAGCAGGTTGGGGAGAAGGTTTCTTGCGGCGCGCCATAGCTGGGACCAAGGCTTAAAGCCTCTCCCCCATGCCGACAAGTTTTATATTGGTGCAAATGCGGTGGACAGAGCGTGCAGACGCGCGGCGCTCACGCTTTTTCGCCGCTTTCCGGTTCGAAATCAAGGCTGAGGCTGTTGGTGCAATAACGCAATCCGGTCGGCTGCGGCCCGTCCGGAAACACATGCCCCAAATGGCCGTCGCAGGTGGCACAACGTATCTCGATGCGCGTCATGCCGTGGCTGGTGTCGCGGATTTCGGTAATCGCGGCGGGATCAATCGCGGCATAGAAACTCGGCCAGCCCGACCCGCTTTCATATTTGGTGTCGCTCTTGAACAAGGGCGTCCCGCACCCGCGACAGCGATAAAGGCCGGGGCGCTTTTCATCATTATAAGCGCCGGTAAACGCCCGCTCGGTGCCATGCTCGCGCAGCACATGATATTCATCCGGCGTGAGTTTTTCGCGCCATTCTGCGTCGGTGAGGTTGGAGTCGGGGTTGGTCTTGTCGGTCATAGACTGCCTGCTTTCAATCGCTGCACCGCCTCGTCCTTGCCGATGAGCGGCAGGAGCGCGGCCATGTCGGGGCCATGTTCTATGCCGGTGAGCGCGAGGCGTAACGGAAGGAATAACGCTTTGCCCTTGCGCTCCGTTCCTTGCTTCAACGCATTGGTGAGCGTGTGCCAAGGGCCGCTCGCCCAATCCATCGCGGCGGCAGCGTCGGCGGCTTGGCCGAGGAACGCCTTATCCTCTGCCTCCAATGAAGGCACAGCGACCGGGCCTTTGACCACCGCCCACCAATCCGCAACATCGGCAAGCTTGGTGATATTCGGCCCGATCGCCGCCCACGCTGCCGCATCAATATCGGCGGGGAGCCGGTCTTTAACCTTTTCATAATCGCTATGGTGGAGGATTTTCTGGTTGAGCGTTGCGAGTTCCGCTTCGTCGAAACGGGCGGGCGCGCGGCCGAAACGGCTGAAATCAAAACCTTCAATCAATGGCGCAAAATCGGTTGCGGGAACGACCGGATCGCTCGTGCCGATGCGCGCAAGGAGCGCCTTGACCGCCATCGGTTCAATCCCTTCCTCGCGGAAATGGGCGACGCCGAGCGAACCCAGCCGCTTCGACAATTTGCCCTCGCTCCCCGTGAGCAACGCTTCATGCGCGAAATGCGGCGGCTGCGCCCCAAGAGCGGTAAACATCTGGATTTGCGCGGCCGTGTTCGACACATGATCTTCCCCGCGCACCACATGGGTGATGCCCATGTCGATATCGTCAATCACGCTCGGCAGCATATAGAGCCAGCTACCATCGGCGCGGCGGATGACCGGATCGGACAGGGTTTTGGCGTCAAACTGCACCTCGCCGCGCACAAGGTCGGTCCAGAGGATCGGCGTTTCATGGTCGAGCTTGAAGCGCCAATGCGGACGGATGCCAGCGGCTTCCTTGGCGGCGCGCTCTTCATCGCTAAGGTCGAGCGCGGTGCGTTCGTAAATCGGCGGAAGGCCGCGCCCTTGCAGCACCTTGCGGCGTAATTCCAACTCTTCGGGCGTTTCATAGCAAGGATAGACAAGGCCCCGACCGCGCAATTCTTCAAAGCGGCGTTCATACAGGTCAAAGCGTGCGGACTGGCGTTCTTCGCCGTCCCAGTTCAGCCCCAGCCAAGTGAGATCGGCCTTGATGCCGTCGACATATTCCTGCTTGGAACGCTCGCCATCCGTATCGTCGATACGCAGCAGGAATTTGCCGCCCTGCTTTTGCGCGAACATCCAATTGTGGAGCGCGGTGCGGATATTGCCGACATGGAGCATACCGGTCGGGGACGGAGCGAAACGGGTGATAATGGTCATCCCCGCGCCATGCCGCAAATCGCGCGCACTGGAAAGGGGGTTGCTTTCATAGGGCAAGGTTATCTTAGGCGTTGCGTTAAGCAACCCGATGTCGAAATTGTAAATTCACACCAATTTCGGTATAATTAATGGAGCGGCTCTATTTTGCCCGTGAGAGGCTTTGACTTACGCTGTCAGCTTGAGCGCAAGAGTGTTTTTCCCGTGCACGCTGATGGGATGGACTCGGCCAAAATACGTTCGAAATCAGGGCCTGCCTCTCCGCCTCCTCGGGTCATTGTCTGTCGGAGAGCAATGCGCTGCCCGTCCACAACCAGGTGATCTGAATACACTTGGATCGTCGAACCAGGTGCAAAAACCGGCAAATAAACCTTGTCACTGGACACAAAGACCAGACAGCCCCGCTGCACATCATAAGAGCCGACAAACTGCGCTGACAATGCTGCGGTATTCGTTGATGACGCGCGCGCAATATAGACCTTGCGAGGCGCTTCCGTGCTGATTCCGGCTTCCGACCGCTCCTCCTCTTGAGAAGTCTGGGAGCTGTTGCCTGTTGGCACGCATCCAGAAGAAGTCGCGGACAGGGCAAGCATCATGCCCGACCAACAGAGAAGACGCTGATTCATGGTTGCGCAGGCTGGGTCATAATTGTGAGGAGTTGTTGATCGTCAACATAGTCAATTGGCATCCTCCCCTTTTGGTACGCAACGCGCACGATCCAAAGCTTATCCATTAAAACGGGCCGCAATATTGGAGGTTCGCAGATCAACCGACAGTCGATCCAAAGCTTGATTCATTTTTGCGTGAAATGCGCGATTTGCGGCGGAATATCTGAGTTAGATCGCCTCCAATCTGGAAGATGTTACATCTATTGCCGTTCGAAAATACCAGTGCTGGAATTCGGTACATTCGGCGAAAGGTGCGTAAACCTCTAAACGCGTGCTACGATATCCCCTCTTTCCTAAAGCGCGAGCTTCTGAAACGCTCCCAGTCTGGCTCGATCTTGGCCGGAGACAGGCTGACAATAAAAGGCGAAGGAAAAGATAGGCTGTACCGGTTTACCCCGTGCGAAACGCATTGGTGATGGGATAGCGGCGGTCGCGTCCGAAATTGCGCTTGCCCAATTTCACCCCCGGCGGGGCTTGGCGGCGCTTATATTCGGCGATGTTGAGGAGCCGTTCGATGCGCGCAACGGTCGCGGGGTCAAAACCGGCCTCGCCTTCATGTTCGGCCACAATAGCATCAACCGATTTTTCCTGTTCGACCAATCCCAACAAGATCGGGTCCAGCACATCATAAGGCGGCAGGCTATCGGAATCCTTTTGGTCGGGGCGTAGTTCGGCGCTCGGCGGTTTGTTGATGATGCTTTCGGGCATGACCGGACCGTCGGGGCCAAGGCCGGTGCGCGGTTTGTTGGCATTGCGCCATTTGGACACCGCGAACACGGTGGTCTTATAGGCATCCTTGAGCGGATTATAGCCGCCCGCCATATCACCATAAATGGTCGCATAACCGACCGACATTTCACTCTTATTGCCGGTGGTGAGCAGCATATGGCCGAACTTGTTAGACAGCGCCATCAAGGTCACGCCGCGGATGCGCGACTGGATATTTTCTTCGGTTATATCGACCTGTTTGTCGGCAAAACTATCGGACAGCATTTCGTCAAAGGCCTGAACGGCGGGCGCAATCGGGATGACGTCATGGCGACAGCCGATCATCTCGGCGCTCACTTCCGCGTCCGACTTGCTCAAATCGCTGGTATAGCGCGAGGGCAGCATCACCGCCCACACCCGTTCCGGTCCCAGCGCATCGGCGGCAATCGCAGCGCAGATGGCGCTGTCGATCCCGCCCGACATACCCAGCACTACGCCCGGAAAGCCGTTGGTATCGACATAATCGCGCAGGCCCACCATCATCGCCATATAGGTATCGGCGGGATGCGGCTCGAGCGTTTCAAGCGCGCCGGGTTTGCAGACCCAGCCATCGGAGGTGCGGTGCCATATGGTCACGCGCTCTTCTTCGACCCAGTCGGCCAGTTGGTGGGCCATAGAGCCATCTGCATTGAGCACGAAGGAGGCCCCATCGAACACCAGCTCATCCTGTCCGCCGACCCGGTTCAGATAAGCAAGCGGCAGACCGGTTTCTTCGACACGGTGGAGCGCAACGCCCTCGTGGCGCAGGTCGTCCTTGTCGATTTCATAGGGACTGCCATTGGGCGACAGCAGGATTTCGGCGCCCTTATCCTTGAGATGCGCGGTGACGGTCGGGAACCATATATCTTCGCAAATCGGGATGCCCAAGGCGACGCCTTTGAACAGGATGGGTTCAGGCAAAGGCCCGCTCGCAAAATAGCGTTTTTCGTCGAACGTGCCATAATTGGGCAGTTCATGCTTGGCGCGCACCGCCTGAACCTTGCCCCCGGCAAGCAGGGCCACCGCGTTGAACAATTGGCCCACTTCGTCGCGATAGACGGTGCCGACCATCATGGCGGGGCCGGCGTCGTTGGTGGCCTTGGCAAGCCTGTCCAACTCTTCCGCCGCGCGCGTGGCAAGCGCGGGCTTTTGATAGAGATCCTCCGCCGGATAGCCGACCAATTGCATTTCAGGATAGACGATAAGGTCCGCGTCCGCGTGGCGCGCGCGCACCTCCAGCATCTGCGCAGCATTGGCGGCAAGGTCGCCGACCCGCTGGTTAAGCTGGGCGAGGACGATGGTGAGGCGGTCTGTCGGGGGCGTGGTCATCCTTTCTGTTTAGGGTGCGGGCGGCTGATTTCAACCGAAGATCATCCCGCCGGGAAAGCGCCCCGGAATAAGCGCCGCCGGAACCAACGCCGCCATCGTCACCTTAAAGCGACGGCACAAATATCCCCGTTTCGCGTGACAATATGACAATTTTACGCGAGGCCGGATGGCTATGATGTGGAAAATCCTGGGGACAGGTCTTTTCCTTCGCGCAATATCTGCCTAAAGGGGCCGCATATTCGCGCCAGCAAGGGAGCCTAGGGCAATGAAGTTGATGACCGGCAACAGCAATCTTCCGCTCGCAAAGGCCGTCGCCCAATATCTCGACATTCCGCTGACCGATGCCAGCGTGCGCCGTTTTGCCGACGAAGAAGTGTTCGTCGAAATCCACGAAAATGTGCGCGGCGAAGATGTGTTCGTGCTGCAATCGACCAGCTATCCGGCCAATGACAATCTGATGGAATTGCTGATCTGCATCGACGCGCTGCGCCGTGCGTCGGCCAAGCGGATTACCGCGGTTCTGCCTTATTTCGGCTATGCGCGGCAAGACCGTAAGCCCGGCCCGCGCACGCCGATTTCGGCCAAGCTGGTCGCCAATCTTATCACCGAAGCGGGCGCGGACCGTGTGCTGTCGGTGGACTTGCACGCGGGGCAGATTCAGGGCTTTTTCGATATTCCGACCGATAATCTGTTTGCCGCGCCCGTGATGGCCGCCGATATTCTCGCGCGCTTTGGCGGCAAGAATATCATGGTCGTGTCGCCCGATGTCGGCGGCGTGGTGCGCGCGCGCGCTCTTGCCAAGCGACTCGATAATGCGCAGCTTGCCATCGTCGATAAACGCCGCGAGCGGGCGGGCGAATCCGAAGTGATGAACATTATCGGCGACGTCGAAGGCCGTTTCTGTATCCTCATCGACGATATTGTCGATTCGGCTGGCACCTTGTGCAACGCGGCGGCCGCATTGAAAGCGGGCGGCGCGGAAGATGTGGTCGCTTATTGCACCCACGGCGTGTTGTCCGGCGGCGCGGTCGCGCGCGTCGAAGGCTCGCAGCTTAAGGAACTGGTCATCACCGATTCCATCGGCACCACCGACGATCTCAGCGCCAGCACCCGCATCCGCCACCTCACCATCGCGCCGTTGCTCGGCGAAGCCATCAAGCGCATCGCCGACGAAACATCGGTGTCGAGCCTGTTTGATTGAACAAGAAGATTATCGTCATACCCGCGAAAGCGGGTATCCATCTCCGGACATTGACGTGAACCGCTGGGTCAGGGGATGGATGCCCGATCAAGTCGGGCATGACGAATTTTTAAGATAATCCGTCGCGCTTCAATTCACTTTTGGCTTTGCCGCGCCTTCTTCCGCATCATGATAGCCGCCCGGCACGAGCCGCTGCGATATCCACCAGAAATTGCCGTGCGCGTCGCGGATGCCGCCTTGGCGGTCCTGATAGGGCATGTCCTGCACCGGCATGATTTCCTGTGCGCCCGCCGCAATTGCGCGCGCCATTGCGGCTTTGGCGTCGGGGACATAGAGATAGTAGGAGGCGGGCATCGCCGGATAGCCGCGCCCCGCTTCGCTCACCATGATGGTGCAATTGCCCAAGCGGATTTGCGCATTGGCAATCTTGCCATCTTCGCGCAGAGCCCGCCCGATTTCGGTGCCACCCAGTCCTGCCACCAGAAAATGGCAGAAATGTTCAGCTGATTCGACGAAAATATAGGGGGTGACGGTCGCAAATCCGGGCGGGGTGTACATGGATATGTCCTCACGCTTGGTTGGGGCAGCATCGCCATGATAGCCCGCGCCAAACCGTTGGGATACAGGCAATTTACGGCTATATTTATTTCACCGTCACACCGTCGCGGATGCGGGTAAAGCCCGGTAACAGCGCGTCAAAACGCGCGCCAGGTACTTCACCCACAAGCCGGACGGTATAGCCGTCGGGGTGAAATTGTATCCATTGCACGATGCGCTTGCCCCCCTGTTCGGCCATGACCTCGCTGGTCGGCACTTTGGCCCCTGTGACCATGCGCTTCGACAGGATTTTTGCCGAAGCCAGCGCTTCCGCTGCCTTGAGCGATTGTTCGGAAAAAAGGAGCTGCTCCTTGGGCGGCACGGCGCGTTCGGCAATCGCCCGCGCAACGATCATTGTCGCTGCGTCATCCGAAGGCTGGCCGTCCGCGCTGTCGGTGAGCAATACGCCCGACCCGCCAAAGCTGCGCCAGGGTTTCAACCCGCCTTTATCTGCGAGCGTGAAGGGCAGCGCGGCCATTATGTCGCCCTCGCTCAACGCCCCGCGTATCTGGAGGCCCTTGATAAGCGCGCAGGCATCGCCGCTCTTGTCGTCCGGCATTTGCGCGCTGATGAGCGCGGTAAAATCGGACGCATGGAACAGCACCATACATTTGGGGAAAGTGCGCCCCGCCGCGGTCTGGGTCGCGCGCACTTCAATCGCTTTAACCTTGGCATTGCCTTCCGCAAGTTCGAAGTTGCGCCGCGCGACTTGCTTGATGCCCTCCGCCGCCATATCCTCGGCGGCGACAAAATCCTCCAGCGCAACGGAGCGCGCTTCGGCGGGCATTTCGATAATCATCACCGACCTTTTGGTCGCCTCGTCGACAAAGCCCTGAAATCCGGTCGCAGGCTTGGATCCGGCAAAAGGCACCATGCCGATGCGCGACCCTTCGGGAAAGACGACCGCGCTTTCTTGTGCAAAGACGGGGGCGCTCATACTCCATGCGCAAGCCGCCGCCAAAATCGCGCCCAAGCTGATCTGCTTCATACCGTCTGCTCCTTCATGGGCGGCGGGGCGAAGCAGGGAAACGCTTGGGGTCTCAAGCCCTTAGCGCCGCGCCCAGCTTGGCCGCCGCCGCAATGACCTTGTCAGCAATCGCCTTTAAATCGGCATCGGTAAAGCTTTTTTCGCCGGGCTGCAGCGTCACTTCGACCGCCAGACTCTTCTGGCCTTCGGGAACGCCTATGCCAACAAAGCTATCAAACAGCCGCGCATCGACGATATTGGCTTTGTCCGCGCCCTTGACACTACGCACCAGATCGGCAGCGGGAAGGCTTGCATCGACAAGAAACGCAAAGTCGCGCGTGACCGCTTGCAAGGCTGGCGGCGCATAGGTTTCGCGGATGGGTGACGAGGCGCGCTTTGCCGGAATGGCATCGAGGAACAGCTGCCCCGCAACCACGGTGCCGCCAAGGTCAAACGCCTTGACCAGCGCCGGATGGAGCGTGCCATATTCGGCAAGGACGGTCTTGGGACCAAGCCGCAAGCTGCCCGACTGGCCGGGGTGCCAGATCGCGCCTTCGCCGTCGATGCCGAACGGCATCAGCTTATCCACCGGTGCGCCCGCTGCGGCGAGGATCGCCAGCACTTCGGCCTTGGCATCGAACGGTTCAAAGCTTGCCGCCTTGCCTGCAAGCCAACTGCGCGGGGCTTTATCGCCCGCCAGCACAAAGCCGAGCGTCAATTTTTCTTCGCTCGTGCCATCGGCCTTGCGGAAATAGCGGCGTCCGACTTCGAACAAGCGGATCGCGGTTGCGCCGCGATCAGCATTGCGCTGCGCCGCCGCGAGCAAGCCCGGCAGCAGCGAGGGGCGCATCACCTTCATATCTTCGCTGATCGGATTGGCCAAAATCCAGCTAGATGTCGTCCAGTCACCGCCGCCGACTTTGGCGGCTTCGCTTTCGGAGATGAAGCTCCACGTCACCGCTTCGTTCAATCCCCGCGCAGCCGCCGCGCGGCGTGCCTTGCGCTCGATCATCTGTTCGGGCGTTGCGGTGGGCCGCGCTACCCCGTCCGCGCGCGGCAGCGGGGTCGATGGCACCTTGTCGATGCCGTGGATACGCACCACTTCCTCGACCAGATCGGCGCTGCCATGGACGTCCCGCCGCCATGTGGGGACGGTGACTTCCCAAAGCTCGTCACCCCCGCTTACCGTGTCCCCGCGCAGGCGGGGATCCAGTGCTTCGGGCGCTGCGCTAGCCGACTCTGGGCCCCCGCCTTCGCGGGGGAACGTGATGGTGAAACCAAGCCGTTCCAAAATCGCGGCCTGCTCGTCCCCCGCAACCTCAACCCCGCCAAGCGTACGGCTATGGTCGGGATTATAGGCAATCACGCGCTGGTCGACCGGAGGCTGGCCCGCGCGTGTGATCGCGCTCGCGGTGCCGCCGGTATGGTCCAGCACCAGCTTGGTCGCTATCGCCAAGCCTTCTTCGAGGAAAGCCGGATCAACCCCGCGTTCGAACCGCTGGCGTGCGTCGGAGGTAAGGCCCAATTTTTGCCCCGTGCGCGCGATGCTTTCTGGGGTGAAATAGGCACATTCGATGAGGATATCGGTGGTCCCAATGCTAACTTCGCTTTCGGTTCCACCCATTATTCCGGCAATGCTTACTATGCGCTCATCATCAGCGATCACCGTCATATCTTCACCAACAACGTATGATTTATTGTTCAGTGCTTTGAAACCTCGGGTGCCATCCTTCGCCTTACGTGCGACAAGGCTGCCCGACAGCTTGGCGCGGTCATAAACGTGCAAGGGACGGCCCAGATCGACTGACACGAAATTGGTAATATCGACCAGCACCGAAATCGGCTTCTGGCCAATCGCGGTGAGCTTCTGCCGCATCCATTCGGGCGCGGGGCCATTGGTGAGGCCGGACACATTTTGCGCGTAAAAAGCGGGGCAGCCTTCAACGTCATCGCTACGCACATCGGGGGCGGGATCGCTACCCTCGATCGGCGCAATCGCATCGGTGCGATAAACTTGGGCAAGCGGTTTCAGCGTGCCGAGGCCCTTGGCGGCCAAATCGCGCGCAATGCCGCGCACGCCCATGCAATCCTGACGGTTGGGGGTAATCGATACGTCGATCACCGGATCATTCAGCCCGGCATAATCGGCATAGACGGTGCCGGTGGGGGCGTCGTTAGGCAGTTCGATAATGCCGTCATGATCCTCGCCCAATTCCAGCTCGCGCGTCGAGCACATCATGCCGTTCGACACCACGCCACGAATCTCCGCAAGTTTGAGCGTGAAGTCCGCCCCCGGCACATAAGCACCGACCGGACCGAACACGCCCTTCATCCCCGCCTTGGCGTTGGGCGCGCCGCAGACGACCTGCAACGGTTGACCGTCGCCTTGGTCGATTTGCAGCACCTGTAGCTTGTCGGCTTGCGGATGGCGTTCGGCGCTCAGCACATGGGCGATTTTGAACGCAGCCAGCTTCTCGCCGGGGTTATCGACGCCTTCGACCTCAAGCCCGATGGCATTAAGCGCGGCCAGAATCTCGTCGAGACTGGCGTCGGTATCCAAATGCTCCTTGAGCCAGTTTAACGTGAACTTCATGCCGAAATCCCTCCCGAAAGCGTGGGAATATCCAGCGCCGAAAATCCATAATGTTTGAGCCAGCGCAGATCGCCATCAAAGAAAGCGCGCAAATCATCCATGCCATATTTGAGCATGGCGAGCCGGTCGACGCCGGTGCCGAACGCAAAGCCTTGCCATTCGGCGGGGTCGAGTCCTGCGGCTTCGATGACCTTGGGGTGGACCATGCCGCTTCCCAAAACTTCCATCCAGCCATGCCCTTCATCATCGCCCGACCCGCCAATCACGCGGCGGCCCTTTTCCTGTTTATAACCGACATCAACCTCCGCCGACGGTTCGGTGAAGGGGAAGTAGCTGGGGCGCAGGCGCAGCACGATATCGTCGCGTTCGAAAAACGCCTTGAGGAAGGTTTCGAGCGTCCATTTAAGATGCCCAAGCGTGATGCCCTTGTCGATCACAAGGCCTTCAATCTGGTGAAACATCGGCGTGTGGGTGGCGTCCGAATCCGACCGGTAAACCCGGCCCGGCGCGATGATGCGGATGGGCGGATTGCCCCCCACCATCGTGCGGATCTGCACCGGTGACGTGTGGGTGCGCAGCAACATGGCGCGCCCTTCGGCGTCCGCATCCGGAAAATAGAATGTATCGTGCATCGCGCGCGCGGGGTGGGTTTCGGGGATGTTGAGCGCGGTGAAATTATGCCAGTCATCTTCGATTTCCGGCCCGGTCGCGACGGCAAAGCCCATATCGGCAAAAATTTCCGCCAGCTCGTCCATGACCTGACTGACCGGATGGACGCTGCCGGACGGCGGCATGTCGGCGGGGAGCGACATATCGACCGCTTCGGCGGCAAGTTTGCGGTTGAGGACGGCGGTTTCCAACTGCTCTTTGCGCGCGGCCAGCGCCGCCGTCACCGCCTCGCGGCACCCGTGAATTTTCGGCCCTTCGGCAGAACGCTGCTCCGGCGTCATCGCGCCGAGGGTTTTAAGAAGCGCGGTAATCTCCCCCGATTTGCCGAGCGCACGCACACGCAGCGCCTCGACCGCTTCGGGCGTATCCGCCGCGTCTATTTCGGCCAACAGGCCCGCCTGCAAAGTTTCGATATTGGTCATGGATGCCCTATTAGTCGCCGTCTTTCACTTCGTCATCCCCGCGAAGGCGGGGATCCATCTGATGACCTGTCGTTTTACCGCACGGTCCGGAGATGGATGCCCGATCAAGTCGGGCATGACGAGGGTGGGTTAATTTCTATCTCACGCGCCTGCTCGGTAGCGGCTCGAAGCCGAAATCAACAGCCAAATCTCGCCATTCGGGATTATCTGTTTCGAGCAAGGCGATTTTCCATGGCCGGAGCCAGCCCTTGATGCGCTTTTCCCGCACAATGGCCGTCTCCATCGTGCCATGCTGTTCAAACCAGACCAACCGCGCGACGCCATATTTGGAGGTAAAGCCTTTCACCGCGCCCGTGCGATGCTGGTAAATGCGCGCCATCAGGTTTGATGTGACACCGACATACAGCGTGCCATTTTTGTGGCTCGCGACCATGTATACGCATGGTTGGAATATGTCGCGCATCGTAAAACCTCCCCCACCTTCGTCATTCCCGCGAAGGCGGGAATCCATCTCCTGAGTTTTAAACTTTAAGGTCCGGAGATGGATGCCCGATCAAGTCGGGCATGACGAGGGTAAAAATATTGCGGTAAAATAGAACGGCAACAGCCGAACAAGAAAAAAGGCACCGCAGCCCAGTGGCGCGGTGCCTTTTTCATTCCTTCAATCCCTGAACGGGAAATCAGTTCTTCGGCCCCGCTTATTTGGGCAGCGCAGCCTGGGCCTGGGCGATGATGCCCTTGAACGCTTCGCCTTCGTGCATCGCAATGTCGGCAAGAACCTTGCGGTCCAGTTCGACACCGGCGAGCTTCAAGCCGTGCATGAACTGGCCATAGGTGAGTCCTTCCATGCGGACAGCCGCGTTGATGCGCTGGATCCACAGGGCGCGGAAGCTGCGCTTCTTAACCTTGCGGTCGCGATAAGCGTATTGTCCGGCCTTTTCGACGGCCTGACGCGCGATGCGGATCGTATTTTTGCGACGGCCATAATAGCCCTTCGCCTGCTTCAGAATCCGCTTGTGCTTGGCGTGCGTGGTCACACCGCGTTTAATGCGTGGCATAGTTCGGTGCTCCTCTTACTTCAGGCCGTAGGGCGCCCAAGCCTTCACGATTTTCGTGTCGGCGTCGGACATCACGGAAGTGCCGCGGTTCTGACGGATATATTTTGCATTATGGCTGATAAGACGGTGACGCTTGCCAGCGACGCCATGCTTGATCTTGCCGGTCGCGGTGATTTTGAAGCGTTTCTTCACACCGCTCTTGGTCTTGAGCTTGGGCATTTTGGTCTCCTTTGGGATGATCCGTATCAAGCGAACATGGCAGCCCTATTAGCCAGCCCACTTATTCGGAAGCGGCGCGCCTAGCGGGATTCGGCGGGAAATGCAAGGGGCGAGAGGCTATAGTTTCATACTCATTCAGCAAGCCACGGTCGAACCCAACCTCGATAAACCATATACAACCCCATAAGGGCGACTATCCATGATAATATATGACCTATGCGGCCTTGAAAAATCGGTGGTCGTTTTAATTCTTCTCGCGCAGAGCCGGTCCACGCGAATATTCCCAAGCCCGCAAATCCAATCAAAAAATTAACCATTCGACACACTGCCATACTTTAAAATTAATCACGGTCATTTATGTCAGAAAATTATTGTCGGGATATTACCGACGCAATGGCCAGTTGAAAATGTCCGTTTCACGCCGGGTTCGAAAGAATTTCCGCCATTTCTATATTTTCGTTTACATCCGTAATCGAACCGTCTACACCCGTAATCAACGAGAGGATGATTCGGGTTATGAGCGAACGTATTTCCGAGGCTGAGCGCGCGATTATGGAGGTGTTGTGGGAGGAAGCCCCGCTCACCGCGACCGATATTGCGGCGCGGGTCGAAGACGCACGGCAATGGAGCCTTGCGACCGTCAAAACCTTGCTGTCGCGCCTCACCCAAAAGGAGGCGATTGCTTATGAAGAGCAAGGCCGCCGCTTCCATTACCGGCCCTTGCTCCAGCGTGATGACCATAATGTCGCCGAATCCAAAAGGCTGGTGGACAGCCTGTTCGGGGGCCGTGTGTCGCCGCTCGTTGCCCAGCTTGCCGAGCGCGAGGAACTGGACGATCAGGATCTCGACGAACTGGAACAGCTTATTCGGAGTCTGCGCAAATGATCGCCGATACCGCTTTTACCGCCTGGCTGCTGGATAGCTTCATCGCGTTCACGGCCTTGTTGATGTTCGTCCTCGCGGTGCGCCGTCCGGTCGCGCAATGGCTCGGCCCGCAGGTCGCTTATATGTTGTGGCTGCTCCCCGCCGCACGCTGGTTCGTGCCGCCGCTGATGCTGCCCGATGCGCTGCGCCCGTTTGCGATGCGCGTGCCTAGCGGAACGATGGGGGATGCGATGATGCAGGGCGCAACCTCTGCGCCAGCCCCAGCCAATATTGCAGGCGCGGCCGCAAACGCTGCGCCAGCCGCCCCTGCTGCCGCCGCGCCGGTGATGGCCGAAGCAAATTTTGATCTGGCGAGCGGCGCGCTGCTCTTGTGGGGCTGCACCGCCTTGCTTCTGTTCGCGCTGCTTTTGTTGCATCACCACCGCGTCATCCGTGCGGCGCGTAAAGGCGCGCATGAACTGGGCAAAGTCGGGCGCGTGCGCTTGATGGAAAGCCCCAATGCCGGTGGGCCGCTTGCGGTGGGCTTGCGCCAGCGCACCATCTTCATCCCCGCAACCGCACGTGGCTGGTCGCTCGACGCCCAGCAAATGGCGGTCGCACATGAAGTCACCCACCATCGCGCGGGGCATTTGTATCACAACCATGCCGCGATGCTGCTCTTATGTTTGAACTGGTTCAATCCGGTCGCATGGATAGCCGCCCGCGCCTTCATTTTTGATCAGGAGGCCGATTGCGATGCGCGCACTTTGGGCCGCTATCGCTTCGATGCTGCGCAATATGCGCAGATGCTGGTCGCCGCCACGACAGGGTCGCTGCCGTCCGCCGCGATGGTCAGCCCGCGCGCCAATCTTGTCAATAAAAGCGTCATCGTGCGCCGTATCGGGAGAATAGCCATGCGTGAAAAAACATCAGGACGCCGCCTGCTCGGCACCGGCCTTGTCATCCTGTCGGGCGTGGCATTGGTGCCGCTGACTGCCAGTCTGGCGCAAGCCGACAGCCCGGCAGCGCGTCCGTCCGCCACGAACAATATTTCCACGACAACAACTGTAAAGAATGGCGAAACCGAACGGCGCATCATCATCGGCGGCGGCAAGCAGGAACCCACCTATCGCCGCGATGTCGTCCATCATGGCAAAACGTATAAAGTCTATACCAACCATGACATGAGCGATGCCGATATTCGCAAGACGCTGGACGATAGCGATAAGGCAGCAGCGGACGCGATGCGGGCGGCGCAAGATGCGTTGCGCAATAGTGCGGAGGCGCGGGCCGATGCGGATGAAGCCCGTCGCGATGCTTTGCAGGCGGCGGCCGAAGCACAGCGCGACGCCCGCCAAGCCGCGCGGGAAGCACAACGCGATGCCCGCCAAAATGCCGAAGAAGCCCGCCGCGAAGCCCGCCAATCCGCGTGGGAAGCGCAACGTGATGCACGCGAAGCTGCCGAAGAAGTCCGCCGCGATGCCTTGGCCGGAGTCACCGAAGCCCGCCGCCAAGCTCTGGCGAGCAGCGCCGAGGCCCGGCGTCACGCCCTCGCCAGCAGCGATGAAGCGCGCCGTCAAGCCTTGGCAGCCGCCGAAGAAGCACGCCGCACGGCCCACGCCAACGCCGCCGAAGCCATGCGCGAGGTGCGCGCAATAAACTGGAACGACATCCGCGCCGCCACCGCAGAAGCCCGCGTCGCTGCCAGAGAGGTGCGCGCTTCCGCACGGTCTGCCAGTGGAGAAGTCAACCGCAACAGCCGGACAGACACGGAGTAATTTTCCGCTTGGCGGACGGTTGTTCATCCAAGCGTTAAAGGAGGGGCACACCGGTGCCATCTGTGTGGACAGGTGGCGGCCTCAATCAAACCTATATTGATGCAGCTTATGCCCTTCGGCCTTGAGCCAGCGGCGGGCTTTCCTTGCGCTGCCTTCGAATATTTCATCGACCAGCGCGTGGAATTCGGGGCCGTGGTGCATGTGGCGCAGATGCGCGACTTCGTGGGCGACCGTCGCGCGGCGGACGAAATCGGGGGCCATGACGAGGCGCCAATTATAGCGGATGCTGCCATCCGACGCGCAGCTTCCCCAGCGGCTTTTGGGGTCGGCGACCGATACGCGCCCCGCTTTCAATCCGGCAATCCCTGCATATTCCAGCGTTTCATCGCCGAGTAAGGCCAAGGCTTCGGCCTTCATCCAGCGTTCGATGCGGCGCGGCACCGTCTCTTGCGGTCCGCCGACATGGAGCAACCCATCGGCCAAGGTCACACGGCGCGGCCCGCCTGCTTCCCATGCCACGCGCACCAATTCGCCCTGATAGAGCAACTCCGCGCCATCGCGCACTGCAACAATCGCGTCCATTGTGCCGATTTGGGTGGCGAGCCAGCGATGCTGGCCTTCGACCCATAGCAACGCCTTGGCGCGGTCATAGCGTAAGGGAAGCGACAGGCGGATCTCGCCCTTCATCCTGTCAAAGCGCATCGTCAGTCGCCGCGCGCGCGCGTGGGGGAGCAGTTTGACCGGCCAGCTTTCCCCGCCAAGCGTCACATGCGCGCGGTTAGGGTCGGCGGGCGGCGCAACCAGCCGCTCAGACCTCGCGCTCGACAAGATGGTTTTCCAAAGGGCCGGCATCTGTTTCCGATATGGTCCATCCGCGCACCGACTGTCCAGCCTTATGAACGGCTTCGGGGTCGCCCGACACGAGATAATGCCAATCGGGCAGCGGCAAGCCTTCGGCGCGCAGGCGATAGGCACACGTCATGGGCAACCATTCGATTTCGAGCAATTTTCGCGGCGTCAGTTGCAGGCAATCGGGCACATGGCGCTTGCGGTTGGGATAATCCATGCACTTGGCCGTCTGCCGGTCGAGCATATGGCAAGCGACATTGGTCGGATAAATATGCCCGGTCCATTCCTCCTCGATTTTGTGGAGGCAGCATTTGCCGCAGCCATCGCACAAGGCCTCCCATTCGGCCTTGTCCAATGTTTCAATCGGGCGCTCCCAAAAGGGGGTCACACCACCCATTGTTCCAGCAATGCCTTGACCTTGGCGGGGTCGCCTTCATTTTCGGGGGTGTTGATCGCATCGGTCGGCACCAGCGCGATGGGCTTGCCGTCCGGTCCCATGAGGTAAGCAAGCTGGGTATGCGACATGAGGTAAGCATCAGGCGCGGAGCCTTCGACCTTGTTATAGACGACCGCATAGCCTTTGGCGGCGGCGGCAATCTCTTCTTCACTGCCGGTGAGGCCGACCATCTTGTCGTCAAACTGGCGGATAAAGGCTTTGACCTTTTCGGGCGTATCGCGCGCGGGGTCCACCGTGATGAAGATAGGCTGCACCTTCGCACCCAATTCCGGATGCGCCTTGGCAAATTGCTGATAGCCGTTGAGCAGATGCTGCATATCGACCGGACATACATCGGGGCAATAAGTATAGCCGAAATAGACAAGGCGGTATTTGCCCGCAAAATCGGCGTCGGTGACGCGCTGGCCGTCCTGATTGACCAGATTGAGCGGTGCGCCCAGCCGCGCGCCTGCAAGCGGTGGTTCGCCTTTGGCAACAGGGGCGGGGTTGCACGCACTCACAAGAGCGAGCGCGGCAAGGGCGGGGAGGAGGGCGAATTTGTTCATGGTGATGCCAGCCATGACCTGCTATCTGTACAAAATCAACTGGCGGTGTGCGGCTGCGCGCATAAGGCGCACGGGCTTTTACGCCGCCGGAGCATTTTTATCCTTATTCGGAAAAACCATAGACTATGTCGCACCGTCCCTTTTCTTTTTTCCGCCTGATGGCGCTTTCCTTTGCCGCGATGAGCCTTGCCGCCCCTGCTATGGTGCAGGCGCAGGCGGTGGACGGCTATAAATTCCTTGATGCGGTCAAAAAGCGTGATGGTGATGCGGTCACCGCCATGCTCAATGTGCCGGGCAATATCATTAACACGCGCGATGTCAGCAATGGCCGCACCGCCATCCATATCGTGACCGAACGGCGCGACCTTACTTGGATGAACTTCATCCTGAGCAAGGGCGGGCGGGTTGATGCCGAGGATAATCAAGGGATTACGCCTTTGCTGATCGCGACGCAGTTGCGCTATGCCGACGGTATTGCGTTGCTGCTCGACAAGGGCGCGAATGTGAATAAGGGAGACGGGCAAGGCGTGACCCCGCTCATCCGCGCGGTGCTGAACCGCGACCTGCCGACTGTGCGCCTGCTCGTCGCGCGCGGGGCCAATCCCGATCAGAGCGATACGGTGACGGGCCTTTCCGCCCGCGACCAAGCCAAACGCGACCCGCGCGCGGCCATGATCCTGCAGGCTTTGAGCGCACCCAAAGCGGCACCTGCGCGCCCTGTGATGGGACCGTCGATCAAATAGGGACCGCCCAACCTAACCCGGGACCCACCCCCAGCCCCTCCCGCACGCGGGAGGGGCGTGGCGTGTCGCTTGGCCTATCCGCTCCTCACCCCATTGGCAGCGTGCGCAACTCGCCGTCCTGTGCGACCATCGCGCGTTGCATGGCTAGTCTTGCCAGCCGCAGCGTTTCGGCCTTGCGGCGGGCGGGGGCGAGGCTGTGGGTGGCGGCGGGGCGCAATATTTCGGCGTCATAGCGGTCGGCGATAATGATGCCGCTGCGTTCCGGCAAATAGGGGGTGGCCTCTAGCGGGCTATGGTCGAACCCCGCTGGCAGCGCCCAGAAAAAACGGTCGCAATAATCGAGATAATCGGGCCATTTCATGTCGCCGAGCAAATCAGCGCGCGAAACTTTGATTTCGACAATCACAATGTCCCCTCGCGCATCCATCGCGACCAAATCGGCGCGGCGGCCATTGGGGAGCGGCACTTCGCACATCATGGTGAGGCCATGACGGTAGAATAATCGCCCGACCCCGCGCGCCACATCCGCTGCCACCAGTGAGTCGGCAAAACAGCCATCCTCCACCGCACTAAAATCGGCAGGAATAGCGGGCGCGCCGGATTTTTCAGGAATCATCGTCATCGGATGATGTTAGAACGAACAAAGAACAAAAACAAGCGAGACGGTTAAAATTGCGGGTTTATTATAGTCCTTAAGCCTGTCTCACGCCCGCCCCATAAGCGCGCATTGCTAGCTCTTAAACAATCGACCGCATCAGCGCATTGGTCGCGGCCTGCCCGCCGGTAAGCTGGTCCAGTTCGCGCAGCGCCTGCCCCTGATCGACGCCGCGCGTATGTTTGGCATCGAGGATAAGCTTTTCAAGCTTGGCGGGGCTGCGGTCGGGTTCGGGGGGTTGCGGCTCGCTCAACCGGCTGTTCAGCTCGGCCAGCACCTGCTGCGTCTGCGCGGCGAGTTGGGTCGCGATAAGCTGTTGCAGCTCCTCCAGCGCCTTATGGTGGCCATTATGCTTGCCACTATTGTCATGGCATTTGGCATTATGGGTATGGCAGCCATTGGCGGCCTGCGTTCCGTGAATCTGTGTCATCGCATTTGACCCCGAACGACTCGGTAATAGTCGATTGGGGTCAGCCTTGCGCGCGCGGGCGCGTCCTGTCTCTCAGCGATTCGTTTAGATTGACGGCAGGCCGTTGCTATTTGGCGACGAACAGCGCGCGATAGCCGGGCTTCACCAGCGCTTGTAGCGCCGCATCGAGCGGGATGGTGAAATTATATTGCCCCTCGGCATAAGGCCCCGCCGTATAGGGCGCGAGCGAGAAGCCGATTTGCGTGTAACGGCCATTAACCGCGCCGGTCGGATAGACCTCGCTTTCAAACGGGTCGGGGCAATTGCCGAAAATTTCGCCTTTGGCGGTCGGCGTGCCACGCTTGACCAGCCGTTCCTTATCGAGCGCGTTACAATAAGCGGGAAGCAAGGCCGCTTTGGCGCGCGCGGCATCGGTAAACAGGTCGGCAAAGCCCACAACCTTGCCCGCCTTGCGGTCCCAGATCAGGCTGTCGGTCCAGTTCATCCCGTGCGCGCCGCCTTCATAGCTTGCGCCATCGCCGAGCATCACGGTCAGCCCCGCCGTTTCGCTGTCCGCCACCCAGCGCATCGCACTGATAAGTTCGGACGCAGGCGGGCCGCCCGCCTTATTGTCATAGGTCGCCATCAGCTTGTCATAAGCGGCTTTGGCAGTTGCGCGCCGCGCATCCATAATGCCGGTCAGCCCCGGATTACGGTCCATCACCATGTCGGGATAGACATAGGTGAAACCGGGTTCAACCTGCGGCTGTGCGCCGACAGGGGAGGTTGCCTGAGGCCCTGTTTGCGGCGATGTGGCTTGCGGGGGAGAGGCCGGTGCGCTGGCATCCGCCGCGACCGTCTGGCACGCCCCCAACAAGGTGAAAGCAGCCCCTGCCGCGCCGGTGAGCAAAATTCTGGGTACCAATAATCTGGTCTTCAAAATCATGGCCGGACGGCGGGGGGCTGCTTGCGTCATAAATATCCTCGTAAAGGCTTAGCTGAATAAAGTTCCGAGCCCGATGGCCGGGTCGACCCAGCCCTGATGCATCATCTTTATTGCAACATAGAGAACGAGGAGCAGACCGACATAGCCGACCCACTTATAACGTTCGATGAGGCGCGCGAGGAAGTTTGCGGCAACGCCCATCAGCGCCACGGCAAAGACCAGACCCACAATCATAATACCCGGATGGTCCTTCGCCGCGCCTGCAACCGCAAGCACATTGTCAAGGCTCATCGACACGTCGGCAACGCCCACGGCCCAAGCGGCAGCCCAGAAGCTTTTGGCGGGTTTGAGGCCGGAATCTTCGTCGCCTTCAATTTCCGGCGAGCCGGGCGATTCGCCATGCTGGTCGCGCATTTCACGCCACATTTTCCAGCCCACCCACAAGAGCAGCAAGCCGCCCACAAAGATAAGGCCGACAATATTCATCAACTGCACCGCGATCAGCGCGAAGATGATGCGCAATATGAGTGCGGCGACGACGCCCAGGATGATGACCTTGCGACGCTGTTCAGCCGGAAGTCCCGCCGCCAGCGCGCCGACGATAATCGCATTGTCCGCTGCCAGCAGCAGATCGAGCCCGATGACGGTCAGAAACGTCCAGAAATTGGACGGTTCGGTAATATTGGCAAAATCATTGACGATATGCTGCCAGATTTCGGCAGGACTGCCAAAACTGGGCGCGGCGGAAGCGGCCCCTGCCGCTAGCGCTAACCATTGTTCGATCACACAAAAACTCCTTGGGTCGATGCGGGGGCGTTTATTGCCGCACACACTTTCATCGGGACAAGACTTTTCGCGGCTTATGGTTCCCGACGCAAGAGCCGTTCGCGCATAAATTCCAGCCTTTCAGCGACCGGTGCCAAGGGCAGATCGACCAGCCTGTAACCATAGGATTGCCAGGCTTTGGAAATGGCCGTGTCGCTCGCGACCGCTTCGTCCCAACTCTGGATGCGTTCAGCATCGCCCGCATAAATCGCAGCCCAAGGCGGCGCGCGAAAAATCGGACCGGAATAGCGGCAGCTGCGACAGATATGGTCAAGCGCGGGCGGCACGGCGAGGCCCTCAACGCGCAAAAAGCCCGCAATATCCGCAAAGCCGCGGTCAAACAGGACGGGGCCGTCCATTGTTGCCGAAGCCTCCCATGTCGCGCGCTGTGCATCGAGCATCGCTTTGGCAAAAGCGGCGGGCTTCTCTGCGCGCAAGTCCATCCCGCCGGGGGCTTGCAATATTGCGCGTGCGACTTCGGGGAAAATGGTGAAACCGGCCTGTGCGGCGGCTTCCAGCAAGGTCGATTTGCCCGCCCCAGGTCCGCCGGTAATTACCGCACGGACCGGAGGAGGCTGGTTCATCCGGGCGATGCCTTATTGGTTCATCGCGTCGAAGAAATCTTCGTTGGTCTTACTGTCCTTCATCTTGTCGAGCAGGAATTCCATCGCATCGACGGTGCCCATCTGCATAAGGATACGGCGCAGCACCCACATTTTCGACAGCTTGTCCTTTTCGACCAGCAATTCTTCTTTGCGCGTGCCGGACTTGCCGACATCGAGCGCGGGGAAGATGCGCTTGTCCGCAACCTTGCGGTCGAGAACGATTTCCGAGTTGCCCGTGCCTTTGAATTCTTCAAAGATGACTTCATCCATGCGGCTGCCGGTATCAATCAGCGCGGTCGCGATGATGGAGAGCGAGCCGCCTTCTTCGATATTACGCGCCGCACCAAAGAAACGCTTGGGGCGTTGCAGCGCGTTCGCATCGACACCGCCAGTCAACACCTTGCCCGAAGAAGGAACAACGGTGTTGTAAGCACGGCCAAGGCGGGTGATGGAATCGAGCAGGATGACCACATCCTTTTTATGCTCGACCAGACGCTTGGCCTTTTCGATGACCATTTCGGCGACCTGCACGTGGCGGCTGGCGGGTTCGTCAAAAGTCGAGCTGATCACTTCGCCATTCACCGACCGCTGCATGTCGGTGACTTCCTCCGGACGCTCGTCGATGAGGAGGACCATGAGGAAGACTTCGGGATGGTTTTCGGTAATCGCGCGAGCGATATTTTGCAGCAGCACGGTTTTACCCGTGCGCGGCGGCGCGACGATCAACGCGCGCTGGCCTTTACCTTGCGGCGAGACAAGGTCGATGACGCGGGCGGACTTGTCCTTTTGCGTCGGATCGACCGTATCAAGCACCAGCTTGCTGTCGGGATAGAGCGGCGTGAGGTTATCGAAATTAACCCGGTGACGCACGGCATCGGGATCGTCAAAATTGACCGCGGTAAGCTTGGTCAGCGCGAAATAGCGTTCGCCATCTTTCGGCCCACGAATTTCGCCTTCGACCGTATCACCGGTGCGCAGGCCATATTTGCGGACCTGGTTGGGCGACACATAAATATCGTCGGGACCGGCAAGATAATTGGCTTCGGGCGAGCGCAGGAAGCCGAAACCGTCCTGCAGCACCTCAATCGTGCCAAGCCCCATAATCTGTTCGCCATCTTCGGAAAGTTCCTTCAAGATTGCGAACATCAAATCCTGTTTGCGCAAGGTCGATGCGCCTTCGACCCCCAATTCCTCGGCCATTTCGACCAATTCTGCGGGGGTTTTCTTTTTCAGTTCTTTTAAATGCATAAATATGTTTCCGGTTGGAAAAGGGGGATAGTCGGGATCAAAACCGGCGCGTCCGCCATAATGAGGGGGGAGCGCGCTTCCTTAGTTCATGTGAACCTGTTGCGGGCCAAAAAGGGCCAGCGATCCACGACACGCACAGGACGTGCGATGGCAAGGATTTACGCGGTTAGCCGGGCCAAGTCAATTCGGCGTCTCTCCGGCGCGCGGCACGGTTCCCTGCCCATAAGACAGGCTTCACCGCGCAAAGGACCGGATGTGCTTATTTTTTCGGCGGTGCAGGCGGTGCGACTGGCGGAGTGGGGCGCGCATCGATTGCAGCGCCATCGGTCTGCATCCTCTGGCCCAGCGCGATCATCTGTTTGCCGCAACGGTCGGAATGTTGGCCCAATAACTCGCGCTGGGGCAGGAGCCGCCGCACATTGGCGGCAATATCCGTTCCCGGAGCCAAAGCATCAATCCTCCCATAATAATAGCCGAGCGCGCCGGACATACCGGCTTGTTTGGCTTGATCTTTTTGCGCCGCCCCGACGAGCAGCACAATGGTCAGGCATTGCAAATGCTGCTCTACCGTTTCGCGCCCCTGATTGCTTGCCGGATTAACAGGTGCCGGCGCAACCGGCGCCTGCGCCAGCGCCGCTGCCAACACAAATGCGGAAAAAACCATGTCCCCCTATCCCTTCGAATAGCCCCTCTTTGATGGGGGAGTGTGACAGATTGCGGCGGGAGGTCAATGCACGCTACAGGACGTGCCACCGCTGCGCTCACATGCACCGGTTGACAGAGAGCGGCGAAGCGCGCGATGGCTTGGCGGGATGAAGCGCATCATGATGATTTTATTCGGCATAATCGCGGGCCTGATAATCGCGCTGCTGGTGTTGCGGCTGGCTTTTCCATTGCCCGACCGCTCCTCTATCCGCGCCAGCCATGCGCTCGCGCCGCCTGACAAGGGCTTGCTCGTCGGGCATATTGCCGACCTTCAACAGGCCCATCCCGGAAAATCGGGTGTCATTCCCTTGACCGAAGGCAATGACGCGCTGGCCAGCCGCTTGGCGCTCGCCCGCATGGCAACGCGGTCGATTGATGTGCAATATTATATCTGGAAGGATGATATTTCGGGTCGCTTGCTGCTCGGCGCGTTGATGGAGGCGGCCAATCGCGGTGTGCGGGTGCGGCTTTTGCTCGACGATAATGGCATAACCGGCCTTGATGCCGACCTTGCCGCGCTCGACCGTCTGCCCAATTTCGAGGTGCGGCTATTCAACCCCTCGACCGTGCGCTCGCCCAAAATGCTCGGCTTTGCCTATGATTTTTTCCGCATGAACCGGCGGATGCACAATAAGGCGTTTATCGTTGACGGCAGCGCGGCGATTATCGGCGGGCGCAATATCGGGGACGAATATTTCCGCATCGGCGATGAAAGCTTTTTCCTCGATCTGGATGTGATCGGACTGGGACCGGTGGTGCGCGATACCGCGGCTTTGTTCGACCGCTATTGGAACAGCCTGTCGGTCTATCCGCTCGCGCTGATCGTCAAGGATGACAGCCGCACCCCCGCCGACATTGCCGCCAAAGCGCGGGCGGCGGCGGCCAGTCCAGCCACCGCCACCCTCGTCAAACGCTATGGCACAAGCGCGGAAGGGTTGGAGCGCGATGCGATACCGGTCGAATGGACCGATGTGCAATTATTCGCCGATGATCCGGCCAAAGGCTTGGGTCAGGCGCGCGGCGATATGTTGATGGTGACGCGGCTGGAAAAGGTGCTGACCACCGCAAAATCGCGCGTCGACCTTGTATCCGCTTATTTCATCCCCGGCCCCAAAGGCGCGGAAATGGCGGCGGAGCGCGCGCGGCAGGGTGTGCGCTTCCGCATCCTCACCAACGCTTATACCACCACCGACGTCAAACTCGTCCATTCAGGCTATATCAAATATCGCAAAGCCTTGATCGAAGCGGGGGTACAATTATTCGAATTGAAACCCGGCACCGCGCCGACCGCCGGAAAACCGGGCAGTTTAGCGGGCTCGTCGAGCGCCAGCCTCCATGCCAAAAGCTTTGCCATGGATGATGCGCACATCTTTATCGGATCGTTCAATTTCGATCCGCGCTCGGCGCATCTTAACTGCGAAATGGGCTTTCTGATTGATAGCCCGACGCTCGCGCGGCAAATGCGCGAAGGCTTTGACAAGCAAATCCTTTATGCCAGCTACCAGCCGCAAATCGGGCCGGACGGGGCGATGATCTGGAAAGACCATGAAGCCGATGGCAGCGTTGAAACGCTCAGTCCCGAACCCGGCACCACCGGATTTGACCGGTTTTTGATGCGCGTGATGGGCTGGTTTCCGATCGAACGCTGGCTCTAAAAGGGCCGGACGACCACCAGAATGACGGTGACCACCGCAATCAGCCCCGGAATTTCATTCCACATGCGCAATTTTTTCTCGCTAAATTTGCGCTCGCCGCGTTTCAACGCCTTGGCATAGCGCACAATCCAGCCATGATAGGCGCTAAGCACCAGCACGAATAATAATTTGGCGTGGAACCAGCCGTCGCTCCACAGATTGAGATGCGCGGCGAGCATCAGCCCCAGCACCCATACAAGGATGATGGACGGCATCAGGATGATTTTGCGCAGCCGCTCGTTACGCTCGTTCCACAGCGCATCTTCCGGCGAGCCTGCCGCGCTTTGCTGTTGATAGACAAAGAAGCGCGGCATCATGAACAGGCCGGCCATGAGGAAAATAACAAAGATGATGTGCGCGGCTTTTATCCACAGATAGGCCGACCCCAAAAATCCTGTCATTGTTGTCCTCCTGTTCGCGGTGCGCGCGGCTTAGCCTGCGCTGCGCACGCTTTGCACCAGCGCATCGACATGCGCAATCGGCGTATCCTTGTCGATGCCGTGTCCCAGATTGAAAATATGCGGACGGCCTTCAAAACTGGAGAGAATATGATCGACCGCGCGGGTCAATTCCGCGCCGCCTGCCATCAAGGCCAGCGGGTCGAGATTGCCCTGCACCGGAAGGCCGGACGGCAAAATCCTGTTTGCCCAGACCGGATCAACGGTTTCATCAAGGCCGAGCGCATCGACGCCGGTGCCTTCGACATAGGCCAGCAATTTACCGCCCGCGCCTTTGGGAAAACCGATGATCACCGCATCGGGATGGCGTGCGCGCAATTTATCCACAATCGCGCGGTTGGGGGCGATCACCCAGCGGTCAAATTGCGCGGGCGACAGGCTGCCCGCCCAGCTATCGAACAGTTGCACCGCATCCGCGCCCGCTTCAATCTGGCCGCTAAGATAATCGAACGAAATATCGACAATCGCGTCGATCAGCGCCTGGAAGCGCGAGGCGTCTTCATAAGCCATGCGCCGCGTGACGCCTTGGTCCTTACTGCCCTCGCCATTCACCATATAGGTCGCAACGGTCCAGGGACTGCCTGCAAAGCCCAACATGGTCTGGTCGGGGGCCAAAGCTGCTTTCACCTGCCGCACTGTCTCATAGACCGGTTCAAACCGCTCCAGCACCGGCGTCAGATCTTCGAGCCGCGCATCGGCAAGCCGCGGCGACAGATGCGGACCTTCGCCAGCGAGGAACTGCAAATGCTGCCCCATTGCGTGCGGCACGATCAAAATGTCGGAAAACAGGATGGCCGCATCAAAATCAAAACGGCGTAGCGGCTGGAGCGTGACCTCAGCGGCGGCGGCGCTGTCATAGACCAGATCGAGAAATCCGCCTTTTTCGGCACGCAATGCGCGATATTCGGGCAGATAGCGCCCCGCTTGCCGCATCATCCACATCGGTTTCCCCCCGCGCGGATGGGGCCGGAGAGCGCCTTGAAGCGCGGCAAGAAGCGGTTTGGTCGGATGAGGATCAGGCATAGCCCCGCCCGCTAAGCCGAACCGTCCGGAAAGTCAAAAGCCTGTCCGGTCAATGACGGGGCCATTCCGGCGCTTTCACGGGCGGGCGCACCCTCTCCACTCTCCCCATAATAATATATTTATATATAAGATTGTTGAATCTTGTTGGGGGGAGGGGAGTCGGGGATAAGCTCTGGCTGCCGCTTTTATCCAAAGCTTGCCATCTGCAGATCCGCACATATTTGGGGAGTCGGAAAATCCATCCTCCTTATCCACAGCCTGTGGGTAAGTGCGCGCGCCTGTGGATAAGCCTGTCGACCAACAGGCCGGTAACGGGCATCAAATAGCATCCCCGATTCCGCCCCCCGGCCTGCCCAAGAGTCGTCCCCCATTTTATCCACAGGCCCGAACTTACCCCCTGAACCGCAGGATTTGATCGGACATCATCGCCATGGTATCCAAGCCATACCCGGCAGGACCGGAACTTTAATCGAAAAGGACCGGAAGCCATGGGAACGTCCAAAAAATCGGACCGCTAAGCCGCAACATAGTTTTCAAATCATGTTGCGGCAGTCTGTTGACCGGATCTATTTTTCCATAAAACCTATCCTATAGCGCGCAGGCCGCCGTGAAAATGCCCTTCATTTGAACGGATGGATAATCATGCCTGCCAAAAACGACCGGCTGTGGACATACAGCCTGCCTGTCGCGCTGCTTTTGCTTGCGCCCTTCAACATTCTTGCCTCGCTCGGAATGGACATTTATTTGCCCGTGGTTCCGATGATGCCCGCAATATTGAGCACAACGCCCGATATTATCCAACTCACCCTCAGCCTCTATATGGTGATGTTGGGCGTCGGACAGATATTGTTCGGCACCTTGTCCGATCATATTGGCCGCCGCCCCGTTCTGATTGGCGGGGTTGTGCTTTTTGCGGTTGCGTCTCTTGGCCTGGCCTTCAGCAAAAGCGCGCTGTTATTTGTCCTCTTGCGGTTGGTGCAAGCGACCGGTGCATCCGCGATGCTGGTCGCCATGTTTGCAACCATCCGCGATGTTTATGCCGATAAGCCCGAAAGCAACAGCATCTATGGCCTGATGAACGCGATGTTGGCCTTTGTGCCTGCAATCGGTCCCGTCGTCGGCGCATTGCTTGTCGCGCATTTCGGCTGGCCGTCAGTGTTTATAACCTTGGCCGTGCCAGCTTTGGTGCTGGGAGTGATTGCGCACCCGCTTTGGCCCGAAACACGCGATAGTGCGTCCCGAACAGAGCGCCCCGACTATCGCCTCTTGCTGCGCAACCGGCCTTTCTGGTCTTATACGCTGGCGTTCGGGACGGCGATGGGCGCATTTTTTGTGTTTTTCTCCATCGCGCCGGTCTTATTGGTCGATAAAGCCGGATATTCCGGCCTTGGGTTCAGCCTCGTCTTTGCAAGCGTTGCGCTGGTGATGATCGCCGCCACAAAATTGATGCAAAACCATTTTCTTGTATGGGGCAATCGGGAGAGCGTGGTGCGCGGTATGGCGCTGATGGCGGTTGGCGCACTATTATTGACGGCGGGGCAGCTTTATATGCGCCCGTCTTTCTGGTCCTTCATCGTGCCGATGTGGGTGGTCGCGGTCGGCATTGTGATAACCGCGTCAGTCACCGCCAATGGCGCGCTCAAGGATTTCGGCGCGATGGCGGGCGCAGCGGTTGCGCTACATTTCTGCATCCAGAGCCTCATCGTCGGGCTGGTCGGGACGGGAGCCATTATGCTGTTCGGCCATGACAAGGCTTGGCCCTTAATTGCCTATATCGGCGTCATGGCGTCAGCGACGCTTTATGCGATGTACCGCTTGAAAAAGGCTGAAACAGGATGAGCAGCGCGTGAAAATAGTCCGGCGGAGCGGCGGGCTTGGCGGCCTGCCGCTTCGCCCTGTTGCGCGTATGTTGCGGCCATGTTGCACTTGCATCCCTGCCATTTCCTTCCCTCAAACGATTCGTCCTGTTTTTTAGAATAAGGAGAAGAGGCGCCTAATTTAACTGTTTGGTCCCAGCGATGGAGTTCCAGGTCGCAACCTGCGCTTGGGCTGTTGCGAGCAACCCGTCCAAAGCTGCGCGATCATGGGTTTTGCCGCGCAATATCACCATGCGGATGGATTTGGTGGCGCTAATATCTTTTAGCGGATTGCGTTCAAGCAGCACCAAATCCGCAGCTTTACCCTGACCAATCGCACCATAACGGTCCAGCTTTCCGAACCAGTCCGGCCCGGCCCGGGTCGCTGAACGTAGCGCATCGGCTGGCGTCATGCCGTAACGTACATATTGGGCAAGTTCGTCATGCAGAGCAAATCCTGGATAATCATAGCTGTTAAGGAAACCCGCATCGGTGCCGGCCATGATGGTCACGCCTTCTTTGCGCAACATCGGTACAATAGCAGCCATTTGTTCAAAATGACGATGGCGCGCAATTTTTTCCTTTGCAGTCGCTTTTGCTGCCCGGTCCACACGCCATTGATAGGTCGCCCGCAATTTCGGGCCGATAAAGGCGAGTTCGGGATCCTTGCTATGATCGTCCTTGTCGAGATAGGCGATGGTGCGGCTGATCGACAAAGTGGGTGTAACGAATACGCGATTTGCCGCCATTTTCTTATAAGCGGCTGTGGCGGTTGCGGGATCAAAACCCGCATCAATCTTGTCTTGCACCGCGCCGCGCGTCAATTTTCCGGCGGCAAAGTCTGCTGCAAGCACTGCTTCATCCCGAACGCCCGCTTTAAATGCATAATCAAGATGTTCGATCGAGCTCATGCCAGCATCAACCGCCTGATCGATGGTGAGCGCATAAGGAATATGACCCGACACCAGCAAGCCTTCGCGCCGCGCCTTGCTGATCGCATAGAGATAAAGAGTGGGGTCCAGAGTGCTGTCGGTGATTTTCACAAAATCGACCTTGAGGCCTTTTAATTGCGTGATGGCAGCATCAACATCGGTCTTGCTTCCGGCTTCGATCGTGCCTTTCCACACCGGCTTGATGCCCTCGATTTTGGGGCCGGATGTATAGAGGGTTGGTCCAAATAGGCGCCCTTGGTTGATGTCATCGCGCCAGCCCAGCACTTGATGCGGTAAATCGCCTGCACAATCGCGAATGCTGGTAATCCCGTTGGCGATATAAAGCGGAAGCAGCGCCTTATTTTCGTCGACTAACTCCGGCCCACCGCCGAAATGGACGTGCATATCCCATAGGCCCGGGATGAGATAACGGCCATTGCCTTCGACCGTTTGACCCGCTTTCCACGCGCGCGATACTATTTTGTCATTGCCGGTGGCGACAATAGTATCGCCCTTGATAACCACGGCCTGTTCGGGAATGGCACGGCCTTTTTCTACATCAATCATGGTTACATGGCGTAAGATGAGATCGGCTTGCTGCGGCGCGGCCAAAGCGGGATTTGCACTGCCGAGCATAAATAGTGCCAAGGCGAGATGATGGCGGGGATATTTCATTGTTCGGATTTCCCTTCAATCTATTAACCGCCCTCAATAGCGACAGATAATGTGGCAGATGCCCTCATGCTGTCTGCCTGTTGCAGCGGCCCGTCAACTCTTCTGTTACCGGCCGATCTAAATCCTCTCCTTGCATCCCCGCCACTTCCCCGCCAAGAGTTGGCGCTGTTTATGACCAACAAGCTTCATCTTCATCTATTGTCGGATTCCACCGGGGAAACGCTGGAAAATATTGCCAAAGCCGCGCTCGCGCAATTTGCCGATGTCGAGGTGGTGCGCCATTTCTGGCCGATGGTGCGCTCCGAAGGGCATCTCGATCGGATCATGAGCGAAGTGGCCGATAATCCGGGGCTGGTGATGTTCACGCTCGTCAATCCCGATTTGCGGCAGAAGCTCGAACAACGCTGCCATATGCTCGATCTACCTGCGGTCGCCGCGCTCGATGCGGTGACGGCGGCGCTGTCCAACCTGTTGGGGCAAACCGCCAAAACGCGGCCCGGCAGCCAGCACATCATGGATCAGGCCTATTTCAATCGTGTCGATGCGATCCATTATACGATTGCGCATGATGATGGCCTCCACTGGGAAAATTGGGAGGAAGCGGATATTTTGCTGGCGGGCGTGTCGCGCTCGTCCAAGACGCCGACCTCCATCTATCTTGCCAATCGCGGTTATAAGACCGCCAACATCCCGATTGTCCCCGAAGCGCCGCCCCCCGAGGCTTTGTTCCACGTGAAACATCCGATGATAGTGGGGCTTACCACCAATGCCGAGCGGCTCATCCAGGTGCGGCGCAACCGCTTGCTGTCGATTAACGAAAGCGCCGCGACCAGCTATGCCGATGAAGAAGCGGTCAAGGCGGAGTTGCAATATGCGCGGCGCATGTTTGCCGATAATGACTGGCCGGTGATTGATGTGACGCGCCGCTCCATCGAAGAAACCGCCGCCGCGATCATCAACCTGTATAATGAACGCACGATGCGACAGGCGGAAAGCGCATGAATAATGCGCCGACCTTGGTGTTAGCCTCGCAAAGCGCGAGCCGGCGCGCGATGCTTGATGCGGCGGGGGTTTCCTATGAAGCCTTTCCGGCGGCGGTCGATGAAGCGGCGATCAAACAGGCGTTGCTTGCCGAAGGGCAGAGCCCGCGCAATCTTGCCGATGCGCTCGCCGAAGCCAAAGCGATCAAGGTGTCCAGCCGGATTCCGGGCGCTTTGGTGCTGGGGAGTGACTCGCTGGTCGCGCTCGCTGACGGGAGCTTGCTCGACAAGCCCGAAAGCCGCGAGCAGGCCGCCGACCATCTGGCGCGCATGTCGGATGGCATCCATGAGCTATTGAGCGCGGTTGTCATCGCAGAAAATGGCCAACCGGTGTGGCGCCATGTCGAGCGCGCGCGGATGATCGTGCGGCCCTTGTCGGCGGACTTTATCGCCGCCTATCTTGATGCCGAATGGCCTGCGATTGCGGGCTGTGTCGGCTGTTTCCGTATCGAAGGGCCGGGCGTCCAATTGTTCAGCCGCATCGAAGGCAGCCATTTCACCATATTGGGGATGCCCTTGCTGCCGGTGCTGGGCTATTTGCGTAACAGAGGGGTTTTGCTGTCATGACGTCATCGGATGCCGCATTGGATTGGCAGGCTTTGCCCGCGCGCACCGCGCCTTATGCCGAAGTGATTGGCGATCCGATCAGCCATAGCAAATCGCCGCTCATCCATAATTTCTGGATCGAAAAGCTGGGACTGGACGCGCACTATCGCGCCGCCCATGTCACCCCCGACACGCTGGCCGCTTATGTTGCGGCCCGCAGCGCCGATCCGCATTGGCGCGGGGCCAATGTCACGATTCCGCATAAGGTTGCCGTGACGGAGCTGGTCGCGGATCCGGGCAAGGTCGGCCAATCCATCGGCGCGATGAACACATTATTCCGCAGTGAAGATGGCAGCATTGCAGGCACTAACACCGATGCAGCGGGCTTTGTATCGCCCTTGCTCGCCGCCGGATGGGAAGGGACGTCCGCTGCGATTGTCGGGTCGGGCGGCGCGGCGCGCGCGATGCTGTTCGGGCTTAAACAGATTGGCGTGACCGATTTCACCATCATCGCGCGCAATGCCTTAAAAGCGATGGGGCTATTGAGCCAGATCGGCGTCAAGGGCCGGGTCATTGGCTTTGATGCGCCGCTCCCGCCGGTGGCTTTGCTCGCCAATGCCAGCCCGATGGGGATGAAAGGGCAGGACGCCTATGCGCCCGACCTGTCGCCGCTCCCCAAGGATGCGGTGGTCTATGATGCGGTCTATGCGCCGCTTGAAACGCCGTTGCTGGCGGCGGCGGATGCGACGGGCCTTGCGGTGGTCGATGGCCTTGAAATGCTGGTCGGGCAGGCGGCGGCGGCCTTTGCGATCTTTTTCGGTGTCGAAGCCCCGCGCGAGCATGATGATGAATTATGGGCCTTGTTGACCGCATGACATCAACCAAACAGCCCAGCAATTCCGCCAAAAAACCGCTGCTTATCGGCCTTACTGGCTCGATCGGCATGGGCAAATCTGCGGTCGCGCAGATGTTCGCGGATGAAGGCGTGCCGGTCTATGATGCCGATGCCGAAGTGCATAAGCTGCAAGGCCCCGGCGGCGCGCTGGTGGATGCGATCGAGGCGCGTTTCCCCGGGACGACCGGTCCCGAAGGCGTCAACCGCGCGGAATTGGGTGCGCGGGTATTCGGCAAGCCGGATGAACTGAAGGCGCTGGAATCCATCATCCATCCGGTGCTGGCGCAGAAAAGGCTGGATTTTTTCGCCGCGCATCGCGATGCGGCGATGCTATTATTCGATATTCCGCTCCTGTTCGAAAAAGGCGGGTCGGAAAATGTCGATGTGATTGTCGTTGTCTCGGCCCCCGCCGATGTGCAGCGCGCGCGCGTGCTGGCCCGCCCCGGCATGACGGCCCAAAAATTTGAAAAAATCCTGTCTATTCAAGTGCCTGACGAAGAAAAACGGGCGCGCGCCGACCATATTATCGACACCGGCGTGACGTTGGACGAAACCCGCGCGGCAGTCCGTCGCCTGATCGCTGCACTCAGCCGCTGACACCCCTTGTTTATCCACCGGATAGGCCTAATATCCGACTCAATATGCGCGAGATTGTGTTCGATACCGAAACCACCGGCCTCAGTGCCCGCGATGGCGACCGGATGGTAGAAATAGGATGTGTCGAGCTGGTGAACCGGGTGGAAACCGGGCGCACCTATCACGCCTATTTCAACCCTGAGCGGTCCATGCCGGCAGAAGCCTATGCGGTGCATGGCCTGTCCGACACCTTCCTGTCCGACAAGCCCAAATTTGACAGTAAGGCGGATGAATTGCTCGAATTTCTGGGCGATTCCCCATTGGTTGCGCATAATGCGGGGTTTGATTTTTCCTTCCTCAATGCCGAACTGACCGCCTGTGGCCGCGCCGAAGTATCGCGCGACCGGATGGTCGATACGGTCGCCATGGCGCGGCAGATGCACCCCGGCGCCAAGCATAGCCTTGATGCGCTCTGCACCCGTTATGGCATCGACCGCAGCCACCGCGTCAAACATGGCGCGCTGCTCGATGCCGAATTGCTCGCCCAGCTTTATATCGAAATGACCGGCGGGCGGCAGATTGGTCTGGTGCTGGCCGAAGATGCGGTGGTTGTCGAAACCGCTACCGTCGCGCTGCGCAATGACCGCCCGTTCCTCGCCCCGCGCGCGCATCAGCCCAGCGCGGACGAGCTTGCGCGGCACGCCGAATTTATGAAAAAAATCAGCAATCCCTTATGGCAGGAAGGAGCTTAAACCCCCCTTTCGCGCCATAATCCCGCCGCATCGCACTGTTCCTGATTTGGTGCGGCCAATAACAAAGGAGAAGTTGAACATGGATATTCGTGTTTCGGGTCATCAAATGGACACCGGCGATGCGCTCAAGACGCACGTTAGCGACCGCATGAACGCGATAGCCGACAAATATTTCTCACGCGCGCTGTCCGCGCAGGCGACATTCGGACGCGGCCCGCATGATTCAGTTACATGCGACATTGTCGTCCATGTGATGCAAGGCGTGGTGCTGAAAGGCCAGGCGCAGGCGCAGGAAGCGCGCCACGCTTTCGATATGGCGGCGGAAAAAATCGACAAGCAATTGCGTCGTTATATGCGCCGCTTGAAAGACAAAAATCCGGGGCCGGGCAATGGCGCGGACATGATCCCCGAAGATGCGGCCTATACCGTGTTCGATGCGGGCAGCTATGACAGCGATGAAGATGCGGGCGATGCGCCGCTCATCATTGCCGAAACCAAGGTCGATATTCCGCAAGCCAGCGTTTCCGACGCGGTGATGATGCTCGATTTGCGCAACACCAATGCGCTGTTGTTCGTCAACAGCCGGTCGGGCGCGCATAATATGGTCTATCGCCGCGAAGATGGCACGATTGGCTGGGTCGAGCCGCAATAAAGGGTTTCCTCGTCCAATCCTTCGAAAGCGGCTGATAAAAGCCGTTTTCGTTCAATTCGTCGCGGCGGGGTTAAGCGCCTATAAACCCCGTCTATGCGATAAAGCTTTATTTCGTGCCGCGTTCAGGCTAGGGGCGCGGCACGATCTTGAACCTGCTCCCGGACCACCGGTGAGCGCAAAATGAAAAATTGCGTTACCGGTATCACTGCCCCTCACGGGCGGCACGGACGGAGCGCATGGTGATATGCGATGACGAACTTTAATGATTTGTTGTATCCCGCGACCGTTCGGGCGCATGTGGATGTCGAATCGAAAAAGACGCTTTTCCCGCTCATCGGCGAAATGGCCGCACAGGCGCTGGGGCTGGATGCGAGCGAGGTTGCCGAAGGGCTGATCGAGCGCGAACGGCTGGGCTCCACCGGTTTTGGCAAGGGCGTTGCCTTGCCGCACGCCAAGCTGCAAGGCCTGTCGGGCGTGCGCGGCCTGTTCCTGCAACTGGTCAAGCCGATTGAATTTGACGCGGTCGACGTGCTCCCCGTGGACCTGATTTTCGTATTGCTGTCGCCGGTCGATAGCGGCGCGGAGCATTTGAAGGCTCTGGCGCGCGCTTCGCGTTTCCTGCGCGATGACCGTGCGGTTGAAAAGCTGCGCGGGGTCAAATCGACCGAGGCGCTTTATGCGCTGCTCGCGACCGAACAGGAACGCGACGCGGCCTGAACGGCGGCGCGGAATCTCGTGTGATTCCCGAACCACGCCTTGCCTCTTCCGTCATTATCACCGCGCTGCGCCGTAAGGTCGAAGCTGTCGGCGGCTTTGCCACGGTGCTGGCCAAGGGCGATGCGGTCGCGGGCGCGATTCTGATCGTCTGTCCGCAAGGGGCTTCGGGTGACGGTGCGGGCCATGTTTCGGGCCATGTTTCAGGCGATGCGCGTCAGGGCGAAAGCCACGTTAATACCGGCCCCGAAACCGGCCTAAAACCGGTCATTCTCGAACGCGAACCGACATTTGACGGCCCCGGAAAATGGGTCGCTGTTGGACACCAACATATTGATAATGAACAGAAATTATCCGAATATTTGGCCAAACGCCGTGCGTCGGATCCCGATTTATGGATAATTGAACTGGATACCGCAGACGCAGAACGGTTCGCCGCTGAAATCACCGGTTCAGCTTGACGCAAAGGTCATGCACGCGCAGGGCGCTTCTTAACGTAACGCGCAGGTTGCTTTCCGGTTCCGCTCGGGAACCCGTTGGAGGAAGTAAACACGCAGACGGGGGGTTAGCCTTGAACGCAGATGGATGACTTGGATCAGCCACGTGTTCCTGTGCGAGCTCACCGCATATATAATTGATTTAAATGAGTAATATTGTCAAAGCTGCGAGTGCCGCAGCGCTTCTTATTTCGGCCGTGGGTGCCTTTTGGATGACCGACCCCGGCTTTGCTTATAGCAGTGCGTTCGACGTTACCCCCGCATTGCAGGCCAACCAGAATAATAATCAGAATTCATCGACTGTTGCCGTCCCTGTGGCTGGAGAGGCTCAAGATAGCGCGAATAACGACGCTGTCGCCCAGGTAGACAAGCCGGTCGAAACCCCCAAAGCGCAATCCGTCACCATCACCGACGAAAAAGGCAACAGCAGCGATCTGGACGAAATCCAGAAGAAAGCCGACGCCCTGCGTGCGGAACGTCCGCAAAGCGCGTCGTCCTTGAATGATCTGGTCCGCAATATGCCGACCGACATTACGTTGACCGCCGAACAGACCTGCCTTGCCGGTGCGGTCTATTTTGAATCGAAGAGCGAATCGCTCGCCGGACAGCTTGCCGTTGCGCGCGTGGTTATCAACCGCGCCAAATCGGGCCGCTTCCCCAAATCGATCTGCGGCGTTGTCTATCAGCCGAGCCAATTTTCGTTCGTGCGCGGCCGTTCCATGCCGCGCATCAACAAGGCCGGCCAACAGTGGAAAAACGCCATCGCCATCACCCAGATCGCGATGGACAATAGCTGGAAAAGCAGCGTCGAAGGCGCGCTCTTCTTCCACGCCCGCCACGTATCGCCGGGCTGGAAACTGCGCCGCATGGCCCAAGTGGACAACCATATCTTCTACCGCTGAGCGCGTAGCGGCCTCGCGAGGCTGAAATGCATATGAAAAAAGCGGTCCGGATTAAACTCCGGCCCGCCTTTTTTGTTGGGTTTTCGGGTAGGTTTGGCATGTCATAAGCCCCTCCCCTTCAGGGGAGGGGTTGGGGTGGGGTCTGTCCGTCTGGCGTTGCATATGCGGACAGACCCCACCCCATTCCGACTAAGAATTTTCAGCTACGCTTCAAATTCCTAAGTCTCCGTACGCCCCTCCCCTAAAGAGGAGGGGCTTTAATGGTAGGCTTAAACCTACCCCTTCTGCCCTTCCAGCATCGCGGCCATAAGTTCCCACAGCTTGTTCATGCCCTTCATCGGGCGGACCATGACTTTGAAATCTTCGATCAGGCCTGCATCGTTGAAGCGGATAATATCGACGCCATTGATATGGATGCTGTCAATGCTGGTGGAAAATTCCAGCATAGCCTGATTGCCGTCGACCAGTTCGCGGTCATAGCGGAAGTCCGCATTGCCCAGCACATGGGCGGCGGCGAACAGATAGGCGAACACCTTGTCTTTGCCCTCTTGGGCGGTGTGGACCACCGGCGAATGGAAAATGGCATCATCGGCCAGCATGGCGCGAAGGGCGACCGCATCCCGGTCCCCTGCGACAAAATCATGCCAGGCAGCAACACCGGCGAGCGCGACGGGCGAGCGAACCATAAGCCGCGAACCTTAACCCAGATGCTCGGCAAAGAAGGCGGTGGTGCGGCTGTCGGCCAGCTTTGCGCCTTCATCATTGCGCCGGTCGCCCATTTCGGTCGCAAAGCCGTGGTCGAGCCCCGGATAATCATAGAGTGTCACGCGCGGATGGTCGTCCAACCCTTCATGCATCGCCTTTTGCGCATCGGGGCCGACAAAATGGTCGGCGGTCGGGATATGCAGCAACAGCGGCTTGGCAATCGCATGGGCTTCGTTCAGCATCTGGTCGATCATCACGCCATAATAGCCGACCGACGCATCAATATCGGTGCGCGCGGCGGTCATATAGGCAAGCTTGCCGCCAAGGCAGTAGCCGACGCAGCCGACCTTGGCGACCGGGGCTTGCCCGTCAATTCCGGCGCGGATCGCGCGGATGGTGGCTTCAATATCCTTGACGCCCAAATCAGGGTCATATTGGCCGAAATAGCCCATCGCTTGGTCCATTTCCGCCGGAATATCGGGATTAAGTTCTACCCCCGGCGCAAATCGCCAGAAAATATCCGGCGCGACCGCCAGATAGCCGTCGGCGGCGAGCTTATCGCATTTTTGCCGGATGCCGGGATTAATCCCGAAAATTTCCGGAATGACGATGATGGCCGCGCGCGGCGTTCCTTCGGGGGCGGAAACATAGGCGTAAAATTCGCCTTCTCCATCCATTGCCTTAATCTGGGCCATTATCTGTCTCCTTATTGATATGCGGTATTTTTTTAGCGGTTTTGCTGTTCGAAACGGTTGAGCCATAGCTTTGTGTCGACGCCATGACCGCCCGAATAATGTTCGGGCGCGCCCTTGGCCGAGGTTACACGATGACACGGAATGATGATCGGGAACGGGTTGCGGCGGCACGCCTGCCCGACCGCGCGCGGGCCGGAATCGAGGAGATTCCCCAGCGCGCCATAGCTTAAGGTGTCACCATAAGGGATGGACTTTATCCCTGCGCGCAAGGCCTCCCCGCGCGGCGAGGCGGCGGGGGCAAGCGGCAGGTCGAACATGCGCCGCTCTCCGGCGAAATAAGCGGCGAGTTGTATTGCCGCCTCCGTCAACAGCGGATCGCCGCTCCGGTCGGCCTCCAGCGCGGCTCCGGGCAAAATGGTAAGGCCGGTCAGCACGCCATCACAGGCGGTTAGCCGGATCGGCCCCACGGGACTTTCAATGACAGCGGTTGCAGGCGCGGATGACATGGGGCAAGACTAGCATCAGCATTTACCGGAAGGAAAGGCCGCTCCTATGAAAATCTCGATCGACGTTGATTGCACTCCGCAGGAGGCGCGCCAGATGCTCGGCCTGCCCGACCTCGAACCGGTACACGACATTTATCTCGACCAGATGAAGGGCATGATGAAGAAAGGCGTCACGCCCGAAGTCGTCGAAAATATGATCAAAAACTGGGTGCCCACCACCGAATCCGGCCTCAATATGGTGCAACAATTGATGAGCGCCTTCGCGGGCGGCATGAGCGCAGGGAGCGCGTCGAAGAAGAAGTGAGTGGGGAAGGGGGGTGCGTGCGAGTGTGGTAAGGTTGGTGGTAGCCACCTTTCCACCCCGCAATCCATCTTCCCATCCCCCTAACCGTTAGCCCTGAGCTTGTCGAAGGGCGGGCATATGCATGGCGCGAACCGATAGGCTGGAGATTGCGGAAACACGTGCTTCGACAAGCTCAGCACTAGCGGTGTGGGGAGAGGTTTGGTTTGGAGAAGCACCGGAAGGTGACCGTTTCCCTCAATTCTCCAACCCTACCCTCCAACCCCTCACGCCCCCGGCAGCCGCGCAATTCTTTCGGCCAGAAAATCGCTGACCGCGCGCACGGGAGGGCGGTTGGCGACCCGTTCATGGGTTGCGATCCACACCGGACGCCTGTCCGCCGCTGGTGACAGGCAGCGGATGAGGTCCGACTCATTTTCCCCGACTAGAGTCGGCAACACCGACAGGCCCACGCCCGACCGCACCGCCGCGAGCAAGCCGGTTGCGCTGCCGAAATGGATAGTGACCGCATTGTCTAGGCCGGAGCTGCGTAACCATTCGGAATATATCGCCCACACGCCGGGGCCGCCGCCGCCGATGATCGCGCGGCTCGCCATTTCCGCGACATTGGCCGGAACCCCATGTTCGCGCGCATAGGCTTGGCTGCAATAGACCGCCCAGCGGTCATAGGCGACGCGGCGGATCTTCAACCCTGCTTCACTCGGCATCACGCCAAGCCGCACGGCTATATCGGCGGCCCCTGTCGCAAGGTCGCGGCGACCATCGCTTAAATCCAGCTCGACATGAATGTCCGGATGCGCCGCGCGCAGCGCCTGAAGCAGCGGCGGGAGGATGGTCACGCCATAAAGTTCGGAGGCGGTTACCAGCACCGTGCCGCTCAATTGGCGGCGGTGCGTATCGGCGATGCTGGTGATCGCATTGACCTCGCGCGCAACGCTGTGGGCGCGGTCGAGCAAGGCTTCGCATAGGGCGGTCGGGCGATAACCCGATTGCTGGCGGTAGAATAATTCCGTGCCAAGCGCCGCTTCAAGCGCAGAAATCCGCCGCGCAACCGTGGTCTGGCTGACCCGCAAAGCTTGGCCCGCCGCCAAAGTGCTGCCGCGTTCGGCCACCGCTATCATGTAGCGCAGATCATTCCAGTCGAGCATTTTCGGACCTGCATCATTCTGCAAAAATGGTGAATGAAACAGCATTATAGTTGTTTGTGCAGAATAAGCCAGCGCCATAAATAGAAAGCCTCCCCTGTGGATATGAAGAGGAATGGACCGATGATGACGATGATAATGGCTTTGGTATTGGGGGCTTCTGCGCCGGTAGCGCTTGCCGCTGATGCGCCTGCGAACGGGGTAGAGCAGGTCAGTGTCCGTCTGTCGATGGCAGGTTATGACTTTGCCAATCCCGACGATGTAGCCCGCTTCGACCGCCGCACTCGTGACGCGCTCGAACATTTATGCGGCACCGCTTCATCCGCCGATCTTGCCGGACAAAATGAGGTCACACAGTGCCGCGATGCCGCAAGCGCGTTGATCCGCAACCAGCGCGACATCCGCATCGCCGCTGCAACTGCGGCGCGCCCTGCGCTTGCCCGCCGGTAAGCCGGAGCGGATAAGGATAAGCGAAAAGCGCCAAGCCTAGTGGCAATCGCGTGCAGGGATGGTATCAGTCTGGACCTATGTCCGATGATACCATCTTCGCTTTGTCGAGCGGCCAACCGCCTGCCGCCATTGCCATTATCCGCATTTCGGGACCGCACGCCGAAACGGCGGTGCGCACACTTGCAGGCGATCTCCCGCCGCCACGTTCGGCGCGCTTGCGGCATTTGAAAGATGCGGACGGCGTGCCGCTCGATCAAGCATTGCTGCTGTGGTTTCCGGGGTTGCGCACCGCGACCGGCGAGCCGCTGGCCGAGCTGCATTTACATGGTGGCCGCGCAGTGGTGCGCGCGGTGGAAAATGCGCTCTCCGCACTGCCTGATTTGCGCGCTGCCGAGCCGGGTGAATTTACCCGCCGCGCATTCGCCAACGGGGTGATCGACCTTGCCGAAGCCGAAGGGCTGGCCGATCTGCTTTCCGCAGAAACCGAAGCGCAGCGCCGCAACGCGATTGCGCTCGCCGACGGCCATTTGTCGCGCGCGGTCGAAGGCTGGCAGGACGATCTGCTCCGTATCAGCGCGCTGGTCGAGGCCGATCTTGATTTTTCCGACGAGGATGATGTTGACCCCGCGCGCGCGGGGATGATCGAGGCGGCAATTGCGGGCCTCAATGCCGACATGGAAGAATGGCTGCTGCGCCCGCCGGTCGAGCGGTTGAAGGATGGGTTGCTGGTGGTGCTGGCCGGACCGCCCAACGCCGGAAAATCAACTCTTATCAATGCACTAGCGCAACGCGAGGCAGTGATAACCTCCGACATTGCGGGCACTACGCGTGATGTGGTCGAAATTCCGGTGAGTGTCGGCGGCGTCGCGATGCGGCTTGCTGATACGGCGGGACTGCGCGATGAAACCGGCGATGTGATCGAAGCGATGGGCATCGAACGTGCGCGCGCGATGGTCGATGCGGCGGACATATTGGTCTGGCTCGGCCCGGTCGATGATGCGCCCGACCATCCCGCGCTGATCCTCGTTGCGCCGCAAGCGGATCGCTATGCCGATGATGCATTGTGGCAGGCGCGCGCCGAAGGGGCCGATGTGATAGTGTCTGCGCAAAGTGGCGAGGGGATGGGCGCGCTGGTCGATGTGATCCTTGCCGAAGCGTCCAGCCTGTTGCCGATGGGCGGCGAAATTGCGCTCAACGAACGCCAACGCATCGCCATCGCCGAAGCGGTCGAAGTGCTGACCACCGCGCATGAACAGGAAGACCTGCTCATCATCGCCGAACGCCTCCGCATAGCCCGCGCCGCCCTTGACCGACTGACCGGAAGGGCCTCCACCGAACATATGCTTGACGCATTGTTTGGACGCTTCTGCATCGGGAAATAGGCTTGCGTGGCGCTTATGTTCCATTTATGTTCGCGTGAATGGCAAAACAAGAACCAGTCCATCTGAACGAGGATGCCGAAAGCGGAAGCCGCTTTCTGATCTACGGAACCGACGCAGGCGTGCGGGTCGATTTGCATTATGTCGGCGATTCTCTGTGGATGACGCAAGCGCAAATGGCCGAGCTATTTGGCCGCGACGTGTCTGTAATTTCCCGACATATTGCTGCGATTTTGGAAGAGGGGGAGCTGGACGAGAATCATTTGCAAAAAATGCAAATGAATCCGCGTGGCGGGCCAAGCACTCTCTATAGCCTCGATATGGTCATCTCTGTCGGATACAGGGTGTCGTCCAAACAGGCGACCTTGTTCCGTAAATGGGCGACCGACACGCTGGTGCAATTTGCGACCAAAGGCTTTGTCATTGACCCTGTGCGGTTGAAAAATCCCGATGCTCGAGATCGGATTCGCGAATTGCGCGAGATTATTCGCGACATTCGTTCCGACGAGGCCAATGTCTATCGCGAACTGCGCGAGATATGCGCGATGTGCCAGGATTATGATGGTGCATCCAAGGCTTGGCAGGATTTCTATCGGACCACGCAGGCCAAGCTGATTTACGCCGTGGCCTCGCACACACCGTCGGAAATTGTCGCGGGGCGTGCGGATGCCGCTTTACCGAATATGGGTTTGCAGAGTTGGCCGAATGACAACATCCGGAAAAATGATGTCGGGGTGTCGAAAAACTATCTGGCGCAAGGCGAAATCACCGAGCTCAACCGGCTGACCACAATCCTGTTGGACATTTTCGAGGACCAGCTTGATTTGGGGCGCATCACAACGATGACGCAGTTAACAGCCTTGCTCGACAAGCAGCTCGATGATCTTGGGCGTGTGGTTTTGCAGCATGGAGGTAAAATTTCGACCATCGATGCCAAGCGGATAGCCGAGGCAGAATACGCCAAATATCAGGCGCAACAAAAGGCGATCCGGCATGAGCAAGCCGATGCGGCGATGGCGGAGATAAAGGCTGCGGGTCGGAAATTGCCACGTACGCGAGGCAAGCGCGATTAGAATGTTCCACGTGGAACAATGCGCGTGTGCTGGCTAATGGAGGCGTGTGAGGCTTTGACGATGGGGGGCTTTTGTTGTACCGCGCGGGCATCATGCAATTGTTGGATTTTGATATTGTCGTCGTGGGCGGCGGCCATGCCGGGTGCGAGGCAGCGGCGGCGGCGGCGCGGATGGGGTCGCGCGTGGCGCTCGTCAGTTTCGAGCGCGCGACGATTGGCGCGATGTCGTGCAACCCTGCGATTGGCGGGCTTGGCAAAGGCCATCTGGTGCGCGAGGTTGATGCGTTTGACGGGTTAATCGGCAAGGCGGCGGACGCGGCTGCGATCCATTACCGGATGCTCAACGCATCGAAGGGCGCGGCCGTCCAAGGTCCGCGCATCCAGGCTGACCGGACCTTGTTCAAAGCGGAAATCCACCGGCTGCTCGACGCGCAGGACGGGCTGAACATCGTGGAAGGCGAAGTGTCTGCTTTGCGTTTTGAAGGCGAGCGCGTGACCGGCGTGACGCTCGCCGACGGGCGGACCTTGGCGGCGGGCGCCGTGATTCTTTGCACCGGCACTTTCCTTGGCGGGCGTATGTTCCGCGGCGAGGAGCGGATGGAAGGGGGGCGTATTGGCGAACCCGGTGCGTCCCTGCTCGCGCAGCAACTTTATGCGGCCAAGCTGCCGATGACGCGGCTCAAGACCGGCACGCCGCCGCGCATTGACGGGCGCACGATTGATTGGGCGCGGCTCGCCGAACAGCCTTCGGACAGTGAAGAGGATGCGGACTGGACGATGTCGGTCGACAGCGTGCGCCGCGATGTGCCGCAGCTTTTCTGTGCGATCACGCGCACCAATGCGACGACCCACGAAATTATTCGCGGCGGGCTAGATCGGTCGCCCTTGTTCAGCGGGGCCATCGGCGCGCAAGGGCCGCGTTACTGTCCGTCCATCGAGGACAAGATCCACCGCTTCGGCGACCGTGACGGGCATCAGGTATTCCTCGAACCCGAAGGGTTGGGGACGCACCTGATCTACCCCAACGGCATTTCGACCTCACTGCCGACCGATGTGCAGCTTGCACTGGTGCGCAGCATGGAAGGGCTGGAGCAAGCCGAACTGGTGGTGCCGGGCTATGCGGTCGAATATGACCATATCGACCCGCGCGCGCTCGGCCGCGATTTGCAGGTCGCCGCTGTTCCCGGCCTTTATTGTGCGGGTCAGATTAATGGCACAACCGGCTATGAGGAAGCGTCGGCACAAGGACTGGTCGCCGGGATTAACGCGGCTCTGGCGGTGCAGGATCGCGCGCCGATGATCCTTGATCGCGCGTCTTCTTATATCGGCGTGATGATTGACGACCTTGTGTTGCAAGGGGTGAGCGAGCCATACCGGATGCTGACCGCGCGGGCAGAATATCGTTTGCGGTTGCGGGCCGATAATGCCGAGACACGGCTGTCACCGCTCGCCGCTGAATTGGGCGCGCTGTCCGATAGCCGTGCGGCACGTTTCGAAGCGCGGCAGGCAGAGCGCGCGCGGGGGAGGGCATTGCTCGCCACGCGCGCCAGCACCGCGATGCTGCGCGAAATGGGGGCGGCGATTCCGGCGGACGGCGTGCAGCGTAGCCTGGGCGAACTGCTCCGCTTCCCGACGATTAGCTGGGCGGACATCATGCGGGCCGAACCTGCGCTGGGAACGCTTCCCCCGGCGATTGCGGCGGAACTAGCCGAAGACGCGCATTATGCGCCTTATCTCGCGCGACAGGAAAACGAGATTCGCGACCTTCAGGCGAATGAGCGGATCGCGCTTGATCCGGCGCTCGACTATCGCGCGATTGGCGGGCTGTCGAACGAAATGGTCGAGCGGTTGTCTGCAGCGAGACCGGCGACATTGGCCGAAGCGGGGCGGGTTGCGGGGGTGACTCCTGCGGCGCTATCGGCTATTCTCATTTATAGCCGCCGGTCGAAAATGGCGGCGGCATGAGTATCGGCAACAATGATGAAGCGCGGGCCTGGCTGAGCGAGGCGCTCGATGTTCCACGTGGAACAATCGACCAACTGGAGCGCTTCGAGATGTTGCTGCGCAACGAAATGACGCGGCAGAATCTGATTGCTGCCTCAACGCTCGATACGCTGTGGGCGCGGCATTATGTCGATAGCGCGCAGCTTTTGCTGTTCACCAAGGATGCGGAGAGTGGGCCTTGGCTTGATCTGGGGGCAGGGGCGGGCTTTCCCGGTATAGTCATTGCAGCACTGGCGCCTGACCGTCCGGTCCATCTGGTCGAATCACGCGCGTTGCGTTGTGATTTTTTGAGGCGGGTTGCGACGGATTTGGGCCTCGCCAATGTCACCGTGCATCATGACAAATTGGAGCGTGTAGCGGCGTTTGACAGCGCAATTATCAGCGCACGTGCCTTTGCGCCATTACCCAAATTGCTCGACCTTGCGGGGCGCTTTGCGACAAAGCGGACGATTTGGGTGCTGCCCAAAGGAAAAAACGCAGTTAATGAACTAGCATCGCTTCCCAAATCATGGCAAAGATTGTTCCACGTGGAACAAAGCCTGACAGATGCGGACAGCCACATTCTCGTCGGTCACGGCAAGGCGCAGTAAAGCGCAGAAATTCGAGGGTTTCGATGATTTGCATAGCGGTCGCCAACCAGAAGGGCGGAGTGGGCAAGACCACCACCGCGATCAATCTTGCCACCGCAATGGCCGCAATCGGCTGGCGCGTGCTGCTGGTTGATCTTGACCCGCAGGGCAATGCGTCAACCGGGCTTGGCGTCGCACAATCCGAACGCGAATGGTCAAGCTATGACATATTGCTCGGCGAATCGAGCGTCGAGCAAGCCGCGATTCCGACACGCATCCCGCGTCTCGATATTGTTCCGGCGACCGTTGACCTGTCGGGCGCGGAGGTCGAACTGGTCGGAGTCGACGACCGCACCCACCGTCTGCAACATGCGTTACGCAAAGCGCCGATGGGCAAATGGGATGTGTGCATCATTGATTGCCCGCCCTCGCTCGGCCTGCTCACAGTCAATTCGCTGGTCGCCGCACAATCGCTGGTGGTGCCGCTGCAATGCGAATTTTTTGCACTTGAAGGCCTGTCGCAACTTTTGCAGACGGTCGAGCGCATCCGCGCGCGCTTCAATTCGCATCTGTCGATTTTGGGCGTCGCGCTCACCATGTATGACCGGCGCAACCGCTTGACCGAGCAGGTGTCGGACGATGTGCGCGCTTGTCTGGGCAATGTCGTGTTCGAAACCGTCATTCCGCGCAATGTGCGCCTGTCCGAAGCGCCGAGCCACGGTATGCCCGCGCTCATTTATGACCATCGCTGCCCCGGTTCGGAAGCCTATATGGCGCTCGCCCGCGAAGTTGTGGGCCGCTTGCCGCAGCCACGTCAGGCTGCGTAAGTCACTATATTATATAAAGAAAATCCAAGGTAATCTCCGTCATGGCCCAAAATACATCCGACTCCGAAGATGGCATCACAGCGGCGCCGAAGAAGCGCACGATGGGCTTGGGGCGCGGGTTGAATGCGTTGCTGGGCGATGTCGCGCAGGAAGCGCCGATTGAAACCAAAGGCTATCGCGCGCCGTCGGGCGAGGTGATCGAATCGCTGTTCGTCAGCGAAATCCACCCGAACCCCGACCAGCCGCGCCGCCATTTCGATCCGGTGGCGCTCAAGGAACTGGCCGAATCGATTTCATCGCGCGGCATGTTCCAGCCGATCATCGTGCGTCCCGCGATTGATGGCTATGGCTATCAGATTGTTGCGGGCGAACGCCGCTGGCGCGCGGCGCAGGAAGCGCAACTCCACAAAGTCCCGGCAATTGTGCGCGAGCTTAATTATGCCGAGATGATGGAGATTGCGCTCCTTGAAAATATCCAGCGGTCGGACCTCAACCCGATGGAAGAGGCGGAAGCGTTCAAGAAATTGATGGATGAATTCGGCCATACGCAAGAGGCGCTGTCCAAAATTGTCGGCAAGTCGCGCAGCCATGTTGCGAACCATCTGCGCCTGCTCGATCTGCCTGACCGGGTGCGCGGTATGATTGTCGGCGGCCAGCTTAGCATGGGCCATGCGCGCGCGCTGATCGGCGCGCCGGAGGCCGAAGAGATTGCGCAGCGCGTCGCTTTTGAAGGCCTATCGGTGCGCGCTACCGAAAAGCTTGCGCGCGCGGCCAAGCCCGAAGACCGCGCTAATGGCCCCAAGGCCCGCAGCAAGGCGCGCCCTGCCGGAAACGGGGCCGCCAATCCCGATATTCTGGCGGTCGAGGATCATCTTGGCGATTTGCTGGGCCTCAAGGTCAAAATCGCGCATGGCCCCGGCGATGCGGGCGCGTTGACCTTGAGCTATTCGAGTCTCGACCAGCTTGATATGATCTGCCAACGCCTGTCGGGCGAACGTATCTGACGGCTTGGCGTCATTTCCGTTTGATCTGCATAAATAACTGAAAACACAAAGAAATGACGGGTGCAACTGCCCCCAGTTACACCCGCCATCCGGTTTGATGCCGCACAAGGTGCGGGTCGCAAAAACACCGTGTCCGGCTTCAATCCATGCGTGCCCTTATGCAAGACAATGCCTGGCCGAAGGGCAGGTCCGGTCCGTGGAGGGAAACGCAAATAAGCGAAGTCCGTAAAACCGGTTGCCGTACCGTCATGGCCGAAACCGCCGCGCAATTCTGCGCTGAAAGCCACAAGCCGCTTGTGATAATTGGCACAATTATATAGAGTTTACGCGCAAACGGAGGGTGAAGTGGGGGACGGTAGGGATCGGCCAATGACGGTGACGCCTGTCACAGTTGCTGATGTTGTTGCGGGCAATCAGAAAATTTCCGATGCGGAAGAGCCCTTTCCTGCGCATCTCAAGGAAGCTTTTCTTGCGCGTTCCAGCCCTGTCCATGTGCGCCGCAGCCAGATCATCCTGTCCGAAGGGTCGGCTAGCGATGACGTCTATCTGATCGTCAGCGGCAAGGTGCAGATTTCGCTCTTTACCATGAACGGGCGCGAAACCATTTTGCGTAATATGGGGCCGGGCATGGTGTTTGGCGAGCTGGCCGCGCTCGATGCGCAGCCGCGTTCGGCCAATGTTGTGGCGCTCGACGATGCCGTGCTGGCGCACCTCACCGGCGAAGCGTTTCGCGCTTTCCTGTCCGAAGTGCCGGTCGCGGGATTTTGGATGGCGCAGCAATTATCGGCGCGGGTGCGCAACCTCACATCCAAAGCCTTTGAACTGGCCAACCTTCCCGTCAACTGCCGTATCCAGAATGAATTGCTGCGGCTGGCGGGCGAGAAGGGGCATGACGACATCACCGTGCTGCTCGAAAAATTCCCGACCCATGCCGAGCTTGCCGCGCGGCTCGGCACGCACCGCGAGGCGGTGACGCGCGAACTGGGCCTGCTCGCCAAGGAAGGGATTGTGCGGCAATCGGGGCGGACCTTGCGCATCCTGTCGATCCCCAAGCTGCGCGAAATGCAGACGAGGACGCAACGCTGATGGCCGCCGCGCGCTTCCTCGCAGGAAAGCCGCGCGACCCGCGATGACGGCAAGCGGCGCCCCTTCCTTGCCCCCGTTCGCGGCGGGGAGTGGTCCGGCGCCACAGACGGCACCGACACCGCCGCCCAAGGCCGAGCGCCGCCACCTCACCATCGCCTTTTGCGACATTAGTGGTTCCACACAGCTATCCGCCGACATGGAGCCGGAAATTTACGCCGAATTGCTCCACGATTTGCGCATGATGTTCGAACGTATCGTTGCGCGGCATGGCGGCGAAATTGTGCGGATTGACGGCGATGGCGCGATTCTGTTGTTCGGCCATGTCACAGCGCACGAAGATGCGGGCCGCCGCGCGACCGAAGCCGCGCTCGACCTTCATGACGCCGCCGCAACGCTCGACCGCCATTATGGCGCGCCGGGGCAGGAGATCCGCCTGCATACCGGGATTCATTCGGGCGTGGTTCTGCTGCAACCGGGCGATGTGGTGCGCGGCAAGTTTGAAATGCTGGGGGATGCGACCAATGTCGCCTCGCGCCTGTGCGAACTGGCGGCGAGCGATGAAATATTGGTGAGCGATGCAACGCTCGGCGCGGACCGGCATTTTTTCCGTACCGGCGAGCGACAGGAAGCTGAAATCCGGGGCACGACGCGGCGGCTTGGCGTTTATGCGGTGACGGGCCGCGAGCGCACCGAAACCCGCTTTGCCGCGCGCGCCAAGCGCGGACTGACGCCGTTTGCGGGGCGGCGGGTCGAGCTTGCAAGGCTGCGCGGGGCGCTCGATGCGGCGGCGGATGGCGCGGTGCGACTGTCGATTGTGGCGGGGCCTGCGGGCATCGGCAAAACGCGGCTGGTCAATGAATTTCTGGATGATGCGGCGGGGCAGGGCGCGACCATCTATCATGGCTATTGCGAGGCTTATCTCGGCGCGCGGCCGTTCCAGCCCTTTGCCCAGCTTGCTGACGCGATCGGGGCCGATCTGGATGCGGTATATGATGTTGCGCCCGATGCTCCCACGCACACCGGTGCGCGCGCGCTGTTGCGGCGTCTGTCTGGGCGGACCTCGCGCGTCGAGGGTGATACGGCCCCGCTCCAGCCCGAACAGATCAGCGCCGCGCTTGGCGAGGCATTGCAGACGGCGCGCGCGCCGGTGATTTTGTGGATCGACGATTGGCAATGGGCGGACGATGCGAGTCGCGCGGTGCTGAACGGCCTGTTGCGCGCGGCGGACCAATCGCTGCTCCTCCTCCTCACCACGCGCGAATTTGACGCAGTGCAGGCCGAATTGAGCGCGGCGGACATATTGGAACTGCAAGGCTTGAGCGCCGCCGAAACCGCCGCTGCCATCGACGGTATCCGCACCAGCCTGCCGCCCTTTGTGGTCGAGAGGATTTGCGAGGCGGCGGGCGGCAATCCGCTCTTTATCGAAGAATTATGCCATGATGCGGCGCTGGGCGCGGACGGGCAAGGCCTGGACGGGTCGGGCGACCGCAATGGCTGGCTCGATACGCTGATCCAGTCGCGTTTTGCGCGCCTCCCCGACGATCAGGCTGCGCTGGTCAAGGCCGCCGCCATATTGGGCACGGTCTTTCCCGACTGGTTATTTACCGCCGTTGCCGGGGTGGAGCGGGAAGATGCACATCTTAAAGCATTGATGGCGCAGGATTTTATCTATCCTGGCGACGTGCCCGGTACGTTGCGCTTCAAGCACGGCCTCACGCGCGATGCGATTTACCAGACTATCGGCTTGTCCGAACGGCGCGACCTGCATGGACGCACCGTGTCGGCCTTGCACCATGCAGAAGGCGGGGCGGACGCGCATCATGAGGCGCTCGCATACCATTATGCCGAGGGTGGCAATGCGGAGCGCGCGGCGCATTATGCGGCGCTGGCGGGGGACTGCGCGCTTGCGAGTTCGGCGCTCGACCGTGCGCAGGCGCAATATCGCGCGGCGTTGAAGGCGCTCGATAGTCTGGCGCGGCGCAGTCCGGACGATGCGGCGCTGGCCCGCACCCGGATGCAGATTGTGCGCAAATTCGGCATGGCCTGTGTGGTCGATCCGTCGCGCGACCAGCTTCCAATTCTGGAGCGCGCCGCTGCCGATGCCTTGGCCGCCAATGACCAGAAAGCCTTGGCCTGGGCGGAATATTGGCTGGGTTTCATCCTCTACGGGCTGGGCGAAGCGCGCGCATCGCTCGACCATTTCCGCGCCTCTTTGACGGCGGCAGAAGCGTCGGGCGAACAGCGTATGGCCGCGCAAATCCCTGCCAATCTGGGCCAAGCCCATGCGACCGCGTGCGATTATGGCCCGGCGTTGGCCTTGCTCGACAGTGCGATTGCAGCGATGGAAAAGGCTGAGCCCGGCCATGGCAATGCGACGCTGAGCCATGCTTATTCGCTCTCCTGTCGCGGCTTTGTGCGCGCGGATATGGGCGCGTTCAATGCGGCGTTCGCCGATTTTGACGCGGCGATAGCGGTGATGGGGCCGACCGAACATGAAATGACCGCATCGGTGCTGACGATGCGCTGCGCGGCGCTGTTGTGGCAGGGCGAATATGCCAAGGCGCTCCACTATGCCGAGCAGGGGCGGCGCGTCGCCGAGCGGGTCAAGGCGCGCTATCTGTTCGCGATGGCGCGCGCATTAGGGGCGTTTGCGCGCTGGAAGATTAGCGGCGATGTTGCGGCGGTGGACACCATCCGCAACGCGACCGACTGGCTTGAAGCGAGCGCAAGCCAGCAATTTATCTCGCTCAATCATGGCTGGCTCGCCGAGGCGCTGGTGACGCTCGACCGCGTGGCAGAAGCGCGCCACCATGCCGCCCGCGCAGCGTTACGTGCGCGCAAGGGCGACCGGTTGGGCGAAGCGATGGCGTGGCGCGCCATGGCGACGGCGGCGGCCAAGGCAGGAGACGGACAGAAAGCCGCGCGCTATCTCGGCCATGCCGAACGCAGCGCCCAAATCCGCCAGTCTCCGCATCAAGCCGCGAAAAATAGCGCGGCGCGGGCCGGGATTTTATAACGCCGCTGCTGAAAACGCGCCCGTTATACCCCGCTTTATACCCCCGCTAATCATATCCGGGCTAATCATAGCCCGCCACTTCATTCCCGCCCCTTACAACCCGCTAGTGCTGAGCTTGTCGAAGCACGGACATGCAGTAACGCGCCACCTTACCCCCTCCTACGTCCACCCCGTATCAATTAATCTGCCACCCGCTGATCCGCACGATGAGCGAGGCGGGTTGGGCCTGTATGCGGCCGACATCGAGCAAGGCGGCGATGATGCCCAGCATCGACCCCATCGCCATCTTGTAAGCAGGACAGGCGTGAACGGGCTGCCCTGCGGGTTGCGCGGCGGCGGAGCGGTGGCCACCAAAAATGGTATCCACCGACCCGCCTTGCTCGGCAGTTGCGGAGACCAGCCCCAAAATCACCAGATCGCCTTTGCGGATGCGCTCGCGCCCCAGCACGGTGTCGCGCGTGGCGGTGCGATAGACAAGATCGGGCGCGGGCCGTTTGCGCATCGCGGCCTCGATGGGCACGCGCAACGCATCGCGCGCCTGCATATAGGTTGCAGGCTGGCGGTTCCCTGACAGGCGATGGAGCGCGGCCTGATGCTGCCACAACGTCTGGTCGGTGAGCCAGTCAAACAGCACCGCGCGCAAATTGCCGTCGGTCGGCGCGAGCATCCCCGTCATGCTGCCGACGAGGTTGCGGGCGAGCAAATCATCATCGGCGATCATCGCAAAGAGCGGCTTGGAAATCAGGCCCTGTAGCTTATCGGGTTGGCTGCGATAGGCTTTGACAAGGTCAAGCGCGGCGGTGCGCAGCGCCGCGCCATGTTTGCGGCCATAATCGCGGATTGTATCGGTCGGGCGCGGATAAAAAGCTTCGCGCGACGGGGCCATGAAGTCACCGGGGCAATGCGGCCTGCGTGTGCCATGCGGGGCCGGAGGCTCCCAGCTCCAGCCGCCATTGTCGATAAAGGCGCTCTTGCCATCCGGGCCGAGCGCGTCAGGAATATCGAACCAGCGGCTGCACAACATCCCCAACACCGGCATCAAATATTCACGACGCAATTCGAGCTTGAAAAAGGCCTCCGATTTGGGTTGGCCGAGCTGGGCGGCGGTCGCATCGGCGGCCTGACTGCGGCGCTCCAGAAAGGCCGAGCCGAGCGCATAGGCCAGCGCATAGGCCTCCGCTTCGCCATAAGCGAATAAGGCGGCGTTGGTGTCAGCGGATTCCCGGTAATAACGCGCGTCAGGGTCTTGCGCGACATAGATGGGGCCGACCGTCTGTTCGACACGGCGGCCTTGTTCGGCGACCGAAAAACGCTTGGCATCGGACAGGACCTGGTCGATTTTGGCGGTGCTGCCAACAAGGATAACGCCCTGTTCCTCGCCCGCCGCGCCGCGATCCGCGCCGTCTGAAAAAATATCGACATTTTTGAGGCTGAACTTGCCATTGGCTACCGGATGCGGTTTCGGCCCCGGCTTTTTGGCCATGAGCGGCAGGCGGTAAACTCCGTCGCGATAATCGCGGATGGCGGTCCAGACTTGCGGGCTGGTGCTGCGTTCGGACGGGTCTTTGGTGCGAAAGTCTTCAAGGATGGACTTCCACTGGAAATCGCGCGCCTGTGGCGGCAAGGCTTCGATCTTGGCGATAAGATCCTCGCCCTTGCGCGCGGCGGGGTCGCTGCTCACCGGCGCATCGAGCGCGGGGTCGCATATTTTGGCGAGCGCGGTGCGCGACGGCACAAAGAAATAAGCGCCCCAGCGTAACCGCGTGACGCGGTCGGGGATGTCGAGACGCACCACGCGCTCGGATGGCGGCGCGCCATTGGCCCCGGTCTCGTGCAGCACACAGCGGAAAACGCCCTTGCCGCTTTTGGGACCGACCCCGATCAGCGGATCGCCTTGCGCGGCCGCAACGCCGCTGCTGTTCCCGCCATTTATCCATCGCTGGATGGTTTCAAACTGTTCGGCAATGCTCGCATTATAGGCCATGAACAAAATGCCGCGGTCGGCTTTGGGATCGCTTTCATAGCGCGGGCCATAGGACATGCCGCGCCGCAAGATGCGCGGGGCGGGGCGCTTGTGGAACGGCTCTCGCGGATTGGTGCGGCGGACATGCGCGGCAAAGGGGCAGGCCAGCCCTTCGCTGTCGGTGCTATAGTCGAAATCATTATGGTCAGTCGGGCCTGTGGTCGGGTCCGTGGTCGCGCCTGTCACCAGCGGACGGCCATCGCGGTGGCGGCCCATGAGAAGCGCGGCTGTATGATCGGCGTCGAGGCCATGCGCTGCCCCCGATGCGATCAGCCGGTTGAACGCGGGTACATCTTGCGAAATTTTGCGGATGACGAGGAAGCTGCCGTTGCGGAACCATGTCTCGTCGGCGGGAAGCCCCGCATCGCCGCGATCATTGGGATAGCCGAGCAACAACTCGCCCGGTTTCACCACATCGCGCGGGATGATGCCCGCTTGTCCTGCAAGCCCCGGTTGGCTGATGCCATCGCGGAAACCGAAATGGTCGACGCGCGCGGAAGGCGGGAGCGGGGGCGCTGGCGGCGTCATGCTGCCACCGGCTGATTCGGTATCGGCATTATCCGGCGCATGATTATCCGCGCGGTGCATCGATTCGACCGCGACCAGTTGCGCGCCAATCTCGCTCCAGTCCCCGCCGATAGCGGCGATGAGCGCCGGCAGCGGATCATCGGCCAAAACAGGATCGGCTGCATCCAGTTCTTCGGCGGAAAATTTTTCGGGGTCGCCGCTGTCGGCTATGAATTGGCGCGCGGCTTCGCTGCGATAATCGGGATAGGGCAGGAGCGATGGCGGCGCTGGCATGGCGGCCTCTGCACCGTCCCCGCCGGAAACGTCAGGTTGCGGCGCGGGGCTGACGGACTGGTTCCCCGCTTCGGCTTGCGGCATCGGGCAGACGCGCTCGACGGCGCGAAGCTGGATGATGAAATCCACTTCGGACAATTCAACCGGCGGGCGCGCCTGCCGCTCTTCCTTATGGCGCGGCGGCCAGTTGCGTTCGGGCAATGTCCAGCGGCGCGGATGATTTTCCCGAAAATCGCCGAGCAGGCCGGAGCGCGTCTCCATGCCTTCACGAAATTCCTTGGGGAAGCTGCGCAATACATCATGCGGCAAGCGCATCCGCTCCAGCCCCTTATGGGTGAAGGCCAAGGTGCGGTAAATGCCGTCATCGGGAGTTTCGCTCTCCCAGCTAATCGGGAAGGCCTTCAAAAACCGGCGCAGCTTGGCCGCATCGGTGATCTGCATGAGGAGCAGCGCGCCGTGGGTGACGGGCGCGTCGGGCTTATCATAGGCGGAAAGCAGCCCCGCTTGTACTTCGCGCGGGTCGGGAACGGGGTCAGGATCAGGCATATTGCCGTCTTCCGTGCCGTCTCCCGCACCCGCTTCGCCAATGCGCGGGGGCGGTTTCATCGCGAACCAGCCAAGAGGCTCCTGATATGCGGCGCGCGCTTGCGGGCTCAGCATCGCGGGATCCCAGCCATCGAGCAGCATCTGCGCCGCGCGCAACAAAAAGCGCCCGTCGCCCGGTTCATGGTCGGGGTCTTCGGGGGGCTTGTCATTGGGGAGCAGCCGGTCGGGTGGATAATAGTCGGTCAGCCGGTAGAGGACGGTCAGCGCCTCCAATGCGAGCCGGTGGACCTCGAACCCCGCCGGATTGCCGGGCTGGAGCGCAGCCTTGCGGAAGCGCGCGGCCTCGGTTGTCGGGTCATCACCGGTCATTTTGGCGAGCGCAAGATCGACTTGCTCGGGCGGCAGGCTGCGCTGCAACCGTTCCAGCTTGGACAGGTAAATCTGGTCTTTGACGGTGAGGCCTGTTGTCGAATAAAAAATCGCCGAATCAAGCTGGTTATCGCGCACCCATTGCGCATAGGCCGGAAAGCCGTTGTCGCCTGCGGGCATATAGCCTTCGCAATTGCATAATAGCAGATCGAGGAACGGGCCGAGCGGGTCCCAGATGAGCCGCATATAAGGCTCCCACGCGCCATCGAAGGTGGCAGCGAGATAGAGGTAGCGGCGCGGCTCCATCTGCGCGTCATAGCCTTTGCCGAACAGGGGGTCGTTTTTCGGTTCGAACCGCACCGAAAACAGGTCGCGGTCGGCAATGCCGATGCGGAAATCGAGCAAGGTCAGGATGCGCTCGGCCGTGTCGGCAAAGGGGGTGATAAGCTCATGCTCGCGCGCGCTGACGCGGACCTTGTGCAAGGCTTCGGCGACCAGCTTCAACCGGCTTTCATAGGTCACATTTTCAAAGGCGCGGATAAAACCCTGTTTGATCGGCGCCCACACGACCAGATCGGTAATACCGTCAATCGTCTTGTTCGAAATTTCATACTGCATCGCTTTGCCCCTCCCACCGGTAACCGGCCTTTAAGGGGGAGTCCTTAGAAGGGGGAAAGACCGGTGCTGATGGCCTTATGCACGAAAAAATGCGGGATTTTTCCCCGTCCTTCTATCCGCCGCGACCCGTAACGCCATCGGAGCCGGATGCTGCCAGCACGCGCAAAGGCGCGCAACGGCAAAGCGCGATAAGTGCGAAAATTCACATTGTGGCGGGTGGCGGTGGGCGCGGCTTGGTTGCCCTCAAGGCCACACATCCTTGCCCGCCGCATTTATGCACGCCGAGACCCATGCGGGGAGAAGGGAGGAGGGCGGCGCGGGGGTCGGCAGGCTGGCTGGATTGCCGCACGCCTTTCGGCGCTCGCAATGACGACAGGTTGTTGGAGGCGTGCCTTTGAACAATGATTTTGGTTCATCCGTCCGGTCCTTATCTGCGCTGTCCTCTCATATTCGCGCGCGCAATTAATCTGCGTCCTACGTTCCGTGCCGCAAATCCCGCGCCCAAATCCCGCGCCCAAATCCCGGTTAGGCCCCCCAAGACGCGCCACCCGCACATTTCGCGGCACGCCCCCATGTCGCGCCACGCCCATATGTCGTGCCACGCCCTCTTTTGCGTCCGGATCGCGCATCCTGTCCCATGCCTTATCCATTCTCCAGCATAAGGCTTGACAAGCATATGATATAATATATCGTTACGAATCAGATCATGGTCGAAACGGACCGGGTCGGGAAGATGAGAGGTGAGGCGACCGTCTTTGCGACTCCTCCCGACACCCCGCCAGCCATGATCCGGCATGACCGGTGCGCGAAAATGCGGGCATAAGCGTCATAAACGCCCCCGCACCTAACGCTCTGGCATAAGTTAGGAGACAGAGGATGCTGGGACTTATCCTGTGGAAACAGAAATGGATGCGGACGGCGGAAGGAGCGGCCGGACTCGCGGGTGCGGGCCATGCGGGCCTCTCACACGAAGCGTCACACCGGGCGCTGGCGGACCAACGCTATAGCTATGGCGCGGACCAGAAATTTTCGCCGACCGCGATGCTGCTCACCGGCGGGATTGTTGCGCTGGTCGGGCTGGGCCTGATGAGCATGAATGCCGAGGCAATCAAAAAGCACATCATCATTATTGACGGTTCAAATATACCGATCCCGCCGCCCCCTCAGCCTAAGGAGAAGCCGGTTGAAATCAAAAAGGTCGAGCATCAACCCAAAACAAATGTGACGGTGGTAAAGCCCGTCACCGATGTGAAGCCGTTAACGGATAGCATGGTGGAACCCTATGATCCCGCCATGACGCACTTTACGCCGACGGTAGGCAAGGATCTTGACCCTGCGCCCTATGTGCCGCCGCCCACACCTATGCCGCCCGTTGCTGCGGACCCGGTTATCACCAAAGTGATGCGCGATCCCAAATATGCGCGCGCGTTCCAACCCGATTACCCTGCCGCGATGCAGCGGCTGGAAAAAGAAGGGCGCGTGTCGGTGAAAGTGCTGGTCGGCACGGACGGACGGGTCAAACAGGTGGAAATCCTGTCGGCCACCGACCCCGCCTTTGCCGAAGCGACGCGGCGGCAGGCGATGGGGAGCTGGCGTTTCAAACCGGCCACGCGTGACGGCGTGGCGCAGGAAGAATGGTTCACGACCAGCGTTGTGTTCCGTCTTGATCAGGCCTGATCCTCTCCTCCAGGCTTGAAAAGTGGGCGGGGGCAAAAGCGCCCGCATAGCGAAGGGAGGGACGGTCGGACACGGATCGTTCCTCCCTTTTCGCCTCTCTGCTCCGGTCCGTCCACACGCAAAGATTGCGAGGCGGCCCGCAGGCGGCATAGTGATGAAGGGAAATACTGGTAATGCGTTCCCATCCTGCCTATTTAAGCCCCATGAAATTTTTCCGGCCCGACGCGGAGGACGACCGCAGCCCGCGCGACCATCTCGGCGCGATTGCCGACCTGTGGAATTATGTGAAGGAAGACCGCCCGCACCGCTGGGCGAGCATGGGCCTTGCGATCACCATTCCGGCGGTCGTCATGTATGTGATTTACCGCAGCCTCACCCCCGAGCCGCAAGGGCCGAGCATCATCTATGTCGAAAGCTGGCCGCTCGACCGCAGTCAGGCCGATGTCGAAAAGGATTGGCTGGAGCGCGCCAAACAGGCGAACGAGGATAATGCCAAGCGGCGCGAGGCTTACCGCGCGGTCGCGGATTCGCTCGGCATCGACTATGAAGCCGCCCCCGGCACCGAAGCCGCGCCGCCCGCCGGTAAAGCTGCGCCTGCGGATAAAACCGCTCCAGCCCAGAAATAAGGCCCGTTTCTTACTCCCCGCTCGTCCTGAGTGCCGCCCGCAAGGGCGGTGTATCGAAGACAGGTTGCGCGCCACGCCATCACTATCCCTCCGCACGCCCTGCCCCTAAAAAGCGGCAGGATTTCACGGCCCGCGCGCGAACGGGCTTGGCTTCGCTACATGGTTCATGCAACAAGCTTGTGGACCTTAAAGCGAAGGAGACTATTGCCCATGCGTTCATTTTCCTCCCTCATCCTGTGCACCGCCGCCGCACTGGCGCTCGGTGCATGTCAGCAGAGCGACACCAAGCAGGCCGAAGCCGACCCTGCGCCCGGTAGCACGGTCGAACCCGCGCCCGCTGCATCGGCTGGCCCGCAAACCACGATCCCGACCGGCGCGATCAGCGGTCAGGCGGCTGTGGACGCACAGAAACTGCGCCACGATAATTTCGAAAAGCTGGGCGATGCGATGAAAGCTTTGTCGCGTGAAGCCAAGGCTGGCACGCCCGACATGATCAAAGTGCGCGAAAATGCGGACATTGTGATGAGCAGCGCAACCGCGCTTCCTTCCTGGTTCGCGCCCGGCACCGGCCCTGACGCGGGCAAAACCGACGCCAAGGCCGACATCTGGCAAAATCAGGATGATTTCAAGGCCAAGGCCGCCAAGCTTTATGAAGTGGCGCAATCGCTGAAAGATGCGTCCTCGTCGGACGATGCGACCGCGTTCAAGGCCGCGATGGCGCCCGTCGGCGCTGCGTGCAAAGCGTGCCACGACAGCTATCGGGTTGACGATTGACGATGGACGGGCCGACGCAAGGTGAGCTCGCTAGCGACCCGGCAAGAGGGAAAATGGAGGGCGAAGCAGCAAGGACAGGCGCGCGGGGTGGCCCGATTTGGGGCCCTATTTGGGATATGCCGCTGCGTCTGTTCCACTGGACCCTTGTGCTGCTCATCATCGCCGCATGGTATACGGCGGAAAACGGCCTGCTCGATTGGCACCAAAGGGTTGGCATGATGATTTTGTTGCTCATGCTGTTCCGCATTTTCTGGGGCTTTATCGGCGGGTCGACCGCGCGTTTTTCCCGCTTTGCCAGTGGCCCTGCGCGCATCCGTGCTTATATTAAAGACCGGAAAAGCTGGTCGGACATCGGCCATAATCCGCTGGGTAGCCTTAGCGTGTTTGCGCTCATCCTTGTGGTGAGCCTGCAGGTCGGGCTTGGCCTGTTTGCGACCGATAAAGACGGGCTGATGGAAGGCCCGCTCGCGCATTTTGTCCCGCTCGATATGAGCGAACAGATTACCGACCTGCATGAAAGCCTGTTCAATGTGATGCTCGCGCTGATTGCGCTGCATCTGGTGGCGGTCGTCTATTATCTGGTGCGCGGTAAAAATCTGGTCGGGCCGATGGTGCATGGCAAAGGGCCGATACCCGACGGTGCCGAACCGGCCGCGCTCGCGCCGATGTGGGCCGCCCCGCTCGCGCTATTTATCGCCTGGATGATTGCCGGGCTGGTCTGGTCGCTGGGGAGCTGATCGGGTGAACCGCAACGGGGCCGATACTCGCTATATGGGCGCAAGCCTTGCGCTTGCCGAACGCGGCATCGGCCCCGCTTCGCCCAATCCGTCGGTCGGCTGCGTCATCGTCAAACATGGCATCATCGTCGGGCGGGGCTGGACCCAGCCGGGCGGCCGTCCCCATGCCGAAGCGATGGCATTGGCAGAGGCGGGCGAAAAGTCGCGCGGCGCAACTGTCTATGTGACCTTGGAACCCTGCGCACATGACAGCAAGCGCGGCCCCGCTTGTTCCGCATTGTTGGTCGAAGCCGGGGTTGCGCGCGTAGTTGCCGCGCTCACCGATCCCGACCCGCGCACCGCAGGGCAAGGCTTTGCCCGCCTTCGCGCCGCGGGTACCGACGTGACAGAAGGCGTGCGCGCGGCCGATGCGCGGCGGCAATTAGGCGGGTTTTTGACCCGCACCTTGAAAGGCCGCCCGCAAGTCACGCTCAAACTGGCGACGTCGCTTGACGGGCAGATTGCGCTGCGTGACGGGTCGAGCCGCTGGCTTACGGGGGAGCGCGCCCGCGCGCACGCCCATCTGGAACGCGCACGCCATGACGCCATATTGGTGGGCCGCCTCACCTATGAACGCGATGCGCCCAAGCTGGATGTGCGGCTTTCCGGCCTTGAACAGCGCAGCCCCGAACGGTTGCTGCTCTCCGCGCATAGCCATAGTGCGCCGGACGGCTGGACTTTATTGCCGCGCCCCGAAGATATAGCGCGGCTGGACCATGTCCAATCGGTGCTGGTTGAAGGCGGTGCGTGGGTCGCGGCGGCCTTCTTGAAGGCGGGGCTGGTCGACCGGCTCCTCCTTTATCGCGCGCCGATATTGCTCGGCATCGGCAAGGCCGCGCTCGGCGAAATCGGGCTTGACCGGCTCGACGATGCACATGGCCGCTGGCGCATGACCGACGCGCGCCAGCTTGGCAAGGACCGCATGGAGCTATACGAGGCGGTGTGAAAGCGGCCCTTACGGGCTTGCGCGACGAAAGGACGATTCATGTTTACCGGCATCATCACCGACATCGGCACGATCCGCAGCGTGGAACAGCGCGGCGATTTGCGGCTTGTCATCGGCACCGATTATGACATGGCGGGCGTGGCATTGGGCGCGTCAATTGCCTGTTCGGGGGCGTGCCTCACCGTGGTGGATAAGGGCGCAGACGATACGGGCAACTGGTTCGCGGTCGATATTAGCGGCGAATCGACGGACAAAACCGCGCCTTTATGGACCGAAGGCGGCCGTCTCAATCTGGAACGCGCGCTCAAAGTCGGCGACGAACTGGGCGGTCATATCGTCACCGGCCATGTCGATGGCGTGGGCGAAGTCGTCAGCATCACCCCCGAAGGCGATAGCTGGCGCGTGGTCATCGCCGCGCCTGCGCATCTCGCCGCATCCATTGCCGAAAAAGGGTCGATTACGCTCGATGGCGTCTCGCTCACTGTCAATGCGGTCGAAGATCAACCGGACGGCAGCGCCCATTTCGGATTGAATATCATCCCCCACACCCGCGCGGTCACGACGCTGGAAAGCCTGACCCCGGGCCGCAAGGTCAATCTGGAAATCGACGTGCTGGCAAGATATTTGGCGCGGATGCAAGCGCGGGGGTGAGGCCGGGGGTGAGGCCGGGGAATATCCTCCCCAAGCTTGTCCTGGGACACACATCTTAAGATCCTCCCCGAGCTTGCTCGGGGAGGGGGGCCGTTCGCCGTGGGCGAATGGTGGAGGGGTAAAAGCGATTGCCTTGGCAATCGCGCGCGCCGCTGGCGCGCATAACCCCTCCGTCACGCGCTACGCGCGCGCCACCTCCCCAAGACAAGCTTGGGGAGGAACTTTAATAGTCGTGACCCGAAACCAGCGCGAGGAAGAACGATTTTAGGCGTCCACCTCACTCCCCCGCGCGCAAAAAGCCGTCGACGATGCGGTTCATTTCGGGGGCTTCCAGCAAAAATGCATCATGGCCGAACGGGCTGGACAGTTCGACAAAGCTCACCGGCGCGCCCGCAGCATTGAGCGCATGGACGATGTTGCGCGATTCGGCGGTCGGGTAGAGCCAGTCGCTGTCGAAACTCACTAGGCAAAAACGCGTCGGGCTGCCCTTGAACGCGTCGGCGAGGCGGCCGCCATATTCTTCGGCCAAGTCGAAATAATCCATCGCACGGGTGATATAGAGATAGCTGTTCGCATCGAACCGGTCGACAAAGGCAATACCTTGATAGCGCAAATAGCTTTCGACCTGGAAATCCGCGTCAAACCCGAAACTTTTGGCGTCTCTATCCTGCAAGCGCCGGCCGAATTTTTCGGTCAAACCCGCTTCGGACAAATAGGTGATGTGCGCGGCCATACGCGCAACCGCGAGGCCGGAGGAGGGCGCGTCGCCATCGTCATAATAAGCGCCGCCGCGCCAGCGCGGGTCGGCCATAATCGCCTGGCGGCCGACTTCGTGAAACGCGATATTTTGCGCGCTATGCCGGGCAGTCGAGGCAATGATAACCGCCGCGCGCACGCGCTGGGGATAGGTTGCCGCCCAACTCAGCGCCTGCATCCCGCCCATCGACCCGCCAATGACGGCATGAAGCTGTTCAATCCCTAAATGGTCGAGCAGCCGCGCTTGTGCGCGCACCATATCGCGGATGGTGATGACCGGAAAATCCATGCCCCACGGCTTGCCCGTCGCAGGATTGATCGAAGAAGGCCCGCTCGATCCCATGCAGCCCGACAGCACATTGATGCACAGGATGAAATGGCGCGCAGGGTCGACCGGCTTGCCTTCGCCGACCATGCGCGTCCACCACCCGCCCTTGCCGGTCATCGGATGGGCCGAGGCGACAAATTGGTCGCCGGTCAGCGCATGGCAGATCAGGATAGCGTTCGATTTATCCGCATTGAGCGTGCCATAGCTTTCATAGGCAATATCAAGCGGCGCAAGCTTTGCCCCGCTATCCAGCAAGAGCGGTTCGGTGAGCGTCAGCGTGCGGTTAAGCCCGTAAGGCGAAGCGGCGGGATCCATAATGCCCCGCGCTAAGCCAAGACGGCGCGCGGTTCAACTGTTTGTGGGGGGGCATGACCAGCCCCTTCCTCTTCAGGGGAGGGGCAAAGCAGACTTAGGAATTTGAACGGAAGTGAAAATTCTTAGTCGGAGTGGGGTGGGGTGCTAGCGGTTGGCTCTACGCTATACGGACAGCCCCCACCCCAACCCTTCCCCTGAAGGGGAGGGGCTCAACGCGGAAACGATGGATAAGATGCAAACTCTGTGCGTTATGCTCTTGTCTGTCTTGCGCCGGTGCGCGTGAGGCGGCATCACGGAGGTTGAGGCCGTAAAGGCCGGAAGGGGAGTGAGGACCAGCGTGAACGAAGCGCAAGCCCGTCAATTTCTGCTCGTGCGCAGCGTCGAGAGCGAGGATCGCGACGGCGTGCTGCTGACCCGCGAGGACCGCGCGCAGGCCGATCAGGCGGGGCGGAGCGGCGGCGCACGCGACTATCTGGCGCGGCGGGCCGAATTTGCCGCGGTGCGCTTGGAAACCCGCCATCCGCGCGTCGCCGATGTGCTGCGTTATGCGCGCTGGCCAAGCTGGCTCGGCTGGCTGGTGCCGGTGGTGGCGTTGCTGGTTGGTTTTGCCAGCAATGAAATGGGCAGCAGCAAGCATATGAACATCATCGCCTTCCCGCTGGTGGGTATGTTTGCGTGGAATTTCGCGGTCTATTTGGCGATAATCGGCGCAGGGATAGCGGGCCTTGCGCGCGGCGGGGTGACTGGTGGAGCCAAAGGGCAAGGTTTCCTCGCCAAAATGGTGAGCAGCATTGCCCGCCGCGCCGCTGACCGGATGCGCGGGCAGGACGGCATGGGCCGCGCGCTCGCAGGTTTTCTGGGCGAATGGAATAGCGCCTCGGCCAACCTCACCTCGGCGCGGGGCGCGCGCACCCTGCATCTGGGCGCGGCCTTGTTCGCGGTTGGCGTCATCGGCGGGCTTTATCTGCGCGCACTCGGCATCGAATATCGCGCCGGATGGGAAAGCACCTTCCTTGGGCCCGATGCGGTGCATCGCATCATCAGCCTGTTGCTGGGGCCTGCCAGCACCCTCACCGGTGTCCCGCTTCCCGATGCAGCGCATATCGCTGCCTTACGCTGGAGTGCGGGGAGCAGCGGCGAAAATGCCGGGCCGTGGATCCATCTTTATGCCGCCAGCGCCGCATTGTTCGTCATCGCTCCGCGCCTGTTGCTCGCAAGCTGGAGTGCGGCAAAGGCATGGCGACTCGCGCATCATTTCCCCGTGCCGGGTCGCGAGGATTTTTATGTCAGGCGCTTGTTGCGCAGCGTTGAAGGCGGAGCGGGCACGGTGCGCGTCACGCCCTATGCCTATCGCCCGTCCGATGACACCATCGCGCGGCTTACCCGCCTTGTCCGCGCCGCTTTTGGCGATGGCGCGAGGGTCGAAATCGACAGCGCGGTCGATTATGGCGCGGAGGAGGAATGGCTGGAAAGCGCAAATTTTGCGCCCGAAATCGACCATCATCTGCTGCTGTTCAACCTCGCCTCGACCCCCGAAGCGGAAAATCACGGGGCGTTTGCGCGCGGGGTCACGGAGCAAATCAAGGCGGCCAAAAGCGGAACTTCAACCGCCGCTCTGCTAGATGAAAGCAGCTATCGCGCGCGTTTGGGTGCGCAAGCCGATAGCGATACGCGCCTCACTGCCCGCCGCGCGGCATGGGAGGATATGCTGCACAGCGCGGGCGCCCCTGTCTTTGCCGCCGACCTTGAAGGCGAGGAGGAAAATGCGCTCGTCAAACGGCTGGAGGCCGCCTTTGCGCGCGATGCGGCGATGCAGGAGATGCGCCGGTGAATGACGTCATGACGGATAAGTACACGGGCAGCATGACGGAGCCGGTCGCCCCCGGCGGCACCACCGTCAACCTCAGCCTGATTTCGCACACCAATGCGGGCAAAACCACGCTCGCGCGCACTTTGCTGGGCCGCGATGTCGGCGAGGTGCGCGATGCGGCGCATGTCACCGATGTCGCGACCGGCTATGTGCTGGTGCAGGCGGGCGGCGACACGATGATGTTGTGGGATACGCCGGGCTTTGGCGATACGTCGCGGCTTCTAAAGCGGCTGCGCATGAGCGGCAATCCGGTCGGCTGGCTGCTCACCCAGGTGTGGGACCGGTGGAAAGAGCGCCCCTTATGGTCGAGCCAGCAGGCGGTCAAAAATGCGCGCGATAATGCCGATATCATCCTCTATCTCGTCAATGCGGCGGAAGATCCGGCGGGCGCGGCCTATGTGCCGCTCGAAATGGAAGTGCTGGACTGGATCGGCAAGCCGGTCATTTTGCTGTTGAACCAGATGGGCCCGCCGCGCGGCGATACGGGCGATGAAGTGCGGCGCTGGCAAGAGCATCTGCGCCCGTTCGCGGTGGTCAAAGGCGCAATGCCGTTGGACGCTTTTGCGCGCTGCTGGGTGCAGGAAGGGCAGTTGTTCGACGCGATTACGCCGCTACTGCCGCCCGACAAACGCCCCGCAATGGACCGGCTGACCGGCGAGTGGCAGCGGCTCAATCTTGACCGCTTCAGCGCGTCGATGGCGGTGCTGGCCAAGGCGCTGGTCGCCGCCGCGCGCGACCGCGAACCGGTGGTCGGGCGCAAATTATTGGGCCAACTTACCGACATGCTGCGTGGCAGCGGCGAGGGGCAAGCACAGACCCGCGCGGCGATGGCGAAACTTGCCGAACGTGCGGAAAGCGCGACGCTCGAATCGACCGAGACGCTGATCCGCCTCCACGGCCTCACCGGCAAGGCCACGCGGCAGGTGCTCGAACGGCTGGGCAAGGATTACCAGAATAGCGAGCCTGCGCATGAAGGTTTTGCCGCGATGCTCGGCGGCCTGATGTCCGGCGCGGTGAGCGGGCTTGCGGCGGATGTTGCGGCGGGCGGCCTGACCTTGGGCGGCGGGATGATCGTAGGCGGCATATTGGGCGCCTTGGGCGCAGGCACATTGGCGCGCGGCTATAATCTGGTGCGCGGGCAGGATGGCGCGACGGTCAGTTGGTCCGACGAATTTTTCGCAGGATTGGTGCGCGCCGAACTGCTGCGCTATCTCGCGGTCGCCCATTTCGGACGCGGGCGCGGTGATTATACACAAAGCGAACACCCCGCTTACTGGCAGGAAGCCGTGGCAAATGTGGTCGAGGCGCATAAAGGCGCGGTGGTGGCGCTGCTCCATCAGGCGCGCGAGGGCGATGCGGGGGTCGAGGGTAAGGCCGAAGTGCTATTGGCAAAACTGGCGCGGGCGTTGCTGGAGCGGCTCTATCCGGAAGCAGCGGGGGTTTTCAATAGCTGAACCCCTCCCGCTCGGGAGGGGCAACGGAGCCTTAGGAATTTGAAGCGAAGCGAAAATTCTTAGGCGCAGTCGGGGAGGGCTTTGGTTTAAGCTGAGGCGGACTGGATAGTTGACAGGCCCTCCCCCAACCCCTCCCTGAAGGGAGGGGAGTTTATGTCGCGCCTCCCCCCTCCCCACAAACAAACCCCCTTTGCCTCGGCGCTTGCATCCGATACAGCGCAGCCATTATGACTGACAGCACCGCCACGCCAACCACCCCCGCCCCCACTTCCGCGCCTCGGGCCAAGCAATGGATTCAGGACATTGCGCCTTATGTCCCCGGCAAGGCCAAATCGGATGACGGGCGCGCGCTTATCAAATTGTCGGCGAATGAAAATCCGCTTGGCACCAGCGCCAAGGCGCGCGCGGCGTTTGCGGAAGGCCAAAAGGATTTGGCGCGATATCCCGACCCCGGCGCAATCGGCTTGCGCGAGGCGCTGGCGGCCAAATATGGCCTGGACCCCGCGCGCATCATCTATGGCACCGGATCGGACGAATTGCTGCATATGGCAGCGTCCGCCTTTGCTGGCCCGGGCGATGAAATATTGTTCATGCAATATGGCTTTGCGGTCTATGAAATCGCGACCCGTCGCGTTGGTGCTACCCCCATTGAAGTCCCGGCCAAAGACTATGCCACCGATGTTGATGGCCTGCTCGCCGCCGTTACCGAACGCACCAAAGTCGTCTATGTCGCCAATCCCAACAATCCGACCGGCACGCTCGCGAGCCGCGCGGAGATTGCGCGGCTCCATGCCGGATTGCGCCCCGATATTTTGTTCGTGCTTGATCAGGCCTATGCCGAATATTTGGAGCCGCAAGAAGAGGATGGCGGGCTTGCGCTTGCCGAAAATGCGGCCAATGTTTTGGTCACGCGCACCTTTTCCAAAATTTACGGGCTGGCCGCCGAACGCATTGGCTGGGGCTATGCGAGCGCGGATATTATCGCGATGCTGCACCGCATCCGCGCGCCGTTCAATGTGACGACCTGCGGGCAAGCGGCAGCGGTCGCGGCGCTCGGCGACGATGAATTTGTCGATGCCAGCCGCGCGCATAATGCCGAATGGCTGGGTTTTCTGGCGCAGGAAATGGAAGCCTTGGGCGATCAGGGCGTGCGCGTCGTGCCTTCGGCCTGCAATTTCCTTTTGGTGCTGTTTGAAGGCACTGTGTCGGCGGAAAGCGTCTATAATGGCCTCATGCAGCGCGGCTATATTGTGCGCTGGTTGCCCGGCCAAGGCTTGGGCCAAGGCCTGCGCATCACCATCGGCACCGAAGAGGAAACGCGCGGGGTTGCCGCCGCGATCCGCGAGCTTGTGACCGGCGGGTAAGGCAAAGCGATGCTCCCTTTTTCGCGGGTTGCGATTATCGGGCTGGGCCTGATCGGATCGTCTGTGGCGCGCGCGATCCGCGCCGAAATGCCGACCGTGCATCTGACCGGCCATGACGGGTCGGTAGAGGTGCGCGACATCGCCCGCCGCCTTGACCTATGCGATGATGTGACCGACCAGCCCGGCACGGCGGTGATCGACGCCGACCTTGTCATATTGTGCGTGCCCGTCGGCGCGATGGGCGAAGCGGCGGCAGCGATCGCCAAAGACCTGCCCGAAGGCGCGGTAGTGTCCGATGTCGGCTCGTCCAAAGCGAGCGTGATGGCCGCCTTGCAGGCGGCGCTTCCGGGTCACACCATCATCCCCGCGCATCCGGTGGCTGGCACCGAAAATAGCGGGCCGGAAGCGGGCTTTGCCTCGCTGTTCAAAGGGCGCTGGTGCATCTTAACGCCGCCCGCCGGAGCCGATCCGGTGGCGGTTGAAAGGCTTTCGTCTTTCTGGACCGCGCTGGGGGCCGAAGTCGAGATAATGGACGCCGCCCATCATGATCTGGTGCTGGCGGTGACGAGCCATTTGCCGCACCTTATCGCCTATACGATTGTCGGCACCGCGTCGGACCTTGAAAGCGTGACCCAAAGCGAGGTCATCAAATATTCCGCGGGCGGTTTTCGCGATTTCACCCGCATCGCCGCGTCGGACCCGACCATGTGGCGCGATGTATTTTTGAACAATAAGGATGCGGTCTTGGAAATGCTGCAACGCTTTTCCGAAGATTTAAGCGCCCTCCAACGCGCGATCCGCTGGGACGATGGCGATGCGCTGTTCGACCTCTTCACCCGCACCCGTGCCATCCGCCGCTCGATTATCGAGCAGGGTCAGGATGACGCCGCACCGGATTTCGGGCGGAGTCACGGGTAGCTAATCTCCCCTCCCGCTTGCGAGTGAACGAGATTATGCCCCCGGCATAATCTGAAACTGCCGGGGGGCAGTTTCAAGTTCACTGGGTCGGGGGAGGGGCTGTCAACGACGGGCGGCGTAAACCAAGCCCTCCCCGACTTCGCCTAAGAATTTTCAGCTTCGCTTTCAAATTCCTAAGGCTTCGTTGCCCCTCCCGCAAGCGGGAGGGGAATGCTACTCCACACTCTTTTCCCGCTGTCCTACACTTTACCCCTGCGCCATCCTCTGCTGTTTTCATATTAGACAGGACAGGTCATGCAGCCCCTACGCACCGCGCATCCCGAACCGCACCTTCACCCCCACATCTTGTGCCACACACCTCCTACAAAAAAGGGCGATAAGCCCGGACTTTGCGAAGTTAAGAGGGTGTTTTTGGCGGAAATCTGCCGATTTACCCCTGCAACACAAGATATGGTGGGTGCGGACCTTTGGCGGGGGCGGTTCAACTCATCGCGGGCGGTTCGGGGCGGGGATCGGGCAAGGGGATATATTCTTCATCATCGCCGACCGGCAATTTCATCCGCCCTTGCCGCCAATCCTCCTTGGCCTGTTCCAGCCGATCCTTGGACGACGACACGAAATTCCAGAACATGAAGCGTTCGCCAATCGGTTCACCGCCTAGCGCCATCACGGTGGCGGCCTCGTCGGCGACCACCCGCACATCCGCGCCGGGGTTCAGCACCGCCATTTGCCCGGTGAGCAGGCGATGCCCGTCCACCTCCGCGCTGCCGCTTGCGACATAAAGCGCGCGTTCGGGATGCTCTGCGGTGAGCGTGGCGGCCGCGCCCGCATCCATATCCCAATGGATATAGAAAAGCGGCGAATGGGTTTTGACCGCCGCCGCCATCCCCATCGCGGAACCGGCAATCAACCGCCCGCGCACGCCCGCTTCGTCCCAAGTCGGCAAGTCCGCACCTTCATGATGATGGAAACTCGGGTCGGTTTCCTCATCTTCGACCGGCAGCGCGACCCATGCCTGTATGCCGTGCATATGCGCCCCGTGCGCGCGTGCATATTCGAACCGCTCGCTATGGGTGATGCCGCTCCCCGCGGTCATCCAGTTGACCTCGCCGGGCTTGATTTCCTGCGCATAGCCCAAACTGTCGCGATGGGTCATCGCGCCATCATAAAGATAGGTGACGGTAGAAAGACCGATATGCGGATGCGGACGCACGTCCAACTGGCGCGGGATGCCGGGGGCGAGATCAACCGGCCCCATATGGTCAAAGAAAGTGAAAGGCCCGACCATCCGCCGCGCATGGAAGGGCAGCACCCGCCCCACTTCAAACCCGCCGCCAAGGTCGTGCGGGCGCTTGTCGATAATGCGGTCGATGGACGAAGGACGGGTCATGGAAAGACTCCTTGTGGGGACAGTTGTGGAGATAGGGGAGGCTTTGTTATCGCGCGAAAATGCCCGTCCGGCAAGGCGCGAGAATCGGACGGACGCGCTTCAGGAACAGGTGCGCGAGACTTCGCCTGCCGCCGGATAGACCCGTGTCAGATCACGGTTTTCACGCACCGGAAAGGCCGAGGTGTAAGACAGGATATTCGCGTCACTCAGCGCGCTCCAAAAGCCGATCACCGGCTTATATTGATACTGGATTTGCGCGACCATCACCGCATAGCCTTGCGCTGCGCGGATTTGCGTAGTGCCGCTCCCCATGCCTCCAAAAGCGGTGCCGCTCGCGCCGTCGCCTTGACGCCCCAAGGTCGATTGATAGCCGGTCTTGCCGCCGATACAGCGTTGCCAGGCAATCCATTGGCCGCCTTGGGCATTAACCTGAAGGCTCGACAGGATGATGCGGCTGCGGTTCTGGAAATCCTGCGATGCACCCTGTGCGATCGCGCCTTCCAGCACATCGTTGAGCATCGCTTCGTTAATCTGCTTGCCCGCGAGCGGATTGCCTTCGCCAAGGCGCGAGGCGCTGTCGGCGAGATTGACCGCAATCTTGCTCACCGCCATGCGCGACAGCGCATAATTGGCCAGCTCCAGCCCGCCGAAACAGAGGAGGAGGAACAAGGGCAGGATAAGCCCGAATTCGATAAAGGCGAGGCCCTGTTCGGACATACTGATGCGCGAGAGCATCTGCCGTGCGCGGCGATGCAAACCGCGCGCGGGCTGGTGCGGAACGGAAAGGGTGCGGGCAGGGATTGTCATCGGCGTCTCGGTCATCCCTCAAGTGCAAACCGGCTCGGTCGAAGCTTTGGTCTGGCGGCCATAAGGCTGGTTCACCATCGTGGTCGACGATTGCAAAGTCACCGCATTGCTCCAGCCGAGCCAGGCATAAAGCGGGAACAGCCGGTCATAAGTGACATCGACCTTATATTCGACGACTTCGGCGGCGCGGCCCTGTCCGTCATTGCCGCGCACACTGTCCCAGCGGCCATTGTTGTTCGAATCGATGAAACATTCGCCCGGATCGCGCACGCCGTTGACGATCTTGTTATCGGTAAAGTCTTCCGGACGCCCGACCGAGCGGAAATCGGCATAAGCGCGCCGGTTAAACACGAGTTGCGCATTGGGGACGACATCGCGCACGCGCTGCGTCACCATCGCGTCGATTTGCGCGCCCGCGCCGGGGCCGCTTTCAAGGCCGGAATCGCGCCCCGCCTGATCCATCGCGCCATTGAGGACAGTGGCGACATATTGCTGATAGCCAAGCTCCAATGTTCCCATGATGAGCAGCAGCGCAATCGGTGCGACCAGCGCAAATTCGACCACCGTGGCCCCGCTTTGATCGCGGCGCAGGGCGCGGGAGAGAGAGAATGAACGCGTCACCGGCTCACCCGCAATCCGCCAATCTGGCTGGCAATATCCTTGAAGGCATCTTCCAGTTCGCGCGAATTCTGGGCCTGATAAGCGCGCCCGCCGGTCGAACAATTTTCCAAAAGCGGCGTCAATGTGGTGCCGAACGCAACCACCCAGATGGTGAGGTTCTTTGCCTTGGCCGCTTCGCACAGCAATGCAAAACGGTTCGATACGACATCATTCATCATCTGGTCGGTGAGATAGGTGTCATAAGGCGTGCGCCGCCGCACAATCTGTTCCAGACTATAGCTGGTATAGGTCATATGCTTGGTATCCACCTGACCGTCGGTCATCAGGATCAAATGGCGGCCAATCGGGCGGGTGGAATCGGCCGCGGCATTTTCCGATGCAAAAATTCCGTCCGCAACCAGAAAACGCGCGCCCCACAAAAGGCCGATATCGGGATAGGTGTCGCCGCCAAGGGTAAGCCCGTTCAAATAGGTATCGAGGGCGCCCGATGTCAGCGCGGCCAGCTTTTTGGCGGGAGCCGGACAATTGGCATAATAGCCGTCATTATAATAAGCGGCATTGGCATAATATTGATATTGGGTGATGACCTCGTCGGTCGTCATATTGTCATAGGTGCCGACTTCACCATTGCGGTGGCGCGCAAATACCAGTTGCGGAAGCGCAGGGCCCCACAAACTATCCGGTCGCGCGGCATCGGGGACCAGCGAAATATCCATATCCAGCGCCTCGGACGGAATGGAATCTGCCGGAATGAGGCCACCGCCAAAACGGGTGGTTTTGCGCTCTTCGATACAACCGTTCCATTTGACGGCCAGATTGACGCGGTTCGTATCGATCGGCCAGCTTCTCACCTTTGTTTCGCGGCCAGCTTTGTTCCCGGCAAAGCCGGTGAAGCCGCTCACATCATAATCTATGTTTTTATAGTCCCAATAATAAACGGTTTTCAGGCCGCCTTTGACGGGCTTGCGGATGATGCCGCGATGCTTGATCACGCCGTCATAATTATCGCGATGGACGACACATATGCCGTTGCTGTTGGTCCAGACAGAATATTTGCTGCCAAAGAAATAGAGATCTTCCTCATAATAGGCCCACACATCGCCATTGGGCTGGGTTTCGAGCCGGTCCGGGGTCTTGTTACGATATTCTTCGCGGTAATTTTCTACCGGTGCCTTACATTGCTCAGGTGGCAACTCGGTCTGCGTTTTCTGGACCGAATTGGTCCAACGCACCGGAACGGCGGGGTCTTCAATCCATTGATAGCCGTCGCTGGCCTGCTCCTGCCGCTCCAGACTGACGCGCGAGGGATAGACCCAGTTTCTGGCCATCCATTCGGGCTTCAACGAATCGCCGACATTGACGTTGGTGGCAAAGGGCATGAAGCCATAGCGCACCTTGGTGTCGGTCTGCCGCGCCGCTTCCATCGTTGCGAAAAAGCTTTTGACCGCGACCTTGAGGCCGGCAATGCGCGGCCCCGGATCGCCGCTATTGGTTTCATTCATCGACGCGGTCGTATCAAGGACGAACATCACATCGGTGTCCGACAAATTCATGCGCGCGCCGCAATTGGCTTCAAAGCTGAAATTGGTGAATCCGAAAATATACATGAGCGAGGTGTCGAGCTTGGCTTTGGCCACGCCCAACACTTCGTCGGTGCCATTTTGCGTCGCGGCGAACGACACATCGCGTGCATTGGGTTCGCTCAGTTTGAAGTTGAAATTGAAATAGCGTTCGGCTTCGGCCTTGGCAGCGTCCGACAGGCTGGTGCCGACCTGAGCGCGGCGCGCGGCCAGCACGGCGGCGTCACAGCTTTGCTGGAGCCGGGTTTTGGCAAAATAGCCGCGCCCCATGTCGATCCCCGCCCCGATCATGCCGAGCAAGGGCAGCAAGGCCATCGCCATAATCATCATCGTATTGCCCGACCGGTCGGCAAACAGGCGGCGCAGCGGCCGCATCAACCCTGCGCCAAGCGGGCCGCAATGCACTTTCGGAAATGTCAGAGCGGAGTGCCGCTTTTTGGTCATTACACATACTCGCCGGCGGCCCGGTTTGCTGATGCCGGACACAGCCTCTAACTAAGGTGAATCCGGAGTCTATCTATCGGAGAACAGCTAATAAATTGTTGATGCGGCGGGTTTGGGACCGGTGTCAAAAGCGGGACAATTTGCGCGGTAAAACGCCCCGAATACCCCGCATTTGCAGGAATCCCCGCTCTTTTCGTGACGGGTCATTGACAGAGCTGTTTATGTAAAATCTTGCAAGGACTTAGCCGCTTTACCGGTTAAGCCTTGTCCGCTTGGGGGCGCGATGCGCTCAATCCCCGACCATACGGTATCCGATGCCGGGTTCGTTGCGGATCAGCACCGGCTTTGCGGGGTCGGCTTCAAGCTTCATGCGCAGCCCGCGCGCGGCGACCCGCAAATATTCGACATCCTGCTCATGCGCCGGTCCCCAGATGCTGCGCAGCAAATGGCCGTGGGTGAGCACGCAGCCCAGATTGCGCGCCAGTTCGGCGAGCATCGCATATTCTTTGGGGGGCAAATGCACCTCTTCGCCCGCGCGCGTGACAAGGCGGCGGTGGAGGTCGATGCTGAGATTGCCGATGCACACAGGCTGTTCGGGCTGCACCGCCGCAAGACCGCCGCGATGGCGCAGCGCCGCGCGCAACCGCGCCAATATCTCGTCACTGTCGAACGGCTTGGTCACATAATCATCCGCGCCAAGGTCGAGCGCAGCGACCTTGTCGATAGTATCGGTGCGCGCCGACACCACCAGCAACGCCACATCGCGCGCCTTGATAAGCGGCACCAGTTCCAGCCCGTCGCGGTCTGGAAGACCAAGGTCGAGCATCACCGCATCGGGCTTGTCAATGTCGAGCGCGGCAAGCGCACTGCGCGCGTCCGGCGATTCGATGACCGCATAGCCCGCGCGCTCCAGCGTCACGCGCAGCAAACGCCGGATTGCCGCTTCATCATCGACAATCAGCACAGGGGCGGAAAGGCCATGGGCGCCCGCGCTCATAGGCTGCTCCCGCGCACAAGGAGCGCATCGGGGAAATGCAATGTGAGGCTGGCCCCTTGGCCATCATCGCGGTTGGCGGCGGATACGTGCATCCCCATCGCTTCGGCGAAACCCTTGACGATTGCAAGGCCAAGCCCGGTGCCGCCGGTGCGGTCCGACCCTTCGATGCGCTGGAAAGTTTCAAACAGGCGGGTGGCCGCAGCGGGCGGGATGCCCGGCCCTTCATCCAGCACCGACAGGCGGATTTCATCGGGATAGCGTTTGGCGTCAATGCTGACAGGCTTGCCCTCCCCGCCATATTTGGCCGCATTTTCGAGGAGGTTGATAAGGCAATGGTGGAACAGTTGCGGGTCCACCCGCACCAGCGGCAATTCGGCGGGGACATTCAGGCGGATTTCGTGGCTGGCCAGTTCATGTTTCAGATCATGGACGGCGGTGGCGACCGCATCGGTCAGGTCCACCGGCTCGATGGCGAGCCGCACCGCGCCCGCTTCGATCCGCGTCATGTCGAGCAGATTGCCGAGAAAGCGTTGCAGCCGCTGCGCTTCATTATCGAGGGTCGCCAGCACTTGCGCGTCGCCGGGCGTCTGTTTGAGCACCGCGATGCTCGCCTGTATCGAGGTCATCGGCGTGCGCAAATCATGACCGAGCGAGGAAAACAGCGTGTCGCGTAACTTGTCGCGTTCGCGCAGCCGCGCCACTTCGCGCAAATTGTCGCTGAACCGTTCGCGCTGCAACGACAAAGCGGCCTGATCGACCAGACTGAGCAGCAAGGGAAGCTGGTCGGGGCGGATGCCCGCTTCGCGTTCGGTGCGCGATACGCCGAACACGCCGAGCCGGTCCTCCCCCACACGCACCGGATAGAAAAGCCAGTCGGACGAGGTCAATGTTTCGGACCCCCGCCCCGCAGGCTGGCCATGCGTATCGGCCCAATCCGCCGCTGCCTTGGCGAGCGGGTCGAGCGCCACTTCAGGCGGGACAGCGGCACGGATTTTCAGCTCGTCATCGAACCGGCGCAGGAAGATGGTATCGACATCGAGCAGGCGCGCGACTTCGCCGCACAGCATTTGCGCGGCTTCAACCGCGCTCGCGCTGCCGACCAACTGGCGCGCAAAGCCTGCCAGAATCGCATTTTGTTTCGCGCTCGCACTTGCCAGCGCCGCATGTTCGCGGGTGCGTGAGGCCAAGCGGCTGGTGAAGAAAGCCACGCCGATCAGCACAAGGAAAGTCACCAGATTGGCCGGATCGGCAATGGTGAAGGTCGCAATCGGCGGCAGGAAGAAGAAATTATAAGCGAGCGCCGACACGACCCCCGCCAGCACACCCTGCTTCAACCCGAAGCGCGTCGCCGCAAGCATGACGGGGAGCAGATAGAGCAAGGCAACATCGGTAATATTGCCCATCCGCACAATCGAACGCCCTATAAAGGTGATCGCGGCGATCATCAGAAAGGTCAGGATATAATCGCGCGGGGTGCCCCAGCCTTCGGTAAAAGGATGGGTCGAGCGCGCCGCTTTGGGCGGACCTTGGCCTTCGGTCTGGAGCGGCAGCACATGGACCGCGACGCCCGGCGTTTCGCGCACCAGCCGGTCAACCACCGACCCGTGCTGCAATTCGAACCAGCGCGAGCGCGCCGATTTGCCGACCACCAACTGCGTCGCGCGCGCGTCGGCGAGATAGGTTTTAAGCCCTTCGATAACCGACGTGGCGGGCATCGACACGACCGTCGCGCCAAGCTGGCTCGCCAAATTCATCGTATCGGCAATATGTTTCTTTTGCGCATGGCCCAGATGCGCAATTCTAGGCGTTTCTATATGAACTGCGCTCCACGGCGCGTGCTGGCCATCGGCAAGCCGTTTGGCCGCGCGCACCAGTTCGGGCGCACCGGGCAGTTCGCTCACCGCCACCACAATGCGCTCGCTCCCCGCCCAGGTTCCGGCAAGCGCATGGGCGCGCACATGGTCGAGCATTTGCGCGTCAACAGTTTGCGCCGCGCGGCGGAGCGCCAGCTCGCGTAGCGCCGACAGGTTGGATTTGGAAAAGAAATGCCCCAAGGCGCGCGACGCTTCTTCGGGCACATAGACTTTGCCGTCGCGCAAGCGTTCGATCAGCTCGTCGGGCGGCAGGTCGACCACTTCGACATCGGCCTCGTCCAAAATGCGGTCCGGCACCGTTTCGCGCACGCGCACGCGGGTGAAAGAGGCGACCACATCATTGAGGCTTTCGAGATGCTGGATATTGACCGTCGAATAGACGTTGATGCCCGCCGCGAGCAATTCTTCGACATCCTGATAGCGTTTGGGGTGGCGGCTGCCCGGCGCATTGGTGTGCGCCAGTTCATCGACCAGCACCAGTTGCGGACGGCGCGCCAATATCGCGTCCACATCCATTTCGGTGAGCAGGCGCCCCTGATAGTCAATCTCGCGCCGCGGGATAATATCAAGCCCGCGCACCATCGCTTCGGTTTCCGCCCGTCCGTGGGTTTCGACCACGCCGATGACAACATCGACACCCGCTTTGCGCTTGCTGCCTGCATCGGCAAGCATTTCATAAGTCTTGCCGACACCCGGAGACGCCCCAAGGAAAAGCTTGAGGCGTCCACGTTCCTCGCGCGCGGCTTCGCGCAGGAGGGCTTCGGGGGAAGGGCGGTTTTCGTCCGGTGTCACAAGCTCCCCTGTGCCACTTGTGCGTCCAACTGTCGATTGAGCAACAGCACATTAACGCGCGGCTCGCCCAATATGCCGAGCAGGGGATAGCGGGTGACGCGGTCGACCAACGCTTGCACCTGCACCGGTTCCAGCCCGCGCGCGCTTGCAACGCGCGCCACCTGAAGCTTGGCAAAGGCCGGGGAAATATCGGGGTCCAGCCCCGATCCCGACGCGGTAATCGCATCGACCGGAATGGCTTGCCCGGCATAAGCCGCCGCATCGCCCTTGGCGCGGTCGATCAAGTCTTTGCTGGTCGGGCCGAAATTGGACCCGGACGAGGCCGACGCATCATAGCCATTATCCCCTGCCGCCGACGGACGGCCATGAAAATAGCGTGCGTCGGTGAAAGTCTGACCGATAAGCGCCGATCCGCGCACCGTATCGCCATCGCGGATGAGGCTGCCATTCGCCTGATCGGGCATCGCGGTTTGCGCAATGCCGGTAATCGCCAGCGGATAGGCCAAGCCGAGCAGCAGAGTGAAGGCTATCAGCAACACCAGCGCCGCGCGGAGCGAGGATTTGAGATCATGTATCATCGTGAAACTCCTGAAAATAAGGGCAGGCTCACACCAGCCCGGTGCCGCTGACGACAAGGTCGATAAGCTTGATGCCGATAAAGGGTGCGATGAGGCCGCCCAGCCCATAGACAGACAGATTGCGGCGCAAGAGGTCGCCTGCACTTGCAGGGCGATAACGCACGCCTTTCAATGCCAGCGGCACGAGCAGCGGGATAATCAGCGCATTAAAGATAATTGCCGACAATATCGCGCTTTCGGGGCTGGACAGGCGCATGATGTTGAGCGCGCCAAGCGAGGGATATAGCGCCACAAAAATCGCCGGGATGATCGCAAAATATTTGGCGACATCATTGGCAATCGAAAATGTGGTCAATGCCCCGCGGGTCATCAAAAGCTGTTTGCCAAGGCCGACAACTTCGATGAGCTTGGTCGGATCGCTGTCGAGATCGACCATATTGCCCGCCTCACGCGCGGCCTGTGTGCCGGTGTTCATCGCAATGCCGACATCGGATTGCGCGAGCGCGGGCGCGTCATTGGTGCCATCGCCGCACATCGCGACAAGGCGGCCACCGGTCTGTTCCTTGCGGATTAGCGCCAGCTTGTCTTCGGGCGTGGCTTCGGCAAGGAAATCATCGACGCCCGCTTCGGCTGCAATCGACGCAGCTGTCAGCGGATTGTCGCCGGTAATCATCACCGTGCGGATGCCCATGCGGCGCAATTCGCCAAAGCGTTCGCGCATCCCTGCCTTCAATATATCCTTCAGATGGATAACGCCGAGCAGGCTGCCATTGCGCGCCACCGCCAGTGGGGTGCCGCCTGCGCGCGCAATTTCATCACTGATGCGGCGGATTTCGGCGGCGCCTTCGCTGCCTTCCAGCGCAGGATGCGCCTTGAGGATCGAATCGACCGCCCCCTTGTGCAATTCCATATCGCCATGTTTGAGGCCCGACAGGCGGGTCTGCGCAGTGAACGGAATGGCTTCCGCCCCGTCCGGCATCAGGGTTGTCGTCACGCCATATTTTTCGCGCGCGAGCGCGACAATCGAGCGGCCTTCGGGCGTTTCGTCGGCAAGGCTCGCCAGATTGGCGGCTTCGGCAAGGCTCGCCTCGCTAATCCCGCTCATCGGGCGGAATTCGGTCGCGTGGCGGTCGCCGACGGTGACGGTGCCGGTCTTGTCGAGCAGCAGCACATCGACATCGCCCGCCGCTTCGACCGCGCGCCCCGATTTAGCCAGCACATTGAAGCGCACCATGCGGTCCATCCCCGCAATCCCGACCGCCGACAAAAGCGCGGCAATTGTCGTCGGAATGAGCGTGATGAGGAGCGCCGCCAAAAGCGGCACCGGCACAATCCCCTGCGCATAAGCGGCAAAGGCCGGAATCGTCGACACCGCAATCAGGAAGATGATAGTGAGGCCGACCAGCAAGATGGTGAGCGCGATTTCATTGGGCGTTTTCTGCCGTTCGGCCCCTTCGACAAGCGCAATCATGCGGTCGATAAAGCCTTGGCCGGGTTCCGCCGTAATCCGCACCTTGATCTGGTCGGAAATGACGCGCGTGCCCGCCGTCACCGCCGAGCGGTCGCCGCCCGCTTCGCGGATGACGGGTGCGGATTCGCCTGTAATCGCGGCTTCATTGACCGAGGCAACCCCTTCGATCACCTCGCCGTCCGCCGGGATGAGATCACCGGTTTCGACCAGCACCACCTCGCCGGCGGCAAGCTGGGTTGCGGGGACTTTTTCGCATACATCCCCCACCCCGACGAGCCGCTTGGCCCAAAGCTGGGCCTTGGTGTCGCGCAGGCTGGCCGCTTGCGCTTTCCCCCGCCCTTCGGCGAGCGATTCGGCGAAATTGCCGAACAAAACGGTGAGCCACAGCCAAGCGACCAGTTGCAACTGGAAGCCGATGCTGCCCGCGCCCAGCCCCAAAATAAGGAGCAGGGTAAGCAGGATGGCAACCACTTCGGTGGTCAGCATCACCGGATTGCGCGCAAGCGTGCGCGGGTCGAGTTTCTTCACCGCACCCCAGATAGCGGGGCGGATCAGATCCCATGTGAACAGCGACGAACGCGCAGTTTGTGTTTGAGACATGACTAAAGCCTTTTTCAGAATAGCTGGCCGGAGATCATCGCGAAATGATCTGCACCGGGGCCGAGGACGAGGCTGGGCAGGAAGGTCAGCCCGCCGACAATGAGGATGATGCCGACCAACAGGCCACCCCACAGCAATCCCGTCGTCGGGAAGCTACCGGGGCCTTCGGGCGTGATGCGCTTGGCCGCAAGCGAGCCTGCTATCGCCAACATCGGAATGATGATGAAGAAGCGCCCCGCATACATGGCCAGCCCCAACAAGCCGTTATAGAAAGGCGTGTTGGCGGTAAGCCCGGCAAAGGCCGATCCGTTATTGCCGGTCGCGCTGGTAAAGGCATAAAGGATTTCGCTAAATCCGTGCGGGCCTTTGTTGAGCGGTCCGGCCAAACCGGCATCGGTAACGCTCGCCAGCGCCGACAAGCCCAAAATCGACAGCGGCAAAACCGCAATCGCAAGGATCGACAATTTCACCTCGCGCGCTTCGATTTTCTTGCCGACATATTCGGGGCTGCGCCCGACCATCAATCCGGCCACAAAAATGGCAAGGATCGCGAACAGCAGGAAGCCGTAAAGCCCCGCGCCGACGCCGCCGATAATCACTTCGCCAAGCTGCATATTGAACAGCGGGACCATGCCGCCAATGGCGGTGAAGCTGTCATGCATCGCATTGACCGCGCCGCAGCTTGCCGATGTGGTAACGCTGGCGAATAGCGCGGTTGCGGCAATGCCGAAACGCACTTCCTTGCCTTCCATATTGCCGCCAATCGCGCCCAGTGCGTGAAGGTTGGGATTGCCCGCCGCTTCCGCCCAATAGGCAACGCTGGTCAGCAGGGTGAACAGCGCAAGCATGGCGGCCAATATGATCCAGCCCTGCCGGGTATTGCCCACCGCTTTGCCGAACGTATAGGTCAGCCCCGCGCCGCCCGCGAAAATCGCCAGCATCGACAACAGGTTGGTAAAGGCATTGGGATTTTCAAACGGGTGCGAGCTGTTGACATTGAAAAAGCCCCCGCCATTGGTGCCGAGCAGCTTGATCGCTTCCTGACTGGCGACCGGCCCCAAAGCAATGCTTTGGCGCGCGCCCTCCATCGTCACCGTATCGACCGATCCGGCCAAGGTTTGCGGCATCCCGTTGGCAACAAAAACCAGCGCAATCGCTGCCGACAAGGGCAGCAGGAAATAGAGCGTCACGCGCGTTACATCGGTCCAGAAATTCCCGATGGCCGACGCTTCACGCCGCGCAAAGCCCCGGATGAGCGCAAAAGCGAGCGCAATGCCGGTCGCAGCCGACAGGAAATTCTGCACGGTCAGGCCCAGCATCTGCACCGCATGGCTGAGCGTGGTTTCGCCGCCATAGCTTTGCCAGTTGGTGTTGGTCACAAAGCTGACCGCCGTGTTGAACGCAAGGCTGGGTTCGACCCCTTCAAAGCCTTGCGGATTGAACGGCAATCCGGCCTGCACACGCTGCAACACATAGAGCAACAACAAGCCGCCCAGATTGAATAACAGCATCGCGACTGCATAGCCGCGCCAGCCTTGTTCGCGCTCCGGATCGACGCCGCCCAGCGCATAAAACCCCTTTTCGACGGGGCCGAAAATCATATGCAATGGCGTGCGGCGACCTTCATATAAGGCAAATAGCCACAGCCCTATCGGCTTTGCCATTGCGACGGTAAGGGCGATAAAGCCCGCTATCAGTAACCAGCCTGAAAGGGTCATGATGTGCCCCCCTTTAAAAACGTTCAGGCCGCATCAAGGCGACCAGTAAATAGACGAGAAGGCCCGCCGCAGTGAGCGCGGCGAGCACAAGATCAACAGACATCAGGCACGCTCCCCGAAGTCGATATAAAGGAAGGACACGACACCCAGCACGATGATCGCAGCTATCCAGAAAAGGTCGCTCATGGGATTTCCTTTCACTTGCTAAAGGGTCAGAAAGAAGCGGTGAGCGTCGCGACAAACGCGCTCCCGAACACGGATTTGCGGGTTCCTGCTGCCGCAGCATCAGCGGCCTTGAGGTCGGTATCGACCCATGCAATGCCGGCGGTGAGGTTCTTCCACGCCACATCGGCACCCAGCGACCAGTCGGTATAAGCGCCGGTCGGGGACAAGGGCGTATCGCCCTTGGAATGGCCGATATGCGCTTTCAACGTCACCGGCGTCCCGGCAAGCGCCGCGGCAAGTTCGCCATGCACATAGATATTGCTGTTCGACCCGGTCGCCTTTTGCGACGGCGCAAAATTCACCCCGACATTGGCGTTGACCGGCCCGAATTGCCGCGACACCTGTGCATAGGGTTCGAAAAATTCATAATGTCCGCCCTTGGAGCCGGGATAGGCATAATAAAGAAGCCCCGCATCAAGGCTGGTATCGGGCGCAACATCGCCCTTCCATCCGGCATAAAGGTCAAGCTCCATATTGGTGCCGCCAACCTCGCCAAAACCGTCGGTGCTGGAACTCCACAGCCCGGCATAAACGCCGCTGTCATGGGCAATCCCGATCGCACCTTGCACGGCGGGGTTTTTGTCCGACAGCGAAATGCCGCGAAACTTATATTCGGAGACAAAAGCCACCGATCCCGAAACGGTCAGCGGCTCTTTGGCCTCCGCCCCGGCAGAATTTTCGACGGCAGCATCCTGCGCATAAACGGGCGCGGCAAAAACCGCAGAAAAGGCCAGTGCCGCACAGGGCAGGCCCAACTTAAAAAGGCGCATATTTCTTTATCCTTGCGTCAAACCAGCGAAGGATCAGCAATCTTTCGCGAAGCCCGAAGCTAGGCGCACCGCCCGTTAAGCTTCCATGCGAAGGTCAGGGGCCGGGCATAAAGAAAGTATAAAGATGGGGGCGGGGGTAGCGAGAATGGCCGCGCAGAGCACGCAGACACAAAAAGCCCCCCGGAAAACGGAGGGCTGACTATCTATATCCATGTCAGGAAAAAACCACCAAGGTGGTGACCCCTACGGGAATCGAACCCGTGTTTCAGCCGTGAAAGGGCCGCGTCCTAACCGCTAGACGAAGGGGCCGCCGAAGCGTGAGACGCGGCCTTTAATCGGGCTTTGCCGGATGGTCAACCTGATTCGTGGGATTTTCTTTGCTTTTGTCGTTAGGGGTGCCCCGTCAGTCGGCGAAGGCGGCGTCTTCGATATGGAGTTCTGCCGCCGGGCGGCCGCTCCATTCGTCGAGCTTGGCGCGGCCAGCGAACCAATATTTACGGTCGCGCGGGCCGTGGAGCAAGGTCTGGCCCAGCACATCGTCGGCGGCGCGGAAGGCGATACATTTGAAGCTGCCGCCCCCCTCGCCGCCCGCAATCACGCGGACATGACCGCCCGAGCCGACCACATCGGCGCGCAGGATGCGGACGGGTCCGGCGACGATGCGCGGGGCGGGCCAACCCATGCCATAAGGGCCGCCTTCTTCGATGGCCGCCACGAAATCGGGATTGACGCCTTGCGGGCTTAACACCGCGTCGATGAGCAAAGCGCGACCTTCGCTTGCGCGCGCCACATCGGCGGCGAGCCGTTCGTTCAGAAAGTCGGTGAAGGCGGCGAGTTGGCCTTGGTCGATGGTGAGCCCCGCCGCCATCGCATGGCCGCCGCCCGCGACCAGCAGGCCATGCTCTTTGGCGGCCAGCACCGCCGCGCCCAGATCAACCCCGCCGACCGAGCGGCCCGACCCTTTGCCGACGCCGTCTTCATCGAGCGCGATGACGATGGCGGGGCGGTCGAGCTTTTCCTTGAGCCGCCCAGCGACAATGCCGATGACGCCGGGGTGCCAGCCGGGGGCGGCGACCACCGCGACCGCGCTGTTGGCGCACGCTTCGGCGAGCGCCATCGCCTCTTCCTGCACCTGCGCTTCAATCGCGCGGCGTTCGTCATTATAGCGGCCTAATTGTTCGGCGATGTGGCGCGCTTCGGCGGCGTCCTGCGTCGTCAACAGCCGCACACCCAGATCGGATTCGCCGACGCGCCCGCCCGCATTGATGCGCGGCCCCAGCGCAAAGCCGAGATCGCTGCAGCGCGGTGCGCGCTTGATGCCCGACACGTCGTTGAGCGCAGCGAGGCCGATATTGTGGCGCTTGCCGAGGACCTTCAGCCCTTGCGCGACAAAAGCGCGGTTGAGACCCTTCAACGATGCCACATCGGCAACCGTGCCGAGTGCAACAATGTCGAGCAATGCCATCAGATTAGGCTCTGCACGGTCGGCAAAATAGCCGCGCGTGCGCAAGGTGCGGAGCAGCGCGACGCCGAGCAGGAAGGCAACGCCGACCGCCGCCAGATGGCCGTGTGCCGCCGCATCGGGGGCTTCATCCAAACGGTTGGGATTGACCAGCGCAAAGCTTTCGGGGAGCGCGCTTGCACATTGGTGATGGTCGACGACGATCACGTCGATCCCGGCGGCGCGGGCCTGTGCGAGCGCATCAAAGGCTTGCGCGCCGCAATCGACAGTGACGATGAGGGTCGAGCCTTGTTCGCCCAACCGCACCAAGGCTTCACCCGACGGGCCGTAGCCTTCCATCAGACGGTCGGGGATATAAGCGCCCGCCTCCAACCCCAAATCGCGCAGCAAGCGGATGAGCAGGGCCGCGCTGGTTGCGCCATCGACATCATAATCGCCGAAAATGGTGATTTTTTCCTGGGATTGCACCGCATCGGCCAAGCGTTCGGCGGCGCGGTCCATATCGTTGAACAGCGACGGGTCGGGCAGAAAGTCGCGCAACGTCGGATTGCGATATTGCGCTACATTTTCGCGCGCGACCCCGCGCGTCATCAAAAGCTGGGTCACCAGATCGTCGGGGCGAAAGCCTGCATCGCGGCCATCGGCCCCAAGGCCGCGCCACTGCCAGGGCTGGCCTTTGAACGAGCGGGAAATATCGAGCGCAAAACCGGTGTCGGACATCATCCGATCAGCTTTGCCCGCAACGCATAGGCGGTGGCAAGCGGCAATGCGCCAATCCTGTAAGCCGACAGCCCGCTCTGCCCCGCAACCCCCAACCGGATATTGGCCAACCCCGCCAGCCGGTAGAGCGGGCCATAGTCGATATCGACGCTCTGGATATGGCGCACCGGCAAAATAAGCTGGCGGCGCTTCCACCAGCCATGCGTGATTTCCAGCTTGACCGGAATGGCGCCTACCAGCTCAAGCCTGTAGCGGTGATGCGACCAGCGCCAATAGCGCGCGACCATATAGAAAAGGCATAAAGGCACGATCAGCCAGAGCGACACCGGAAAAGGAAGGTCGGGCCTCAGGCGCGCAAACAGCGGCGCGGCGACGAGCAGCAGCATAATGAGCGGCACCACGCCAATCGCACCATAGCGCCACATTGCAGGATGGACGCCGCGCCAGCCTTGCGCGTCGGGCGCGCTGCGCGCAAATTTCCGGTCTGCGCCGGTTTCGGCCAAAATAAGGTCAATTTCGTCGAGATGCGCGAGCGGGGCGACATCATGGTCGCTCTCTTTCGCGCCATCGCTCGCAAGGCTTTGCAGCTTCAAGCCATGCCAGCCGAACCGCCGCCTGAGCCATCCGGTGACAAGCATTGCGGCTTGCACGCGCTTGACCGGAATGACCACATCGGTGCGGGTGGTGAGGCCGCGTTGACGGCGAAGGCCGGTGGGCGTGCGGGTTAGCGTGAAGCCATATTGTTTGAGCAAGGTCGTCACCACACCGCTCGCTATGCCGACCAAGGTGACAAAGGCGATGCCGACCAGCACGGACAGATATTGATGTGCGAGGAGATAGAGGATGACCGGATTATTTTCGTCAAACGCCTGCTCCCAATCAAGCGGGCGGAACGGGTCGAACGGCAGCACATCGCCGAAAAGCTGGAGCAGACCGAAAATCGCGGCGAACAAAGCGAGCGAGAAGTTGAACAGGCCTGCGGTCAGCACACGGCCCAAGGACATGGCAAAGACGGGGCGGTCCACCGCTTCTTCTCCGGCAATTTCGCCAGCATCGGGCGCGGCTGGGGCGGTGATATGATGCCCCGCGCGCCAGGTGCGGATGCGGTCGCGCAACGCTTCGGCATCGCCAAGCGCGATGGCGTTCAATTCGCCCTCCTCCTCGCCGCCGCCCGACCCTGCGCCGGTTTCGAGCCGCACTTTGGCAAGGCCGGTAATCCGTGCGAGCAAGCCCTGTTCGATCGACACATCCTGCACCCTGTCAAACGGGATGACGCGGTGGGTGCGCGACATTATGCCGCTGTCGATGCTGATCTCCTCCGTGCCGATGCAGTAGGAAAAGCGCAGCCAATAGAAAAAAATCCACAGCCAGCCGAGCAGCACAACCACCCCCGCCGCACCGAACAGCAATAATGTATTGCCCTTGGCATAGAGGATCGCAAAGAGCGGGAGCGCGTTGACGAGCATCCGCACGGCTTGGGGCGCGCGTAATAGCAGGGTTGCAGGATGCAGCCTTTGGCGCGCGTCGCTGTCGGGGCCAGCTTCGCCGGCCAGGTCTTCGCGAGTCAGGGCCGCTCCGTCGGGTATAGACGGCTCATTCATTATCGCTGCGGATCCGGTCGCGAATGGCATCGCGCATCGCGGCGGCGCGCTCTGGCTCCAAGCCGGGCAGATCGACCACACTATTAAGTGTCCCCGCCGTGTGGACTGTGAGCGTCGACACGCCGCATAACCGCTCGACCGGACCTTGGCTTACATCGATATGCTGGACGCGGACGAACGGTACGATGGTATCGACATGGAACCAGTAACCGCGCACGACGCGCAAGCGTTCGGCGTCAAGCTGGTAACCCCAACGTGCAAAACGGCGCGCGGGCAAAAGCAAAACACCTGCCAGCAACAGCCCTACAAACGCGCCCAATAGGGGGCCGCGCCAAGGCAGATCGTCGAAGATAAACGCCAGCACACTCGCCCCCACCGCCAAGGGCAGAAAGGTGAGGATCATCTGGATACGGATGACGGTGCGATAGCCGGGCGCAAGCGGGGTGAGCGCGGGGGCTTCGATGCCCTCTTGCGCCGTTTCGGCGTCCCAGGCCGCGCTGTCCGGGGCTTTTTCTGCCGGAACCCCTGCCTGCGAAGCGCCTACCTCCGGCGCAATGCCCGAAGCAATCGGGGGCGCGGGCGGCGGCGTCTCGGCGTCGGGCGATTCTGTCATGGCTGTATTATAGGAGTAGGCCAGCGCAAAATCCAGTGGCGCTTTGTTTGGGGTGTATCTTCCGAGGCCCTTCCCAAGCTTGATTGGCCGAAACCTTACGATCCTCCCCGAGCTTGCTCGGGGAGGGGGACCGTTCGCCGTAGGCGAATGGTGGAGGGGTAAAAGCGATTGCCTTCAGCAATCGCGCGAGGCTTTGCCTCGCATAACCCCTCCGTCACGCGCTACGCGCGCGCCACCTCCCCAAGACAAGCTTGGGGAGGAGCTTAAGGTAAGCGGCCTAAGACAAGCTTGGGGAGAATATTAAAATTTCGGCCCAAGGCTAGTTACGGGTGAATTTTCACTCCACCACACCCGCTACCCCCTCTGCCCGCCGCCCCGACGCGCCATGCCACAAAATCTGCGCTGCCTATGCCGGTAAAGGGTAGTAAAGGCCGCCACAATAGCGCATAGACCGCGCCCATGACTGGTTCCACTCCCCCGGGTCAGCCTTCCCCTGATACCGCCGCCAATGGCACAACAGAATGGGCTGACAGCGCAAGCGCAGCAGCGGCCGCAGGGTCGCCTGCCGGGCCGAATGTCGAGCCGTCTGGCGAGCCGCCCGCGCCGCCGCCGTCCGGCCTTCCGATGCCGCGCGGGGAGTTTGTGGCGATGCTCGCGGCGCTGATGGCGCTGACCGCGCTTGCCATCGATTCGATGCTGCCCGCGCTCCAGATTATGGGCGAGGAATTGGGCGTGACCGACCCCAATAGCCGCCAGTTGGTGCTGAGCGCCTTTCTCGGTGGCTTAGGCTTTGGCGCGGTCATCCACGGGCCTTTGTCCGACCGTTATGGCCGCCGTCCGGTGATGATTGTTGCGCTTATCGTCTATGTCATCCTCGCCGCCGGATGCGGGCTGTCGCAAGATTTCACGCTGTTGCTGACCTTACGCTTCCTGCTCGGCTTTGCCGCCGCCGCAATGAGTGTGCTGCCCATCTCAATCATCCGCGACCGTTATGCGGGCGATGAAATGGCGCAGCTTATGTCGACCGTGTTCATCGTCTTCATGATTGTGCCGATCATCGCGCCGTCCGTCGGCGATGCGATTTTGAAGGTCGCGACCTGGCACTGGATTTTCCTTGTGCTGTCGGCGATGGGGACGGTGATGCTGGTGTGGGTCTGGCTGCGCCTTCCCGAAACGATGCGCCCCGAAGATGCGGTGCCGCTGCAATTCGGGCGATTGGTGCGCGAATGGCGCCAGATTGTTAGCCACCGCTCGGCAACCTCCTATATGCTTGCCGCCGCGATGACGCAGGGCGCGCTTTATGGCTTTCTCAATAGCGGGCCACAGATTTTCAAGGATGCGTTCGGGGCCGAACATCTGTTCGCACGCTCCTTTGCGGTGGTCGCGATGACGATGGCCTGCACCAACTTCCTCAACAGCCGTATCGTGCGCCGCTTCGGCGCGCGGCGGGTGTCGCAATCGGCGGTGATTATGTTCATCCTCATCGGGCTGGTACAGACCGGGATTGCGTGGATTGCGCCCCATGCGATGATCCCCTTCCTCATCGCGGTTGCGCTCAATATGAGCATGATCGGCCTGATCGGCGCAAATTTCGGCGCGATTTCGATGGAGCCGTTCGGCCATGTTGCAGGGAGCGCCTCTTCCTTCGGCATGGCGGTGCGCACCATTTTGGCGACGATCATCGGCGCGGCCATCGGCCATATGTTCAACGGGTCGGCCATGCCGATGGCGATCGGCTTTACGATAGGGGGCGTGCTGGCGCTCCTCCTCGTGCTGTGGGGCGAAAAAGGGCGGCTATTCACCCGCCCCGGCACCGCCCGACTCGGCGTTTCCTGAGCATCGCCGCGCAGAGCCCCGGTGGGGCAAGGCTTTCACCTGCCGTTCACCCGACGCTTGCTACGCCCGCGATAAGCGTTATAGAAGCCACTCAATCCCCTGCTTTCTCGTGGGCGGGGGCGATAAACACATTTAATCCGCAGGATATATCTTCATGATCCACTTCAAAGCTCCCAACCGCGCTATTATGACCGCTGCGGCGCTTGGTATCACGCTGCTCGCGAGCGGCTGTGCCAGCGACGACCGGGGAGCCAAAAAGGCGGATCTTGCCGCCAGCCGCGTGACCACCATCGGGGTCAACAGCTATTTGTGGCGCGCCTCGCTGGATGCGCTGTCGAAAATGCCGCTGCTTCAGGCCGATGCCAATTCGGGTGTCATCATCACCGACTGGTATGCCAACCCTGCCAATCCCGGCGAGCGGATGAAGGTTTCGGTGTCGATTATCGATCAGGATTTGCGCGCCGATGCGCTGCGCGTTGCCGCCTCGCGTCAGGTTGCACAGGGCGGCGGCTGGGTCGAAGCGCCGGTGCAGGCCGCGACCGTCCAGAAAATCGAAGAAATCATCCTCACCAAGGCGCGCGAGCTACGTCAGGGTGCGGTGAATTAATCGACCTCTTCTTACTTGCCCTCACAATGGTGCAGGGACATATACGGGTCGGAACAGCTTTCCGGCCCGTTTTTGTTTAAGTTATCAGGAAATTTTGCGGATTTTTTATGAGTGATACCAGCCCCCGCGACAAAAGATTCAATGCGCTCGCCGCCGATATGCGCTGGCAAAAAGCGTGGGACGATGCGCAAAGCTTCAAGGCCGATGATGCCAGCCCCAAGCCCAAAGCCTATGTGCTGGAGATGTTCCCTTACCCGTCGGGCCGCATCCATATCGGCCATGTGCGCAACTATACAATGGGCGATGTGCTGGCGCGCTACAAGCGCATGACGGGCCATGAAGTGCTGCACCCGATGGGCTGGGATGCGTTCGGGATGCCCGCGGAAAATGCCGCGATGGAAAAGAAAGTCCATCCGGGAAGCTGGACCCGCGAAAATATCGCCTCGATGCGCGCGCAGCTTAAGAAACTCGGCTTCGCACTCGACTGGAGCCGCGAACTCGCGACCTGCGAGCCGGATTATTATGGTCATGAACAAGCCTTGTTCCTCGATTTGCTGGATGCCGGATTGGTCTATCGCAAGGAATCGGCGGTCAATTGGGATCCGGTCGATATGACGGTGCTCGCCAATGAACAGGTCATCGACGGCAAGGGCTGGCGCTCGGGCGCGCCGGTCGAAAAGCGCAAATTGTCGCAATGGTTTTTGAAAATCACCGACTTTGCTGATGAATTATTGGAGGGCCTCACCACCCTCGACGCCTGGCCCGAAAAGGTCCGGTTGATGCAGGAAAACTGGATCGGCAAATCCAAAGGTCTGCAATTCCATTTCAACTTTGTCGGTGGGCGCCGTGCGTTCGAAGTGTTTTCGACCCGACCCGATACGATTTTCGGCGCAAGCTTTACCGCGATTGCACCCGATCATCCGATTGCGGAGGATCTCGCGAAAAACTCGCCCGATTTGGCCAAATTCATTGCCGAGTGCCAGCAGTCCGGCACCGCTGCGGCGGACATTGAAACGCAGGAAAAGAAGGGCTTTGATACCGGCCTTCGCGTCGAACATCCGCTCGATCCCGAACATCATCTGCCCGTCTATGTCGCCAATTTCGTCCTGATGGATTATGGCACCGGCGCGGTCATGGGTGTGCCTGCGCACGACCAGCGCGACCTTGATTTTGCGCGCAAATATGGGCTGCCCGTCCACCGCGTGATCGCCGATGGCGACGCGGACGACATCGTGTTCGAAGGCAAGGAAGCCTTTACCGGCGAAGGCCGCCTTGTAAACTCGCATTTTCTGAATGGCATGGGCGTTGATGAAGCGATTAACGCGGTCATCGCCAAGGCAGAACATGATGGCTGGGGCAAAGCCAGGACCACATGGCGGCTGCGCGACTGGGGCGTATCGCGCCAACGTTATTGGGGAACGCCGATCCCGGTCATCCATTGCGAAAGCTGCGGCCCCGTCGGTGTGCCGCGCGACCAGTTGCCGGTCGTGCTGCCTGAAGATGTGAGCTTTGACATTCCGGGCAATCCGCTCAATCGCCACCCGACATGGGGCAAGGTCGATTGCCCCAAATGCGGCAGCCCGGCGCGCCGCGAAACCGACACGCTCGACACGTTCGTCGATTCAAGCTGGTATTTCCTGCGCTTTGCCAGCCAGCCGGGCGACAAGCCGTTCGATCCGGAAATCGTCAAGCAATGGATGCCGGTCGGCCAATATATTGGCGGCGTCGAACATGCGATTTTGCACTTGCTCTATGCCCGCTTCTGGACCCGCGCGTTGAAGCGCATCGGTAAGCTTGATGTGGCAGAGCCCTTTGCGGGCCTGTTCACCCAAGGCATGGTGACGCACGAAACCTATGTTCTCCCAGGAAATTTTCTTTCGGAAGACGGATCAATCATCTTTCTTCCTGAAGATGTAATATTCGTTGGGGACTTTTATCACAAAGATACTCAACAGCGTGTTATTTACTCACCTAATTCTGATGGTGGATTGGCGCACTATGTTAGTCCGGCTCAGATACGTAAGGTTGGAGAAAGAGCATATTTCGGCGCGTCTGAAGTAGAGCTTGCTGTCGGTCGCGTTATCAAAATGTCCAAGTCCAAAAAGAATGTCGTCGATCCGGACGAGATTATCGAACAATATGGGGCGGACGCGGTGCGCTGGTTCATGCTGTCGGACAGCCCGCCGGAGCGCGATTTGCCTTGGACCGAAAGCGGCATTGAAGGCTCATGGCGCTTCGTTCAGCGCTTGTGGCGTATCTTTGGCGAAATCGACTTGGGCGCAAGTGGCGAGGACAAGCCGCTCCTGCGCAAAATGCACCAGACGATTGATGGTGTGGCCAAAGACATTGAAGCCTTGTCGTTCAACAAGGCGGTCGCCAAAATTTACGAACTCGCCAATGCGGTCGAAAAAGCGCCGCCTTCGGCTTCGCGCAACGAAGCGATCCGCACGCTCATGTTACTGGTCGCGCCGATGACCCCGCATTTGGCCGAGCAAGGCTGGAACGAGCAGGGCAGCACCACGCTCATCGCCGACGCCGCTTGGCCGGAGGTCAACCCCGCGCTGCTGGTCGAAGATGAAGCGACGATTGCTGTCCAGGTGCAGGGCAAATTGCGCGATACGCTGACGGTGCCCAAGGGCCTCCCCAAGGAGGAACTCGAACGGCTCGCGCTCGCATCCGACAAGATTATCCGCACGCTTGATGGCGCGACCCCCAAAAAGGTGATTGTCGTTCCCGACCGGCTGGTCAATATTGTGGTCTGATGAAGAAACTTGTCGCGCCTTTGCTCCTCGCCCTCCTTGTCGGCCCGTTGCTGGCGGGATGCGGCCTGCGTCCGCTCTATGCCCAAGGCAGCAAAGGCGAGGTTGCGGGGCTGCTCCGCGATGTGAGCGTCAGCCCGATTCCCGACAAGGAAGGCTGGCTCGTCCGCAATGCGCTGCGCGACCGGCTGGAGCCGGCCAAGGCGGGCGATAACCGCCAGACGCGCTACCGGCTCGATGTGAAGCTGGATGACGATATTACCGGCTTCGGTATCCGCCGCGACGCCGCCGTCACGCGCGAGCGCCGCACCTTGCGCGCGCGCTACCAGTTGGTCGATACCGCAACCAATGTCGTGCTGCTCGACCAGTCGGCGACGGTCGATGCGGGGATTGATGTGGTCGGCAGCGAATATGCCACCATCGCCGCCGAAGACAGCGCATTGGAGCGACTCGCGGGCCTATTGTCCGACCAGATCGTCTCGCGCCTCGCTTTGTTCGCTGCGCGCCACGGAACATCGACCGAACCGGCCGCGACACCATTAACGCCCGCGCCCCTGTCCCCTGCGCCGACCCGCCAGTGACCTGCCAGTGACCCGCCAATGACCCGGTGCATGTATATGTCCCGCAGTCCTGAGCTTGTCGAAGGGCGCCCCTCCTTGCTGCACACCGTCCTTCGACAAGCTCAGGACTATCGGTTTTATATGATCGGGGCACCCTTCCCTGAATCCTCCCCTAGGAGAGGAGGAATTTTTTAATATGACCCGCATAAAACCCGAAGAAATGGCGCGTTTGCTTGGCAATCCGGACCCGGCCATCCGCTTTTACCTGCTCGCGGGCGAGGATGAGGCGGGGAGCCGGACCCTGTTCCGCACACTCGAAAATGTCATGGGACCGGACGCCGAGCGGGTCGATTTGACCAGCAGCAAATTGAAGGAAGACCCCGCTTTGCTCACGTCGGAAGCGGCGTCCATCTCGCTGTTCGGCGGCGCGCGCTATATCCGCGTGACGGTCGAAACCAGCGGTGACAATATGGTCGATGCGGTGGCGGCGTTGCTGCAAGCCGAAGTCGCGGGCAACCCGGTGGTCGCGATTGCGGGGACGCTCACCCCCAAGGCCAAATTGCTGAAGCTCGTCGATGACAGCCCGCTCGCCCGCGCCTGTATCAGCTACATGCCCGATGACCGCAATATTGTCGGCATTGTGCAAGCCATCGCGCAGGAAAAACATGTGTGGGCCAGCCCCGATGTTGCGCGCATGATCGGCGGCATGGTCGCCAACGACCGCACGCTGGTTGCCAATGAGCTGGAAAAAATCGCGCTCTATCTCGATGCCGGACCCGACAATGTGCAGGAGGTCACGCACGGCACCTTGCAGAAACTCGGCGCGGAAACCTTGGAAGAGGATATTGGCGAGGCGATTGATGTGACCTTGGGGGGTAATGCGCGCTTGCTTCAACCGATGCTGACGCGCATGGATGCGACCGGCGTCAACGAAATCCGCCTGATCCGCGCACTCGCCATCCGCGTGCAAATGCTCGCAGGCCTGCGCGCCGAAGTCGAACGCGGCACCAGCCCCCATGCGGTCGTCGAATCCACGCGCAGCATCTTCTGGAAAGACAAACCCGCCATCAAAGCGCAACTCGGCCTATGGGACGCCAGCAAATTATCACGCATCGAAACAAGGCTCTATGAAGCCGAACAGGCAATCAAGGCATCGGGAACGGCGGGCGGCGTACTGCTCCGGCAACTACTGGCGGAAATCGTGATGCTGGCAGCGAGGGCGCGGTGAGGCACCCAAACCTTCTCCCTTGATGGGAGAAGGATACGAACCCTTGGTGACGAAGGAGCCTAGGCGAAGTTGGATGAGGGTGGTGCGAGCGAAGCTCGCGCGATTGCAAAAGCAATCGCTTACCCCTCACCCAGCTCCGACTAGCGAGCAAGCGCGCAAGTCTGCGCAACCCTCTCCCACAAGGGGAGAGGGAGTCCCGTCAATGTGATTTCCCGCCTTGACCGTCACATCATAATGTGAAATACGCACCCGCAATTGTCATAACCAGCGGAATAATTTTGCCCTCCCGCGCCGTATTTCACCAAGGAATCACATCCAAATGTCCACCACCTTAATCGAAAAAGTCCGCCGTTTGGTGACCGAAGGCGGGATGTCGCGGTCGGGTCTGGCGCGTGCGTCGGGGCTTCATGCCAATACGTTGCGCGACCTTGACCAGCCGGACTGGAACCCGACCGCCGAAACCTTGCGCAAGCTCGAAACCTATTTGTTCGACAGCGATGACAGCCCCGTGCTTGTCCCTATCGAGGAGATTATCGAAGAGGCGCGCAATGGGCGTATGTTCATCCTTGTCGATGATGAAGACCGCGAAAATGAAGGCGATCTGGTCATCCCCGCGCAGATGGCGACGCCCGCCGCGATCAACTTCATGGCGACGCATGGCCGCGGGCTTATCTGCCTGACGCTCACCAAGAAGCGCACCGAAGAACTGGGCTTGCAACTGATGAGCCAGGCCAATGGCACCCAGTTTGAAACCGCTTTTACGACCTCGATCGAAGCGCGCGAAGGCGTCACCACCGGCATTTCGGCGCACGACCGCGCGCGCACCGTCGGCGTCGCAATCGACCCCACCCGTGGCCGCGATGATATTGTGACGCCGGGCCATGTCTTTCCGCTGATTGCGCGCGATGGCGGCGTGCTGGTGCGCGCAGGCCATACCGAAGCGGGCGTCGATATTTCGCGCCTTGCTGGCCTCAACCCTTCGTCGGTTATCTGCGAGATTATGAAGGATGACGGCACGATGGCGCGGATGGACGATCTCGTCGCCTTTGCCCGCCTGCATAATCTCAAAATGGGGACGATCCGCGATTTAATCGAATACCGGATGCGCTATGACCATCTCGTCGAAAAGGTCAGCGAAAGCGATTTCACCTCCGATTATGGCGGCGATTGGCGCGCGATGACCTATCGCAACAAGGTGGACGGGTCGACCAATGTGGTCCTCCAAAAAGGCCATATCGTCGAAAGCCAGCCGACCTTGGTGCGGATGCACGCCATGTCGGTGTTCGACGATGTGCTGGGCCAAAGCGGCCCGCGCAAACGCGCGCTCCAACGCTCGATGAAAGCGATTGGTGATGCGGGCGCGGGGCTGGTCGTGGTGCTGATGCCCAATGACAGCGTGACCTTGCAAAACCATATTGCGCGCAAAAAGCCCGAAGAAAGCGAGCTGCGCAACTATGGCATCGGCGCGCAGATTTTGGCGGACCTTGGCGTATCGGACATGATCCTCCTGTCCAATTCACACCGCAATGTTGTGGGGCTGGAAGGCTATGGCTTGCAGGTGGTGGGCGAACAGCCGATTCCGGAAAATTTGTAAATATTGCTTCCCTCAACCGTTCGCCCTGAGTAGCGCCTTTATAGGCGCGTATCGAAGGGTCTGGTTTATGCCAAATGCTTCGATACAGGCTCTTGGCAGAGCCTTACTCAGCACGAACGGTGTTTTTACCGTGATAGAAAGACCAAGATCATGGCCCATTTCCTTATCGTTGAAGCTCGCTTTTACGACCATTTGAACGACATGCTGATCGACGGCGCGCGCAATGCGCTGGAGGCCGCCGGTCACACCCATGAAACCATCACCGTCCCCGGTGCGCTTGAAATTCCTGGCACGGTGGCAATGGCGGCAGAGAGCCATAAATATGACGGCTTTGTCGGCATCGGCGTCGTCATCCGCGGCGAAACCTATCATTTCGAGATCGTCTCGAACGAAAGCGCGCGCGGGCTGATGGCGCTGTCGATGGACGGCATCGCGGTAGGCAACGGCATCCTCACGGTCGAAAATGAAGAACAAGCACTGGTGCGCGCCGACAAGGGCCAGAAGGACAAAGGCGGCGAGGCAGCCAAGGCGGCGATTGCGATGCTTGGGCTTCGCGAACAGTTCGGGATTTAAGCCGCCCGATGTCCAGCACCGGCAGCCCCATCCTGTTCACCGACCGGCTGATCCTGCGCGTTCCCGAAGCGCAGGATTTTGACGCTTTTGCCGCCATGTGCGCCGACGCGGAAACGATGGAATTTATCGGCGGGGCGATGGCGCGTTCGCAATCATGGCGCTTATTCTGCGCGCTGGTGGGCGCGTGGCAGATAACCGGCTGGTCAATGTTTTCGGTGATCGAGCGCGACACCGGCCGATGGGTCGGGCGCATCGGGCCGTGGACCCCGGAAGGCTGGCCCGGCAATGAAATCGGCTGGGGCCTCGCCAAAGAATTTGCGGGCAAAGGCTATGCGCTCGAAGCGGCCAAAGCCTCGATGGATTTTGCGGTCGATATATTGGGCTGGGACGATGTGATGCACACCATCCACCCCGACAACATCGGCTCGATCCGCTTGGCCGAGCGGCTCGGCGCGACCAATCGCGGGCCGACGCAATTGCCCGTGCCGTTGCAGGATTATCGCGTGGATAATTGGGGGCAGAGCGCAGCGGACTGGCGCGCACGTCGCCAGTCCGTTTAATGCCTGATTATTTCGCGGGCACCGCCTGTTCAGCGAGCGTCGGGAAATCGGTATAGCCCTGTTCCGGACGCTCGAATAAATACCAGTTTTGCGGCTTTTCTTCGTTGAGCGGTGTGCCGCTTCGGAAGCGCTCGACCAGATCGGGATTGGCGATGAACGGGCGGCCAATGCTGACCGCGTCAGCGCGGCCTTTATCAAGCAAGGCTTGGCTTTGCGCCGCATCAAGGTCCGAATTCAGCACAAGCGGCCGGTGGAACACCTTACGGATGGCGGGGCTTTGCTTGGGCACATCGGTTTTGCCGAACGTACCATCCGGCCCCGGCTCGCGCAGTTCGAGGAAGGCGATGCTAAGACTATCGAGCTTGGCGGCCGCGGCGGTGAACAGGGCTTCGGGATCGCTGTCATCCACCCCTTGCGTGTCGCCATTGGGGGAGAGGCGCACCGCGACGCGGTCCGCGCCCCACACGCCGATCAACGCTTCGGTCACTTCACCGAGCAAGCGGATGCGGTTTTCGATCGGGCCGCCATAGTCATCATCGCGCAAATTGCTGTTGTCGCGCAAAAACTGGTCGATCAGATAGCCATTGGCCCCATGCAATTGCACCCCGTCAAAGCCAGCCTTTTTGGCGTTTTCCGCCGCATGGACATAATCGGCAATCACGCGCGGGATCTCGGCCAAGGGCAAAGCGCGCGCCTGTTCATAAGGCTGTTTGCCGGTCGGCGTCCACGCATGGCCGGGCGCGGTGGTGGCGGAGGCCGACACACCGACGCGGCCTTCGTTGAAACTGGAATGGACCACGCGGCCCATATGCCAAAGCTGCATCATGATGCGCCCGCCCGCCTTGTGGACCGCCTCGACAACCGGCTTCCAGCCTTCGACCTGCGTGTCGGTCCAGATGCCGGGCGCTGCGGGCCAGCCCAATCCTTCCTGTGAAATGCCGGTTGCTTCGCTGATGATAAGGCCCGCACCCGCGCGCTGTTCATAATAAAGCCGCATCACATCATTGGGGATGAACCCCGGAACGGTCGCGCGCCCGCGTGTGAGCGGGGCCATCAGGATACGGTTGGGCGCTTCAATCGCGCCAAGACGGACAGGATCATAAAGACCGGGCATAAGATGATAAACTCCGCTTATGACAGGGCGCGATGTTTTTGGTTAGCGCCCAAGGAAAGCATGAGCTAGGGCGGCGGCATGGCGAAAACAAGTTCAGTCGCAAAAGAAAACCTATCGGCGGTAGAGCAACAGCTTCCACGCCCGAAAGGCCGTGCTTTTGCCGCGCTGATTTGTTCCAATATCCTGCTGGCCTTTGGCGGTCTCCTCGTGCGCTTTTCGGATAGTGGTCCGACCGCGACCGCCTTCTGGCGGATGCTGCTCGCCGCGCCGATCTTGTGGCTGCTCGTGTGGAAATCGGGCGAAAAGACGGGGAAATTATCGCCTGCTCTTATCGGCACGATCATAGTGGGCGGGCTGTTTTTCTCCGCCGATCTGGCGTCTTGGCATAGCGGCATTTTGCTGACCAAGCTTGCCAATGCGACCTTGTTCGGCAATTTTGCGAGCCTGCTGCTTGTCGTTTACGGCATCATCCTCGCGCGGCATTTGCCGGGCAAGCAACAGGGCCTTGCGATCGGCCTTGCCTTTGCGGGGAGCGCGATCCTCATGGGGCAAAGCTATGAAGTTTCGCCCGACTATCTGCTCGGCGATATGCTCTCGCTGCTCGCGGGCGTGCTATATACCGGCTATGTGATTGCGATGCAGCGCGCACGCGGCAGTTTGGGAAGCTGGGCGGTGCTGGCGATTTCGACCAGCGTGAGCGTGCTGCCGCTCTTGTTCGCAGCGCATCTGATGGGCGAGCAGATCATGCCGTCCAACTGGACTCCGCTCATCATCCTTGCGATTACCAGTCAGGTGATGGGCCAAGGCCTGCTCATCTATGCACTGCCGCATTTTTCGCCGCTTATCGTCGGCCTTGCCTTACTCCTCCAGCCCGCCATTGCGGGCATTGCCGGATGGCTGGCTTTCGGCGAAAGCATGGGGCCGATGGAGCTTGCCGGCACAATCATGGTTGCGGTGGCCCTAGTGCTGGTGCGCGCGCCCGAAAAGGCGTAAGACTGGCCGCATGGCCGATTCAACTATGCTCCCCGCCGATCCGACCCTTGCTGAAATCCGCAGCTTTCTTGCGCCACATATCGCGCAGGAGGCCGCTTTTGACGGCTGGGGCAAGGAGGCGGTGGTCAATGCCGCCCGCGCGCATCAGGTCGATCTGGACCTTGCCACCCTCGCCTTTAACGGCGATGGCAAGCGGATTGACCCGATGGACCTGATCGACGCCTGGATCGGGAGCATGGACGCGGAAATGGCGCGGCGCTTGCCCGCCGACGCGCTCGCCAAGATGAAGATTCGCGAACGCATCCGCCAGTTGGTCGAATGTCGTATCGACCTGCTTTCGCAAAACCGCGAATCGCTGCGCCGTGCACTGGCGATTGAAGCGATGCCGCTCAACGCCCCGCGCGCGCTCCAATGGGGCTGGCGCACAGCCGACGCCATGTGGCGGCTCGCAGGCGACACAGCGACCGATTATAACCATTATACCAAGCGCGCGATGCTCGGGTCGATTTATGCGGCCACGCTCGCCGTCCTCATCAATGACGACAGCGAAAATCAAGCTGAAACAAGGGCTTTTGTCGGTCGCCGCATCGACAATGTGATGAGTTTTGAAAAAGCCAAGTTCCAGTTTTTGCAGCGCACCGAACATTTGCCCAGCCTGTCGCGCTTCATCGGGCGGCTACGCTATCCGGGGGTTTAACGCTTTTCCTGCGCTTACGGACCTTTCATTTTGCGCTGGATATGCTAAGCGGCAACTCTAGATAGTGATAATCATTTGCAAATGGCGCTTTAATATTCCGGTGACCCAAACTCTCGATACCCTCCCGCTCGGCACCCGTGCCATCATCCTCAACATCGACTGGCACCGGCTTGGTGAAGCCGAAGGCCGCCGCTTGCGCGAACTCGGCCTGATCGAAGGCGCGGATGTCGAACCGCTCTATCGTGGCAGCCTGTTTTCGCGCGACCCGTTGGCGATCCGTGTCGGGCGGATGGATGTGATTGTGCGCCACGCCCATGCCGCCATCATCGACGTCGAGGTGACGTTATGAGCGCCGCTGCTCCCCTCGTCGCGCTTGTCGGCAATCCCAATGCAGGCAAAAGCTCGCTGTTCAACGCGCTCACCGGCGCGCGGCAGAAAATCGCCAACTATCCCGGCGTCACGGTCGAACGCAAAGGCGGGCGCGCGGTGTTCAGCGATGGCCGCCCGATGGAACTGGTCGATCTGCCCGGCAGCTACAGCCTGACCCCCGCCAGCCCCGACGAAGCCGTTACGCGCAATGTCGTGCTTGGCACACAGGAAGGCGAACGCCGCCCTGACGCGCTGATCCTTGTCCTCGATGCGTCGAACCTCGACAATCATTTGCGTTTTGCGCTGGAGCTTATCGACCAGAAATTGCCCACCGTGGTCGCGCTCAATATGATGGACATGGCGACCCGTGACGGCATGAGCTTTGACATAGAGCGATTGTCCGCCGACCTTGGCGTGCCGGTGGTGCCGACCGTCGCGGTGCGGCGGCGGGGCTTGGAAGACTTGCTGGAAGCGGTCGATGGCGTGCTGCGCTCGGTCACGCCGCAGTCCGCGCATCCTGTTTCAAACGTGGCTGCCGCAGATATGCCAGTTGCGGATATGCCCGTCGAAACCGGCGTGCTGCGCGACCGTGCGTTGCGGCTTCAAGCGCGCAAGATTGCCGAAGCCGCGACGACCTCCGAAGGCCATGCGCGCGCCAATACCAGCCGCGTCGACAAAATCCTTTTGCACCCGGTCGCAGGCACCTTGATCCTGCTCGCGCTGATGTTTGTGATGTTCCAGGCGGTATTCGCCTGGTCCGAAGCGCCAATCGGCTGGATCGAAGGCGGCATGGAGTGGCTCGGCGCGACCGCAGGCGCATGGCTCGACCCCGATTTTATCCGCGCCAATCTCGGCCCGGTCATCGGCGCTTTGCCGTGGGAGCTGATCCGCTCCTTCATCGTCGATGGCGTGATTGCGGGCGTCGGGTCGGTCATCGTTTTCCTGCCCCAAATTCTGATCCTGTTCCTGTTCATCCTGATTTTGGAAGCGTCGGGCTATATGACCCGCGCGGCCTTTCTCATGGACGGACTGATGGCCAAGGTCGGCCTGTCGGGACGCGGCTTCATCCCGCTCCTGTCAAGCTTTGCCTGCGCAATTCCGGGGATTATGGCGACGCGCGCGATTGCCGACCCCAAGGACCGGCTCACCACTATCCTTATCGCCCCGCTCATGACTTGTTCGGCGCGACTTCCGGTCTATACGCTCATCATCGGTGCGTTCATTCCGGCGCGGTCGGTGGGCGTCGGTGTCGGGCTTCAAGGGCTGGTGTTGTTCTGCCTCTATATTAGCGGCATTATCGGCGCGATGATTGTCGCATGGGCGCTGCGCCGCACCGTGACCAAGGGCGATGCGGCGGGGCTGATGATGGAATTGCCGCGCTATCAAATGCCCTCGCCCAAGGATATTGCCATCGGCCTGTGGCAGCGCGCGGCCTTGTTCCTGAAGCGCGCGGGCACGATCATTTTCTTCACCACCATCGTGCTGTGGGCGCTGTTGAGCTTCCCCAAAGCGCCCGATGGCAGCGAAATGTCGCAGGTGCGCTATTCGGTCGCCGGACGCATCGCCACCACCTTGGAGCCTTTGGTCGAGCCGATCGGCTTTAACGAAGATATTGCGCTCGCGCTTGTCCCCGCTATGGCCGCGCGCGAAGTCGCGGTGGCCGCGCTCGCTACCGCCAATTCGATTGACGCGGGCGATGACGAAGAAAAACTCAATCTCAGCCTCGGCGAAAAATTAGGGAGCGAATGGAGTCTGGCGACCGCGCTGGCCTTCCTCGCTTGGTTCGTCTTTGCGCCGCAATGCATCTCGACCATCGCCGTCACGCGGCGCGAAACCAACAGTTTGAAATGGACCACCTTCATGGTCGTTTACCTGTTCGCGCTCGCCTATCTCGCGGCGGGGCTGACCTATTGGGTGGCGGTGTGGTTCGGGCTTGGATAAAGCGCATCGCGCTTATTGCCCGACGCCGCCCGCTGGGCTAGGACACGCGCTTCAATAGTTTCGGAGAGCGTAATGGCAGGCAGCGTCAACAAGGTCATATTGGTCGGCAATTTGGGGGCAGACCCCGAAGTCAAAAGCTTTGCCAATGGCGGCAAGATTGCCAATTTGCGCGTCGCCACGTCCGAAAACTGGAAAGACCGCACCACCGGCGAGCGCAAAGAACGTACCGAATGGCACAGCGTCGTCCTACAATCGGACGGCCTGATCAGCGTCGCCGAACGCTTCCTGCGCAAAGGCTCCAAAGTCTATCTCGAAGGCCAGTTGCGCACCCGCAAATGGCAGGACCAGTCCGGCAATGACCGCTACAGCACCGAAATTTCGGTCGGCGGCTTTGACGGTAAACTCGTCATGCTCGACGGCGCATCGGGCGGCGGCGGCGGTGGCCGCAGCAATGACGGTTGGGGCGGCGGCCAGTCGGGTGGCGGCTCTGGCGGCGGCGGCCAATATGGCGGCGGCTCGTCGGGCGGCGGCTGGAACCAGGGCGGCAATGATTTCGGCGGCGGTTCGGGCGGTGGCTCCCCCTTCGACAATGATCTCGACGATGAAGTGCCATTCTGAACAAAATAACGCGCGCCCTCCCCACACCGCTAGCCCTGAGCTTGTCGAAGGGCGGGTGTAAAGCAGGCGCAATACTGACAGGCGTCCTTCGACAAGCTCAGGACTAACGGAGTTTTTGAGGGAGAACGGGCAGTTATAGCGGACGTTTTGAACCGACTGTCACAGGGAAAAGCTGACGAGCAAAGAGAGACGCGCCCGATGTATTTCTGGACCTATATGCTGCGCTGCGCGGACGGTCATTATTATGTCGGTCATACGGACAATCTGGAACAGCGCGTCGCTCAACATCAAAGCGGCTGGGTCAAAGGCTATACCTATAAACGCCGCCCCGTTACGCTCGTCTGGTCCCAATATTTCCTCACCCGCGACGAGGCCAAACAGGCCGAACGCCATGTCAAAGGCTGGTCTCGCGTCAAGAAAGAGGCGCTGATCGCCGGGGATTGGGCCTTGGTTTCAGCATTGGCGACAAGTAAGGGTGGCCCGAAGCCATAACCTTCTCTGACCGCCCCCAAACCCGCTAGCCCTGAGCCTGTCGAAGGGCGTCTATCAGTATTGCGCTTGTATTATATGCGTCCTTCGACAAGCTCTGGACTAGCGGATTTTTTTGGGCTCTCAGGACTAGCCTTGCCCCCTCACTCCACCAATTCGCTCCCCGTGCTCACCCCCAAATCGGGCACCACGATTGCGCGGCGGCCGCCGAAATCGGTGCGGACGACGATGGCGCCTTGGCGTTCCATATAGTCGATGAGGCGGCGGATGCGACCGGGGGAGCTGGTGCCATAGACCGCGCCCAAGGCGGCGTCTTCGGGGCAGGGCGCTTCTTCCATCGCGGCTTTGGCGATGAGTGCGAAGGGGGCCAGCATATCTTCGGGGAGCCGGTCGGCAACCCCCAGCAAATCGCGCCATTGGTCGGCTTCAGGGTCAAAAATCCCGGCGCGCGCGAGCGCAAAGCGCCTGCGGAATCCGGCAAGGTCAAGCGGTGCTTTGACCATTTTGCGCATCCGGCAACGCACCGAAAAATCCTGATAGAGCGTTGCCTGATTCTGGTGGATGCTGTCGGGGTCGGCCAGCATATCGGCCAATATGTCCGATATGCTCGCGGCCATCGCGTCGGGATCGATAGCCGCGTCCTGCGGCGCGCCGGGCGTTGCGGGCGTGTCGGCAGAGGCGGCCAGTTGCCGGATGAGGTCATCAGCCGGCACGACCGGTGGCTTGGGATCGACGCGCGGCGGGGGGGCTTCTTCTTCCAGTTCGGCAAAGAGCATGGTGCGCACTTCGCCCGATTCCATTTGCGGCACTGGCAGCAGCCCGTGCGCGCCAAGCTTGGACGCGGTTTTGACCGCGCCGATTTTCACCGCCACCGGGCGGCGCGACACCGCAGGGCCAAGCCCGATAAAGCTGCCGCGCTCAAGGTCGCGTATCTGTTCCGCCTGCCGCCGCTCCATGCCGAGCAAGTCCGCCGCGCGCGCCATATCGATGTCGAGAAAGGTGCGGCCCATGAGGAAATTGCTCGCCTCTGCCGCAACATTTTTGGCGAGTTTCGCAAGTCTTTGTGTCGCGATAATCCCGGCAAGGCCGCGTTTGCGGCCACGGCACATCAGGTTGGTCATCGCCGACAGGCTGGTGCGGCGCGCCGCGTCCGACACTTCACCAGCCGCTGCGGGCGCGAAGAGTTGCGCTTCATCGACCACCACCAGCGCGGGATACCATTGGTCGCGCGGCGCATCGAACAAGGCGTTCAGGAAACTCGCCGCGCAATTCATCTGCGCTTCGACGTCGAGCGCCTCCAAGTTCAACACGACCGACGCGCGATGTTCGCGGATGCGCGTGGCAATCCGCCCGATTTCGCGTTCATTATAGGTGTCGGCCTGCACCACGACATGGCCGAAAGCGTCCTCAAGGCTGGCGAAATCGCCTTCGGGGTCGATCACCACCTGTTGGACCAGATGCGCGCTTTCTTCCAAGATACGGCGCAGCAGATGCGACTTGCCCGACCCCGAATTGCCCTGCACGAGCAAACGGGTGGCGAGCAATTCCTCGACATCCATATGAACGGACGCCCCGCCCCGCTCTGTCCCGATTTCAATCCGTGCCGTCACGCCCCGCTATCATCCGTTCCTTATGAAAAATCTGTATGGGCCTGCCCCCATCCGTTGGGGGATTTCGGACCTCTCCATTATGCGTCAGGGAACTTGCGCCCCAAACTGTTAGGGGATTCTTTGACCTCCCTCCAAACCGCTAGTGCTGAGCTTGTCGAAGCACGGGGTGCAATATCGCGCCACGCCCTTCGACAGGCTCAGGGCTAACGGAGATAAGGAAACGCCCGCCCCTCACACGTCGAGATTGGCGACGTTGAGCGCATTATCCACAATGAAATCGCGACGCGGTTCGACTTCGTCACCCATCAGGCGGGTGAAGATTTCGTCCGCGACGTCGGCCTGTTCGGCCTCGACCTGCAACAGCGAGCGGTTGGCGGGGTCGAGCGTGGTTTCCCAAAGCTGTTCGGCATTCATTTCGCCCAGCCCCTTATAGCGTTGCACCGACAGCCCCTTGCGGCTGGACGCAAAAATCGCTTCCAGCAATTCGCTCGGGCGGGTGACGATAACGCCCTTGGCATCATCGACAGCGGCCATCGCGGCATCGTCAAGGCCATCGGCATCTTCGGCGAGATTATCCGCATTGGCCGCTCCGGCTGCCTTTTCGGCAGCGACCGCCGCGGCGGAAAGGCGCACCAGCTTGGACGCACGGTCATAATCTGCCGCGCGTTCGGTGGCGAGCGCATGGAGGCGGCGCGCTTCCTGCGAGCCGAGGAAGGCGGCTTCGATCGGGTGATGGTCGGTCACGCCGCGCCATAGCCGTTCGAGATGATAGCCACCGCTTTCGGTACGCCGCGCCGACCAGCGCGCTTCGCTATCGGCAGCGGTGAGCCAAACGGCGACCTTGTCCAAAGCGGTATCGCGTGCGGCATCGCCAGCATCGGGATCTAGCGCGCTGTTGATCGCCAGCGCCTCGATCAACCCCGCATCATAGCGGCGCGGGACATAGCGCATGAGGTTGCGCATCCGCCGCGCATGGTCGATCAGATCGCGCAAATCATTGCCCGAACGCGGGCCGCCGGCCGTATCGAGCCGCAGTGCATCAATCCCGGCATCGACCAGATATTGGTCGAGCGCGGCATCATCCTTCAAATAAACCTCGCTGCGCCCCTTGGCCACTTTATAGAGCGGCGGCTGGGCGATATAGAGATAACCGCCTTCGACGATTTCCGGCATCTGGCGATAGAAGAAGGTCAGCAACAAGGTGCGGATATGCGCGCCGTCAACGTCGGCGTCGGTCATGATGACAATCTTGTGGTAACGCAGCTTTTGTATGTTGAATTCGTCGCGGATACCGGTGCCCATCGCCTGGATGAGCGTGCCGACTTCCTTCGATGAAATGATGCGGTCAAAGCGCGCGCGTTCGACGTTGAGGATTTTACCCTTGAGCGGCAAAATCGCCTGATAATGGCGGTCGCGGCCCTGTTTGGCCGAGCCGCCTGCGGAGTCCCCTTCGACGAGGAACAGTTCGGACTTGGCCGGATCACGTTCCTGACAATCGGCAAGCTTGCCGGGGAGCGAGGCAATATCCATCACCCCCTTGCGGCGGGTGAGGTCACGCGCCTTGCGCGCCGCTTCGCGGGCAGCGGCGGCGTCGATAATCTTTTGCACGACCGATTTGGCGTGCGCCGGATTTTCTTCGAGCCATTCGGCGAGCTTGTCGGCCATCAGGCTTTCCAAAGGCTGGCGCACTTCGGACGAGACCAGCTTATCCTTGGTCTGCGAGGAGAATTTGGGGTCGGGCAATTTGACCGACACAATCGCGGTCAAACCTTCGCGCATATCATCGCCGGTAAGGTTGACCTTCTCCTTTTTGAGCATCCCCGACTTTTCCGCATAATTGTTGAGCGTGCGGGTCAAGGCTGCACGGAACGCCGCCAAATGGGTGCCGCCATCGCGCTGCGGGATATTATTGGTGAAGCACAGCACATTTTCATAATAGCTGTCATTCCATTCGAGCGCGACGTCGATGCCGACGCCATCGCGCTCGGACGAGATCGCGACCGGATCGGGGACGATCTTGGTCTTGTTGCGGTCGAGATAATTGACGAAGGCTGCAATCCCGCCTTCGTAGAAAAGGTCATGATTGACCGGCTCTTCGCCGCGATTATCGGCAAGCAAAATGCGCACGCCCGAATTGAGGAAGGCGAGTTCGCGGTAGCGGTGCTCCAGCTTTTCAAAGTCGAATTCGGTGACATTTTTGAACGTGTCGGTCGACGCCAAGAAGGTCACGCGAGTGCCACGCTTCGGTTTGCCGTCCACCATCGGCGCATCGCCGCGCACCACCAGCGGCGCTTCGGCATCGCCATGACGGAAGCGCATCCAATGCTCCTTGCCCTCGCGCCATACGGTCAGTTCCAGATATTCGCTGAGCGCATTCACCACCGACACGCCGACGCCGTGAAGGCCGCCCGATACCTTATACGCATTGCCTTCGGTGGTGTTTTCGAACTTCCCGCCCGCGTGAAGCTGGGTCATGATGACCTCGGCGGCGGAAATCCCTTCTTCGGGGTGGATGCCGACCGGAATCCCGCGGCCATTATCTTCGACCGATACCGAACCGTCGGGGTTGAGCTGGATCAGCACATGGTCGGCATGGCCCGCCAAGGCTTCGTCAATCGAGTTATCCGATACCTCGAACACCATATGGTGGAGGCCCGATCCGTCATCGGTATCGCCAATATACATGCCGGGGCGTTTGCGCACGGCATCAAGGCCTTTCAGCACCTTGATGCTTTCGGCACCATAATTGCCTGAAGCAGCCGGATTTTGGGGATTTTCGGGGGTGGTTTTATCGTTCGTATCGCTCATGCGGATTCTATACAGAGATGCCCCCCAAAGCCCAAGTAAAAAAGGTCCAAAATCCGGCCTTCACCTGCCCTATTCGCGTTTTGCACAGGCGGCTTGACGGGTAGGAAATCGGCGGACAGGCTATGGCCATGTTTATTTTGTCTACCGGACAAGGCGAAACCCGTCACAGGAAGGAAAAAGCGCATACAGATGTGGAAATAAAAGCGGTTAGCGTGTGAACTATGTGAATTTGTAAAATCCGCGCGGCTTGACCTTGGGGGAGAGCCGCACTAGGCGCGTGTTAAATCTCAACCTATTTTGTTGAGGCTGTTCCGCCGGTCCGATGCTCTGCCCAGCCCTGTCCTACGAGGCTGTGCAGGCCGCATGGGGCCTTCCGTTCAGGCTGCCTTGCGTCCCAAGGCCCGATACGAGGTTCGTCGAACAATGTTGTCGCAAAAAACCCGCTACACCATTCGCGCGCTCCAGCATCTGGCCGATCAGGTCGATCGCAGCGACCCGGTGCCGCTTGCCGAAATTTCGGAAAAACAGAATATTCCGGCCAAATTCCTGACCGTTATCCTGTCCGAAATGAGCCGCGAGGGCATTGTCCTGTCGTTTCGCGGGCGCGATGGCGGCTATAAGCTGGCACTGCCTGCGGTCGATATCAGCTATGGCGATATTGTGCGGCTGACGCGCGGATCGCTCGCCCTCGTGCCGTGCGCGAGCCGCTATGCCCATGAAAAATGCAAAAATTGCGTGGCCGAAGATGTCTGCCGCCTGCGCAGCCTGATGCTGCAAGTGCGCGACGAAACCGCATCGGTGCTGGACCGAATCACTTTGGCGGACAAAATCGAGCCGACACCGGTCGGTTGAAACGGATTTGAAAGGGCTGGCCCGCGCCCTCGCTCGACTGGTCGCGCAGGCCGTTCCTTTCGTCGCAAAGCCGCAGAAAAGGCCGCATCCACCTATTGTCAATTAAATGAGTTGAGTTATTCTTGAAAGCGTCAGGACCGGCAAGGCAAACCCAATGATCGTTCTTGCTTGGCGCATAGAGAAACCGGATGTTTGACACCCCTCCCGCGGTTTCTGTTCGATAAGACGATGACTCCCATCCTTGTCGGTTCTGGCACCCTCACGGAGCGGTTTTCCCCTAGGCTTTTGATTTACACAGGTTAATGCGCCATTGCCCGCGCGCCCCGCCCGCGTTACATTATGGATATTAACGACCAAGCAACCGGTGGGCGTTATAGGGTCGAAAATCGGGGACAAGACGCATGTCGGCCCCTTTGCTTTTGAACCTGTTAAGGGGGAAATGTGCGTACGCCGCAACTCGCCATAGTCGTCGATGCCGAAGAAGAGTTTGATTGGACGCAGCCCTTTTCGCGCGCCAATCAGGCCACTTCGTCGATGACCCAGCAATGCGCAGCGCACGCCATTTATGATGATCTTGGCGTCATCCCCACTTATGTCATCGATTATCCGATTGCGGTCGATCCGGACTCGGTCGCCTATCTGGGCGCGATGCAGCGCGAAGGCCGCGTCGAAATCGGCACCCAGCTTCACCCGTGGGTCAACCCGCCGCATGACGAGGATGTCACCCGCGACAATAGCTATTTGTGCAATCTGCCGCCCGCATTACAGCGCGCCAAGATTGAAACGCTGCATCGGGCCATCACCAATTCCTTCGGCACCGCGCCCACCATTTTCAAGGCGGGCCGCTATGGCTTTGGCCCGGTTGTCGCCGAAGTGATTGCGGACCTTGGCTACAAAATTGATTGCAGCCATGTGCCGCACACCAGCTTTGCCGCCGATGGCGGTCCCGATTATTGCGGGACGCCGGACCAACCTTTCTGGCTTGATGAAGCACAGACCTTACTCGAAATCCCGCTGACCGTAGGCTTTTCGGGCGCGGCGTCGGGATTGGGTCCGGCCTTATCCACCATGTTCGACAATGTGCGCGCCAAGCAACTCCATCTTGTCGGCGCGCTCGCACGGTCGGGACTGGTGAGCCGCGCGCGCTTGACCCCCGAAGGCGTAAGCGCGCAGGAACAATGCCGCCTGTTGCGCGCGCTCCATGATCAGGGCCAGCGCATCTTCACGCTAACCTATCACAGCCCCTCGCTGGTCGCGGGCCATACGCCTTATGTTCGCGATGCCGCCGAATTGAAGGCGTTCAACGATACGATCCGCACCGTCCTCACCTGGTTCCGCGATGAACTGGGCGGCGGCTTTACCACCCTGTCAGCCATTTATGACGATATGGCCGCCGCACGGGACACCGCCAAAAATAGCGTGCGGGTCGCGGCAGAATAATCCCCGCCCATCCCCTTGGGATTAAGCGGATATGGCTTATATGAAGCCGATGGCGGGACCGCACCACAGCATCGCTGACCCTACAGCAACCCCCGACGAAGCAGGCTTTGCCACGCTGCGGCGGTTCCTGCCCTATTTATGGCCGCAAGGCCGCCCTGACCTTAAATTGCGCATCGTCGGTGCGATGCTGCTCGTGCTGGCATCCAAGACGGTGCAGATCAGCATGGGCTTCCTGTTCGGCGCGGCGATCGACCGGATGAAGCCGGGGATGGAACCGGCGGTTCTCCTCGCCATCGGTCTGGTCGCAAGCTATGCGCTCGCACGCTTTAGCGGGGTATTGTTCGACAATGCCCGCAACTGGATCTTCGAAAAAGTGGGGCAGGAAGCGACCGTTCACCTCGCCGAATCGGTGTTCGCCCATCTTCACCGCCTGTCGCTGCGTTTCCATCTGTCGCGCCGCACCGGGGCCGTCACCAAAGTCATCGAACGCGGCACCAAGAGCATCGACACCATGCTCTATTTCCTCTTGTTCAACATCGCGCCGACCGCGATTGAACTGTCGGTGGTGCTCATCATTTTCCTCGTCAAATTCAGTTGGGAATTGGCGGCGGCGACCGTAGTGATGGTCGGCATCTATATTTTCTTCACCCAGAAAGTGACCGATTGGCGCAACCATTTGCGCAAAGAAATGAACGACCTTGATACGCAGACCGTATCGCGTTCGGTCGATTCCCTGCTCAATTATGAAACGGTCAAATATTTCAACGCCGAAGAGCGCGAAACCAGCCATTATTCCCGCGTCGCGCGGCAATATGCGAAAGCCGCGGTGCGGTCGGAAAATTCGCTCGCTTTATTGAATGTCGGGCAAAGCCTCATCACCAATCTGATGCTCGGCGGCGCGATGGCGTTCACCGTATGGGGCTGGTCAAAAGGGCAATTTTCCACCGGTGATGTGGTGGTGGTCAACACCTTGCTCAACCAGTTGTTCCGCCCGTTGGACATGCTCGGCATGGTCTATCGCACCATCCGGCAGGGACTTATCGACATGGCCGCGATGTTCAACCTCATCGACGCGCCTGCCGAAATTGTCGATCAGCCGGGGGCGCCGCCTTTGCTGGTGGGCAAGGGCGATGTGCGCTTTGACAATGTGCGTTTCGGCTATGAGCCGGACCGCGAGATTTTGAAGGGCGTGAGCTTCCACGTTCCCGCAGGCGAAACGCTGGCGATTGTCGGCCCGTCCGGATCGGGCAAATCGACCATCGCGCGGCTCTTATTCCGTTTCTATGACCCGCAATCGGGCCATATATTGATCGACGGGCAGGATATTGACGCGGTGCAGCAGGCGAGCTTGCGCGCGGCCATCGGCATCGTCCCGCAAGATACGGTGCTGTTCAACGACACGGTCGGCTATAATATCGCTTATGGCCGCGAAGGCGCGACCCCGACCCAGATTGAACAGGCCGCGGAGGGTGCGGCGATTGCCGCTTTCATCCACAGCCTGCCGCAAGGCTATGACACCGAGGTTGGCGAGCGGGGCCTTAAATTGTCCGGTGGGGAAAAACAGCGCATCGCAATTGCGCGCACGCTTCTTAAAAACCCGCCAATATTGGTGCTGGACGAAGCGACCTCCGCGCTAGACAGTCGCACCGAGGCGGAAATCCAAGCGACCTTGGACCGCATCGCTGAAAGCCGCACCACCATCATCATCGCCCACCGCCTATCGACCATCGCGGACGCCGACCGCATCCTTGTGCTGGAACAGGGCGTCGTGCGCGAAACCGGCACCCATGCCCAATTACTCGCCAAGCGCGGGCTCTATGCCGAAATGTGGACGCGCCAACAGGCCGAAAAGCAAGAAGCGCCCGCTCAGGCCCTTTTGAATCAGCCCAGCTTCACGGAAAGTTGACGCGATGCGGGTAAGCCCAAACCGAATATGATCCGAAAAAGCGTCCTCACCCTATTTCTTTTCGCACTGATGGCGCTGGTGCTTTTGCGCGGATGGGCGTGGTTGCGCGAAGCGCCGACGCCGCTTCCTCGCGATATGCGCTTGGTTGAAACCTCGCTCGGTCCGGTTGCGGTCGATATTAAAGGGACTCCGTCAGACCCCACCGTCCTTCTCATCCACGGCTCCGCTGGCTGGAGCGGCTTTTGGAAGGATGTCAGATCAGGGCTGACGCGCAAAGGCTGGCACGTTGTTGCCGTCGATGTTCCGCCATTTGGCTATTCGGTGCATGACGCGCAAGCCCGCTATGATCGCCCCAGTCAGGCGTTACGCCTGAGCGAAGTGATTGCCGCTGTATCGGACGGGCCGGTTATAGTGGTCGGCCATAGTTTTGGCGCAGGAGCGGCGACCGAACTCGCGCTGCGCTATCCTGAGCTGGTGCGATCGCTAATTTTGGTGGATGCGGCCTTGGGGGCGCTTGATCCCCAAAAAGGCGATCATTCGCTCGCGGAACGGGTGTTGTCGGTAGAACCAGTGTCACAAGCTGCGGCGTCGGCGGCTATTACCAATCCTTATGCGCTGGAGCCGTTTTTGAAATCAATGCTCGCGCGGAAAGAGGCCGCTGCATCATGGGTGCCCGTCCTCCAGCAACCGATGCGCCGTGAGGGGGCGACCACGGCTTATGCCCGCTGGCTTCCCCATCTCTTTGCAAAAGATGACGGCGCATGGTCGCGCGAAACGGCCCGCTTAAAGGCGATACAGGTGCCTGTCTCTTTGATCTGGGGCGCGGCTGATCCGGTCACCCCCGTCGCCCAAGGGCGCAGGCTCGAACAGCTATTGGGTGCGCGTAATTTTGTTTTACTCGACGGCGTCGGGCATATTCCGCATATTGAAGACCCGTCCGCATTTGGCCGCGCGCTGGATAGTGTGCTGGCGCCGGACCGGCGTTCAAGGGAGTAGAAATGACCGCACCTGCCCACGCTAAACCGCGCACTGAGACCCCCACAAAGCCGCGCCGCAAACGCTGGTTGATCGGGGTGTCGGTGCTGGCTTTGGCTGCGGCAGGCGCGACCATCTATGCTTGGCCCTTGGCCGCCGACCCGGAGGGGCCAAAGGATTGCGGCGCGTTTCTGGACGCCCCGCCGCCGCTAACGGGTGCAGCAACGGGCGTGGCAGGCGAACCCGATTGGGCGCAAAAGGGCGGCACCATCAATGACGCAAGCTGTCTCAACCGCACACCGGTTGCGGGCATTGTTGCGGTCAAAAGCGATGCCGATATTGCCAAGGCGCTTAGCTATGCCAAGGCCAGCGGCCTCACCGTCACTGCGGCAGGGGCCAAACATAGTATGGGCGGGCAAGCGTTCCGCGCGGGCGGCGTAGTGCTCGATATGCGCGGGCTGAACAAGATTGTTCTGGATAGCGCCGCGCGCACGGTCACCGTTGGCGCAGGCGCGACGTGGCATGATATCCAGAACGCAATCCATCCGCGCTTTGCGGTAAAGGCGATGCAATCGACCGATATTTTCACCGTGGGCGGTTCGATAGCGGTCAACGCGCATGGCATGGACCATCAGGCGGGCGCGGTGATGGGGTCGTTGCGGTCGATGCGGGTGATGCTTGCCGACGGCAGGATTGTGACCGCCTCGCGGCAAGAAAATCCTGACCTGTTCCGCCATATTATCGGCGGCTATGGCCTGTTCGGCATTGTGCTCGATGCGACATTGGATGTGGTGCCGAACGATGTCTATCGCTCCGGCCGCGCAATCATCGACTATAAGGATTTCCCCGCAACTTTTGCCGGTATCGAAGCCGATCCGGCCATCGGCCTCACTTATGCGCATCTATCGACCGCGCCCGGCAACCTGCTCCGCGAAACGCTCGTCTATAGCTATCGCAAACATGGCGAGGATCAGGCGCTTGAACGCGCGCCGCTCACCGAAATTTCATCGACCAAATTGCGGCGGCTGACGGTCAACCTGTCCAAGCGCAACGATTTTTTCAAATCGGCCAAATGGTGGGCGGAAAAGCATATCGAGCATCGCATCGAAAGCTGCACCATCACCCGCGCACAGGCGATGGGCGATGGCGAAGCCTGTCTTGTGTCGCGCAATGACCCGATGCACGACAGCGTGCCGTATCTGCGCGATGCGCTCCCCAAAGAGACCGATATTCTCCACGAATATTTTGTGCCGCGCGACCGCATCACACCGTTTATAGACGGGATGCGGGCGATATTCGAAGCGCAGCAGGTGAACCTCGTCAACGCGTCAATCCGCGCGGTGGATGCCGAGGATAATGCGCTAAGCTATGCGCCGCAAAAGGCGTTTTCGCTGGTATTGTATATCAACCAGCCGACCGATGCAGCGGGCAATCAGCGCATGGCCAAGCTCACCAGCGATCTTATTGACCTCACCCACCGCCAAGGCGGGCGTTTTTTCCTGCCCTATCAGCTTCATTATAGCACCGACCAATTGCTTGGCTCTTATCCGATGCTGCCGGACTTTATTGCCGAAAAGCGCCGCTGGGATCCCGACGGGCTGTTTTCGAATAGCTGGTATGCGCGTTATGCGCCGGAGGTAGAAGCGCGCGGGAAACAGCCTGCCGCAACCCTGCCTTCCAGCACCAGCGGCGCGCCTGCGGCATAAAGCCGTTGCGGGAAATCCGGGTCGCTTGAAATAGCGAGCGTCGCCCCGCGCCGCACTTCGACCACCGCGCCGCCAGCCGCTGCAATCACCCGCACCGCCTGCGCCGCATCGCCGACCACCGCCACCTGTCGCCCTTGCGGCCCGACAAAGGGCAAAGCGAGCATGATGCCCGTCCATACACCCAGCACAAGAAAGGCGAGGCCGCACCAGCGCAAGGCCCGCGTCGCGAGCGGCTTAATAATCATAGGCATGTTCGAATTCGCCGCCTTCGGCCTTGACCGTGCGTATGGTGGAGAGGAGGTCGGGGACGGCGACGATAAGGCCGACGCGCTTCCATCCCGGACGGTCGCCGAGCGGCATGGAGAGCAGGCTGCCTTCGAGCGGGCGGGCTTCCTGCCTCTGGAGGATGGTGAGGAAGATGCGATCATTGCCCGCTATGTCCTGCAAGGTAACAGGCCGCGTCGCGAGCGTTTCGAGCATCATGCTGAATATTTCATAGCGCGGCGCTTCGACAATCACATCCTTGCCTGCATGACCGACCAGCCGCGCCGGCGCCACTATCGCGGCAGCATCGTCCGGCGCCGATGCAATATAGCGCAAGGTCAGCTTGTCGCGGCCAAGTGTTGCCCCGCTCGCCGCGCCGATCAGCTTGGCATAGCCTGCTTTGACGCCATATTCGGCGGAGAGGGCGACTTGCCGTTCCAGATGGCGCACGCCATGCCCTTCGCTCCCCAGCGTCCATAATTTATCGAACGCGACACCGAACGGGTAACGATACCAGGGCGTCTGGTGCATGAACGCGCCGTAATTTTGCTGGATGCGCGCGGCGTAACGGTCGTCGGGGCTATGCCATCCGCCCAGCCATTCGGCGAGGCTGCCTATCGTATTTTCCCAAAAGGATTTGACCAGCATTTCGGCGGTAAAGCTCAACCCTATTGTATAGGTCATGACCTTGGCATCGCCCGCCGCGCTGTCTTGCCCGACCGCACGGTTGACCGCGCAATAGCTGGACCAAAAGCCTTTAATATCGTCACCATAGCGATAGGCGCTTGGCGGTTTGCCTGCCATCAAATGCCGCCCCAGACTGTCGGCGGAATAAACGATATGCCATTCGGGATAGGTGAGGAGCGTACGCGCAAACGGGCGATGTTCGTCGGCCGGAAGGCGCGAGGCGGCATTGCTCCCCGCGATGCTGCCACGCCCCGGCCGACAGCCGGTTTCGATGTAGAGAATCGGCGCCAGCACAAAGGCCGCAAGTCCGACACCCAGCGCGATCAGGATTTTACCGCGCTTCCTCACGCAGCAACGGCAGGCCGCGCCGCCAATTTATAGCCGACCCAGATCGCTATTCCGCCAATCAGCAGATGCGGCAAATTGGCAAAAATGCGCGTCATCAAAGGAAGGTCGAGCGGGCCATAAAGGAATATGCCGCCATCAAGATAGCCGCTCCCTGTGAACAGCCCCAACACGCCATCGGCAAAATAAAGCGGCCCGAACAGGCGGAAATAGAGGCGCGCGGCACCATAAGACAGCCACGCCGCAATCCCTGCCCAGATGCCCGATGCGAGATGCAGCGAATCATCATAAAGGTCTAGCTTGAACAGTCCGAACAAATTGCCGTCCGAATCATGGAAAGCGGGCACATAGCCAATCGCGACCACAAGGATGAACCCCAGAAAATATAAAAATCCGAACCGCCTTACCTTGTCCGTCATCATGCGCGCTCTCCTTCCCGCACCTTTAGTGTTTGATATTAACCGCGCATTGGCAAAGTGCAATCATCCCGCCCTCCTGCGTCCAAGCTGCGTTGACGTTTACAAGAATAACTGACATCACTGTCAGCCATGTTACACAGGCTTGATCCGAATTTTTCTGCGGCTCCGCAAATTGCGCTCGACGATGTTGCGCGCGCGCGACAGGCGGGCATCGGCTTCATCGTCAATAATCGCCCCGACGGGGAGGATCCGTCCGCGCCGCAAAGCGCCGATATTGAAGCGCGCGCCAAGGCCGAAGGGCTGGGCTATGCCTATATTCCGGTTACGCCGGGCGGCTTTACCCATGCGCAGGTCGATGCGCTGGAGGCGATATTGGCCGAACAGGCGGACAGGAATGTACCGGTGCTGGGCTATTGCCGATCGGGCACGCGATCGACCTTTTTATGGGCGCTCACCCGCGCGCGGACGGGCGATGATGTCGACAATCTTGTCGCCAAAGCGGCGCAAAACGGTTATGATGTAACGCCCATACGCGCGATGATGGACGCGCTCGCAAACGGATAGACAGCAAGCGCATGAACGAGCTTCTCATTTTTGCGGGGTCGCTCGTGGCCATAATATTTGTGAGCTGGCTGGTGCGCCGGATCGGGCTGGGCCGCGCCGCGCGCGTGACCAGCAAGGAACAGGCGATTGCGATTGCCGACAGCGTCATTTGCGGGTTTAACGGCACCGAAGCGGCACTCGACCGTGCAGGCTATGGCGCATTGGTGCGCAACGCAGCGGGGCAGCAAATGCTGATCCGCGCGCATGGCAATTTCTTTGTCGGGCGGCTCATCGACACCAGTTTTTCCGGACGGCTTTCGCAGACCAGCCTGACCCTTGAGTCCACCGACCGCCGTTTCGGGGCGACGACATTGGATCTGGGGAAAGACGCGCAAAACTGGACCGCGCGGCTTCGCGAGGTGTTATGATGATCGACAGCTCCGCCCTCCCCAACCCGACCACTTTTGCGATCCCCGCCTTCATCCTCCTCATCCTCGTCGAGATGCTGGTCGCGCGGGTGAAGGACCGCAGCCGGTTCGAAGCGCGCGATACGCTGACCTCGCTGGGGCTGGGGTTGGGCAGCACGGTTGCGGGCTTGCTCACCGCGGGTGTGATTATCGGCATGGCGCAATCGGCCTATCAATATCGCCTGTTCGACATCGGATTTATGTGGTGGGCCTGGCCGCTCTGCTTTTTGCTCGATGACCTTGCTTATTATGCGTTCCACCGCAGCGCGCACCGGGTGCGCTGGTTCTGGGCGGCGCACGTCATCCACCATTCAAGCCAGCATTATAATCTTTCAACCGCGCTCCGGCAGACATGGACCGGCTTTATCAGCCTTACCTTCCTGTTCCGGCTGCCGTTATTTTTCATCGGCTTTCCGGTCGAGATGGTGTTGTTCGTCGGCGGGCTTAACCTCATCTACCAATTCTGGATCCATACCGAAGCGATTGGCCGGATGCCGCGCTGGTTCGAAGCGGTGATGAACACGCCTTCGCACCACCGCGTCCACCACGCCACCAACCCGCAATATCTGGATTCCAACTATGCGGGCGTGTTTATCATTTGGGACCGGATGTTCGGCACTTTTGTCCCCGAACGCGACGATGAAAAAATCCATTATGGCATCGTCAAAAATCTGGGCAGCTTCAACATACTATGGGCCGCATTCCATGAATGGGTCGGGATTGCCAAGGATGTGTGGCACGCGCCCACGCTTGGCGCGAAATGGAATTATATGGTGAAGCCGCCGGGCTGGAGCCACGACAATAGCCGCGACACCAGCGAGACCATAAAGGCCCGCTGGCGCGAACTACAGACCGCACATCAACAGGCGGCAAAAGGGGAGAATGCAGAAACATGGACAGTTATGACATCATCGTCATCGGAGGAGGCTCCGCCGGGAGCGCCGTCGCCGGTCGTTTGAGCGAGGATCCGGCGCTTTCGGTGTGCCTCATAGAAAGCGGCGGGAGCAACGATAACTGGCTTATCAAAACACCGGGGATGCTCGCCAAAGTCCCCGAAGCTTCGAATTACCGTTATGATACGGTGCCGCAAAAGCATCTGGACGGCCGTATCGGCTATCAACCGCGCGGGCGTGGCCTTGGCGGATCGAGCGCGATCAACGCGATGCTCTATGTGCGCGGCAATGCGTGGGATTATGACAATTGGGCGGCGCTTGGCTGTGACGGCTGGGCGTGGGACGATGTGCTCCCTTATTTCAAACGCGCCGAACATAATGAGCGCGGCGGCGATGCGCTCCACGGCAGCGGCGGCCCGCTCAACGTCATGGACCAGCATTATGCCAACCCCGCCTCGACCGCTTTTGTCGAAGCGGCGGCACGGCTGCAACTGCGCCGCAACGATGATTTTAACGGGGCCGAACAGGACGGGTTCGGTCTTTATCAGGTCACGCAAAAGGGCGGCGAACGCTGGTCGGCGGCGCGCGCTTATATTGATCCGGCACGCGGGCGCAAAAACCTCCATATCCGCACCGATACGCTGGTGCATCGCCTGCTGGTCGAAGATGGCCGCGCCACTGGTGTGGTGATCGAACGGGCGGGGCAACAGGAAACCATCCGCGCCGCCCGCGCGGTCATCCTGTCTGCGGGAGCCTTTGGCAGCCCGCAAATTCTCCAGCTTTCCGGCCTTGGCCCCGCGCAGCATTTGCAGGACATGGGCATAAATGTCCTCGCCGACCGCCCCGCCATCGGCAGCGACCTCCAGGACCATTGCGATTATGTGCTGGGCTATGAAACAGACAGCCGCGACCTGATCGGGCAAAGCCTGCCGGGGCTGGTGTCAATTATCGGTTCGGTGCTACGCCACCGCCTCAACCGCACCGGCATGATGACCACGCCTTATGCCGAAAGCGGCGGCTTCTGGCGCGTCCGCCCCGATGCGCCCGCGCCCGATGTGCAATATCATTTTGTGCCGGTGGTTCTCGAAGATCATGGCCGCTCGGTCGTCAAAGCGCATGGCTTTTCCGCGCATAGCTGTGTGCTACGCCCCGAAAGCCGCGGCAGCGTGCGGCTGGCGAGCAATTATGCGGCGGTGGCGCCCGCCATCGACCCCAATTTCCTTGCCGACGAGCGCGATATGGCGTTGATGCGCGATGCGGTGCGGCTGTGCAAACGCATTTGCGACAGCGCCCCGCTCGCCGACTATCAGGGCCGCGACCGCCACCCGATCAACTATGATAATGATGCCGAACTCGATGCGGTAATCCGCGCGCGCGCCGACACAATCTACCATCCGGTCGGCACCTGCCGCATGGGCAAGGACGCCGATGCCGTGGTGGACCCGCGCCTGCGCTTTAACGGCATTGAAGGCCTCTATGTCGCCGACGCCTCGGTCATGCCGCGCCTCGTGTCAGGCAACACCAATGCGCCGAGCATCATGATCGGCGAACGCTGCGCCGACTTTGTGAAGGCGGATTTAAGAGGCTAGAGTTTGCCTTGGTTAGAATGAATTATAACCAGAGTTTCTGAGATAATTGGCGCATTCGTGTGGAGGGAGGGCGTCGGGCAGTTGGCCAATGCGTTGCCATATTGCACCGACTGTGCGTTCGGTGGCGTTGCGCCGTTGGAGCTTGAGCTTGGCAAAGACTTCCTGAGCGCGGGCGAAGGGCGATTGGATGGAGGTCTGGACTGTAACGCGGGGAGAACAGGAGTTTCGCACCTGCCGAACAGGCTTTGGCGACAGGCCTATCGTTACGCCCGCTCCAGCCCCGGAGTGGAGTCATGTGTGGGGTCATGTTGGTTTTGACCTAGATATGTCCCCGTCGTTTTCGTCTGCGACTCGTTCACTGACGACAAGGCGGCGGGGATCAATTTGTCCCTCATATTTCATCCACTGCGCCCGACACCGTGCAATCTTGGGGCGTTCCTGCCTCTTCAGGACAGGCTCTAGTCGAGCAGCCCGGCAAGTTTGCAGCTTCGGCAATACCAAAGCCAACGCCCAAAGCCTTACGCGATTCGTGCCAAAAAGCCTGATGACTCAGCGCTTGATCATCCGCTCCCCCATCTCGACCATTTTGGAAATATGCTACGCTTCGGAGAGGTGGAGGCCCGAACTTATATCGTGAGCGTTATTGCAAACCGAATATTATTTTCGAAAAAAAGCTCCAATGGCAACGCGCAGGTACGACACCGCGCCTCTATCTGAATCGTCTTAAAAGAGTCCGGCCTAGGTCATTTATCCGATGAATATCAAATTCAATGCTTGTTTGTTACCGTTCGACCAGCATGATTATCTCCGGTGCCGAGAGCGGATTTTATTCGGGTAGGAATATCCGTCAGAGGAAATCTTGTTCCCTGTAATCTGGCTTTTGCACGCGAATATGCGAAATAATCGATCCCATTGTGTTCACCGTTTTTGATGGCAACGACTGCGACATCTGAACGCAGGTCATCATATGGCCGGTTGTTTACGCGATATTGGGTCGCGCTAGTAATATCGTTCGGATATGTCAGCATCACAAAAAAATCTGACGCTCGATTGTCTACCTCGAATAGTTGCGTGCCGTGCCTTGCTAATACGGCCTCCAATATTCTTTCTGCTTGATTTGCATGTTCAGTATCGTTGCATTTCACAAAAAACGCGGGACATACGAGCCTCTACAGATTCAAATACAATTCCAATTTTTTCACAAAGGGTGCATGATCTTTAACAGACCAGTAATAAGAGACAACAGGATATGGATCCCGATGCAAACCCGTTCGAATCATAATATCAGCATCAGGAAAATTCTTGTTAAAATCTCCTAATATACGGTCGTAGGTCATATAAACGTCTAACATGGGATCGCGACCCGCCTCAATATACCATTCTGGGTTTTCATCCCTTCTTTATAGGCTGACGACGAAAATATGTAATGATGTTGTATGTGTGCGGCCGCGTTGCGAAATAGAGTAGCGAAGTCGGTTTTATGATTGTACATTGACTTTATAATTAGATCATAAAGCAATTGATCGGGAAATAAGGCTTTAGACCAAGGAGATTTCCGCGCTTGTCTCACCTATTGAAGATAATAGTGATAATTAGGAGGTGACGCAGTGATTGCCCCATAAACAAGATTGAAAATAGATAGCTTTGTTATCTTTGCATCGGCATTGCCGTTGACGACCTGTGCGATGGCTTTGTAAAGACGCACTGCCGCCGGATCCGCTACAATTTTCGTTTTGGCCCACCGATCAGGTACAAAAAAGGCGGGGTCGTTAAGACGATATTTTAGTGAAAACTGATCGTGCGCCCATGGCAGTGAGTCTTGAGGGGCGCATTCCATTTCTGGATCATCGCTTGATAGAGTTTGCTTGGCGCGCACCATTGTCGGCAAAGATTAAAAATGGCATGGCCAAACATATTCTTCGTGAAGTTCTGTACCGATATGTGCCTCAGGAATTGATAGATTGGCCTAAGGCAGGGTTTCAGGCGCCTTTAGGCGACTGGTTGATGGTCAGTTACGCGAATCGGCTAACGAGTTGCTTGATTTCGATCGCGTACGAAGCGAAGGGTTTCTCAACCCCTCTCCGGTTCAATCAATATGGCAACGATTCCAGCGTGGTGAAACAGCGCTCATTCCACAGGTCTGGTGCGTCTTTATGGCTCAAGATTGGTTGCAAGAGCAGGCAATATCTATCGTTCCCAGCGCGCCGCTCACTAGAGGATTAAAGCATCCATCATAAACCCTCTGCCAGCACTACCTAATTAATCTTTGAAATATGCATAACATCTAGCATTGTCTGGTTTATTCGATGGACATCAAATCTTTCTTCGGCAAGACGGCGACTTTCTGCACCCATGGAAGGAATTAGCGTCGGATTTTCAATAAAATGGCGCATCGCTGTTTCTAACGCACCTGTATCACGTATGGGCACTTTAAAACCATTCACCCCTTCTTCGACAGTATCCCGACAACCAGGCGCATCGGTCGTAATAATAGGGCGCCCCATGGCCATAGCCTCTTGGGTGCTCCTAGGCTTCCCCTCCCTATAGGACGGAAGCACGAAGACATTGCTGCGTGTAATCCATGGGCGAACATCGGGCACCAGGCCGGGCCACTCGATGATTCCCTCTTCCACCCACCGCGCCACTTCGATGAGCGAAAGACCGCCCGGGTTTTCATCCAAGTCCCCCACCAAAAGAAAAGTTGCGTTCGGATGATCAAGTTTAATTTGGCGAGCAGCATCAATATATTCAATTATTCCCTTTTCTCGCAACAATCTCGCGACTAATATAAATGTAATACCCTCTTTTGAAAGAGGGGTTTCATCGAATTTATTTAAATCTACGCCTGATCCACTAATCAAAGATACTTTACTCAATTTCAATATTGAATTTTCGCAAAAAAAATTGCGATCATCTTCATTTTGAAGAAAAATTTTATCGCACACGGAGAAAGATATTCTATACATATTCTTCGCAACAAAGCGAAGAATTCGTCTTTTTATTGCATCCTTTGACCCATCTGGTGTAAATACATAACCTAGCCCCGCTACAAGGGCGTACCGACGCGGAACGCCTGCTATCCATGCCGCAATGGAGCCATATATAACCGGCTTAATAAAATAGCTAAAAACCAAATCGGGCCGGAGTTGACGGAATAGCTTTGTCAATCGCACCATATCGATCAGATCGCGACCGGGGCGCATCCCTGTACGCTCCAAAGATATATCAATTGGTTCTGCACCGAGCGCGCGTACAGCTGCGCGTGTTTCATCATTATAGTCGGGCGCTAATGCAAAAACTTGGATACCCGATTCAACAATGCGACGAATTAATGCCCCTCTAAAATTCGAGAGGGAAAAAGCACCATTGGTCACAATAGCAATTGTATTTATCGTTCCAGCTATCACAATATCTCCATGAAGTCCGACTTTACGGCGTTACGCAATGTTGCCAAAATGATCGGTTGTTGCGATTGAAGGGAGTAACTTTCTATAATTTTGGCGCGCCCCTTTTCTCCCATCCCCCTCCGCATATCTGCATTGCCCGCAAATATCCTTATCGCTTCCTCCCACTCTTGTTCGGAACGGGCAACAAAGCCATTCTTCCCATGCTCAACAAGCGTGGCGTTAACGCCTACGGGCGAAGCAATCACGGGCAACCCACAAGCCATGTACTGGATAAGTTTATATCCGCATTTTCCCCGCGCCCAGAGTTCGTCCTGAAGGGGCATTAAGCCGATGTCCATCGCTTGAATATCTTCGGCTTCGCGCGCTTCATCCCAATCAATGGATGTAATACCCTGTATGCCGCTCGCGGCCGGTCCGGCTCCTATTACATGAAAGCGGACATTCAAGCGCGCTAATGCGGGCAATAATGTTGGCAATAATGGTTCGACATACCCCCAAGTCGAGGGAGAGCCGATCCAGCCTACCGTTACAGGCGCATCCGTTGGGAAACTTCTTGGGCGCAGGACATCTGTATCTACCACGGTTGGAACTATTATAGCCCGCCCGCCCGCTTTGAGCACATAATCGCGCAGATATTCGTTGCCACATAAACAGACCGAAGATCGGCGCATCAAAGGACGCAATTTACCGCCAAGCAGAAAGCGGACAATTTTTGATGGATGGGAATCATACATATGAAAAATTGCGTCGTCGATATCATAGATAATCGGCTTGGAGCAGAGCATAGGGAAAATGCGATCGATGAGTGGAAGATACGGAAACAACTCATATTGAACCCAAATCGCATCATAATCCTGGATCTTTACGATGTCTCGTAAACGACAGGCATAAGCCTTGACTATTGCAGCCTTGGACTTAACTTTGCCCTGCATAAGTGCCTGAAGATAAGAATCGTTCAATAAAGGCTTAATATCCAAATGGATATCTTGGTCAGAAAGATATTTTGCGTATAGCGTCACACGCTGCCTAGTGCTTGCAGCCAAAGTTCCATATTTTGCTAATACTAAAATACGCATTAAAATTTAAGCCCATATAGCGTCATGAAAATATCACTCCACCATCAATATTCAAATACAACAAAAGAATGCCTGTTAACAATAGGAATATTGATCCCATCAGATCTTTGCGCAGAAATTTACTTCTGCACGACAGGAAAATAACGCCAACGAATAGCACTTCTTTACTTCGCTGCGCGATAATGGGGGAGTTCGGCATTAAAATAATTGGTATAAAGCATAATATTGCTATAATCAAAAACACCTGATGATATTTGCTTCTATTATAAATTTTGGCAATCAAATATCCTATTATCGAAAAAATAAGAAGGATGTTATTTATGGATAAGATAGAAACATCATCAATCATGGCCTTATTTTCTAGATAGCTCGAACTTAAAGGATTCAATGTCTGCAGCAAATCTACAGATATGATACCTGTTGCATTTAGAAAAGCCGGACCTATCACACCGATGACAAAGATCGAAATTAATGACAATCTCCAACCCGTAAAGGTAATCGCCAATGTAATTAGCGGCAATAATATACTGGAATAATGGAAAGATAGGGAAGCAATGAATAAGGCCGCAGCAAGAAGATATTTTTTCTCCAAAATTTTATGGACGGCCCAGTATCCAAAAGCCAGTGATACGCCTACCCTATATTGGGTATATTCATGTATTGGGAAAAATATGATGAGATACAATAATAATGCAAATAAGGGTTGATTTAAATATTTTCTAAATAGAACAAATTTAATCCCCAATGACGTTAGAACCAAAAAGAATACCAAGGCGCTCATATTCGCACCTAACCAGTTTTTAAAAATCCAGGAAATTACATGAAATCCCGGTTCAAAACGTGTGTCAGTTACATAAAAATCACCAGAGATTGTATCATAGTAATATTTATACTCGAAATAATCCCTACTAAATCCAAAAAGATTAGAGCTTGAGGCATGGGCTAGAAACACACAAAGGATAAACAATAAAACATCAATTGGTCTTATGTTTTCAAATAATTTAAGGTAATTATTATTCACGGGGCCATTCATGGATATAGATGGTGTATTGCCAGTTATCATTACGTGTAATCACTTGTTTTTGGCGCTTTGGATTTTGACAGACCGTGACTGGTACGCCATGGCTCGTTTAGCTACACGTCTCCATAGCAGAGAGAAGCCTAGGAGTGTATCTCGAATTTCTTGCGCTGAAAAATGCATCAACGCCTTAATGATGCGCGGGAAGGGTTCAATTAGCAGGGTTGCCGCCGTTACAATCACAGCGGCAGGCAAATTGAAATGCTTGAATGCATATAGGATACGGCCTTCCAGTGCATAAGCGAGGCGTTGTGGCTTAATTTGATCCGAGGTGCCCCCACCTTTGTGGAAACCCACCGCATCGGCGAGATAATATACTTTAAAGCCAGCACCATGAACGCGAGCCGAAAGGTCCAAATCCTCTAAATAAACAAAAAATTGATCGTCAAATCCACCGATCTTCTCAAATAAATCGCGCCGGATCAGGTAAAAAGCACCGATAACATGATCAACCTCTCGATTAGTCAGATGATCAAATCCACGATCATGCAGAGCTGGCATATGCCGGGGAAACAACGCGGATAAACCGGAGGCGGCCGCCAGAAAAACTCCAAAACTGGGCAAGCGCGCGCAATGACGTTGAACAGAGCCGTCTTCTTCTATCAATTTTATACCGCAAACCCCTATTTTCGCATTTTCGGGACGGTCTAGAAAATCGAGTGCGGTCTTTAGTGTATCCTGAAGCAGGGCAGCGTCAGGATTTAAAAATAGGATGTACGGAGATTTCCCGCGCCGCGCCCCGCGATTACAAGCACGCCCAAAACCGAGATTTTCCCCCGTGCGGACGATATCAAGCGTGAAATCATTAAACTTGAGGCGATCAGAACCGTCTGTCGATCCGTTATCAACGATAGTTACTGTACCAATATCGTCGATACCATGGTCACGGATGGATGAAACACAACGGTGCAGCCATGGCCCCGCATTCCAGTTTACGATGACGACGTCTGTGGTTGCTGCGGTACGCGTAGTCGAAGACTCAATAATGTGCATAACCTTATCGGGCATAACTTTGCTTTTTTTCCAGCACGAGTGTGATAGACGATATTCTCTTCTGTGCGAAAAAAGTAATCGTGTCCCACCAAGGGTTTGGTGCAGTATATCTATATATTGGGGATCGACGGAATATCGCCCGTAACTTGGCATTATAAAATCCGCTCGTGAAACGAAAATCGGCACGAAGTCCGCTCCGTTTGCACGCAGCGAGCAATTCCTTCGAACTTAAATAATTTGTCATAAAAGTGAGATAATCGGTGTGTTCTTCGGCATAGTGGTCGAGAGACATTCCGAGTTTTTGCTTGTGTTCCCGATAAGAGCCAAAGCCCAATCGGCTCATGAATTTAATATAAGAGCGTAACAGCCCATGCCCTCTAATCCTATGGGCGAGAGGAATATGAATGTGCCCCTCTTTTATGTAGTGAATTAAAGGGAACAAATGCACGGAAAAGCACTCGAAGTTCAAGGTTCGCCGGATCTCGCTAAACAGTAGATCATGGTTTTGCACATGCTCGAGAACTTGATTTGAAACGATAAAATCGAAATAATTCTCTGGATATGGCCATGCCTCGGCGCTGGTGACGAGTGTTAATCGGCTTGCCCAGTCAATATCCGGAAAGCGTTCATGAAGCATTGTGAGCGTCCGCGCAAAAAAGCCGGATGCTTGCACCCCGGAATCGGCGACGTCCAATCCATGGATTTCCAGCTTGGCGCCCGGTCTAAGAATAGGAAACGCCGTCAATATATACGCGATCAACTCGCCATTTCCGCAACCGACATCCAAAATCCGAAGAGGGCGGTCAACGGGAACAGGATTAACCAGCGTGTTCATACACGAAAGCAGATGTTGATGTGTTAAACTTATAGGAGCGGGAGCTAAGGCATCATTGTTTGACATAAATATAAATATCCTTGGCCGTTTATGAACCACATAAACATAAATTTATTGCTTGATTAAGTAAGAAAACTTATGTTGTCATAATAATTTCAACGCCCGTTCTGAAACACGGAAATGGCTCTCTCTGCCACTTCTGTCCAGGCAAATGGCTGCACATCTTGAAGGCCGATGGATGTTTTGCGCAGCGCATCATGCGGATATTCCGAGACAAGCCTTAGCGCTTCACAAATTCCATTCGGGTCGCGATTGGGAACGAGCCATGCGTTTTCAGCCGTCGCTGGCTCAAAACCCGTTGTCACCAGCGAGGCGCCGCTCGCCAATGCTTCAAGCGCAGGATAGTGGGGAGCACCATGCTGTACGGTTCCAGCCGCAACGAGAACGTCGAGCGACCGATAAAACGCGGCAAGCTCCACATCATTCGAAGGCACTATTATTTCCGCGGCTTCGTGGCTCCACCCTTCAGGCACATTACCATAGGCAATTCGCAAACGGTGTCGCGGGTCGCTTGCATATAAGCGTTCGAAGGCTTCCAAAACATAGGGCGTGCCTTTTTGCGGCTCACTCCTTCCGATACAACCAATCGTCAGAGGCGCTCCAGCTTGGCGAGATGTCTGCACTTTAGGTTTAAACACATTCAGATTGATCCCGAACGGTATAATGCTTACTGGCCGTACAAATGCATGTTTATAAATAGACGCGTTAGCGATTTGCGTAAACGGTAACGCATAGGAAAAACGCGATGCCAGCCACAATAAAGGCCTTTTTTCCAACGCATAATATTCCGGCTCATAGGCTTGAATATAATAAAATCTCTTCGTCCGGGGGACGCCTGAAAGCAAGATCGGCCAAGGCGTCAGACTGTGGTTGGTCAATATGATATCAAAAGAATTATGCAGGCGCTTGGTACCGAAAAAGAGGCTACGCAAATTTGCGGCCCCCGTTTCGCCTTCATTCAATGCCCATTCCACCCTTTCTCCACTATGACCGAGCCAATAGATTTCGGCCTTTGTCGGGAAATAGGGGATGTCACTCGTGGCCGGACAGGCAAAGGCCACATCATGGCCGATATCTATCCATGCATTCGCCAGTTCGGAAAGAACGCGATGGCCTCCTGCCCGACCGAAACCCAAGACGGGGATCAGAATACGTAAACGCTTAGACTCGACGCTCATTAGGACTTTCCTTCCAACAACCGTGCGCGCCGAGAAGGAGTGCCGATTGTGACGCCTACGACGACGATCAGGTAGATTGCATAGTTCAAGCAGTGAGCCATTGCCACACCGCCGAATCCAAACCAAGCAGTGAGAATGAATGTCCCCAGAACAAATATAACGTTTGCCATGATTTCCGTTACGATGAACGCGATAGTAAGCCCGCGCCCAACCATCATAAATGCAAACAGCCAAGCGGTTACTTTCAGAACATCGCCAAACAGTTGCCAGGCGAACAAGTCCTTCATTGGCGCGAAACTTTTGGAGAAAAGCAAGGGTATCGTAAGATCACGGGTCACAAATATCCCCAGAGCCACCAATATGACCGTCGGCACCACCAAGCGTAGCACATGCCATAATTCGGAACGGAGTTCATCCCAGTCACGTAATTCTGCGATTCTGGGTAGGTAATAAAGAGTCAAAGTCGTAGTAATTAACGTCAGATAGATTGTGCTGATGCGCCACATCGCATCCCAATACCCGGCAAAAGACAAGCCGAAGCGTTCAATCAGAATATTGCGGACCAATAATAAACTCGTTGGCCCAACCAAAGCTGTGGTTCCCGCCATCAGTGTATAACCGCTTAACCCTTTCAACTCGGTTCGGTCGATCGTGCCAATCCAGAGTTTCGGTTGAAACCATTCACATTTCCGAATTTGCAGCAAGGTGACTATAATAACAACTGCCTGATTTAAACTCAGCGCAATCAACGCGCCCTCCAAGCCCTGATACCAAGCCAATATACCGGTAACCAGCAGCGCGATTACGGATCCTGCTATATTGCTCACGACATAACGCCGGACCTCTTTAAGTCCGGTCAATATGGCGAGCAGTAAGGCATTAAAACTTATCGGGAAAATGCTTATCGCCGCCCAGACTATAACCATTTTATAGTCCGCACTGCCCAGAAACAGCTGAGCCAGCTGGCGACTGAAAAGGGTGATGAACAAGGCTGAAATCAATGAGGTGATGACTATGATTGTGGTCGCCGTTCGCCACAAGCGTAATTGCCGAGCTCTGTCATTGTGATATTCGGCTGTTGCTTTAGTTACACCGGTGTTAATCGCGCCCGTGGCAAAGGTGACAACCACCGACAGCAGGTTTTGGAATTGTCCAATGGCTGCATAGCCCGCAGGCCCAACAAGGAGAGCCAGTATCTTATTCAGAGCTATGGCTGTCCCCATGCGGACAGCTACAGCAATGCCATTCAAGGCACTTATTCGAATAAGCGATGCCACGATAGGGTCAAGCCAGTTGCCGCACAGCGTCCATCACGCGCTCAACTTGTTCTGTTGTCATATTTGGTCCCATCGGCAAGCTGATAATCTCGCGGTGGATAGCCTCACTGATCGGGTAACGCCCCTTGGGAAGTTCCAAATCCCGATAAGCGGGCTGGAGATGGGGGGCAACCGGATAGTGGATGACAGTGTCAATGCCCTTTCCAGAAAGGCGCTCGGCAAAAGCATCTCTTTCAGGATGGCGGACGGCGAAAATATGCCAAACCGGCTCTGCCCAATTTGGAACAAACGGCAAAACCAGTCCGGTATCTGCGAGGCCTGCAAGATATTGATTGGCAATTTCTTGCCGACGCGCATTATCGCGATCCAACTTGCCGAGCTTCACACGCAGCAGAGCGGCTTGGAGTTCGTCCAAACGGCTATTAAAGCCGATCATCTCGTTGTGATACTTTACTTTTGATCCATAGTTGCGCAGGGCGCGGATCGAATCAGCGATAGCGGGATCGGCACAGGTCACCGCCCCGCCATCGCCCAAAGCGCCAAGATTTTTTCCAGGGTAAAAGCTCCAAGCCACAATGGCTTCGCCCGCTCCCAAACGTTGTCCATGATACCGCGCACCATGTGCTTGCGCTCCGTCTTCCAACACTTGGAGACCATGGGCGGCGGCTATTGCTCTAATGGGCGCCAGATCGGCGGGCTGACCATAAAGGTGTACGGGCAAAATTGCCTTGGTTTTACTCGTGATCGCGGCTTCAATTAGCGACGGATCCATGTTGTAGGTACGGGCATCCGGTTCAACTGGCACAGGTGTTGCGCCAACGTGACTGACGGCCAGCCAAGTGGCAATATAAGTGTTGGAAGGAACGATAACCTCGTCCCCTTTTCCTATGCCCATCGCGCGCAAGGCCAGCGTTAAAGCATCCAGCCCATTAGCAACGCCCAGACAATTCGCTGTTTCGCAATAGGTCGCGAATCCTTGTTCAAACTGGACCACTTCTTTGCCCAGTATAAACCAACCAGAATCAATGACTCGAGTAGCAGCCTCGACCAATTGCTCCCGGATATCAGCGGTGATGCCTTGTAAGTCCAGAAATGGAACGCGTGTCATGGAGCTGTTTCCTCAACCAAGCTTAGGAACTCTTGATAATCGCGAACATAATCAGCCGGATCATAGGGATGTGAGGCCAATACAATCAGAACTGCATCCGCGCTATACCGATATTGCGTGCCCCAAATATGCGGCGGCATGTAGAGAGCTTTTCTGTTAGTGTCGAGCAAGAATTCCTGCCTTACCTTACCATTGTCAGCCACGGCGAGGCACTGCCCATGCGCGCAAATTAACAATTGATGGCATTCACGATGTGCGTGCTCTCCACGGGTCTCCCGGCTCGGCACGTCATGCACCATGAATATGCGCTGTGGCGAGAAAGGTAAATTCTGACCGTATTCCGCGACTGTCAACTTGCCTCGCATGTCGGCCGCAACCTGCAGCGTTAGCAATTCGACACCAGGCACGAAGCTTGCTCCATCGATGATTGCAGTTTCAGGGTCAGCAACAAGAGAGTCCGCGACAGGAGGCCTTGCGCTAGTATTGGTGTAGCCGATAATGGTGGCTGGATTGCCAACTACCGTGGCATAATCGGGAATTGAACGTGTCACAACGGCACCCGCACCCACCATCGCCTGCTGGCCGATAGTTACGCCAGGGAGAATGGTAGCATTGGCCCCGATTGATGCGCCGCGCTTTACCACGGTGCGTTCAAAATGTTCTGGATATCGTTTTGACCTAGGACGTATATCATTGGTAAAAGTAGTATTGGGCCCCACAAAGACATCGTCTTCTATCGTTATGCCGTCCCACAGTTGCACTCCGCTTTTGATTGTGACGTTATTGCCAATCTTTACGTCATTTTCGATCAGTACATGAGCACAAATATTACATCCATTTCCAATCGTGGCATTAGGCAGAATGACACAAAATTGCCACACGCGAGTATTCTCACCAATAGAGGCCGCTTGCACATCAGCAGTTTGGTGAATGGCAGGATGCATTTAATTGAACTCCTAAATAGAAAGCAGCTTATAGATATAAATTCTAACGCGCGCCGAAACCGGTCAGCATAGTGCGAATGGTTTTCATTACGATGAGAAGATCAATCCAAGGAGAATATTGTTTGATATAATAAAAGTCGTAGTGAAGCTTGCTGTTCACCGCTTCCACGTCAGCGACGTGCCCTTGGCGAACCTGCGCCCACCCCGCTATTCCAGGGCGAACAATATGGCGATACCGGTAGAAAGGAATTTCCTCCTCATACCAATGTGACAATATCGCAGCCTCGGGCCTCGGGCCAATCCAGCTCATTTCGCCCTTGAGTATGTTCATTATTTGCGGGAGCTCATCGATACGAGATTTGCGGAGAAAACGGCCAAATTTTGTCACTCGGCTATCCCCCTCCCGCGTAATTGCCAAATCGCGCTCATCGTTTGCCGCCCGCTGCTCTACTTGCATGGTGCGAAACTTATAAACCATGAATGGCTTCCCCAAATATCCTATGCGCTCCTGCCTAAACAGGATCGGTCCTTTGGATGTTAACCGCACTAGCAGGCCTACGAAGAGCAAAAAGGGAAACAAAATCACCCCGGCCAATAAGGCCACGACCCAGTCAACGATATGCTTGAAGGTCATATAATCCTGCCTTGGCACCAGAGAACCAAAACTATTTTCTGACAAATGTTCCAGCTCAACTCGGCCAGTCAATGATTCAATCAAGTGTTTGGTATGGTAAACGGGGACGCGTGTCAGCGCATATTCCGTTAGTTGCCGGTCCCATTCAGTAGGAAGGTCAATTCGAAGATCGGCGGCGATCGCATCCAAGTCATTGATATCATCTTGCGGAGAATGCAAAGCGCGCCAAGAAACATTGGGAATTTCCTGTAGCGAGGAGAAATTTCCGAAAGGCAATACGCCGATCTTCAAACGACGGCGCTGTTCTCTGACAGCAAGAGCGCAAAACCAAAAAAGAGACAGGCTAAAACCTGCAAACAGGGAAACGCGATTGTAGGAAAGTCGACTAAAAATAAAGATGATCAATAATATACCAAAGGCCCCGAAAAATGAGGACAGCGTATTAGCGATCGCTTCCGACCCGGGGTAAGTACCTACGTTGCGCATCAGCCAAGCGCCTATCACAATTGCGGCCATTGTCCCGATGAGCGTATTATTGTGAATGTGAAGGTCGTGCGCGCCAATAAAAGACAGGCGCACTAAGTAGGGGAAAATGGCTGCAATCAATATGCCCATAAGGACTTGAAAACGCAGGCGAAACCAAAACGGCTTCTGCAATGGCCTCACACCAGTCACTGAGAAATTTTTCCTACTTTATATGGTTGGCGGCTTTAATATGCATGGCATCAATATGCATGGCATGACTTGCCGCCAGTTAAGGTACACGCCCTACCCTCCGGCAGTTGACGATGCAATGACGATCCGCCGCAACAGAATCAAGGAAGGAATGGCGACAAGAACGGTGTTGCGAAGAAATCGCATTTCTCCTATCTGGCCTAGCGAGTTTTCCGCATACTAGATTGACTGGATGCCACATTAACGCTGGCGGAGCGAATCACCCTAACCATCTACCTCAATCAAAACGTTTTGAAGGATCTTGGCGCATGCGTATCTTCGTTACTGGCGGTGCAGGCTTTATAGGCTCTGCTCTGGTACGGCACCTAATCGAAAACACGACGCATGAAGTGCTCAATTTCGACAAGTTGACCTATGCAGGGACGCTCTCAACGGTTGATTCTGTGGCAGGCAGCGATCGTTATCGCTATGTTAAGGGCGATATCTGCGATGCCGAGATGGTGCGCGCAACGATTGCCGAGTTTAAGCCCGATATCATCACCCATTTGGCTGCCGAAAGCCATGTTGATCGCTCGATTGACGGGCCCGGCGCGTTTATTCAAACCAATCTGGTCGGCACATATACAATGCTGGCCGAAGCGCGCAGCTATTGGCAAAGCCTAGAGGGTGTGGCGAAGGATGCTTTTCGCTTCCATCACATTTCAACCGACGAAGTGTACGGGTCGTTGGGCGATACCGGCCTGTTTACGGAAGAAACACCATATGATCCCCGCTCCCCCTATTCCGCGTCAAAAGCTGGAAGCGACCATCTGGTCAGTGCTTGGGGGCACACTTTCGGCCTGCCAGTATTGATCACCAATTGTTCGAACAATTACGGCCCGTATCATTTTCCCGAAAAGCTGATTCCGCTCATCATCGCCAAGGCACTCGCGGGCGAAGGGCTGCCAGTTTATGGGAAAGGTGATCAGGTGCGTGACTGGTTGTTCGTCGAGGATCACGTGCGTGCGCTGCAGGCGGTGTTTGAAGGCGGCGCGCCCGGCCGCACTTATAATGTCGGCGGCTACAATGAAAAACAGAATATCGAGGTGGTGCGGACAATCTGTGACATTCTTGATCGATTGTCCCCGCGCGCAGACGGCAGGCGCTATGCCGAGCAAATTACCTACGTCGCTGATAGGCCGGGCCACGACAAACGCTATGCTATCGACGCCAGCCGCATCCGAGAAGAACTGGGCTGGGAGCCGCAAGAGACATTTGAGACCGGCATTGAAAAGACCGTCATATGGTATCTGGCCAATGAAGACTGGTGGCAGCCGTTGATTGAAGCCAAAGCCGCCGAGCGCCGTGGGGCTGCAGTATAACACTGATTAATACGCATCAAAAAATACGTGCGTAATTTATGGAACAGGACATAAAGATATGAAGGGTATTATTCTTGCGGGCGGTTCCGGCACACGACTTCATCCCGCAACGTTGGCAGTGAACAAACAATTGCTGCCAGTCTATGATAAGCCCATGATTTACTATCCCTTGTCGGTGTTGATGCTAGCCGGAATTCGGGACATACTGATCATTTCCAGTCCCGAATATATCGGAAATTATAAAAGCCTGTTCGGTGACGGCTCTGATTTTGGCCTATCCCTCCAATATGCGGAGCAGCCTCGCCCCGAAGGCCTCGCGCAAGCCTTTACTATTGGCGCCGACTTCATCGGGAGTGATAATGTCGCGCTGGTTCTAGGTGATAATATTTTCTTCGGCGCGCATCTGGGTGATTTACTCGCTAGTGCCGTGGCACGAAAAGACGGCGCAACAGTCTTCTCATATCGCGTTGAGGATCCCGAACGATATGGCGTTGTCGAACTCGCCAAGGATGGCCGCGCATTAAGCTTGGAAGAGAAACCGGCAAATCCGAAGTCCAACAATGCGGTTACAGGCCTCTATTTTTACGATAACCGCGTGGTCGAATATGCTCGTAACCTACAGCCGTCGGCTCGGGGTGAGTTGGAAATTACTGACATTAACCGTCTATATATGGAATCGGGCGATCTATATGTCGAGCAAATGGGCCGCGGTTATGCGTGGCTTGATACGGGCACACATGACAGCCTGCTCGAAGCCAGCGAATTTGTCAGAACTTTGCAACACCGGCAAGGTATCCAGATCGCGTGCTTAGAAGAAATTGCCTATGATCAAGGTTACATAACGGCGGATCAGGCACGCGCACGCGGCGAGATGTTCAGCAAAACTGCTTATGGCCGCACGATATTAAAGGCCGTTGCAGAGGGGTCGCAATAGTTTTCTTCAATTTCGGTTATCTTAACATCTAAAGCTTTTAACTTACGATGCTCATGTGGACCGGACCCATGCTAATGCGGTAGATGTCCCGTTTTTTAGTGAAAGTTTGTAAAGTGACTATTGCCCAAACGACGCCCCTTAACGATCAAACTTCACGTAAAGTTCTCATTACTGGAACCGCAGGCTTCATCGGCTTTCATCTGGCCAAACGGCTTCTTGATGAAGGTTTTCAGGTCCACGGTTATGACGGAATGACAGACTATTACGATGTCAATCTAAAACAACGCCGTCATTCCATGTTGCTACAAATGCCCAATTTTTCGGCTACTCAAGGCATGCTGGAGGATCAGGCGCTGTTTGACAAGATAGCCGACGACTTTCAACCGGATGTGATCGTCCATCTCGCCGCGCAAGCGGGGGTGCGTTATAGTTTGGAAAACCCTCGTGCCTATCTCGATTCGAATGTGATTGGCACATTCAATGTGATGGAAGCGGCGAGACGCTTAAAGATTGAACATCTTTTGATGGCTTCGACATCTTCAGTCTATGGCGCCAATGACGATATGCCATTTATCGAGACGGAGAAAGCAGACACGCAACTGACAATCTATGCGGCGACGAAAAAGGCCAATGAGAGCATGGCGCATGCATATGCGCACCTCTGGGATCTTCCGACAACCATGTTCCGTTTTTTCACAGTTTATGGTCCTTGGGGGCGTCCGGATTTGGCGCTGTTCAAATTCGTCGATGCTATTTTGGACGGACGTGAAATCGACATCTACAATCATGGCGAAATGTATCGAGACTTCACATATGTAGAAGATTTGGTCTTCGCTATTCGAGGGCTGATTGATGCCATTCCCGTCCGCCCGGAAAGCAAGAGCAAAATCTCTCCCGGCGACAGCCTTTCGGTAGTTGCGCCGTTCAGGATTGTTAATATCGGCAATTCCGACAAAGTGCGTTTGCTGGATTTTGTAGAAGCCATTGAAGATTGTTTGGGTAAAAAGGCCAAGCGTAATTACATGGAAATTCAATTGGGTGACGTCCCCGCCACTTGGGCCAATGCGGACTTATTGTACCGATTGACGGGGTATCGCCCGCAAACAGATTTTCGCGATGGTATTGCACGGTTCGTCAACTGGTTCCGTGATTACTATAATAAATAATTTAGGGCATTTTGAAACCATGACAACACAAACGCTTCCAACGATCGCGGTGATTGGGCTTGGCTATGTTGGCCTGCCACTTGCTGTTGAATTTGGAAAAAATCGACCAGTGATTGGATTCGATATTCGTGAAGAACGAATTTCCGAATTACAAGGTGGAAATGATCATACGCTCGAAACATCTTCCGAAGAGTTGGCAGAGGCCTCCTTTTTGAAATTTACTTCAGACCCGTCAGAGCTGGCCACTGCGACGATTTACATTGTCACTGTACCAACACCGATTGATAATACTAAACGCCCTGATCTGACTCCTCTTATTCGTGCTTCTGAAACATTGGGCAAGGTCCTTAAGCGTGGCGACATCGTTATTTATGAATCGACGGTATATCCGGGAGCCACCGAAGAAGAATGTGTCCCCGTATTGGAGCGGATTTCAGGCCTAAAATTTAACGAAGATTTCTTTGCCGGCTATTCACCAGAGAGAATAAACCCTGGTGACAAAAAACACCGACTAACAACGATTCTTAAGATCACTTCGGGCTCCACACCGCAAATAGCCGAAGTAGTTGACGAACTTTATAGCTCGATAATCAAGGCTGGAACATGGCGAGCGGAATCCATTAAAGTTGCAGAAGCCGCCAAGGTTATTGAGAACACTCAACGTGATTTGAACATCGCTCTTATCAATGAATTGGCGATTATTTTCAATCATATGGAGATTGATACGGAGGCCGTGTTGAAAGCCGCTGGGACGAAATGGAATTTCCTTCCTTTTCGTCCAGGTTTAGTAGGAGGGCATTGTATTGGTGTTGATCCTTATTACCTCACCCACAAAGCCGAAACCCTCGGCTATCATCCACAGATAATTTTGGCGGGTAGGCGGATTAATGATGGAATGGGTGCCTATGTAGCGGCCCAGATGGTTAAAGCGATGCTCAAAAAACGCATCCATGTGAATGGCGCCAAGGTGTTGATTATGGGGCTAGCCTTCAAGGAAAACTGCCCGGACATTCGGAATACAAAAGTAGTCGATGTCATAGCAGAATTAAGCGAATATGGTATTGAGGTTGCGGTTTACGATCCATGGATTGATCGCGCGGAAGCGGAACAGGAATATGGCATAACTCCAGTTGGTCACATGACAAATGAGGGCTATGACGGGATTATATTGGCAGTTGCTCATCAAGAATTTACCGAACTTGGGGAAACTGCCATTCGGGCGTTAGGCCGCCCCAATCATGTGCTGTTTGATCTAAAATATATTCTGCCCGCAAATGCGGCAGATTTGAGACTTTAGTGCATTGCGATTTGTCGAGCCGGATATCACCAGATTTGAATGCAACAGTGGCTTTAAGCCGAAGCAAATGCTGCTATTATCGTTAGTCTCCAATCTGAACAGGATCAAAATTTTGTCACAGACCATCAGCGATAGATTATGAATCCCGTCCAACTCATATCTCAACAGCGCTTTGGCGACACAAGAGGCTGGTTTACGGAAGTTTATTCGGTGCCGAATTTTCAGAAACTAGGTATCGATTGTACTTTTGTGCAGGATAATCATTCATTATCTGCGCCCGTTTTCACCCTACGCGGTCTACATTTTCAAACGCCACCATATGGGCAGGATAAACTGGTGCGATGTATTCGCGGGCGAATTTTTGACGTTGCGGTGGACGTACGGCGGGGATCTCCTACCTATGGGCAATGGGTAGGGTCAGAACTGTCTGCAGAAAATGGACATCAACTATTCATTCCCATTGGCTTTGCACACGGTTTTGTTACGCTCGAACCAGATTGCGAAGTTGTCTATAAATGTTCGAATATCTATGCTCCGCAGCATGACGGAGGCATCCGCTGGAATGATCCGGCAATCGGCATCAACTGGCCCATCGCCGAAGGAGCAGTCCCAGAACTGAGTGACAAGGATGCCAACCAACCGTTTCTAGAATCATTTGAAAGCCCATTTTCTTATGATGGTCGTCCATTGCTCACTTTGCGTTGAAAGGTGGGCATAATGCGCACTTTCTTTACAATGACAGATTTCATTCGTTCGGCTTTGGTTGGCACGGATTAATGCTATGACAGATCGGGCAAGATTGGTTTTGGTTACGGGCGCGGACGGTCAGTTAGGGCGTGAACTTCAGCGCGCGGCTTGGCCTACTCGCTGGACAGTGACCGCTCTGAAGCGGCAAGATTTGGATTTGGGCAGTACGGATTCCATTGCCCGTGTTATTGCATCTAAGCCATGGGCGGCCGTCATAAATGGTGCCGCCTATACGGCAGTTGACAACGCAGAGTCTGACGTCATTAGGGCTTGGGAAATAAACGCCTTGGCTCCAGCCGCGCTTGCCGCTGCATGCGTAAAAGCCAATATTCCGCTTATCCAATTGTCGACCGACTATGTCTTTGGTGGCGACAAAACAGGTGCGTGGGAAATAAATGATCCCGTTGGCCCCTTGAGTGTGTACGGCGCCTCGAAGCTTGGTGGGGAACTTGCAGTGCGGACCTCGGGCGTACGGCATGTAATTCTTCGCACTGCTTGGGTTGTCAGCGCTCATGGTAGCAATTTTGTGAAAACCATGTTGCGTGTAGGCGCAGAGCGCAGCCATTTGCGCGTCGTTGACGATCAGCACGGCAGTCCAACCAGTGCTGGCGATCTGGCCGCAGCGCTGATTACAATAGCCACGCGGCTTGTCGAAGATAGCAAAGCTCCGACTGGCATTTATCACTTCAGTAATGCTGGAAATGTCAGCTGGGCTGGTTTTGCCAGCGAAATATTTCGGCAGAGCAATGCGCGTGGCGGTCCCAAGGCCACCGTAGAACCGATAGGCACGTCGGATTATCCAACGCCTGCCAAACGCCCTGCTAATTCGTTACTCAGCCATAACGCAATAAAAACTGATTTTGGTATTAACCCGCGCGCATGGCAGCTAGCTCTGAGCGATATATTGGATGAGCTGATCGGTGTTCCAAAGGAAGAGCAATGACTGCGGCGAATTAGCAACCGATGGCCGCTCGCCGCAGTCCAGTATTATTAAGTCACGCCGTTTGATTTAAAATCAATCGCCGACGCTATAATCATATTCCTCCTAGCCCCACTCTTCTTTTAGCGGCTAGATATGCTTGCTTTCCAGCGAAGCCTTCGGCGGTAACGCTACGATATCGAACGCTTGCTTTATCTTGACCTATATAATCCGTCGCATTGCACACAGACCATGTTGTGCCGTTGTCATCACTGCGCTCGAAAGCTGCGTGTTGAGGCCAGTTGCTTCTTAATCGCACCTCGGTAATCGTTCCCAATGACTTTACGCCCATAACGCCACAACCCAGTTGAGGCATGACCTCACTTGCCGTCGCCACCATGTCCCCTGTGGCCGAAAGGCCAGCAAATCCGATAATGCGATATGGCGTTCGTGCGCTGATGCCCCCGCTCCATTGCGGGGTCGAATAAATGGTCATAAAAGTCATACCATTAGGCATACGCTCGCCCTCGAAATAGCGGATTGCCGGGTAAGCGAAAGACAATAATCGTTGCCCGATGATTTCCGATGCCCGACCTGTATTGCTCAGTTGGATAAGGTCCAGCGGTGTCAGATATTGACCCGCGAGCATCTGCATCTCGCCAAAGGTTGGGTCTATATAGAGCCACTCCCCCGTCTCGATGCTGTAGAACATCATCGGGTCATGCCCGGTCGTCGTCAGGTCCGTCGATGGAATGCCAATGGCCGCAAGCAGGACTTGCGCCATTTTGCACTGCAACGTGCATTGTGGAGCGCGGAAATCGACGAAATTTCTCACCCTCCATTGATTCGCCGCATATTCGGTCAACATACCATCATCGGCAACGCTACCGTCACTTGCAACGGTTCCGATCAGCCGCTCCAGCATGGTGCGCCCATCGGGATAAAGGTCGTACCAATACGCATTGTCCCGGTTAAAGGAGGCGGTTGTATCGAAGGCAGCATTAAACGTCGCCCACGTTTCTCCGGCGGGCAAAACGCTTGTGTTAATGGTATAGCCATCGGGATGGAGGCCTGTAAAAGGATGCAGCGCATGGGCCGCCATCCATCCCACAATTGCGCGCGCGCGCATGATACTCGTATCGGTTTCGCTTACCCCGGCCCATGTTAGAATTTTCAGGGCAAAAGGCTTATATTTGGCCGCGTCGGACAGAGGCGGAAGCTTCAGAACGCTTTGGCCGATTTGCGTTTGCGAGATGATACGCATCACAGCGCCTCCCTTTTCAAGACTTTGAAATTGTCGACGGTTCCGGTGCCGTTCATGCGTATTCCCGCGCCGCCCGAAGTCTGCCACTGCATTTCGGTAACATCGAAAATAAGCTCTTCCACCCCGCCAACAATACGGAAAACCCAAATCCGGGAGCCGACAAAGCGCACCTTGAAGCGCTCTCCGGCTTCAACTTTGATATAGCGGGGGGGCGCGATGTCGGTTGATACACCACCGACGAATTTCTTGACCCCGATGATCCCGGCTGATCCGCGATGAACCATCAGATAATCGCCGTTTTGCTTCCAGCGGAAGTATAAAGACGCCTCGGAGTTGCCTGGTGCGAGGTCCGCTTCAACCTGTCCATCCGCCACAACATTGGCGAGATAGGTTCCGCGCAATGTGGCATCAGGGCTCGCGGCCTTTCCCCCGATACGATGGACCGCGTTACCGCCCACGGCAACCCATGTCTGCCCGCCTGTCTCTGCGGTTGTTAGCGGGCCATCTGCCCCATTAAAGCTGTCCGCAGCCACTACGTTCCAAATGCCAGATTTTCCTTCGGCTAGTTCCAAGCTTTTTCGTAAGCTTGCCAAATCATGAGGCAACAGGTCATTCGTGTGCGCTATCAGAGCTTGCTCCAGTTCCAGTGTGGAGGGCGGTGACTTTGCCCCACGATCCCCCGGCTGCGTTATGCTCTGGAGAAATTCATCGGTGCTTGCTTGCGGTCGGAAAATCACCGCACTCAGGTAACCATTAAGAGCTGAACCGTGGTCACCCACACTACCGAGCCACAGCCGGGACAAAAACTCCGGTCGAGCTACATCAAGTGCCAATACAGCACCACCGTCAAAGCAAATGCGTGCTTCGTCGGAGGTGACCGACACTGCAGCGCGAACGATACGCTTTTCTGTATATAGCGGACCTTCAACAGTTTCGATACATCACTACCGATTTGTAGGGCCATCGTGCCCGTATCGTTTCGATAGATGGCAACACGCTCTGATCGGCTCGCATTCGTCACCGCCAATAATATATTGTCTGCGCCACTGAATTCCGGAAGTTCCGCTTCAACGTAGATGGTAAAATCTTCTTGTGGTGTAAAAAATATATTTGTTTCATCAAAAGAATTCAGATTTACACCTGCGGCTTGGGTGCCGATGTAAGAAATCGGTGCCGCCGCGGGATGAGCTTGGGCCATATCCAAATAAATATACCCCCCCGCATATGGCCCGCTGCCTGCTACAAAGGACGCGCCGCCATTACCTATGGCTGGATAGAAGCGCACTGTGGCATTCGCGGCCGGGATAGTCGCGTGAATGCGCCATGCGCCACGCCCCGCCCGCTCGATACGTGCAGTCAGAAGATTGACATTGCCAATTTCGCCTGTCTCGAGGTTGAAATAGGCAATGGGAAAAGCGGTCCCGATATCAAATTCCACAGCCACCCATTTCAGCGAGCCCGCTTTGGCGTAGAAGCTTACCGTGCTGACCCCTGTAATCGTCTGGCCGATCGAATGAACGCCGGAGCCTGTCGCAATGATTTTACTCATCATGCCCTGAACGCGTGGGCTAGGTATGGCATTCGGCTCTACGTTAGCTAGCAATTTGGTCCAAGCTGCATCGGTGTAATCTTCGCTATAGGAAAAAAAATTAACACCTCCACCGCCTTCCACAAGCAAACCGCGATCAGTAATGCGTGGAATATTTTCAGCAACGAAGCTAACCTTTCCGGCATCGGAAGTTACGGTTCCAATGCCTGCCCGACTGTAATTAAAATCGGGAAGCTCGGATAAAGCGAGTATATCTAATCCTTCGCGATAAAATTGATCTTCAAATCCAATTTCTGTCGCATCCTCAAAAAAAAATGGTGTCATGTTGTTGATCCGTTCGAACACATTGGTCTTCTCCAATCGGTAAAGATTTTCCACAAGAGAAGGGATTCATACGAGCCAATTATAGTGTAGGAAACACTGACCCTTCAGGCAAAAAATTGCCTGAAATATGTGATGAACCAGATATATAATCGGTGCCCCGCTCGACTGTTATCAACCCTCTCGATGCCGGATTATTGCGAAAATCATTCCGAATCATCGTCAACCGCCGAAGGCGTCCGGGTCCAAGATATAGTGGAGCAGAGCCAGGCGTATTATTTCCGCTATGGGTAAAGACATTTTCGGTAAGTTGGACGCCGTCGCCCTTATATACAGCAAGAGCAACGCCTTCCTCCCACCCACAACCGTCAAAGCGGTCCGATATCGAAACGTTAATAACACCAGCTGTTTGTTCAGGGTAACCTAAGAAGCTGCGGCTCTTATATCTTGTCCATTGATTGTTGCGGACAGCTATTCCCTTGCCGGAATATATCTGTACGCCACTATATCCCTCCACCCCGATATTATCTTCTATTACACAATTCATCGAAGATGATTGCGCTGAGGGTTCCCGGTTAATTGTAATAACGATCTCCCCACCTGTTCCTCGATATCCTTGAAACCGATTGCCTTTGATCAATATATCGTGCGGCATCGGAACGACCGTGGGAACTACCAGTGCGATTTGTCCTACATTCCCTCCGCAATCGTTGAAGTCACACTCAACGACTTGAAGACGAGCGAGCGAATAAAAGGGAAAAGCATCGGGCTCAAAATCTATCGGGCCCGGCATGTTAGCCCGCGTGCAGCGTCGAAAATGACAGCGGTAGATCAAAATGTCAGACCCGCTGATTATTGAAATCCCATTGCGGTTGTCTCCCGTGACTCCATCAAATAGGCAGTTGGTTACCATCACATCACGCGTGGGCCGAAATTCGCGTTTCGCGCCTTCTATTTCCGCTCCGAGATAGAGCCCATCGCCGGAAAAGCCGATAAATTCTACCCGCTCTATCTTCAGCCCGATAACACCCGAAAATGAAATTAGATTCCAATGCTCCCTGAATCCCGTTTTCGTTACAAGCCCTTCAACCCGAAGGTCATATATTGCGATGTTTTTAAGGGGGTCTTCGACCGTTTTGCTTATCCCAAAGAAGATATATTTTTCATCAGGATCCGCAGAGCGCAAAATAGAGTGCGGACCATCACCAAAGATTTTGATATCAGAGCGTAAGGCAATTGCGCGCAGGAGATACACACCGTTCGGGCCGGATCCCTTCCCTGCTGGAAAATAAATTGAACCGCCAGCTTCTAGGGCACGGTTTACGGCTGCTGTATCGTCGGTGTCTTCCCGATAGCGATAATCAGGAACGGATAAGGGTGGCATCACTGCCTTCACAACTGTCGCGATGGAGGCCATAGAGCTCATAGCGATACCTGCTTTCAAAATACTCCTGCGGTCCAAAATATTTTTCCCTAATCGCGTGAGATGATGTTCAGGATCAAAAGCTATCATTTATGTCTCCTAATATTGCGACGGACATCCGTGCGCTCTATGTGGGGGGCGAAAGTGGAGATAATAAAATATGTGCGGCATTGCCGGCTTTATCACAAGCAACCTTCGTGAAACTGATTCGTCGGCCATCCTCAACGCCATGACTGATGCCATCGCGCATCGGGGGCCGGATGATAGTGGGCAGTGGATTGATGTAGCACAGGGCGTCGCACTTGGGCATCGGCGTCTTTCTATCATAGATTTGTCGCCCGCTGGTCATCAACCCATGACGTCGCAAAGTGGGCGTTATGAGCTGGTGTTCAATGGTGAAATATATAATTATCATGCTCTGCGTACGAAATTGGAAGATGAGCGCATTGCGCCATCATGGCGCGGGAGGTCGGATACAGAAGTTCTGCTGGCCTGCATTGAAGCATGGGGCATACGCGGGGCGCTGGGGGCTCTCAATGGCATGTTCGCAATCGCCGTTTGGGACCGGCAAGATGGTCGGTTAACGCTTGCCAGAGACCGTGCTGGCGAAAAACCGTTATATTATGGTCGCCAAGGAGCCAGCATATTATTTGCATCCGAACTCAAGGCAATCGCTGTGCACCCTGAGTTTGAAAAAATCATCGACCGAAACGCAGTCGCTGCATTCATGCGCTTTGCCTATGTGCCGTCGCCCTTAAGCATCTGGCAAGGAATCTACAAGCTTCCTCCAGCTCATATGGTAGAAGTTTATCCCGGTGATACCGAACCAAGAACCCCAGAATGTTACTGGGACATTAGGGGGATAGCATCCGAAGGAGAAAAACATCCTTTCAAAGACACGCCAGAATTAGTGGATGAGCTTGATTTTCTGTTACGGGATGCCGTTAAATTGCGAATGGAGGCGGATGTTCCGCTGGGTTCATTCCTATCGGGCGGTGTCGATTCGTCTGCTATAACGGCTCTGATGCAAGCGCAATCAGACCGCCCGATTAAAACATTTTCCATCGGGTTTTCTGAACGGGGTTACGATGAATCGGCTTACGCCCGTGCCGTAGCCGAGCATTTGGGCACTGATCATTGCGAGCTTCGAGTGGACGCCGCGCAAGCACAAGATGTTTTGCCTAAACTCCCTAAAATTTGGGATGAGCCTTTCGCAGACACCTCTCAAATCCCTACATATTTGGTTAGTTCTTTGGCTCGCCGCGAGGTGACTGTTGCCTTGTCAGGTGACGGGGGCGATGAGCTTTTTGCAGGATATAATCGGCACATTATGGGCCCGCGTATATGGGAGAAGGTCGCACATTTGCCAAGTGTTGTGAGGCGTAGTGTGGCGGCGACATTATCGGGATCAATTGTACGGGGAACAGCAAACGGCTTGGTAAGCTTGACAGGAATCGGCTCGAAAGTGGCTGGTCTTACAGAGCGAATTCCTAAAATCGGTAAAGTAATTGGCGCCAACAGCCCTACGGATTTTTATGCTCAACTGGTTTCTCAGTGGCCGCCCGAAGCGAAGTTGGTGGTGGGCGTCAGTGATGCGGCATTGGATGTCGACATGCCTGATTTCTCAGACTTTCGAAATACCATGCTATTCTTGGATTCGAGCACCTATTTACCGGACGATATATTGGTGAAAGTCGATCGTGCAGCCATGGCTGTGAGCCTAGAAGGGCGTATACCCTTTCTGGACCATCGCTTGATGGAGTTCGCTTGGCACGTGCCGATGTCGGCAAAGATCAAAAATGGTCGAGGCAAGCATATTTTGCGCGAAGTTCTATACCGATATGTGCCCCCGGCATTGATAGATCGGCCCAAGGCCGGCTTTCAAGTGCCTATAGGCGATTGGCTGCTCGGCCCGTTACGCGATTGGGCTGAAGGGTTGCTTGACCTTACTCGTATCCGAAGCCAAGGGCTGCTTAATCCCGCCGTGGTTCAATCTATCTGGCAACGATTTCAGCGCGGCGAAGTGGCGCTCCTAACACAAGTCTGGTGCGTGTTGACGTTTCAGGCCTGGCTGGAAGAGCAAGAAATCTCTGTTGCACCCAGCGCTCTTCATTAGCAGGTTGTCTCATACACGTTACGGCGGTTAACGTCTTCCATATTCACCTTCTAATTGGTTTTGATATTTTAGAGAATATAGCAACGCGCACTCTACACCGATAAATAGTCTGATAAACTGAAAACAAAAACTTCCAAGTCTTATTAATCTAAAACTGGTGAAAGGAAAATGCCTTCACTTCTGCTCCGCCCGGCCGAAATGAGGCGTTGAATTAATTTTTTCGTCCTCTTGATATATCATGAACGATTGGGATCCACATATCCCCATGAAAATAGCGAAGAATTTTATTACACAATCTAAACGCACAGTTTAAAGTTTGTCCTGGTTAGAAATGAATTATAACCGGAGTGTCTGAGATAATTGGCCGATGCGTTGCCATGTTATCCCGACTGAGCGTTCGGCGGCTTTGCGTAGTTGGAGCTTGAGCTTGGCGAAGACCTCCTGAGCGCAGGCGAAGGGTCGATTGGGTTGAGATCGGAACTGTAAGGCGGAAGAAGCAGGCGTTTGGCACCTACCGAACAGGCTTTTTTCAAGCTGCGACCACTTCAATGCTCGCAACATTCACACGCAACAGTCACACCAAACGCTGCCACTCTCCTCCGGCCAGAGCGGGCCGACAAAACTGCCGCAGCAACGTGCTCCCGTAAATCATCATAATAAGCTCGCGCCATCGCTGCTGACCCCTTGCCCGACAAGCGGCTTGAATCACAAATATATCCATTTGAGAATCCCAAAGCTGATTCCGCCCTTTCAGGGCAGACTCTAGCACCGGCACTGGGGTATGCACTTTTTCCCCGGCTTGGCGCTTTTAAAAGACGCGCCTATTTCACATGGGCATTGGCGACCGCGCGGCTGACGCCTTGCATCATACGCATCCGTTCGGGGATGGGGGAGAAGGTGGAGCCCATCATCACCACCACCGCATAGCGGGTGCCGTCGGGCGCAGTGGCGATGCCCATATCATTATAGCCGGTCTGCATCGAGCCATAGACTTGGCCGGTGCCGGTCTTGTGGAGGAAGCGCCAGCCGGAGGGTAGGCCCGCTTTCAACCGCATCGGGCCGCTGGTGGTGCGCGACATGATGGCGAGCATCCGCTCGGTCGAATTTTGCGACAGCAATTCGCCGCGCGCCAACCGCGCCAGCGCCTGCGCAATCGCTTCGGGCGAGGCACCGTCAATCGGGTCTTGCACATAATTGTTGAGCAGGCGCTGGCGGGTTTCGCCCGGCACCTTGGAGCGCGCGACTTCGAAATTATTGCCGAGCGAATAGCTTTGCTGCCATGTCAGCCCCGCAATCGTGCTTTGCATATGCCGCTCGCCTTCGCTGAAGCGGACATTATTGATGCCCTTGGCGCGCAGGAACGCCCGCACGGCTTGCGGGCCCCCGGCATGGCGCAGCAGCGAATCATTGGCGGTGCAATCGCTCTTGGTCAGCGACATTTCGAGGAGATCGCGCACTTTGACGCGGATCGTCCCTTCGCGCAGCACCCGCGCGCGGATCGGCTGGTGGAACAAGGTCAAATCCTCCATGCCGATTTTGACATCATCGTCGAGGCTCACCTGACCTTTATCGATCTTGTCGAAAATGGTCATCGCGACCCAGAATTTCGACACACTTTGTTGCGGGAACAGCTCGTTGCCGCGTTCGGACAGCGACCAGTCGCCATCAATACGCCGCACCGCAATGCCGGTCTTGCCGGGGAAATTTTTCCACAATTCGAAAAGCTGTGGCTTCAATTGGGGCGCGGGATTGCTGTAGCCGACCTTGCCGCCGGGGGTCGGCGTATAAGGGCGCGGCGTATAGACCGGCGCAGGGGGTGGCGGCGGGTTATAGACCGGCGGTTGCGGGAGCGGCTGGGGTTGCGGAACCGGTTGCGGTTGAGGCTGGGGCTGGTTTACCGGCGGATAGACGGGCGGATAGGTCACGGGCCGCTGCGGCGCGGGGGTGGCGGCGGGCGGCGGATTATAGGGCGCGCTCGCCTGATATTGTGCGGGGCGGGGTTGCGGCGCGGGCACAGGCTTCGGGGCCGGGGCAGGCGCTGCCGCTTCGCCGTTGCGGATAAAATAGGGCAGAATATCGCCCTGTCCCTGCTTGGCTTCCAGCGCGCGCGCATAGGCCGCTGGCGGCGTGGTCGAAGGCGCCACACAGGCGGAAAGAAACAGGCAGACGGCCCCAGACATGGCCATCGGCGAACGCGTGAAAGTCACCATCATGCCCCGACAGTTAAGAATTGTGATGTGAGCAAATCCTTAACGGCGCGTCATGGCAATGACAGGGCGCGCCAAAAGCTTTGCGACGAGCCGAGTCTGGCGGGGGACGGGTTGTTATAATGTTGCGTGGGGGGAGGGCAGAAATTTACACTGCGGTTGAAAGACAAACCCTCCCCCGGCCCGTCCCGCAAGCGGGAGGGGAGAAGGCGCGCTCCCTCGCCGCCGCTTATGAGTACTGTTTACTTTCCGCCCTGTAACCGCGCCGCGACCGCTTCATTCGCGCGCATCACCCTCAGCACATTGCCTTGTGCGATCTTGGCGAGGTCGGCCTTGTTATAGCCGCGCCGTGCCAGTTCGGTGAATAACGCCGGATAGGTGGACACATTGCCGAGGCCGTCCGGCAAGATCGCGACCCCGCCAAAATCGCCGCCAATGCCGACATGGTCGATGCCAGCTTGCCTGACGATATGGTCAATCATGTCCGCCACATCCTTGATGCTTGCGGTCGGGCGCGGGTTGGCGGCGCGCCATTGGTCGATGGCGGCCTTCGCCCCTGTCGAGTCGCCGGTGAAGCGCATCTTGAGTTCGGCCTCCGCGCCTTCCTGTTTAATATCGAAATCGCGCACGGCTTGGGACAGAAAGCCCGGCACGAACGTCACCATCACGACCCCGCCATTCTGTTTCATGCGCGCCAGCACCGCGTCGGAGACATTGCGCGGATGCTGGTCAATCGCCTTGGCATTGCTGTGGGTGAACAGGACCGGCGCGGCGGTCGCGTCGAGCGCGTCGTTCATCGTCGCTTCGGAGGTGTGCGACAGGTCGACAATCATGCCGATGCGGTTCATTTCCTTGATGAGCGCGACGCCTTGCGGGGACAGGCCATCGCTCTTGGGCGCGTCGCAACAACTATCCGCCCAATCAATCGTGCTATTGTGGGTGAGCGTCATATAGCGCACGCCGAGATTATAAAATTGGCGCAGCACGGCGGGCGAATTGGCAATCGCGCCGCCGCCTTCCATGCCCTTCATCGAGGCGACCTTGCCTGCTTTCATCGCCGCTTCAAAATCGCGCGTATTGGTAACGAGTTTGAAGGTTTCGGGATAACGCGCGGCCATCTGGTCGATGCCGTCAATTTGTTCAAGCACGGCCTTCATGCCTTCGAGCGGCGGCAATTTCGCATCGACATAGACCGACCAGAATTGCCCGCCAAGCTTGCCCGCCCGGATGCTCGGAATATCGCTATGCACCTTGGCGAGCGCGTCGGGGGAAAGGCCGCGGAGGTCAATCTTCGACCAGTCATTGCCATATAAATCGCGCACCTGTTCGGCGAGGTCATTATGCCCGTCGATCACCGGCGTTTTGGTGAGCACGTCAGCGGCGACCTTCTCCGGTGATTGCTGCGCGAGCGCGGGGGTGGTGAGGAGGAGAGCGGGGAGGAGGAGATATTGGCGCATCATCGACTGTTTCCTTGATTTCTACCCGCTAGCCCTGAGCCTGTCGAAGGGCGGTTGTCAGTATGCCACCCCGTGCTTCGACACGCTCAGCACTAACGGATTATATGCAAAGCGGAGGGGTCACGGTATCAACACCGTATCTTGCGGCGCGGGCAGGGTTTCCGGATAATCGGTGGTATAATGCAACCCCCGGCTTTCCTTGCGTTTCAAGGCCGAACGCACGATCAGCCGCGCGACCTCCAACAGGTTGCGTAGCTCGATCAAATCGGGCGTGACGCGGAAATTGCCATAATATTCATCCACCTCGCTCGCGAGTAAGTTGATGCGGTGCATCGCGCGTTCCAGCCTTTTGTTGGTGCGCACAATGCCGACATAGTCCCACATGAAGCGGCGGATTTCTTTCCAGTTATGCTGGACGATGACCTCTTCGTCGCTGTCGGTGACGCGGCTTTCGTCCCAGCCCAATATGGGCGGGGGCGCGGGGAGGCTGTCCCATTGTCCGGCAATATCCCGTGCCGCCGCTTCCCCGAACACGAAACATTCGAGCAGGCTGTTCGATGCCAAACGGTTCGCGCCATGAAGGCCGCTTTCGCTGACCTCGCCCGCTGCATAAAGGCCGGGCAAATCGGTGCGGCCATGAAGGTCGATCTTGACCCCGCCGCACGTATAATGTTGCGCCGGCACCACCGGAATCGGGTCGGTGGTAATGTCGATGCCGAGCGGCAAGAGCCGGTTATAAATGTTCGGGAAGTGATGCTTTACAAATTCCGGATCCTGATGGCTGATGTCGAGATGAACATAGTCCAGCCCCAGCCGTTTCAGCTCATGGTCAATCGCGCGCGCGACCACATCGCGCGGGGCGAGTTCCATGCGTTCGGGGTCAAAGCGCGCCATGAAACGCTCGCCTGCACCGGGAACGCCCGGCGGTAGCACGAGATGCCCGCCCTCGCCGCGCACCGCTTCGGTAATCAGGAAGTTTTTGACCTCCAGATTATAAAGGCAGGTCGGGTGGAACTGCATCATTTCCATGTTGGAGACGCGGCAGCCTGCGCGCCAGGCCATCGCGATCCCGTCGCCGGTAGCGCCACGCGGGGCGGTCGAGAAGAGATAGGCGCGGCCCGCACCGCCGGTCGCCAAAATCGTCGCGCGCGCGGTGAAAGCTTCGACGCGCTTGGTCTTGGTGTTGAACGCATAAACGCCCCACACGCGGCCCTCGCCCGAATAATCGACCTGATGCTTGCCGGTGATGAGGTCAATCGCGACCATGTCGGGCATAAGCGTGATATTGGGGTTGGCATCGGCGGCTTTTTCCAGTGCCTTTTGCACCGCCCAGCCGGTCGCGTCATCGACATGGACGATGCGGCGGTGGCTATGCCCGCCTTCGCGCGTCAAATGCCAGCGGTCGCCGAAATCATCATGGCCTTCATTGAACGGCACACCGAGCGCGGCCAGCCGCTCGATAGCGGCGGGCGCATTTTCGACGACAAATTCCACGGTTTCGCGGTCGTTCAACCCCGCGCCCGCAATCATCGTATCATTGATATGCGATTCAAATGTGTCGCCCGGCTCCAGCACCGCCGCAATGCCGCCTTGCGCCCATCCGGTCGCGCCGGAATCGAGCGCGCCCTTGGCCATGACCAACACCTTATGCGTCTTGGCGAGCGTAATCGCCGCCGTCAGTCCCGCCGCCCCCGAACCGATAATCAGCACATCATGGTTTGAAATAGTGTCGCTCACGCGCCCGCAATCCTGTCCTTATCCTATGACCATGCGGCCATAGTCACATCTTTGTCATAGGCGTGATAACGGCAAAATCCGGGGAGTGATAGGGGCGTTAATATCCGGCGCTTATGTCCCGCAAGACAGTGTAGTCCGTCCGCCCGCGAGAGGGGTCAAACGGATATAGAGCGGCAATTCTTGCCCCAATTGCTTGCCGCCTTCATCGGGCAAGGCAAAGCCGATGCGGTTCAATACCGCGCGCACATCCGCTTCGCTATTGGCAAATTCCAGCGTGAAACCTTCGGCATCCAGATTATTGCCCATCCAGCGCGCGATCTGTTTCAAGCGCAGCCCGTGCCACTTATGGTTCATCTGGAGCGTCGCCTGACGCAGGCCGCCTTCGGTGCGTGTAAGCTTTAGCGACGGCGCGACCTTGGTAAAGGACATGGGAAGGTCGGGGGCCGGCGGCTCGATCATCTGCGTCCCGTCGGTCGGCAACATCGCCCACAGCAACGCGTCAAATGCCGCAGACGTGCCACAGCGGTGCGGCGCGGCAAAGCTCACATAGCGTTCCACATCGGGCGTGGTTTCGGCCGGGGTCGGGATGATATAGACCCGCTCTTCCGGCGGCGTTGATGCGCCAGCCGCCCCGCTCGCCCCGGCCCATAGCAGGGCGAGCCAATATTTCACGCCGCGACCGCCTCGCGGGTGAGGTTCAGGAACACATCTTCCAGGTCCGCCTCGCGGGTCGAGACATCGACGATGGAAACGCCCGGTTGCTGCTGGATTGCGGCCAATACCTCGCCTGCGCTGGCCTTGTCCTTATTATAGGTGATGACCAATGTGCGCTCGCCTTGTTGTTCGATTTTTTCAAACGCGGCGTGGGCAGGAAGCGCGGTGACATCATTGTCGAGCGTGACCTCGATGACCTTCTCGCGCGCCATATTCACAAGCTCGCGGGTCGGCTTGTCGGTGATGAGACGGCCATGATTGATGATAGCGATGCGGTCGCACAATTCTTCGGCTTCCTCGAGATAGTGCGTCGTCAGCACCACCGTCACGCCTTCCTTGTTAAGCTGGCGCACATAGTCCCAAAGCTGTTGACGAAGCTCGATATCGACGCCCGCGGTCGGCTCGTCCAGCACGATGATCGGCGGCGAATGGACCATCGCTTTGGCGACCAGCAAGCGCCGCTTCATGCCGCCCGAAAGCGTGCGCGCATAGGCATTGGCTTTATCCTCCAGATGGACCGCGCGCAGCAAATCCATGCTGATGCGCTCATCCTTGGGGACGCCATAAAGTCCGGCCTGTATCTCCAGCGTTTCAAAGGGCGTAAAGAAGGGATCGAACAAGATTTCCTGAGGCACAATGCCGATCGACGCCTTGGCATTGCGGGGCTGGTCGCCAATGTCGAAGCCCCAGATACGCGCGGTGCCGCTGGTGCGGTTCACAAGGCCTGCCAAAATATTGATAAGCGTCGATTTGCCCGCGCCATTGGGGCCGAGCAGCCCGAAAATCTGGCCGCGCGGCACGTTGAAGCTCACGCCATCCAGTGCGCGCTTGCCGCCTGCATAGGTTTTACCGAGATTATCAATCTCGATAGCATTGCCAAGGTCGGGAAGGATGCGGCTGGAGGCGGTTGGATCGGGTTGGTAAAGGCTCATGGGCTTCTGATACAGGCAATTTAATCCGAACGATAGGGGCGATAAACCCTTGTCCGCGCTGGACGGTTGCATCTTAAAAAATGCCCCGCAACACCATAAAAAACGGCCCTCCCCGAACCTTGCCGGGGAGGGCCGTCTTGTATTTCGAGCGCCGGTTTTTACCGCGTCTTGACCAGATTGATCGTGCCCATATCGACCACCGTGCGGCCATCGAACGGCACATTGTTATGCGTGTCGGTGATGAACATCAGGCGGCCTGCAGAATCGGTGATGCGCGCCGACACCGCATAGCGGGCGCGCGCGTCGATGCGGCGCTGGTCAACGGTCATCGAAAAGCGGATCGGCACTTGCTGGCCATTGGCGGAAAAAGATTGTTCCGCAACGGTGCGCGCTGGCGCATCGGCAAGGCTCACATCAACCACTTTCACTTCGATTTGCGCGGTGCGCGGCAAGGCGATGCGTTCACGATAGGCGATTTCGCCCTGCACCGTGACGGCCTGTTCGGTCGGCATGATCGTAGCACAGCCGGTCAGCGTCATCGCGGCCACGCCCAGCGCAAGCATAGGGGCAATACGGGTCATAATTTTCCTCCATATAAATATGCTATAGACGGAGCGGGCAGCGGAACGCCTTGGCAATCCGGTGCGGAGCGTATCAGCATATGACGCAAAAGCGCGTTGTCAGGGTAAAAGTTCCACGTCCCAATAAAGCCAGTCGCGCCAGCTTTCGTGGAGATGGTTGGGCGGAAAGCTTTTGCCATGATCCTGCAACTGCCAGCTTGTCGGGCGGATCGGCTGGACGTGGAGCGGCATATGCGCTTGCTTCGGCGTGCGCCCGCCTTTTTTGAGGTTGCACGGCGCACAGGCGGTCGCGACATTTTCCCATGTCGTTTTACCCCCCAGCCGCCGCGGGACCACATGGTCAAAGGTAAGGTCTTTGCTTGTCCCGCAATATTGGCAGCAAAAACGATCCCGCAAAAACAGGTTGAACCTTGTAAATGCGGGATATTCGGATGGCTTCACATATTGTTTGAGGGCGATGACGCTGGGGATGCGCATCGCCCAGCTAGGGCTATGCACCTCGCGCTCATAGCTTTCGACTACATCGACACGGTCGAGAAACACCGCCTTGATCGCGGTCTGCCACGGCCACAGGCTCAACGGATAATAGGATAAGGGCGTATAGTCCGCATTAAGGACCAGCGCAGGACAGCTATCGGGGTGCCGGACCCCGGCGTCTGGATGGCGGATCAGGTCGGGATGATACATAGTCCCCCTTGTTCGTCCATTTTGTCGATACCGCCGCACGATGGTCCGGTAAGGGCGATCATGCGGGCCTTGCTATTGAGCCTCTCCTGGCGTCAAAAGATGACGCGCCTGTTACACCGCGATCGGGAAAGGGCGTCAAGGATAAATTTTGTCGGGTGCGGCGGTCCGATACGCATATTGTGGGGGCTGGGACGCGATGGCACCACTATATAGGGTGGTTTGCGCGGATAGGCGAAGGATAAAGACGGACGATGAGGGCATGACGATTATCACCCGCTTTGCGCCAAGCCCGACGGGGCGGCTCCATCTGGGCCATGCGCTGTCGGCGCTCTTGTCGCATGACCGTGCGCGGGGCGCGGACGGGCGCTTTTATCTGCGCATCGACGATATAGACGGCGCGCGCTCGCGCGATGACTATGTAGCCGCCGCGATGGAGGATTTGCGCTGGTTCGGGCTGATGTGGGACGATGCGCCGGTCTATCAATCGGCGCGGCTCGCCCTTTATGAAGCCGCACTTGTCCGGTTGAGCGCGGCGGGGCTTATCTATCCGTGTTTCTGCACACGCGCCGATATTGCCGCCGAGGTCGCCGCGAGTGCGTCAGCCCCGCATGGCGATTTCGGCCCGGTCTATCCCGGCACCTGCCGGTCTTTAAGCGACGCGGAACGGCTGGCGCGCGCGCACCAGCCGCATGGCTGGCGGCTCGATATGGCCAAGGCGGTGGCTTTGGTCGGCCCGCTCCATTGGGAAGACGAGCGCGAAGGCATCATCCTTGCCATGCCGGAAAAAGCGGGCGACATCATCTTGGCGCGCAAGGATGCGCCCGCTTCCTACCATCTCGCCTCGACCATCGATGATGCGGATATGGGCATCACCCATGTGATCCGGGGCCGCGACCTGTTCGCCTCGACCCACATCCACCGGCTGTTGCAAGCCTTGCTGGGCCTGCCGACCCCGCTCTACCATCATCATGCGCTGGTGGTGGACAGCATGGGCAAGCGGCTCGCCAAGCGCGATCAGGTAACCGAACTTGCCGCCTTGCGCGCGCAGGGTTTTGAAGGCTGGGCGCTGGTCGAAGACTTAAGGCGCGGCGTTCTTCCTGCTGGATATTCGCTCGCCTGATGCCTATATGGGCGCTTAAGGAGTCGCGACGCTTATGAATTTCCTCTTTGTTATCGCCATTATCGGATCGGCGCTGATGGTCGTTTATACGCTCGCGCGCGGCCTGATGGCGTTCGTCCAGACCAATGAAGCATCGCGCAACGGCGAAGATATCATGGCTATGCACCATAAGCAGAACCAGATGATGTTCGCGCGCGTCAAATGGCAGGCGATTACCATCGTGTTGCTGATTGTGCTGGGGATGCTCGCGGCTGGCGGCAGCAATTAAGCCCGCTTTTTTCCCCGCGCTTTTTTCTGTCCCTGTTTCCGGTCCCTGTTCATGGTCAAGCTCAACAAAATCTACACCCGCACCGGCGATGACGGCACCACCGGCCTTGTCGATGGCTCGCGCGTTGCCAAAGCCGACCCGCTGATGGAAGCCATCGGCGCGGTCGATGAAGCCAATAGCGCCATCGGTCTGGCGGTCGTCCATCTCGCTTATCATCCGATCTTCGGTTCGATGCTCAAAATGGCGCAGAATGACCTGTTCGATTTGGGCGCGGATCTGGCGACGCCTGCGGGCGAGGGCGATGATTTCGCGCCGTCCGAAATGGTGTTGCGCATCATCCCGACGCAGATAGAGCGGCTGGAAAGCCAGATTGACGCGATGAACGAACATCTGCCGCCTTTGACGAGCTTCATCCTCCCCGGCGGGAGCGAAGCGGCAGCCTCGGTCCACATCGCCCGCGCCGCCGTGCGCCGCGCCGAACGCACGATTGTTGCGGCAGGCGCAAGCCACCGGCTCAATCCGTCGGCGCTCGGCTATATCAACCGCCTGTCCGACCATCTGTTCGTCATGGCCCGCGCGATCAACGCCGAAGGCTCCGGCGATATTTTGTGGGTGCCGGGCGCGTCGCGGTAAAATTCTGATAATGTTGAGGCACGCCAGCTCCGCCCCAAGCTTGGGTGGCAGTCGCGCCCGCAAATGATGGAGGGGTGACGCGCTATCGCAAGGGGGATACCCCTCCGACACCCGCTTGCGCGTGCCACCTCCCCTTGTCAGGGGAGGATGTTGAGGGTGCTTCCGTCTTCCCTTGCCGCCAATATCTTAACACCGTCTTCACCATTTACCGCCTACAGTTGCGTCCGAACCCGCACAAAAAAAGAGGCGTTATGGGACCGGTCGTCTATATTTTATTCGCCTGCTGCTGTGCGATGCTCGCTTATGCGCGGCAGAACCATCTGGCGGTCGAAGCATGGCAATGGGGGGCCGTCGCGCTGTTCGGTCTTGCGAGCGTGCGCGAATTTATCGCCGCCCGCGCAAGGAAGAAGCCGCAAGCCTATCATGATCTGAAGGTTAAGCTGGAAGGGCAGTAGGGGGTCGCGCAAGCATTTTTCTGAGACTCTGATTCCGGAACTCCTCACAGCCATAATAATCACCCTCTACAACCAAAACCTCCGTCATTCCCGCGAAGGCGGGAATCCATCTCCTGACCTTTTGCGTAAACCGGCCGGTCGGGAGATGGATCCCCGATCAAGTCGGGGATGACGAATGTTTTGAGGTGGCGCAAAGCCGAGGATGACGCAGGTTTAGAAGTGGCGCAAAGTCGCGGATGACGTGTGTTTGCGGGCCAAGGCTAAACCGGGGGCCAATCCGGGGGCTAAACAGGGGGCTAATCCGGGACCGACGCTTATTTATAGCACCCGCCCGCACCCTATAGGCCGCCGCCTTCGCTCCCCCTCAATAGCCCGCCGTCCACAATGAAGGCCAATCGCGCACCCCGCGACATTCATCCATTTTGGCGAGGCGGATGAGGCGGAAGCGGGTGCCGTCCCACAGCCAGCTTGCCTTGGTGCCGCAATCGCCCATGCCGCGTCCTTTATTGTCATGCGTGATGAGGCCGGTGGCTGCATCATAGCCGCTATTGACCAGCACCGGTGCGTCGCCTCCGGCCTTGAGTTCGCCCAGGCCCTGATCGAACGGGGCGGGGGTAAAGCGCATCGCGCCCGCCTTGCCGCGCGCGAGATAATAAGCGTCCGCCACATTATAGGCCCCCGCGCCGCAGCCGATGGCGAGCAGGCTGGTCTTGGCGTCGAGCCGGTAGCTGTTGCGCTCATAATGGTCCGGCCCCGCCGAAGTGTCGGGCTTTTCGCAGCCTGCACGGGCGGCGAGCGCGTCCCATTCGGCCTCGCTTGGCTGATAGGCTGCCGCCGATGACGCCGCCGCGCGCTTATAGCGGGGCACGGGGCGCGGGGCGGGCACCGTGGCTGCGGGCTTGGGACCGGTCGCGACCAGCGCGGTCACACCATCGGCGCGGCCCTGTTCGTCATCCATATAGACGAGCGCCGCATTAAGCCCGGCAAGCGAGGCTTTGGCGTGGGTGCGGCCATCATCGCCCTGCAACCAGATTTCCTTGGCATTGCGCAACTGTGCCGCCAGCGCCGCATCGAGCGCCACGGTCCAGCCCTGCTGGTTCCCTTCCGCTCCCCCCTCCATCGGACGAATCGCGAGTGGCGTGCCGTCATCGGTCATGAAGCGCACGGCACCCCGCGGCGGGAAAGTATCGGGCCAGCCGTCGGTCATGACGAGCCGCAAGACCGCCGCCGCATCGGCGCCCCCTGCCCGCGTGACGCTGGGCGCGACCTAGATGGTGGGGTCCTGATCGACCTGCATCATGCCATTGGCCTGACAGGCTTTTTCATTGTCGCACCCGACCGCCCAGTCGGTGAAAATCTTAAGCGTTCCCGCTATTTGTGTCGCAGCTTTCGGGGCTTTGGGGGCCGCCAGCACGGCGGGCGCGCCCATGAGGAAAGACGCGGCGACCAGCAACGCGGACGACGCGGACAATGCCGACAAGGCCATGGATTTTTTCATATGCAACACAGGCTCCCTGATACCGGACGCAACAGTGCGGCGCGCGCACGCGGACGGCAAGGGGGAAAATGCGCTAAAGGAAAAGCGGATAGAGGGCGGTAAATAATGATGAACAGGCAGGCGTTCGCGCAGAGGCGCAGAGATTGGGGAGGCGCAGAGAGGATGTGCTGACCGGTGCGGTGCTGCCCCGCATCCCGCGTGGTTTTTGTAAAGGTTCGCGCGGAGGCGCGGAGATTTGGTGGGATAGGGGGCGTGTTGGAATGTGCGGTGCAAGATGCTGGAAAAACTGGAGCCTCCCCCGACCCCGTTCGCCCGGAGTAGGCTCTAGGCCGTATCGAAGGGCGTTTGGAGGAACAAACTGCTTCGATACGCGGCTTCGCCGCTACTCAGCACGAACGGAATTTATAATTTTCAGTCTGGGCAGCCTCAGCAAGGAGGCGTATCGAAGGGGGCTTAGTGCGTAACAAGAAGCTTCGATACGGGCTGCGGTCTACTCAGCACGAACGCATTTTTTAAGCTCTCCCCTCTGCGCCTCCCCAATCTCTGCGCCTCTGCGCGAACCAAAAAATCTCCGCGCCCCCGCGCCTCCGCGTGATTCCTTATCCCGCTACGTTCGAGGCCATCGAAAAATGGGAAATGCGCGCGAAGGCGCGAAGACGTGGAGATGCGAAAGAGTGTGCAACCCTTCCGGCGCGGTGCGCGCGCCTTCTCCCTTCGTCGCCATATAAGGGTGGCCAAGCAGGCTGGCGTCCGTCGGCGCTTGGCGCTAGAGGCGGAGACGACGATTCATGGCGATTCAAGCGATTGGGTCCGCACTTAACGCGAAGGAATTTAGTGTGAAAATCATCGGTGTCATCGGAGCGGGGCAGATGGGGGCGGGGATCGCCCAGGTTTCGGCGGCGTCCGCTTATCAGGTGCTACTTGGCGACATTGGCTTGGAGCAGGCGGAAAAGGGCAAGGCGGGGATCGCCAAACAGCTTAACCGCCTTGTCGACAAGGAAAAGATGACTGCCCCCCAGCGCGACGAGATATTGGCGCGTATCACACCGGTCGCCGACCATGCCGCTTTCGCGCCTGCCGATCTCGTCATCGAGGCGGCGACCGAGCGCGAGGACATCAAGCGCAAAATCTTTGAAAGTGTCGGCCAGCATCTGTCGGACAGCGCGATTTTGGCGTCGAACACCTCGTCCATCCCGATTACGCGGCTCGCGCAAGCCGCGCCCGATGCGGCCCGTTTCATGGGCGTCCATTTCTTCAATCCGGTGCCGGTGATGGGCTTGATCGAATTGATCCGCGGCTTGGCCACATCGGACGACACGCTCGCCAAGGTGCAGGATTATGGCCGTAGTCTGGGCAAGGAAATCGTCCTCGCCCATGACGCGCCGGGCTTTATCGTGAACCGCATCCTGATGCCGATGCTCAACGAAGCCTGTTTCGCGCTGGGCGAAGGCGTCGCCAATGTGACCGATATTGATACCGCCGTGCGGCTGGGATTGAACCATCCGATGGGGCCACTGACGCTCGCCGACTTTATCGGGCTCGACACCTGCCTTGAAATCACCCGTGTGCTGCATGAAGGCACCGGCGACCCCAAATTCCGCCCCGCGCCCTTGCTTGTCAAATATGTCGAAGCAGGTTGGTATGGCCGCAAAACGGGGCGCGGTTTTTATGACTATTCGGGCGAGACGCCAGTCCCGACACGGTAAATCGGTCCCGACACGGTAAATCAGTCCCGACACGGTAAGGCAATTTCGCGCGCTGTCCGAGGCGGGGCGCGCGCGGGCAACAAAGCCGCTTGACTGGACGGGGTGGCCCTCTAGCAAGGAGCAACCTGATTTGCCCTTAACAGGAGCCGCGCGCATGAAAATATTGGCCCTTACCGCCCTTCCCCTTCTCGCCCTCACCGCCTGCGCCCATGCGCAGACCAGCCCTGCGACCAGCACCGAAGTGGCCGATGCCAGCGCGGCGGCGGCGACCAGCGAAGCGCCCGCAACGGCCTCGGCCACAGGCGCGCGCGATGCCATCGCGACCGACCGCATCATGGTGCAAACCGTCGGCAAAGGGCCGGACGTTATCTTGATCCCCGGCCTCGCTTCCTCGCCAGACGTGTGGGAAAGCACGGTCGCGGCGGTGCCGGGCTATCGCTATCATCTCGTCCATGTGAACGGTTTTGCAGGCCGCGCGCCGCAAGCCAATGCGGGCGGCGTTTTCATTGACCCGGTGGCAGACGCGATTGCGGATTATGTGCGCCAGCAAAAGCTCGGCAAAGTCACGCTGGTCGGCCATTCGCTAGGCGGCACGCTCGCGATGCGGATTGCGACGCGCCACCCCGAACTGGTCGGCAAGCTGATGGTCGTCGATATGCTGCCTTTCATGGGCGTGATGTTCGGCGGACCTGCGGCGACGGTCGAAAGCGTGACGCCGACCGCTATCGGCCTGCGCACCACGCTCGCCACCGCACTGCCCGATGCGCGCAAGAAGAATATCGAAACCAGCATTGCCAATATGGTCAAAGATCCCGCCCAACGCGCGGTCGCGATCACCCATTCGCTGACCAGCGACCAGATCATGTCGGCGCAAGCCATGTATGACCTCATCACCACCGACCTACGCCCTGATCTGGGCAAATATACCGGCCCGATGGAAGTTTTGTGGGTCTATCCCCCCAACGCGCCGGTACCGGAGCCTGTCTATAAGCAAGTGTTCGAAGGCGCATTTGCGGGCGCGAAACAGGCTAAGGTCAAACAAATCCCCGATAGCTGGCACTTCATCATGTGGGACCAGCCGGAACTGTTCCAGCAAGAGTTGAAGGCGTTTCTGGCGGGGTAAAATGTTAGGTCTTCCTCCCCCGTCATTGCGAGGAGCGTAGCGACGAAGCAATCCAGTGTTGTGCAGGTCTGCCCTAGATTGCCGCGCGACTCTCCCCTCCCGCCTGCGGGAGGGGTCGGGGGAGGGCCTGTCAGCAGCGACAACGCAAACCTCGGCCCTCCCCGACTTCGCCTAAGAATTTTCAGCTTCGCTTCAAATTCCTAAGGCTCCGTTGCCCCTCCCGCAGGCGGGAGGGGAGATTTAAGCTCACCACCGTAACCGATACGTCACCAAAAACCCGTCATGGTCGGACGGCGGTTCGCCTTTTTTCCACGGTTCATCGAACAAGGCATCAATGCGGATCGGCGTGACCTTGACGCGCGCGCCGCTGGCAAAGCCTTGAATATCCTGTGTGTCCATCCACGGGGCATCGCCGTCCCATGAGGGGATGACTTCGCAACTGTTCGGCTTGACCGCGCAATAATGGCGCACATCCGCGCCCGGCATGGTTTCGACCTTGGCGCCATAGCGGAAATCCGAATGGCGCGTGTTGAAATCGCCGCCATAGAGGAAGGGCAGCGCCGGGTCATAGGCGCGCTTCAGGAACAGGCCGGTTTCGACAATCTGCCGTTCATAGGCCTGATTGGTGCGCTCCAGCGGCACTTTGGCGGCCCCGCGCGCGTTCAAATGCGTGTTGAATAATTGCAGCGGCTCCGGCACGCCGGGGATGGAAATGCGCGCGAGCATCACGCCCTTATTGGCAAGGCAGTCAAAGCCTGCACAGCTATTGCGCCCGAACGGCGTTTGCGTCACGCTTTCAATGGCATAATCGGTGAAGATATAAAGGCCGCTGCTGGTCAGCTTGCCGATACGTTCGCCTTTGACGATACGGCGGTCTTTCTTGAAATCCTTGACCATCGGCGCGAGGCCCAAATCCATCGCGCGGTCGGTGCGCAGCGGCCCGCGCACGCCATTGGCATAGCCTGCGCGCGCGCCGATCTTGCCCGCTTTGGCGATGAACGCTTCTTGTAGCATGACAATATCGGGCGCGGTCCCGGCGCGCTTCATCGCGGCGAGTTGATCGGCGATATGGTCCATCGCCACCCCGCGATTCTTACCGCGCGGGGCGGGCAGTCCTGCGACATTATAGATGAGGACCGATACGGTGGTGGTGCGGCTGCCATCGGGCGCGGTTTCGATGGAGGCGGTGCGCGCGGGCGCTTGCGGCAGCGGGGCCAAGACGGGATGGCTGGCGCAAGCGGTGAGGGTTAAGGCGGAAAAAGATAAGGCGGGCAGGCAAAGCGCAGAAAGGTGCAGGCGCACGCGGCGCAGGGCTGGCCGCGCCGCCATAGCCCCCCGCCACCAACTGCCTTTTGCTACCATTATGATCCGGACATTATGGCTTTTGCGGCTGCGCCATTTCGGCCGCTTGTTTTTGAGGCTCTGCCGCCTTGGCCGGTGCGTCGGCCTTAACGGCTTCCGGCGCAGGCGCGTCCGCGGCCGGCGCGGGGTCCGCGTCGGCTGCGGGCATGGAGGCCGGCGCAGGGGCTGCCGCCTCTGCCGTCGGGGCTTGCGCCGGATGCGGCAGCGCGCTCGCCGGAATGAGCAGGCCCGCCAGCGTTGCCGACATGAGGTTGGCAAGGCTACCCGCGAGCAAGGCTTTGAGACCCAGCTTGGCAATCATCGGACGCTGGTTGGGCGCAAGATTGCCGGTCACCGCCATCTGGATCGCAATCGAGGAAAAATTGGCAAAACCGCACAGTGCAAAGGTCACAATCGCGATGGTGATCGGCGACAGGCTGCCGCTCGCTTTGCCAAGGTCGATAAAGGCGACAAATTCATTGAGGACAATCTTGGTGCCGAACAGGCCGCCCGCTTGCCCCGCTTCGGCCCAAGGCGCGCCGATAAGCGCCATGATCGGTTTGAAAATATAGCCGAGCAGCATCTGGAAGCTTAAATCGGGATAGCCGAACCAGCCGCCAATCCCGCCCAATATGCCGTTGGCGAGCGCGACCAGCGCGACGAACGCCAGCACCATCGCGCCGACCGCCACCGCCAGCTTGACGCCGGTTTGCGCGCCTTGGGCGGCGGCCATGATGATATTGGCGGGCTTTTCTTCGTCATGGCTTGCATCGGCCAGCACGACCGGCTCGACGCCGATATCTTTAGGGTCATCGGGCATCATGATCTTGGCCATGAGGATACCGCCGGGCGCGGACATGAAACTTGCGGCCAACAGATAGGGGAGCAAATGTTCGCCGATCATGCTCGCATAAGCGCCAAGGATGGTGCCTGCGACCCCCGCCATGCCGACCGCCATGATGGTGAAAAGCTGCGGCGGGGTGAGGCCTGCCAGATAAGGGCGGATGACCAGCGGACTCTCCGACTGGCCGACGAAAATATTGGCCGCCGCGCCTAGGCTTTCGACCTTGGTGATGCCTGTGATTTTCTGGATCGCACCGCCCACCCATTTGATGATGAGCTGCATGATGCCCAGATAATAAAGCACCGAAATGAGCGAGGCGAAGAAGATGATGACGGGGAGCGCGGCAATGGCGAAACTATTGCCGCCAATTTCGGGCGCTGCGACCGGACCGAAGATAAAATCCGTCCCCGCCTTGGCATAGCCGAGCAGGTTCGACACGCCGCGCGACATCGCACCGATCACCCCTTGCCCCCAGCTTGTGCGGAACACGAGGAGCGCAATCCCCGCCTGCAACGCAAAAGCCGCCCCTACGACACGCGGGCGGATCCAGCGGCGGTTCGACGAACAGGCATAGGCAATGGCCAAAATGATAAGGATGCCGAAAAGGCTGATGAGAAATTGCGGCACGTAGGTCCAGCTCCCCCGGAGTTTGGTATAAGCGTCAAAGCTATACACGCTTTGACAGCCAAGGGAATATTTGCCGGGTAAACTGTGGTGATGCAGCCCAAAAGGTGCGCGCATTTTGCCACAGGGGGGCGGGGGGGGGATGCGGGGGAGGGTGCACGGGAGGGGTGCGTTATACGGAGTTTGCCGCGCGTGGCTTATAGTCTTTGGTAACCGTGGTCAGGCCGCCCGCATCCCCCAAAACTTCGTCATCCCCGGCTTGACCGGGGATCCATCTGCGGACCTCAAGGTTCGAGCTGTCCTTGCCGGGTTCCCATTATTTCGGGGTCAGGAGATGGATTCCCGCTTTCGCGGGAATGACGAGCGTTAGGCGGATAAGACGCATCTTCTACAAAAAACACCGGAAAGCGCATGGCCTTCCGGTGTCCTCGATGGTTTTATTGTGTATCCAACAGCCGCCCTTGCGGACAGCCGCGCGGCTTATGCAGCCTGCGCCGAATATTGGCTTGCGTCTTGCGGGCAGCCTTCGGCGCGCTTGGCGACCGGGTCTTTGCCATTATACCAGATGGCGGTGCCGCTGGTCTGGCCTTCCTTGGCTTCGAACGTGCAAACGATGGCTTTGCCGCCATCTTCCGACACGGCGAGCGTCCAGTTTTTCGCACCGCAATTATGCGGGGTGCAGCCATGCGCGACAATCATATTGCCCGCTTTGAACACCGGCACTTCGGTCGAAGGCGCGGTGACAGCGCCGCGCGCTGCCGCCGGAAGTGCGAGCTTGAACATAGCGGCAACCACTTTGCTATTGCCCATGAAGCTGTCGCTTGCGGCCTTGCCCGCCGCCAGCGCATCCTTATCCTTGGGCGCGTCGGCACCCTTAACGCCGGTCGAAGGATATTCGCCGACATGGCTTGCAATATCGCGCTGCGGCGCGGGGGTTTCGGCTTCGGGCGCCTTGACCGCTACATCTTTTTTGGGGGCTTCAGGGGCAGGGGCTTCCTGCGCACAGGCACCCAGCGCAAGGCCCGCAACTGCAAGGGGGGCCAAAAACCGGGCGCGCAACATCGACGTCATCAAAACTTCTCCAAATTGGTTCGAGGGAGGGTTGGGGGTAACTGTCCGTAACAATTTACCGTAGCGATGCAAGCCTGAACGGCGCAATAATGGCGGTTTTTCGCGGGAAAATATGAAAAGACCAGCGGCACGGAAAAACGCACGAGAGCTTGCCGCCGACCGCCTCGGGGGGGAACGGGCCTTTGCTTTCAAACGGTTGCGGGGCGCAGCCGGAATTTTTCTCCATGGGACAAAATTATATATTTTCCTGCCCTGTTTATTTCCGGCCCCGCACAAAAAAGGGGAGAGCATCGCTGCTCTCCCCTTTGTCTTTTGCTTATCGCTTATGGCCTATTTCAGGCGTCCCTAGTTCAGGCGTCCCTAGTTCAGGCGTCTTTGCCGCCCGGGGTCGGTGCGCCGGGCATGGGCGGGACCGGTTGCGGCGGCGCGTCGGGGTCATCTTCATGCACGTCGATAATCCCGCGTCCGACATTGCTGCGCTTGCGGCTATAGGCGAAATAGACGCACAGGCCGACCGCTGCCCAGATGAGGAACAGGTAAATGCTCTTCATGTCGAGATTGAAGAAGAGATAGATACAGCCCAAAATCGCAATCGGGGCGGTGATATAAATGGCCGGCGTCCGGAACGGGCGGTGCCGCGTCGGATCGGTGCGGCGGATCACCATCACCGCAATCGACACGGCGGCAAAGGCGAACAAGGTGCCCGAATTGGAGATATTGGCCAACTGCCCCACGGGGAAGAAGGCCGCGAACAGCGCCACCGCAATACCGGTAATGATGGTGATAACGTGCGGCGTGTTATAGCTGGGGTGGATTTTCGAGAAGGATTGCGGCAGCAAACCGTCACGGCTCATCACGAAGAAGATGCGGGTCTGGCCGAACATCATCATCAGGATAACCGAAGGCAGTGCAAGCCCTGCGGCCAAGCCGATAAGGTTGCCGACTTGCGGCCAACCGATTTCGCGCAAGGTCCACGCCAAGGCTTCCTTGGAACAGACCACCGCCTGATCGCTGATCGCACCGCAAGCGGCGGCCAGTTCACGGCTTCCCGGTTCCAGCGCATGGCTGCCCGAAATGCCAACCGGCTGCGCACCGACCGACCCGATCACGCCAGCGGCGACGAGCAGGTAGAAGATGGTGCAGATCGCCAAGCTGCCAATCAGGCCGATCGGCATATTGCGTTGCGGATTTTTGGTTTCTTCCGCTGCGGTCGATACCGCGTCGAACCCGACATAAGCGAAGAAAATCGACGCGGCGGCGGCCCCGATACCCGCGACGCCCAAAGGCGCGAAGGGTTCGAAATTGTCCATATTCATCACCGGCACAGCCAGTATGATGAACAGGGTCAAAGCAATGACCTTGATAACCACCAAAATAGCGTTGACGGTCGCCGATTCCTTGGTGCCCATGACGAGCAGCCAGGTCACAAGGCCCGCAATAAACATCGCCGGAAGGTTGATCATTCCGCCGTCAAACGGGCCTAAAACCCACGCATCGGGTATGTTTATACTGAACGCATGTTCGATAAGCCCGACGACATAGCCGGACCAGCCGACGGAAACGGCCCCTGCTGCTACCGCATATTCTAGGATGAGCGCCCAGCCGACCATCCATGCGATCAGCTCGCCCATCACGGCATAGCTATAGGTGTAAGCCGACCCCGATACCGGCACCATCGACGCCATTTCGGCGTAGCAAAGCGCGGCGAACGCACAGACAAAACCGGCAATGATGAAGGAAATCATCATGCCCGGCCCTGCTTTCTGGGCGGCTTCGGCGGTCAGAACGAAAATACCGGTGCCGATGACAGCACCGATGCCGAGCATGGTAAGCTGGAACGCGCCCAAAGAGCGGTGCAGCGACTTTTTCTCGGCTGTGGCTAAAATGGCGTCCAATGGTTTGACGCGATCGAATAACATAGACATTCCCCTAACAAAGCGCCCCGCTGTTCGGGGTCGCCGGATTGCGCATGCAATCCTTGGTATTGTGCCGGAACCTAAACGCTTTCACGGAGCGCGCAACATTATATTGCGCGCTGGCACCCCCGGCAGGCCATTTTTATCGCATTTTTACCGGCTCACGCGCCGTCATGCTGCACCAGCATCGGTCCCAGCGCGCGTCCGGCGAGGATATGGACATGGAGGTGCGGCACTTCCTGATGGCTGTGCGGCCCGGCATTGGCGATCAGGCGATAGCCCGGCTCGACCAGCCCCGCCGCACGCGCAACATGGCCGACGGCGCGGACAAATCCGGCGATTTCAGCCTCACTCGCCCGCGCGGAAAAATCGTCCCAGCTCACATAAGCGCCTTTGGGAATGACAAGGATATGCGTCGGCGCCCACGGGCTGATGTCGGGAAAGGCATAAGCCCATTCATCATCAAAAACCGGCGTCGACGGAATCTCCCCGCGCAGGATTTTGGCAAAGATATTCTGGTCATCATAAGGCTGGGTCGCATCAACGGCCATGAGCGGGGACTCCTTGACGAAGGGGTGGGGAGAGAGGCGCTTAATCCTGCGGGCGCGCGGCTTTTTCTTCAAGGCCGGACAGGCCTTCGCGGGCGTCGAGTTCGGCGAGGATGTCGGCAAAGCTTAGGTCCATATCGGCGAGCAGGCAGGCGAGATGGAAGAGGAGGTCGGCGGATTCGGAAATCGTGCCTGCGCGGTCGTCACTGACCGCGGCGATCACGGTTTCGGTTGCCTCTTCGCCCAGCTTTTGCGCCATTTTTGCGCGGCCTTTATGCGCGAGGCTGGCGACATAGCTGGTGGCCGGATCGGCGCTGCGGCGCGCCCTTATCGTGGCTTCGAGGCGGGTAAGACGGTCATCCATAGGCTCGCTGCATGGCGAGGGGGACACGGTGTCGTCAAGCGGAAAAGCGGCGCGCTCTGCCGATTGGCGTGGCCAACCGGGCGCTGGTTGGCGTCGGAGGTCAGTCCTTGGCGATGCCGTCGCCGCCCGGCCTGCGCCGCGCGCGCATCCGTGCAAAGGCAAGGCCTGCGAGCCCCGCCCCGAACAGGCCGATCATCGCGGGCTCGGGGACTTCGGCCGCCGCCAGCGCATTGCCGGTTGCGGCCTGACGCGGTTGGCCTTTCGCCGCTACCGGCGGCGTGAAGAAGGAGCCGCCCGCCGAGGTCGCTCCGCTATTATTGGCGGGTGCAGGCGTAACGGGAGCGGGCGTAGCGGGCGCTTGCGTGGACGCAGGTGCGGCTTGCGGCGCGGCTTGCGCGGCAAAGACCGGCACGAGCGCGACCAGTGCGACCGCAATCGCCCCGCCCAGACGGTATAAAATATGCCGCATCCGACCAGCCCGTTCCATTCGCTTGCCCATCCGGCCTGCCCTTAAAGTCATAAGGCGAATCCCTTTGAAATCGCACATGAAATTTCTATAGCAGAAACAGATGAATAATGTCCAAAGGGAGGCGTAAAATCTTGTGGCGGGCAGGAGGGGGGAACGGAGGGCTTGTCGATTAAAGGCGCCTTACGCGTCCTTCAAATGCGCGCCATCGCCATTGGGGTAATAGGCCTGGATGATTTCCCAAGCCTCTTCGGCGGTTTCGACGAACTGGAACAGGTTCAAATCATCAATGCCGATCACGCCTTCTTCCGCGAGCGCGTGGAAATCGACGACCCGTTCCCAAAATTCCTTGCCGAAGAACAGGACCGGCATCGGTTTGATCTTGCCGGTCTGGATCAAGGTCAAAAGCTCGAACGATTCATCGAACGTGCCAAAGCCGCCGGGGAACACCGCGACCGCGCGAGCGCGCAGCAGGAAGTGCATCTTGCGCAGCGCGAAATAGTGGAACTGGAACGACAGCGAGGGCGTCACATATTGGTTGGGGGCCTGTTCATGCGGCAAGACAATGTTGAGGCCGATGGATTCGCGGCCAACATCCGCCGCGCCGCGATTGGCCGCCTCCATGATCGAAGGCCCGCCGCCCGAACAGACGACAAAATGGCGGTCGCCATCCTTGTCCGTCGGCACCTGACTGGCGATTTGGGCGAGCTTGCGCGCTTCTTCATAATATTTGGCCTTGGCGACCAGCCGTTCGGCGACGGTCTTTTCCCAATCGGTTTTGGCTTGTGCGAGCCGTTCGGCGGCATGGCCGGGCTCCGGAATCCGCGCCGAGCCATAGACCACCATCGTCGAGGCAATCTTGGCTTCATCGAGCAGCAATTCGGGCTTAAGCAATTCCAGTTGGAAACGGACGGGGCGCAAATCTTCGCGCAACAGAAAGTCCGTATCCTGAAACGCAAGCTTATACGCCGCGCTTTCGGTCTGGGGGGTAGAGAGATTTTTCTTGGCGAAATCCGCATCTTCGCGGGCGCGCGGAAAGCGCGACTTATGCTTTTCTTGTGTCATTGACGGGTGTTTAGGCGCTTTTTGTGAAAAAAGAAAGAATGGATGGGGGGACATCCTGCTCCCCTCCCGCTTGCGGGAGGGGCTGGGGGTGGGTCTGGCTGACTGTTCTGGCGGTCAGTATAAACTAAGCCCACCCCGACTCCGCCTAAATTCGCTTACGCTCATTAAGGCTCCGTTGCCCCTCCCGCTCGCGGGAGGGGAATATATGCCCTACCTACAAAACCCCTTGCCGCTCATGTCGAAATGGAAATGGTCGGCATGGGCGGCATTATATTCAGGCGACAGCACGGTGCCGAAGCGGCGGCAGGCGGAGCCGTGAATGAGGCGCAGGAATTTCTTTTCACGCGAGCCGCCTTCCCAGTCATTGAGCACGCTGACGCGCCGACCGTCGGCAAGGATGAAGGCCGACACATCGACCGCATTGGCAAAAGCGTGCTGCGACAAGCGCCCCGACCGGCCGCCATAAATATTGCGGCAGCTATAGGTGCCCATCGTTTCAATCTTCACCACCGGGCTGCCGAAGGTCATCTGCGCGGCGGGTTGCACCGCATAGCGCGCCCAGGCCGCGAAATTTTTGGCGAGCGGACAGGTCATCGCGGTTGTATTGGTGGTCGGCGTGCCGAAATCCATCACCTTGATGCTGTTGATCGTGCTGCAACCGCTGCCTTCATGCTTGTCGGGGAGCGAGGTGAAGCGCACGCCTGCCGCATGAAGCTCGCTCACGCACTGGCGCGCATCGGCAGTGGCAAAAGGCGCGTTGGGGATGGCCGCCCCCATGCGCGGACGCGCGACTCGTGACGGGCTGGAGGGCATCCGCTCGGCCTTGGATTGCGCGCGGCGCGCTTCCTTGCCTTCGGGGACCAGCGACCCGCCCGCGCAACCTGCCAGCATTAAGGCTGCACAAAGGGTCGTGGCGATGGTCAACGGAAGATTAAGCAATTTCGGTGTCATTTGATTGACCCTAATGATTCCTCTTCACCATAATTTTAAGGAATCGGGTTAATATTTGGTTACCGTTTGCGCATTTCTGCCGCTATTTTGTTAAATATTGCGCCCTCGTCCACGCGGAGAGGGCGCAATATCTATCAGTTAAACCGGCCTTTTGTTTCCGCTTTTTCCTTGAGCAAGGGCGCGACCTCCAGCCCGTGTTTTTCCAAGCCAGCGACAATCTTGTCCGCACCTTCAAGGTCCGCCCAGAACATCGGGCCGCCGCGATAGACGGGCCAGCCATAGCCGTAAATCCACACCACATCCACGTCGCTCGCGCGCTGGGCCTTGCCTTCGGCGAGGATTTTCGCGCCTTCATTGACCATCGGGTAAAGCGTGCGCTCGATGATTTCTTCATCGCTAATGTCGCGCTTTTGCTTGCCCGATTTGGCGGCAAATTCGTCGATAATCGCCTGCACGCGCGCCGACGGGCTGGGGTTGCGCTTATCGTCATAATCATAAAAGCCCGCGCCCGTTTTCTGCCCGAACCGTCCTTCGGCGCAGAGCGCATCGCGGATGCTTTCGATGCGCTGAGGATCGCGGTGCCAGCCAATATCGACACCTGCCAAGTCGGACATCTGGAACGGTCCCATCGGCATCCCGAATTCGACATGGACCTTGTCTATTTGCTGCGGGGTTGCGCCTTCCATGAGGAGGTTCATCGCCTCGACCTGCCGCGGCGTCAGCATCCGGTTGCCGATAAAGCCGTGGCATACGCCCGCTACCACCGCGACCTTGCCGATCTTTTTGGCGACCGCCATCGCGGTGGCCAGCACATCGTCGGCGGTCTTGGCCCCGCGCACCACTTCCAAAAGCTTCATCACATTGGCGGGCGAAAAGAAATGGAGGCCAAGGACATTTTCCGGACGACTGGTCACGCTCGCAATCTCGTCAATGTCGAGATAGCTGGTGTTCGACGCAAGGATGGCGCTGTCCTTGGCAATCGCATCAAGTTTGGTGAAAATCTCTTTTTTCACCTCCATATTTTCATAGACCGCCTCGATGATGAGATCGCAATCGGCAAGTTCGGTAAGGTCCAGTGCGGTGGACAATAGCCCCATCGCGCCTTCGACCTGCTCGGAGGTCATGCGGCCCTTGGCGGCGGTGGCTTCATAATTTTTGCGGATGGTGGCAACGCCCCGGTCCAACGCTTCTTGCGCAGTTTCGATCATCGTGACGGGGAGGCCTTTGGACAGGAAATTCATCGCAATCCCGCCGCCCATCGTGCCTGCGCCGATAATGCCGATTTTGGCGACGGGGCGCAGCGCGACATCCTTGGCGATGCCGTCAATTTTGGAGGCTTTGCGTTCGGCAAAGAAGATATGGCGCTGGGCCGCCGATTGGGTGCCCATCATCAGCTTCATAAATTCGGCGCGTTCGAACGTCATGCCTTCATCAAACGGGAGCCGCGTTGCCGCCTCGACACAGGCGAGGTTGGCATAGGGCGCATCAAAGCCGCGCCATTTGCGCGCATTGGCGGTTTTGAGCGCGTTGATCGCGTCCGCATCGGGGGCAATCGGCAAATCGCGTGTCGGGCGCGGACCTTTGGCGATTTTGGCGCGGGCAAAAGCAATCGCGTCTTCGGCAAGGCTGGTTTCGCCTGCCAGTTCATCGACAAGGCCTGCTTCCTTGGCTTTGGCCGCCGAAATCGGCGCGCCACCGCTGGCCATTTCGGCGGCAAGCGCGACCCCGACAAGGCGCGGCAGACGCTGGGTGCCGCCTGCGCCGGGGAGCAGGCCGAGCTTGACTTCGGGCACGCCCAATTTGGCCGACGGTACCGCGATACGGTAATGCGCGCCGAGCGTGGTTTCGAGGCCACCACCGAGCGCCGTGCCGTGAATTGCAGCGATGACCGGCTTGGGCGAAGATTCCATCGCATTGATGACGCTGTTCAAATCCGGCCCCTTCATGCCGGTCGCAAATTCAGTAATGTCCGCTCCCGCAATATAGGTCGCGCCCGCACAGCGCAGCACCATCGCCTTGAGGCTGTCGTCGCGCTGCAACTCTTCCACCGCGTTCAAAATCCCCTCGCGCACATGCCAGGATAAAGCATTGACGGGCGGGTTATCGACAATGGCAACCAGCACATCGTCATGGCGTTCGGTGGTGACGGTTTGCGGGGCGGTTTCGGTCATATAAGCTTCCTTCTGCTCCCCTCCCGCGCGCGGGAGGGGCTGGGGGTGGGTATGATTTCGGAAATGGGTTTCATTATTCAGACCCACCCCCGACCCCTCCCGCAAGCGGGAGGGGAGTGAAAGGCGCTATTCCGTCAGCGCGGCGTAGAGCATGGTCTTGATTTCGCGGCGCACGGGATAGGTGGACGACGGCATGAGCTGCGTCATGAAAATCATGATGATGTCCTCGTGCGGGTCGACGAAGAAGGCGGTGGAAAACATCCCGCCCCAGAAAAAATCGCCCGCAGAACAATTCATCATCGCCTTGGCCGGGTCCATGGTAGTCGCAAAGCCGAGGCCGAAGCCGACGCCCGCATTTTCCGCTTCGGAAAAAAGCGCGGTCGACAATGTCGCGAGGTCCGCGCCGCCCGGCAAATGGTTGGCGGTCATCAGTTCCAGCGTCTTGGGGGCGATGATACGCGCGCCGTCCAGCTCACCGCCATTGAGCAGCATCCGGCAGAAACGGTGATAATCGGCCAAGGTTGACGCCATACCGCCACCGCCCGAAAGCTGGCGCGGCGGCTTGCCCCACGCGCTGCCTTCGCCCGGGTCAAACAGCTTCATTTTCTGCTGCGGGTGGAACGCATAGCAATCGGGCAGGCGGTGGAGTTTTTCGGCGGGCACTTGGAAATGCGTGTCGTCCATGCCCAAAGGCTGCGTCACCCGCGCGGCAATAACCTGGTCGAGCGGCTGGTCATCAACGCGCTGGAGGATCGCGCCCAATATGTCGGTCGCAATCGAATAATTCCAGCTTGTGCCGGGATCGAATTGCAGCGGAATATCCGCAAGGATGCGGATAAATTCTTCGAGGTCCGGCCCTTCAAAAGCTTCGAGTTTCTGCTTGCGATAGGCCGCATCAATCGCGGTGCGCTCCTGAAAGCCATAAGTCAGCCCCGCCGTGTGGCGCAGCAGGTCGATCATGCGCATCGGTTCGCGCACGGGGCGCGATACGAACGGGACATTGCCACCGCCCGCGACAAACACGCCCAGATTTTTCCATTCCGGAATGATGCTGCTGACCGGATCGGTGAGCGCAAGCTTGCCCTCTTCGACCAGTTGCATAAACGCAATCGAGGTGATCGGCTTGGTCATCGACGCGATGCGGAAAATCGCATCCTGTTGCAGCGCCGCGCCTTTGCGCGCATCGCCCTGAAGCGACAGATGCGCAACCTCGTCCCCGCGCCCGATAAGGAGAGCGGCGTGCGGTAAGGCTCCCGTGTCGAGATATTTGGCCTTCAAATGGGCGTCGATACGGGCAAGGCGCTCGGGCGAAAAGCCCAAGTCGCGCGGGTCGGATGCGGGGGTGAGGATATGTGTCATGCCTTATTCTTATCAATGCGCGCGCCGACAAGTCGAGGGGGCGAACGCGGTGCCTTTTATGCTGCTGGCTTTCACGCCTCCGTCTCTCACGCCGCCGTCTGTCCAAAGATTTGCCGGTTGACCGGATGCGAGCTGGACAGGCCGCCATCGACCACAATCGCCTGCCCGTTAATATAGGAGGCGCGGTCCGATGCCAGAAACAGCGCGGTTTGCGCAATTTCGCTAGGCTCTCCGCCGCGTTGCAGCGGGTTGAGCTGGCCAAGCAATTCTTCTTTGCCCTTGGCGCGGACAATGTCGTAAATCGGCTTGGTCATGCTGGTTTCGATAAGGCCGGGGCAGATCGCATTGACGCGCACCTGATGCCCGCCAAGCTGCTGCGCGCCGACCCGCACCAGATTAATGACACCCGCCTTGGACGAGGAATAAGCCGGACCGCCCGCGCCCGACCGGAGCCCCGCAACGCTTGCGGTGCAGATGATCGAACCTTTGCCGGTCTTGGCCATATGCTGGCCCGCATATTTGATCGCAAGAAATGGCCCGATAAGGTTGACGCGCAAAATTTCCGCCCAATCTTCGGCGCTTTGTTCGAAGATGCCGGCAAGCCCGCCCGAAATCCCCGCATTGGCAAAGAAAATGTCGAGCCGGCCATATTTGGCAACCGCATCGGCAACCAGCTTTGCAACCGCGGGTTCATCACCGGCATCGCACAGCACGCCTTCGATGTGGTCGTGCATCGCAGCGGTTTCATGGACCGCATCGCCGACATCGGCGGCGACCACCTGCGCGCCTTGTTCTGCAAATAAAAGCGCGGTGGCGCGGCCGATGCCGCTAGCGGCTCCCGTCACAATCGCGACCTGTCCGTCCAATTCTCCCGCCATATCCTGTCTCCCTTGAAACGTCAGTCTGCCGCGCCCGCTGCCTTGGCGAAATGCCAGGCAGAATCGGCGAGGAACGGCACTTTCGCGGCCATTTCCGCCGCCTTGTCGTTGGACGCATTGCCGTCAATCACGCGCTTTTTAATGCCCTGCACAATCCCGGCCAAGCGGAACAGGTTGAACGCGAAATACCAGTTCATGTCCGGCACATCGTCAAGGCCGGTGCGCGCCGCATAGCGTTCGATCATCGCCTGCATTAGCGGGATGCCGAGCGCGTCCAAGTCCAGCCCCGAAAGCCCCGCACGGCCATCGGCGGGCGTCACCCAATTCATCATCAGATAGGCAAGGTCCGCCATCGGATCGCCCAAGGTCGATAATTCCCAATCGAGGACCGCCAGCACGCGCGGGCTTCGGGAATCGAAAATCATATTGTCGATGCGGAAATCGCCGTGAACTATCGCGGTGCGTTTCTGTTCGGGGAGCGAGGCGGGAAGATAGGCGATCAGCTTTTCCATCGCGGGCAAATCATCGGTTTGCGACCCGCGATATTGTTTGGTCCAGCGGCCCACCTGCCGCTCGAAATAATTGCCGGGCTTGCCATATTCGCCAAGCCCTGCGCCTTGGTAATCGACCTTGTGGAGGTCGGCGAGCGTATCGACCATCGCTTCATAAAGCGCAGTGCGTTCGGCATTATTGGCGGCCTCAGGGATTGCGCCGTTCCAGAAAGTGCGCCCTTCGACCATCTCCATCACATAAAAAGCCGCGCCGATGACATTATCATCTTCGCAGAGGCCATAAGGTTTGGCGACGGGAAAGCCGGTGGGGTGCAGCCCCGCTATCAGTCGATATTCGCGGTCGACCGCATGGGCGGACGGGAGCAATGGCCCGAACGGCTTGCGGCGCAGCACATAAGCACCGCTTGGGCTATCCACCCGATAGGTCGGATTGGATTGCCCGCCTGCAAATTTTTCCAATGTCAGCGGGCCTTTGAACCCCGCGACATGGGCTTCCATCCAGCGGGTCAGCGCCGCTTCATCGATATGGTCTTTGTCCGTCACGACGGCCTTCCCCTCACCCGAACACAATCACGCTGCGGGCAGCATCGCCGCGCTTCATCTTTTCAAAGCCGTCATTGACCGCCTCCAGCGGAATGGTTTCGGCAATGATCGAATCAAGGTCGAGCAGCCCGCGCAGGTAGAAATCGACCAGCCGCGGAATATCGACGGGGAAGCGGTTGCCGCCCATCAGCGCGCCCTGCAATTTCTTGCCGGTGAGAAGTTCAATGGCGCTCAAGCCGACTTTTTCGCCAGGCGGGTGCATCCCCAAAATCGTCGCGGTGCCGCCCCGGCGCAATGCACTGACGGCCAGACTGGCGGAGGCAGCGCGCCCGACCGCTTCGATCGCATGATCGACGCCGCCCTTGGTCATTTCGACAATTTGCGCGGCGGCATCTTCAGCGAACGCATCGACCACATCGGTTGCGCCAAGCTTTTTGGCGAGTTCGCGCTTTTCCGGCACCGGATCGGCGGCGATGATGCGGCCAGCACCCGCGATTTTTGCTGCGTTAATCGTGGCAAGCCCGACCCCGCCGCACCCGACGACAGCCACGGTTTCGCCGGGCGTCAGCTTGCAGGTATTGAAAATCGTCCCCGCGCCGGTCGTGACTGCACAGCCGATCACCGCCGCGCGGTCGAGCGGCATATCGGGGTCAATCGCGACACAGGCATGTTCATGGACCAGCATCTGTTCGGCAAATGCCGACAGGTTGAGCATTTGCGCGACCGGACTGCCATCGGGCCGAGACAGGCGCGACGGCGCATCGCCCGCGCGCCGCGTATCGCCGCCGGGGCATAGCGACATCCTTCCGCTCACACAAAATTCGCAATGGCCGCAAAAGGCAGACAGGCAGGTGACCACCGCATCGCCAACCTTGACCGTGCGCACTTCGGAGCCGACCGCCTCGACAATCCCGGCGGCCTCATGCCCCGGCACAGCGGGCAGCGCCTGAGGGTAGGTGCCTTCCAGAAAATGGAGGTCGCTATGGCATAGCCCGCACGCGGCAGTGCGGATCAACACCTCATGCGGACCCGGCTTGTCGATAATAAGCGTTTCAATGGCCAAAGGTTGGCCGGGGGCAGTAAGGACAGCGGCTTTCATGGGTAAGCGAACTCCGTTGAAGGACAACCAATTCCCCTCCCGCTTGCGGGATGGGTTAGGGGTGGGTGTATAGGAAGTGGGAGGCGATATTTCTGACCCACCCCCGACCCCTCGCATAAATGGGAGGGGAGAATTTGGCGCTCGTCATCCCCGACTTGATCGGGGATCCATCTCTGGCGCTTGATATTTTCATCATCGGTCGGGAGATGGATTCCCGCTTTCGCGGGAATGACGGGAAAGAATAGGAGAGGGAAGGGCTGCTTCCCCTCACCGCGCAACGCCCATATCACCCGACGAGGGGAGTTTGGCGGCTACATCGCCATATTTGCCGAACTCCATGCGCGCGATCGAGCGGTTGTGGACTTCGTCCGGGCCGTCGGCCAAGCGCAGGGTGCGTATCCCCGCATAGGCTTTGGCGAGGCTGAAATCCTGACTTACGCCCGCACCGCCATGCGCCTGGATGGCGTCATCAATGATGCGCAGCGCCATGCGCGGGGCCTGCACTTTGATCATCGCGATTTCGCCCTGCGCGGTCTTGTTGCCGACCTTGTCCATCATATCGGCGGCTTTCAAACAAAGGAGCCGCGTCATTTCAATGTCGATGCGCGCTTCGGCAACCCGCTGTTCCCACACGCTCTGGTCGGCAAGCCTTTTGCCGAACGCGACGCGCGACAGGAGCCGCCTGGTCATCGCTTCCAACGCGCTTTCCGCCGCGCCAATCGTGCGCATACAATGGTGGATGCGGCCCGGCCCAAGCCGTCCTTGCGCAATTTCAAAGCCGCGCCCTTCGCCGAGCAGCATCGCCTCTTCGGCATTGACGCGCACATCTTTCAGCTCGATTTCCATATGGCCATGCGGCGCGTCATCATAACCGAACACGGTGAGCGGCCGTTTGACCGTCAGCCCCTTGGCGTCCATCGGCACGAGGATCATCGATTGCTGCTGGTGCTTCTTCGCTTCAAAGTCGGTCTTGCCCATGAGGATCGTCACCGCACAGCGCGGATCGCCCGCGCCCGACGACCACCATTTGGTCCCGTTAATCACATAATCATCGCCGTCGCGCTCGATACGACATTCGATATTGGTCGCGTCGGACGAGGCCACTTGCGGTTCGGTCATGAGGAAGGCGGAGCGGATCTCGCCATTCATCAGCGGCACCATCCATTTGGCCTTTTGCGCCGCCGTGCCATAGCGCATGAACACTTCCATATTGCCGGTATCGGGCGCGGAGCAGTTGAACACTTCGCTCGCCCATTCAAGGCGTCCCATTTCTTCGGCGCACAGGGCATATTCCAGATTGGTGAGGCCCGGCCCTTCAAACGCTACGCTGTCATCGACATTGGGGCGGCCCGACGATGGCGGCATGAACAGGTTCCAGATGCCCGCCGCTTTGGCTTTGGCTTTGGCCTCTTCGATAACCGGCAGCACCTTCCAGCGCCCGCCTTCAAGTTGCTGTTCATGATAGAGCGCGTCATTAGGGCGCACATGGCTTTCGATAAAATCCCGCACACGGTCGCGCCAATGCGTCTGCCGTTCGGTGAGATCAAAATCCATCTGTGCCTCCTTTTGTCGCGTCATGTCCGATGCCGGTTTAGCGGCGGACGGGCAGAATCTTGTGTCTGCTCTTGCCCCCTTAAACCAAGGTTCGACGGGCGGGTCCAGTGTTTTAGGTTGCGAATCGAAACTTTTCTTGCTTCCTGTCCCCGAATCGAGTCAAAAGCCTTGCCACAAGGTCGCCCCGCAACGGATAGTGGCGGGGACAAGACAGGAATTATAACGGGAGATGGATAAAGCCGATGAGTGATCTTGAACAATTTCGCGCCGAAACGCGTAGCTGGCTGGAGGCGAACTGCCCGCCCGAAATGCGCGAGCCGATGCGCGAGGAAGGCGATGCGTGTTGGGGCGGGCGCAACTGGACGTTCCAGAGCGAGGCGCAAAAAGCCTGGCTGGAAGCCTGTGTCGCCAAAGGCTATACCGTCCCCGATTGGCCCAAAGCTTATGGCGGCGCTGGGCTGTCGCCCGCCGAAGCCAAAATTTTGAAGCAGGAAATGACGCGGATTAATGCGCGTTCGCCTTTATCCTCCTTCGGCATCTGGATGCTTGGCCCGGCTTTGCTCAAATTCGGCACCGAGGAACAGAAGGTCCATTATCTGGGCCAGATTGCGCGCGGCGAAATCCGCTGGTGCCAGGGCTATTCGGAGCCGGGCTCTGGATCGGACCTTGTATCCTTGCAAACCTTTGGCGAAGACAAAGGCGATCATTGGGTCGTCAATGGCCAGAAAATCTGGACCAGCTATGCCGACAAGGCCGACTGGATTTTCTGCCTCGTGCGCACCGACAAGGGCAATAAATATCAGGGCATCAGCTTCCTGTTGTTCGACATGGAAAGCCCCGGCGTTTCGACCAAGCCGATCAAGCTTATCTCCGGCAATTCGCCTTTCTGCGAAACCTTCTTCGACAATGTGGAAGTCCCCAAGGACCAGATTGTCGGCGAATTGAACCGCGGTTGGGACGTCGCCAAATATCTGCTCGGCCATGAACGCGAAATGATTTCCGCGACCGGCGGCGGCGACCGCGCAGGCTCGCTCGGCAAAGCCTATAAAGCGGTGGTTGCCGATGACCCGATGCTGCGCGCGCAAATGGCGAATTTTGACGTAGATGCGCTGGCTTTTGCCGCGATGATGGAAAAATTTATCGACGAAATCAAAGTCGGCAAAGGCCATCCCGCCCAGCCCAATATGCTGAAATATGCAGGCACCGAACTCAACAAGCAGCGTCACGAACTGGTGATGGCGGCGGGCGGATCGGACGCGCTGGAATGGGATAGTGAAGCATCGGGCGGCGGCGGCAAACCGCGCGCGTGGCTCCGCACCAAAGCCAATAGCATCGAAGGCGGCACGAGCGAAGTCATGCTCAACGTCATCGCCAAACGCATCCTCGATTTGCCGGGAGCGTAACATTCATGTGGGCGTCATTCCCGCGAAAGCGGGAATCCATCTCCTGACCGCACCGCAAACCAAACGGTTCGGAGATGGATCCCCGGTCAAGCCGGGGATGACGGTAATAAAAATCAACGGGAGCTTTTCATGCCCTTATATCATACCGACGATCAAGCGATGCTGGCCGACACCGCAAAGCCTTTCATGGCCGAAGAAGGCAGTATCGCAAAGCAATTGCGCCATTGGCGCGACATCAACTGCAAGGATGGTTTCGGCCATGGCTTGTGGAAGCAATTTGCCGAAATAGGTTTTACCGGGATGCTCGCCGATGGAGCCGATGGCGGGCTTGGCATGGGCCATGTCGAAGCGGGCATTGTGCTGGAAGAAATCGGCCGCAATCTGACGCCCTCGCCTTTCCTCACCACCGGCGTGGTCGGCGTGACGGCGCTCAAAGCCGCCGATGCCGACACCAAGGCGCGCTGGCTCCCCGGCATTATTTCGGGCGACACGGTGCTGGGCATTGCGATTGATGAAGGCGCCAAGCACCGCCCTGCGCATATCGCGATGGAAGCGGCGCGCGCGGGCAATGGCTTCAAACTTAATGGCAAGAAGCAGTTCGTCGTGCAGGGTGGCTCGGCCGATATGCTAATCGTCGCCGCGCGAACTGCTGGCGCTGCGGGTGAAACCGATGGCCTTACCCTGTTTGCCGTGCCGACCGATGCGGCGGGGCTCGCCCGTGACAGTGTGGCGCTGGTCGATGCGAGCAAGGCCGCCCATGTCACCTTCGACAATGTTGAGGTGGATGCCGGTGCGGTCATCGGCGAAGTCGACGGCGGCTGGACCACACTCACCAAAATGCTTGCGGCGGGGCGCATCGGCGCGGCGGCGGAAAGCGTCGGCGTCGGGCTTGGCGCGTTCGGCATGACCACCGATTATCTGAAGCAGCGCAAGCAGTTCGACCGGCTGATCGGGGAATTCCAGGCGTTGCAGCACCGTGCGGCGCATCTTTATTCGGAAATCGAAATTGCGCGTGCGGCAGTGATGAAAGCCCAGCAACTGCTCGACGAAGGCGATGCCAAGGCCGAATTGTTCGTCTCGGTCGCCAAGGCCAAAGCCGCCAAGGCCGCCAACTTGGCTGTGCGTGAAGGCGTGCAGATGCACGGCGGCATCGGCATGACCGACGAATATGATATCGGCCTCTACATGAAACGCGAACGCGCGCTCACCGAATTTTTCGGCGATGCGAACTACCACGCCAACCGCGTGGCAGAATTGAGCGGATATTGATTTGCAAAACCCCTCCCCATCAGGGGAGGGGCAGTGAAGCCTTATTGCTGCAAGCAATTAGGCGAGTGGGGTGGGGTTTTTCGGCCTAGGCTGTGCCAGACGGACAGACCCCACCCCAACCCAGTTTACCTCCTGCGGGTCGGGGGGGGCCGGGGGGGGGCCCGCCCCGACCCGCAGGAGATAAACTCCTAAAGGGGAGGGGCTTTACGGCGCTAAATGAGCGTCAGCGAAATTAGGCCGGCGGGATGGGCCGGTTAGCACCGACATTGCGACCACACCCACCCCCGACCCCTCCCGCACGCGGGAGGGGAGATATGATCGAAAGGAATGATGCCATGAACCTCACCGACCTTTTCTCCCTTGAAGGCCGCATTGCGCTTGTTACCGGCGGATCGCGCGGGATTGGCAAGATGATTGTCGAAGGCTTTCTCTCAGCTGGCGCGGCGCGCGTCTATATCAGCGCGCGCAAAATCCCGCAGGTTGAAGAGGCGGTCGCGGATTTTAACAATCGCTATCCCGGCAAGGTCATCGGCGTGCCCATGGATATTTCGACCGTCGAAGGGTGCCGCGCACTCGCCGCCGACATCGCCGCGCGCGAGGGCAAGCTTGACATATTGGTCAATAATGCGGGCGCGGCATGGGGCGTCCCGTTCGAAGAATTTCCCGAAGAGGGCTGGGACAAGGTGATGGACCTCAACGTCAAATCGCCTTTCTTCCTGACGCAAGCGCTGCATGGCCTCCTCAAAGCGGGCGGCGCGGACGGGCGTCCGGCCAAGGTCATCAATATCGGGTCGATTGACGGCCAGCGGCTCAATCCGTGGGAAACCTATAGCTATCATGCGTCGAAGGCTGCGATCCTCTATCTCACCAAGCGTCTCGCCGCGCGGCTGATCACTGACAATATTGTCGTGACCGCCATTGCGCCGGGCGCGTTCCAGTCGGAGATGAACAAGGCCGCGCGCGACCATGCCGAAGCCGTCGGCGCCCGCATCCCCGCCCGCCGCATCGGCACGGCAGAAGATATGGCCGCAGGGGCCGTCTATCTCGCCAGCCGCGCGGGCGATTATGTCGTCGGCGAAACGCTTACCATTGATGGCGGTCTGGTCAGCGCGGATTTGAAGACGAGTATTGATGGGTAGGCCGAATTTGGCACCCTCGTCATTCCCGGCTTGACCGGTAATCCATCTCCTGACGCTTAAAATTACAGGGCAGCAGATGGATTCCCGCTTTCGCGGGAATGACGAAATATGTTGGGGCCGCCTTATCGAAAATTGGATAGGCTTTCCCGAAATTCGCTGCACAAAATTCGCTATACAGGGGAGAGTCCATCTCCTGACCCTGCCTGCAAACCGGACGGTCAGGAGATGGATCCCCGGTCAAGCCGGGGATGACGAAGGAGAGAGAGGATAGACAGGGTTTCTCTCTTCGCTACACTGGGCATTATACCACGGAGAGTCGCGCTATGAACCGCACTATTTTGCTAGCCTTCCCGCTCACCGCTGCGCTTGCGCTCGGTGCGTGCAACAAACAGCCTGCGGGCGAGGCACCTGCCGCGCGCGAAGGGCAAGGCGCGACCGCTACCACTACCAGCTCGGCCAATGGCGCGGTCCGCGCGAGCGCGTCGGGCATTGATATTGACGGCGATGATTTCGACATTGACGGCGTGGACCTCTATCCCGGATCGCATATCCGCGCGATGAATGTCGATGCGGTCAACAAGGCAGGCGCCAAAGTCTCGACGGTCAAGGCAAGCTTTGAAAGCCCGACCGACGCCAAGACGCTGGCCGACTGGTTCGATGCGGAAATGAAGAAGGAAAAATTCACCTTCACCCGTTCGGGCTATACGCTCAGCGGCACCACCGATGATGGCGATGCGTTTACGCTCACCATTTCCGACCTTGGTGGCGGCAAGGCCAATGGCCATGTGGTGATTACCGACAAGGATTGACACCGCCCCGCGCGCGCCTCGCGAACCGGTGGAAAAGGGGCGTTACAGCAGTTGACCTTGGCGCATCGGCCCCTTATTTGCGCGGGACAAGAGGACGACCTCTTCCCCGCCAAGGGACTATTGACCGCCGGGACGGCCCGGCCCTTTTGAAAGGAGGGCCGCTTCATGGCCTGGATTTTACTTGTGGTAGCCGGCATTTTTGAAATCATTTGGGCGTCGGCAATGAAACATTCCGAAGGTTTCACCAAATTGGGGCCGAGCGCGATTACCCTCGGCGCGATGATTATCAGCTTCGGCCTGCTCGCCGCCGCGATGCGCCAGTTGCCGCTGGGCACAGCCTATATGATCTGGACCGGAATCGGCGCGATCGGTGCATTCATTTATGGCGTGGTCGCGCTGAATGAACCGGCCAATGCGATGCGCATCGGTGCTGCCGCGCTCATCGTTACCGGCATCGCCGTGATGAAGTTCGCAACGCCTGCCACTTAAAGGAACCCGCAAGCAAAGCCGATGTGCCTTAATATCCGCATTGCGGGGGCAATTCGGCTTTGCTAAGGGCGCGTTTATGACCCAGATCCAGCCTCCTGAAACCCTTCGTGTGACCAAAGCCCGCGTGTCCTGCGACGGCGCGACCGATATTCCGGGCGGAGACACGCTCGGCCATCCGCGCGTGTGGCTGGAAATTGACGAAAAAGGCTATGTCGAATGTGGCTATTGCGACCGCCGCTTCGTGCTGCAAGGCGGCCCCGCCGATCTGGGCTGAGGTTAATCCTCCCTGTCTGTTAAGGGCGGAAAGCCGCTAACTAACTCTAGCCACATCTTGCGCGCCTACCTATATCGGCTTTTATGACCGATATAATTTCGACTGACCCGCGCCATTTTCTCTATCGTCCCGGCATGTTGGACCCGGATGCCGCCAAGCGGCTGACGGCCGAGGCGCTTCGCCGCACCGATGATGGTGAACTTTATCTCCAATATACCGCCAACGAAAGTTTCGTGTTTGATGACGGGCGGTTGAAGGCGGCGGATTATTCGACCAATGGCGGCTTTGGCCTGCGCGGTGTGACCGGCGAGATGACCGGCTTTGCCCATGCCAATGAAATTTCGGAAGCCGCGATCCGCCGCGCCGCCGATACGCTGGCGCTGCTTGACCCGGCGAACGCCACACCTTCGCCCGCGCCGCAATATACCAACCGCCATCTTTATACCGACGGCAATCCGCTGGAGCTGGTCCCGTTCGCCGACAAGGTTGCCTTGTGCCAGAAGATCGACGCGCTCGCCCGGTCGAAAGACCCGCGCGTGAGCCAAGTCTCCGCCGTGCTGGCCGGTTCATGGAGCGTGGTCGAAATCGTCCGCGCCGATGGCTTTCTGGCCACCGACATCCGCCCGATGGTGCGCTTGAATGTCGCGATTGTGGTCGAACAAAATGGCCGCCGCGAAAGCGGGTCGTTCGGCATTGGCGGGCGCTATCTTTATGGCACATTGTTCGAAGATGCGACCGCCGAGCGCGCGGTCGACAAGGCGCTCGCCCAAGCGCTCGTCAATCTGGAATCGGTCGATGCGCCTGCGGGCGAAATGACTGTGCTAGTCGGCCCCGGCTGGCCCGGCGTGTTGCTTCATGAAGCGGTCGGTCATGGCCTTGAAGGCGATTTCAACCGCAAGGGCACTTCGGCCTTTTCGGGGCGTATCGGCGAGCGGGTAGCGGCCCCCGGCGTCACCGTGGTCGATGATGGCTCGATCATGGACCGGCGCGGCTCGCTTTCGATTGACGATGAAGGCACCCCGACGCAGGAAAATATCCTGATCGAAGACGGTATCCTCAAAATGTATATGCAGGACCGGCTAAACGCGCGGTTGATGGGGGTGCCCGCGACCGGCAATGGCCGCCGCGAAAATTACGCTCATGCGCCGATGCCGCGCATGACCAACACGTTCATGCGTGGCGGCAATGACGACCCTGCCGAACTGATGAGCCGGGTCAAAAAAGGCATTTATGCGGTAAGCTTTGGCGGCGGGCAGGTCGATATTGTGTCGGGCAAATTCGTCTTCTCCTGCACCGAAGCCTATGCGATTGAAAATGGTAAGCTGGGCGCGCCGATCAAGGGCGCAACGCTTATCGGCGATGGCCCGACCGCGCTCACCAAGGTCAAGGGCATCGGCAATGATATGGCGCTCGATGAAGGCATCGGCATTTGCGGCAAGGGCGGGCAATCCGTTCCCGCAGGCGTCGGCCAGCCGACCTTGCTGCTCGAAGGTCTAACCGTCGGAGGCACTGCCGCATGAGCTATGATGACGAACAGCCGGAGGATGGCTTTATCTCCCCCGACAGTGTGCCTGCCGATTGGGCGCGCCAGATATTGGCCTTCTGGTTTGACGGGCACGGGCAAAGCGACTGGTTCGGCGGCGGCCCCGCTTTCGATGCCAAATGCGAGCCTTTTGCGCCGTGGCGCGAGGCTTTGCGTAGCCTCCCCGCCAGCCATTTCCTCGCCAACCCCGATACCGCGCGCGCCGCGATCATCCTGTTCGACCAGATCCCGCGCAATCTTTACCGCAAGCAGGCCGAAGCCTTTGCAACCGACCAACTCGCCGTGCAAATCGCGCGCGGGGCGGTGGATAAGGGCTTTGATGAAGGGTTAAGCGATGACGCCCGTGCCTTCCTCTATATGCCGTTTGAACATAGCGAGGATATGGACGACCAGCGCGCTTCGCTCCGCCTCATGAACAGCATCAACTCCGATTATGGCCAATATGCGCAAGCCCATTATGACATGATAGACCGCTTCGGCCGCTTCCCCCACCGCAACAAGGCGCTCGGCCGCACGGATCGTGACGGCGAAGCGGAGGCGATTGCGCAAGGAGAGAATTGGTAGAGGTTTTGCGCGGTGTGTGCGGGGTTATTCTGGTTCGCGCGGCGGCGCGGGAGCGTAAGCAGGTTCGCGCGGAGATGCGGAGATTTTTTGGTTCACGCAGAGACGCAGAGGGCGCAGAGGGGCTGGAATTGAAAAATTCCCTTCGTGCCGAGTAAGCTCGCAAGAGCCGTATCGAAGCATCTTTTTACACCCAACACCCATCCGTATCTATTTCAAGCACCCTTCGATACGCCTCCTGACGGAGTCTACGCAGGGCGAACGGGGGAGGAGGAGCCTCTTTTTTCCTCCCTCTTTATTGCATCCAACATCTTTCGCCGCACGCCAGCAAGCTCCCTCCCATCTCTCAAAAATCTCCGCGCCCCCGCGCCTCCGCGCGAACACTATAATATTATGCGGACCAATATTGCGCCGGATGCAAGGCCGCACCGCATTGGTCAACGCATCCCTCTGCGCCTCCCTAATCTCTGCGCCTCTGCGTGAAAAAGTCCGCACCCCCCAAAAACTTCGCGCCTTCGCGTCTTCGCGTGAGTCTCAAAAACCTCCGCGTCGACCGCGTTTACAACAACCCGAATTCCACCCGCACCCCGCACTCCCCAAGCGCAGGGGAAACTAATCCCCGCCAAACCGTTTTAATCATGGTGAACTGCAAAAGCATAAGATATTCCATCGCCTTCCATGACCATCAAAGTTGCCAGCTATAATATCCGCAAGGCCATCGGCCTCGACCGCAAGCGCAGTCCGGAACGCACGCTTGAGGTGCTGCGCGAACTGGATGCCGATGTGATTGCCTTGCAGGAAGCCGACCGGCGTTTTGGCGGGCGGGCGGCGGCGATTCCGGTGGGGATGCTCGAAGACTATAGCCCCTATAAGGCGGTTGCGCTTGATATGCGCCCGGACAGTATCGGCTGGCACGGCAATGCCATCCTTGTCAAAAAAGAGGTGGTCGTCGACCATTGCGAGCCGGTCTATCTGCCGACGCTCGAACCGCGCGGCGCGGTGCTGGCGGAATTGTCGATCAACGGCACGCCGGTGCGGGTGGTGGGGATGCATCTTGACCTGTCCGGCCTGTGGCGGCGGCGTCAGGTCAAAGCCCTGCTCAACCATCTCGCCGCGACCGGTCGCCCGATGCCGACCATCATGATGGGTGACCTCAACGAATGGACCAATCGTGGGTGCCTTAAGGATTTCGGCGTCGACCACCGCGTGTTGCGCACGGGGCGCAGCTTTCATAGCCGCCGTCCGGTGGGCGAGCTGGACCGCATCATCCTCTCGACCGACATCGAAGTGGGGGAATATGGCGTGCATCACAGCCTCACTGCCGCGCGCGCATCCGACCATCTTCCGATCTGGGCGGAAATCATGTTGCCGGACGCTACTCCTGCCTAAAAATTAGGCAGGACGCGCCACGCCTGCACAGCTTTTGATCGTCGGGCATCCGTTTCTTGTAATTTTCATCGCTTTTTTCCCCGCCCCACGCTGCTGGCACGCATGTTGCACTGCATCATAGGTGAACAGACGCAGAGAAAAGGGGACAAGAATGAAGCGAATGACCTTTGCGCGGATAGGGAGCGGGGTTGCGGCCCTTGGCGCAAGCAGCGCCGCTTTCGCCCAGAACGCCGCAGCGCCGGTGGCCGATACGGTCAACAAAGGCGATACCGCGTGGATGATGACGGCCACCCTATTGGTGTTGCTGATGATCCTTCCCGGCCTTGCGCTTTTTTATGGCGGGCTGGTGCGCGCCAAAAATATGCTGTCGGTGATGACACAGATTGGCGCGAGCGCCGCGCTCGCCATGCTCATCTGGGTCGCTTATGGCTATAGCATGGCGTTCGGACCGGATGCGCCGGACAGCCTCAAGCCTTTTGTCGCGGGACTGGGCAAGGCGTTTCTTGCGGGCGTTACCCCCCATACTACCGCCGCCACCTTCAGCGAAGGCGTCGCCATCCCCGAATATGTGTTTGTGAGCTTCCAGATGACCTTCGCCGCGATCACCGCCGCGCTGGTGCTGGGGTCGGTGGTCGAGCGCATGAAATTTGCAGCCGTCATGCTGTTTGTCGCGATCTGGCTCACCATCGTCTATTTCCCGATAGCGCATATGGTGTGGGCGTCGGGCGGCTTATTCTTTGAAATGGGCGCGCTCGATTTTGCGGGCGGCACGGTGGTGCATATCAATGCGGGCGTGTCGGCGCTGATCGCCTGCCTCGTGCTGGGCAAGCGCATCGGTTACCAGAAAGAGGCGCTCGCGCCGCACTCCCTGACGATGACGGCGGTTGGCACCGGTTTGCTGTGGGTCGGCTGGTTCGGCTTTAATGCAGGCTCCGCGCTCGAAGCCAATGGCTCGGCGGGGCTCGCCATGATCAACACCTTCGTTGCGACTGCGGCGGGCGGCCTTGTGTGGATGGCGGTCGAGCGGGTGGTCGGCCATAAAGGATCGGCGCTCGGTTTCTGTTCGGGCATTATTGCAGGCCTTGTCGCGGTCACACCTGCGGCGGGCAATAGCGGGCCGTTGGGCGCGATCCTGCTCGGCGGCGTTGCCTCGCTTGTCTGTTTCTTTGTGGTGAGCAAATTAAAGCCCAAACTCGGCTTTGACGATGCGTTGGACGCATTCGGCATCCACGGGGTCGGCGGCATAGTTGGCGCACTCGGCACCGCTTTTGTCTATGCCCCGATGTTCGGCGGCCCGGGCGATGGATCAACCGGTATTGCCGCGCAATTGGGGGTGCAGGCATTGGCGACGCTGACCACCATTATCTGGGCGAGCATCGGCACGCTCATCGCCATCTATGCCGCCAAGGCGGTGACGGGCCTCCGGGTCAGCGCAGACGCCGAACGCGAAGGCCTCGACCTCGCCGAACATGGCGAGCGGGCTTATAATTATTGAGGAAGGTCAGGCCCTGATTTCAGGCAGGCGGCCCGCACAACAAGGGCCGCCGCCCCAAGAGGTTCCTCCTGCGAACCACCTAAGGCCGGGGCATCACACCCCCGGCCTTTTTTTCCATCGACAATGTCCAACAACAATATCACTCGCCTTCAAACCGATGCGTCAGCACTTCCTGGCGCACGCGGATGGTTTTGGCGGCGAGGCGGACTTCGTGCAGGAAGGTCGCAAAGGCGGCGGTAATGAGCAGCATGGCGAGGATGAACAGGATCGCGATGGCGGGGCCGAGCGGGGGTTCGATGAGGACCGCGAGGAACATCATACACACCACCGCGCACACCGATACCGCGCTTGCGACGGTGAGGAAAATCGCGCTGTTGACGACGCGCATCCGCTTGTCGAGCCGGTTAATCTCCCACACATGGCGGTCATGGGCGGGGCCTGCGACGCTGTTGAACACCATTTCTTCAACGATGCGCGCGCGGTCGATGATGCGGGCGAGGCGCGCCACACATACATTCAGAAATGCGCCGATCCCCGCCAGCAAAAAGACCGGCGCAATCGCAAGCTGGATGGCTTGCGATACGGTGGTGAGGCTGGGAAGGTCGGGGATCGGGCTCATCGGCATGGGGCGCTATATTATTTGCCGTCGCCAACCGCCGCCGGAACGGCTGCGGAATTGACGCCCATGGATTGCAAATAGCGTTTCACATTGCGCGCGGCCTGACGGATGCGCTGTTCATTTTCGACCATCGCGATGCGGACAAAGCCTTCGCCCTCTTCGCCATAGCCCACACCCGCCGCGACCGCGACACCGGCGTGCTGGATAAGCTGTTTTGAAAATTCAAGGCTGCCCATATGTTTCAAAGCTGGCGGCAAGGGCGCCCAGCAGAACATCGAGGCTTTGGACGGGGGAATATCCCATCCGGCGCGGCCAAAGCTTTCGACCAGCACATCGCGGCGCTTCTGGTAGAGATTGCGGTTCGCCTCGACAATATCCTGCGGGCCGTTGATGGCGGCGACGGCGGCGGCCTGCACCGGCGTGAACGCGCCATAATCGAGATAGGATTTGACGCGGGTGAGCGCGGCGATGAGCTGTTTATTACCCACCGCAAAGCCCATGCGCCACCCCGCCATCGAGTAGGTTTTCGACATGGAGGTGAATTCGACCGCGACATCCTTCGCGCCCTTGACCTGCAGGATGGAGGGCGTCGGATTGCCGTCATAATAAAGTTCGGAATAGGCAAGGTCGGAAATGACCCACACCTTATTTTCCTTCGCCCACGCAACCAGCCGCTCATAAAAAGCCAGATCCACCACTTCGGCGGTGGGGTTGGACGGATAGTTGACGATCAGAACCGACGGGCGCGGCACGGTGAAGGCCATCGCGCGGTCGAGCGAGGCCCAGTAATTTTCGTCCGGCGTCGTCGGCACCGCGCGGATGGTCGCACCCGCAATGATGAAACCGAAGGTGTGGATCGGATAGCTAGGATTGGGCGCAAGGATCACATCGCCGGGGCCGGTGATGGCGGTGGCAAGGCTCGACAGGCCTTCCTTGGACCCCATCGTCACCACGACTTCGCTTTCGGGGTCGAGATCAACGCCGAACCGGCGCGCATAATAGCCCGCTTGGGCTTTTCTGAGGCCCGGAATGCCTTTGGATTGCGAATAGCCATGCGCGTTGGGATTACGCGCCACTTCGCATAATTTTTCGATTACGTGCGGCGGCGGCGGCAGATCGGGATTGCCCATGCCAAGATCGATAATGTCCTCACCGCGCGCACGGGCCGCCGCGCGCATCGCATTAACTTCGGCGATGACATAGGGCGGGAGTCGCTTGATGCGGTAAAATTCTTCGGACATGGGACCTTTCCTCTGGGTAAGCGCCGGAAGCGGCGGGAGCGCAGCCTTATCGCACTTTGGGGCGTTGCAAAACCATTATCATGACACATAAGGGCAACATCCATCCGGCCCAGGCATCGAGCGAATAAACAAGGTGATAATCGCGCGCCCGGCCAAAGGCGGCCCATAGCGCAAGACCGATGCGGAACACCGCCGCGCCCATCGTCACCGCGGCCATCAGCAACATATAATAGCGATGCGCGCGATAGTGCCGCTTCCAAAGATGATAGAGGCCAAGGCCAAGCAGGCTAAGCCATGTGACGGCTTGTGCGGCAAAGCCTGCACCCGACCATAAGGTCACCGGCTCGTAGAGCGCGACCGGCAGGGCGGTGAGACCCGACACCAGCACCAGCGCCGCCGTCACTCCGCCCGCCCAGCGATGCGCGGGCCGCCGCCGCAGCGCATAGGTTAGCGGCACCATCAGGAGCGCCAGCGCTCCCGTCACCATATGCACGGGAAAGAGGAGCGGCATCGCCTCCATCTTGATGAGCAGGGGTTCGGGAAAATCATCCTGATCGAAAGCCGCGCCAAGACCCTTTGCCGCAACAAGGATTAGATATAGGGTAAGCAGGACCAGAATCACAAAGGTCGCAAGACGTTGGCCCGGCCAGCGGCGTGACCCTGAAGGAGCGGAAATCGCCATGAACATCTTATCCCATCCTGTTTCGGCTTTGTCGATGCGCGTGTCGATGAACAAGTCGATGCGCGCTTTTGCTATGCGGTCGGGGGCCATCGCGGTTGCGCTGATGGCGCTGGTCGGCAGCGATATTGCACTTGCCAATCCGTCGTCCACCAGTGTCCATTATGGCCGCTGGACGGTCGATGATCCCGGCGCGCGCTTTTCGGCACGCGGGCGCGACTATAAGACCATCGACATTGCCCCGTGCGGCAAGGATTTTTGCGGCGTCAGCGTCAATGACGAAGGCCGCTGCGGTCCGGTGCTGTTCCGCTTCCTCGCCAAAAACCGCAATGCCGACAATTTGAAAGGGCATGGCCGCTGGGGCAATGCCAAAAAGAAACTCGGCATCAATACTTATAGACTCATCACCAACGACCGGGCCTTCCATCTGACGCTGGGCGACGGTTATGAATATGTTGAACGGTCGGGCAATATGCCGACCTATGAATCGGGTTATCGCCGCACCGGCGCAGCGCGCTGCACCGCCCGTTAATCCCGCCTGACGCCTGCCCTATACTCCCCCCCATTCGAGGACCATCATGACCGACACGCCCGAAATGCCCCCGCTTCCTTCGCTGGAAGATATGCAGCACTGGACTTCGGTCATGGGCCGCGCGCAGCAGATGCTGATGGAATATACGCTCAGCACCTATACGCCGGAAAAAGCGCAAGAGTTGATGGCCGAATGGATGAGCCCCGGCAAATGGCAGCAGGCGATGGCCGCCTTCACGCCGCCCGCCAGCCTTACGGTCGATACCGGCGCGGCGACCGATCCGGCGCAATGGATGGAAAGCGCGTCAAGCTTTTGGGCGGACAGCGTCAAAATGTGGCAGCATATGGCGGCGACCGCGACCGCAGGCCTCACTGGTGACACATCCGCTGCCGAAGCCGAAGAAACCGCCGACAAAAAGCCCGCCGCGCGCGACCGCCGCTTTGCCCATGAAGCATGGGAGAGCCACCCGCTCTATCAATTCATCCGCCAATCCTATCTCGCGCTCGCGCAGCAGATGGAAGCGTCGGTCGATGCGGTGGACGGGCTTGATCCCAAGGCCAAGGAACAGATGCGCTTTGCCACGCGCGGGATTATCGACGCGATGAGCCCGTCCAATTCCGCACTCACCAATCCGCAGGTGATCGAAGCCACGCTCGCAACGCGCGGCGAAAATCTTTTGAAAGGTCTGGAGCATATGCTCAACGACCTCAAAAAAGGGCAGATGACCCACACCGATCCCCATGCGTTCGAGGTCGGCCGCAATATCGCCGCGACGCCGGGCAAGGTGATTTTCGAAACGCCCTTGTTCCAGCTTGTCCATTACACCCCGACCACCGACACGGTGCTGGACGTGCCGCTGCTCATCTTCCCGCCCTGGATCAACCGTTTCTATATTCTCGATCTGAACCCTGAAAAAAGCTTCATCAAATGGTGTGTTGACCAAGGCATCAGCACCTTTGTCGTGTCGTGGAAATCGGCGGACACCAGCATGAAAGATGTGGTGTGGGACGATTATATCGCCGCGCAAATGACCGCGATCGACACGGTCCGCGAGGGGCTGGAGGTGAAGCAGGTCCACACGATCGGCTATTGCGTTGCGGGCACGACCTTGGCGGCAACGCTGGCGGTGCTGGCGGCCAAGGGCGAAGAGAAAAAGGTCAAGTCCGCGACCTTCTTTACCGCCCAGGTCGATTTCGAACGCGCGGGCGATTTGAAACTGTTCATCGATGACGCGCAAATGCGGATGATCGAGGCAATGTCGGGCGAAGGCTATCTCGATGGCCGCTATATGGCCGCGACCTTCAATGCGCTGCGCGGCCGCGATCTTATCTGGAACTATGTGGTCAATAATTATCTGTTGGGGCAGGATTATCCGCCGTTCGACCTGCTCCACTGGAATGGCGACACGACCAACCTGCCGATCAAATGGCATAAGGATTATCTCGCCGACCTTTATCGCGACAATAAGCTGGTCAAGCCCGGCGCGATGCAGGCGTGCGGCGTGGGTCTGGATTTGAGCAAGGTCAAAACCCCGACCTATGCGCAAGCGGGCCGCGAGGACCATATTGCGCCGCCTGAAAGCGTGTGGCGGATTACCGATAATTTCACCGGCCCGATCACCTTCCTGCTCGCAGGGTCCGGTCATATTGCAGGCGTCGTCAACCCGCCGTCACAGGGCAAATATCAATATTGGACCAATGGCAAGAAGGTCGAAAGCCTCGAAGATTTTATCGCGGGGGCTGAAGAAACCAAAGGAAGCTGGTGGCCGCATTGGCTCGGCTGGCTCAAGGACCAGTCGGACAAAACCGTCATGGCCCAAGGCGCAAGGGTGCCGGGCAAGGGCAAATTGAAAGCCATAGAGGATGCGCCGGGTCGCTATGTGAAATCGCGGTAAGGGGAGGGAGGGGCTACGCGTCCCTACCCCAGCCCGATTAGCGAAATCTGGCAGCCATAATCGGCCTCGCCACGATGGCAGGCGCGGCGGTAGCTATAATAGCGGTCCTCGTTCGCATAAGTGTCGATGCCTGCCGCTTCGATCACCCGCACGCCTGCCAATGCCAGCCGATGCACGACATAGGCTTCGACATCGAACTGGTGATGCCCCGGTTTTCCGGCGGAAAAGAAGCGGTCATTGGCATCGTCTGACGCCATAAACTGTTCGTAAAAGCCTTGGTCGACCTCGTAACTGGCGCGCGCGATGCACGGGCCGATGGCGCAGCGGATACGGCTACGGTCTGCACCCAAGCTTTCCATGGCGGCAAGCGTGCTGTCGGTGACGCCTGCAAGCGCGCCCTTCCATCCGGCATGGGCCGCGCCGATCACACCGGCTTCGCGGTCGGCGAACAGCACCGGCACGCAATCGGCGGTGAGGATGCCAAGGAGCAGGCCCGGCGTTGCGGTCACCAGCGCATCGGCTTGCGGGCGGTCATCGGGGGCATTGCCGCGCTCGACCCTCACGCAAAGATTGCTGTGGATCTGGTAGAGCGAGGCGAGCGCCGCGCCGGGCAGCACCGCGTCGCCCGCGATGCGCCGGTTTTCCGCGATGGTCGCCGGATCCTCGCCCGACCCCAGCCGCGCATTAAGGCTCGCAAAGCCGCCGGACGATACGCCGCCGGTGCGCCCCAAAAAGCCATGCGCAACCCCGTCCAAAGCGGTCGCGCGGGTAAGGGTGAGGGCCTCGCTCACAGATCGCATCTCCATATCCGGTCATCGTCAATCGTGCCGCCGACCTCGAACGGATTCTTGCCGACCTCGTAAAAGCCATAACGCGCATAAAAACGCTGTGCGCGCAGATTGTCGATATAGACCGACAGGTAGATGCGGCGGTTGCCCTGTTCGCGCGCATGGTCAAGCGCCCAGCCGATGAGCGATGCCGCAACGCCGGTGCCTTGCGCGGCGGGGGCGACATAAAGCTGGTGCAATTCGGTTGCGTCGGCGGGGTGGGGTTCGCTGTCGGGGAGGTCAAATTCGACCGGACCGAGCTTGATATAGCCGAGCAAGCCGCCATCACCGCCCCGCGCGACGCGGAAAGTCCAATCGGGGCTTTCGATTTGCGCGGCGACTTTGGCGGGCGGCATCCATGTGGAAAGGAAGCTTTGCAAATCGTCCGGCGGATAAAGATGCGCGAAGGTCTTGGTGAACGTGGTTTCGGCCAGCGTGGAAATGGCGGTCGCATCGGACATCAGCGGCGCTTCAAACCGGATGGTCATAAGCCAAAGCCTTCGGGGACGGGCCAGCGCGGGGCATAGCCTGCAAGGATTTTGAACAGGCGGCCCATCTGGTCGCCTCCGGCCAGCCGCGCCACCTGGCCGTTGATCGTGTCGGCCTGATCGGGCCGTGCCGCGATCAGCTTTTGCGCGCGCGCTTCAAGGCCGAGCGCCTTGAGCCATGCGCCCTGCTCGACCGGCCCTGCAACCTGCACCCCGCCGCTTCTGGCGGCATCGGCGAGCGCCGAAAAATCGACATGGGCGGTCAAATCCTGCTCGCCGACATTGTCGAACGGCGACACCATTTTATGGCGGTAGAGCGCCTGTAACGTGTCGCCCGCTTGCGGTCCTTCATAGCCATAGTCGATGGTCAGCATCGCGCCGCCCTGCACCGCCAGCCGTGCGGCAAGGTCGTGCATGATCGCGCTCGCCGAGGGGCAGGTTTCCAAAATCGTGCCAACCGCCGCGCGCCGGAGGTCCGCTGGCACCGCGGCATCCATCGGGATTTGCCCCGCTACGGGGAGGAAATGGCGCTCCTGTTCGGCCACCATCCGCTCGCGCCAGCCCTGTCCGGTCATGACCAACTGGCGCACGGGGAGCGCATCGAAAAATTCATTGGCGATGAGGAGCAACGCGCCGGAGGAGGGCAGGCTCGCCACATCATTATGGAAGGTCGCATCCGCCACCGCTTCGGCCTGTAGTCCGCGCAGCACCGGGCTCATTTCGACAAAATGGACCGAAGGGCGAAGGCCCACCTGCTCCATCGCGCGCAACGCATCCATGGCGAGCGTGCCGCGTCCGGGGCCGAGTTCGACATAATGGACGGGGTCAGGCTTGCCCGCGCGCAGCCATAAATCAGCGCACCACAGGCCGATAAGCTCGCCGAACATCTGGCTGATTTCGGGCGCGGTGATAAAATCGCCCGCCGCGCCGAACGGGTCGCGGGTCGCATAATAATGGCCATTGGCTTCGGCCATGAAAGCGGCAATCGAAATCGGCCCAGTCGCGTCAATCAGCCGTAACAGTTTGCGGGCCAGCGCTTGGCGTTCAAGCACGCCCGCCTGCGCTTTCTCCCCCCGTGCTATCACCCCCCGTGATATCTCCCTCCGGTGCCACATTGATCGGCTTGCGCCGCGACGCGGTGAAGATCAGCCAGATGCCGATGAGCAGCATCGGCACGGTCAGGGTCTGCCCCATGGTCAGCCCCCATGACATGGTGCCGAGATGCGCGTCCGGCTCGCGGAAATTTTCGATAGTGAAGCGCGAAATGCCATACCAGACCGCAGCAACCCCCACGAGCAGCCCCGGCTTGTTGCGCGCACCGGTTTTCCAGAACAGAAAGCTCATGATGAGGAACAGGATGATGCCCTCCATCCCCGCTTCATAAAGCTGGCTGGGGTGGCGCGGGTCATTGGTGCCGGAGGTAGGGAAGATAATCGCCCAAGGCACATCGGTCGGACGGCCCCATAATTCGCCATTCACAAAATTGGCGAGGCGGCCGAAAAACAGACCGAACGGCACGGTGCAGGCGACATAATCACAGATTCGCAGGAAACTGAGGCCGTTTTTGCGCGCGAGAATCAGGATGCCGAGCAAAACCCCGATGACCCCGCCGTGGAGCGACATGCCGCCATCCCATAATTTGGCAATCTCCGCCGGATTGGAGGCATAATATTGTGGATTATAAAAAAGCACATAGCCCAACCGGCCACCCAATATGACGCCCAACATTCCATAGAATAACAGGTCGTCGGCATGACGCCGGGCCATCGGCGCACCGGGCTGTGCGATCATTTTGAGGAGTAGCCAATAAGCGAGGAAAATCCCCGCCAGATAGGCCAAACTATACCATTTGATCGACAGCGGACCCAGTTGCAGCGCGACCGGGTCCAAACCGAGATTGGCAAAATTGGTATATTCCGTAGCGGCACTGGCGACGGCACTCGCGAATGTCAGAAACAAGGCTTTTCCCTTCGAATTTTCCCCTCCATAGTGTCAAGAAACACGAGAACCAATAGGAGAGTAGAAACAATGGCGACGGAGCTCGATCGCAAACTTGAAGAAGCGTACCAGATTGTCACCGGACCGGGCGGCCAGATCGAGGTCGGCGAGGTGGACTATCATGGCCATAAAGTGCCGATTATCACCAATGCTCCGCCGTCGCTTCCTTTCTATTTTGCCCATTTTTGCGCGCAGCATGGCGATGCGATTTTTCTGGTCGACGGGGATGAACGTTTAAGCTTTGCCGACACTTATACCGCCGCGCGTGCGGTCGCGGGTGCGCTTGTCGACGGCTTCGGCCTCCAGCGCGGCGAGCGGGTCGGCATTGCGATGCGCAACGCGCCGGCGTGGATTGTGACCTATATGGGCGTGGTCATGGCGGGCGGGGTTGCGACCTTGCTCAATGGCTGGTGGCAGGGTGAAGAACTGGCCGACGGCATAGCCGACACCGAAACAAGGCTGGTGCTGGCCGATTCGCCGCGCGCCCAGCGTCTGGCGACGAGCGGCAGCGATCATGGCGCGGAGGTCGTGACCATCGACGTATCGCTGCCGATCATGAAAGCGATTGCCCCACTCACCGAACGCGGCGGCAGCGTCGATTCCTCGCTGCCGATGATTTTGGGCGATGATCTGGCGACCATCCTGTTCACCTCCGGTTCGACCGGCCAGTCAAAGGGCGCTTGGTCCACGCACCGCGCGGTGACTCAGGGGATTTTCAACTATCTGGTGCAAACGCTTTCGGTCCTCACCATTTTGACCAAGGCGGGCCAGGCCCCGACCGGCCAGCCTTCGACCTTGCTCAACGTGCCGTTATTCCACGTCACCGCCGAAATCCCCGTCATGCTGCAAAGCTTTGCGATGGGCCGCAAGCTGGTGATGATGCCGAAATGGGATGCCGAAGAAGCGATGCGACTTATCGAGGAAGAAAAAGTCACCTATTTTGTCGGTGTGCCGTTGATGAGCTATGAAATGCTGGTTCACCCCAATCGCGGCAATTACGACCTGTCGAGCTGCACCAGCTTTGCCGCTGGCGGGGCGCCGCGTCCTCCCGAACATGTCAAGAAATTGTCCGAAGGAATGGGCGGGGGCCAGCCGTTGCTCGGCTATGGCCTCACCGAAACCAACGCGATCGGTTGCGGCAATATCAATGAAAATTATCTCGCCAAGCCGACCAGCACCGGCCCCGCCACCAAGCCGCTGGTTGACCTGCGCATCATGGACGAGGCGGGCAACGAGGTCGCGCAAGGATCGGTCGGTGAAGTGTGCATCCGCTCGATTGCCAATTTCGAAGGCTATTGGAATAATCAGGAAGCGACCGACGCGGCCTTTACCAAGGACCGTTATTTTCGCACCGGCGATTTGGGCTATGTCGATGAAGACGGCTATTTGTTCATCGTTGACCGCAAGAAAGACATCATCATCCGCGGCGGCGAAAATATAAGCTGTCAGGAAGTGGAAGCGGCGATTTATGCGCATCCCGATGTCGCCGAATGTGCGGTATTCGGGCTTCCCGACGAGCGGCTTGGCGAAATTCCGGGCGCGGTCGTCCACTTCCATCCCGACACGCATATGACCAGCGAGGAATTATGCGACTTCCTCAAAAGCCATGTCGCCGCGTTCAAAGTGCCGCAGCATATCTGGATTTCCGAAACCGCGCTCCCGCGCCTCGGCACCGAAAAGATCGACAAGGTCGCGCTACGCAACCGCTTCCGCGCCTTGTTCGAAGCCAAAGGGATTGAAGCCGCCGAAATGTGATGCGCGGCTGGCGGGGGCGCAGGTGTGGGCGGGGGTCAATCCCCGCCGCGCTTGAACGGCGTATGGCCTTCCAGCCAGTCCATTTCATGAGCCACCGCCTGCTTTTCGCGGACGAGAAAATCGGCGATGGCGGCGCGGAAGCCGGGGTCGGGGATATAATGCGCGCTATAGGTCGGCACCGGACCATAGCCGCGCGCCAGCTTATGTTCGCCCTGCGCACCCGCTTCGACGCGCGCCAGCCCTAGCGCAATCGCATGGTCGATGGCTTGGTAATAGCAGAGTTCGAAATGGAGATTGGGGATCGCCGCGCGCGCGCCCCAATAGCGGCCATAAAGCGTATCCGCGCCGATAAAATTAAGCGCGCCCGCAACCGGTTCGCCATCCTGATAGGCGAGCAATAGCAGGATTTGCTCTGCCATCTCCGCGCCCATCACGTCGAACGCTGCGCGGGTGAGGTAAGGCCGTCCCCACTTGCGCGCGCCGGTATCCTGATAAAAAGCCCACATCGCGTCCCAATGTTCCGGTTTGATGTCCGCGCCCCTCAGGGCAACAATATCGACCACGCTTTGCGCCGACGCGCGTTCCTTGCGGATGGCTTTGCGTTTGCGCGAGGCAAGGCTGCTCAGAAAATCGTCAAAGCTGTGATAGCCGCGATTGTCCCAATGGAACTGGCTCCCCGTGCGGATGAGCCAGCCTGCGCGTTCAAACAATGCCACTTCCTGCGGCGCAATAAAGGTCGCATGGGCCGATGACAGGCCGTTCTGGTCCACCACCGCTTGCGCGGCGCGGAGGAGCGCAAGGCCGATGCCGTCATCCTGCGCCAACACACGCGGTCCCGGGACGGGGGTGAAGGGCACCGCAATCTGGAGCTTGGGATAATAAGCGCCGCCTGCGCGCTCATAGGCTTCCGCCCAGCCATGATCGAAAATATATTCGCCCTGGCTGTGGGTTTTCAAATAAGCCGGAAGCGCACCGACCAGCCTATCGCCTTGTTCGGCGAGCAGCGGTGCAGGCTGCCAGCCGGTGCGCGGGCCGACGCTGCCCGATTGTTCGAGCAGCGCCAGAAAAGCGTGCGACACAAACGGATTGCCGCTGCCCGCAAGCGCGTCCCAGCGCGATGCCTCTATCCCGCTTACGCCGTCGGCGATGCGCGCGACAATGCCGGTAGTAGCTCCTTTTTCTGGCGCGCCATCCGCCATTAATGCGCCACGCGTTCGTAAATCACTTCGTCGGCGGCATTGAAGGCGACCGCTTCCTGATCGGCGGTCCGCACCGTCCAGGTGAGGAGCGGTAAGCCCCGCACGCGCTGGCTTTCGGCAAATTCGCTCGGCAGGTCGCGTATGTCATAAGCGAGAAAATCGGGCCGCGCTTTCCATAAGGATAAATGCCGCTCGGCGCGTCCGCGCAGGCCATGCTTGCCCTCCTCGGTCACCACCAGCCCGCGGATGATATGCGCGCCATTATGGTTGAACCAGCTTGCGACATAAGGGTTGAACGACATCACCGCCGCAGGCCCGGTATAGCCTTCCAGCCCGCGCCGCACCGACAGGCAGAGCGCATGGACGCGGCGGCCTTCCGATTTGATTTCGATGAGCAGCGGCACCTTGCCCGCCACCAGCGCGAGCATTTCGGTAAGGCGCGGGATGGTTTCATCGCTGCCTTTGAGGCGTATCGCGTCCAACTCCGCATCATGTTTATCGGCGACCTTGCCGCTGGCGTCGGTCAGCCGGTCGAGATCATAGTCATGGAACACATAGGCGGTGCCGTCTTTCGACACTTGCACGTCACATTCTATGCCATGCCCCTGCGCCATGCCTGCGCGGAAGGCGGCGCGGCTATTTTCGATGACGCGCCCGCCATGCAAGCCCCTATGGGCAAAGGGCTGCACGGTCAAAAAGCGCAAACGGCGCGTTTCATCGGGCGGCGGCGCGCGCCAATTGTCAAGCAGGGCGGACAGCAACAACGGCATCAACTTCCACCATCGCCCCGCGCGGGAGAGCGGCCACGCCAACGGCTGCCCGTGCGTGCTTGCCTGCATCACCGAACACCGATTCCATGAGGTCCGACGCGCCATTGGCGACTTGCGGCTGGGCGGTAAAGTCGGGGCCGCTATTTACGAACACGCCAAGCTTGACGATACGCTCTACACGATCGAGCGAGCCCAAAGCCTGCTTCAACTGTGCAATCACCATCAGCGCACACAGCTTGGCAGCCTTTTGTCCTTCATCGAGATCATCCTCGCCATTGCAGCGCCCGACCAGCACATGGCCCTGGTCGAACGGCAATTGGCCGCTGATATGCGCAAGGCCACCGGCTTCGACCACCGGCACATAAGAGGCGATCGGCGCCGCCGCTTCGGGGAGGGTGAGGCCGAGTTCGGCAAGGCGGGCTTCATATTGTCCTGACATAAATTTTCCTCGGTTTTGGGGCCGGTTATACGGCGGATGCAACAGGGGTAGGGGCGGATGCGGGCGCAGCTTCACCACGCGCGAAAATATCCAGAATATAGGGAAGCGCCTCGGCCCAATGGTCGATGCGCGCATGGGCATGGCGGGCGGGCTTGACCCGCCGTGCCATTTGCGGCTCACCGACCATATGGAGCCGCCAACATTCGGGCGCATGGTCGGCGGCCCCCTGGATATGCTGCGGCAGATCGTCGATGAACAGCGCAACGCTGGGGCGATATTCGGCAATCAGCGCGGCGAGCGGCGGGCCTTTGCTTCCGCTATTGGCAACAACGCGCAGCGACAGGCCATGCGCTTCCAACTGGCGGGTGCGCGGGGTTTCAAACGCTTTGCCGGTATTGGTGAGAACGACAATATCCGCCGTCTCCGCGATGCGGTTGAGCGCGTCGACTGCGCCTGCAAACGGGGTTTGCCGGTCCATCTCGCCTTCGAAAAATTCTTCGAACAACGGCCAGATGCGCTCGCGGTCCACCCGGTCGCCAGTGTCGCGATGGGTCAGCATATCGGATAGCTCGTCGGCATCGAGGTCCAGATTGATCGCGTGCCGCTCGTCAAGCCATTGGCCGAACGGGACAATCATATGGAGGATAACCTCGTCGCAATCGGTGACGAGCAAGGGGCGCGGGGCCGAAGCTGCGGGAGAGGAAGGGGATGGAGCAGATGTCATAGCCCCCACTTAGCCCCATTCCGGACGGCCCGACAACTGCTGTTGCGCTTCTGCCAAAAGTTCGGGGGATATGGCGAGCGCCTCTGCGCAGGCGACTAGGTCCGGCTCATGCGCGACCAGATAGTCGAGAATCGCCTCATGCGTCGCGCGCTCGCCCGCCCGTTGGCGAAGCATTCCTGCATCAAGGCCCGTCAGCGCGAGCAGCCGCGCGGCGCGGTCCTCGTCGCCCAAAATCCACACAAGGGCTTGCAGTGCCAGCGTTGCGGCGTCATCGGGGGTCATTGCGGCTTTGCGGATCATGCTTCCTCGATTAAGGATAGGCCATAAGGGGGGCCATAGGGTTAAGAACGGTTAACATTTGCCTTTGTTTCGCCTAGGAGGAGGGGTATCGAACCGCAAGGGCAAGCGCACGGGGACACACCGCATAATGGCGAAAAAAATATTGGTGGTTGAAGATAATGAACTCAACTCCAAACTCTTTTGCGATCTGCTGCGCGCGCATGGATATGTGGCAGAGCCGGTGCGCGACGGCCGCGATGCGCTCGCCCGCGCGCGCGAAGTCATGCCCGACCTCATCATCATGGACATCCAGCTTCCGCATGTGAGCGGGATGGAATTGATCCAGCAATTAAAATCCGAACCCGCGCTCCGGACCATCCCGATCATGGCCGTCACCGCTTATGCGGGCAAAGGCGATGAAGAACAAATCCGCGCGGCGGGCGCAGAAGCCTATGTCTCCAAACCCATTTCGGTCATCAAATTTGTGGAAACGGTCGGCGGGTTGGTGTGAGTCGGTCTGCCTGCGTTAACAGCCTTTTTTACCGCTTTTGCATGATATTCCAGCTTTCCCGGACGAGAGCTTCCAATATTGCCAAATCCACATCTGCCAGCTTGTTGATATAAAGACAGCCCTTGCCCGTTTTATGCTTGCCCAATTGGGAAAGCAGCGGGTTATCCGCAAGGCTTTCCCCCTCGCCGCTACCCGTCAAATAGAGCACAATATTGCCTTTACGCGGCGCAAAACCGCCGCGCATTGCCGTGCCTGAATGGCCGCTGTCATAGACATAATCATAAGAGCCGAACCCGATCATCGACGGTCCCCACATGGTCGCGGGTGCGCCCGTCACCCGCTCGTAGAGCGTAAGCAATGTTTGCGCGTCTGTGCGTTTCGTAGCATCCGTTATCGCGGCGATATAATCGCGCGGGTCGATTTTGGTCGCTCTTGTCTTGGTTTCGGTCATCTTCTCCCCTTCGCGGTTGCAACATCGGCCTAGTCGGCATAGGGGCGACTCGAAAAATTTTTTCCCCTGTTTCTCCAAGGAAAGTGCAGATGGCAGACGAGATCAAGCGTATTGTTTTGGCTTATTCGGGCGGGCTCGACACGAGCGTCATCCTGAAATGGCTGCAAAATACCTATAATTGCGAAGTCGTGACCTTCACCGCCGACTTGGGCCAAGGTGAGGAATTGGAGCCTGCGCGCGCCAAGGCCGAACTGATGGGCGTGAAGCCCGAACATATTTATATCGACGATTTGCGCGAAGAATTTGTCCGCGATTTTGTCTTCCCGATGATGCGCGCCAATGCCCGTTATGAAGGCGATTATCTGCTCGGCACCTCGATTGCGCGCCCGCTTATTTCCAAGCGTTTGGTCGAAATCGCCAAGGAAACCGGCGCGGATGCGGTGGCGCATGGCGCGACCGGCAAGGGCAATGACCAGGTGCGTTTCGAACTGTCGGCCTATGCGCTCAATCCCGACATCAAGGTGATCGCGCCTTGGCGGGATTGGGATTTGACCAGCCGCACCGCCCTCCTCGATTATGCCGAAAAGAACCAGATTCCGGTGCCCAAGGACAAGCGCGGGGAATCGCCTTTTTCGACCGACGCGAACATGCTGCACACCTCGTCGGAAGGCAAAGTGCTAGAAGATCCGTGGGAGGAAACCCCGGACTATGTCTATTCGCGCACGGTCAATCCCGAAGACGCGCCCGATACGCCCGAATATATCACCATCGATTTTGAAAAGGGCGATGGCACGGCTTTGAATGGCGAAAAAATGTCGCCTGCTACCTTACTCGAAGCCTTGAACGAGTTGGGCCGCAAACATGGCATTGGCCGCCTTGATCTGGTTGAAAACCGATTTGTCGGCATGAAGTCGCGCGGCATGTATGAAACGCCGGGCGGTGAAATTTATGCGCGCGCGCATCGCGGTATCGAACAGATTACCTTGGATCGCGGCGCGGCCCATCTCAAGGATGAGCTGATGCCCAAATATGCCGAACTCATCTATAACGGCTTCTGGTATTCACCCGAACGCGAAATGTTGCAGGCCGCCATCGACGTGAGTCAGGAAAAGGTCAGCGGCACCGTGCGGTTGAAGCTCTACAAGGGAAATGCCTCGGTGGTCGGTCGCAAATCGCCCAACAGCCTCTATTCCGAACGCCATGTGACGTTTGAAGATGATGCCGGCGCCTATGACCAAAAGGATGCGGCGGGCTTTATCAAGCTTAATGCGCTGCGGTTGAAATTGCTGGCCAAGCGGGACCGGTAAGCCAACACTTCATGCCTATCTCCTACACAACCATTTCCGCATTATCGCAAGCGATCACGGGGGGGTCAGGTAATGGATCAGGCGCGGGTGTTGGGACTTACAGATCGGCTTGGCATCTTGAGCGATTCTTTACAGAGGAAGGGCTGTCTTTCTCCTTAAATAGCCGCGCAAGAGTTCCGGCCGTAACGGAGTTTCTTCACGATCTCGCTTCGACACCCGATGGCATCGAAGTTTTCAAACGATTGATCGTGAAATCATGCGATCCGCGAAACTTTATTGGCGACAATGAGGGGCTGCAAAAACTAGTTGAATATTTGAACAATCATCTGGCGTTTGATGATTTGATGGTTGCGCGCGAAGGTAGAAATATACAGGTACTATCCATCAGTTCACTGTCAGACGTGGCAGGTGAGCTTTCTAACCGGCAACTGCCATTAAGTTTCTCGGCTGTAAAAGAAGAAGTCGCGCGTGGATTGGCAACCGCTGAAACGGACCCACCCGCTGCCATCACCGCGGCGTGTGTACTTATCGAAAGTGTTTGCCGGTCAATACTCTTCGAGCTTCAAATTGACCCTCCAAGTAAACGAGATATCGAAGGCCTGCTCCGAGCTGTGCAGGTCCCACTTAAATTGTCGCCGAGCCGCACAGACCTTCCCGATCTGATTGCCAACGATATTCGGCAAGTTCTGGGGGGGCTTACCAGTGTCGCAAAAGGCGTTGGCGCTTTACGTTCGCACGGCGGCACCGCTCACGCGCGCGCGGTTGGCCAACCTCCGGTTGATGCACGAATTGCACGATTTGCGATTAACTCAGCTAGCACCATAGCAATATTTTTAGTGGAAACTTGGCTTAAAAATAATGAGCTGAGAAATATTGGATGACTTTCCATGCGTTTCTTTTCCGACAATGCCGCGCCCGTCCATCCCAAGGTAATGGAGGCGATTATCGCCGCCAATCATCAGGACACGGCCTATGATGGTGATGCGCTGTCGCAGAAACTGGATGCGGCTTTTTCGGACCTGTTTGAAACGCGGGTGACGGCCCTGTGGGTTGCGAGCGGGACGGCAGCGAACTGTATCGCGCTCGCCCAATTTGCGCAGCCGCATCAGGCAATCTTGTGCCATGAAGAAGCGCATATCGAGGTCGATGAGTGCGGCGCGCCCGCGCTATTTTCGGGCGGGGCCAAGCTGATGCTGCTCCCCGGCGAAGGCGCGAAAATCGAGGCGGGCGCGTTGGAAGCGCGGCTTGCGGGCATCCGCAACGATGTGCATCAGGTCCAGCCCGCCGCTATCTCGATCACCAATGCAAGCGAATATGGGCTGGTGTGGCGCGCGGACGAGGTTGCCGCCATCGGTGACATCGCCCGCGCCCACGGCCTTAAACTCCATATGGACGGCGCGCGCTTTGCCAATGCCGTGGCGAGCCCCGCAAGCGGCGGCGCATCGCCCGCCGACCTTACATGGCGCGCGGGCGTTGATGCGCTGTCGTTCGGCTGCATCAAAAATGGCGGCATGAACGCCGAAGCCATCCTCTTCTTCGGCGAGGATGCAGGCTTTGCGCCCGAACTGCGCAAACGGTCGGGCCATTTACAATCCAAAGGGCGGTTTTTGGCGGCCCAATTGCTCGCGATGATCGAGGGCGACCTGTGGCGCGACAATGCCCGCACCGCCAATGCAAGCGCGGCGCTCATTGCAACCGCAGCGGGCGACCGCTTGCTCTATCCGGTCGAGGCCAATGAAATTTTCCTCCGCCTCACCGCCGAAGAAGCCGCCCGTTTACGCGCCCAAGGCTTTGACTTTTACGATTGGGGCGACGGCGCGGCGCGGCTGGTCACAAGCTGGGACCAAGGCGCAGACGCGGTGCGTCCGCTCGTCGAAGCGATTGCCGCGCTTTAGCGTCAAGGCCTAGGCGTCAATCGCGCCGGTAAAGCACCAGATGCGCGCCCTCTTGCGCATCATCCTCGCCCTCTTCATCCGGAAAAATTTCCCGCAGGATTTTGAAGCCCAATTTACGCGCGACCTTATCCGATGCGATATTTCCGAATTCGATCATGCAGCCCAAGGACTGCTTGCCGATGGTGCGTTCGAACCAGTCAATCGTGCCTTCCATCGCTTCGGTCGCATAGCCTTTGCCCCAATGGTCCTGGGCGATAATCCAGCCGGCTTCGGGGAGGAAATCAAAGTCCGCGCCATGCCCGCGCGCGGTGCGGAAAATGCCGCAGGTGCCGACAAAAGCGCCCGTCTCCTTTTCTTCGACCATCGCAATGCCATAGCCGAACAACATCCAACTCCCCGCATTGCGCAGCAAACGGTTGAAACTGTCGGTCATGCTGGGTTCGGCAAGCGCAAGATAGGTGCGCATCGCGGGCGGTTCGGTCAGCGCATGGATGAGGACTTCATCCCCCGCCATCGGGCGGCGCATCCGCAACCGGTCGGTTTCAAATTCATAAGCCGGGGCATCGCGCATGGGAAAGCCTTATAAAATCGGGGAAAGCCTTATAAAAGATATTCGGCGGCATGGATCAACACGCCCACCAATCCGCCGACCAAGGTGCCGTTGATGCGGATAAACTGCAAGTCCGGTCCGACCGTGGTTTCCAGCCGGTTGACGATGGTGCCGGTGTCCCAACTGCGCACCGTATCCGACACAAGCCGCACAATATTGCCGCCATAGGCCGCCGCCCCGCCAACCACCGCACGACGCGCAAAGCGGTTGATTGTGCGTTTCAGCACCTCGTCCTGTTGCAAGGTTGCGCCCATTTGCTGGAGCGCTTCGCCCAGCTTTCCGGCCAGCACCGTATCGGGGTCGCGCGCGGCTTTAAGGAGCGCGGTGCGGCCTTGCTCCCACAGCCCGTCAATCCAGCCGGTGACTGCCGGATTTTCCAGCAATTCGTCGCGGAAATCGCTGACCTTCTTTTGCATCTTCTTGCTATGCTGCAAATCCTTGGCGAGTTTTTGCAGCGCCTCTTCGGCTTTCAAGCGGAAGGGGTGGTCGGGGTCTTCGGTCATTTCGGTGAACAGCTTGTGGAGGCCGTTTACAATCGAATTGGCGATTTTTTCGTCAATCCCGACAAAACGCATCAGCGCATTGGTGCGCTCATGCACCATGTCGCGCAATATATGTTCATTTTCATCGAGCGCCTTGGCGAGCCAGCCGACCATCGAATCAATCACCGGCTGATGCTTATTCTCCTTCATCCCCGCCGCAAGGGCTTGACCGAGGAGCGGTGCAATATCGAGCCGCCGGATCTGGTCGGCAATCGCGGTTTTGACCATACCGCCCAGCCGCTCTTCATCGAGCGCGCCCATCATATCGGCCAAAAGGCGCGATGCGCCCACCCGCATCCGCCCTTCGCCGCCCGAAGGCGAGGCCAGGAACTTGCCCGCAGCCCCCGCAATATCGACGCTCTGCATCCGCCGCGCGATGACATTGGGGGTGAGGAAATTATCCTTGAGGAACAAGGCGAGCGTATCGCCGATACGGTCCTTGTTGCGCGGAATGATCGCGGTGTGCGGGATGGGGAGGCCAAGCGGATGGCGGAACAGGGCCGTCACCGCGAACCAGTCGGCAAGCCCGCCGACCATCGCCGCTTCGGCAAAAGCGCGGACAAAGCCGATGGCGGGATGGACGTGCCGGAAATAGGTGGTCGCGATGAAAACCAGCGCCATCACCACCAGCAAACCGGTCGCAACCCAGCGCACATTAAGCCCGCCCGTCGGAACCTCGACCGATAATTTCGGCATATTAAGCGCCATCGGCGCGCGGGGGACTGGCCTTTTCACACTCACCTAAATGATTGAAGCGCGAAAGCGTTGCAAGGCCAAAGGGGCAAAGGCGCGCGTTGCCTCCTCCTCCCCAGCGGTCAAACTCACTCGGCCGGCTGCGGTTCGGGATGCGGCGGAAGCCCGCCATGCATCCGCGATTCGCGATACTGCTCTTCATCGGGCCCGCTGGTGATGATCTTGCCTTTGAACAGCTTCGACAAACGCTTTTCCATGCCATCGGCAAGGCTGAACGCGGCGGGAACGATAAGCAGGGTGAGCACGGTGGAAACGATCAGCCCGCCGATCACGGTTGTCCCCATCGGCGCGCGCCACGCTCCGTCGCCCGACAGCGACAAAGCGGTCGGCACCATGCCCGCCGCCATCGCCACGGTGGTCATCACAATCGGCTGCGCGCGCTTGTGGCCCGCGTCGATAATCGCTTCTTTTTTGGGCACGCCTGCGGCCATTTCCTCGATGGCAAAGTCGATGAGAAGGATCGAGTTTTTGCCGACGATGCCGATCAGCATGAGGATGCCGATATAAACAGGGAGCGACATCGGCTGGCCAACTATGGCGAGCGCGATGAGGCCGCCGAGCGGTGCGAGCAAGAGCGAGGTCATATTGACCAAAGGCGCAACGAAGCGGTGATAGAGCAAGACCAGCACCGCAAAGACGAGGAACAGGCCGGTGACAATCGCAATCGCAAAGTCGGTCATAAACTCGGCCTGCCACGCATCTTCGCCCGCAGGCGCGTTGGATACGCCGGTCGGGAGATTTTTCATGGTCGGCAGGACGTTGATCTTGTCCATCGCCTGGCTCTTGACGACACCTTGCGCAAGGTCGGCCCCGATGAACACGCGGCGCGACTGGTTATAGCGTTGGATCGTGGTCGGTCCCGCCCCGAATTTGATCGTCGCAACACGGGACAGCGGCACGGACCCGCCATTGGCGGTCGGGACCGGCAGATTTTCGATCACCGCCATATTCTCGCGCGACTGTTCCGGAAGCATCACGCGGATCGGAATCTGGCGATCCGAAAGCGAGAATTTCGCCGCATTCTGGTCGATTTCACCCTGTGTCGCGATGCGGATGGTTTGGCTCAGTGCCGCGGTTGTGACCCCGAGCGAGGCCGCAATTTCGGTGCGCGGTTCGATAATAAGTTCCGGACGGCGCATATCGGCGACGATGCGTGGCGCGACAATCTCCTTGATGCCGCGCATTTCGCTCAACACCTGATTGGCGGTTTTGACGAGCAGGTCTGGGTCGGAGCCGGACAACATGATCGAAATCGGACGGCCGCTGCCGGTATCGCTGCGACCAAAATCGACGCGCGCATCGGGAATGTCCTGAAGCAGCGGCGTCATTTTGCGGGTAAATTCATCGGAGGTGAGGTCGCGCTCTTCCTTGAGGTTGGCGCGGACAAAGCCATTGCCTTCGCGCGCGACCACCATGACCTGACTGACTTCGGGTTGTTTGAGCAGCAGTTTTTCGACCTGCATCCCGACGGCACGGGTTTGCTGCAAGGTCGTTCCCGGCACCATTTCGATGCGCGCCTGAACCGTGTCTTCGTTGGTCTTGGGCTCAAATTCCTGCGGGATGACCGCAAGGAGGCCAATGGTCATCAAAAAGGCAAGGACGCCAAAACCGAGCATCCATACGCGGTGATCGCGGATGCGCGCATAAAAGCGGCGGGCAAGATTGCCGGTCCAGCCGAGGAAACCCTCGTCACGGCGGCGACCGATAATCGCGCCGACAATCAACAGCAGGATCATGCCGACAAGGAAACCCACGGGATAGCCGAGCAGAAGCCCTGCAAAAACCTGACCCGCGCCTATACCGGCTTCGGCGGCGTCCGCACTGGCTCCATCAGCGGCAGGCGCAGCGGGCTTAAAGATGATCGCCAGCATAGCGAGAAGGCCGAGGCCGAGCGGCACCGCATAATAGCTCAACCGGCTGCGCACCTTGGTAATGCCCGCGCGGATGCGCTGCGCGCTGCTGTCGTCCATGCTCCAGCGCAAAATCTTCATATAACCGTCCATCAGACGGCCTTCGCCATGACTTGCTTCGCCATGCGCTTTCAGGAAATAGGCGGCGATCATCGGTGTAATCATGCGCGCGACGGCAAGGCTGACCAGCACCGCGATCACGACCGTGAAGCCGAAATTTTTGAAAAATTGCCCGGCAATGCCCGGCATCATGCCGACGGGGAAGAAGACCGCGACAATCGAGAAAGTGGTCGCCACCACCGCGAGGCCAATCTCGTCGGCCGCGTCAATCGAGGCCTGATAGGCGGATTTGCCCATGCGCATATGGCGCACGATATTTTCAATCTCCACAATCGCGTCATCGACCAGCACGCCCGCAACCAGACTGAGCGCAAGCAGCACAAGGCTATTGAGGTTGAAGCCCATCATCGAAATGAACCAGAAGGTCGGGATGGCCGACAAGGGAATGGCGAGCGCCGAAATAAACGTCGCGCGCCAATCGCGCAGGAACAGGAAAACGATAATAACGGCCAGCACCGCGCCTTCGATCATCGCTGCCATCGAGCTGTGATACTGGTCCTTGGTATATTGCACCTGATTGGACAGCAAAGTGAATTTGACGCCGGGATTTTCGTCCTCAAGCTTCTTCAACACCTTCATCGCTTCGTCGAACACACCGACTTCGGACGCCGTCTTGGTGCGCGAAATAGCGAAGTTTACCGATTCCTTGCCGTTGATTGCGGCGATGCTGGTGCGTTCGCTATTGCCGTCGCGCACGGTGGCGACATCGCCCAAGCGCACAATTTTGGTGCCGACCGGGATCTGCAATTGCGCCAGTTCGCGCGCATCGGCGACGTTACCGAGGACGCGGACCGATTGGCGCGCGCCTGCAATTTCCGCAACGCCGCCGCCGGTGTTGATATTGGCTTGCCGCAGCACATTGTTGATCTGCGCGGCCGTTACGCCGAGCGACTGCATCCGCGCGGGGTCAAGGATGACCTTGATTTCGCGGTCCACACCGCCCCAGCGTTCGACCTTGGCCATGCCTTCGACCGCGAGCAGGCGCTTGGCCACCGCATCATCGACGAACCAGCTCAATTGTTCGAGCGTCATGTCGGTCGCGCTGATCGCGATATTGCTGATCGGCTGGCTCGACGTATCTTCCTTGACGACCTGCGGCTCCAAAATGCCTTCGGGCAGCGATCCGCGGATCTGGTCGATAGCCGATTTGACCTCGTTGACCGCATTATTGACGTCTGTGCCGATTTCAAATTCGGCAAAGGTTTGCGAGCTGCCCTCGCGCACGGTCGAGCTTAGATTTTTAAGCCCGTTAATGCCGCGCATCGCGGATTCAACGCGCTGGGTGACCTGGTTTTCGAGCTCCGAAGGCGCCGCGCCCGGCTGAGAAATGGTCGCGATAACGAACGGAAATTCGACGTTCGGCTGGCTCGCCACGCCCATGCGCATGAAGGACAGAATCCCCGCCGCCATGAGAAAAGTGAACAAGACAATCGGAACGACCGGATTGCGGATCGACCAAGCGGAAATATTACGCAAACCCATGGCTATCTTCCGTCATATCCTTTTAAGGGCGTTTGTCGGAGGGCATGTTCCCACGCCCTCCAGCCCGATTAATTTTTCGCTTCTGCCGTTTTCGAAGGCGCAGGCGCGGCCTTGGCAGCGGCCCCGGCTGATGTCGGCGTGGTAGCGCCATTCCGGCCCAATGTGACACGGCTCGGCTTGATAATATCGCCTTCGGTAATGAAGCCGCCGGCGCGCAGCACGACCAGTTCGGTGCCGTTCAACCCTTCGGCAACGGCAATGCCTTGCGGCGTCACAAGACCGGTCTTGACCGCGCGGCGATGCACCTTGTTCTGGGCATCGACGACCCAGACGAAATCGCCGCTGTCATCGGTCATAATCGCCGAATCGGGGAGGATGGGTGCCTGGATTGCGCCCGCCACAATCTGGGCATTGGCAAAGCCGCCGGGGCGCAGCGCGCGGTCGAACGGCAGCGCAATACGGGCAATACCCTGCCGCGTATTGGCGTCCACCGTCGGGGCGATCTGCCACACTTGCCCAGAGAAGGATTGGGTTGTGCCAACCGGTACCACCGTCGCGCGGACACCGGTGCTGATGGTCGCCAGATCGGCTTCGTTCAGTTGCGCGTTCAGTTCTATCTCGCCGCCGCGCGCCATCGTGAAGAGGGGCGGGGAACCGGAACCGATAACCTGACCGATTTCCACTGCGCGCGACAGGATATAACCCGATGCGGGCGCGCGAATGTCAAGCCGCGCATTACGGGCGCGCAGTTCGGAAAGCTGGGCTTGAGCCACACGCACCTGCGCATTGGCGGCATCACGCGCGGCGCGCTTGCGGTCCACATCGGCCTTGGAAATAAAGCCGCGCGCGATCAACGCTTGCGCACGGTCCAGTTCGGCCTGTGCGAGGCGCGCATCCGATTGGGCCGCGCCGATTTGCGCTTCAATGCCGCGCACCTGTTCATTCTGGACCGAGCGTTCGACGACGACCAGCACCTGACCTTGCGACACCCAGCCGCCTGCATCGGTACGCACATCAATCACGCGGCCGCCTTCGCCGACCACGCCGATCGGCACTTCGCGGCGGGCCGCCAGTGTCCCCGATGCGTTCAGCACACGGTCGACCGTCTGGCGCGCCGGGATAGCGACGGTCACGGTCGGCGCATCCTTGCCGCCTGCTTTACCCGCTTGCGCAGAGCCAGCCGCCGCGGTGCCGGTTTTGGCTGCAGGCGTCTTGTCGCGGTTGAACATCATCCATGCGCCAACCAGCACGAGCGCAATCAGCGCAACCGCGCCTATTACGATCCAGCGACGGCGGCGCTTATCCTGTTCGCTCAACGCACCATAATCGCCTGTGCTGCCATATCCGGCCTCGACAGGTTTTGTGTCGTCGATTTTGCTTTCATAGTTCATAAAATATGTCGCTGCTCCGCTCGCCCCGATTTGCGGTGTATTATATCATTATATCACTCGGATCAAGCCGCATAATGCACATCATATCCAGCCTCCCGATCGCGCGTTTCTGTGCTGGAAATTATATATAAAATCAAATGAAAATGGCCCCACTGAGGGGGCCATTTTGTAAAGGATCGTGCGCGCTTTCAAAGCCCGCTCATTTGCTGCGCTTTTTTTACCGCACGCTGCCACGACGCAGGAAGTTCACAATGCCGAGCAGCACAATCGCGCCGCCAAAGGCCACCGCGAGCGTCGCCAGATTGAACGGGGCATCACGCAGATTCGCGGTGCCGCCGGTGAAAAAGCTGAACAGCCAGCCGCCGAGCATCGAGCCGACACATCCGACCACCACATTCAGGAAAATCCCTTGCTGGGCGTCCGTATTCATCACCTTGCTCGCAAGCCAGCCGATAATGCCGCCCATCACAAGCGCAATCAAAAAGGTAATCATTTCATTTCCCTCCACTCATTGTCTTTGGCCCATGACGGTGAACCAGATGCTACGGCTTTGCAATGGAGACATTGCGCGCGCATGACAGATTTAGCGGAAAGCGGAATAGAAAAAGCGGCCCTTCCCACCGGAAGAGCCGCTCTTTTCTATCGCTCCGGTCACGCTCAACCGGATGATATTGCTATATTATTTAGCGTACACTGCCGCGACGGACCAAATTGACAATCGCAAGCAGGATCAAAGCGCCAATGAAGGAGCTTATCAGCGACATCATATCATAATTGCCGTCAATAATGCGGCCGCCGCCAATCAAGGGCGACACCAGAATACCGCCGAGGAAAGAGCCGACGATCCCGACGAGGATGTTCAGGAAAATACCCTGCTGTCCGTCGGTCCGCATCACAATACTGGCCAACCAGCCAAGCACACCACCGACAATTAAAAGCCAAAGAAAACCCATAGTCACCTCCCGTTATTGAACAGCTAAATGCTTCTATCTTTACTCTCTTCAACGTAACCGGCGCAAACAAGTGCCGTTAAAGATGGGTGTGTAACGGGTATGGAGCCTAACGGTTCCGCATATTAATACAAGTAAATCTCATTAAAACCGGACAGGTCGCAAAAGGGCGGGTCTTGCCGCCATAAAAAAAGGCCCGGACGAAGCGGGCCTTTTTTCAACCGATTGGTAGCCCATAGGCTGTCCGGATAAGACAGGCGGTGCCGTCAAAATTTCTGCTGGCGCTGGTAAAGGTCGCGATAATGCTGGATGCGCGTGACGCGTAGGCCCGGCATCCCCGACCGGTCGATAGCGCGTTGCCATCCGGCAAATTCTTCGACCGTCAGGCCATAGCGGGCGCACACTTCATCGACCGTGAGCAGCCCGCCATTAACGGCTGCGACGACTTCGGCCTTGCGGCGCACAACCCAGCGTGTGGTGTCCGGCGGTGGCAGGGATTCCAGCGTCAGCGGCTCGCCTAGCGGGCCGATTACCTGCGCCGGAGATATTTTCTGATTCTCGATCATCGCGTCCTCAAAAAGATAGTGTTTATTATGTTTTGCTCGAAAAGATGTAAAATCGCCGTCTCTAACAATCTTTGAAACGCCGAGGTTAACAGGGCGTTTAGATTCAATATTTCATCGCACGCCTGACTCATGTCGTCGTCTCCGGGTCGGGCCTGTCTGCCACAGCGCCGGAATAATGGTCGGGGAGCGCCAGATCCGAAAAGCGCGCCAGCTTTGGCTGCTGCTTGTCGAACGCTTCATTGCGGCTGGACAAGATCTGGATACGATATTGGTCCGGTTCTGCCCCGTCATTTTGCTCCCCTGTTTCGCGGATCACCGCATGGCTGGTCTGGCTGGCCGCCTGCCGCGCACCTGCTGAAGCCAGCAGCAACCGGAAGCCAATGCGCTCCAGTGGCTGAGCCGATTCCCGGTCGGATGTACGGAATTGTTCCATGTCCATACCGGCATTTGTAACACCAAAGATTAAAAGCCTTGTAAACAGCCGATTCAGACACTGTTAGCTTAGATGAACAGACGCTAATATTTGTTTACATATGGTATCTTTTTGAAAGTGTTAGCAGAAGCCGATAAGGGGGTTTTGCAGGGGTGGTAAAATCTTTTCACAGTGCCTAAATGCGCGCATTATGACTCATAACAATCCAGCCGATTTCCAGCTTTCCGGACCAATGTCCGCGCGCCGAGTCGTGGTGGCCATGTCGGGCGGCGTCGACTCCAGCGTGGTCGCCGCACTTGCCGCGCGCACCGGTGCAGAGACAATCGGCGTCACGCTCCAGCTTTACGATCATGGCGCGGCGACCGGCAAAACCGGAAGCTGTTGTGCGGGCCAGGATATTCGCGACGCGCGCGCGGTCGCCGACAAGCTTGGCATCGCCCATTATGTGTTCGACCATGAAAGCCAGTTCCGCGAAAGCGTGATCGAAAATTTTGCCGATCAATATATGGCCGGACGCACACCCATACCCTGTGTGCGTTGTAATATGGGAGTGAAGTTTACCGACCTGTTCCGCTTGGCGCGCGAGCTTGGGGCGGATTGCCTTGCAACCGGCCATTATGTGCGCCGCGTGGAAGGTCCGGCAGGGGCCGAGCTGCACCGCGCCGCCGACCCCGCGCGCGACCAGAGCTATTTCCTGTTCGCAACGACTCAGGAGCAGTTGGACTATCTGCGCTTCCCCTTGGGCGGCCTGCCCAAGCCCGAAGTGCGCAAAATTGCCGAAGAATTGGGCTTGGCCGTCGCGATGAAGCCGGACAGTCAGGATATTTGCTTCGTCCCCGATGGCGATTATACCAAAATCGTCCGCAAAATCCGGCCCGATGCCGATGATGTCGGCGATATTGTCGATCTGGAAGGCAACATGCTCGGCCAGCATAAGGGGCTTATCCATTATACGGTTGGCCAGCGGCGCGGCATCGACATTGGCGGCCAGCCCGAACCGCTTTATGTGGTGCGGCTTGATGCCGCCTCAAAGCAGGTCGTGGTCGGCCCGCGCCGTGCGCTTGCGGTCAATGCCGCGCGGCTGGAGGAAATGAACTGGATCGGCGCGGATTATGACGGCCCGATGCTGGTCAAGGTGCGCAGCCTTGCCAAGCTTGTCCCCGCCCGCAAGGTGGGCGACCGCGTGCTGTTCGACACACCCGAATATGGCGTTGCGCCGGGGCAGGCGGCGGTCTTTTACGCCCCCGATGACGGCCAAGGCGAGCGGATGCTCGGCGGCGGCTGGATCGAGGAAACCGAAAGCGCGGCGCTGGAAGCGGCGTAAGGCCTCAGTCCAGCAAACAGCCCGTATCCCCGGCATAATGGGCGCTATGGCGCGCCATGAGCGGGACCGAGGCGGTGACGCGCTTTTTATCCTTGTCTTCCGATAAGGAAACCATCGCCATGCCGGGCTCGAAATCGCTTTCGCAGCTTTCAAGATCGCGGCCCTGCACAAAGCGGCACGAACAACCCACGCGCGCGCCATAAGCGGTGCCGACATCGGCCTGTTTCTGCCAGCCGCTATAATTCCAGCCAATAAAAGCGATGAGCAGCAGCAGCATTGCGATTCCAATCGCTTTCCAAGGCAGGGGCCGCCGCGTGTCGCCCCGCTCCAATCGCACCCGCGCGCCCGCATCATCGGCGCGATCATTGTCCATTGCAGGAGGTAGCGGGCTGCTGCTAGTCATGGCCCCCATGAACCGGAATTTGATGCTCTTGGCAAGTGGTGCATTGATGCTGGCAGCGGGGGGCTGGTGGCTGAGCGCGCGCGCCGATGCCGCGCAGCATAGCAGCGCCGCAAACGGCACGCTGCCATCGCCTGCTCAACACGCCGCCAACGCCTTGTTCGGCGAAGGCGATGAAGCTGACACCGCGCTCGTAGGCGAAACCCGCGCGCTGCTTGTCATGAAAAACGGCAAGATTATTTATGAACGCTATGGCAAGGGCTTCGGGCAGGACAGCAAGCTGATTAGCTGGTCGATGGCCAAGAGCGTGACCGCGGTCTTGACCGGCCTCATGGTATCGGACGGCAAGCTTGCGCTTGATGAACCCGCGCCGGTGCCGGTGTGGCAGCGCTCGGGCGATCCGCGCGGGCATATCACAGTCCGGCATTTGCTCCATATGGCCTCGGGCCTCAAACATGTCGAAAATGGCGATCCGGTCTATGATAGCGACACGGTGCGGATGCTGTTCGGGCAAGGGGCCAAAAATATGGCTGCCTATGCCGAAACCCAGCCTGCGATTGCCAAGCCCGACGAGCAGTATAATTATTCGACCGCGACCAGCGTGATCCTGTCGGACATATTGACCCGCACCTTGACCGAAAGCGACGACCCGGCGACGCGGCAACAGGCGATGCTCGATTATTTTCGCGGGCGCTTGTCGGAGCCGCTCGGCATGACGAGCCTGACGCCGGAATTTGACGCCAGCGGCACGATGATCGGTGGCAGCATCCTCCACGCCACCGCGCGCGATTATGCGAAGTTCGGAGAATTTTTGCGCCATCGCGGCGTGGTCAATGGCCAGCGGCTTTTACCCGAAAGCTGGATCGACTTCATGCTGGCAAGTTCGCCTGCGGATGGCGGTTATGGCGGGCATATCTGGCTCAACAAGCCGCGCCCGGCCGGGTCCAATCCGGCGCTCTGGCCGGGGCAAGGGCCGTCCGATCTGTTCGCCTGTCTGGGGCATCAGGGCCAATATATCATTGTGTCGCCCTCCCAAGGGCTTACCATCGTCCGACTCGGTATCAGCACCAACACCCAAAATGATGCGGTTCGCGAACAATTACGCAAGCTCACCGCTGCGCTGTAAGGAGAAGGTCCTCTATGTTGCTCGCGTCCCTGTTGCTGGCGGCAGCGCCCGCCGAAATCCCCGCTTTCGACCGCGCCGCCATGCTCAATATGTGCGCGGCCAAAGAGGGCGATGATCTGGACGGGCAATATGAATGTCTGCGCGACGAAATCGAGGACCACCACCAGTTCATGACCTTGTGGCAGGCGGACAAGCCCGAACGGCGCGCAGGCTATCGTCAATGTTTCGCTGAAAAATGGGACGAGGAAAAAAATCTGCCCGATTGGGGCATGACCATCCATTGCATCGAAAAAATGGCGGACCCCAAGCTGGAAGTGGCCGATTCGGGCGGGCGCTTCGACCTTAAAAAAGCCACCGCCCATTGCGAGGGCGAAAAGGCCAACCCGACCACCTATCCTGATGGCAGCCAGTCGGGGCAGGATATGGGCGCTTGCCTGTCCGATGCGGCGGCGGGGCATCGCAGTTTCCGCCTGATCCGCGCCAAATATCAGCGCCAGCGCGCGAGCGACACGCTCAAGGCGCTCGATTATTGCGAGCGCACATGGGTGGTGAACGAGGCGCGCTATGATTGGGGTATGGCGATTTTCTGCGCCAACCAGCAACTTTCCGCGCCGATGATGCTGAAGGCGCTGGTCGCGATTCCCTGAACGGCCCGCCGTTATGCCTTAAAGGGCTTCGTCATTGTAAATGCCGACCTCGCGGATACCCGCCGAGGTCGCGCGGCCGCGATACATGCCGGGGGTGTTGAAGGAGAAAATCGCTGAGCCATCAGGTGCGGTGACAATCACCCCGCCATCTCCTTTGATCGCGCCCAGTTCGCCGATCACATGGTCGGCGGCGGTCTGCGCATTTTCGCCGGTGAAGCGCATCCGCGCGGCGATTTCATGCGCGGCGCCCAGCCGGATAAAGGCTTCGCCCGCCCCCGTCGCCGATACCGCGCACGCCCGGTCATCGGCATAGGTGCCTGCGCCGAATATAGGCGAATCGCCGATGCGGCCCCAGCGTTTGCCGGTGAGGCCACCGGTCGATGTGGCGGCGGCAACATGGCCGTCGCTATCGAGCGCGACCGCGCCGACCGTGCCATATTTCAGGTCGACATCATACCAGCCGGTCTTTTTGGCCTTTAATTCTTCCCATTGGCGCTTGCGTTCGGGGGTACCGAAATAATCGTTCGGCACCTGCTCCAACCCTTGTTCGCGCGAGAAAATATCCGCGCCTTCGCCCGCGAGCAGCACATGGGGGCTATGCTCCATCACAGCGCGGGCAAGCGTTACGGGATTGCGCGTGGTGCCGCTTCCGGCCACCGCGCCCGCCGCGCGGGTCGCCCCGTCCATGATCGCGGCATCGAGCGAATGGCTGCCTTCAAAGGTATAGACCGCCCCATGCCCGGCATTGAAAGTCGGGTCATTTTCGAGCGCAATCACCGCCGCTTCGACCGCATCCATCGCGCTGCCGCCGCTTTCCAGCACCGCAACCCCCGCATCCAATGCGCGCTCCAATCCGGCGCGCGCTTCGGCATCCTGTTCGGGGGTCAGGCCATCGCGGCGCATCGACCCCGCCCCGCCATGAATTGCCAGCGCCCAACGCGGCGTCGCTTGGGGGGCCGGAGGGGCGGACATATCGGTCATGACAAAGCTCGTCTAACAGGGAGGAAAGAAACTGCCGGTGCCTTCCGCGCTTCCGTCGCCCAAGTCAAGCTGCTAGGGCAAGCGCCATGCCGACCGCCCCGACCCATGAACATGATAGCGCATCGCTCCCGCACATCGACACGTGGGTGTTTGACCTCGACAATACGCTTTACCATCCCAAGCATCGCCTGTTCGACCAGATTGACGCGAAGATGGGCGCGTTCATCGCCGACAAATTTGACTGCGACCTTGTTGAAGCGCGGCGCATCCAGAAGGATTATTTCCACCGCCACGGCACCACGCTCGCGGGGCTCATGCAGGACCATGATGTCGAGCCCGACCATTTCCTCGATTTCGTCCATGATATTATGTTCGACAATCTGGAAGCGGAACCGGGCCTGCGCGAAGCCTTGGCCGCGCTCCCCGGGCGGCGGCTCATCTTCACCAATGCCGATGCGCCCTATGCGACCCGCGTGCTGGACAGGCTGGGTGTCGCCGATCTTTTTTCTGGTATCCATGACATCCGCGCAACCGGCTATGTGCCAAAGCCTGCCGACGCGCCCTATCAAAGCCTTGTCGAACGCTTTTCCATCGACCCTGCCCGCGCGATTTTCTTTGAAGATATGGCGCGCAACCTTGTGCCCGCGCATAAGATTGGCTTTACCACGGTGTGGGTCGATAATGGCTCGGAAAGCGGCGACCGCGATCATGAGGCCGCTTATGTCGATCATCATATTGACGATCTCGTCCCGTTTCTTCAGGGCGTAGTCGCATCCTTTTCCCCTTCCTCCTAGCCAGACGAAAGCAGCCATTTCATGACCGATCTTCAAGCGACCATCGACACTGCATGGGACAATCGCGACAGCCTCGACCGCAATGATGCGGGGGTGCAAAAAGCGGTCAAAGAGGCGTTGAAAGCCCTCGACAATGGCGAATTGCGCGTGGCCGAACGCGGGAGCGACGGCGATTGGACCGTCAACCAATGGCTCAAAAAAGCAGTGCTTTTGTCCTTCCGTCTGAACGATAATGAAATGATGGGCGACATTGCCAGCCCCGGTCCCTGGTGGGACAAGGTGCCGACCAAATTTACCGGCTGGACCGATGAAGATTTCCGCAGCGCCGGTTTCCGCGCAGTCCCCGGCGCGGTGGTGCGCCAGAGCGCACATATCGCCAAGGGCGTGGTCCTCATGCCCAGCTTCGTCAATGTCGGCGCTTATGTTGGCGAAGGCACGATGGTCGATACCTGGGCGACGGTCGGAAGCTGCGCGCAGATTGGCAAAAATGTCCATCTGTCGGGCGGCGCGGGCATTGGCGGCGTCCTCGAACCGTTGCAGGCGGGGCCAGTCATCATCGAAGATGGCTGCTTCATCGGCGCGCGCGCGGAAGTGGCCGAAGGGGTGATTGTGCGCGAAGGCGCGGTGCTGTCGATGGGCGTCTATCTCGGCGCTTCGACCAAGATTGTCGACCGTGCGACCGGCGAGGTTTTCATCGGCGAAGTCCCAGCTTATTCGGTCGTCGTCCCCGGCGCACTCCCCGGCAAGCCCTTTCCCGACGGCACCCCCGGCCCGTCGCTTTACTGCGCAGTCATCGTGAAACGCGTCGACGCCCAAACCCGCTCCAAAACAGGCATCAACGAACTGCTGCGCGATTGAGCCGACGGTTCACCTCTTCGCATAGAAGGGGATTTCTATCGGAAACCGGGAAGCGGGACTCTTTGCCGTAGGCGAATGGTGGAAGAGTGTTGCGCGATCGAGAGGGTGCCACCCCTCCGTCATTTGCTACGCAAATGCCACCTCCCCTTGTAGGGGAGGATTTAAGCTGAGCGGACCTGCCGCCCTCTCGCTCACCCCTCCTTTGCAGGGCGGCCCCGTTTCGGGCGGTCGCTATGTTTGACCTTCACGCCGCGCTTGGCCAGCGCCTCGCGCAGCAGACATTCGACCTCGGCGTTGAAGCTGCGCAAATCGCTCGCCGCCGCCCGCTCGATCGCCGCGTGGAGCGCGGGGTCGAGGCGGAGCGGATAGGCTTTTTTGGGCGGGGACGTCATGGCGTGACCACTATCGCTTATTGATAGAGCGAGCCTGCATTGACGACCGGCTGGGTGTCGCGTTCCGAACAGAGGACGACCATGAGGTTCGACACCATCGCCGCGCGGCGTTCATCGTCCAATTCGACCACGCCTTTTTCCGACAATTCGCCCAATGCCATTTCGACCATGCCGACCGCCCCAGCAACAATGCGCGCGCGGGCGGAAATCACCGCGTCGGCCTGTTGGCGGCGCAGCATCGCCTGAGCGATTTCGGGCGCATAGGCCAAGTGGGTGAGGCCACATTCGTCGACGGTGATGCCTGCGACCTTCAACCGTTCGATCAGTTCGATGCGCAATTCTTCGCCAATCTGGTCATGATTGCCGCGCAACGTCACTTCCTGATGTTCGATATCGTCATAAGGATAGCGCGAGCCGATGGCGCGCACGGCGGCTTCGATTTGCGCAAGCACAAAGGCTTTATAATCGTCCACGTCGAACAGGGCCTGCGCGGTATCGACCACGCGCCACACGACTTGGGCGGCGATTTCGATAGGGTTGCCGCGCAGGTCATTGACCTTCAATTTTTCCGAAATGATATTGTTCGAGCGCACCGAAATTTTGGAGCGGCTCATCCACGGCCAGATCCAGCGCAGGCCTTCCTTGCGGTCAGTGCCGCGATAGCTGCCGAACAGCATGATTGCGGCGGCCTGGTTGGGCTGGATCATATAGAAGCCGCCAAAGCCGAACGCGGCGCAGGCCATCAACAGCACCGCGAACGGCACACCGATAAGGCCGATCACATCATTGGCCAGCGCGATGATAAGGCCGATCCCGCACAGAAAGACGATGATCGACAGGATGAAAATCAGATAGCCGTTAAAGGTCGTCGCGGGCCGCTCGCGGCTGGCGTTAAGACCGTGGGAAATGGATTGGGTCACAGCGAATCCTCCATATAATTATGATATCATATTTATATGATTCGGATGCCCTGTCAATCACCCTGTCAATCACCCCGTCAGTCACCCTGTCTAAAATGCGGTGGACAGGCGAAAAAACTCAGTCTTTCTGCGCCTCTTGCGGGGTCGAGCGGAGCTGCCTGCTATACAGCCAGCCAATGCCGATCAGGCTGAAACCCAAGGCCACGAACGAGGCGATGCGGGTCAATCCGGTCAGCCCCGATGCGTCAAAGATAAATACTTTGCCAACCGCGCCCAGCATCAGCACCAGCGAGGCAATGCGCCAGTCGCGCCGGTGCCGCCTGATGCCCCACAAGAGGAAGCCGATGGCGAGCGCAATCGCAAGGATCGAGCGCAGGATATTTTCGCCCTCGCCCAAGGCCGCGACATCGAAACGGCTGCCGTGAAAGGCTTGGGCGAGCGTTGCATAGGCAAACAGGATGATCGCGCCCATCCGCGCCACATCAAGGATGCGCGGCAAGGGAGCGTTGATGGTCGTCGGAAGCACTGTCGCGGCGCTGCGCTCGATCAGCCACAAGGCCGCAAACAGCAAGCCATAAGTGGGGAGCAGCGCGTTGAGGAGCGGCAAGGCGCCGACCGCCTGCCCGTTCCACAGCGGATTGTGCAGGAATAGCGAGAAGAAGCCGAGATAGAGGGTCGCGGCGACCGCAAGGCCGAGCGCGAGCATCCGGCCAAAGGGCTGGTAGCGCGCGCCAGCCTTAAAGCCTGCAAAACCGGTGCCGAGCAACAGCGCCGCCCACACCGCGCGCTGCATCATGCCGGTCGCGACAAAATCCCCGCCCGCAATGCCTGCAAAGCCGTGGCGGTAAAGGATATGGACCGCAATCACGAGGATCGCGACCATCATCGCCCCGCCTATCCGTCCGGCAAGCCGCGGCATATGTGTGCGCATCAGCCACACAGCACCCGCTATCAACGCAGCGGGCGCGGCAAGTTGGCGTAAGGTGAGGGCGGCGGACGGCAGATGGTCGGCCAGCAACGGCTCGCCCGCTACTGCGTCCATCACGCCATTCAACCAATCCGTGAGCGGTCCCGCCGCCCACAGGAAAGCGATCAGCGCGCCCATTCCCAAAGCGGGCGCGGCCAAAGCAGGGGCGGACAAAGCAGGGGCTGAAGGCGCGGACGCATGGCCTTGTGCGCGGCGGCTCGCAAACGCAGCTAGGCCGAGCATCATGAGCGGCGCGACGAAGGGCAGGAAGCTGGTCGGCACGAACTGCGCGGCCGTGCCATAGGCCAGGAAAGCGGTAGCGGCCGACGCGGTTTTGCGCTGCCAAGGCGCGGGCGCGCGTAGCACGAACAGCAATGCCATCGCGGTAACCGCCGCCCAGCGCAGCACCGATGTGCCGACCGTCTCTTCTTCGCTCAACAGGCGGATCCATTCGGTAATCGCCTGTTCTATCGGGGTCGAAAAGAGCAGAAACATCACGCCGCCTGCAAAGAGGAAAGCGAGCGTGGCGGTCTTGCGGTCTCCCGCCGCGCGCGCCAGTTCCAGCATCGCGGCAACAACCAGCGCCGCACCGATGGCAAGGCTCCACAAGGGCAGGGCGAAATAGAGTGCAGCCCCCAGCAACAGCGCGGTGGCCCCGGCCAGCAGTGCACAGCTAAAATCCTTGGCCTGTCCGGCGCGGGCGCGGACCTTGCTCCATCCGGTGACGAGCGGCAGCGCTGTAAATAACGCCGCGCCAAGGCTCACCAGCGCCAAGGTCGGGCGCGGGAAATCGGGGAAAGTGTGGCGCAAGCCGACCCATAATATCGCAAGCCCCATCACCGCCCATTGCGCAACCGGCTGGTCGCTATGCTTGTCCCACAGGCGCGGGAAGAGCGGCACGGCATGGATGGCGAGCAACGCGCCGCCCATGCCGAGCAGTTGCATTCCCGGCGCGAACGGCCACCACATCAGTAACAACAGGATCGAGAGGATGAGGCTCGCCAGTTGCAACAAGGCCAGCGCGCTCCGGTTGGGTGCTGGCGCGCGCCGCTCGCGCCACATCAGCCATTGGCACGCGCAGGCGATGAGGAGGAAGAGCGACCAATGGAGCAAGGAGAAGCCGCCGCGCGCGACGAGTAAAGCGATTTGCACCGCACCAATGGCGGCGACGGCGGCGCGGAACAGCGCATGGCGGGCATCGGTAAAACCGAGCGCCGGTATCGCAACCGCAAGCCCCAGCACGAGCGCGCCCAAAGACAATCCGTTGACCGTCGAAAGCTGCATCGTGGCGATGAGGATAAGGCTCCACACGCCCCCGCCGACCAGCGCGGCGATGCCCAGCCACATCCAGCGTTGATGGCGCGACACGGCGGTGAGCGCGCCGATGGTGAGCGCGAGATAGGCGGACAGGAGCGGCACATTGGGCTGCATCGCGCCGACCAGCGCGGGGGTCGCAAGACCGCCTGCCAGCCCCAACATCGCACTGGGCGCGCCAAAGCGTAGCGACAGGCCGAGCGCGGCTGCCGTCACCAGCGCCATCAGCACGAAGGCTGCAAAGGGGCCGATCAGGCCGAACCCGTTATGCGCCATCAAAATGCTTGCATAGAGCGTCGCAATCCCTGCTCCGGCGAGGGCTTGGCGCACGCGCGGATCATCGACCAGTGCCTCCTTGCGATAGACCAGCTCCGCGCCCGCAATGAGGATCGCGCCGAATAGCAGCCCGCCGATAATCCGCGCCCAAGGCGTCAGCAATCCGGCATCAATCGCATATTTGACAATGAGGACGCCCGCCACCGCGAGCGTAATCCCGCCCGCCCAGATCGGCAGTTGCCGCCCGAATAATTCTTCAAAGCTGAAGGAGAAGCCTTTGGCGGGGGCGGGGGCAGCGGAGGGGGCGGGGGTGCGCGTGGATGCGCTTGTGGATGCGGGGGCCGGTGCGGATGCGGGTTCCGGCGCGCGGGTTTCGGATGTTTCTGTGCCAGTGGCTGTATCTGCGCCTGTGCCTACGCCAGCATCGGCTCCGGTAGCATCGGCTTGCGGCGCGGCGGTGACGCGCTTGGCGGGCGTTGCGGGGGCAGAAGGCACCATCGGGGACACTGTTTCCGGCGCGCGCGCGCCCTCCGCCGCTTCCTTGTCGGACCGCAGCAACTTGCCATAGGCGCTGCGCAACGCGGCAAGCTGTGTTTGCGCAGGCTTGGGTGGCGGGGTTGTCTGGGGCGGCGGGGCCGTCCGGGGCGCAGCTTCAGGTTTGGCCTCGGGGGCGACCGTGGCTGCCCGTGCCGCCGCTGGCTCCGCTTGCCTGTCGGGGCTGTCCGGTTCGGCTCCCCCTCTGCCGATCTGCTGCTCCATAAGCCGGGCCGCGAGATCATGGACCTGCTGGTCCAACCGGCGCAGCTTATATTTCTGGTCGAACAGTAGAACGAACAACACAGCGATGGCGAGGGTCAGCAGAAAAACCAAGCTTGCTCCTTATGGACTATCAAGGGGCTAGCATGGGGAAGGGGGCGAGGCAATGCACGCACGTTATCTAAGCCCCTCCCTCTTCAGGGGAGGGGTTGGGGTGGGGTCTGTCCGTCAAACGCTGAGCTAACCGATAGACCCCACCCCACTACGACTAAGAATTTTCGCTTGCGCGTAAAATTCCTAAGTCTCCGTAGGCCCCTCCCCTAAAGGAGGAGGGGCTTATAAAGGTCGCTCTACTTCACCGGAAAGCCGCGTTTCCTCAAGAGCGCATTGACGTCCGGGTCGCGGCCGCGGAAGGCGCGATAGGCTTCGGCGCGGTCGGTTTCGTTGCCGGTCATCAGCAAGATGGTGCGGAACTTGTCGGCGACCGTGCGGTCCCACGGGCCGCCCGCTTCGGTGAAGGCTGCCCAAGTGTCGGCATCCATCGTTTCCGACCAGAGATAGCTATAATAGCCCGCCGAATAGCTGTCCGAGGAGAAGAGGTGACTGAATTGCGGCAAGCGGTGCCGCATCACAATTTCCTTGGGCATCCCGATTTCGGCGAGCGTTGCCTTTTCAAACGCATCGACATCGGCGACTGGCGTGGTGCGGTTGTGGAGCTTCATATCGACAATCGCGGACGACAGATATTCGGTCGTTTCAAAGCCCTGATTGAACTTTTCGCTGTTGAGGATTTTCTGCACCAAAGCCTGCGGCATCGGCTCGCCGGTTTTATAATGTTTGGCGAATTTATCGAGCACTTCGCGGGTCAGCAGCCAGTTTTCATTCACCTGGCTCGGATATTCCACAAAGTCGCGCGGCACGCCGCCCAGAGCGGGATAGTTGATGTCCTGCAACAGATAATGGATGCCGTGCCCGAATTCGTGGAACAGGGTCGATGCGTCATCAAGGCTGATGAGCGTCGGCTCGCCATTCGCGCCTTGGGTGAAATTATTATTGTTCGCCGCAAGGACATTCCTTTCGCCGCCCAGTTTCTGCTGGCTGCGATAGGTGGTCATCCACGCGCCCGAGCGTTTCCCGTCGCGCGCATAATTGTCGATATAAAGGACGCCGACATGCTTGCCGGTCTTGAGGTTCGACACTTCGAAGGTGCGGACATGCGGTTCGAACACGGGGATGGTGCCGGTATTTTCCTTGAAGCCCAGATCATAAAGCTGACCGGCGGCCCAGAACATGCCGTTCATCATATTGCCGAGTTCGAGATAAGGCTTCACCTCGCTTTCATCGAGGTCATATTTCGCCTTGCGGACTTTTTCCGCATAATAGCGATAGTCCCACGGTTCGATGGTGATACGCGCGGTCTTGTTCGCCTTGGCTTCCGCGTCGGCGATCTTCTGCATATCGGCGACCTCTTCCTTGACGCGCGCAACCGCACCCGGCCACACTTTCATCATCAGGTCCATCGCCGCTTCGGGCGTTTTCGCCATTGTGTCGGCCATGCGGTAATGGGCGTGGGTCTTGAAGCCCAACAGCGCCGCGCGTTGCTGGCGCAGCTTCAATATTTCCGCGATGGTCGCATTGGTGTCATTGGCGTTGGCATTGTCGCCGCGATTGACAAAGGCGCGCCACACTTTTTCGCGAAGCGCGCGGTTGCTTGCATATTGCAGCACCGGCTGCGCGGCCGATCGGGTATTTTTGATCGCGAACTTGCCGGACTGGCCAGCGGCGGTGCCTGCCGCTTTCAACGAGGCGATGAAAGCGGGCGGAAGGCCGGCGAGATCGGCTTCGCTATCAACGACGACATAGGTCTGCTCGTCCTTCAAAAGCTTCGACGAAAAATCGTTGAACAGCCCCGCAAGCTTGGCGCTATAGTCGATAAGCTGCGCGCGTTGCGCATCATCGAGCGCCGCGCCCTGCCGCACTTTGGCTTCATAGCTGCGCTCGACAATCCGCATTTGCTGGGCGTTAAGGCCGAGCGACTGGCGCTTGTCATAAACTTGCTTGTAGCGTTGGAACAATTTGGGATCGAGGCTCAACTCGTTCGACTGTTTCGAAAGCTTGGGGCTCCATTCGGCGTCAATCGCCTGCACGCGCGGGTTCGACAGGTTAGAGGTCTGCACGCCCCATAGCGCATAAACGCGGTCAAGCTTGTCGCCAGCGAGCATCATCGGCACATGGACATTTTCAAAGGTCGCGGGTTCCGGATTGTCGCGCACCGCATGGACTTCGGCAGTATATTCGGCCATCGCCTTGGTGAAAGCGTCGGGAAATTGTTCGGGGTCCAGCTTATCCCACGGCGGCACCCCTTCATAAGGGCCGGTCCATTTCTGGGTCAGCGGATTGGTGTCGGCATTGGCTGCCGGAGCGGTGGCTTCCGGAGCGGTTGGGGTCGAAGATGCGGTCATATCCTGTCCTGTCGTGGTGCAAGCCGACAGCAGGGCTGTCGATGCAAGCAAGGGTATCAGCAAACGCATGGAATAACTCTCCTCAATCGGGTCATATTGTCCGGCAGCGCCAGAGGCGGGTCCGGCAGCGGGCCGGACGTGCGAACGATAGACCGAGCCTAAGCCGCGTCCGGCGGTTGCGCAACTTTATTTCGTGAAAAACCTGTGTCCTACAGGATCGGGCGCGGTCACACTGACGATAAGCCGGTGCAATATTTTGCGGGCGGGAAAGGACAGCAAAGGAGGCCGGATGCACTGTGCGGCGCGGGCATCGCAAGAGGCGTTCGGGTGTGAACTATGTGAATTTGTAAAATGACGGATGGCCAAAAAGCACGCATTATCGCGCTTTTCCTGTTCAGCCCTGTTCCACGTGGAACGGATGTTGGGTGTGAAACGGATGTTCGGGGAGGCCCGGCACATCGACGCGGAAGCTGAAAATCGACCCGGCATCGGGCTGGTCGGCGAGCGCGTCATCGTCCAAGCCGATGCGCGCGCTGGTCACATAAGCGGTTTTAAGGTCCGGCCCGCCAAAGCAGATCATCGTCGGGCGACTGACGGGGAGCGGCACGGTTTCGACAATCGCGCCATGCTGGTTAATCCGCACCACGCGGCCGCCATCGAACAGGGCGCTCCAATAACAGCCTTCGGCGTCGAACGACCCGCCATCCGGACGGCCCTCGCCGTGGGGAAATTGGTGGAGGATGCGGCGGTTGGCTAGGTCGCCTTGCGCCGTCACATCATAAAGGCGCAGCGCGTGGCTGGGTGTGTCGGCATGGGTGAACAGGCGGCCATCGGCGCTGAACGCGGCGGCATTACAGGTCAGCATCCCGCCTTCGATTTCGGTTAGCGTGCCATCGCTATCGAGCCGGTAGAGCGCGGCATCGGCGGCGTCCTTGGCCTCGTTCATCGTGCCGATCCAGAAGCGCCCGCGCGCATCGGTGCGCCCGTCATTGAACCGGTGGTGCGGCTTATCTTCAAGGATTTGCGGCCCGAACGGCACCGGCTCCGCGTCCATATCGGCAAGCCATGCACAGCCATTTTTCATCGCAAGGAGAAAGCCGCCATCGCCATTGTCACGACCATTGCCGCCACCCTTATTATGCGCGCAAAAGGCAAAGCAACCGACCGGCTGATCGAACCGCCGCACCCTGTCCTCGCCGCTGGCAGGATCAAAGCGATGCAGTTCGTTGCGGGCAATGTCGACCCAGTATAAACAGCGGTGCGAAATATGCCATCGCGGGCCTTCGCCCAGCATGGCCGGAATTTTCAAGGCTGTCGTAACGTCACGCGTCATATCTGTTTACCGCCTCGCCGCCGGATTGAAAAAAGAGTTTCAAAAAGCAACTTGACGTAAACGTCAAAACAGGGCCTTTTGACGGGACACATAGCCGAAAACAACCGAGGAGAGTATTCGCCCATGTCGCTCGATAGCCTGTCCCGCACTGCTTATGATGATGATCATGAAGCCTTTCGTCAAACCGTCCGCCAGTTCATGGAAAAGGAAATTGCCCCGAATCAGGCCGCCTGGGCCGAAGCGGGCATTGTCGATAAAGACATCTGGCTGAAAGCCGGAGAATTGGGCCTTCTTTGCCCCACCGTTCCCGAAGAATATGGCGGCCTTGGCCTTGATTTCCGCTATAATGCGATTGTCGCCGAAGAATCATCCTATAATGGCCGCGTGACCACGGGCTTTTCGCTCCATAGCGATATTGTGGTGAATTATATCGTCTCTTACGGGTCGGAAGAACAAAAGCGCGAATGGCTGCCCAAGATGATTTCGGGCGAAATTGTAACCGCCATTGCGATGACCGAACCCGGCACCGGATCGGACCTTCAGGGCCTTAAGACCACCGCCAAAAAAGATGGCAATCATTATGTCATCAACGGCAGCAAAACCTATATCACCAACGGGCAGAATGCCGATCTGGTGCTGGTGTGCGTCAAGACCGACACCGAAGTGCAGCCCGCATGGAAGGGCGTTTCCATCGTCCTTGTCGAAGCGAACCGTGAAGGATTTGAACGCGGGCGCAACCTCGACAAGATCGGCATGGATGAAGCCGATACATCGGAACTTTTCTTCAACGATGTGCGCGTCCCCATGACCAATTGCCTTGGCGAAGAGGGCAAGGGCTTCATCTATCTGATGAGCGAATTGCCGCAGGAACGCCTGTCGATTGCTGTCTCCGCGCAAGCGTCAGCCCAGCGCGCCTTTGACGATACGGTCGAATTTACCCGCGACCGCAAAGCGTTCGGCAAGCCCATTCTGGATTTCCAGAATACCCGTTTCGTGCTGGCCGACATCAAGAGCAAATTGCAGGTCGGCTGGGCGCATCTTGATTGGGCGCTCAACCGCCACGCCAAGAAGGAATTGACGGCAGAGGAAGGCGCGGCCGCAAAGCTGTGGCACACCGACCTCCAATGGGAAGTCATGGACAAATGCCTCCAACTCCATGGCGGCGCGGGCTATATGAATGAATATCCGATTGCCCGTGCCTGGCGCGCCGCGCGCGTCACCCGCATCTTTGGCGGCACCAATGAAATCATGAAAGAATTGATCGGAAGGACCCTGTGACATGGCAACGGCATATATAGTAGACGCATTCCGGACCGCTGGCGGCAAACGCGGCGGCAAGCTTGCGGGCTGGCATCCGGTGGATATGGCAGCGGTCACGCTCGACCATCTGATGGCCAAAACCGGTATGGACCCGGCGCGCGTCGAAGATGTGATTATGGGCTGTGTGATGCAGGGCGGCCAGCAAAGCTTTCAGGTTGGCCGCAACGCGGTGCTGGCGTCCAAGGCGCTGCCCGACAGCGTGCCTGCTGTCACCATCGACCGCCAGTGCGGCTCGTCGCAACAAGCGATGCAATTTGCCGCGCAGGCTGTCTTGTCCGGAACGCAGGATGTGGTGATTGCGGCGGGCGTCGAATCGATGACGCGCGTGCCGATGGGTTCGACCGGTATGTTCCATATGAAGGAAGGCCTCGGCACTTATAAGTCGCCGCGCCTCGAAGAAAAATATCCCGGCCTCATGTTCTCGCAATTTATGGGCGCGGAAATGGTCGCGAAAAAGCACGGCTTTTCCAAGGAAGATCTCGACGCCTTCTCGCTCGAAAGCCATCGCCGTGCGGCGGCGGCGCGCGATGCGGGCAAGTTCGACCATGAAATTGTCCCGCTCGAAATCGAAGGCGAAAATGGCACCGAGCTGCATCTTGCCGATGAAGGCATCCGGGCTGACGCAACCTTGGAAGGCATTGCAGGCGTCAAGCTTTTGCAGGAAGGCGGCGTGATTACCGCGGCCAATTCCAGCCAGATTTGCGATGGCGCGTCGGCCGCGCTGATCGTGTCGGAAGCTGCGCTCAAGGAATATGGCCTGACGCCGGTGGCGCGCATCCATAATGTGACCGTGACCGGCGGCGACCCCGTCATCATGCTCGAAGAACCTTTGTTCGCGACCGACCGCGCGTTGCAACGGGCGGGCCTTAAAATCGGCGATATTGACGCGTATGAAGTCAATGAAGCCTTCGCCCCCGTGCCGCTCGCTTGGGCCAAACATGTCGGTGCAGACCCTGCGCGCATGAATATGCACGGCGGCGCGATTGCGCTTGGCCACCCGCTCGGCGCGTCCGGCACCAAGCTGATGGCCACCTTGCTCAACGTCCTCAAAGCCAATGGCGGCAAATATGGTTTGCAAACCATGTGCGAAGGCGGCGGCCTCGCCAATGTGACGATTGTCGAGCGGTTGTAATACTTTATCCCCTCCCCTTCAGGGGAGGGGCAGTGAAGCCTTATGAGCGTAGCGAATTAGGCGAACAGGGTGGGGTCTTGCAGCGCACATTGCGCTATTTGGACAGACCCCACCCCAACCCCTCCCCTGAAGGGGAGGGGCTATTTAGGGAGATTAACAATGAAACTTGATTCATCCGTATCAGCGGTCGTCACTGGCGGCGCATCCGGCCTTGGGGCAGCTACCGCGCGGGCGCTCGCGGCCAAGGGCGTCAAAGTGGCCATCTTCGACCTTCAGGCCGAAAAAGGCGAAGCCATGGCCGCGGAACTCGGCGGTATTTTCTGCGAAGTCAATGTCACCAGCGACGAAAGCGTCGATGCCGGTTTTGCCAAGGCGCGTGCGGCCCACGGCCAAGAGCGCATCCTTGTGAATTGCGCAGGCATGGGCAATGCGATGAAGACCGCAAGCCGCTCCAAGGAAGACGGCTCGATCAAGCATTTCCCGCTGGAAGCGTTCAACTTCATCATTCAGGTCAACCTTGTCGGCACGTTTCGCTGCATCGCCAAATCGGCGGCAGGGATGCTGACGCTCGACCCGATGGACGAACTTGGCCTGCGCGGTGCGATCGTCAATACCGCCAGCGTTGCAGCTGAAGATGGCCAGATCGGCCAGGCGGCCTATTCGGCGTCCAAGGGCGG